>NZ_BHZD01000001.1:4800000-8442500 GCF_003865155.1 Streptomyces paromomycinus | reverse complement strand
GTCTACCTTGAGGTCATGGCGCCGATGGTGGCCGACCGGACCGACGCCAAGGCGTTCGCGGACGCGTGCCGCGAGGCCGGGCTGCAGGCGAAGTTCGGCGCGATGGTGGAGATTCCGTCCGCCGCGCTGCGCGCCCGGTCGATCCTGCAGGAGGTCGAGTTCCTCTCGCTGGGCACCAACGACCTGGCGCAGTACACCTTCGCCGCCGACCGTCAGGTCGGTGCGGTGTCGCGGCTGCAGGACCCGTGGCAGCCGGCGCTGCTCGACCTGGTGGCGCTGTCGGCCGAGTCGGCGAAGGCCGAGGGCAAGAGCTGCGGTGTCTGTGGTGAGGCGGCCTCCGATCCGCTGCTGGCGTGTGTGCTGACGGGTCTGGGCGTGACGAGCCTGTCCATGGGCGCGGCGTCGATCCCCTACGTGCGCGCGACGCTGGCGAAGCACACGCTGGCCCAGTGCGAGCGTGCCGCCTCCGCGGCGCGGGCCGCGGACACCGCCGAGGACGCGCGCGCCGCCGCGCAGGCGGTGCTCTCCGGGGAGTGATCCCCGGCGGGGCCCGGTCGGTCCGGGAGTGACCGGGCGGGCCTCGCCGATGAAGCAGTGCAACGCTGGTACGGACGGCCGTCCCGCCCTTGTGGCGGGGCGGCCGTCCGGCGTTTTCGGCCGGGCGGCCGTCCGGCGTTCGAGGCGGGCGGGGCGGGCGCGGCGGCCGCCGTGTCAGTGGTGACTGTGGTCGTGTCCGTCCGTCGGTGGTGGGTCGGGAAGGGCGAGGCCGGCGTGATAGTCGACGCCGGGCTCGGGCGGGACGGGTTCGCCGGTGTCGGCGTCCGTGCAGTAGGCCGTGAAGACCTCGGCGGCGCTGAGCGGGTGCAGCCAGGCGTCGCGCAGGACCCAGCCGCGGACCGTGTCGCGCCCGGCGGTCTCGGCCGTACGGGACACGATGCCGCCGGGGCTGCGCAGGGCGACGCCGGCGGCGAGGACCGTGCAGAAGACGAGCGTCGCGGCTTCGGACAGCTCCAGCCGGCCGTCGTCACGGGAGTCGGCGTGCAGCACGGCGAGGAGCGGGGTCCCGCTCGCGGGGACGCTGCACACCAGGTGGTGGGTGCCGTCGCCGAGGGCGTCCAGCAGACTGGTGACCGCGCGGGAGGCGCGGGCGAAGGCGGCCCGCGCCAAGTCCTCGCCGCAGTCCGCGCAGGCTCCCGTACGGGCGAGGAGGGCCGTGGCGCGGTCCCACATCGCCTGGCGTTCCGCTTCGTCGATGAGGACGGGCAGCAGCCGGGACAGGGATTCGCCGGTGTACGGCAGGGTGGCGCCGGTGCAGGCCACTTCGGCCGTGTAGCGGGAGCGGCTGTCGGGGCGGTCGGGGTCCAGGTCCGTGTCCGTGCAGAAGGTCTCGTACGCGACGGGGTCGAAGAGGGCGACGGTGGTGTGGATGCCCTGGGCGGTCAGTGAGCGCAGCAGGGCCTCCATCTGCTGGAGGTAGGCGGTGTGGTCGTCGAACGGGAAGGTGCGGTAGCGGCGCATGGCCGCGAAGTCCTGGGCGTCCGCCAGGACGGCGGCGGTGCTCGGGATCTCGCGGCGCAGCATGCGGCGGGCGGCGGGGCCGCTCGAAGCGGTAGGTGCGGTGCGTCGGGACGGTGTGGTCATGACTCCCCCTCGGTCGGTGTGTGCTGCTCGCTCGGCGAGCCTCACTTGTGACTGAGAGTAATCGGAGGGTCTGACAACGGCCGCCCGCGACGGCCCGCCCGCTACCGTCCGCGCTCGGTCACGCGCTCTCGGCCGCGGCTCGCTCGGCGGCGATCCGCTCGTAGAACCGCAGGAGTTCGAGGTTGTCGACCGAGCCCGGGTTGACGGCCTTCTCCAGCGGGGTGCCCTGGAGGAGGCGTTTGACGGGGACCTCGATCCGCTTGCCCGTGAGGGTGTGCGGTACGCCGGGGGCCTCGATGATCTCGTCGGGAACGTGGCGCGGGGAGCACTGCGCCCGGATGGTGCGCTTGATGCGGTCGCGCAGGGCGTCGTCGAGCGTGGCGCCGGGCGCGAGGTGGACGAAGAGCGGCATCCAGTAGCCGCCGTCGGGGAGTTCGAGGCCGATGACTAGGGATTCGCGGATCTCGGGGAGGCGTTCGACGGCCTCGTAGATGTCCGCCGAGCCCATCCGTACGCCCTGGCGGTTGAGGGTGGAGTCGGAGCGGCCGTGGATGACGACGGTGCCGCGCGCGGTGCGGGTGATCCAGTCGCCGTGCCGCCAGACGCCGGGGTAGGTGTCGAAGTAGCTCTCGTGGTACCGGGTGCCCTCGGGGTCGTTCCAGAAGTGGATGGGCATGGACGGCATCGGGTTGGTGACGACCAGCTCGCCGACCTCGTCGGTCAGCGGCTTGCCGTGCGGGTCCCAGGCCTGGAGGTCGGTGCCGAGGCAGGGGGCCTGGAGTTCGCCGATGTGGACGGGCAGGGTGGGCGCGGCGCCCGCGAAGCAGCTGCAGACGTCCGTGCCGCCGCTGACGGAGGCGATCCACAGGTCGGCGGCGACCTCGTCGTGCAGCCAGCGGAAGCCGTCGGGCGGCAGCGGGGAGCCGGTGGTGGCGACGCACTTGACGGTGGTCAGGTCGAAGTCGCGGCCGGGGTGCACGCCGGCCTTGCGGCAGGCCATCACGTAGGCGGCGGAGGTGCCGAAGAGGGTGGTGCCGGTGCGTTCGGCGATCCGCCACTGGGCGGCGGTGTCCGGGTGACCCGGGCTGCCGTCGTAAAGCACGATCGTGGAGCCCGCGAGGAGGCCGGCGACGAGGAAGTTCCACATCATCCAGCCGGTGGAGGTGTACCAGAAGAAGCGGTCGTCCGGCCCGAGGTCGCAGTGCAGGCCGGTCTGCTTGAGGTGTTCGAGGAGGATGCCGCCCTGGGACTGGACGATCGCCTTGGGCAGGCCGGTCGTACCGGAGGAGTACAGGACCCACAAAGGGTGGTCGAAGGGGACCTGCTCGAAGACCGGTTCGGTGGCGGCGGAGGTCAGGCCGGACCACTCCAGGGCGCCTTCGGGGGCGGGGGTTCCCAGAAGAGGGATGTGGACGACGGCGCGGAGGGTGGGCAGTTCGCGGCGGAGTTCGGCGACGGTCTCGCGGCGGTCGTGTTCCTTGCCGCCGTAGCGGTAGCCGTCGACCGTGAACAGCACGACGGGCTCGACCTGCTGGAAGCGGTCCAGGACGCTGCGGGCGCCGAAGTCGGGGGCGCAGGAGGTCCAGACGGCGCCGACGGCGGCGGTGGCCAGGAGGGCGACGACGGCCTGCGGGACGTTGGGGACGTAGCCGCTGGCCCGGTCGCCGGGGCGTACGCCGAGGCGGCGCAGCTCGGCGGCCAGGGAGCCGACCTGGGCGCGCAGCTCGGCCCAGGTGACGGGGGCGGGGTCGTGGGTCTCGTCCACGTGCAGCAGGGCGGGCGCGTCGGCGCGGGCCGGGTCCTCGGCGGCGCGCAGCGCGTGCTCCGCGTAGTTGAGGGTGGCGCCGGGGAACCAGCGGGCGCCGGGCATCGCGGGGTCGGCCAGGACGGTCTCGTACGGCGTGCTGAAGCGGACGTCGTACCAGGCGGCGACGGCCTGCCAGAAACGGGGCAGTTCGGTCACGGACCAGTGGTGCAGCGCGGCGTAGTCCGCCACCGGGTCCCCTGCGGTGCGGGCGGGGGCGCCGTGGTGGGCGGCCGCCCAGTCGTGGAACCGGGTGAGCTGGGCGCCGGCGATGCGGTCCGGGCCGGGCTGCCACAGGGGTTCCGGCTGCGGGTCGGACTGCGGTGCGGTGGTCATGATCGGCTCCCGGCTGTACGCGGCGTTGCGTGGACGCGGTGTGGGCGTGCGGTACGCGGTGTGCGTGGTCCCCGTACGGCCGAGGGGGTCGCCCCGGCGCAGCGCGGGGGCGCGTGCGTGTGACACGGCTGGGCAGGACGATGCCACGTGATCGACTTCTGCGCCAGGGTCGGCCGCACATTCGGGACGCGCGGGCGCGCCGGGAACGGCCGCGCGTACCGGGGCGGGGACGGCCTGGCACCCGTGGACGGAAGCGATCACGCACCCGTGGACGGGGACGGCCGGGTACCCGTGGCGCGCACCCGTCGAAAGGAGCGGTCTCCGGCGTGCTCCGGTGGCCGGAACCGGTGGCGTGCGCGCCACCGGTGTGCCGCGTGTGAGGTCCTGGTTGGTCCCAGGTGAACGGGGACTGAACAACGCCCCCGTCGCGGGCCGTCGATGGCAGGCTGAGCAGCATGGACGGGCGTGATCAAGAGCGGTCGGCGCGGTGGCCGCGGTGGGACGGGACGGCCGGTGCGGTCCGGGCCGTCAGGGCACTGGGATCGGTACGGGGGCTGCGGACATGGCGGTCGGCGTGGCGGCGGCGCCGTGCGGACGCGCTGGGGCTGCCGCGGGGCGGCCGGGAGCGGGCGCGGGTGCCGGGGACGGCGGTGGGTGCGGAGCCGCAGCCGGGCGGCGGAGTGGTGCATTTCGCGCGTTCCTCGCTGCGGGTGCGGGTGGCGGCGGGCGGCGCGGTCTTCTGCGGCTGGGACGACGCGGCGCCGGAGCCGTCGTACGCGCTGGCCGGGGCGTGCCCGGAGCCGGACGCGCGGGCGGTGCTGGAGCCCGGTACGGAGGGCGGCTGGCGGGTCGTGTCGGAGCGGGTGACGGTGACGGTGTCGCGGCACGGCGCGGTGGAGGTGCGGACGCCGGGCGGCGTGGTGTTGCGGCGGGAGCTGCCGCCGCGCTGGTGGGACCGGGTGCCCGGGGACGGGAGCGGAGGGGCCGGAAGTGAGGGGCCCGGAAACGGAGGGCTGGGGGCCGGGGCCCCCGGGGGCGGCAGCGGTACGCCCGGCGAGCGGCCCGGTGACTCCCGGTGGGTGCAGCGTTCCGAGGTGGCCGCGGACGCCCGGTTCTTCGGGCTGGGCGGCCGGTCGGCGGGGCCGCGGCTGCGGGCGGGCAGGTACCGGTTGTGGAACACCGACCCGGGCGGCGCGTTCGTACCGGGCGACGATCCGCTGTCCGTGACGATGCCCGTCCAGCTCGTGGTGGCGGACGCCGGCACGCACCTGGTCTTCCACGACAACTCGTGGGACGGCACGGTGACGCTGCGCGAAGGGGCGGAGGGGGCGGGCTCCGGGCACGACCGGCCGGGCTGCTCGGAACTGCGGATGGACGGCGGCCCGTTGCGGTACTGGGTCCTGGCCGGTACACCCGCCCGCGTCCTGCTCGGCTGGACGGCGCTGACCGGGGCGCCCGCGCTGCCGCCCCGCTGGGCGCTGGGTCCGCAGCACGCCCGGTGGGGTTTCGGCAGCCAGGCGGAGGTGCGGCGGGTCGTCACCGGTTACCGGGAGCGCGGGCTGCCGTTGTCCGCCGTGCATCTGGACATCGACCACTACGACGGCCATCGCGTCTTCACCGTCGACCGTACGGCCTTTCCCGATCTGCCCGGTCTCGCGCGGGAGTTGCGCGAGGAGGGGGTGCGGCTGGTGTCGATCGTCGATCCCGGGGTGAAGGCCGAGCCGGGCAACGCGGTGTACGAGGGCGGGGCCGCGGCGGACGCGTACGTACGGGACGCGCGGGGCCGGGAGGTGCGCGGCGTGGTGTGGCCGGGCGAGGCGGTGTTCCCGGACTTCACGGACGCGCGGGTGCGCAAGTGGTGGGGCGGGCTGTACGCGGAGCGGCTGGCCCAGGGCTTCTCCGGGGTGTGGCACGACATGAACGAGCCGGTGTCGTTCGCGGCGTTCGGCGATCCGTCGCTGCCGCGTTCGGCGCGGCACGCGCTGGAGGGCCGGGGCGGTGACCACCGGGAGGCGCACAACGTGTACGGGCTGGCGATGGCGCGCGCCGGGTACGACGGGCTGCTGGAGCTGCGTCCCGACGAGCGTCCCTTCCTGTTCTCGCGCTCGGGCTGGGCGGGGATGCAGCGGTACGGCGGCACCTGGTCGGGGGACGTGGCGACCGGGTGGCCGGGCCTGCGGGCCTCGTTGTCGCTGGTGCTGGGGATGGGGCTGTGCGGGGTGCCGTACAGCGGTCCGGATGTCGGCGGGTTCTCGGGGGTGCCGTCGCCGGAGCTGTATCTGCGGTGGTTCCAGACGGCCGCGTACCTGCCGCTGTTCCGTACCCACTCGGCGATGACCGCCGGGCGGCGGGAGCCGTGGGAGTACGGGCCCGAAGTACTGGAGCACGCGCGGGCGGCGCTGCTGGAGCGGATGCGGCTGCTGCCGTACTTCGTGACGCTCGCGCAGCTCGCGCGCCTCTCCGGAGCGCCGTACGTACGTCCCGTCTGGTGGAACACCCCCCACGACCGGAAGCTGCGCGACTGCGAGGACGCCTTCCTGCTGGGAGACGCGTTGCTGGTGGCGCCCGTGCTGGGGCCCGGGGTGACGCGGCGGGCGGTGCGGCTGCCGCGCGGGCGCTGGTACGACACGGCGGACGGGCAGGCGTACGACGGGCCCGGGCAAGTGCTGGTGGACGCGCCGCTGTCCCGGCTTCCGGTGCTGGCGCGGGCCGGTGCGGTGCTGCCGGTGGCGGGCGCGGACGGTACGACGGAGCTGGAGGTGTGGGCCCCGGAGGAGGGCCGCGAAGGGGGTGGCCTGGTCGTGCCGGACGCCGGTGACGGCTGGCAGCGGCCGGCGGTCGAGCGTTTCACCACGCGCTTGGAGGGCGGGGAGGTGGTCGTCGAGCGCCAGGGCGGTGGCGCGGTCGGGTACCGGGTGCGGGTGCGCGGGTCGGCGGGTGGCCACGGGTAGGCGGCGGGCGGCGGATTGCGTAGGTTGGTCCGTTCGTACAGCGGCAGTGACAGCGCCGGTGAGGCACCGGGCGGACACGACGCGCAGAGAGGACTCCGGAAGTGACGGACGCGAACGGGCGGGGAATCCGGGACATCGCGGACCTGGTGACACCGATGGCGGTACGGACCGTGGCGACGCTACGGGTGGCCGACCATCTCGCGGACGGAGTGCGGACCGCGCGGGAGCTGGCCGCGATCACGAAGGTCGACGCCGGCGTGCTGGACCGGGTGCTGCGGCACCTGGTGACGGTCGAGGTGTTCAGCCGTGACGAGGAGGGCCGCTACGGGCTGCTGCCGCGCGGCGAGGAATTGCGCGACGACCACCCGTCCGGCGCGCGGCGGATGCTGGACGTGGAGAGCGCCATCGGCCGGGCCGACCTGGCGTTCGTGGCACTCCCCCACTCCGTACGGACGGGCGAGGTGGCGTTTTCGCGGCAGTTCGGCCGTTCCTTCTGGGACGACCTGAAGACCGACCCGGAGCGGACCGCCGGTTACGACGCGCAGATGGGTGTCGACGTCACACGGTGGGCCGAGACCGTCGTACCCGCCTTCGACTGGGGTGCGCTGGGGCGGATCGTGGATGTCGGCGGCGGCAACGGCACGTTCCTCGCGGCGCTGCTCGCCGCGCATCCCGGGCTGCGGGGCACCGTGTTCGACCAGCCGGAGACCGTACGGGCGGCGCACGAGACGCTGGCGGCGGCCGGGCTGGACGGTCGCGCGGACGCGGTGGCGGGCGACTTCTTCGAGGCGCTGCCCGCGGGGGCGGGCGGCTATGTCCTCTCCGCGGTCCTGCACGACTGGGACGACGACGCGGCGCGGGCGATCCTGCGCCGGTGTGCCGAGGCTGCGGGGACGCGGGGGCGGGTCCTGGTCGTGGAACGGTTCGGCGTGGACGGCGAGTCGGTGCACACGGGTATGGATCTGCGGGTGTTCGTGTACTTCGGGGCGCGGGAGCGTGGGGTGACGGAGTTGACGGCGCTCGCGGAAGAGGCCGGGCTGCGGGTGGCCAGGGTGCATCCGGCGGGCGATCTGGCGGTGGTGGAGATGACGGCCGCCGGGGAGTGACAACTGCCGGGGAGTGACCCGCCACCGGAGTGTGACGGCGCACGGCGATGTCCCGGGGCCCGGCCCAGGGCACCCCGGACACCGCCGGTGGAAGAATGCGGCGTCCTTCTATTTCTGTTCTGTTGTCGCTCATTTTCCCGGTGCGTTACTTTTGCCGGAGAATCCCTCCGTCAAAACGGACGAGGGTCGACATGAGAAATCCGGCGACGCAGTGGGTGTTGTCCTTCGACGCCTCGTGCGAGCAGTGCAGGAAAGTCTCCGAAGCGGTCGAGCGCGCCTGGGGAGGGAAAGTCGAACCGTTGCGGGTCGAGGACCACCGCGACAGCATCCCGCAGGACTACGACGCGCTGACCGCCCACCCCCTGCCCTGCCGCCAGGCCGTCTGGGCGGCACTGCCGCCCGCGGCCCGCAGCCGGCTCTGGGGGGGAACAACTCGCGCGCTAGCGCCGGACGCATCCCGGCCTTTCCCGGAACAGAGCGACGTACTCGAAAAAGTGCACCACATCGCCGCGCAGGAGAACAGCTTCACTTTCGACCGGGTGGCCGGCCCGGGTCCGACCGGGTGGCCGGCCCGGGTCCGGCCGGGTGGCCGGCCCGGGTCCGGCCGAGCGGGCCCTCCGGGAGTCCGCCGACCGGCATTTCGGGTGCGCGGCGGCGAACCTGCTGTTTGCGACACTCGACCCCGCCGAGACCTCCCGGAAGCGCGCTGCAAGGCTCTGAACTGCAATTGCAGCGTCGAATCCAACTACTGTTCCACCAGCGCCTGCCACGACAACCAGTGCATGAAAAGCCGGTGCGGCTGCCGCGTCTACCAGCGGTCCTGCGGATATCTCTGGCGCTGTCCCTGCGACGGTTACTGCGCCTGCAACTCCTGCCGAGCCACTTTCCCGACAGGCGGTGCCGACTGTCTTCCGTGCGGCGCGGTGCCGGTGGTAGACGGGTGCCATGCCGAGACTCGCTGCCGCGCTGCGCGGCCTCGCCGTGGCCGCCACGGCCTTCGCTCTGACCTTTGCGGCTGTGCCAGGAGGGGCCGCCGCCGAGCCGCGGCCTTCGAGCGACACCGCACCCTCCACGGTTACGGCCGCGCCCAGCGCATTCGTCGCACTGCGCGACGTGGACCCGACGATCCGTCAGGAGATGCGGTACTTCACGCCGCACAACTTCATGGGCGTACCGGTCACCGGCTACCGGCAGCCCCTGTGCATCCTGACCCGGGACGCGGCGCGGGCGCTGCACCGGGCCCAGCGCTCCTTCCTGCGGCGGGGTTACACGCTCAAGGTGTACGACTGCTACCGGCCGCAGCGCGCCGTGAACCACTTCGTGGACTGGGCCGAGGACCTGGGCGACCAGCGGATGAAGGGCGAGTTCTATCCGCGGATCGACAAGTCGACCCTCTTCCGTGACGGCTACATCGCCGAGAAGTCGGGGCACAGCCGGGGCAGCACCGTCGACCTGACGCTGGTCCGGCTGCCCGGCCTGCCCACCCGGCCGTACATCCCCGGCGAGCCCCTGACGGAGTGCTACGCGCCCAAGAAGGCACGGTTTCCCGACAACTCGCTCGACATGGGGACCGGTTTCGACTGCTTCGACACGCTCGCGCACACCCTCGACCCTCGGGTGCGGGGACAGCAGCGCGCGAACCGGCTGCTGCTGAAGCAGGGGCTGGAGAGCGCCGGGTTCCGCAACTACGACAAGGAGTGGTGGCACTACACCTTCACGCCGGAGACGTTCCCGGACACGTATTTCGACTTCCCGGTCTCGCGGCGGTCGCTGAGCGGTCGTCACTGAGCAACCGCCGCCGAGCGGCCGTCAGTGAGCAGCCGTCGGTGATCGGTGTCGGTGACCGGCGGATCACCAGCCGCCGGTCAGCCGTAGCGGCTGGTCGGAGAGCGTGCCCCCGGTGTTGATCCAGAGGTTGAGGTCACCGGACGCGTCGTCCCTGGCGACGAGGTCGGCGATGCCGTCGCCGTTGAAGTCGCCGGCAGTGGTCTCCGTGCAGGTCCAGCCGCTCTTCAGGGCCGTGGACGGGCCGAAGGTGCCGTCCCCGTTCCCGGGCCGGAGAATCAGCCCGTTCGCGGCGTCCCTGGCCACGAGGTCCGTCTTCCCGTCCCCCGTGAAATCGCCCGCCACCGTCTGCGTGAAGTCCCAGCCGCCGATGGCCTTCACCGGGCGCGCGAACGTGCCGCCCTTCTCGCCGGCCCACAGCCGGAGTCCCCCGTCGGCGTCCCGGCCCATGAGGTCCCCGATGCCGTCACCGGTGACATCACCCGCGGTGGTCTGGGTGATCTTCCAGTCACCGGTGAGCCGCGCCGGACGGGCGAACGTGCCGTCGCCCCGCCCCGTCCAGAGCTTCAGAACGTTCCCGGCGTCCGCGGCGACGAGGTCCGCCTTCCCGTCCCCCGTGAAATCCCCCGCCACCGTCTGCGTGAAGTCCCAGTCACCGGTGAGCCGCACAGGACGCGCGAACGTGCCGTCTCCTCGCCCCGGCCGGTCGATGTCCTGGTTTCCGGTCCACAGCATGAGATCCCCGTCGGCGTTACGGGCGACGAGGTCCACGACGCCGTCGCCGGTGAAGTCGGCCGCGGCGGTCTGGGAGAAGTGCGGCGCGGGGCGGGCCGGCGGCGCGGCCAAGACGGTGTTGGCGAGGACGTGGCTGCCGTTGTCGTTGAAGTGCAGCCGGTCGTCACCGCGGTCGTAGTACCCGGCGAAGAGCCGGGTGCCGTCCCGCGGGTCCCGCGTCGCCCGGTCGAAGTCGACGTAGGAGTCCAGGTCCCGGCTGGTGCGGATGTAGCGGTTGACCTCTTGCCGGGTCTGTTCCTTGGCGGGGGTGTACGAGGGGTAGCCCGCGAAGGCCGGGATGGTGGCCGCGGTGAAGGTGAGGCCGGCGGTGTGGGCCCGGCCGGCGAGTTCCCGGATCGCGCTGATGAGGGAGGTGCTGTCGGCGCCGTCCAGCGCGATGTCGTTGATGCCTTCGTAGAGGATGACGGACCGGGCACCGGGCTGTTCGAGGACGTCTCGGGTGAAGCGGTTCAGGGCGCTCGGGCCGTAGGCGGCGCGTGTTCCGGTGGAGTCGGTGAGCAGCCGGTTGCCCGAGATTCCGGCGTTGACGACCCCTGTGTGCCGTCGCGACGCCTGGAGGGCGCGGCCGTAGTGGTCGGGCCAGCGGCGGTTGGTGTCCGGGGTGGTGTGCCCGCCGTCGGTCTGTGAGTCGCCGAGGGCGATGACGGTGCCGTCGCCGCCGGACACCGTGACGTCCACCCCGTTGAGGTAGGCCCAGTGCGTGAAGCGGGCCGGGAAGCGGCTGCCCGCCGTCTCGCCCGCCCGGTCGGTGCCGTCGCCCGGTGCCGAGGCGTAGGAGGTGGTGAGCGTGTAGTCGTGGTATGGCGCTTCCGCCACGGGCTCCGGCAGGTGGACGCTGACCAGCAGGTCTTCGTCGGCCTTGACGGGGAAGGCCGCCTGGTCGCTGCGTACCGTCTCCCCCGGCTCGACGACGGTGCTCCGGCTGCCGCCGAACGTCAGGTTCACCGGTGTGCCGGTGGCGCCGGCTCCGGCGGACCGCCGGGCGATGGTGGCGTGTCCGATGCGGACGGGTGCGGTGGCGAAGGTGTTGGCGAGCTGGATGCGGGCGGTGTCGCCACCGGTGCTGGTGTGGACGACCATGCGCAGCGTCTGGCGGCCGGTCACGCCGGACTTGGCCGCGGGGGCCGCCGTGGCCAGTGAGGTTCCCCAGGTCCGGGTCCAGCCCGGGGCTGCCCCGCTGCTCTGTCCGGCCCGGGGCACGGCCGGTGTCCCCGGGCCGTGGCCCTCGGCAGGCCGGGCCCAGGTGACGTGGGTCAGCGCGGCGACCGTCGCGCAGGTGGTGAGCGCCACAGTGGCCGTTCGCGTGACTCCGCGGAACAGCCGTGCCGTCCTCGTCATAGGGTTTCTTCCTCAACCGTCGTGTCGTGTGGGGGGACGAGTGGTGGTCGGGTGGAGTGCCGCCCGGCACTCCACCCGACCACCACTGATCAGTAGCTGCTGCTGACCGGGACGCGAGCGGCGAAGGTGCCGTTGCCGCGGCCGGCCCAGCGCAGAACGGTGCCGGTGTCGTCGTCACGGGCGATGAGGTCGGCCTTCCCGCTGCCGGTGAAGTCACCGGCAACGGTCTGGGTGTACTTCCAGCCGCCCGTCAACCAGACCTTCTCGGCGAAGGTGCCGCCCTTCTTGCCGGGGAACAGCCAGAGGTTCTTCTTGTCGTCACAGGCGACGAGGTCCGCGATGCCGTCGCCGTTGAAGTCGCCGGCGGTGGTCTGGCTGTAGGTCCAGGGCTTGGTGACCGGCACCGGCGCCGCGAACTTGCCGTCTCCGATGTCCAGCCTGGCAGCGAAGGCGTACGCACCGTCCGGGGCGGGGTCACCTGCGACGGCATGGGCCGGCAGAGCGACGGTCAGGGTGACGGTCGCGGCGGCGACGGCGACCAGGCCGGCCGACCAAGATGTGCGGGGGCGTCCGCTGGGCACGGTGTCGCTCTCCTGTTCCTCACAGCGCGGGCCAGGGAACGGAAGTTCCCCGGGGCTCCGGCCATCGGCCCGCACCGGCACGGCATCGCCGGGCCTTCCCGTGCGTGTGCAGTGCCGTTCTCATGCCCGACGCGCGTCCGGTGGTCCTCGGCCGTCGGAATATAGCAACGGAAGTGGTGCACGCCGGACGGTATGCGCCCAGGAGTTCCGGTAAGCGGAACATAGGGATATTCAGTGATGGGTGACCATGAAGCCGGTATTTCCTGGGGAACGTGCGTCGGCGGGCCGGCATGCGGAACCGGCGGCGGGCCGGCGGCGCCCGCCTGGGCAGGCGGCCTCGCCGTCAAGGCCGGGAGATATTGGCAAGTCGGCCGGGGCGCGGAACCACCCCCGTGGATCCCGCGCCCCGGCCCTGCCTTGGTGGACGCCGTGCGGGGTTATCCGGTTCAGCCGGTTTCCCGAAGAAGAGCATGATCCTTTCGTGCGCCGGGGGCGGTCGCGCGGCGGCGGGGTTCCGTCGGCCGCCGGTCGCGTGCCAGACTCCTGACGGACCGTCAGTTGGTCGAGAAGGGCGGACCGTTGCCGGTGTCGGGAGGTTCCGTGACGCGCGTACGCAGGCCGGTGGTACCGGGGTGGTTCACCGATACGGACACCGGTGCGGGCTTCCGCCTCCTGGGAACCCGGTGCGGTACCTGCGGTGCCGTGTTCTTCCCGCGCGAGGACTTCTTCTGCCGTGCTCCCGGCTGCGACGGGACCGGCCTGACCGAGGTTCCGCTGTCGCCGCGCGGCACGGTCTGGTCGTACACGGACGGCCGCTACCGGCCGCCGCCGCCCTACGTCTCGGACCCCGAGGTGCCGTGGCAGCCGCGTACCCTGATCGCGGTGGAGCTGGCGGCGGAGCGGATGGTGGTGCTGGGACAGGCCGCGCCGGGAGTGTCCGTGGCCGATCTGCGGGTCGGCATGGAGGTCGAGCTGATGCCCGGGGTGCTCGGCGAGGACGCGGAGACCGTGTGGACGACGTGGTGGTGGCGGCCGGTGAAGACGGACGGGACGGACGCGGCGGACGGAGTCGGCGGGGTGTACGGGGCGTACGGGGGTCTCGGGGCGGGAGACGGCCGTGTCCGGTGACATCGCCGTCCTCGGAGCGGGCCTGCACCCCTGGGGCAAGTGGGGCCGCGGCTTCGTCGAGTACGGGACGGTGGCGGCGCGGGCGGCGCTGGCCGACGCGGGGCTGGAGTGGGCCGATGTGCAGTCGGTGGTCGGTGCGGACACCGTGCGCGGCGGCTATCCGGGGTACGTGGCGGGCGCGACGTTCGCGCGGGCGCTGGGCTGGCAGGGCGCGCGGGTGACGAGTGTCTACGCGGCCTGTGCCTCCGGCGCGCAGGCGGTCGCCGCCGCGCGGGCGCAGCTTCTCGCGGGGCTGGCGGACGTGGTGCTGGTGGTGGGCGCGGACGCGGCCCCGAAAGGTTTCTTCGCCCCGGCGGGCGGCGACCGGCCCGACGATCCGGACTGGCTGCGCTTCCGGCTGCTGGGCGCGACGAATCCCGCCTACTTCGGGCTGTACGCCCGGCGCCGGATGGCCCTGTACGGGGACACGGCCGACGACTTCGCGCAGGTGAAGGTGAAGAACGCGGCGGCGGGCGCGCTCAACCCGTACGCGCGCTACCGCAAGCCGGTGACGGCGGCGGAGGTCGCCACGTCGCCCGTGGTCGCCGACCCGCTGCGGCTGCTGGACATCTGCGCCACGTCGGACGGCGCGGCGGCGCTGGTCCTGTGCGGCCTGGACTACGCACGGCGGCGGGGCGTGCCGGACCCCGTCCGTATCCGGGCCGTCGCCACGGCGACGCCTCGTTATCCCCGTACGGAGCTGGACCTGCCGGACATCGCGACCGACTCGGCGGCGTCCGTACCGGAAGCGCCGGCCGCTTTCCGGCCCTCCCTCGCCGAGGCGGCCTACGAGGAGGCGGGGCTCGGGCCGGACGACCTGTCGCTGGCGGAGGTGTACGACCTGTCCACCGCGCTGGAGCTCCAGTGGTACGAGGATCTCGGCCTGTGTGCCGAGGGCGGGGGCACGAAGCTGCTGCGCGACGGGACGACGGCGCTCGGCGGGCGGCTCCCGGTGAACCCCAGTGGCGGTCTGGCGTCGTTCGGGGAGGCGGTGCCCGCGCAGGCGATCGCGCAGGTCTGCGAGCTGACCTGGCAGCTGCGCGGGCGGGCAGGGGCGCGGCAGGTGCCGGGCGCGCGGGCCGGGATCACGGCGAATCAGGGGCTGTTCGGGCACGGTTCGGCGGTGGTCGTGGTGCGGTGAGGCGCCCGGGGCCGCACGGCCCCCGGGCGGCCACGCGGGCCCGGGAGACTCGCGAGCCCCCCGAGGACGCCCGTTCGAGTGCGCCGGAAGGGTGCGTGAACAGTGCGTGAATCACGCACCGTGCACGTCCCCGGTGGGCATTCTGCTGCCGTGCCTGCCTGGACGGACCAGCTCCGATTCGCCTTCCAGCCCGTCGTGAACCTGTCGACCGGTTCCATCGCCGCCCTGGAGATACTCGCCCGCCCCGAACGCGGCGACGTGCTGACGGCGGCGCGGCGCTCCGCCGATCTGGACGCCGAGCTGGCCGGACTCGCCGTACGGTCCGCCGCGCGGCAGGAGACCCTGTTGCCGCTGCACGTCAACGTGTTCGCGGCGACCCTCGCCGAGCTGCCGGGGCTGACCGCGCTGCGCAAGGCGGTGCACGACGTGGGCCGCCGGCCGTGGGAGATCACCATCGACGTCGGCGGGCCGTTCACGCACGTACCGCGGCGGGCGCTGCTGGAGGCGGTGGCGGGGCTGCGGCAGGACGGGTACCGCGTCGGCGCCGACGGGGTCGGCGACGGGGACCTGCCGCTGCGGCTGCTCGGCGATCTCGCCCCCGACCTGGTGAAGCTGGACGCCTCGCTCTGCGCGGAGCTGGACGGCGACCGGGGCGGGCGGGCCGCCGTGGCCGCCATGCGGCAACTGTGCGAGGTGCTGGGCAGTGTGCTGGCGGTGGAGGGGGTGGAGACGGAACGGCAGTACGCGGCGGTGCGCGCGGCGGGCGCGCAGCTCGCGCAGGGGTTCCTGTTCGCGCCGCCCGCCCGGCGTCCGGCGGCCGACGTGTATCTGCCGGAGCCGCGCGACGGGTACGGGCCGGTGGCGACCGGGTACGCCGGGGGCGCCGCGTCCGGCGTGGCCCAAGCGCCTGCCGGGCCGCCGGTGACGCAGTTCCTGCAGCCTGCCGCGCTGCTGCCGATGTCCGCCTCGGCAGGTGCGGTGCGCAGTCATCTGACGGGTTTCCCGGGAGTCTCGGGCGTGCTGCTGGTGGACCCCGACGGCGTACCCGTACGGGCCATCGACCGGGACCGCTTCCTGCTGTCGCTGTCCGGCCGCTACGGGCACGCGCTGTACGCCGACCGCCCGGCGCTGCGGCTGGCCGACCGGCCGCGGACGGTCGGCGCCGACGCCACCGCCTGGGAGGTGCTGGACGTGGCGGCGGACGGCGACCGCGAGCGGGCCGGTGACGACGTGGCGGTGGTGGACGACCAGGGCCGCTGCATGGGCGTGGTCCATCTGGCCGACATCCTGCGGGCGCTCGCGGAGAGCCGGGTGGAGGAGGCGGCGCGGCTCAATCCGCTGACCCGGCTGCCCGGCTCGGACGCGGTGAACGCGGAGGTGGACCGGCGGATCGCGGACGGCCGGGCGTTCGCCCTGAGCTGGCTGGACGTGGACCGGTTCAAGCAGGTCAACGACGGGGCCGGGTTCGCGGCGGGGGACGCGCTGATCCGGGCCGTGGGGCAGGTGCTGGCCCGTACGGCGGCGGAGCTGCCCTCGGCCCGGGTGGGGCACATCGGCGGGGACGACTTCCTGGTGCTGGCCGCGCCGGACGATCTGGAGCCGTTCGCGGCGGCCGTGCTGGACGTGCCGTGGTCGGCGGGCGGGCTGCCGGTGACGCTGTCGCTGGCGACGGTGGTGTGCGCGCCGGGCAGCGTGACGGGTCACGCGCAGTCCGCCGCCGCGCTGGCACCGCTGAAGAAGGCGGCGAAGTCCCTCTCGGGAGTCGGCAGTTGGGTGCTGGGGCGGCCCGGCGCACAGGGGCACGAGGTGCGCCGGGGCCGGCGGCGCGAGGACGGAACGCCGCCCCACCCGGTCCCTTGACGCCCCGTCACCTGCGGTGAACACTGCCGGGTGTCCGTCGGCACCGCCACAGCCGGGTGACCCGGCCGGGTGGCAGCGGTAGGCGCTGCCCGACTCCCCAGGGGCGGTTCCGGCGCACCGGCACGCTCGACGCGGACGCCGCGCGGGGCGCGGCGTCCGAGCGCCCGCCGCCCTCCCCGTGGCCCGGGAAGTACGCACCCTGCACGGAGGACCGGGGCCACGGCCCCGGGCCAGGGACAAGGAGCCGCCATGTATGCCAACGGGGACATTTTCGTCGGTGAGGTCATCGGTACCGCCCTTCTGATCCTCTTCGGTGCCGGCGTGTGCGCCGCCGTCACCCTGCACCGCTCCAAGGCGAAGGCCGCGGGCTGGGTCGCCATCGCGTTCGGCTGGGGTCTCGGCGTGCTCGCCGGGGCCTATACCGCCGCGCCGCTGTCCGGCGGGCACCTGAACCCGGCGGTGACGCTGGGGTCGGCGGTCGCGGGCGGTACGCCGTGGTCCAAGGTGCCGCTGTACATCGCCGCCCAGTTGGTGGGAGCGCTGCTCGGCGCCGTACTGGCCTGGGCGCTGTACTACGCGCAGTTCGCGGCCAACCGGGAGGCGGAGACGGCGCAGCCGACGCTGGGGATCTTCGCCACCGCCCCCGAGGTCCGCCATCCGGCCGCCAACCTCGTCACCGAGATCATCGCGACCGTGGCGCTGGTACTGCCGCTGCTGTTCTTCGGCAAGAACGAGGGCATCGGGATCGGGCAGGTGCCCGGCGCGGACGCCGGTGTCTACGGCTCCGGGATCAACGTCCTGCTCGTCGCCCTGCTGGTCGTCGGCATCGGCCTCTCCCTCGGCGGGCCCACCGGCTACGCCATCAACCCGGCCCGTGACCTGGGGCCGCGGATCGCCCACGCACTGCTCCCCATCCCCAACAAGGGCACCTCGGACTGGTCGTACGCCTGGATTCCGGTGGCCGGCCCGCTGATCGGCGCGGTGCTCTCCGGTCTGGTGTTCACCGCGGTCTTCTGACCGTCCGCGCACGGCGCCCGGCCCGACCCGCTACGAGCAATCAGGAGACGTCATGACGGACGGCATCACGGACAGGTACGTCGCCGCGATCGACCAGGGCACCACCTCCAGCCGCTGCATCATCTTCAACCAGGACGGCGCGACCGTCGCCGTGGACCAGCGCGAGCACCGGCAGATCTTCCCCAAGCCCGGCTGGGTGGAGCACGACGCCGAGGAGATCTGGGCCAAGGTGCAGGCGGTGGTGGCGGGCGCGCTCGCCAAGGCGGGGCTGCGCGCCGATCAGCTCGCCGCGCTGGGCATCACCAACCAGCGCGAGACCACGGTGCTGTGGGACCGCTCCACGGGCAAGCCGGTGCACAACGCGGTCGTGTGGCAGGACACCCGTACGGCACAGCTCTGTCACGAGCTGGGCGGCACGGACGGCCAGGACCGCTTCCGCGAGGCCACCGGGCTGCCGCTGGCCAGCTACTTCTCCGGGCCCAAGGTGGCCTGGCTGCTGGACAACGTGCCGGGACTGCGGGCGCGGGCCGAGGCCGGGGAGATCGCCTTCGGAACGGTCGACTCCTGGCTGATCTGGAAGCTGACGGGCGGTACGGACGGCGGGGTGCACGTCACGGACGTCACCAATGCCGGGCGCACGATGCTGATGAATCTGCACACGCTCCAGTGGGACACCGCGATCCTGTCCGCGATGCGGGTGCCGGAGGCGGTGCTGCCGGAGATCCGGCCGTCGGCGGAGGTGTACGGGACGGCGGTGGGCCAGTTGCGGGGCGTGCCGGTGGCGGCGGCCCTGGGCGACCAGCAGGCGGCGGTGTTCGGGCAGACCTGCTACCGGGTCGGCGAGGCCAAGAACACGTACGGCACGGGCTCGTTCCTGCTGCTGAACACCGGGCAGCGGCCGGTGCCGTCCAAGAGCGGGCTGCTGACGACGCTGGGGTACCAGCTCGGCGGGGAGGCACCGGTCTACTGCCTGGAGGGATCGATCGCGATCACCGGCGCGCTGGTGCAGTGGTTCCGGGACCAGCTGGGGATCATCGACTCGGCCGACGAGATCGAGGACCTGGCGGCGCGGGTGCCGGACAACGGCGGGGCGTACATCGTCCCGGCGTTCTCAGGGCTGTTCGCGCCGTACTGGCGGTCGGACGCGCGCGGTGTGATCACCGGGCTGACGGGTTACGTCACCAAGGCGCACCTGGCGCGTGCGGTGCTGGAGGCCACCAGCTGGCAGACGCGCGAGGTGGTGGACGCCATGTACCAGGACTCCGGCGTGCAGATCACCGCGCTGAAGGTGGACGGCGGCATGACCGTCAACAACCTGCTGATGCAGCACCAGGCGGACGTGCTGGGCGTGCCGGTGATCCGGCCGGTGGTCGCGGAGACGACGTGCCTGGGCGCGGCGTACGCGGCCGGGCTGGCGACGGGGGTGTGGGCGGACCTGGACGAGCTGGCGGCGCACTGGAAGCGGGACACCGAGTGGACGCCGCGGATGGACGGGCCGACGCGGGAGCGTGAGTACGGCAACTGGCGCCGGGCGGTGGAGCGGAGCTTCGGCTGGCACGAGGCGGGCGGCACGGACTCGTAGGTCCTGTCGTCCCGGCCGGCGTACGGCCCGCACCCCGGACGGCGGGGTGCGGGCCGTGCTTGCGGCGCCTTACGGGCGCGGGTCCGGCGCGCCTCAGGGGAGCGCGGGCTCGCGCCGCCGGGCGCTGATGTGCATCGCGTGTTCCACGACCGCGATCAGTACGTCCTTGGCGGAGTCCTTCTCGCGGGCGTCGCAGAGCATGACCGGTACCTCGGGGTCCAGGTCCAGTGCGTCGCGAACCGTTTCCGCGGGGTAGCGTTCCGCGCCGTCGAAGCAGTTGACGGCGACCATGAACGGGATGCCGCGGCGCTCGAAGTAGTCGATGGCGGCGAAGGAGTCCTCCAGGCGCCGGGTGTCGGCCAGCACGACCGAGCCGAGCGCGCCGCGGGCCAGCTCGTCCCACAGGAACCAGAAGCGGTCCTGGCCGGGCGTGCCGAAGAGGTAGAGCACCAGGTCCTCGCGGAGCGTGATGCGCCCGAAGTCCATGGCGACGGTGGTGGTCCGCTTGCCCTCCACCCCGGCGAGGTCGTCGACCGGCCGGCCCGCCTCGGTCAGCCGCTCCTCGGTGCGCAGCGGCTTGATCTCGCTGACCGCGCCCACCAGGGTCGTCTTGCCCACCCCGAAGCCGCCCGCCACCAGGATCTTGAGGGTGACGGGGTCGGGGGCGTCCTGCTTGCGGCGTCGTTCAGAGCGCCCGAAGACCATGGCCGTCTTCTCCCGGTTCGCCGCTGGTGCTGTTCTCTCGCATTCCTCGGTCCTCGCAGTTCGTGGGGGTGCGGCCCGGCGGGGGCGGGGTGCCGGCGGGGTGTCACCGCCGGGCGGCCCCGCGCGCGGTCACAGCGCCCGGAGCCCGTCGATCACCTCGCGGAGGATCTGCTCGTCGGGCAGTTCCGCCGGGGGCACGGGCCGGCTCACATGCACCAGCTCCGCGTCCAGCAGGTCACCGATCAGGACCCGTACGACGCCGAGCGGCAGGTCCAGTTCGGCGGCCAGTTCCGCGACGGACAGCGGCGCGTCGCGGCACAGGCCGACGATGTCCACGTGCTCCGGCGACAGGGTCTGGTCGTCGAACGGTTCGCCCTGCCGGTCCTCGGCGATCACCAGGGCGATCAGGTCGAGCCGCGGTTCGGCCTCGGTGCTGGTGCGGCCGCGGGTCATCGCGTAGGGGCGCACCACGGGGCCCGCCTCGTCGTCGTACCAACTGGCGTCCCCCTGCCCGGGCCTGGCCGTGCCGTCTGTGGTCATGGCGTCACCGTGCCGTCATCCTCCGGTCAGCCGCCGGCGGGCTGCCCGGCCCTGGGCGCGGTGCCCAGGTGGGCGCCCACCCGCTTGACGAGCAGCGTCATCTCGTACGCGACCAGTCCCACGTCGGAGTCGGCGTCGGCGAGGACGGCGAGACAACTGCCGTCGCCCGCGGCGCTGACGAAGAGGAAAGCTTCCTCCAGCTCGACCAGGGTCTGCCGGACCCGGCCCGCCTCGAAGTGCCGGCCGACGCCCTTGGCCAGGCTGTGGAAGCCGGAGGCGACCGCCGCGAGGTGCTCGCTGTCCTCCCGCGTGAGGCCGGCGGACGAGCCGATGGCGAGCCCGTCGCTGGAGAGGATGAGCGCCTTGCGGATGCTGCCCACCCGGTCGACCAGCTCGTCGAGGAGCCAGCTCAGCTCGCCCGACCCCTGCGGGCCCTTCGACTCGGCACTGGCCGCTGCTGCCTTCGGTGCGGTCATCGACCGTCCCCTCCCGATGTGGTTCCTGGTGCTGTGTCCGGGCTGCCGTCCCGCCCGTCGTCCTCGCCGTTGTCCCGGCGGCCGCGCTGCCAGCCGCGCTGGAGCGAGGCCATCCGGGCGCGGACCTCCTCGGCGTCGCGGTCGTCCGCCGCGCCGGCGGGCGCGCCGCCCGGCTCGTCCTGTGCGGCGGGTTCCGCCTTGAGCTGAGGGGCGAGGCTGGCCTGCCGTACGCGGCGGGGCAGCCCTCCTGCCGTCGTGGCGGGCCGGCCGGACGGGGCAGGGCCCGTGTCCGTCGTCGTACCGGTGTCCATGTCCGCATCCGTGTCGCCGTCGGTTTCCGCGTCGGAGCGTACGTCGGCGCGGGCCGCCGCGTCGACCGGCCGGCCGTGGTCGGAGACCAGGACGGGCGGCCGGTGGCGGCGCGGCAGCGGTGCGGAGCCGTCGCCGGCCGGTGCCTGGTCGCGGGTCTGCCGGTGCTGCTCGCCGGCGCCGGCGGGCGGTACGGGGGCGACCGGCGGGGTGCCGTCGCGGCGGGTCCGGGCGCGGTGCAGGGTGCCCGGCTCCCGCTCGGCGCCGCGTGCGGTGTCGCGGAGGGCGCGGTGGGCGGTCCGGCCGCGGAAGAGGCTTCCCTCGTCGTCCGTTTCCGCCCGTTGGGCGAGTTCCGCGCGGGTCAGCGGGGGTTCCAGTTCGACCGGCCCGTCGATGACGTCCGGAGTGCGGTCCGGCTGCTCGGGCAGCGGTACGGGGACCTGGGCCAGGGCGGCCAGTCTGCCGCCGGGCGCCGCCCGCTCCCCGGTCCGCGGGCCCTCGATCCGCCGGCTGCCGGTGTCGTCGTCGCGGCCGGTGTCCTCGGTGAGGAGCACGGCGGGCAGGAAGACGACGGCGGTGGTGCCGCCGTACGGCGACGGCTGGAGCGAGACCCGGACGCCTTGGCGCTGGGCGAGGCGGCTGACCACGAACAGGCCGAGCCGGTCGGTGTCGGACAGCTCGAACTCGGGAGTCTCGGCGAGCCGCAGGTTGGCGTCGAGCAGGACGTCGGGGGCCATGCCCAGGCCCCGGTCGTGGATCTCCAGGGTGAAGCCGTTGGAGACCCGCTCGCCGACCACCTGCACCGCGGTGTGCGGGGGCGAGAAGACGGTGGCGTTCTCCAGGAGTTCGGCGATCAGGTGGGTGAGGTCGGAGACCGCGGGGCCCTGGACGGCCAGCCGCGGCAGCCGGCGCACCTCGATGCGTTCGTAGTCCTCGACCTCGGCGACCGCGGCGCGCACCACGTCCATCAGCTGGATGGGCTTGCGCCACTGCCGGGAGGGGGCCGCGCCGGAGAGGATCACCAGGCCCTCGGCGTGCCGGCGCATGCGGGTGGTGAGGTGGTCCAGGCGGAAGAGGTCGGCGAGTTCGTCGGCGTTCTCGGTGCGCCGTTCCATCGCGTCCAGGAGGGTCAGCTGGCGGTGCAGCAGGACCTGGCTGCGGCGGGCGAGGTTGACGAAGACCTCGGAGACGCCGCGGCGCATGTCGGCCTGTTTGACGGCGGCTTCGACGGCGGCCCGCTGGAGGGTGTTCAGCGCCTGGCCGACCTGCTCGGTCTCGCTCTGGCCGAACTCCAGGCGGGGCGCCTCGGTCTCCACGTCGACCTGCTCGCCCGCGGCCAGCCGCCGCATGACGCTGGGCAGCCGGACGCCGGAGACCTCGTGGGCGTCCTTGCGCAGCCGGATCAGGTCGCGGACGTGCTTGCTGCCGATGCGGACGGAGACGATGACGGAGACCAGCAGGGCGACGAAGCCGAGGACGCCCGCGACGCCGGCCTTGAGGAGGACGGCCATGGCGACCGGCTCGACGCGTTCTTTGTAGCGGTCGCCGGCTTCCCGGCCCATCCGCTGGAGGTCGCCGAGGACCTTTCCGGCGGCGGCGTTCCAGCGTTCGGCGTTGACGGCGCGGGGGGCCGCCGTGGGGCCGCCGTCGATGACGCGGTCCTCGAAGGCGGTCAGTTCGCGGGCGGGTGCGGAACGCCAGTAGTCGGTGAAGACGGCGCGGTCGTCGCCCGGCAGTACGGGCAGGCTGGTGGCGTACAGGACGCGGCGCTCGGCGACGCGGTCGGCGAAGCCGCGCAGGTCGCGCTTGCTCATGGTGCCGGAGACGATCGCCGCGGACATCAGCGCGTCCTCGCGGGAGACGGCCTCGCGGGCGCGGGTGACGTTGACCAGGGCGCGGCCCTGCTTGTCCATCTCGACGTTCTCCAGCGCGTGCAGCGCCGCGAGGAACTCGTAGTTCGGGTCGACGAGGTCGTTGTACGCCTCGAAGGCCGCGTCGCGGGAGATGGTGTTGTCCTCGACCTGGGTGCGCAGCGAGGTCAGCCGGCCGAGGCCCTTGAGGACGTCGTCCATGCGCTCGCCGGCGACGCCGTTGAGGTCGTCGCGCACGGCGGGGTCGGCGGCGTTGTCGCGCAGCTTGTTGACGATCTTGTCGGTCTCGCGGGTGCGGTCGCGCAGCTCGCCCAGCGAGTCGGCGCCGCGCCGGTCGGCCAGGAAGAGCAGGCTCTGCCGCCGTTCCTGCTGGAGCGCCTGGACGGCGTCCTCGGCGGGGTAGCCGAGTTTGGCGACGACGTTGCCGACGCCGAGCAGCTGGTTGGCCTCGCGTCCGGTGATGTAGGTGGCGAACGCCCACATGGCCGTGAGGGACACCAGTGGCACCAGCAGCAGCGCTGCGATCTTCCGAGTGATCGTCTTCCCTCGAAAGCGCATGGCCTCCCCTACGTCGTCCCCGGCGCACGGGGATGGTGTTCCGTCAACAAACGGCGCGAGCCTACTACTGACGAGGGACTTGGCCGAAGCCCCGTCCGAACGCCTGACCCGCAGGTCAGGGGCGGATCGTCCGCAGTTGTCGGCTGATTGCCGGACAACCCGCCCACCCGTGTGGCCTCGAACACCCCTCCCGCGCCCGCCCGTGCGCCGGAACGGCTGGCCGGAAATCACAGCGGCCGGGAACCGGTCGGCGGTCCCGTTCGTGACCATGGTGGGCGGTGGTGTGTCCGGGCCGGGACATGCGACGGGGTGAAGCCGGGCAGGGACCCGGGTGGCGGGGCAGGCGGGTACGTGCGGGTACGGGGAGAGTGACGCCGGAGATGGTTCACGACGACGGTGGCATCGGTCTGAGCGGCGGCAGGCGCGCCTTGTGGCAGGAGGAGCCGGCGGCCAGGCGGCGGATGGCCGATCCGGTGCGGACGGCCGCGGTGCGCGCGGTCATCATCGCGGCGCTGACGCTCGTTCAGGCCATGGTGGCGTTCTTCTGCACGATGGCGGGCGCCTGGTTCGCCTTCCCCGCGGTGCTCAGTACGGTCGCGAGCACGGTGGTCGCGACGTGGGCGGTGCTGGACGTCTGGGTGACGCGCCAGGTGTGGGTGCAGCGCAACGGGGTCCGCTCGCAGCCGAGCAGTACGGCCAGGCGCCTGCGCCGGGAGCGGCGGCAGGCGCGGCGGGAGGCCCGCAAGGCGCGGCGGCGTCCGCCACGAGTCGGCGGCGCAGCCGCATGAACGGCCGGGGCCGGTCGACGGCGAGCGCCGCGGTGATCCGCCCGTCACGTTCGTAGACGGCCAGGAAGCTGCGGTCGCCGGGGTCGCCCTCGACGATGCGTACGGTGTCCTGCGGCCCGCGCCGGCCGGCCAGCTGGATACGCGTTCCGTACTGGTCCGACCAGAAGTAGGGCAGCGCGGTGTGCCGTGCGACGGTGGTGCCGGCGAGCAGGTTGCGCACGGCCGTGCCGGGCTGTTCGGTGGCGCTGGTCCAGTGCTCGGTGCGCACGCCCGCGCAGCGGGCCACGTCGCCCGCCGCGACGACCTGCGGCACGGACGTCACGCCGCCCGCGTCGCACGTCACCCCGTCGTCCAGGTGCAGCCCGGACCCGGTCAGCCAGCCGGTGGCGGGGCGCACCCCGATCCCGACGATCACGAGGTCCGCGTCCAGCAGCCGCCCGTCGGCGAGTTCCACCGCCCGTACCCGGCCCGTCCCGTCGTCGCGCAGCCCGTTCACGCCCGTGCCGCACAGCAGGCGCACCCCGTGATCCGCGTGCAGTTCCGCGCAGATCCGCGCCAGGTCCGGGCCGAGCTGGGGCATCAGCGGCAGCGGCGCGGCCTCCACGACCGTCACCTGAAGTCCGAGTGCGGCACAGGAGGAGGCGGCTTCGGCGCCGATGAAGCCGCCGCCGATGACGACCACGCGGGGTGTCCCGTCGTGGAGGGCGGCCCGCAGCGCGCGGGCGTCGTCGTAGGTGCGCAGGACGTGCACTCCGGCGAGCGGCGGGCCCGGCAGGGTGCGCGGTGCGGCTCCGGTGGCGATGACGAGGCCGTCGGTGCGCAGGCGGCGGGTCGTGCGGCCGTCGTCGAGGGTCACCGTGCGTCCTGCGGTGTCCAGCGCGGTGGCCCGGGTGCCGAGGTGCCACTCGGCGGCCAGCCCGTCCTCTTCTTCCCGGTCGGACAGCCGGAGGTCCGCCAACTCCATCGCACTCGGCGGGCGTTGGGTGAGGAACGTCTTCGACAGTGGCGGCCGGTCGTACGGACGACGGTATTCGGCGCCGACGATCACCAGCCGCCCGTCGAACCCTTCCGCGCGCAGGGCCCGCGCCGCGTACAGTCCTGCCAGTGAGGCACCGACGACGGTGACGGTCCTCATGCGTAGGCGTCTTCCCGTACGGTCGACTCCCTGGCGGCGGGCCGGACATGGATCATGCCGTCCGCCTCGGTGACCTCGTGCGTACGGACGGGACGGCGGGCCGGGAGGCAGCTGGGCACCCCGGTGCGCAGGTCGAACAGCGCGGCGTGCAGCGGGCATTCGACCTGGCAGTCCTCCACCCAGCCCTCGGAGAGCGAGGCGTCCTGGTGGCTGCACCGGTCGTCGAGGGCGTAGAGCGCGCCGTCGCTGCGGAAGACGGCGATGGCGGGTGTGGCGGCGTCGATCTCGATCCGTACGGCCCCGCCTTCGGGCAGGTCCTCGGTGCGGCAGACGGGAATCATCTGGCCCCCTCAGCGCTGATCGGTATCATGGCGTTCTGGATAACGCATCGCGTAGCGCATTGCGCAACAGAATCCAGTCCGGTGAGTGTGCCGTCAAGGGGCTGCCGACGCTTCTTCGCCGGGCCCCTTTCGACGTGCCCCGCCGGGGCCGACGGGTGGTGACGTCAGACCCCATGGCGAAGACGACCGATGCGGCCGGTGACCGGTCCGACGAGAAGCGCGGCGCGGCCGGTTCCGTCCAGTCCGTGGACCGCGCGGTGAGCGTGCTGGAGATCCTGGCCCGGCTGGGCGAGGCCGGGGTCACCGAGATCGCCGAGGAGCTGGGGGTGCACAAGTCCACCGCCTTCCGCATCCTGGGCGTCCTGGAGCACCGCGGCCTCGTGGAGCAGGAGCACGAACGCGGCAAGTACTACCTGGGCGCGGGGGTGCTGCGGCTGGCCGGGGCCGCCGCCATCCGGCTGGACATCTCCCAGGAGGGCCAGCCGGTGTGCCGGGCGCTGGCCGACGAGACCGGGGAGACCGCCAACATCGCCGTGCTGGACGGGGACGCGGCGGTCAACATCATGCAGGCGCGCGGGGCCGCGGCGGTCACCGCGTACAACTGGCTGGGCCGGCGCACGCCCCTGCACGCGACCGCGAGCGGCAAGGTGCTGCTCGCGCATCTGCCCCGGGAGCGGCGTGAGCGCCTGCTGGAACGCAAGCTCGCCCGGTTCACCGCCAACACCCTGACCACGCCCGGCGAGTTGCGGCGGCAGCTGACCGCCGCGGCCGCCGAGGGGTACGCCTGCTCCTGCGAGGAGCTGGAGATCGGGCTGAACGCGGTGGCGGCGCCGGTGCGGGCCCACGACGGTGCCGTGATCGGCGCGATCGGCGTCTCGGGACCGGCGTACCGGATGGCGGAGCCGCTGCTCGCGGAGCTGGCCGGGCAGGCGGCGAAGGCGGCCGCCGGCCTGTCCCGGCGGATGGGTTTCGCGGGCTGACGGACGGCCACCCGGTCACCCCTTGACGGATCGCTCACGGACTTCCAGCATGTCTCTCATGGCGCAACATTGCGCGTCATGGGCAACACAAGGGATTCCACCGGGCGTTGCTCCGTCTCCACGGTTCCCTGCGCCTTCTCCGGTTCCCCCGACACCCGTGCGGTCGCCCGCGTCCCGTGGACCCCGTACGCCCCAGCAACCCCCATAACGGCATCCGTGCCAGCTCCACGCACCCGCCCCTGCCCGCGCAGGCGCTGTTTAGGAGTGAGTCATGCCGCACGAAGCCCGCGCCGTCGTCGCCGTCAAGAAGGGCGCCCCCGTCGAGGTGCTGCCGATCCTCGTCCCCGATCCCGGGCCGGGCGAAGTCCTCGTCGGCGTGCAGGCGTGCGGGGTGTGCCACACCGATCTGCATTACCGCGAGGGCGCGGTCGGCGACGCCTTCCCCTACCTGCTCGGCCACGAGGCCGCCGGTGTCGTCGAGGCCACCGGCCCGGACGTGACCGGACTGGCGCCGGGCGACTACGTGGTGCTCGCCTGGCGCGCTCCCTGCGGGCGGTGCCGCTCCTGCCGCCGCGGCCGCCCCTGGTACTGCTTCGACTCCCGTAACGCCGGCCGGCCGATGACCCTGCTGGACGGCACCCCGCTGACCGCGGCCCTGGGCATCGGCGCCTTCGCCGAGAAGACGCTGGTCGCCGCCGGGCAGGCGGTACGCGCCGACCCGGCGGCCCGTCCCGAGGCCGCGGGGCTCATCGGCTGCGGGGTGATGGCCGGGTACGGGGCCGCGGTGCACACCGGGGGCGTGGGCAGCGGCGACACGGTGGCGGTGATCGGCTGCGGCGGAGTCGGCAACGCCGCCATCGCCGGGGCCTCCCGGGCCGGTGCGCGCCGGGTCATCGCCGTGGACATCGACGACGGCAAGCTGGACGCCGCCGAGCGCTTCGGCGCCACCGACACCGTCAACTCGCGCGGTACCGACCCCGTAGCGGCGGTGCGGGCCCTGACCGGCGGGTACGGCGCCGATGTCGTGATCGACGCGGTGGGCCGCCCCGAGACGTTCCGGCAGGGCTTCTACATGCGGGACCTGGCGGGCACGCTGGTGCAGGTCGGCGTCCCGGAGCCGGACATGCGCATCGAGCTGCCGCTGCTGGACGTGTTCGCGCGCGGCGGCTCCCTGAAGTCCTCCTGGTACGGCGACTGCCTGCCCAGCCGGGACTTCCCGGTCCTGATCGACCTGCATCTGAGCGGCAAGCTGGACCTGGAGGCGTTCGTCTCGGAGACGGTGGGCCTCGCGGACGTGGAGGCGGCCTTCGCGCGGATGCGGCGCGGTGAGGTGCTGCGTTCGGTGGTGGTCCTGTGAACGCCCGGCCCGGTACGGGCGGCGGTCCGGCACCGGCGCGCATCGTGATCATCGGCGCGGGCATCGTCGGCTGCTCGCTCGCCGACGAGCTGACCGCACGCGGCGCGCGCGACGTCACCGTGCTGGAGCAGGGCCCGCTGCACGCGCCCGGCGGCTCCACCTCGCACGCCCCGGGACTCGTCTTCCGTACCAACGTCTCCAAGACGCTGAGCGACTTCGCCAAGTACACCGTCGAGAAGTTCTCCGCCCTGGCCGAGGAGGGGCGGCCGTGCTTCGACGCCGTCGGCGGACTGGAGATCGCCACCACCGAGGAACAGTGGGCCGAACTGCACCGCAAGGCCGGGCTCGCGGCGGCCTGGGGCATCGAGGGCGAGATCGTCGACGCCCGGCGGTGCGCCCGGCTGTGGCCGATGCTGGACGCCGCCAAGGTGGTGGGCGGCTTCCACACGCCCGGCGACGGGCTGGCCAGGGCGCTGCCCGCCGCCCGCGCGCAGACCGCACGGGCGCGGGCCCGGGGTGCCCGCTTCCTGGACCGGCACACCGTCACGGGCATCGAGCGGGACGCGGGCCGGGTCACGGCCGTCGTCACCGACCGGGGCACCTTCCCCGCGGACGCCGTGGTGTCGGCGGCGGGCTTCTGGGGGCCGGTGATCGGGGCCATGGCGGGGGTGTCCGTACCGCTGCTGCCGCTGGCGCACCAGTACGTGAAGACATCGGCGTTCGCCGGGCCGGACGGCCGGCGGCCGGTCCTGCGCTACCAGGAACGGGACCTGTACTTCCGCGAGCACGTGGCGGACCGCGCCGACGGCACGGGCCGCATCGGCATCGGCTCGTACGCCCACCGCCCGATGCCCGTCGACCCGGCCGCCGTGCCCGCCTTCGACGACGCCCCCGTGATGCCCTCCTCGCTCCCCTTCACCGCCGAAGACTTCGCCCCCAGCTGGGACGACAGCCGCTGGCTGCTGCCCGCCCTGGACGACGCCCGGGTCGAGGAAGGCTTCAACGGCGTCTTCTCCTTCACCCCCGACGGCATGCCGCTGCTCGGCGAGACGCCCGGACTGCGCGGCTTCTGGCTGGCCGAGGCGGTGTGGGTGACCCACGCGGCGGGCGTCGCCAAGGCGGTCGCCGAACGGCTCACCGAGGGCCGCCCCGCCACCGACGTGCACGAGTGCGAGATCTCCCGCTTCGAGGAGGCCCAGCTCTCCCCCGCCTACGTGGCCGAGCGCGGCCGTCAGCAGTTCGCCGAGGTCTACGACGTCATCCACCCGCTCCAGCCGCCTCGCCGCCCGCGCCCGCTGCGCGTCAGCCCCTGGTACGAGCGGCAGCGGGAACTCGGCGCGTACTTCCTCGAAGGCACCGGCTGGGAGCGCCCGCACTGGTACGAGGCCAACGCCCCGCTGGCCGACGGCCTCCTGCTACCGGAGCGGGACGCCTGGTCCGCCCGCCACTGGTCGCCGGTCGCCGTGGCCGAGGCGCGCGCCACCCGGGAGCGGGTCGCGCTGTACGACATGACACCGCTCAGGCGCCTGGAGGTCAGCGGGCCGGACGCGCTGGACTTCCTCCAGTACCTGACCACCAACCAACTCGCGAAGAAGCCGGGCACGGTGACGTACACACTGCTGCTGGACGACGCGGGCGGCATCCGCAGCGACCTGACCGTGGCCCGCCTGGCGGCCGACCGCTTCCAGGTCGGCGTCAACAGCGGCATGGACCTCGACCATCTGACGCGGCAGGCCCCCGCCGGCGTGCAGGTCCGCGACATCACGTCCGGCACCTGCTGCGTCGGCGTCTGGGGCCCGCGCGCCCGGGACCTCGTACAGCCGCTGACCCGCACCGACTTCGGGCACCGCGCGTTCGGCTACTTCAAGGCGAAGCGGGCGTACCTCGGCGAGGTGCCGGTGACCGCGCTGCGGCTGTCGTACGTCGGCGAGCTGGGCTGGGAGCTGTACACCAGCGCCGACCTGGGGCTGCGCCTGTGGGACACGCTCTGGGCGGCCGGACAGCGGTACGGCGTGATCGCGGCCGGGCGCAGTGCGTTCACCAGCCTCCGCCTGGAGAAGGGGTACCGCGCCTGGGGGCAGGACATGACCACCGAGCACGACCCGTACGAGGCGGGTCTGGGCTGGGCGGTCCGGATGGACAAGGGCGACTTCGTGGGGCGCGCGGCACTGGAGGGGCGGTCGGCCGGCAGCGTGCGGCGCCAGCTGGTGTGCCTGACGCTCGACGATCCGGTGGCGGTCGTCCTGGGCAAGGAGCCGGTGTACGTGGACGGCGTGCCCGTGGGCCATGTGACCAGCGCGGCGTACGGCTGCTCCGTCGGGCGGACGGTCGCGTACGCGTGGCTGCCGTCGCGTGCCGCGGTGCCCGGGACCGCCGTGCACGTCGAGTACTTCGGGGAGAAGGCCGCGGCGACGGTCGCGGCCGAGCCGCTGTTCGATCCCGCGATGGAACGTATCCGCAGATAGTCCGCGCGGTCTGGGCCCGGCCCCAGACCTGGCAGCCCGCAGCCCGTCGGGTGTCCCCGCCGAACCGGGAGGTCCGCTTGTCCCCCACCCATGACGTGATCGTGATCGGCCTCGGCGGCATGGGCAGCGCCGCGGCCCACCACCTGGCAGCGCGCGGCGCCCGTGTGCTGGGACTGGAGAAGTTCGGCCCGGTGCACCGCCACGGCTCCAGCCACGGCGGATCGCGCGTCACCCGCCAGTCGTACTTCGAGGACCCGGCGTACGTGCCGCTGCTGCTGCGCGCCTACGAGCTGTACGCGGAGCTGGAACGTTCCACCGGGCGGCCGATCGCCACGTTGTGCGGCGGGGTGATGCTCGGCCGGCCGGAGAGCCGTACCGTCGCCGGGTCGCTGCGCTCGGCCCGTACCTGGGACCTGCCCCACGAGATGCTCGACGCGCGGGAGGTCCGCCGTCGCTTCCCGACGCTCGCCCCGGCTGCCGACGAGATCGCCCTGTACGAGGCCAGGGCCGGCTTCCTGCGCCCGGAGAACACCGTCGCCGCGCAGCTCCAGCTCGCCACCCAGGCCGGCGCCGGCCTCCACTTCCAGGAGCCGGTCACCCGCTGGGAAGCGCTGCCCGGCGGCCGAGGCGTGCGGGTACACACACCCGAGGACACCTACACCGCCGGGCAGCTGGTGATCTGCCCCGGCGCGTGGGCACCCGCGCTCCTGTCCGACCTAGGGGTGGCCTTCACCGTCGAGCGCCAGATCATGCACTGGTTCGAGCCCACCGGTGGCACCGGCCCGTACGTCCCGGAGCGGCACCCCGTCTACATCTGGGAGGACACCGGCGGCGTCCAGATCTACGGCTTCCCCGCCATCGACGGACCGGGCGGCGGCGCGAAGGTGGCGTTCTTCCGCCGGGGCACCGTGTGCACGCCGGAGAACGTCGACCGGACCGTGCACGAGGACGAGGTACGGGCCATGGCCGGGCAGGCGGCCCGGCTGCTGCCGTCCCTGCCCGGCCGCCATCTGACGTCCGTCACCTGCATGTACACCAACACCCCCGACGAGCACTTCGTCCTTGCGCGGCATCCGGCGCACCCCGACTCCGTGACCGTGGCCTGCGGGTTCTCCGGGCACGGCTTCAAGTTCGTCCCGGTGGTGGGCGAGATCCTCGCCGACCTGGCGCTGACCGGCCGGACCGCGCATCCCGTGGAGCTGTTCGCGCCCGGACGGCTGCGCACGGCCGCTGGCTCACTCGCCCCGTCCACCCCGTCCGCCCCAGGAGGCGTCCGATGACCCTCGTTCCCGAGACCGCCGGGACCACCACGGGCGCCAGCCTCACCAGCACCCTCCCGGGCTCCCGCTACACCGACCCCGCCGTCTTCCGCCAGGAACAGCGGTACATCTTCGAGTCCATGTGGTGCTGCGCGGTGCGCGCCGCCGACCTGCCGCGGCCGGGCGCCTTCCGTACGGTGCAGATCGGCCGGGAGAGCGTGCTGATCGTCCGCAACCGGCGCGGCGGCTTCGGCGCCTACCTCAACGTGTGCCGCCACCGGGGCGCCCGGCTGTGCACCGACGAGTCGGGCGAGGTGCGGCGCAACCTCCAGTGCCCGTACCACGCCTGGACGTACGACCTGGACGGACGGCTGGTGGCCGCGCCCAACCTCCAGCGGATGCCCGACGTGGACCGCTCCGAGCGCGGGCTGCTGCCGGTCCGGCTGCGCGAGTGGCTGGGCTACGTGTGGGTGTGCCTGGCCGACGAGCCGCCGTCGTTCGAGGAGACGGTGACCGGCACGGTCGCCGAACGGCTGGGCGGCACGGAGGCGATCGAACGGTACGGGATGGCCGGGCTGGACCTCGGGCGGCGCATCACCTACGACGTGCGCGCCAACTGGAAGCTGATCGTCGAGAACTTCATGGAGTGCTACCACTGCGCCACCATCCACCCCGAACTGACCGACGTGCTACCGGAGTTCGCGGAGGGATACGCCGCGCAGTACTACGTCGGGCACGGCGCGGAGTTCGCGGCGGAGGCCGAGGGGTTCACCGTGGACGGCAGCGGCGGCTTCGCGCGGATCGCGGGCATCGAGGAGAGCCAGGACCGCCGCTACTACGCCATCACCGTCCGCCCGCAGGTCTTCCTCAACCTCGTGCCCGACCATGTCATCGTGCACCGGATGTTCCCGCTGGCCGCGGACCGCACCGTGGTGGAGTGCGACTGGCTCTACGCCCCCGAGGTGGTGGCCTCGGGGGCGGACCTGTCACGGTCGGTGGAACTCTTCCACCGGGTCAACGCGCAGGACTTCGCCGCCTGCGAGCGGACCCAGCCCGCGATGGACTCGCGGGCCTACCGGGCCGGCGGGGTGCTCGTCCCCAGCGAGCACCACATCGGCGACTTCCACCGGTGGGTCACTCGGTCGCTGCCGGGGAGCCCTGGAACTCCTGGCCCTCAGGCTCACGAGCCCCAGGCTCCTGCGGCTGGGTCGCCTGAGGCTCCGGCCGCGGCTGCTCGTCCTCCGGACGGCGGTACATCCGCGTCGCCGTGATCTGCCCGTGCACCGGCTCCGACCCGGGGTCCTGCTGCGGCAGGCCGGGCCGCAGGTGCTCCTCGACGCTGATGTACTTCAGCCCGGCCCGCAGGTCCGCGTCGTTGCGCAGGCGGATGACCAGCGGGAACTCGGCCAGCGCCGTGGTGTCGAAGAGACCGGTGGTGTACAGGAGCTGCACGCCCAGCGCGTCGGCGACGGCGCGCTGGAGCTCCAGCAGGTACGTCGCGTTGGCGCGGCCGATGGGGTTGTCCAGGAACAGCGTGCCCGCGTGCCGCTGCTTGTCGCGGCCGCGGTCGTTGCTGCGCAGCGCGGCCATCGTGCAGTACAGGGCGATGGCCGCGGTGAGCAGCTGGCCGCCGGAGAACACGTCGCCCATCTGACCGACCGGGACGCGCTCGGCACGCAGCACCGCGTCCGGCTTGAGGATCTCCACGGCCACGCCGCGCGGCTGGAGCGCCGCGCTGACGCCGCGCAGCAGCAGGGACATGCCGTCCCGCCGCAGGTCGCTGTTCTTCTTGACCGCCGAGCGGGTCGCCTCGTCGATCACCTCGCCCAGCCGCTCGGTGAGCGTGGCCTGGTCCGGATCGTCGAAGCGGATGCGCAGGAACTCCTGGCCCGACCACTCGCCCAGCCCCTCCGGGAGCCGGGACAGCCGCTGGGCGGAGCGCAGCGTGGTCAGCGACGAGTCGACCAGGCCGCGCAGCCGGTCCACGATGCTGTCACGGTTGCGTTCCAGCTGGGCCAGTTCGTCGGTGAGCACCCGCAGCCGGGGCGCGAAGGCGTCGGCCCACTTGGCGGCGTGGTCGGGCAGCGCGGCCGCGGGCAGTTCCCGGATCTGCTGCCGGGCGGGGGTGCGGACCTGCTCGTACTTGGTGGAGTTGGCGTGCCGTACGAGCACGTCGCTGGCCTCGCGGACCGCGGACTCGGCCGCCGAGAGGTCGCTCGCGCAGCCGCGCAGCGAACGGCGGGACTCGGCGGCGGCCTGCCGTGCGTCCTCCAGCCGGCCCGCGTACGCCTCGGGGCGCTCGCCCTCGTCCTCCTGGGTGTCGCGCAGCAGGTCACGCAGCATGGCGGCGGTCTCGTCGAAGCCCGCGGCGGCGTCCTCGGCGGCGCGGTGGGCGCGCAGCAGCTCGGTGTGGGTGGCGCGGGCCGTCTCCAGCTCGTCGTCGGCGGTGGTCAGTTCGGCGTTGGCGGTGCGCAGCAGTTCCTTCGCGCGCTCCGCGTCGGCGGGGATCAGCTCCTCGGGCAGCTCGGTGTGCGCCTCACCGTCGGCCGGGGCGAGCCGTTCGGCCTCGCCGCGCAGCCGGCCGAGCTGCTCGCTGGCGGCGGAGGCGCGCGCCTCCAGCCGGGCGACCAGGGCCTCGGCGCGGGCGGACGCGGCCTGCCGGGACGGGCCGTCGGCGGCGTCGGGGCTGTCCAGGAGCTGTTCGGCGCGGGTGCGGACCTTGTTGGTGAGGCGGTTCAGCTCGGCGAGCGCGGCGCTCTCGTCGCCTTCGGCGCGGGCCTGCTCGGCGCGCAGGTCGGCGCCGACGCCCACCTTCTCGTAGAGCTGGGAGGCGGCGCGGTACGCCTCGCGCAGCGAGGGCAGCGAGCCGGGCGCGGGCTCGTCGCCGTCCTCGCCCATGTCGTCCGGCACGCCCGCGATCTCGGCGCGCTCGGCGCGCAGCGCGTGGGCGGTACGGCGGGCGTCGTCGGCGGCGCGCTGGGCGGTACGGCGGTCCTCGTCGGCGGCGCGCGCACGGTCCACGCACTCCTCGGCGCGGGCCTCCAACTCGGCGCCCTCGTCGGCCAGTTCACGCAGCCGGGCCTGCCAGGAGGCGCGCTCGCGCAGCCGGTGGGCGAGCCCGGCGAGGGCGTCGGCGACCCGGCGGGCGCGCTGCGCGGCCTCCTGCCGTTCGTCGCGCACCCGGGCGGTCTCGGCGGCCTCCTCGTCGGCCTCGGCCCGTACCGTGCGGACCTCGGCCAGTTCCGCGGCGGCGGTGTCGGCGGCCGTACGGGCTTCCTCGGCGGCGGTGGCCAGTTCGGCGAGGCGGCCGGACGGGCAGCCCGTACGCCAGGAGGAGAGGCGGGCGGCCAGCGCGCGGTCGCCGGCCAGCCGGGCCGCCAGCACGCGGATCTCGTCGTCCCGCTCTATGGCACGGGCCCGCAGCGCCTGGCGCTCCTCGTCGGCGGCGGACTCGTCGTGCATGGCCGGGTTCGGCGGGACGAGGAAGACGCCGCTGTCCTGGGCGTCCGGGGCGGGCGTGGGCGCGAGCAGCGCGGCGGCGGTGCCGACGGCGACGGTGGAGCGCGGCAGCAGCGCGGCCTGGGCGAGCACCTCGCGGGCGCGGGCGTGGGTCTCCGGGTCGGTGATGATGACACCGTCGACCAGCTCGGGGCGGGCGGCCAGCACCCGGGTGTGGTCGGCGGGATCGACGGACTGGGCGAGGTAGCGCCAGCCGGGCAGCGCGGGTACGCCGTGCTCGCCCAGGTACTCGACGGCGGCGAGCACGTCGGGGCCCGGCGGCAGCAGACCGCCGTCGCCCAGCGCGCCGAGGATGCGGGCGTCGTCGGCGGCGGCGGTGCGCAGGTCGAAGAGCTGGCGTTCGGCGGAGGCGACGCTCTCGTCGAGGAGTTCTCGGAGGTCGTCCGCGTTGCGGTCGAGTTCTTCGGCGGTCAGGGGGCCTTCGGAGGCGGGGCGCGGGACGCGGCGGGGGCCGTCGCCCTCGTCCGCTGCGTCCCCGGCGCGCTGCCCGGGGACGCCCGCCTTGGGCGCCGCCTGAGGGAGTCCGAGCAGGTCGGCGAGCCGCTGTTCGGCGCCGATCGACTCGGCGGCCTGCCGCTCGGCGTCGTACGCGCGCTCCGCCGCCTGGGCGGCGTCCTCGGCGCGGGCCGCGGCCAGTTCGGCGGCGGCCAGGCGGGTTGCGGCCTCGCGGGCCCGGTCGGCGGAGCGGGAGGCGGCCTCGCGAGCCGCGTCCCAGCCCTCGACGGTGGACTTCTCGGCGTCCGACGCGGCGAGCGCGGCACGGGCCGGGTCGGCGTCCGGCGCGGAGTCGTCGAGCCAGCCGGCCCGTACGGCCTCGGCGGTCTCCTGCTCGACCTCGGCCAGGCGCTGCTTGAGGTGTTCGGCCTCGCTGCGGGCGCGCTGGGCGTGGGTGGCGGCGGCGGTGGCGTCGCGGTGCGCGGTGTCGCTGGTGTCCTGGAGGGCGGCGGAGCGCTCCTCCTGCTCGTTGGCGATGCCCTCGCTGACGTCGGCGGCGCCCTGGAGGGCGCGCACCAGCTCGGTGGCGGCCTTCGTACGGGCGGCGAGCGCGGGTGCGGCGTCCCGTTCGGCCTCGCGGATCGCGGCGGCGACGCGGGTGGCGCGGTCGGCGGCGGCGCGGTGGCGCAGCACGGTCTCGGCGGCCTGCCAGGCGGAGTGCAGGGTACGGGCGTCGTTCAGCTCGCGGCGCTGGGCGGCGGCGCCCTTCTCGGCGGCGGCCAGCGCCAGGGACGCGTGCCGGTAGGAGATCTCGGCGGAGATCAGCGCGCGGCGCTCGCGGACCCGCTCGGCGTCGGTGACCGCGTGCGCGGCGGTGGCGACCTGCTCGGCGAACTCGGCGGCGCGGCCGCGCTCCTCGGTGCCGCGGGCGTGCAGCCGCCGGGCGAGGGTACGGGTGCGGCGTTCGGCGCCGGCGTGCACGTCACGGGCGGTCTCGCGCTGCTCGGCGGCGTCCGCGATGCGCGACAGGAGGTCCAGCGAACCGGCGGTGAAGTCGCGTTCGGCGGTCAGTTCGGCGCGGCGGCCGAGCTTGTGCGCGAAGCCGTGCACGAGGTCGGCGAGGCCGTCGGTGTCGCGGGTGTCGGTGACGGCGCGCAGCAGCAGGTCGGTGAAGTCGGAGTCGTTCTTCACCGCGAAGAGGCCGGCCGCCTCGCCCTCGTCGGCGTTCATCTCCCGCTGGTAGCGGAAGAGTTCGGGGTCCAGGCCCAGTTCGCCGAGGTGCTCGTTCCACCGCTCGTGGATCTCGACCCAGGAGACGTCCAGGTTGGGGTAGTTCTTGCCGGCCTCCACCAGGGCGTCGCGGAAGCCCTTCATCGTACGGCGGCGGCCCTTGGCCCCGGAGAAGCCCTCGGCCGCCTCGCCGCGCGGCCGGACCACGGTGGCCTCGGCGACCGGCAGCGAGTCCAGGCTCATGCCGGGCCCGGGGCGGAAGCTGTACCAGGCCTCGGCGAACTTGCGGGGGTCGTTGGAGACCTGCCGGCCGCGCCACTCGCTGACCTTGCCGACGACGATCGACTCGCCGGTGAGGGTGTGCTGCCACTCCAGGGCGACGTGGCCGCAGTCGTCGGCGAGCAGGAACTTGCGCAGCACGCCGGAGCTGGCGCCGCCCAGGGTGTTGCGGTGACCGGGCAGCATCACCGAGAAGATCAGCTTGAGCAGGACGGACTTGCCGCCGCCGTTCTCCAGGAAGAGAACGCCGGCGGGGGCGGGGCGGCGCGGCGGGCCGACCGGTTCGTCCTCGAAGAAGTCCGCCTGCGCCGGCGCCGGGTCGGGCACGGGCGCGCCGACTCCGCGCAGGTCCAGCACGGTGTCGGCGTAGCGCGCACCGGCGGGCCCGATGGAGTAGAGGCGGACCCGGGACAGCTCGTACATGGCGGCGGACTCTCGTTGTGTGGGCGGTCGGTGGTCGGTGGACCTGCGGTCGGTGGGTCCGGCGCCGGGTGGTGCCCGGCGCCGGACGTCAGGAGGAGTGGAAGGGCAGTCCCGCGTCGGAGACCAGGTCGAGGTCGTCGGTGTCCTCGGCGGGCAGCAGGCTGGCGCTGCCGTCGCCGACCGGGACGACGCCCAGCTCCAGCAGTTCGGCCATGGCGGCGCTGCCCGCCATGTCGCGCACCTGGAGCTGGTAACGGGCGGTGGTGCGGTAGGCGCCGCCGGAGTCGTCGCCGGTGCGCTGGAGGAAGCCGGAGTCGACGAGGAAGGCGACGGCCTTGGCGATGATGCCGGTGGTCGAACCGGCGAGCCGCCGCGCGTCCTTGGTGGCGCCGGTGGCGCTGCGCCGCGCGTAGGTCCGCCAGGCGGCTTCGAGGCCGGGGGCATCGGTGGCGGGGTCGGTGTTCTCGCCCTGCTCCTCGGCGCGCTCCTCCAGGCGGCGGCACGCCTGCCGGACGAACGCGTCGACGCCGTTGACGGTGATGCGGCCGATGTAGCCGTCGTCGGCGAGGTCCTCGGGGCGGGGGAAGGCCATGGCGGCGACGGCGAGGTGGGCGAGGCCGTGCAGGAAGCGGTCGGCGGAGTCGGCCGACGCGCGGCGGGCGTAGTCGCCCATCCGTACGGCGAAGACGGAGTCCTCGTCGGCGGTGACGGCCATGCCGGCGCGCGGCGAGACCTCCAGGACGACCAGGCCGAGGCCGGTGGCGACGGCGTCGGCCAGGCGCGCGAACGCGGGCTCGTCACGGTAGCGGCGGAGCAGTTCGCCGTACTCGGCGTCGCGGGCGGGCAGCAGCTTGGGCTGGAGCCCGAAGGAGACGAGGCGCGCGGCGTCCGCGGCGTCGGCGGGCGTCACGGGCGCGGGGCCCGACGGCGCGGCGGTGGGGCCGGACGCGGACCATCCCGAATGCTCCGTCGCGGCGGTCAGGTCTCCCTGCGCCGGGTCCTCGGCGCCGTCCTCGACGGCGGTTCCGTACTCACTCACGCCCGTACCTCCATGCGAACTTCCTTGTGCCGCCGTGCTGTCGGCGTCCTGCGCGCGCTCTGTCCGGCCGCCGGCATCACGCCACCTCCGAGCGGTCGGCCGCCATGCCCGCCGCGTCCAGCAGGGCCTTGCCGACGATGAGGTCGGCGCCGCCGAACTCCTCGTCCTCCAGCACGGTGCCGTCGTCGACGGCGAAGAGCAGCTGCTGCTCGCCCTGGCGGTAGGCCGTGCCGACCGGCGGGCTGGCCGCGTGCACCGCCAGCAGGGCGACGAGATACGGCAGGTCGGGGTCGCTGCGGCGGGCCTCGGCGAGCAGCCCGGACAGCCGGCGCGGCGCGTCGGCGGGCAGGTCGAGCAGCGACTGGGCGGCTTCCAGCTGCTCCTCGGAGAAGCGGCTGTCGTCCGGGGTGGCGATCAGGTCCGGCTCGGGCATCTCGGCGCCCAGGTGCTCACGCTCGACGGGCGGCTGGAACAGCAGACCGACCAGGTCGCCGAGCCGTACGGACGTGCCCGTACGGAAGCCCGTGCCGCGCGCGAAGAAGGCGTCGGTGACCCGGATCGCCTGCTCCACGGGCAGCGGCAGGACCGGGGCGACGAGCTGGCCGTACAGGTCGAGGCCGGAGCGCCCGGCGGGCGGCGCGAACGCCTGGCGGTCCTGCTCGGCACGGAAGAGGGGGCCCGCCTCCAGCAGCCGGGACTGGAGCTGGGTGTGGCGGCGGATGCAGTCCTTGACGATGTCGACCAGCTCGGCGGCGCGCCGCTTGTGCTCCTGGTCCTCGGTCTCGTCGCGGGCCTTGCGGATGTTGGTGAGGATCGCGTTCTCGTGGCGGTAGCGCTCGGCGACGTGGTCGAGGGCTTCGGCGATCATGTCGGGGACGGCGCGCAGCCAGTCCACCGCGCGGACGTTGCGGCGGGTGGCGTCCAGGGTGCGGCGCAGCGTCTCGGCGTACTGCACGGTGCGGTAGCGGGCCTGCTCGGCGGCGAGCTGGGCGTCCGCCAGCCGGCCGCGGCTGATGAGCACCTCCAGCTTGACCTCGGCGGCGATCTGGGCGCTCGTCACGTCCGTGTCGAGGGCGCCGACCAGGACGTTGACGGCTTCGTCGGTCGTGCGGAGGTAGATGCCGCCGCCCGGCCCCGGGACCTCCTCGATGAGCTTGAAGTCGTAGTCCCGGCGGACGTACTCGCCCTCGGGGCCGAAGGTGCCGTACACGGCGCGGAAGCCGCGGTCGACGCTGCCGACGTTGATCAGGTTCTCCAGCACCCAGCGGGCGACGCGCTCGTGCTCGGCGGCGGGGCGGCGCGGGGTCTGCGCGGCGATCCGCGGGAGCAGCCTGGCCACTATCTCCTCGTGGTCGGCACCGGTGTCGAAGTCCATGTGGAGGGTGACCAGGTCGATGGCGGCGAGCGCCACCTCCGCCATCGCGTACACCCCGTACTCACCGGCGAGGTTGGCCTTGCGCGCGTCCAGGTCGTGCAGCGGCGCGGTGCACGCGAGGGCGCGCAGCCGGCGGGCCAGGCCCTCGTCGGCGGCCGGGCCCGGCGCGGGCCGGGCCGGGCCTTCGGGCCGGGCCACGCCGTTGAGCTGGGACGTCGCGGTCCCCGGGGCAGGAAAAGTCACGTCGCACAGCGTAGGCGGTCGCACTGACAACGGACGAAACGGCACGGGCCCCGAGGTCAGTGCGTGGCGCCTCCGACGGCCTTGATGTCCGTATTTGTACGGGCGGCGGTGGCGGCGATCACACGCAGTCCCTCGGCGACGGCGCTCACCGCGAGTGAGGGCAGCGACCGGCCGGCGACCTGTCCGGGAGCGTACGGCACGTGCACGAAGCCGCCGCGCAGCGCGGGCCGCTCGGTCGCGATCAGGTGCATCAGGTCGTAGAAGACGTGGTTGCAGACGAAGGTGCCCGCGGTGTTGGAGACGGAGGCCGGCACCCCCGCCTCCCGTACGGCGGCCACGCACGCCTTGACGGGCAGCGCGGCGAAGTACGCGGCGGGGCCGCCGGGGACGATCGGCTCGTCGATGGGCTGGGCGCCGGAGACGTCGGGGATGCGGGCGTCGTCGATGTTGACGGCGACCCGCTCCACCGTCAGGTCGGGGCGGCCGCCCGCCTGGCCGACGCAGAGCACGATGTCGGGGTCGTGCGCCGCGACGGCCTCGCGGAGCGCGGTGCGCGAGCGCCCGTAGACGCAGGGCAGTTCCACGGCGGTGATCTCCAGCCCGGCGGGCGGCTCGGCGGCCGCGGCCCGCACCGCCTCCCAGGAGGGGTTGGAGTTCTCGCCGTCGAAGGGCTCGAATCCGGTGAGCAGGATGCGGGTCGTGCGCGTCATGGCGTTCCCTGTGGTTCGTGAGCCGCGCGGTGCCCCCCGGTCCGTTTGCGGTTCGTGTCGTGTCGTGGTGCGTGGCGTGCGGGCCGGGTGGCCGCGGTCAGAAGGCGAACAGGGCCATGACCACGATGTTGCAGCCGAGCAGCACGCCGGCCGTGGGCAGTTGGGCCTTGATCGGCCCGTACTGGTCCTTCAGTTCCAGCAGCGCCGACGGGACGATGTTGAAGTTGGCCGCCATCGGGGTCACCAGCGTCCCGCAGAACCCGGCGAGCATGCCGATGGCCAGGACGGCGGGCGCGTCGCCGTGGAAGTGTTCGATGAGCACCGGCCAGCCGACCGCCGCGGTCATCACGGGGAAGGCGGCGAACGCGTTGCCCATGATCACGGTGAACAGCGCCATGCCGACGCAGTAGACGACGACCGCGACGTACAGGGAGTCCTTCGGCAGGACCGAGGTGGCGAGCTTGCCGACCTGGGTGCCGACGCCGGAGAGCTGGAAGATGGTGCCCAGGGTGGCGAGCAGCTGCGGCAGCAGCATCGCCCAGCCCATCGACTCCAGCATGGAGCGCCCGGCCTGCACGGGGACCGATATCCGCTTCTCGCGCAGCATGATCATGCCGACGACGAGGGCGACGACGGCGCCGATGCCGAGCCCGAGGATGGTCTCGCTGCCCTCCTGGAGGATCGGTTCACCGCCGATCGAGAGCTTCTTGACGAGGACCGCGCACAGCAGCGCGACGACCGGGATGGCCAGCGCGGGCACGAACAGCTTGTTGCCCAGCTTCAGGGCGCTGGCCTCGCGCTGTTCGGGCGTGGTGGTGCGCGGCGTGCCGCGCCCGGTGAAGCCGAAGCCGGCCAGCAGGACCATGACCAGGACGGCCGCGCCCAGCGGTTCGGCCGGGGCCTTCTTCTCGACGACCCAGCTGCTGTAGATGAAGCCGACGCCGAGCAGGCCCCAGAAGGCGGTGGTGCCGAAGCGCTTGGGGTTGCTGCGGTCGGTGAGCATCTGGGAGGCCATCACCAGGAAGCTCAGGCCGACGAGCCAGTAGAACCACTCTGCTTTGATCACTTGGCTGCTCCCTCGGCGACGGGCTCGATGTTGGCGGCGACCAGTTCGCGTTCCAGGTACCGGTCCAGGCGCAGCAGCCGCCAGCCGTGCACGGCGAAGGCGCACAGCGCGGAGGGGATCGCCCACAGCGCCAGGTGCAGCGGCTCCAGGTGGGTGTTGTACGTGGTGTTGACGAAGCTGGTGATCAGCAGGATCGAGCCGACCGCGAGGAAGACGTCCTCACCGAAGAACAGCCCCACGTTGTCGGCGCTCGCGGAGAACGAGCGGACCTTCTCCCGGCTCTTCTCGGTCAGCCGCCCGTGCTTGCGCTCGGCGGCGCCCTCGGCCATCGGCACGGCCAGCGGGCGCACGGTCTGCGCGTGCCCGAAGACGTGCGTCAGCCCGACGGCCGCGCCGATCTGCCGCATGCCCAGGTAGAGAGCGAGGAAGCGGCCGGTGGTCAGTTTGGCGAAGCGGGCGATCAGCCGGCGGGCCTGCTCCTGGAGGCCGTAGCGCTCCAGCAGACCGATCACCGGGAGGGTGATCGCGAAGATCGTCACCGCCCGGCTGCTCGCGAAGCCGGTGCCGAAGGCCGCCAGGACCTCCTGCGGCGACAGGCCGCCGAGCAGGCCGGTGACGATGCCCGCAACGCCCACGACCAGCAGGGCATTGCGTTTGGTGGCGAAGCCGACCACGACCACGAGCACGCCGAGAAGCACGATCATGGGTCCGCCTTCCGCATACGGGACCCCACGCGGACCGTGAGGAGGATGCGAGGAGGTTAGGCGATTGTTCAACGATCCGACAAGGGGTTGACGGAAGCGAAACGTGCGTGCTCCTACACGCCCTCCTGCGCCGCTATGCGCTGGGCGTACGCCCCGGAAAGCTGCACCCTGGAATCCTCCAGATAGGCCTCCAGCAGCAGCTCCGCGGCGGCCCCGTTCCCGGCCTGGAGCTCCTCCAGGATCTGCCGGTTACGGGTCAGGTACGGCGCGTGGAACCGGCGCGGATCGTCCATCACGTGAAAGACCAGCCGCAGCTCCGCGAGCACCCCGCGCATCAGCTCGTCGGTGCGCGGACTGCCCGCCAGCCCCACCACCGCCTGGTGGAACCGGAGGTTCGCGGTGCCCAGGTCCCGCCAGGCACGCTCCTCGAAGGCGGTCTCGCCGGCCGTCACGGCCGCCTCCATCGCCCCCACCGGGTGCGGCGGCTCGCCCAGACTGCGTACCGCCGCGCACTCCACGAGCGTACGGACCCGGTAGATGTCGTCCAGGTCCGCCACCGTCACGATGCGCACGAAAACCCCGCGGTTGAGCTGGTGCACCAGCAGGCGCTCGTGCGTGAGCAGGCGGAACGCCTCCCGCAGGGTGTTGCGGGAGACCCCCAGGGCCCCGCCGATGCTCTCCTCGGACAGCCGCGCGCCCGGCGGGAAGTAGCCCTCGGTGATGCGGTCCCGGAGAATGTCGGCCACCCGCTCCGCGGTGCTGGAGCGCCCCAGCAGCACCCGGTCGCCCGCCAGCTCCGAGACCTCGGCGAGCCTGTGCCGGTCGCCCCGTGTCATCCCGCCCGCCATCGTCGTCCCCGCTCTCGCCCCGTACGTGCACCCCTTGTGCTGTGAGCGGCAGTCAATCTCAGATGGCAGAACGAGACAACACACCTCTTGTCGGATCGTTGAACGATCGCTTACGTTGGCCTGACCACCGGCCGGCCCGAGTGCCCTCAGGGGGAGAGCCACTACGGATACGGGCCGGCCGGTCCCCCGACCTCTGCGGCCTGTGCGCCCGCCCGCGTGGCGGCCACCTCCGGAACGGACTTGCGACTTCTATGAGCGACCCGGTGACCACCCCCCTCGTCGACCTCAACGCCGACCTCGGGGAAGGCTTCGGACGCTGGGAGCTCACCGACGACGAGGCCCTGCTCTCCGTCGTCACCAGCGCCAACGTGGCCTGCGGTTTCCATGCCGGGGACCCCAGCACCATGCGCCGGGTGTGCGAGCTGGCCGCCGAGCGCGGCGTGGTCGTCGGCGCCCAGGTCTCCTACCGCGACCTCGCGGGCTTCGGGCGCCGCGCCATGGACGTACCGCCGCGCGAGCTGGCCGACGAGATCGCGTACCAGATCGGCGCGTTGGAGGTCTTCGCCCGCGCCGCCGGCACCCGGGTCGGCTACGTCAAGCCGCACGGCGCGCTCTACAACCGCTGTGTCCACGACGAGGCCCAGTCCGCCGCCGTCCTGGAGGGCGTACGGACCGCCGGCACCCCGCTGCCCGTCCTCGGCCTGCCCGGCTCCCAGCTCCACGAGGCGGCCCGCCGCGTCGGCCTGCCCGTCGTCGGCGAGGCCTTCGCCGACCGCGCCTACACCCCCGAAGGCACCCTGGTCTCCCGCCGCGAGCCGGGCGCCGTCGTCCACGACCCGGACGAGGTCGTCAAGCGCGCGCTGGGCATGGCGACGGAAGGCACCGTCACCGCCGTCGACGGCAGCACCGTGAAGATCGAAGCGCGCTCGCTGTGCCTGCACGGCGACACCCCCGGCGCCGCGGACCTGGCACGGCGGGTACGCGACGAGCTGACCGCGGCCGGCGTGCGGATCGGCAGCTTCGCGTGAGCACCCGCGCCCCCGGCGGCCGCACCTCGGCCGGCCGGTCCCGGCTGCCCCTTCGCCCCCTGCCGGTCGGCGATCACGGGCTGCTCGTCGAGCTGGACGACGACACGGCCGTCGAGGCGTTCCACGCCGAGCTGCTGCGCCGCGCCGCCGCCGGCACCCTGCCCGCGGTCCGCGAGATCGTTCCGGCCGCCCGTACGGTCCTGCTCGACGGGCTGGCCGACCCGGGACGGCTGGCCGCCGAACTGCCCGGCTGGGACATTCCCCCGGCCACCGCCGGTGACCGGCCCGCCGTCGAGATCCCGGTGCGCTACGACGGCCCCGACCTCGCGGATGTGGCCGCCCTGTGGGACACCACGCCCGAGGACGTGGTCCGTATCCACTCCGGCACCGAGTTCCACGTCGCGTTCTGCGGCTTCGCACCCGGCTTCGGCTACCTGACGGGCCTCCCGGAACGCCACCACGTGCCGCGCCGCGCCACGCCCCGCACCAAGGTCCCGGTCGGCTCGGTCGCCCTGGCTGGCCCGTACACCGGCGTCTATCCACGCTCGTCGCCCGGCGGCTGGCAGCTCATCGGCACCAGCGACGTCGACCTGTGGGACCCGGACCGTGAGCCGGCGGCCCTGTTCTCCCCCGGCACCCGCGTCCGCTTCATCCCGGTTTCGACGGAATCCTAGGAGGCATGATGACCGACCGCGCCTTCTGTGTCGTCCGCGCCGGAGCCCTGACCACCGTCCAGGACCTCGGCCGCGCGGGCCACGCCCACCTCGGCGTGCCGCGCGCGGGCGCCCTGGACGAGCCCGCCCACCGGCTCGCCAACCGCCTCGTGGGCAATCCGGAGACGTCCGCCACCCTGGAGACGACCCTCACCGGCTGCGCCGTACAGGTCCGCACGGACACCGTGGCCGCGGTGACCGGCGCGCCCTGCCCGGTCATGGTGGACGGCCGCCCCGCACCCTGGGGAGCGCCGGTACGCGTCCCGGCGGGCGCGGTGCTGGACGCCGGACCGGCCACCGCCGGACTCCGCTCGTACCTCGCCTTCGCCGGCGGCGTCGACGCGGAGCCGGTGCTCGGCAGCCGCGCCGCCGACCTGCTCTCCGGCCTCGGGCCCGCGCCGCTGTCCGACGGCGGCGTGCTGCCGCTCGGCGCCCCGTACGGCCCGCCCGCCTCCGTGGACGCCGTCCCGCGCTCGGGGCTGCCGGTCGCGGAACTGGTGCTGCCCTGCGTACTGGGGCCGCGCGACGACTGGTTCACCGAAGCGGGCCTGCGCACGCTCGCCACCGGCCGCTTCCGCGTCTCCTCGGCGAGCAACCGCATCGGCCTGCGCACCGAAGGACCGGCCCTGGAACGCCGCAAGGACGGCGAACTGCCCAGCGAGGGCATGCCACTGGGAGCGCTCCAGGTGCCCCCGAACGGCCTGCCCGTGCTCTTCCTCAACGACCATCCGACGACGGGCGGTTATCCGGTCGTCGGTGTCGTCCCGGAGCGGTTCCTCGCCGCGGCGGCCCAGGCCGCACCGGGCACACCCGTCCGTTTCGTCCCCCGGCGCTCACGCGCCTCCGGCTGACCCGTCCGGTTTCCCGTAGCCGCCGCCCCCCGGCGTACGGATCACCAGCACGTCCCCCGCGCCGATCTCCGCCACGTCGCAGCCCGCCAGGACTTCCTCCGTGCCGTCCGCGCGGTGGACCAGGTTGGCGCCCGTCGCGCCGGGCCCTCCGCCCGCCATCCCGTAGGGCGGCACCCGGCGGTGTCCGGTGAGCAGCGCCACCGTCACCGGCTCCAGGAAGCGCAGGCGGCGTTCGGCGCCCCGGCCGCCCCGCCACCGGCCGTCGCCGCCGCTGTCCTCCCGTACGGAGAAGCTCTCCACCCGTACGGGATAGCGCCACTCCAGGACCTCGGGGTCGGTCAGCCGGGAGTTGGTCATGTGGGTCTGCACGGCGTCCGCGCCGTCGAAGCCGTCGCCCGCGCCCGAGCCGCCGGCGACCGTCTCGTAGTACTGCACCCGGTCGTTGCCGAAGGTGAGGTTGTTCATCGTGCCCGAGCCCTCGGCCTGCACACCGAGCGCCGCGTAGAGCGCACCGGTGACCGCCTGAGAGGTCTCCACGTTGCCCGCGACCGTGGCGGCGGGGAATTCCGGCGCGAGCATCGAGCCGGGCGGGATGCGCACCTCGACCGGCTTGAGGCAGCCGCTGTTGAGGGGGATGTCCTCGGCGACGAGCGTGCGGAAGACGTAGAGCACCGCCGCCATCACCACCGAGCTGGGCGCGTTGGCGTTGCCGGGCAGCTGCTCCGAGGTCCCGGCGAAGTCCAGTACGGCGCTGCGGGCCGCGCGGTCCACGGTCAGCGCGACCTGGATCACCGCGCCGCCGTCGGTCTCGTAGCGGTACGAGCCGTCCGCCAGGTCCGCGATGATCCGGCGTACCGATTCCTCGGCGTTGTCCTGCACGTGCCCCATGTAGGCGCGCACCACCTCCAGGCCGAACTGCTCGATCACCTTGCGCAGTTCGCGGATGCCCTTCTCGTTGGCGGCGATCTGGGCCCGCAGGTCCGCGATGTTGGCGTCCGGCGCCCGCGACGGGTACGGCCCGGCGGCGAGCAGGGCACGCGTCTCGTCCTCGCGCAGCCTGCCGTCCCGTACCAGCAGCCAGTTGTCGAAGAGGACACCCTCCTCCTGGATGGTGCGGCTGAAGGCGGGCATCGAGCCCGGGGTGATGCCGCCGATCTCGGCGTGGTGGCCGCGCGAGGCCACCAGGAACAGCAGTTCCTCGCCGGCGTCGTCGAAGACGGGGGTGACGACGGTGACGTCCGGCAGATGCGTACCCCCGTGGTATGGGTCGTTGACCGCGTACACATCGCCCGGCCGCAGCTCTCCGTCCGTGCAGCGCCGCCGCCGGAGCACCTCCTTGATGGACTCCCCCATCGACCCGAGATGCACGGGAATGTGCGGGGCGTTGGCGATGAGGTTGCCTTCGTGATCGAAGAGAGCACAGGAAAAGTCCAGCCGCTCCTTGATGTTGACCGAGTGGGCGGTGTTCTCCAGACGGACGCCCATCTGCTCGGCGATCGCCATGAAGAGGCTGTTGAACACCTCCAGCATCACCGGATCGGCGTCCGTGCCGACCGCGGGACCGCCCGCGCGGGGCCGCGCCCGGGTCAGCAGCAGATGGCCGCGCTCCCCCGCGCGGGCCTGCCAGCCCGGGTCCAGGACCGTCGTCGCGTCGTCCTCGGCGACGATCGCGGGACCGGTGAGGGTGTCGCCGGGGCGCAGGTCGGCGCGGGCGAACAGGTCCGTGTCCTGCCAGCGCCCCTGCGCGAACATCCGTACCGTCGCGACCGGCCGCAGTGTCCCCGCCCGCTCCCCCGTCGGCACCTCGTGCCCGGCAGAGCCGCCCGCCGCGCCCACCGCCTCCACCGACACGGCCTCGGCGATCAGGGGCTTTTCCATCGTGAACCCGTACCGCGCGCGGTGCGCCCGGACGAACGCGGCGGCCATCTCCCGCGGCGTGTCCAGCGCCACCCCGATCGCGGAGTCCGTCCCGGCGTAACGCAGCATCACGCGCGCCCGGGTGGTGACGCTCTCCTTCGGGACGCCGTCGTCGAGCAGTTCGCGGCGGGTACGGGCGGCCAGCCGGTCGCAGACACCGTGCACCCCGTCGAGGTCCGTCGCGTCCGACTCCGGGTCGATCTCCACCTCGACGGCCTGTTCCCGCATCGCCGTCGCGTCGGCGACCCCGATGCCGTAGGCGGACAGCACCCCGGCCAGCGGCGGTACGACGACCGTGCCGATGCCCAGCGCGTCGGCGACCGCGCAGGCGTGCTGGCCGCCCGCGCCGCCGAAGCTGGTGAGCGCGTAGCGCGTGACGTCGTAACCGCGCTGGACGGAGATCTTCTTGACCGCGTTGGCCATGTTCAGCACGGCGATGTCCAGGAACCCGGCGGCGACCTCCTCGGGGCCGCGCCGGTCGCCGGTGGCCTCGGCCGCCTCCTCGGCCAGCCGGACGAAACGCTCCCGTACCGTCGCGTCGTCCAGCGGCTGGTCGCCGTCGGGTCCGAAGACCGCCGGGAAGTGCGCCGGCTGGACGCGCCCGAGCATCACGTTGGCGTCCGTGACGGTCAGCGGGCCGCCGCGCCGGTAGCAGGCCGGGCCGGGGACGGCACCGGCCGAGTCGGGGCCGACGCGGTAGCGCCGCCCGTCGAAGTGCAGCACCGAGCCGCCGCCCGCCGCCACGGTGTGGATGTTCATCATGGGCGCCCGCATCCGTACGCCCGCGACCTCGTTGCCGAAGATCCGCTCGAAGGAGCCCGCGTAGTGCGACACGTCGGTGGAAGTGCCGCCCATGTCGAAGCCGATCACCCGGTCGTACCCGTCGCCCGCCTCGGCCGAGGAGCGGGCCGTCCCGACGACGCCGCCCGCCGGCCCGGAGAGCACCGCGTCCTTGCCGCGGAAGTGCGCGGCCTCCCGCAGCCCGCCGTTGGACTGCATGAACATCAGCCGTACGCCCGGCAGTTGCCGGGCCACCTCGGACACGTACCGGCCGAGGATCGGCGACAGGTAGGCGTCCACGACGGTGGTGTCGCCGCGCGGCACCAGCTTCATCAGCGGGCTGACCTCGTGCGAGCAGCTGACCTGGGTGAACCCGGCCTCCTGCGCCAGGGCGGCGACGGCCTTCTCGTGGTCCGCGTAGCGGTAGCCGTGCAGCAGCACCACCGCCGCGCTGCGCAGTCCGTCCGCGTACGCCCGCGCCAGCTCCGCCCGCACCGCGTCCGTCTCCAACGGACGCACGACCGTGCCGCGCGCGTCCACCCGCTCCGGAACCTCGATCACCCGCTCGTACAGCGCCTCGGGCAGCACGATCCGCCGGTCGAAGATCCGCGGCCGGTTCTGGTAGGCGATGCGCAGCGCGTCCCGGAAACCCTCGGTGGTGACCAGGACGGTCGGCTCGCCCGTGCGCTCCAGCAGGGCGTTGGTGGCCACGGTCGTGCCCATCTTGACGACGGCGATCCGCTCGGCGGGCACCGGTGCGCCGGGGGCGAGCCCCAGCATCGCCCGGATGCCGGCGACGGCGGCGTCCTCGGTGCTCCCGGGGCGGTGCGAGAGCAGCTTGCCGGTGACCAGCCGCCCGTCCGGCCGCCGTCCCACCACGTCCGTGAACGTGCCGCCCCGGTCGATCCAGAACTCCCAGCGTCCCGTCATGCCGCCATTGTGGCAGCGGGCCCGGCGGCACCGGTGTCTTCGGCCCCGGTCCGCCCGGACGGCCGCCGCGGGCCGCCTGGAAACGCCGGGGCGGACTCCGGCGCATTTCAGCTCATCGCCATTACGCCCCGCGATCCCCCCGCGGAAACGTCACTTCCGCGATATGACCATCAGCCCGTACTAATTCCCGAACATCCCCTGTGGCCTGCGGCGTTTCCTCATACGGGTGTTGCTTCCCGGAATCCTTTTACTAGCTCTTGGTTTCCTGGGACCGTCGGGTCAAGAACACCCCAAGGACCCGCGACCGGCGGGTCCGGGAGGCAGGAGAAACATGCAGTACGGCAGCGCCCTGCGCGAGGCGGTCCGGTCGCCCCGCACCACACCGCTCATCGGTATCTACGACATGTATTCGGCTTCCATCGCGGCCCAGCACTACGACGGCATGTTCGTCTCCGGATTCGGCTTCGCGGCATCCTATTACGGCCTGCCCGACATCGGCTTCATCGCCTGGCCGGACATGGTGCAGTTCACCGAACGGCTGCGGCTGGCCTTTCCGTCCCACCACCTGCTGGTGGACATCGACGACGGCTACGTGGACCCCGAGGTCGCCTGCCACGTCGTCCAGAGCCTGGAGCGCGCCGGGGCCTCCGGCGTGATCCTGGAGGACCAGAAGAGACCCCGCCGGTGCGGTCACGCGGACGGCAAGCTGATCCTCCCGCTGGAGGAGTACCTGGACAAGCTCAACCTGGTGCTCAGCAGCCGCAAGGACCTGGTCGTGGTGGCCCGTACGGACGCCACGGAGGAGGCGGAGATCGTCCGGCGGGCGGCGGCGCTCGCCGAGACTGACGCGGACGTCGTCCTCGTGGACGGGGTGCGCAGTGTGGAGTGGATCGAACGCATCCGGTCCGTCGTGGGCGGCAAGCCGCTGCTGTTCAACCAGATCGCGGGCGGCAAGTCGCCCCGCCTGTCACTGACCGAACTCACCGACCTCGGTGTGGACGTGGCGATCTACAGCACCCCCTGCCTGTTCGCCGCGCACGGCGCCATCGACGGAGCGCTGGCCGACCTGAAGAACGCCGACGGCCGGCTGCCCGTCACGGGCCAGACCGGCAGCGTCGAACTGCGGTGCGCCACCGAGCTGTTGGAGAAGAACATCAGCAGGCACCACGCGCACCGCGCACCGGCTCCCGTCTGAGAAGAGGCTGACCGTATGGCACCGAACCCCTTCCGGGGCGGCGCCGGGCGGCTCCGGGACCGCGGCACGCGGTCCCGGGCCGTGCGCCCGTCCACGCTGTCCCTCGCCGTCGCGACGGTGCTGGGCGTGCTGTGGGGCGGCGGCGCCGCCCAGGCCGCCGCACCGGGGCCGACGGTCCCGCCGCCGCCCCCGCCGTGCGACTCCCAGGACGACGAGGACGAGACCCCGCCGCAGCCCCGCGCGAAAACGGCCGTCGGCCTGCTGGTCGTCGACAACTCCTCGGCGGACTCCTGGCTGGAGGTCGACCGGACCCTCAACACCCTGCTCGCCGGCAAGGGGACGGCGGGCAGCGACCACGACGGAGGCGGCGGCGCCATCGACGTACGGACCCGGGACGCCAACGGCCCCGGCGCCGACCCGTCCCGCGTCGGCCACCCGCCCTGGCAGACCGGCGACGATGAGTGAGCCGGCACCGGCCGCGCGTACGGCGCGCCGCTTGGCACGGGCCGTCGACCCCTATGTGGCGGCGCTCCTCGGCACCGTCCTGTTCGCCACCGTGCTCCCCGCGACCGGAGCGGGTGCCGTGGCCGCGGACACCGCCGCCGACCTCGCCATCGGCCTGCTCTTCTTCCTCTACGGAGCGCGGCTGTCCACCCGCGAGGCACTGCACGGGCTACGGCAGTGGAAGCTCCACCTGCTGACCGGGGCCGGCACCTTCGTCCTGTTCCCGCTGCTCGGCCTGGCGGCCGGCGGCCTCGTCCCGTTCCTGCTCTCCGACCGGCTCTACACGGGGCTGCTGTTCCTGTGTGTCGTCCCCTCGACCGTCCAGTCCTCGATCGCCCTGACCTCCACGGCCCGCGGCAACGTCCCGGCCGCCATCTGCGCCGGCACGTACTCCAGCCTGTTCGGCATGGCCGCCACCCCGCTGCTCGCGGCCTGGCTGATCGGCTCCGCCCTCAGTTTCTCGGCGGCGGGCCTGCTCTCCATCGCCACCCATCTGCTGCTGCCCTTCCTCGCCGGGCAGGTGCTGCGCCGCTGGCTCGGCGGCCTCCTCACCCGGCACAGGAAACCCCTCGGCCTCCTGGACCGCTGCTCGATCCTCCTCGTCGTCTACACCGCCTTCAGCAAGGGCATGGAGCAGGGGATCTGGCACCAGATCACCCCCGTCCGGCTGCTCGCCCTGCTGCTCCTGGCCGCCGGCCTGCTGGCCACCGCCCTGGTCACGACCTCGCTGGCCGCCCGGCGGCTGGGCTTCTGCCGGGCGGACCGCATCACCATCGTGTTCTGCGGTTCGAACAAGAGCCTCGCCACCGGGCTGCCGATGGCGGCGGTGCTCTTCGGCGGCGCGGCCGGCCTGGTCATCCTGCCGCTGATGCTCTACCACCAGCTCCAGCTGATGGTCTGCGCGGTCGTCGCCGCCCGCTGGGCCCGTGAGCCGGAGGACATCCCGGCCACGCCGGAGCCGTCGCTGCGGGTGGGCCCCAGGACGGTCGAGGGGGAACCGTCGGCCTGACCCCCGTAGTACGGGCGGCACGGTGGCGTCACAGCGGCGGCACGGCAGCGTCGTGGGCCGCCAGGAAGGCCGCCACGGCGGTCTGCCAGCCGTAGCCCTCCGCGCGCTGCCGGGCCGCCGCACGGCGCTGCGCCTCGGGGCGCCCGAGGACCCGCAGGACCGCGTCCGCGAAGGAGGGACCGTCGTCGAGGGCGGTGTCACCGCCGGGGCCGACCAGACCGGCGAGGGCCGACGCCGCGCTCGCCACGACCGGCGTACCGCAGGCCAGTGCCTCCATGGCCGCCAGCCCGAACGTCTCCGCCGGGCCCGGCGCCAGGGCCACGTCCGCACCCGCCTGGAGGGCGGCCAGCTCGCCCGGGTCGGCGACATGCCCGAGGAACGCCACGGGCAGCCGCTCGGTACGGGCGCGAGCCGTCAGGCGGGCCCGCAGCGGCCCCTCCCCCGCGACCACCAGAGCCGCGTCGACGCCGCGCCACCGCAGCTCCGCCAGCGCGTCCAGCGCGCGCCCCGGCCGCTTCTCCACCGACAGCCGCGAGCACAGGAGCAGGAGCACGTCGGCGCCGCCCGCGCACCGGCGCCGCAGTACCGGGCTGTGCAGGGCGGGGTGCCGGCCCGTCAGGTCGACGCCCAGCGGCGCCCGGACGACGTTGCGCGCGCCGACCCGGGTGAACTCCGCCGCCGCCCATTCCGTCGTGCACACCACCCGGCTGTAGGCGTGCGCGGTCCGGGCGTTGATCCGGTCGGCGGTGGCGCGCGCCGGTCCGCGCGGCACTCCCCAGGCGCGGAGCACGCCGTCCACACTCTCGTGCGACACCGCCACCGCCGGGACGCGGGCCCGCCGCGCCCATTCGCCGGTCCACCGCAGGGTCGTCCGGTCGGAGACCTCCAGGCGGTCGGGGGCCAGCTCCTCCAGGACACGCCGGACCCGGTGCCGGTCGGCCAGTACCCGGTAGCCGCCCGTGCCGGGCAGGACCGGGCCGGGCAGAGTGATCACCCGTCCCTGGCCGGTGTCCTCGTCGCCGGCGGCCGGTCCGGGCACGATCAGGACCGGGTCGTGCCCGGCGGCGCGGTAGCCGGCGCCCAGGGCCTGCAGGACGGTACGCAGACCGCCCGACTCGGGCGTCACGAAGTTCGCGAGGCGTACGATGCGCAGCCCGGCTCCGAGGTACCGGGTCTCGTCGAGGACGAACCGCGCGGCCGTGCCCGTCCGCGCCGTCATGCGGCCACCGCCGTCCGGTCGGCGAGCACGTCCTCGTAATGGCCCAGCAGTGCGTCGCCGACCACCTCCCAGGTGCGGTGCTCGACCGCCGCGCGGCCCGCGGCGCCCAGCCGTGCGCGCGCGGCCGGGTCGCCGGCCAGGAGCCGGACCGCATCGCGCAGCGCTTCCCCGTCGCCCGGCGGCACCAGCAGTCCCGTACGGCCGTGCTCCACAAGGTCCAGCGGGCCGCCCGCGGCAGGCGCGACCACGGGTACGCCGCCCGCCATCGCTTCCTGGACGGTCTGGCAGAAGGTGTCGTAGCGGCCGGTGTGCACGAAGACGTCCATGGAGGCGACGAGCCGCGCCAGTTCGTCGCCCGTACGGCGGCCCAGGAAGCGCACCCCGGGCAGGGCGGCGCGCAGCCCGGAGGCGCTCGGCCCGTCCCCGATCACCACGGTCCGCACGCCGGGCAGCCGCGAGACCCGGGCCAGCAGCCGTACCTCCTTCTCGGGCGCGAGCCGCCCCACGTACCCGACCAGCAGGTCCCGGCCCGCGGCGAGCGAGCTGCGCAGTACGCCGTCGCGACGGGCGGGGTGGAACCGCGCGGAATCCACGCCGCGCGGCCACAGCCGCAGCCGGGGCACGCCGTGCGCGGCCAGGTCGTGCAGGGCGGAGGCGGACGGCGCGAGCGTCCGGTCGGCCGCCGCGTGCACCGTCCGCAGGCGCCGCCAGGCCGCGGCGCTCCCGGTGTGCAGGTAGGCACGGGCATAGCGGCCCAGGTCGGTCTGGTAGACGGCGACGGCGGGCACACCTCGCCGCGCGGCGACGGCCATCGCGCGGGCACCCAGGACGAAAGGGCCGGCCAGATGCACCACGTCCGGCTGGTGCCCGTCCAGCGCGGCGGCCAGCCGGCGGCCGGGCAGCGCCAGCCGGACCTGCGGGTAGCCCGGGAGCGGCACCGAGGGCACCCGGACGACGGGGCAGGGGGCGCCCGGTCCGCCGTCCGGTGTCCCGTCGGCGCCCGTCGGGGCGACGACGAGCACGTCGTGCCCGCGCCGGACCAGATGCCGGGCGGTTTCGAGGGCGCAGTGGGCGACGCCGTTGACGTCGGGCGGGAAGGACTCGGTGACGATGACAACACGCATACGGCTGTTGTCGGCCCACCGGGCGTGGCCCCGGCCACGTGGATCTTTCCAGCCGGGGAACGTCCCATGAGCGTTGACGCATGCGCCGGGACACGGGCGCCCGGCGCGGACGGCCCGCGCGCCCCGCGGCCCCGCGCTCCCCCGTGCTTCAGAGCGCCGGCGCGTCCGGCCCGAACCTGCTGCGTACCGCCGTCTGCACCTCGGCCTCCTCGGCCGGATCGGCGGCCAGCCTGCGCAGCTGCTCCACGACCCGGTCGTCACCGGTCGCCGCGTGCCGGGCGGCCAGCTCGCGGGTGCTCTCCTCGCAGTCCCACAGGCACTCGACGGCGAAGCCTGCCGGGAACCCTGGGTCGGTGACGGCCAGTGCACCCGCGGCGCGGCCTCTGAGATGGGAGGAGGAGGTCTCGCGGTAGATGTGGCGCAGCACCGGCGCCGCGCAGGCCACCCCCAGGCGGCCCGCCCCGTCGACCAGCTCCCACAGTCCGCCCGCGTCCGGCCCCTCGGTCCGCACCGTACGGCGCAGGGCCGCCAGCACCAGGTCGGCGTCGCCGCGGCTGCCCCGGCGGGCCAGCATCGTGGCGCCGGCCGCGCCGAGCGCGTCGGGGCGCGGGGCCCACCGGCGGGCCCGTTCGACGGCGGCCACGGCGCGCATCCGCTCGAAGGCGGCGAGCGCGGCCTCGGCGAGCGGACGGCTGGAGAAGGGGTCGGCGGCCGCGGCCTCGATGAGGTCGAGGGCCTCGGGGTCGCCGCGCTCGGCGAGGTGGCGCAGGGCGGCGGCGCGGGCGGCGTCCGGACCGGTGCGCGCGGCGCGCAGCAGTTCGGGGCGGTCCTCGGGGCCCGCGACAGCGGCCAGGCAGCGCGCGGCCGGGACCTGGCGCCACTCCTCGGGGTGCAGCTCCAGGCCCTGCTGGGCCCAGTCCAGTACTTCGGTGACGCTCCAGCCGGGGCGGGGGCCGCTGGGCCGCAGCTGGCGCTGCCAGCGGTCGAAACAGCCCTGTTCCTGGGCGGCGCGGATGCGTTCGCCGTAGCGGGGGTCCTCGGCCCACAGCCGCCACGGGCGGGGCTCGAAGGCGTCGCGGACGGCGGCGGCCAGCTCGGCGTCGCCCTCGGCGGTGTGCGGGAAGCGGGCGAGGGCCGCGGGGGCGAGGGTCGCCAGTCCCGCGTCGTCGTCCCGCAGCGCGAGCTCGTCCAGGGCCCAGCGCCAGTTCGTGCCGGCGGCGGCGTAGCTGCGCAGCAGGAGGAGGGCGGCGTCCCGGCCGTACGCGGCGAGGTGGCCGAGGACGGCGAGGGCGAGGCCGGTGCGCTCCTCGCCGGGGTCGGTGAGGTCGTCGGGGTGGAAAAGATGCCGTTCGATCTCTTCGAGTCCGCCGTCGAGCTGCATGTAGAGGCGCGCGTAGTACAGGGAGCGGTTCTCTACCTGCCAGTCGCGGCGGGGGTCGCGCAGCACGCTGTCGTTCAGTGCCGCGAGCGCCTCGGCCCGCGGCGCCGCGAGGGCGTGCAGGGTCCCGTCGCCGCGGCCTCGCTGCAGGAGGCCGAGCAGGGTGCCACTGGGCGCTATGTCTGGATCGAACATGAGGTCAGCATCCGGTGCGGGGGGCAGGCTGGCAACGGGATTTCCGCTGACCGGCATTCTTGCCGGTGACCACGGGTCGTATGCGTCGTTCCCACCATGGATCGGTGGGAGCGAGCGCGCTACGGCGGCCGAAGCCTAGCCTGGAACGCTCCGTTCCGCTGATTCGGCCGGAGGTCACCCCTGGGAGGCCAGGGGCATATGCCAAATGCACCACCGTATCGGGTAATGCCAAATCCCTTACGGGCGGTCGCAGCCTGTGCAACAGTCGTTACCGGCCCTTCCGTCAGACCAGGCCCTGGCGCCGCCTGATATCGGAGAACGTCATGCCGTCCCATCTGTTCGCGGACCGACCAGCCGCCCAGCCGCCCGAGCGCGACGTGGTCGAGGCCCTGATCACCCAGGCACGCCGGTTGCGGGGCGGCCTGGACGCCGTACGCCGGGAGACCTCGGCGGCCGGTGACGAGCCCGACGACCCCCGGTTGCGCTGGCAGCGGGCGCTGTGCGACCTCGCCGTCCACCACCTCGACGATCTCGGCGGACACCTGGACCAGCTTCGGGAGGGCCTGCCCGCCGACCCCGAGGCGGCCCCGGACACGGCGGACGCCGCGGACGACGACCGGCTGCCGGTGGCGCCGCCGGAGCCCGCTGGGCATCCGCGCGGCTCGCTGCTCAGCCGGGTCGGCAGCGCCGAGTGGAACCTCCTCACCGACGAGGTGAGCTGGTCCGAGGAACTGTTCGGAATCTTCGGCCGGGACCCGGCCGAAGGGCCCCTGACCCTGGACGAGCTGCCCTCCCTGGTCTTCTGCGAGGACCAGCAGCTGCTGACCACGATGGTCACCGACTGCCTGGTGGACGGCCGCCCGATCGACGACGAGTTCCGCATCGTACGCAGCGACCAGAGCGTCCGTACGGTGCACATGGTGGGCGAGCCGGTGCTCGAAGCCGACGGCAGTACGGCGTGCATGTGGGCCGTGCTGCGCGACGTCAGCGAGCTGCGTCGCAGCCAGCGGGCGGTGCGCGAGACCCGTGACTCGCTGCAGCGTCAACGGCACATGGCGCAGACCGAGCACCGGCTTGCGGTCGAGCTGCAGGAAGCCGTGCTGCCGCCGTGGCGCGGCTCCCTGCGGTTCCCGCAGGGCGGGCCCGTCGCACTCGACCTCGCCGCCCGCTACCTCCCTTCCGGCACCAGCGCCCTGATCGGCGGCGACTGGTACGACGCGTTGCAGCTCCCGGACGGCCGGACGCTGCTGAGCGTCGGCGACCTGACCGGCCACGGCGCCAGCGCCACCTCCGGCATGGCCATGGTGCTCGGCGCGCTGCGCGGCATGGCGGTGTCCGGTCAGGAACCGGGCCCGCTGATGGGCTATCTGAACCAGCTGCTCGACACCTCCGCGCAGCCCGCCCTCGGCAGCGCGGTCTGCTGCCGCTTCGATCCCGTCTCCCGTCAGCTCGTCTGGTCCCAGGCCGGCCACCCCGCCCCGCTGCTGTTCCGCGACGGCACGGGCAGCCCGCTGAGCCCCCCGGAGGGCGTCCTGCTCGGTGCCACCACCGGAGCCGCCTACACCCAGCGGTGCGAGCAGCTGGAGCCCGGCGACCTGCTGGTGCTGCACACGGACGGCCTGGTGCCGCGCCGGGCGCACGGCGCGCTCGCGCCCCACGAGGGGGCCGCGCGCCTCCTGTCGCTGGCACCGCGGTTCGCCGCGGCGCGCAACGCGCAGGACTGTGTCCGCGTCATCGCCGAGGAGTTCGGCAGTGCCGAGCGCGAGGACGACGCGTGTGTGCTGATCGCCAGGGTGAGCGGGTAGCGGAAACCCCTGCGCGGTGTCCGTACGACTGCGCGGTGCCCGTACGGCGCGGTGTCTGTACGGCCAGGACCGGGGTCACGGGTCTTGGCGCGCCTTGCTCCTGTCCGGTTCGGGTCCCGCCGGCAACCGTCGGCGTCAGACCCGCAGGTTGCTGCCCACCGGGCCGATCCCCGGCCCCAGCCCCTTGTTCTTGGCCTTCGGCATGACCCGCTGGATCTCCTCCCGCAGGTCCTGGATCGTGGCGTAGTTCGCGTACCGGCCGGTGAGCCGGTACATCTCCCGCAGCCGGTCCCAGGTGCGGTGGGAGGAGTTCTCCTTGATGGACACCAGGGCCAGCCGGGCGTAGCGGTCGGCCTGTTCGGGGTCGTTGCCGATGAAGCAGGCGGAGGCCAGCGAGAGGTAGTCGAAGATCTGCGACCGCTGCCGCCCGTTGTCGCGCAGCCGCAGCGCCTGCTTGGCGTGCGCCTGGGCGATCTTCGCCGCCCGCGGGTCGTGCTCGGCCAGCGTACGGAAGGCCAGCGCCTGCATACCGTGCAGGTCCGCCGCGTCGAACATCTGCATCCAGCTCGGCGGCGGCACGTCACCCCGGTCGGCGACGAACAGTTCCTCCGCCTCGCCCAGGGTGCGCCGCATGGCCTGGCCCTGTCCCTTGCTCGCCTGGGCCCACGCCTCGATGGTGCAGAGCATCGCGCGGGTCCGCGGCAGGGTCTCGGCGCCGGAGCCGGACTTGGCCAGTTTCATCAGGTCCAGGGCGTCGTCGGGACGGCCCAGGTGCACCATCTGGCGGGCCGCCCGGGAGAGCGCCTCGCCGGCGCGCGGCCGGTCGCCGCCCTCGCGCGCCGCGTGGGCGGCGATGACGAAGTACTTCTGGGCGGTGGGCTCCAGCCCCACGTCGTGGGACATCCAGCCCGCCAGGACGGCGAGGTTGGCCGCCACCCCCCACAGCCTGCGCTGCAGATGCTCGGGGTGGCGGTAGGCGAGCATCCCGCCCACCTCGTTGAGCTGGCCCACCACGGCCTTGCGCTGCAGCCCGCCGCCGCGGGCCGCGTCCCAGGCGCGGAAGACCTCGACCGAGCGCTCCAGGGCGTCGATCTCCTGCGACCCCACGGGGGCCGCCTCGTAACGGTCGTAGCCGATCTGGTCGATGGAGTTGTAGTCGAACGGGTCGTCGAATCGGGGGGCGTCGGCTGCCAGCGCCGGGTCGGTGTGCAGCCAGTCGTGCATGGCGCTGCTGAGTGCGGAGCCCGCGGCGAGCGCCGCGCCCGCGCCCACCAAGCCGCGTCGGTTGAGCATGAGGTCCATTCCCGTGAATTCCGTGAGGACCGCCGCCGTTCGCTCGGGCGGCCACGGGAGACCGTCCGTGGCCTGTTTCCTCCCCGCGCGCCCGGAACGACCGAACCCGAGGTCCTCGATGGTTACGACACGGCCGAGACGCTCGGTGAACAGGGCGGCGAGCACCTTCGGCACCGGGTCGCGCGGGGTCTCCCCCGTGTCGATCCAGCGCCGTACCCGCGAGGTGTCGGTCGCCAGCTGCGGATGCCCCATGGCGGCCGCCTGCCGGTTGACCAGTCTCGCCAGTTCGCCCTTGGACCAGCCGGCCAGGCCGAAAAGGTCCGCGAGACGGGTGTTCGGCTCCCTGTCCACGTCAAGCCCCCAGGTTCCTCGACTGACTTGACAGTAACGGCCCTCCGAGGACGCCCGCGAGCATTCGCCAGGGTTCGCCAGGGTCCGCCAGATGGTCTGCCACCCGCGCCCGCGTGTTCTGTAGAAGTGCAGCCCCCGGCCCGGTGTCGGTACCGCATTCCCCAGGGTGCGGACACCGGATCCGGGGCCTTCGGGCCCCGGGTCGCCGGGCCGGGAGCCGCACCGCAACTCGTCGGCGCACGAAGGGATCTGTCTCACCCATGTACGCAGCATCGTCCGCCGTGAGCGCCCCGAACCGGCCGTACCGTCCGCAGCCTCCGGGAAGCGGGCCGTATCTCGACCCCTCCCAGTCTCAGGGGGCGGTTTCCGGCCTCACCGGCGGCCGCAACCGGCGGGTGCAAGGGGGAGGCACCCAACCGCTCAGCGGGAGACTCGACTTGTCCGGCCCTCAGGGTGCTCAGCTGCGCGCCGCGGTCGCCTCCGTGCACCGCATCTGTCCCGAGTTCCACCCGGTCCAGGTGCTGCGCCGGAGCGGCAGGTCCGTCCTCCTGGTGGGCACCACCGGCCGTACGACCGCCGTCGCCAAGTGTTTACTGGACCACTCCCCCGCGTGGGCCGAGCGGTTCCGGCACGAAATAGCTGCATATCGGTCCTTCGTACGCCACCGCCCGCCGGTGCGCGTACCGAGGCTGGTCGCCGCGGATCCTGACAACTGCACCCTGGTCGTCGAGCGGATGCCCGGCCGGGTCGCCTCCCTCCAACGGCATCCGACCGAAGCACCGCCGCGCGCCGACGTACGGGCCGCGCTCGGCGCGATCTGCCGGGTCAACCTCTGGCGGCCGCCGGCCGGGATGTTCGACGCGCCGCTGGACTACGCGGGCCGCATCGGGCGCTTCCACGACCTAGGCCTGCTGACCGACCGGGACCTGGGCGACCTGCAGAAGCTGCTGCACGGTCTGTCCCACACCCAGGGCCAGTTCTGCCACGGCGACGCGCTGCTGAACAACGTCCTGCTCTCCCCCGCCGGTCCGGTGCTGCTCGACTGGGACCACGCCGGCTGGTACCTGCCGGGCTACGACCTCGCGACCCTGTGGTCGGTGCTCGGTGACGCCCCTGTGGCGCGCCGCCAGATCAGCCAGCTCGCGCAGGCCGCGGGACCGGCCGCGCGGGACGCCTTCCTGGTCAATCTGATGCTGGTGCTCACCCGCGAGATACGGCGTTACGAAATGGCCGTGCAGCGCACCATGCGCGAGCCCACGCCGACGGGCACGCCGGGGCCGGGACACCCCGGTGCGCTTGCGGCGGGCGAGGAGCAGCGGCTGCTGCTGCGCCGGCTGCACGACGACTGCCAGATGGCGCGCCGTGCGGTACGGGCGGCGGTCGGCACCCGCTGATCCGTCACGGGGGCAGGTGAGCGGCACGCCGTAGGGGCGTGCCGCTCACCCGTGTGTGCCGGAGGCCGCTGCCGCTCTCGTACGGGGTTCCGGAGTGCGTGCTGACATACGAAACCCTTGGGGCGCACGGTGATTGACGGAACGTCGGCCAGGCGATAGCTGTAAGAATCCCGTTCCGCGCACGGCCGTATGCACACCATCCGCCAGACGCCCCGGCTCGTCCCGGTCGGCCACAGGAGGCTGCATTGCGAGGATCCGACGAGAAGAGAACCCCCCGCTCCAGAGCGCGCAGGGCCGCCACCGCCGTCGCGGCGGCGGCCTTGCTGCTGCCGCTGGTCTCCGCCGCGCCGTCCGGCCCGGACGGGCAGCCCCGCGCCGTGGCGGCACAGCCCGCCGCGGGCTCCCTCCAGCAGGCGTTCGCGGACGCCGCCGCGCGCCACGGCGTCCCCCGGGACGTGCTGCTGGCCGTGGCGTACATGGAGTCGCGCTGGGACGGGCACGGCGGCGCGCCCAGCGTGTCCGGCGGCTACGGCCCGATGCACCTGACCGACGCCCGTACGGCGCTGGCCGAGCGGCCGCACCACAGCGACGGCGACGAGGACCCGCGCGGCGACGACTCCCGCGCCCGTAAGCGAGCCCCCGCGCGGCTTCCCGCCACCACGGAGCTGCCCGCCCGGCTGCGCACCCTGGAGCGGGCTGCGCGGCTGACCGGGCTGCCCGCCGAGCGGCTGCGCCGGGACCCGGCCGCCAACATCCGCGGCGGTGCGGCGCTGCTGGCCGAGGAGCAGCGCCGCCTGGGGCTGCGCTCCGCCGACCCGGCCCGCTGGTACGGGGCCGTCGCCCGGTATCCGGGCGCGGACGACGCCCGGACGGCGGCGGGCTTCGCCGACGACGTGTACGACGTCCTGCGCCAGGGCCAGTCCCGTACGACCGACTCCGGTCAGCGGGTGACGCTGCCCGCCGCGCCTGGGCTGACGCCGGACCGCGCACAGCTCGCGCGCCTGGGACTGCGGTCCGCCCCCGCGCCGTCGGACAGTTCCCGCCTCGAATGCCCGCGTACGGTCTCCTGTGTGTCCGTGCCCGCGCCGTACGAGGAGTTCGGCGACGGGGACTACGGCAACCACGACAAGGCCGACCGGCCCGAGGACCAGAGCGTCGACGCCATCGTCGTGCACGACACCGAGGGGTCGTGGGAGACGACGCTGAAGCTCATCAAGGACCCGACGTACGTGTCCTGGCACTACACGATCCGGTCGGCGGACGGGCTGATCGCCCAGCACGTGCCGACGAAGGACGTCGCCTGGCACGCGGGGAACTGGTACGTCAACGCGCACTCCGTGGGCATCGAGCACGAAGGTTTCCTCGCGGCTCCGGACGCCTGGTACACGGAGGCGATGTACCGGGCCTCGGCGCGGCTGGTGCGCTATCTGGCGCACAAGTACGACCTGCCGCTGGACCGCCAGCACATCATCGGCCACGACAACGTGCCGGGCACCACCCCCGCCACGATCAAGGGCATGCACACCGACCCCGGCCCGTACTGGGACTGGGCGCACTACTTCCGGCTGCTGGGCGCGCCGTTCGTGCGCACGGCGGGCCCCGGAGGCGGCCTGGTCACCATCCGCCCCGACTACGACCGGCACCGGCCCGTCTACACGGACTGCGTCAAGCCCGGCCAGCCGTGTGCGCCGCACGGCTCGGCCGCGGTACGCCTGCACACCGGGCCGAGCGCGAGCGCGCCGCTGGTCCAGGACATCGGGCTGCGGCCGGACGGCAGCCCCTCCACGACCGGCGTGAACGACACCGGCGCCCGCGCCACCACCGGCCAGCGGTACGCGGTCGCGGAGCGCCGGGGCGCGTGGACGGCCATCTGGTACCTGGGCCAGAAGGCGTGGTTCCACAACCCGCCGAAGCAGCCCACCGCGGTCGACGCGAGGGGCCTGGTGATCACGCCGAAGGCGGGCCGGGCGGACATCCCGGTCTACGGGCGGGCGTACCCGGAGGCGGCGGCCTACCCGGCGGGCGTACCGGTGCAGGCCGTCACCCCGCTCCCGTACAAGCTGCTGTCCGGCCAGCGCTACGCCGTCGGCAACCGGGTACACGGCGAGTACTTCTACGCCCCGACGTACGACCTGTCCCGCCACGCGGTCGTGCGCGGCGAGGACGTCTACTACGAGATCCAGGTGGGGCACCGGGTGGGCTACGTACGGGCGGCCGATGTGGACGTGCGGTCTTCGCAGCGGTAGCACACGGCACGCGGCCGGATGCCGCGCCGGGCTCGCGGCGGCCCGGCACGGCGTCCGGCCGCGTCCGTACTCAGGCGAGGGCGGCGTACCTCGCGAAGGCGTCCCGGCCGTCGGGGACGAAGTCCCATTGCCGCACGGCCTCCCGGAGAGCGGGCTCGGGCAGCCAGTCGTGCCAGGCGATCTCCGCCGGGCCCGTCGTCACCTCGTCCGCTATGACGGCTTCGTGCACGCCGAGCCAGTACGGGGCGATCGCCCCGCGGCACAGGAACGTGAAGGCGAGCCGGGCCGCGGCCCGTACGCCGAGTTCCTCCGACAGTTCGCGGACGGCGGCTTCCTCGTACGATTCCCCCGCGTTCACCGCGCCGCCGATCAGCCAGTTGTACTGGTTCGGGAACCGCGAGACGTCCGCCGGCCTCCGGTGGACCAGTATCCGGCCCGCCCTGTCGCGGCACACGACGGTCGCCACCCGGTGCAGCCACCCCTTGCGGATCGCCTCGGCACGGTCGGCCACGCCCACCACCCGGTCCTGCTCGTCCACCCGGTCCACCAGTTCGGTCATGGCGGCCACGATGCCAGGAAGCGGTACGGCCGTGCCGTGCCTTCCGGATCAGCCCTGCTGGAACATCTCCGCCGGCAGCGGCTTCAGGAGGGCGTACAGGTCGTCGGTGATCGGGCGGTCCCAGCTGGCGATGGTGACCAGGACGCCGTCGCTGCGGTCGAACTGGGCGCAGGAGATCCGGCCCTCGGAGCACTTGATGCGCTTGACGATCAGCAGGTTGTCGTCGTGCATGACCGGGGTGTCCTCGGTCTCGACGACGGTGACCGGCTCGTCGTTCTCCAGCGCCGCGAGCAGCTGCGCCACCTCGAACGGCACCTGGCCGTCCGCCAGGTCGCGCGCCGGGGAGCCCTCCGGGAGGTTGCCGATGATCATCGCGGGGCCGCGGCCGCCGAACAGGTCGTAGCGGAGGAAGACCCCCTGGCAGCTGCCGTCGGGGGCGGGCAGCAGCCCCGCTCCGAGATTGCCGGGCCAGTCCCCGGGGTCCATGGCGAGGACGTCGAAGTCAGGCCCGGCGGGCGTGGCTGCGCTGCGGCGGCGGAGGAAGGACATACCGCCATCGTACGTGGCCGCCGGCGGCCGGCGGGCCCGGCGTCAACGCAGCGGCGGCTGGACCGGCGCGACGCCGTGGGCGGCCGTCTCCAGCAGCCGCGGCAGACCGGCGTAGTCCGTGCCCATCTTGCGGCAGACGCTGGACAGCAGGCGGGTGACGACCGTCTCCGGGGTGGCCAGCTCCTCGGCGATGCGGCTGGTGGGCCAGCCCAGGGCGAGCCGTTCGGCGGCCGCCCGCTCCTGGGCGGTGAGGGTCTCGGTGCCGGTGCTGTGCAGCTGGAGCGGGCGCAGGCCGGCCGCGGACAGCTCGTCGCGGGCGCGCTCCGCCAGGCCGTCGGCTCCGCAGTGGACCGCGCCCTCCAGCCCGCGGTAGAGGCGCTCGGCCGCGTCCTGGGGCAGGCCGGCCCGGCGCAGCGCCGCTCCGTGGTCGACCAGGGCTTCGGCCAGCGCGTAGCCGGCGGGTGAGTGCTCCAGTTCCCGTACGGCCTCGGCGAGCAGTTTGAGGGCCCGGCCGCCGCCGACCACGGTGGCGGCGCAGTGCAGGGCCTCGCCGACGGCCGTCGCGGTGCCGAACCTGCGGGCCCGCCGTACGCCTTCCTCTGCCAGCTCGACGGCGCGCGGGCTGTCGGTGAGCGCCGTGGCGCGGGCGAGGTGCAGCTGCCAGGGGCACCAGGCGGGGTTGCGCATGCCGCGGGCCTCCAGCCGCCTGCCGACCGCCTTGAGCTGGTGTTCGGCGTGCCGGTGCAGGCCGCGGGCCAGCAGCAGTTCGCTGTAGACGGTGCGGGAGTCGGGGTAGACGACGGCGTTGGGCACGACGTCGCCGTAGCTGAAGCGGTCGGCGAGTTCCTGGGCGTCGTCGACGCGGCCCCGGGCGAGCAGGATCTCGATGAGGATGCCGATGGCGTACCACTGGGCCGGTACGGCGCCGCCGACCCGCTCGGCGATCCGCAGCCCTTCGCGTACCAGGGTCTCGGCCTCGGTCAGCGCGCCCCGGCGGTAGCGGATGTAGCCGAGCAGGGCGTGGCCGAAGGCCAGGTGGGCGCCGCGCCAGCCCTTGCGCTCGCACTCGGCCATGCCGCGGGTGAACAGTTCCTCGGCGCGGCCGGGCTGGTCGCAGTACATGAACGTCATGGCGACGGCGACCGGCACCTCGAAGCCGCGGTTGTCCTCGGTCCAGCTCAGTCCGCCGACCAGGGCCGCCTCGGCGTAGCGCAGGGCGGTGGTGGCGGGCTCGCCGTGCACCACGCAGTCCCAGGCGCGCAGGCCGAGGATGTAGCGCTCGGCGAGGCCGTTGCCGGTGAGGTGGTCGGCGAGCCGGGTCAGCCTGCGGGAGCGGGCCGCGGAGTCCGGTTCGTCGGCGCGGAAGGCACTCCAGACGAAGTTCTCGGCCTGCATCCGCAGCCGGGTGCCGGGAAGGCTGGTGCGGCGGGCCTCGTCGGCGGCGAGCGCCGCGGCCTCGGCGAGCTTGTCGGTGTGGGCGAGTGCCTGGGCGAGCCGGTAGGTGACGGCTTCGCGCAGCTCGGGGTCGACGTCCGGTTCCTCCAGGGCCTCGCGCAGGTAGTTGACGGTGACCTCGGGGGCGGAGAGGAAGGTGGCGGAGCCCAGTTCGAACAGGACGGCGGCGCGGTTCTCGGGCGAGGGCGGCTCGCGCAGGGCGCGGGCCAGGAAGCGGCGCGCGGCGTCGGGTGCGCCGGCCCGTACGTACTCCCGTGCGGCCTGGCGCAGCCGGTGGACGACCCAGTCGTCGCCCTGGCAGGGCACCTCCAGCAGGTGCCGGGCGGCGACCGTCGGCCCCAGCCCGGCTTCCACCACCGCTTCGGCGGCCACGTTGTGCATGCCGACGCGCAGCGCGTCGGGGATCGCCCGGTGGACGGCGGTGGCGATCAGCGGGTGGGCGAACTGCAGGACGCCGTCGGGGGCCTCGCCCTGGGCCAGGATGCGTGCCGCGCGCAGCTGGGCGACGGCCTCGACCGCCGACTCGGAGCCGAGCGCGGCGACGCCGGCGGTGATGTCGGGGGTGGCCGAGGTGCCCAGGACGGCGATCGCCCAGGCGAGGCGGACGGCGGCGCCGCCGAGCTTGTCCAGCCGGTCGATCAGGCCCTTGCCCTTGACGGCGGAGGCGATGTCGCGCAGGACGGGCAGGTCGTCCCGGCTGCCCTTGAGGCCGCGCTCGCGGAGCCCGGCGGCGAGTTCCACGACTTCGAAGGGGTTGCCGTCGGTGACCGCCCAGCATTCGGTGCAGAACTTGTCCTCGGCCGCCCCGCCGATCGCTTCGCGGACGATGCTGGCGACCGCGTCGCAGGTGAACGGGGTGAGGGTGAAGGGGCGGACGGCGTGGCGTTCGGCGAGCTTGCGGAAGGGGGCGGCGTCGCGCGGAAGTTCCTCGGGCCGGTAGGCGACCACCACGAGCATCGGGAGGTCCTCGGCCCGGGGTGCGAACGCGGTGAGCCAGCTCAGGGACTCCTGGTCGGCCCAGTGCGCGTCGTCCAGGACCAGCACGGTGGGCGCCTGCTGCACGGCGAGGCGGGTCACCAGCCAGTCCAGGCCGTCGCGTACACCGGTCGGGTCGGGCACGCTGCCGCCCGCGTCCGCCACCAGGCCGAGGGCCGGGGCGACGATGTCGTACCAGCCGCCCAGGACGGTGCGCGAGGCGGCCTCGTCGTATGCGGCCAGGACGGGCTGCACGAGCTGGCGTACGACGTGGAACGCCATGCCGTGTTCCTGCTCGCCGCCGCGTGCGGAGAGCACGGTGCAGCCGTGCGCGGCGGCGCGGGCGCGGACCTCGCCGAGCAGTGCGGTCTTGCCCATGCCGGCGGGTGCGGCGAAGGAGAGCAGACCGCCGCGCCGGGCGGTGGCGGGGCCGCCGCCAGGGCCGCAGAGCCGGTCCAGGGCCGTCTCCAGGGCTTCGATTTCGGCGTTCCGTTCGAGCAGGACACGCCGTGCGTTGCGCACCTGCTCCCATCCGTTGGCCATGACTGAATCCGTTCGCCGCGTGGGTGCTCCCGCCCGCCGCGAGTGCGGGCCCGTCCGGCCGCACTCTGCCTGCGATAGCGCAGAGCGTACGCCCATACGGACCCGCGGTAACCAGGATGAGTGACATGCTGCACGCCGGGGGCCGGACCGTGCTATAAGCGCCCGCGTCCAGCACGGTCCGGCCCGACCGATACCCCCATAAGCAGCCACTCTTACGGGTGAACCAGCTGTGCACCGGGGGCAGTTGGGCCGCCCGGCGCGCGGGTCAGCGGCGTTCCGGCGTGAGCGTCCCCTCGGTGCGCAGCCGGGCCACCAGGTTGCGGGCGGCCCGCTCGCCGGACGCCACGCTGCTGTTGGTGGTGGAGTGGCCCAGGATGTCACCACCGGCCAGCTGGACCCGGCCACGCGGGTCGAATCCGGCCGCGAAGCGGGCGATGGCGCGGTAGTCCCCCGGGCGCCGGCCGATCAGGCACGGCGAGACGCGCCAGATGTGCGTCATCGTGGTGTGGCGCTCCAGTTCGGGCAGGATGCCCATCCGCCGGACGCCCGCCAGGACGTGGTCCACCACCTTGTCGTCCCCCAGCTCCCAGTTGCGGTCCGACCACGCGCCGCGCAGGTGGGTCATGACCAGCCCCGTCCCTTCCGGAACGCGCTGCGGGGAGAAGTTGTGCTCCAGCACGAAGGCGCAGAGGTCCGGGTGTTCGACACGGGACGCCTGTACCAGCATGGCCCGTTCCGCCGTCGGGCGGTCCAGCCCGAAGGCGACGTGGATGCTGCGGGCGTACGGGGCGTCGTCCAGGAATTCGCGCTGCTCGGCCGTGAGTTGTCCGTACAGCTGCGGCACCTGCGGCGGCGGTACGGCCAGGACGCAGGCGGCAGCGGTCTCCAGGTGCTCCGCCTCACCCGGCCGGTGCCAGGAGACCGCCACCTCCTCGCCGCGCTCCTCGACCGAGGTGACCTGGGCGTGGTGTTCGACGGTGAGCTGCCGGGCCAGCCCCTTGGGCAGGAAGCCGACGCCTTCCTTGGAGGTGAAGAAGCCGCCGCCGAACAGGATGACGTCGAGGAAGACGAACGGCATCGCGGCCGACACCTCCTCCGGCTCGCCCAGGCACAGTCCGGAGACGAGCGGGTCGAGCAGGTACTCCAGGGTCTCGGGCCGCAGGCCGCGGCGGGTGGCGTACTGGTGGACGGACTCGAAGTCGGCCGCGGCCATCGGGGACATGTCGTGCGGCGTCAGCAGCGGGCGTACGCGGCGGTAGTCGCGCAGCAGCTTGGCGATGTCGCCGAGGGGGAAGCTGGTCAGCAGCCCGCCGGTGGCGAGCTGCCGGCGGGAGCCGAGGCGGACGCGGTCCACCCGGCCGCCGCGGACCAGGCCGAACAGGTCGTTTCCGGGGACGACCTCGCCGGCCAGGCCGGCCGCGGCGATGAGGCGGATCAGTTCGCGGTAACTGTGGATGAGGATGGTCGCCGCCCGGTTGACGGCGAATCCGCGGACGTCGACGGTGGCCATCCGGCCGCCGACCAGCTCCGGCGGTCCGCTCTCCAGGACGACGGTCTCACAGCCGGCCTGCTGGAGCCGGAAGGCCGCGGACAGGCCGGCGATGCCGCCGCCGACCACGACGACACGGGGCTTTGCACTCACAACGGTTCACCCTTCCTGCCGGTGCCCGGCCGCGCCCGCCGGGGGCGCCGGACCGGGTACCGGGACGTTGCGACAGGGGCGAAGGGTCCGAGGGGGCCGCCCGGAACGGGCCGGCCCCGTGGACCGCGGAGCCGGGGGACGGTGGCGTCCCCCGGGCTCACATCGCGGGACTCAGCTGGTCCCACCACCACGCGACCGGGCGCAGCGGCAGCGGTTCGAGACTCCCATCACTGGGCGAGTCCGCCCAGACACCGAACGCGGGCGCCGGATCGGGGGCGGCACCCGGGTCGGACCGGTAGCGCGGGGTCACGGCGCTGTAGTCCAGGTTGCCCCGGATGAAGTGGTCCAGTTGGCCGAGGTAGCAGCGCACCTCGGGAGTGGCCCGTACAGCGGTCTGGTCCCGCAAGGTGACGTACAGGCACATCAGGCGGTCGTGCAGCGCGGCCGCCCGGATCATGGCCTCCTGGGGCGGTACGCGCAGCGCGTGCTCCAGGACGCCGACGAGGTTGGACTCCAGGGACTGTTCCTTGACCTCGCGGTGGTACGAGTAGACGTCGTTGGCGAAGGTCACCAGCGCCGAGGCGATCTGGGTCAGTGCTCGTATTCGGGGTGTCTCGGCCGCCTCGTTGGGCAGTGAGGTGCCCTCCGCCATCTCGATGACGGCGATGGACGCCTTGGTGCCGCGGTCCCGGGGGCCGATGACGAGGTACTCCTCCAGGCTCGGTACGGTTCCCGAGGCCCGCTGGCCCATGCCGACGCACGCGGCGAGAAACCATTCGGCAACGCCGTCGACCCAGCGCCGTACGACCGTGCCGGTGGCGTGCCGCCGGTAGCGGTGCGAGACCTCGCCGAAGGCCGCGGTGTAGGGGTCGGCCGTCGGGCCGTCGGTGGTCTCGGGGTGGTCGGCTCCGTGGATGACCTGGACGGCCATCGGGAGGAAACGTTCCGGGTGCCGACTGAAGAGCCCGCCGTCCAGGTAGACGTCGTCCAGCAGCAGGCCCAGGCAGGACCAGTCGGCCCCGATCTGCAGCGGGTCGGTGGCGCCGTCGGGCGCGATCCGGCACGCCCACTCGGCGGTGCGGTTGGCCAGTACCTGTGCGTGGTGGAAGTCGTCGTCGCAGAACCCGAACCGGGCCATCCAGTCCACCACGCGCGCTTCGATGCCGGCGGTCTCGTGGTGCGGTGCCGCCGGAATGGGGCAGAAGAGCTGGGGGACGACGACGGCGGCGGGCAGCGCCGCCGCGTCCGGGTCGTGCTCCGGACCGGCTCCCGGTAACGGGACCGCGGCCGGACGTGCGGCGGAAATCTCGTGTTCCGGGGCGCCGTAGCCTGTTGCCTGCATGGTTCTCTCCATGTTCACGGTGCTTGAGACGGCACTGCCTGCGCTGCGCCGCCGTCCGGCCTGCCGCGGAGCTCGCAGACCATGGGCAGCGGGCCCGGGCTCAGCACGGCCGCCGGGACCGGTCGTACGGTCCTGGCGGCCGGCGGGCGCAGGCGCCAGCGCGCGGCGATGGCGGCAAGGGCGAGCACGGCTTCGGTCATCGCGAAGTGGTCGCCGATGCACTTGCGGTTGCCGGCGGCGAAGGGGAGCATCGCACCGCTCGGAACGCTCCCGGCGCGTTCCGGCAACCATCGGTCGGGATCGAAACGTTGGGGGTCAGGGAAGGCCACCGGGTCCTGGTGCAGCACGTACGCGCTGTACAGGACGGTGCTTCCCGGTGCCAGCCGGTGACCGGCCAGCGTGGTCTCGGTGGTGGTGACGCGGGTCAGTGCCCAGCCGGGCGGATACATGCGCAGGGCTTCGGTGACCACACGCCGGGCGTGGGCGAGCCGGGGCAGGTCCGCGGGGGCGGGCGGCCGGCCGGCGAGCACGGTGTCGACCTCGTCGTGCAGCCGGCGCTCCTCCTCGGGGTGGGCCGCCAGGAGGTGGAAGGTCCAGGCGAGCGCCAGCGCGGTGGTCTCGATCCCGGCCACCAGGAAGGTCATCAGCTGGTCGTGGGCCTCTTGGTCGGTGAGCGGTTCCTTGGCGTGGGGTGCCTCCCGGGTGGTGGGCGCGGTGGTGGGACGGCCGGCTGCCGGGCAGGTGTCCGGTGCGGAAGCGTCGTCAGGTGCGGAAGCGTGGTCAGGTGCGGAAGCGCCGTACGGTGCCGGGTCGTTGCCGGTGGCGGTGCCGCCGTCGTCCGTGGCTTCGAGAAGTGTCGCCAGCAGGTCGTCGTGCCGGGCGGGACCGGCGCGGCGTTCGGCGATGATCTGGTCGATGATGTGGTGCAGCCGGGCCAGGGCCCGGTCGAAGCGGCGGTTGCCGGGGGTCGGGAGCTTGTAGAGGGGCCCGAGCGGGACGACCGCGCGGAGCAGCACGCCGCGCATGGCGGTCGCCAGACAGGCGCGTACCTCGGCGGCGAGGCCCGGGTCGAGGGAGGTGGACATCAGCACACCGGTGGTCACCCGGGCGGAGAGGTCCATCATCGCGTCGGTGACGTCCAGTTCCCGGCCCGGCCGCCACTCCTCTACGGCGGCGCCGATCTCGGTGCTCATCACCTCGGCGTAGTCGGCGATCCGGGAGGGCCGGAAGCAGGGCTGGGCCAGCCGGCGCTGCCGGCGGTGCACGTTCTGCGGGCAGGTGACCAGGCCGTTGCCGAGCACCATGCGCATCGTGTCGTACAGCGGCCCGCCTTTGTCGTACGTGCGCGGATCCATGAGGATCTGCTGCACCAGGTCCGGGTCGCAGGCCAGCCAGACGCGCTGCGGGCCGAGGCGGATCGCGACCAGGTCGCCGTGGGCGGGCATCGAGGCGAGGAATTCGAGCGGGCGCCGCCACAGCCGGAGCGCGTGCCCGAGCAGCGGGACGCCGCCGGGCGCGGTCGAGACGACCCAGGTGCCGGGGACGGCGGCCGCGGGGCCGCGCGGTGCGCGGACGCCCGCCTCTCCACGTATTCCCATCGGGGACCACCTCGTTGTTCGGCCGGTGTCCCGGGCCGCCGTCGAACGGGCCCGGGAGCGGAAGGACAGGTAGATGTGACGCACCATTACCTACCCGGGGCACCCGGCCGGTCCCCTGGTCATACTTTCTCCGGGGGGCGCGTCGGAGTGGGGGTCAGCTCACCGGAGCGGCATACGCTGAAACGGTACGGCGCGCGCCGGAGCCGCTCCTACGTCGGCAAAAACGTTTTACTTCCGAGGTGGGCGCTCTTGGGCGCACAACCGTTCGCGCGGGCACGGCGGCGCGCCGGGGCCGTCCGCCCAAACACGCCGTTCCAGGCTGTGGTGACGCGCGGCGGGGGTCGGTGGTATAGGAGCCCGCGCCGGCGGCCGGTGACCGGTCTGCCGGGCCGCGCGCCGGCGGCGGTCCGGAAGCGAATCATCCGCCTTTCCGATCACCTCCTCTTCGCACCCTCCACGTCTGCTTGAGTTCACTTGGGCCGCTCCGGACCGGATACCCGTCCCTTTGTGTCGGCCCTTTTCGTTCCGCATGTATGCCTGACACTCCTGTGGATCAGCCGGCCCGGCGTCTCGGCCGGCGCTTCTTCAAGCCCGTTGGCATCTCCGACTCCCCCGCAACCGACCGGCCGCCGGCCGAAGCGGAATGCGAAAGGGAATACTTCCGGCCGGAACTCTCCGCCGATCTGCTGGACCGCCTCGGCGCGGAACTCGACCGGATCAAGGCGATGTGGTCGCAGCCTGCCGAAGCCGAGTACGGCGCCGGGCCCCGGCGGTGCTGAGGGCGGCTTGCGCCGCCTGACAGCCCGGGCCTCGACGCCGCCGCCCAGCCCGCAGGGAAGTTGCCGTGTACGATCCCCCCACCCTCCACCTGTTGATGCCGTCCACCGCCGACGGGTACCGGATCCCCGCCCAAGTCACCTCCGAGCCCGATCTGACGGCCGCCTTCGGTCTCGCCGACGGCCCTCTCTTCCGTGACCAGCCGGCCCACGAGAGCCTGGCCGACGCCTACGACGCGCACGTGTACGACGCGGAGCCGATGGTCGTCCCCGACGACCTCGACGCCGAACTGGCGCAGCTGCTGGACACCGCCGAGCAGCCGCCGGTCACGGCCGGCCCGCCGGCGTCCGAGCGGCACAGCCACCGCAAGCCGTCCTTCCTGCGCGCCGCCCGCGGCACCCGGGAGGGCGGCACGCTGTCGTGGCGGCGCGTCCTGAGCCTGGTCACCGTCACCCTGACGTCCGTGATCGTGATGGCGGTCGCCCTGCTCGCCGCGGTGGCGTCCTACCCGCCGCTGCGGGCCCTGGCGGGCGAGGCCACCACACCGCGCATCGCCCAGCTGTGGCCGCTGCTGGTCTACGGGCCGTGGGTGGCCGCCATCCTGTCCATCCTGCGGGCCCGCACCCACCGGCGCCGCACCGCGCACTCCTGGTGCGTCGTGATCTTCTTCGCGGCCGTGGCCACGGTGCTGTGCATCGCCAAGGCCCCCACCACCCCGGCGGGGATCACCGTGGCGGGGCTCCCGCCGGTGACCGTGCTGCTCTGCTTCCACCAGCTGATCCGTCAGCTCGACCCCGACGCCCCGGCGGCGTCCACCCGGCACGCGTATTCCAACCGCGGTGCCCACCGGCACCGTTCCGCACGCTGAGACCCGGCGGCCGCCCGCGTTCCGGTGCCCTCCGTGCGGAGGGTCGCCGGGGCGCGGGCGGCCGTCGTTTTCCGGTTTTTGTTTTTCCGGTCGTTCTTCCTTTCCGGGTGACGGCCTTTCCGTGCGGCCGCGTTTCCGGGCGGCGGCCGGAACACCGCCGGTCCGTTGCGCGGGGCCGGCCTCGTCCGGGTGCCCTGGAACAACTCCGGGTCCACGCCCCTTGTGCGCCCGGCTGTCCGGAGGAAACTCCGCAGCAGAAACGTTGTTTGACCCGGCCGAGCGTATCCGGGAATTCCGTTGTTCGTTGGTCGAGGCGTGAAGCCGTGCGCCAATGCCCGACGAAGGAGTGTGCAGCGATGGCAGTGAGTTGGGCGAAGAGAATCGCTGTCACGGAACCCGCCCCGAAGCCGGTCCGCTACGCCCGCTATCTGGCCCCGCACTGGCAGGGACTGCTCCGGGTGGACAGCGAGAACGGCATCGGCATCGTTCCGGCCGTCGCGTTCTTCGGCGTGCTCGCCTCGGTCCTCTTCGGCGCGGGCGGCGCGGGGGTGGCGCTGCTGGTCGACATGGCCGTGGACCGCGGCCACATGGCGCGCGCCTGGGTCACGTTCGACCTCGTGGTGGTCGTGGCGCTGTCCCTGTCGTACTGGCTCGTCGGCCGGTACGGCCTGCGGTTCTACGACACCGACCCGGCCACCAACGACCTGTGGCGGCTGATCACCGTCGCCAACACCGCCTGGCGTTCGCTGCCCCGGGCGCACCGTACGGCCCAGAAGCCGCGGCTGCGGGCCGTGAACACCGCCGCCCGCATCCTGCTGGCCGACCCCGAGGACACCCGTACGCACCAGATGCTGCACGCGCACGCGGACGTGCTGCGGCACCTGGCCACCACGGTCCTCGCGGACACCCAGCAGGCCCAGCCGCCGGAGCCGCCCACCGCGTACGCGTCCCGCGCGGCCGACCCGGCACCGCGCGCCGAGCCCGGCCCGGCCCCCGCCGCCGCGAACTCGCTGGAGCGGGCCCGTTCCATCCCCAACCAGCCCTGATCCGCGCCCCGCTGCCGGGCCGCGCGGACCGCGGTCCGCTTTCCCGCGTGTTCCTGCGTGCTGTTCCGGTCGTTGCTGGTGTGCCCGCCGGAGCGGCGGAGCGCGGCCGCCGGGAATCGGGCCTTGTGGGCGGTGCGTACCCGGCCGGGGGCCGGGACCTGACCTTGGCCGGGTCTGGTGGCCGTACCGTCGCGTCCCGGGGAGCGGGCTCCTAGGGTGGGACGCCGGAACCGGAACTCTTTCCGTCCGCTCCCAGGAGGTTCCCGTGAGCGTCAGCGCCAAGGGCACGTACCTGATCAAGAACGTGAGCAGCGGCCTGTACCTGACCGTCAAGGGCCACACCAAACAGTCCCCCGCGGACATCGTCCAGGAGCGGCTGTACGACTGGCCGCAGCGGGCCGCCCAGGCGTGGCGACTGGAGTCCGCGCCGGGCGGCGAGCGCACCTTCCGGCTGCAGAACCAGCACAGCGGCGGCTACCTCCAGGTCCGCAGGTGCGGCAAGGACAAGGGCACGCCCCTGGTCCAGGAGCACCTGGAGGAGAACACTCCGGCGTACCGCAGCCAGACGTGGCAGCTCGTCGAGGAGGACCCCTACCGGGTCGCCAACCTGCACAGCGGGCTGTGGATGAACGTGCGCGACAACGCGGCCGCGGTGGGCGCGGTCGTCGACCAGTCGACGGAGAACACCGGCGCCTACCGCACCGCCGAGCAGTGGACCTTCGAGCCGGTCGAGGCACGCGGCGGCGACCCGGTCTTCGACGCGCTGTCCGGGCTGCTGGTGGAGCCGGGCGGCGGCATCATCTCCACCGTCACCCATGTCTTCAAGGCGTCGCTGGAGGCCGCCGGGGGCGTCTTCGGGACCGTCGCCAAGTACGTGCCGGGCGACACCACGCCGTTCGTACGGTTCGACGGCTTCCGCGGTGACGAGGTCGTCCGGTTCTCCTCGCGCAACCGCGTCGAGGAGGAACCCCGGAAGATCAGTGCGCGGTTCCCGCACCTGCCCAAGGAGTTCCACGGCGGCTTCGACTTCGTCACCCGGGCCCCGCGGCGCAGCGGCCGGACCTACCTCGGGGTCAAGGGGGACCTGACGGTCGCCTTCTCCGACAAGGACAACGACGGCATCGACCGGACCGAGGAGTACTTCCCGTCCCGGGAGCTGGAGCCGTACGGCCGGGTCCTGGAGGCGACGCCCGCCCGGCCCGACGACTCGCAGTACCTGCTGTTCTGCGAGCAGCAGACGGTGCTGATCGACGGCCGGTTCCGCGCGCCGGACCTGCGCGAGGTGCAGCCGGTGCCGCTGGGCCAGCTGCCCAAGGGCTGGACGGCGCCGGACGCGGTGGCCTCCGCCACCGTGGGCGAGGAGGTGCACTTCTTCGCCACCAAGGGCACCGAGTACATCGTCTTCACCCTGCGCGACCTCGTCCAGGGGCCCGCGCCGGTCCTGCACGCGTATCCGTTCCTGCTGGGGCTGTGGGCGTAGCCGTCCGGCCGCGCGGCCGGATGACCGGCGGCGGTCTCCGTCCGGTCATCCGGTCCGCCGGCCCGCGGGACGCGTCAGGTGAGGTCGAACTCGCCGTCCCGGGCGCCGAGGACGAAGCCGCGCCACTCGGCCGGTGTGAAGACCAGCGCGGGTACGTCCGGAGTGCGCCGGTTGCGCATCGCGATCCAGCCTTCGACGAAGGCGACCTGCACATCGCCCATCCCCTGGCTGCTGGACTGCCAGGCGGCGCCGGTCAGGTCGAGTTCCGGCCTGGTCCCGTCCGCGAGCCGCTGTTCCATGATGCCCTCGGCCACGTCGCTGCTCCTCCCGGTTCGACGTCGCGGTCAGCCTAGTCACCACGCCCGGTGGGGGACAGGGCGCGCTTCAGGTGGCGGGCGGCTCGGCGCCCACCAGCCACATGGAGAAGAACTGCGAGCCGCCGCCGTAGGCGTGGCCCAGGGCCCGGCGCGCGCCGGGGACCTGGTGTTCCCCCGCCTGGCCGCGCACCTGGAGGGCCGCCTCGGCGAAGCGGATCATGCCGGAGGCGCCGATGGGGTTGGCGGAGAGCACCCCTCCGGAGGGGTTGACGGGCAGGTCCCCGTCGAGTTCCGTCACCCCGGACTCGGTGAGCTTCCAGCCCTCGCCCGGTGCGGCGAAGCCCAGGTTCTCCAGCCACATCGGCTCGTACCAGCTGAAGGGTACGTACATCTCCACCGCGTCGATCTCCCGGCGCGGGTCCGTGATCCCGGCCTGCCGGTACACGGCCGCGGCGCAGTCCCGACCCGCCTGCGGGGAGACGAAGTCCTTGCCCGCGAAGAGGGTCGGTTCGCTGCGCATCGCCCCGCCGTGCATCCAGGCGGCGGGCCGGGGCGCCCGCCGCGCGCCCGCGCGGTCGGTCAGGACCATCGCGCAGGCGCCGTCGGAGGACGGGCAGGTCTCGGAGTAGCGGACCGGGTCCCAGAGCATCGGGGACGCCTGGACCTTCGCCAGCGTGATGTCGTGCTCGTGGAGGTGGGCGTAGGGGTTCTTCAGCGCGTTGCGGCGGTCCTTGTACGCGACCAGGGAGCCGACTGTGGCAGGTGCGCCCGTACGCCGCATGTAGGCACGGACGTGCGGGGCGAAGAAGCCGCCCGCGCCGGCCAGCAGCGGCTGCTGGAAGGGGACCGGGAGCGACAGCCCCCACATGGCGTTGGACTCGGACTGCTTCTCGAAGGCCAGGGTCAGGACGGTGCGGTGCACGCGGGCGGCGACGAGGTCGGCCGCGACCAGGGCGGTGGAGCCGCCGACCGAGCCGGCGGTGTGCACCCGCAGCATCGGTTTGCCGACCGCGCCCAGTGCGTCGGCGAGGTACAGCTCGGGCATCATGACGCCCTCGAAGAAGTCGGGGGCCTTGCCGATGACCACGGCGTCGATGGCGTGCCAGGTCAGTTCGGCGTCGTCGAGCGCGCGCCGGGCCGCCTCGCGGACGAGCCCGGCCAGGGAGACGTCTCGGCGTGCGGCGACGTGCCGGGTCTGGCCGATGCCGACGACGGCGACGGGCTCCTTGGAGACGGCGGCCCTGGACGCTCCGGACTTGGGCCCTGCGCTCTTGGGTACTACGGGCTCGGGCGCTCCGGTCGTGCTCATCGCGGGTCCCCTTCCAGTACGGCGACCAGGTTCTGCTGGAGGCAGGGCCCCGACGTGGCGTGGGCCAGCGCCCGCCGGGACGCGCCGCGCCGGACGGCCTCGGCGGCCTCGCCGATCCGGATCAGTCCGGTGGCCATCATGGGGTTGGCGGCGAGCGCGCCGCCCGACGGGTTGATCCGTACCCGGTCGTCCAGCCGCAGCGCCTTGCGGAGGACGACCTCCTGCGCGGTGAAGGGGGCGTGCAGTTCGGCGGTGTCCACCGGCTGTTCGAAGGCTCCGGCGCGGTCGGCGGCCAGCCGGGTGGACGGCGAGTCGGTGAGGTCCCGTACGCCGAGTGCGTGGGCCTCGATGCGGTGGTCCATGCCGCGGATCCAGGCGGGCCGGTCGCACAGCCGCCGCGCGGTGTCCCCGGCCGCGAGGACGACGGCGGCGGCGCCGTCGGTGACGGGCGGGCAGTCGGCGGTGCGCAGGGGCTGCACGACATAGTCGCCGGGCGGCACCGGTCCGCTGTGCCGGGCGTGCGGGTTGGCCGCCGCGTCGGTGCGGGCGCGTGCCGCGATGCCGGCGAGTGCCGCCTCGTCCGTGTCGCCCGCGTCGATGAGGGCCTGCGCCTGGAGGGCGGCGAGGGAGACGGAGTCGGGCCACAGGGGTGCGAGGTAGTACGGGTCCAACTGGCGGGTGAGCACGTCGCGGACCGCGCCGGACGAGGACTTGCCGTACGCGTAGACGAGCGCGGTCTCGGCGGCCCCGGTCAGCAGCTTGACCCACGCCTCGTACAGCGCCCAGGCGCCGTCCGTCTCGACGTGCGACTCGGCGATGGGCGGCCAGGCGCCGACGCTGTCCAGTGCCATCGTGAAGGAGAAGGCCCGCCCGGCCAGGTAGTCCGAGGACCCCGAGCAGGTGAAGTCGACCTCCCCGGCCCGCAGGCCGGCCTGGCCGAGGGCGTCCTGGAGCACCGGCAGCAGCAGTTCGGCCTCGGAGACCTCGGCGGTGTCGCGGGCGTGGTCGCTCTGCGCGAAGGCGACGACCGCGACCTCGCGTCGCTCCGCGGCCGGGCCGGGCGGCGCGGACATCAGACCAGCTCCTTGTAGCTGTCGTAGGCGGCGTCGGGTTCGCCGGTGGGCCGGTAGTGGTCCGGGTAGCGGCCGTCACCGCGCCACACCGGCTCCACCCGCAGCCCCATGCGTACCTCGTCGTACGGGATGCCGCCGATACGGGCGTGCAGGGCCAGGTCGGCGCCGTCCAGGGCGATGTGCGCGTAGACGTACGGCACGTCGATGTCGAGGTTCTTGGCCTTGATGTTCACGATGCAGAAGGTGGTGACGGTGCCCTTGGGGCCGACCTCGACCTGGTCCCGGGTGGCCACGCCGCAGGTGGGGCAGGCGCCTCGGGGCGGTACGTACACCTTGCGGCAGGACGGGCAGCGCTCCCCGACGGTGCGGCGGCCGGCGAGGGCGGCGAGGTAGCGGGACTGGGCGCGGCCGGGCGAGTAGGTGTAGTCGAGGCGGGCGGGGGCGGTGATGCCGGTGACGGGGTCGGTGAACTCGCCGCTGTGCGGGGCGGCTTCCTGCGTCACACGGTCCTCGTACGATTCGTACAATTCGTACGGTTCGAAGCACGCGATGTCCGTGATGGCGCCGGTGCGTTCCGCCGCCCACCGCACGCGGACCCGCATCCCGGTGCGTACGGCGTCGGGGCCGGGTGCGTCCAGGGCGTGCAGCAGGTCCGTGCCGGCACCGTCGAGGCGGACCAGCACCCAGGCGAACGGCGTGTCCAGGGGCTGGTTGCGGCGCGGGGCCGAGTTCCAGGCCCAGGTGGTGACGGTCCCCGCGCTGCCGACCTCGACGAGGTCACGTATCTCCTCGGCGGTGACCGGGTCGTACTCGACGGGCGGTACCAGCACCCGCCCGTCCCCGGTCCGGACGCCCAGCACGACCCGTTCGCGCAGCCCGGTGAGGAAGGCGCTCTGCACGGGCCCGAGGGACCGGGTGAAGGGGAACTCGACGACGAGCGGGGCCGACAGCACGTCCGGGGCTTCGGCGGGGGTGTCAGGGACGTCGGCGGCGGGGGTGCGGGAGGTCGGTGGCATACGGGCTCCTCGCTTCCGTACGGAGGGCGGCGGCAGGCACGGCCGGGGGTCGGAGCGCCGGGTCAGGCGCGCCGGAAGACGGGCGGGCGCTTCTCGGCGAAGGCCCGGGCGCCCTCCTTCGCGTCGGCCGTGCCGAATATCGGCCAGCCGCGCGCGAGTTCGGCCCTCAGCCCGTCCTCCTCGGTCATCGCGGCGGTCTCGTAGACGGACGCCTTGACCGCCTCGACGGCGAGCGGGCCGCAGCCGTTGATCCGCGCGGCGATCTCCAGGGCCTCGCCGAGCGCTTCGCCGTCCGGCACGACATGGCCGATCAGCCCGATGCGCGCGGCTTCCTCAGCGGTGTAAGAACGCCCGGTGAGCAGCATCTCCAGAGCGTGGGTGCGCGGGATCTGGCGGGCGAGGCGGACGGTGGAACCGCCGATGGGGAACAGGCCGCGCCGTACCTCGAAGAGCCCGAACGTGGCGCTCCGCCCGGCCACCCTGATGTCGGTGCCCTGGAGGATCTCCGTGCCGCCGGCGACACAGGGCCCTTCGACGGCGGCGATGACCGGCTTGCGCGGGCGGTGGTGGCGCAGCATGGCCTTCCAATGCAGGTCGGGGTCGGCCTGCAAGCGCTCGCGGTACTGCTCGCCGTCCATGCCCCGGCCGGCCAGCGCCTTGAGGTCCATGCCGGCGCAGAAGGCGCCGCCCGCGCCGGTGACCACCACCGAGCGCACGGAGTCGTCCTCGTCGGCGGCGGTCCAGCCGTCGTACAGGCCCACCAGCATCGGCAGCGACAGCGCGTTCTTCGCCTCCGGCCGGTCGAGGGTGAGCACCAGGGTCGCGCCCTCGCGCGTCACCGTCAGATGTTCGGTCCCGCCCATGGGTCCTCCTGTCCGTGCGGCCGCGGGCCGTGCCCGCCGCCGAGAGCCGCCCGTCCGCCCCGGAACGTAGAACAGGTTGCAGGAGCCGGGGGCCGACTTCAAGAGTTTTCTGACAGACAGTCAGTTTCCGGCACCGGGCCCCTTCCCCCGTACGGCGTGCGGCGCTCTAATGACCGCGAGCCGACGCCGCCGCCCGTTCTGGAGGAGACGTGGAATACAACCTCGCCGATCTGTTCGAGTCGGTCGTCGACACGGTTCCGGGGCGAGAGGCGCTGGTGTTCCTCGACCACCCGGGCACCGGCGCGGAACGCCGCCTCACGTACGCGGAACTGGACCGCGCCGCCAACCGCCTCGCCCACCACCTGCGCGACCACGGCGTCACCCCCGGCTCGCACGTCGGCCTGCACCTCTACAACGGCGTCGAGTACCTCCAGACTCTCTACGCCTGTCTGAAGATCCGCGCCGTGCCGGTCAACGTCAACTACCGCTATGTCGAGGACGAGCTGGCCTACCTCTACCAGGACGCCGACCTCGTCGCCCTGGTCTTCGACGCCGAGTTCACCGGCCGGGTGGCGGCCGCCCTGCCGCGCGCTGACCGGCTGCGCCACCTCGTACGGGTGGGCACGCCGCCCGCCGATGTCCCTGAGCCCGCCATCGCGCCGGTGCCGTTCACGGACGCCGAGGCGTCCGGCTCGCCCGACCGCGACTTCGCCCCGCGCTCCGGCGGCGACCGGCTCGTCATCTACACCGGCGGCACCACCGGGATGCCCAAGGGCGTGCTGTGGCGGCACGAGGACATCTTCTTCTCCGGCATGGGCGGCGGCGCGCCGACCGGCGAACCGGTACGGCACCCCGAGGAGCTGGCCGAACGCGTCGCCGCGGGCGGGGAAGGGCTCGTCTTCTTCCCCGCTCCCCCGCTGATGCACGGCACCTCCACCCTCACCGCCTTCATCGCCTTCCACTTCGGCCAGAAGGTGGTCCTGCACCGCAAGTTCGTCCCGGAGGAGGTGCTGCGCACCGTCGAGCGGGAGAAGGTGACCAGCATCTCGCTGGTCGGTGACGCGATGCTGCGCCCGCTCGCGGACGCGCTGGCCGGTCCGCTGAAGGGCACGGACTGTTCCTCGCTGTTCAGCGTCAGCAGCTCCGGCGCGATCCTCTCCGAGACCGTACGGGAGCAGTTCGCCGCGCTGGTGCCGGGCGCCCTGCTGCTCAACAACTTCGGCTCCTCCGAGTCCGGCTTCAACGGCACCGCCACCGAGGACTCGGGCCCCGGCCGGGGCTTCCGGCTGCACGTCAACGCGCACACGGCGGTGGTCGACCCGGCCTCCCCCGCGCACGCCCGGGTGGCGGCCGGCGAGGTGGGGCGGCTCGCGCTGCGCGGACACGTACCGCTGGGCTACTACAACGACCCGCGCAAGACCGCCGAGACGTTCTTCGAGGCGGACGGCGAGCGGTGGGTCCTCCTCGGCGACATGGCGACCGTCGACGAGGCGGGCATCGTCACCGTCCTCGGCCGGGGCTCGCAGTGCATCAACTCCGGCGGCGAGAAGGTGTACCCGGAGGAGGTCGAGCAGGCGCTGAAGGCGCATCCGGACATCTACGACGCGCTGGTGGCGGGAGTACCGGACGAGCGGTGGGGCAGCCGGGTGGCCGCGGTCGTGCAGCTCCGCGACGGTGCGGCGCCGCTGGGCCTGGCCGCGGTGCAGGACCACTGCCGTACGCGGCTGGCCGGCTACAAGATTCCGCGGTCGGTGGTCCTCACCGACCGCATCCGGCGCTCCCCCAGCGGCAAGGCGGACTACCGGTGGGCGAAGGCGGTGGCTTCCGGGGCGGGTGCTCCGTAGGGCACGGCACCCGCGCGGCAGCAGAGCGGCCGCTCCGCGGGGCACGGTTCCCGCCCCCTGCCGGCCGGGCTCCGGCCGCCGCCCCGACGGCGGCCGGAGCCCCTGACCGGCTGGTTCAGGCGGTACGGCGGTGGTGGCGGCGCGGCCCACACGACCGGAAACCGGTGTGCGCCGCGCCGGGCCGGGGTATGACGGCGAGAATCTTCGACATGAGGGGGTTCTCCTGAGTGGGAAGAAGGGGACACCCGCACGGTTGCCCGCACCCCGCGCCGGGTCGACAACCGGTCCCCACCCTTCACCCGCTTGGCACACGCCGCGCCCCCGAATGCAGCAGCCCAGGACCCGCGAATGCAGCAAGCCCTGGCCCACGCCGAGGGTGGGAAGGGGCCCGCGGGCGGTTCTAACCTGAAGCATGGACTTCGACGGCGTGGCGCCCGGAGACGACCTCTCCGGCACGTACGGCATTCCGGTACGGCTCGACCCCGCTGAGCACGATCCCCGCTCCGGCACGGCCTCGCTGTGCGCGGCGGGGCCGGTAGTGCCCGTCCTGCTGCCCGGCGGTGTGTCCGCCTGGCTGGTGACCCACCATCAGGCCGGGCGGGCGGTGCTGGCCGACAGCCGCTTCGTCAAGGACATCGGCGCCTGGCGCGCCTGGCGCAGCGGCGAGGTGCCGCGCTCCTGGCCGCTGGCGCCGCTGCTGACCGTCGCCAACATGACCACCGCGACGGCGGGCGACCACACCCGGCTCCGCGCACCGCTGGCCCGCGCGTTCACCGTGCGCCGCGTGGAGCAGCTCAGGCCGCGCGTCGAGGAACTGGCCGCAGAGCTGCTGGACGGCCTCGCCGACGGCCGGCCCGGGGAACCGGTCGAGCTGCGGGCCCACTACGCCCACCCGCTGCCGATACGGGTCATCTGCGAACTGTTCGGCGTACCCGGCGACCGCCGTGACCGGATCCGGTCACTGTGCGGAGCGCTGTTCGACGCCCGCTCTGACCCGTCCGGAGCACCGGCGGTCCACCGCGAGCTGCGCACCGCGCTCGCCGGTCTCCTGGACGAGAAGCGAGCGCGCCCCGGGGACGACCTGACGAGTGCGCTGGTGGCTCCCGGCCCCCACCCGCTCAGTGGCGCCGAACTCGTCGACACGCTGCTGCTGATGATCGTGGCCGGGCATGAAACCACCGTGAACCTGCTGGTCAACGCCGTACACGCGCTGCTGACCCACCCCGGACAGCTCGCCCTCGCGTGCAGCGGGCAGGTGCCCTGGAGCGCCGTGGCCGAGGAGACGCTGCGCTGGGACCCGCCGGTCGCCCACTTCCCGTTCCGCTACGCGCTGTGCGACGTGGACGTGGCCGGCCGGACCGTCCGCGCGGGCGATCCGGTGATGCTCTCGTACACCGCGTTCGGCCGCGACCCACGGCAGCACGGGCCCGGGGCCGGGCGGTTCGACATCACCCGGGCCCCCACCCCTCATCTCACCTTCGGGCACGGCATCCACCACTGCCTCGGCGCGCCGCTCGCCCGGCTGGAAGCGGCCGTCGCCCTGCCCGCGCTCTTCGCCCGCTTCCCTGACCTGCGTCTGCACGACCCGGGACAGCCGCCCGCCCGTCGTTCGTCACTGGTCTTCAACGGGTTCGGGGAGCTGCCGGTGCTCCTGGCGCCCCGGGGCGGCCGGCTCGGACCGGCGTGGCCGCGGCAGCAGCAGGACGACGCGTGACGGCCCCGCCGTCAGAACGCCTGAGCGGGCCATGACACCGGCGCCCGGCCCTCCCCACCGCACACGGACCGTACGGAACGGACCAGCGCCGCCGTGTGCAGGATGTCCAGACGCTGCTCACGGCGTACGTCCACGGCAGCGCCCGCCAACGAGGGAACACAGCGCGGCGACGTGCGCGCCTCGCCGGACGCGGCGATCGCCCGTACCAGCGCGTCGTTGACGCGGTTGATCTCCTTGCGCACCTCACCGAGGTCCGGCCGATCGCCCGGCACCCGCGCGGGGTCGGCGGCCCACCGTCGGTGCAGGCCGCGCTGCACGGTCTTGTTCGCCTCGATCTGGTCCCGGAAGATCCGCGCGGTCCACCGAGGATCGGCCCCGAGTTCCGCCGCCCGCCGCGCCACCGCGTCCAGCACCTGCTGCTCACGCACCGGGTCGTCGACAGGGCTGCCGGTGCCCCACTTGGCCGCGGCCACCAGATCGGCGGTGGCGAGGCGCCGGGCGGACAGGGCCACGACGGGGCGCAGCGCGACCGCTTCCCGGACGGTCGCGGCGGGCGTGGTGGGCGGCGACGCGGGCAGGACGACGGCCGATCCGGGCGCGGCGCTCGCCGACGCCGGAGCCGGTACGGCGCTGAGGAGGGCGGTCGCGGCGGCGCCCGCGACCAGCAGGCGACGCAGGGACGTTCGCGCGTCGGACACCACCGTCGGCCCTCCGGACATGAGCTATAGGCATGAACATGTCCTGACGATCCTAACGACGGTGGCACGGGAGCGAGGAGAAACTTTCGCTCCCGCCGTTCGCCGCTCCGCCCCGTTTCGCCCCGCTCAGCGCCGCGCGTGCAGAACGCGGTGCTCGAAGCCGGCGAAGGCGGCCTCCTGGCGCCATTCGAGGGCCGCCTTCAGGTTCTTGGCGAGGAACCGGGTACAGGCCGCGCGGGGCCGGTGACCGTCCGGGCGTTCCATGCGGCACGGGCGCGCCAGTTCGTACGCGCGCTTCCCGTGGCCCTGGTCGCCCCACAGACTGCGGCCTGGGAGGAAGGCGTGCTCCATGGACGCGCGCGCCAAGTCCTTCAGTTCGCGGTACCGCAGGCCGTAAGTGCCGGACGCGTACCGGTACTCGGCGCTGATGTCGCTGCGCGAGATCCCGGGGTCGTCGGTGGCCAGCACGACCGGCACGCCGTAGCGCCGGTACAGCGGGAACGGATGCTCGGCACCGGAGACTCCGAGGATCTGCCGACTGCTCGTGAACGGCACTTCCACCGCGATGCCGCGCCGCGCCATGGTGCGCAGGAGGGCGGGCGCGCCGTCCTCGTGCGCCACGTCGACGCCGTGGCCGATGCGCTCCGCGTGCCCGGTGCGGACCGCCTTGTTGATGTGGAAGCGCAGCTCTTCGGGCTTGACCAGGCCGGGGACGAGTTCACCGGCGTGCAGGGTGATGTGGGCGCGCGGGTAGACGCCGTGCAGGTAGTCCAGCATCCGCATGTGGAGCCGGTAGTTGCGCAGCGCGTTCCGCTCGTCCTCCGGCTGTACGAGGTTCACCGCGACGTACCGGTGGTCGCGTTCGGCGAGGCGCATGGCGAGCGCCATCTGGGTGAAGACCCGCTCGGACGAACTTCCGCGCGACACCTGCGAGATGAAGCGGACGGTCATCCGGCAGCCGAGGGCCGGGCGGGCGGTGTCGCAGCGCGCTGCCTTGCGGAAGTCCGCGGTGCCCTTGTCGGCCTCCCGGCCCGCGTCGCGTACGAGCTTGTCCAGCTTGCCGCCCGCCGTCAGCAGTTGGTGCATCAGCCGCAGGTCCGCGTGGTAGCCGACCTGTTCGGCCAGCTTCTTGCTGCCGCCGGAGGCGGGCGTCAGCATCGTCTCCAGGTAGAACTGGTTCTGCCGGGCCGCGGTGTTGGCTACGTCGGCCAGCAGTTCGCCGCCGTGGCGCCGGCTGACCTCGCCGAACTTCCCGAAGGCCGGGAAGAAGTGGTCGTGCCCGGACTCGCCGGATGCCGACGAGAAGTCCTGCATCGACCAGGCCCGCAGGATCTGCCGGTGGAAGGAACGGTCCTTCCGGGCCTGCGCCGCCGGACGCGTACCCGGACCGCACGGGGCCGGTCTGGCGGTCATCGTCTTCGTCCCGATGCACAGGCCGTCGTTCCCGGCCAGCTTGATCAGCAGCTCGGTCGAGGCCGCGCCGGACAGGTGGTTGTGCAGGTCGCCGCCCTTGGGCAGGTCGCGGAAGAAGGCGCGCAGCGCCGCGGGCCGCTTCCGGAGCCCGTCGAGGTGGGCGGAGACCCGGCGTTCGGCGCCGGTGGGCGCGGCGGCCGTGCGCGGGAGCGCCGCGTCCGCGGCGGGCGCGCCCGGGGCCGCCGGACCGGGGGCGGCGGCCGCCTCCGGGGCCGGCGGTGCGGCGAGCGCGGAGGACGGCAGCAACGACAGCACGGCCAGGGCGCCCGCATCCAGTACGAGCGGGGCGGACCGGCGGGGCCGTCCGCGATGGCGAGGGAAAGTGATCACGCGCTCATACGGACGAGTTCGGCGCGCCGGGCCGCGAAGGCAGGCCGGCGTGCGTCCCCTTGGGTGAACAAGATCCCACCACCAGGTGCGGAACGGACGTGCGACCTGCGGCACGGCGTGGCTCGGGGCGGGGTCTCAGACGTAGCCGGCCGGGGGCGGGGCCGGGCGGAGGCAGCGCGGGAACCGGGGACGGGGCCGGGGCGGAGGCAGCGCGGGAACCGGGGACGGGGCCGGGGCGGAGGTCAGCACGGGAACCGAGACCGGGGCCGGGGCCGGGGAGAGGCCGAGTCCCCCCCGGGCCCGGCAGCTGGTCAGCCGATCCGGGTCATCGTGGACTCGTACCCCCCGCCGCCCGGATAGACCCAAGCGCCCGCGAGGACGTCGCCGTCCGCGGCGAAGGTGCCCCGGAAGTACGCGGGCGAGCCCTTCTCGCCGCCCCAGATGGTCAGGGTGTCCCCCGCCGTCTCGTACACGTAGTCGAAGGTGTGCCCTTCGTTGTCGTAGAAGCGCGACACGATGTCCTCCCCCGGCGCCTTTGCACCGAAAGGCTTTTCCCTGCCGATCACTTCGATGCCGGTGATCCGCCGGCCGTCCTGCTCCAGCTCCACCTCCTGCACCAGGAAGAACCCTCCGTCGAGGCGGCGGTAGGTGACCGTACCGGTCGCCCCGCCCTCGACCCGCCAACGGCCCAGGAGCCGCTCCAGTTCCCCGGTTCCCTCGTGCGTCCCCACCGCTTCGCCGCTTCCGGCCTGTCGCTCCGTCACAACGCTTCCCTCTCTTGGCGTCACTGCTCTGTACTCGTACGACCGGGGGACCCCCAAAAAGGAATCGGCGAACCAAAGTGACCTGCGTCACAACCGGTTCGCGTCGTCCGCCACGTCGGCGGGCGTCAGGACGGAGGCGAGGCCGAGGGCGGGCAGCAGGTCCGGCGCGAAGGTGGTGATCTCGGCGATCAGGCCGTCCGCCACGCGCAGTACGTCGATGTTGACCGCGGTGTACGTCGGAGCCCCGGGGCGCCGTACGTAGTTCGCGACGGCCGGCTGCCGGTTCACGGCGAGCGGCACGGCGAACCAGTCGCCCCAGGCCTGGTCCCCCTCCAGGGCCGCGCGCCACATGCCGATGACGGCCGCACGCCCGTCGAACACCAGGTGGGCGGGCGGCATGGTCTGCCGGACGTCCGCACGCAGCAGGGCGGCCAGCGCCGTGACATCGGCGGCCCGTGAGGCGTCGACGAACCGCCGGAGGAGTGCGCGCTCGGCCTCGGTGGGGCCGGTGGCGCCCCGCCCCCAGTCGGTGCGCCGCTCGGGCAACTGCTCGCGCAGCGTGGCGCGGGCGTGTTGCAGCGCGCTCTTGACCGCGGCGACGCTCACTTCGAGCATGCCGGCCGTCTCGGCGGCGGGCAGCCCCACGACGTCGCGCAGGATCAGTACGGCCCGCTGCTGCGGGGGCAGGTGCTGGATCGCCGCCAGAAAGGCCAGTTCGATGGTTTCCCTGGCGATCGCCACGGCTTCCGGGCCGCTGCCGGCCGGCGCGGCCAGGTCCAGCAGGGCGTCGGGGCAGGGCTGGAGCCAGGTCACCTCGGCTGGCGCGGAACGTTTCGGCACGCCCGCGCTGTCGACCGCCACCGCGATCTCCCTGTTGCGGGCCGGGCCGGCCAGCTCGTCCAGACAGGCGCGCGTCGCGATGCGGTACAGCCAGGCCCGGAACGTCCCCCGCCCCTCGAAGCCCGCCCTGCTGCGCCAGGCCCGCAGCAGGGTTTCCTGTACGAGATCCTCCGCGTCGGCGAACGACCCGAGCATCCGGTAGCAGTGCACGCGCAGTTCGTGCCGGTACCGCCCGGCGAGATGCCCGAACGCCGCCTCGTCCCCCGCCAGGACCGCGGCCGCCGCCCGCTCGTCCGCCGCCCGCTCGTCCTCCCCGCACTCTCCCCGGCCCGCACGCCCTTCCGCGCCCATGTCCGCCCCCTCCGCGTACCGGAGCACCGTCTGCGCCCGCCCGGGCGATCATCGTACGGCCGGGCGGCCGGGCGGACGGCGGAGCCGGCGCGGAGACCGGCCGGGTCGGGTCTGACCGGACCCGTCCATACCCGACCGCTCCCGGTCAGGCCCGACCGATTCCAGTCAGGCCCAGTCAGGCCCGGTCAGGACCGGTCAGTCACGGTCCGACACGCTGGTGACGCCTACGTTGGCGTTCTGGGTGAGGCCGTCGACCGGGAACAGGAACCCGCTCTTCGACGGTGACCCGGAATCTCCGTGGCTGCCGGAGGCGGGGAGGGTGGTGCCCGTCCCGTCGTCCGAGTCGGCGTGCGCCGCGGCGGGCAGCACCGCGCCGGACAGGGCCACGGCGGCCAGCAGGCCGACCGCCGCACGGATGGTCATACGGAGTGATGTACGCATGATGTTCCTTTCGGGGGTTGCGCGGTCAGCGCACCACGGGAGAGGGACACCGTTGCGGCATTGGGCCGTCCGTGGGCGCGCCCACGGACGCCGTACGGCAGCCCGGCGGCGCGTACGACGGTCCGCGGCCGGGGATCCTCAGAGACTGGGCACGAGAAACGTCCGGACCGCGTCGAGGTATTCCAACGGGCGCTCCTCGTGCACGAGATGGCCCGCCCCCTCGACCGTCACCAGACGGCAGTCCGGGATGCGTTCGGCCATGTCCCGGAGCTGCTGCTGCGGGATGTGGCTGGTGGGGCCGCCGGCGATCACCAGGGTGGGCGCGGTGATCTTCGCCAGGCCGTCCCACCACGCCGGGTCCGGCGCGTTGCGCTGAGCCACCACGGCCACCTTGGCCTGCCAGTCGAACGCCGGCGGGCCCGGTGGCGGGTCCGGGATCTCCTGCGGCGGCGACGCCGGAAGGGGCGGGGCGGCCTCCTCCAGCACCAGCCGCTCCACCAGCTCCGGGCGGTCGGTGGCCAGCAGCAACGCGACGACCGCGCCTACGGAGTGACCGATGAGCGCCACGGGTCCGAGCCGCAGTTCCCGGAGGAAACCGGCCACGTCGTCGCGCCACCGCTCGAAGCCGTACTCCCCCGGCCAGTCACTGTGCCCGTGCCCCCGGAGGTCCAGCGCGTACACCCGGTGGGTGGCCGCGAGCTGGCCGACCACGCCGCGCCAGTCCTCACCGTCCTCGCCGAGGCAGTGCAGCAGCACCGCAGGGGGCGCGTCCGCGTCACCCCAGCACCGGTACGCCAGACGGACGTCACCGACCTGCACTTTCTGAACGTCACTCATGCGCTCGAAGCTACCCGCGCAGGAGTTCGTCACGCCCCTTGACGGGCTCCGCCGTCCGCTGATTACTTGGAGCGCACTCAGCCACCGACTGATCGGTCGGGACACGGAACGGTGACACAGATGCCGGATGCGCGAAGATCGAGTAGGGCATGAGGGGCGGCACGGGCGCGTTCGGCCCGTACTCGGACGCGGGCGCGGTCGACGCCGTACGGCGGCTGTCCGCCGACGAGCTGGCGGCCCGCCAACTGGAACGGCTGCGGGCCTCATTGCGGCACGCGTACGAGAACGTCCCCTTCTACCGGCAGTCCTTCGACCGGGCCGGAGTTCACCCCGAGGACTGCCGGTCGCTCGCGGACCTCTCCCGTTTCCCCTTCACCGTCAAGGACGACCTGCGGGCCAACTACCCCTTCGGCATGTTCGCCGTGCCGCAGGACGAGATCCGCCGTATCCACGCCTCCAGCGGGACGACGGGCCGTCCGACGGTCGTCGGCTACACCGGGCAGGACCTGGCCGTCTGGGCCGACGTCGTGGCCCGCTCGCTCCATGCGGCGGGCGGCCGGCCCGGCCACACGGTGCACATCGCGTACGGGTACGGCCTGTTCACCGGCGGTCTCGGCGCGCACTACGGCGCCGAGCGGCTCGGCTGTACGGTCGTCCCGGCCTCCGGAGGCATGACCGCCCGGCAGGTGCAGATCATCCAGGACTTCCGTCCCGAGATCATCATGGTGACGCCGTCCTACCTGCTCACGCTCCTCGACGAGTTCGAACGGCAGGGCATCGACCCGAAGTCCACCTCCCTGAGGACGGGACTGTTCGGCGCGGAGCCGTGGACGGAGGAGATGCGCCGCGAGATCGAGGAGCGCTTCGCGATCGACGCGGTCGACATCTACGGCCTCTCGGAGGTGATGGGCCCCGGCGTCGCGCAGGAGTCCGTGGAGACCAAGGACGGGCTGCACATCTGGGAGGACCACTTCTATCCGGAGGTGGTGGATCCGGTCACCGGCGACCCGCTGCCGGACGGCGAGCACGGCGAGCTGGTGTTCACCTCGCTGACCAAGGAGGCCCTGCCGGTGGTCCGCTACCGCACCCGGGACCTGACCCGGCTGCTGCCCGGCACCGCCTGGCCCGCCTTCCGCCGGATGGAGCGGATCACCGGCCGCTGCGACGACATGATCATCCTGCGCGGTGTGAACCTCTTCCCCGCCCAGATCGAGGAGATCGTGCTGCGCACACCGGGCATCGCGCCGCACTTCCAGCTGCGGCTGACCCGGGAAGGCCGGCTGGACCACCTGACCGTACGGGCGGAAGCACGGCCGGACGCGACCCCGGAGGAGCGCACGGCCACCGTCGGCCGGATCGTCCGCGGCGTCAAGGACGGCATCGGCATCTCGGTCGCCGTGGACATCGTCGATCCGGAAACCCTGGAACGCTCCGTCGGCAAACTGAAACGCATCGTGGACGCGCGCGACTGAGAGCAAAAGGGCGGCCCGCTCCATCCGCTGCCCGGAGGCCGGGAGCTACTGCTGCACTCCAGGCTGCCCGCACCGCCTGCACCGCGGAGCCCAGCCCAGCAACCGTGGCCAGGGCTGCCGAGTGTCAGACCCGTGCGTCATGCTCACTGCCATGAACGAAGACACCTTCTGGCAGCTCATCGACGCCTGCACACCCACAGGACCGGACCCTGACTCCGAGCGGCTGGCAGCCGCACTGACCGAGCACCTCGCCCGGTCCCCGGTGTATGTGGTCACCGGCTTCGCCGAGCAGCTGTCCTGGGCCCTCTACCGCCTGGACCGCAGGGAACTCGGCCAGGGCCTCTCCGGTGACTCCTTCCTCTACACGCGCTGCGCGGTCGTCGCCGCCGGCCGCGAGGTGTTCGAAGGCGTACTCCGGGACCCGAGCGCCTTCGCCCCGTTCGCCACCGACCTCATCTGGGCGGAGAGCCTGCTCTACGCACCGGACCACGCCTACGAACGCATCACCGGCGAAGAATGGCACCGCGCCACTCGCTATTCCTACGAGTCGTACGCGAACACCAAGGGCTGGGCTGCCTGACGCACCCGGTACGGGGCCGTCCCGATGACCGACGGTGCCACTGAGCGACACCTGCACGGGCGAGGGCCCGAGGGGCGGGCCCTCGCCCGGCCGTCCTGTCCGTCTCCCTCCGGCCTCCCTACCTCGGGCTCGGCGTGAGCAGCGCGTACGGAGCGCCGAACGGATCCAGCAGCAGGGCCAGCCTGCCTATGCCTTCGGCGTCCTCCGCCGGGACGACGACCGTCGCGCCGCGCTGCGTGGACGCGGCGACCGTCGCGTCGCAGTCCTCCACCGCGAAGTACGGGTGCCACTCCGACGTGGAGCCTGCCGCGAGGCTCTCGGCAGGCAGCTGCATGATGCCGGCGTGGCCCGCGTCGCCGTTCGGGTCGGTGCCGGTGGGCGAGGCGACCGTGTAGACCAGGTGCTCGCCCATCACGTTGTCGACCGTCTCCCACCCGAAGACCGTGCGGTAGAAGTCCTTCGCGGCGGCCGCGTCGGTCGTGTGGAGCTCGGTCCAGCAGACCGCGCTGGAGGCGCCGACCAGCTCCATCCCCTGGACGTCGACGGGCTGCCAGACCGCGAACTCGGCGCCGGCCGGGTCGGTGAACCCGGCCAGCCGGCCGGCGGTGAAGACGTCGCACGGGCCGAAGCGGACCGTACCGCCGGCCTGCTCCACGGTCTTGGCCAGGGCGTCCACGTCGGAGCTGTGGAAGTGGACGGTCCAGGCCGGGCTCGCGCCCTCCTCGGTCAGCGGTCCGGCCCCGGCGACGGTCTTCCCGTCGAGCTGGAAGAAGCCGTACCCGCCGGCGTCGGGGCCGGCCGACTGGAAGGTCCAGCCGAAGACGCCGCCGTAGAACGCGACGGCCGCGTCGATGTCGGGAGCCCCGAGGTCGAGCCAGTTCGGCGCACCTGGGACGTACTGGGTCGTGAGCATGTTGATCTCCTCCGGCGTCCGGTCGTCACGACGCGCGACGCGGGCGGCCGCCGAGCGAACACGAACGCCCTCGTCACCGGGGAACACGCGGTGTCGGTCGTGCCTTTCCCCCGGCACTTCTCAGCATGGCAGGGGGGTCTGACAATCGCCCTCGGCGCCCGGCCCGGGACCGGCCGCTCACGCCCCGCCGGAGCGGAACCGGTCCCGGAGCTCCCGCTTGAGGATCTTGCCGCTGGCGTTGCGCGGCAGCGCCTCGACGAACAGCACCCGCTTGGGCACCTGGAACCCGGCCAACCGCTCCCGCGCGACCGCGATCAGCTCCGCCTCCCGCGGCGCCCCGGCCTCCGCCCGCGGTACGACCACGGCGGTCACCGCCTCGATCCAGCGCTCGTCCGGCAGCCCGATCACCGCCACCTCGGCGACCGCGGGATGCGCGTACAGCGCGTCCTCGACCTGCCGCGAGGCGACCAGGACACCGCCCGAGTTGATGACGTCCTTGACCCGGTCGACGACGGTGAAGCAGCCCGCCGCGTCGCGCGTCGCCAGGTCCCCCGAGCGGAACCAGCCGTCCCGGAACGCCGCCGCGGTCTCCTGCGGCTTGTCCCAGTAGCCCGAGCACAGCTGGGGCGAGCGGTAGACGATCTCCCCGGGGGTGCCGTCCGGCACTTCGGTGCCGTGCTCGTCCACCACCCGGGCCTCCACGAACAGCACCGGACGGCCGCACGAGTCCATCCGGCCCGCGTGCTCGTCCGGCCCCAGGACGGTGGCCAGCGGGCCGATCTCGCTCTGTCCGAAGCAGTTGTAGAAGGCGAGTCCGGGCAGCCGGGCGCGCAGCCGTTCCAGCACGGGCACCGGCATGACCGAGGCGCCGTAGTACGCCTTGCGCAGGCCGCTGAGGTCCCGCGTGCCGAACCCGGGGTGCTGGGAGAGGCCGATCCAGACGGTGGGCGGCGCGAAGAGGCTGTCGGCCCGGCCCGCCTCCACCAGGTCGAAGATCCGCTGCGGGTCCGGGGCGTCGAGAATGACGTTCTCAGCGCCCACGGCCAGGTACGGCATGAGGAAGACGTGCAGTTGCGCCGAATGGTAGAGCGGCAGGCAGTGCACGGGCCGGTCGGCGGCCTTGAGGTCCAAGGCGGTGATGGCGGACGCGTACGCATGCACCAGCGCGCCGTGCGTCATCATCGCGCCCTTGGGCAGCCCGGTCGTGCCGGAGGTGTAGAGGAGCTGGGCCAGGTCGTCGGAGCTTGAGTCGTACGGACCACGCGCACCGTAGGGACCCTGCGAACCATACGGACCGTACGGCCCCTGCGAACCACCCGGAACGGGCGGCCCGTACGGCAGCGCCTCCCGCGCGCGCTCCAGCAGCGACCCGGCGGCGTCGCGCAGCGGCATGGTGCGCACTCCGGACGGCAGCCGGTGCTCCAGCGCGGGGTCGGTGAGGACGAGGGCGCTGCCCGACTGTTCGATGATGTAGCGCAGTTCGTCGCCGGTGAGGTGGTGGTTGACGGGTACGTGCACCAGGCCCGCGCGGGCGCAGGCCAGGAAACCGATCACGTACGCGTCGGAGTTGTGCCCGTACGCGGCGACCCGGTCGCCGGGCCGGAGCCCGGTGTCCAGCAGGGCGTACGCGGCGGCCGTCACCGCGTCGTCCAGCTCGCGGTAGGTCCAGGACCGGTCGCCGTGGCGCACCGCCGTGCGCTCGGGCGTCCGGCGCGCGCTGCGCCGCAGGACTCCGTCGACCGTGTTCGTCCGTACTCCCGTCATGGCGCGATCCTGTGCCCCGGCCCGCGAAGGGTCAAGGTCGCCCCGCAACGGGGCGAGGACACAGGGATCACGGCCATCGCTGCTCCCGGCTACACGGCGCGCTCCCGCCCCGCCCAATACGGATCGCGGAGCCGCCGCTTGTACAGCTTGCCGTTCGGGTCGCGGGGCAGGGCCGCGACGAAATCGACCGACCTGGGGCACTTGTAGCCCGCCAGACGCTCCGCGCAGTGGGCCAGGATCTCGTCGGCGAGCGCGGGCTCCGGCGCGTACCCGTCGGCGGGCTCGACGACTGCCTTGACCTGCTCGCCCCAGTCGTCGTGCGGGATGCCGAAGGCGGCCGCGTCGGCGACGGCGGGATGGGCGAGCAGGGCGGCCTCGATCTCCGCGGGGTAGATGTTGACGCCGCCTGAGATGATCATGTCGATCTTGCGGTCCCGGAGGAAGAGGCAGCCGTCCTCGTCCAGGTACCCGAGGTCGCCGACGGTGAAGAAGTCGCCGATGCGGTTCTCGCGGGTCTTGCCCGCGTCCTTGTGGTAGCTGAAGCCGCCGGTGGTCATCTTCATGTAGACGGTGCCCAGTTCGCCGGGCGGCAGGCGCTCGCCGTCGTCGTCGAAGACCGCCAGTTCGCTGATGGGCCAGGCCCTGCCGACCGTACCGGGCTTCTTGAGCCAGTCCTCGGCCGTGGCGAAGGCGCCGCCGCCCTCGCTCGCCGCGTAGTACTCCTCGACGCAGCTCCCCCACCAGTCGATCATCGCCCGTTTGACGTGGTCGGGGCAGGGCGCGGCGCCGTGGACCGCGTGCCGCATCGAGGTCACGTCGTAGCGCGCCCGTACCTCCTCCGGGAGGGCGAGCAGGCGGTGGAACTGGGTCGGCACCATGTGCGTGTGGGTGCAGCGGTACGTGTCGATCAGGCGCAGCATCTCCTCGGGCGTCCACTTGTCCATCAGGACGACCTGGTGCCCGATGTGCAGGGAGGCGCCCGCGAATTGGAGTACGGCCGTGTGGTAGAGCGGTGAGCACACCAGGTGCACGTTGCCGCCGAAGGGGCGGATGCCGAAGATGCCGAGGAAGCCCCCGAGCGGGGACTCCTCGGGCAGCCTCCCGGAGAGCGGGCGGCGGATGCCGCGGGGGCGGCCGGTGGTGCCGGAGGTGTAGTTCATGACCCAGCCGAGGGTGCGGTCCTCGGGCGGGGTCTCCGGCTGCCCGTCGAGGAGCGCGGCGTACGGGCGGAACCCGGGCACCTCGCCCACGGAGTAGCGGTGCCGCGGCGGCAGTCCGGCCTCGTCGGCGGCGGCGCGGGCGGCGTCGGCGAACCGTTCGTGCGCGATCAGCGCCTTGGCTTCCGCGTCACCGGCGATCCAGGCGATCTCCGGGCCGACCGCGTGGTGGTTGACCGGTACGAGATAGAAGCCCGCCTGGGTGGCGGCGAGATAGGCGGTGAACAGCTCCACACCGTTCGGCAGCACTACCGCGAACGCGTCACCCCGCTCCAGGCCCGCGGCGCGCAGGCCGTGCACCAGGCGGTTGCAGGCGGCGTGCAACCGGGCGGCGGTCCACTCCTCGCCGTCCGGGGCGATCAGCACCGTACGCCCCGGGTCGGCGGCGGCCTGCGCCCAGAAGCCGTTCGGGGTGGGTGACGCCATGGATGCCGGCATACGTGTCCTCCTCGGCTCGGTGCCGGTGTCTAGAGCCCGGCCGTGCGCCCGTCGGTGGGCTCGTCCGCGCGCCCGGCCCTACGCCCGTCGATGCGCTCGTCCGCGCGCCCGGCCGTGCGTTCCTCCGTGCGTCCGGCCGTGCGTTCCTCCGTGCGTCCGGCCGTGCGTTCCTCCGTGCGTCCGGCCGTGCGTCCGGCGATGCGGTCGATGCGGTCGACGGCCCGCTCGAAGCCGCGGGTCAGCTCGTCGAAGACCGCCCGCACACTGCGTTCGGAGTTCATCTGCCCGACGATCTGGCCGACCGGCGTGCCGAGCAGCGGCTCGACCTCGTACTTCTGGATACGGGAGACGGCCTCGGCGACCAGCAGTCCTTGCAGGGGCATGGGCAGCGGTGCGGGGCTGGACGGGTCGTCCCAGGCGTCCGTCCACGCCGTACGGAGCTGACGGGCGGGCTTGCCGGTCAGCGCGCGCGAGCGGACGGTGTCGCCGGAGCCCGCCGCGAGCAGTTTCTCGGTGAGCCGCCGGGAGTGCAGCCCGGCCTCCTCGGTGGTCAGCCAGACGGAACCGAGCCAGACACCCTGGGCACCCAGGGCCAGCCCGGCGGCGACCTGTTCGCCCGTACCGATGCCGCCGGCCGCGAGCACGGGCAGCGGGTCGACGGCGCGGACGACTTCGGGGGTGAGCACCATGGTGGCGATCTCGCCGGTGTGGCCGCCGGCCTCGTAGCCCTGGGCGACGACGATGTCGATACCGGCGTCCCGGTGGTGCCGCGCGTGCCGGGGGCTGCCCGCGAGGGCGGCGACGAGGACGCCGTGCGCGTGGGCGCGTCCGACGACGTCGGCGGGCGGTGAGCCGAGCGCGTTGGCCAGCAGTTTGACCGGGTACTCGAAGGCCACGTCGAGCTGTGAGCGGGCCACCTGCTCCAGCCAGCCGGTGATGCGCCAGCCGGACGCCTCGCCCGGGGGCAGTTCGGGCACCTGGTGGGCGGCCAGAGTCCGCGCGACGAAGCGGCGGTGCTCGGGCGGGATCATCGCCTCGATGTCCGCCTCCGTGACGCCCTCGACCTTCTTCGCGGGCATCACGACGTCGAGGCCGTACGGTTTGCCGTCGGTGTGCCGCTCGATCCAGTCCAGGTCGCGGGCCAGTTCGTCGGCGGCCGCGTAGCGGACCGCGCCGAGCACGCCGAAGCCTCCGGCACGGGTGATCGCGGCGGCCACCGCCGGGAACGGGGTGAACCCGAAGACGGCGTGCTCGACTCCCAGCCGGTTGCTCAGCTCCGTCTGCATGGCCGCAGGATGCCGCAGGGACGCGTCCGAGGGAAGAGGGTTTCTGATGCTGCGTCAGTAACGAGCGGACGCGCGCCCGGTGAAGGCGGGGCGGCTCCCGTAGGGACGGCACGGACCCCGTAGGGACGGCACGGGCCCCACAGCCCCGTAGGGACGGCACGCCCCCCGTAAGGCCGGCCCGCCCCCATGTCACATCCGCCGAGGCCCAGACCGTCCGTAGGGGCGAACCTGCACAGCACCCCAGGAGGCACATCATGCGGACGGACATCACCGTCATCGGCGGCGGCACGGCGGGCCTGGTGGCCGCCATCGCCTGCGCAGAAGCCGGAGCGGCCGTGACGCTCCACGAGGCGCACGGCTCACTGGGCGGGCGCGGGCGTGCCACGGCCGCGCCCTACGTCGCCCACGAGGGGCCGCACGTCTTCTACTGCGACGGCCCGCACTGGACCTGGCTCGCGGAGCGCGGGCTGACCGGTCGGCCGGTCCGCCCGTCCGCCCGCGATCTGCTGCGGGTCTCCTTCGTACGGGACGGGCGGCGCACCCTCCGGCCGCCGGCCGGGTTCCTGCGGATGATCACGGTGGGCCGGTCCCGTACCGCCCCCGTGGACGAGGACTTCCACGGCTGGGCGGCGCGGCACTTCGGTGAGGAGGCGGCGCGCGCGGCGGCCCACGCGATCGCCGTCGTGACGTACGACGCGGACACCGGGCGGCTCTCGGCGGCGTTCGTGTGGGAGCTGGTCCGCCGGGTGTTCGCGCCCGGTGTACCGACCGTGCGGTGGGTGGCCGGAGGCTGGCAGGCCGTCGTGGACCGGCTGGCGGCCCGCGCCCGGCAGCTCGGGGTGCGCATCGAGCTGAGCTCCCGGATCGCCGCGCTGCCGGACAGTCCCACCATCGTCGCCACGGAACTCCCCGCCGCCCGCGCTCTGTTGGGCGACGCCTCGCTGCGCTGGGAGAGCGGCCACTGCGTCCTGCTGGACCTCGCGGTGCCCCGCGGTGCGCGGGATCGTTTCCTCGCCTTCGACCTCGACGCGGGCGGCTTCCACGAGAGTTACTCGATGCAGGACCCGGCCATCGCGCCACCTGGCATGTCGCTGTTCCAGCTGGACATGCCGGTACGCGGCGGGGAGCGGCCGGCCGATGCGCGACAGCGGCTGGAACGTTTCGCCGAGCTGACCGTACCCGGGTGGCACGACCGCGCGGTGTGGCGCCGTAAGGGCACCGCGCGCGGCCGCACCGGCGCGCTTGACCTGCCGGGACTGACCTGGCGGGACCGTCCGGCGATCGGCCGCGGGGACGGGGTCTTCCTGGCCGGGGACATGGTCGCGGCGCCCGGGATGCGTGGCGAGATCGCGATCAACAGCGCCGTACGGGCCGCCGCGGGGGCGGTACGGGCGGCCGGGGTCACCGGCCGCGGGACGGTGGGCGCCGCCTGAGAACCCCCGGCCGTCACTCCCGCCCCAGAACGGCCATGGCGGCGTTGTGCCCCGGGATGCCGCTCACCCCGCCGCCCCGGACCGCGCCCGCGCCGCACAGCAGCACGTTGGCGTGCGCGGTCCGCACCCCCCATCGGGCGGCCGCGCTGCCCCCGGTTCCGTCCTCCGTGCCGTACGGAAAGGCCAGCTCGCGGTGGAAGATGTTGCCGCCCGGCAGGCACAGGTCGCGTTCCAGGTCGAGCGGGGTGCGGGCCTCGATGCACGGGCGGCCGTCCGCGTCGGTGGCCAGGCAGTCGGTGAGCGGTTCGGCCAGCACGGCGTCGAGCTGGGCGAGGGTCGCCGCGAGCAGGCGCTCCCGGGTGGCGTCGTGGTCGTCGGTGAAGAGGCGGGCGGGGGTGTGCAGGCCGAAGAGGGTCAGCGTCTGGTAGCCCTGGCGCACCAGGTCGGAGCCGAGGATGGAGGGGTCCGTCAGGGAGTGGCAGTACAGCTCCGAGGGCGGCGCGGCGGGGAGTTCGCCGGCGGCCGCCTGCCGGTAGGCGGTCTCCAGCTGCCGGTAGCCCTCGGCGACGTGGAAGGTCCCGGAGAAGGCCAGCCGCGGGTCGACGCCGGTGTCCCGCAGCCGGGGCAGCCGGGTGAGCAGCATGTTGACCTTGAGCTGGGCGCCCTCGGCGGGCTCCGGGGACGGTTCGCCGAGGAGCCCGGCGAGGACCTGCGGGGCGGCGTTGACCAGGACGTGCCGCGCGCCGGCCGTACCGTGCTCGCCGGTCACCTCGGCCGTGCCGCCGTCGGTGGCGATGCCGGTCACCGGGCAGTCGGTGACGATCTCCGCGCCGGCCTTGCGGGCGGCGTCGGCGAGCGCGTCGGTAAGGGCGCCCATACCGCCGATCGGCACGTCCCAGTCGCCGGTGCCGCCGCCGATGACGTGGTAGAGGAAGCAGCGGTTCGGCGCCAGCGCCGGGTCGTGGGCGTGCGCGAACGTACCGATCAGCCCGTCCGTGAGCACCACGCCCCGTACCAGGTCGTCGTCGAACACCGACTCGACCGTCTCGCCGAGCGGCCGCTCGAACAGCGCCTCCCAGGCCGCGTCGTCGCCGATCCGGGCGCGCAGCGCGGCGCGGTCCGGCAGCGGTTCGGTGAGGGTGGGGAAGACCCGTTCCGCGACCCGCCGGGTCATGCCGTAGAACCGCCGCCAGGCCGCGTACTCCCGGTCCGAGCCGGTGATCCGGGCGAACGAGTCGCGGGTCGCGGCCTCGTCGGTGCTCACGTACAGGCCGGTGGGGCGGCCGCCGCGGACCGCGGGGGTGTAGGAGGAGACCGAGCGCCGGCGGACCGCGAAGCGCAGGCCGAGGTCGTGCACGATCTTCGGCGGCAGCAGGCTGACGAGGTAGGAGTAGCGGGACAGCCGTGCGTCCACACCGCGGAAGGCACGCTCGGAGACCGCGGCGCCGCCGGTGTGGCCGAGCCGCTCCAGGACCAGCACCCGGCGCCCGGCGCGGGCGAGGTAGGCGGCGGCGACCAGGCCGTTGTGCCCGCCGCCGACGATGACCACGTCGTACGAAGTCCGTTCCGGCATGTCTCTTGGTAGCACGCGGTGATCGGTGCCGCCAGGTGCCGCCGGGTACGGAAGGCTGAATTCCGCGGCCCTCGCAGCGCGGCGCCTTGCCCGCCCTCCTCCTACGTTCCTAACGTCCGACGATGCGTTGTATCGGCCTGCTCCGTCCCCCTGTGAGGCGACCCGTGCACATTTCGTCGGCAACGCGTCCCCCGAGGCGCACCCTGACCCGCCTGAGCGCCGCCGCCCTGAGCGCGGCGGGTGTCCTGTCCGCGGCCGCCGCCCTCCCGGCGGCGGCCACCCCCACCGCTCCCGGCCCGGCCGGGCCCCCGGCCGGCGCGCGGGCCGCGGCGGCCTACCCGAACCTCACTCCCAGACCCCCGATGGGCTGGAACAACTGGTCGTACTACATGTGCGACATCGACGAGAAGGTGATCCTCGGCAACGCGCGGGCCCTGGTGAAGTCCGGACTCGCGGCCAAGGGCTACGACACGGTCACCGTCGACGACTGCTGGATGCTCAAGCAGCGCGACGCCAGAGGCAATCTCGTCCCGGACCCGGCCCGGTTCCCGCGCGGCATGGCGTACGTGGGGCGCGAACTGCACCGGATGGGCCTGAAGTTCGGCATCTACGAGGACGTCGGCAAGCTGACCTGCGAGAAGTACCCGGGCAGCTTCGGCCACTACCAGCAGGACGCCGACCTCTTCGCGAAGTGGAAGGTCGACTACCTGAAGATGGACGGGTGCAACCTGCCCACCGCCCCCGGCAGGACGAAGGAGCAGACCTACCAGGACGCCTACCGGGCGGTCAGCCGGGCCCTGCGGAAGACCGGCCGCGACATCGTCTTCTCGGTGTCGGCGCCCGCCTACTTCCAGTACGACGGCGACCGGGTCTGGCACCAGGTCATCCGCTGGTCGTCGCAGGTCGGCAATCTGTGGCGGGAGGGCCGCGACATCGCGGTGGAGAAGCACAGCGGTGCCCGGAAATGGTCGTCGATCAAGTACAACTACGCGTACAACGCCAAGCTGGCGTCCTTCCAGCGGCCGGGCCGCTGGAACGACCCCGACTTCCTGCTCGCCGGCGACTCCGGCCTGTCCACCCGGCAGATCCAGAGCCAGATGGCACTGTGGGCCATGATGGCCGCACCGCTGATCTCCAGCACGGACCTGACGAAGATCTCCCCGGCCGCGCTGCGGGTCCTCGGCAACCGGGACGTCATCGCCGTGGACCAGGACCCGAAGGGCGTGCAGGGGCGCGTGGTCCAACAGGGGCCCGGGTACGACGTGCTGTCCAAGCCGCTGCAGAACGGTGACCGGGCCGTCGCGCTCTTCAACTCGGGCGACACGCCGCGGACCCTGTCCACCACGGCGAGGACGGCCGGTCTGCCGAGGGCCGGGTCGGGCCGGTACGAGCTGCGCGACCTGGTCACCCGGCGCACCTCCCGCACCGACGGGAAGATCTCCGTACGGGTACCGGCGCACGCGACGGTGCTCTACCGGGTGCGTCCGGTGCGCTGAACGGCCGCCGGGCCGGTGCCTCAGGGCGCCGAGCGAGCCGGTGCCTCCGGGGCGCTGAGCCGATCGGTACCTCAGGGCATCGAGCCGGCCGCCGGGCCGGGACCGAAGGCGCAGCCCTCCTTCACCCCCGGCCCGGCGCGCGCCGCTGCCGCAGCGCGGCGACGCGGCGGTACAGCGCCACCGCCTCGGCGGAGCGCCCCAGCTGCTCCAGGCACTGCGCCTCGTCGCCGCGGCTCGCGAGGGCGTCGGGGTGGTCGGCGCCCAGCACCCGTTCGCGGGCCGCCGCGACCTGCCGGTAGACGGCCAGCGCGTCGGGCCAGCGGCCCAGCCACCCCAGGGCGACGGCGATCTCCCGGCGGCTGACGAGGGTGTCGGGATGGTCGGCGCCCAGCACCTGTTCGCGGAGCGCGGCCACCGAACGGGCCTCGGTCAGCGCCTCCTCCCAGCGTCCGAGGCGGCCGAGGTTGACGCCGAGGCCGTGCCGGGCGCGCAGCGTCTCGGGGTCGGCGGGCCCCTGCGCGCTCGTCCGGGCGTCGACGAGGTCGCGGTAGAGCTCCAGTGCCTCGGCGCTGCGCCCGAGACGTCCGAGGCTTATGCCGACCTCGTACCGGGCGGCGAGGGTGTCCGGGTGACCGGGCCCCAGCGCCTGCGCCCGGTCGGCGGCCACCTCCCGGTACGTCTGCAACGCCTCCGCCCAACGCCCCAACTGGCCCAGTAGGTAAGCCACTTCGTAGCGCGTCACCAGTGTGTCCGGATGCTGTACCCCCAGCACCCGGGCGCGGCCCGACGCCACGTCGCGCGCCATCCGGTAGGCGTCCTCCAGCCGGCCCAGACGGCTGAGGTTGAAGGCGAGGTTGTGCCGGCAGCGCAGCGCGTCCGGGTGCTCGGGGCCCATCGTGCGCTCCCGGGCCGCGAGGACGGACACGTACACCTGGTGCGCCTCGAAGTGCCGTCCGAGCCGGCCCAGCGCGTACGCCGTCTCCTGGCGGGCGGCCAGGGTGTCCACGTGGTCGGCGCCGAGGCTCCGTTCGCGCCCGGCGGCCACCCGCTCGTACTCGCGCAGCGCGTCGGCGGGCCGGCCGGACCGGGCGAGGGTGAAGGCCACCTCGAACCGGCTGGCGAGGGTGTCGGGGTGGTCGGGCCCGAGCGCGTGCTCCCGTTCGGCGGCGACCGCGCGGTGCACCTCCCCCGCCTCCGCCCACCGGCCGAGCCGCCCGAGACTGAGCCCGGCGTTGTGGCGGGCGGCCAGCGCGGCGAGGTGTTCGGGCGACGGCGCGGGGCGCTCGGGGACGTACGGTGCCGGGGTGTCGCGGCTGAGCGGCGGCAGACCGCTCGTCCACGAGCCGGTCAGCCCGGCGGCACCCTCGGCGCCGGACGCCCGCGGCAGACGGGAGCCCGCCTGGGACCCGCCGCGCATCCCCTGCGTCCAGGACGGCAGGCGGTACGCGGCGCGCGTCGGCGTACGCCCGTCCGGCCGCGCCGGGAGCGTCGCCTCCACCGTGGGGTACTCCGGCGGCCTGCGGGCCGAGACGAGCCGCTTCACCAGCTCCGAAGCGTCCCGGGGCCGGTCCTCCGGATCCTTCGCCAGCAGGTCCAGCACGATCCGCTCGTACGCCTCCGGCAGGTCGGGGCGCTGCCCGCGCGGCGGCTCCGGGGGCGTGTCACGGTGCCCGACGAGCACCGCCCAGGCGTCGTCGAGATCGAACGGCGGCACCCCCGTGGCCAGCTCGTACAGCACACACCCCAGCGAATACAGGTCACTGCGATGATCGACCGTTCCGGCACCGATCTGCTCGGGCGACATGTAGTGCGGCGTGCCCATCGCTATGCCGGTGCCGGTCAGCCGGGCGGTGAACCCGATGTCGTGCCCCAGCCGGGCGATGCCGAAATCGCAGATCTTCACCGTCCCGTCGGCGATCCGCACGATGTTCGCGGGCTTGAGGTCACGGTGCACGATGGACTGCTCGTGGGTGTACGCGAGGGCCGCCGCGACCTGCTCGGCGATGTCGGCGAAGTCCGGCACGGGCAGCGGGTCGTGCCGGTTGTCCTCCAGCAACTGGCTCAGGTTCCGCCCGTCGAGCAGCTCCATCACGAGGAACAGGATCCCGTCGTCCTCACCGAAGTCGTGGACGACCGTGATCCCGCGGTGCTGCAGAGCGGCCGCCACCCGCGCCTCCCGCCGGAAGCGCTCCCGCAGCACCCGCAGGAACGACGGATCGTGCTGCGGCCCGAGCGGCTTGAGGCACTTGACCGCGACCTGCCGCCCCAGCGACTCGTCCCGCGCCCGCCACACCTCGCCCATCCCGCCGCGCCCGATCAGGTCGAGCAACCGGTAACGCCCCTGGACCAGCCTGCTCTCCACCATCGCCGCCCGCGCCCCCGTCCCACCGCGTCCGCCGCGATCCCCCTCGGTGCCCCTGGGTGCCCCGCCCGTTCAGTATGGCGGCGCGGGGGCGCGGGGTGTAGGGCGCTGGGGAGGCACCGGGCGAAAGCCGCCCGCCCCACCTGCCACGACGGACGTGGTCGGCGATGCGCGTGTGGCCGCAGCGGCAGCGCTCACACGCGCATCACCTGGCGCCGGCGCGCTACGGCATGGTCCGCCAAGCCCGCGCCAGCACCCGTTCCAAGCGCCGCCTGCCGCCGTCGTCGTCGAACACCTGGAGAGCGTCCAGGCATGTGAGCAGCGGCCCTGCCCGTTCCGGTTCGATGTCGGCCACTGCGAGAGCAGTCAGGTGGTCCTCGTACTCGCTCCACTCGGTCCCGAACTCTGCGAGGAGCACCCCGTACGCGTGGCACAGGCCTTCGTCGTCCGGCAGACCGACGGCTTCCACGAACCGTTCGGCGCCTTCGGCGCTGTTCAACCACTCGTCGACAAGCCTCAACGCGCGGTCCTGATCACGGCAACGCTCGTGTTCTTCCGCTGCGCGGTCGAGCAGCAGTGGCCAGCCTCCGGTAGCGGCGGCCAGCATTTCGAGACGCTGCTCCGTTTCGAACAGGCTGTGGTCCTGCGCCCAGTCCCGCACGCCGTGGGCGTCCAGGCGCTTGAGCACGACCAATTCGCTGTGGCCAACCAGACTCGTCCCGGAGCTCGTGAAAAGCTCGTACCAGAAGTCGAGTTGGGTGGTATCGGACACCAGAGCGACGGTGCGGGTGCCGTTGTCATGCAGCAGGTCCCGCGCCTCCGTGAGGGACTCGAGACATCGGTTCACTTTCACCGGCTTGGCCCGCAGATCACTGACCACCAGCCGGTGCTCGTCCCGCACCGCTTCCTGCAACTCTTTGCGGTAGCCATGCGCGCTACACGTGACGACGGGTGACCAGCGAGGCGCCTGGAGGGTGGTGAGGTACAGCGTGTCGGCAACATTGCCGACGCCTACTGCCTCGGAGCCCAGCACGACACGCACGAGGTTGCGGCTGCCGTCGCCGCGCACATAGTCGATCTGGTTGACAGTGAGCGGGGCGGAGCGGTCGCCATTGAGAATCCGTGGGCGGCGTTCCAGTACGACGGTGTCCTGAAGACGGCAGTCTTCCTCGGCACGCAGCAGCCGTGACTCGATCTCATCGGCAGTGCCGATCATTCGCAGAGCGTTGGGGCCCCGCAGGTGCCAGCCGGCGCCGTCATGGTTGGGAGCGAGGATACCCAGGCCGACCATCTCCTCCAGGTACGCCCGGAAGCTCACGCTGTCCAGACGGTGGAAGCCCGCACGCCACCACGTCTCGCACTCCTCGCGCAGCTCCCGGTCACTGAGCCGGGTCTGCAGTCCCCTTTCGCGGGCGTGGCGGGCAAGCACGTCGGCCACGACGCGATAGCAGTCGTCCAGGTCGAGCGTGGCCTGGAACGCCTTGGTGATTTCCGCACGCAGGTCGGGGTCCTGCTCGACCATCGAGATGTCGTCACCGTCGATCTGGTAGGGCGGCTGGTTCCGCTCCCTCAGCCGCTTGTCCTGCATCGCACGCACCAGCCGGTGGCCGAATATCTGGAGCAGGAAAGGCTGGTACGAGCAGAAGCCGAGGACCCGGTTGACCAGGTCGGTGTCGGCGAACTCATAGCCGAGCGCCCGCATCGGATACAGCAACAAGTCAGCAGCGAACTGTGGCTTGAGCGGGCCGACCACGGTGGGATTCTGCGCCATCTGGTTGAACGGCGTGTTCTGCACGTGCCGGGTAAAGCGGTGAACCGAGTGCAGGCCCGCGAAGACGACCTTCGCCCGGTTCCGGGTCGCGTCGGAGAGCTCTGCCAGTGCCCGCAGCAGGCGGGTCTCGCTGCACTGCCGTACGGCGTCGGCCTCGAAGAATCCGTCGCACTCGTCCAGCAGGACCAGCAATCGTCGTTCGGGGTCTTCGCGCAGCCAGCACTCGATACCGTCCTGGACCCGACGCCACGGCGCCACCCGAGTGTCCTTGCCCTTCGGTTCGGCGAGGATTCCCTCTCCGACGAGCCGGCGCTCCAGCTCCGGCCAGACCGCTTCGGCTCCGGTGGATGTGGCACGGCTCATGCTCAGCGGGTCCAGATTGACGTAGAGCTTGCGGTACACCCCCGGACGCTGCTTCTCGAACCGCTCACCGGCGTCAGCGAGCAGTGCAGACTTGCCGAGCCCGCGACCGCCGTAGAGCACCTGCGTACCGTCGGGGTCCAGGATGCTTTTGCGCTCGGTGTCACGTCCGTAGAACATCTCCCAGCCGATACGGCCCCGCTTCTCCTTGATGTACGGGTTGACGGAAGAGAACGGCAACAAAATCTCGGTCGCCGCGTCGACACCTCTGCGCCCGTGCGCGGCGAGATACGCGAGTGCGGCGTCGTCGACAACCAGCAGCGGGCGGGCGCCCTGCGCGGCCAAGGCCAGGTCGGCGCGGACTCTGGCGCTCATGGTGCCGAAGTGCACCACCAACAGGCTGGACTGGTCCGGGTCGAGCTCGACAAGGTCCATCAGCCGCCGGGCCGAAGGCTGCCCCCACACCAGCAGCAAGCGCAGTTTGCGTCCGTTGTCGGCGATGTGCGAACCGAAGGCGGGCGCCCAGGCACGGCCGGTCACCGTGGTCTCGTACAGCTCGGCGAACCCGTAGTCGCGGCCGCGCTGCATCTTGTCGAGGCGACGGGCCCGTGCCTGGTAACCGAGCAGGGCTACGGCAGGGCTGAGGTCCTCACGCGGATTGATGTCGTGGCGTTGCCGGGTAGTGGCCAGCTTGGTCCAGCGTTGCAGGGCGTCCGTGGTGCGCTCCGCCTCTTCTGCGGAGAGCCCGGAGTAATCCAGGACTGCGCAGTCGGGGTGCCGGCCACGAGCGCGGACGGACTCGATCACCTCGGACGTCAGACCGTCCGAGAGCGCTGCGGGGACCTCCGGGAAGAACTCCTCGAAACGGGACTCCTGAAGCCGCATCTCGGGCATCTTCTCGTCGAGTTCGAGGAAATAGACCAGTTCGGCAGCGGTTCCCAGATTGCCGTACTCCAGAGCACGCTCGACCTGTTCGCGCTCCTCGGCGCTGGCACCGGGCAGGGTGTCGAGCCGTTTACGCAACTCCTGCGTGGCCTGGTTCCGGTACTGCGGGACGAGGTCGTCGACAAGGTCGAGGTTGCGCCGGATGTCGGCCAGTTCACGCGGCTGCCCCGACTCGGTGCACTCGGCCGCGTCGGCGAGGAGCTCTCGCAGGTGAATGCCTTGTTCCGGCGTGACGGCGTCCTCGGCCTCCGCCCGCCCGACTTCGGCGGTCAGCTCCGCCCGGCGTTCACTGAGTTGCCGCTTGCGCAGCTCTTCCTTCGCCAGCAGCTGATCGAGGCGGCTCTCGTCCAGTTCGAAGCTGTCGCCACCGGGCAGGACGCCCCGGGTGTGCAGGTGGGCGATGGTACGGACCGCCGAAAAGTGGTCATGTCCGATCTGACGGGCGAGCGCCCGCTCCCAGTCCGCGTCGACGGCCTGCAACAGGTCTTCCAAACGGAGTACGCCGTCGTGCGGCGCACCGACCTTCAGGAGTTCTACGTCGAGGATGCACCGGGGATCCTCAGTCACGGCAGACCGCGGAGCTTGTGCTTCTTCGCGCAACTCAGCCAAGAGCGCACTGAGTTCACCACGTGCAGTGAAGGCAGCCGCGGCGGCAAGCGGATCGGACTGCCGCTCCTCGGCCGCCAGCTCGTCGAGAGCGGCGTCACCGAGTGCGAGCAGTCGCGTGCGCAGCACAGAAACCGTCTCCACGGCCCAGCCCTGCTCGGCCGAGCGGGCCGTCACCGCCTCACGGCGGGCCAGCTGCCAGATGCGCACGCTCTCGCGGACCCGCTCGGCAAACTGCCGTACGTCGTTCCGCCCGGCGCCCTGCAGCGGCGCGCGGGAGCCGCGCAGCTTGGCGTCGAGGCGGTCGATCGCTGCTTCGATGTCCGAACGCCGTCCGATCTCCTGCAGCAGAGCCGTGGCCCGGTCGTCGGCGTCGGCAGCTCCCTCCGTGATGGCGTGCAGTGCAGGGCCGAGCACGCCGCCGCGCTCCAGCCAGCGCTCCACCAGCTTGGTCGCTCTGTAGTAGCGGATGTGCGGGGCTCTGAGCAGATCCCGGCAGGCGTCGGTCGCTTCCCGCAGCCGCTGTTCGGCACCCGGTGCACCAGTGAGAACAACGCTGAGGGGCGCGAGAACCAAGGCGCCTTCGAGTGTGCGCTGGGCGACGGCCCCGGCCATCTGCCCCATCGCGTCAGGCAACCGCGCAGGCAGTTCCTTGAGCGCTGCACCCACGATGTGCTCCCCCGTGACAAGCGCCGCCCTGAGCAGTGCCGGCAGCACCAGCAGGTGCGCCGCGCCCTCTCCGGCGAAGTCCGCATCGGAGTCGAAAAGCGTCTCGACGACCGCCGAGCAGGCCCGGTCGCCCCGCAGCCGCAGGGCCGTCGCGAGGCCCGCCAGGCTCAGGGCACGTTCCTCGGTGGCGGGCCGCTCAGCCGCGCGGGAAAGGTGGGCTGCCAGCCCGTACCTACGCTCGCGGACGAGCTGTGCCAGGACGGCGTCGAGGTTGAGCACGGCAGCAGGTACCGCGGTGCCGGACATGGAGAGAGACGGCACAGCGGTGGCCGCACGGGTCCTGTGCCCGGGCCGCTGCTGCGGCGCGACAGCACGGAGCTGAGCAGTCGGATCCGGCTCCACCGCCAGTCGCGGCGCCGACTCGGCCACCGAGGAGGTCTGCTCCGTCAGCCCGCTGGTGGGAGAGGCGGCGGAACGCGGTGCCACGTTCTCCAGCTCTGTCGACCGTTTCCCGTCGGGCGCCCCGGTAGTGGTCTGTTCAAGCGGGGCCCCGCCCTTATGGTCCGGTGTCGCGGCCTCGCCCCCGGCCTCACGGGCCGCTTCTTCCGGTATGGCAGGTCCGCTCTCCTCGGCCGCGGTGGTCACCGGCTGCGGTCCGGTACCGGCTTGTGTGCTCTCTCGGAGCTGTGTTCCGTCCGTCGGTGCCCTGTCGGGCAGCTGCACCTGGTCCGCAAAGAGCAGAAGCATGGAGTACTGGGGCGCAGCCTGAGCAACCTGCCGCTGGGCGGCGAGCAAGTCCGTGGTGGCGTCTGGCTGTGCACCGAGCAGCACCACGTGCACCAGTTGCTCCAGGGTGCCGGCCTCATCGCGGTGCGCGGCACTCCACGTCTGCTCGGCCAGCAGGGCGCTCGCCCGAGATCGGGCTTCGGCGAGCGGCTTGGCGATCGAACTGTCAGAAGCGCAGGTGGCGGCTGCCAACTGGGTCAGTGAGGTGCGGGCGGTGGCATCCCTGGTGCGCTCGGCGCGCAGCGCCTCCAGTGCGGCCGCGAGGTCGGCAAGGCGCAGGAGGGCCTCGTCGCCCACAGCGGGCAGCCCACGGCGGGCAGCGTGGAACGCCGGAGCCACGGCATTGAGGGTGGCAAGATCCGTGTCGGTGGGCGGTCGCCCGTCATTGAGGGCACGGTGGATCCGTTCCGCAGCTACACGTCCGGCAGCCACCGCTGCTTCTGCTTGAGCGTAGAGCGCGGCGGGGTCTGAGGACGCCACCTGAGCGGGTCCGACCAGCTCCCGGTCAGGTCGCTCGACAGGCGAGCCCTCGGTCGTGGGCGCTTGGCGACCGTGCGGGTCCTGCCGCAGGCCCTCTGCTTCCTCGATGACGGCCTCGGCGTTCCCGCACGCCGCCTCCAGCGCGGTGGGGTCGGCGACCTCGGCGGACCAGGGCTGCCGGGCCACCCACAGCAGCAGGTGGGCTCCTTCGACAGAAGCTGACATGCGGCAGAAGACCGTGAGCCGCAGCAGTGCCGCGCTCCAGCGCAAAGGGCGGACCGGTACGGCTTCCCGGCCCTCCGCGGTGATTCCGCTGTCCACCAGGTCCCCGTAGACCCGCTCCGTCAGGTGTTGGGTCAGGTGTGTCCGACCGCTCTCGTCCTGGAGTTGGCGGGCTCGTACGAGGACCTGCTCGCTGAGCGTTTTGCCGACCCGACGCGGGGCGATCTTGCGGATGCGGACCGATTGCAAGATGTACTGCTTGCCCTTGGGCGTGAGCGCGTTGAGCGCCACCTCCACATCATCGGCGGAGAGCTGTTCCAGGGCGTCACATACGGAATGCTCCAGTGTGTTCAGCGCGTCCGCGAAACTCTTCAGCCGTTGGCGTAACGGCCGGGGGGTTACGTGCAGCGACTCTGTCACGTCGTGGTAGTGCGGTGCCATCGGGCGGTCAGGTCTCCTCTGGGTGAGTGACGGATCCGGGTCCGGAACCGCCGGGGTCAGCGGCAGCGTGCGTGGCCCGTGACGTAGGTGTAGCCGGGCGGAAGCTCCCAGCCGTCCGCCTTGCCCAGCAGACGGGAGTGCTCCCGGTAAGCGATGCGCCGGTCCTCGCTGGCCTCCTGGCCGGCAGGGAGGCGCCGGAGGAATCCGTGTACGAAGTATTCCGGTCGCATGCTCTTGGCGGAGGCGCCGTGGTGGGAGGACCGGCGCGGTGTGGGCCTCGGCGCCGGGTCGTAGCCGACCAACGGGATACAGGTCTCGCCCTCGCGCGCCGGATGGTGCGGGACGCCCTGGGTGTCCCGGCTGCCGGTTGCCGCATACAGCCGCCGCTCCGCGATGAGTTCCTCCGCCGCCTGGTCCAGCGCGTCGGCCTGGGACTGGGGCGGAACGTCACCGTACACGGCCCGCGGCAGCGCGGCGCGATCGAGAAGGGCGTGACCGTCCAGGGTCAGCAGACCGCACCGGCGAACGGCGCGCAGCACCAGGTGGTGCGGGTCGAGCCCGGCCGGCGAATCGGCGCTGCGGTCGCTTCCGGGTGCGGAATCCCGGGTGAGAACTCGAGGATCAAACTCATGACCGATGTAGCAGCCATCGATCTCGACAGGCTGGTCCAGCTCGGTGGTGGAGACGCGGACGACGCGCCCTCCCCTGGGCCACTGGACGGTGAGGAACAGACCAGGGAAGAAGTCGAAGGGCCACTGGACGTCGGTAAGGTCGCCTCCTTCGTCGTCACCGACCAGGGTGACATCCTGTGTGGCCTCGTCCGGATCGAGCTCGCCACCGGGATGAAGCAGTTCCAGCCGTACTGTGCGGATGTCGCATCCATGATCGCGCAGGTGCATCAGTACGAGCGGCCGCAGCGGCAGGCGATCCTCCAGGAGATGGGCGAGCCGCAACGGCTGACGCCAGGTGATCTCGCTGTCGTCCACGCGCAGGCTGTCGGAGAAACCGAGCCCTTCCGCCTCAAGCAGTGGCGCGTCGATCGGTTCGAGCTCGGGCTCCGCCGCGGCGGAGCCCGACACGGTGCCCGGGGCCGCGGGCTCCTCCAGCCCAGTATGATCGGGTACGGTCCCTGCGACGGCATCCAGCCAGCCGCGCCCCGCAGGCGTCAACGGGTCTCCCGTTTCGTCCTCTCCGGAGCCAGGTCGGTGGGTGCGCCACACTCCACCCTGTTCGAAGCTGTCGTCCAAGCTGACGCGGATATCGGCCTCCGCGAAGAGTCCGTCCTCGGACTCGCTGTGCAGGCAGTCGGCGATCACCAGATTGGCCTGGCAGACCGAGACCGCATACCCCACTCCGGACAGCAGCGGCGCGGCACCACCGATCGCGCGCAAGGCCGGCCCTACGGACAGGTAGCGGGTGTGCGAGGTGGCGAGTCCGTGCCGACGGCGGCCGGTGTCGGGCGGATTGGTCACCGAACGGGACAGGGCGATCATGTCCTCGCGCCCCAGTGCTCCGGACGAGGCGAGCCGCTCGGCGAGCCGGGACCGCGTCACCGCGTATTCCTGCCACAACCGCAGCACGTCGCTCCCTCGCAGGGCGCGCCGGACCACTGCGAGCAGGTTGAGCAACGCGGCCCGCAGATCTTCTGTGCCGATGCCCGCCGCGAGGTGAGCGATCGAGACCGGCACGTTCGGGTGGAGCAACGATTCCCGCTGGACGGTGAGCAGATGCTCGACGAACTCCTCGGCCTCACCGGCCGGGGCGGTACCGCTGTAGCGCCCGTGGACGACCAGATGAGCGTCGGCGTTCAGCCACTTCCCCCGGTTGAGCAGCGCCCGCAGCTTCGCTTCGTCCAGGTGGAGGGCGGGGCCGAACGCCTCCAGATCCGGCACCAGCAACTCCCGGCGCAGGCATGTCCGGCCCTGTGCCACCTCGCCCGGTCCGGACGCACCGGCCGGAGCTCCGGAGACCCAGGCCGGGAACACCAGTCCGTCCTCGGTGACCTCCGGGTGCCGGCCCTCCTTGTAGACCACCTCCGCGTACAGCAGCTTGCTGGAACCGCCGGTGTCGACCCGGACCATGGCACCCACCGGAACCGCGGGGGTCTCCTCGCCCCAGGTCAAGACCGGGAACACATCCAGGTCGAAGGGGCCGTTGCCGTAGCCTTCACCTCCTGGTTCGTAACCGAAGTAGGCGGCGTTGAAGGCGACAGCGGTGTGCAGAGGGCCGGAGCGGTCGTGCGCCACGGTCTCCAGGTAGCGCCGCAGCCGTAGCAGGTCCGCCGGTGGGGTGGCCTCGGGAGAGCGCGCCATGACAGGGGTGAGCACCGGGTCGTGCTCGTAGGGGCGCCAGATGTCAGGAGCCGGCGGTGCGGGCCGGGGTGGCGGGACTGCGGACGGAGGGACGGCGAGCATGCTCATCGGGGCTCCCCCTGCTGGTTGATCTTGACGGGGTGAGACAGAACCGCGCGGTGGAACGCGGAGAGACTGCCGGACCGTGCGTGCCACAGTCCGCTGTCGTTCTGCTCAGCCCTGCCGGCTGCCGCGAGGCGTGTGAGGCTTTCGTCCACCTGCCCCTGGGTGATGCCGGCCCGGCCGCCGAAGTAGCGGCTGGCGCGCAGGCTTTCGGGCAGCGGCACCATGCGCCGTTCGCCCGCGTGGTACGCGCTCTCGTCACCGCGCAGTACGTGCAGCAGGCGCCTGGGGTGCATACCGCGCGGCTGGAGCTGGAGCAGCCGGTGGACCTGGCGGTCTACGTGGTGATGGCGCAGGGTGGCGTCGACGCCTCCGCCGTCGTGCGGGCGCAGGCCGGCGAACGCCTCGGCGACAGCGGGGCGGTGCTCACCTAGTGGCCAGTCCCCTCGGTTCCAGCAGGCCGAGCAGCGGCAGTCGGCCCGGGCACAGCTCCCTTCGGGCAGGTCACCGACACCGAAGTAGTCGGCGAGGACTCGCTGGGCGCAACGGCCCGGCGCGTCGAAGAAGGCGCGCAGCCGGTCGAGTTCCTCAGCGGCTCTGGCCGACCTCCGCGTCATGAGGGGGAGGTAGCCGGCGGGGACGGCTCGCCGGTGCACGCGCAGGCCGGTAACCAGGTGGTGGCTGGGCGCGGCCGAGACGTCGAGCAAACCGCGGTCGTGCAGGCCGATCAGGAGTTCCCAGGTGGCCGCGGGGCCGTCGGCCACGTCCCGGTAGCCGGGAAGGTCACGCGCCAGCTCCCGGTCGAGTGCCAGGACGTCGACGCGGTGCGGGGTGCGCCAGGTCAGCCCGGCCCGGACGACGGCATCTTCGATGTCCTGACCCTCCTGGGCAGGGGCCCCGGGCGACCGTTCGGGGTCGGCGATGTCGCCGGGCCTGACGGCGCACAGCGGCGGGTGATCGCCGAGATCGGTCACCGCGCCGAGGTCGGCGAGGACGCTGAACGCCCGCATGACCGCGGCTTGGTGGCGCTCGCGCTGGTGGCGGTCGGAGAGCTCGTTCTCGGGCAGCGCGCCTCGCGCCGCTTCCTCCCCCATCAGCCGCTCGGCAACATCGGCAGCGGCGAAGCTGCCGTCCTGGAGGGAGAGCAGCAGCTCGGCGGCGCGGCGCAGTGCGGACACCGGAAGATCCTGTCCGGCCATGAAGCGTGCGGTGCGCAGGCCCCGGCCGGTGGCGAGCGCGAGCCCCACGTTGGCGGGGCGGCCCGGGGCGCCGGCCCCGCCCACGCTGTCGCGTCCGGCGCGGCCGATCTGCTGGTACAGAGCCGACAGGTCGGTGGGCGGTGAGACACACAGCACGGTCCGCACGTCGGGGCGGTTGACGCCGAGGCCGAAAGCCGAGGTGGCGACGACGACAACAGGGACGAAACCGGCCTCGTCCTCGTGTGGCGCCTCGCGGAAGGCGGTCATGGTCGCGGCCTTCTCGACCTCGGTGAGCCGGCCGTGGAAGCGCATGACACGTACCGCTGCCTCCCCCAGGTACTCACGCAGGTGCGTGTAGAGACTGTTGACCTCCTTGACAGTGAGGCAGTAGAGAATGGCGTGCCCCTCAAGCGCATCGACCACCTGCTCCACCAGGCCCGTGATTCCGCTCGGGCCGAGTCGGCGCATGGTGCGGCGGTGCAGGGAGAGCTCGGGACGTATGGGGTTCTCTTGCACGGTCACCAGATCGCCGTCCGCACCCTCGCCTGCGGCCTCCCGGCCCTCCTGGGGAGAGCCGGGCTCCGGGATGTCACGGGCCACCCCGAACAGCTGGGTGCGCAGTGCTTCGTGGACCGAGCGGTTCGCGGTGGCGGTCACGGCGGTCACCGCCACACCGTCCCGATCGCGTAGGTCACCGAGGAACCGTCCGATGCGGCGCATGCTCGGCCGGAAGTCCTCCCACTGGACGAGGGTGTGCGCCTCGTCGATCGCGATGCGCCGTACGACCCCGGCCTCGACCGCCCGGCGTACGAGGGTCTGGAAACGGCTCTGGCACAGGCGTTCGGGGCTCACGTAGACGAGGCGGATGCCGTGATCGGCCCGGCCGAGGAGCTGATCGGCCACTTCGGTCTTGCCCGCGCGGCTGCTGGACTCGCGTAACGGTGAAATCAGAGCACGGACCGCGCCGCCGATGGACCGGTTCAGTTCCAGTGCCTGATCGTGCATGAGCGCGACGAGGGGGCTCACGACGATGGTCACGCCAGGCAGCAGGAGCGCGGGTAGCTGAAAGGTGAAGCTCTTGCCGAATCCGGTGGGCAGGAGGCCGAGTACGTTGCGGCCCTGGGTGACCGCCCTGATCGCGGCGAGCTGTGCGGGCTTCAGGGCGACCGGCTCGTCGGACAGCCCCAGCAGCCCGGCGACCTCGGATGCTCGGGTGCAGACCTCGTCGGCCAGCAAGCCCTTCTCCCTCAGGTCCGTCTCCTCCTGAGCGCTGAGCCGCAGGGCGTGGATGCGGCGCGTGTACGGCAGCAGTGTGTGCCGGGCAAGCGCCTCTTCGGTGCACAGCTGCGCCGCACGGGTGCGGTCGAGGAGCTCCGAGTCGGCGAGGAAGGTCCATATGCGCTGCCAGCCGTCCGCCATGGTCGTCACGTTGCCGCCCCCGGTCTCACCGGTCTGCGGGTCGGGACACTCCAGTCCGTCGTCGAGGCTGCCGAGGAAGGCGCGGCGGTAGAGGCGGCGCAAGGCGCTGTGTCCGCCCAGCTTGCGGTCGCTGATGACGATGACGCCGCGGTGGCGGGACGAGCGGATCAGCCGCCCGACCGCCTGCCGTAACTGGAGCGCTGCGAGGGGCAGGTAGTACTGCTCGGTGGCAGCACCCTCGGGATCCGGGTGCCCCGCCTCGGCGGCACGTTCGCGCACCGCGGCTCTGCGGGCCTCGATCACAGGCGCAGCGAACGGTGCGAACGGCAGCTTGTTGATCCACACCAGTCGCAGCCGTGCGGGGTCGGACACATCGACGCCCTGCCACAGCCCTCGGGTGCCGACGAGGAAGCCACCGCCGTTCTCCTGGTCCGTGAAGGTCTGGTACGCGCGGCCGTTGCCGAGCGTCAACGCCTCGGCCACCGGGGCCGTGATCCCGCGTGCCGCAAGCTGTTCGACGAGGTGGGCACCAATGCCCGCAGCCGTGGCCTTGGCTGTGGTGAGGACCATAGCGCCGCCGTCCCAGCCTCCGCCGTCCGGACGCTTGCCGATCACCTGCTCGGCGAATCCGGCGAGCTGGTGCGCGACGACACGAACGGCCCCTTCTTCCTGCTCCGCCCACGAAGGAAAGTCGGAGAAGCACACCAGCTCGGCCTGGCGACGCAGATCGAACGGTGACGGCAGGGCCAGCCGGGGCAGGGAGGGAGGCAGGCCGAGACGGCCACACAGAAATTCCCAGTCACCGCCAACTCGCAGCGTCGCGGAGACGTACTGAACGCGGTCGAAGGAGTCGAGGAAACGACGCCACTCAGGGGTCGCGGGCAGCTCGACGGGGCTGGCAGCGATGCGGAACCGGTAAGCCCGCAGGTGGCTGTCGGGCTCTGCCAGTTCTTCGACGTAGACAACGCGCGAGGGCAACGTGCCGGTCAGCGTCGGAGCAGGAGACAAGAACGCGTCGATGCACGTGGTGAGGCGGTTCAGCCGATCGGCGACATCTTCGGCGCGCCGGACGAGACGCTCCGCCCTCTCACGGGCGAGCACTTCCAAATGCACAGAGTTCTGTGCCAGGTACCGTTCTGCGGCGGCACGAGCGCGGTTGACGGCCCGGGCACAGCGTTCGAGGTGGCGGGAGAGGCGGCGGACCTGACGGCTGTGCGCGGTGCCGCTGTACGGACCGATCAAGGTGACCGAGCGGCTGCCGATGCGCACCCCGACACCCTTGATCTGAGCGTCCAGGACCTGAGCGACCTGCCGCGGCAGCTGCTCGTCGTCAAGCAGGCGATCGAGGTCTGCGACAGCCGCTCGGCCGTCGTCGCTGCTGACTTCGTCGGCCCACACGAGAAGGTCGGTCAGAAGAGCTTCGAGCTCCTGATAGTCGATCTGGTCGGTGAGGGCGGCGGTGGCCGCGTTCTCCAGCTCGTGAGCCTCGTCGAGGACGAGGAGGGTGTTGCGACCGAGGGACTGGAGGTCGTCCAGGTGGGCCAAGGCGAGAGCGTGGTTCGCGAGGACGAGGCGGTGGCCGGCCACTGCCTCGCGTACGGTGTCAGTATGGCAGGCCAGGCTGCTGCCGGATCCAGCGCTGAAGTCGCCGTCGCGCTGGGAAAGCGACTCCAGCCACAGCGGAAGCAGCGGGCCCAGGTAGTCGGAGAAGAAAGCGGGTACGTCGACCGGGTCCACGGAACGCGCTGTCCAGGTCAGTGGGGGCCTGGTGGCAGCGCGCAGCCGAAGCGCCAGAAAAACGGTGAGTTCACGGAAGCGCGGATGAGCGGTGAAGCCATCACGGCGACGCCGACCGGAACGAGTCCGGGTGGCGTCGGCGAGTGACTGGTTCAGTGCGGACAGCGACACGCGGTTGACGGCGCCCTTGACCAAGTCGGTGACGGCAAGCAGCCCGGGAACAGCCTGCTGCAGGTCCTCAATGTCGCGAGCGAGCTGGCTCTGGAGTTGCTTGGTGAAGGTCGCTATCACGGCGGTGCGGCGTGGATCAGCGGCCAGGAAGTCCAGAGCGGCTGCGAGGATGGCATAACTCTTGCCGGTTCCGGTGGGCGCTTCGAGCATGCCCCCCGTACCGTGTTCGGCCCACGTCTGCAGCGCAGCCGTCATGCGCTGCTGTGCGGGGCGTGGTTCGACCCTTGCACCGTGCACGATCCGAGCGAGTGCCGTCGGGTCCACCCGGCCGTCACTCCTGACCAGTTCCGGGGCAAGCTGCACAGGAACACGCCGTGTGCCTGCAGTGCGTACCGGCCGGTGCGCAGCAAAAGTGCCGGCCAGCAGATCGGCTACCTCCCGCCGGTCCCAGGCGCGCCGCTCCCGCTGCAACGTCTGCGTACCGTACGCAAGCTCGAACAGCAGGCGCCAGGCATCCGAATCATGGCACACATCAGCGATGAGTGATTGTGTCCCGGTGCCCAAGGCGACAAGTTCGTCGGCTGCCCGCTCCAGGAGCCGGCCGAGCAAACGCACGTCGTCGGACGCGGCGTGTGCTCGCAGATCTTCTGTGCTCAAACCGGTCTCGGCCGCGAGAAGGTGGAGACGGTGTGTGGGCGCAGTGGGCCACAGGGCAAGAGCCAGGTACAACGCATCCACCGTCCGCCGCCCTGCGAGGGGATCCTCGCATCCAGCCGCTTCAGCGGCTTCCCGGATCAGTGAGAAGTCGAGCCCCGTCCCGTTGTACGCGACGACGATGTCTGCGGCGGCTGTGTATACGGCCAGCTCCCGCCACACCTGCGAAGCAGGCACGCCCTCCTTCCTGACAGCGGTGCGTACGGCAGGCTCGACCACTTGGTCCGCCACAGCACCGAGGCTGACGTAACGGTGCCAGGCCGGTCGCTCGGACACCCAGCCCTGGTCCGCTCCGAACCGCCGGGCGGCCACCTCGTAGACGTCGCGCTGCACATATGGCTCGGCTGTGGTGGTGCGGACGATGCTCTCCACATCGATGAGCACGGCCTTCATCAGGTGCTGCCCCGCCGAAGCAGCAGAGTCCGGCTCCGGCGCACTCGCTGTCGTCGCCCCTGCGACGGAGGCCGCTTCGACGACGAAGAGCACGTCGGACTCCTCGCGCAGCAGTCCGGCCTGGACTGCCTCGCCGACCAGCCGGGCAAGCCGCTGCTCAGGCATTCCGCCGCGGCGCCGCGTCACGCGCATCAGCTCGCCCCGAGCGACACCGGCCGGGTACCCGGCCACGATCTCGATGACTTTGCGCACTGCGGCCGAAACCTGGCTGCCAGCCTTGCCCACGGGCTTGCCCCTCCACCCCACCGGACGGGCTCCGCGTACCGGGCCTGATACCCGCCGCACCGGAACCCGAGGAACTCCCCCCGGAGGTCCGCACCAGTAACTCTCGTTCTGCACCAACCGCTTCAGCCGGCTCTTCCTACGGGCAGTTCACCCACCCCACTCGCCCCCTCAGTCTCTGCGTGGGCGTGGCCGAGGCATCCACGCATCCCCGCCCACGATTCCTACACAACTGGAGGACCGGGATTCACCAGACCGTCACATCGTAGTGGAATCCTGTCTCATTTGCGGGACGTTCGGAGAAGGCCGAAACCCAACGTCCTCCGTTTTCGCAGAAAACGTCTGCCCCAGGCCGGCCGCACACGTCGCTTGCCCAGCGCCCCTCCCGCTCCTCAGGAACCTTCGCCCCGTCCCGGGGACAGGCACACCACTTTTAGAGGCGGCTTCAGCTAGGCACCTCCCGAGAACAGCTAACGCCGCACTCGCGGCATCCCCAGCCCGATCCACGCGATGATCTCGCGCTGGATCTCGTTGTTGCCGCCGCCGAAGGTGAAGATGACCGCGGAGCGGTAGCCGCGTTCCAGTTCGCCGTGGAGGACGGCGCCGGCCGAGCCGTCCTTCAGGGGGCCTGCGGCGCCGACGACCTCCATCAGCCAGGCGTACGCGTCGCGGCGGGCCTCCGAGCCGTGGACCTTGACCGCGGAGGCATCCTGCGGGGTGAGGGTGCCTTGCTGGAGGGCGTCCACCATCTGCCAGTTCAGCAGCTTCATGGCGTCCAGTCTGGTGTGGGTACGGGCCAGCCGGCCGCGTACCCAGCCCAGGTCGATGACGCGCCGTCCGTCGGCCAGCTTGGTCTCGGTGGCCCAGCGCTGTACGTCGTGCAGGGCGCGGACGGCCATCGTGCCGTGGGCGGCGAGGGTGACGCGTTCGTGATTGAGCTGGTTGGTGATGATGCGCCAGCCCTGGTTCTCCTCGCCGACGCGGCGGGTCAGGGGGACACGGATGTTCTCGTAGTAGCTGGCGGTGGTGTCGTGCGAGGCGAGGGTGTTGATGCGGGTGCAGGAGTAGCCGGGGTCGGAGGTGGGCACGAGGAGCAGGCTGATGCCCTTGTGGGGCGGTACGCCGTCCTCGACGGGGGCGGTGCGCACGGCGAGCCAGACCCAGTCGGCCGTGTCGCCGTTGGTGGTCCAGATCTTCTGCCCGTTGACGAGGTAGCCGTCACCGTCGCGTACGGCCCGGGTCTTCAGCGAGGCCAGGTCCGTGCCGGCTTCCGGTTCGCTGTAGCCGATCGCGAAGTCGATCTCCCCGGCCAGGATCCTGGGCAGGAAGTACGCCTTCTGCTCGTCGGTGCCGTACCGCATGATCGTCGGGCCGACGGTGTTCAGCGCCATCAGGGGCAGCGGCACGCCCGCCTGTGCGGCCTCGTCGAAGAAGATGAACTGCTCCATCGGCGTCAGGCCCCGGCCGCCGTACTCCTCGGGCCAGCCGACCCCGAGCCAGCCGTCCGTGCCGAGCTTCCGGACCGTCTCGCGGTAGAACCGTTTCTGCGGGCTGGGGCCCGTGGCGTCCCGCGCGCCGGTTCCGGTGCCGTGGAATCGCTCGTACGCGGTGTCGGGGGTCAAGGCGGCAAAGTATTCCCGCAGTTCGGACCGCAACCGCTGCTGTGCCGGTGTGTATTCGAGGTGCACGGCCCCTCCTGGTCTGACCGGCCCGGGTGACGGTGCGGTGACACATACGCCGCCCCGGCGCACGGCGGGTGCGGCACGGCGTGGCACGGCGCGGTGCGGGAGCAGTTTTCTGACGGGCCGTCGGGTTCTGGGTCGTGGGCACAGTAGAACGTGTTCCATTGATGGGGAAGGGGGTGAGCGGGGCGGAGGGCCGTCGCCGGGCCGCGGGGCCGCCCCGGGCGGTTCGGCGGTGGCCGCCCGGACCGTCGGCGGTGGCCGGCCTGCCTGCCTTCGGCAGTGACTATCTGAGCAGCTTGAGGAAGTCCGTCTGGCCCCCACCGGGGTACCTGGTGTCCGTCGGAGGCTGATTCGACATGTACTCGACCCCGGGGTCGTCGTCCGGCGCTTCGTTGCCCTGTTTGTTGCCGGGCAGGTCAGCGCCGCCGCAGTGGTTGAGCGGGCTGCGGAGAGAAGCCTGGCCGAGCAGGCCGGCGACGTTCCCGGTGGCGTGCGCGGCGGCGCCGCGCGCCCTGGTGAACCGGCCGTTGAGACAGGTGTTGTCGTGAGACGGAGACCCGATGACGATGATTCCGCCGGCCGACGCGGGCCCCGCACCGCCGAGTGATGCCGCGGAGACCGCGGCCATCACCGCGAAAGTAGCGCATGTTCTTTGAGTGGCCATGACACGTGAACGACCGTCGGCACGGTAAGTCATCGTCAGTACTCCGAAAGCCGTCGTCCGTCCGCCGGCCGGCCCACCCGGCAAGCCGGCCGGTCCGGACCGCTCCCTCAGTCCGCCGCCTCGGCCAGGCGCCGCAGCAGCGGTTCGATCTCGGCGAGCCGGCGGACCTCGTCGGGCCGCAGCGAGACGAGGCGCCCGGCCAGCACCTCGGCCTCGCCGCGGGCGACCTCGGCGAGCGCGGCCGTGCCGCGCTCGGTGGCCAGGACGCGGCTGGCCCGGCCGTCCGTGGGGTCCGGTTCGCGGCGGATCAGGCCGGCGGTCTCCAGGCCCAGCACGGCCGCGGTGGCGGTCGGCTGGGAGCAGGGGACCCAGGTCGCGATCTCGCCGATCCGGGAGGGGCCGCGCTGGGTCAGCATGGCGAGGACGGCGAGCTGGGTCGGCTGGATGCCGCCCGCGGCGGCGGCCCTGCGCAGGCTGCGGGTCAGCCGGTTCAGGGAGACCACCAGCTGGAGTGCCGCATCGTCACCGATTGTCATCGTTCAGCCCATCGCGCGCCCTGTCCGGGTCAGGAAAGGGTAAGCCGGGGCCGGTAGATGTCCAACCACTGGGCCAGGTCCAGCGTCTTTTCGAGGCCCTTGCGGGACGCCTGGGTGATCTGCGGGGCGGCGTGTTCGGCGGCGTGCTTGAGCCAGTTGCGGTCGACGATCTCGAAGACCGGGTGCGAAGAGCGGGCCAGCAGGTCCTTGGCGTGCTGCTGGAGGGCGACCGCGTACTTGGGGTCCTGCGTCGACGGGTAGGGGCTCTTGACCCGGTCGTACACCGACTTCGGCAGGACGTCGGCGGTGGCCTCGCGCAGCAGGCTCTTCTCGCGTCCGTCGAAGGACTTCAGCGCCCACGGCGTGTTGTAGACGTACTCGACCAGCCGGTGGTCGCAGAACGGCACCCGTACCTCCAGGCCCACGGCCATGCTCGCGCGGTCCTTGCGGTCGAGCAGGATGCGGACGAACCGGGTCAGGTGCAGGTAACTCATCTTGCGCATCCGGTACTCGAAGTCGCTCTCGCCGTCGAGCCGCTGGATGCCTTTGACCGCGGTCCGGTAACCGTCGCGTACGTACGCGGGCAGGTCGAGGGAGTCGGCGAGCGCGGGGACGAGGATGTCGCCGTCGTCGCCGAAGTGCTCGGCGACCCGGACGAGCCAGGGGAAGGTGTCGGCCTGGCGGGCCTGCTCGTCGAAGAACTGCTTGTAGCCGCCGAACACCTCGTCGGCGGACTCCCCGGAGAGGGCGACGGTCGAGTGCTGCCGGATCGCCTTGAAGAGGAGGTAGAGCGAGGAGTCCATGTCGCCGAAACCCACGGGTATGTCGCGCGCCCGTATCACTTTCGCGCGCACCTCGGGGTCGGCCAGCGCGTCCGAGTCCAGGACGATGTCCTGGTGGTCGGTGCCGGAGAGGCGGGCCACGTCGTGGACGTACGGCGTGTCCGGGGTGGCGCGGAGGTCGTCGGCCACGAAGTGTTCGGTCTGGCCGACGAAGTCGACGGCGAAGCTGCGTACGGTCTCCCCCGTCTCCGCCAGCTGGCGGGCCGCCAGCGCGGTCATGGCGGAGGAGTCGAGGCCGCCGGAGAGCAGGGTGCACCGCGGGACGTCGGAGACGAGCTGGCGGCGGACGATGTCGTCGAGCAGCGTACGGACGTGGGCCACGGAGGTGTCCCGGTCGTCCTCGTGGGCGCGGGTCTCCAGCGACCAGTACACGTGGCGGCGCAGGCCGCCGCGGTCGACGGTGACGACCGTGCCGGGCTCGACCTCGTACATGCCGTCCCACACGGCGTGGCCGGGCGTCTTGACGAAGGCGAACATCTCGCGGACGCCGTCGGGGCCGACGCGGGGCTCGGCGAGCGGATTGGCGAGGATCGCCTTGGGCTCGGAGCCGAACAGCACGCCGTCGGGGGTCTCGTAGTAGTAGAACGGCTTGATGCCCATGCGGTCGCGGACCATGACGAGCCGTCGGCGCCGCTCGTCCCAGACGGCGAACGCGTTCATGCCGTTGAGCCGCTCGGCGACCGCCTCGCCCCATTCGAGGTAGCCGCGCAGCACGACCTCGGTGTCGGACTCGGTGGTGAACCGGTGGCCCCGGGAGACGAGCTCTTCGCGCAGCTCGCGGTAGTTGTACGCCTCGCCCGAGTAGACGATGGCCACCGGGCTGCCGTCCGCCTGCTGCACGGTCATCGGCTGGCGGCCGCCCGGCAGGTCGATGATCGCGAGGCGGCGGTGCCCGAGGGCGGCCGGGCCCTGCACCCACGTTCCGCGGTCGTCGGGTCCGCGGCAGGACATCGTCTCCGTCATCGCGTCGACGGTCCCCTGCTCAGCCCGCAGGTCACGATCGAAGGAAATCCAGCCGGTGATGCCACACATGCCATGTCCTCCTGTGTCCGGTCCGGGGAGGCGGGCCGTCCGGCGGCGGTGCGCGGGCGCCGTGCGCGGGCAGGGCGCGGCCCGGCGGTCCGGCGCTCCCACGGATCAGTTGTATCGAGCACCTATGTAACGAGGGTGTTCCTCGCGGTGGCGCACCGTCAACCTGGCCGTAACACGGCAAGGCCCGCCCAACGACTCGCTCCACGGGCGGTTTTGCGGAACGGACAGGGGGATTGAGCTGCGGATTCGTCGGGTGGTGACAGGTGGGGAAGGGGGCGGCGGATGGGGCATCGCTTACGACAATGTGAGCAAGGCTTTACCTGGGTCCGGCCGGCGTCACGGTGGCCGGGCCGTCGCCTCCCCGCCCGCCGTATCCGCTTCGCCCGCCGTATCCGACTCGCCCGCCGTCGCCTCCTCGCCCGCCGACAGTGGCGGGCCGATGGTCAGCAACGGCCGGTAATGGCCCGCGGGGTACGGCTCGCCGATGAGTTGCCCGTCGGCTTCGCCCCAGGCGTGGGCGGAGAAGGGGTGGGTGCGCACGCCGGTACGCCAGGTGGGCCAGGTGCCACGGGCGCGGCAGAGCAGGCACACCTGTCGCCGAAGGTTCAACCGGCGGACAGCGCTCCAGGTCGCTCCCCTAGCGGCGGAAGATGTGCAGCGTGCGGCCCAGCGCGCTGCCCATCCGGCGGACGAGGCCGCGTCGGCGGCGGGGCGGGGTGACGGCGCCGGCGGCCCGCCAGTCGGCCGCCTGGGCCACCATCGCGGTCAGGCTCCGGTAGAAGGCCGAGGAGCGGTCGGCCCCGTCCAGGTCGGCCCACGTCAGGAGGTGCGAGAGGACGCCGTCGTACTCGTGGTACGGGCGGGCCCGCAGGTGGTCGGTGAGCTTGGTCCGGATCGCCCGCTGCCGCTCGGGCGGCAGCCGGGAGGAGGGCAGTTCGTCCAGCAGCTGCTGCACGTGGCCGACGACCAGGTCCACGAAGGCGTCGCGGCGCCGCGCGTCCACCCGCCCCAGGCGGGCGTTCTGGTGGTCCTCCTCCCGGTCGGGTGTCTCGTTCCGCACCCGCTCCTCCTCGGCCGCGGAGAGCCGGGGCACCGGGAAGTTCAGCATCCGGGAGTCGTACGCCTGGTCGACCGCGACGTGGGTCAGCTCGTGGACCAGCACCGCGAGGTGGTCGCCGCGCGACATGTCAGGGGTGTGGGCGTAGGAGACGGTGTACCGCCCCTGGCCGAGGTCGCGGGTGTTGCCGCCGCCCGCGCCCGCCGTCCGCTCGAACTCCGCCCGGTTGACGTGGCCGAGCAGTTCACCGAGCAGCCGCTGGACGTACGGGTCGCGGGTCTCCCTGGAGTAGTCGTGCAGCAGTTGCCGGTCCTGTGCCGTCGAGTCTTCCGCCACGATGCCCTCCGCTCGGTGTGGCCCGGGGTGCGGTGGGCGGCCGTGCCGGCGTGCGGTACCGCTGCCGTCGCACCGCACCGGTGGGGCGGTGTCCCGTGCTCGCGCGCCAGTCTGCTGAGACCCGGCCGCCGCGCGGTATACCTAATCCCGCCTCACCGCCCGCCTCTGCCCTCACCCCTGGCCCCGAAGCCTCAGCGTCCCGAAGCCTCAGCGTCCCGGCGCCTCGGCATCCCAGCGCCCCGGCATTCCGACGCCCCGGCGTCCCGGCATCCCGGCATCCCGGCGCACGGTGCCCCGCGGCCGTCAGACGCCCGTGCTGCCGTCGATGCGCTCCCGTATGAGGTCCGCGTGGCCGCAGTGGCGGGCATACTCGGCGATCATGTGGGAGTAGATCCAGCGCAGGCTGACCTGGTTGTCCCGCCACAGGCCGGTGTCCTCCAGCGCGTGGGCGGCGCAGTTCTTCCGGGCGTGCTCCACCTCGGCCTGCCAGAGGAGGCGGGACTTCGCGTAGGTGGCGTCCGCCTCCAGCCCGAACCCGCGGTCGGCGGGCTGGACGTCGGCGTCGGCACTGCTGACCGTCGGAACGTCCTCCCCGGTCAGCACCCTGCGGAACCAGGTCCGCTCGACCTCCGCCAGGTGCTGGACGAGACCGAGCAGGGTGAGCGAGGAGGGCTCCGCCGACGCGGTGCGGAGCTGCTCCTCCGTCAGGCCGTCGCACTTCTGGGCGAGGGTGGCACGGTAGAAGTCGAGCCAGGCTTCCAAGGTGGTCCGCTCGTCGGCGGTCATGGACGGGAACGTGCGTTCAGGTGTGGTCATGTCCGTCATCGTGACACGAGGGACTGACAACGCCGTCGAGCACGGTGTCTCCGCCCGGGGCGGCTCCGTCCGGTACGGCTCCGTCCGGTACGGCTCCGTCCGGTACGGCTCCGCCCGGGGCCGTAATGTGCCCCGCTCCGTCGCCTTCGGCGATCGCCCGCAGCGCCGCCACATGCCGCCGGTACACGGCGCGCCCCTCGGCGGTCAACGCCAGCCAGGTCAGGGGGCGGCGGCCGGACCGGCCCTTGGACACGGCCACCCAGCCCGCCGCCTCCAGCGCCGCGACCTGCTTGGAGAGGGCGGAGTCGGTGACCTCGACCAGATCGCGCACCACGGCGAACTCTGCCCGGTCCACCGGCGACAGCGCCGCCACCACGGACAGCCGGACGGGCGAGTTGAGCAGCGGCACGAGGGCGTGCCGGGGGTGGCTGCCGCCTGTACCGGCCTGGGGGCTCCCCTCCGTCACGACGACCGTCGCCTTTCGAGGACGGCGCCTGCGACGAGCGGCAGGGCACACGCCGACGCCGCCACGACCGCGAACGTACGGCTGTCCACGAACACGAGCTGCCCGAACAGGATCGAAGCGGAGTAGAGCGCGGCCCACATGCCGATCAGCACGCCGTGCCGGACCCCGAACCCGCGGCGCACGATCCGCTGCCGGGCGGCGTACAGCGAGATACCGGACACCAGGACGGTCGTGGCCAGCGTGAAGGTCAGCGCGGCGGCGAACCCGTGCCACAGCAGCGCCATCGGGACGAGCACCGACTGTCCCGCGGCGAAGACCCACAGATAGCGCGCGTACCACCCGCTTCGCGCCCGCGCGGCTCTCTCCATCGCGGCGGCCCGCTCCAAGGCGCCCATGCTGTCACCGGCTCCGTACACGCTTCCCCTCCGTCGCACACCGCGTCAGCCGGGCCTGCCGCCCGTACTTGCCATGCCGACAAACACTTTCCATCTCGGCAAGTACAAAGACGACCCTGCGCCCCGCCCGCCCGGAAGTACAGACGCTTTTCAGCCGTCCGCAGGCGACGGCAGCGGCAGTTCCGTCCACACCGTCTTCCCCTCACGGGTGTGGCGGGCGCCCCAGCGGTCCGTGAGCTGGGCGACCAGGAGGAGGCCGCGGCCGCCCTCGTCCGTGCTGTGGGCGCGCCGCAGGTGCGGAGCGGTGCTGCTGGGGTCGGAGACCTCGCAGATCAGGGAGCGGTCGCGGATGAGCCGCAGGGTGATGGGGGTGCCGCCGTACCGGTAGGCGTTGGTGACCAGTTCGCTCACCACCAGCTCGGCGGTGAACGCCAGCTCCTCCAGGCCCCACTCGGTCAGCTTGGCGGCCGTCGCTTCGCGCGCTTCCGCCGCGGCGGTCGGCTCGGCGGGCAGGTCCCACGAGGCGACACTCTCCGGGGGCAGCGCACGCGTACGGGCTACGAGCAGCGCGACGTCGTCCCGGGGATGGTCGGGCAGCAGCGCGTCGACCGCCGCCTTGCAACATTCCTCCAGGCCGCGTGCGGGCCGCTCCAGTGCTTCGCGGAGCAGTTCCAGCCCTGCGTCGAGGTCCCGGCCGCGTACCTCCAGCAGCCCGTCGGTGTAGAGGGCCAGCAGGCTGCCCTCGGCGATGTCGATTTCGGCGGACTCGAACGGCAGGCCGCCCAGCCCGAGGGGCGGCCCCGCGGGCAGGTCGGGCAGGGTCATCCGGCCGTCGGGGCCGACCACGGCGGGCGGCAGGTGGCCCGCGCGGGCGATGTTGCAGCGGCGGGAGACCGGGTCGTACACCGCGTACAGGCAGGTCGCGCCGATGACCTGCGGGCTCTGCGGGCCGCCGTCGGCCGACTCCTGCTCCTCGGCCAGCCGGTTGACGAGGTCGTCCAGGTGGGAGAGGACTTCGTCGGGTGCGAGGTCGAGGTTGGCCAGGGTGTGCACCGCCGTACGCAGCCGGCCCATCGTGGCCGCGGCGTGCAGCCCGTGCCCGACGACGTCACCGACGACCAGGGCGACCCGGGCGCTGGAGACCGGGATGACGTCGAACCAGTCGCCGCCGACGCCCGCCGCTGGGTCGGCGGGCAGGTAGCGGTGGGCGACCTCGACGGCCAGCTGTTCGGGCAGTTCGCGCGGCAGCAGGCTGCGTTGCAGGGTCAGCGCCCCGTAGTGCTCCTGGGTGTAGCGGCGTGCGTTGTCGATGCAGATGGCGGCGCGGGAGACGAACTCCTGGGCCAGTACGAGGTCGTCCTGCTCGAACGCCTGCGGCCGTTCCGCACGCCACAGGCTCACCAGGCCCAGCACCAGGCCGCGCGCCGCCAGCGGCACCACGATCAGCGAGTGGGCGCCCAGGCGCAGCGCCCGCTCCGAGCGTTCGGGGTCCTGGATGTACCAGCCGGGGCTGGCGGCCAGTTCCGGTTCGAGGATCGGCTGCCGCGCGGTCAGGCACCGGGCCTGCGGCGTCCCCGGGGCGAAGCGGAACACCTCGCCCACCGGGTACATCACGTCCAGCCCTTCCGGCACGACGGACCGTACGGCCGTACGGTGCACCGGCACGTACGACCCCCGGGTGGGGTCCTGGCCGCGGGTGACCGGTTCCAGCAGGTCCACGGAGACCGCGTCGGCGAGGTCGGGGACCGCGACCTCGGCGAGTTCCCGGGCGGTCTGGGACACGTCCAGCGTGGTGCCGATGCGGGCGCTCGCCCGGTTGAGCACGGCGAGCCGGTGCTGGGCCCGGTGCCGGTCGGTGACGTCTTCGACCATCTGGGTGACGCCGAGCACCGCGCCGGAGGCGTCCCGCATCCGGAAGGCGGACACCGACACCACCCGTTCGTGGCCGGGATCGGCGCGCAGGCGGCAGGACTGCTCGGTGAAGATCAGCGGCTCGCCCGTCTCCAGCACCCTGCGCAGCCGCTCCTCGATGGTGGCCACGTCCTGGCCGATCAGGAAGTCCTCCATGCGCAGGCCCCGGTGCGCCGCGGCCGGCCGCCGGCTGATGCCCGCGATGGCCCGGTTGATGCGGAGGATGCTCAGGTCGGGGGCGTGCACGGCCAGGCCGATCGGGGAGCGCCGGAACAAGCCGTCCAGGACCGAGCGGTCGATCTCCCACTGGACGACCTCCGCGGCGGGCGCGGCGACGACGTACCACTCGTGCCGGGAGCCGCCCCGCTCGACGGGGCGGACCCGAAGGCCCAGCTCGACGCGCTGCCCGTCGTGGTGCCGGACGGGCAGGAGGCCGGACCAGCCCGCCTCGCGCCGGGCCGCCGCGACGGCTGCCGCGGCGGCGGCCCGGCCGTCCGCGGCGAGCAGGAACGTGTCCGCCCGCTGCCCGAGCACCTCGCGCGCCGGATGGCCGAGCAGGGCCTCGGCGCGTTCGCTCCAGCCCACCACGGTGCCCTCGTCGTCGAGCACCGCCGAAGCGGCCCGGCGCAGCGCGAACGGGTCCTCCGGCCGCTCGGTGAACTCCGGCACCGGTGCGTCCATCGCTTCGCCCCTTCGACTCGCCGACCGGGCCCTGCGCCGTCACCATCCCTACGGCGACTCCCCGGCGTGACCCCGAGATCATGGTGTGAGCAACTGTGCCCAGTATCGTTTCGGGCCGCCCGCACCGCGCCCCGGGCGGGCGGCCGGACGCCGGCCGGCTGGGCCGAGTGGGTGGCACGGCGACGGCAACGTGCCGGGGCCCCGCCGTTCGACGGCGGGGCCCCGGTGTGTCGGGTGGTGCGACGCGCACGGCGGGCGATCCGGCCCGGCGCTGCGCGCCCGTGGCGCGGTCACGCGGCGGGAAGCGCTTCCCCGCTGCCGGCCTCGGCGGCACCGATGGGCGCCACCGCGTCCCCCGGGGCCGGTGACGCGGAGAGCACGGAGTCGTCCTCCACCCGGGCTCCCGGCAGCCGGTGCCGGGCCGCGATCAGGGCCGTGTCGACGTCGCGGGTGCCGGTGGAGACGCACAGGGTGTAGGCGACGTCGTCCATCCGCTGCCGGACCTCCGGGCTCCCGTCCGCCGCGTTCAGTACGCGCAGCGTCTCGTACTGCTCGACCAGGTCACGCAGTACAGCAGGGTGCGCCAGCAACATCAGGGGCCTCCTCGTTCGCCACCGTCCAGGAACAACTGCGCTCCGTGTACCCGGCCGCCCCACCCGTACGCCCCTCACTTTCCTCCGCTCGCACAGCCGCTCTCGCGGTGGTTCGAACAGCCGCTCGCGCAGCCGCCTCCGGAGCACCCGTGTCACCCTGCGAACTCGGGCTGTACCAGCCCCCGCCCGGCGTCCGGCACCACCAGCAACGAGCCGCCGAGCGGCGACCTGCCCGGCCCGCCGCGCGCCGTGGTGACGTACAGGTCGGTGAGCGCCGTGCCGCCGAACGCGCAGGCCGTCGGGCGGCCGGCCGGCATCGGTACGATCCGTTCCAGTACGCCGTCGGCGCCGTAGTGCCGCACCTGCGCGCCCTTGAACATCGCCACCCACACGCCGCCGTCGGCGTCCACCGTCAGTCCGTCCGGGTAGCCCGCCGTGTCCGCCGGGTCCGCGATCTCCACGAAGGGACGGCGGCCGGTGACCAGCCCGTCGTCCGTGACGTCGAAGACGTCGACCCGCCGGGTGGGCGTGTCGATGTAGTACATCCGCCGGCCGTCCGGGCTCCACCCGGTGCCGTTGCTCACCGTGACGTCCGACAGGACGCGGGTGGCGCGGCCGTCCGGCGCGATCCGGGTCAGCGTGCCGCGGCCCGGCTCCTGGTCGTACGCCATCGTGCCCGCCCACAGCGCCCCGTCGGGCGCCACGGCCGCGTCGTTGCCCCGGCATCCCGCCACGGGTTCGCGGCACAGCCAGGCGAAGGCGCCCGCCGCGTCGTACGCGCCCACGCCGTCCCGCAGGTTGACCACCAGTCCGCCTCCGGTGCGGGGCTTGGCGGCGCCGACGTGCTGCTCGGTGGCCAGCACGGTACGGCGGCCGGCGGCCGGGTCGAAGGTGTGGACGCGGGCGGAGAGGATGTCCACCCAGATCAGCCGCCCGGCACGGGCGTCCCAGGTGGGCCCTTCACCGAGCCGGGCGGGCGCGGCGACGGCGACTTCCCAGGCCCTGGTCACGGCTGCTCCATGCGCTGACGCCCTTCGTCCGTCCGGACCGCCCGGTCCCGCCGGGGATTCGGCACACCGGTCACTCACCGATATCACGGGCCGGGCCCGGGCAGCAGCCGCAGTTACGGCAACGGGCGGCACCGGTCCCTCCCCCGCCCCAGAAAGGCTCCAGACAACATGTAGACCCCTTGCAGATCGGTTCCTGCACACTGGCTGCGCGTTCCGGCCGGACACGACGGTTCCCTTTCCGGCTTCTGGACGCGACCACAAAGCCAATTGGGAGGTCCTCAATGCCGTCCGCTCTTTTCGGGGTCCCTGACGAATACGACGTGATCGTCATCGGCGGCGGGCCGGCCGGGGCGACCACCGCCGGGCTTCTCGCGCAGCGCGGCCGGCGGGTGCTCGTGCTGGACCGGGAACGCTTTCCCCGTTATCACGTCGGGGAATCGCTCATCCCGGCCTTCATGCGGCCCATGCAGGAGATGGGCATCACCGAGCGCATGGACGCGCGGGGATTCGAGCGGAAATACGGCGGCACGCTGGTCTGGGGAAACAAGCAGGTGCCGTGGAATTTCTCGTTCATCGAGGGCGGCGGGCACGAGTACGCCTTCCACACCCGGCGGGCCGACCTGGACTCGCTGATCCTGGACCGGGCCAGGGAGCTGGGCGCGGTCGTCATCGAGGACGCCACCGTCAAGGAGCCCGTCCTGGTGGACGGCCGGGTCAGCGGGGTGCGCTTCGCGCTGCGCGGGCTGGACGGGCTGCACGAGGTGCGGGCGCAGCTGGTCGTCGACGCCTCGGGGCAGGCGCGGGTGCTCGGGCGCCGGCTCACCGAGGTGGAGTGGCACGACGAACTGCGCAACGTCGCGGTGTGGACGTACTTCGACAACTGCGAGCGGCTGCCCGGCGACGAGTACACCAACATCCTCATCGAGGGGCTGGACGGCGGCTGGTTCTGGGCCATCCCCATCGACAAGGGCACGATCAGCGTCGGCTATGTGACGCGCTCGGCCACCGCCGGTGAGAACGGCCAGTCGCTGGAGGACCTGTTCCACGCCGAGCGGCAGCGCACCACCAAGCTCGCGAAGATGCTGGCCGGTGCCCAGCAGTCGGCCGGGTTCCGTACGGCGCGCGACTGGTCGTACCACAGCAACCGCTTCTACGGCGACGGCTGGGTGCTGGTCGGGGACTCGGCGGCCTTCGTGGACCCGCTGTTCTCCACCGGGGTCGCCCTCGCCACCCTCGCCGGCAGCACCCTGGCCAAGATCGTGGACCGGATCGTCGAGCACCCGCAGATCGAGGAGAAGGCGCTGGACCGGTACGCCACCGCGTACTCCGGGTTCTTCGACGAGATCCGGACCTTCGTGGAGCGCTTCTACGACCAGTCGAAGTACAAGGAGTTCTACTACAGCCTCGCCCAGGAGATGGTCGACCCCGAGCGCAAGAACGAGCCGTCGGCGGACTTCGTGACCCTGATCTCCGGGCTCAGCGGCCGGCACCCGCTGTTCCAGATCAGCCTCGACGACCTGATAGCCGACGCCACGGCGCCCGGCGCCGCCGGCGTCTGAGCAGCGGCCGCGGGCGACGGTGAGTGGGGGAAACCGAAGGTGACCAGCCAACAGGTGCAACTGCTGTTCGTGGATCTCGCCCTGATCCTGTTACTGGCCCGCGGCCTGGGCTGGCTGCTCGCCCGGGTGGGCCAGCCGCCGGTCGTCGGCGAGATCCTCGCGGGCATCCTGCTCGGGCCCACGCTGTTCGACGGGGCGGTCGCCGGAGCCCTGTTCCCCGCCGACGTCCGCGCTCCGCTGACCGGCCTGGCCGACGTGGGGGTCGCCCTCTTCATGTTCATCGTGGGGCTGGAGATCGACACCACGTCCCTGCGGGGCCGGGGACGGGTCACGGCCGTGTCGGCCTTCGGGTCGACGGCCGTGCCCTTCCTGCTGGGCACGGTGCTGGCCCTGTGGCTGCTGCACGAGCATCCGAGCGAAGCACCGATGGCGTTCATCGTGTTCGTCGGGCTGTCGCTGTCGGTGACCGCCTTCCCCGTGCTGGCCCGCATCCTGGCCGACCGGGGACTGACCACCACGGAACTGGGCGGGATCGCGCTGGCCACGGCCGCCGTCGTGGACGTGGTGGCCTGGGCCGCGCTGGCCGCGGTGCAGGCCACCGTCGGGGGCGGTGGCAACCACTGGCTGGTGGCGCTGGTCCTGCCGTACGCGGTGCTGATGTTCACGGTGGTGCGGCCCCTGCTGAGCCGGGCGCTGCTGCGCGGCGGGACGGCCGCCCGGCTGACCGCTCCGGCCGCCGCGGTCGTACTGGTCGGTGCGCTGCTGTCGGCGACGGCGACCGAGGCGATGGGGATGCACTTCATCTTCGGCGCCTTCGTGTTCGGCCTGCTGATCCCCCGGCACGGCGCGGCCGAGCTGCGGGCCGACCTGCTCGACCACACGGGGCGGATCACGTCCCTGCTACTGCCGGTCTACTTCGTGGTGGCCGGGTTGCAGGTCGACCTGGGGCGGCTGCGCGGAGCGGAGCTGTTGCAGCTCGGCGCGATCCTGCTGGTGGCCGTGGCGGGGAAGTTCGGCGGCACCTTCGTCGCCGCGCGTACCCAGGGCCTGCCGGCGCGGCCCGCCACGGCACTCGGCGCGCTGATGAACACCCGCGGCCTGACGGAGCTGGTGATCCTCGGCATCGGGCTGGAGCTGGGACTGCTGGACGGCACGCTGTACTCCCTCATGGTCGTGATGGCCGTCCTCACCACCGCCATGACGGGCCCGCTGCTGTCCCGTGTGTACGCCAGACCCGTGGACCTGGGATGCCCCGCGGGCCATCGCGAGCCGGACCCCGTGAAGGCGTCCTCCGTCTGAGGGTCCGCCATCGGGCCGGCCGCGGCGCGCACCGTCGCCCGGGTCCGGCCCCGGTCCCGCGGCCACCGCCGGCGGGAGAAGCGCAGGACGCGCGCATCGCGCAGGAAGTGAGCCGAGAGGGACATGCGGTTGGTGGAGCGGGCGACGGAGCTCGCTCAGATGCTGGAGCTGCTCGGGGAGTGCGCGCCGGACCGCGGCGGGGCCGCCGTGATCAGCGGGGGCATCGGCTGCGGCAAGACCGAGCTGCTGTCGGCCGTACGGGACGTGGCGGCGCGGGAAGGGTTCCTGGTGCTGAGCGCGATCGGCTCGTGGGCCGAGCGCGAGTCGCCCGGCAGCGTCATGTTCCAGCTGCTGCGCGGCGCCGAGGGGCCGCTGGGCGCCTGCGCGGAACTCGCGGTGCTGCTGGACCGCGTCACCCGCAGACACGAGCGGCCCGGCGCCGTGGACGGCCACGGGGCGTCGGGATTCGCCCAGCAGACCCTGGACGCGGACACCACGGGCGCCCTGCACCGGCTGTGTCTGGCGGTCATCGGCGCGGCCGCGCGCACGCCGGTGCTGCTGTGCATCGACGACGTGCAGTTCACCGACTCCCTGTCGCTGTACTGGCTGCTGCGGCTGCTGCGCCGGGCGCCGTCCGCGCCGATCGTCGTCGTGGTGGCGGAGTGCACGCTGTCCAAGCCCGCGCATCCGCAGTTGCACGCCGCGCTGCTCGCCCGGCCCGGATACCGCCGTGTCCCGCTGGCCCGGCTGACCGTGGCGGGCGTCGCCGAACTGATCAGCGACCACCTGGGGGCCCACGCCGAACGGATGCCGGCCGCCGCCTGCCACGCGGTCAGCGGCGGCAACCCGCTGCTCGTACGGGCGCTGGTGGAGGACTGCCGGCAGGCGGGCGAGCCGACCGCGGGCGCCGTACCGCAGCTCGTGGTCGGTGACGCCTACGCCGAGACCGTGCTGAGCTGCATCCACCGCGGCCGCCCCGTACTGATGCGGCTGGCCCAGGCATTGGCCGTGCTCGACACGGACTCCGAATCCTCCCGGCTGGCCCGGCTGCTGGAGGAGGACGAGGCCACCATGAGCCGGGGCGCCTGTGCCCTGGAGGCCGCCGGGCTGCTGGATTGCGGACGGCTGCACCCGGTCGCGCGTACGGCCGTACTGGAGAGCCTGGCGCCGCAGCAGCGGTCCGCGCTGCACGCGCGCGCGGCCGTACTGCTGTACCAGGACGGCGCTCCGGCGACGACGGTGGCCCGGCTGCTGATCGCCTCGGAGGACCGGGGGCAGCCGTGGGCGATGGACGTACTGTGCGAGGCGGCCGAACGGCATCTGGCGGGCAACCGTGTGTCGGACGCGCACGCCTGTCTGGAGGCCGCGCTGCGGGTGTGCCAGGACGACGAGGCCCGGGTGGGCATCAAGGCGCTGTACGCCGGTACGGCCTGGATGCTCAACCCGTCCATCAGCGCCCGCCACCTGGGCGAGCTGGCCACCGCGCTGCACGACGGGCGGCTGCCGGACCGGCACGCGCTCACGCTGGCCAAGTTCCTGCTGTGGCACGGCCGCTTCGACGAGGCGCTGGAGGCCGTGGACCGCATCGGCGAGGGGCAGCCGGGGTGCGATCCGGCGGCCGCCGCGGAGATCCGGGCGACGCGGGAACTGCTGGCGACGACCTACCCGGGCTCGGTACGCCGGCCGCCCGGTCCGCCCGGCGGCCGGCGGTGGGCTGCCGGGCGGGCGCAGGACGATCCGCGGGTGCTGGGTGCGGCGGCCCTGGCGCAGGTTCTGGCGCACGGGCCGGACGACGAGGCGGTCGCCGACGCGGAGGCCGCGATGCGGGCGATGCGGCTGAGCAAGAGCACCCAGGAGTGGATCGTGTGCGCCACCTCGGTGCTGGAGTTCGCCGACCGGCTGGAGGCGGTCGCCAACTGGTGCGACCACTGGCTGGAGCAGGCCCGTACCCGGCGGGTGCCGCTGTGGGAGGCGGAGTTCGCGTCCCTGCGCGCGCGGGTGGCGCTGCGGCAAGGTGATCCGTTGCAGGCCCGGCGGCTGGCGCAGGCCGCGCTGGCGCAGGTGCCGGCCGAGAGCTGGGGTGTGTGCATCGGAGGGCCGTTGTCCAACCTGGTGCAGGCGGCCACCCGGACCGGGGACTACGACGCGGCGTCCGAGTACCTGGAGGTCCCGGTGCCCGCGGGGCTGTTCCGCAGCCGCTTCGGCCTGTACTTCCTGCACGCGCGGGGCCGCTACCACCTGGAGACCGGACGCCCGTACGCGGCGCTGGACGACTTCGCCACCTGCGGGGCCCTGATGCAGGCCTGGCGGTTCGACCAGCCGACGCTGGTGCCCTGGCGCTCGGAGGCGGCCCGCGCGCACCTGGCCGTGGGTGACCGGGAGCGGGCGTACGAGCTGGCGCGGCAGGAGCTGGCGCTGGCCGGGGAACGGCCGTCGCGGGCGCGCGGGATCGCGCTGCGGACGGTGGCCGCCTGCGGGCCGGACGACGGGCGCCTGGAGCCGCTCACCGAGGCGGTCGCGCTGCTGCGCGGCTGTGGTGACCGGCTCGAACTGGCCGGGGCACTCGGGGAATTGGCGCACGCGCGCACGGCTGCGGGGAACACCGGGCAGGCCCGGCAGGAACTGCGCAGCGCGCTGCGGCTGGCCGAGGCGGCCGGGGCGGTTCCCTTGGCGCGGGCGCTGGCCGCCCAGGCCGAAGGGGTGCCGCGCGGCGGTTCCGGGGGCCGCGCGCACCCGGCGGACCTGTACCTGCTCAGCGGGGCCGAACGCCGGGTCGCGGTGCTCGCCGCCCTGGGTCAGACCAACCGGGAGATCGCCCGCCGGCTGGCCGTGACCCCGAGCACGGTCGAGCAGCACCTGACACGCGTGTTCCGCAAGCTCGGGGTCCGTACCCGGCAGGAGCTGCCGACCCACGGCATCCCGCTGGACGGGGCGGACTGACCCACCGCCCGCCACTCATCGGCTCATTCGACGGCTCACTCATCGGCACGGACTCATCGGCACAGCAGAAAGGCGAGGGCCATGCAGAACAGTCGCGGCGCGCAGGGACGCGCGGACACCTACGACGTGGCGATACTGGGGGCCGGCATGGCCGGCGGCATGTTGGGCGCGGTGCTCGCCCGCAACGGTGTCCGCGTGCTGCTGCTGGACGCCGGCACCCATCCGCGGTTCGCGGTGGGCGAGTCGACCATCCCGTACACCTCGGGGATGACCCGGCTCATCGCGGACCGCTACCGGGTCCCCGAACTCAAGCCGCTCTCCAGCCACAAGGGCATCAGCCGGCAGGTGTCGCGCTACTGCGGCCAGAAGCAGAACTTCGGCTTCGTGTACCACCGCGAGGGCAGCGCGCAGCACCCGCAGGAGATCAACCAGCTGGTGGTCCCCCAGGCCATCCGCACCGAGACCCACCTCTTCCGGCAGGACGTCGACGCGTACCTGTTCCACACGGCGGTCAAGTACGGTGCCGAGCCGCTGCTGAACACCCGGGTCACGGACGTGGACATCGACCCGGAGTCGGGGGCGGTGCTGCGCACCGAGCACGGCCGGGAGTTCCGGGCCAGCTACATCGTGGACGGCAGCGGGTTCCGGTCGCCGCTGGCGGAGAAGTTCGCGCTGCGGGAGACACCGACCCGGGCCCGTACGCACTCCCGGTCGCTGTTCACCCACATGATCGGGGTACGGCCCTTCGACCGGGCGCCGGCCGCGGCCCGCCACGACCAGCCCAACCCCTGGCACCACGGCACCCTGCACCACGTCTTCGACGGCGGCTGGCTGTGGGTGATCCCGTTCGACAACCACGCCGATTCCCTCAACCCGCTGTGCAGTGTGGGGCTCACCCTGGACCCGCGGGCCTTCCCGAAGGACGACACGCCCCCGCAGGCCGAGTTCGACGCGTTCCTGGGCCGGTTCCCGGAGATCGCCTGGCAGTTCCAGGACGCCCGTACGGTACGGCCCTGGGTGTCCACCGGGCGGCTGCAGTACTCGGCCAAGCAGGTGGTCGGCGACCGGTTCTGCCTCACCTCGCACGCGGCCGGGTTCATCGACGCGCTGTACTCCCGCGGTCTGACCAACACCATGGAGATCGTCAACGCGCTGGCCTGGCGCCTGATCGCGGCCGCCCGCGACGGCGACTGGTCGACCGAGCGCTTCGCGTACCTGGAGACCCTGCAGCAAGGCCTGTTCGACTTCCACGACGACCTCGTCTTCAGCTCGTTCGTGGGCTTTCGTGACTACGAGCTGTGGAACGCGGTGAACCGCACCTGGATGCTCGGCACGATGCTGGGCAACGTCATGCTGGAGGACGCCTACTACCGCTTCACGCGCAGCGGTGACCGGAGCGTCTTACGGGACCTGGAGGACTCCGCGCACCCCGGTTCCCCGCTTCCGGTGAGTCCGGGCTTCAACGCGATGAGCGCGCTCACCCGCGATCTGTGCGTCCAGGTCGACGAGGGCTCGCTCGCCCCCAGGGAAGCGGCCCGGCGCATTCTGGAGTGCGTCCGGCAGGCGGACTTCATCGCCCCGTCGTTCCGGCTCGGACTGCGCGACACCCGGTGTTTCAACATGTCCCCCGGGAAAATGGCGAAGAACGCGGTCTGGTGCCGCAGGGACGCCCCCGAGGAAATCGGCGGGCGGATGATAAACGCGAGCAAGGGACTGGTCCGGATGCGGCTCATGGGCGGATAGCAGAACCCCGTGAGGGGGGTGTCCGCAGCGCCTCGGCCGCACTTCGGCCGGCACCCCCTACTGCGCCCCTAGGGGTTTGTGATGCGGCCCGGAGAAGAAAAAAGGGGGCTGTGTCGGGGGGTCGGGTTCGCCTAGGTTTCCGACGGTGCGGCAGGTAGTTCCGGACTGCAGGAAGTGACTCGGACAATGACTGCGAATATCTCTCGGAATCCCTCTGACTTCCGGGGTCCCGCCGACTCCCGGGTTTTCTCCGGCTCCCGGGACTTCTCCGGCTCCCGGGATTCCGCCGGCTCCCCGGACCTCTCGGACTTCCGGGGCCCCTACGACTCCCGGGACCCCTCCGATCTCCTTGCCGTCGTCGGAATGGCCGGGCGTTTCCCCGGCGCCCCGGACACGGCGGGTCTGTGGGAGCTGCTCCGGTCCGGCGGCCAGGCGATCGGCCCGGTCCCGGCGGACCGCTGGGACGCCGGCGAGCAGCTCGACCCGGAGCGGCGGATCCAGGGGGTCGGCGGGTTCCTGGACGGGGTGGACCGGTTCGACGCCGCGTTCTTCGGCATCTCGCCGCGCGAGGCGGCCGCCATCGACCCGCAGCAGCGCCTGCTGCTGGAGGTCGGCTGGCGGGCCCTGGAGGACGCCGGGCAGCGCGCCTCGCTCCTGGCCGGCTCCCGCACCGGCGTGTACGTCGGCGCCTCCTGGCACGACTACGAGCTGCTGCGCGAAGACCGGGGCGCCCGCCCCACCCCGCACAGCCTGGTGGGCAACGCCCTCGACGTCATCGCCGCCCGCTTCTCCTACGTCTTCGGCCTGCGCGGGCCCAGCATGGCGGTCGAGACCGGCTGCTCGTCCTCGCTGGTCGCGCTGCACCTGGCCGCGCAGGCCCTTCGGCAGGGCGAGATCGACGCCGCCGTGGTCGGGGCGACCAACCTCATGCTGGACCCGCACGTGACGGTGGGGCTGACCCACTTCGGTGCCCTGTCCCCGGACGGCCGCTGCAAGACGTTCTCCGCGTCGGCCGACGGCTTCGTGCGCGGGGAGACGGTCGCCGCGCTGTACGTGAAGACGCTGCGGCGGGCGCTGGCCGACGGCGACCGCATCCACGGCGTCGTGCTCCGCACGGTCGTCAACAACGACGGGGGCGGCGACAGCCTCGTGACGCCCAGCCCCGAGGGCCAGGAGGACCTGCTGCGCCAGGCGTACGGCGGCGGGCTGCTGCCGCCGGGGGCGCCGACGTACGTCGAGGCGCACGGCACCGGCACCGGACGCGGCGACCCGGTCGAGGTGGGCGCGCTCGGCCGGGTCCTGGGCCACGACCGGGGTGACCAGCCGCTGCTGGTGGGCTCCGTCAAGACCAACATCGGTCACCTGGAGGCGGGCGCCGGCATGGCCGGCCTGTTCAAGCTGCTGCTGGCGCTGCGCCACCGCACCCTGCCGCCGAGCCTGCACGCCGAGCAGCTCAACCCGGACATCCCCTTCGACGAGCTGGGAGTGCGGGTGGTGCGCGAGCCGGTGCGGCTCCCCGCCTCCGGCCCGCTGTACATGGGCGTCAACTCCTTCGGATGGGGCGGCACCAACGCCCATGTCGTGGTGGCGAGCCCGCCCGAGGGCCGACCGGTCCGCGCGGTGGCCGTGCCCCGGGGGCGCCCGGCCCCGCGAGATCCGGAGCTGGCCGAACCTGGCGGCACAGGCACGCCGTTGCGGGCCGAGGCGGCGGAGAGCGCGGAGCTCCCGGTGTTCGTACCGCTGTCGGCCAAGGACCGCACGGCGCTGGCCGAGCGGGCCCGGCAGCTGACCGACTGCGTCCCGAAGACCCCCGGCGAAGTCGACGGCCTGGCCGGGACGCTCGCCTGGCGCCGCGACCACTTCCCGCTGCGCGCCGCGCTGACGGTCACCGAGCCGGACCGGCTGCGCGCCGCCCTGGACGCCGTCGCAGCGGCGGCCGACGGCGGCGAACTCACCGACAAGGCGGCCGGCATACCGGGCGCCGTGCTGGGCCGGGCCCGGCCGCACGGCCGTACCGCCTTCGTCTTCCCCGGTCAGGGCTCGCAGTGGAAGGGCATGGGCCGCGAACTCTTCCGCGACGTGCCGCTGTTCGCGGACGTGATCCGCCGCTGCGCCAAGGCCCTGTCGCCGCACGTCGACTGGGACCTCACCGCCGTCTTCGAGGACGGCACCGACGACACCTGGACCACCCGCATCGACATGCTCCAGCCCACGCTGTGGGCGATGTCCCTGGGACTGGCCGAGCTGTGGCGGGCCGCCGGCGTCGAGCCCGACGTCGTCCTCGGCCACAGCCAGGGGGAGATCACCGCCGCCACTCTCGCCGGAATCCTGTCGTACGAGGACGCCGCGCTCGTGATGGCCCGCCGCAGCGCGATCGCGCGACGCACCTCGGGCCGGGGCCGGATGCTCGCGGTCGACCTGGACCGGGAAGCCGCGCTTGCCGCGCTGGAGGGCTTCGAGGACAGTGTGGCCCTCGCCGTGCACAACGGGCCCCGGGCCTGTGTGCTCTCCGGGGACGAGGACTCGGTGCTCATGCTCAAGGAGCTGCTGGAGGCCGAGGGCACGTACTGCCGCCTCGTCAACGTCGACTACGCCTCGCACAGCCCGCAGATGGACGAGCTGCGCACCGACCTGCTGGCGGCCCTCGAACCCGCCCGGCCGCGCGCCGGGGCCGTCGCCCTGATGTCGACGGTCCGCGGCCGGCTGCTCGACGGCCCCGAGCTGGACGCCGCGTACTGGGTCGAGAACCTGCGCCGTCCGGTCCTGTTCGCCGACGCCATGAGCGCCCTGCTCGACGACGGCGTCACCCACGTCGTGGAGATCAGCCCGCACCCGGTGCTGGCCCCGGCCGTCGAACAGCTCGCCGCGCCGCGCCCCGAGCCCGCGGCCGTACTGACCACGATCCGCCGCGACCAGGGCGACCGGGCGGCCGTCGCGTCGGCCCTCGCCCTCGGTTACGTCGCCGGCCTGGAGCCGTTCGGCGCGCTGCCCCGGCACGCGGACGTGCCCGTGCCGGGCTACCCGCTGCGGCCGGAGAGCCACTGGGTGCCGCGCCGCCCCCGCAGCTCCGGCGCCACCCGCGGCTTCGCCGCGCACCTGTCCCCGGCGCCCGGCGCGGCGGGCACCTGGCACGGGCCGCTGGAGCTGTCGGTGACGGACCAGGCCTGGCTGGGCGACCACCGGGTGCACGGCACGGCGGTGCTGCCGGGCACGGCGATGCTGGCCATCGCCGTCAACACGGCGCGCGCCCGCTGCGGTGCGGGGCCGCTGCGGCTGACGGACGTCGCCTTCGTGAAGGAGGTCGCGCTGTCCGAGCAGCCCGCCCGGCTCACCGCCGAGTGGCACGCGGACCTCGCCGACGGCGGACGCTTCCGGCTGCTGGCGCTTCCCGAGGGCGGCGGCCCGTGGCAGGTCACCGCCGAGGCACGGGCGTACGGGTGGGACGACGCGGCCGATGCACCCCCGTTCCCCGAGTGGGGGCCGCAGGGGTCAGCGGGGCCGGACGACGGGGCCACGGGCGGCGCCGAGGAGTTCTACCGCCGGTGGAGCGCGCGCGGCCTCGATTACGGCCCGGCTTTCCAGAGCGTACAAAAGCTGTGCCCCGGCCCTGAGGGGGAGGTACTGGGCGAGGTCGTCCTGGCCGACGCGCTGCGGGAGACCGGCCGGCCGGGCGAACTGCACCCGGCGCTGTGGGACGGTGCGTTGCAGGTGGCTCTCACCCTGTGCGAGGACAGGGGCGGGAAGGGCGCGCTGGTGCCCACGGCGGTGCGTCGTGTGCGCCTGCTGCGGGAGCCGGACGAGCCGGTGGCGGCGCTGTGGTCGCACGCGGTGCGCCGTGCGGACGGCAGCGTGGACGTGCGCCTCTTCGACGCCGCCCGGACGCCGTTGATGGTGCTCGACGGGCTGCGTCTCGAACCGCTGCCGGGCGCCGACGACACGGACGAGTCCGCCGGGCGGCTGCATCACCTCGCGTGGCTGGATCTGGCCGGGGCCGCCGACAGCTCCACCGACAGCTCGACCGGCGGCTGCGCCGATTCCGGACAGTCCGGTGACCAGGGCCCGGTGGCGTCCCGGTGGCTCGTGTGCGGTGCCGACGCGGAGGCGCGGGAACTGGCCGGCGCGCTGTCCGCGGCAGGAGTCGAGGCAACGGTCAGCGGCGGGACCGGGGCATTCGACGGTGCCCAAGTGCCCAACGGCGTCGCCTTCCTGACCCCACGCGCCGAGTCCGGACCGCGGGAACAGGAACGCGCCCTGGGCCGGCTCGCCGACGTCGTGCGGGCCTGCGCGGAGCTGGGTGAGCCGCCCCGGCTGGCCGTCGTGACCACAGGCGCCCAGGCGGTGTCCGACGGCGATCTGCCCGACCCCGGTGGCGCCCTGTTCTGGGGCTGGTCCCGGGTCCTGCGGCGCGAGCACGGCGAACTGACGCCCCAGGTGGTCGATGTCGCCGCCGACGACACCGGCTGGGCGGAGCGGTGCGCCGCGGAACTGCTCACCGACGACGGCGAGGACCAGGTGGCCCTGCGCCACGGGCGGCGCTTCGGCGCGCGGCTGGCGCGCGGCGCGGCGTCGGAGGAACGTCTCGCCGCCCTGCCCGCGCAGCACACCCGGCCGCAGCCGTTCCGGCACGGCGGTGTCGGGGCGGACGGCCGCGCCCGCTACGTACCGTTGACGCGGCGCGCCCCGGGAGCCGGCGAGGTGGAGATCGAGGTGACCGCCGCAGCGGTGGAGCCCGGTGCGGCCGCGGGTGCCCCGCTGGGGCGCGGGACCGGTGTCCCCCCGCTCGGCCACGCGTGCGCGGGCCGGGTCGTGGCCGTCGGCCCGGACGTCGTGAGTCCCGTACCGGGAGACCGCGTGGTCGCCGTCGGGACCGGAACAGTGGCGACCCACGTCACCGTACGGGCCGGCCACACGCGTCCGGTGCCGGCCGGGTGGACGGACGCGGACGCCACAGCCCTGCCGATGGCCCTGGTCACCGCCTGGTACGGCCTGTCCCGCCTGGCGCGCCTGGAAGCTTCGGAGACGGTGCTGATCCGAGGTGCGGGCGGCACGTCCGGGCCGGTGGCCGCACAGGTGGCCGGTGCGCTCGGCGCCCGGGTCCTGGCCACCGCGCGGGACGCGGACGAGCGGGCAGCCCTGCGCGAACTGGGCGCCGACGCCGTGTACGACGCACGGGACCTGTCCTGGATCGACGCCGTGCGCACGGCCACCGGGGGCCGGGGCGTGGACGTCGTCCTGGGCCCGGCGGACGGGCCCGGACTGGAACACGGGCTCGCGGCGCTGGCGGAGGACGGGCGGCTGATCGCGGCGGAGACGTCGGCGAACGGCGGTCGCGGCACGGCCGACGGCGGACGGCTCGACGCGGCCGCCCTCGCCCGGGGCGTCACCGTCGCCGGGGTGGACGCGGCGGGACTGCTCGACCGTGCGCCCGACCGCGTGGCCCGGGCCCTGCACGCGGCCTGGGACCTGCTGGAGACCGGCGGGGTGCGGCCCGTCCCGTACCGTACCGCCGAGTTCGCCGGAGCCGGGGAAGCGCTGCGGGAAGCGCTACAGGGAACGACCACGGACCGCGCTGCGCAGACCTGCGTCCTGACGCGCCCCGGGAGCGTCGAGCGGGTGGAACCGCTGGTCCTGCCGGACGGCGACCTGCGCCGTGACGGCACCTACCTGATCAGCGGCGGACTGGGCGCGCTCGGACTGTCGCTGGCGGAGTTCCTCGCCGCGCACGGAGCCGGCGCGCTCGTCCTGCTGGGCCGCTCGGCGCCGGGCCCGGAGGCCGTGGACCGGCTGACGGCACTGCGCGCCGGGGGCACCGCCGTGGAGACCGCCCGCTGCGACGTGGCCGACCTGCCCGCGCTGCGCGCCGCCCTGGACGCGCTCCCCTCGCACCTTCCTCCCGTCCGCGGCGTCTTCCACGCGGCCGGTGTGCTCGACGACGCCACGATCCGCACCGTGACACCGGACCAGATCGCGACCGTCGTACGGCCCAAGGCCGACGGTGCCCGCAACCTGGAGGCCGTCACGGCCGACGAGCCGCTGGACTGCTTCGTGCTGTTCTCCTCGGCCGCGGCCCTGTTCGGCAACGCCGGGCAGGCGGCGTACGCGGCGGCCAACGCCGCCCTCGACGCCTTCGCCGAGTCCCGGCGGCTGCGCGGCCTGCCCGCCCTGAGCGTGCAGTGGGGGCCGTTCACCGACACCGGGCTCGCCGCCGAGGACGCCCGGCGCGGCGCGCGGCTGGCGGAGCGCGGCATGGGCGGCTTCACCACGGCGGAGGCCTGGCCCGCGCTGCTGCGGATGCTTGAGCGGGGCGACGTGGTGACCGGGTACGTACCGCTCGACCTCCGGCAGTGGTTCGACGCGTACCCCGAGACGGCCGCGTGCGGCAGCTGGCAGTGGCTGCGGGAAGCGGCGCGGCAGGGCGACGGACCGGGCGCGCACGCCGCGGAATTCCGTGACCTGCTGGAACGCGTACCGGCGGCGGAACGGTCCGGGCTAGTCGAGAGCCGCGTCCGCGAACTGGCGGGCCGGGTGCTGCGCCTGGAACCGGACGCCATCGGCCACGAGACCCCGTTCAAGACCCTCGGACTGGACTCCCTGATGAGCCTCGAACTCCGCAACCGCCTGGAGGGGGCGTTCGGCCTCCGGCTCTCCCCCACCCTGCTGTGGGCCTACGGCACGCCCAAGGCGCTGGCCGCGGCCCTGGCCGGGCAACTGTCCACGACCGCCGAGGAGGCGGACTGAGCCGGGCCGAGCAGCCCCCGGCCCCACTCCATCGGATCCGACCGCAAGGAAACCGGTTCATGGCTCAGAACACCAGCACCAGCACATCCGGCGGGCCGGCCGAGTCCGGCAGCGGAAAGCAGACGCCCCTCACCCGCGCCCTGGGCACCATCAGGACGCTGCGCAGGCGGCTGGCGGAGCAGGAGGGCACCCAGCCGGTCGCCGTGGTCGGCGTCGGGCTGCGGCTGCCCGGCGGCATCGCCACCCTCGACAGCTACTGGGAGGCGCTGGCAGCCGGGCGTGACCTCGTCGGCCCGCTGCCCGAGGAACGCAAGGGCCCGTTCGCCGAAGCCTGGAAGGGCCTGCCGCAGCGCGGCGGCTTCCTCGACGGCGACGTGCTCGACTTCGACGCCGGGTTCTTCGGCATCAGTCCGCGCGAGGCCCGCCATCTCGACCCCCAGCACCGGCTGCTGCTGGAGGTGACCTGGGAGGCCCTGGAGAACGCGGGCATCCCCGCGACCTCGCTCGGCGGCACCTCGGCCGGGGTGTACCTCGGCATCATGTGGCAGGACTACCGGGAATGGCTGGAGGCGGCCCCCGACGCGTACGCCACCACGGGCAACGGCCACAACTTCGCGGCCGGCCGCATCGCCTACGCCCTCGGCCTCCAGGGCCCCGCCGTCGCGGTGGACACGGCCTGCTCCTCCTCGCTGGTCGCGGTGCACCTCGCGGCACAGGCGCTGCGCCGCGGCGAGTGCGGGATCGCCTTCGCCGCGGGCGCCAACCTCATCATGTCGGCGCGGTCGATGCGCCTGGTGCACGAGACCCGTTCGCTCTCCCCCGACGGCCTGTGCCGGACGTTCGACGCCCGCGCCAACGGATTCGTCCGCGGCGAGGGATGCGGCGCCCTCGTCCTCAAGCGGCTGGACCACGCCCTGCGGGACGGTGACCGGGTGCACGCCGTCCTGCACGGCACGGCCGTCAACCAGGACGGCCGCTCCGGCGGGTTCACCGCCCCCAACGTGCTCGCGCAGGTCTCGCTGACCGAGACGGCCCTCGAACGGTCCGGGCTGGAGCCGCGGGACATCGGGTACGTGGAGGCGCACGGCACCGGCACCTCGCTGGGCGACCCGATCGAGATGGAGGCGCTGGCCACCGCGCTGGGCCGGCAGAACGGCGGCGCTCCGCTGCCGGTGGGCGCGGTCAAGACCAACTTCGGGCACCTGGAGAGCGCCGCCGGGGTGGCGGGCCTGGTGAAGGCCGTCCTGTGCCTGCGCCACCGCCAGGTGCCGCCGCTGGTCCACTTCCGTACCCTCAATCCGCGCATCGACCTGTCGGGGACCGGGATCACGGTGCCCGAGCGGCTGCTGGACTGGCCGGAGCGGGCCGGCCGGTACGCGGCCGTCAGCTCGTTCGGGATGAGCGGCACCAACGCCCAGGTGGTGCTGGGCCCGGCGCCGGAGCCGGTGGTGGCGGACGCCGCCCCGGTCACCGGCTTCGGCGTCTCGGCGCGGAACACCACCGCGCTGCGCGAGCTGGCCGCCCGGTACGCCGGTCACCTCGCGTCCGACGGCCGGCCCACCGGAGCGGACACGTACGCGGCGTTCGCCCGCACGGCCACGTACGGGCGGGCGCAACTGCCGGTGCGGGCCCGGATCACGGCGGCGGATGCGGAGGCCGCGCAGGCCGCCTTGCGGGCCCTGGCTGCCGGTGAGGCGCATCCGGATGTCGAACTCGGTGCGGTCGGTGCCGGTCCCGTCGAGGCCGTTGCGCCGTCCAGCGAGTCCGGTGCGTCGGACGACGCCGATACGGCCGTCACCGCTCGCTCCCGCCAGGTGGTGGACCTGCCGACGTATCCCTGGCAGCGCGAGCGGTACGCGCCGGAACAGGTGCCCCTGACGACTGACGGCCCGGCCGCCGACGGCCGGGAGGAGTCCGGGCTGCCCGTGCGGCACGAGGTCGTCTGGGAGACGGCCGGGCCGGTGGATCCGGCGGCTTCGGGGGATCCGGTGGATGCCCGCCACGGGGCCGGGGTCGTGGTGGCGGGCGACGACGAAGAGCTGCGGAGCCTGCTGGTGGCCGAGGCCACCGTAAGCGGCATGCGGGGCACGGTCCTCGCCCCGGCGCCGGTGGCCGTTCCGGAGGGCTGGACCTGGGCACGGCTGCCCGGCGATGCCGAGGGGTGGGACCGGTTCTGGGCCACGGCGGAGGTGGGCCCGGCGCCAGTCTCCCTGCTCCTGGTGCCGGCCGCCCCCGCCGTACCGAGGACCCTTGCCGAGGCCATCGACGCTCCCGATCCCGTCGCCGCCACGGCACGGCTGTGCGCAGGGGTGACCGGTGCGGTCGCCGCGCTCGCGCGGGCCGGCGGGGCGCACCGCGCCTACGTCCTGACCCGAGGGGTGCTGCGTGCCGGGGAGGCGGACCGGACGGCGCTGACCGGCCACGGCCCGCTGCACGGCCTCGCACCGGTCCTCGGGCTGGAGCTGGGCGCCGCGTGGGGCGGTGTCGTGGACCTCCCGGCCGGTCCCGCGCCGCAGGACGCCCGGGCGGTCCTGGACTTCGCCGTGTCGCAGACCCGTTCGGCCGCGCTCGGGGGTGCGGTCGCCGAGGACACGGCGGCGGTACGCGCGGGTACGGTGCTCGTGGCCCGGCTGCGCACCGTGCCCGGCCCGCGCACCCGGCTGCCGGTCCGCGGTGACGCCACCTATCTCGTCACCGGCGGACTCGGCGCCGTAGGACGGGAGTTGACTGCCGAACTGGCCGACCGCGGCGCGCGGCACCTGCTGCTCGTCGGCAGGCGGGCGGAGGAGGAACTTCCGGCGGAAGCCCGCTCGTTGCTTGCCGCGTTGCGCGGTGACGGTGTCGATGTCGTCTACCGGGGCGGCGGCTGCGACACGCCCGAGGCGCTGACGGCGATCGAGGCGGCCCTCGCCGCGCTGCCGCCGGTGGCGGGCGTCGTCCACGCCGCCGGCACCCTTCACAAGAGCCCGGCCGCCGGACTGACGGCCGAGGACTTCGCGGCCGCGCTGACTGCGAAGGCCGGAGCCGCCTGGTGGCTTCATCTCGCCTTCGCAGGGCGCCCGTTGGACTTCTTCGTCCTGGCCTCGTCGGTGTCCGCACTGTGGGGCACCGAGCACTGCGCTGCTTACTCCGCGGCCAACGGCGCCCTCGACGCGCTCGCGGCCCACCGCGCCGGGCTCGGCCTGCCCGCGGTCAGCCTGGCGTACGGACCCTGGGCACTGGCCGGGGCGGGAATGGCCGACACCGCCTCGCTGGAACGGTTCGCCCGCATGGGCGTCGGAGCGCTCACGCCCGCGGCCGGCCGGGCCGCGCTGACCGGCGCGGCGACGGGCTCGCCCGCCGCACACGTCGTGGCGTGTCCGCTCGACCTGCCGCGGCTGGCCGGTGTGCTGTCGGGGCTGCGGCCGCGCGGGCTGTTCGCCGGGGCACGGGCGGCAGGCGACTCGGCACGAGGATCCGAGGGCGAAGCGCCCCAGGGGGCCGGGGGCGACTCGGCGCGGGAGGCCGTCCCCGAGAGCGAGCCGTCCGTCGTGGCCGAGCTGGCCGCGTTGCCGCCCAAGGCCCTGCCGGAGGCCGTACGCTCCCACGTACTGCGGCTGCTCGCCGCCCAGTTGGGCCACGCGGACCCCGGCGCGCTCCGCCTCGACGTCGGCTTCCTGGACCTGGGGCTGGACTCGATCATGGCCGTGGACCTGGCTGTCCGGCTCTCCGCCGCCTTCGGCACCCAGGTGCCGGCGGCGGACGTCTTCGACCACCCGACGGCGGCCGAACTCTCCGGGCTCCTCCTGGAGCGCTTCCGAGGGGAACGGCCAGCGGGCCCCGGGGCCACACCTTCTGCATCGTCCGGCGCGGCGCCGACCCCCACCGCCCCGGCCCCGGTTCCGTTCTCCACCATCCCGGCCCCGGCCACCCCCGCCCGACCCCCCTCCCCCGAAACCACCCCCCACCCCATCGCCATCGTCGGCATGGCGGGCCGTTTCCCGCAGGCCGACTCGGTGGAGGAGCTGTGGGACCTGCTGCGCGAGGGCCGCGACGGCGTCGGTACGGTCCCCGAGGGCCGCTGGGACCGTACCGTCTTCCATACGGACACAGGTGACGAGGCCGATGCGGCCGGCAGCGCCCGGATCACCACGGACCAGGGCGGCTTCCTGCGGGACGTCGACCGGTTCGACGCCTCGTTCTTCGACATCCCGGCCCGCGAGGCGGAGCACCTCGACCCCCAGCAGCGGCTGCTGCTGGAGTCGGTCTGGCACGCGCTGGAGGACGCCCGGATCGACCCCCGGGGCCTCAAGGGCTCCCGTACCGGTGTCTTCGTCGGCATCAGTTACGCCGACTACGCCCGCCTGCTGGCGCGCGGCGGGCCCGAGCGGGTCGACGCGTACTACAGCACGGGCACCGCGCTGAACGCGGCCGCCGGGCGCATCGCGTTCACACTGGGGCTGCGCGGCCCGGCGATGGCGGTGGACACCGCCTGCTCGTCCTCCCTGGTGGCACTGCATCTGGCGGTCCGCTCGCTGCGCGCGGGCGAGTCCGACGCCGTGCTCGCCGGAGGCGTCAACCTCCTGCTCGACCCGGTCTCGTCGGTGGCGGTCAGCCGCGCCCACATGCTCTCGCCGGACGGCCGCTGCCGCACCTTCGCCGCGGGCGCGAACGGGTTCGTCCGCTCGGAGGGCTGCGGGGTACTGGTCCTGAAGCGGCTGGCCGACGCCCGCCGCGACGGGGACCGCGTCCTGGCGCTGATCCGGGGCACCGCCGTCAACCAGGACGGCATGTCCTCGGGACTGACCGCGCCCAACGGCCGCGCCCAGGAGGAGATGCTCACCGCCGCCCTGGCCGACGCGGGTGTCGCCGGATCTCGCGTGTCCTACCTGGAGGCGCACGGCACCGGCACCGCGTTGGGCGACCCCATCGAACTGCGCGCCGCCTGGCGGGTCCTGGGGCCGGGGCGCCGCCCCGGTGAGCCGCTGCACGTGGGGTCGGTGAAGTCGAACGTCGGGCACTGCGAGTCGGCGGCGGGCGTCGTCGGGGTCGTCAAGACGGTGCAGGCGCTGCGGCACGGCGTGCTGCCGGCCAACCTCCACTTCGACACGCCGAACCCGCAGGTGCCCTGGGCCGACATGAACGTACGGGTGGTGGACGCCCCGCTGGCCTGGCGGGCCGGCGACGGGCCCCGGATCGCCGGGATCTCCGGCTTCGGCTTCACCGGGACCAACGCCCACGTCATCCTGTCCGAGGCGCCCGAGGACGACCGGCCCGCCCGGGACGTGCCCGCGGACGGCCGTCCCGAGCCGCTGCTGGTGCCGCTGTCCGCACCGGACGCGGCGGGGCTGGAACGCCTCGCCGACTCCTGGGAACGGTGGCTCACCCAGGCACCGCAGGACGCCCCGGCCCCCGGCACGAAAGCCCCGGACACGGCCCCCGCAGCGGCCACCGCAGGCGCCGGCCGCGCCCACTTCCCGTACCGGCGCGCGCTGTTCGGACGCGACCGGGAGCAGCTGCTGACCGCGCTGCGCAGCGACCAGCCCCCGGCGCGGCCGGTGCGCGCGCCCCGGATCGCCTTCCTCTTCTCCGGCCAGGGCAGCCAGTACTACGGCATGGGCCGTGAGCTGTACGAGACGGAGCCGGTCTTCCGGGACGTCTTCGACGCCTGCGACCGGGACCTGGCCCCGGTGCTCGGCGCCTCGCTGGCGGACCTGACGCTGTACGGCGCGGACCGTGCGGCGATCGGCGAGACCCGGGTGACCCAGCCCGCCCTGGTCACCCTCGGGCTCGCGCTCACCGCCCTGTGGGAGTCCTGGGGCGTGACACCGGCGGTGGTCATGGGCCACAGCGTCGGCGAGATCACCGCGGCCGTGTGCGCCGGGGTGACGGACCGGGCGACCGGGCTGGAACTGATCGCGCACCGCGCCGGGCTGATGCAGGACACCGAGCGGGGCGCCATGCTCGCCGTGGCCGCGTCCGAGGAGCGGGTACGGGAGTGGACCGAGGGCCGGGATCTGGACGTCGCCGCGGTCAACGGCCCGGAGGCGACCGTGGTGTCGGGTCCGCCCGAGCCGGTCTCGGCGCTCGCCGCCGAGCTGAAGGCGCGGGGTGTGCGGGTGCGCGCGCTGACGGTGTCGCACGCGTTCCACTCCCGGCTGCTGGACCCGGCGCTCCCCGTGCTCGACGAGCGGGTGCGCGCGCTGCGGTTCGGCCCGGCGCAGCTTCCGATCGTGTCGAACGTGACGGGCCGGCTCGCCGAGGCGGACACGTACGGCGCGGAGTACTGGTCCCGGCACGCCCGCAGTGCGGTGCGCTTCCACGACGGCGTACGGGAGGTGGCCGGGCTCGGCGTGGACCTCTGCCTGGAGATCGGGCCGGACCGTACCCTGGTCAACCTCGTCCGGGCGGGCGGCCTGCTGCCCGACGACCGGCTCACGTCCTCGCTGCGGCGCGGCGCGGCCGACCGGGCGTCCCTCCTCGCCGCCGCCAAGGTGCTGTACGAGCACGGCCAGGACCTCGCCTGGGACCGGGTGTACCCGCGCGCCACCCGACCGCGCGGTGACGCGCCGCGCTACCCCTTCGCCCGGACCCGCCACTGGACGCCGCTCGCGGCTGCCCCGGCAGGGCCCGCGCAGGGGCCCGCGTCCGTACCGGCGCCCGGGGGGCCCGCCTGGGGTACCGAGTTGCGCTCCCCCGCCCTGCGGGGCCGGGTGTTCAGCACCGAGCGCAGCACGGTGTACCCGCCGCACCTGACCGATCACCGGCTCTTCGGCACGGTCTCGGTACCCGGCGCTTCCCAGACGGCCACGGCCCTGTCCGCGCTGGGCGCCGGAGGTGTTCCTGTCGCGCTGGAGGATCTGCACTTCCCGCGCGCGCTGGTGCTGCACGACGGTGAGCGCTACGAGCTTCAGATCATCGAGGCCCAGGAGCCGCACGGGTCGCGCACGGTGAGCGTCCAGAGCCTGGTCGACCCCGAACAGGGGCGTTGGCAAGAGCATTTGGCGGCCCGGGTCGTACCGGGTGTTCAAGGCGGGCGACGGCCGGCACCCGACCGCGACGCGTTCACCGCGGCCGCCGAACGGCGGCTGACCGGCGCCGAGTTCTACGCCCATCTGCGCTCCCTCGGTTATCACCTGGGCCCGTCCTTCCGCTGGATCGCGGAAGCCTGGCTCCGCGGCGACGAGGCCCTGGTCCGGTTCGCCGAACCGCCGGAGATGAACGAGGACCCCGCCGGTTACGAGATCTACCCCGGGCTGCTGGACTCCTGCCTCCAGAGCACGGTGGTCTTCGCCGTCGGCGGGGACGTGGCGGAGGCCGCGGAGCTGTCCATCCCGTTCGCCGCCGCCCGGCTGGAATTCCCCGGACGGCCCGGGAGGGCGGCGGAGTTGTGGGGGCACGTACGCGCGGTACGGCGGCGGCGCAGCGGTGACTTCCAGCAGGTGGAGTCGGCCGACCTGCACCTGTTCGACGCGGTCGGCACGACCGTACTGGCCGTGGACGGATTCCGCTTCCGCTCCGCGCCGCGCGCCCTGCTGGAGCGCTCGCTGCGTCAGGGCGTACGGCACGCCTACGAACTCACCTGGGCGGCGGCGGAGGCCGGCGAGACGGAGGAGGCCGCAGCCGGGCTCACGGTGGGCGTGCTCGGCGCCGGAGAGGACGCCGGGGGCGCACTGTGCGCCGCGCTCACCGGACTGGGGCACCACGTGGTGGCGGTGACCGGACCGGAACCCGCTGGGCCGGACACCGACCTCCTGGTCGACGCCCGCTTCTGCGCCCCGCCGGACACCGACGACGGCTTTGCCGGGTCGCTCGCCGACACGGCCCTCGCGGCGTCCTGGCGGCTGGCCGCGTCGCTGCGGTCCGCGCCCGCGCAGGTCCCGTACGTCGTGCTCGGCACGGAAACGCCGGACGGCACACCGGACGTGGAAGCCGCTGCGGTGCGCGACGCCCTGTTCGGACTGGTCGCCTCGCTCGCGGCCGAGCAGCCCGGCCGCCCGCTGCTGCGGATCACCCTCGCCGACGGCTGGACCGCCCCGGAACTGGCCCGCGTCCTCACCCGCGCGACGGCCTCCGGAACGTCCGGCGCCGTACTGCGGGTAGGCGCCGGCACCGTGCACCTCGCCCGGCTCACACCCTGCCGCGCCGACGACGGCACCACCGGGCCCGACGGCACGGCGGACAGCACGGCGGACGGCGCGGCGCTGATCACCGGCGGGCTCGGCGCGCTCGGCCTGAGCTGCGCCGTCTTCCTGGCCCGTCGCGGGGTGCGGGTGATCACGCTCATGGGCCGGTCAGCGCCGGACGCCGCGGCACAGGCGGTCATCGACGAGCTGACCGCCGGTGGCACCCTCGTCGAGGTGGTCAGCGGCGATGTCACCGACCCCGGCGCCTGCCGGGCGGCGGTGGCGGCCGCGTCCCGGCACCTCCCCCTGCGTACCGTGCTGCACCTCGCGGGAACCAACGCCGACCATGCCTTCGAACGGCAGACCCCCGCTTCCTTCGAGGCGGTGTTCGCGGCGAAGGCGCGGGGCGCGGTGACGCTGGCCCGGGCGCTGCGCGACCACCGGCTGGACGCCTTCCTGCTCGGCTCGTCGGCGTCGGCCGTGCTGGGCTCGGCAGGCCAGGCCAACTACGCGGCGGCCAACGGTTTCCTCGCCGGGCTGGCCGAGTGGCTGCGCGCCCGGGGAGTGCCCGCGACCAGCGTCGACTGGGGCCCGTGGTCACCGCGCGCCAAGGGCGGTCTCGCCGCCACCGAAGCGACCGCGCGGGCCATCGACCGGCTGGGCATCCGCCCGCTGTCCGACGCGGAGGCCGAGGAACTGCTCGGTCTGGCCCTCGGCGGGCGGCGCTCGCGGCTCGTCGCGGTCGCGGTCGCCCCGGACGCCGGTGCCGCCGCGCCTGCGGGCCACCCCATGGCGGCACTGCTCGCCGCACCGGCCCGGCAGCGTACGGCGGCGGCAGCGGGAGAGCAGGGCGGCCGGCGGCGGGGGTGGCTGCGGGCAGCACTCGACGGCCTGGCCGCCGGGGACCGGGAGACGCATCTGCTGCGCACGCTGCGGTCGATGACCGGCGAGGTGCTCGGCGACGCCACACAGGTGGACGACGACGCGGGCTTCGGCGACATGGGGGTCGACTCGATCATGGCCATCGACCTCAGGGGGCGGCTGGCGGCGGCCCTGGACCACGAGCTGCCCGCCACGGTCGCCTTCGACCACCCCAGCATCGCCCGGCTCACCGCCCACGTCCTGGGCCTGCTCCACGCGGAACCCGCGAACACCCCGGGCCCAGGTCCGGAACCGGCCGCGCCCCCGCAGACGCAGACGCAGACGCAGCCCGCTCCCCCCGAACCCGACGACGCACTGGAGGAGCTGTCGTTCGACGAGCTCCTGGCCGCGGTCCAGGCGGACGTCGCGGACGTGGCCGAGGACATCACCGGCGTCCGGACGGACCTGCCGGCAGACGCAGCAGCAGAGAAATGAGGCCGGACGCCATGGACCCCGCACAGATCCGCGCACTGATGGCGGACCAGCTCACACTCTCCCGTCGGCTGCGCGCCCGCATCAGCGAGCTGGAGGAGGAGCGCCACGCGCCCGTCGCCGTGGTCGGCATGGGCCTGCGGCTGCCTTCCGGCAGGCCCGACGGCGATCTCGACTCGCCCTCGGCGTACTGGGACTTCCTGAACTCCGAGGGCACGGCCCTCTCCGGGCTGCCCGAGGAACGGCCGGGGCTGCGCGCCGTGTACGACCCGACGCCGGGCAGGCCGGGCCGCTCGTACGTCGACCGGGCCGGGTTCCTGTCGGACATCGCGGGCTTCGACGCCGAGTTCTTCGGCATCTCCACCCGCGAGGCGCGGCTGCTGGACCCGCAGCAGCGCCTGCTGCTGGAGACGTCCTGGGAGGCGCTGGAGCGCGCGGGCATCGCGGTGCGCCGCTCCGACCGTCTGAACGTCGGCGTGTACCTCGGCATGATGGCGTCCGAGTACACCGAGCGCATGGAGGACCGCGCGGACACCACGCGCATCGATCCCTACTACACGACCGGTGGCGGTCTGTGCTTCGGCGCCGGCCGGATCGCGTTCGTGATGGGCTTCTCAGGGCCCGTCGTCAGCATGGACACCGCCTGTTCCTCCTCCCTGTCCGCCCTGCACCTGGCGGTGCGCGGGCTGCGCGCCGGTGAGTGCAGGTACGCCCTGGCGTGCGGCTCCAACCTGCTGCTGTCGGCCAACTTGATGGTGTCGCTGTGCCAGACGCGGGCCCTGTCCCCCGAGGGCCGTTCCAAGTCGTTCCTCGCCTCGGCCGACGGTTACGGGCGCGGCGAGGGCGTGGGCGCGATCACCCTGATGCGGCTGGACGACGCGCTGCGCGAGCGGCGGCCGGTGCTGGCCGTGATCCGCGGTACGGCCGTCAACCACGACGGTGCCGCGTCCGCGCTGACGGCGCCCAACGGCAGCGCGCAGCAGGAGGTGATCCGGGCCGCGCTGGACGACGCCCGGATCGGCCCGGGGGAACTGGGCTGGGTCGAGGCGCACGGCACCGGGACCGTCCTGGGCGATCCGATCGAGATCGGGGCACTGACCGGTGTGCTGGGCGAGGCGGTGCGCGCACGGGGTGTCCCGCTCGGGCTGGGCAGCGTCAAGTCCCGGCTGGGCCACCTGGAGGCCGCCTCGGGAATCGCCGCGGTCATCAAGACCGTCCTCATGCTGCACCACGGGGAGATCCCGGCCGCACGCGACGCGTCCGACGGCGAGCTGAACCCCCACATCCCCTGGCAGGACCTGCCGTTGCGGGTGCCGTCGCGGGGCGCCCCGTGGCCTGCGGAGCTGCCCCGCAGGGTGGCGGGGGTCAACTCGTTCGGCATGAGCGGCACCAACGTGCACGTGGTGATCGAGGCGCACGACCACCGGGCGGCCGAGGGTCCCGCCGTACCGCCGGTCGGCGGGGCGGAGCTGCTGACCGTGTCGGCCCGGGACGAGCGGGCGCTCGCCGTACTCGCCGAGCGGCTGCGGGACCGCCTGCGGCACACACCGGAGGCGGAACTGCCCTCGCTGTGCCACACGCTGCGCAGCGGACGCGTCGCCTTCGCCCGGCGCCTGGCGGTGGTCGGCACGAGCGCGGCCGGACTCGCCGAGGCGCTCGAACGGGCGGAGCGCGCCGTCCCGGAGCCGGCCGGGGCGGGCGAAGCGGTCCGCTCGGTCGCGGTGCGGGTGGCGGACGACGCCGAGGGCCTGGCCCGGGCGCTCGCCGCGCTGACCGCCGCCTTCCCGCAACTGGCCGACGGCGGGGAGCGGGCGGCGGAAGACCCCACGGCCCTGCTGTGCCGGCTGCTCGCCCGGCTCGGGCTGCGCGCCGGCCCCGCGACCGGCTCGGCCGCGCCGGGAGCCCTGGCCTCGGTGCACTGGGGCGCCGAGGGCGACGTGTCGTACCCGCTGCTGGTCTCCGACACGGCCGAGGCGCCCGCCCGGTTCCTCCAGGCGCTGGCCGCCCTCTTCACCGCGGGTGCCGACCTGCGCTTCGACGCCCTGTGCGGGCCGTCGGCACGGCTGCTCGGCGATCTCCCCACCTATCCCTTCCAGCACCGGCGGTACTGGGTGGACGAACCGCTGACAGGCGTGCGCGGCGGGGCCTCGGAGGGCGGCCCGGCCGCCTCCCGCGACGGCCTGCCGGAGCCGCACGACCGGGCAGCCGTCCACACGTACCTCCAGACGCTGCTCACCGACGTCCTCCAGACCCCGGACCCCTCGGACGCCGGGACGTCCTTCCTGGACGCCGGCGGTGACTCCTTCACGGCGACGGTGTTCATCACCCAGGTCGAGGAGAACTACCGGGTGAGTCTGTCGCCCGCCGACCTGCCGCTCGACCTGCCGCTCGACGAGCTGTGCGGCCGGCTCGCCGACGACATCGCCGCGTCCGCCGACGCCACCGCCGCGGCCGGGCCCGTGCAGGCGGTCGGCGCATGAGCCCCTTCGTCCGGCCCCGGCGCCCGGCCGGCCCCGCCGTACGGCTGGCGGTGTTCCACCACGCCGGGGGTTCGGCCGCCGCGTACCACCCCCTCGGCCGGAAACTCCCGGCGGACTGGGACGTCCTGCTCGCCGACCTCCCGGAGCGGGCGACCGGCGAGGCCGCGCCTCTGCCGTGGGACCTTCCCGGCGCCGTCAAGGAGCTGGCGGAGGACCTGCTGCCGTGGGCCGACGGCACACCGCTCGCGCTGTTCGGCCACAGCCTGGGCGCGGTGGCGGCCTTCGAGACCGCCCACGCCCTGCGGGAGCGGGGCGTCCCGGTCGCCTGGCTCGGTGTCTCGGGACGCGTCGCGCCGGGCGGCCGGGTGCCGGTGCCCTGGCTCGACCCGCGCGGCACGGACGAGGAACTGAGCCGCGCCCTGGCCCGGGTGGGCGGTCTGCCGGCACGACTGGACGCGTATCCCGCTGTCCGCCGCCGGTTCCTGCGTCTCATCCGCAACGACCTGTGGGCGCTGGACGGCTACCGCGCCGACGTGTCCCGGCGGCCGCTGACCACGCCCCTGACCGCCTTCGGCGGGGCGGCCGATCCGCTCGCTCCCCCGGCGGCCCTCACCGCCTGGGCGCGGCAGACCACCGGCCGGTACGGACAGCGCACGCTGCCCGGCGGTCACTTCGGACTGTTCGCGGACGGGTTCGAGGAGTTCGCCGCCGTGCTGGCCGACGAGGTGCGCACGCACGTACCGGCACCGCCGTCCGCCGTCCCGGAAACCGCCGTCACCTACGAGAGGGCATGACATGACGACCGAACCGGCCGGCCTCACGGGCGACGACGGCCCGCCCGCCGACCTGCGCACTCTCATGGCGGCCTTCCCCACCGGGGTCTCCATCATCACCACGTCGGCCCGCGACGGCGCCAACTGGGGCATGACCTGCACCTCGCTGTGCAGCGTCTCGCTCGACCCGCCGGTGCTGCTGGTCTGCCTCCGCTGCGGCAGCCCCACGCTGGAGGCGGTGAGCGACAGCGGCCAGTTCGCCGTGAACCTGCTGCACGCGCAGGCCCGGCCGACGGCCGAACTGTTCGCCTCCGGCGCCCCGGACCGCTTCGAGCGGGTGGTCTGGCGCGCCCCGGCCGGCGCGGCCGGGCCGCACCTGACGTACGCGTCGCACACCATCGCCGACTGCTCCGTGCTCAGCACCCAGGTGGTCGGCGACCACACGGTGGTGCTCGGCAAGGTCGACGTGGTCACCCCGATCCGGCTCCAGCGGCCGCTGCTGTACGGGCTGCGCTCCTACGCCTCCTGGCCGGAGCCCGCCCCGGTGCCGTCCCGGGCGCCGTCCCGGGTGGCGTCCCCGGCGGCGTCCTCGGTGCCGTCAAGAATTTCGCCAGAGCGTCCGGCGAAGCTGAGCTCGGCCCCGACCCCGAGGAAGCACAGTGACCGCTGATCAGATGGTGGCCGAACGCGGCCTTGCGACAACCGTCCGGCCGCAGCCGGGCACCACGGTGCCCCGGACCGCCGGCCGGACGACCCTGGACGGCGCTTTCGCCGTGACCGCGCTGCGCCGCCCCGGCGCGGTCGCCGTGCAGGACGCGCGCGGCCCCCTCACCTACGGCCGGGCCGACGCACAGGCGGGCCTGCTCGGCTCCCTGCTCGTGCGCGGCGGCGTACAGCTCGGCGACCCGGTGATCGTGCACTGCGACGACCACCGGCAGTCCCTGGTGGCGCAGCTCGCGGTGCTCAAGGCGGGCGGCGTGTGCGTGCCCGTGCCGCCCGGCACGGACGAGCACCGGCTCACGGCGGTGGCCGCGCTCACCGGCGCGTCGGCCGTCGTGTGCAGCGCCGCCACCCGGGACCGGTGGCGTTACCGGCCGGTCCTGGTCCTCGACGACCCGCGGACCCTGCGGCTGACGGCGGCCCGCCGCCTGGAGCGGGCCCTGCCCCGCTCCGCGCCCCACGAGGCCGCCCACCTCCTGGTGTCCGGCACAGGCCGTTCCGTCACCGGTCAACTGGCGGACCACGTCGCCTGGCGGCTCGCCCTCACGGGGCGGAGCCGCGCGGCCGGGGTGCCGGTGCGCCAGGTGTCGGTGAGCGGGCCGCCGGGCACGCCGCACGCGCTGTCCGCCCTGTGGTGGGCGGTCGCCTGCGGCGGCACGCTGTACGCGCTGCCCGCTCCCGGGGCTCCGGTGCCCGTCTCCGTCCGGGCGGGCGTCATGGTGTCGAGCCCCGACGCGTACGCCGGGCTGGTGGCGGATCTGCCCATGCGGCCCCGGCTCGTGCAGCTCCTCGGCGGCGCCGTGCCCGGAGAACTGGCCGCCCGGCACTTCGCGGCGCTGCCCGGGACGCCGTTGCGGGCGGAGTTCGCCCCGGGAGGCGGTGCCTTCCCCTGGACCGTACGGGACATCACGTCCCCGGAAGACACCCTGGACGAGCGGGTGATCGGCCGCGCGGCGCCGGACGTACGCATTCGGGTGCTGGACGGGAACCACCGTGCGGTGCCCGCCCGGCGCTCGGGCGAACTGTGCGCCAAGGGCGCGGCGCTGCCCTTCGACACGATCCACCAGCTCGGCCGTGGGACGTCGCCCACGGGCCACCCGGGGCTGCCGGGCCACCCGGCACTGCTGCGGTCCGGGACGCCGGTCCTGCGGCGCGCGGACGGCCGGCTGGAGCTGGCCGGCACGGCCGCTCCGGCCGGCGCCACCGGCCGGAACGACACCGCCGACCGGCCCGCCCCGCCCCGCTGACCCGTACCGCCACGCACCACCCGAGCCCTTCGCGAAGCAGGTACCGCCCCCAGAGAGGAGACCGGCATGCCGACACGGCCCGGCCGGGGTTCAGACACAGTCGGTCAGCACGGCCTCGTCCTCGGCGGCGGGTTCGCCGGCATGCTGACGGCACAGGTCCTGGCCCAGTACATGGACTCCGTGACCGTCGTGGAGCGCGACGTCCCGCCCGACGGTCCCGAACCCCGCAAGGGGCTGCCCCAGGCGCGCCAGTCGCACCTGCTGATGGGCGCCGGTGCCCGTACGGTCGAAGAGCTGCTGCCCGGCACCCTGGCGGCCTGGGCCGAGGCGGGCGCCCATCTGCTGGGCGCGCCCGGCGACGTGGCCTTCCTGACCAAGTTCGGCTGGCTGCCCCGGGTGTGGCACGAGGAGTTCGTGGTGTCCTGCGGGCGCGACCTGCTCGACTGGGTGGTACGCCGCGAGGTCCTGCGGAACCCGAGGGTGCGCCTGCTGCCGCACACCGAGGTGGAGGGCCTGGTCGGCGATGCGGAGCGGGTGACGGGCGCCCGGGTGCGCGAGCGCGGTACGGGCCGGTCCACGACGGTCGGGGCGAGCCTCGTGGTGGCGGCCACCGGCCGCTCCTCGCACGTCGAGACCTGGCTGGCGGGGATCGGACTGCCGGCGGTCCCCGACGAGGTGATCGACGCGGGCACCGCCTACGCCACCCGGCTGTTCCGCCCGTCACCCGAGCAGCATCGCCGTACGCCGGGCATCGTCATGATCGCCAACGTCACCGGGGACGCCACCGGCGGCGTGCTGCTGCCCCTGGAGGACGGCCGCTGGTCGGCAACGGTGATCGGCATGCGCGGCTCCGAACCCCCGGCGGACGACGACGCGTTCCTCGACTTCACCAAGCGGCTGCCCCACCCGGCCCTGGCCGAGCTGCTGGCCGACGCGGCTCCGCTGGGGCCGAGCCGCGGCTTCCGCCGCCTGGTCAACCGGCGGCTGCGCTTCGACCGCCTCCCCCGGCACCCGGACGGGTTCGTCGCGCTGGGCGACGCCGCCTGCGTCCTGAACCCTTCGCACGCGCACGGCATGACGGTGGCGGCGTTCGGCGTGGCGGCGCTGCGGGACCTGCTGCGCCGGTACGGCAACATCCCCGGCGTCGCAGGGCGCGTCCAGCGCGCGGTCACCCGGGCCGCCGAGACCGCCTGGCAGCTCTCCGTCGGCGACGACCTGCGCCACCCCTCCGTGATCGGCCCCCGCCTCTCGGCGGCGGCCCGGGCACAGAACGCGTACGCCGACCGCGTCACGCGCGCCGCCACCACCGACCCGGCCGTGGCGCGCTCGCTGGTCGACGTCATCGCCCTGGCCCGGCCGGCGACATCGCTGGCCGCACCCCGAGTGCTGGTCCCGGCGCTGCTCGGTCGCGGCCGCCGGGCCACGGGGCACCCCGGCCCCGCCGACCCGCTGGCCCCTCGGGACGCCTGAACACCCTCCGTCGGACACGACCCGGCCCAGCCCGCGCCCGACGGCACACCCCACCCCTGGAAGGGAGCGACATGCCCCAGCACCGCACGGTCGAAGTCAACGGTCTCCGGCTGCATCTGGCCGAGGAGGGAGAAGGCCCCCTCGTCCTGCTGCTGCACGGCTTTCCGGAGTTCTGGTACGCCTGGCGCCACCAGCTGAGCCCCCTGGCCGCGGCCGGGTTCCGGGTCGTCGCGCCCGACCAGCGCGGCTACGGCGACAGTGACCGCCCGGCGGCTCCGGAGGCGTACTCCGTCCTGCACCTGGCCGGTGACGTGGTCGGACTGATCAAGGCGCTGGGCGAAGAGCGGGCGGTCGTGGTCGGGCACGACTGGGGAGCCCTGGTCGCCTGGCAGAGCGCGCTGCTGCGGCCGGACGTGGTGCGCGCGGTGGCCGGGCTGAGCATCCTGCCGATGCCCCGCGGCCCGGTGCCCCCGCTGCTCAGTACGCGGGAGAAGACGGGCGGCCGGTTCTACTGGAACTACTTCGAGGAACCCGGCGTCGCGGAGGCCGAGTTCGGCAAGGACCTGGACCGCACGTTCCGGCGTCTGCTCTACGGTGCCTCCGGCGACCGCCCGCAGCCCCCGGCCCCGCCCCTGGTGCCGCCGGGCGGCGGTTTCCTGGACCTCGCGGCCGACCCCGACCCGCTGCCCGGCTGGCTGACCGAGGAGGACATCGCCGCGTACGTGGCCGCGTTCGGCCGCTCCGGCTTCACCGGGGGCCTCAACTGGTACCGCAACCTCGACCGCAACTGGGAACTCACCGCCGCGTGGGAAGGCGCCCGCATCGAGGTACCGGCCCTGTACGTGGTGGGCGACCGCGACCGGGCCTTCCCCGGCGACGACGGAATCGTGCCCGCGCTGTCCGGCCCGGCCCCGCACCACCGCGCCCCGGTGGTCGTCCGGGGTGCGGGCCACTGGGTCCAGCAGGAGCGCCCCGAAGCCGTGAACACCGCGCTGCTCGGCTTCCTCCGCTCCCTCGCCTGACGGCCGGCATCCCTGTCGCCTGCACCTCAGGCCCCCGACGCCCGGCCTCAGACACTTCTGCCGCTCGGCCTCCGGCCCCTATCGAGGAGACACCTTGGCCACCGAAGCCCCTCTCGACCTCGCCGCGCTCGGCGACGACTTCGCCCGGGACCCCTACCCGACCTACGAACGGCTGCGGGCCCAAGGCCCGGTGCACCGGGTGTGGATGCCCGAGGGCGCCGAGGTCTGGCTCGTCGTGGGCCACGCCGAGGCCCGCGCCGCGCTCACCGACCCCCGGCTGTCCAAGCAGTGGAAGAACGCCGCGGCGGACTTCCCGATCAGCAGTCCCTCGGGCAGCCACATGATGAACTCCGACCCGCCGCAGCACACCCGGCTGCGCAAGCTGGTGGCGCGGGAGTTCACCCCGCGGCGCATCGAGGCACTGCGCCCCCGCGTGCAGGAGATCACGGACGAGTTGCTGGACAAGATGCTCGCCGCGCCGGACGGCCGGGCCGACCTGGTGGACTCGTTCTCGTTCCCGCTGCCCATCTCGGTCATCTGCGAGCTGATGGGCGTGCCGTTCCTGGACCAGGCGGAGGTACGCCGCTGGGCCGACGCGGCGATCTCCGCACCGGACCCGGCGGTACGGCGCGCGGCGGCCGCCGACGCCGCGAAGTTCATCGCCGCCCTGGTCGAGGAGAAGCGCAGCCGGCCCGGCGAGGACCTGCTCAGCGCCCTCATCCGCACCGTCGACGAGGAAGGTGACCGCCTCTCGCTGGACGAGCTGATGGGCACCGTCTTCCTGGTGATCGTGGCGGGACACGAGACCACCACCAACCTCATCGGCAACGGTGTCTGCGCGCTGCTGGAGAACCCGGACCAACTGGCGGATCTGCGTGCCGACTTCGCACTGCTGGAGGGCGCGGTGGAGGAGATGCTGCGCTACGACGGGGCAGTCGAGAGCGCGACGTTCCGCTTCGCCGTCGAGCCCCTGGAGATGGGCGGCCGCCGCATCGAGCGCGGGGAGGCGGTGATGGTGGACCTCAACGCCGCCAACCGGGACGGGGCGCGCTTCGCCGACCCGGACCGCTTCGACATCCGCCGCCCCACCGCCGGCCACGTCGCCTTCGGCCACGGCGTCCACCACTGCCTGGGCGCGCCGCTGGCCCGGATGGAGGCCCGGATCGCGATCCGCAGCCTCCTGGAGCGCTGTCCGCGGCTGGAGCTGGACGCGGACCCGCACCAGGTGCCGTGGCGGCACGGCATCCTGGTCCGGGGGCCGCACCACCTGCCGGTCCGCTTCGGCGCCGCCTGAGGCACCGGCGGTCCGGGCCGGGCGCGGTCCGGGCCGGGCACGGCCGGGGCCGCGGGGAGGGCTCCCCGCGGCGCGGCCGGCCCCCGGTCACGCGGGGGCGGCGCCGGCCCAGGCGGTGTCCCGGCCGGCGGCCGGCTCCGTCAGCGGCCCGGACACCCACTGCTCCGCCTCCAGCACCCGGGTCAGGGCCGCCTCGCGTAACGGCTGCGACTCCCGCTCGGCGCACTCCGCGGCGAAGATCCGGATCAGGTCGTGGAACCGGTACGTCTGCCGGTGCACCTCCTCCAGCAGGTGGCTGTCGACCAGCAGGTCCAGCAGCCGGCGGGCGGTGTCCCGGCCGGTGCCGGCGAGCGCCGCGGCGCAGCCGACCGTGATCGTGCCGCCCCGGTACAGGCCCAGGTAGCGGAACATCCGTGCGGCTTCGGCGGGCAGCGCCAGGTACGACGTCTCGAAGACGGTGCGTACGCTGGCGGCGGCGTCGTCCTCCACGGCGAGGCGGTCGAGCCGGCCGCGCTCGGCGCCGTACTGCTCGGCCAGCGAGGCCGGTGACACGTCCGGGCTCGCGGCCAGCTGTTCGGCGGCGATGCGCAGGGCCAGCGGCAGTCCGCCGCACAGCCGCACCAGCCGCCGGGCGACCGGGTCGTGGCCGTGCAGCCGGCCGCCGCTGAGGTCGGCCAGCAGCCGCACCGAATCCGCTTCGTCCAGCGCCCGGAGGCGGACCAGGTGCGCGCCGTCGCGCACCGCCAGGCCGGTCAGCCGTTGCCGGCTCGTCGCCAGCAGGCAGGACGGGCCGCGGGGGATGAGCGGACGTAACTGGTCGGCGTTGAGGACGTCGTCGAGCACCACCAGCATGCGCCGGCCGTGCAGCAGGCTGCGGTAGAGGGAGGCCCGTCCGGCCAGGTCGGCCGGGATGTGGCTGCTGTCGACGCCGAGGCCGTGCAGCAACTGCCCCAGGGCGTCCGCGGCGCTCAGCGGCCGGGCGCGCAGGCTGGTGCCGCACAGGTCGACGTAGAGCTGGCCGTCCGGGAAACGGTCCAGCAGCCGGTGTGCCAGGCGCAGCACGAACGCCGTCTTGCCGACACCGGCCGCCCCGTCCGCGACGACGACGGGTGTGGTGGCGCCCTGCTGGTCGCACGTCTCGTCCAGCAGGTGCTCCATCCGGGCCAGTTCCGTGGTGCGGCCGACGAACCCCCGGGCCAGCGCGGGCAGCTGGGCGGGCCGGGGAGGCGCCGTCACAGCGGTATCGGTGTCGGCGGACGGTGTTTCGGGGGCCGGGCGGCCCTCGGCGGGTGCCGTCCGCCCGGTGAGGATCTGCTGGTGCAGGCTGCGCAGCTCGGGGCTGGGCTCGATGCCCAGCTCCCGGTTGAGCAGCCGCCGGGTCTCGGTGTACACCGACAGCGCGTGGGCCTGCCGGTCGCTGCGGTACAGGGCGAGCATCAGCAGCCAGCGCAGCCGTTCCCGCAGCGGTTCCTCGGCCACGGCGGCGGACAGCTCGGCGACCGCCTCCGCGTACCGTCCGCCGGCCAGCATGCCCGCGGCCCACTCCTCGACGGCCGTGAGCCGGAGGTCGTGCAGGCGGGTGCGTTCCATGGCGGCGAACGGTCCGGGGACTCCGGAGTAGGCGGCGCCGCGCCACCGTGCCAGGGCGTCCGCGTACAGCGTCAGGGCCTTCGCCGTGTCGCCTTCGGCGTCCGCCCGGCGGGCGGCGGTGTGACAGCGGGTGAAGAGGGTGGCGTCCACGTCCTCGGCGGCCACGCTCAGACAGTAGCCGCCGGCGGCCGAGGTCAGGACCGAGCTGGTGCCCCTCCTGCCCCGTCCCGGGTCGAGGACGCGGCGCAGACCGGCCACGTAGGTGTGCACGCCGTTGGCGGCGCTCTGCGGGGTGTCGGTGCCCCAGACGGCGTCGATGATGTGCTCCACGCACACGACTTCGCCCGCGCGGCTGGCCAGCAGGCCCAGCACGGCGCGTTGTTTGGGCGGTCCGGTGTGCAGCTCCCTGCCGTGCCGCCAGGCCCTTATCGGCCCCAGGAGCTGGATTCGCAGGGTCTCCCCCGTACTCGACATGGGTCAGTCGCCTCCTGAAGTTGCGTCTTGCCTGTCTCTGCCGCCAAGGCCGTTCAGCAGTGCGACCGTCCGTCCGCCGCGGCGGCCAGCCGCAGCGGCTCCGCGGGGCTCTCCGCGCGCGCCACGAGCGTGTGGGCCACACACCGCAGCTTCTCCCTGGTCTCCTCCAGTTCGCGCTCCGGCTGGGAGTGTTCGACGACCCCCGCGCCGGCCCGCAGCCAGGTCCGGCCGCCTTGTGCGTAGACGCTGCGCAGGACCAGGGCGGCATCCATGCCGCCGTCCTGCGTCACTCTCATGACGGTGCCCGCGTACGGCCCGCGCGGCTCCGGCTCGTACTGCCGGATGGCCTCGTACGCGGGACGCTTGGGCACTCCGGAGGCGGTGACGGCGGGGAAGACGGCGGCGAACGCGTCCCAGGGGCCGGCCCCCTCGGGCATCCGCCCCACCACCCGGGACGCCAGGTGCTGGACCGAGCCGCGTTCCTTGACCGTCATGTACTCCTCGACCACCACGGTGTCGGGCTTGCAGGGGCCGGCGAGTTCGTCCACCGCCACCTTCACCGAGATGGCGTGCTCGTGCAGTTCCTTGGGGTCGGCGAGCAGGTCCTCGCGCAGCCGGCGGTCGGTGGCGGCGTCCCCGGTCAGCGCGCGGGTGCCGGCCAGCGGCTGGCTGGCGACCCGGCCCGTGGCGTCCACCTCCACCACCGTCTCCGGGCTGAAGCCGAAGCACTGCAGGTCCCCCATGCGCAGCAGGAAGGACCGGGCCGGGGTGTTGGCCCTGCGGCCGGCCGCGTAGCTCGCGGGGAAGTCGAGTTCGGCGTCGACGGGGACGACGCGGGAGAGCACCGCCTTGTGCAGAGCGCCCGCGCGGATGTCGCTCACGACGGACGTCACGGCGCCCCGGTAGGCGCCGGCGTTAGCGTCGAGATCGACTTCGACGGTCCGGCGGGCCGGGCGGGCCGGGGCCTCGGCGCGGGCGATGACGTTCTCCACGGCGGACAGCGTGCCGCTGTGGATGCTGCGCAGCAGGGCCCGGCCGCCGTCCAGCACGACTTCGGTCTCGGGCACCACCAGGTGCAGCAGGACACCACCGGCCAGGGGCATTCCCGCGACGGCGTAGGCGAGTTCGAAGGCGCACCAGCCGTACGCGGCCCAGCCGGCGACCGGCAGCGTGTCCAGGAACTGCTGCACCTTGGCGAGCGGGTCGCCGTACCAGGGCTCCTCGGTCGTGCTGCCCTGCCAGGTACATCGGACGCTGTCGGCGGTGACGACGACCTCCGCGACGATGCCGCCGGCGACGCACCACCCGGCGGCGTTCTCGTGGACCACGTAGGTGCCGAACAGTCCGGACTCCGCGAGAGCCACCGCGGTGTCCAGCGGTTCGTGGCCGGTTTCCGTCACGGCGGTTCGGTAATGGATCATTTTTCTCATCCCTCTGAGGCAGGGGCGACCGCACGGGACGGCAACCCATGAGTTTCGGCCGATTTCGCTTGATCGAAAAAGCGGATGCGGGCCGAGGAGGAACGCTGCCGAGAATGCCGCGGACGGCAGCACCGAACCGCGGCCAGCAGGCGTAGAACTGCGTGATCCCACCTGCAAAAAGCGCGCACAGCAAAGGAATGACGCAGCGGCCACCTACAGGCAAATGCGCGGCACAAAGAGGGCGACGCAGGGAGACGACTCCCTGCGGGAAAGCAGCCGAAGGCTGCTGACAATAGGCATCAGTAATCCGGAATACGCAATTCCGGTAAAGCCCTTGAGATACGGGCCATCACACGGACACCTGCCACGACCGACCGTCTGACCTGGGGTCGGGCATCCCTCGTGGTGCACGCACTGGCAACATCGCAAACCTCGGATTTGAAGATGCGCGTATCGGCCTGAAATGTCAGGCCGAGTGACCGAGGCTCAATCTACCCAGTGAATGTGACGGCAGCAATAAGTACAGGGGAAGGCTTCGAAAGAATTGCCGAGCGTAAAGCGCCCCTCACTCTCCGTTCTGGCGGGTGCACCCCGCGAAGATGTTTAGCGTTAATCGATCTGCCGGGAATCCCGGCGGCTGTTCTTGCGTGCCGTCGGCACCTTGTTGCAAAGTCTTCCGGCCAACTCGACAGACGCCCGAAAACTCATGGCGTTCCGGATGAACGCGCGGTGGCGGAGGCCGCACGGGGGATTCGAACCCCCGCCACCGCGTCCATCGGCTCCGGCGCGCGGGGCGCTTGCCGGAGCCGACACCCGCTCACCCCTTCGGGGTGATCCCGCCGGCCGCGACGTCCGGAGCCGGGGCACCGGCACCGGTGTCACCGGCATCGGCCGGAGTCCCGGCACCGGGCTGCGGTGCCGCCGCGGCCGGCGCGGCAGCCGGCCGGGGACGGCGCGGGAGCACGAAGACCGCCACCAGGACCGCCAGCACCAGGAACCCGCCCGCCAGCACGAAGCCGAGGGAGTACCCGTCGACCGCCGCCTGGTCCGGGGAGACACCGGCGGCCAGGCGGCTGTCGGTGCGTGTGGTCGCCGCGGTCACCAGCACCGCGAGGCCGAGCGCGCTGCCGACCTGCCGCGAGGCGTTCAGCAGGGCCGAGGCCGTACCGGCCTCCTGCGGCGGCAGCCCGACGGTGGCGGCGGCCGTCAGCGGCACGAAGGCGATACCCACTCCGAGACCCGCCAGCAGGGACGGCACGAGCACGTCACCCAGGTAGCTGCCCGAGGCGTCGGCCATGCCGCTCCAGGCGAACCCGGCGGCGGCGATCAGACCGGCCGGGATCAACAGGGTCTTGATTCCGGCCAGTTGCCGGCGCAGGACCCGGGTGGTGACCTGGATCGCGACCATCGCGGTCAGGCACAGGGGCAGGAAGGCGGCGCCCGCCTCGGCCGGACCCAGCTTCAGGATGCGCTGGAGATACAGCGACAGGAAGTAGAACACCGCGAGCTGTCCGGCCGCCAGCAGGGCCATGTACAGGTTGGCACCGGCGACGTTGCGCTTGGCCAGCAGTCCGAGCCGGATCAGCGGGTCGGTCATCGGGCCGTACTTCTCCCACAGCACGAAGGCGACGAGCAGGACGACGGCCGCCGCCAGCGTGACGACGGTGGTGGGCGACGTCCACGACAGTTCCTCGGTGCGCACCATGCCGAGGATCAGCAGGCCCACACCGCCCGTGGCGAGGATGGCGCCGAGCACGTCGAGCTTGCCCCGGCGGTTGCCGAAGGTGCCGGCCGGGACGCTGTGCAGGGCCAGCAGGACGACCGCGAGCGCCATCGGCAGGTTCACCAGCATCACCCAGCGCCAGCCGGCGTACTCGGTGAGCAGACCGCCGACCAGCACACCGGCGCCACCGCCGACCGCCGCGACGGCCGCGTACACGCCGAGCGCCTTGGTGCGCTCCTCGCCCTCGCGCTGGGTGAGGGTGAGGACGGCCAGCGCGGACGGCGCCATCACCGCGGCGCCCACGCCCTGGACCGCACGGGCGGCGATCATGTGCCACGGCTCCTGGGCCAGCCCGCCCGCGAGCGAGGCGATCGCGAAGGACCAGGTTCCCCACAGCAGCACGCGCCGCTGACCGAACAGGTCCGCCGCCCGGCCCCCCAGGAGCAGGAAGCCGCCGAAGAACAGGGCGTAGATGTTGACCACCCAGGGAAGCTGGGCGGGGTCGAAGCCCAGACCGGCTCCCATGTCGGGTAACGCCACGTTCACGACCGTCATGTCGAGGGTCACCATGAACTGGGCGAGGGCGACGGCCACCAACGCCTGTCCCCTGTTCAAGGCCGTTTCGGACATCCGCCCCTCCAGAGTTTTCTTACTTGTATTCAATACGCGTAAGATAACTCTAGCCGGGACCCGCTGGGTTGTCACCCGGTACCGGCCGGAGGCACTGTGCCCCGGCCGCGGGACACGTACGGAAGGCGGGTACTGATGCGGTCGGACGAACCGGTCGGCACGGCCCGGAAGCCGGTCACCACGGCCCGGAAGAAGGTCGGACGCCCCTCCCGGCTGTCCCAGCCGGCGATCGTCGAGGCGGCCCAGCGGATCGTGGACACCGAAGGCGACGGCAGCCTCTCGATGCGGCGGCTGGCGCGGGAGCTGTCCATCACGCCGATGGCGCTCTACCACCACGTACGCGACCGCGACCAGCTCCTGCGGCTGCTGCTGGAGACCAAGGCCCGGCACCAGCCACGGCCCACGCTGCCCGACGACCCCCGCGAACGGCTGACGGCCGCGGCCCAGCTGCTCTACGACGTTCTGGCCGAATGCCCGTTCCTCGGTGAGATCCTGACCTCCGAGGAGCTGCTGAACGCTTCCAGCCGGTGGGTCACCGAGGCGGTCCTGGAGGCGGCGCTCGGCTGCGGCTTCTCCCTGGAGGAGGCCGTCGCCCTCTACCGCGCCGTCGCCCACTACACCGGCGGCGAACTGCTGATCCGCCTCACCCGGGAGCGGCACCTCGCCCACCTCGACCACCCGCCCTACCGGTCGCACGCCATGGCCGCGCTCCAGCCGCAGACCCACCCCCGGCTGACCGCCCTGGCCGACCGCTGGCCCGTGCTCACCGCGCGCGACACGCACGAGGCCGGCCTCGAAGCCCTGCTCGACGGGTTCTTCCGCACCCTGGACCGGAGCGGGCCGCCACCCCCGGCGCCCTCCTGACCGCGCCCGCCGACGCCCCCGCACCGGCCCGGAAGGCGTCCAGAAACCGCCCAGACAGGTACGGGACAGTGAACGGGCCGGGCGGGACGACCGCGCGGCCGGTGCGCCGGGCGCCGTGGTGTCCCCGCGTACGCGCTGCGGAGCCCCGTACGCGCGGACCGGGGCGTGACGGAAGATGGACGGATGCAGCACCGAACCCGACGTGCCGGCAGGACCGGCCGCCCGCCCCGGCTGGCGCGCGAAGCGATCCTGGCCGCCGCCCAGCGCATTCTGGACGAGGAGGGCGCGGAGAACCTCTCCATGCGCCGTCTCGCCAAGGAGATGTCCAGCACGCCCATGGCCCTGTACCACTACGTACGGGACAAGGACGAGCTGCTGCTGCTCCTGTTGGAGGAGCACGCCGCGAAGTTCCCCCGGCCCGAGCTGCCGGCCGAGCCGCGCGCCCGGCTCCTGGCCGCCGCCCAGGTCCTGCACGACATCCTGGTGGACTGCCCGTGGATCGTCGAAGTCCTCGCCTCCGACGACCTCTTCGCCGTCTCGGCGATGTGGATCGTGGAGAGCATCCTGGACGCCGCCATCGAGAGCGGCATGACCCCCGAGGACGCCGTCTACGCCTACCGCGTCATCTGGTACTACACCGCCGGTGAACTGACCGTCCGCTTCAACCGCGAGCGCCGCCTGGCGCACCTGGACCGGCCGCCGCACCGCGACCAGATCACCGGCCTGGACCCCGGGGAGTTCCCCCTCATCACCTCGCTGGGCCCGCGCTGGAGCGAACTGACCGTCCGGGACACCCACCGCCGGGGCCTGGAGGCGGTCGTCGAGGGCCTGCTGGCCCAGGCCACCTGACCCGTCCCACCGCCGTACGCGCACACGGAACGGGCCCGGAGCGGGGACGCCCCGGGCCCTTCGTGCCGTACGGCCCTCAGTCCGCCAGGCCGTCCCGCAGCGCCCGCTTGTCGATCTTTCCGACGCCGGTGAGCGGCATCCTCGGCAGCGCGACGAGGCGGTCCGGCAGCTTGTACGCGGCGGCCCCGCGCTCCCGCAGGACGGCCTGCACCTGACGTAGCGTCAGTTCGGCCTCGGCGTCCCGGAACACCACACAGGCGCAGGTCTGCTCCCCCATCAGCGGGTGCGGCAGCGCCAGGACCGCGGCGGAGACGATCCGCGGGTCCGCCAGCAGATGCTCCTCCACCTCCTGGCAGGGCACCTTCTCCCCGCCGCGGTTGACCACGTCGTTCGTCCGGCCCACCACCTCGAAGTTGCCCGCGGCCGTACGGCGCACGAGGTCACCGCTGCGGTAGTGGCCCTCCTCGGTGAACCGCAGCCGGTTCAGCGCGTCGGCCCGGTAGTAGCCGCGTAGTGTGTACGGGCCCCGGGTGTACAGCTCACCCACCTCGCCGGGCGCGGCGTCCGTGCCGTCCTCCCGGACCACCCGCACCTCGTCCGCAGGCGACAGCGGGCGCCCCTGGGTGTGCAGCACCTCCTCCTCCGGGTCGCCGGGCCGGGTGAAGTTGAGCAGGCCCTCGGCCATGCCGTACACCTGCTGGAGGGCGCACCCGAGCCCGTCCGCCACCCGCCCGGCGGTGGCCGGGTCGAGCCGCGAGCCGCCGACCTGGAGGAGCGCGAGGGAGGACAGGTCGCTGTCGGTCCACTCGGCGGCGTCCAGCCACAGCGGCACCAGCGGCGGCACGAGCGAGGTGACGGTCACCCCGGCGCGTTCGATGAGCGGGAAGCACTCCTCCGGAGTGGGCGCCGGTGCGAGCACCGCCGTGCCGCCGGCCCGCAGCGTGCCGAGCACGCCGGGGCAGGCCAGGGCGAAGTTGTGGCCCATGGGCAGCGCGCACAGGTAGCGGCTGTGCGGGCCGACGCCGCACAGCGCCGCACTGGCCCGTAGCTGGTAGGTGTAGTCGGCGTGGGTGCGCGGGATGAGCTTGGGCGGCCCCGAGGTGCCCCCGGAGAGCAGGAACAGCGCCACGTCCTCCGGGTCCGGCAGCGGCAGCCCCACCGGGTCCGCGTCGGCGTCCGCCAGCGCGGTGAACGGGCCGGGGTCCCCGGCCACCAGGACGTGCTTGAGGGAGCCGGTACGGGCCAGGACCTGCCGGGCCAGCTCCCGGTGGTCGCAGTCCAGGTCCCGGTCGGCGCAGATGTAGGCCACCGCTTCGGCGGACTCCACGAGATGGGTGATCTCCGCGGCCCGGTGCGCGGGCAGCGCGAAGACAGGCAGCGCGCCGAGCCGGAACAGGGCCAGGCACACCACGGCCAGGTCGGCGCCGTTGGGCAACTGGACGACGATCCGGTCCCGCGGGGCGATGCCCAGGGCACCGAGCCCGGCGGCGAGCCGGTCGGCGGCCAGGTCGAGCCGGCCGTAGGTCAGGGTGCGGTCCGGGGTGACGACCGCGGTCCGGGCGGCCAGGCCGGTGTCGCCGGACCGGCGGCCCAGCAGTTCGCCGGTCCAGTACCCCTCGGCCCGGTACCGCGCGGCCAGGGTTTCGGGCCAGGGCGTACAGCCGTCGAGCATGGGAGGACCCCCGTTTCTGTGCGGTTCTCTGAAGCGGACGGTGAGACGGGCTGTGCGGTGGACGGCGGGCGCCGGGGTCAGGGCAGTGACGGCCAGGCCGCGCCCGCGGCGGGCAGCGCCGCGCGGACGCGGGCCACGACGCGGGCGAGGACGGCCTCCCGCTGCTGTTCCAGATAGAAGTGACCGCCGCTGAACACGCCGACGTCGCAGGGCCCGTCGGTGACCTCGCGCCAGGCCGCGGCCTCGGCGGCGTCGACCTCGGGGTCGTCGTCGGCGTACAGCACGGTCACCGGTGCGCCGAGGCGGCGGCCGGGGCGCGGGCGGTAGGTCTCGATGAGCCGGTAGTCGCTCCGGATCGTCGGCAGCAGCGCCCGCAGCAGAGCGTCGTGGCCCAGCACACCGGCCGATGTGCCGCCCAGCCTCTGCACGTCAGCCAGCAGTTCGGCGTCGCCCGCGCGGTGCAGGGCGCCGCCGCGCGTGCGGTGCGGGGCGGGCTGGCCCGAGACGACGAGGGCGGCCGGCGGGTGCCCGGCCGCGGTCAGCCGGCGGGCCGTCTCGTAGGCCACGGAAGCCCCCATGCTGTGGCCGAACAGGACGGTGACGCGTTCGGGCCGGGCCGTCGCCTCGCGGAGCAGGTCGGTCCCGATCGCGTCGGCCAGGTCGCTCATGACGGACACCGGCGGCTCCGCGAACCGGTCCTCGCGCCCCGGGTACTGCACCGCGGCGACCTCGACGTCCCAGGGCGCGTCGAAGCCCCACATCCGGTAGGCGCCGGCCCCGCCGCCCGCGTGCGGGAAGCACACCAGCCGGGCGCGGGACTGCGCCCGTACGGCGAAGGTCCGCAGACTGGATCGGGGGGCAGCGGCGGAGGGCACAGCGCTCACAGCGCACCTTCCTCGTACTCCTCGGCGGCCGGTGCCCCGGCCGCCGGGTGCAGACGCTCGATCAGTGCGCCCATGGCGGCCACCGTCGGCGCCCGCAGCACCTGACGCATCGGCAGTTCCACACCGAGCCGACGGCGGATGCCGGTGACCAGGCGCGTCGCCAGGACACTGTCCCCGCCCTGAACGAAGAAGTTGGCGTCGCGCCCGGCGGCGGGCGCGCCCAGCACCTCGGCCCAGAGCTCCGCCACGGTCTCCTCCACGGCGCCGCGCGGCGGGTCGCAGCTCGCGCCGGGCCGCTCGGCGCCGGACGTGAGCAGTTCCTGCACCCGGCGCCGGTCCACCTTGCCGTTGGCGTTCAGCGACAGCTCGGGCAGGCCCACCAGCCTGCCGGGGATCATGTGCGCGGGAAGCCGCTCGGCGAGCTGTTCCCGCAGCGTGGCGGCGTCCAGGCGAGGGGCGTCCGGGGAGCGCCGGGCGGTGAGCAGCACGGCGCCGTCCGGTTCGGTGTGCGCCCGGCGGACGTCGGTGAGGCCCTCGCGGGTCAGCAGGCCGGCCCACTGCCCGGCGTCGAGGCGGTCGCCGGTACGGCCCGCGGGCAGACCGAGCGGGGAGACGGCGGCGCGGGCGACCAGGAACAGGTGACCGCCCGGGGCCAGCAGCAGCGGCAGGGCGGCCGCGACCGCGTACGGGTCGGGCAGGCCGTGCAGTGCGTCGTTGACGGCCATCGCGTCGAACCGGTTCAGGCGCGCCTCGGGTATGCCCGGCGTGGTCTGGAGCACCGTGCGTGCCGGGTGGCCCGCCGCTGACAGCCGCGTGTCGGCAGCCGTACGCCGGGTGTCCGACTCCGCCAGCAGGAGGTAGTCGGCCGTGCCGGGCTTGAGTGCGTCGAGCAGCCGCACGGCGGTGCGGCCGCTGCCGGTGCCCCATTCGGCCACGGCGAGCGGCGCGGGCCGCTCCTCGGCGAGTTCTTGCAGCGCCCGGGCGGTCCGCTCCAGGCAGACGCGGGCTCCGGGCAGGGCGTCGGCCAGGGATTCGGGGGACAGCTCCGGGTCGTCGAGCAGGACGGTGGCGGACGTCTCGCCGCGCAGTACCGAGAGCAGCACCGGCATGGCCCGGGCCCAGGCGTCGGCCACGCTCTCCAGCCGGCCGCCGCTGATGTGCGCGCGCAGCCCGGCCGCGCGGTCCCCGTCGCGGACCTCGGCCCAACGCCGTCCGGGTGCGGACGTTCCCGCCGTGCGCACCAGGACGTCGCGCTCGACCAGTTCGCCGGCCATCTCCTCCAGCAGCAGCCGGTTCGCCTCGGGCAGGCCCGACGCGTCCCCGGTGCCGGGGAGGCCGGGCTGCCCCGCGGTGCCGTCGGACAAACCCGGGTCCAGGGCGGCGAAGAGCGCGGCAAGCACGGTTTCGGTGAGGGTGCGTTCCAGCTCCACCTCGGCCGGCACTTGAGAGGCCCGGTGGGTGCTCCCTGCGGCGTCCAGCTCCTCCCCGGCCGCCGGCCGCGCCGGTACGACGGCGACGGCGAGTTCCTTGCGCGGCTCGCCCACCACCGCGGCGACCGCGTGGGCCACGGCGGGGAGGCTCTGCAACGCCGCCTCGACCTCACCCAGTTCCACCCGGAAGCCGTTGATCTTCACCTGCTGGTCGGCGCGCCCGAGGAACTCCAGCGTGCCGTCGGGCCAGTAGCGGCCGAGGTCACCGGTGCGGTACCAGCGCTCGCCCGCCACCGTGGGGAAACGTTGCGCCGTCAGCGCGGGGTCACCTCGGTAGCCGAGCGCCACTCCCGTACCGCCGATCCACAGCTCGCCGGGCACCCAGTCCGGGCAGTCCCGGCCCTGCGGGTCGACGGTCCGGAACTTCTGGTTGCCCAAGGGGGTGCCGTACGGGATGGACCGCCAGTGCGGCGGCAGCTCGCCGACCTCGTGGAAGTTGGACCAGATCGCGGCCTCGGTGGCACCACCGAGCGCGACGCACCGGCACCGGCCGGCACCGGCCCGGGCCAGCCGCCCCGGCAGGTCCAGGCCGATCCAGTCGCCCGAGAGCAGCGCAAGGCGCAGGGACTCCGGAAGCGGCTCGGGCTCGGCCGCGGTCAGCAGCATGTCGAGGAGGGCGGGCACCGAGTTCCACACCGTCACGGCGTGCCGACGGCACAGGTCGAGCCAGCGCTGGGCGTCGCGCCGGTCCTCCTCGGCCACCAGCACGAGCGCGCCGCCCGCGCCGAGCAGCCCGAAGATGTCCCACACGGACAGGTCGAAGTCCAGTGCGGAGACGGCCAGTACGCGGTCCGCCGGGCCGATGCCGAAGCGTTCGCCGATGTCCTCGACGGTGTTGACCGCGGCCCGGTGGCTGATCTCGACGCCCTTGGGGACGCCGGTGGATCCCGAGGTGAAGATCGTGTACGCGGGGTCGTCCGGGGCCACCGGCACCGGCGCGGCCGGCGGGCGGAACCGTAACGCCTCGGCCAGCGGGAGCACTTCGGCCGGGGATTCGGCCGGTGCGGGCGTCCCGGTGCCGTCCAGGACGAGCCGCGCCCCGCTGACCGCGAGAATCCGCGCGCGCCGCTCGGCGGGCTGGTCGACGCCGACGGGTACGTAACTCCCGCCCGCCGCCAGCACGCCCAGGACGGCGGCGATCTGGTCGGGGCCCTTGGGCGCCGTGACGAGCACGGGGGCGCCGTCGCGGATGCCCCGGTCGGCGAGGGCACCGGCGATGCGCAACGCCCGCTCCGCCAGTCCGCCGTGGGTGAGAACTCCGTCCGCACCCCACAGCACCGCCGGAGCGTCCGCCCGCTTCCCGGCGCGGGCGAAGAACTCCTCGTGCAACGACCGGCCGCTCTCCGGGCGGTGCGTGGCGTTCACCTCGTGCCGCCGCCGCAGTTGCTCTGCGGGCAGCGGAAGGTCGGGTACCTCGGTCCAGTCGGCCGTGACGAGATGGTCCAGCAGGGCAGCGCAGGCGGCGGTCAGCGCGTCCATCAGCCCGGCCGGGAACAGTTCCTCCACCGCGTCCCAGGCGAGCAGCAGGCCGCCGTCGCGAGTGCGGTAGATCTGGTGGTCCAGCCAGACCTGCGGTGTCTGGGACACCATCCAGGACAGCTCGCCGAAGCGGTCGGCGAAGGCGTCGGGGACCAGCGGGGCGTCGATGTTGCAGGCGAATACCACCGGCGCGGTGCGCGGGTGGTCGGCGTCGGCGCGCGCCATGTCGCGCAGCACGTCGACGCCGGTGTAGGCGGCGTGGCCCACGTCGTCGTGCAAGCGCTGCTGCACGGCCCGGGCGCGCCCGGCAAAGCCCGTACCCCGGGTCAGGTCGATCTCCAGCAGGACGAGGCTCGTGAAGTCGGCGACGATCCGGGCCAGGTCGGGGTGGGCGTCGTGCTCACGGTCGAACAGCGGCACGTTGAGCAGGAAGTGCCGCTCACCGCTGAACCGGGCGAGCACCTCGGCGAAGGCGGTGGCGAGCAGCACGGAGGGCGTGACGCCGTGCTCGCCCGCTCGCGCGCACAGCCGCTCCCAGGTGTGCGGGGCCAGCGTGTGCGTACGGCGCACGAAGCGCGGCCGGACGACGTCCTCGGGGTCGGTGGCCAGCGGCAGCCGCGGCCCGCCGGGGAGGCCGGCCAGGCGGTCGGTCCAGTACTCCTTGGCCCGCCCCCGCTCGTCCGCGCGTGCCGTGGCCCGTGCGGCGAGGTGGCTCGGGAAGTCGTAAGCCGGCTCCCCCAGCGCGTCGGGGTCGTCGTACAGCTCCGCGAGGTCGGCGAGGAGCAGCCGGATGCTGTGCACGTCGGCGACGAGCAGGTCGACGCCGACGTGGATGCGGTCGACGGGGCGGGAGCCCGCGCCGGCCGGCAGACGGCTCAGCTGGATGTCGAAGACCTCGCCCTCGCCCACCCGCAGCCTGCGGTGGGACAGCCGCTCACGCAGGTCAGCGACCGCCCCGTCGGCCTCGGCGCGCGTCCCGGCCGTGTGGTCGTGGACGGTCAGGCCCGGCCAGGGCGAGGCGTCCAGGACGCGCTGGGTGCCGTCGTCGTCGATACGGGCCCGCAGCATCGGGTGCCGCCGGGTCAGGGCCCGTACGGCTTGTTCGAGGCGGCCGGGGTGCACGTCCGCCGCGTCGATCTCCAGGTAGGCGTGGCAGCCGACGCCGCCCAGCGGCCGGTCGTCGCCCCGGCCGATCCAGTAGGCCTGCTGGACCGGGGTGAGCGGGAACGGCTCCCGCCCCGCGGCGACGGACGCAGCCGTGGCGGGCGGGCGCGCCGGTCCGGGCCGCGCGCCGGCCGTCCCCGTACGGCTGCTCAGCAGCCGGTACCAGGAGCCGACCCGTGGGTCCCTGGCCAGTTCCGTGAACCCGGCCCGCCCGCCCGCGCGGTTGAGCCGGTTGGTGAACTGCATCAGCTGGAGCGACTGCAACCCCAGGGCGAACAGGTCGCCGTCGTCGTCCACCTCGGCCGGCTCGGCGCCGAGCAGCGCGGCGACCTCGGCGCGGAGCGCTTCCAGGGTCCATGCGGGAGCGGCCGTACCGGTACAGCCGGACGGGTCCGTCGACGTGCCCTTGCGTGCCATCCCTACCTCGGTTCCTCTCAGGCCGGCTGGTGCGTGGCGATCTTCCAGAACGCGGCGTACTTCCCGTCGCGTCCGAGGAGTTCCTGGTGGGTGCCGGACTCGACGATGCGGCCGTCCTCCAGGAAGGCGATGGTGTCGGCGTCCCGGACGGTGTGCAGCCGGTGCGCGACCATGACGACGGTGCGGCCGCGCATCAGCCGGTCCAGCCCTTCCTGGACGGCCTGCTCGCTCTCCGGGTCCAGCGCGGAGGTGGCCTCGTCGAGCAGCAGTACGGGGGCGTCCTTCAGCAGGGCGCGGGCGATCGACACCCGCTGGCGCTCACCGCCGGACAGGGCCGCGCCGCCTTCGCCGACCTCGGTGTCCCAGCCCTGCGGCAGCCGGGCGACCACCTCGTCCAGGCGGGCGGCGGTGGCCGCCCGGCGCACGTCGTCCTGGGTGGCGTCGGGACGGCCGAGCCGTACGTTGTCCTCGATGGTGCCCTCGAACAGGTAGACGTCCTGGAAGACGATGGACAGCCGGGACATCAGCTCGTCGCCGTCGATGTCCCGCACGTCGACCCCGCCGAGCCGCACCGCGCCCGCGTCCACGTCGTGGAACCGCGCGGCGAGCTGCAACAGCGTGGTCTTGCCGGCCCCGGAGGAACCGACGAGCGCCAGCCGCCGGCCGTCCTCCGCCTTCAGGCTCAGCCCGTCCAGTACGGTGCGGCCGCCGCGCCGGAAGGTGGCGCCGTCCAGTTCGAGGCTGTTGTCGACGGGCGTCTTCGGCTGCTCGGGCAGCGGCAGCGGCTTCTCCCGCAGCACCGCGTCGATGCGTTCCAGCTCGCCGCGCGAGGCCCGCATGACGCCGCCCAGGTCGGCCAGCGACAGCAGCGGGTCGACGCAGCGCGCGCTCAGCACGAGCAGGGCGAGTACGGACGCCGCGTCGGCGGAGCCGTCGAGGGCAAGGTAGGCGCCCAGCGCGAGGACCAGCGTGAACACGGTCTGCACGGTGAGACTCAGACCGAGGACGCCGGGCAGCCCCTTCACGGCGGCGCGCCGCTCGCTGCGCCACTGCGCGTGCAGCGCCTCGTCCAGCTGCTGGAAGCGCTCGCCGGTACGGCCACCGGCCCGCAGCACCGGCTGGGCGCGGACGTACTCCACCACCCGGGCGGAGGCGTCGTCACTGCGCCGCGCGCGCTCGGCGTCCTCGCGTGCGGTGGCCCGCGCGGTGGCGTGCTGCACCGCCGCGATCAGGGGCGCCGCGAGCAGCGCCGCCAGCGCCAGCCGCCAGTCGAAGAAGAACATGACCACGACGATCGTCAGGGGGACGAAGGTGGCGTCGACGAGCGGGCCGAGCCGGTGCGCGGGCACCGACATCACTTCCATCACGCTGCGGCTGGTCAGGCCGGAGACGTCCCCGATGCGCGAGGACGTGAACCAGCCCAGGGGCAGCCCGGCGAGCTGGTCGCCGAGGCGGTGGTGCAGTCCGCGGGACAGCTCACCACCCGTACGGAAACCCGTCAGGACACTGCGGTAGCCGAGGACGGCGCACAGCAGGAACGCGGCGGCGAAGGCGCCGAGCCACGGCCAGGCGCCGGCGGGCCGCGGCCCCAGCAGGGCGCGCAGCAGCGGCACGAGCAGCGCGTAGGACAGACCTTCCACGACGGCCCGAGCAGCCATCAGGACGAGCGTGCGGCGTACGGGGCGGCCGTGTGTCTCGCCCATGACCCGCAGGAGCAGTCGGATCATCGGCCGGTCCCTTCGTGCGTGCCGTTCCCGTGGCGGTGCTGGGCCCGCCACATCTGGGCGAGCTTGCCGCCCGCGCCCATGAGTTCCTGGTACGTTCCGCTCTCCACGATGCGGCCGCCCTCCATGACGACGATGCGGTCGGCGCGGGTGACGGTCTCCAGCCGGTGCGCGATGACGAGCTGGGTGCGTCCCGCGCGCAGCACGTCCAGGGCGCGCCGGAGCTCCGCCTGGGTCTTGGCGTCGGCGAAGGACATGGCCTCGTCGAGGACGAGCACGGGGGCGTCGATGAGCAGCGCGCGGGCGATGCCGAGCCGTTGCGCCTCGCCGCCGGACAGGCCGATGTCCTCGCCGAGCACGGAGTCGTACCCGTGCGGGAGGGCCGCGACGCGCTCGTGCAGGCCCGCCGCGCGGGCGGCGGCGACGACCGCGGAGCGATCGGCGTCCGGCACCGCCAGCGCGATGTTCTCGGCGACCGTGGCGCGCAGCACCCGGACGTCCTGGAAGATGAACGCGACCCGCTGGTAGAGCTGTTCGTCGCCGATGTCGCGGACGTCGACCCCGCCGAGCAGGACCGCGCCGCGCGTCGGGTCGAAGAAGCGGGGCAGCATCTGGGCGAGGGTGGACTTGCCCGCGCCGGACGGGCCGACGAGGGCGGTGGTGGTGCCGGGCTCCAGGACGAGGTCGATGTCGTGCAGCACCGGGTGGCCGTCGTCGTAGGCGAAGCCGACGCCCCGGTACTCCACGCGGTCCCCGTCCGGGAGAGCCGGGTGGTCCGGGACCGGCAGCGGCCGGGCGCTGAGCATCTCGTGGATGCGGTCGGCGGACCGCTCGGCGGCGTGGATGTTGTCCATGCCGTGGCCCAGCGCCGCGACCGGCGCCGTCAGCGCCACGGACAGCAGCAGGAAGGGCAGCAGTTCGGCGGGGGGCATGGCGCCCTGGGTGATCAGCAGGGTGCCGCCGGTCAGGATGAGCAGCAGCACGAACGGCGGTGCCAGGACGAGGGCGGACAGCGACGCCAGGCCCGCGCTCCCGGCGACGTAGCCGAGGAAGAAGTCGGCGAAGTCGTCGGCGGCCCGCCGGTAGCGCTGGTGGACCCGGCCCGCGCCGCCGAAGGTCTTCACGACGGAGATGCCCTGGACGAACTCCACGGACGAGGCGCCGATACGGCCCATGGCCTGGCCCACGGCCATGCCCTGGCGGCGCCGTTCCTCGCTCGACAGCAGGCGGTGCACGGCGATGCCGAACAGGACCGGGATCAGCGCGACGAGCGTCAGCCGCCAGTCCACCCAGGCCAGATAGGCCAGCGAGGCGACGGGGACGACGACGGCGGAGGTGAACTCGCCGGGTGTATGGGCGATCAGGTGGTGCAGCGTGTCGACGTCGCCCTGCACCACGCCGTTCACCTCGCCCGAGCTGCGGCGCGAGAACCAGCCCAGGGGCACCCGCCCGAGGCGCTGGGCCAGTGACTTGCGCAGCGACAGGTGCAGGTCCCCGTCGACGAGGTGGCCGCACCCTCCGGCGGCCGCGGTGAACAGGACCCGTACCAGCAGGCCCGCGGCGCCTGAGGCGACGGCGGTCCACACGGCGGTGCGGTCGGCCGGCCCGGGGGCGAGCAGTTCCCGGCCGATCTCGGCCAGGGCGAGCAGCGGGGCGAGGCCGGCCAGGGCACCGACCGCCTGTAGCACCAGGACGGCGACGAGCCGTCCCCGGTACGGGCGTAACAGCCGGACGAGCATCCGGCGGCCCTGTGCCGCCTGTTCCTCCGGGCCGCCGCGCGCCGCGCCGGGCGGCTCACCCGCCGCGGTGGGGTCGTCGGCCGCGCGGCCGCCGGTTCCGTCGGTGAGCGTGCTCACCTGTTCTGTCGTGGCCATAGAAAAGTCCCGCCCTCCAAGGCCGGGTCGGCGGCTCGCGCGGCGTACGGCCGCGTCGACAACCGCTCATGACTGGGCTCCACCCAGAAACTATACGCGTATAAGAACTGGAGTGGCAACCCGCCCCGGGGCCACCGGCGGCACCCGGGCCCCGGCGCCCGGCCACCGCCGGGGCCCGGGCCCGGTACCGCCCGTCACAGCGGATCGAGGCACAGCTCCCGGCCCTCGGGAGCCGGCTCGATCCCGACCGAACGCAGCTGGTCCAACTGGGTCCGCATGGCGTGCGCCCCCTCGTCCGGATCGGTGAAGTCACGCGGCGTCATGGCGAGCAGTTCCAGGCTCTTCTCGACCGCGAGGTTGGTCTTGCGGTCGTGCTGCGGCAGCAGCCAGTGCTGGTAGTTGTGCTGCCAGAACTTCAGCACCGCGCGGTCGTTGGTCCGCCGCACCTTGTCCAGGGTCTCGGTCAGCAACTGGCCCGCCCGGTCGCTGTCCATCCCGATGTGCGACCACGGCGACCCGGGGTCGTTGGGGTCCTCCGCCTCGATCCGGAACTTCTCCCGGTCCTGCCACATCGGCATGTTCTCGTCCGTGATGGTGAAGCGCGCCATGGAGAAGTGGCCGATGTACTCCTCCATCAGGAAGTCCTGGGTGTCCTGGAACGTCTCGGGGCTCTCCCCCGGATATCCGACGATGAACAGGCCGTAGGTGTTGATCTCGCTGCGGCTGAGCAGTTCGTGGGCCGTGAGATTCTGCTTCACCGACACCCGCTTGCTCATGTTCTTCAGCGTCTGGTCGTTCATGGACTCGAAGCCCACATGGATCTGGAAACAGTGCGCCGCTTCCAGACCCGCCACCACCGCTTCGGAGTTCAGCGTGTTCGCCCGGCTGAACCCCTCCCAGACCGGTATGCCGGAACCCGGCAAAATCTCCAGCAGCTTGCGGAAACGCACCGGCGGGATGGTGAACGTGGAGTCCATCGCGTACATCATCTCGGTGCCGTTGTCCGCGGCGTACCCGGCCCAGTCGTCCCGGATCTTCTCCGCCGACTTGTAGCGCCATTTCGGCGAAGCCGCGGGAAAGGAACAGAACTTGCAGTCGAAGGGACAGCCCCGCATCGACTCGTACGGCACCACCGCGGCCCGCCCGGAGACACTGGGCGAGGGGAACCCGTCGAGGTCCACGTACTCCACCGGATTGACCCGGACCCGGTCCCCGTCGCGCCAGACGACGTTGGGCACCGACTCCAGGCTCTTGCCGGCGGCGAGGGTGTCCAGCGTCAGGGGCAGCGAGACCTCCCCGTCGCCGCGCACGACCGCGACGATCTCCGGGTGGTCGCGCAGGGCCATCATGAACTTGAGGTTGGTGAACTGCCCGCCGGCCACGATGCCGGTGCCCGGCAGGTTCTCCCGTATCCAGGCGACCGCCTGCCGGAGGATCGGCTCGTTCCAGATGTAGGTCGTCGACAGCAGCACCAGATCGAAGTCCCCGGACGGCACCTGCGCCGCACCGGTCCACACCTCGGCCAGATCCACCCGGGCGAAATCGTAGTCGCCGGTCTCCAGGATCGAGTGCAGCGTCACCGTGGTCAGGTGCGGCCCCGCCGCGGCACGCGGGCGCAGCAGGGCGTAAGGGCGGCCCGACGACGCGAAACTCAGCCGGTCGAGCCGCAGTTCCTCGTGTCCGGCGCGGCGCAGCATCTCCCGGCCCAGTTCGCTCGGGTTGTCCCCGAAGAGCGTCCCGGCCATGTACGGGGAGTTGAAATGCGTCGGGCCGAGTTCTCCGGGGCCGAGCCCGCTCAAAAGTAGGAAACGCATGAGATCCCATTCCTGTGACGACACCGGGAGCGAGGACGAGGGCCGGCCGCACACCGGAATCCCCCGCCCGGAGAAGAGCGTGGCAGGCCCCTCTGCACGAAATCTGGCCGCCGCCTGCCGCTCAGTGGCCGTGCCGCTGTTCGATCAACGTCCCCTCGGCCCGCAGCACCACCAGCATCTCGGTGGGTGCCTCCAGCTCCACCCGGTGCCAGGCGTCCGACGGCACGACGAAGGCCTCCCCCGCGCCGACGCGGACCCGCAGTTCACCGTCGGTGTCCTCGGGGCCGCCCGTGCGGTAGTAGATCCGCATCGCGCCCGACAGGACGCACATCACCTCGTCGCCGTCGGGGTGACGCATCCAGTTGGCCGCCGACTTCAGGTCCGCCGTCGTCTCGGCACGCATGGTCACGGCCGTCCAGCCGTCCAGGTCGGGCCGCATGGTGAACTCCTCGGCATGGACGGTGCCGTCGTGTCGCAGCCGGAACATGGAGGAGAAGAGGTCTACGGCGGACATGGCGAATCCTCTCGGGGCAGTGCGCGGCGGCCGGGCCGCCCGGGCTCACCGGATGATGGCAGGGCCGACTGGACGGAATCTGGAGCTGCCGAAAGGCGCCCGCCGCGTCACAGAGCGCCCTCTTCCTCCGCCTCGTCCACGAGGTCCGCACCGGATGCCGCCCGCGCGTCCCGCTCGGCCACCACGAGACCGCCGGCGACCGCGCGCAGCCGGTCCACCACGCGCCGGGGCGAGAGCACCTCGGCCGCCCGGTGCACCCCGGCGGGCACCCTTCCGTCACACACCTCGGACACCGCGAACGCGCCGACCTCACCGGTCAGTTCCGACCCGTCCGCGCCCCTGATCAGTACGGTCCGGCGCATCTCGGCACCCTCGTGCCCGATACCGTCCAGGCTGCCCCACAGGGCGTGGTACGGCGTCCGCCCGGCCGCGTCCAGAGCGCCCGCCCGCACCAGTTCGGCCGCGCGGGTGTCGAGGTCCGGGCCGTCGCCGATCCGTACCCGGTTCAACGCGTCGTACAAGAAGTTGCCGTCGAAGGCGTTGTACCAGCGCGCCTCCACAAGCCCCAGCGCCTCGGCCCGCTCCACCACTTCGGCGGTGAGGAAGGGAACCGCCGTCACCGGCCGGGGCAGACCCGGTACCCGGACGCCGTCGTCGGTACGCAGCGCCCCGGGTACCGTACGGCCACGCCAGAGCCCCATCGGGACGCCGAAGCCCCGGTCCAGGCTCAGCAGGTAGTCGACGGCGCCCGTATGGGTGAGAGCGCCCAGCCCGGCGTAGCCGCCGGTGAACCGCAGCGGGCGGGCCATCGACCCGGCGAGCAGGCCGGGCAGCAGCCCGGACAGGCCGGGTACGAGGCCCGCCGACAGCACGGCGGTACGTGGGCCGCCCGGCGCGGAGGCCGTGCCGTCGTCCATCACGTCCACGTAGTCGGCACCGGCGGTGAACGCCGCCTGCCGGACGCGGTCCAGCAGCAGGTAGGCGGGCCCGGCGCAGTTGAGCACCACCCGACACCCTTCAGCGAACGCCGCCAGACTCTGTCCGTCCCGGGCATCCACCGCCCGCGCGCTGGCCAACGGCCCCAGCCCGGCCGCAAGCCGCCGGGCGGGCTCCAGGGCACGGCCTCCCAGACGCAGCCGGCAGCGGCCCTCGGCGGCCAGCCGACGCGCCGCGGCCGACCCCACCGCGCCGTACGCACCGAGAATGCCGACCAGCGGCGCGGCCATCAGCCCTGCCTCCGCGAGTCTCCGTCCGCCTGCGGCTCTCCGGCGAGCAGGGCCGCCACCGCCTGGGCATGCGGCGGACGCACACACGTGAAGTGGTCCCCCGGCACGTCCACGATCCGCAGGTCACCGGTGCACACCTGCTGCCAGTACTCGCCCATGTCCCGGTGCATGCCGGGGAAGACCTCGGCCTCACCGACCTGCCGTACCAGCGTGGCGCGTCCCTTGTACGGCGTCGCCTCGTGCAGGGCCACCGTCACCAGACTGTGCCGGACGGTGCGGTAGAGGCGGGTGAGCCGCTCCAGTGAGCTGAATTCCGCCTCGTCCTGGGACATGTGGGACCCGATGGCCCGCAGCCGTTCCTCCTGCGGCCGTTCGGCCAGCGTCCGCAGGGCGCGCTGGGCCGCCGCCGCGTCCGGCCCCAGTCCTTCGGCGCAGTGTCCGGTGAGGCTCCCGTGCGGCACCCGCCCGCCGTGCTCGGCGGCGACCGCCTCGACGAGGGCGCGGGTCGTCCCCTCGTCCTCCGGGTAGCCGAGCCGTACGGTGTCGGCGCGCATCATGCGGGCGAAGACGTACTCGGCCAGCAGATCGTCCTCCACCAGATAAGGCACCCGGTAACTGCTGACGACCGTCACATCGGTCACCTCGGTGCCCGCCCCGGCGAGCCGGTCGGCCAGTTCGGTGACCAGCAGACCACCCATGCAGTAGCCGACGAGATGGACCTTGGCGTACCCCTCCTCCAGCAGCACCCGCGCGTACCGGTCGGCCAGATCACCGACCAGCGTGCCGGGCGCGGCGGCGAGATAGGAGTCGAGGTCGTCCACGACGAGCCCCGCCAGCGGCAGCCGCCCGGCCAGTTCCTGGACCAGGGCGCGGTACGGCGCCACCGTCCCGGTGCCGTCGTGGACCAGGACGAGCACCGGCGCGTCGGCCGCGTCGGCGGGCCGCGGGGCGAGTTCCACCAGGGGCGAGTCCTTTGCGCCTCCGGGGGCCCCGGTGGCCCGCAGCCGGTCGGCGAGCGCCGCCACGCTGGGCCGGTTCAGCACCATCCGCAGCAGATCGTCCCAGGTCACCGCGGCCGCCTGCGGCAGTTGCCGGCGCGTCCGGCCGACGAGCTGGGCCACCAGCAGCGAGTCACCGCCGAGGGCGAAGAAGTCGGCGTCCCGGCCGACGGAGGGCACGTGCAGCACCTCGGCCCACAGCCCGGCCAGGGCACGCTCCAGCTCGTCCCGCGGTGCCGCCCCGCCGTCGGCGGCGGTGCCGGGCGCGGCCGGTCCGGCCAGGGCGGCCAGCCGGTTCCGGTCCACCTTGCCGTTGCCGGTCAGCGGGATCGCGTCGACCACCTGGAGGTCCGCCGGGATCATGTAGGCGGGCAGGCGTTCGGCGAGCCGGGCGTGCAGTTCGGCCGGGGTGACGGCGGCGCGGTCGGCCTTGAAGCGGGCCGCGAGGACCTGCTGGCCGATCTCGGCCAGCGCGCTGTCCGGCGCCGGCAGGCACAGCACGTCGGTGGCGCCGGCCGCGTCCAGCAGGCCCAGCCACTGCTCACGGGTGAAGAAGGTGGCCCCCGTACGGGCGCGTCCGTCGGTGAAGCCGGTCAGCCCGTCGTTGAACTCCATGGACGTCATGCCGCGGCAGGTGTCCCGGGTCGCGTCGATGAACACCATCCAGCCGCCCGGTGCCACCAGCTCGCGCAGCCGGTCGAACATCTCCCCCGCGTGCACGGCGTTGTGCAGCACGTTCGCGGCGACGACGACGTCCGCGCCGTTCGGCCGGAGCCCTTGGGCGTACGGCTCCGCGTTGAGGTCGAACAGCCCGTACCGCACCCACGGATACGCGGCGAAGGCTTCCTGTGCCGCGTTGAGGAAGAAGTGCGACACGTCCGTGAAGTGGTAGTCGACGGGCAGGTCCGCCAGGGCCGGGATCAGCTCGGCGCTGGTCCCGCCGATCCCGGCACCGATCTCCAGTACGCGCACGGGCCCCGGGCCGCCGTGCCCGGCCACGATCGCGCGGACCGCGGCGACGGCGGCCGCGTTGTTGTACCGGCTGATCAGATTGTCCCGGTAAGCCGCCGCCGCCGTCTCCAGACCACCCTCGGGAAAGAGCAGTTCGCGCAGCGGCAGTTCTCCACTGAGCAGCTCGCCCAGCCGCCGCTCGCAGTCCCGATGGAAGCGGACGAGGGCCGCGCCCCAGCCGGTCAGCGGCTCCAGCGCGTCGATGCGCTCATGTACGGCCCGGACGCGCTCCTCGTCGGCCGGCGCCAGCCCGTGCCAGCGGTCCCCCGACGGATCGTGCGTCAGGCGCCCGTCGGCGGCCAACGCGGCGAGCCAGCGCCGTACGAGGTAGTGATGGCCTGGGGAGGCACCGGAAGCAGCCATGATCTCGTCCGTGGAGTGCCCGTCGTCCGGAGCGCTGAACAGCCCACGGGCGCGCAGCAGCCGGGCCATGGACAGCAGCGCGGACTCGTCCAGCGCGGCGCACATCGCCCGTACGTCAGCGTCCCGGACGCCCTCCGCGACGCGCGCGGCCTGTTCGGTCACCGCGGCCGGCCAGCCGGCGGGCAGCGGACCCGGCTCCGTACGGGCGGTCTCCGCGAAGGCGACCAGCCGACGGCTGCCGCCCTCGCCGTGGACGACGGCCGCCGCCAGGTGTACGGCGGGGTGCCCCTGGAGCGCCGCCTCCACCTCGGCCAGTTCGACGCGGTGCCCGTTCAGCTTCACCTGGCCGTCCACCCGGCCCAGGAACTCGATCTCACCGTCGGCCAGACGGCGGCCCATGTCGCCGGTGCGGTACAGCCGTTCACCGTCGTGCGGATGCTTGACGAACCGCTCGGCGGTGCGCTGCTCGTCACCGAGGTATCCCAGCGCCAGCCCGGCTCCCCCGATGTACAGCTCGCCCGTGACGTGCTCCGGACAGTCCCGCATCAGCGGATCCAGCACCCGGAAGGTCTGGTTGGCCAACGGCCGCCCGTACGGAATGCTGCCCAGGCGGGAATCAACCGCACCCACCCGATGGTGGATGGACCAGATCGCGGCCTCGGTCGCCCCACCCAGACTGACCACACTCAGCCCCGGCACCCGGGCCCGTACGGCGTCCGGCAGCGTCACCGGAATCCAGTCGCCGGACAGCATCGCGAGCCGCAGCCGGCCCGTACCGGCGGCGGGCTCGGCACGCAGGTACTCGTGGAACATCACCAGCTGCGCGGGCACGGAGTTCCACACACTGACCCCGTGCTCGCGCACCAACTCAGCCCAGTGCACGGGGTCACCACGGCGCGCGGCATCGGGCAGCACGAGGGCGCCGCCCACTGCCAGGGGGCCGAAGATGTCGTACACCGACAGGTCGAAGCCCAGCTGGGCCAGGCCCAGGACCCGGTCGTCCGCACCCACGCCGAAACGGGAGTTGATGTCGTCCACGGTGTTGCGCGCGGCGCCGTGGCTGATCATCACGCCCTTCGGGGTACCGGTGGAGCCGGAGGTGTAGATCACGTAAGCGAGGTCGTCCGGATCCGCCACCACCTCGGCGACCGCCGGTGCGTCTTCCGGGGCGCCCGGCTCCACCATGTCCACCACGAGGGCCGTCATACCCGCCGGCAGACCGAGCCCAGGCTCCAGCCAGGACTGGGTGAGCACCCGCCGCACCCCGGCGTCCGCCAGCAGGGTGTCGCGGCGCAGCGGCGGCTGGGTGGTGTCGACCGGCAGGTAGGCACCCTGGGCGAGGAGCACGCCGAGGACGGCGACGACCTGCTCCCAGCCCTTGTCCATGACGACCGCCACCCGTTCCCCGCGAACGCTTCCGGAGGCGGTCAGTGCCGCCGCGACGGCTCGGGCCCGGGCGGCCAGTTCCGCGTAGTCCAGGGTGCGGCCGGGCGTGACGACGGCCGGGCGGCCCGGGGTGCGCCGCGCCTGGGCCATGACTTCGGCGTGCAGCGGGTCGGCGGAGCGGGGCGCCTCGGTGGCGTTGATCCGCGCCAGCCGCTCGCGCTGGTGGGCGGGCAGCTGCACGGGAACGGTCCGCTGCCAGGCCCCGTCCCCGCCCCCGTCGGCCAGCCCGGCAACCAGTCCGGCGAACGCGCCGAACATATCCTCGACCACACCGTCCGGGAACAGCCCCTCCCGGACGTCCCAGTGCACCAGGAGCCCGCCCGTGTCCTCCATGATCTGGCAGTCGATCCACACCTGGGGGGTCTGGGTGATCCCGTGCACCAGTTCCGCACCGCGCATCAGAGCCGCCGGTTCGAAAGCGCCGGGCCCGCCGGCTGTCGCTGTCGCGGCCGCGCTACGGGCCCCACTGACCGTACTGGTGAATGTCACCGGCATCAGGGCTTCGGCCCGCCCCCGTCGCCGAGCCAGTTCCCGCAGCACCTCGACCCCGGAACACAGCTTGTGATCCATGTCGTCCCAGAGCCGCGCCTGCGAAGCGCGCACCCGGTCCAGCAGGGTGTCCCCCTCGGTGAGGTCCACCGCGAGCAGGCTGGTGGAGCTGAAGTCACCGATCACCCGGTCGATCCCCGGGTGCAGCGGCAGCCGATTCTGCAGCGTCAGACTCAGTGAGAATCGCGGCTTACGACTCCACCGCCCCACAGTCTCCGCGAACGCCTGAAGCAGCACCACCGAGGCCGTCACACCCGCGTGGGCCGCACGCCGGTCCAGGGCCCGCCACTGCTCGGCGGTGAGCCGGGTGCCGTGCCGCCGGAACCTGGGCGGCGCTTGAAGGGAGTCGGTGCGCAGCGGCAGTTCGGGCGCCGGGGGCAGATCGTCGATACGACTCCACCAGTACTCACGGTCCCGCTGGTAACGGGTGCCCTCACGCGCGGCCCGCGCAGCCAGCACATAATCCCGGAACGTCGGAGCCTCTCCACCGGCCCCGTCGGAATCCGTGCCCGTGAGACCCGAACCGACCCACAACTCCCGCAACTCGCCGAGCAGCGTCCGAATACTGCCGTAGTCGCAAATGAGCAGATCAACCGCGACGTGCAGGAGAAGTCCGCCGACCGTACGAGTGGTACGCAGTTCGAACAACGGCCACTGGTCGGTCGCCCGCACCTGGTGGGACATCTCCGTACGGATCTCGTCAACGACCAGCCGCGCCCGCTCCCCATCCGCCTGCCGCGTATCCGTACGGCGTATCGCATAGCGCGGCACCTCGGCCAGCACCCGCTGGTACCCGTCGGCCGAGACCACCGCCCGCAGCATGTCGTGCCGCCGGACCAGGAGGTTCCAAGCATCTTCCAGCCGCTGCTCGTCCCCGTCCGGCAACGCCAGTTCCAGATACCCGTGACAGGCCACGCCCCCGTAGTCGAACGCCTCGCTGCGCCCGAGCAGGTACGCCGACTGGACATCGGTCAGCGGGAACGGCTCATGCCGGGCCGCCGCATCCACCACCAACCCCGGCCCGAACTCCTGGGCCCGCAGATGCGCCAGCACAGCATCCTTCCGGTCCTTCAGCTCCCGCAGCCGCTCCTCGGTGAGGATTCCCTTCGGGGCCCGGTACCGCAGCTTGCCGTCCTCCTCGTAGAGCGTGACACCCAGTGCGGTGAGCCCGTCCACGTACTCGCCGGCATTCATACCGCTGCTCCTCCTGCGCCTTCGTACCGAGACTCGGAACCGATGTACGGAGAACGCCCAGCGTGGCAGCACCGGCTGGCGAGAATCTGGATGCCGGTGCTGCGGACGGATTGTCAGTGGCAGGTGGTTACCTCGTAGGCAGGCGCCAAGCGAGCCCGCACCTGCCAAGGCGAGGAGACCGCCCATGACATCCGAGCCCGTAACCCATGAGACTCGCCCTGCCCGCTGGCGGCCGCTGGCCGGGGCGGCCGGCACCGCGACCGTCCTGGCCCTGACAGCGGCGGCCCTCAACACCACCTCACCGACACTGTTCCGAGGGCTGGCCACCCTCTCGGCTCTCCTGCTGCTCGGCTCGTACCGGGTCACGGCACCATGGTTCGTCGCCCGCTCGGAAACCTGGCACCGAGTGATCACGTTCCTACCGATGACGGCATACGTGGCGGCCGTCGGCCTGATCGTGGTGACGGCAGCCGCTTTCCTGCCGGACCAGCCCGTGACGTCCGGCTCGGCCTTACTGATGATCTGGATCTTCCACCACATCGGCGGCGGGATACGGGAACCCACGTCGTTCGCCTACGAGCGCCTGCGGGGACGTCTCACATGGGCGGCGGCCCTCCAGGTCGCCGCGACGTGCTGCGGCACGGTGGGCGCCGTCTGCCTGATCCGCACGTTGCCCGTCCCCGGGCGTTACGCGCCCGCGGTCTTCGCGACGTGCCTCAGCGTGGTGATCGGACTCGTGGTCTCGTCGAAGAAGGTGTTCGAGCGCGTCAGAAAGCTGGCCACACAACTGGACGACCGCGCCGAAAACTTGGAACGGTGCCTGACCCGCCTGTCCCACGGCGCGGCAGCAGACCGCGACCAGCTCCGAAACGCCGCCGAGGACGCCTGGGACGACCTGCACCGCACCCTCCGCAACAAGGTGGAAACCGGCTTCCACCTGTACGGGACGTTCGTCCTCCCGCCGGCAAGACTCAGGACGTTGGAGGCGTTGGTGACGGATGCGATCCGCAGCCCCGGCGGGCCGGCGTACCGGGAAGCGACCGCGCGGTTGACCGTGATACGCGCGGCGTGCGCTTCCAAGATCGACACTGTGGCGTGAGGAGGCACCCGTCGCCGCCTCGGCGGTTCACCTCAGTCTGAGCCCTGAGGTCCGTGACAGTCGCAACTCAAGATCTGCGTGAGCGGAGCAGCCAGTCGACGCTGGGAGGTATGCCAGGTATGCCGGTTCCCGTGAAAGTAAGTAAAATCCGCCGCCTTCACTGAGAGACGCGCTGGTCAGGGCCTGTGGTCCCCGCGTGTGCGGGGTCGACCCCGACTGATCGACCACATCTCGCCCCCCCGGCCATCCCACCACCCGCACCCCCTCAAGCAGCCGAAGCCACGCCCCCAGCCCCCACCCCCTCCACCTCCCGGCTCGTCTTGGTCCACCCCGTTTGGCCGCGCAGCATGCGGAACAGGGCTCTCCAGGCGCAGAGGAAGGACATGTAGTTCATGACGACGAAGGAGTGGCCGAGGAGCAGGGCGCGGGGTAGGCCGACGTTTTTGTCGCGGCGTAGATAGGTGCAGGAAGTGAGCAGGGCGGGGGCGAAGGCCAGTAGGTACCAGGCCAGGAGGTTCAGGGGGAGGCGTAGGCAAGTGCCGTTGACCGCGGTGGCTGGTTTGCCTCGTAGGACCAGGACGTCTGGGCTGCGGAGGAAGAAGTACAGGCAGTACTGGAAGAGGAGGGACCAGGGCAGGTCCAGCGCCCACGGCACCAGCAGGTAGGCGAACATCTCCAGGGCCGCCAGGTGTCCCATGCGCGGGGCGTGCCAGATCTCGCCCATGCGGCCGATTGCGGTCATGTGGCCCTGGTACCAGCGGGTGCGCTGGCGAATGAGGCGGCGCAAGTCGCTCACGCCCTGCTGGTCGACGGAGGCGTGGGCGGTGGTGCGCAGGCGCCAGCCGCGTACGGCGAGGCTGATGGCCAGGTCGAGGTCTTCGGTGAGGGACTGGGACCAGGGGCGTTCGCCGAGGGCGTCGAGGGCGGAGAGGCGGGTGAACTGACCGTTGCCGCCGAGGCTGACGGTTCTGGTGAGGTTGCGGCCGAACTGGGTGACGGCGGCCATCGCCCAGAACTGGTAGTCCTGGAACCAGGTCAGGAAGTTGGCGCGGCGGTTGCGGATGCGGACGCCGAGTTGGACCCCGCCGACCCGTGGGTCGTCGAAGAGCGGCAGGACGTGGGACAGTGCCCGGTCGGAGAGGCGGCCGTCGGCGTCCATGACGCACACCACGGTGTGTGAAGGGTCTTGGCCACGTGCCGTGACGCGTTCGCGCACCAGGCGAATGGCGTGGTTGAGGGCCTCGCCCTTGCCCTGCCGGGCGTTGGGCGGCTCCCGTCGCAGTACGGTCACTTCGCCCTGGTGACCGGCCTCGCGGGCCGCCGCGCCGGCCTGCGAGGCGGTCGCCCCGGTGGCGTCGTCCGAGCCGTCGTCGACGACCACGACGGTGGTACGCGGGCCGAGGAGGCCGCTGACCGTGGTGCCGATCACCGACTCCTCGTTGAGGCAGGGAACGAGGACGTAGAGGTGGTGGCGGTCGTGGCGGCCGAGGTGGGGCCGGCCGTAGGAGGTGTCGCCCTGGACCCGTAACTTGGCTCGCTGGCGGCGTAGTTCGAGCAGGCCCGCGCCCATGGCCAGGGCGAGGTAGCCGACGGAAAGTCCGATGACGGTGCTGCCGACGGCGTCGACGGTCCTGAGCAGAGCGTGTTTCACCTGGACGTGCTTCAGGGGGTGTCTCATCCGGGGGACTTTCATCTGGGCGCCTTCCCTTGTGGCCCCCTGTGGCGACGGGGCGTGGCGGCTCCGGCAAGCGTGGGAAGAGCCGGCCGGGGGCGGACGGGTGCCGTCGGGCGGCCGGGCCGGGGTGGCTGCGCGGAGGGCACGGGCACAGGTGCGGGCAGGGGCATGGGGACGGGCCGGGCGCCGCGGCCCAGTCTGCGCTGGAGTTCTCGTCCCAGGACGAAACCCAGCGGTACCACGGCCGCGCCGATGGCGGCGGTGAGGACTCCCCGTCCACCGGACGTTCCGGCGCGTGCCGCTGCCACGCCGCCGGCCAACGGCCAGGTGGGTCCCAGGTACATGGAAGGGCGGCACCTCCGGGTGGCAGGACAGGAAGGGCAGGGAGGGCAGGGAGGGCAGGGAGGGCAGGGAGGGCAGAAAAAGGGGTGTGCGCGGTCGGCGGGTGGGCAGGCCGGGCACCCGGGCGGACTGCGGGGTGCGGGCAGTGACCACTGTGAATGATCAGGCGGGCGATGGCCAGACCCCTCCGTAGCGTTCCGACGATGCCCGGAGACGGGCAGAGACGGTTTTGCGTCGATGGCTCGGGCGGGAGAAACCACGGGCGGCCTGGGACACCTGGGTTTTTACATTCTCTCAACAGTCACATTGTTCCGATCCGGCCAATCACATGACTCGGGAACCATTGCCCACGGCATGTTCCTACGCCTAGCGTCAGCGGACGCGAATGGTTGCCGGATCACACCTGCATTCCCCCGCGCCATCACCTGCCACAGGTGTAACACGTCGCTCGTTCAACGTCTGTGGACCGCCTCGCCCTTACGTGAACCTGTCGTATACCGACGCGATGAACGGTGTCTCTATGCCCCTGATCTTTTCTCCTGCCCCCGCCACGGAAACGACCCGGCATTGAGCGGCCGCCGGCGCATCGCCATTGTCGTGGGCACCCGCCCCGAAGCCGTCAAACTCGCCCCGGTCGTCCGGGAATTGCAGCGCACGCGGTGGGCCGAGCCGGCCGTGCTCACCACCGGCCAGCACGGCACGGTGGTACGGAACACCCTCGCCTGCTTCGGGCTGCGCCCCGAGGCCGAACTCGCCCCGCCCGCAAATGCGCGCGGCCCGGCCCCGGTCACCGAGCTGACCGCCGGTCTGCTCAGCGGGCTCGGCAGCCGGCTGCGCGCGACCGACGTGCACGCGGTGCTCGTCCAGGGAGACACCTCGTCCGCCCTGGCCGGGGCGATGGCCGCCTTCTTCGCCAAGATTCCTGTCGTGCACGTGGAGGCGGGGCTGCGTTCCGGCGACGCGCGCAGCCCGTTCCCGGAGGAGGCCCACCGCCGGATGATCGCCGAACTGAGCGATCTCCACCTGGCGCCCACCCGGGCCGCCCGCCGGAACCTGCGCGACCAGGGGGTGGCGGCCGACCGGATCGTGGTGACGGGGAACACCGTGATCGACGCCGTCGTCGCCGCGAGCCGGAACCCGTGCCACCGCACCGTACCCGAACTCCGGGAAATCGAACAGGATTCCGCTCCACTGGTCGTCGTGACCGCGCACCGGCGGGAGAACTGGGGCGAGCCGATCCGGCGGGTGGGCCGGGCGGTGGCGGCACTGAGCCGGCAATACCCCGACGTGACGTTCGTCGTCGCCGCGCACATGAATCCCGCGGTCCGGACCGCGATCGAGGAATCCCTGCGGGACCGGCCCAATGTCCGGCTGCCGGGCCCCATTCCGTACGACGCCTTCGCCCGCCTGCTGTCCCGGTCCGTTCTGGCCATCACCGACTCCGGCGGAATTCAGGAGGAGGCGGCGGCCTTCGGCCTGCCGATTCTGGTGACACGGGACAACACCGAGCGGACCGAAGGGATCGATTCCGGTCTGGCCCGGCTCGTCGGTACGGACGAGACGGAGATCGTGGCGGCGGCGGAAAAGGAATTCGCCCGCGAGGGGGTGCTGGACGTCCGGAAGCCGAATCTGCCTTTGCCCCGGCCCAACCCGTACGGCGACGGACGGGCCGCCCGGCGCTGCGCCGCCGCCTGCGGCTGGCTGCTGGGCCTGGCCCCCAGGCCGTCCGACCTCACCGATCAGGAGACGTGATGACCACTCCCGCCAGCGTGCCCGTCGGCACGATCGTCACGGTCGCCGGCACCGGCGCGGCCGGCTTCGAGGGGGACGGCGGACCCGCCGTCCAGGCGAGACTCAACGGCCCGCGGATCGCCTTGGACCGGGCCGGGAACCTCTATGTCTCAGAGGTCAACAACCACCGCGTGCGCAAGGTCGGCACCGACGGCGTCATCTCCACGATCGCGGGAACCGGCACGTATGGTTTGAGCGGTGACGGTGGCCCCGCCACCGCCGCCCAGCTCGCCCAGCCACTGGGCATCGCGGTGGACGGCGCCGGCAACGTGTACGTAGCGGAGTGGGCCAACGGCCGGGTGCGCAAAGTGACGCCGCAGGGGATCATCACCACCCTGGCGGGCGGCGGGTCGGGCGGGGACGGCGGACGCGCCGTGGACGCCTCGCTCAGCTATCCCTTCGCCGTGGCCGTGGACACGGCCGGGAATGTGTACGTCACCGAGCGGTTCGGCCAGCGGGTCCGGAAGATCACGGCGGACGGCGGCATCCACACGGTCGCGGGCTCCGGCACGGCCGGATTCAGCGGGGACGGAGGGCCCGCCACCGCCGCCCAGCTCAACAGCCCCAAGGGACTGGGCGTGGACAGCGCGGGCAATCTCTACATCGGCGACCAGGACAACCAACGGCTGCGCAAGGTCGATACGCGAGGCGTCATCACCACCGTCGCGGGCACCGGGTCGCCCGGCTACGTCCGGGACGGCGGCCCGGCCGCCGACACGCGGGTGAACACCCCCGAGGGCTCGGTGGTGGACAGCGCCGGCAACCTCTACTTCGCCGACGGCGGCAACCACCGCGTCCGCAAGATCCGTACCGACGGCACCGTCGTCACCATCGCGGGCAACGGCACGGGCGGCTACGAGGGGGACGAGGTACCCGCCGACTCCACCACGCTCTACTTCCCCACCACGCTGGCGCTGGACGACGCCGGCGACCTGTACGTGGCCGACGGCGGCAACCAGCGCATCCGCAAGATCGTGGGAGCGACCCGGTACGACCCCGCCGCCCCCGCGGTCGCCGACCTCTTCGGCGAGGTCGTCAGCCCGCACACCGTCCAGCGCGGCCGGCAGTTCGACCTCGGTGCCCGGATCAGGAACCGGGGCCCGGCCACCGTCGACGGGCAGCAGGTCACGGTCGTCCTCACCCTGGCCGACGGTCTGGCCGGCGGCCCCGGCACCACCGGGCCGCGCCTGACCCGCACCTTTCCCGGCGCCCGGCTCATCCCGCACTACGCCTCGCTGGACGGGGTGTTCCGTGTCTCCGCGCCCGAGACCACGCCCCCCGGCTCGTACGAGTCCACCCTGGAGATCCAGTACGCCGGGGAACTGAACCTGAAGGACAACACCTTCACCCTGCCCGTCGTGGTCGTCGCACCGGCTCCCGTGACGGACGAGACCGCGCTGGTCATCCGCCAGGAGAGCGTCCCGCGGGCGGCGGCGGGCCAGGCCGCCAAGTTCAACGTCGTCCTCGACTCGCCCACCGGCGAGCCGGTCAACCCCGGGGACATCGTCCAGCGGTTCTCCGCGCCCACCGGCTTCGTCTTCACCGGCCAGCCGTCGTACGGCTACTACAACACCATCCACGGTGTGATCGCCGGAAACCTGCCGTACGAGATCGAGGACGCCGGCCGGACCCTGGTCGTCACGGCCAACCCGCACGTCAACACCACGTCCAGCGACACCGGACCGCTCGTCTACACGCTCGGGGTCCGGGCCCTCGCCGACGCCCGGCCCGGCGTCCACCACGACGGCACCGCCGTCGTCGGCAAGCACGCGCCCGTCCAGCTCTCGGCCGAGGTCACCGGCGACTCCCAGGACGAGCTGGCGCTGCGTCCGGCTCAGGAGAGCGTGCCCGAGGCGAAACCGGGCGACACCGTCTCGTTCAACGTCGAGATCCGCTCACTGGGCGACCAGCCGGTCAACCCCGGCACCATCGGACAGCGCTTCACCGCTCCCACCGGTTTCGCGTTCACCGGTGGCGCCTCGTACGGCTATTACTACGTCCAGCCCGCTGTGACCGGGAACCTCCAGACGCAGCTCGAAGACGGCGGCCGGACGCTGGTCATCACCTCCAACCCGCACCTGAACACCGGCGCCACCGACCGGACCGCGTTGCTCTACACGATCGGCATCCGCGCCCTGCCCGACGCCGCACCCGGCTCACGGCCCGCCGACGGCAGCGCCGTCATCGGACGCCTGGCACCCGTACCGCTGTCCGCCCACGTCCTCTGACCCACGACAGGAGCAGCGATCATGACCACCGCATCCAGCACCGGAACCGGCCCGCAGCCGGCGGGCCTGCTCGACGGCTCGATAGCCACCGTCGCGGGCAACGGCGTGGCCGGATTCATCTCCGACGGAGGGCACGGCGCGCTGACCCGGCTCCACTACCCCCACGCGCTGACCGTCGACAAGAACGGCAATCTCTTCATCGCCGACCGGTACAACCACCGCATCCGCAAGGTCACCCCGAACGGCATCATCACCACCGTCGCCGGGGACGGCACCGCCGGATACGTCTCCGACGGCGGACCCGCGCTCGCCACCCGGCTCCACTATCCCTCGGACGTGGCCGTGGACGACGCGGGCAACCTCTACATCGCGGACACCAACAACCACCGGGTCCGCAAGGTCACCCCGAACGGCATCATCACCACCGTCGCGGGCAACGGCGAGGCCGGGTACATCTCCGACGGCGGACCGGCCCTCGGCACCCGGCTCCACTACCCCCACGCGCTGACCGTCGACGGCTCGGGCAACCTCTACATCGCGGACTACGGCAACCACCGGGTCCGCAAGGTCACTCCCAACGGCATCATCACCACCGTCGCGGGCAACGGCACCGCCGGATACATCTCCGACGGCGGACCCGCGATCTCGACCCGGCTCCACTACCCCATGGGGCTGGCGGTGGACGGCGAAGGAAGCCTGTACATCGCCGACCGGCACAACCACCGCATCCGCAAGGTCACCCCCAACGGCATCATCACCACCGTCGCGGGCAACGGCACCGCCGGATACATCTCCGACGGCGGACCCGCCCTCGGCACCCGGCTCCACTACCCGTGGGGCCTGGCGCTGGACGAGGCCGGGAGCCTGTACATCGGCGACGGACACAACCACCGCGTCCGCAAGGTCACCTCGGACGGCATCATCACCACCGTCGCGGGCAACGGCACCGCCGGGTACGTGGACGACGGCGGGCCCGCCGTCGGCACCCGGCTGTTCCACCCCTACGGCATCGCCCTGGACCGGGCCGGCAATCTGTACATCGCGGACAGCCACAACCACCGCGTACGCGGCGTGACGGCCGTGGCGCAGATGACGCCGCCGCCCCCGCCGGCCGCCGACCTGTACGGCGAGGTCGTCAGCCCCTACCGCGTGCAGCGCGAGCAGGAGTTCGACCTCGGCGCGCGGATCCGCAACCGCGGCCCCAACCCGGCCGACGGGCAGTACGTGACCGTGGTGCTGAACCTGGCCGACGGTCTCGTCGGCGGCCCCGGCACCAGCGGCCGGCGCCTCACCCGCACCTTCTCCGGGCAACGGCTGCAGCCCCAGCAGGGCACGCTGGACGGCGTGTTCCGGATCAGCGCGCCGACGAGCACCCCGCCCGGCACGTACCTCTCCACGCTGGAGATCCAGTACGGCAGCGACCTCAACCTCAAGGACAACGCGTACACCCTGCCCGTCACGGTCGTGGTGCCCGACCCCGTGGCGGACGAGACCGCACTGACGATCTTCCAGGACACCGTCCCGCAGGTGGCGCCGGGCCAGCGCAGCGCCTTCAACGTGCGGTACACCTCGCCCGCCGGGCAGCCGGTCAACCCCGGCACCATCGTCCAGCGCTTCACCGCACCGACCGGGTTCGTCTTCACCGGCCAGCCCACCTACGCGTACTACGAGACCATCCACGGCGTCATCTCGGGCAACCTGAGCCACAGTGTCCTGGACGAGGGGCGGACGCTGCTCATCACCGCCAACCCGCACGTCAACACCACCACCAGCGACACCGGTTCGGTGATCTACACCATCCCGGTGCAGGCCCGCGCCGACGCCGTGCCCGGACGGTACGACAACGGCTCGGCGAGCGTCGGCCGGCACGCCCCGGTCCAGCTCTCCGGCGTCGTCTCGGGAACCGCGCAGGACGAGACGGCGCTGCGGGTGGTGCAGGAGTCGGTGCCCGCGGCCGCGCCCGGCCAGCACACCACGTTCAACCTGGAGCTGCGGTCGCTGGGCAACCAGCCGGTCAACCCCGGCACCGTCGAGCAGCGCTTCACCGCCCCCACCGGTTTCGTCTTCACCGGCAGTGCCTCCTACGGCTACTACTTCGTGACGCCGTACGTGACCGGGAACCTCGACGGCCGGCTGGAGGACGGCGGCAAGGTCCTCGTCATCTCCTCCAACCCGCACCTCAACACCGGGACCACCGACAAGACGGCGCTGATCTACACCCTCGGCATCCGTGCCCTGGCCAACGCGACGCCCGGCGCTCAGTCCGACGACGGCCAGGCCGTCATCGGCCGCCTCGCGCCCGTACCGCTGTCCGCCCGCGTGCTCTGACCCACGGAAGGAGTTCCCATGACAGCCGAGAACAGCCCTGGAAGCGGGCCGCAGCCCGGGGGCCTCGCCCAGGGCGCCATCGCCACGGTGGCAGGCAACGGGCAGGCCGGGTACGTGTCCGACGGCGGGCCCGCGACCGCCACCCAGCTCAACAGGCCCGCCAACGTCGCCCTGGACCGCGACGGCAACCTCTACATCGCCGACCGGTTCAACCACCGGGTCCGCAAGGTGACGCCTCAGGGCGTCATCACCACGGTGGCGGGCAACGGCACCGCCGGATACGTGTCCGACGGCGGTCCTGCCACCGCCACGCGGCTCAACGGGCCGCTCGACGTCGCGGTGGACGAAAGCGGCAACCTCTACATCGTCGAGTACGACGGGAACCGGGTCCGCAAGGTGGACACCCGGGGTGTCATCACCACCGTCGCCGGCAACGGCCAGGCCGGGTACATGTCGGACGGCGGACCCGCCACCGCCACGCGGCTCAACTGGCCGTCCGGCGTGACAGTCGACACGGCCGGGAACCTCTACATCGCCGACTGCTTCAACCACCGGGTCCGCAAGGTGGACGCCCGGGGGATCATCACCACCGTCGCCGGAAACGGCCAGGCCGGGTACGTCTCCGACGGCGGACCCGCCACCGCCACCCAGCTCAACCAGCCGACCGGCGTGGCGCTCGACGCAGCCGGAAACCTCTACGTCACCGAGTACGCCAGCCACCGGGTCCGCAAGGTGGACACCCGGGGCATCATCACCACCGTCGCCGGAAACGGCCAGGCCGGGTACGTCTCGGACGGCGGACCCGCCACCGCCACCCAGCTCAACCAGCCCTACTTCGTCACGCTCGACGACGCGGGCAGCCTCTACGTCGCGGACCAGTCGAACCACCGTATCCGCAAGGTCACTCCGGACGGCATCATCACCACCGTCGCGGGCAACGGCACCGCCGGATACGTCGACGACGGCGGACCCGCCGTCGCCACCCGCCTCTACTACCCTTCAGGCGTCGCCCTGGACCGCGCCGGCAACCTCTACATCGCCGACGCGTACAACAACCGGGTCCGCGGCGTGACCGCCGTCGCCACCATGACCCCGCCACCCCCGCCCACCGCCGACCTGTACGGCGAGGTCGTCAGCTCCCCCTCCGTCCAGACCGGCCAGGAGTTCGACCTCGGCGTCCGGGTCAAGAACCGCGGCCCCAACCCGGCCGACGGCCAGTACGTGACCGTCGTGCTCACCCTCGCGGACGGGCTGCGCGGCCCCGTGGGCACCACCGGGCAGCGCCTGACCCGCACGTTCGCCGGACAGCTGCTCCAGCCCCAGCAGGGCTCGCTCGACGGCGTGTTCCGCATCACCGTCCCCGGCGACACGCCCCCTGGCCAGTACACCTCCACCGTGGAGATCCAGTACGGCGGCGACCTCAACCTCAAGGACAACACCTGCACGCTGCCGGTGATCGTCGTCGTCCCGCAGCCGCCCACCGACGAGCGGGCGCTGACCATCACCCAGGACACCGTCCCCCAGGCGGCTCCCGGGCAGCGCACGGTGTTCAACGTGAAGTTCGACGCGGCCGACAGCCGGCCCGTCAACCCCGGCGACATCGTCCAGCGCTACACCGCCCCGAGCGGCTTCACCTTCCCCGGCCAGCCCACCTACGCCTACTACAACACGGCCCAGGGCGTGATCTCCGGCAATCTCGACTACCGCGTCGAGGACGGCGGACGGGCCCTGATCGTCACCGCCAACCCGCACGTCAACACCACCAGCAGCGACACCGGCCCGCTGTACTACACCCTCCCGGTCCAGGCCCGGCCGGACGCCGCGGCCGGCACGTACCAGAACGGCTCGGCCAGCATCGGCAGGCACACGCCCGTCCAGCTCACCGGCACCGTCACCGGCTCCGCGCACAACGAGACCGCGCTGCGTGCCCGCCAGGAGAGCGTGCCGCAGGCCGCCCCCGGCCAGTCCACCACCTTCAATCTGGAGATCCGCTCGCTCAACGATCAGCCGGTCAACCCCGGCACCATCGAGCAGCGCTTCACCGCCCCCACCGGTTTCGCGTTCACCGGCGGCGCCTCGTACGGCTACTACCACGTCCAGCCCGCCGTCACCGGAAACCTCGACACCCGCCTGGAGGACAGCGGCCGGACGCTGCTCATCTCCTCCAACCCGCACGTCAACACCGGAAGCACGGACAAGACCGCGCTGATCTACACCATCGGCATCCGCGCGCTGGCCGACGCCAGTCCGGGCACCCGGTCCGACGACGGCTCGGCCGCCCTCGGCCGCCTGACACCCGTACCGCTGAGCGCCGTCGTCATCTGACCACCGCCGCACCACAGGCCAGGGCCCCGACCGCAACGCGGTCGGGGCCTTCGGGCTGAGCCGCCGACCTCATGTAGAACGGACCGGTCGAGGTACCGAGGAGAGGGTGAGCGTGAACGCGTCGGTGGACAGCGGCAGCGGCAGTGAGCCGAGCGACGGACAGTTGGCAGCACGCCAGGCGGAACTGCAGGCCGAGGCCGACGCGGTGAGTGCCGACCTGGGTCTGGCGCGGCTGCTGTCGGAGCAGGGCGAGGCCGTCCGGGTGGGGAGCGCGGCCCTGGGGCTGATGGTGGTGCCGGATCTCGACATCACGGTGATCTGCCGGGAGCTGACGGACCGCACGAAGCGGGCCGTGGCCGAGGTGGGGGCCCGGCTGGCCGTGCACGACCGGGTGCGGCAGGTGTGCTTCCGCGACGACACCGGGCACTGGAACACCGATCCCGGCTATCCGGACGGGCTGTACCTCAAGGTCGACTGCCGCTCCGCTGCCGGGCGGGAGTGGACCCTGGACATCTGGTTCGTGGACGAGCCCGACCGCCAGCCCGACCTGGCACACGTCCGTACGCTGCCGCCACGGCTGACCGACGACCGCCGGGCGCACATCCTGCGGATCAAACACGCGCTGGCCCTACGGCCCGACGGCGGCGGACGGGTTCCCAGTTACGAGGTCTACCGCGCCGTGCTGGACGGCGGGGCCACGACGGCCGAGGAGTTCGACCGGTGGTACGCCCGCACGTAGGCTGCGGGCGGAGACCGCCGCCGACCACCGGAGACCGCCCGCGTCAACCAGCCGTCCCACCCCCTCTGACCTGCAACATCACAGCTCACCGCCGATTCCTTCGAGCAGCCGAGGAGCCCCCGTGAAGATGCTCATGAACGTCCCCGAAACCGTCGTCGCCGACGCGCTGCGCGGGATGGCCGCGGCTCATCCCGAGTTGGTGGTGGACGTCGACAACCGGGTGGTGGTGCGGCGGGACGCGCCGGTCGCCGGGAAGGTGGCGCTGGTTTCGGGCGGGGGCAGTGGGCACGAGCCGCTGCACGGGGGGTATGTCGGGCCGGGCATGCTGGACGCCGCCTGTCCCGGTGAGGTGTTCACCTCGCCCGTGCCCGATCAGATGGTGCGGGCCGCCGCGGCCGTGGACAGTGGCGAGGGCGTGCTGTTCGTCGTGAAGAACTACACCGGTGACGTGCTGAACTTCCAGATGGCCGCCGAGCTGGCGGAGGACGAGGGCGTACAGGTCGCCAGTGTGCTCGTCAACGACGACGTGGCGGTGACGGACTCGCTGCACACGGCCGGGCGCCGGGGTACCGGGGCCACCCTGTTCGTGGAGAAGATCGCGGGGGCGGCGGCCGAGGAGGGCGCGCCGCTGGACCGGGTGGCGGCCCTGGCGCGCCGGGTCGTCGAGTCCTCGCGCAGTTTCGGCGTCGCGCTCAGCGCGTGTGCGACACCGGCCAAGGGCGGCCCGATGTTCGACCTGCCCGCCGGTGAGCTGGAGCTGGGCGTCGGGATCCACGGGGAGCCGGGGCGGGAGCGGCGGCCGATGATGACCGCGCGCGAGATCGCGGACTACGCGGTGGACGCCGTGCTGGCCGACCTGAACCCCCGCCAGCCGGTGCTGGCGCTGGTCAACGGGATGGGCGGCACCCCGCTGCTGGAGCTGTACGGGTTCGGCGCCGAGGTGCACCGGGTGCTCGGCGAGCGGGGTGTGCCGGTCGCCCGTACGCTGCTCGGCAACTACGTCACCTCGCTGGACATGGCCGGCTGCTCGGTGACGCTGTGCCAGGCCGACGCGGAGCTGCTGCGGCTGTGGGACGCGCCGGTGCAGACCGCGGCGCTGCGGTGGGGGCGCTGAGGGCGCGCGGGCGGTGCCGGTCCGGGGAGACGCTGGTGCGGCGGAGAGACTGGTGGACGTACACACTGGTGGAGACGTTCACCCGGGCAGGTGAGCCTGTGCCGGGACGTCGCACGCGCACGTACGACCAGAGGAGCAGTTCGTGTCCGAAACGGCACTGGATGCCGGGTTCTTCCTGCGCTGGATGACGGCGGTCGCCGCCTCCGTCGACCGGGAAGCGGCCCGCCTGACCGACCTGGATTCCGCCATCGGCGACGCCGACCACGGCAGCAACCTCCAGCGCGGCTTCGCGGCCGTCGTCAAGACCCTCGAAACCGAGCCGCCGCAGACGCCGGGCGCCGTGCTGACGACGGCCGGACGGCAGTTGATCTCCACGGTGGGCGGTGCGTCGGGGCCGCTGTACGGGACGCTGCTGCGGCGTACGGGCAAGGCGCTCGGCGAGGCCGGCAGCGTCACCGTCGGCGAACTGCGGACGGCGCTGCGCGCCGGGGTGGACGCCGTCGCCCAGCTGGGCGGGTCCGCTCCCGGTGACGCGACCATGCTCGACGCGCTGGACCCCGCCGTCGAGGCGCTGGCCACGTCCTTCGGGGCGGCCGCCGAGGCGGCCGGGCAGGGCGCGGAGGCCACCGTGCCGCTCCAGGCCCGCAAGGGCCGGGCGAGCTATCTCGGGGAACGCAGCATCGGCCACCAGGATCCGGGGGCGACCTCGTCGGCCCTGCTGTTCGCGGCGCTCGCGCAGACCGCGGACGGCGAGGAGGGGGCGAAGTGAGCGGCGCGGACACGTCTTACGTGGGCATCGTGCTGGTGTCGCACAGCGGTCCGGTGGCCGAGTCGGTGGCGCGGCTGGCGGCCGGTCTGGCGGGCGGTGACGTCAAGGCGCCCGTCGCGGCGGCGGGCGGCACTCCGGACGGCGGTCTCGGGACCAGCGCGGAGCTGATCACGGAAGCGGCGCGGACGGTGGACCAGGGCGCGGGTGTCGCGGTCCTGGTGGACCTCGGGAGCGCCGTCCTGACCGTCAAGGCGCTGCTGGCCGAGGGGGGCGAACTCCCCGAAGGTACGCGGCTGGTGGACGCGCCGTTCGTCGAGGGTGCGGTGGCTGCCGTGGTGACCGCGTCGACGGGTGCGGACGTGGACGCGGTCGCGGCGGCTGCCGGGGAGGCGTACGCGTACCGGAAGGACTGAGGAGCGGGTGCTGCCCAGGCCCCGGCGGTCGCTGCCGGGGCCTCAGCGGAGTGACGGCAGCAGCAGCGCCGCCACGAGGGCGATTCCCGCCAGGACGAAGGCGACGTAGTCCCCGATGTGTCCGGAGTGCAGGCGACGCACGGGGGCTGCCCAGCGGGCGGGGTGGGCCGGAGCGGTGCGGCGTACGGCCCACCGGGCGAGGAGGCAGGCCAGGGCGGCGGACAGCAGGCCGAGGCCCACGCCCGCCACGGACCAGTGCGGTCCGGGTGACGGTACGGACGCGGCCGGGGGCGTGTGCACGACGGCGGCCGCGTAACCCGACCGGTCGAGGAAGGCGTCCGCCGCGCGGCCGACCGCCGCGTGCAGCCCGGGTACGACGCCGACGGCCAGGGCGCCCGCCAGCAGCACGACCGGGACCGCCAGCATGGTGTCCGGAATGCGGCTCAGCGGGCCGGCGGTCTCGGGCTCCTCGTCCTTACCGCTGGTCTCGTCCGCGCGGGCCTCCGCCTGGCCGGCGGCTTCGGGCCGTACCCCCATTCCCAGAAAGACCCGGGCGACGGCGCGCAGCACCGCTCCCCCGGTGACCGCCGACACCACCACGAACAGCGCCGCCTGCCAGCCGCCCGCCGCTTCTTCGGTGACGGCCTTGCCCAGTGCCGTACCGAAGGGCGGCAGCCCGGCCAGGGCCAGTCCGCCGACGGCGCAGACCACACCGACCAGGGGCAGTTCGCGGCCCCGGCCGTGGAGTTCGAGTTCGTCGACGCTGCGGAAGCGGTCGAGAAGGATGCCCATGGCGGCGAACAGCGCGGCCTTCACGCCCGCGTGCGCGAGGACGTAGAGCGCCGTGCCGCCCGTACCCTCAGGAGTCATGACGGCGAGCCCGACCAGGAACAGGCCGGTGTGCGCGACGGTGGAGAAGGCCAGCATCCGCTTGAGGTGACGCTGCTGCCAGCACAGGAACGCGCCGACGACGGCGGTGAGCGTGCCGAGGGTGAGCAGCATCCGGTGCGCGTCGGCGGTGGGAATGCCGCCGGGGCCCGCGAAGACCGTCCAGTAGACGCGTGCCGTGCCGTAGACGCCCAGTTCGACCATGACGCCGGACAGCAGCATGCACACCGGGGTGGGGGCCACCGCGTGGGCGTCCGGGAGCCAGAAGTGGAAGGGGACCGCCGCGGCCTTGACGAGCAGGCCGGTCAGGACGAGGACGAAGGCGGTGAGGACGAGGAAGTCGGGGCCGCCGGAGGGGCGGTCGGCCAGCCGGGCGCCGATCTGGGCGAAGCCGAGTTCGCCGGTCCGTCCGTACAGCAGGCCGACGCCGAGCAGCGTCGCGTAGCCGCCGAGGGAGTTGACGACGCCGAAGGTGAGGGCGCCCTGGACGGCGCGTTTCTCCTCGACGCGGTAGCCGGTGAGGGCGTACGCGACGACGCCCATCAGCTCGAAGAAGACGAACGCGTTGAAGAGGTCGCCGGTGAGCGCGAAGCCGCACATGCCTGCCTGGAAGATCAGGACGAGGGCGGGGAAGGTGCCTGCCTGGCGGTTCGGCGGCTCGTCGAAGTAGCGCCAGGAGTAGGCGAGGACGGCGACGACGAGCAGCGAGGTGACGGCGGCGAGGCCGACGCCGGTCCGGTCGCCGACCAGGACGATGCCGACACCCGCGCCGCCGTGCGGGTGCCAGCCGCCCAGCCATGCGACGGCGCGTGCGCCCGGCGCGTCCGGGGCGGTGCCGCGCAGCAGCACGGAGAGGGCGAGGACGGCGGTGGCCGCGGCGAAGACGGTGCCCGCGGTCTCGGCGGCCCGGCGCGGCATCCGGCGTCCGGCGGCCACCAGGAAGGCGGCGCCGAGCAGGGGGGTGGCCACGATCAGCGGGAGGGTGGCGGCGGGCGTGAGGGGCATGGCGGCGGGGACGAGCGTGCCGGTCGCGGTCACCCGCGCAGCTCCGAGAGTTCGTCCGGGTCCACGGTGCCGTGCCGTTTGCCCACCTGGACGACGAGGGCCAGCAGCAGCGCGGTGACCGTCGCGCCCACCACCACGTCGGTGAGGGTCAGGGCCTGGACGACGGGATCGACGACCGGACGGGTGCCGGGCCGCAGGTCGGAGAAGACCGGCGCGGTGCCGCCGTCCCGGTAGCCGACGGCGAGCAGCAGGACGTACGTGGACGCCTGGCAGACGGCGAGGCAGCCGACGGCGTGGATGAGGTTGCGGCTGGTGGCCAGTCCGTAACAGCCGATCAGGAAGATCCAGCCGGCGACGAGATACGGCAGCACGCTCATGTCGGCTTCTCCTCGGACGGGGACGGAGGGGCGGGGTGGCGGGTCTCTCCGGGGCCGGCGCGCTCCGCCGCGTCCTCGATCTCCACCGCCTGGTCGAGGAAGGAGGCCAGCAGCACCACGACCCCGCCGGCGACCTCCACCCCGACGGCCGCGTTGAGCAGCGGGGCCGTGCCGCCGGAGGCGAGCGTGCCGAAGGTGCCGTACGGGAGGAAGTTCGTCAGGTAGGCGGTTCCGGCGATCAGGCCGGCGGCGCCCAGCAGGAGGTAGGCGGCCTCCCCGGCCGCGTCCGCCGTCGCGTACAGGCCGACCGGTCTGATCCGCTCCAGCGCGCGGTAGTCCACGGCGATGTAGAGCAGGTGCAGGGCGGTGGCGACCACCACCCCGCCCTGGAAGCCGCCGCCGGGGCTGAGCTGGCCGTGGGCGACGACGTACAGGCCGATGAGCAGGGTGACCGGGAGCGCGACGAGCGCGTACCGGCGTACGGGCGGGGCGACGCGCGCCGGTTCGGGGCGTACCCGGTGCTCGTCGCGGGTCTGGCGGAGCAGCACGACGGTGCCGAGCGCCGCACAGAAGAGGATCGATTCCTCGCCGAGGGTGTCGAACGCCCGCTGGTCGAAGTTGACCGCCGCGACGGTGTTGGCGGTGTGCCGGGCGAGGGCGGCCTCGACGGCCCGCGCGCCGTACGGGTGCCGGTCGCCGCCGAACTCCGGCAGGTCCAGGCTCGCGGCGAACAGCAGGGCCGCCACGCCCAGGCCGCCGAGGACCAGCACCCACATCCGGACCCGCCTGCTCACCGCCGTTCCCCCTCCCCCGCGCTTCCGGTCTCCCCCGCGCCTCCGGTGTCCCGCTCACGGCCGTCCGCCCGGCCCTTGCGCCGCACCTTCCGCACCGAGAGCAGCAGCATCAGCGGGGTGAGGACGGAGCCGACCGCGAGTTGGGAGAGCGCGACGTCCGGCGCCTGGAGGACGGTGAAGAGGAGCGCGAGGGCGAGGCCGAGCAGGGCCAGTACGGTCGACTGCCGTACCGGGTCGCGGGCCAGTACGGCGGCGGTCGCGGCCGCCGCCGTCAGCGCCAGGGCCAGCACGATCAGGACGTCATTCATCGGCTGCCGCACCGGCCTTGTCTCCGGGGCGCTGCCCGGGTTGCTTCCCGGCTTTCTCCCCGGCCCGCCGCCCGGACAGCGCGCGCGAGGACACGATGTTCCCGCCGACCAGCAACACCCCGATGACCAGCAGCTTCACCATCGCCCGGCCGGGCCCGGCCGCGACGCACAGCGGCAGCACCACCAGGGGAACGGAGAGGGCGGCGAGCGGCGTCATGGCGCGATCGAGGGCGCGGGCGACCCGGTCGCGCACCGGTTGTCCGGCCAGTTCGTCGGCGAGCAGCCGGGCGTAGACGAGCGTTCCGGCGGGGCCGAGGACGGCGAGGACGAGGCCCAGGTCGACGTACGAGGGCCGTGCGTAACCCTGGGCGAGCAGCAGCACGGCGAGGCAGGCGACGAGCGTCGCGAGGTTCTGCGCCATGATCCGCCGCCGTACGGGCCCGCTCGCCGCGCCCCACACCGTGGGGGCGAAGCCGACGAGGAGCAGCAGCGCGGCCGCGAGCAGCCAGCCGTTCACCGCTGACGCCCTTCCGCCGGGCCGGTGTGTGCGGCACCGTCGGCACCGGCACCGCTGACGGCGGCCCTGCGGGCCGCGCGGGCGGCGCACGCGCCGAGCAGCGCGGCCGCCGCGCCGACCAGGCATTCCAGCAGGTCGAGGCTGCTGACCAGCACCAGCCACAGCGCGGCCAGGACGGCCCACCAGACGGCCAGTTCGACGACCGCCGCCGTCGCCCCGGACGGTTTCGCCGCACCGGACATGCGCTCACCTCCGGCCTCGCCGGTACCCGGCCGTCAGGCTCTCATGCGGCACACCCCGTACCGGCAAACCGCGCCGAACGGACCTTCCGGACGAGACGCCGGCAGCGCGGAACGCCCGTCGAGAGCGCAGCGCCCGTCAGGAGCGCAGCGCCGCGGCGGCCTTCGCGCGCTCCCCCACGACCACCTCGGGGTCGCCCCCGGCGGCCGCCAGCACCACGTCCAGCAGCCCCGGGAAGCGCGCCTCCAAGTCCTCGCGCCGCAGGTGCATCACCAGGCGACGGCCCTCCCGCCGCTGGTGGAGCACGCCGCTCTCACGCAGTACGCGCCAGTGGTGGCTGGCGGTGGATTTGGACACTTCGGGCAGCAGCTCGCCGCAGGACCGTTCGGCCCCGTGGGCGAGCCGGTGCACGATGCGCAGCCGGATCGGGTGCGCGAACGCCTCCAGGACGTCCGCGATGCGTAGTTCGGCACGGTCGGGGTGACTCAGTACGGCCATGCCCCGAGCGTACGCGGACGGACCGGCACGCTGCCCGCCTCCCTCCGCTCCCCGTCACATCTTTCCCACTCCCATTTTGCTACTGTTCTAGAACATACGAACTGACGGGCCGGCCGGTCCGCCCGGACCGGCCCGCCCGCACCCTCTCGCGTGAAGGAGCCCTCATGACCGTCCACGAGGACAACTACTCCCTCGGCAAGCAGTTCCACGCCGCGCTCGTCACCGCCGACTGGGACACGATCCGCTCCCTGCTGCACGAGGACGCGACCTGGGAGCTGCCCGGCGACAACACGATCTCCGGGACGGCGTACGGAGCGGACGGCGTCGTCGAACGCGCCCGCAAGATCGCCGGGTACGGCCTGAACTTCACCCTCCTGCACATCCTCGTCAGCCCCCGCAACATGGCGCTGTCCCTGCACAACACCGCGCAGCGCGGCGACCTGGTCCTGGACGAGCACCTGTCCACGGTGTGCACCGTGCGCGACGGGAAGATCGCGGCCATCGAGACCTACCTGTCCGACGTGGACGGCATGAACGCCTTCTTCGTCTGAGACCGCGCCCGCTCCGCCCCGTCCACCCCCTCCGTTTCAGGACCGGCCTCCGGCAGCACCAGCGCCGACGGGTGATGCAGCGAGATCACGACGGGCACCAGCCGGGTGGCCGTCGACGGGGGCTCACCCGTCCCGGTGTTGCGGGCGAAGCGCGGATGGGCACCGCCGCTGACCTGGAGGCGGACGCGGTGTCCGGCGGCGAAGGAGTGGGCGGTGGGGCTCATCGCCACCGTCACCTCCGCCGGGCCGGGCGCGCCGTCGGCCGTGGCGGGGTCCAGGCGCCGTATCCCGTCGCAGACATTGACCGACCGCCCCCGCTCGTCCACGTCGCAGAGCCGGGCGAAGACATCGGCGTGCCCCGTGTCCGTCGTGACCCGCAGTTCCACGGCGACCGCACCGAGGACGTCGAGCGGCTCGGTGAGCGGCGGGGTGGTGAAGGTCAGGACGTCGGCGCGGGACTCCAAGGCGGCGTTGTCCTGGGGGCCGACGGCCCTGCTCAGCAGGAGTCCGCCGACCGAGGGCGTCGGGTCGGCCGGGTCGTAGCGGAAGGAGAGCGGTGGCGCGCCCTCGGGAGCCTTGGCGGTCAGCGCGCCACCGTCACCCCCGTCGAGATACCAGCGCCGCTCCATCGCCACCGGAGGCCAGTCGGACAGGTCCCGCCACTCCTGGCGCCCTCCCACATGGACGCGCACCCGCGTGTCGCGCAAGCCTGACGCGTCGTCGCACAGGTGGGCCCGGAGCCAGCCGAGGGTCTCGGCGAAGACTTCCGGCCAGCCACGCTCCATCGCGGAGTTGTGCGTCCAGGGGCCGACGAGCAGGGAGGTCTCGCAGCCGGCGCGGCGCAGCCGGTCGTACTGCTGGAGCGTCTGGTCGAGGCACACGTCGTGCCAGCCGGTGATCAGGCTGGTCGGTACGGCCGCCCGCGCGCCCGCCGCACCGGCGTCCGCGCCCCGCCAGTAGGCGTCCTCCGGATCGGGCCGGGCCATCGCCTCGTCCAGGAACGGCACCCTGCCGCCGAAGCCGGGTACGTACGCCTCACCGAGCGGCAGCTTCCGGGCGATCCCCCGGAGGTTGCGCTGCAAGCGCAGCCCGGCTCGCGCCAAGGCGACGACACCCCGGCCGTAGTGCAGTCGGCCGACAGCCGAGACCAGGGAGCTCTCCAGGGCGAACGGACCCGGGTGGCCCGAGGGGTAGAAGAAGCCGTGCCAATCGTGCACGCCGACCTGGACCACCATCGCCCGCAGCTCCGGCGGCGGGTCGGTGGCGAGGGCCCACTGCGTGTATCCCAGGGCACTGGGCCCCAGCGTGCCGAGGACGCCGGTGAACCAGGGCTGCCGGCGCAGCCACGCGACGGCCGCCCGGCCGTCGGCGGCCTCGTGCTGCCACAGGGCGTCGGTGCCGCCGGAGCCTCCGGTACCGCGGCTGCTCTGCAGGACGACGTGGAAGCCCTGCTCGGCGAAGAGGATGCCGAACATCGGCGCCCACGGGATGCCGCGGCCGTACGGCGAGCGGACCAGCAGGGTGGGGAAGTCACCGGCGGCGCGGGGGAAGTAGTGGTCGGTCAGCAGTGGGCTGCCGTCGGCGGCGGGCACCACGAGCCCGGACGCGAAGCCCACGTCGTGGCGCCGGGCGGGCATGCCGCGCAGGGTGCGCCGCAGCACCCGGGCCGACAGGGGCGGCTGCTTCGCGGTGGGGTGGTGCGTCGTTGCCGTCACGGTGCCTCGATTCCTGGTGCGGACCGCTCGTCCCGGTGCGGACTCCATTCCCGTACTGCGTACGAGAATAGCGGATGATTGGATGGCGGCGGACAGCAGAGAGAGGTTGCCGTGACCCGTACAGGCACATCCGGCCGTACCGCCGGACTGGACCCGGAGGCGCTCTGGGCACCGGCCGAACGCCCCCGGCGCGGTCGCCCCCCGGCGCACAGCCGGGCCGAGATCACCGCCGCGGCCGTCGCCCTCGCCGACGCCGAAGGACTCGGCGCGGTCACCATGCGCGCGGTCGCGGCCCGGATCGGGGCCGGCACCATGTCGCTCTACAGCTACGTCCCCGACAAGGAGACGCTGCTGGAGCTGATGATCGACGAGGTGGCCGGGGAACACCGGCTGCCGCCCGGACCGTCCGGCGACTGGCACGCCGACCTGCGGCACTTCTTCCGCGAGCAGCGCGCGCTGATGCGGCGCCACCCGTGGCTGCCCGCGGCGCTGCCCGCGCAGCGGACGTTCGGCCCGAACACTCTCGCCGCCCTGGAGCACGCCCTCGCCGTCCTCGCCCCCACGGGGCTCGGCGCCCCGGCGGCACTCGAAATCTTCAGCCTGCTCTCCGGCTTCGTGGCGAGCCATGTCACCCATGAGCACGCCCAGGAAGCGGCGGCCGGCGCCACCGACCGCGCCTTCCACGACGCGCAGGCCCGCTACCTGCGCTCCGCCGCCGTCACGGACGTCTGCCCGAAGGCCGCCGAGGCCCTGACGGCGCCGGGCGGCACGTCCTCCCCCGACGCGACCTTCGACCGGCTCCTCAACCGCATGATCGACGGGCTGACGGCCACGGACTGAGCGCACCGGACGGACAGCGGGACCGGCGGGCGTCCGGCCTGATCGGCGCGGGCGCTACGATGCCCCGGCGGGGCGGCCCCGGCGGCTCCGCGACCGGCCAAAACCCCGCGCGGAAAGGCAACCGACCCATGACGGCACACCCCACCGACAGTGCGCCCGCCGCGCCCCAGGGACCGTGGCTCGGCCCGGGGGTCGTGGTCCTGACGGGCATTCAGGCCGCCGGGAAGTCGACCGTGGCGCAGGCGCTCGCCGAGCGGCTGGCGCGGTCGGTGCACCTGCGCGGTGACACGTTCCGGCGCATGGTCGTCCGGGGGCGGCAGGAGATGACGCCCGACGCCGGCGCGTCGGCCCTCGCACAGCTGCGGCTGCGGCACCGGCTGACCGCCGCCTGCGCCGACCAGTACGCCCAGGCCGGGTTCACCGTGATCGCGCAGGACATCCTGCTCGGCGAGCATCTGACCGAGATGGCCGAGCACATCAGGACCCGCCCGCTGGCGGTGGTGGTGCTGACCCCGGACCCGTCGGCGGTCGAGCGGCGGGAGGCCGCACGGGCCAAGACGGCGTACGGGCCCGACTGGAGCGTGCGCGACCTCGACACGGCGCTGCGCGAGCACACCCCGCCGATCGGGCTGTGGCTGGACACCACGCACCAGACCGTCGAGCAGACCGTGGACGAGATCCTCGACCGCGCCTGGACGGAAGGCGCCATCGCCTGAGCCGCCCGCGGCCCGTGGCGCGGGCGCCGCGCCACGCTTCAGTACCCCTTCGGCGGCCGGGTCGGGTCGGCCTGCTGCACCCGGTCCGCGAAGTTCGAGCCGGACTCGTCGACGCCGTACCGGTCGCGGACGTACCCGATGGTCGCGGTCATGCAGGCCACCACGTCGTACGGCGTACGGGCGGTGCCGCACCGGTGGTACGCCGCGAAGGTCGGCGGAACGCACTGGGTGGCGCCGCGTGAGCAGTTGCGCGGGTGCCCGTCGGACATGACCGGGCCCCAGGCGTTGCCGTCGGTGGTGTTCACCCGCCAGCGCGGGTGGTTGTACGAGGACTCCCGCCGCGCGATCGTGACCAGCGCCGGTATGCCGTACCTGGGGTCCATACCGGTCAGTTCGCAGGCCAGCCGGGCGTAGTCGGCCATCGCCTCCGCGCCCGACGCGTCGTCGGGGTCGTGGTACTCGACCTCGGATAGGTCCATCGGGCCCCACTCCCCTCCGGCTCCGGGTGCCGGCACCGGGCCCGCCGGGAGCACCCTGTCCCGTGCCGCCGCCGGGCCTGCCGTCATGGTGCCCGCACCCGGGACGCGCGAACCGGCCGCCGCCGCTCCCGGGCCGCTCTCCCGGCCGTACGGGTACCGCTCCCCTGGCCGTGCCATGACGTGCGTGTGGCGTACGGACCCCTCGGGGTCGCCGGTACGGGTGACCGTCCGGACCTCGTTCGGCTGGGATGCCGACGAGGCTCCGCCAACCGGGTGAAGCGCGCGGACGACGGCCGGTGAAGGTCACTAAGGTGCCCGCCATGACCACATCCCAGGCCACCACCGGCAACCCTCCGTACAGCCAGCTGGGCACCCTCATGATGATCGGCTGGAGCGGCGCCCACCCCGAGGACGGTCACGACGTACCCTTCCTGCTCACCTACTCCCTCGGAGACGGCAAGGACGGCCCGGAGACCGGGACCGAGGTCATGGGAACCATGCTGAGCCAGGCCGGGCTGCTGGTCGGCGGCGAGCTCCAGGACGCCTCCCGCACCCCCTCCCTCCCGCTGACACTGATCGTCGAGGCCGGGCGGGCGGTGCTGACGATGCCGATCTTCAGCGCGCAGTGCCCGGTGCCGCCGGAGTGGCTGGCGGCGGCGGACCACCGGGGGCAGGTGTACGGCATGTTCGCCACCCGGCCGTGGCCGGAGGCGAAGCCGGGCGGGCCGGTCAGCGAGGACATGCTGCGGGCCTTCGCGGGCGACGAGGGCGTGATCAAGAGTTCCGCGCACTGCCTGATCCCGGTGCGCAGCCTGCAGGGCCGTTCGTCCTAGCGGCGCTCCCGGCCCTCGGGGGCGGGCCCGCCGGGCACGGGCGCGCGGCACCCCGGATGCGGATCCGGCCGGACCCGGTGACCCTGGAGAGGTGGGGGCGTCAGTGGCGAGGAGGACGACTCATGTCCGTGATGGACAAGCTCAAGCAGATGCTGAAGGGTCACGAGGACCAGGCCGGCAAGGGCGTCGACAAGGCCGGCGACTTCGTCGACGACAAGACCCAGGGCAAGTACAGCAGCCAGGTCGACACGGCCCAGGACAAGCTCAGGGGCCAGCTCGGCAAGGATCAGGGCCAGGACCAGCCGCCGCAGTCCTGATCACCGTGCCGCCCCGGGCCGGGCGCGCCTGTCGAGGCGCCCGGCCCGGGGCGCGTGTCGTGCACCGGAGAATCTGTCAAGAGCTAGCGCAAGGCTTCACCCGTTCGAGGGATGCAACCTTGCCTGATCGATTCTCCCCGTACGCGCCCCGCTACGGTTTTTCTGCACCCCGGCCCCCGGTGCCATCAGCCAGCTGCCGCTCTGCGGCCTGTGCAACCGGTGGGGGGCGCCATGACCGAACGCACCGCCGACGCGGCACTGCTCACGTACGCGGTCGGGGACCAGTTCGTGCTCGCGCTCAAGGGAGAACTCGATCTCGCCTTGGCGCTGACCTTGCAACCCGTCCTCGGTGAGGCGTTGCCGCCCCGGCCCGGCACCGTCGTCGTGAACCTGTGTCAGGTCACGTTCATGGACTGCAGCGGCCTGGCCCTGCTGTGCCGGCTCCGTGAACGGGTGGTCGACCGCGGTGGCCGTCTGGTGCTGCTCGGACCGCGTCCCGTGGTCCGCCGACTGCTGCGGCTCGCACCGCTCGACGAGCGTTTCGTCGTCATCGAACGGCTGCTGCCCGCCCGGACCCTCAACTGAGCGCCGGACGGGCACGCCGTCCACGGGTCCGCCGGTCCTGGAGGAAGCTGACGCCCTGCGCCAGCGGCAGGGCGTCCGAGTAGTTGACGGTGGTGGTGGCCCGGCGCATGTACGCCCGCCAGGCGTCCGAGCCGGACTCCCGGCCCCCGCCGGTCTCCTTCTCCCCGCCGAAGGCGCCGCCGATCTCCGCGCCCGACGTACCGATGTTGACGTTGGCGATGCCGCAGTCTGAGCCGTCGGCGGCCAGGAAACGCTCGGCCTCCCGCTGGTCCCGGGTGAAGACGCTGGACGACAGGCCCTGCGGCACGCCGTTGTGCAGGGCGACGGCCTCCTCGAAGGTGCGGTAGGTCAGCACGTACAGGACGGGCGCGAAGGTCTCGGTACGGACGACCTCGGTCTGCGCCGGCATCCGCACGACCGCCGGGCTCACGTAGGCGGCGTCCGGCGCCTGGTCGGTGAGGTGCGGTTCGCCGCCGGTGAGGACGGTGCCGCCGTCGTCGCGCGCCGTGTCCAGCGCCTTGGCCATGGCCGCGTGGGCGGCGGGGCTGATCAGCGGTCCGACGAGGGTGGCGGCGTCGAAGGGGTTGCCGACCGGCAGCTGTCCGTAGGCGTGCACGATCTTCTCGGTCAGGCGGTCCGCGACGTCCTCGTGCACGATCAGCCGGCGCAGGGTCGTACAGCGCTGGCCCGCGGTGCCCGCGGCGGAGAAGACGATGCCGCGTACCGCGAGGTCCAGGTCGGCGGACGGGGTGACCACGGCGGCGTTGTTGCCGCCGAGTTCCAGCAGGCAGCGGCCGAAACGGGCGGCCACCCGCGGCGCCACCGCGCGCCCCATCCGCACCGAGCCGGTCGCGCTGAGCAGCGCGACGCGCGGGTCGTCGGCGAGCAGCGCGCCGGTCTCCCGGTCGCCGAGCAGCAGCCGGTGCAGCGCGGCCGGGGCGCCCGTGTCGGCGATCGCGCGGGCCAGCAGGGCGTCGCAGGCCAGCGCGGTCAGCGGGGTCAGCTCGGAGGGCTTCCACACGACCGGGTCGCCGCAGACCAGGGCGACCGCGGTGTTCCAGGACCAGACGGCGACCGGGAAGTTGAAGGCGGACAGGACTCCGGTCACGCCGAGCGGGTGCCAGGTCTCCGCGAGGCGGTGGCCGGGGCGTTCGCTGGCCATCGTGCGTCCGTAGAGCTGCCGGGACAGCCCCACCGCGAAGTCGCAGACGTCGGTCATCTCCCGTACCTCGCCGAGCGCTTCGGAGCGGATCTTGCCGGCCTCGACGGTGACCAGGTCGGCGAGCGCGTCCCGGTGCTCGGTGAGCAGTTCGCCGAACCGTTTGACCAGGGCGCCCCGCTGCGGAGCGGGGACGGCGCGCCACTCCCGGAACGCCGCTTCGGCGGCGGCCACGGCCGCGTCGGTCTGCTCCGCGGTGGCGGCGGGCAGCCGGTACAGGACGCCGCCGGTGATCGGCGTACGGGCGGTGATCCCGGCGCCCTCGGGGACGGTCGCGACGCCGCAGCGGCGCAGCCGGTCGGCGGCCAGATCACGGAGTTCTGCGGTGCTGGGGAGCTGGGTGCGGGTGCTCACGGCGGGTGGCTCCTTCGGCGCGGGGGAGATGACGGGGCGGGGGTGGCCCGGCGGGGGCCGGTACGGATCGACCGGGGTCAGGAGTCGGGCAAGCCGTCAGGAGGGGCTCAGCTTGCGGAGGGCGTCGTCCGCTCCCAGCGCCTCCAGTGCCCGCCGCAGGGAGGCGTCCTGCTGTGCGGCGTAGATCTGGAAGGGGTCGTGCACGGGGCGGCCGACGGCTTCGGCGAGCCGGTGTTCGTCGTAGGGCGTTCCGGTGCGGGCGCTGTCCCGGGTGCCCTGTCCGGTCAGGTTGGAGGTGAAGATCCCGGCGGCCGAGCGGGGCAGGAAGTCCTCGTAGACGATCGGGCGGGCGGTCAGCCAGCCGTGTTCCAGCAGTCCGGCCAGGTCGGCGGGCGGGTGCTGCCCGTCGCGCGGGCGGGCGGCTGCCGGGGCGTACGTGAAGTAGCCCAGCCCTTCGGCGGCGAGCCGCTGTTCCGAGCGCGGGAAACCGGCCTCCCAGAGAGGGCGGGCCACGTCCTGCCGGGTGGTCACGCCGCCGTCCCCTTCGCGGGCGCTCCGCCGGTCCGCCGCTGCGGCGAGCAGCCGGTCCGTCTCCGTGACGAGCGCGTCGTAGCGGGCGCGACCGGTACGGCTCAGGGCGATGCCGCGCGCCTCGACCTCACCGAACCGCACCCGCAGGGCGCCGGTGGTCACGCTGCCGTCCGGTTCGCGGAAGGTGCGGGGTTCGTCCAGCGCGCGGAAGGAGGTCTGCCGCAGCAGGACGTCGGGACCGTCCCAGCGGGGCGGCCCCTGGATCTCGTCGATCATGGTGATGCCGCGGTCCGCCATCCGCCGGTAGAGCACGTCGATGTCCAGGACGCGGGGGGTGAGGTGGTTGACGTGGGTGCTGGTGACGCCGCCGATGTCGGCGGCGACGGCGGAGATCCGGGCGAGTTCGCGGTACCAGGCGCGGTCCACCGGCTCGGGGGACAGTTCGAAGGCGGCGACCGCCAGCGTGAGGAAGCGTTCCGCCGGTTCCGGCGCGAGGCCGTGCTCGCGTTCGGCGCGCTCGGCGAGGGTGAGCAGTTCGGGCGGGAAGAGGGTGCGGCGGTCCAGGAAGGTCTCCAGCCGGTCCTGGAGTCCGGCGTCGAAGAACCGGCGGTCGGCGGTGGTGAGCATCGAGGTGAAGACGCGGAAGGGGTTACGGTCCAGCTCTTCGGGCTCGACGGGGCGGAAGGCGGTGGAGACCACCGGGACCGCGCTCGTGGCGGCGTCCCGCAGGTCGTAGAAGCCCACCGGACGCATCCCCAGGGCGGCGAACACCTGCGCCGCCTGGCGCAGTTCGCGGGGTGTGCCGACCCGGACGGCGCCGTGCCGCTCCGCGGCGACCCGCTCGATGCCGCCCAGCCGCCCGGCGTCCGGGTCGCGGCGCGCGACCTCGTCGTTCACCTCGCCCGTCACCTCCAGGAGGGTGGTGTACGCGGGGACTTCGGCGCCGTACATGCCGGAGAGCCGGCGGGCGAAGGCGGCGCGCAGCCGCCAGGTGGGGATCATGCGGTCCTCCTGAGCGTGTGCCGGGCGTCAGATGATGTGGGCTTCCGGGCGGGCGCCGTCCTGCCGTACGTCCCCCTCCTCCCCCGTACCGGCCGTCCGGGCGCCGAACCGTGTGGCGGCGAACGGTCCGACGTCGAGAAACGGCTCCCGGCCCAGGTAGAGATCGCGGACCAGCTCCCCCACGGCGGGCGCCTGGAGGAAGCCGTGGCCGGAGAAGCCGGTGGCGTACAGGAAGCGGGGCACGTCGGCGGCCTCGCCGATGAGGGCGTTGTTGTCGGGGGTGGTCTCGTAGAGCCCGGCCCAGCCGTGGCTGACCGGCATCGCGGCCAGGGCGGGCGCCCGGCGGCCGACGGCCGCACGGAAGGGCGCCAGCCACTCCCGGCTGAACTCCCGCCCGAAGCCCGGCTCCTGGCGCGGGTCCGACATGCCGAGCAGCAGCCCGCCCGCGCCGTCGTTGTGGAAGTAGGCCGTGGAGCCGAAGTCCAGGGTGAACGGGATACGGGGCGGTGGGGCGTCCAGTGGCCCGGTGAAGGCGATCTGGCGGCGCACCGGGGTCACCGGCAGCCGTACCCCGGCCATCGCGCCGACCTCGGCGGACCAGGCGCCCGCACAGCAGATGACCGTGGTGGTACGGACCGTGCCGCGCGGTGTCCGTACCGCTTCGAGGGCGCCGTCGCGGGTGTCGATCGCGGTGACAGGGCAGTGCGTACGGATTTCCACGCCGAGCCGGGCGGCCGCGCGCAGGTAGCCGGTCACCGCCTCCCGCGGCAGCGCGTATCCGTCGGTCGGGCAGTACGCGGCGGCGACGATGCCGTCCGGGTCGAGGTACGGGCACAGCGCGGCGGCCGCGGCCGGGCCGATGATCCGGCTGGGCACCCCGAGCGCGTTCTGTGCCGCCACCCCCTCCTCGAACAGAGCGCGTTCGGTGGCGTCGCCGAGGAGGAAGAGGTACCCCACGCTCTCGAACCCGATGTCGGCGCCGGGCCGTTCGCCGAACGCCCGCCACGCCTCCAGGCTGCGCCGCCCGATGCGGATGTTGAGCGGGTCGGAGAACTGGGCGCGTACGCCGCCGATGGGCTTGCCCGAGGACCCGGCGGCGGGCCGGTCGCGCTCCAGCAGCAGGACGCCGCCGACTCCGGCCTCCGCCAGGTGGAACGCGATGCTCGCCCCCAGCACACCGCCGCCGACGATGACGACGTCGGCGCGTCCGGGGACGGGGGCGGCGGAGGCAGAGGCGGAGGCGCCGAGGTCCGTGCCGGCGCCGCGATCCGTGGCCCGGCCGAGGCTCGTGCCCGTGTCCGTGCCCGTACTGCGGTCCTGGGCCGTACGTCGCTCCATGCGGACGCCTTTCCGTCGGCTCGCTCGGTGCGCTGCGGGGTGCCGCCCTCCGGCGGCGGGCGTGCTGCCGGTACCGGTACGTGTGATGCCGCTGGTACCGATGGTGACGGCCGCGGACCGCCGCGTCCATGCGGCGTCCGCCCGGCCGGTCCTTTCCGGTCGCCGGTGACTGCCGTTCCTGTCCCAGTGACCGGACGCTGCCGTTCCTCTCCGGTGATCCGGTGACCGGTCACTGCCGCAGGTCGTCCACCAGCGTCGGCGACGGGCAGGGGATCTCGCCGAAGTCCTCGTCGTCCCCCGCGACGTCGAGGCGGTCGATGACACTCTCCAGGGCCGCGGGCAGGGTGGGCGCGAGACCGCTGTGCCACTGGACGAGCAGGGCGTGCCGGGCGGCGTCCGGCAGCAGCCGCCCGGCGTCGAAGGCGACCGGCGCCGGCAGCTCCTCGTCCGGGTCGTGGGCGGCCTGCATCCGCCAGTAGGCCGCGTCACGGAACTCGCCGTACCGGCGGTGGGAGAGGTACAGGCAGTAGGCGGCCGTCCGGCTGCCGCCGCCGGCGCCGAACCGCCACCAGAAGTCGGCGGCCTCCGCACGTCCGGTGATGTGCAGCAGACAGGCGAAGACGAGGGCGCCTTCGGGGTCGATCCGGTGGTCGTCGACCAGCCGGGCCAGGCTGTCCGCGGCCGCCGCGGCGTTCACCACCAGGGCGCAGGCCAGGTCGAGTTCGTGGGCGGCCTCGTCGTGGGCGCTGGGGTAGGCGGTGGGCGCCGGGGCGTCCGGGCGGGGCCCGGCCGGGTACGCGGCCCCGGTGTCCTCGTAGATGTCGCCGGTGAGCCGGTCACGGGCCGCCACGGTGTCGTAGGCGCCGTAGGACTCGGCGAGGACGTCGGCGGCTGCCGCCAGCAGCGACTCGATGGTGTCCCGGCCGGCCCGGTGGGTGTGCGGCATGGGTCACTTACCCTTCTGTGGGCCCGGTGCGATGCCCAGCGCGGCGGCGATCCGGCGCTTGCCCCGGCTCGCGTGCGAGCGGACGGTGGCCTCGTCGACGCCGAGCAGGGCGGCGATCTGGGTGTCGGAGTACCCGATGACATGGCGCAGCACGATCACGTCGCACTGCCGCTCGGGCAGCCGCGCGATCGCCTCGTACAGGCCCAGCTGGCTCTCCAGCAGCGCGAACTGCTGCTGGCACTCGCGCAGCAGGGCGCGGGTGACGACGGCGAAGGCGGCGCTCTGGGTCAGGGCCGTGGCGCGCCGGTGCCGGCAGAGCCAGTCGACCACGGACTCCTTGAGGACGGCCCAGGCGTAGGAGTCCACCGAGGACTGTTTGAGCGCGTACGGCCAGCACAGCCGTAATCGCTGGTACGCGGAGCCGGTCACCTCCAGGGCGGCGTCCTCGCTGCCGGTGTGCAGATAGGCGTAGGCCAGCCATTTGCGGTAGTGCGTCTCGTGGAACGCCTCGAAGGCGAGGGCCAGCCGCCGGCCGGCCTGGCGCAGCGGGTCGCCGTCCGGACACCGCGGCCGGTCGCGGGTCATGGCCGCTCCCGCCGGCCGTGGCACCCGGCGCCGGGCCCGTGTGCGGGGGCGCACGGCGGCAGGGGGCTGTCCCGGTACGTGCTCACGTGCGGTCCTCGTTCCGTTCGCCGCGGTCCAGAAGGCCGGCAGGCCCCGGCATCAGCGGGAGGGCGGCGGCCCTCCCTTCCAATGAACCGGAAAACCGGCCCGGTTGTGGCACCACCCGGAAGAAATCTCCCCGGAAACGATGATGTGATGATTCGGAGCGGGGGCGCCCGGCCCCCGGCACGCGCCGGTGCAAGACCGCGGCGGCGGGGGTAGTGCTCCGGCGTCGGCCCGGCAGCCGTACAGGGAGGCGGTCCTCTGATGAGCGAGCAGCACGGTGAACCGGTGGTGGACCTGCAACTCGACCGCGCCCACTCGGCGCGCATCTACGACTACTTCCTCGGCGGCAGGACCAACTTCCTCGCCGACCGCACGGCCGCCGCGAGCGTGCTCTCGGTCTTCCCGTCGGCGGCGGTCGCCGCGCGGGTCAACCGGGAGTTCATGCACCGCGCGACCCGCGCCCTGGCACGGGCCGGGCTGCGCCAGTTCCTGGACATCGGCACCGGCATCCCCACCTCGCCCAACCTGCACGAGATCGCCCAGGACGTCGCGCCGGACGCCCGGGTGGTCTACACGGACAACGACCCGATCGTGCTGGCGCACGCGGCCGCCCTGCTGCGCAGCACACCGCAGGGGCGCACCGCCTACCTCCAGGCGGACGTCACCGAGCCGGCCGGCATCCTCACGGCGCCGCAGGTCCGGGAGACCCTCGACTTCGGCCGTCCGGTCGCGCTGAGCCTGATCGCCCTGATGCACTTCGTGCCGGACGGCGGGCAGGACCGGGCGCACCGGGTCGTCGAGCACCTCAAGGCGGCCCTGCCCAGCGGCAGCACGCTGGCCATGACCCACGCCACCGCCGACTTCGCCCCGGAGGCGATGGCCCGGATCTCGGACATCTACGCGGCGGCGGGCACGTCCGTGGCCTACCGTACGGAAGCCGAATTCGCCCGTTTCTTCGACGGCTGGGAGCTGCTGGAGCCCGGCATCACGCTGGCGCACCACTGGCGCCCGGCCGACCCGGGCGAGGCGACGCAGGTCACGGACGCGGTGGCCGCCTCCTACGCCGCCGTGGCGCGCCGGCCCTGACACGACGACGGGCCGGACGCGACAGACCGGACGCGACGGGCCGGACGCGACGGGCCGGAGCGGCTGCGGGGTCCGGCCGCGGAGCGGGGCACCGGCTACCTGCGGTCGCCCTTCTGGGCCGTGAACGCGGGCGGCGGCTGTACGTCGTGGATGTGCGGGACCTGCGAGATCAGTTGCGTCGTCAGGGCGGCTGTCGCGGCGAGGGCCTGGGGCACTTCCACGGCCTGTGCGGTGGTCTGGGCAGTGGCGGTGACCGAGCCCGCCAGCAGGGCCGCGGCGGCAATCTTCTTGATCATGCCGTGCACAACGAGCGCCCCGGCGCACGGGTCACCCCGCCGCCCGTACCGGTGTACGGACGGCGGGGTGCGGGCGGCGCCCGGCGGGCCGCCGCCCCCGTCAGGAGCTGCGGTCGCCCTTGTCCTTGAGGGAGTCCCGCATGCCCTGGGCCTGGCCCTTGGCGTCGTCCAGCGCTCCCTTGGCCTTTCCCTTGGCCTGGTCGGCGCGGCCCTCGCCCTTCTTCCGGTCGTCGCCGGTGGCCTTGCCCATCATCTCCTTGGCCTTGCCCTTGGCCTTGTCCATGGCGTTTTCGTCGCCCATGCCCTGCTCCCTCGGTCCGGTTGGTGGGACAGCACCACGCTGCCGCAGCCGGGCACCGGCCGCATCCGGAGGCGGCTACCAGTAGGTCGGGGTCGTATCGGGAGGGGGCGTACCGGCAGGGGGGCGTACCGGCAGGGCTCCTACTGACGCCGCCCGTACGGGGAGCCATCCGTCACCGCCCCTCCCGCGCCGCCTCCATTGACCTCTCCGGCCGCCGGGGCCAAGGTGTCCCCCGCAGTCCCGGACCCGCTTCGACTCCAAGGACGCTCCCATGCGAAGACGCAGCTTCGTCAGCGGCCTCGCGGGCACCGCCGCGGGCCTCGGCCTGGCCGGCGCCGCGGCCCCCGCGACCGCCGTGGCGGCCCCCGCCGCCACAGCCCCCGCGCCCGGCTGGTCCGCCTCCCCCGGCTGGTCCGCCGTCCCGGTGCCCGACGCGCGGCCGGGCGCCCGGCTGTACGGTGTGGCCGCCGCCGGGCCCGGTCTCGCCTGGGCCGTGGGCGTGGAGGGCCTGAGCAACGTCAGCGAGGGGACGGCGGTCGCACTCCGCTGGGACGGCGCCGCCTGGTCGCGTACGGATCTGGGGCCGCTCGCCTCGTCCGGCCCCCTGACCTCGGTGACGTGCGCCGGCTCCCGTACCGCGCGGGCCGTCGGCGCCGGCGGTCTGCTGCTGGCCTGGGACGGCACGACCTGGCGGAAGACGCCGTACCCGGGCCAGGGAGAGAGCGGCACCACGGTCACCGATGTCGCGGCCACCGCCGACGGCCGGGCGTGGGCCGGCGGCCGGCACGACGGGCGCGCGGGGCTGCTGCACTGGGACGGCCGCCGGTGGCGCTGGTGCGCCCCGCTGCCGGACGCGGCGGCCCCCACTCCGGGGCGCGTCCATGTGACGCCCGGCGGCGAGGTCTGGGTGTACGGCGACGTCATCGCGCGCTGGGACGGCGCATGGACCGTGATTCCCCGCACCACCGGCATCCGCGCGACCGTCTCCGGGCTGCTCCCGGTCGCCCACGACGACATCTGGCTGACCGGTTACGGCTACGGCATCGGCGGCCCGCCCGGAAAGCCGCCCGGCGTCGTCTTCGAGCACTGGGACGGCACCCGGTGGTCACCGGTGAAGGGGCCGTACGGCGTCGGCCTGCTCAGTTCCGTCAGCGGGGACCGGCAGGGCCGCCCCGACCGGATCACCGGCTGGGACTTCTGGGACCAGAAGCGCTCGCACTACCTGCGGTGGGACGGCACGTCCTGGGTGAGCGAGCGTGGCCCCGAGATGCCCGAGACGGCCCTCATGACGGACCTGACGCGCATCCCCGGCACCTTTGCCTACTGGTCCGTCGGCACCACGTCCTTCTACCCGGGCACCACCGCCCGGATGCACATCGAACGCCTGGGCTGAGCGCGACGGCGGACGGGCGGGCGGCGGCTCCGGCGTTCACCCGTTCGCCCGTTCCGGATCGCAGCCCGCGCGGCGGGCTCCTAGCGTCCGTACGGCGGAGCTTCCCGCCCGCGCCTCCCGCGGCCGAAGGAGTTCGACATGCGCCGGCTCATCGCCGTACCGACCGCCCTGCTGGCCCTCACCGTCGCCGCGTGCGGCGGCAGCGGACCGGACGACACCGCGGCGTCCCCCGCCGCCTCCGGCTCGGGCCCGGGCGCGAGTCCCACGAAGACCCTGAAGGGCGGCCCGGACGGCGGCGGCAGCGCGCACCCGTCGGAGCCGGGCGGCTCTCCCTCCGGCGTGCCCGGCCAGCCGCTGGACTGCGGCGCGCTGCCCGACGCCATGGGCGAGGGCCTGACCGCGCGGCTCTTCTCCGGGCCCGGCGCCGGGCCGGCCGCGGGCTGCGCCGAGGCCCGGAGCGTGATGGCGGAGTTCTTCCGCAAGGCGGACGCGGACCAGCCGTCGCTGACGGTACGGGGCTGGGAGTGCCAGTACGAGGCCGGACCCACCGGCACCTGGCTGAGCAGTTGCCGCAAGGACGGCGGTCGGCAGCAGATGCACACCGAGGAGGCGGGCCGGTCCTCGTCACCGGACGCCCCCGGGGAGTCGCCGGGCGACCCGGGGCAGTCCGAGCTGCCGGGAGGGCCCGAGGTGCCCCAGGGGCCCGGGCTGCCCGGCGGGGGCGAGGAGTCGCAGACCTCGATCCGTCTGCCCCGGATGCACGTCTGAGGTCGGCCGCCGGGCTTCCGGCCCGCTCACGTCGCGCTTTCCCGGTCCGCCGCATCAATGCCGGTACCGGAACCGGTTCCGGCGGCCGTTTACGTCGATCCGGTGGTGGTGCGTCGATCCGGGCCTGGCTCGTCGAGCCGGTGACGTTGCGTCGATTCGGTGGCGTTACGTCGATCCGACCGCGTTACGTCGATCCGGGCCTGATGCGTCGTCCCGGCACCGGTGCGTCGATCCGGTTGCGGAACGTCGCTCCGGGGCCGTCACGTCGATCCGCCCCCGGTACGTCGAGCCGCCCCCGGCACGTCGAGCCGGGGCCGTTACGTCGAGCCGGGGCCGTACGACGCTCCGCTCCCGGTACGTCGATCCGAGACCGTACCGTCGAGCCGGAGCCGTACCGTCGACCCGGAGCCGTACCGTCGCTACCGCTCCTGCCCGACGCCCGCGAACCAGGCGGGCCCGTCGTCCATGGCCATCTTGATCCGCGTCACCGAGAACTCCTCCAGCTGCGGCAGGGCGTCCAGCGCGAACCAGCCCACCTCCAGCGACTCGTCGTCGTTGACGGCGGCCGCACCGCCGACGGCGCGGCAGCGCAGCGAGATGTCCATGAACTGGCACGCGTCGCCGTTCGGATAGCGGACCCGCTGGAGCGCCTCGACGAGGATCACCCGCTCGGGGACCACGTGCACCGCGGTCTCCTCGAACACCTCGCGCACCGCCGTCTCGGCCGGCTGCTCCCCCGGCTCCGGGATGCCGCCGATGATCGACCACATGCCGTTGTCCACTCTGCGGCCGAGCAGGACCCGGCCGCGGTCGTCGTAGACCACGGCGCTCACGCCGGGGAGCCACAGGAGCTGGTGGCCGATGCCGGCCCGGAGGTCACGGATGAAGTCGGGTGTCGCCATACCGCGCACCCTAACGAGAGCCCGGTGACCGATGCATCGTCCACGCAATCGGGCGGGCGTTCGCACGGTCCCCGGCGCGGGCCTCAGGCGCCGGCGCTCCGGCCCTTGTCGATCCCGCACCTGCCGCGGATGCAGCGCACCGCGTTCTCCGCGTCGTCCACCGTGATCGTGAAGCTGCGGCCGTCGCCGAGCCGGAGCACCACCGCCTCGCCGCGCCGTACGACCACGGCCGTGCCCTGCTCGGGGCGCCAGCGGTAGCCCCAGCCGCCCCAGTGGCGCGGGGTGACGCGGGGTGCGAAGTCGGCGCCGACGACGTTTTCGAGGGGGATGCGGCGGCGGGGCAGCCCCATGTGGCCGCACCGCACCTCCAGGCAGTCCTTGTCGACCCGTACGGCCACATGGACGAAGGCGAGGGTGCCGAAGAGCACCAGCAGTCCGGCCAGGACGCAGCCGACCACCGACATCAGCAGGGGTGCCAGACCGGTCGTCCAGGCGCTGTCGACGGCCAGCTCGATGCCCAGGGCCAGGCAGGCCGCGCCGATGCCGGCCAAGAGCCACTGCACCCGGTTGGTGGCGCGTCCGTGCCACTCCTCGGGGACGTCCGCGGGGTCTCGGTGGCTGCCGGAGGCGCCTTCGTCGAGCGGGCCGCCGTGCTCGCCGGGGGCTGCTGCCCCCTCGTGGGGGTGGTCCCTCATGAGTCGCAGCCTACGCGGGTTTGCCCGCCCTGGCAGCGTGTCGCGCGCCCTGCGGGGACTCAGTGACGGACGGGTTCCCGGGCCTCCGCCGCGCCGGACAGGAGTCGTCCCTCGTCATAGGCGAGAGCGGCCTCGGGAAGCTGCCCGGGACGGCCGCTGAGAAGGACGGTGACGGTACCGGTGGGGGCGGCCGAGGGGGCCGGGTCCGCGCCGATGCGGCGCAGTGCCTGGGCGGCGACCGCCTCGGCGGAGCCGAGCAGGACGAGCGCGGGGGCGCCGGGCTGCTGGAGGGCGGCGCGGATGCGCTCGGCGACCAGTTCGTAGTGGGTGCAGCCGAGGACGACGGTCCGTACGTCGCGGGGCGTGTTCGCGGCGGCGGCCGCCACGGCGGCGTCGATCGCGGCCTCGTCGGCGGTCTCGACGGCGTCGGCGAGCCCGGGGCAGGGTACGCCGGTGACCTCGACGCCGGAGGCGAACTGTTCGATCAGGTCACGCTGGTACGGGCTGCCCGTGGTGGCCGGGGTGGCCCAGATGGCGACCGGGCCGCCGGTGGCCGCGGCGGGCTTGATGGCCGGGACGGTGCCGATGACGGGCAGTGCGGGCTCCAGCTCGGCCCGCAGGGCGGGCAGGGCGTGCACGGAGGCGGTGTTGCAGGCGACGATCAGGGCGTCCGGGCGGTGCGCGGCGGCGGCGCGGGCGGCGGCGAGCGCGTGCGCCGCGATGTCGTGCGGCGGGCGGGGTCCCCAGGGCATGCCGTCCGGGTCGGAGGAGATGACCAGGTCGGCGTCGGGCCGCAGCCGCCGTACCGCGGCGGCCGCCGCGAGCAGGCCGGTACCGGAGTCCATGAGCGCGATCTTCACCCGGACACTTTACGCCGGGCCGCCCGGTACTTGTCATACCGGCGGCCCGCGTCCGCCGCGCCCGTGGGGCCGCCCGCCGGGTTCCGGCCACGGCGGGTGCCGGTGCGGCAGACTGCGGGCGTGGGAGCGACGGAGTGGATCGGTGCCGGGTCGCTGGCGGCCTGGGTGTGGCTGGCGCTGGGGCAGGGCTTCTTCTGGCGGACGGACGTACGGCTGCCCGCGCGCGACGATCCGGAACGGTGGCCGCCGGTCGCGGTCGTCGTCCCGGCCCGGGACGAGGCCGCGGTGCTGCCGGTGAGCCTGCCGTCCCTGTTGGCGCAGAAGTATCCGGGGCGGGCCGAGGTGATCCTCGTCGACGACGGCAGTACGGACGGGACGGGCGAGCTGGCCCGGGAGCTGGCCGGGCGGGGCGGGCTGCCGCTGACCGTCACCGCGCCGGGCGAGCCGGAGCCGGGCTGGACGGGCAAGCTGTGGGCGGTACGGCACGGCATGGCGCTGGTACGGGAGCGCGGCGACGCGGAGTACGTGCTGCTGACGGACGCGGACATCGCGCACGCCCCCGACAGCCTGCGCGAGCTGGTGGCCGCGGCGCGCTCGGCGGAGCTGGACCTGGTGTCGCAGATGGCGCGGCTGCGGGTGGTCTCGTTCTGGGAGCGGCTGATCGTCCCGGCCTTCGTGTACTTCTTCGCGCAGCTGTATCCCTTCCGGTGGGTCAACCGGCCGGGTGCGCGGACCGCCGCGGCGGCGGGCGGCTGTGTGCTGCTGCGGCGCGCGGTGGCCGAGCGGGCCGGGCTGCCCGACAGCATCCGGCATGCGGTGATCGACGATGTGACGCTGGCCAGGGCCGTGCGGCGGGCCGGTGGCCGGATCTGGCTGGGGCTGGGCGACCGGGTGGAGAGCGTGCGCCCGTACGCGGGGCTGGGCACGCTGTGGCGGATGGTCTCGCGCAGCGCGTACGCGCAGTTGCGGCACAACCCGCTGCTGCTGGCGGGGACGGTGGCCGGGCTCGCGCTCGTCTATCTGGCGCCGCCCGCCGCGCTGGCCGCCGGTCTCGCGGCCGGGAGCGCGACGACGGCGGCGCTGGGCGGCGCGGCGTGGGCCGTGATGGCCGGCACGTACCTGCCGATGCTGCGCTACTACGGGCAGCCGCTCTGGCTCGCGCCGCTGCTGCCGTGCACCGCGCTGCTCTACCTCCTGATGACGGTCGACTCCGCCGTCCAGCACTACCGGGGGCGCGGGGCCGCCTGGAAGGGCCGGACGTACGGGGCGCCGGGCGCGTCCTGACCGGGACTCACCTATCGGCGGGCGCTCACTTGCTGGCCGGGGACCAGTTCAGCCCCCAGCCGTACGCCTCGTCGACGGTGCGCTGCGGGCTGACGCCCGGCGCGGGCACCAGGTAGCGGGCCTCGCGCTGGACGACCAGCTCACTGCCGGTGTTGGTGATGAGGGCGAGGGCGCAGACGTTCGACGGGACGGTGCACTCGTCGAGCGAGAAGTCCACGGGCGCGCCGTACTGCGGCTGGAGGGTGACCGTGGCGTGCAGTCCGGCGAAGCTGGTGGCGCCCGCGTAGACGGTCACGAAGATGAGGATGCGCTTGATGCGGTCCTGGTGGTCGAGATTGACCGTCAGGTTCTCGCCGGAGGCGACGGCGCCGGTGCGGTCGTCCCGGTCGAGCTGGAGGTACGGCGGGGCGTGCAGGGTGCCGAAGTTGCCGCCGATGGGGTGGACCACACCCGCGCTGCCGTCGGTGAGTTCGTACAGCGCGCACAGGTCGAGGTCCAGGTCGCCGGACCGCGGCAGCAGCGCGCCGCGGGCGCCCAGCGCCTCCATGGTCCTGCGGCCCAGCTTCTTGCCCAGGCGGGAGGCGGGTTTGCCGGCCTGCTGCCAGTTCAGGTTGACCCGCATCGCGCCCGAGGTGCCGCCCTGCTTCGTCAAGGAGACGGCGGGCGCCTCCTTCGTGAGGGTGACCTTCGACAGGCTCACGGGCGGGGCGGGGGCGGGCACCGGCGGCGTGCCGTACGGCTGGGCGGGCGGGGCCGGGGGCGGCGGGTACGCGCCGTACTGCTGGGCGGTGGGGGCCGCCGGGGGCACGGCGGCGGGCGGGGCCGGTGCGGCGGCAGGCGGGGCCGGGGGCTCCTCCTCCACGCTGATGCCGAAGTCCGTGGCCAGCCCGGCCAGCCCGGTGGCGTACCCCTGCCCGACCGCACGGAACTTCCAGGCGCCCTGCCGCCGGTAGAGCTCCCCGAGGACGAAGGCGGTCTCGGCGGTGGCGTCCTGGCTGTCGAAGCGGGCCAGCTCGGCGCCGCTGCCCGCGTCGAGCACCCGGATGTGCAGTCCGGCGACCTGGCCGAACGTGCCCCCGTCGGCCGAGGCGGCGAGCACCACCCGCTCCACGGCGGGCTCCAGCCGGGCCAGGTCGACGGACAGGCTGTCGGCCGCGGTGTCCCCGGCGGGCCGCTTGCCTTCGTGGCGGACGGCGCCCGAGGCGTGCGCGGGCTGGTTGTAGAAGACGAAGTCGGTGTCGTCGCGGACCTTTCCCGCGGCGGTCAGCAGCAGCGCGGACGCGTCCACGTCCGGGGTGCCGGGGCCGGTGCGCCACCCCAGTTCCAGCCGTACCGACGTGGCCGGTACCGCGACGTTGCTCCCCTTGGGCATCGGCATCGTGGCGCCCTTCCTCTCGCTTCGCTCGCCGGGCCGCTGCACGGCGCCCCCTTCTGCACGGTGGCAGGTTCCAACCTACTTGCCGAAAAATGTCCGCCGTTCATCTGATGTGGACACGGCCTTTACACGATCCCTACGGGCGTTCGCGACCGATTTTGCCAAGTTCGCTCACATTGTGGACCGCGGGCTTCACACGACACGTGAAACAACCCTCTTTTCAGGCTCCCCAACCGGCACATCGTGGGCTTAACTTAAGAGGTATGACCTCCCCCCGCTCTACCTACGGCGGCGGCTACTACGCTTCGCCGTCCTTCCCGGACACCCCGATCTACGACTCCCTCGTCGCCGAGCGCGGCACCCCGCAGATTGCCCCGATCCGGGTCGAGTTGCCCTATGACACGGGCTCGTCGTACATGCCGGCTCTGCCGTCGGCGCTGCCCGCGCTCCCCGCCGCGCCCTCCCAGCCGTATTCGGGCCAGGGTTATCAGGGCGCCGCGGCCCAGCCGGTCGCCCCGCTGCAGAGCACCCCGGCGCCGTACATCCCGCAGCAGGCGGGCCCCCGCGGCCATCCCGCCCAGCAGCAACAGCCCCAGCGCCCGGCCGGCAACGGCGGCACGGGCTACGACGCGATGCGCCCGGCCGGCCCGGTCGCCCCGCGTCCCGCGCCGTCCCCGTACGACGATCCGTACGGCGGCCGTCAGCAGTATCCGCGCGGGTACTGACCGGACGGGCCGTACGCGGGCGGAGGACCGGCCCCGCACGACCGGGCGGCACCGGTGCCGGGGCCGCCGCGGGGGCCTGGCAGGATGAGGGCATGCTGAAGCCTTTACTCCAGGCCATCCACCGGTATCCGGTCAAGTCGTTGGCGGGGTCGGGACCCGACGAGGCGGTCGTGGAACCGTGGGGGCTCGCCGGGGACCGCCGCTGGATGCTCGTCGACCGCGAGCACCGGTTCGTCACCCAGCGCGCCCGGCCCCGGCTGGCCGCGGCCGCCGCAACGGAACTCCCGGACGGCGGCGTGCGACTGACGGCGCCGGACATGCCGCCGCTGACCGTCGGGGTACCGGAGCCCGGGACGACGGTCACGGTCGAGGTGTGGGGGGACAAGGTCGAGGCGGTGCCCGCGTCCGGCGCCGCCGCCGAGTGGTTCAGCACCTACCTGGACGTGCCGGTGCGCCTGGTGCACATGGACGAGCCGGGCCGGCGGCGCCCCACCGACCCGGCCTACTCGCGGCCGGGTGACACCGTCAGCTTCGCCGACGGCTTCCCCCTGCTCCTCACCACCACCGCCTCGCTCGACGCCCTCAACGCGCTCGTCGCCGAGGGCGGCCACGCCCACGAGGGCCCCCTGCCGATGAACCGTTTCCGCCCGAACGTCGTGGTGGACGGCACCGCGCCCTGGGACGAGGACGGATGGCAGCGGATACGTATCGGCGAGATCGTCTTCCGCGTGGTGAAGCCGTGCGGCCGGTGCGTGATGACCACCACCGACCAGCGGACCGGGCAGCGCGGCAAGGAGCCGCTGCGCACCCTGGCCCGCCACCGCCGCGTCGATGACCAGCTCCTCTTCGGCCAGAACCTGATCCCGGAGGGCACCGGCACCCTCCGCGTCGGCGACCCCTTCGAGGTACTCACCCGTCGGCCGGAAGCCTGAGCTCCGCCCCGCCGCACGTCCCCGGGTCCCGTACGGCGGGCGCCTGACGCCGCGTCGGCACCCGCGCACGCCCCGGCCGTGGAGCGCACGGCCGCATTGCGGGCGCGTGTCCGGCTGCCTACAGTGAGCGCACGGCGATGCCGACAGCGGGAGCCGTGGGGAGTGTCCAGTTGCCGATGCCTGCCTGGGAACCGCCCGGAGACCATCTCATTCCGGTGCAGCACATGCGTCCCGGGGACCACGCCTTTGTGAGCTACGACGACGACGAGGTGCGCTGGGAGGTCATGACCGCCTTCGTACGGCTCGGACTCGCCCGGGGTGAGAAGGTCGTGCTCTTCCCGGACCCGTGGCTCCCGGAGGCCGAGGTGCTGGCCCGGCTCGACTTCACCGGCCGCAGCACCGTGACGGCCCGCGAACGGGGGCAGTTGGTGCTGAGCAGCATGCGCGGGCTGATCCGCCCGGACCTCCGGTTCACGCCCGAGCGGCAGCTCGGGCGGCTGCACTCGGAGACGGCGCGGGCGGCCGCCGAGGGGTTCACCGGCCTGCGGGCCTTCATCGACATGCGGTGGGTGCCCGATCTGCACGCCGACGTGCGGGTGATGATGCACCGGGAGACGCACGCGGACGCGCTGTTCGACGGCCGTCCGTACAGCGAGATCTGCGCCTACGACCGTCGCTGGTTCAGCCGCGAGGTGCTGCACGCGATGGACCGGGCCCATCCGCGCGCCCTCCTGGAACGGCTCGGCAGCCTGCGGTCGGTGCGCGGCGGGGACGGCAGTGTGCACTTCATCGGCGACGCGGACACCACCGCCCGCCGGCCCTTCAGCACCGCGCTGGAGCTGGCGCTGTCCGGCAGCGCCGGCGCCCGCCGGCTCACCGTCGACCTGACCCGGCTGCACCTGCTGTCGGTGGGCTGCGCCACCGCACTGATCACGCTGGCCGGCCGGGCCACCGGTCACGACCGGGTCGAGGTCCGCTGCGACCGCGTACAGGCCCGCACGCTGCACCGGCTCGGCGCGGGCTCGGTGCCCCGGCTGGCCATGACGGAGGTGATACGGCCGTGCTGACCCCGGACCCGGCCACGTCCGAGGACGGGCCGGTCGACACGAGGACCGCCACCTGCCTGCTGCGGCGCCGCTTCACCGCGCGGCTGCTGCCGCAGCTGCGGCTGCTGGTGGAGGAGTGCGCCCTGCGCGAGGGCCTGGCGGAGCCGCGGCGCGGGGAGTTCGTGCTGGCCGTGGACGAGATCGCGGGCAACGCCGTGGAACACGCGGGCGGCTCGGGCCGTCTGGTGCTGCGGCGCATCGGTGACGAACTGGAGTGCCGTATCAGCGACTCGGGCCCCGGCTTCAGCGAAACCGTGATTCCCGAACTGCTGCCGGGGCTCGACGGAGCACACCACGGGCGCGGGCTGTGGCTCGCGCGCCTGGTGGCGGACCGGTTCGCGGTCCGTCCCGGCGACACGGAGGCGTCCGGTGCGCGGGGGGCCGAGGTCACCCTGGCGGTACGGGTGCGGTGAGACGGGTCGGCGGGCAGACCCCACCGGTCCCGCCCGTACCGCCCGTCCTCCCGCCCCGCCGCCTCAGCGTGCCCCTTCCTCCGGGGCCCGCAGCCACTCCTGCGCCCGGTCGCGCACGATCTGCTCACCGTGCTGTTCGGCGGCGTCGTCGTGCTCGTACCCCAACTGGTCCACCACCGCGACCACCCCGTCGATCCGCCCCGCCAGCCGCAGCGCCATCGACACCTCGCTGCTGCGCCCCAGCCGCCCCGACAGCGTGACCACACCCGCCCGTACGGTCACCCCGAGCGCGCCGGGCTTGAGGCCGAGGGTGCGCACCAGCACCTCGGTGATCAGTTCCTCGCGGATCTCCTCGTCCGGGCGCAGGAAGACCTTCAGCAGGTCGCTGCGGGTCACCAGCCCGCACAGCCGGCCCTCCGCGTCGACGACCGGCAGCCGGTCCAGCTTGCCGGTCACCATCAGCCGGGCGGCCTCGGCGACGGTCTGGTGGGGGCCGATCGTCACCGGCGGCGAGGTCATCAGCTCGCCCGCCCGCAGGCCGCGCTTCCTGGCCCGGTCCGCGCGGGCGCGGCCGGTCAGCCGGCGCCGGTTGTACCAGCGGTTCTGCAGGATGTCCTGGGCGGCCTGGCGGTACATCAGGTCCGTCTCGGAGATGACGCCCACGACCTTGCCGTCGGCGTCGACGACGGGCAGCCCCGTCTTGCGGTGCCGGCTCAGCAGATTGACCACTTCCCGGAACGAGGTGGTGCGCCGGGCCCTGACGACCTCGGTGTTCATGAGCCGGCCGACCTGTCGGTGATCCATCGTGGGACCTCCCTCACGCAGGGATACAGTGTCGGCCGCCGCCGGGTACGGCTGAAGGCCGCGCACCCGGCGTTACGGTGCGCGCCCCACAGGTGAGGGAGCCCCCGGCGGGCCCGGTGCCGTACGTGCTTCGGCGCCCCCGTCCGCTCCCGTCTCCGGCACCCGGCCGCCGGTGATTTCGCTCTCCGTTCGCCCCGTCCGTGCATGACGCGCGCCGGACGAGGTACCTGCGGGCAGGGAGAGGGGGCACGACGTGGTACGAGTCATCGCGGGACTGTGGCGCTGGCGGCGCAACCCGCTGCGCCGGACGACCGATCTCCTGGAGGCATGGGTGGCGCTGGCCGCCTTCCTGGTGATCGTGCTGGGCGGCGGCTTCGTGGGGCTCACCGTGGGCGGCGCGGCCCACGACGCGCTGCAGCGGTCCGTACGGGCCCAGACGCAGCAGCGGCACCAGGTCTGGGCGACGCCGGGCCGCTCTGCTCCGCGCCCTTCCGCGGCCGCCGACCCCGAGGCCGCCGCGGGCCGGGAGATGCACCGCCGGGTGGAAGCCCGCTGGACGGCGCCGGACGGCAGCGAGCACAGCGGCCCGGTGGCCGCGCCGGGTGCCGTGCGGGCTGGCGAACGGTTCCGGATCTGGACCGACGCGCGGGGCCAGGTGGTGCCGCGGCCGATGGACGCGAGCACGGCACGGGCCCATGCGGTGCTCGCGGGGCTCGGCGCGGCGGCCCTCACGGGAGCCACCGCCGCGAGCGCCCGGGAGCTGGTGACACGCCGGTTGCTGAACCGCCGTTACCGGCGCTGGGAACGGGAGTGGGAGCGCGCGGGCCAGGACTGGGGACGGGCCGGAGCGGGCAGCTGACCAGGGGCCGCGGGCTGCGGAAGGGGCCGCGGCCCGGTCCCGGAAAAGGCTGCCGGATGCCCGTACGGTGGGGTCGCGGGCCCCGTACGCGAACTCCCGCACATACAGGCTGACCATGTCATCCGGCGGCCGCCGGGCGCGCTACGGTGGAGCGGCCAGCCTCCCGGCTGGGGTCCCGGGCACACGTACGCGGACATACGCGGACGTACAACTGCCGGGCCGGTAACAGCCGCACGAGGTGGGGGCACGACAGCGCCATGGCACAGGGCTCGGTCCAGGTGACGCACACGGGCACATCGCGGTGGCGGCGCCGCACGGGCGAATACAGCTCGCTGGCCGCGGCCCTGGAAGCCGCCGGGGACGGTGACGTGCTGACCGTGGGTGCCGGCACGTACCGCGAGAACCTCGTGCTGCTGCGCGCGGTGACGCTGCGCGGTCCCGAAGGCGCGCGCGGATCGGTGCGGATCGCGCCCGCCGACGGTGTCGCGCTGACCGTACGGGCCTCGGCGACGGTCCAGGACCTCCAGGTGGAGGGGCAGGACTCGACGGCGCCCGCGATCCTGGTGGAGGACGGCGCGCCGGAGCTGGACGGGCTGCGGGTGGTGACGCGTTCGGCGTCCGGCATCGAGGTGCGCGGCGGCGCGCGGCCGACCGTACGCCGCTGCACGGTCGACAATCCGGGCGGTGTGGGCATCAGCGTGCTGGACGGGGCCGGCGGGATCTTCGAGGAGTGCGAGGTGGTGGCCGCCGGGCAGTCCGGGATCGCGGTGCGCGGCGGCGCGCACCCGCGGCTGGAGAACTGCCGGGTGCGCAACGCCTCCGGCGCGGGCCTGTCGGTGGACGGCGAGGGCAGCGGCGTGGAGGCGTTCGGCTGCGAGCTGTACGAGATCAAGGGTACGGGGGTGCAGGTGGCCTCGCGGGCGAGCGGCCAGCTGACCGACTGCTCGGTGCACCGGACCTCGGCCGACGGCATCACCCTGGACACCGACGCGGTGCTCACGCTCGCCGACTGCGACATCCACGACATCCCGGAGAACGCCGTGGACCTGCGGTCCCGGTCGGTGCTGACGCTGACCCGCAGCACGGTGCGGCGCTTCGGACGCAACGGGCTGTCCGTGTGGGACCCGGGCACCCGGGTGGACGCCAACCAGTGCGAGATCCACGACAGTACGGGCGACTACCCGGCGGTGTGGGTCAGCGACGGCGCCACCGCCGTCCTGGACTCGACGCGGGTGCACGACGTGCCGGACGCGCTGTTCGTGCTGGACCGGGGCTCGCGCGCGGACGTGGTGGACTCCGACCTGTCCCAGGTGCGCAACACGGCGGTGTCGGTGAGCGACGGCGCGACCGTGCAGCTCGACGACTGCCGTATCCGGGAGGCGGCGACCGGCGCGTGGTTCCGTGACCACGGCAGCGGCGGCACGCTCGCCAACTGCACCATCGACGCGGCGCAGACCGGCGTGATCGTGACCAAGGGCGCCGATCCCACCGTCGAGCGCTGCGTGGTCAGCAGCCCGGCCGAGGCGGGTTTCTACGTGTCGGCCGAGGGCCGCGGTACGTTCAACGGCTGCCGGGTGACCGGGAGTTCCGGGTACGGGTTCCACATCATCGACGGCTGCCGTACGACGCTGACGCACTGCCGCACCGAGCGCTGCGCGCGCGGCGGGTACGAGTTCGCGGACAGCGCCGCCACGCAGGGCGAGGGGTACACGGGCGGGCCGTCCGTACGGGACTGCACCAGCGACGAGAGCCGGGCGGCCGGGGAACCGGCGGTGCCGGCCCCGGCGGTGCGCGCGCCTGCGGGCGTACCGGTGACGCAGACGGCCGGGCTGCTCGGCGCCGTACCGGCACAGACCGTCCTGCCGGCGCCGCCCGCCCCGGAGCCCGCCGGGGCTTCCCCGGACAGCCGGCCCTCCGAGGAGGTGCTCGGCGAGCTGGACAAGCTGGTCGGCCTGGAGAGCGTCAAGCGCGAGGTGCGCAGCCTGATCAACATGATCGAGGTGGGGCGGCGGCGGCAGGAGGCCGGCCTCAAGGCCGCCTCCGTCCGCCGCCACCTGGTCTTCACCGGCTCCCCCGGCACCGGCAAGACCACGGTCGCGCGGCTCTACGGCGAGATCCTGGCCGCGCTGGACGTGCTGGAGCGCGGGCACCTGGTGGAGGTGTCCCGGGTGGACCTGGTCGGCGAGCACATCGGGTCCACGGCGATCCGTACGCAGGAGGCGTTCGACCGGGCGCGCGGCGGGGTGCTCTTCATCGACGAGGCGTACGCGCTCTCGCCGGAGGACTCCGGACGGGACTTCGGGCGCGAGGCGATCGACACCCTGGTGAAGCTGATGGAGGACCACCGGGAGGCGGTGGTGGTGATCGTGGCCGGGTACACGGCCGAGATGGAGCGCTTCCTCGCCGTCAACCCGGGTGTGGCGTCCCGCTTCTCACGGACCATCACCTTCGGCGACTACGCGCCGGAGGATCTGCTGCGGATCGTCGAGCAGCAGGGTGAGGAGCATGAGTACCGGCTGGCCGAAGGGGCGGGCGAGGCGCTGCTGAAGTACTTCACCGCGCTCCCCAAGGGCCCTTCGTTCGGCAACGGGCGGACCGCGCGGCAGACGTTCGAGTCGATGGTCGAGCGGCACGCGGGCCGGGTCGCCCTGCTGACCGACCCGGACACCGACGACCTCACGCTGCTGTACGCGGAGGACCTGCCCGACCTGCCCTGACGGCCCGTCAGCAGCCGCCGCCCGTCCCGTCGGTCTCCCGCGGGCGCGGTACGCCCGCCCCGAGCCGGGCGATCAGTACGGCGCGGGTCTCCTCGAACACCGGGTCGGACTGGTAGTCACCGTGCCCCAGGATCTGCGCGGGCAGCGGATGCTGGAGGGTCCGCCCGAAGGCCAGCGGATCGCGCAGCGGGCCGAGGTCGATGTCCGGGCCGTCCTCGCAGGTGAGCCGCACCGGGCCGCCGATGGGGTCGGTCAGCCGCCACAGGTTGCGCCAGTCGTCCATCTCCCGGTGCAGCCCGGTCAGCGCTTCCGGCCCGAAGCAGGCGGGGAACCACCGCCCGTACAGGCGCTCCAGCGGCGACCCGTACGTCAGCAGCGCGACCCGGCTGCGGGTGACCAGGTCCAGCTGCCAGACGGCCGCGGCCGCCAGCACACTGCCCTGGGAGTGGCCGGAGATGACCAGGCGGCCGTCGTTGTTCTCGGTCCAGGTGGCCATCCGCCACGTCAGGTCGGGGACGGCGCGCTCGGCGTAGCAGGGCGGCGCGAAGGGGTGCGCCGCGCGCGGCCAGAACGTGCCGACGTCCCACAGGATGCCGACGGTACGGCGGGTGGAGCGGTCGCGGTAGGCCCGCCAGCCCATGACGGCGAGCAGCAGGACCCCGACGCCCATCAGCCAGGAGCCGAGCGACTCGGCCGTCGCCGCGGCCGTGTGCACCAGCAGCGGCGCCTGCTCCGTGGCGCGTCCCGGCGCCCGGTCGGTGAGCCAGGCGCCGGCCACCGCGCCCGCGCCCAGCACCAGCGTGACCAGGCAGACCGCGCCGAGCAGGACCGGGGCGGAATCGGTGAGTCCGGCCCGCGCGATGGTCCCCGCGATCCGGCGCACCCGCTGCTCGTCGGGCCGCTCCTGCTTGTCGTACAGCCCCGGGATGTCCGGTTCCACCTTGCGGCGCACCACCAGCAGCTGAATCCCGGCCAGGACGGCGAAGGCCGCGACGACCACCAGGAGCACCGGCAGCACCGACGCCTGCCAGGACAGGACGACGGCCGGCCCGGCGATCGGGTCGCCCGGCTGCCCGGGGGTCGCGCCGCCGTCCATCCAGTCCGCCAGCCGTTGGGCCGCTCCCCCGGTGAGCACACCGCCCAGCGCGCAGCCCAGCAGGGCGACGGCCGCGCCGTGGAATCCCTTCAGCGCGGCGCGGCCGTCGCCGTGCCCGTGACGCCGTGCGGCGTTCTGCAGGAAGCCCGCGGTGACGAGGAGGCCGAGGACCAGCAAGCCCTGGAAGACGGCGATGCCGCCGAAGGCACCGCTGCCGGGCAGCCGGTCGCCGCTGACCCAGCCGGGCCGGGACCAGGCCGTGTGGACGGCGGACAGGACGAGGGCGACGAGCGCGGCGAACGGCAGCACCTTGACCACGAAGCGGTCGTGGTGCTCGTCCGGTTCGGCCTCGCAGCGCGCGGTGCGGCAGACGACCCGGACGGTGAGCGCCGTCAGCAGCAGGACCAGCGCGAGCAGCACCCGGCCGAGGGTGGACAGCGCCCCGTCGTGCCCCGTACGCCGGTCGAAGTCCAGCCCGGTCACGAGCAGCGCGACGGCGATGGTCAGCAGTCCGGCCGCGGTGTGCGCGGCGCGCAGCCGGGCCACCACCCGGCGGCCGTACCAGAAGCCGCGGCGGGTCAGCGCGGGGCGCTGGGCGGGCGGGACGTCACGGGAGGTGCCGGGGCGGCGCGGCGGCGGCGAGGCGGACTCGTACGCGCTCCACGTACGGCGGGAGAGCCACCACAGGAAGCCGACGAGCAGCAGCGGCATCAGGGCGGCGAGCACGACGCGGCGGCCGGGCCCGCTCCAGGTGCCGCCCTGCTCGGGGCTCATGAAGCCCATCCAGGACTTGCCGGCCGCGCAGGCGGCGCTGCCCGCGCACTGCCAGGCCGTCAGGTCCAGGGCCACCTCGCAGGCCGCGGCGACCAGCAGGACGGTGAGGCTGAGGGCGAGGAGACGGACGAGGACGTCGTACACGCGGTGGCCCCGGTGGTGCGCGGGGGCGGCGGGACGCATCCAGTGGGCCAGGTTGGCGACCATGAAGGGGAGCAGGATCAGCCACAGGGCGCGGGCTCCGTTGCCGGAGGTGAGGTTGCACCAGCAGTACGCCTCGCGGATCGGTTCGGCGCGGTAGTCGCCGGGGCGCTGTTCGGCGTCGGCGTCGACGGCCCTGCGGTACACGGCGGCGGTGTCGTCGCCGGTGATCAGGACGGTGCGCGGGTCGCCGAGCATCCGCTCCGGGGTCGTACCGCCGACGCCGTGCACGAGCAGCTCCAGGGCGAGTTGCCGGTCGCCGGGCGGGGCGGTGTCCGGCGTCTGCCCGCTTGGGGCGGTTCCTGGCGCGGGCCCGTCCGGGGCGGTGCCCGGCTCGTCCCCTTCCGGTGCGGCGTCCGGACGGTCCGGAGCCGTTCGGCGTGTGCTGCTTCCGCTGTCCACTGGTCTGTCCCCCGATGCCGTACGTGCCGGTCGGCGCCGCACGGTACCCGGCGGCGCCTTCCACTGTCATGTCATGCTCAACGAGCGCCCGCGGCTCCGGGCGCCCGCCTCGCGCCTGCCTTCTTCCCGGTTCCGCGGGCGCACACCCCACCCCGGCGGGGCGGATGCCCCTGCTGCCGCGTGCGAGGATGTGTGCGCAACGGCAGCCGGGCGGAAGGGACAGGCCGGGGTGAGCGACAATCAGAACCTGCTCGCGGAGCAGCGGCGCGCTCTGATCCTCGACGAGGTCAGACGGCGCGGCGGCGTCCGCGTGAACGAGCTGACCCGCAGGCTCAACGTGTCGGACATGACGGTCCGGCGCGACCTGGACGCCCTCGCCCGGCAGGGCATGGTGGAGAAGGTGCACGGCGGCGCGGTCCCGGTCAGCGAGCCGAGCAGCCACGAGCCGGGCTTCGAGGCGAAGTCGGGGCTGGAGCTGAGCGCCAAGGAGGACATCGCCAAGGCGGCGGCCCGGATGGCGGCGCCCGGCGGCGCCATCGCCCTGGCGGGCGGCACCACCGCGTTCGCGCTGGCCCAGCAGTTGCTGGAGGTGCCGGACCTGACGGTCGTCACCAACTCGGTACGGGTCGCCGACGTGTTCTACAACGCGCAGCGGGCGGCGGCCGGCGGCAGCCAGGCGCCCCGGGCGGGCGCGGCGACCGTGGTGCTGACCGGCGGCGTCCGTACCCCCTCGGACACCCTGGTGGGCCCGGTGGCGGACGCCGCGATCCGCTCCCTCCACTTCGACGTGCTCTTCCTCGGGGTGCACGGCATATCGGTGGAGGCCGGACTCTCCACGCCCAACCTGGCCGAGGCCGAGACCAACCGCCACTTCGTCCGCTCCGCCCGCCGGGTCGTGGTGGTGGCCGACCACACCAAGTGGGGCACGGTGGGGCTCAGTTCCTTCGCCTCCCTGGAGGACGTGGACGTCCTGGTGACCGACCGCGGCCTGTCGGCGCAGGCCCGTACGGAGATCGCGGAACTGCCGCCGGAACTGGTCGTCGCGGGCGAGCCGGGCGACGGTACGGACCTCTGAGGGCCCGGGGCGCCGGGGCGGCGCCCCCTGGAGGACCGGCGGCCGGCCCGGCGTGGCGAGCGGCTCAGGCCGGCCAGGTGCCGGTCTCCAGGAAGCTGTCGATCGTCGCCGCGTACGGCGCGATGTCCAGGCCCTGCTCCGCCAGCCAGCTGTCCGAGTAGTACTTGTCCAGGTAGCGGTCGCCCGGGTCGCAGAGCAGGGTGACGACCGAGCCCGTACGCCCCGCGGCGACCATCTCCGCGACGATCTTCAGCGCGCTCCACAGACCGGTGCCCGTCGAACCGCCCGCCTTGCGGCCGATGGCCCGCTCCAGGGCCCGTACGGCCGCCACGCTCGCCGCGTCCGGGACCTTCATCATCCGGTCGATGGCGCCGGGCACGAAGCTGGGCTCCATGCGCGGCCGCCCGATGCCCTCGATGCGTGAGGCGGTGGCGCAGTCCGTCTCCGCGTCGCCGGTGCGCCAGCCGTCGAAGAAGCAGGAGTTCTCCGGATCGGGCACGCAGATGCGGGTGTCGTACTGCATGTAGTGCACATAGCGGGCGATGGTCGCCGAGGTGCCGCCGGTGCCGGCCGTGGCGACGATCCAGGCGGGTTCCGGGTAACGCTCCAGGCGCAGCTGCTGGTAGATCGACTCGGCGATGTTGTTGTTGCCCCGCCAGTCCGTCGCCCGTTCGGCGTAGGTGAACTGATCCATGTAGTGGCCGCCGGACTCGGCGGCGAGTTCGGCGGAGACCGCGTAGACGGTCCGCGGGTCGTCCACGAGGTGGCAGGTGCCGCCGTGGAACTCGATCAGCCGGGTCTTCTCCCGGCTGGTGGTGGCGGGCATCACCGCGATGAAGGGCACCCCGATCAGGCTCGCGAAGTACGCCTCGGAGACCGCGGTGGAGCCGCTGGAGGACTCGATGACGGGCTTGCCGGGCCGGATCCAGCCGTTGCACAGTCCGTAGAGGAACAGCGAACGGGCCAGCCGGTGCTTGAGGCTGCCGGTGGGGTGGGTCGACTCGTCCTTCAGGTACAGGTCGATGCCCCACTCCTCCGGCAGCGGGAAGCGCAGCACATGGGTGTCGGCCGTCCGGTTGGCGTCCGCCTGCACCTTGCGGACGGCCTCCTTGAGCCAGCTCCGGTAGTCCGGATCGCTGCGGTCGACGTCCACGGTCGGCATCGGACAACCGCCCCCGGACACCCGGCCGGCGGGGCTGTGTGGTGACTGTGCGGTGCTCATGGCGCGCTCCCCGACGTCGTACGGAGCCCGCGCGGAACGCCGGGCCGGTTCCGACTATAACCACCTGCCACACGCTTCTCACCTGCATAAACAACCCTTTGAGCAACCCCAAGCACCTCCTGGGAGCGAGCTGCGGGCGAGCTTTGGCCAAGGGGTACTGGTGCACACGGCACGACGCAGGCAGACTGCGCACCGGGGCGGGTGGCGAGCGCACGCCCGACGTGCTGAGGAGGTGATCGCCATGGCGGAGCCCGAGTTCAACGCGACCGGGGTACGCATAGAGAAGTGGCTGCTCCGGTCGCTCACCCGGGCGGGCCAGGTCGTGATCAAGGACGGCAGGCTGGCCCTGCTGACGAGTTACGGCACCGAGATAGACAGCGCGCCGGTGCAGGCCGTACAGGCGCACAAACCCCTGTTCGCAGCCCGTGACCGGGCACTGGCGACGCTGAACGGACACCGTTACTCGCTGACGCTGGGCACCCCGGACCGCTTCCTGGACGCCGTACGCGCGGCACGCTCCGCGCGCGCTTGACAGGGTCTTACGGGGGACGGTGCGGTTGCGGGAGCGCACTGGTGGGACGACCCTGGACTCGTATCACTGAGGGTTCACCAGCGGTGACACTGTGGTGGAAGTGCGGACATCGCTGGATCCGATCTTCGCCCCCGTCGTACGAGGGCGCCCGACCTCATCAGGGAGTCGTGGTCGTGATCAGGCAGCCCAGCAGACACTGCACGGTGGAGCTCCAGGCCCTTCCGGCCCGGATCGGCCAGGTGCGCAGGATCGTATCGGCACAGCTCCGGTACTGGCGTCTCGACGCCTTGATAGACCCGGCGGCGCTCGGCGTGACCGAACTGCTGGCCAATGTGCACCAGCACGCCGTGCCCAGCAAACAGTGCACCGTCGAACTGCTCGTCCTCCTGGACCAGCTGACGGTGTCGGTACGCGACCTGGACCCGCGACTGCCCCGGGTACGGACGGCCGGGACCCTCGACACCGAGGGCCGCGGGCTGTCGCTGATCGACGCGCTGAGCGAGAGCTGGGGAGTGCGCCCGGACGGCGGCGGCAAGGTCGTCTGGTTCACGCTCCCCGCGCTCTCGCTCGCACCGGAGGAGACGGTGCGCCGTACGTCGGCGGGGCGCTCGTCGTGCGCCCGCGGCGCGGCAGCACGCGAACCGGCGCTCACCCCGGCCGAACCACCCCTGCGTACAGCGGTGGACACCCGCCCACGGGTGCGGGGCGCCGGAGTCGGCTGACGGGCCGGGGCGGACGGACGGCATGAACGCCTACGGGGGCGCGGCGTGGAGTGCCGACGGCGCCCGCCCCTGTCCGCTCACGCCGTCCCGCCCTTCGGGCCGGTGCCGAACCGCTCGTCCAGGGCGGAGAGCCGGCGCCAGTACTCGCCCTCGTCGATCTTCCCGGTCGCGAAGCGGCGGGCGAGCAGATCGATGGGCGACGGGCCGGCACGGCCTGCCGACGCGGGACCGGCGCCGCCCCGGAGGCCGCCGAACGGCTGCCGTCGGCCGCGCCACACGGTGCGCCGCAGCAGGGTGACCACCCCGAACACCGTCGGGCACCGTCCCGGCGCGTCGGCGTGCGCCTGGGTGGTTCGCCCTTGCGAGCCTGGCCCGCCGGGGGCCGCCGGTCGTCGTACGGCTGACGACACCGTGCGTACGGCCGAAGAAGTACGTGCTGCGGAGTCAGGTGCTGCGGCCTGGGACAACCGCCCCGCGCAACCGGAATTGATCTCTGTAACTACTGGTATGTACAGTCGCGCCATGACCACTTCCGAACGGCTCGTCGAGAGCACCAGGGAGCTCCTCTGGGAGCGCGGCTTCACCGGCACCAGTCCGAAGGCGATCCTGCAGCGCGCCGGCGTCGGGCAGGGCAGCATGTACCACCACTTCGCCGGCAAGTCCGACCTCGCGCTCGCCGCCATCCGCCGTACCGCCGAGGTCATGCGGGCCACCGCCGACACCGCCCTCTCCGGGGAGGGCGGCGCCTGCGACCGGGTGCGGGCCTACCTGCTGCGCGAGCGCGACGTGCTGCGCGGCTGTCCGGTGGGCCGGCTGACCATGGACCCGGACGTCATCGCCGATCCGGCGCTGCGGCAGCCCGTCTTCGAGACGCTCGACTGGCTGCGCGGCCGGATCGCCGCAATCCTCCGCGAAGGGTGCGAGCGGGGCGAGTTCGACGCGGAACTGGACCCGGAAGAGACCGCGGCCGCCGTCGTCGCCACCGTGCAGGGCGGCTACGTACTGGCCCGCGCCGCCGAGTCGCCCGCCCCCTTCGACACCGCGGTACGCGGCGTACTGTCCCTGCTCACGGCCCGCACCACCGGTCCGGGCCCGGTCGCCTGACGCCCCGTCACCGCAGCACCGCGCATCCGCGCCCGCACCGCACCGCACCGCACCGCACCTGAGAGGCGTCACCGCCATGGAGATCACCCGCAGCCGTCCCGACAGCCAGGCCGGGCCCGCCGGGCATTTCACCGGCACCGTATGGCTCGACGAACTCGCGTCGCCGCCCGCGCCGTCCCGGCTGCGCCTGTTCAGCGTCCACTTCGCGCCGGGCGCCCGTACCGCCTGGCACCGTCATCCGCACGGCCAGGTTCTGCACGTCACCGAGGGCGTCGGCCTGGTGCAGCGCAGGGGCGGCCCGGTCGAGGGGATCAGGGCCGGGGACACGGTGTGGACCGCCCCGGGCGAGTGGCACTGGCACGGCGCGGCGCCCGGCACGTTCATGACCCATCTCGCCCTGGTCGAGGCGGCCGAGGACGGCACGACCACCGACTGGGGCTGCCTGACCGACGATCGTACGGCCGCCGACGCCGAGCGGGCCGCGTGAGCCCGCACCCCACCGTTTCGCCCACCCACTCGGAGCACCCGTGCACGCCATGCAGTACACCGTCACCCTCCCCGCCGACTACGACATGGCAATCATCCGCGACCGGGTACGGACCCGGGGGCACCTCCTCGACACCTGCGCCGGACTCGGGATCAAGGCGTACGGCATCCGCGAGCGCGGGGCCGACGGTTCGCCCGTCAATCAATATGCGCCGTTCTATCTCTGGGCCGACCCCCTGGCGATGAACCGTTTCCTGCTCGGTGACGGCTTCCGTGGTGTGATCCGCGACTTCGGCCGCCCCGAGGTGCGGCACTGGACGGGCGTCCACCACGAGCGGGGTCCGTCCGCCGGAGCGGTGCCGGGCTCCTTCGTCCGCCGCACCCAGGTGCTCGACGGAGCGACGGATCCGGCCACCGCCGTGGCGGAGGCGGTGGCCGGTCAGCGGCGGCTGGCCCGTACCGACGGGGTGCACACCACCGCGCTCGCGCTCGACCCCCGGCACTGGGAGCTGATGCACTTCACCCTCTGGGAAGGCACGGCGCCCGAGTCGGACGGGGAGCGCTTCGAGGTGCTGCACCTGTCCGCGCCGGGGGCCGGGCAGCTGCCGACCGGGGCGCACTGGTGAACGCGCGTCCGGAACCCGCCGTCCGTACGGTGTCGGGAGACGTCTGCCCCGCCTCGCTGGGCCTCTGCGACGCCCACGACCATCTGTTCCTGCGCAGCCCGCAGCTGCCCGGTCAGGAACTCGACGACACCGGTGCGGCGGCGGCCGAGCTGCGGGCCTTCCGGGAGGCGGGCGGCGGCACGGTGATCCAGTGGACGCCGTACGGAATGGGGCGGCGCGCCGGTGAACTGCCCCGGCTCGCCGAGGAGTCGGGGGTGCGGATCGTCGCGGCGACGGGCCTGCACCAGGCGGTGCACTACGCGCCTGAGGTGCTGGAACGGGTAGGGGCGAAGGGCGGTGCGGCCGGTTCCGGCGGGGGCTCGACGGACCTGGCGGCGCTGTTCGTGGCGGAGCTGACCGCGGGGATCGGGAGCCGGCCCGGCGGTCGCGGTGACGGCCGTACGGACGCGGCCGGCGACGCCGGCGCGCGCCCCCGGGCCGGGATGATCAAAGTGGCCGGCGGATTCCACGGCCTGGACGCGCACGCCCGGTACACCATGGCCGCGGCGGCCGAGGCCCACCACGCCACCGGCGCCGCCATCGGCGTCCACCTGGAGCTGGGCACCGGGGCCCAGGACGTCCTCGACCTGCTGTGCGGGACGCTGGCGGTACCGCCGCGGCGGGTCGTCCTGGGCCACCTCAACCGCTCCCCCGACCCGGTGACCCACCGGTCGGCCGCCGCTGCCGGGGCCTACCTGGCGTTCGACGGGCCGTCCCGCACCCACCACGCAACGGACTGGCGGCTGCCCGACGCGCTGGCCGCGCTCGCCGACGCCGGGTACGGGGACCGGCTGCTCCTCGGCGGCGACACGACGACGGCGGCGGCCCGGTCGGTCAGCGGCGGGCCCGGCATGCCCCATCTGCTGCGCCGCCTGCGGCCGCGGCTCGAACTCGCCCTGGGGGCCGAACTGGTACGGCATATCTTCACCACGAATCCGGCCCGCGCGTTCGCGGTGGCGTGGGGGCGGGCGGGAGGCGCCTGAAGCCGGTGCGCAGGCGGCTGGAGCCGGTGGGCGGGCGGCTGGAGCCGGTGGGCGGGTGTCTGAAACCGGGGGCTGACGCCTGAGGCCGGACGACGGGCGGCCGTTGTCAGTGGGGCGGGTGACAATGGCGGCAGTGTGAACCGCCGGCCACTGGAGGGACCGTGGAACACCTGGGCATCCTCGCGCACAGCGCCGAAGGGGCGGCGCTGTGCTTCCGGGCCTTCTGCCAGGAGGCGTCCGCCGAGCTGGGACCGTACGACCATCCGGACGTGACGCTGGACTGCATCAGCATGGCGCGGTCCATGCCCGCCTGGGAGGCCGGTGATCATCGCTCGATACGGGCGACGCTCGCCGAGAGCGTCGCCCGCCTCGCCCGCGCCGGCGCGGACTTCTTCGTCTGCCCGGACAACACCGCCCACCTGGCCCTCGAACTGCCCGGCGAGCACCTGCCGTTGCCGGGCCTGCACATAGCCGAGGTGGTCGCCGAACGCGCCGCCCGTCACGGGTACCGACGCGTCGCCGTCCTGGGCACCGCGTACACGATGGACGGCCCGCTCTACGGGCACGCGCTGGGCTCCCGAGGCATCGCGGCGGACGTCCCGGACTCGGACGACCGCCGTACCGTCCACCGGATCATCTTCGACGAGCTGGTGAACGGCGTCTTCTCCGAGCCCGCCCGCCAGGAGTACGTACGCGTCATCGGGCGGCTGGCCGCACGCGGCTGTGACGCGGTCGCCCTCGTGTGCACGGAGATTCCGCTCCTGGTGACACCGGAGGTCTCGCCGCTGCCGACGCTGGACTCGACGCGGCTGCTGGCCCGCGCGGCCTTCGAGACCGCCGTGGGCCGACGGCCCGTACCACGGTGGCGGGGAGGAGCGGTCGGGACAGACATCAGCAGGTGATGCTGCCCTTGCGCAGTGCGTGGCCGTCGTCATTGCTGTCGTCGGCCCAGTAGACGGGCTTGGATCCGGCGACGCACTCGTCGGCGCCTGCCAAGGCGAAGCCCTCGTTGTTGTAGTCGGGCATGCCTGAGGGGCGGTTGTAGACGGCTTTGGTGGTGAAGGTGCCGGTGCGGGCTACTTGAAAGGTGCGGTGCTGTCCCTTGCAGGTGTCGTCGCAGACGGCCCACAGGCGGTCGGCCCGGGGTTCCCACTGCAACTCCATGACGCCGCTCATGCCACTGCTGAAGGACGCGACACGGGTGAAGGCACCGGAGTCCTCCAGGACGTAGCCGTAGATCATGCCGGTGCCCTCGACGCCGGTGAAGAACACGCCACCGCTGTGGGCGCCGTACCGTGCCGGGGCGTAGGCGGCGCCGGTGGAGGCGTCCTTGAAGGCGGCTCCCGTCAGGTAGGCGTCGGGGACCCAGGTGATGCCCTCGAAGCCGAGGTTGGAGCCGACGGGTGGCAGGTCGGAGGTGAGGTTCCACTCCTTGGCGGCGGTCAGGGTGGAGCCGGTGCCGGAGACGTCGTACTTCAGGACGGACAGCCGGCTGGTGCCGGAGGCGTCGCCGTCACGCTCACTGGCGACGAACACACCGGCGGCTCCGCCGCCGGTCGCGGTCACGCCCTCGCTGTCGGGCCGTCCGGAACCGCCGGGAAAGCGCAGGGCCTTGCCGGAGGCCCAGCCGCGGCCGGTGTCGGGCGTCCAGCCACCGGAGGCGTTACGGACCAGGCGCCACAGCTTGCCGCTGTTCTGGGCGGCCCACATGACCTTGCCGTCCTGGTGGAGGCCGCTGAGGTCCTCGCCGAAGACGTCGGCGGCGTCGGCGTTCGTCACGGCGCCGCTGCCGGGCCACGCCGCCGGAGTGGTGCCGTTGCCACCACAGTTGTTGGCGGCGCCGAGGGTCACCTCGGCCGCCTTGAAGGCGCCGGTGCCGTCGGGGCAGCGTGACCAGGACGGAGCGGAATGTTTGCTCCAGGAGAAGCTGTCGGCCAGGGTCCTGCCGTCCGGCAGATACAGACGGGCCTTGTCGTCCGAGCCCAGCCCGAATCTGTCGTGGACATCGAAGGCACGGAAGGCGCCCGCAGCCAGCCCGGTCCCGGCGGGGATCGTGTACTTCGAGCCGTCCTTGTCGTCCTTGAGAACCCAGCCCGAGATGTCGACCGTCGCGGTGCCCTTGTTGTACAGCTCGACCGAGTCCTCGACGCTCCCGGTGGTCACCACCTCGTTGATCCGGATGTCACCGGCCGGAGCCGCGTGAGCAGGGGCGACGACGGCCGTACCGGCCAGGACCGTCGCGGTGACGAGGAGAAGGACGAGGAGAAGGGGGAAAGCACGGTGCCGACGGCGCGTACGTACTGCGGTCACGGAGTCCGTCCAGAGGTCGCGGAGGAAGGGGCGGCACGACGGTCCGACGCGGACCGGACGGGACGCCTCCCGCCAGGCGTACGGCGCATGAACGGAAACCGAAGGATGGGCACAAGGCACGCGCGGCGGCCGGGACGTGATCCGCCGTCAGGTATGACCGGCGGGCGCCCGCCACCGCGAACCAAGAGATCAACTTTGCAACAGCAATGATCTTCGCAACGGCGCTTACCGCCTGCGCGCGCCACCCCCCTTGCGTATGTGATTTACGCAACGGCTAGATCGGGAACTGACACTCGGTGCTACCGCGAGGTAAGCGCATCCCCGCAGGTCCGGGACCCGGAAGGGGGCCAAGTGACCAACAGAAAAGCCCCGTACGGCCCGCCGTGCCTGGCCGGACTCCGACATCACGGCACCCACTGGTGCCCAAGAGGGCTATGAGGGCGGTCACACCGAGCTAATCTGATGCCTCACCTCCGGCCCTGCCGGACCGGCTCGCGGCTCCCGCGGGGTCGCGACGACACGGCCCCGGACCGGAGGTGATACCCGATGGACTCGTGTCCGAAGGGGTGCTGCTGTACTCGCTGTTCGTGGGAGGGCTTTTTTCGGAAGGCGCGCTGGTTCAGCCCGCTGTACGCGGTGGTGAAGTTCCTGCGTGAAACCTTTCAGCACTTCCACTGATCAGCAGTAAGGCCCCGGCTCGACACCGGGGCCCCTGCAGCTGGGTCCTGCCTCCGCCGGTTGAGCGCCAAGGGGGCAGGGCCCTTCATGCCTGCGCGCCGCCCGGAGCCGCGGACCGTGAACTTCCCGGCCCCCGCCACCGGACAGGCGGTTGTTGCACCTATCTTGCCCTGCCCGGCTGGGCATTTCGAGCGGCGGGCACGCCCCATCTTGCGTGAGCGGCGGCCAACCGAGTGTCATACACACTGTTCAGGCAGCACCACCGGGCCCCTTGTGGCTCACATCACGTCCCTCGGGGGTGGCAGGGACCACAAGAGGTTTCGAGGAAAAATGTCGAACACGTGACTGTGTACGGGCCGTTCAGCCGGGGCCGGCTTCCCGGCCCTCCCCCTCCAGGACCACCAGCGGATCGTCCAGCACCGGCTGCCACGCCAGCTCCGCCGCGCCGACCAGGCTGTTGTGGTCGAGCGTGCACGGCAGGATCGGTACGCCGCCGCTGCGCCCCCACAGGCTGCGCTCGGCGACCACGGCCCGCAGCCGTTCCGGGTCGGCGCCCAGCAGTTCACGGTGCAGGCCGCCGAGGATGATGCGGTCGGGATTGAGGATGTTGACGAGTCCGGCGATGCCGAGGCCCAGCCGGTCGATCAGCAGGTCGGCGGCGGCCCGTACGGACGGGTCCTGGTGCTCCTCGCGGAGCAGATCGGTGGCCTGCCGGAGCAGCGAGCCCTCGGGGCCGGGTGCGCGCCCCGCGGCGCCGAGGAAGGCGAGCGGGTCCGCCTCGACGTCGAGACAGCCGCGGCTGCCGCAGTGGCAGGGCGCGCCCTCCGGGTTGACGGTCAGGTGTCCGACCTCCAGGGCGAGGCCCGAACTGCCGCTGTGCAAGCGGCCGTCCAGGACCAGCGCGCCGCCGACGCCCCGGTGGCCGGAGGCGATGCACAACAGGTCGCGGGCGCCGCGTCCGGCGCCGTGCCGGTGTTCGGCCAGCGCGGCGAGGTTGACATCGTTGCCGGTGAAGCCGACCGCGGCGGTGGCCCCGGGGATGCCGGCCTCGGCGAGGGCGCGCCGGAAGAGCCGGCGTACGGGGGCGCCCGAAGGCCAGGCCAGGTGGAGGGGGTTGAGTGCCTCGCCGTCGGGTTCGGCGACGGCCGACGGGATGGCGAGCGCGGCGCCGAGGCAGCGCCGCCCGGCCCGTTCGAGCAGTCCGGAGCCCGCCGCCACCGCTTCGGCCAGTACGTGCGCCGGGTCGGCGGGGATCGTGCCGCAGCCGCTCACGGTGGCCACGATCCGCCCGCCGAGGCCGACCAGCGCGACGCGGTAACCGTCGGCGTGGATCTGCCCGGCGAGGACGACGGGGCCGTTCTCGTTCAGGAACAGCCGGTGGGACGGACGGCCTTGGGACCCCGCCGAGGAGGTCGGACGGGAGTCGACGACGATCAGCCCGAGCGCTTCCAGCTCCGCGGCCACCGCGCCCGCGGTCGCCCGGGTCACGCCGAGTTCCGAGGTCAGGACGGCACGGGTGGGTGCGCGCCCGGTGTGTACGAGCTCCAGTGCGGGCCCGAGGGCGCTGCGGCCCCGCTCCAGCCTGGTTGTCCGAGTGTGGGTCACGTCCCCATTCTTGCTTTGTACCGGCAGCAAACAAAATACGGGCCACCCTTCCGCGCGGGAAGCTGCGGGCCGCCCTCCGGGAAGCGCCGCCCGCGCCCCGTTCGGCGGGTCCGGCGCGCGTCCCGTTCGGCAGGCCGTGTCCCATGCGGCTACTGCACGGCGCGTACGGGCACGTACGCGGGAGTCGATACGCGGATGACGGGTACCCGACCTGTCGGAAGGGACCGTATGCGGACCATAATTGACTGCTTGGTCACGGATTCGGCCAGGGCATCCGGCCGGAGGACACCCGTGCGCGGGAGCGCGCACCGGAGCCGCCCGGCCACCCCGACACCTGGGGGGTCTGCATGAACGTCACACCTCGGCTGCGCGGAGCCGCGCGGCTGATGTTCGGCAATCCGGTCTCGCTCGTCTACCTCGCGCTGGTGCTCGCGGCGGCGCTCTTCGCCGTGGTGGACCTGGCCTTCGTGCAGCACGAGGACGCCTCCTTCTCCGGCGTCTGGGTGGCGCTGCTCACCGCCCCCACGGTCTTCCCGCTGTGGCTCGCCGGCGACGCGCTGTGGGGCGAAGCCGGCTCGCCGCAGTGGTACCTGATCCTGACACTGGCCGTCGCCGCGCTGGTCAACGCGTTGCTGCTGGGACTGGTCCACCGGGCGCTGCGCGGCCGGCCGGGCGCGCGCGGGGCCGTTGTCAGTGGCGGCTGGCACACTCAGCGGCATGGAGAACACTGACTTCACCGAGTCCCTGGAGCGGGACGGGCAACTCCTCGCGGACGCCGCCGAGAAGGCCGGGGCCGACGCGCCGGTCCCCACCTGCCCGGAGTGGCGGGTGCGCGATCTGCTCTCCCACACGGGCCGGGTGCACCGCTGGGCGACGGGCTTCGTGGCGCAGGGCCTCCAGCAGCCGGTCCGGTTCCCCGAGGCCCCTGGGCTGCCCGACGACCAGCTCGCCGACTGGCTGCGCGACGGCTGCCGGACTCTGGTGCGGGCGCTGCGCTCGGCCCCGGCGGACCTGTCCTGCTGGACCTTCCTGCCCGCGCCGTCCCCGCTGGCCTTCTGGTCGCGCCGCCAGGCGCACGAGACGGCGGTGCACCGCGCCGACGCCGAGGTGGCGCTCGGCGCGGGCATCACCGCAGCCACTCCCGCCTTCGCCGTCGACGGCATCGACGAACTCCTCGTCGGCATGCAGGCGCGGGAGCGCAGCACCATGCGCACGGAGTTGCCGAAGACGCTGCTGATACGGGCCGCCGGAGCAGCCGGCACACCCGCTGCGGCCTGGACGGTCCGGCTGTCGGACGCGCCGCCGCGCGCCGAGCGCATACCGGGCGCGGCGGCGGGAGACGCCGCGCTGTCCGGCGCCGCCGCGGCGGACTGCGTGATCGAGGGAGCGGCGCCCGACCTGTACCTCGCCCTGTGGAACCGCCGTTCGCTGGACGGCATCACCGTCACGGGCGATGCCGGGCTGGCCCGGTTGTGGCAGGAGCGTTCGGGACTCTGACGGTTGCCGTACGACGGAGGGAAGGGACGGAGACGGAGGGAGGCGGGCCGGCCGGACAGCAGAGAAATGGGCGGCAAGGAGCGGCGAGGAGCGGCACTCTCCTCGCACAACCCCGAAATTCAGGGCAGCACATGACAGACTGTCACCATGTCACCGACCCGCTCCCAGGCCGACCGTGACGCGATGACCGTCGAGATCGGTTTCGCGCTGCTGACCGGCGTGTTCGTGGCCGCGCTGACCTTCGGCGTGGCCGTGAGCCCGCTGCTCTTCCTCCAGCTGAGCCGGAACGCGACGGGGGCGCTCCTGGCGGCGGCCGCGAGCGTGGCAGGGATCGCGTTCGTCTGGCGGGTGGTGCGGGTTCTGCGCCGCTTCACCGGCCGGCGCTCCGGACCGGGCGCTCTGGCGGAGTGATCTCCGGTCGAGGACCGGGGGCGCGCTGAGCCGTATCAGGTCGCGCTCGGGCCTCCAGGCGGACGGCGGCCCGAGCCGCCTGGGACATACCGGCCCGGGACGCACCGGTTCGGGGCGGCTACCCGAGCCACCCGGGCCGTACGAGCCCGGACTCGTAGGCCAGCACCACGAGTTGGGCCCGGTCGCGGGCGCCCAGCTTGACCATCGTGCGGCTGACGTGGGTCTTGGCGGTCAGCGGGCTGACGACCAGGCGGCGGGCGATCTCCTCGTTCGACATGCCGAGGCCGACCAGCGCCATCACCTCCCGCTCCCGTTCGGTGAGCGCGGCCAGGGTGCCGTCCGCGGCCGGTTCCTTGGAGCGGGCGGCGAACTCGGCGATCAGCCGGCGGGTGACACCCGGCGAGAGCAGCGCGTCGCCCTCGACCACGGCACGCACCGCCCGCACGAGTTCCTCCGGTTCGGTGTCCTTGACCAGGAAGCCGGAGGCGCCGCAGCGGATCGCCTCGAAGACGTACTCGTCCAGTTCGAAGGTGGTGAGCATGACGACCTTCACGGCGGACAGCCGGGGGTCCTCGGTGATCTGGCGGGTGGCGGCCAGCCCGTCCAGCACCGGCATCCGGATGTCCATCAGGACGGCGTCGGGGCACAGGTCGCGCAGGGCGAGCAGCGCCTCCTCGCCGTCCGCCGCCTCTCCGACGACCTCGATGTCGGGCTGGGCGTCCAGCAGCGCCCGGAAGCCGGCGCGGACCAGCAGCTGGTCGTCGGCGAGCAGTACCCGGATCACGACTCCTCCTCGGTGGCCTGGTCCCTCACCGTATCCGCAGCGTGCGCGGCATCGGGCCGCTGCGGCTCCGGCGGTCCGGCGGGTGTCGCGGGGCGCAGCGGGAGGCGGGCGTGCACCCGGAAGCCGCCGTCCGGGCGCGGCCCCGCCTCGACGGTGCCGCCGAGCGCGGCGGCACGCTCGCGCATACCGACCAAGCCGTTGCCGCCCCCGGTGACGTCTCCGGCGCGCCCGGCGGCGGTCGCCGGGCCGTCGTCGTCCACCGTGATCTCCAGCGTGCCGGGGAGACGGCCGAGGCGGACGCGGGCGGTACGGGAACCGGAGTGCCGTACGACGTTGGTGAGCGCCTCCTGGACGATGCGGAAAGCGGCGAGGTCGGTGCCCGGAGCGAGACGCTCGGACGAGCCGTCCACGGTGACCGCGACCGCCAGGCCGGCACCCTTGGCCTGCTCGCACAGTTCGGGCAGCCGGTCCAGGCCGGGCGCCGGGGCGCGTGGCGCGGCTCCCGGTGCCCGCAGGGTGTCCAGAACCTGCCGGACCTCGCCCAGCGCTTCCTTGCTGGCGGCCTTGATGGTGGTCAGGGCGGTGCGGGCCTGCTCGGGGTCGTCGTCCAGCAGCGCGAGGCCGACGCCTGCCTGGACGTTGATGACGGAGATGCTGTGGGCCAGTACGTCGTGCAGTTCCCGGGCGATCCGCAGCCGTTCCTCGTCGGCCCGCCGCCGCTCGGCGGCCCGCCGCTCGGCACGTACCCGCGCGAACTGCTCACGGCGTACGCGCGCCAGCTCCGAAACCGCCACCACCGCCACCACCAGGACCGTGACGAACAGCTGTTCCCCCCAGGGCGCGGGCCCGTCACCCCGCGGCGGCAGCCAGCGGTAGAGCCAGTGGCCGACCAGGAGGTGGCTCGCCCAGACCAGGCCGACGGCGGCCCAGGCGGCCGTACGGTGCCCGGCGACGGCGGCCGCGAAGCAGCCGAAGGCGCCGAGGAACAGGACGGGGCCGTACGGGTACCCGGCGGCGAGGTAGACGGCGGTGGTGAGCGCGGTGCCGAGGGCGACGGTGCGCGGGTGGCGGTGCCGCAGGAGGAGCAGGGCCGCGCCCGCGATCACCAGGAGGTACGCCGGCAGGCCGAGGTCAGCGCGGCCCGGCTGGCCCTTCGCGGCGAACCGGGTGCCGACGCACACGAACACGGTGAACCAGACCGTCGAGGCCCAGGGCAGCCCCGCGCCGGACCGGCCCGCCGGCCCGCCGTCGTCCGCCACCCACCACGGGCCCGCGGGTCCGCCGCCTCTCGCCGCCCGCCACCGGCCCGGACGCGGGCCGCGGCAGTGCCGCGCCCACCGCGGCCGTACGTCGTCCATGCCGTCACGCTAGACCGGCGCACCGTACGGGGGCGTCAGCCCGGCGTGGGTGATCGGACGTACTCCCCGGGGAGTAGCCGCCGAGCAGCGGCCCCGGCTCCTGCCCTGGCTCCCGGCTCTCCGGTTCCCGGCTCCCGGTTCCCGGCCCTCCGGCTCCCGGCTCTCCGGCTCCCGGTTCCCTACTTGTCCAACGCCCCCATCGCCCGCCGCGCGACCGGATGCGTACGGACGATCTCGGCCAGCGTGGTCGTCCCCCGGACGATCTTCGCGAAGGCGTGCCAGGCCGGACGGAAGCCGGTCAGGGCAGCGTGGATCAGACCGGGGCGGCGGGCGAAGAGCGTGAGCATCCGGCGGCCGACGCCCATTTCCACCCCGAGCCCGGCCTTGATCGCGAAGGCGTAGTTCAGGGCCTGGCGGCGGGCGTCCACCGCGTCGTGCGCCTCCGCGACACGGGCGGCCCACTCCCCCGCGAGCCGCCCGGAGCGCAGCGCGAAGGAGATGCCCTCGCGGGTCCACGGCTCCAGCAGCCCGGCGGCGTCACCGCACACCAGGACGCGGCCGCGGGAGAGCGGCGAGTCCTCGGCGCGGCAGCGGGTCAGATGGCCGGAGGAGATGCTCGGCTCGAAGCCCGCCAGGCCGAGCCGCCCGATGAAGTCGTCCAGGTAGCGCTTGGTCGCGGCGCCCTCGCCGCGGGCCGAGATCACGCCGACGGTGAGGGTGTCGCCCTTGGGGAAGACCCAGCCGTAGCTGCCGGGGATCGGGCCCCAGTCGACGAGCACCCGTCCGGCCCAGTCCTCGGCGACCGTCGGCGGCACCGGGATCTCGGCCTCCAGGCCCAGATCGACCTGGTCCATCTTCACGCCGACGTGGGCGCCTATCCGGCTGGCGCTGCCGTCCGCACCGACCACCGCGCGGGCCAGCACCACCTCGCCGTCGCCCAGCACCACGGCGACGGTCCGCCGGTCCGGCACCGCCGAGCCGTGCTGTTCGACACGGGAGACGGTGGCGCCGGTGCGCAGCTCGGCGCCGGCGTCCTGGGCGGTCTTGACCAGCTGGGCGTCGAAGTCGGGACGGTTGATGAGCCCGAACAGCATGTTCTTGGAGCGGCGGGTGCGGGTCAGCTTTCCGTTGAGGGAGAACGTCACCGCGTGCACCCGGTCGCGCAGCGGCAGGTCGAAGCCGGGCGGCAGCGCGTCGCGGGACGGTCCGATGATGCCGCCGCCGCAGGTCTTGTAACGGGGGAGTTCGGCCTTCTCCAGGAGCAGCACCCGGCGTCCCGTACACGCCGCTGCGTAGGCGGCCGAGGCTCCGGCGGGCCCCGCGCCCACCACCACGACGTCCCACACCTGCTGGTTCCCCTCGGCTGCGCTGTCGCTGCTCACCTGTGCTTCTGCTCCCGTTCGATGCCTTGCTGCGCGTACCGCCCGCATCCTACGGCGCGCCGTCGGACGCCCTTCCTGTGGGAAGATCGGCCCCACAATCGCCCGTACGTACGGTTGGTCCGGTGCGGTAGAACCGGACGGACCGGCACGTGACCCCACGTGTACAACGCCGCGCCCACAAGGAGCGTTCCATGCCTGACAGCCCGCTCGCGCACACCGTCGCCTCGCTGCAGCCCCGGGCCAGGACCGAGCTGGCCGAGCTGGTGGCCTTCAAGTCGGTCGCCGACCCGGCGCAGTTCCCCCGCAGCGAGTGCGAGGCCGCCGCCGAGTGGGTGGCGGGCGCGCTGCGGTCCGAGGGCTTCACGGACGTGGCCCTGCTGGACACCCCGGACGGCACCCAGTCCGTGTACGGCTTCCTGCCGGGGCCGGCCGGCGCGCCGACCGTGCTGCTGTACGCGCACTACGACGTGCAGCCGCCGCTGGACGAGGCCGCCTGGATATCGCCGCCGTTCGAGCTGACCGAGCGGGACGGCCGCTGGTACGGGCGCGGTGCCGCGGACTGCAAGGGCGGCCTGATCATGCACCTGACGGCGCTGCGGGCGCTCAAGGCGCACGGCGGCGTCCCGGTCAACGTCAAGGTGATCGTGGAGGGCTCCGAGGAGCAGGGCACCGGCGGGCTGGAGCAGTACGCCGAGGCCCACCCCGAGCTGCTGACCGCCGACACCATCGTGATCGGTGACACCGGCAACTTCCGGGTCGGCCTGCCGACGGTGACCGCGACGCTGCGCGGCATGACGCTGGTCCGGGTCCAGGTGGACACCCTGGAGGGCAACCTCCACTCCGGCCAGTTCGGCGGCGCGGCGCCGGACGCGCTGGCGGCGCTGATCCGCATCCTGGACTCGCTGCGCGCGGAGGACGGCTCGACGGTCGTGGACGGCCTGGAGGCCGACGCCTGCTGGGACGGTCTGCAGTACGCGGAGGAGGAGTTCCGCAAGGACGCCAAGGTGCTGGACGGTGTCGGGCTGACCGGCAGCGGCACGGTCGCCGACCGGATCTGGGCCCGCCCCGCCGTCACCGTCCTCGGCATCGACTGCCCGCCGGTGGTCGGTGCCACGCCGTCCGTGCAGGCGGGCGCGCGGGCGCTGGTGAGCCTGCGGATCCCGCCGGGCACGGACGCCGTGAAGGCCTCCGAGCTGCTCACCGCGCACCTGGAGAAGGCCGCACCGTGGGGCGCGCGGGTCACCGTCGAGCAGATCGGGCAGGGCCAGGCGTTCCGCGCGGACACCGACAGCCCGGCGTACGCGTCGATGGCGGAGGCGATGCGGGAGGCGTACGACGGCACCGAGATGCAGACGTCCGGCATGGGCGGTTCGATCCCGCTGTGCAACACCCTCGCCGCGCTCTACCCGCGGGCCGAGATCCTGCTCATCGGCCTCAGCGAGCCGGAGGCGCAGATCCACGCGGTCAACGAGAGCGTCTCGCCGGAGGAGCTGGAGCGCCTCTCGCTGGCCGAGGCGCTGTTCCTCCAGCGGTACGCGCGGCAGTACGAGGCCGCCGGCAGCTGAGCCGCCCGCACCGTAGGCCGAGGGCCGAGCCGCCCGCCCATAGGACGGCGGCTGGGCCGCCCGGCCCGTAGGACACCCGTGACGACCGGTCCGGGGGCTCTCCCGCCGCCCCCGGACCGCTGCCCCAAGCGTCCGCCTTCGGCTCCTACCGCCCCCGGCCGCCCCTCACCCCACAGGAACGCCCGCCTCAAGATTGAGCGGGCGTCCCCGTTCGCGTGCGCGCAGGGCCCAGCGCAGCCGGTTCCAGCGCACCGGGGGCAGCATGTCCGCCGCCTCGGCCTCGGTGGCGAACCGCCAGTCCCGCAGCTCGGGCCCCGGGAGCAGCAGGTCCCGGATCTGCTCGCCCGCCAGCCTGCCGCCGTCGAAGAGCATCCGCAGGCCGCCGAAGCCGGGCGGCTTCGGCGGTTCCCAGTCCAGCACCAGCAGCCGTGGCGCGCTGTGCAGCCGGATGCCCAGTTCCTCGGTGACCTCGCGCAGTCCCGCCCGGGCCGGCGGCTCGCCCGGTTCCACGACGCCGCCGGGGAACTCCCAGCCCGGCTTGTACGTCGGGTCCACCAGCAGGACCCGGTCGGCATCGTCGAAGAGCAGCACGCCGGCCGCGAGGGTCTCCGCCGTGGGCTCCGGTGTCTGCACGATGTCGCAGGCCCCGGCACCGGCGTGGACGGCTTCCGCGATCCGTTCGGCGGTCTCCCGGGGTGTCAGCCGGGCCGTGTCGATGACGTGCGCGTCCTGTTTGAGCCAGCCGAGCGCGTCCTCGTACGCCTCCAGGTGCGCCCGGCACCGGCCCTGCGCCGCCGCGTCGGCCGGCGCGCCCCCGGCTCGGCCCGCGCGCCGGTCCGCACGCTCGCGGAGGATCGTTTCCTCCGCGTGCAGCAGAACGTGGCGTACGGGCACCCGGCGCGAGGCGAGGCCGCCGAATATCTCGTCCCGGTACTCCTGGCGCAGCAGCGGCATCGGGGTGACGAGCGGCCCCGGTACCTCGTTGAGCAGCGCGGCGGCCGTGTCCACGACGAGCCGGCGCCAGGACGGCAGGTCCTGGTAGTCGCCGACCTGCTCCAGCCGCGCGGCGGGCAGCAGCAGCCGCAGCTCGCTGCCGACCAGCTCGGGGTCGTAGAGCGTGCTGCCGGGAAGCAGGTCCAGCAGGTGCCGGGCCGCGGTGGACTTTCCCGCACCGGACGCGCCGTTCAGCCAGACGATCACATTGCCCCCTTGTCCCTAGACCCCTGTGAGTTGCCCGTAACACCCTGCCACGGAAACTTTTGCGGGGACGGGGCTATCCACGCGCTGCCACGGACGTGGCCTTTTCCACCTTCGGCGCAATACCGGAAGGTTTGAAGACCCCCTTGTACGCGCTGATCGCGGCCACCGCGGCGACGAGGACGCTGGTCACCACGTCCTTTCCGGCGAAATCCCCGGCGAAGAGCGCACTCCCCAGCCCCACCAGCACCGAGACCACCACCTGCACCAGAGTTCTGGCGGCGTGCGACCACTGCGGCTGATTGATGACGGAGATGAGCACCGGTGACGCGAAACCCACGATCAACGCCCACATCTGTGCGTTCGTCATGACGCTCCCCTTTCACTCGGGTTTCACTCGGGCGGTAGCCGGAGCGTCGCCGCCCCGGCCCGCCCCGGCAAGGGCTCGCGCACCGCAATCCCCCGCGCGGGCGTACGGGGACACCGCCCGGCCCGTCACCCCTTGTTCGCGCCCAGGGTCAGGCCCGCGATGAAGTGCCGTTGCAGGAGCAGGAAGACCACGATCGTGGGCAGGGCGACGATGACCGAACCCGCCGCCAGCAGGTTGTAGTCCGTGAAGAACTGACCGCGCAGGTTGTTCAGGGCCGAGGTGACCGGAAGTTTGTCACCGTCGGAGAGGAAGACCAGGCCCCACAGGAAGTCGTTGTACATCCAGGTGAATTGCAGCGTGCCCAGGGCGGCGAGGGCGGGCCGGCACAGCGGCAGCGTCACGTGCCGGTAGCGCCTCCACACCCCCGCCCCGTCGACGACCGCGGCCTCCAGGATTTCCCGCGGCAGGGTCCGCATGAAATTCGCCAGCACGAAGACGCAGAAGCCGAGTTGGAAGGCGACCTGCACGGCGAGCACGGCCCACAGGGAGTCGTAGAGCGTGAGCGAGTCGGACAGCCAGTAGGGCAGCGGCACCTTGGTGAAGAGCACGTAGAGCGGCGTGACGATGACCTGTTGCGGCAGCAGGTTGCCGGCTGTGAAGAACATCAGCAGGAGCAGCGAGCCGCGCAGCCGCAGCCGGGCCACGGCAAAGGCGGTGAAGGACGCGAGAAAGAGCGTGATCAGGACGCCCGGCACCGCGATCAGGAGGGTGTTCAGGAAATACCGGCCCATGCCGGAATCGGTGAACGCCTGCCGGTAATAGTCGAAGGAGAGCCGGCTCGGCAGGGAGAAGTACCCGTCCCTGGCGGTCTCCTCGTACGGGCGCAGCGACGCGTAGACGGCCAGCAGCAGCGGCGCGAGGAAGGCGAGTGAGACGGCGAGCAGAAAGGCGTGCACACCCCAGCGGCCGCCCCGGCGGCCACCTCGGCCGCCCTTCCCGCTCCGGCGGCGGCCGGGTGCGCCACCGGCCGGCCCGGCGGTACGTACCGGGCGCGCGGCCCGTACGGCGGGCACGGTCATCGGCGCTCCTCCCCCCTCAGTTCCTGGACGAGATAGGTGACGATGAACCCGAGGGAGACCAGCAGCAGGACGACGGCGATGGCCGATCCGAAGCCGATCCGGCTCGCCTCGCCGACGATGTTGTCGGTCACCAGGACGGACAGCAGTTCCAGGCCGTTGCGGCCCTTGTTGACGGCGTAGACGATGTCGAAGGCGCGCAGTGCCTCGATGACGGTGATGACGCCGACGATGACGTTGACCGGGCGCAGCGCCGGCAGCACGACCCGGAAGAACGTCTGCCGTTCGGTGGCCCCGTCGACGGCCGCGGCCTCCTTGAGCGTCGGGTCCACCGACTTCAGCCCGGCGAGGTAGAGGATCATGACGTACCCGGTGTGCCGCCAGCAGGCGGCCAGCAGGATCATCCAGATGTTCAGGTCCGGATCGCCGAGCCAGTCGACCGGGTCCTTCCCCCCGCCCAGGAGGGCGTTCAGGGCGCCCTGGTCGCGGGAGAGGATCAGCTGGGCGATGAAGCCGACGACGGCGAGCGAGAGCACCACCGGCATGTAGAGGGCGGACTGGTAGAAGCGGCTGAACCGCACGCCGCGGTCGATGAGCGCGGCGAGCAGCAGGCCGAACGGTGTGGCCAGCAGGCCGAGGGCGGCCAGCCACAGCAGGTTGTTGCGGACTGCCGGCCAGAATTGCGGGTAATCGGCGAAGAGGTGGGCGTAATTGCCGAGACCGGCCCATTCGATGTCACCGACGCCGTCCCAGTCGGTGAAGGACAGGCCGACGGAAGCCATGGTCGGGCCCCACACCAGGACGAGGTCGAGCAGAATCGGCAGGCCCAGCAGGACGCACAGGACGGCGCGGTCGCGGCGGGTGTGGCGCCGCGGGCCCCGGCGCCGGGCGCGGCGTGCCGCGGTCTTCGGCATGGTTCCCGGCCCCCCGTGGGTCGTACGGTCGTGGGTCGTACGGTCGGTGGTGGTCACGGCGTCAGTCCGCGGCGAATATCTGTCTCTTCTGCCGTTCGATGCTGTTGACCAGGCCGTCGATGTCGTCCGGGTCGCCGATGAACTGCTGGAGCGCCTGGATCAGTACGGTCGAGGCGAAATCGGGGCGGGTGTCGCGGTCCATGAACTGCGATATCTGCCGGGCGCCGGCCACCAGCCGGACGGCCTTCTTCTGCAGGGCGTCGTACGTCTGGGTGCCGGCCGCGCCGTTGGCCGCGACGTTGTTCGGGTCCCGCTTCAGGTAGGCCAGTTCGGCCTGGGGTGTGGCCAGGAAGGCGAGCAGGTCGCGGGCGGCTTCCCGGTGCCGCGCCTTCTTCGCCATCAGGAAGCCGTCCATCGGCGCCTCGACCGCCTCTTTCCCGAAGGCCGGATCGATCTCGGGGAACGGGAAGAGGTCCAGGTCCGCGCGGTTCTCCGCGGTGAACTGCTGGCCGGGGTGCTGCAGTCCGAGTACCGCCATACCGGCCTTCTTCCCCTGGAGGGACTGTGCCGCCTCCTGCCAGGTCCGGCCGTTGGCACCTTTCTGGTGGTACGGCAGCAGGCCCCGCCACAGGTCGAAGACCTGCCGTACCTGCGGGCTGGTCCAGGATTTCTCGCCGCGCATCAGGGCGATGTGGAAGTCGTACCCGTTGGCCCGCATGTCGAGGTAGTCGAAGGTGCCCATGGCGGGCCAGCCCTCCTTGTCGCCGAAGGCGAATGGGGTGAGGCCGTCCTTCTGCATCTGCCGGGCGAGCGCGCGGTATTGATCGAAGTTCTCCGGGACCTCGTAACCCCGCGTCCGGAAAACGCTCTTCCGATGGAAGACCGCCCACGGGTAGTAGTAGTACGGCACGAAGTACTGCTTGCCGTCCTCGCCCGTGGACTGTTTCCGCACCGCGTCGGAGAACCCGTCGAACTTCTTCCAGAGATCACTGATGTCGGCGAGCAGGCCCTTTCGCGCGAAGTACTGCATCCGGTATCCGGCGAACCACGTGAAGACGTCATCGGGCGTGCCCTGGAGGTAACGGTTGATGTTCTCCTGGAAGTTCTCGTGGTTGACCGTGTTGACCTTCACCGGCTTCCTGGACTTCTTCTCGTACGCCGCGAAGGCGTCGGCGTACGCGCGTTTGGGCACCGCGTCGGAGGCGTTGGACCCCAGGGTGACGCCGTCATCGGAGCCGTCACCGCAGGCGGCGAGCAGCGACGGCAGCGCGACCGCCCCCGCACCGGCCGCCATGCCCCGCAGCAGAGACCTCCGGGGCACCCCGGGTACCGCCCGGCGCGTACCCCCGCCCGGGCCGTCCCCCCTTGACCGGACCATGTCTTCTCCCCCTCCTCGGCGATGGAACCGAACAGAACCGAACGCGAGTGCTGGGATCTCACTCCCAACCGGTGCCTCAGTCAAGGCTTTCGGCGGCCCCTCCCGCATTTTCCCCTTTCGCCTTCCAACACAGTCCAACAAGCCTTACCGTAAATACTCGCAATTGACTGGTACATGACTTACTGCTCTCTCCGTGAACGGAGGACGCGAATCATGCGCCCGCACACCCCCCTCACCACCCGCCGCGCCCGGCGAAGAGTCGTCGCGGCACTGTCCGCGGCGCTGCTGTGCTCGGCCGGCGTGACGGCCCTGCCCGCCACGGCCCGCCCGGCCGGCGCCGCCGACGGTCCGGCCACCTCCGCACCCACCCCCGCCGCCTCCGCCGGAACAGCCGCGTCCGCCGCCCCGCGACTGCCCGACGGCCTGGCCAGGACACCTCCCATGGGCTTCAACAACTGGAACTCCACCCACTGCGGAGCCGACTTCAACGAGGCGATGATCAAGGGAATCGCCGACATCTTCGTCGCGAAGGGCCTGAAGGCCGCCGGCTACGAGTACGTCAACCTCGACGACTGCTGGGCCAAGAAGGAGCGGGACGCGAACGGAAAACTGGTCCCGGACACCACCCGCTTCCCCAACGGCATCAAGGCCCTGGCCGACTACGTCCACTCCAAGGGCTTGAAGTTCGGCATCTACACCAGTGCCGGCACCACGACGTGTGCGCAGGCGATGCCCGGCGCGCTGGGCCATGAGTACTCCGACGCCCAGCAGTTCGCCGACTGGGGAGTGGACTACCTGAAATACGACAACTGCAACAACCAGGGGGTGGACGCGAAGAAGCGCTACATCACCATGCGCGACGCCCTGAAGGCGACGGGCCGCCCCATCGTCTACAGCATTTGCGAGTGGGGCGAGAACAAGCCGTGGGAGTGGGCGGCGGACGTCGGGCACCTGTGGCGCACCACCGGTGACATCAGTGACGTGTGGGACAGCATGGTCTCGATCTTCAAGGCGAACGCGCCGCTGGCGCCGTACGCCGGTCCCGGCCACTGGAACGACCCGGACATGCTGGAGGTCGGCAACGGCGGGATGACGGACACCGAGTACCGCAGCCACTTCTCGCTGTGGTCGATGATGGCCGCGCCGCTGCTGATCGGCGCCGATCTGCGCAAGGCGTCGCAGGCGACCTTCGACATCCTCGACAACCGCGAGGTCGTCGCGCTCGACCAGGACCCGCTGGGCAAGCAGGCCCAGGTGCTGAAGTCCGAGGGCGGCCGCTGGGTCCTGAGCAAGCCGCTGGCCAACGGCGACCGGGCGGTGGCCCTGTTCAACGAGACCGACCGGCCGCAGCACATCACCACCACGGCCCAGGAGGCGGGCCTGCCGCAGGCGAGCGGCTACCGGCTGCGTGACCTGTGGAAGGACGAGAACACCCACACCGCCGGTGAGATCGCCGGGACCGTACCGGCACACGGCACGCTGCTGTACCGCGTCGCCGCCGACCGCCACTGGGCGCAGTACCCGCCGGCCCTCGACACCGCGGCGGACGGCGTCGCGCCGATCGAGGTCGGCAAGGAGGTCCGGACCGCCACCCTCACCCGCAATCTGGGCCGCACTCCCGCGCTGGACGTCAAGGTCGACTTCAAGGGCCCGCAGGGCTGGCGCGTCGAGCCGGTCACGTCCACCGGCACCCAGGTGCTGCCCCCGGGCAAGGAGCTGGCCACCGCCTGGAAGATCTCGCCGCTCGCGGGGACCAAGCCCGGTCCGTACGAGCTGTCGCTGACCACCGACTACCACTCGACACGCGGGCAACGGGTGACCCTGACGCTCCCGTTCGGGGTCACCGCCGTCCAGGCACCGCCGGCCGGCACCTCCTACGCCAGCGACCTGACCTGGCTCTCCGCCACCAACGGCTACGGGCCGGTGGAGAAGGACATGAGCGTGGGCGGGCAGCGGCCCGGTGACGGGACGCCGATCACCATCGGCGGCGTGCCGTACGCCAAGGGGCTGGGCGCCCACGCGCCCAGCGAGATCACGTACTACACGGGCGGCAAGTGCTCGGCGTTCAGCGCGCAGGTCGGCGTGGACGACGAGACCGGCGACCAGGGAACCGTCACCTTCGAGGTGTGGGCCGACGGGCGGAAGGTCGCCGAGAGCGGCAAGCTGACCGGCACCGACCCGGCGAAGGCGATCAGCGCCGCGGTCACCGGGGCGGGCACCGTACGACTGGTCGTGCAGGACGCCGGTGACGGCTTCTTCTACGACCACGGCGACTGGGCCGACGCGAAGTTCACCTGTTGACCGGGGCGTTCACCGCACAGCGCACACCGGCCGGGCGGGCCGCACGGTCCGCCCGGCTCCCGGTGTCCGGGCCCGGCCCGCTCCCCTTCCGGGTCAGCAGGTCGGCAGGCCGGGGACCGGGGCGTCGTTCCGGCCGCCCTTGAGGTAGACGGCGCTGACGTACACGCCGCTGTTGCCGCTGTCGTCGTCCGTCCTCGCCCACCAGGTGTTGGTCCACCGGCCGTACGACTCCCGGCGGCCCAGGTTCGCCTGGCAGTAGAAGTAGTTGGTGCCCGCGTTCAACGTGCCGACGTGCTGGAAGGAGCCGGTGTACGAGGCGGCCGCGCGCCACACCTGGCAGTTGACCTTGCCGCCGCCGATCGGCGCGCACGAGCTGGGCTCCGGTACGCCACCGGTCCCGCCGGTGGCGCTGCCGCCGCCCGGGGCGGCAGAACCGCCGCCGGACGCCGACCCGCCGCTCGCGCCCGCCCCGCCGTCGCCCCCGCCTCCCGTACCGCCGGCCGCCGCTCCTCCGTCGCCACTCCTGCCCTTGCCGGGGTCGCCGCCGCCACCGGGCTTCGGCTTCCCGGACGCGGCACTCTTCGAAGGCTCGCCCGAAGTGGCGGGCGCCGCGCTCCGCCCGCTCTCGTCCTTCCCGGGTGCCTTGCCATCCGGCTCGACGGCCCCGGTCTCCTCCGGCGTGCCCGACGCGCCCGCCCGCGCGGCCTGCTCCTGTTCCTGTGCGGGGGCGCCCGGCCGCCGCTCGGCGACCGTACCGCCGGAGTCCCGGGCCATCAGCCCGTACGTCACTCCCCCGCCCGCCACCAGGACGGCGGCCACCGCGGTGGCGAGCACGCAGGTACGCCGTCCGCGCCCGGCGGCAGGCGTGGCGGTGCCGGTGGCCGCCACGGTGCTGGTCTCCCGCTCCCCCAGGTTCCCGGCGGGGGCGGGCCCGGTGGGTGCTCGGCCACCGGCCGGCCCGGTGGGTGACTGACCACTGACCGGCCCGGCAGGGGCCTGACCGCCTGACGGCGACGGTGCCGGTGACGGCGCCGCCCGGACGTCCGCCGCAGTCGGCGACCACGACGTACCCGGGTCTGTACCCGTACCTGCGCCCGGCCCGGTACCCGGGTCTGTACCCGTACCTGCGCCCGGCCCGGTACCCGCACCCGTATCTGCTCCGGCCCCCGTCCCCAACCCCAACCGCACCGTCTGGCGCCCGTCGGCCACCGCCGTCAGCAGGGACCGCGCCTCGGCCGCGCTCGGCCGGGCGGCAGGGTCCTTGGCCATCAGCGCGTGCAGTACGGGCGTCAGCGGCCCGGCCCGGCGCGGCTCGGGCAGCGGTTCGGAGACGATCGCCGTCAGGGTCGACCAGACCGACGTCCGGCGGAACGGCGCACCGCTGCCCTCCACTGCCGCGTACAGCGTCATGCCCAGCGACCAGATGTCCGAGGCGGGCGACGGCGGCTGCCCCTGGGCGCGCTCGGGCGGCAGGTAGTCGAGCGAGCCGACGAGTTCGCCGCTGCGGGTGAGGTGGGTGCTCGCCCCGTCGTCGGGCGCCTCGATGCTGGCGATACCGAAGTCGGTGAGCACGACGCGGCCGACCCCGGTGTCCGGGCGGCCCGCGCGCCGCTGCCCGCGCTCCAGCAGGACGTTGCCGGGCTTGACGTCCCTGTGCAGCACGCCCACCTGATGGGCGGCGTCCAACGCGTCCATCACCTTGGCGCCGATGGCGGCGATCTCGCGCGGGTCCATGGGGCCGCCCCGGTCGAGCGCGTCGTCCAGCGACGGGCCGTCGACCAGTTCCATGACGATGACGGGGCGCCCGTCCTCGTCGATCACGTCGTGCACGGTGACCACGCCGGGGTGCCGGACCCGGGCCGCGGCCCGTGCCTCGCGCTGCATCCGGGTGCGCAGGTCGGCCAGTTCCGGCGCGGACGCGTCGGTGTAGGCGCGCAGCACCTTCACGGCGACTTCCCGGCCCAGCACCTCGTCCACCGCCCGGCAGACGACGCCCATGCCACCGCGCCCGATCTGTCCGGTGACCCGGTACCGCCCGCCGAGCAGCCGCCCGGTCAACTCCCCGGCTCCGCCGCCCCCTTCGCGAGCACGGTCGCCGCCTTCAGCACTGCCCTCGTCCCCCGGCCCGTTCACGCCATTCACGCAAGTCGCCCCGTTCGCCCCACTCGTCCCCTGTCATGGTCGGCACCAGCCTAGAGGGCCGTGGGGCGCCGCAGGCCCCGTCAGGCGGTCGGGGCGAAGGCATCGAGACGGGACTGTTGTGCGGCGGCGGACGCGGCGCCCACCACACCGGCGTCCGTACCCGTCTGCGCCGGTACGACCGTGAGGCCGCGGACGAAGGAGAGCGTGGCGTAGTCGCGCAGGGCGCGGCGCAGGGGGACGAAGAGGAGGTCCCCGGCGCCCGCGACACCGCCGCCGACGACCACGATCTCGATCTCGACGAGCGCGGCGGTGGCCGCGACACCGGCGGCCAGGGCCTGGGCGGCCCGCTCGAACGAGTGACGGGCCACCGGGTCACCCGCGCGGGCGGCGGCGGCCACGGCGGCGGCACTGGTGTCACCGTCGGGACCCGGCCGCCAGCCGCGTTCGAGGGCGCGGCGGGCGATGTTGGGGCCGCTGGCGATGCGTTCGACGCAGCCGCGGGCGCCGCACGGGCAGGGGTCGCCGTCGAGATCCACGCTGATGTGGCCGATGTGGCCGGCGTTTCCGGTGGGACCGGGGTGCAGCCGGCCGTTCAGGACCAGGCCGCCGCCGACCCCGGTGGAGACCACCATGCACAGGGCGTTCGCGTAGCCGCGGGCGGCGCCCTGCCAGTGTTCGGCGGCGGTCATGGCCACGCCGTCGCCCACCAGGACGACGGGGCGCGCGCCGACCAGGTCCCGTACTTCGGCGACGACCGGGAAGTCCCGCCAGCCGGGGATGTTGACCGGACTGACCGTGCCGCGCCGGGCGTCCACCGGACCCGCGCTGCCGATGCCGACGGCGGCCACCCTGGCCCACTCGGGGTGTGCGGTCAGCTCGCCCACCACCTCCGCCAGCGCGCGCAGGACGGTGGCGCCGTCCCGGTCGGCGGGCGTGGGCCGGGTGGTGCGGACGAGCAGCCTGCCGTGCTCGTCCACCAGCGCGCCGGCGATCTTGGTGCCGCCGATGTCCAGCGCTGCGCTCAGGTCCGTCTGCATCGGTGTCGAATCTCCTGGTGGGGCGCCTGGGCCGGGGTGCGTGACCCGGCACGGGAACGCCAGTCTCGTGCTGATTGACAACGTTGTCCAGAGGTTATGCTCGACGCCGTGCCGCACGTCGTCGTGCGGTGCCGCCGGACGGTCCCGCCGGTCGGCCGCACGCACCGGCCCTCCGGACACCGCCACAGCCATCATCGGCGTACCGGAGGGGGAACCGCCACACCCATCCCGCCCGTCTCTCCAGCAACGGCCGGAGCGAGCAGCGAAGCCGCCGCCCTCCCGGCCGCCCACCGCTCCTCCCACCACCTTCACCCACCGCCGACAGAATCAGGACCGCGCACGTGACCGACACCGCCCGGGGCACCTCCCGCCGCTACGGCAGCCGGCCCACGATGAAGGACGTCGCGGCCCGGGCCGGCGTCGGCCTGAAGACGGTCTCCCGGGTGGTCAACGGCGAGCCCGGCGTCACCCCCGAGACCGAGCGCCGCGTCCAGGACGCCATCACCGCCCTCGGCTTCCGCCGCAACGACTCCGCCCGCATCCTGCGCAAGGGCCGCACCGCCAGCATCGGCCTGGTCCTGGAGGACCTCGCCGACCCGTTCTACGGGCCGCTCAGCCGCGCCGTCGAGGAGGTCGCCCGGGACCACGGCGCGCTGCTGATCAACGGGTCCAGCGCGGAGGACCCGGCCCGCGAGCAGGAGCTGGTCCTGGCCCTGTGCGCGCGCCGGGTGGACGGCCTGGTGATCATTCCGGCCGCCGACGACCACCGTTACCTGGAGCCGGAGATCGCGGCGGGCGTGGCCACCGTCTTCGTGGACCGCCCGGCGGGCCGGATCGAGGCGGACACGGTGCTCTCGGACAGCTTCGGCGGCGCCCGCGACGCGGTCGCGCACCTGATCGCGCACGGCCACCGCCGGATCGGCTTCATCGGCGACCAGCCGCGCATCCACACCGCCGCGGAGCGGCTGCGCGGCTACCGTACGGCGATGGCCGGGGCCGGGCTGGCCGTCGACGAGTCGTGGGTCTCCCTCGGGTCGACCGCGCCCGACCGGGTACGGTTCGCGGCCACCGCCATGCTGGACGGGCCGCGCCCGGTCACCGCGCTGTTCGCGGGCAACAACCGGGTCACGGTCACGGCGGTGCGGGTGCTCGCCGAACGCCCGCGCCCGGTCGCCCTGGTGGGCTTCGACGACTTCGAGCTGGCCGACCTGGTGACCCCGGCGATCACGGTCGTGGCCCAGGACGCCGCGCGCCTCGGCCGTACCGCCGCCACGATGCTCTTCCGCCGCCTGGAGGGCACCGAGATCCCGCCGCAGCGCCAGGAGATCCCCACCCGCCTCGTCCCGCGCGGCTCGGGCGAACTGCCCCCGCCCGCCGACGAGTGAGCGCCACGCCTCCGATTGGAGCGCCCGCCGCGGCGCCCGTCGGCACTGACGCGCGGAACGTTGCCGATGCCCGGCTGTCCCCTCCTGGACCATGGAGCAATGAAAATTCAAGACCGGTTCCTGGAGGTCCTGACCTCGGACGCCAGAGAGACTTTCCTGCTGGCCCTGGGGCACCGCATGGCGATCTTCACGCGTGACGCCCTCGCCCAGGACGCCGCGCACGGGACTCAGCACGCCAGGGCCTGCAACGAGATGAGCATCGCCGTCTGGTCGCAGGTATGGGCGACCCGGGATGCCGAGGTGGCCGGTTACCCGGATTCCGATTTCCTTCCGGTGCTCCTCGAAAAGGCCGACCGGGGCGACGCACGGGCCTTTCTCCGCCATGCCGTCGAGAGCTCCCTGCTGGTGCTGGAGTCCGATGGCGCCACCGAGCCGGGAGCATCGGGCTCGTAGAGCCGGGCGGGGAAGGCACCTGAGGTGACGGGGCCCTTTCGGAAGGGGAAACCGCTTCCGAAAGGGCCTCTGGCCGTTCAGGGAACGTCAAACAGCGGAACTCCTCAGGACGACCAGCCGCTGCGTGGCCCGGGACATCGCCACGTACCGGTCCACCGCTCCCCGCACCCCTTCGCCGAACTTCTCCGGGTCGACCAGGACGACCAGGTCGAACTCCAGGCCCTTCGACAGTTCCGGGGTCAGTGACCGGACGCGGGAGGTGGCCGTGAAGGCGGGGGCGCCGATGACACAGGCGATGCCGTCGTCGTGGGTGGTGAGCCAGGCGTCGAGGATCGCGTCCCGGTCCGTCACGGGCGCGTGGGTGACGGGGATGCCGGTGCTGCGGACTGAGGTGGGGACGTTGGCGTCCGGGAGGGCGGCGCGGATGACGGGTTCGGCCTCCGTCATCACCTCTTCCGGGGTGCGGTAGTTGATGTTGAGGGAGGCCACGTCGATGCGGTCCAGCCCGATGCGTGCGAGGCGGTCGTGCCACGACTCGGTGAAGCCGTGCCGGGCCTGGGCGCGGTCGCCGACGACGGTGAAGCTCCGGGACGGGCAGCGCAGCAGCAGCATCTGCCATTCCGCGTCGGTCAGTTCCTGGGCCTCGTCCACGACGACGTGGGCGAACGGCCCGGCGAGCGGGTCCGGTCCGGCGGTGGGCAGTGCGGTCTCGTCGACCAGGCTGACCCGGGCGTCCTGGCCGCGCAGCATCACCACCAGTCCTTCGCCGTCGTCGCCGTCGGCGCCGGAGTCGGCCGCGGCCCCGATCAGGTTGTCGACGACCTGTGTCATGCACTCGCGCTGGGCGGCGAGAGCGGCGGCGTGCCGGCGCTTGCGCAACGACGCTTCCGGGTCGCCGAGCCGCTGCCGTGCCGCGTCCAGGAGGGGCAGGTCGGAGACCGTCCACGCCTGGGCGTCCGCGCGTTGCAGGGTGCGGATCTCGTCGCGGCTGAGCCAGGGAGCGCACAGGCGCAGGTAGGCGGGTACCGTCCACAGGTCCGAGACGAGGTCGGCCGCTTCGAGCAGCGGCCATGCGCGATAGAGGGACCTGAGCAGTTCCTTGTCGTGCTGCAGCGCCGTGCGGAGCTGGTCGGGCGGGGCCTCGGCGCCGTGTTTGTCCGTCAGGATCGTCAGCAGGGCCTCCCATATCTGCTCGCGGGCTTCGTTGTGCGGGGTGCCTGGTTCCGGTGCTTCGAACGCCTCGGCCCAGTCGTCGGCGGTCAGCCGGACGTCGGCCCAGGGGGTCGAGACCGTCGTGCCCTCGGCGGGCGGCTCCTCGTAGAACCTGACGGCCGTCTCGATCGCCTGCACCATGCGCGCGGACGCCTTCAGGGCGGCCGCCTCCGGGTCGGTCTCGGCTGCCGCTGCGGCGCCTTCGGCGACGAGGTCGCGCAGCGTGCAGGTCTGTACGCCTTCCTCGCCGAGACTGGGCAGGACGTCGGCGACGTAGGACAGGTAAGGCTGGTGCGGGCCGACGAACAGGACGCCGCCGCGGCGGTGCCCGAGGCGGGGGTCGGAGTACAGGAGGTAGGCGGAGCGGTGCAGGGCGACGACGGTCTTGCCGGTGCCCGGGCCGCCGTCGACGACGAGGGCGCCGCGGGAGCCCGCCCGGATGATGGCGTCCTGGTCGGCCTGGATGGTGCCGAGCACGTCGCGCATCCGCGCCGAACGGTTGCTGCCCAGGCTGGCGATGAAGGCGGAGTGGTCGTCGAGCGCGGCGTGCCCTTCGAGGCCGTCGGCGGTGAAGACCTCGTCCCAGTAGTCGCTGATCCGGCCGCCGGTCCAGCGGTAGCGGCGGCGGCTCGTCAGGCCCATCGGGTCGGCGTGGGTGGCTCCGAAGAACGGTTCGGCCGCCGGGGAACGCCAGTCGACCAGCAGCCGGCGGCCCGCGCTGTCGGTGAGGCCGAGCCGTCCGACGTACACGGGCTCGGGGCCGTCCTCGCCGACCATGCGGCCGAGGCACAGATCGAGGCCGAAGCGGCGCAGGGTGCGCAGGCGTGCGGTCAGCCGGTGCACCTCGGCGTCGCGGTCCATCGCCTGGCGGCCGGTGCCGCCGGGCGCCTTCAGTTCGGCGTCGAGGCGGTCGGACAGTTCGCGGACGGTCTGTTCCAGGCTCTCCGCGATGTCCGCGAAGTGCCGTTCGTCGGCCGCCGTCAGCTCTGGGTCAGCCTTGGCGGCGAGGCGGGCGGGGAGGGCGAACACGCCGGTGGTGGTCAGGGAATTCATGGTGGTGTCAGCTCCGATCCTGGGCCGCACCCGCGGAGGTCTGCCGGGCGGAGGACTGCGCCTCGCGCACCCCGTACACCGGCAACGACACACGCACTTCGCGTGTCCCCCATGTCCGCAGGTTCTGGCCTGGGCCAGAGATTCTGCGGTACGGACGGGGCCTTGCCGCAAGCCCCCCTGTGCGCTATAAGTTGAGAGTGGCAAGGAGTGTGAGGCTCCTTGCCTTTGTTGTTCTCGGCGGCGGATGACCGGGTTCCGGACACAGTTGAGCGGCGTACGACGGGGTCGTACGCCGCTGGTGGGGTTCGGCCCCCGAGAGCCGTCAGGCGTTCGGCACCGCCCGGCCCGCGAGGCCGTCGAGGTCGGCGCGGGTGAGGCCGGTCAGGCGGGCTGCCTCGGCGATGTCGACGGCGCCGCAGTCCAGGCCGCGCAGCAGGTAGCCGCTGAGCGCCTTGGCGGTCGCGGGCTCGTCCATCACGTCGCCGCCCGCCTTGGCCACGTACGCGGCCAGCCGGGCCGCGGCCTGCTCCAGACCCTCGCGGTAGAAGGTGTAGACGGCGGCGTAGCGGGTGGGCAGGTGCGCGGGATGCATGTCCCAGCCCTGGTAGTACGCGCGGGCCAGTGAGCGGCGCACCAGGCCGTGGTGCAGCCGCCAGGCGTCGTGGACCTGTGTGGTCGCGCCCACCGGGAGGACGTTGGTCGAGCCGTCGGAGAGGCGGACGCCGGTGCCCGCTGCCGCGACCTGCATCACGGCCTTGGCGTGGTCGGCCGCCGGGTGGTCCAGCGCCTGGTGGGCGGCGCTGACGCCGCAGGAGGCGCTGTAGTCGAAGGTGCCGTAGTGCAGGGAGGTGACGCGGCCCTCGGCGGCCTCTATCAGGCGGGCGACGGTGGCGCGGCCGTCGGCGCCCAGGACGGACTGGGTGGTCTCGATCTGGATCTCGAAGCCGATCCGGCCGGACGACAGGCCGTGGGTCTTCTCGAACGCCGTCAGCAGCCGCACCATCGCGGTGACCTGCTCGGGGTAGGTGACCTTGGGCAGGGTCAGCACCAGACCGTCCGGGAGGCCGCCGGCCGCCAGCAGGCCGGTGAGGAAGATGTCCAGGGTGCGGATACCGCGGTCGCGGACGGCGGCTTCCATGCACTTCATGCGGATGCCCGTGCAGGGCGCGGCGGTGCCGTCCCGGTAGGCGGCCGCGACGAGGGCGGCGGCGCGGGCGGCGGCCGCGTCCTCTTCGGCGTCCGGGCGCAGGCCGTACCCGTCCTCGAAGTCGATGCGCAGGTCCTCGACGGGTTCGCGTTCCAGCTTGGCCCGTACCCGCTCGTACACCGGCTCCGCGAGGCTGTCGGGGATGCCCAGGACGCCGGCGAACGCCTCCGCGTCCGGGGCGTGCTCGTCGAGCGCGGCGAGGGCGGCGTCGCCCCACTCGCGGACGGTGTCCGCGGTGAACACGTCGCCGGGGACGTAGACCGTGTGGACCGGCTGCCGGGTGCCGGGGTCGCCCGGGTAGCGCCGCGCGAGGTCCGCGTCGACGTCCGCGAGGGCGGCTCCGATCTCCTCGCGTACGGTGTCCGCGAGACTTGTCGCCACCGTCTCGTGCTGCCCCATCCGGCACCCTCCCTGTGCTCGCGCCCACCGTGCAACCGCGCAGGCGTCGCTCCGCTTTTCCGCTGTACGGAATCAACAATCCGTAGAGCGAAGCTATCCGGGCCGAGTTCGCAGGTCAACACCCTCCGGCGACGGGATGGCTGGGCGCTCCATGGGGAGCGTTCCCCATCGCGCGCGCCGTGCGCCCGCGCGCGACGTACCCCGTTTCACCCCTTTCGGTGTTTCTTCCGCCTTCCCCGGCCCGGCCGGAACGCCCGTGCGTAACATCACCGGCGCGGTGCGGGCGGCCCGGGCGCCCGGCCGCCCGCACGAGGCGTGGGGGCCTGTATGCCGGAGGAGTTCGGGGACGCGCTGCGGCGGCTGCGGCGGGAGCGGGAGGTCTCCCTCCGGACCCTGGCGCAGCTCGTGCACTACAGCAAGGGTTATCTCAGCAAGATCGAGAACGGCGAGAAGCCGCCGACCGGCGACGTCGCCCGCCGCTGCGACGCGGCGCTGGCCGCGGACGGCACGCTCACCCGGCTGCTGTCCGCCCGCACGCCCGGCGACCGCTGCCCGTACCCGGGACTGGCCGCCTACACCGCCGAGGACGCCCCCTGGTTCTTCGGCCGGGAACGCGCCACCGCCGCCCTGGTCGGCCGCCTCGCCGAACGCCTGGAGGCCGCGGGCCCGCTCGTCGTGGCGGCCCCGTCCGGGGCCGGCAAGTCCTCGCTGCTCCGGGCCGGCCTGCTGCCCGCCCTGCGCGCCGGCGCGCTGCCCGGCTCCCGGCACTGGGCGGTACGGGTCCTGACGCCGGGCACGCATCCGCTCACCGGGCTGGCGGCGGCGTTGACGGAAACGGGGGGCGCGGGTCCGGATACGGGTACGGGTACGGGTGCGGGCACAGGTACGGGTGCGGGTACGACGGCCACCACCGCGGCCGCCGCCACCGCGTCCACCACCGCGTCCACCGCCGAAGCCCTCGCCGCAGCCCCCGAACAGTGCCCCGCCATCGCCCGCGCCGCCCTCGGCGCCTGCCCGCGCCTGGTCCTCGTCGTCGACCAGTTCGAGGAGGTCTTCACCGCCTGCGAGGACCCCCGTGAGCGGCGGGCGTTCGTCGCGGCGCTCTGCGCGGCCGCGCGGGACGCCCCGTGCGCGGTGGTCCTCTGCGTACGCGCCGACTTCTACGGCCAGTGCCTGGACCACCCTCCGCTCGCCCCGGCCCTGTCCGCCGGGATCTTCGCGCTGCGGCCCATGTCCGTACCGGAGGTGCGCGCGGCGATCGTCCGGCCCGCCCGGGAGGCCGCGCTGGAGCTGGAACCGGGGCTCGAAGAGCTGCTCCTGGCCGACCTGGGCATCCACGAGGACGACGGCCCGGTGATCGGCGGGGCACTGCCCCTGCTGGCGCACGCCCTGCTCGGCACCTGGCAGCAGCGCACCGGCCGCACCCTCACCGTCGCCGGATACCGCCTGACCGGCGGCCTGCACGGCGCCGTGGCCACCACCGCCGAGCGGGTGCACGCCACGCTGGACCCGGCCGAGCGACGGGCGGCGCGGCAGGTGCTGCTGCGGCTGGTGCAGGTCGGCGAGATCGCGGGCGAGACCCGCCGCCGGATGCCGCGCGAGCGCCTGCTGGAGCATCTGCCGGACCCGGAGAAGACCGCCGCCGTGATCGATGTCTTCGTACGCGCCCGGCTGCTGACCCTGGACGCGGACACCGTGGAGATCACCCACGAGGCGCTGCTGCGGGCCTGGCCGCGGCTGCGCGGCTGGATCCGGGCCGACCGGGCCGGACTCGTCGTCCACCAGCGGCTCTCGGAGGCGGCCGGGGCGTGGCAGCGCGAGGGGCGGGAGGCGGCGGGGCTGTACCGGGGCACCCGGCTGGCGGTGGCCCGGGAATGGGCCGGGCAGCAGGGGGAGGACGCCGGACTCAGCCCGCTGGAGGAGGAGTTCCTGGAGGCGTCGCAGGCGCGCGAGGCAGCGGCGGCGCGGGCCGGGCGCCGCCGGGTGCGCCGCCGTCGCAGGCTCGCGGGCACCCTGGCCGTGCTGCTCGTCCTCGCCGTGTGCGCGGGGGTGCTGGCGGTCCAGCAGTGGCGTACGGCGGAGGCCGGCCGTCTCGACGCGTACGCCGGTGAACTGGCCGCCCGCTCGGGCCAGGTGGCCGCCGGGCAGCCCGAGGCGGCCATACTGCTGGCCGCCGAGGCGTACCGGCTGCGCCCGTCCCCCGCCTCCCGCAGCGCGCTGCTCAGCACTCAGGCGCGGCCCTTCGCAGGGCGCCTGACGGGACATCAAGGGCCGGTCAACGCCGTCGCGTTCAGCCCGAAGGGCGGCCTGCTGGCGGGCGGCGCCTCGGACGGCACGGTACGGCTCTGGGACCCCCGCACCCGCCGCCCGCTGGGCACCGCGATCCGGGCGGGAGCGACGCGGGTCCGCGGTGTGGCCTTCAGCCCGGACGGCGCGCTGCTCGCGGCGGGCGCCGCGGACGGCTCGGTACGGGTACGGGACACCGGCCGCCGGGGCCCGGTCACCACCGTGCCCGGCACGGGTGCGAACGGGGGCGCGGCCGGGGAGGTGGCCTTCGCGCCGGCCGGTCCGGGCGTACGGGGCGGGACGGCCGGCGCGACCCGTACCCAGGTCCTCGCCGCCACCGGCCCCGGCGGCAGCGTGACCCTGTGGAACGCGCCCGGCATGCGGCGGACGGCCCGCCTGCCCGGCCTGGGCGGCGGCGCGAGCGGCAAGGTGACGTTCAGCCCGGACGGGCGCCTGCTGGCCCGTGGTGACGCCAACGGCCGGGTCCGGGTCTGGCGGCTGCCGCGCTCCCTGACCGCCTCCGCGCCCGGCAGCGCCCTGTCCGACGCCGCCCGCCCCGGCTCCCCCACCGTCCTGGCCGACCGTACCGGGCACGGCAGCGGAGTCGTCGCCGTGGCCTTCAGCCCGGACAGCGCGACGCTCGCCGTCGGCGGCACCGACCGCACGGTGACGCTGTACGACACCCGCGACATGACCGTCACGGGGCGGCTCACCGGCCACAACGACGACATCAACGCCCTCGCCTTCAGCCCCGACGGCGACACCCTCGCGTCCGCCTCCGGCGACGGCTCCGCACGCCTGTGGGAGGTCGCCACCCGCCGTACCGTCGCCGCCTTCACCGGGCACAGCGACTACGTTCTCGCCGTCGCCTTCGCCCCGGACGGCCGCACCCTGGCCACCGGCAGCTTCGACCGGACCCTCGCCCTGTGGAACCCGTCCGGCGCGGCGCTGACCGCCCGGCCGGTGTCCGGCCGGTCCGCCGTCGCCTTCGCGCCCGGCGGGCGGCAACTGGCCGCCGCGGGCACCGACGGCTCGGTCCAGCGGTGGGACGTACGGTCCCGTACGCAGCTGGGGCCGCCGCTGGGCGGCCACCACGGCCCGGTGCGGGGGCTGGCCTACAGCCGGGACGGCCGCACGTTCGCGACCGCCGGGGCCGACGGGACCGTACGGCTGTGGAACGCGGCGAGCGGCAGCCGCAAGCGGGTGCTGACCGGGGCGCGCGGAGCGGTGTTCGCGGTCGCCTTCTCTCCCGGCGGGCGGCAGCTGGCAGGGGCGAGCGAGGACGGCACGGTCCGGCTGTGGGACCTCGCGCGGGGCGGCTCGGCCGTCCTGACCCAGCACGACGACTTCGTCAACGGCGTGGCGTTCAGCCCGGACGGGCGGCTGCTGGCCAGCGCGAGCGACGACCGTACGGTACGGCTGTGGGACGCCGTCACGCACCGCCCGGTCGCCGTCCTGCGCGGGCACACGGGCGCGGTGTGGGCGGTGGCCTTCAGCGCGGACGGGCGCATGCTCGCCTCGGCGGGCAACGACCGCACGGTGCGCCTGTGGGACCTGCGGCGGCACCGCGCCGCCGGAGTGCTGCGCGGCCACACCAGGTCGGTGCGCGACATCGCGTTCGCGCCGCGCGGGCGGCAGTTGGCCACGGTCGGGTTCGACGGCACCGTACGCGTCTGGGACACCGCCGCCCGTACCCCGACCGCGACGCTCACCGGGCACACCGACGTGGTGTGGTCGGTGGCCTACGCGCCGGACGGCAGGACCCTCGCCAGCACCGGCGCGGACGGCTCCGTACGCCTGTGGGACCTGGACGCGCGCCGGGTGGCCGGGCGCATCTGCCCGCTGGTCGGCAGGACCGGGCCCGCGCGCTGGCGGGAGTTGCTGCCCGATGTCCCGTACGGCTCGCTGTGCGACCGCTGACGGCGCGGAGCCGGCACGGATTTAACCCATGGCGTTTTCGATCAAGCCGGGCGACACTCTCCGGCATGACATGGATCGCACCGAAGGTGGACCGCCGTACCGAGCCGTACGTGGCGGACGAACGCAGCATGCTCCAGGGCTGGCTGGACCGGCACCGTGACACCCTGCTCGCCAAGTGCGCCGGGCTCACCCCGGAACAGCTCGTCCAGGTGAGCGCCGAGCCGTCGAACCTGACGCTGCTCGGCCTGGTCCGGCACATGACGGAGGTGGAGCGCGCCTGGTTCCGGCAGCGCGTCGCGGGCCAGAAGATCGGGCATCTGTACTTCACCGACGAGCAGCCGGACGGTGACTTCGAGAACCTCGACCCCGCCGGTGCCGGGGAGGCGCTCGCGGCGCTGCGCGCCGAGTGCGAGGCCGCCGACCAGGCCGTGGCGCACCGCGGCCTGGACGACACGTTCACCATGGCGGACGGCCGGGTCATCAGCCTCCGGTGGGTGTACGTCCACATGATCGAGGAGTACGCGCGGCACAACGGGCACGCGGATCTGCTGCGGGAGCGGATCGACGGGGTGACGGGCGAGTAGGCCGCACACGGACGGCGGGCCGGTCACCCGGGCAGGCGCTCGACGACCAGCAGTGCGGCGTCGTCCCGCAGCTCCCCGCCCGTGTGCCGGACCAGGTCCGCGCGGAGCCCGTCCACCAGGTCGTCCAGCGGCGCGGCGGCCCGTTCGCCGACCCGCTCGGTGAACGGGTGGAAGCGCCCCGCCGCGTCCCGGGCCTCGGTGAACCCGTCGGTGAGCAGCACCAGCCGCTCCCCCGCCCGGAACGGCAGCGTCTGCACCGCGTGTCCGGCCCCCACCAGATCGGCCATGCCGACGGGGGCGCCGGGCCGCTCCGGCGGGCAAGGGCGGACCCGGCCGCCGGAGACGAGCAGGGGTTCGGGGTGGCCGCAGTGGACCACCCGGGCCACCGGACCCTCGGGGATCTCCACCAGCAGGGCGGTGGCGAACCGTTCGGGCGTCTCGGCGCCCGGCAGGCGCGCGATGTGCCGCCGTGCGTCGTGCTCCAGCCGCCGGGCCACCTCCGTCAACTGCTCCTCCTCGTACGCCGCTTCGCGGAAGGAACGCAGCAGCAGCGCCGACGCCTCCACCGCGAGCATTCCCTTGGCCCGCACGTCGCCGATCAGCAGGCGGGTGCCGTACGGACTGCGTACCGCGTCGTAGAGGTCGCCGCCGCTGCGGGGCGCGGTCCGTGCCGGAAGGTACGTACCGCGCAGGCGCAGGTCTCCGATCCGTCCGGGCAGCGGCCGCAGCAGGACCCGCTGTGCCGTCGCGGCCGATGTGCCGGCCCGGTCCAGCGCGCGCTGTCGCCGCCGCCGTACCGCGCTGCTTGCAAGGGTCACCAGCGCGACGGCCGACGCCGTGCACGTAGCCGCTTCGGACAGCGGACCGGCCGTGAGCCGGCGGGGCTCCGGCACGCCGGTCGACACGGTCACGACGGCCAGTACGAAGAACGCGAAGGCGAGGCCGAACAGCGCGCGCGGCAGCAGGGCCGTGAACCGGTTCCGCGCGCACCCGGCAGAGCGCTCAACGGTGCTCGGCGGCTGCTTGCGCATGGGCTTCTTCCCTGGTGGTGATGGCGGGTCCAGTGATGGCGGGGGCGGGACGCACCGTGCGGCGACCGCCCGCCACGTCGTGCAGGGCCCGGTCGAGAAGCATCAGGAGGCGGTACTCGGCCACCCGGACGTCCAGACTGTCGTGCCGGTCGCCGCACCGCTCGGCCAGTTCCCGCCACACCCGGCGGGTCGCGGGCAGGACGGGGTGCGGGCTGCCGCCCCGGCAGCCGCGTACGCACAGCGCCAGGCAGGTCAGCAGCCGGGCGCAGCCGGCCCGGAACTCCCGGTCCCACACGTCGGCCCACGCCGCCACGGCCGATCCGGCCTCCGGCGCGCCCGGCCCGGTCACCGCCCCGGCCGGGCGCTGCGCGGCGAGGGCGTCGAGCGCGCCGACGCACGCCTCCGCGTCGTGCGCCACCCGCTCCAGGCTTTCCAGGACCTTGCGGTCCAGGTGCCAGACGGCGTTCCGGTTCCGCGCGCGCACGTTCCAGCGCAGGCTCTCGTGTGCCTGGCCGAGGGCGCTGCGGGCCCTGGCGGTGGTGTCCGCGACACGGGCAGGCCACTGTGTGCCGAGGACATCGTCGGGATGCCGTGCTTCCCGTACGGCGGTGGCCGTGCCGTCCAGCACGCCGGCCAGTTCGTCCCGCAGGCGGTCGAGGGCGGACTCCGCGGCCCGCAGCCGCAGCGGCGGCGGCAGCAGGGCGTTGAAGAGCACCGCGACGGCGATGCCCACCCCGATCTCCAGCAGGTGCGGCAGGATCTGCCCCGCGTGGCTCGGTCCGAGCAGGAGGACGAACACCGCGGTGATCGGTACGTGCAGTCCGTGCGCGCCGAGGCGTTCGTGCCCGGCGGCCAGCAGGGACAGCAGCAGGACGGCGGTCATGCTCAGCCACGTCGGTCCGACGAGGACCGCGGCGGGCAGGGCGATCAGGGCGCCGAGCGTGCACCCGGCCGCGTACTGGAGCCCCGCCGTGCACGAGCGGAACACCGTCGGATGGACGACCAGCAGCGCGGCGACGACCGCCGGGCCCGGCTGCGGCGCCTCCCACATGCTGCGGCACAGCTGCCAGGCCAGCGCCGCCGCCACGGCGGCCCGGACGGCGACCAGCCACCGCACCGCCCAGGGCCCGTCGCGGATGCGGGCCAGCCCGACCACCGCCTGTGCGGTGCCCGTCCGGCGCCCGGGCGGCGCCGCGTTCTCCTCCCGCATGTGCACCCCTTCCGTCCGCGCATCGGGACCGGCAGCACCAGCCGTCGACGGCGGCTGCCGAAACCATGTCTTGTCCGGTGCGGCTGCCAGTTATTCGGGCCGTGCCGAAGAATTGCGACGATGGCGGGAAAAGGTGCCGTTCGGCTGCACCGGACGGGAAAAGGCCCCGCACATCCGGGGAAAAAGGTCCCGCCGCTCGCCTTCTCTCCGGGGCACCGGAAAAACAGCTTCCGAAACCCCCACCGCGTAAAGAAGGACACCTCATGCGACTGATCAATTACAACGTGCTGCGGGACCTCGTCCACGAACACCAGCGCCTTACCGAGGACGGCTTCCCGGCCCGCGGGAAAAGGGAGTCCCGGCTGGCGGACGTCGCCTACACCCTCGGCGTCTACACCGGTCACCGGGACCCCGCCGCCGCCCTCCGGGAGGCCTGCCGCCTGCTGCGCGCGCACGACGCCGAGTACCGCCGAGCGGCCTGAGGACGCGCTGCGGCCCGCCTACTGCTCCGGGCAGGAGGCGGGCCGCAGCGCGTCACCGAATGGCCGCCGGCCGCCGTCGCTCAGTTTTCTTCCAGCATCTTCTCCCGCAGACCCGCGAGGATACGGGTCAGCAGCCGGGACACCTGCATCTGGGATATCCCGAGCGCCTTGCCGATCTCCGTCTGGGTGAGTTCGGCACCGAATCGCAGATGCAGAATCTGCCGCTCCCGCTCTTCGAGACCGTCCAGCAGCGGCTTGAGCGCCTGCACGTTCTCGGCCTTCTCCAGGGCGGGGTCCTCCGCCCCCAGGAACGCGGCGAGCATTCCGCCCGCGGAATGCGCGTCACCGTCCTCCGGCGGGGCGTCCAGGGAATCGGCGGAATACCCGTTCCCGGCGTACAGCCCCTCGATGACGTCGTCCTGGTCCATGTCCAGGTGCCGGGCCAGTTCCGCGGTGGTGGGCGCCCGGTTCAGGTCGTGCGCGAGTTCCTCCCGCGCCCTGGCCAGGTCGATACGGAGTTCCTGGAGCCGGCGCGGCACATGCACCGCCCAGCTGGTGTCCCGGAAGTACCGCTTGATCTCCCCGACGATGTACGGCACGGCGAAGGCGCTGAACGGCGCCCCGCGCGAGAGGTCGAACCGGTCGATCGCCTTGATCAGCCCGATGGTCCCCACCTGGACCATGTCCTCGGTCTCCTCGGCACGGCTGCGGAACCTGCGGACCGCGTAGTGCACCAGGGAGAGGTTCATCTCGACCAGGCAGTCGCGTGCGTACCGGTGGGCGGGGTCGTCCTCGGGGAGGTCCGCCAGCCGTTCGAAGAAGAGCTGGGACACCTCGCGGGCGTCCTGCGGGGTGACGGCTCCGGCGTCCTCCAGCCGGGGCAGCCCGGCCGGTCCGGTCGCGGGTCTGTCCCGTACGGGGGCGAGGTCGCTCATCACGTGCTCACCCGCCCGCCGGCCGCTGCCGAGCGCGGGTGGCGCACGCGGAACCACACCCACTTCCCGGAGCGCGTCCGGTCGAAGCCCCAGCCGTCCGCGAGGGCGCCCAGGAGTTCCAGGCCCCGGCCGTCCTCGGCCAGCGGCTCGTCCTGGGTGACGGTGGCCATCGGCACCGTACGGGCGGTGTCCCGGACCGCCGCGAAGAGGCTGCCGTCCGCCTCCCCGATCAGCATCAGCGGGATGTCGGGCGCGGTGGAGTGGCGTACGGCGTTGGCGACCACCTCGGACAGGCAGGTCCGGCCGTCGCCGAGCGCGTAGCGGTCGGGATCCAGGACGGCGCTGACCGACTCCCTGGCCAGGCGGGGCGCCTGCGGGCCCGTCGGCAGCCGCATCCGCAGGGCGCGGACGCAGGCGTCGGCCGGGGCGCCGGTCAGGCCGTCGGTCGGGGCGCCGTTCGGAGCGCCGCCAGGGGCGTCGGTCGGGGCGTGGGGCAGGGGCATGGTGCGGGTCTTCCCTTCGGTGCCGCGGTCGGGTTACGGCACCCTCGGTGTGCCCGCCCCGCGGCCCGGAACCCGGGGCTTACGTCCCCGCGTACGGGACGTAAGCCCCGGTACCGCAAAAAGCCCGGGGCCCGTACGCGGATGCGCGTACGGGCCCCGGGCTCGTCACTGGCGGCACGGCACGGACCCGCCGTGCCCCGCGGGGTCAGCCCTTGCGGGTCTTGACCTCGTCGGTGAGGGCCGGCACGACCTCGAAGAGGTCGCCGACCACGCCGTAGTCGACCAGGTCGAAGATCGGCGCCTCGGCGTCCTTGTTGATGGCGACGATGGTCTTCGAGGTCTGCATGCCGGCGCGGTGCTGGATCGCGCCGGAGATGCCCGCCGCGATGTACAGCTGCGGCGAGACCGACTTGCCGGTCTGGCCGACCTGGTTGGTGTGCGGGTACCAGCCCGCGTCCACCGCGGCGCGCGAGGCGCCGACGGCCGCGCCGAGCGAGTCGGCGAGGGCCTCGATGACCGGGAAGTTCTCGGCGCCGTTGACGCCGCGGCCGCCGGAGACCACGATCGCGGCCTCGGTCAGGTCCGGGCGGCCGGTGGACTCGCGCGGGGTGCGCGAGACGACCTTGGTGCCCTTGGAGGCGTCGGCGACGGTCACCGCGAGCTGCTCGACCGTACCGGCGGCCGGCGCGGCCTCCGGGGCGGCGGAGTTGGGCTTGACGGTGATGACCGGGGTGCCCTTGGTGATGCGGGACTTGGTGGTGTACGAGGCCGCGAAGACGGACTGGGTGGCCACCGGGCCCTCGTCGCCGGCCTCCAGGTCGACGGCGTCGGTGATGATGCCGGAGCCGATGCGGACCGCGAGGCGGGCGCCGATCTCCTTGCCCTCGGTGGAGGACGGCAGCAGCACGGCGGCCGGGGAGACGGCCTCGTACGCGGCCTGGAGGGCGTCGACCTTCGGCGCGACCAGGTAGTCGGCGAACTCGGGGGCGTCGGCGGTCAGGACCTTGACCGCGCCGTGCTCGGCGAGCGTCGCGGCGGCGGTGTCGGCGCCGGGGCCGAGGTGCACGGCGACCGGCTCGCCGATGCGGCGGGCGAGGGTGAGCAGTTCGAGGGTGGGCTTGCGGACGGCGCCGTCCACGTGGTCGACGTAGACAAGGACTTCAGCCATGGGATTGCTCTCCTGCGGGAAAAGTGAGGGCGGTGGTGCGGACGGGTTTCCGGGGGCTCAGATGAACTTCTGGCCCGCGAGGAACTCGGCGAGCTGCTTGCCGCCCTCGCCCTCGTCCTTGACGATCGTGCCCGCGGTACGGGCGGGACGCTCGGCCGCTTCCTCGACCTTGGTCCAGGCGCCCTCCAGGCCGACCTCGTCCGCCTCGATGTCCAGGTCGTCCAGGTCCAGGGACTCCACCGGCTTCTTCTTGGCGGCCATGATGCCCTTGAAGGAGGGGTAACGGGCCTCGCCGGACTGGTCGGTGACCGACACGACGGCCGGCAGCGACGCCTCCAGGTGCTCGGTGGCGGTGTCACCGTCCCGGCGGCCCTTGACGACACCGCCGTCGACGGAGACCTCGGACAGCTGGGTCACCTGCGGCACGCCCAGGCGCTCGGCGAGCAGCGCGGGCAGCACGCCCATGGTGCCGTCGGTGGAGGCCATGCCGCAGACGACCAGGTCGTAGCCGGTCTTCTCGACGGCCTTGGCAAGTACGAGGGAGGTGCCGAGCGCGTCGGTGCCGTGCAGGTCGTCGTCCTCGACGTGCACGCCCTTGTCGGCGCCCATCGACAGGGCCTTGCGCAGCGCGTCGTTGGCGTCCTCGGGGCCGACGGTCAGGACCGTGATCTCCGCGTCGCCGTCGGCGGCTTCCTTGATCTGCAGGGCCTGCTCGACCGCGTACTCGTCGAGCTCCGAGAGCAGGCCGTCCACGTCGTCGCGGTCGACGGTCAGGTCCTCGGCGAAGTGCCGGTCGCCGGTGGCGTCGGGCACGTACTTCACACAGACAACGATCCTCAGGCTCACGCCGGCTCTCCTACCTGCTTCGACTCTTCCGAACTGCCTTGTGCTGGCAGCATAGGCGCCTGTTGGGGCGGCTTCCGGTCGGACGGGTCTCCCGCGCCCACCGAAATATTACTCGCCAGTACATCCACCCCATTCCCCGGAAGCAAGGCCGTTGAACTGTGACGTTGCCAACGGGCCCGGAAGGGGTGGACGAGGCGCGCCCACGGAACCGGCGGGGTGCCCGAAGCGTTGAGACGGCCGCCCGGCGCACCCCCGCGGCGGGTCAGTCGCGCAGGGCGTTGAAGCGGCCCTCGTGGTAGAGCAGCGGGCGGCTGCGGCCCGCCGTGCCGGCGTACCCCTCCGGGTCGCCCTCGACGACCTGGCCGAGCACGATGCGGTGATCGCCGGCGGGCACCCGGGCCACCACCTCGCAGACCAGCCAGGCCAGCACACCGTCCAGCAGCGGCACGCCGTACGGGCCGGGGCGCCAGGAGGTCGGCGCGGCGAAGCGGTCGGCGCCGCTGCGCGCGAAGGTGGCGGCCAGCTCCCGCTGGTGCTCGCCCAGTATGTGCACGCCGACGTACCCGGCCTCGGAGACCGTGGCCCAGCTGGAGGAGCCGGTGCTGATGCCGAAGGACAGCAGCGGCGGGTCGGCGGCCACCGAGGTCACGGAGGTGGCGGTGAAGCCGACCGGGCGGGTGCCCGGCGCGGTGATCACGGCGACGCCCGCCGCGTGCTGCCGAAAGACGGAGCGCAGCAGGTCGGGAGTGGCGGAACGGGGCGTACCGAGGGCGGCTGGTGCCGTCATGGAGGTGTCCTTCTGCCGTGGTGTACGGGCCGGAGCGGCGCCGTCGCCGGCGCGGCCGAAGTCGTCGCTGCTCACGCGCCGGGACAGCGCACCCGGACGGTGCGCCGGAGGTCCGCGTACGCGCGTGCGCGAAGGAAGGTGCCTGACCGCATGACGTCACCCTGACGATGCGTGTGCCGGGCAGTCAAGTGACGCCGGGCATCTGGGAGATCAATCACGGACCGCGGCCCCCAGAGCGGCGATGACATCGGCCTTGCGGGGCTGCCCGGCGGCCCGGCGCACGACCGCGCCGTCCCCGTCGAGCACCAGCACCGTGGGTGTGCGCTCGATCCGCAGCGTCCGCACCAGGTCCAGGTGCGCCTCCGCGTCGATCTCGACGTGCGCCACGCCGGCCACCATCCCGGCCACCTCGGCCAGGGTGCGCCGGGTGGCCCGGCAGGGCTGGCAGAAGGCGCTGGAGAACTGCACGAGCGTGGCCCGCTCCCCCAGCCCGGCGCCGACCTCGGCGGCGCCCAGCCGCGTCCCCACGTCCTGCCCTCGCACGCGTCACCCTCCCTCGCACCGGTGCGCGGCGCGCCGGGGAAGCCCGCTGCCGCGGGGCGGCGCCGCACACCGTCGGTCCTGTCGTCGACGGGTGCAGCGTCCGCGGGGCCGCGTTCATTCCCGCCGGGCGCGGGACCGAGGTATACCTTCTGCCGCACCGGGCAACTGGACGGTGTGACCGCCACGTGACGAGAATCTCCCGGCAGCGGGGTCCCGTACGGTAGCCCCTGGGCCGCCGATCGGGCACGATCTCCCGAAAGCCGCATACTTACGGCTGCGTAACTTCTTCGCCGGGAGAACCCTCCCCAGGCACAGAAAAGGGGTCCCCGACATGGCAGAGCTCGTCTACCCGCCCGTCATCGGCGCCGCCCGCGCGGCGTTCAAGGCGCTCGACCTGAAGTTCGACATCGCCGGGGCCGACCACATCCCCCGGCGCGGCGGCGCGGTCCTGGTGAGCAACCACATCGGATACCTGGACTTCATCTTCTGCGGGCTGGCCGCCCGCCCCGCCAAGCGCCTGGTGCGCTTCATGGCCAAGGAGTCGGTCTTCCGGCACAAGGTGTCGGGTCCGCTGATGCGCGCGATGAAGCACATCCCGGTGGACCGTACGCAGGGTGTGCACGCCTACAAGCACGCGCTGAGCGCGCTGCGCGGCGGCGAGATCATCGGGGTCTTCCCGGAAGCGACGATCTCGGAGTCCTTCACCCTGAAGACCTTCAAGTCGGGCGCGGCCCGGCTGGCGCAGGAGGCGGGGGTGCCGCTGCTGCCGATGGCGCTGTGGGGCACCCAGCGGCTGTGGACCAAGGGGCACAAGCGGGACCTGGGCCGCAACCACTTCCCGATCACCATCCGGGTCGGCGAGCCGGTCGAGGCGTCGCCGGACGAGCAGACGGAGAAGATCACCGACCGGCTGCGGTCCCGGGTGCAGGACCTCCTGGAAGCGGCGCAGCGCGCGTACCCGGTCCGCCCCAAGGGCCCGGAGGACACCTGGTGGGTCCCGGCCCACCTCGGCGGCACGGCTCCCGCACCGGGAGCCTAGGCTCTGCCGTAGCGTGCCTCGGGCATCTCCAGCGCGGTCGGCAGCAGCTGCCACAGACGGGCACGGTCGACGGCCTCCTGGAGGCAGTGCGGTACGGCGGGACGCGGCTCGGCGAAGAGCACCGGGCGGTCGGCTTCCCCCAGCTCCGGCCGGACGGGCCAGGCCAGCTGCTCCCGGCCGAGACGGAATTGCGCGTCGACGCCGGGCTTGTTGCCCCGCGGGTCCCCTGAGTCGGCGCTGTGCGGGATGGCGTCGCGGACGTACGTGAACGCCGCCTCGGCGTATGAGTATGCGTGGCCGTCGCGGAGCGGAGCCGTCGGACGATGTCGTGTACGACCGGGTTCTCATGATCGATCGCGGTGTCGGCAGCCAAGTACGCAGAAATCTCGGGCTCGTACTGGATCAGCTCCATGATCCGCGAGCATAGCCATGCGCCCGACCGGAAGCCAATGCCTTTCCGGTCGGGCGCATAGCCATACGAATTCAGCCGCGTGGTGCGGTCGCCCTAGCGCCCCATCTCCTCGCGCAGCGCAGCCAGCATCCCGTCCACGTCCTCCTCCGTCGTGTCGAAGGAGCACATCCAGCGGACGTCGCCCGCGGCCTCGTCCCAGAAGTAGAAGCGGTAGCGCTTCTGCAGCCGCTCGGTGACGTCGTGCGGCAGGCGCGCGAAGACGGCGTTGGCCTGGACGGGGTAGAGGATCTCCACGCCGTCCACCTCGCGGACGCCGGCGGCGAGCCGCTGGGCCATGCTGTTGGCGTGCCGGGCGTTGCGCAGCCAGAGGTCACGCGTGAGCAGCGCCTCCAACTGCACGGATATGAAGCGCATCTTGGAGGCGAGCTGCATGGACATCTTGCGTACGTGCTTCATCGCCCGCACCGCGTCCGGGTTGACGACGACGACCGCCTCGCCGAACAGCGCCCCGTTCTTCGTGCCGCCCAGCGAGAGCACGTCCACGCCGACCGCGTTCGTGAACGCCCGCATCGGTACGTCCAGCGACGCCGCCGCGTTGGCGATCCGCGACCCGTCCAGGTGCACCAGCATGTTGCGCTCGTGGGCGTGCTCGCAGATGGCCCGCACCTCGTCGGGGGTGTAGACCGTGCCCAGCTCGGTGTTCTGGGTGATCGAGACGACCTGCGGCATCGCGCGGTGCTCGTCGTCCCAGCCGTACGCCTCGCGGTCGATCAGCTCCGGGGTGAGCTTGCCGTCCTCGGTCGGCACGGTCAGCAGCTTCAGGCCGCCGACCCGCTCGGGGGCACCGCACTCGTCCACGTGGATGTGCGCGGAGTCCGCGCAGATCACCGCGCCCCAGCGGTCGGTCATCGCCTGGAGGGCGACGACGTTGGCGCCGGTGCCGTTGAAGACCGGGAAGGCCTCGGCGGTCTGCCCGAAGTGGCTGCGGATCGTCCGCTGGAGCGCTTCGGTGTACTCGTCCTCGCCGTAGGCGACCTGGTGGCCGCCGTTGGCGAGGGCGAGGGCCGCCAGCACCTCGGGGTGGGCGCCGGCGTAGTTGTCGCTGGCGAAGCCGCGTACCGCCGGGTCGTGGCGCCGCCGGGCGTCGGTCTGCCGTGCGGTCACACTTCGGGGGTCAGCCACAGACGCTGTCCATTCACTTCCTGGGCGGGCCGCTCCCAGACGCCGCTGACGGCCTGGGCCAGGTCCTTGACGTCCGTGAAGCCCGCGAACTTGGCATTCGGGCGCTCGGCGCGCATCTGGTCGTTGACGAGCGCCTTGACCACCAGGATGGCAGCCGCCGCCTTCGGGCCGTCCGCGCCCCCGGCCTTGCGGAAGGCGTCGCCGAGGGCCAGCGTCCACGCCTCGGCGGCCGCCTTGGACGCGGCGTACGCGGCGTTCCCGGCGGTCGGCTTGCTCGCGCCCGCCGCACTGACCAGCAGGTACCGGCCGTTCCCGGACCGCTCCAGCGGGCCCTGGAAGGCGAGCGAGGTGTGCTGGACCGTACGGATGAGCAGTTTCTCCAGCAGGTCCCAGTCGGCGAGGTCGGTCTCCGCGAAGGAGGCGGAGCCGCGCCAGCCGCCGACCAGGTGCACCAGGCCGTCGATCCGGCCGAACTCCTTCTCCGTACGGTCGGCCCAGCCGCAGGTCGCGTCCAGGTCCAGCAGGTCCACGGTGTCGCCGGTGACGGTGGCGCCGCCGTGCGCGTACCGCGCGGCGTCCACGGCCTCCGCCAGCCGCGCGGCGTCCGCGTCGGCGGCGACCACGGTCGCCCCCGCCTCGGCGAGCCGCAGCAGCGTCGCCCGCCCCGCGGGGCCGGCCGCCCCGGCCACCGCGATGACCGCGCCTTCCAGATGTCCCTGGCCGTTGGTCGCAGTACTCATGTTCCTCGTCTCCTCGTGCTCCGGCGTGCCCTGGGTGCCGCCGGCACTCACACCGCCGCCAGTACGTCGCTGCCGGCCGTGATGCCCTTGGTGGAGGCAATCACGCCGCGCAGTTTCTTGGCGAGCGCCTCGTAGAACATGCTCAGCGGGAACTCGTCCGGCAGGACGTCGTCGACCAGCTTGCGCGGCGGCTTGTCGAGGTCGAGCGCGTCGGGGCCCTTGGCCCAGACGGAGCCGGGGTGCGGGGCGAGGTAGGTGGAGACGAGGTCGTAGGCGGCGAACCAGTGGACCAGCTTGGGGCGGTCGATGCCGTCCCGGTAGAGCTTCTCGATCTCGCCGCACAGCTGGTTGGTGACCTGCGGGGCGCGCTCCCAGTCGATGTGGAGGGTGTTGTCCGTCCAGCGTACGACGTCGTGCTGGTGCAGGTACGCGAAGAGGAGCTGGCCGCCGAGGCCGTCGTAGTTGCGCACCCGGTCACCGGTGACGGGGAAGCGGAACATCCGGTCGAAGATCACCGCGTACTGCACGTCGCGGGCCTGGCGGAAGCCCTCGGCCTCCAGCTTGACGGCCTCCTTGAAGGCGGTCAGGTCGCAGCGCAGCTCCTCCAGGCCGTACATCCAGAACGGCTGCCGCTGCTTGATCATGAAGGGGTCGAACGGCAGGTCACCGTGGCTGTGGGTGCGGTCGTGGACCATGTCCCAGAGCACGAACGCCTGCTGGCAGCGGTCCTGGTCGGCGAGCATCGCGCGGATGTCGGCGGGCAGTTCGACGCCCAGCGTCTCGACGGCGGCCTCGCTGACCCGGCGGAAGCGGGCGGCCTCGCGGTCGCAGAAGATGCCGCCCCAGGTGAAGCGCTCGGGCGCCTCGCGCACGGCGATGGTCTCCGGGAAGAGGACGGCGGAGTTGGTGTCGTACCCGGCCGTGAAGTCCTCGAAGGTGATGCCGCAGAACAGCGGGTTGTCGTAACGGGTGCGCTCCAGCTCCGCCAGCCACTCGGGCCAGACCATGCGCAGCACGACCGCCTCGAAGTTGCGGTCCGGGTTGCCGTTCTGCGTGTACATGGGGAAGACGACCAGGTGCTGGAGGCCGTCGACGCGCTCCCGCGCGGGCTGGAAGGCCAGCAGCGAGTCGAGGAAGTCGGGCACGGCGAAGCCGCCGTCGGCCCAGCGGCGCAGGTCCGCCACGAGCGCCCGGTGGTAGGCGGCGTCGTGCGGGAGCAGCGGCGCCAGCTCCTCGATGGCCGATATGGCGCGCTCGACCTCACGCCGGACGTCGTCGGCGGCGGGCGCGCCCTCGGCGTCGAGGTCGACCGAGCCGTCCTTGGACTGCCAGGGGCGGATGGCCTCGATGGCGTCCTTGAGCACCGGCCACGCGGGATGCGCGACCACACGCTCTGCGGTCCCGATGCCCCCCGGGGCACCCACAGGCGAAAGAATTTCCGTCATGACTACCCTCCGGCAGGAGATCCTGTTGTGCGGACACGGTATCCACGGGTCCTCCGCGACCTCAAGAGCCACCGGGAAAAATCTTTCGCTAAACCCCCATGGTCACGAATCTTTTTCCTGTATGGCGAAGATGGGGCGGGAGTTTCTGTCAGCCCGGCCCACCCCTGCCGCGCATCCTCCAGCACGTTCCAACACGTACCGACATCTACCCCGCAACGGTCGTCCCATCCGGTGCGGGCCGCCCGCCGGACACCCGGCGCGGCGGCCGGCCGCGGGGACCGGCCTTCGGCGAGCGGGTGGTTCCGGCCGATTCCCGTCCGCCCGTCGAGCCGCTCCCGTACGGCACCGTCCCGTACGGAGCACCGGGCGCACGCGGCGGCCGGGCCCGCCAACTGGGACTCGGCGGCGCGCGGCCCCGGTGGGGCGCTCACGCCACGCCCCGACGCCCGCGCCACAGGCTTGACCGGTTCCTGTCACCCCCCTGCCGCTGTCCTGTCACTCCCCTGCGGCTCTCCTTCCGCTCCCCTGCGGCTCTCCTCCCGCTCTCCCGCCCCTGACTTGTCGCCCCGGCCCGCCGCGTCAGCGCGCGGAGGACTCGCCCACGCACGAGTGAGGCGCATTCCGGGCGGAAGCCCCGGACGACGGCGCGCAACGCCCCGGCGCACGCCCCTGGCCGCGGCGCCGATCGCCGCGAGCCCCGGCGCCGCCCCGGATTTCCCGGCCCCGGCGGGTGCGGCCGCAGACCTGACAAGTCCCCGTTCCGGCCACGTCGGAGCGCTGTCCGACATCGGTTCCGGCGTTCCGGACGCCCGTTAGGCTGTGCGCCGTTTCGCAAGTGCAGCCGGTGGGCCCGCGCTCGGGACAGGTCCGGCAGCCGTGGCCCGCGGCCGGTACCGGTCTGCCGGCACCCCCTACAGAAACGAGGCAGCCTTGTCCTTTCTCACCATCGGACACCGCGGGATGATGGGCGTCGAGCCGGAGAACACCCTGCGCTCGTTCGCCCGCGCCGAACGCGAAGGTCTCGACGTCATCGAGCTGGACCTGCACCTGAGCAAGGACGGCGCGCTCGTGGTCATGCACGACGCGGACGTGGACCGCACGACCGACGGGACGGGGCCGATCGCCGACCGCACCCTGGCCGAGCTGCGCGAACTGGACGCCGGCGACGGCGAGCGGATCCCGGTGTTCGAGGAGATCGTGGACGCGGTACGGGCCCCGCTGCAGGCGGAGATCAAGGACGCGGCCGCCGCCCGGGCGCTCGCCGAGGTCCTGCGCGCCCGCGACCTGACCGCCCGGGTCGAGGTGATCTCCTTCCACGACGCGGCGCTGGCCACCGTCTCCCGGCTGCTGCCCGGCGTGCGGACCGCGCTGGTCGCCGAGCACTACGGCATCGACGTGGTGGACCGCGCCCTGGCCGTGGGCGCCTCGGCGCTCTCCCTCGACATCCGCAGGCTCACCCTGGAGCTGGTGGAACGGGCCCACACCGCGGGGCTGCGGGTGCTCGGCTGGACCGTCAACACCCACGACCAGCTCCGGCTCAGCCGCGGCCTTGGGCTGGACGGTGTGGTGACCGACTTCCCCGAGATCCGGCGGGCGGTGCGGTTCACGGCCTGAGGGCCGGCGCGGCAAAGCGGTACGGGCGGGCCGCCGGAGGAAGGGGGCCCGCCCGGCGCCTCGGCCGAGCGCCCGGCGCCTCGGCCGGACGTCCCGGCTGCCTCAGCCGAGCTCCTTGACCAGCAGCTCGAACTCCAGGTCGGCACGCTGCGGGATGCCGAACCGCTCGTCGCCGTACGGGAACGGGAACATCGTGCCCGTACGCCGGAAACCGCGCCGCTCGTACCAGGCGATCAGCTCGTCCCGCTGCCGGATGACGGTCATCCGCATCTCGGCCGCGTCCCACTCGGCGCGGGCGGTGCGCTCCGCCTCGGCCATGATCACTTTGCCGAAGCCGCCGCCCTGGAGCGTGGGCCGGACCGCGAACATCCCGAAGTACACGTGGTCGCCCCGGCGTTCGAGCTGGCAGCAGGCGACGATCTCCCCCGCGTTCTCGGCGAGCAGCAGCCGGCTGTCCGCGTCGCGCAGGACGGCCGTGACGCCCTCCGGATCGGTGCGCTGGCCTTCCAGCAGATCCGCCTCGGTGGTCCAGCCGGCCCGGCTCGCGTCGCCTCGGTAGGCGGACTCGATCAGCTCGACGACCGCCGGGACGTCGGCTTCGGTGGCGGTTCTGTAGGTCAGCTCGACGGTCGGCATCGGCGGTGTCCTCTCGGGGTGGCGTGCGGCGCGGCGTACGGGCACCGGCGCCGGGGCGCCGCGCGGTACGGCCGTACCGGAGGCTAACAAGAGCCACCGCGCCACCGCCCGGCCCGCCCGAAGGCGTAGGGTCCGCAGCATGGTGCATGTACTGAGCAGCAGGGTGCTGGTGCGGCCGTCCGACCCCGAGCGGTCGCGGGAGTTCTACGGCAGCGCGCTGGGCCTGGAGGTCTACCGCGAATTCGGTACCGGCCCGGAGCGCGGCACGGTCTTCTTCCTCGGCGGCGGCTACCTGGAGGTCTCCGGCCGCTCCCCCGAGCCCCCTACAACCACGCTCCAACTCTGGCTCCAGGTCGCCGACGCCGCCGCGGCGCACGAAGAACTGGCGGCCCGTGGGGTGGAGATCCTGCGTCCCCCGGTGAAGGAGCCGTGGGGCTTGATCGAAATGTGGATCGCGGACCCCGACGGCCATCGCATCGTGCTGACCGAGGTCCCGGCGGACCACCCCCTGCGATACCGGCCCGGCATCTGACCTCCGCGACTCCGCCTGCCCGCCGTACGGCCGACCCGCCGCACATGCTCCCCACCGTGCGCCCGTGCGCTCCCGATGCCGGGTTTCCGGCGCGCGTCCGCGCCCCGTCAGCGGGGCACGATGCCGCTGTACCGGGCCGCGCGGCGCCGCGCCGCGTGCGACCGCCGTACGGGCTCTCGGGGAGGACGCCGTGCACGGACCGCCATGGGTCGGCTGGCTGCTGGTGCTGCTGTGTGCCGGAGCGGGCGCGTACTGCCTGTCGAGCGTGCGGCGCGGTACGGCCGCGCAGCGGCGGGAGGCGCGCGGCGAGGCGCTGATGGGGCTGGGCATGGCGGCGATGGCCGTACCCGCCACGGCCCTGGCCCAGCCGTCCTGGGCACCCTGGGCGTTCGCGGCCGTCTTCGGCGCCGCGGGCCTGTGGGCGCTGCTGCGCCGACATCCGCACCATGCGGTGGGCGCGGCGGCGATGGTCTACATGTCCCTGGCGATGGTGTCCGTCCCCGGCGGCGGGCCGGGGGGCGGCGGACACGCGGAGTCCATGACGCACATGGGGTCGACGGGACCGGGCGGCTTGCCGGTGTTCACGGTGCTGCTCCTGGCCTACTACGCCGTGTACGTCGTCGTCGCCGGCGTACGGCTGGCACCGGCAGCCGCTCCCGGCACAGCGGACTGCGCCCCGCAAGCCCCGGCGCGGGCCTCCTGGCCGGAGGTCGTGGGAGCGTGCCGGGTGGCGATGGGCATCGGCATGTTCGCGATGCTGCTGACGCTCTGAGCGGACGGCGGCCGCCCGTGCGCGTGCATGCCGCACCGCACAGCCACCGGCGCCCTCGGAAGCCGTGGTATACATCACTTCCGACGCGGATCGTACCTCGCGGTAGCCACGCGCTCATAGGCTGAAGCCATGATGGTCCCTCTCGCGCTGATGATGCTCGGCGCGCTGGTCGCGGCGACGGCGCCGCGCCTGATGGCCCGCGCCGAATGGCCCGACCGCGAACCGGTGCTCGCCCTGTGGGTGTGGCAGTGCGTGGTCGCCACCGTACTGCTGTGCTGCGTCCTCGCGATGTCCCTCTTCGGCGCCGCCGCGTGGGAAGCCGTACGCAGTCATCTCTTCGGCCATGCGCCGCGCGTCGTCGTCGAGGCGTACGCCCTCAAGGAGTACGGCCCGTGGTCCGGCGTACTGGCCGCGGTACTGGCGGGCGGCGGCGCGTGGACGGCCGTCATGCTCACCCGCGAGGTGCGCGACGCCCGCGCCCGGCGCCGGAAGCGACGCGCCGACCTGCTGCGGCGCTCCCCGCTACTGCCCGGCGAAGAGCCCTCCGGCGACCGGCTCGTGGTCCTCGAAGGCGACCGCCCCGAAGCGTGGTGGCTGCACGGCGCCACTCCTCAACTGGTCGTCACCACGTCGGCGTTGCGCCGCCTGAAAGGCCGTCAGCTCGATGCGCTGATCGCCCACGAGCAGGGCCACGCACGAGCCCGCCACGACGTGCTGCTGTACTGCGCCTCGGCGCTCGCGGCCGGATTCCCGCAGGTCCCGGTCTTCGCCGCGTTCCGCGACCAGGTGCACCGGCTGGTCGAACTGGCCGCCGACGACGTGGCCTCGCGCCGCTTCGGCCGGCTGACGATCGCCCTGGCCCTGGTCGAACTCAACGAGGACCGCGGGGTGTTCGGCCCCTGCCCCGCCCAGTGCGCCCAGCTCCCCCACCGCGTACACCGCCTGCTCGCCCCGGCCCCGCGCTTCACCCCGGGCCGCCGCCTGCGCATGACGGCCGTCGCGGCCCTCGTCCCGGCGATCCCGCTGCTGGTGACGTTCATACCGGGGCTGAGCGCGCTGACGTACTGAGGGCCGAGGGGCGCGCCGAGGAGGCACGGGCGCAAGGGCATACCGAGGCCGTACGAACGCCCGCAGCCGGGCACACGCCGACGTACGAACACGTCTCCGCACGAACACATCCCGCACGAACACACCCCCGTACGGAGACCCCCTGGCCCCGCCCGGCACGCCTCCGCGAGGATTTCCCCATGCCCCCGCCTCCGCCATCTCCCCCGCCCCCAGCAGGCCGTCCCCCTCCCCCCACCGCTCCACCCGCCTGTCCCTCCTCCTGCTCCTCCCCTTCATCGCCCTCCTCGCTCTGGTGACCGCCCGCTGGAGCCCGCTGCTCGCTCTCGACCACGGCATCGCGACGTCCCTGCACCGCACGGCCGTCACGGCTCCCGGCCTGACCTCCGTCAACAAGGTCTTCTCCGACTGGGTGTGGGACCCGTGGACCCTGCGGGCCCTCCTGGCCGTCGCGGTCATCGCACTACTGCGCCGCAGGCAGTGGGTACTGGGCTGCTGGGTGGCCGTCACAGCAGCCGTGGGGACAGCGTTGCAGCAGGTACTGAAGGCACTCGTGGGCCGCCAGCGCCCCGAGTGGCCGGACCCCGTCGACTCCGCGCACTACGCGGCCTTCCCCTCCGGCCACGCCATGACGGCGGCGGTGGCGGGCGGCCTGGCGCTGTGGCTGTTGCGGCTGTCCGGGGCCCGTCGGCGGTGGCTGTGGGCGGCCGCGGTGCTGGTCGGCGTGTCCGTGGCGGGTGTCGGGCTCACCCGCGTCTACCTCGGGGTCCACTGGGCCACGGACGTGCTCGGCGGCTGGCTGCTGGGCGGGGCCCTGGTGGCGGCCGCGGCGGCCGGGTACGCCCACCGGTACAGGGCGCGGCGATGACGGCGGGCCGCCGACGCGACAGGATGGCCCCATGACGATCAAGGGTGTGCTCTTCGACTTCTCCGGGACGCTGCTGCGCATCGAATCGCCGGAGAGCTGGCTGCGGGCGGTACTGGCCGGGACCGGGACGGACCTCGCGGAGGAGGAGGTGGTCCGCCTCGCGGCGGAGCTGGGCCGGGTCGGCGCGCTGCCCGGCGGTTCGTCGCCGCAGCACCTGCCGCCCGAGCTGGCCGCCCTCTGGGAGGTACGGGACCGCAGCGCCGACCGGCACCGCGAGCTGTACACCGGGCTGGCCCGGCAAGTACCGCTGCCCGACGAAGCGTTGTACGACGCACTGTACGAACGCCACATGACGCCCGCCGCGTGGGCGCCGTACCCGGACGCCGCCGAAGTCCTGTCCGAACTACGGCGACGCGGCATCCGCACCGCCGTGGTCAGCAACATCGGCTGGGACCTCCGGCCGGTCCTTCGCGCACACGGCCTCGACCGCTTCGTCGACAGCTACGCCCTGTCGTACGAACACGGCATCCAGAAGCCCGACCCGCGACTGTTCGAGATCGCATGCGAGGAACTGGCGTTGCCCCCCACGGACGTCCTGATGGTCGGCGACGACCGCACGGCGGACGGCGGAGCCACAGCCCTGGGCTGCACCTACCTCCCCGTCGACCACATCCCGGTAACCGAACGCCCTGCCGGTCTGCGCCCCGTACTGAGCCTGGCCGGCTGACCCACCCGGACCCGGCGGGCGCCCGGCCGCCCCTACGGCCGCAGCACCTCCGTATGAATGGCCAGCTTGAACTGGGCGTGGGTGATCGCGGCCGGCACCTTGGCGTCGCCGGGGCCGCGTGCCGAGATCTTCAAGCCGACCGGTGTGCCCGGATGGACGAACATCTGCCACAGGTAGGTCTTGTACTGGCCGCCTCCGGTCTTCCACGTGTCCGTGGTGGCCGTCGAGTCGTAGCCGGGGCCGAGTGGGTCGCGTACGAAGCGGGCCCGGTATTCGTTCGGGCGGTCGTCCGCCGCCCAGAACACCATCGCGGACAGCAGGCCCCAGCCCTCGTGGCTAGGCCAGATCAGGCCCGAGCGGGCGTCCGGGAACGCCGACGGTGTGCCGCCTCCGTTGGCCGGGTCGTGCATCTTCCACGGGTCGTAGGACTCGTCGCCCGCTCCGTACGGGAAGCGCACCAGGTGGTACCCGTCACTGTCGTACGAGATCTTCTGTGTCCCGGCTCCGTGTTTCTCCGCGTCCCAGAGCAGTGAGCACACCACGACGGACATATGTCGTTCCTCTCCCGACTTTCGGTGGCGGGAACCCCTCCGGCCCCACACGTCCATTGCGCCACAGGTGTCGCCCGCGCGGTAGACGGCGGGCGGCACCGGGCCGGCGGGAGGCGGAGCGGACGGTCAGGTGATGCCGACGCTGGCCAGGGCGTGGCGTTGGACGGCGGTGAGGTCGGTGGGGAAGTAGACGTAGCAGATGCCGCCGGTGCCGCTGACGACCTTGCCTTCGGCGTTCTTGCGTTTGGTGCGGAGCCAGATGTTCTCGAATTCGCGGCGCTTGTAGACGCGGCGGACCGCGGCGTTGGTCGGTGAGTTGGGGTCGTTGGCGACGACGTCGCCGGTGCGGGTGAAGCCGATGACGGTCATCAGGTGGCCGGCCGTGCCGTAACCGGCGCCGGTCAGTTCGGCGGCCAGGAAGGACTGGGAGGTGATCACGGGGATGCCCGCGTGGATGAGGGTCTCCGCGTCGGAGAGGGTGCGCAGCCGGGTGACGACGGCCTCCATGTCCTGGTAGGTGGCCGCGTAGGCGGTGTTGAACGGCCAGTTGCCGCAGCCCTCGTACTGGTAGTCGTAGGTGTAGCGGGCGGCGTGGCAGACCTGGGGGTCGGCGTAGGCGGGGTTGACCCAGGCCAGGTCGGCGGCGGTGGGTTTGCGGCCCCAGTACTCGATGATCATCTGGGAGGAGGTGGGGCTGCACCAGGCCTCGCCCCCGTTGTCGTACTCCGGGTACTGCCCCTTGTGGGTCTCCTGCGAGTACCGCGGCACGACCAGCTCGCGGCCGGTCGCGACGCCCGGCTTGGCGGCCGGCACGTCGAAGCGGTCGGGGATGTCGGAACCCATCAGTCCCAGGCGCCACACCGTGGGGGTCAGGGTGGTGCCGGGCTTCCGGTAGAGCGTGACGCGCAGCTCGTACGAGGCCAGCCGTACCCCGCTCGCGGGGTTGTCGATCGCGAAGGTGTCGGTGGAGATGCTGCTCCGGCCGTCCTTCTGGCCGTCGACGGAGGTACGGCGGATGTCGCCGTCCCCGGCGGCCCAGCGGCCCATGACGTACCACGGGGTCCGTACGCCGTCGCCGTACGTGCCGCGCAGCTCGACGGCGATCCAGGTGCCGGCGGGCGTCTGGGCGTTCCAGGAGACGACGGCTTCGGTGGACGGGACCTTGAGCGTGCGGGCCGGGGACGTCCAGACGGCGTACTCCCAGGCCGCGGTCGTACCGGTGTGCGGATCACGGTAGTCGGCGGTGCCGGCCGGGCGGTCGATCAGCACGCCCGGGCGGCGCCCGTCGGCCACCCGGGTGCCGTTCGCGACACCTTGGTTCCAGTCGGCTGCGGTGTGCCAGGCTCGGTAGTCCACGAGACGCTTCGCCTTCGGTGCGGCGGACGGTGCGGAAGAGGAGGCGGCGTGCGCCAGCGGGGTGGCCGCGCCTGCCGCGACGGCGAGGGCGGCGGCCAGAACGGTACGCCGGGGTGTGGGTCTGCTCATGGTGGAGTCCCCCAGTCGGATGCGAAGGATTGAGCCAGGAGAACAGTGGAGCTCAACTATTCCGCCGCATACACCCTTCGGCCAGCCGTTCGTCGCGCGTCGCCGCAGGGATCAGCAATTTGCGGCAGTGGAGGGCATGGGGAGGGGGGTGGACAGCCCTCTGCGGGGGCGGGCGGGGCGGCCGAAGATCATCGGTTCTGCACCTGGCGTACCGGTAATCTTGCAGCGTCTCACCCGTCCCAGCAGACAGGCAACAGCGTGCGTCAAGAGCCGATCCGGCCGATCCCGCCCGGCCTCGCCGGCCGGCTGCGCGCGCTGCCCCCGTCCTGCGGCCCCGTCCGGCTGATCGCGGTGGACGGGCACGCCGGGTCCGGCAAGAGCACCTTCGCGCGGCATCTGGCCACGGCGCTCGGCGGCGCCCCGGTCGTCCGTCTGGACGACATCGCGACCCACGACGAGCTGTTCGCATGGACGGCGCGGTTCCGTACCGAGGTCCTGGAACCGCTGTCGCGGGGGGAGCACGCGCGCTACGCGGTGTACGACTGGGAGCGCAGGGAGTTCACCGCGCGCCGGGAGCTGGCACCGGCGCACGCCGTCGTCGTGGAGGGCGTCGGCGCGGGCCGCCGCGCGCTGCGCCCGTACCTGGCGTGCCTGCTGTGGATGGAACTGACGGCGTGTCACTCCTGGGACCGCGGTCGACGGCGGGACGGACCGGCCCAGGCCGCGTTCTGGGATGACTGGATCCCGGCGGAGCGCGCTCATTTCGCGGCGGACCCCTCACGTCCGCACGCCGGCCTGCTGGTACGGGGGCGCACCGAGGGTTACGAGGTGCTGCCGGGGCCCGGTGGGGCGTGTGGGAACCCTTGAATCATCACCGAACGTGACGGACCACGGGCGGTACGCAGATCGTCGCCGTGCGCGTACCGCCGACTGCCTCAACTCGGCTTGACCTGGGGGGCGTACAGGACTTACGTTCTCAATGTGCGGTTCTGACGGACCGCCCGCAGACGCGAAGCCCCCGGTTGTTCCCCCGTGATCGGGGGCTTCGTTCTGTGCCCGGGCGCTCAGCGCGCGCCGCGCGCCGTCCGCCCCCTCACCCTATGTCACCGCCCCCTTCGCGCCGCGGAGCCCCGCCTTCCCCCGCACCGCCCTCTTCGGCCTGCACCGATACCGCAGGTACGATGCGAGTCCGTGCCACCGAAGGACGCAGTCGAAGAGCAGCCGGGGGCGACCTGCAACTGCCGCCCCGAGCACGCCGGTTCGTTCGAACACGCTGCGGCCTGGCACTCGCCCGGCGGCACACCACGGGGGACGTTTTGTGGGGGACGTGATGGATTTCGGCACCCAGGGCACACACGCCCCGGCCGAACTCGCCTGGCTGCGCGCGGTGGACGCCTACACGGTAGGCGCGTACCCGCAGGCCGAGGAGGAGTTCCGGGCCGCGGTGCGGATGGACCCGACGATGGCCGACGGCTGGCTCGGCCTGCACGCACTGCGTGCGGACACCTCGACCGCGCTGCTGCACATGCACCGGCACCGCGACCGGTTCGGGGAACAGCGCGCCCGGCACCGACGCACACTCAATTCCTGGTACTGGCTGGGCTGGTGGGTCCAGCCGGTGCTGGAGACCGGCCGCGACCTGCTGCTGGCGTACGCCTCGCACTGGCTCGACGGCCGCCATGTCGGCGAGCTGGACCAGGCCTTGGCGGGCTGCCCGCCGGTGGACACCGACCCGCAGGTGCGCTTCCTGCACGCCTGCCGCGCCTATCTCGTCAAGGACTGGGACCAGCTCGTACGGCACACCGAACCGCTGCTCGACGATCCGCTGCTCGGCATCGAGGCCGGACTCTTCGGCGGCATGGCGCGGGTGCGCCAGGAGATGTTCGGGCAGGCCGAGCCGCTGCTGTCGGCCGCCCTGATGCGCTGCCGCAGCGAGCAGCCGCAGCGCAAGGAGCTGCGGTACTGGCTCGCCCGCGCCCACGAGGGCACCGGCCGCAGCGCCGCCGCGCTGCCGCTGTACCGCTCGGTGCACCGGGTCGACCCGGCGTTCATGGACACCGCGGCGCGGCTCGCGGCCATCGCCGAGGGGGACGGCCTGGAGGAGGGCACCGACCTCGCGGCCGTGACCGCCGGCTTCGGCCAGGAGGCGGGCGGCGACCTCGACCCGCTCTCCCCGCTCGACCCGGTGGACGGGCGGGAGCTGCTGGCCGCGACCGAGCCGGAGGGCCCGGACGGCGACCTGGCGGGCGGTTCGCCGGGGGACGCGGGACCGGTCGTACGGGAGAAGGCGATGCTCGGCGGTCCGCGCCGCTCGGACCGGCTGCCGGCCGGCCCGTCCGACCCGGTGCTGCTGGAGAAGGCGCTCGCCGAACTGGAGCGGATGGTCGGCCTGGAGCCGGTGAAGCGTCAGGTCAGGGCGCTGTCCGCGCAGTTGCGGATGGCGCGGCTGCGGGCGGGCCAGGGCCTTCCGGTGCAGCCGCCGAAACGACACTTCGTCTTCTCCGGCCCGTCCGGCACCGGCAAGACCACCGTGGCCCGGATACTCGGCCGGGTGTTCTACGCCCTCGGCCTGCTCGGCGGCGACCATCTCGTCGAGGCGCAACGGGCCGACCTGGTCGGCGAGTTCCTGGGGCAGACCGCCGTGAAGGCCAATGAGCTGATCGACTCGGCGCTGGGCGGGGTGCTGTTCGTGGACGAGGCGTACAGCCTCTCGAACTCCGCGTACAGCAAGGGCGACGCGTACGGCGACGAGGCCCTGCAGGTGCTCCTCAAGCGCGCCGAGGACAACCGCGACCGGCTCGTCGTCATCCTGGCCGGCTACCCGGAGGGCATGGACCGCCTGCTGGCCGCCAACCCCGGCCTGTCCTCGCGCTTCACCTCGCGCGTCGACTTCCCGAGCTACCGGCCGCCGGAGCTGACGGCCATCGGCGAGGTGCTGGCCGCCGAGAACGGCGACCACTGGGACGAGGAGTCGTTGGAGGAGCTGCGCAGCATCAGCGCGCACGTCGTCGGCCAGGGCTGGATCGACGAACTCGGCAACGGCCGGTTCCTGCGCACGCTGTACGAGAAGAGCTGCGCCTACCGCGACCTGCGGCTGTCCACCTGGTCCGGCGCGCCGTCCCGCGACGACCTGGCCACCCTGCGGCTGCCGGACCTGATGCAGGCGTACGGCGAGGTGCTCTCCGGCCGCGGCCCGGTCCCCGGCCCTGGCCCGGAGGCGCCGCCGCTCTGAAGCGCCGGCTCTGACGGCGCCACCGCTCCGGCAGCGCCGCCCCGAAGCGGCCGGCGTCCAACTGCGCAAGCTACGCCGTTGAACCGGACATGCCCTGCTCGTGCACGCACGCGGCCACCGCCTCCAGCAGCAGGAGCCGCCCGCGGAAACGACGTGAGCCCGCGGACCACCGCGGGCTCACACCTTCGTCAGGGCCGGGTCACCCCGCCAGCGCCCGGTCCTCCCGGGTGGCCTGCCCCGGTGCCGTACGCGGGCCGGAGAGCCGGTCGCCGGGCACCTCGGGTACGCGGGCGCCCGGCGCGCCGCTGAAGGCCGGTACGGCCGGCAGCTCCTGCCGGTGCGCCGGGTCGCGCACCTCCCCCACCAGCTTCTCCAGTACGTCCTCCAGCGCGACCAGCCCCAGTACCCGCCCGGCCGCGTCCGCGACGGCGGCCAGGTGGGAGGCGGAGCGGCGCATGGCGGTCAGGGCGTCGTCCAGGGGGAGTTCGGCGCGCAGCGTCGTCATCGGGTGCCAGATGTGCTGCGGCACCGCGCGGTCGCCCTCCTCCAGGTCCAGTACGTCCTTGACGTGCAGGTAGCCCATGTAGGCGCCGCCCGGCGCGGACACCGGGAAGCGGGAGTAGCCGGTCTTGACGGTCAGCTCCTCGACCTGGCGCGGCGTGACGGCCGGGTCGACCGTGACCAGCCCGGCCGGGTCCAGGAGGACGTCGGTGACGGGCCGGCTGCCCAGTTCCAGCGCGTCGGAGAGGCGTTCCTGCTCGGCGGGGGCCAGCAGACCGGCCTGCTTGGAGTCCTCGACGAGGTCGGTGAGCTGCTGGCTCGTGAAGACCGCCTCCACCTCGTCCTTCGGCTCGACGCGGAACAGCCGCAGGACGCCGCGGGCGCACGCCCCGAGCAGCGCGGTGACCGGGCGGCACAGCCGGGCGAAGGCGACCAGGCCGGGGCTGAACCACAGCGCGGTCTTCTCCGGCGCGGCCATCGCCAGGTTCTTCGGGACCATCTCGCCGATGACGAGGTGGAGGAAGACCACCGCGGCCAGGGCTATGACGTAACCGAGGGGGTGGATCAGCGGCTCGGGCAGGTGTGCCGCGTGGAAGAGGGGCTCCAGGAGGCGGGCGACGGTCGGTTCGGCGACCGCGCCGAGCGTCAGGGAGCAGACGGTGATGCCGAACTGGGCCGCCGCCATCATCTGCGGCAGGTTCTCCAGGCCGTGCAGCACCTTGCGGGCCCGTTTGGAGCCCGCGGTGGCCAGCGGTTCGATCTGGCTGCGGCGCACCGAGACGAGCGCGAACTCGGCGCCCACGAAGAACCCGTTGACCAGGACCAGGAAGACGGCGAAGAGGAGTTGCAGGAAGGTCACCGGGCCACCTCCGCCGGCGTCGGTGCGGGTGCCGCGGCGCCCGCGGTCCGTATGATCCGGACCCGCTCGGCGCGGTGGTGGGACACCAGCCGCACCCGCAGCCGCCAGCCGTCCAGCTCGGCGGTGTCGCCGGGGGCGGGCACCCGCCCGAGTATCTGGGCCACCAGGCCCGCCACGGTCTCGTACGGGCCGTCGGGCGTGTCCAGGCCGATCCGCCGCAGCGTGTCGACCCGGCAGCCGCCGTCGGCGTCCCAGGCGGGGCGGCCGTCCTCGGGCGGCGCCTGGGCCAGTTCGGGCAGGTCGATCCGGTCGTGCTCGTCGCGGACCTCGCCGACCAGTTCCTCGACGATGTCCTCCAGGGTGACCACGCCCGCCGTGCCGCCGTACTCGTCGACCACGACGGCTATCGGCTGCTCGCTGCGCAGCCGCTCCAGCAGCGGCTGCACCGGCAGCGTCGCCGGGACCAGGAGCAGCGGTACGGCGATCCGGGCCGCCGGGGTGCGCAGCCGGTCGTGCTCGGGCACCGCGAGGGCGTCCTTGAGGTGCACCATGCCCACCACCTCGTCGAGCCGGGTCCGGTAGACGGGAAAGCGGGACAGGCCGGTGGCGCGGGTGAGGTTGAGGACGTCCTCGGCGGTCGCGGACGCCTGGAGGGCGCTGACCCGTACCCGCGGGGTCATCACGTTCTCGGCGGTCAGCCCGCCGAGCGAGAGGGTGCGCACGAACAGATCGGCGGTGTCCTGCTCGATCACTCCGGCACGGGCCGAGTGGTGGGCGAGCGAGACCAGTTCGCCGGGGGTGCGGGCGGAGGCCAGCTCGTCGGTCGGCTCCACGCCCAGGGCCCGTACGAGCCGGTTGGCGACGGTGTTCAACAGGGAGATCACCGGGCGGAAGAACCGCGAGAAGGCGCCCTGCGGGCCCGCGACGAAGCGGGCGACCTGGAGCGGCTTGGAGACCGCCCAGTTCTTGGGCACCAGTTCACCGAGGACCATCTGCACGGCGGAGGCCAGCAGCATCCCGATGACGACGGCGATGCCGGGTACGGCACCGGCCGGCAGTCCGGTGGCGGTCAGCGGCCCGGACAGCAGCCGGGCCAGGGCGGGCTCGGCGAGCATGCCGACCACCAGGGAGGTGATGGTGATGCCGAGCTGGGTGCCGGAGAGCTGGAAGGAGAGTTCGCGCAGCGCGCCGACGACGGTGCGGGCGCGCCGGTCCCCTTCGGCGGCGGCCCGTTCGGCCTCCGCCTTCTCCACGGTGACCAGGCCGAACTCGGCGGCCACGAAGAAGCCGTTGGCGAGGATCAGGACGAGGGCGGCCGCGAGCAGCAGCAGTGTGGCGGTCATGCCGCCGCCTCCGTGGAGGGGAACTCCCGTGGGTGCGGGGGTTCCGGTGGAGGGGCGGCGCAGGTACTACCGGACGATCCGTCCATTGCTGGAGGGAGTCACTCCTCAGGTCGCAGGGGCCCGCTGGCGGGGCGGGGCGCGGGAAGCGCCCTGGGCACCAGGGTAATCAGCAGGGCCGGGGTGCGGGCAGGGTCACCGGGCCGGCTGGTCCCCGGTGCCGTGGTTCTCGGCGAGGGCCCGGAGCGTACGGGCGTCGCGAATGGCCTGGTCGCGCGCGATGCCGGGCTGGATGCCCATGGCGGGCAGGCTGGTGCCGTCGGCCAGGTCGAGGTGGACCCAGGGGTCGCCCTGGCGCAGGTTGACCCGCAGCACCTGGGCCCAGGCCAGCTCGCGCTTGGTGGTGAGGTTGACGACCGTGACGCCGTCCTGCCGGGCGACGACCTTGGGCCGCGCGAGCAGCAGCAGCACGCCGAGGATGACCAGCCCGGTGAAGACGAAGCTGACCCGCTCGCCGCCGCCCAGGTTAGGCAGCAGGACGGCGATCACCGTCAGCACGGCGAGCTGGGCGATGCCGACGCCGTACAGGACGGCACGGGTGCGGCCCGGCCGGAAGGTCACCGGGAGGTCGGGCAGGGGCGCGGATGCGGGCGCGGACACGTCGCTGGGCTCTTTCGTACGGGCCGCCGGCGCGGGCCGGCGGCGGGTGTGGCCGCCGCCCGTCGGCGGTGGCCGGGCCGCCTGGCCTGGGTCAGAGGCGGCAGGCGTGGATGCCGGTGGTCAGGATGGCGCGGGCGCCGAGCTCGTACAGCTCGTCCATGATGCGCTGGGCGTCCTTGGAGGGGACCATCGAGCGGACCGCGACCCAGCCCTCGTGGTGCAGCGGGGAGACGGTCGGCGACTCCAGGCCCGGGGTGAGGGCGACGGCCTTCTCGACGTGCTCGACGCGGATGTCGTAGTCCATCATCACGTAGCGCCGGGCGACCAGGACGCCCTGCATCCGGCGGAGGAACTGCCGGACCTTCGGGTCGTCCTCGGGCGCGCCCTTGCCGCGGATGACGACCGCCTCGGACTTCAGGATCGGCTCGCCGATGATCTCCAGCCCGGCGTTGCGCAGGGTGGTGCCGGTCTCCACGACATCGGCGATGATCTCGGCGACGCCCAGCTGGATGGCGGTCTCCACGGCGCCGTCCAGGTGGACGACGGAGGCGTTCACGCCGTGGTCGGCGAGGTGCTGGGTGACCAGTCCGGAGAAGGACGTGGCGACCGTCATGCCGCCGAAGTCGGTGACCTCCTTGGCCGTGCCCGGGCGGGTGGCGTAGCGGAAGGTCGAGCCGGCGAAGCCGAGCTGCATGATCTCCTCGGCCTGCGCGCCGGAGTCGAGCAGCAGGTCGCGGCCGGTGATGCCGATGTCCAGCTTGCCGGAGCCGACGTACACCGCGATGTCGCGCGGGCGCAGGAAGAAGAACTCGACCTCGTTCTCCGCGTCGACCAGGACCAGCTCCCTGCGGTCCTTGCGCTGGCGGTAGCCGGCCTCATGGAGCATCGCCGACGCAGGCTCGGACAGTGAACCCTTGTTCGGGACGGCGATGCGCAGCATGAGAACGACTTCCTTCGTGCGGGAGGGGGGAGGGGAGAAGAAAAAGGGGGGTGGTGCGGGGGCCGGGCGACGGCTCAGAGATGGGCGTAGACGTCGTCGAGGGAGATGCCCTTGGCGACCATCATCACCTGAAGGTGGTACAGGAGCTGGGAGATCTCCTCGGCGGCGGCCTCGTCGGACTCGTACTCCGCGGCCATCCAGACCTCGGCGGCCTCCTCGACGACCTTCTTGCCGATCGCATGGACGCCGGAGCTGACCAGCTCGGCGGTGCGGGAGGTGGCGGGGTCGCCGGTGGCGGCCTTCTGCTGGAGCTCGGCGAAGAGCTCCTCGAACGTCTTCTTGGACATGATGTGACCCACCCTACGCGGTCGCCCGGCCGCGCTCAGCGCCAGGGCTCGGCGACGGTGCGCAGCGTCGCGGCGGTGGCGACGGCCGCGGTCACCGCCTCGTGGCCCTTGTCCTCGGTGGAGCCGAAGATTCCGGCCCGGTCCAGGGCCTGCTCCTCGGTGTCGCAGGTCAGCACGCCGAACCCGATGGGTACGCCGGTGTCGACGCTGACCTGCGTCAGACCCTGGGTGACGCCCTGGCACACGTAGTCGAAGTGCGGGGTGCCGCCCCGGATGACGACGCCGAGCGCCACGATCGCGTCGTAGCCGCGGCCGGCCAGGACCTTGGCGACCACCGGCAGCTCGAAGCTGCCGGGCACGCGCAGCAGCGTCGGCTCGTCGATGCCCAGCTCGGACAGGGCACGCAGGGCGCCGTCCACCAGGCCGTCCATCACCTTCTCGTGCCACTGGGCGGCGATGACGGCCACCCGCAGGTCGCCACAGTTCTTCACGGACAGTTCGGGTGCGCCCTTGCCGCTCACGGTTCTGGTCTCCTCGTGGTCCGGTGCTCGTGCACGTACGTGGTGGGGCGGCCGGGGATCCGGCCGCGCGGTGGGACGGCCGGCATCCGGCCGCGGGGTCCTACTGGTTGCCGCAGGCCGACGCGCGGTCCGCGTCGAGCCAGGGCAGGTCGTGCCCCATCCGGTCCCGCTTGGTGCGCAGGTACCGCAGGTTGTGCTCGCCCGCCTGTACGGGCATCGGCTCCCGGCCGAGGACCTTGAGTCCGTGCCGGACCAGTGCCTCGGTCTTCTCCGGGTTGTTGGTCATCAGCCGCAGCGAGCGCACGCCGAGGTCGGCGAGCACCTGGGCCCCGGCGCCGTAGTCCCGGGCGTCGGCGGGCAGCCCCAGCTCCAGGTTGGCGTCGAGGGTGTCGCGGCCGCGCTCCTGGAGCTCGTACGCGCGCAGCTTGGACAGCAGCCCGATGCCGCGTCCCTCGTGGCCGCGCAGGTAGATCACCACGCCGCGGCCCGCCTCCTGGACGCGCCGCAGCGACTCCTCCAGCTGGGGGCCGCAGTCGCAGCGCAGCGAGTGGAAGATGTCGCCGGTCAGGCATTCGGAGTGGACCCGTACGAGGATGTCCTCGCCGTCGCCGATCTCCCCCGCCACCAGTGCGATGTGCTCGACGCCGTCGACGGTGGAGCGGTAGCCGTACGCGGTGAACTCGCCGTGGCGGGTGGGAAGCCGGGTCTCGGCCTCGCGGCGGACGGTGGGCTCCGAGCTCCGGCGGTACGCGATCAGGTCCTCGATGGAAATGATCGACAGACCGTGCTTGCGGGCGAACGGCACCAGCTCGGGCAGCCGCAGCATCGTGCCGTCCTCGCCGGCGATCTCCACGATGGCGGCGGCGGGCCGCAGCCCGGCGAGCCGGGCCAGGTCCACGCCGGCCTCGGTGTGGCCGTTGCGGGCCAGCACGCCGCCCTCGCGGGCGCGCAGCGGGAAGATGTGGCCCGGGCGTACGAAGTCGGCGGGGGTGGCCTCGCCGGAGGCGAGCAGACGCAGGGTGGTGGCGCGGTCGGCGGCGGAGATGCCGGTGCTGACGCCGTGCGCCGGGGTGGCGTCGACGGAGACGGTGAACGCGGTGCGCATCGACTCGGTGTTGTGCTCGACCATCTGCGGCAGCGCGAGGCGGTCCAGTTCGGCGCCCTCCATGGGGGCGCAGATCAGGCCGCGGCACTCGCTCATCATGAAGGCGAGGATCTCGGGGGTGACCCGTTCGGCGGCGACGATCAGGTCACCCTCGTTCTCGCGGTTCTCGTCGTCCACGACCACCACCGGGCGGCCGGCGGCGATGTCGGCGACGGCCTGCTCGACGGGGTCCAGGGCGAGGACGGCGTCCCGCTCGACGGCTCCCTCGGGGTCGTACCAGCTCTGCAGTGCGGTCATGCCGCCGCTCCTTCCAGGACGGGCTGCGGATTCGTGCGGGAGCGCAGCCACCAGTCGCGCATACCCCACAGGACGAGGCCGAGGTAGACGACGTAGACCAGGCCGGAGAAGGCCAGGCCGCTGCTGAAGGCGAGGGGGACGCCCACGATGTCGACGAGCAGCCAGGCGAACCAGAACTCGACCAGGCCGCGGGCCTGGGCGACCATCGCCGCCAGGGTGCCGACGAAGATGTACGCGTCGGGCCAGGGGTTCCAGGACAGCTGCGGGACCAGGGCGAACAGCGAGCCGACGGCGACGGTGCCCACCGCCGTGCCGGCCAGCAGGAGTCCGCGTTCGCGCCAGGTGGCGAAGCGTACGGCGATGGAGCCGTCCTGGGCCTGCTGCCGGCCGCGCTGCCACTGCCGCCAGCCCCACAGCGCCACACCGATGACCAGCAGCTGCTTGCCGACGCCGCCGCTGAGGTGGGCGTAGGCGTACGCGGAGACCAGGATCAGGCCGGACAGGAACTGGGCGGGCCAGGTCCATATGGAGCGCCGCCAGCCGAAGGCGAGGGCGGCCAGGCCGATGCTGTTGCCGATCATGTCGGACCAGATGACCTGCTGGCCGAAGGCGGTGAACGCCGGGCCGTTCAGCCAGCCGAGGGGGTTCACCGCAGGCTCTCTTCCACGGCCGCGACGGCCGCCGTGCTGTCCGGGCCCTGGTCCTGACCGTGGCCCGCGCCCCGGCCCAGGAGCCGTTCGACGTACTTGGCCAGGACGTCGACCTCCAGGTTGACCGGGTCGCCCGGCTGCTTGATGCCGAGGGTGGTCAGGGCGAGGGTGGTGGGGATGAGGCTGATGGTGAAGAAGTCGTCGCCCGCGTCCACGACGGTGAGGCTCACGCCGTCGACGGTGACGGACCCTTTCTCCACGACGTAACGGGCGAGTCCGGCGGGCAGCGCGACCTTGACGAGCTCCCAGTGCTCGCCGGGCGTCCGCGAGACGATGGTGCCGGTGCCGTCCACATGGCCCTGGACGAGGTGGCCGCCGAGGCGGCCGCCCAGCGCCATCGGGCGTTCGAGGTTGACGCGCGAGCCGGGGACGAGCGCGCCCAGGCCGGAGCGGCCGAGCGTCTCGGCCATCACGTCGGCGGTGAAGGTGCCCGCGCCGGTCTCCACGACGGTCAGGCAGACGCCGTTGACGGCGATCGAGTCGCCGTGCTTCGCGTCCTGGGTGACGAGCGGGCCGCGCAGGGTGAACCGGGAGCTGTCACCGAGGTTCTCGACGGCGGCGACCTCACCCAGTTCTTCGACGATTCCGGTGAACACGTCAGTTCTCCTCGTTCAAGGGGGGCAGGGTGTGGCGGGCTGGGGTGGCGGTGATGCGCAGGTCGGGGCCGAGCCGGGCGGTGTCGGTCACCTCAAGGCGCAACGCCTGGCCGATCGTGGCGATTCCGGCGTCGCCGAGGGCGGCGGGGCCGGCGCCGAGCAGGACGGGCGCGAGGTAGCCGACGACCTTGTCGACGGCGTGCGCGGCGAGAAAGGCTCCGGCCAGGGTCGGGCCGCCCTCCAGGAGCACCGACCGGACGTCGCGCTCGTACAGGGCGTCGAGCAGGGCGGGCAGGTGCACGCCGGTGCCGCCCGCCGAGCGCGGCAGCCGGACGATCGGGGCGATGCCGTCGAGGTGGCCGGTGTCGGCGTCCTCGGCGACCGCGATCAGGGTGGGCGCGGTGCCGTCCAGGACGCGGGCGCCGGGTTTGACGACGGCGGCGCCGGTGTCGATCACGACCCGCAGCGGCTGGCTGACCTCGGTGTCGGTCAGGCCCGCGACGCGGGCGGCGAGGTGCGGGTCGTCGGCGCGGGCGGTGCCGGACCCGACGATCACCGCGTCGGCCCGGGCGCGCAGCCGGTGGACGTCGGCGCGGGACTCGGCCGAGGTGATCCAGCGGCTGGTGCCGTCGGCGGCGGCGATCCGGCCGTCGAGGGTGGCGGCGTACTTCCACAGCACGAAGGGGCGGCGGCGCAGTACGGCCGTCAGCCACGCCTCGTTGCCGGCCGCGGCCTCGTCGGCGAGCAGGCCGCCCTCGACCTCGACGCCGGCCGCGGCGAGGGTGGTGGAGCCGCCGGTGGCGGCGGGGTTCGGGTCGGGGACGGCGTAGTGCACCCGGGCGACGCCCGCCTCGATGAGGGCCTGGGCGCAGGGGCCGGTGCGGCCGGTGTGGTTGCAGGGTTCCAGCGTGACGAAGGCGGTGCCGCCGCGGGCCCGCTCACCCGCCTCGCGCAGCGCGTTGACCTCGGCGTGCGGGCCGCCGGCCCGCTCGTGCCAGCCCTCGCCCGCGACGTTTCCCGCGGCGTCCAGGACGACACAGCCGACGACGGGATTGGGGCTGGTGTGCCCGAGGCCGCGGGCGGCAAGCTGGATGGCTCGGCGCATCGCCGCGGTCTGCGCGGGGGCTGGGGTGGCCACCGGGTCCTCCTGCCACTCAGGGCACGGACTCCGGGGCTGTCACGAAGGACAGGAAAAACGGGAACGGGACAACGGGGACACCGAGGCCGGAAAGGGAGCCGCCACTCGTGGACACGAGGACGACCGCCAACGACGGCGGTGTACCGCTGCTCGCCCGCCGCGCACTGCCTCCCATCCGGACTTTAACCGTCGGTGCAGGAATTCCACCTGCTCAACCGGCCGCTGGAGGCGGCCGGGTCGCGGACTGTTACCGCCGGTTCGGACTTTCACCGACCCCGGAGTGCGCTGCGTATGTCAATTCAGTACGGCTTCAGTCTGCCACGTCTGATCGTCGGCCATGCGGGCGGCGACCTGTGGAGTGGCTCACAGGGAGCGGCGCGGACACCGCACTGCGCCCCGCGCCGACGGGCCCCCGGCCCGGACCGCCCCTCTCCCCCCACCCGCAGGACTGATCGCGATGACGACGATTCTGGTGACCGGCGGCACCGGCACGCTCGGCCGGGCCGTGGTCGGCCGGCTGCTCGCCGCCGGTCACGACGTACGCAGCCTCAGCCGCCGTCCGTACACCGGCGCCGGACGGCCCCGGCTGCACCCGTACGCGGTCGACCTGCGCGACGGCTCGGGCCTGGCCCCGGCGCTGGCGGGCGTGGAGACCGTGGTGCTGCGCATGGTCAAGGCCGGGGCACGGCTGCCGGTGCCGGCCGGGGTGCGGCTCCAGCCGGTGGACGTCCGCGAGATCGCCGCCCGGCTGGTCGAGCTGGCGTCCGGGGCACCGGCGGGCCGGGTGGCGGACCTGGGCGGCCCCGAGGCGCGCAGCGCCCGCGATCTCGTACGGGACACCTTGCAAGCCGGCGGGCGGCGGCGCGTGCTCGTACCGCTGTGGGTGCCGGGCAGGCTGTTCGGGGCGCTGCGGCGGGGCGAGAACCTGACGCTGGAGCACGCGGACGGCACGGTGGGGTACGGGGACTTCCTGGCGGAGCGCAGCGGTGGCGGGGCGAAGGCCGGTGGGGCGGTGGAGGCTGGGCGGTAGGAGGCGGACTGCGGGGAACCGAGCGGCCGCGAGCACTCTCCGGCCGCCTGTTTCAGGCCGCGGGCCCGAACAGGTCGTCCTGGGCCGCGTCCATCGCCGCGAGCACCGCGCCGCGCAGCACGGCCCGGCCGCCGACCGTTCCCGCGCGTACCTCGGTGCGCAGTGGAGACATCCGCGCGAGGTGACCGGCGACCCGGCCGGCCAGCGCGTCGCCGCCCGCGCGGCCGGTCTCGCCGCCGAGCACGACGCAGCCGGGGTCCAGCACGGCGCAGACGGCGGCGGCCCCGATGGCGACCCGGGCGGCCAGCGCGTCGAGGAAGGCGGCGCCGGATTCGCCCGCGCGGACGGCGGCACGTACCAGCGCCTCGGCGGCCGGGGCGCCGGTCGCGTCCGTACCCCCGGGGCCGGGCCGGCCCTCCCCCGGGCCCGCCTCGACGCCGTGCTCGGCGGCCAGCCGGCACACCGCCGCCGAACCCGCCAGCGAGTGGAAGCCGCCGTCGCAGCCCGCGGCCGTGGGCAGCGTGCCGGTGCCCGGTACGGGCAGGAAGCCGATCTCGCCGGTGCCGCCGGAGGCGCCGCGCCGCAGCCGGCCGTCCAGGACGACGGCGGCGCCGGTGCCGTGGCCCAGCCAGAGCAGGACGAAGGTGTCCCGGTCGCACGCGGCGCCGTCCCGCTGCTCGGCGACGGCGGCGAGGTTGACCTCGTTCTCCAGCAGGACCGGTGCGGCGGGCCGGTCGCCGAACGCGGTGACGAGCGCGTCGTGCCAGGCGGGCACCCACTCCGTACCGCCGAACCGCCCGGTGGCCGGGTCGACCAGGCCGGGCGCGCCGACCGCGACGACGTGCGGCCGCCCGGCCCCGGCCTCGCCGAGCAGCTTCTCCAGGGTGGCCACGCCGTTCGCCGCCGCCCGGCCGGGCTCGGCGTCCGGGCCGACCGGGACGGTCGCCTCGGCCAGCACCCGGCCGAGCAGGTCGGCGACCGCGAGGGTGGCGCCGTGCGTGCGCAGGTCGACGGCGGCGAGGTGGGCGCGGCCGGCGACGATTCCGTACAGCCGCGCGTTGGGCCCGCGGCGCCGGGCGCCCGACTCGCCGACCACCGTGATCAGTCCGGCGGTCCGGAGGCGTTCGACGAGGTCGGCGACGGTCGGCCGGGACAGTCCGGTACGCGCCTTCAGCTCCCCGGCGGTCAGCGGGCCCTCGCTCTGGAGGAGCTGGAGGGCCAGGCGGTCGTTGATGGCCCGCGCGGTGCTCGGTGAGGCGGTGCGCGGGGCGGTGCGTACGGCGGCCGAGGCGGTACGGGCGGGGGCGGGTCCGCGCGTCTCATCCATGCCCGGATCCTTCCAGACCCTCTGGTGCGGGGGTCGCTGCGGTGGCTTCGGTACCGGCCGGTGGATTTTCCTTATTATCAGGCAGGCTTCCTGATAGTTTACCGCTCATGGATGGCACAGGCGTTCCCGATCCGGTTCCCCCGCCCGCCGCACCCCCCGAAAAGCCGCCGGAGCAGCCGTTCTCCCCCGCCCGGCTGCGCCGCGCCCGCTGGTCCGTCGCGGTGGTCTTCCTCGTGCACGGCTCGGTGACCGGCAGCTTCGCCACCCGCGTCCCCTGGATCCAGGACCACGCCCAGATCAGCGCGGGCCAACTGGGCCTCGCGCTCGCCTTCCCCGCGATCGGCGCGTCACTCGCCATGCCGCTGGCCGGCCGGATCAGCCACCTCCTCGGCGCCCGCACCGCGCTGCGCGCGCTGCTCGCCCTGTGGACCCTCTCGCTCGCGCTGCCCGCCCTCTCCCCCAACCTGTACGGGCTGTGCGGCGCCTTGCTGGTGTACGGCGCGACCTCGGGCATGGCGGACGTGGCGATGAACGCGCTGGGCGTGGAGACCGAGGACCGGCTCGGCAGGCCGATCATGTCGGGGCTGCACGGCATGTGGAGCGTGGGCGCCCTGCTCGGCTCGGCGGCCGGGACCGTCGCGGCACACGCCGCCACCGACGCCCGGCTGCACCTGGCCGTCGCCGCCGCCGTGACGACCGTCCTGGGAGCCGTCGCCTGCCGGGGCGTGCTGGACCTGCGCAGCACCCCCGACGAGCACCCGCCGCCGCGCTTCGCGCTGCCCCCGAGGTCCGCGCTGGTCATCGGCGCGATCGGGTTCTGCGCGGTCTTCGCGGAGGGCGCCAGCCTGGACTGGTCGGCGGTCTACCTGCGGGACGTCCTCGGCACCGACGCGGGCCTGGCGGCCGCCTCGACCACGGCCTTCTCGTGCACCATGGCCGTCGCCCGGCTGGCGGGCGACCGGGTGGTGGCCCGCTTCGGGCCGGTGCGCACCGTACGGGCGGGCGGGGTGCTGGCGACGGCGGGCGGCGTCCTGATCGTGCTGGCCCGGCACCCGGCGATGGCCGTGGCGGGCTTCGCGCTGGTCGGCCTGGGCATCGCCGTCGTGGTGCCGCTGGCGTTCGCGGCGGCGGGCCGCAGCGGCCCGGCGCCCAGCCAGGCCATCGCGGGTGTCGCCACCATCACCTACACCTCCGGGCTGATCGCCCCGTCGGCCATCGGCTCGATCGCCCAGGCGACCTCGCTGACCGGCTCGTTCCTGCTGGTCACGGCGCTGGCCTGCGGGCTGGTCGCGGGCGCGGGGGTGCTGCGGGTGCGGGGCCGGGACACGGCCGGGCGCGACGCGGTGCCGGCGGGGAGCCTGGAGCGGTCCTGAGCGGCGGATCGGTCACCCCTCTGCCCAGGAGGGGTGACCACGGCGCGCTCAGGCGCTCTGCGCCTCCGGGTGCAGCAGTTCGGCCGCTATCCCGCGGGCGTGGTCCGACCAGGGGGTGGGCCGCAGTGCCTTCGGGTCGACGCGCACCAGGACGCGGTGGCCGCGCGCGTAGGTCTGCTCGCCGTCGGCGGAACAGAGCCGGAAGCCGTACGTCAGGCCGGTGCGGCCCAGGCGCTCGACCCACAGGTGGGCGGCGTAGTACCCGGGCCGGGTGACCGGCTGCTCGTACGAGACCTTCATCTCCTTGATGACGTTGCACATGTCACCGGCCGCCGCCCAGTCCCCGTCGAAGCCGAAGCCGCGGGCGTGCCAGAACTCGGCCCAGGCGCGCTCGACGAGCAGCGGGTAGCGCGAGTTGTGGAGCATGCCGAGCGCGTCGAGGTCGTCGAAGTGCACGGTGACGGGGACCAGCTGGCCGTACGGGACGGCGGGGGCTGCCTCAAGGGCTTCGACGCTCACGGGTGGGTGCTCCTGGTTCTGCGGCGGGCCGGGCCGCCGGCGTACGCGGGGCGGCGGCCCGGCCGTACGGAGGTACGGCGGACCCCGCCCGATGCTGTTGACTGTTCAAGAAGTGAACCCAGCCATCGTAAGTGCCTGCTTAAAATGCTCCGGCCGCCGGGGCGGGCAGCGCCGCACGGCGGGCCGGCCGGTCCGGTCGCCCCAGGTCCGCACGGTGCCGCCGTAGCATGACCCGGCCGGTGTCCCGCCCGGCCACCCCCCGCGACGTATGTGAAGAAGTGGAGCACTCATGGGCCTCGGTGTGCGCTGGACCGTGCACGGCGACGGGCGCACCCCCGCCCCCGGAGCCGTCGTCAGACCGGACGAACGGCTGTCCTGGCCGCGGACCGCGGGCCTCGGCGCGCAGCACGTGGTGGCCATGTTCGGCGCCAGTTTCGTCGCCCCGGTCCTCATGGGCCTGGACCCGAACCTCGCCATCATGATGTCGGGCGTCTCGACCGTCATCTTCCTGCTGGCGACCCGCGGCCGGGTGCCGTCCTACCTCGGCTGCTCGCTCTCCTTCGTCGGTGTCGCCGCCGTGATCCGCGCGCAGGGCGGCACCAGCGCCACCGTGACCGGCGCGGTCCTCGTCGTCGGCGTCGCGCTCTTCCTGGTCGGCGTGGCGGTGCAGCGGTTCGGCGCGCGGATCATCCACGCGGCGATGCCGCCGGTGGTCACGGGCGCCGTCGTGATGCTCATCGGCTTCAACCTGGCACCGGTGACGGCGAGCACGTACTGGCCGCAGGACCAGTGGGTGGCGCTGCTGACCATGCTCTTCACCGGGCTGGCCGTGGTCTGTCTGCGCGGCTTCTGGTCGCGCGTCGCGATCTTCCTCGGGCTGGTCTTCGGGTACGGCCTCTCCTGGGTCCTGGACCTGGTCTTCGGGAAGATCCACTCGGCGAACGGCGCCGGGCAGGTCACCGACCACTGGCGCCTGGACCTGTCGGGCGTCGGCCAGGCCGAGTGGATCGGCCTGCCGTCCTTCCACGCGCCGTCCTTCCAGTGGTCCGCGATCCTGGTCGCACTGCCGGTGGTGATCGCGCTGGTCGCCGAGAACGCCGGACACGTCAAGGCGGTCGGCGAGATGACCGGCGACCCGCTCGACGACAAGCTGGGCACCGCGATCTCCGCCGACGGCGTCGGCTCGGTGCTCTCCACCGCGCTCGGCGGCCCGCCCAACACCACGTACTCCGAGAACATCGGCGTGATGGCGGCGACCCGGGTCTACTCCACCGCGGCCTACTGGGCGGCGGCCGGTTTCGCGCTGCTCTTCGGCCTGTGCCCGAAGTTCGGCGCCGTGGTCGCCGCGATCCCCGGCGGTGTGCTGGGCGGCATCACCGTCATCCTGTACGGCATGATCGGCCTGCTCGGCGCGCAGATCTGGGTCCACAACAAGGTGGACCTGCGCAATCCGCTGAACCTGGTGCCGGTCGCCGCGGGCGTCATCATCGGCATCGGCGGCGTCAGCCTGAAGATCAGCGAGAACTTCGAGCTGGGCGGCATCGCCCTCGGCACGATCGTGGTGCTCTCCGGCTACCACGTGCTGCGCGCCCTGGCCCCCGCCCATCTGAAGCAGCAGGAGCCGCTGCTCGACGAGGGCACCAGCGCGTACGACGAGGAGGACGCGCCCCGCGGGCCGTCGGCCCCGGACCGGCCGGAGAAGCCGGAGCCGACGGAGTGAGGCCGCGGCTCAGCCGAGGTTCTTGACCGCCTCGTAGTACGTCCAGGCGAGCGCGTTGCACGAGGTCTTCTTCGCGCCGCCGTACTTGGCGCAGACCCGCTTGAGGTCCGCGTACAGCGCGCTGTCCAGGCGCGGCTTGTTCGCGGCGAAGGTGCCGGCCTTCTTGTAGTTGCGGTAGCCGAAGTCGTGGCGCGCGCAGGACGTCTCGAACGGGAAGCCGAAGGGGTTGTCGGGCGACTTGGAGCAGTAGTCGGTGCTCCAGTCGAACGCGTACGCCGCCCACTTCCCCTGGCTGCCGCGGGCCGCGAGCCAGCCGCTGTAGCTGCCGGCGTCGGCCTGCGTCCAGCCCGACAGCACCTTGGACTTGTCGGCGGGGACGGCCTGCGCCGGCGCCGCGGCCGCCACCAGAGCGGTCACGGTCATGGCCGAGGCGGACAGGGCGGCGGCGAATCTTCGGGACATCTTCAACCTCCGAGGGGGAACGGTCCCTTGGCAGGACGGACCGCTGTGTCGAAGGCCGAAAATAATCACTTCGGTCGAGCGCCGGTGGGGTTTTGGTTGAACAGTGATCGGCGAACCGGCGCCGTACGGGCAAGAGAGCGCCGCGTATTACCCCGATCCGGGCATCCTCCACCGGGCCGCCACCCCGGTACGCGCCCGGCTGCCACGCTGTGCGCATGACGACGACTCAGCAGGTCCCGGGCGGCCCGCGGACCGGAACGGCCGCCCGCGCGGCCCGGCCGGGCACCGTACCCCCGCAGGCCCCCGCGCCCCCGGCCTCCGTCGCCGCGGTCCTGGCGCGGCTGCGGGCGCTGCAGGCCACCCTCCCGCCCGCCGACGGCATCGCGGTCTTCAACCGGGTCTATCTGTCCGTCACCGAGGAGATCGCCCGGCGGCTCGGCACGGGCGGCTTCCAGCACACGGCGGCGGCGGGCGAACTGGACGCGGTCTTCGCCCGGCGCTATCTCGCCGCGGTGGACGCGGCCGGCACCGGCCTGACCGTACCGGCCTGCTGGCGCCCGGTGTTCCAGCTGCGCCGCCACCCCGGCGTACGGCCGCTGCAGTTCGCGCTGGCGGGCATCAACGCGCACATCGGCCACGACCTGGCGCTGGCCGTCGTGGACACCTGCCGCGCCCTGGGGTGCGAACCGGCCGGTCTCGCAACGGACTTCGACCGGGTCGGCGATCTGCTGACCGGCATGGAGGAACGCATCCGGGAGAGCCTGATGCCCGGCCCCGACCTGCTGGACGTCGCCGACCCGCTCACCCACCTCGCCGGTTCCTGGAGCCTGGAGATGGCCCGGGACGGCGCGTGGGCGGCGGCACGGGTGCTGTGGAGCCTGCGCGGCATGCCCGAGACGGCGCAGGAGTTCGCCGAGCGGCTCGGGTCGGGCGTGGGCCTGGTGGGCCGCTGCCTGCTGACACCGCTGGGCTGACGAGGGGCCGCGTACGGCGTGCCGTACACGGCCCTGCGGCGAAGGGGCCCCGCTCAGTCCTCCGGCAGCTCGACCGGTGCGATCTCGTCGTACACGTCGCCCGGCCCGGGGTTGGCCGCGTCCGTGCTGCCGCCGAACTGCGTCATCACGCCCCAGACCGCGTTCAGCGCGGTCTGCACGGCGCCCTCGGCCCAGCCCGCCGTCCAGGAGATGTCGTCGCCCGCGAGGAAGAGGCCACGCTTGTCCTCGGGCAGCCGGTCCTGCATGAAGTGGGTGAACAGGCGCCGCTGGTAGCGGTAGTGACCCGGCAGGTTGGCCTTGAACGCGCCCATGAAGTACGGCTCGTTCTCCCAGGAGACGGTCACCGGGTTGCCGATGATGTGCTTCCTGATGTCGACCTTCGGGTAGATCTCCGAGAGCGACTTGAGCATGACCTCCATGCGGTCGTTGGCGTTCAGCGGCAGCCACTTCAGGCTGTCGTCGCACCAGGTGTAGGAGAGGCAGATGACGGCCGGCTTGTCGGGGCCGTCGTCCAGCAGGTACGTGCCGCGGGTCATCCGGTCGGTGAGCGTCATGCTCATCACGTCCCGCCCGGTCTCGTTGCCTTCGTCGTCGACGGCCTTGTCCAGCCAGAACGGCCGGTCCACGGGGACGAACAGCTTGGAGGACTCCATGTAGTGGGTGCGCTCGATCGCCGTCCAGTGGTCGATGGGGAACAGCGCGTCGTCGCAGGCGATCTTCGACAGCAGCATCCAGGACTGCGCGGTGAAGACGGCCGCCTCGTACGTACGGATGTCGCCGCTCGCGTCGGTGACGGTGATGCGGTTGCCGGCCGTGCGGTGCAGCCGGGTGACCGCCGGGCGCGGCGTGCCGTCGTGCAGGGAGGACAGCGAGGTGCCCGGCGCCCAGTGGACGAGCTTCGCCGGCTCGCGCTCCCACAGGCGCAGCGGGAGCTGCTGGCTGCCGCCGACGATGCCGCGGTGGTGGTCGTCGGCCTCGGTGTAGACGACGCGCAGGATCTCCAGGATGGAGTTGGGGAAGTCGGTGTCCCAGCCGCCGGTGCCGAAGCCGACCTGGCCGAAGATCTCGCGGTGCCGGAAGGACTTGAAGGCGCTGGAGTCGCAGAGGTAGCCGTAGAAGGTCTGGTTGTCGAGCTTCTCGACCAGCCGCGCCCAGATCTCCCGGATGCGCGGCACGTCGCGCTCGCGGATGGCGCGGTTCATGTCGGAGAAGTCCGCGCCCTCCTCCAGGCAGGCGTTCCAGGCGTCCATGACCTGGGTGTAGACCTCGGGCAGGTCCTCGACGGTGCGCGCGTAGTGCGACTCGCCCTTGAGGTCGACGACGGTCGAGGGGGTGTCGGGCGCGAGCGGGTTGGGGAACGGCTTGGTCTCCAGGCCCACCAGGTCGATGTAGTACTGGAGGGCGGTGGAGGACGGCGGGAAGCGCATCGCGCCCATCTCCGCGGTCAGCCCCGGGTCACAGCCCTCGAAGCCGACGGTGCGCAGCCGGCCGCCTATCTGGTCCGCCTCGTAGACGACGGGCCTGAGGCCCATCTTCATCAGCTCGTAGGCCGTGATGATGCCGGACAGACCGCCGCCGATGACGGCGACCTCCTTGCCGTGCTCGGTCGCGGGCACCTGGCCGAGGCCCGCCGGGTGGGCGAGGAAGTCGTCGTAGGCGTAGGGGAAGTCCGGCCCGAACATGGTGATGGGCGGCTGGGCGTCCGCGTGGTGGGCGGCGGTGGGCACGGTCATCGGTTCGGGCTCCTTGCAGGCAGGTACATGAGGGGGGTGCGGGTGCGCGCGGGCAGGCGGGCGGGCGGCGCGGTGGCGCCGCTGCGGGGTCGTCCAGGCCGGTGTCAGGGCCGGCTGTGGGGGGGCCTTCAGGCCGCTTCCGGGGTCAGGTGAGCGAGCCGTAGAGGCCGGGGCGCCGGTCGGCGAGGTACGGGTTGTCCTCCCGCGACCGCTTGAGGAGACCGGCGTCGACGTCGGCGAACACCATTTCCGCGCCGCGTCCGGCCCTGGCGCGTACGGTCCCGTCCGGGCCGGCCAGACAGCTCAGGCCGACGAACTCGAAATCGCCCTCCGGGCCGACCCGGTTGACGTAGGCGATGTAGAGCTGACTCTCGAAGGCCCGTACCGGTACGAGCGACTCGGCGACGAACTGGAAGGGGTGCAGCTGGGCGGTGGGCACCAGCAGCAGGTCGGTGCCGGCCAGCGCGTGGGCGCGGACGTTCTCCGGGAACTCCACGTCGTAGCAGATCATCAGGCCGAGACGCAGCCCGCCCAGTTCGGCCTGGACGACCGGGGCGTCCCCCGGGGTGAACCAGTCGCGTTCGAAGCAGCCGAAGAGATGGGTCTTACGGTAGTTCGCCAGCGGCTGCCCGTCGGGACCGATCAGCCGCGCCGAGTTGTAGACCGCCGCGCCGTCGCGCTCCGGGTAGCCGTAGAGCACCGCGACGCCGTGCTCGGCGGCGATCCGGGCGACCGTCCGGGCGGCCGGACCGTCGGCGGTCTCGGCGAGCCGGTGCAAGTCCTCACCGATGGCGTAGCCGGTCAGGAACAGCTCCGGGCAGACCAGCAGCCCGGCACCGCCCGCCGCCGCTTCGCGCGCCGCGTCCTCGACGGCCTTCAGGTTGTACGCGACATCGCCGGACCGTCCCGAACTCTGGAGCAGGGCGGTGCGCAGCGACGACATGGGACCCCTCGGAGGACACGACTGGGCGGACCGGCCGGCCGGCCCGGGCGCTTCGGCTCCGCGGCGGCCCGGCGATCGGCGGGACGCCTAGACGGTACGGTTCGCCGAACCGCCCGTACAAGGCGTCACCATTGCGTGCAGCCGGGTGTTTCGTTGCGTGTTGTACGGCCGGTACGGCGATTCGTTGCGCCATGGGGTGCGGCAGGTGGTGCGGGGGTCATGAGACGACGCGCGCAGGCCGCCCGGGCCGGGTCGCCCTCCGGTCGCATCCCGGTTCCGCCGCGCGGCGGAACCGGGGTCGCCCCCAGGCGCGATGTGGCGCACGCGGCCGGACGGCATCGTATGAGGCGCCCGGAGAAGCCGGGCGAACGCTCACGATTCCGGCCGGTGGAGGTCCGTCATGCACCGTTCTGTTCACCGTCACGACGCCAGCACGCACCGCATCGCCCCACGCAGCACCACCCGCACCATCCGCATTACCCGCACCATTCGCACCACCACCCGGAGACGCCTCCGGGTCCTCGCCGTCCCGACGGCGGTCCTGCTGGCAGCGGGGGCGGGCGGCTCCGCGCTCGCCGTGCCCCCGCCCGACGCGGCGCACCCGGCGCCGCCCGCGGCCGCCGCGCGGAGCGCCGCCCACCGGCCCGACGACCCGCGGCTCACCGGGTCGGCGAAACTCCGCCGCGTCGACGGCGACGACGTCCGCTTCTCCTTCGACGCGCATTTCCGCCGGGACCAGACGCCCGGCGACGCGCGCGGCACCTTCGGTTTCCGGCACGTCGGCAAGACGGACAGCGGCTGGGCCAAGGGCCGTGTCGACTGCCTGGTGACCGGCGGGAAGGTCGCGACGGCCAGCGGCATCGTCACCGGGACCGACATTCCCGGACTCAAGGGCAAGCGGGTCGGGTTCTCCGTCCACGACGTCCGGGGCGGCCCCGACCGGCTGGGCTACAGCTGGGCCGCCACCCCGGGCCCCGCCACCACCAAGGATCTGCCCCGGTGCGTCAGCGCGGCACCGTTCGAGACGGTGGAGCGCGGTGACTTCACCGTCGTCCCGTGGGACGAACCGGTGCGCTGAGCGGGCCTGCCGCCGCTCCTCGTCCAGGGCCGGTACCTGCCGCGAACGACACCGAACACATGATCGCCCTGGCTACGATGTGTTCATGCTCGCGTACGCCCTACCGGCCCTGTTCTTCGTCCTGTTCGCGATCGGTGTGCTGCGCGACCGGCGCCGCTTCAGCAACGCCGTCTACCTGGGTCTCACCGTCGTCTTCCTGGTGCCGGCCCTGCTCCTGCAAGTGCCCCGGATGCCCACACTGGCGGCCGTGGCGGTCACCGTGCTCATCCTGCTGCTGCCGTCGCTCGGCGTCATCGTTCTCGGGGTCTTCCTGATCCTCAACGGCGTCAAGATGATCCGCAAGGAAGGCCGGAGCCTGGCGAATCTGCTGTCGCTGCTGGCCGGAGTCGGCATCTTCGGGGTCATCGCGCTGCTGATCACGGCCGTCGCCACCGGGTCGCGCACCCTGGTGGCGCTGGCGGGCACCACGCTGCTGATCGTCGGCTACGTGTCCTTCCTCTTCCTGTGCTTCGTCGGCTACGCGTTCCTCTACGGGCGGCTGCGGGTGCGCCGCGACGCCGACTTCGTGGTGGTGCTGGGCTCCGGGCTGATCGGCGGCACGCGCGTACCGCCGCTGCTGGCGAACCGGCTGGAGCGGGGCCGTGCGGTGTACGAGCGCCAGGCGCGGCGCGGCAACCCGCCGATGCTGCTCACCTCGGGCGGCCAGGGCCCCGACGAACAGCTCCCGGAGGCCCGGGCGATGGCCGCCTACCTGGTCGAGCGCGGCTTCCCGGCGGACCGGATCGTGTGCGAGGAGCAGTCCAGGACCACGGAGGAGAACCTGGCGTTCAGCAAGAAGATCATGGAGCAGGCGGTGCCGGACCACCGGTGCGTGATCGTCACGAACAACTACCACGTGCTGCGCGCCGCCATCCTGGCCCGCCGTGCCGGCGTCAACGGCCAGGTCGTCGGGGCCCCCACCGCCGCGTACTTCTGGCCGAGCGCCACCATCCGGGAGTTCGCCGCGGTCTTCCTCTCCTACAAGCTCGTCAACCTCGGCATCTGCGGACTGCTCGTCCTGTGCGGCGCACTCGCCCTGCTGAGCGTCTGAGCGGGACTGCCGAGGTTCACGGGAGGACGGGTCAGGCGGAGGGGACGGGCCGGAGGCGCATGGCGCCGGGGCCCGCCTGAACGGCGCTGTCGGAGCAGACCTCCCGGCCTTCGAAGGCGCGGGACAGGTCGAGGAACTCCGCACCCGCTGGGCGGGCGGCGGCAGCGAGGGTGGTGCTGATCTGTGGGACGAGTTCGTCATGGGCCCAGGTGAGGTCCTTGTCGAAGAAGGGGCAGCCGCTTCCTGACCTTCGGCCCCCAGGCCGGAGCGCAGGGGGGATCCGACCAGCTGCACGAAGTTCTTGGCGCAGGAGGTGATGACGTCCTCGAAGCCGAGGTCGTTGCCGCCGATGGAGACGACGACCGCGCGGACGGGACGGCCGGTCACGGCCTTCTGGAGCTGCCGGGCCTGGGACGGTCCGCCTTTGGCAGGGCTCCCGCCGTGCTCGGGCAGCAGAACGGCGGTGGAGGTGGCGCCTGAACAGGCGAGGTTGAGCCGTTGGGCCCGTAAGCGCGCGGAGTTGGCTTCGGCACTGTCCGAGCGGTTGCAGCCGTCGTCGTAGGACGTGCCGTACACCCGGTGCGGATCGGTCGTCTCCGTGGCGGGGGCGAAAGCGCGGTCGGTGCCCGAGGAGCCGTCGGCGCTCTCGTTGCTGTTGCCTGCCCGTCTGCCCGCCTCGCCGGAGATGAAGCTGTCGCCCAGCGACACCGCCCACGGCTCTTTTGCGGCTTTGCTTCCCGCATGTGCGGCATTGGTCGGCGTGCTGCCTGCCAGACACAGGGCAGCCCCCGCCGCAACGGTCACGGCCGTCAGGCCCCGTCGACGCCAAGAAGGGTGCATACCCTGTTGAATCCGCAGCGGAGAGCAGCGACACCCGCCCCGCGCCCGAAGTCCTTTCAACGAGTGAGGGGCTTCTCACTCGTTGACGGCAGGTGCAGGGCCTCAGCCCGGCGACCCCGAGCTGAAGCGGCGCAGCAGCGGGGAGAGGACCAGGACCGACTTGGTGCGTTCCACGAAGGGTTCGCCCGCGATGCGTTCCAGCACCCGTTCGAAGTGCCGCATGTCGGAGGCGAAGACCTGGACGATGGCGTCCGCCTCACCGGTGACGGTGGAGGCGGACGCCACTTCCGGATAGCGCGACAGACCCCGGTGGATGGAGTCCGGTGAGGTGTTGCGGCGGCAGAACAGCTCGATGAACCCCTCGGTCTCCCAGCCCAGCGCCGCCGGGTCGACCCGCACCGTGAACCCGGTGATGGCGCCTTCGGCGCGCAGCCGGTCCACCCGGCGTTTGACCGCCGGGGCGGAGAGCCCGACCTCCGCCCCGATGTCGGCGTAGGAGCGGCGGGCGTCCTCCGCCAGGGCATGGACGATGCGCTGGTCGAGTTCGTTCATCTGTCGCACTGCGGGTGGATCACTTCTCTGCGGTGGCCAATCGGGAGCGGCGGATGCCGTAGACGAAGTAGACCACGAGCCCGACGGCCATCCAGACACCGAAGACCACCCAGGTGACCGGGCCGAGGCTGCCCATCATGTACAGGCACAGCAGGAAGCCGATCGCCGGGAAGACCGGCGCCAGCGGCGTACGGAAGGTACGCGGCATGTCCGGCTTGGTGAAGCGCAGCACGATCACCGCGATGTTGACCAGCGCGAAGGCGAAGAGGGTGCCGATGCTGGTGGCGTCGGCGAGCTGGCCCAGCGGAACGGCGGCGGCCAGGATGCCGCAGAACAGCGAGACGATGACGGTGTTGGCGCGCGGGGCGCCGGTCTTCGGGTGGACCTTGGAGAACACCTTCGGCACCAGGCCGTCGCGGGACATCGCGAACAGGATGCGGGTCTGGCCGTACAGCACGGTCAGGACGACGCTGGCGATGGCGATGACGGCACCGGCGGCCAGCAGCACGGCCCAGAAGCTCTGACCGGTGACCTCCTTCATGATCCCGGCGAGCGCGGCCTCCGAGCCCTCGAAGCCCTGCCAGTTCTTGGCGCCCACCGCGACCGCCGCGACCAGGCAGTACAGCGCGGTGACGATGATCAGCGACAGCATGATCGCGCGCGGCAGGTCGCGCTGCGGGTTCTTGGCCTCCTCGCCCGCGGTGGAGGCGGCGTCGAAGCCGATGTAGGAGAAGAAGAGGGTGGCTCCGGCGCCGCTGACGCCGGCGATGCCCAGCGGCATGAAGTTGGCGTAGTTGCCCGAGGAGATGCCCTGGACGGCGACGCCGCAGAACAGCAGCAGCGCGATGATCTTGATGGTCACCATGATCGCGTTGGCGCGGGCGCTCTCCTTGGCGCCGCCCAGCAGGAAGACCATGGCGAGCATGACGACGATCAGCGCCGGCAGGTTGAAGATCCCGCCGTCGCCCGGCGGCGCGGACAGCGCGGCGGGGATGGTGACGCCGATCGTGCCGGACAGCAGCTCGTTGAGGTACTCGCCCCAGCCGACGGCGACCGCCGCGACGGAGACGCCGTACTCCAGGATCAGGCACCAGCCGCAGACCCAGGCGACCAGCTCGCCGAGGGTGGCGTAGGCGTAGGAGTACGACGATCCGGAGACCGGGATGGAGCCCGCCAGCTCCGCGTAGGACAGCGCGGAGAACAGCGCGGTGACGCCCGCGATGACGAACGAGATGATGACGGCCGGACCGGCCTTGGGCACCGCTTCGCCGAGCACGACGAAGATGCCGGTGCCCAGCGTCGCACCGATGCTGATCATGGTCAGCTGCCACATGCCCAGCGAGCGGCGCAGGGTGCCGCCCTCGCCCTGGCCGCCCTCGGCCACCAGCCGCTCGACGGGCTTGCGCCGCATGAGCCGAGCGCCGAGGCCCCCGGAAGGGGCGGGGGGCCGGGGATCGCTGCCCGCTGCGGGCGGGGCTGCGCCGTGCTCCAACACTGGGGTGGCTCCTTCATCGCTGCCGGTCACGGTGGCGGACGACCGACAGCGGTCCCCGTGCGCGGGTACGCCGAAACGACCCACGTCACGAAAGGGGGGAACCGCCGAGCAGGCGGTCCCCGCCACTCCACGTACAGCGCATGACTGTACGGGGCGCGTGTGAGCTGCCGTAATGCAGGTTCCTTGCGCAACAGTGAACTTTCGTTGCGCACCTTGTCGCGGAACGGTCGTTCGTTGCGCACAAACGACAAATCTCACCGGTCGGACGTTCCCGGCCGGTCCGCGCCACAAACGCGTCCGGCCCCGCACCGAAGCACTCGGTGCGGGGCCGGACGGCCGGTGCCCGGACGGGCGGCGGATCAGCTCCAGCTGGCGTGCAGCGGCTTGCCCTCCGCGTAGCCCGCGGCGCTCTGCACGCCGACGACGGCCTTCTCGGCGAACTCCTCCAGGGAGGCCGCGCCCGCGTACGTGCAGGAGCTGCGGACGCCCGCGATGATCGAGTCGATCAGGTCCTCGACGCCGGGGCGGGCCGGGTCGACGAACATCCGCGAGGTGGAGATGCCCTCCTCGAACAGGCCCTTGCGCGCCCGGTCGTACGCCGACTCCTCACTCGTACGGTTGCGGACCGCACGCGCCGAGGCCATGCCGAAGCTCTCCTTGTACGGGCGGCCGTCGGCGGTGTGCTGGAGGTCGCCGGGCGACTCGTACGTACCGGCGAACCAGGAGCCGATCATGACGTTGGACGCGCCCGCGGCCAGCGCCATCGCCACGTCGCGCGGGTGGCGCACGCCGCCGTCCGCCCAGACGTGCTTGCCGAACTTCTTCGCCTCGGCGGCGCACTCCAGGACGGCGGAGAACTGCGGGCGGCCCACGCCGGTCATCATGCGGGTGGTGCACATGGCGCCCGGGCCCACACCGACCTTGATGATGTCCGCGCCGGCCTCGATCAGGTCGCGCACGCCCGAGGCGGCGACGATGTTGCCGGCCACGATCGGCACCTGCGGGTCCAGCGCCCGGACGGCCTTGACCGCGCTGATCATGGACTCCTGGTGGCCGTGCGCGGTGTCCACCACGAGCGTGTCCACACCGGCCGCCAGCAGCGCCTTGGCCTTGCCGGCCACGTCGCCGTTGATGCCCACGGCGGCGGCGACGCGCAGCTTGCCGTCGGCGTCCGTGGCGGGCGTGTAGAGGGTCGCGCGGAGGGCGCCCTTACGGGTCAGGATGCCCGCCAGCATGCCGTCCGCGTCGACCGCCGGGGCCAGCTTGCGGTTGGCGGCGTCGAGCCGGTTGAACGCCTCGCGCGGGTCGATGTCCGCGTCCAGGACCAGCAGGTCCTTGGACATGACCTCGGAGACCTGGGTGAAGCGGTCCACGCCGGCCAGGTCGTGCTCGGTGACGATGCCGACCGGGCGGCCGCCCTCGACGACGATGCCCGCGCCGTGCGCCCGCTTGGGCAGCAGCGACAGGGCGTCGGCGACGGTGGAGACCGGGGACAGCACGATCGGCGTGTCCAGGACGAGGTGACGGCGCTTGACCCAGCCGACGACGTCGGAGACGACCTCGATCGGGATGTCCTGCGGGATGACGACCAGGCCGCCGCGGCGGGCCACGGTCTCGGCCATCCGGCGGCCGGCGATGGCGGTCATGTTGGCGACCACCAGCGGGATGGTCGTGCCGGTGCCGTCCGGCGAGGACAGGTCCACGCCCTGACGGGAGCCCACCGCGGAGCGGCCGGGCACCATGAACACGTCGTCGTACGTCAGGTCGTACGGCGGCTTGGCATCGTTCAGAAACTTCATACTGGCTCTCTCACCTGCGGGTTCACTGCTCGGGCGGGTGGGGAGTCAGCTTCCGAACCGGCACCGGTCAGGATGCGGCTCCTAGGACATCATCCCTGATGAACCCGGCCGGGGGCGAACCGGTGTTCCCGTACCCCCGCCGCGCGCCCCGCCCGGGACGGCGCCGGACACCGCGCGGCGATCTCTCACAGAACGCCACTTCGTGACTCCCCGTAACCGAAATGGCTGGTCTTCGACGGTACGGACGGCCGGTCACCTGCGGTTCGACGCTGATGTGACCATATGACGGGCCGGGAGGTTCTCGCTGGCCAGCAGGTGGGTAGAACCGTGTACAGGCCGCTTCGGGTGTCGATCCGGCGCGGCCTCCGGGCCACCGAGCGCCTGGGCGATCACTTCGCAAATGGATACGTACAGTAACCGCGACGCGCGGTGGAGCCCGGCCGGGCCGGGCGCAGCCGCACCGGCCGTGGGGGAAGGGGAGGACATGCGCGAAGTCCGACAGGGCGCCCTGCTGCTGCTCACGGCCGTGGCGGGGGCCGCCGTCGCCGCCTGCGACCTGGCACTGGGCCCCGATGTCAGCCTGGCCGGGCTGCTGCTGGTGGGCCCACTGGTGGCGGCGACGAGACTCGAAGGCGCGTGCACGGCCGTGGTCTCGTTCACCGCCCTGCTCCTGGGCGTGGCCGTCGCCGGACGCGAACACACCCTGGGCCGCACCGATCAGCTGCTGTCCCTGACCGTGCTCGCCGCCGCCGCTGCCTACGCGACCTGGGCCAGCGACCGGCAGGCCGCCCTGGACCACCAGCTCGCCGGAGTGGCGGCCGCGGCCCAGCGCGCCATCCTGCGGCCGACCTCGTTCCGGGTCAGCGGCGCCTCGGTCTGTGCCCGCTACCGCTCCGCCGCGCCCCGCGCCGTCATCGGCGGCGACCTGTACGCCTTCGCCGACACCCCCAGCGGGCTGCGGGTGCTGATCGGCGACGTACGCGGCAAGGGCCTGGAGGCCGTCCGCCTGTCCGCCGCGGCCATAGGGCACTTCCGCGACTGCGCCTACACCCGGAGCAACCTCGCCGAGGTGGCCGAGGAGGTCGACCGGCGGCTGATCGACGACCTCGGCCCCGAGGACTTCATCACCGCCGTGATCGCCGAGATATCCCCGGGCCGGCTCCGGCTCGTCAACTGCGGCCACCACCCGCCCCTGCACCTGCCCGCCGCCGGCCCGCCCGTCCTGCTCACCCCGTCCGAGCCGACCACCCCCATCGGGCTGCTGCCGCTGCCGCGCGTGCAGGAGGTGGAGCTGGCCCCCGGCGACCGGCTGCTGCTCTACACCGACGGCCTCGCCGAGGCCCGCGACCCCGACGGCACCATGCTCGACCTGGCCGGTCTCCTGCCGGCCTGCTCGCTGCCCGATCTCAACGACGCGATCGAGGCGGTGCTGTCGACGATGTGCCGGCACACCCACGGCGCCCAGGACGACGACGTCGCGCTCGTCCTGGTCGAGCTGGAGCCGAGCATGCCCCGGCAGCACCACGGCCGCACCCCGCCCGCCGTCACCCGCACGAGCGCCGAGCCCCCTGGTGGGCTGCGGAAACCGGCCGGCCGTCCTTCGCCCTCCGCGGCGGTGTCCGACTGAGCGCCGCGGTGTGCGGACCTCCGCGCCTGCGCACCTGCCCTGTCACGACTCCCGGTCCCGCCGCGCTTCCCGGCCCTGTCACGACTCCCGGTCCTGCCGCGCTGCCCGGCCCTGTCACAACTCCCGGTCCGCGCGCCCGTCACGGTGCCCGGCCCGGTCCTGGCTCCCGGTCCGCGCGCCCGTCACGGTGCCCGGCCCGGTCCTGGCTCCCGGTCCGCCGGCCGGCGCCGGACCCGTTCCGGCGGGTCCGTTCCGGCGCGCCCACCAGCTCGTCCAGTACGTCCGTCATGGTGACGAAGCCCAGCACCACGCCCTGCTCGCCGCTGACGGCGGCCAGCTGGGTGCCGGCCGTCCGCATCGCGGTCAGGGTGTCGTCGAGCGGGGTCCCGCAGCCGACCCGCGGCATCGGGCGCAGCGCGTCGCGGGGGAACGGCCGGTCCCGGTCGGTGACGCCGAGGGTGTCCTTGATGTGGAGGTAGCCGAGGACGGTACCGGCCGGCCCGGTGACCGGCAGCCGGGAGAAACCGGCGCGGGCCGCGATGCGTTCCAGCTCGTCCGGGGTGACGTCCCGGTCGACGGTGACCATCTCCGCCAGCGGGACCAGCAGCTTGCCGACCGGCCGCCGCCCGAGGGCCAGCGCGTCCCGCAGCCGCTCGCCGCCGGTGTCCGAGAGCAGCCCGGCATGGTGTGACTCCTGGACGATACGGGCGAGTTCCTCGTCGGTGAACGCGGCGGCGACCTCGTTCCTGGGCTCGGTCCTGAAGAGCCGCAGCAGGCCGTTGGCGAGGGCGTTGATGCTCACGACGACGGGGCGCAGCGCGCGGGTGAGGGCCACCAGCGGCGGCCCCAGCAGCAGCGCGGCGCGTTCCGGCGCGGCCAGGGCGACGTTCTTGGGCACCATCTCGCCGACGAGCATGTGCAGATACGTGGCCAGGCTCAGCGCCAGGACGAACGCGATCGGGTGGACCAGCCCGTGCGGAACGTGCAGCGCCTCGAAGGCGGGCTCGGCGAGGTGGGCGATGGCCGGTTCCGCCATCGCGCCGAGCACCAGCGAGGAGGCGGTGACGCCCAGTTGGGCGGTGGCGAGCATCTCGGAGAGGTGTTCCAGGCCCCACAGCACCCGGCCGGCCCGCCGGTCACCGGTCCTGGCACGCGGTTCGACCTGACTGCGCCGTACGGAGATCATCGCGAATTCGCCGCCGACGAAGAAGGCGTTGCTGAACAACGTCAGTACGGCGACGGCCAGTTGCACGGCGGTCACGGTCGCTCCCCTCCCCCGTCGGCGGCCCGGGCGCCCGGCGAGGACGAGCCGGCGGGCGCCGTCACCCGTACCCGCTCCGCCCGGTGCCGGCGCGCCGCCAGGACCGTCAGCCGCCAGCCGTCCGCCACCCCCACCTCGTCGCCGTCCGCCGGAATCCGGCCCAGCCGGGTGGCCAGCAGGCCCGCGAGCGTCTCGTACGGTCCGTCGGGCGCCTCCAGGCCGATCCCGGCCAGCCCGTCCAGGCGTACCCCGCCGTCCGCCTCCCAGGTGCGCGCCCCGGTCCGCAGCAGATCCGGGCCCGCCGCCGGGTCGTGCTCGTCCCGTACGTCGCCGACGATCTCCTCGACGATGTCCTCCAGGGTGACGATGCCGGCCGTACCGCCGTACTCGTCGATCACCACGGCCATGGTGCGGACCGTGCGCAGCCGGTCCAGCAGCCGGTCGACGGGCAGCGACTCCGGTACCGGCACGGGCTCGGCGGCCAGCTCCGCGACGGGGGTTGCGGCCCGCCGCTCCGGTGTGAGGGCGAGGACGTCGCGGATGTGGACGGTGCCCACGACCTCGTCCAGGGTGTCGCGGTACACCGGGAAGCGGGACAGCCCGGTGGCCAGGGTCAGCGTGGCCGCGTCGGCCGCCGTGGCGTGCGCCTCCAGGGCCCGTACGTCCACCCGTGGCGTCATGACGTTCTGCGCGGTCAGCTCACCCAGATGCAGGGTCCGGACGAACAGCTCGGCCGAGTCGGCCGGCAGCGCGCCCTCCTGCGCCGAGTAGCGGGCCAGGGAGACCAGTTCGGCCGGGCCGCGGGAGGACTCCAGCTCCTCGGTGGGCTCCAGGCCGAAGCGGCGTACGAGCCGGTTGGCGGACTGGTTCAGATGGCGGATGAACGGGGCGAACAGCGCGCTGAAGGCGCGCAGCGGTCCGGCCACGATCCGGGCCACGGCCAGCGGCCGGGAGATCGCCCAGTTCTTGGGCACCAGCTCGCCGACGACCATCAGCACCACCGTGGACACGCCGACGCCGAGCGCCGACGCGACGCCCGGGGCCACCGTTCCGGGCAGCCCGGCCGCGGTGAGCGGGCCGCGCAGCAGCGCCGCCAGGGACGGTTCCGCGAGCATGCCGATGACCAGGGAGGTCACGGTGATGCCGAGCTGGGCGCCGGACAGCTGGAACGCGAGCGCGCGGACGGCGCTCAGCACCCCTTCCGCGCCCCGCTCCCCCTCCTCGACCGCGCGCTCCACCGCGCTGCGCTCGACCGTCGTCAGCGAGAACTCCGCCGCGACGAACACGGCGCAGGCCAGCGTGAGCGCCAACGCCGCCAGTAGGAGCAACACCTCGGCCACCGCATCACCTCCCGCCGCACCTCGGTGCCCGGCGGTGGGCGGGCGAAACCTCGCGGGCGCGGGAGCGGGTGCGGGAGCGGGTGCGGGAGCGGGTGCGGGAACAGGCGCGGGAGCGGGCGCGGGCGCGGGAACAGGCGCGGGAGCGGACGCGTGTCCGGGGTGGCGGGCGGCTGCGGCTTCCGGCTCAGTACGCCCCGCTACGGCACCGGGCCCGCAGCCACCCGTGCGCCGCCCACGCGGCCGCCGCACCCACCGCGTACCAGAGCAGGTCCGGCGCGTTGAAGGTCGAGCCGAGCACCAGGCGGGCCACCGCACTGCGCCGGGAAAGCTCTGCCGGTACGTCGCTGAGCTGCGCGAACTCCACCGCCCAGCTGAAGGCCAGCGCCACCGCGGCCGCGACCGGCGGCCGGATGCGCGGCACGGCCAGCACCACCAGCGCCTGGACGAGCACGGTGTACAGCGCGTCACCCGCGTACTTGGCCACCTCGGGCCCCAGCCCCACGCGCGCCGCGCCGGCTCGCACACCGAGCCCTGCGGCAACCGTCAGCAGCGCGGCCACCCCTGCCACCAGCCGCGTCCTCGCCCCACCGCCGAAACCCGCCTCCCGCTGATCCCCGGCACCGGCCTTACCGCCTCGCGGCCCCCCACCCCCGTACGTCACGCCGTCCGTGCCCCCGGCTCCCGGCCCCGCGCCATCACGACGACCAGTCCGGTGTCCGTGTCCCGCCAGAAGCCCACCGCGTCCGCGATGACCTCCTCCGCGACGCTCCAGTCGTCGGGCGCGGCGGACGCGTACTGCTGCCAGCCGCACACCACCAGCACCCGGCCGCGGTCGGCAGGGCACCACGACAGGTCGGTGAGGCAGTCCGCGAGCGCGTCCCAGTTGCGGCCGAACCAGTCCGGCAGACGCAGGGCCCGCGCGCAGCGGTCCATGAACTCCGCCTTGCCGGTGACCCCTTCGAGGTCGAGCAGCGCACCGTGCCAGCCGGCCGCGCGCGCCGCGTCCAGCGCTTCGTGCGCGGGCCGGTCGTGCGGCCAGGGCACGACCCCGGGGGGCGTACTGCCGTCGAGCACCGCCGCGAGCGGCCGGGGCACGGGAGCCGTCATCGGAGCACCGCCTTGAAGGTCCGGTAGTGGTCGTCGGTGTAGTACGTCTCGTGGCTGTCGCCGGTGACGATCCGGCGCGCGCCGCGGTCCTTCGAACCCGGGGTGCGGACCGTGTACTCGTGGTAGTAGCCGCGCTTCTGCTTAGGGAGCTGCCGCTCGTGGTTGCCGAAGACCGTGCCGTCCTTGGGGTACGGGAACGGGCCGCGCGCGTCGATCAGCCGCAGCGTGTCGCGGGCCTGCTCGGGCAGCTTCTCGGCCGGTACGGTCGCCATGCCCTCGGCCCAGTCCGGCGCGGCGGCGCTCGCCGGGGGCGCCCCGTGCGTGGACTTCGCGCTCCCCTGTCCGCCGCCGCCTCCGGAGCAGCCGGACACCAACAGCAGCAGGCAGGCCAGCAGCGCAGCGAGTACGCCTGACGGCCGCGCGGGGAGCGGAGCGGATCACCATGCGCCGATGCTGTCACAGCCCGGCACGGGGTGCGCGCCCGCACCCCGTACAAGATCACTTGGCTGGCCGGTACCGGGCGGACAGCGGCTGCCGCACGGTCGGCCGGCGGCCGGTACGGGAGCCGGCAGCCGTCCACAGCCGTCCGCCCCGGGGCTCAGGCCCTACGCCGGTCGCCTCGCTCGGCCCCGTCCGGGTCCGCCCTCTCAGGCCCCGTCCGGATCCGCCCGCTCCAGCGCCGGACGCGGACCGGGCCCGGTCTCCAGCAGCAGATGATCGGCGGCGGCCGTGTCCGTCACCAGGCTGGTCACCAGCCCGGACCGCAGCACCGCGCCGATCGCCGCCGCCTTCTGCCGGCCGCCCGCGATGGCCACGACCTCGGGGATGCGCCGCAGCCGGTCCGCCTCGACCGTGATGCACCGCTCGCCCAGGTCCCGCCCGATGCGGCGGCCGTCGGCGTCGAAGAGGTGCGCGGACATCTCGGCGGCGGCGCCCAGCGAGGCGTAGTGCTCCCGCTCCTGCTCCGAGAGCATGTCGTAGACGGTGGAGATGCCCGGCGCCCAGGAGCCGATGGAGACACAGGCGACGGTGACCTTGTCGAAGTACTCGAACGCGCGGGCGATGCCGGTCTGGCCGCGCAGCGCGGCGGCCGTCGCCGAGTCGGGCAGCAGCATCGGCGCGTAGATCGGGTGCGCCTCGCCGCCGGAGACGTCGGCCGCCCGGCGCACCGCCTCGACCGAGCCGCGGTCCGCGGTCCCCGCGTCGTACACGCCGGTCAGCTGGACGACCGTGCACGGCGGGAGCCGGTGCAGCGCGGCCGCCATGTGGATGGTCGACCGGCCCCAGGCGAGACCGAGCACGTCCCCCTCGGTCACCAGCTCCCCCAGCAGGTCGGCCGCGACCTCGCCGAGATTCTCCGGGTCCGGGGCGTCGTCGGTGGCGTCGGCGGGCGACTCCACCACGACCGCGTGCCGCAGGCCGTAGCGGGCCCGCAGCGCGTCCGAACGCTCGGCGTCCAGCTCCGCCGGGACACGGATCTCGATCCGTACGAGGTCACGCTCCAGCGCCGTCTCCAGCACCCGGGCGACCTTGAAGCGGCTGACGCCGAACTCCTCGGCGATCTGGATCTTGGACTTGCCCTCCAGATAGAAGCGGCGGGCCATGGCCGCGGCCTGCACCAGCTCGGCGGGGCCCATTGCGGACTGCGGGCGGCTGGCAACCACGAGATTCTCCCCTTGTGCGCACCTGATCGAGTCTTTGCTCATCCTTGCAGAAACCCGAGGTGGTCGGGGACCATCACCGCCCCGGCCGTCGTGAACACCCGGTAGCGGCGACACCAAGAAACACCGGCGTACGGGGATCGGCGCGCGCTCCCCGCACACCACGTGCGGCGCCGGCGCCCGCGGCGGTCACCCGGGCGCCCCTGTGCCGGTGCGCGTCAGTGGGCGCAGCCCCAGCCGGCCGCGGCCGTCGCCGACTCCGCCTGCGCGCGCAGCTCGCGCACCGCCTTCGCCGGGTCGTCCGCGCCGTAGACCGCCGAACCCGCCACGAATACGTCCGCGCCGGCCTCCGCACACCGCTCGATCGTGGCCGCCGACACCCCGCCGTCCACCTGGAGCCACATCTCCAGCCCGTGCTTGGAGATCAGCTCCCGGGTCCGGCGGATCTTCGGCAGCATGATGTCCAGGAACGCCTGACCGCCGAAACCGGGCTCCACGGTCATGATCAGCAGCATGTCCAGCTCGGGCAGCAGGTCCTCGTACGGCTCGATCGGCGTGGCCGGCTTGAGCGCCATCGACGCCCGCGCGCCCTTGGCCCGGATCTCCCGCGCCAGCCGTACGGGCGCGGCCGCCGCCTCCGCGTGGAAGGTGACCGAACCGGCGCCCGCCTCGATGTACTGCGGCGCCCAGCGGTCCGGGTCCTCGATCATCAGGTGCAGGTCGAGCGGGGTGTCCGTCGCCTTGCTCAGCGCCTCGACGACCGGAGCGCCCAGCGTCAGGTTCGGCACGAAGTGGTTGTCCATCACATCGACATGCAGCCAGTCGGCGCCCTCGACGGCCTTCGCCTCCTCGGCGAGCCGGGCGAAGTCTGCGGACAGGATGCTGGGGTTGATCAAGGCCATACCTCCAGTATGTCCTGCCGCCCCGGACGCGCCTAAGCGGGTGGGCCGGGCCGCAGGTCAGGGGCGGTGCAGAGGGGCCACCGGGCGTACGGGAACGCCCCCGGCGTCCTCTCCGAGCCGCGAAACCAGCAAGCCGCCGGCCTTTCGTCCGCCCCAGGACGGACGAAAGGCCGGCGGCCGATGCGCAGAACCCGTCACCATCTCAGGGACCGGTCACGTCCCTGTCGCGCGCCGAACCCGCCGGCGCCTTCGGAGCTCAGCTCCAGCGCTGGTGCTTGATGCCGCCGTCGAAACCCGCGTACACGGGCGAGCCGGCGCTGGTCTTCGACCCGAGGGTGAGCCCGGTGGCCTTGTTCTGCAGGCGCCAGCCGAGGGAGTCCTTGAGCTCGCGCCACTTCTGGTTCTTGCCGCCGTTGCAGACGTTGGCGCGGACGGTGCCGTCCTTCTTGCTGTCGAGGCAGAAATCGTGGTCGGCGGACTTCAGGACGAAGGTTCCGTCGGACTGCTTGGTCTCCTTCCACTTCGCGGCAGCCCCGCAGTCGCCCACGCCGACCCAGAAGCCCCGGGCCACCAGGCACTTGCCGTTGCCCTTGTTCTTCCAGGTGACCGTCTTGCTGGCGGCGAACGCCTGTCCCGAGGCGCTGAACATCAGAGCGGGCGCGAGAACCGCGGTGGCCGCGACCGTACCGATCAGACGCTTCTTCATACTGTTTTTTCCCCGTTCCGAGGGTCGAATGACGACCCCGACAGCTTCGGCTGCCCCTCTGACAGACATCTGACAGAGAGCTGACAGCCGGTTCCTGAACCCCGTGGCGGCGTACGTGGACAAGGGCGGTCGACGCCTTGTCCGTACACGTGGTGGTGTGGGGCCCGACAAGCCTCAGGACCGCTCACCAGCGTCGGACCGCTCAGCAGCGTTCCGTGCCCGGCCTGTTCGCCGTCTCCCCACTCACGTCCCCGCGAGGTCCGTTCCCCGTGCCTGTCCGACACCTCTGCGGCCGTGATCCCCGTTGTCACCGGCAGCTTATCCCTGCATGATCACGTCAGGCAAAGTGCCCCTTGAGCAGCGGCGGAACGCTCTCCGGGCGTCACGCCGTCCGCCGCAGCAGCGCCAGATACATCGCGTCCGTCCCGTGCAGGTGCGGCCACAGCTGCACGTCCGGGCCGTCGCCCAGTGCGGGCACGCCCGGGATCAGCGGGCGGGCGTCGATCCACTCCGCCGTCACGTCCGCTCCGGCCCGCCCCTTGAGGACGTCCTCCACCACGGCGCGCGTCTCGGCCGGGTGCGGCGAGCAGGTCGCGTAGCCGACGACGCCGCCGACCCGCACCGACACCAGCGCCTGACGCAGCAGTTCCCGCTGCAGCGGCGCGAAGCCGTCCAGGTCCTCCGGGCGGCGGCGCCAGCGCGCTTCGGGGCGGCGGCGCAGCGCGCCGAGACCGGTGCACGGGACGTCCATCAGGACGCGGTCGAAGGAGCCGGGGCGCCACGGCGGGCGGGTGCCGTCGGCCGCGATGACCTCGTACGGGCCGGGGTTGCCGGCCAGCGACCGTGCCACCAGGCGCGCGCGGTGCGGCTGCTTCTCGGATGCGAGAAGCCGCGCACCGCGCTGCGCGGCGAGTGCGCCCAAGAGGGCAGCCTTGCCGCCCGGGCCCGCGCAGCCGTCCAGCCAGACGCGGTCGGTGCCTTCGACGGGCGCGTTGGCCAGCGCCGTCGCGACGAGCTGGCTGCCCTCGTCCTGCACACCGGCCCGGCCCTCGCGCACCGCGTCCAGGGCGCCGGGCTCGCCGCCCTCGGCGAGCCGTACCGCGTACGGGGACCAGCGGCCCGGCAGGGCGCTCTCCTCGCCCACGGCCTCGATGAGTTCCTCGGTGGTGGACCGGCCCGGCCGGGCCACCAGCGTGACCTCGGGCCGCTCGTTGTCGGCCGCCAGCAGGTCCTCCATGCCGGCGCGGCCGCCGCCGAGCGCGTCCCAGAGCGCCGAGACCACCCAGCGCGGGTGCGCGTGGACGATCCCCAGGTGCTCCTCGGGGTCGTCGTCGTACTCGGGCGCGACGCGCTCCAGCCAGCCGTCCATGTCGTCCGCGGCGATCTTGCGCAGCACCGCGTTGACGAACTTGGCCCGCCCGTCGCCCAGCACCACACGCGCCAGTTCGACGGTCGCGCTCACCGCGGCGTGCGTCGGGATGCGGGTACCGAGGAGCTGGTGCGCACCGAGCGACAGGACGTCCAGGACCGGCGGGTCCACCTCCCGCAGCGGCCGGTCCACGCAGCGCGCGATGATCGCGTCGTAGGTGCCCTGCCGCCGCAGCGTGCCGTACACCAGCTCGGTCGCCAGCGCCGCGTCCCGCCCGTCGAAGTCCTCGTTCTCCCGTGCCTTGCGCAGCATCGGGGGCAGCACCAGGTTGGCGTACGCGTCCCGCTCGTCGACGGCCCGCAGCGCCTCGAAGGCGAGTATCCGGACCGGGTCCTTCTTGGGCCGGCGGTAGGGCTTGCTGGGACGACGCGACTGACCACTCACGAGAAATGTGCTCCGCTGTTACGAGACGAGGTTCGCCCCCAGCCTACGTGGCACGGCGGGGCGCGCCACGGGGCGGTACGAGGCCGGACGGCCCACAGCTCACCCGGGCCCTCACCGCCGCCCCGCCCCGTCCCCGCTCAGCTCCTCCCCTGCGCCCCTCACACTCCCCTTCACTCCCCTTCACTCCCCCAGCCGCTCGCCCTCACCGATCCGCACCCCGCGCGCCCAGTCCGCGCCGCGCATCGGCTTCTTGCCCTGCGGCTGTACCCACTGCAGTTCCACCGCGTGGCTGCCCGTGCCGGCGTACACCGCCTTCTTGGTGACGGCGAGTTCGCCGGGGGCCAGGTCCGAGCGGTCGGTCACCAGCCCGACCGTCATCAGCTTCAGCCGCTCGCCCCGGAAGACGGTCCACGCGCCGGGCGCGGGCGCACACCCGCGCACGACCCGGTCCACGCGCAGCGCGGGCGCCGTCCAGTCCACCTTCGCGTCCTCGACCTCAAGTTTCGGCGCGAGGGTGATGCCGTCGGCCGGCTGCGGCACCGGTGTGAGCGTGCCGTCCTCGATGCCGTCCATGGTGGCCGCGAGCAGCCCGGCCCCGGCGAGGGCCAGCCGGGTCAGCAGATCGCCGCTGGTGTCGGTGGCCCGTACCTCCTCCGTCACCACCCCGAACACCGGCCCGGAGTCCAGCCCTTCCTCGATGAGGAAGGTGGAGGCGCCGGTCACCTCGTCGCCCGCCAGGACCGCGTGCTGCACCGGGGCGGCGCCGCGCCAGGCGGGGAGCAGCGAGAAGTGCAGGTTGACCCAGCCGTGCGCGGGAACGTCCAGGGCCACCTTGGGGAGCAGCGCCCCGTAGGCCACCACCGGGCAGCAGTCCGGCGCGATCTCCCGCAGCCGGGCGAGGAAGTCCTCGTCGCGCGGCTTGGCGGGCTTGAGCACCTCGATGCCGGCCTCCGCCGCGCGCTCGGCGACCGGGCTGGCGACCAGGCGCCGGCCGCGGCCGGCGGGGGCGTCGGGCCGGGTGACGACGGCGACGACCTCGTGCCGGTCCGAGGCGATCAGGGCATCCAGGGCGGGTACGGCGACCTCGGGGGTGCCGGCGAAGACGAGCCTCATGGGTGGCGTACTACCTCTCACACGCTGCGGAACGGCGCACCAGTCTATGGGCCACACCTTCGGGGGGCGTGCGAACAGACGCGCGCCCCTCATTGGAACCCGTACGCCCCCATACCGTGACCGAAGCCGCGTCTGTCGCGTTGGTCAAGCAGCATTGACCGACCGGGCCGCCCTCGCGGCCCGCTCGTTTTCACCTTTTGTCACGTTCCTCTGCACATTCAACGCCGGTTCGAGAGGCTTGTTCATGGCCGACCACGCAACCCACGACGCCCAGGCACGCGCCAGCCTGCACCTTCTGGTACGGGACATCGAGCGGGTCCGCCGGCAGGTGGACGCCCTGCGCACCCTGACAGCTCAGCTCGGCAACGTCTACCGGCCGCGGCGCACCGGCCCGTCCGCCGGCTTCGTCGTCTACGGGCGCGCCCCTGCCCCGACCGTACGTCTCGCCCAGGAACTGCGCGACAGCGTCGAGACCCTCGTCACGGCGGCGGTGGACTTCGACCGTTCGCTGGGCTTCTCCTGGGACGCGGTGGGTTCCGCCCTGGGCGTCACCAAACAGGCCGTGCACCGCCGTTACGGCGCCCGCCGCTCCACTTCCCAGCCCGGCCCGGAGAACGGCGAGGCGGTCCGTACGCCCGAGCCTTCCGCTGCCCGCAGCCTGGCCGTCTCCCCCGGCCTGCCGGGCGCCCCGGCCGTCCCCGCCGCGCGCGCTCTGCCGGGGCAGTCCTCCGTCCCCGCACGGGAAGAAGCGCGCCCCGGCGTCTTCCCCGGCCCCCGCAACGGCTGACCGCGCCCACCGCCCCGGCCCGCCCCGGGGCGGCCTCCTTGTCCCCCACCCCAGCCGCGTCCGCACCATCAGCCCCACGGAAACGCTGTCCGCCGACACCACGGAAGCCGGTCGATCCGCCGGCACCCCGGCAGCCCTGTCCGGCGGCACCCAGGCGCCCCTGCCCGGCAGCACCACGGAGGCCGGCCCCTCCGGCAGCGCCACGGAGGCCGGGCTGTCCGGCAGCATCCGGGAAGCCGGCCCGCCCGGCAACACCCCGGAAGCCGGCCCGCCCGGCAACACCCCGGAAGCCGGCCCCTCCGGCAACACCCCGGAAGCCAGCCCGCCCGGCAACACCCCGGAAGCCGGCCCCTCCGGCAACACCCCGGAAGCCAGCCCGCCCGGCAACACCGCGAGCACATCGTCCGCCCCCACCGCGCCCCCGTCCGACCCCACCGCGCCCCCGTTCGCCGTCCCCCGTCCGCCGTCCGCCATCCGCCTATCCGAGATCGGGCGGATCCACCCGCACCCGTACTGCCTCCCCCTCCCGTTTGACCAGCCGCGCCGCCTGCGCCGTCTTCAACGCCGCCGCCAGCGCGGCACCCTGGCCGGGGCGTACCCGTACCAGCGCCCGTTCCCATTCCTCGCCGGGCGGCGGGTCCCCCGGCCGGCGCGGCCGCCCCGCGTCGGGAGCCGGCACCGGTACAGGGCCCAGCACCTCGGCGCCCTCCGGCAGCGCGGCCGCCGCGAGCATCTCCGCCACGTCCTCGGGGCGGCCCGTCACCGACGCCATCCGGGACACCGGCGGGAACCCCAGCTCGGCCCGCTCCGCCAGCTCGCGCACCGCGTGCCCCGCCGGATCCCAGCGCACCAGCGCCTGTACGGGGCGCAGCGTCGCCTCCGCGATGACCGCGACCGTGCCGCCCTCGGCATGGCCCCGGACCAGCGCCGCGGCCTGCAGCCAGCGCCGCAGCGCCTCCTCGCCCGCCCGCAGGTCGGGGCGGCTCAGCAGCGCCCATCCGTCCAGCAGCAACGCGGCGGCGTAACCGCCCTCGGCGACCGGCTCCGCCCCCGGCGTACTCACCACCAGGGACGGGACACCGGGCACCGTGTCCAGCACATGATCACGCCCCGACGTACGCACCGGCACGGCCGGAAACGCCCGCCCCAGCTCCTCCGCCGTCCTCCGGGCCCCCACGATCTGCGCCCGCAGCCGTACGCCCCCGCACTCCCCGCAACGCCAGTCCCCCTCCTCACGCCCGCACCAGCCGCACCGCAGCTCGCCCGCGTCCCGCGCCTCCAGCGGCCCCGCGCAGGCCCGGCAGCGCGCGGGCTCCCGGCAGCGCTCGCACGCCAGCCGCGGTACGTACCCCCGCCGTGGCACCTGCACCAGCACCGGCCCGCGCTGCAGCCCGTCGCGCACCACCTGCCACGCCAGCGTCGGCAGCCGCGCGGCCCGCGCCGCCGCGTCCCGCGCCTCGTCGGCGTCACCGACCGTACGGACCAGCGGCGCCGCGGCCCGCACCTGCTCACGCTCGGCCGTCAGCGGCCGTGCCCAGCCCGTCTCCACCAGCTGCGCCGCCTCGACCGTGCAGCTCAGCCCGCCCAGCAGGAACCCTGCGCGCTCCGTGACCGACCGCTGCAACAGCACTTCCCGCGCATGCGGCTGCGGTGCGTGCGGATCACTGTGACTACCGTCCCCGTCATCCCAAATAGCCACCAACCCGACATCCCGCACCGGCGCGAACATCGCCGCCCGCGTCCCGATCACCGCCCGCACCGCACCCCGGCTGACCGCCAGCCACCGGCGGTACCGCTCCTCGGGCCCGGCATCGGCACTCAGCACCACATGCCGCCCTTCCCCGATCAGCTCCCCCAGCGCCGCGTCCACCCGCGCCGCGGCCCGCCCGTCCGGCAGCACGGCCAAGGCGCCACGCCCGGACGCCAGCGTCGCGGCCATCGCCCGCGCCAGCTCCTGCGGCCAGTGCGGCCCCGGCAACGCCGTCCACACGGCACGCGGCGCGTCCCCCCGCCCCAGCGCCGCCAAGAACCCCGGCCCCGCCGGATACCTCTCCCAACTCCCCGCCTCCGGCATCACATTGGGCGGCAGCGGCGCACCACTCCCCTTCCCCTCCGCCTTCGCCCGCCGCGGCGGCACCGCCAGCTGCACCACGTCCGCGAGCGTGCCGGCATACCGGTCGGCGACGGCGCGGCACAGCCCCAGCAACTCCGGCGACAGCACCGGCTCGGACGACAGCACCTGCGCGATCGGCGCCAGCACCCCCCGGAACTCGCTCTCCGCCACCCGCTCCACCACGAACCCGCTGACCAGCTTCCCCCCCTCCCGCCGGCCCCCCTTCTCCCCGGCCCCGAACCGCACCCGCACCCGCACCCCCGGCTGCGCCTCCGCGTCCATCGCCGCCGGCACCGCATAGTCGAAATACCGGTCGAGATGCACCAGCCCCTTGTCCACCAGCACCCGCGCCACCGGCAACCGCTCCGCCAGCTCGGCCCCCCGCCACGTCCGCGGCTTCGCCCGCGCCGCCTTCGTCCCCCGCACCGCCTCCCGAATCAACGCAAGCTGCTCCGGGCCGGCACCTTGCTCGTCGTCTTGCCTGCTCACGGGATCAGGTTTAGCAGATGGGACTGACAGTGCGATCCGGGCCGAATGCTCACGCCCGACTGCTGCATCGCTCCGGTCCTCGGCCTGGGCTCAGCACCAGGCACTCGGCGAGCCGGCCGACCAATCCATCCGGACAGGCCCGGCCCTTGCCGACCGGCCACCGTCCTGCGTTCCCCCCTCCACTGCGCTGCGGCACCATGTACCCGTGCATCCGGGAAACTCAGCGCACCGCAGCGAGGACACGTCACCACGGAACGGCAGCAGCGTTCCAGCGCGACACTGGCCGGAATCGACTTTGCTCGGCCGTCTGCCGGAGCGCTGCCGAGAGGTCCTTCTGCAACTGGGCACCGTCGTGCACTATCCGACACACCGCACTCTTCTGCGGCAAGGCGACGGCGGCAGGCACGTGCTGTTGCTCACCCGGGGTGTCGTCAAGGTGGAGTCGCACTCGGAAGGCGGTTACGCGATGCTGCTGGCCGTCCGTGTTGCCGGGGACCTGGTAGGAGAGATGGCCGCCTTTGAGGGCCGGCCCCGTTCCGGTTCGGTGGTCGCCTGCGGCGATGTATCGGCTCGCGTCATCCAGATGGAAGCTTTGACCGCGTACCTGACGCGGCACCCTGATGCGATGGTGGCTGTCCTCGGGATGCTCAGCGCCCGCCTGCGCTGGGCGAACAGGCGTCGGCTGGACTTCCGGGCCTACCACGCCTCGGTCCGGTTGGCCCGGGTTCTCGTCGAGACGGCCCAGACGTACGGGCACGCACCTCAGTCGGCCCCTCGGCACTGGCTGCTCGGTGTGACGCTGACCCAAGCGGAACTCGCCTCACTCGCCGCCCTCGGGCTGGCCACCACGGAAAAGGCACTCGCTGACCTTGCCAAGAGGGGTCTGGTGGAACGCGGGTACCGCGAAATCATCATCAGCGACATCTCGCGACTGCGCGCATTCGCGAGATTGAGCAGCGAGAATCCCTACTGATACGGAATCTCCTGCTCGCCGCCCTCCTAACCTCGCCGTCAGCGCTTCGCCGAAGCGTCGCGCTTCACCGAGGAAGAGGGGAACCGTCACGTGTCCGTACGGACCGGCTACCGCCACAGCACTTGTCTCGCCTTGGACGTGCAGGCGTACGGGGGGAATAACGACCGGCGGCAATCGGAGATCCAGCACGAGCTGCCGCGGCTACTCGAACAGGCGGCACACAGGGCCGGGCTGGACCGCTCCCGCTGGCACTTCCAGCCCAAGGGCGATGAGCAGTTGGCTGTCCTCCCCATGGACGGGAGTGAACCACGCGTCATCGACGACTACATGCGGCACATCGCCTCCGAACTTCATCAGCACAACCGGCTGCGCGTCGAAGAGGCCTGGCTGCGACTGCGTGCCTCCGTCCACCACGGTCTGGTGGAGGTCGCGGACAACGGATTCGCCGGCCGGACCGTGGTCACCACGTCTCGGCTGCTGGCTTCCGACGTCCTGCACCGGGCGCTGAAAGCCGCGGACCAGGCCGACCTCGTGGTGGCACTGTCCGACGACGTGTACGACGCCACAGTGGTCGGCGGCCACACCACTCTTCGCCCCGACGCCTTCCGGCCCGTGACGATCCACGAGAAGGAACTGCGAACAGTGGCCTGGCTATGGGCCCCCGGGGACGACGTGCACCGCTTGGACCTCGGCGCGTACGACACATCACCCCGAGACCGAGACATGCCGGATTCCCACGGCCCGCGGCAGCGGGACAAGGACTGGCAGGCAGGCCCGGTCGCATCGGCCGGCACCGGAGCGGACGACCACCGAATGCCGCCTCCCGTCCACGGACATCAGGTCAGCCAGAACAACTTTCACGACCCGGTGAACGCCCCGGGCAGCGTTTTCGGCATCAGCAACTCCCATGGCTGAGTTCGGAGAGCCTCCACGCTTCGCCGCGGAGCCGAACGGCCACGACGCCAACGCAGGCGAGCGGCCATTCGATGACCACCCCGCACACAACGCTCCCGGCCCTGAACCGGTCAGCAACTCCGACGGGCCGGAACTTTTCCGACACGGCGGCCACGAACAGGATCAGGACGAACAAGGCTATCGGGAACTCGACCAGGTTCTCGGGCAACGCGTCGTCAACTACTTTTACGGTCACGTCAACGCCACAGACGCGACGTTCGGCTTCGGTTCTCCTTCCTCACCCGGTCTCGCCCCGGGCCTGGTGGAGCCGGACGAAATCGACCTGTTACTGCGGGACTTCCTGCATCCGGACGGATATGACGCCGCCGCCGGGAAACTGCAGTCGAAAAACCTTCTGATTCTGGTGGGTGAAGAGGGAAACGGGCGGCGCGCAGCAGCCTTCTCGCTACTACGCGACCTCTTGGGCGAGGACGTCGCTCTCCGCAGCCTGTCTCCTGCCAATTCACTGGCACAACTGGCCTCCCCAGGAAGCCTGAAGCCTCGTTCCGGGTATGTCATACTCGACTATCTCGGAGAAACCGGTACGAACGCCGTGCAGGATTTCGAAATTCGTCGCTTGCGGACGGAGCTGCGACGGCATCGGTCCTTCCTGGTGATCACTTCCTCTCCAGCCGCACAGCAACGTCTGGCGCTCAGAGAATTCTCCGTTCCCTGGAGTCCACCAGACCCACTCGATCTTTTCGACCACTGCGCCGGTAACCGCCTCCCACCTGACACGCCGGAAACCGTGACGGCGGAACTGCGGGCACGTGTCAGGGAACTCCGCAAGCCTGCCGATGTCGTTGCGGTGGCGAACAATCTCGGTGGAGGCGTGAACGCTGCGCTCGAAACTCTGCGGGACAGCACGAAAGAGTGTGTCCAGCAGTGGTTCGACAACAAACCCGAGGCCAAGGACCTACTACCGGTCGCAGCTCTTGCCTTCGCGAACGGCCTTCCCGAACGGACCTTCGAAGAGCTTGCGGTGTCTCTGGACCATTGCGTCCGGAACATGGGCAAGTCGGCCGGTGATCTCTTCGATGAGGACGAACCGCCACAACAACCGGCAGTATCGATCGACCAGACTCGTGTCCGCTGGAAACAACGTGCCGTAGGCATCGCCGAAGCGGTGCAGCGGGCTGATGACGGCGAAGACCGCTGCCGCAGCGAGCGGCGCGTCGAATTCACGTCTCCACGCGTCCGCGACCTGGTGATCGGCGACCTGCACGATCGGTACGGATACGAATTGTGGTATCCGCTGCGCCAGTGGCTGGAGCAGCTCAGCGTCGAGGGCAGCCTGGCCGTCCGGCAGGAGGTGGCGCGCGGCGTCGCCCTCCTCGCCCGGTACGCGCTCGCCGAGGTGGAGGAGAAACTGCTGGAGGTGTGGGCCGGCGGAGTGAGCAGCCAGCGCGTCACCGCGGCCTCCGTCCTGCAGTTCATGTGCGCTGACGAACAGCTCGCGGGGCAAGCTTTGACCCTGGCGTTGAGCTGGGTGGAGGGCCGCGGGCAGGAACGCGCCATCACCGCCACCATGGCGCTCGCCGGTGAACTCGGTTCGATCTACCGTCTCGATTCCCTGCACTGGCTCTGGGTCCTCGCATCACGCGGTGAACGGATCGCGAGCGCGGCCCGGCGGGCGCTGGTGCTGCTCCTGGCCACCGCCGAGCACGAACCGGAACGGGCACGTCTCGTCCTGCGGTATCTCCGCACACAGGCGCGGTACACGCCCAGCGGTAAAGCCCGGGGCATCACGCTGGGCATCATCGTTCAGGTCCTGGGTGCCAGGCGGCTGAGTTCCGAAGAACCGCTTGCGGCATTTCTGCTGCGCACGGACCCCAGCCTCGCCGACCAGTTCGGCGCACTGTGGCTGACCGTGTTGCACAGCCCCTGTCGGTCGAGCGCTATCGCCGAATTGTGCCGGACGCTGGTCGCCTTGCGTGAAGACGAGGCGGCGTCCTCCTTGGTCCGCCTGCTCGGCGAGACCATGCGGGACGGCATGAACGAACAGCAGCGGGCAGCCCTGCGCAACGATCTGCCGGCGGCACTGCACCATCCCCGGTATTCATCTCCCGGAATTCAGCAACTGGCCCGCCTGCTGCTCAATTCCGGCGCATGACCGCCACGAACGCCATGGACATGTGCAACCTACGCAGGAGGCCGACGAAGTGACCTACCCAGTAGTGACGGAACAAGCACTGGCTCCGATCCAGCGAGGGTTTTTCTCCCGACGGCGGCGCACGGACGTCCCCCAGTTGCCGCCAGGAGCGGTGTATGTCTTCCAGGTAGGCGGACGGTACAGCGCCTACCCCGAAGGGATCGCGTTCGACCCGGCGAACGCGGAGGCGGTCGACGCCACCTCGGTCAGTCTGGTCGACATGCGTGCCCGATTGGTCGAGGCCGAGAGGGTCATCCCCTCGGTGAGCGAGGCCGACGCCTTCACCGTCAGAGCGACCTTCACCTGCCAGGTGACCGATGCCGCCACCGTCGCCCGGCAAGGCGTCATCGACGCGGCGATCCCCCTGCGCGCCTATCTGTCGGGGGAAGACCAACTGTCACGCGTGAGCGCGGCGCACCGCATCGAAGAAGTCAATGCCGTGCGCGAGCAGGTGACCCACAGGATGAACGCGTACACCACCATCGTGCCACCGCGCATCGTCGGAATGAGTGTGGAATATGTGGGCATCGAGGTGCTGACACCTGACGACCTGCGCACCTGGGAACAGGAAGTGCGGGACGAACGCCGGATGCGGGAAATGGTCCGCGGCCAGCGTGAGTTCGAGTCGGACGACGTGCATCGCATCGCGGATCTCCTCTCCCAGGGCAGTCACTACGTGGACGCGTTCGGTGTGGCCAGGGAAGACATCAGCATCCATGCCATCGCCGCACGTGTTCACCAGGCATTCGCCGACGACAAGGCATATGACCGACAGGTTGCTTCACAGGACAAACATCGGGCTCACGAGCGCGAGTCGGCTGAACGGGACAGGCGTCAGGCACTGTTGCTGGCTGTACTGAACCACGCGCGAGAATCCGGTTACGTCGACCACCAGTTGTTGCAGCAGTTGCTGGACTTCGGTAACAGGGCGGCGGCGCCGAACACCTCGCAAGCCACAGGCGCCCTTCCGCATGCCGCCGCCACATCGCGGTCCGCGGGTGACGCCTCCTACGGCGACCGTCACGGCTTCATCAAAGACGAGGACGATCTTCTTGACTGACCTCTTCAAGCCGCCGGACGGTTTCGGCAGGACGGAATCCCACCGGCTGCACGATCGTCTTTCCCGCAGGTTGAGGGCTTTGACCGGTGTGGACGAAGAGCTGCTCGCCTGGGTCTGGCACGAGCGCAGCAAGTACACAGCGCTCGGGGGTGTCGTTCTGGGCACGTCCGCTGTCGCCGCATTCTCGATGTGGAACTTCGCCAACGAGGCGGTCGGTGAAAGCACCTTCCTGGCATTGTTGCCCGCGGCGCTGTGGATGCTGTTCGTGCTCAATCTGGACCGCTGGCTGATCGCTCCGCAGCCCGGCCTCAAGCGGCGTGCGGCTCCACTCCTGCTGCGTCTCGTCATCGCCTTCTTTTTGGGCACCGTGGTGGCCGAGCCGCTGGTGCTGCGCATCTTCCAGACCGCAGTGGAAGAGCATGTGCAGGACCAGCGGAACGCGGTGGTGGACCGCTTGCGCAGCGATCTCTTGCGGTGCAACGCCGACCCGTCACGACCGAACCGAACCCCGACCGCCGACTGTTCGGACCATCTGCTCTCCTTCCCTGCGTCACCGGCAAGCGGGTATGAGGAGATCGGCTCACTGCGCAAGGACGCAGCCGCGCTCCAGAAGCGGGTCGACCGGGACACCAACCGCCTGGAGTATCTCGATGCCCAGGTCCGGGACGAATGCAGGCGCCTGATCCGTGACATGCGCACCGGGCTTCTGCAGCGCACGTCGGAGTGCCTGAGGTTGCGTGAGAAGGCCAGGGACTATCGGACCACACACGACACGGTCGCCAACGAACGACGGTTGGCGGAGATGTACCAACAGATCAAAGACGGTGGAAGCCGACTGGCCGGCTCGCGAGACGCCTTCCTCGAAGCCCGTGACAAGGAGATCACCCGGCGCGTCGCCCAGGAACGCGCGAAGCAGCGTGGCATCGGCATCCTGGAGAGGATGCAAGCGCTGGAAGCGCTTGCCGGTAAGAATGCCACGCTGCTGACCGGCGTCTGGGTGGTGCGGCTTCTCTTCATCCTCGTCGATGTCCTGCCGGTTCTCGCCAAGCTGCTCGGCAGCGCGAACAGCTACGACCGGTTGCTGTCGGCCCGGAGCCAGAGCGCGGTGACGATTCACGAGGAAGCCGTGCGGACGGCTGAGCGGCAGGCCATGGCGGCCTCGGAAATAGTGCGTGAGGAATGCGAAGACCGGGTCAGACGGCACAAGGCCGAGATCGACGCGGACCGTCGCGAGCACGTGGCGGCCATGCACATCCGGGTCAGCCAGGCAGTGAACGCGTTGGAGGACGAGATGCGACGCTCCTCTTCGGTCTGATTCCACGCCGGACCACGACGGTTCCTCCCGCGGACATCTGATGCACACATCTTGCTCGGCACTCCTGCCGACTGCACGTTCACAGAAGGGAACCGGTGTGGTGGGACCTGGCAGGCATGAGGAAGCGGACAACGAAACACGCCTTGCCCGCACCCTGCTGTCCGAAACACGCGAGGAAATGCTGAAAGCGGACCACAAGGCCAACGTTGTCCTGACCGTCCTGGGCATGGCTCTGACCGCCCTGGTCAGCGCCGTGGGCGCAGGTGGCGTGCGGCCATTGACCTATTCGGCAAGCGCCCAATCGCTCTTCTGGGCCGGCTGCGCGGCCGTCGCGCCGTCGTTCCTGCTCCTGGGGCTCGCTATCGTCCCGCGCACAGGAATCGGCCGCCGGGACCGTACCCACTACTTCGGTGACGTGGCTTCCGGGGTGACCGTGTGGCAACTGAAAGCCAGGATGCAGCAGACAGATGTCCATGAGCGGGACGTCAGCCAATTCGCGGTGTTGTCCGTACTGGTCACCGTGAAGTACCGGTGCATACGCCGCGCGATGATCTGGGGCGGTGTGTTCTTGTTCCTGACCACGGTCGGCATTCTGCTGGGAATCTCGTTACGTTGACCGCACAGACCCGTGGCAGGAACCGTCAGATCTTTGCCGGTCTCTGTTTTCCCGTCCGGACCGACCACGGACCAACGAAGTTCGCTCCTCCCGGAAGAGCCCCGGCTCCGGCCCGCCGAAGCAGGCCGGAGCCGGGGTCTTTGAGTGCTGAGCGGAGCCTTACAGCCCCACAGCCCCCCGCAGCGCCTCCACCCGATCCGTCCGCTCCCAGGTGAACTCGTCCAGTTCGCGGCCGAAGTGGCCGTAGGCGGCGGTCTGGGCGTAGATGGGGCGGAGGAGGTCGAGGTCGCGGATGATGGCGGCCGGGCGGAGGTCGAAGACCTCGGCGATGGCGTTCTCGATCTTGTCGACGTCGACGGTGGCGGTGCCGAAGGTCTCGACGAACAGGCCCACCGGCTCGGCCTTGCCGATGGCGTAGGCGACCTGGACCTCGCAGCGGGCGGCCAGCCCGGCCGCTACGACGTTCTTGGCGACCCAGCGCATGGCGTAGGCGGCCGAGCGGTCGACCTTGGACGGGTCCTTGCCGGAGAAGGCGCCGCCGCCGTGGCGGGACATGCCGCCGTACGTGTCGATGATGATCTTGCGGCCGGTCAGGCCGGCGTCGCCCATCGGGCCGCCGATCTCGAAGCGGCCGGTGGGGTTGACCAGCAGGCGGTAGCCGTCGGTGTCCAGCTTGATGCCGTCCTCGACGAGCTGGTTGAGGACGTGCTCGACGACGAACTCGCGGATGTCGGGGGCGAGCAGCGAGTCGAGGTCGATGTCCGAGGCGTGCTGGGAGGAGACGACGACCGTGTCGAGGCGGACGGCCTTGTGGCCGTCGTACTCGATGGTGACCTGGGTCTTGCCGTCGGGGCGCAGGTACGGGATGGTCCCGTTCTTGCGGACCTCGGACAGGCGCCGGGAGAGGCGGTGCGCGAGGTTGATCGGGAGCGGCATCAGCTCCGGGGTCTCGTCGCAGGCGTAGCCGAACATCAGGCCCTGGTCGCCCGCGCCCTGCTTGTCCAGCTCGTCCTCGTCGCCCTCGACGCGCTTCTCATAGGCGGTGTCGACGCCCTGGGCGATGTCGGGGGACTGTGCGCCGATCGAGACGGAGACGCCGCAGGAGGCGCCGTCGAAGCCCTTCTTCGACGAGTCGTAGCCGATCTCCAGAACCTTGTTGCGCACGAGGTTGGGGATGTCGGCGTACGCCTTCGTCGTCACCTCGCCGGCCACGTGGACCAGGCCGGTGGTGATCAACGTCTCGACGGCGACCCGGGAGGTCGGGTCCTCCTTCAGGAGGGCGTCGAGAATGGTGTCGCTGATCTGGTCAGCGATCTTGTCGGGGTGACCCTCGGTGACGGACTCCGAGGTGAACAGGCGGCGGGACACATCGCTCCCTGGGGTTGCAGCGGCTGCTGGCTGATCATTGGCGGAAAGGCCGAGAGCTGCGCTCGGCGCGATCCGGGGCCAGTTTATCGGTCATGAGCCGCGTTCGGGCACGTAGTCTCGATTTCTGGACCTACCGTGACCTGGGACACCTTGCCGGGGAGGGGAAGATCTCGTTCCGGCAAAGGGTCCGGGAGCGGTTTCCGATCATGTGGTGGGCGGGGTGGGAGAGGGCTACGGGGCGGTCAGGCGGGGGGCCACGAGGTCCCAGATCCGGTCCGAGAGGGCTTCCTTCGGGCCGTACGGTACGGGGGTCTCGGCGCCGTCGGCGGCCAGGATCACCGCCTCGTTCGCGGCCGATCCGAACGCCTTGTGGTCGCCGACCTCGTTGACGACCAGCAGGTCGCACCCCTTTCGGGTGAGTTTGGCGCGGCCGTTGGCGAGGACGTCGTCGGTTTCGGCGGCGAAACCGACGATCACCTGGCCGGGGCGAGGGCGGTCTGCGGAGATCTCGGCGAGAATGTCCGGATTGCGGACCAGAGCCACCGGCTCGGGCTCCTGGCCGTCCTTCTTCTTGATCTTGCCGGTGGCGTACGCGGCGGGACGGAAGTCCGCCACGGCTGCCGCCATCACCACCGCGTCGGCGTCCGCTGCGGCCTTCAGTACGGCCTCGCGCAGCTGGACGGCCGTACCGATGTGCACGACGTCGACCCCGGCCGGGTCGGGCAGCTCGCTGTTGCCGGCGACGAGGGTGACGCGGGCGCCGCGGGCCACGGCGGTGCGGGCGAGCGCGTACCCCTGCTTGCCGGAGGAACGGTTGCCCAGGAAGCGGACGGGGTCCAGGGGCTCGCGGGTGCCGCCGGCGCTGATGACGACGTGCCGACCGGAGAGATCACGCCCCAGCCCCTGCGGGCCGCGGGCCAGGACGCGGCGGCAGGTCTCGAAGATCTCGGCCGGGTCGGGGAAGCGGCCCTTTCCGGTGTCCACGCCGGTCAGGCGGCCGACGGCGGGTTCGATGACCACCGCGCCGCGGCGACGCAGCGTGGCGACGTTCTCCTGGGTGGCCGGGTGCTCCCACATCTCGGTGTGCATCGCCGGGGCGAAGATCACCGGACAGCGGGCGGTGAGGAGGGTGTTGGTGAGCAGGTCGTCCGCCAGGCCGTGGGCGGCCTTGGCCAGCATGTCGGCCGTACAGGGGGCCACCACGACCAGGTCGGCGGACTGGCCGATGCGGACGTGCGGGACCTCGTGGACCGACTCCCAGACCTCGGTGGAGGCCGGGTTGCCGGAGAGGGCGGCCCAGGTGGCCTCGCCGACGAAGTGCAGGGACGCCGCCGTCGGCACGACCCGGACGTCGTGCCCGGACTCGCTGAGCCGGCGCAGCAGCTCGCACGCCTTGTACGCGGCGATGCCGCCGCTGACGCCGAGGACGACCTTGGGCCGGCGCTCCGGGCCACTCCCGACCGCCGCGCCGCTCCCGACCGCCTCACCACTTCCGCCCCCCGGGCCGCTCCCGACCGCCGCGCCGCTCCCGCTCCCCGTGCCGCTCCCGGCCGCCTCGCCGGTTCCCCGCGCCGCGCCGCTCCCGTGCACCGGCCCGGCGACCGGCTGCTGCGGCTCCGGCTGTGTCGGCTTGTCCATCGCGTTCTCTCCCCACGCCGTGGGTTCCGTCCCCGCGGGGTGCGGACCCGGTTGGTCATCTGTCCCATGACACACCAAGGGCCCGGCAGCGGCGCTGCCGGGCCCTTGGAGAAGGCATCGGGGCGGAATCCTCAGGACGCCGTACCGCTCGACGCCGCACTGCTCACTGAGCCGGGCCCTCGACGGCCTCGGAGGTCAGCAGGCCCGCGTTGATCTCACGGAGCGCGATGGACAGGGGCTTCTCGTGCACGTGGGTGTCGACCAGCGGGCCGACGTACTCCAGCAGACCCTCACCGAGCTGCGAGTAGTACGCGTTGATCTGACGCGCGCGCTTGGCGGCGTAGATCACGAGGCTGTACTTCGAGTCGGTGGCCTCGAGCAGCTCATCAATCGGCGGGTTGATGATGCCCTCGGGCGCGGTGATGGAAGAGGACACTCTCTGCCTTCCGAAGGGGGTGTGAATCGGTGTAAAGATCAAAGAACCTTCATCAAGGCTAGCAGCTCGCGGCTGACGTCCTCGACGGAGGTGTTGACCAGGGTGACGTCGAACTCGGTCTCGGCGGCGAGCTCGACCTTGGCGGCCGCCAGGCGGCGCTCGATGACCTCGGGCGCCTCCGTACCCCGGCCGGTGAGCCGGCGGACCAGCTCCTCCCAGCTCGGCGGGGCCAGGAAGACCAGCTGGGCCTCCGTCATGGACTCGCGGACCTGCCGCGCGCCCTGGAGGTCGATCTCCAGCAGGACGGGCTCGCCTGCCTCCAGGCGGTCCTGGACGGCCTTGCGCGGCGTGCCGTAGCGGTTGCCCGCGAATTCGGCCCACTCCAGCAGTTCGCCGTTGGCGACGAGCTTGTCGAATTCCTCGTCGTCCACGAAGAAGTACTGGACGCCGTGCCGCTCCCCGGGGCGCGGCTTGCGGGTGGTGGCCGACACCGAGAGCCAGACCTCGGGGTGGACCTTGCGCATATGGGCGACGACCGTGCTCTTCCCGACCCCGGAGGGGCCGGAGAGCACGGTCAGCCGCGGACGGGAGTCCGGGGATACGGGGGATGAGCCCCGGGGTGTTGCAGCCATGCGGCGATTATTCCAGTTCCCCGGCAGTGCCAGAAAACTCAGCCGGCCTTGCTGCCGAACTCTCGCTCCAGGGCAGCGATCTGGTTGGTGCCCAGACCGCGGACCCGGCGGCTCTCGGAAATGCCGAGCCGCTCCATGATCTGCTTGGCGCGGACCTTGCCCACGCCGGGCATGGACTCCAGGAGGGCGGAGACCTTCATCTTGCCGATGACGTCGTTCTCCTGGCCCTGCTTGATGACGTCATGGAGGGAAGCGCCGGAGTTTTTGAGCCGATTCTTGACCTCGGCGCGCTCCCGGCGAGCCGCGGCGGCCTTCTCGAGCGCGGCTGCGCGCTGTTCAGGGGTAAGGGGCGGAAGAGCCACGCCTACGTCACCTCGGATGTCGAACTGTCGGATAAGGACCGGTGTGGAACCTAGTCGCCCCGCATCTGCGGGGCAACGAGCAACGCGCTTACGTGCACTGCTCTCGTCGGAGACTAGCGGCCAAGGCGCTCGGAGTCAGCGAGAACAGACGAAAAGTCCTGGTCAGACTCTGCTGACCGGGACATATCGGGACTAAAGTCCCTGCCGTTCGACCGGTGTACGCACCTCGTCGACCGCGGTACGCACCTCGTCGGCACATCCGAGGGCGGCCGCGCGGAGCGCCGCGACGTCCGGACCGTGCCGCAGCACCCCCCGGCTGACGCTCGGCACGACGTTGCGGACCGCGTCCCCGAAGACCCGCGGAAGGTCAGCGGGGGTCGCGCCCTGCGCACCGATGCCGGGCGCGAGCAGCGGCCCGCCGGTCGCCAGGTCGTACGAGGACAGGTCGCCGAGCGTGGCACCGACGACGGCTCCGTACGAGCCCAGCTCGCCCCGGGAGGCGGCGTCGGCGTTCGCCGCCTTCAGGTGGCCCAGCACGGTCGCGGCGACGGTGCGGCCGTCGGCCCGTACGGCGTGCTGGACCTCCTGGCCCTCGGGATTCGAGGTCAGGGCGAGGGCGAACAGGCCGCAGCCGTTCTCCCGGGCCAGGTCGACGGCCGGGGCGAGCGACCCGAAGCCCAGGTACGGGCTGACCGTGACCGCGTCCGAGAACAGCGGGGAGGCCGGATCCAGGTAGGTGGCGGCGTACGCGGCCATGGTGGAACCGATGTCGCCGCGCTTGGCGTCCATCAGCACGAGGGCACCGGCCTCCCGGGCCGCCGCGACGGTCTCCTCCAGGACGGCGATGCCGCGCGAGCCGAACCGCTCGAAGAAGGCGGACTGCGGCTTGAGGACGGCGACACGGTCGGCCAGCGCCTCGACGACGGTCCGCGAGAAGGCTTCCAGGCCCGCCACGTCGTCGCTCAGGCCCCAGTCGGCCAGCAGCGAGGCGTGCGGGTCGATGCCGACGCACAGCGGGCCGCGTGCGTCCATGGCGGCCCGCAGGCGGGCGCCGAAGGGTACGGGGCTCACTCGGAGGTCACCTTCTTGTGCTCGGCGCCGACCGCGTCGGCGAGGGTGGCGTACGGGCTGTTGCGCAGGCGGGCGGCCAGGCCCTTGTGGATCGCGCGGGCGTAGAACGGGCCCTCGTAGATGAAGGCGCTGTAGCCCTGTACGAGCGTGGCACCGGCGAGGATGCGCTGCCAGGCGTCCTCGGCGTTCTCGATGCCGCCGACGCCGACCAGGGTGACGCGGTCGCCGACACGGGCGTACAGGCGGCGCAGCACCTCCAGGGAGCGGGCCTTGACCGGGGCGCCGGACAGTCCGCCGGTCTCCTGGACGAGGGCCGGGTCGGAGGCCAGGCCGAGGCTGTCGCGGGCGATGGTGGTGTTGGTGGCGATGATGCCGTCCAGGCCCAGTTCCACGGCGAGGTCGGCGACCGCGTCCACGTCCTCGTCGGCCAGGTCCGGAGCGATCTTGACCAGCAGCGGGACGCGGCGGCCCTGGACGGTGCGGTCGGCCGCCTCGCGGACCGCGGCGAGCAGCGGGCGCAGGTGGTCGACGGCCTGGAGGCTGCGCAGGCCGGGGGTGTTCGGCGAGGAGACGTTGACGACCAGGTAGTCGGCGTGGCCGGCGAGGCGCTCCGTGGAGGTCACGTAGTCGGCGATCGCCGCGTCCTCCGGGACGACCTTGGTCTTGCCGATGTTGACGCCCAGCGTCGTACGGAAGACCGGGTTGCGGGCCGCCAGACGGGCCGCCACGGCCGCCGAACCGTCGTTGTTGAAGCCCATGCGGTTGATGAGCGCGCGGTCCGGCACGAGGCGGAACAGGCGCTTCTTGGGGTTGCCCGGCTGCGGCTCGGCAGTGACCGTGCCGATCTCGACGTGGTCGAAGCCGAGCATGGCCATGCCGTCGATGGCGACGGCGTTCTTGTCGAAGCCGGCGGCCAGCCCGAAGGGACCGTGCATCCGGCGGCCCAGGGCCTCGGTGCGCAGCTCCTTGTAGCGGGGGGCCAGGACGGCCGCGGCGAAGGTGCGCAGCACCGGGATGCGCGCGGCCAGCCGGATCCAGCGGAAGGCCAGGTGGTGGGCCTTCTCGGGGTCCATGCGCTGGAAGATCAGTTTGAAGAGGAGGGAGTACACGAGCGGGCGGGGCCTTCCGCGGGTCGAGGAGGTCGGAGGGGACAGCGCTCATGAGCGGTCCGGGGGCGGGGGCTCATGAAGAGGGGGACACCGCGGTGGTGTCCCCCTCCGGTGGCCCTACTCCTCGCGGGCCGCGGTCAGCTGCCGCGCGTGTTCCTGGAGGGAGCGCACGCCCACGTCGCCGCGGGACAGCGCCTCGATGCCCTGGACGGCGGCGGCCAGCGCCTGGACCGTGGTCAGGCACGGGACGGCGCGGGCGACGGCCGCGGTGCGGATGTCGTAGCCGTCCAGGCGGCCGCCGGTGCCGTACGGCGTGTTGACGATGAGGTCGACCTCGCCGTCGTGGATGAGCTGGACGATGGTCTTCTCGCCGTTGGGGCCCTCGCCCTCGCTCTTCTTGCGCACCACGGTGGCGTTGATGCCGTTGCGGCGCAGCACCTCGGCGGTGCCGGAGGTGGCGAGCAGCTCGAAGCCGTGGGCGACCAGTTCCCGCGCCGGGAAGATCATCGAGCGCTTGTCGCGGTTGGCGACGGAGACGAACGCGCGGCCCTTGGTGGGCAGCGCGCCGTACGCGCCGGCCTGCGACTTGGCGTACGCCGTGCCGAAGACCGAGTCGATGCCCATGACCTCGCCGGTGGAGCGCATCTCCGGACCCAGCACGGTGTCCACGCCGTGCCCCGCGGCGTCGCGGAAGCGCGACCAGGGCATCACGGCCTCCTTGACGGAGATCGGCGAGTCCAGCGGGAGCGTGCCGCCGTCACCGCTCTTCGGCAGCATGCCCTCGGCGCGCAGCTCGGCGACGGTGGCGCCCAGCGAGATGCGGGCGGCGGCCTTGGCCAGCGGTACCGCGGTGGCCTTGGAGGTGAAGGGCACGGTGCGCGAGGCGCGCGGGTTGGCCTCCAGCACGTACAGGATGTCGCCGGCCATCGCGAACTGGATGTTGATCAGTCCGCGCACGCCGACGCCCTTGGCGATGGCCTCGGTGGAGGCGCGCAGCCGCTTGATGTCGTAGCCGCCGAGCGTGATGGGCGGCAGGGCGCAGGCGGAGTCGCCGGAGTGGATGCCGGCTTCCTCGATGTGCTCCATGACGCCGCCGAGGTAGAGCTCGTGGCCGTCGTAGAGGGCGTCCACGTCGATCTCGATGGCGTCGTCCAGGAAGCGGTCGATGAGGACCGGGTGCTGGTCGATCAGGCCGGCGTGCCGCTCCAGGTACTCGCCCAGCGACGGCTCGTCGTAGACGATCTCCATGCCGCGGCCGCCGAGCACGTAGGACGGCCGGACCATGACCGGGTAGCCGATCTCGGCGGCGATGCCCTTGGCCTCGGCGAAGGAGTAGGCGGTGCCGTACTTGGGGGCGGGCAGGCCCGCGTCGGTCAGCACCTGGCCGAACGCGCCGCGCTCCTCGGCCAGGTCGATGGCCTCGGGCGAGGTGCCGACGATCGGTACGCCGTTGTCCTTGAGCGCCTGCGCCAGGCCCAGCGGGGTCTGGCCGCCGAGCTGGACGACGACGCCGGCGACCGGGCCCGCCGCCTGCTCGGCGTGCACGATCTCCAGCACGTCTTCGAGCGTCAGCGGCTCGAAGTACAGGCGGTCGGAGGTGTCGTAGTCGGTGGAGACGGTCTCCGGGTTGCAGTTGACCATGACGGTCTCGTAGCCCGCGTCGGAGAGCGCGAAGGAGGCGTGCACGCAGGAGTAGTCGAACTCGATGCCCTGGCCGATGCGGTTCGGGCCGGAGCCCAGGATGATCACGGCGGGCTTCTCGCGCGGCGCGACCTCGCTCTCCTCGTCGTAGGACGAGTAGAAGTACGGGGTCTTCGCGGCGAACTCGGCGGCGCAGGTGTCCACCGTCTTGTAGACGGGGCGGACGCCGAGCGCGTGCCGGACCTCGCGGACGACGTCCTCGGTCAGGCCGCGGATCGCGGCGATCTGGGCGTCGGAGAAGCCGTGCCGCTTGGCGTACGCCAGGACCTCGGGGCCGAGCTGGTCGGCGGCCGCGATCTCGTCGGCGGTCTCCTTGACCAGGAACAGCTGGTCCACGAACCACGGGTCGATCTTCGTGGCGTCGAAGATCTCCTCGGGGGTGGCGCCGGCCCGGATCGCCTGCATGACGGTGTTGATCCGGCCGTCCGTGGGGATCTCGGCCTTGACCAGCAGCTCCGCCTTGTCACCGGGGTCGCCGGTGAACTCGAACTGGCTGCCCTTCTTCTCCAGCGAGCGCAGCGCCTTGTTCAGCGCCTCGGTGAAGTTACGGCCGATGGCCATCGCCTCGCCGACCGACTTCATGGTGGTGGTCAGCCGGGCGTCCGCCGCCGGGAACTTCTCGAAGGCGAAGCGCGGGACCTTGACGACGACGTAGTCGAGGGTGGGCTCGAAGGACGCCGGGGTCTGCTCGGTGATGTCGTTGGGGATCTCGTCGAGCGTGTAGCCGACGGCCAGCCGGGCAGCGATCTTCGCGATCGGGAAGCCGGTGGCCTTGGAGGCGAGCGCCGAGGAGCGCGAGACGCGCGGGTTCATCTCGATGACGATGACCCGGCCGTCGACGGGGTTGACGGCGAACTGGATGTTGCAGCCGCCGGTGTCCACGCCGACCTCGCGGATCACGGCGATGCCGACGTCCCGCAGGATCTGGTACTCGCGGTCGGTGAGCGTCATCGCCGGGGCGACGGTGATGGAGTCGCCGGTGTGCACGCCCATCGGGTCGAAGTTCTCGATGGAGCAGACGACCACGACGTTGTCGTTCTTGTCGCGCATCAGCTCCAGCTCGTACTCCTTCCAGCCGAGGATGGACTCCTCCAGGAGCACCTCGGTGGTCGGCGACAGGGCCAGGCCCTGGCCGGCGATGCGGCGCAGCTCCTCCTCGTCGTGGGCGAAGCCGGAGCCGGCGCCGCCCATGGTGAAGGAGGGGCGGACGACGACCGGGTAGCCGCCCAGCTCCTCGACGCCCTTCAGGACGTCGTCCATGGTGTGGCAGATGTAGGAGCGGGCGGACTCGCCGTGGCCGATCTTGCGGCGGACGGCCTCCACGACCTCCTTGAACAGGTCGCGGTCCTCGCCCTTGTTGATCGCCTCGACGTTGGCGCCGATCAGCTCGACGCCGTACTGCTCCAGGGTGCCGGACTCGTGCAGCGAGATCGCGGTGTTCAGCGCGGTCTGGCCGCCCAGGGTGGGCAGCAGGGCGTCCGGGCGCTCCTTGGCGATGATCTTCTCGACGAACTCCGGGGTGATCGGCTCGACGTAGGTGGCGTCGGCGATCTCCGGGTCGGTCATGATCGTGGCCGGGTTGGAGTTGACCAGGATGACCCGCAGGCCCTCGGCCTTCAGGACCCGGCACGCCTGGGTGCCGGAGTAGTCGAACTCGGCTGCCTGGCCGATGACGATCGGGCCGGAGCCGATGACCAGGACGGACTGGATATCGGTGCGCTTAGGCACGCTGGCCCTCCATGAGCTGGACGAAGCGGTCGAACAGGTAGGCCGCGTCGTGCGGGCCCGCGGCGGCCTCGGGGTGGTACTGGACGCTGAAGGCCGGCCGGTCCAGGAGCTGGAGCCCCTCCACCACGTTGTCGTTGAGGCAGACGTGGGAGACCTCGGCGCGCCCGTAGGGGGTCTCGGAGATCTTGTCGAGCGGCGCGTCGACGGCGAAGCCGTGGTTGTGCGCGGTGACCTCGACCTTGCCGGTCGTACGGTCCTGCACCGGCTGGTTGATGCCGCGGTGCCCGTACTTCAGCTTGTACGTGCCGAAGCCCAGCGCGCGGCCGAGGATCTGGTTGCCGAAGCAGATGCCGAACAGCGGCGTGCCGCGCTCCAGGACCGCCTGCATGACGGAGACCGGGTGGTCGGCAGTGGCCGGGTCGCCCGGCCCGTTGGAGAAGAACACACCGTCGGGGTCGACGGCGTACACGTCCTCGGCGCTCGCCGTGGCGGGCAGCACGTGCACCTCGATGCCGCGCTCGGCCATGCGGTACGGGGTCATGCCCTTGATGCCCAGGTCGACCGCGGCGACCGTGAAGCGCTTGGTGCCCTGCGCGGGAACCACGTACGCCTCCTTGGTGGCCACCTCGGCGGACAGGTCGGCGCCCTTCATCTGCGGGGCCGACTGCACCTTGGCCAGCAGCGCCGCCTCGTCGGCGAGGCCGGTGCCGGCCGGGCCGTCGAGCGCCGGGCCGGAGAAGATGCCGACCCGCATCGCGCCGCGCTCGCGCAGGTGGCGGGTGAGGGCGCGGGTGTCGATGCCGCTGATGCCGACGACGCCCTGGGCGGCCAGTTCGTCGTCGAGGGTGCGGGCCGAGCGCCAGTTGGACGGGGTGCGGGCGGGGTCGCGTACGACGAAGCCGGAGACCCAGATGCGGGCGGACTCCGGGTCCTCGTCGTTGACGCCCGTGTTGCCGATGTGCGGGGCGGTCATGACGACGACCTGGCGGTGGTACGAGGGGTCGGTCAGGGTCTCCTGGTAGCCGGTCATGCCGGTGGAGAACACCGCTTCGCCGAAGGTCTCCCCCACGGCCCCGTAGGCGCGGCCGCGGAAGCTGCGGCCGTCCTCCAGGACGAGTATGGCGGGAGCCTTCGCGGCTGCCCTGGTGGAGGTCGTCATCGTGCGCCTTCCGTTTCGGTGATCTTGCTGCTCTTGATGTTCTCGCTGGTCAGCTCGGTCAGAGCGGTGACCCATGCGGTGTGCTCGGCGGCCCGGTCGGACCGGAAGCCGGAGTCGAGTTCCTTGTCGCCGTGCGCCCAGGTGATCACCAGCAGGCCGCCCTCGGGCAGGACCTTGCCGGCGATGCCCTTGTCCAGGCGGGCACCGCGCAGCGCGGCGGCCGGGACGAAGAAGTCCTGCGCGCCGGGCCGTACGACGTCCAGGCCGGCGTCCGTCAGGGTCAGCTCGGCGCGGCTGCGGGTGCCCAGGCCGCGTGCGACGACGCGGTCCAGCCACTGTCCGGCGGTCGTCGAACCGTGGTAGCGGCCGGTCATCGTCAGCAGCGGCTCCCCGGCGTCCTCGGGCGCCGTGGGCAGCTCGGGCAGGTCGCCCTGGAGGGTGCCGCGCCACTTCCAGCCCTCGCGCATCAGCCAGTACAGGAGCGCGACGAACAGGAGCAGTCCGACGACCCAGCCGATCCGGGCCGCCCAGTCGGTGACCTCGGCGGACTTCTGCTCGGCTGCCAGTTGGATGATTGAAGATGTCACGCCAGTTTCCCGTCCACGACCGTTGCCCGGCCCCGCAGGAAGGTGTGGGTCACGCGACCCGGCAGCTCACGGCCCTCGTAGGGCGTGTTGCGGCTGCGGGACGCGAAGCCCGCGGGGTCCACGGGTCCACGGTATGCCGGATCGAGCAGCGTGAGGTTGGCGGGCTCGCCAGGCGAGACCGGACGGCCGTGCCCCTTGAGACGGCCGATCTGCGCGGGGCGGCCGGACATCCGGTCGGCGACGCCCGCCCAGTCCAGCAGACCGGTGTCGACCATCGTGTGCTGGACGACGGAGAGCGCCGTCTCCAGGCCGACCATGCCCATGGCGGCCGCGCCCCACTCGCAGTCCTTGTCCTCGTGCGGGTGCGGGGCGTGGTCGGTGGCGACGCAGTCGATGGTGCCGTCGGCCAGCGCCTCGCGCAGCGCCAGCACGTCGGCCTCCGTACGCAGCGGCGGGTTCACCTTGTAGACGGGGTTGTAGGACCGGACCAGCTCGTCGGTCAGCAGCAGGTGGTGCGGGGTGACCTCGGCGGTGACGTTCCAGCCCTTGGACTTGGCCCAGCGGACGATCTCGACGGACCCGGCGGTGGACAGGTGGCAGATGTGCACCCGCGAACCGACGTGCGCGGCGAGCAGCACGTCCCGCGCGATGATCGACTCCTCGGCCACCGCCGGCCAGCCGGCCAGGCCCAGCTCGGCGGAGACGATGCCCTCGTTCATCTGAGCGCCCTCGGTCAGCCGGGGCTCCTGGGCGTGCTGGGCGATCACGCCGTCGAACGCCTTCACGTACTCCAGCGCGCGGCGCATGATCACCGCGTCGTCCACGCACTTGCCGTCGTCGGAGAAGACCCGGACGCCCGCGGCCGAGTCGTGCATGGCGCCCAGCTCGGCGAGCTTCTTGCCCTCCAGGCCCACGGTCACCGCGCCGACCGGCTGCACGTCGCAGTAGCCGGACTCCTTGCCCAGGCGCCAGACCTGCTCGACGACGCCCGCGGTGTCGGCGACGGGGAAGGTGTTGGCCATGGCGTGCACGGCGGTGAACCCGCCGACGGCGGCGGCCTTGGTGCCGGTCAGGACGGTCTCGGAGTCCTCACGGCCCGGCTCGCGGAGGTGGGTGTGCAGGTCGACCAGGCCGGGCAGCAGGATCCGGCCCGCGGCCTCGACGACGGTGGCGTCCTCGGTACCGGCCAGTTCGTTGCCGACGGCGGTGATCACGCCATCGGTGATCAGGACGTCCTGCGGCTCGCCACCCAGGACGTTCGCCCCGCGGATCAGGGTCTTGCTCATTACTTGCTCTCCTCGAAACGCGCGGCTTGGGGCGTAGTGGTGGTGACGGCGGGTTCGTTCCCGCCCAGCAGCAGGTACAGGACGGCCATCCGGATGCTGACACCGTTGGCCACCTGCTCGACGGCGGTGCAGCGCGGCGAGTCGGCGACCTCGGCGGTGATCTCCATGCCGCGGTTCATCGGGCCGGGGTGCATCACGATCGCGTGGTCGGGCATCCGGCTCATCCGGTCGCCGTCCAGGCCGTAGCGCCGGGCGTACTCCCGCTCGGTGGGGAAGAAGGCGGCGTTCATCCGCTCGCGCTGGACGCGCAGCATCATCACCGCGTCCGACTTGGTCAGCACCGCGTCCAGGTCGTAGCTGACCTCGCACGGCCACCGCTCGACACCGACCGGCACCAGCGTGGGCGGCGCGACCAGCGTCACCTCGGCGCCCAGGGTGGTCAGCAGGTGGACGTTGGAGCGGGCGACCCGGCTGTGCAGGATGTCGCCGACGATGGTGATGTGGCGGCCGGACAGGTCCTGGCCCGCGCCGTCGGTCAGGTGCCGGCGCATGGTGAAGGCGTCCAGCAGCGCCTGGGTGGGGTGCTCGTGCGTACCGTCGCCGGCGTTGACCACCGAACCGCCGATCCAGCCGGAGGTGGCCAGGCGGTGCGGGGCGCCGGAGTCGCCGTGCCGGATGACGACGGCGTCCGCGCCCATCGCCTCCAGGGTCAGCGCGGTGTCCTTCAGCGACTCGCCCTTGGAGACGGACGAGCCCTTCGCGGAGAAGTTGATGACGTCCGCCGACAGCCGCTTGGCGGCCGCCTCGAACGAGATGCGGGTGCGCGTGGAGTCCTCGAAGAAGAGGTTGACGACGGTGCGTCCGCGCAGGGTGGGGAGCTTCTTGATCGGCCGGTCCGCCACCCGGGCCATCTCCTCGGCGGTGTCGAGGATCAGGACGGCGTCGTCGCGGGTGAGGTCGGCGGCCGAGATGAGATGACGCTTCATCCGGTTTTCTCCGTGGGTGAGGGAGGTGTACGGGTATGTCCGTCGAGCAGGCATGACTGGCGGCCCGGCCGTACCGGGTCCGTCCAGAGGGGCGCTACTGCTCGCCGGCCGGGGCGGTCTGCTTGACGCCGAGCAGCACGGCGTCGCGGCCGTCCTCCTCGGTGAGCTGGACCTTGACCGTCTCCCGCAGCGACGTGGGGAGGTTCTTGCCCACGTAGTCGGCACGGATCGGCAGCTCGCGGTGGCCGCGGTCGACCAGGACGGCGAGCTGCACGGCGCGCGGCCGGCCGATGTCGTTGAGGGCGTCGAGGGCGGCACGGATGGTCCGGCCGGAGAAGAGCACGTCGTCGACGAGGAGGACCACCCGGCCCTCGATGCCGTCACCGGGGATGTCGGTGCGCGCGAGGGCGCGCGCCGGGCCCAGGCGCAGGTCGTCGCGGTACATCGTGATGTCGAGCGAGCCGACCGGTACCGCGCGGCCGGTGATCTCTTCGAGCTTGGCGGCCAGCCGGCGGGCGAGGAAGACCCCGCGGGTGGGAATGCCGAGGAGCACCACGTCGTCGGCGCCCTTGGCGCGTTCGACGATCTCGTGGGCGATGCGGGTGAGCATGCGCGTGATGTCCGGGCCTTCGAGGACCGGACGCGCAGCGTTGGAGCTGGGGGCGTCCATGACGAACGGACCTCCTTCTCCGCCTCACAGGACGGACTTTAAAGGACGTCGGGGTTACGCCGTTCACGGTACCAGGAGCCACGGCGGGGTCCGAGCGCACCCCTTCGGGGCCACCGTGTGACTCATTCGGCTTGACGACGCCGAATTACGCTGCGTAACCTCACAGTGAGTTACCAGCCGCGCGGCCCGCGCCGCACGTCTACACAGCGTCCGGGGAGCTTTATGTCCAGCGAATACGCCAAACAGCTCGGGGCCAAGCTCCGCGCCATCCGCACCCAGCAGGGCCTCTCTCTCCACGGTGTCGAGGAGAAGTCCCAGGGCCGCTGGAAGGCCGTCGTGGTGGGTTCGTACGAGCGCGGCGACCGTGCCGTGACCGTACAGCGCCTGGCCGAGCTGGCCGACTTCTACGGTGTGCCGGTGCAGGAACTGCTGCCGGGCACGACCCCAGGCGGAGCGGCCGAGCCGCCGCCGAAGCTGGTCCTGGACCTGGAGCGCCTGGCCCACGTCCCCGCCGAGAAGGCCGGCCCGCTGCAGCGCTACGCCGCCACGATCCAGAGCCAGCGCGGCGACTACAACGGCAAGGTCCTCTCGATCCGCCAGGACGACCTGCGCACCCTCGCCGTGATCTACGACCAGTCGCCCTCCGTGCTGACCGAGCAGCTGATCAGCTGGGGCGTGCTGGACGCCGACGCGCGCCGCGCGGTGCAGCACGAGGACATCTGACCCCGTACGGCGTCACCTGCAGAAACGTACCGCCGCTTCCGACTCCGTCGGGGCGGCGGTTTTCTGTGCACCGGTACCTGCGGCGCTCACTCCTGCCCCGCACGTGCGAAGGGCCCGGAGCGTCGATACGCTCCGGGCCCTTTCACGGGATCCACCGCCGCCTCAGCGCGCCTCGCGCCGCAGGCTGGGCTTCAGTTCCTTCAGGCGGGCCAGCAGGCCGTTGACGAAGGCCGGGGATTCGTCCGTGGAGAACTCCTTGGCCAGCTGCACCGCTTCGTCGATCGCCACGGCGTCCGGCGTCTCGTCCACCCAGATCAGCTCGTACGCGCCGAGCCGCAGGACATTGCGGTCGACCGTCGGCATCCGGTCCAGCGACCAGCCGACGGAGTAGGTGTCGAGCAGTTCGTCGATGCGCTCGACGTGCTCCGCGTACCCCTCGACCAGTTGCAGGGTGTACTCGTTGACCGGCGGCTGCCGCGGATCGGTCCGGGCGTGCCGCATCCAGTCCGCCAGCACGGACTGCACGTCGGCACCGCGCTGGTCGGCCTCGAAGAGGATCTGGAAGGCGCGCTTACGGGCCTTGTTACGGGCGGCCACGGTTAGCTGTTCACCCGGCCGAGGTACTCGCCGGAGCGGGTGTCGACCTTGATCTTCTCACCGGTCGTGATGAAGAGCGGCACCTGGATCTGGTAGTCGGTCTCCAGGATGGCGGGCTTGGTGCCACCGGTGGAGCGGTCGCCCTGGACGCCCGGCTCGGTCTCCTTGATGACCAGCTCGACGGCGGCCGGCAGCTCGACGTAGAGCACCTCGCCGTCGTGCTGCGCCACGACGGCCTCGAAGCCTTCGAGCAGGTAGTTGGCGGCGTCACCGACGGTCTTGCGGTCGATGTGCAGCTGGTCGTAGGTGTCCATGTCCATGAAGACGAAGTACTCGCCGTCCATGTACGAGAACTGCATCCCACGCTTGTCGACGTTGGCCGTCTCGACCTTCACACCGGCGTTGAAGGTCTTGTCCACCACCTTGCCGGACAGCACGTTCTTGAGCTTGGTGCGGACGAAGGCGGGGCCCTTGCCGGGCTTGACGTGCTGGAACTCGACGACGGACCAGAGCTGGCCGCCTTCGAGCTTGAGCACCAGGCCGTTCTTGAGGTCGTTCGTGGAAGCCACGGTTGCGGAATCTCCTGGACTGCGGGTGGTGGGACCCCGGGCAGCCGCGCGTCGAACCGGGTCCGGCTCAGAGCGCGAGCAGCTCCTTGGTCGTGATCGTGAGTAGCTCGGGCCCGCCGTCCGCCTCGGGGCGGACGACGAGTGTGTCGTCGATCCGGACGCCGCCGCGGCCCGGGATGTGAATCCCCGGATCGACGGTGACCGGCACGCAAGCGTCCAGTTTACCCATGGCCGCAGGTGACAGCCGAGGGTCCTCGTCGATTTCGAGTCCCACGCCGTGTCCGGTACCCGGCCCCAGGCGCTCGCCGTGGCCCGCGCCGACCAGCACCTGACGTGCCGCCCGGTCCACCTCGCGGCACTCCACACCCGGTGCCAGTGTCTCCCGCCCGGCTCGCTGGGCTGCGAAAACAAGGTCGTACAGCTCGATCTGCCAGTCCGCCGGCGTGGTGCCGATGACGAAGGTACGGCCGATCTCGCAACGGTAACCGCGGTAGTTCGCCCCCAGGTTGACGGTCAGGAAGTCACCTTCCTCGACCCGCCGGTCGGTGGGCAGATGTCCGGGACGTCCCGAATGCGGCCCTGCGGCGACCGAGGTGGCGAAGGCCGGGCCGTCCGCACCGTGGTCGACCAGACGGCGCTCCAGTTCCAGGGCGAGGTGCCGCTCCGTACGGCCCACCAGGATCGACTCCAGCAACTCGCCGAGGGCCTGGTCGGTGATCTCCGCGGCGATCCGCAGGCAGGAGATCTCCTCGTCGTCCTTGACGACCCGCTGCGCCTCGACGGCGCGGGCGAGGTCGGCGAGCCGCAGCCGGGGCGCCACCTGGGCCAGCGCGCGGTGCCGGGCGACCGTGAGGTGGTGCTCCTCGACGGCGAGCGAGCCCGCCCCCGCCCGCGCGGCCTGGTCGGCGGCGGCCACCACCGGGTCGCCGTCCCGGGTGGGCAGCTCGGAGACCCGCAGCTCCTCGGCGGGCCGTCCCTCCGAGGGGTCGCCGCTGAGCGGCCCCTCGGTCAGCAGGAGGTCGTCGTCGGGGCCGAGCAGCAGGGCCGCGCCGGGCGGTGCGCAGCCGGCGAGGTAGCGGACATTGGCGGGACGCGAGATCAGCGCCGCGGCGCTGCCGGCGGCGGCGCAGCGGTCGCGCAGCCGCGTACGCCGGGCCGAGTAGAGCTCGGACATGCACCGAGCGTACGGGCCCTGGTCGGGCCCGGCCGGTCGGGCGGGTCCGGGTGGGGGATTCGGCGGCGGGACCGTCCGGGGGGCGTGCGGCGGACCTGGCTGGGGACGCGCGGCGGGTGTGGCCGGACGGTCAGGGTCGGACTGACGGCGCCGTACGGACCGGACCCCGATGGGCTCGGCTGTCCGGTGGCGTGGACGTGGTCGTGGTCGTGAGGCTCCACCCCTCGTGGCCCTCGTGGCCCTCGTGGCCTCATGGCTGCATGAAAGGCGTACAGGGAGAGGACGAGGCGGCGGCACGGGGCCGGGTGCCGCCGCCTTGGGGAACCGGTCTACCCGGCCCGGTTCTCCGTGTGCTCGGGCAGGCAGAACAGCAGGGCCCACAGCAGGGCCAGGAGACCACCGACCCACCACAGCACGGTGATGAACGCTTCGCGGTTGAGTGCGGCCTCGGGTGAGCCGCCGGTGGTCGCGAAGAACACCAGCGCGGTCAGCGCTGTGCCCAGGGCGATGCCCAGGTGCATGACGGTGTTGAACAGGCCCGAGGCGGACCCCGCGTCCTCGTGCGGGACCTCGGCCAGCGACATGTCGGCGAGCGGGCCGCCGACCATGCCGAGGCCGAACCCGATCAGTATGACCGGAGCAGTCATCGCCACGAGGCTCAGGGCCGCCTGGGCTGTTTCGATCTGGAGCCCGTAGGCGGCCGTCGAGGCGAGCGTGACGAGAGCTCCGGCTTGCGGCAGCCGGCGGGCGAAGCGCCCGCCGCTCCTCGCCACGACCGTCGCACCGCCCAGCTCTCCGACGGAGAGCAGCACGAAGGCCAGGGCCGCGTGGAAGGGGCTCATGCCCAGCCCGTGCTGGAGGTAGAGGGTCCAGGTCATGAAGAACAGCCCGCACAGCAGGCCGTGCACCAGCTGTGCGGCCATGCCGCCGGAGAACTGCCGGCCCCGGAAGAGGGACAGAGGTACGAGCGGGGCGTTGCCCTGCTTGCGCTTCTGGTGCCGCAGGAAGACGCCGAGGACGAGCAGGCCCGCGGCGAGCAGGGCGAAGCACCACAGCGGCCAGTGGTGGAGGTGCCCCTCCGTGAGGGGGAATACGATCAGGACGACGGCCGACGCGGACAGGAGCATGCCGGTCAGGTCGAGCCGGTTGGCCTTCTGCACCGTCGACTCGGGGACGAACCTGCGCCCCAGGAGGAGCACGGCGAGGCCGACGGGCACGTTGACCAGGAAGATCGGCCGCCAGGACAGCCCGAACAGGTCCGACTCGGTCAGCAGGCCGCCCATCACCGGGCCCAGGACATTGGCGAGCGACATGACGGCCCCGTACAGGCCGAACACCTTGCTGCGGTTCTGCCCCTCGAAGGTGACATGGAGGGTGGCCAGGATCTGCGGGATCATCACGGCCGCCCCCACGCCTTGGAGCGCGCGGGCGGCGATCATCATGCCCGGCCCGTCAGCGAGGCCGCACAGCAGTGAGGCCGTGGTGAACACGACGGTGCCGATGAGGAGGATTCTGCGGCGGCCGTAGAGGTCGCCGAGGCGTCCGCCGGTGATCAGTCCGACGGCGATGGGCAGTGAATAGCCGGTGGTCAGCCACTGCACCGTGTCCGGTCCGGCGCCAGTGGACTCCTGGATCGCGGGCAGGGCGGTCAGGACGACCGACTGGTCGATCATATCCATCAGCTCGGCGCCCAGAAGCACCAAGAGGGCGATCCAGGCCGCCGGGCCCATCTTCGACAGACCGGGTGCGGGCCGGGCCGGGGGCTGGGTGGTGGTGTGCTTCGGCTCGTTGTCGAGCGCGGAGGAAGACACGACGGGAAACTCCTGATCCAAAGGGATCGGGGAGCTCTGCCGACAGCCGCACCAGGTCCGGAAAGCACGAAACCCGGGGCAGACGGCAGAGCTGCACCCGGGAAGGAAAACTGCGGGGGAGGGTGACGCAACTCAGGCCAGCGCGGCGTCCGCCCCGGACACGTGCGACACAACAGCACGCGGGGAACGCGGACGACTACATGGCCTGGTTAATAGGTCGCCACCTCAAGGTCGACACAGGAGGAACAGGAAATCCGGTCGCTGCCACCGATACCTCGGCACAGGAACTTTTGCACGCTACGACATCCCGGGCTCCCGACGCAAACAAGACGTCTGTGACAGCGTCCGAGGCACGACAGCCCCACAGGAAGCCTCCCCGAGCGACGCGGACGACGCCGAACGCCCCCGGCTCGCACTGCCGGGCCGAACTCGCCTCACCCTGCCGCTCGCACTCCACTCCGGCGTGGTTGCCCGCACTTGCGACACCGGCCGCTTCAGTACGGGACCGCTTCAGCGCGGGACCGCTTCAACCCGCGGCCTTCGAGGTCACAGGTCACCGGCCAAGCGGGCAGGTGACCCTACGGGGCGAATCGAACAAGATCGTCCCCCCGGCGGGGGCATACCCGGAGGGGACGGCGGGAACCCCGGGCACCCCGGTATCCCCGAGAATCCCGGGGTCGGGGCAGGGGCCGCAGGAGGGAATGCCGGGGCAGGGGCGGCCGCGGCAGGGAGTGCCGGGCCGGGGCTGCGGCCTCTTCCGGGTCCCCTACCAGCTCGGCGGGCTCGCGATGCTGCGGGCGACCACGTCGTCCAGGAGGCGGGCCGTGGTGGGTACGTCGTGTGCGGAGTTGTCGATGATGGGCAGGCCGGAGCCGTACCAGCCCGCCATCCGGCCGTGGATGCGGGCGACCTCCTCGTCGGAGAGGCGCCGGTTGCCCGTGCGGCGGGCGTTGCGCTCCAGGACGATCTCCAGGCCCGGCAGCAGCACGATCGGCAGCAGGCCGGGGCCCACGTGGCGCTTCCAGCCGCCGAGGCCGATGACCGGGCGGTCCGGGAAGACGGCGTCGTCGAGGATGCAGGAGATGCCGTTGGCGAGGAAGTTGCGGGCCGCGAAGCCGCAGGTGCGGCGGGCCAGGCGGTACTGCGCCTCGGAGTGGTCGTTCCAGCCCGACTGGGGGTCGGCGAAGCCGGACCGTACCCATTCGCGGACGTCGTCGAGGCTGATGTGCGCGGTGGGCACCCGGCGGGTGTCGGCCCAGTGCCGGGCGACGCTGGTCTTGCCGGCGCCGGCCGGGCCGATGAGCAGCACGGCCACGGCGGCGTGCGCGGCGTCCGGCGCGGAAGCACCGGCGGGCGGGCTGGGCAGCGCCACGGGGGCGCCGGGCGGGAGCTGGATGTGCCCGGTGGCCTCGGCGGGCGGCGGCGCGGTCGGCGCGCCGTGCGGCGGGGCGGCGGGCGGCGGGGGCGCGGGCCAGCCGGGCGCGGGCGGCGCGGCCTGCGGCTGGTGCTGATGCTGGTGCGGCGGTATGGGGTGACCGGGACCGGGATGCGGGGTCATCGCGGCCCCGTGGCCGGGCACCGGCCCGTGAGGCGGTGGCAGCGGAGTCCCCCCTGCGTGCTGCATCCGGTGGCTCTCCGTCTCGTGCGGTCGAATGCTCGTGGCCGCCCGGGGCATGCGCGGTGCTCGCGGTACGGGCGGGAGTTGCGTCCGTACGGTGTTCGCGTGTCCGGCGCGCCGGGCGTCCGGCCCGGGTGGGCCGAGGTGGTTGTCCGGCGAACGGTACCCGCAGAACATGGCCGCGGTCCTCCCCCGGCAGGGGCAGCCGGTGTCCCCCGGTCGTCGGCTCTGCGACGGCCGGGGGACGGCGCGGTGTGCGGGGCGGGCCGGGCTCAGGCGGTGAGTTCGGCGGCCAGTGCGCGCAGCGCGAGTTCGTAGGAGCCGATGCCGAAGCCGGCGATCGTACCGCTGGCCACCGCCGCGATCACCGAGTTGTGGCGGAACTCCTCGCGGGCGTACGGGTTGGAGATGTGCACCTCGACGAGCGGCGCGGTGCGCTGGGCGGCGGCGTCCCGCATGGCGTACGAGTAGTGCGTGAACGCGCCGGGGTTGAGGACGACCGGAAGCGATCCGTCCGCCGCCTCGTGCAGCCAGCGCACCAGCTCGCCCTCGTCGTTGGTCTCCCGGACCTCCGCCTCGAAGCCCAGTTCCTTGCCGAGCGCCGTGCACCGCTCGACCAGCCCGGCGTAGGACGTGGCGCCGTACACGTCGGGCTCGCGGGAGCCCAGGCGGCCGAGGTTGGGCCCGTTGAGGACCAGCACGCGCCTCACGCGGCGATCTCCGCGTGCGCGGCGAGCAGCATCGCCGGGTCCGGGCCCTCCAGGACGGTGGGCTTGGCCAGGCCGTCCAGGACGATGAAACGCAGCCGGTCGCCGCGCGTCTTCTTGTCGACCTTCATCGTCTCCAGCAGCTTGGGCCACTGGTCGCCGCGGTAGGTCAGCGGCAGGCCGACCGCGCCCAGGACGGCGCGGTGCCGGTCGGCGGTCGCGTCGTCCAGCCGGCCGGCGATCCGGCCCAGCTCGGCGGCGAAGACCATGCCGACGGAGACGGCGGCGCCGTGCCGCCAGTTGTAGCGCTCGTTCTTCTCGATGGCGTGCGCCAGGGTGTGCCCGTAGTTGAGGATCTCGCGCAGGCCGGACTCCTTGAGGTCCGCGGAGACGACCTCGGCCTTGACCCGGATGGCGCGCTCTATCAGCTCGGCGGTGTGCGGCCCGTCGGGGCGCTTGGCGCCCTCGGGGTCGGACTCGATCAGCTCCAGGATCGCCGGGTCGGCGATGAAGCCGGCCTTGATGACCTCGGCGAGCCCGGACACGTAGTCGTGGACCGGGAGGGAGTCCAGCGCGGCCAGGTCGCACAGCACACCGGCCGGCGGGTGGAAGGCGCCGACCAGGTTCTTGCCCTCGGCGGTGTTGATGCCGGTCTTGCCGCCGACCGCGGCGTCCACCATGCCGAGCACGGTGGTCGGTACGGCGATCCAGCGCACCCCGCGCAGCCAGGTCGCGGCGACGAAGCCCGCGACGTCGGTGGTGGCGCCGCCGCCGACGCCCACGATCACGTCGGTGCGGGTGAAGCCGGTCTGGCCCAGCGCCTTCCAGCAGTACGCGGCGACCTCGGCGGTCTTGGCCTCCTCGGCGTTGGGCAGCTGGACGGCGATGGCCTCGTAGCCCTGGCCCGCCAGGTCCTCGCGCAGCGCCTCGCCGGTGGCGGCCAGCGCCTCCGGGTGCAGCACGGCGACGCGCTGGGCCTTCTTGCCGATCAGGCCCGCCAGCTCGCCCAGCAGCTGCCGGCCGACCAGGACCTCGTACGGGTCGGTGCCCGCGGTGCCGCCGACCTGGATACGGGTGGCCTGCTCCGTCACGGGTGTTCCTTCCTCCCGGGCGTGCCGGGGGCCGCGGCGTCCGCCGCCGGCGTCCCGGCCTCCGGTGATGTGTGTAGCTGCAATGCGTCCAGTACGGCCGCGGCGACCTCTTCGGGCGTCCGGCTGTCCGTGGCGACCACGGCGCGCGCGACCTCCGTGTACAGCGGGCGGCGCGCCTCCATCAGCTCGCGCCACCGCTGCCGCGGGTTGACGGCGAGCAGCGGGCGCGGCGCGTCCAGCCCCACGCGCCGTACGGCGTCGGCCAGTTGGACGTCCAGGAAGACGACCGGCAGGCCGGTCAGCAGGGCGCGGGTGCCCTCGTCCATGATCGCGCCGCCGCCGAGCGAGAGCACCCCGGGGTGGCTCTCGACCGCGGCGCGTACGGCCTGTCGCTCCAGGTCACGGAAGTGCGGCTCGCCGTGGTCGATGAAGATTTCCGGGATGGGCTTGCCCGCGCCCGCCTCGATGTCCGCGTCGGTGTCGCGGTACCCGGCGCCGAGCCGCTCGGCCAGCAGGGCCCCCACGGTGGACTTCCCCGCGCCCGGGGGGCCCACCAGCACCACGAGCGGCGGCGTCACTTGATCGCCAGGCCGTCGAGGAAGGACCGCACGTTGCGGCGGGTCTCCGGCACGCTGTCGCCGCCGAACTTCTCCGCCACCGCGTCGGCCAGCACCAGCGCGACCATCGCCTCGGCGACGATGCCGGCCGCGGGGACCGCGCACACGTCGGAGCGCTGGTGGTGCGCCTGCGTGGCTTCGCCGGTGGCGACGTCGACGGTGGCCAGCGCGCGCGGGACGGTCGCGATGGGCTTCATCGCGGCCCGTACGCGCAGCAGCTCGCCGGTGGTCAGGCCGCCCTCGGTGCCGCCGGAGCGGCCGGTGGTGCGGCGGATTCCCTCGTCGGTCGAGACGATCTCGTCGTGCGCCTTGGAGCCGGGCACCCGGGCCAGGTCGAAGCCGTCACCGACCTCGACGCCCTTGATGGCCTGGATGCCCATGAGGGCACCGGCCAGCCGCGCGTCCAGCCGCCGGTCCCAGTGGACGTGCGAGCCGAGGCCCACGGGCACGCCGTACGCCAGCACCTCGACGACGCCGCCGAGGGTGTCGCCGTCCTTGTGGGCCTGGTCGATCTCGGCGACCATCGCCGCGCTCGCCTCGGGGTCCAGGCAGCGGACCGGGTCGGCGTCCAGGCGCTCCACGTCCGAGGGCTTCGGCACCACGCCGTACGGCGCCTTGGCGGCGGCCAGCTCGACCACGTGCGAGACGATCTCGATACCGGCCGTCTCCTTGAGGAAGGAGCGGGCGACCGTGCCGAGGGCGACGCGGGCCGCGGTCTCGCGGGCGGAGGCGCGCTCCAGGATCGGGCGGGCCTCGTCGAAGCCGTACTTCTGCATACCGGCCAGGTCGGCGTGGCCGGGGCGGGGCCGGGTCAGCGGGGCGTTACGGGCCAGTTCGGCCAGCTCCGCCTCGTCGACCGGGTCGGCCGCCATGACCTTCTCCCACTTGGGCCACTCGGTGTTCCCGACCATGATCGCGACCGGCGAGCCGAGGGTGCGTCCGTGCCGGACACCGCCGAGGAAGGTGACCTCGTCGCGCTCGAACTTCATGCGGGCACCGCGGCCATAGCCGAGCCGGCGACGGGCCAGGGCGTCCGCCACCATGTCCGTGGTGATCGGGACGCCGGCCGGGAGGCCCTCCAGCGTCGCCACGAGTGCGGGGCCGTGCGACTCCCCCGCCGTCAGCCAGCGCAACCTGCTCAACGATGCTCCTCATGTCCTGCTACTGCGCGAACAGTCTTCCCCTGATCCTCCCACGTCCGCGCCGGTGCACCGCTGCCCGTCCAGGAACCGGACCACCGGCCGGACGGGCCGGACGGGTCACCGCCCCGCGAGCGCCGCCTCCCCCGCCGCGCGCATCGCTTCCAGGGGCGCCGGGGACCGCCCCGTCATCTGCTCCACTTGCAGTACGGCCTGGTGGACGAGGAGGTCCAGGCCGCCCACGACCGCCCCGCCGCGCGCGCCCCACGCGGTGGCGAGGGTGGTCGGCCAGGGCTCGTACAGGACGTCGAAGAGGGTGCCGGGCTGTTCGAGTACCTCGGCGGCCAGCGCGTCGGTGGTCCCGGCCGGAGTGGTGGCGATCACCAGCGGCGCCTCGAAGGCCCCGGCGGCCTGCGACCAGTCGGCCGTACGGACGGCGACGCCCAGCCGCTCGCCCCAGCCGCGCATCTCCGCTGCGCGCGCCTCGCTGCGTACGTAGGCGGTCACCTCGCCCGCACAGATGCGGGACAGGGCCGCGAGCGCGGAGGAGGCGGTGGCACCGGCGCCCAGGATCGCGGCCCGTTCGACCTGCTGCACACCGCGCTCGCGCAGGGCGGCCAGCATGCCCGGGATGTCGGTGTTGTCGCCTGTGCGCCGCCCGTCCTCGGTGAAGACGACGGTGTTCACGGCCTCCACGGAGGCGGCGGTGTCGCTGATCCCGTCCAGCAGCGGGATCACCGCGCGCTTGAGCGGCATGGTCAAGGAGAGGCCCGCCCAGCCGCCGTCCAGCCCGGCCATGAAGCCGGGCAGCGCGGCCTCGTCGATCTCGTGCCGGCCGTACTCCCAGCCGGTCAGGCCCAGTTCGGTGTAGGCGGCCCGGTGCAGGACCGGGGAGAGGGAGTGGGCGATCGGCGACCCGAGGACCGCCGCACGGTGACGGCCCTGGACTTCACTGGACATGGTGCTCCTCAGCTCGGACCCGCGAAACGATAGACGAACCGCGCGCGGGGGCCGAGGCGCCCCCGGTCCCGGCCGGGCCGCCCGTCTTCCGGCGGCCCGGCCGGGACCGGCCCGTGCCTCCTACCGCTTGCGCTTGTTGAACTCCGCGACCAGCTTCTCGTGGTCTGTCAGGTTGGTCGTGAAGTCCGTCTTCTTGCCGTCGATCGAGATGAAGAACAGCCACTTGGCGCTCTGGTCCGGGTCGATCGACGCCTTCAGCGCGTCCTCGCCCGGGTTGCCGATCGGGCCGGGCGGCAGGCCCTTGTAGAAGTACGTGTTGTACGGGTCGTCGTAGTTGCGGATCTCGCGCGTACTGATGTCGATCTTGCTCTGGTTCTTCAGGTAGTTGTACGTGGAGTCGAATTCGAGCTTCTGGTTGGTGACCGTGTTGCTCGTCGCCAGCCGGTTGTAGACGACCGCGGCCATCTTCCGGAAGTCGTCGTGGGTGATGCCCTCGGCCTGGGTGAGGCTGGCGACCGTGATCAGGTCCAGCGGCGACTTCAGGTCCAGCTTCCTGGCGTTCTCCTCCAGGTCGTACTTGGCGTACTCCCGGTTGGCCCGCGCCACCATCTCCTTGAGGACGTCCTCCGGCTTCGCCTTGCCGCTGACGCTGTAGGTGGACGGGTAGAGGAACCCTTCCAGCGGGTCCTTGATCTTCGGGTTGCTGTTCGCCCAGGAGGGCAGCCCGAGGTTCTTCACCTGCGCGGCGGCGACCTCCTTGGTCGTGCCGGACTTCAGGTGCAGCTTCTTGTCGATCAGGTCGTAGACGGCACCGTTGCGCAGGCCCTCGCGGACCGTCAGGCCGTTGCGGCTCTTGGGGTCCAGCATGAGCTGCACCGCGGACGCCGCGGACATCTGCTTGCGCAGCGAGTAGGCGCCGGCCTGGAGCTGCTTGCCGCTCGCCGCCTCCGTGAAGGCGTCCGCGCTCTTGACGACGCCCGCCTCCTTGAGGATCAGGCCCATCTTCAGGAGGGAGGCGCCGGACGGGATCTGGACCTGGACGTCCCCGCTGCCCTCGCCCTCGAAGTCGGGAGCCGAGCCGAAGTGGCTCTGCCAGAAGTCGTAGCCGAAGTAGGCGACACCGCCACCGCCGACGACGAAGACACCGGCGACGATCAGGCAGGCCATCCGGCTGCGCTGTTTGCTCTTGCGGCCGCGGCGCTCGCGGCCGGCGCGGCGTTCCTCGCGCGGGTCGGTGTCGTCGTCGTAGCCGTCGTCGCCGTCCCGGTCGTCCTTGAAGAAGGAGTGCGCCGGGTCGCGTACCTGCTCGTCCTGCTCGGGACCGGGAGCGGCCCGGAAGTCGTCGCCGGGCGGGGACGGGTGCGGCGGCTGGCTCAAGTGCTCCGGCCGTACCGCCTCGAACTGGGCGGTCTGGGCGATCCGGTCCCCCTGCTCGCCCTGTCCCTGCGGTCCGTGCGGACCGGGCTGGCCGTGCGGCCCGGACTGTTCGTGAGGACCGGGCTGCCCGTGGGGCCCCGGCTGTCCGGCCTGCCCGTGGGCCCCCGGCTGCCCTGCCTGGCCGTGCGGCTCCGGCTGCCCCGCCTGCTGCTGCCGGAGGTGCTGGGGCTGCGGCGGCGGGTAGGCGTCCTGCGTCCCGTAGTAGTCGGGGCTCTGGCCGCTGTACGGGTCGACCGGCGGGTGCTGCCCGTACGGGTCGTACGGGGCGCCGCCCTGGGAGGCGTCCCAGCCGCCGCCGTACTGCTGCTGGACCGGAGGGTACGGGCCGGACAGCTCGTCCCACTGCCGGTCCTGCGGCTGCTGCCCGTAGGGCTGCTGCGGACCGCCATGGCCACCGTGCGGCTGACCGCCGTGACCGCCATGCTGCGGACCACCGTGCTGCTGGCCACCATGGCCACCGTGCTGGCGGCCCTCCTGCTGCTGACCGCCGTAAGCGTTCTGCTGCTGCGGGCCGCCGTACTGCTCCCCGTAGGGACCTTGCTGAGGTTGTTGCGGCTGGCCCCCGTAACGACCCTGGTCTCCGTAGAGAGGGTCGTCGGGATGCCACGGTTCGGAGCCGTAGCCCCGGCCATACTCAGTCATCGATCCCCTAGAGCCGCGAGGCGGTGCGCTCCAGAGTGGCAGCGCCTGCGGTACCGACCGCCTCTTTCTGCACGTGCGGTTGTTCGATCCGCCGCTACGTCGCGCGGAACGTTACCGTACCGCGATCAGATGACCACTTCGACGCTCTCTCCGGGTGGCTGTCCAGACACCCGTTCGGTCTCCAGTGCGCTCTGCAGAATCACCACGGCAGCGGCCTGATCCACCACCGAACGTCCCTTTTTGCTCCGCACTCCCGAGGCCCGCAGCCCCTGGGTGGCTGTGACGGTTGTCATGCGCTCATCGACGAGGCGTACCGCCACCGGAGCGATCCCGCGCGCCATCTCCTGCGCGAAGGCCCGCACCTTGGCCGCGGCCGGCCCCTCTCCCCCGTTCAGGGAGCGGGGCAGGCCGACGACGACCTCGATGGGCTCGTACTCCTCGACAATGGCCCGAAGCCGCCGGTGCGCGGCCGGGACGTCCCGGCCCGGCACCGTCTCCACGGGGGTCGCGAGGACCCCGTCGGGGTCGCACGAGGCGACCCCGATCCGGGCGTCACCGACGTCGATGGCGAGGCGCCTGCCGCGTCGCATCTCACTCACGCGCTCAGGCCGCCTCGGCCACGAGACGCTCGACGGCCTCGATCGCCTCGGGCACCGCGGCGGCGTTCTGGCCGCCGCCCTGGGCGACGTCCGGCTTGCCGCCGCCACCGCCACCGAGCGTCTTGGCAGCCGTACGGACCAGGTCACCGGCCTTGATGCCGCGCTCGCGGGCGGCCTCGTTGGTGGCGATCACGGTCAGCGGGCGGCCGTTGGCGACGGTGAACAGGGCGACCACGGCCGGGCGGTCGCCCGGGATGCGGCCGCGCACGTCCAGCACCAGCTTGCGCAGGTCGTCGGCGGAGGTGCCGTCGGCGACCTGGGCGGCGGCCAGCGCGACACCCCGTACGTCCTTGGCCTCCTGGGCCAGCCCGGCGGCGGCCTGGAGGACCTTCTCGGCGCGGTAGCGCTCGATCTCCTTCTCCGCCTCCCGGAGCTTGGCCAGCATCCCGGAGACCTTCTCGGGCAGCTCCTCGGGACGGCCCTTGACCAGCTCGGTCAGCTGCGAGACGACGGTGTGCTCGCGGGCCAGGAAGTGGTACGCGTCGGCGCCGACCAGGGCTTCCACCCGGCGCACGCCGGAGCCGATGGAGGACTCGCCGAGCAGCTTGACCAGGCCCAGCTGGGCGGTGTTGGCGACGTGCGTGCCGCCGCACAGCTCCTTGGAGAAGTCGCCGATGGTCACCACACGCACCTGGTCGCCGTACTTCTCGCCGAACTCGGCGATGGCGCCCTGCTTCTTGGCGTCCTCCATGCTCATGACCTCGGCCTGGACGTCCAGCTCGCGGGAGAGCACCTCGTTGATCCGCTGCTCGACGTCGGTCAGGACCGTGCCGGGCACGGCGGCCGGCGAGCCGAAGTCGAAGCGGAAGCGGCCCGGGGAGTTCTCCGAGCCGGCCTGGGCGGCGGTCGGGCCGAGCGCGTCGCGCAGCGCCTGGTGGGTGAGGTGGGTGGCGCTGTGGGCGCGGGCGATGGCCCGGCGGCGCTTGACGTCGATGGTGGCGTACGCGGCCGAGCCGACCACGACCTCGCCGACCTGGACGACACCCTTGTGCACCGTGACGCCGGGGACCGGCCGCTGCACGTCGCGGACCTCGACGACGGCGCCCGACTCCAGCCGGATGCGGCCGGTGTCGGCGAGCTGGCCGCCGCCCTCGGCGTAGAAGGGGGTGCGGTCCAGGACGATCTCGACCTCGTCGCCCTCGTGGGCGGCGGGGGCGGCGGTGCCGTTGGCCAGCAGGCCCACGACGGTGGACTCGCCCTCGGTGTGGCTGTAGCCGGTGAAGACGGTGGCGCCGGCCCGGTCGGCGACCTCGCGGTAGGCGGACAGGTCGGCGTGGCCGTGCTTCTTGGCCTGGGCGTCGGCCTTGGCGCGCTCCCGCTGCTCCTTCATCAGCCGGCGGAAGCCGTTCTCGTCCACCGAAAGGCCCTGTTCGGCGGCCATTTCGAGGGTGAGGTCGATGGGGAAGCCCCAGGTGTCGTGGAGCAGGAACGCCTTGTCGCCGGAGAGCACCGTGCCGCCGCCGGCCTTGGTCTCGCTGACGGCGGTGTCCAGGATGGTGGTGCCGGCCTTGAGCGTCTTGAGGAAGGCGGCCTCCTCGGCGAGGGCGACCGTCTCGATGCGCTTGCGGTCCTCCAGCAGCTCCGGGTACTGCTGGCCCATCGTCTTGATGACGACGTCCAGCAGATCGGCGACGACCGGGCCGGTGGCGCCGAGCAGGCGCATGTTGCGGATGGCGCGGCGCATGATGCGGCGCAGCACGTAGCCGCGGCCCTCGTTGCCGGGGGTGACGCCGTCGCCGATGAGCATGGTGGAGGTGCGCATGTGGTCGGCGACCACGCGCAGCGACACGTCGGTGTCCGCGCCGGCGCCGTAGCGCACACCGGTCAGCTCGCCGGCCTTGTCGATGACGACCCGCAGGGTGTCGGTCTCGTACATGTTGTGGACGCCCTGGAGGATCATCGCCAGGCGTTCCAGGCCGAGGCCGGTGTCGATGTTCTGGCTGGGCAGGTCGCCGAGGATCTCGAAGTCGTCCTTCGAGGTGCCGGCGCCCCGCTCGTACTGCATGAAGACCAGGTTCCAGATCTCCACGTACCGCTCGTCGTTGACGGCCGGGCCGCCCTCGACGCCGAACTCGGGGCCGCGGTCGTAGTTGATCTCGGAGCAGGGGCCGCACGGGCCCGGGACGCCCATGGACCAGTAGTTCTCCGACTTGCCCAGGCGCTGGATGCGCTCCTTGGGCACGCCGACGACCTCGTGCCAGATGCGCTCGGCCTCGTCGTCGTCCAGGTAGACCGTGACCCAGAGGCGTTCCGGGTCCAGGCCGTAGCCGCCGTCCGCCTGCGAGCTGGTCAGCAGCTCCCAGGCGTACTTGATGGCGCCTTCCTTGAAGTAGTCGCCGAAGGAGAAGTTGCCGCACATCTGGAAGAACGTGCCGTGCCGGGTGGTCTTGCCGACCTCTTCGATGTCCGGCGTGCGCACGCACTTCTGGACGCTGGTGGCGCGGTCGAAGGGCGGCTTGACCTCGCCGAGGAAGTACGGCTTGAAGGGCACCATGCCCGCGGGGACCAGCAGCAGGGTCGGGTCGTCCGCGATGAGCGACGCCGACGGCACTACGGTGTGCCCGCGCTCCTCGAAGAAGCGCAGCCAGCGGCGGCGGATTTCAGCCGACTCCATCAGTGGTCCTCATTTCCGGTCGGTCCGGTCGGGCCGGGTGTTCTTGTTCGGTGCTGCGTGAGCTGGTGCTGCGTGCTGCGGTACTGCGTCGTTTCGAGTGCGCCGCGGGAGCGTGCCGGCGGCAGTTCGCGGGCGTCGCCCGGGTCCGTCAGGCCCAGCGCTTCGTGGAGCTGCCCTTCACGGTCCGCCATTCCCGTCCGGACGTCCAACGCGAATTGGCGCAGCCGCTGTCCGGTCTCGACGGCCTTGTCGGCGGCCTGCGCCGCGAGGCTGTCGGGCTGGAGCTTGCGCAGCTTGCGGTTGACCTTGGTGGTGGCCCAGACTCCGGCGGCGGCGCCGGTGGTGAACCAGAATGCGCGGCGGAACATCGCGGCGATCAGTCCTTGGAGCGACGGTTGCGGCGCCCGCCTCGGCGGGCTGCGGGCAGGGTACGGCCGACGACGGTGCGCTTCGGCTCGGGCGGTGCGCCCTTCTTGCCGATCGCGCGGCGCACCCCGTAGCCGAACGCCGCGACCTTGACCAGCGGTCCGCCGAACGCGGAGGAGACGGTCGAGGAGAGCGCGGAGGCGTTGGCGGTGACCTCCTGGACGTCGGAGGCGATCGCGTCGACGCGGGCGAGCTGGGTGTGCGCGGAGCGGACGGTCGCGGACGCGTCGGCCAGCAGCGGTACGGCCTGTTCGGACACCTCGGCGACCATCTTGGTCGTCGCCTTGAGCGTCTGCGCGAGCCTCACCAGCGCCAGGGCCAGGAAGGACACGAGGATCGCCCAGAAGACGGCCACGAGGATCCCGGCCACCTCTCCACCGGACACGTTGGCACCACTCTCCGACTGACTTGTTCTGGTTTCGTCCCGCTCGAACGGCAGAGCCCGAGCCTATCGCGCCGCGGCCGCCGGCCCGTACCGCGTTCCCCGTGCGGCGCGGGGCCCACCGCCGGGCGATTGTACGGTGCGCACACCTGCGAGTACGCTCCGTGTTCCATGCGACGCTCCATGCGCCCCGATCCCTTCCCCCGGGTTTCCCGCCCCTTCGCCGCGCGCCTGCGGGTGCCCGGGAACCTGCCCGCGGAGCTCACCCGGTTCGTCGGCCGTGACGGTGAACTCGCCGCGCTCGCCGGTCATCTGGAGTCCGCCCGGCTGGTGACGGTCACCGGTGTCGGCGGGGCCGGGAAGACCCGGCTCGCCACCCAGGCCGCGGAGATCTTGCAGGATCGCTTCTGCGACGGGGTGTGGCTGGTCGAGCTGGCTGCCCTGCGCCACGGCGGCCTGCTGGACCACGCCGTGGCCGAAGCACTGGGCCTCGCCGACCACACGGGCCGGCCGCCGCGCGCCGCGCTCCGCGACCACCTCGCCGGACGCGAGCTGCTGCTCGTCCTGGACGGGTACGAGCACCTGGTCGACGACTGCGCCGTGCTCGCCGCCGACCTGCTGCGACGGGCGCCCGGCCTGCGGGTCCTGGCGGCGGGCCGGCGCCCGCTCGGGCTGCCCGGCGAGCAGAACCTGCCGCTGCCGCCGATGGACGGCCCGGACGCGGCCGCCCTCTTCCACGACCGCGCCGCTGCCGTCGTGCCCGGCTTCCGCACCGACGCGGACGGCGAAGCCGCCGTCGCCGAGCTGTGCCGGCGGCTCGACGGCATCCCGCTCGCCCTGGAACTGGCCGCCGGGCGGCTGCGGGTCCTGTCGGTGGCACAGCTGCTGCACCGGATCGACGACCGCTTCCGGCTGCTGACCGGGGGTGCCCGTACCTCTCCCCCGGCCTTCCCGGCGTCCCCGGAGCCGGGCACCCCACCGGCACGTCACCAGACCCTGCGGACGACGATCGGCTGGAGCCACGAGCTGTGCACCCCCGCGGAGCGCCTGCTGTGGGCGCGGCTCTCCGTCTTCGCCGGGCAGTTCGACCTGGACGCCGCCGAGTACATCTGCTCCGGCCCCGACCTGCCCGCGGACGAACTGCTCGACGTCCTCGGTGAACTGGTGGCCCAGTCCGTGGCCGTACGGGAGGAGACCCCGGCGGGCCTGCGCTACCGGATGCTGGACACCGTGCGGGAGTACGGGGCCGGCTGGCTGGAAGCGCTGGGCGACGTCGAGCGGCTGCGCCGCAGGCACCGCGACTGGTACGTGGGCCTGGCCACCTGGTGCGAGCTGGACTGGTTCAGTCCGCGGCAGGCCGAGGTCGCCGCCCGTATCGAATGCGAGCTGCCCAACCTGCGGATCGCCCTGGAATACAGCCTCGACAGCTCCGGAGACGCGCACCTGGGCCAGTACCTGGCAGGCACCTTGTGGTTCTACTGGGTCGGCTGCGGCCGGCTCTCGGAAGGGCGGCACTGGCTTGACCGCTCCCTGGAGCTGGACAGCGAGCACGACGACGCACGCCTCAAGGCCCTGTGGGTGGCCGGGTACGTGGCGGTGCTCCAGGGCGACGCGGTCGGCGCGCTGGGCGCGCTGCGGGAATGCGGCGAGGAGGCGGAGCGCGCGGGCAACGCCACCGCGGCCGCGTACGCCGTGCACCGCACCGGATGCCTCGCACTGGTCCGCGACGACATGCCGCGCGCCGAGCGGCTGCTGCGCGACGCGCTCTCCCGCTACCGGGACATCGGCGAACTCAACAGCAACGTACTGATGGCACAGGTCGAACTGGCGATGGCGGTGGCCTTCCAGGGCGACATCGCGGAGGCGGTGCGGCTGTGCGAGGACGTACAGCAGGTCTGCGACGACCACGGGGAGCGGTGGGCCCTGGCGTACGCGCTGTTCGTACTGGCCTACGCGGCCTGGAACCGCGGCGAGGCGGCGCGGGCGCGCGCGCTGCTGGAGGAGTGTCTCGCCATCGACCATGCCTTCCACGACCTGCTGGGCGCGGTGCTGGCCGTCGAGCTGCTGGCGCTGGTCACCCTCGGCGAAGGCGATCCGGCGGAAGCGGCGCTACTGCAAGGGGCCGCCGGGCGGATCTGGCCCTCGGTCGGGCTGCCGCTGTTCGGCTCCCGCTACTACAACCAGCCGCACCAGCTGTGCGAGGAGCAGGCGCGGGAGCTGCTGGGAGCGGAGCGGTACGAGCGCTGCGCGCGGGCCGGCAGCCGGCTCGACCTGGACGCGACGGTCGCCCGGATTCTGAGCGACGGCGACAGCGACAGCAGCGGCAGCGGCAGCGGGGACGCACGGCCGGACGGCGCCGTACCCGGCCTGCGGGCCACACCACCGGGGCCACGCCCGGAAAACAGCGAACCCGCCGCCTCCCCCACCGCGAGCGGCGGGGAGACGACGGGCTGAGCACGCGGCTGTCCGCGCGCGGGGCGCGCGGACCGATCCGTGCGGCGCCTACGCCTGGATCAACGGGCGTAGTACTCGACGACGAGCTGCTCGTCGCAGATCACCGGGATCTCCTTGCGCTGCGGGTCACGGTCCAGGCGGAACGCCAGGGCCTTCAGGTTGACCTGCAGGTAGCGGGGGGTCTCACCGTCGGGGGCGTAGCCACCCTCACGCGCGACCTGGAAGGGGTGCTTCTCGCGGCTGCGCTCGCGGACCATCACGACGTCGTCGGGACGGACGCGGAAGGACGGCTTGTCGACCTTGCGGTCGTTCACCGAGATGTGGCCGTGGACGACCATCTGACGGGCCTGGTAGATCGTCCGGGCGATGCCCGAACGCAGGACGAGCGCGTCCAGACGGCGCTCAAGCTCGATGATCAGCGCTTCGCCGGTCTTGCCTTCGACCTTCCGAGCGCGGTCGTAGGCACGCGCCATCTGGCGCTCGCTGATGTCGTACTGCGCACGCAGACGCTGCTTCTCCAGCAGACGGACCTTGTAGTCACTGTTCTGCTTGCGGCCACGGCCGTGCTCGCCGGGCGGGTAGGGACGGGCCTCGAAGTACTTGACGGCCTTCGGCGTCAGGGCGATGCCGAGAGCGCGCGACTTCTTGACCTTGGGACGCGACTGGTTCACGTGGAACGGACCTCCGTGTAGGTTAGGTTAGGCTTACCTTACTTCGAGGAGAACGCATGTTTCGACCTGGGATCCCCCTGCCCGGTGCTGGTCAGAGCACCGGGACGGGTCAGCCGCGTCCCGTGGAAGACGCCCAGCAGCCAGCCGCCGCCGAGCGCGTACGAACCCTCGTCGAGTCCAATGGTATGGCCTCGCTGAGCATCCCCGGAATCGAGGACCCCGACGACGCCGGACTCTCGTCCCCAGTATGCCGTACGGTCACCAGTGCTGGTGACGTGCTCCTCCTGGTTCCCGGGGACTCCGCGGCCGCCAGGGCCGCCGCCCACGCCCAGGACGACGACCTGACCGCCGTGATGGAGATCACCGATGTGGCACCCGTCTCGGTGCCGCACCGCATCCGCGGCCGGGCCTGGGTGGCGGGCTGGCTCACCCCCGTACGCAACGAGGACCGCGCCCGCGCGGCCATGCTGCTCGCCGAACGGCACCCGGTCGGCGAGCTGCTCGGCATCGGCGAGGCCCTGCAGCCGGACCCGCCGCCGGGCATGTTCGGCCGGCCCGCGTGGATGATGCTGCGCATGGAGGTCGGCGAGGCGGCCGTGGACGACCTGTGGGGTGCCCAGGCCGTCGAGCCGGACGAGTTCGCCCGGGCCGAACCCGACCCGCTGGCGGCCCACGAGGCGGAGCTGCTCCAGCACCTCCACTCGGCCCACAGCGACCAGGTCCGCGGTCTGTGCACGCTGCTCGGGGACCGCTCGCAGCGCGCGTGCGACTTCCGCGACCGGGCCGTACCGGTGGCCCTGGACCGCTTCGGCCTGCGGGTCCGCTTCACCGACGACGCACACCGCTCGTTCGACGCCCGCTTCGACTTCCCGGAACCCGTCCGCGACGTCGCCGAACTCCGCCGCGCCATGCACACCCTCTTCGACGCGGCCGCGTCCGGATGACCACGGCAGCCGCTCCTCGCCGGACGGGCCGGCAACCGGCCCGTCCGGCGATCGGGAAGCCGTGCAAAAGCCCTTGAGCCACCGCGTCACAGATAGAGCGCCCGGTTGACCGGAATGCCCTGCTCCGCGCAGCCCCGCTCGTAGTGGTCGATGAACCAGAAGACGTCGATCACCTCCGTCACCCGGTCCCGCTCGTCGAGGAACTCCACCGGCCCGTTCAGCCAGAAGACGGTCTTCATGCCCTCGTCGGAGACCAGGGTGTGGGTACGGCCCGGACTCTCCCGGACGAAGTCGCCGGGGCGGCCGACCCAGTCGTACTCCAGGTAGCGCCAGCTGCCGTCGAGCACATAGCCCGAGACCGGCCCGCGATGGCGGTGCCGGCCCAGCACGCCCCCCGCCTGCACCCACAGGACGTTCGCGGCCGAACTGCTGCGGATGTCGAACGTCAGATGCTTGATCATCACCTGCGGGGCGAACGGGATCCAGGGCGAGTCCGCCGCCGCGATGTGCCCTTCGGGCAGCGCGTACTGGTCCCGGCGCCGGTCGATCCGCGCTTCGGTCTCGGCCAGACTGTCCGCATCCGGATTCGAGCTGATCGTCATGGCGGGATCCTTCCTGTCGGTGCCGGGGCGAACGCGCAGGCACCGCCATGGTCGACGCTCCCCGCCCCGGAACGACAGTCGCCTTCCGGACGGCCGGGTCAGCAAGAATCAGCCCGTCCGGCGCTTGAGGACGGCCCTCGGCCACGAGCGGCCCGCACCCGGCACGCAACCGTCCGCCCGCGTCCCCGCGTCCACGGTTCCCCGCCGCGAAGCCGGTCCCGCGTCTACGGCTCCTCGCCGCGAAGGCGCCCCCGTACCCGGTCCGTCACATCCGCATACCGCGCCTCGGCGCCGTACCGCGTAGGCGCGTAATACCGCTTGCCGTGCACCTCGTCCGGCGCATACTGCTGGGCCGCGATCCCGCCGGGCAGGTCGTGCGGATACTGATAGCCCTTGCCGTGGCCCAGTTTCTCGGCGCCCTTGTAGTGGCTGTCGCGCAGATGCGCCGGCACCGGGCCCGCCAGACCGGCCCGTACGTCCGCGAGGGCCGCGTCGATGGCCAGGTAGGCCGCGTTGGACTTGGGGGCCAGCGCCAGCGCGATCGTGGCCTGGCTGAGCGTGATCCGGGCCTCCGGGAAGCCGATCAGCGCGACGGCCTGGGCCGCGGCCACCGCGGTCTGCAGGGCGGACGGGTCGGCGAGCCCGATGTCCTCGCTCGCCGAGATCATCAGCCGGCGGGCGATGAACCGCGGGTCCTCGCCCGCCTCGATCATCCGCGCGAGGTAGTGCAGCGCCGCGTCCACGTCGGAGCCGCGGATCGACTTGATCAGCGCGCTGGCAACGTCGTAGTGCTGGTCACCGGCCCGGTCGTACTTGACCGCGGCCCGGTCGACGGACTCCTCCAGCGTCTGGAGGGTGATCTCCTTCTCCCCCTTGGAGATGGCCGACCCGGCCCCCGCCTCCAGGGCCGTGAGCGCCCGGCGCGCGTCGCCGCCCGCGATGCGCAGCAGGTGCGCCTCGGTGTCCTCGGGCAGGGTGACCGCGCCCGCCAGCCCCCGCGCGTCCGTCAACGCGCGCTTGAGCAGGCCGCGCAGGTCGTCGTCGGTGAGCGGTTCGAGCGTCAGCAGCAGCGAGCGGGAGAGCAGCGGGGAGATCACCGAGAAGTACGGGTTCTCGGTCGTCGCGGCGATCAGCGTCACCCAGCGGTTCTCGACGGCGGGCAGCAGGGAGTCCTGCTGGGCCTTGCTGAAGCGGTGGATCTCGTCGAGGAAGAGGACGGTCTCCTTGCCGTAGCCGCCCGAGGCGCGGCGCGCGCCGTCGATGACGGCGCGGACTTCCTTGACGCCCGCGGTGATCGCGGAGAGCTCCACGAAGCGCTTGTTCGTCGCCTGGCTGACCACGTACGCGAGGGTGGTCTTGCCGATGCCGGGCGGGCCCCACAGGAAGACGGAGGACGGGCCGGCAGGTCCGCCGTTGCCCTCGCCGACCAGGCGGCGCAGCGGCGATCCGGGCTTGAGCAGATGCTGCTGGCCGACCACCTCGTCGAGGGTGCGCGGACGCATCCGTACGGCGAGGGGTGACCCGGTGGGGTCTTTCTCCTGGCGGTCTTCGGCAGCGGCGGTGAACAGGTCGGGCTCCACGCTGAGAGCCTAATTCACCGCACTGACAATGCCGCCGGGCAGCCGGTTCCCCGGCCGCCCGGCGGCGTCGTCCGAAGCCCGGACCGGCCTCAGAGCAGCGAGCTCCAGTACGACCACCACTTGGTGAGGATCAGCAGTGCGATCACGCCGTACCAGAGCACCGGCACGACCCAGTGGAACTCCAGCACGGCCTTCCGCAGGCCGGCCGGCGCGGGGATGATGCCGTGCTTGAGGTTGTGCACGGTGGTGTACCAGAACATCAGGATGGTGACGCACCAGGTCAGCGTGCACCACAGGCACAGCGAGTTGATGACGTACAGCGACTGCGACATCAGCCACATGCAGAAGACGGAGGCGGCGAGGGTGCCGATGTTCAGCCCGATCCAGTACCAGGCGCGGTAGCGGGCCCCGGCGAGCAGGCCGACGCCGATCCCGATGACCACGCCGAAGGCGATGAGACCGGCGACCGGGTTGGGGAAGCCGAAGACCTCGGCCTGCGGGCTCTGCATCACGCTGCCGCAGGAGACGATCGGGCTCAGGCTGCAGGCCGGCTTGAAGTTCGGGTCCTTCAGCAGCTCGATCTTGTCCATGGTGATCACCCAGGACGCGAGCAGCCCCAGGGCGCTGGTGATCACCAGCAGCCAGGCCAGGCCCCGTCCCGAGCCGGTCGGGCCGCCGCCGCGGCCCGGGTGATCGTCGCCGGTGGACACGTCGTCAAGCGCTGTCGTCGTCATATCGCCGTTCCGTCGGTGCCGTGGGGAGTGAGCGGGCGGCGCGTTCCAACTGGCGCGCGCCGGGCCCTCATTCTGCCCCAACCGGACACCTGACCACTGTTCGATGCGCATAAAGACCCCCTTCCGAGCCACCGCGCGCGCAGCGCGGTGGACGGCCGGAAGGGGGTCTCTACACGACGACAGCGGCCCCGTACAGAGGCGGCCGGGATCAGCCGAGCCTGCGGCGGACCTCTTCGGCCACCGAGTCGAGCGCGACCGGGGTCTGCTCGCCGCTCTCCAGGTCCTTGAGCTGCACGACGCCTTCGGCCAGATCCCGCTCACCGGCGACGACCGCGAGGCGGGCGCCCGAGCGGTTCGCCGACTTCATCGCGTTCTTCAGACCCTTGCCGCCGTACGCGAAGTCGGTGGCGACCCCGGCCCGGCGCAGCTCGGTGACGGTGGCGAACAGGGTCCGCCGGGCCTCCTCGCCGAGCGGCACGGCGAAGACGGCGGTGCTCGCGGGCAGCTCCAGCTCGACGCCCTCGGCCTCCAGCGCGAGGACCGTGCGGTCCACGCCGAGCGCCCAGCCCACCGAGGGCAGCGCGGGGCCGCCGATCATCTCGGACAGGCCGTCGTAGCGCCCGCCGCCGCCGACCGCGGACTGCGAGCCGAGGCCGTCGTGGACGAACTCGAAGGTGGTACGGGTGTAGTAGTCCAGGCCGCGCACCAGCTTCGGGTCGTCCTCGTAGGCGACGCCCGCCGCGGTCAGCAGCTCGCGCACCTGCTCGTGGTACGCCTTGCACGCCTCGCACAGGTGGTCGCGCAGCAGCGGCGCGCCCACCAGCTGCTTCTGCACGTCGGGGCGCTTGTCGTCGAGGACCCGCAGCGGGTTGATCTCGGCGCGGCGGCGGGTGTCCTCGTCCAGGTCGAGCCCGTACAGGAACTCCTGGAGGGCGGCCCGGTAGACGGGGCGGCACTCCTTGTCGCCGAGCGAGTTCAGCAGGATGCGGAAGTTCTTCAGGCCCAGCGACCGGTAGGCGTCGTCGGCCAGGATGATCAGCTCGGCGTCCAGCGCCGGGTCCTCGGCACCGATGGCCTCGGCGCCGACCTGGGAGAAGTGGCGGTAGCGGCCCTTCTGCGGGCGCTCGTAGCGGTAGTACGAGCCGGAGTACCAGAGCTTGACGGGGAGGTTGCCCGTCTTGTGGAGGTTGGCCTCCAGGGCGGCGCGCAGCACCGAGGCGGTGCCTTCGGGGCGCAGCGCGAGCTTGTCGCCGCCCTTGGTCTCGAAGGCGTACATCTCCTTGGTCACGATGTCGGTGGACTCGCCGACGCCGCGTGCGAACAGCTCGACGTTCTCGAATCCGGGCGTCTCGACGTAGCCGTAACCGGAGCGCTTGAGGGGTCCGGAGATCGCGTCGCGGACCGCCAGGTAGGTGGCGGACTGCGGCGGGATCAGGTCGTAGGTGCCCTTGGGGGCCTTGAAGGTGCTCACGGAAGTTCTCGTCACATTCCTCGTCGCGGAGCCGGGCTGTGCGGTGCGCCGTCTCCGAGGCCGGCGGCCACCTCCCGCAGGAACGGGTTGGTGGCGCGCTCGCGGCCGATGGTGGTCTGGGGGCCGTGGCCGGACAGTACGACGGTCTCGTCCTGGAGGGGCAGGCACACCCGCTCCAGCGACCGCAGTATCTCGGCGTGGTCGCCGCCCGGCAGGTCGGTACGTCCGATGGAGCCGGCGAACAGCAGGTCGCCCGAGAAGAAGACCGGCGGGCACCCCTGATTTCCAGAAGTGGCGGCCTGCTCGGGCATCCGGAAGGTCACCGACCCCTTGGTATGGCCCGGGGCGTGCGCGACCGAGAACTCCATCCCGGCCAGCTCCAGCCGCGCGCCGTCGCCCAGCTCCTTGACGTCGTCCGGCTCCCCCACGGTCAGCTCGCCCATGAGCTGCTGCCCGATGGAACGGCCGAGGGCCTTCTCCGGGTCGCTCATCATGTAGCGGTCGGCGGGGTGGATCCAGGCGGGCACGTCGTGCGCGCCGCACACCGGGACGACCGAGGCGACGTGGTCGATGTGTCCGTGGGTGAGGACGACGGCGACGGGCTTGAGCCGATGCTTCTTGAGCGCTTCCTCGACGCCCTGGGCGGCCTGGTGGCCCGGGTCGATGATCACGCACTCCTCACCCGCGGCCGGGGCGACCAGGTAACAGTTGGTCCCCCAGGCCCCGGCGGGGAACCCGGCAATGAGCACGTTCGTCCTCAACAATCGACAGCGGCGGACGGATCACCGGCGGCGATCCGGAAGATTTCGGCTGTTGAAGAGCCTACCGGCGGGACTCCCGCCCCGGCGAACCCGTATACGGTACGGCCCACGGCAGACCTCAGCGCACACCTAGGAGACGACCGGTGGTCAGCAGCGATCAGCGGCGGCGGCAGCTCGCCCGCGAGAAGTACGAGCGCCAGCAGCAGCGGCGTGCCGCGGCCCGGCGCAAGCACAAGCGCCGCAACGTGATCGTCGCGGCGGCCGTGGCGGTCGCGCTGGCCGCCGGCGCGGCCGCGTACGCCTCGGTCGGGCTGGCGGGCGGCGGTGACGACACGGTCGACGCGGCGGCGCCGAGCCCGAGCAAGGCCGCCGACCCGTGCGGCAAGCCGGCGCCGGGCTCGCCGTCCAAGAAGACCTGGAAGAAGGAGCCGGAGATGTCCGTCGACACCTCCGCGGCGTACGCGATGAAGCTGCAGACGACCTGCGGCGACATCGGCATCAAGCTGGACGCCGCGAAGGCGCCGCACACCGTCAACTCCTTCGCGTTCCTGGCGGGCGAGAAGTTCCTCGACCACAGCAAGTGCCACCGGCTGGTCGACCAGGGCATCTACGTCCTCCAGTGCGGCGACCCGACCGGCACCGGCGCGGGCACCCCCGGCTACACCGTCCCGGACGAGAACCTCAAGGACCCGAAGCTCAAGGGCGACATCTACCCGGCGGGCACGGTCGCGATGGCCAACCGCTACGACGGCAAGAGCGACAAGACCCGTAACAGCGGCGGCAGCCAGTTCTTCCTCGTCTACCAGGACAGCAAGCTGCCCCCGAACTACACGCCGTTCGGCACCGTCACCGAGGGCATGGACGTCCTGAAGAAGATCGCGGCAGCGGGCTCCGTCCCCGACCAGGCGACGGGCAACACCGCGCCCAACGCGACGGTGGTGATCGACCGGGCGACCGTCACCAAAACCTGACCCGGGTGCGCCCCCGGGCACGCCGGAGGCGCCGCCGCGGTGGGCGAACCGCAAATTTCGGTCGTGCTGGATGCGGACAGCCGGCCCGCCGGTCGCCTAGATTGGCGTTGTGTAGGGTGCCTGCTCCGACGGCTGCCACCCGCACCCGCAAGACACCCGTCGGACCGGCCGGGGCGCTGCCCCGCCGGACAGAAACTGTGGACGATGCCGGGGGGCGACGCGCTCTCGTCGGCATCATGTGGAGGAGGCGCTGTGAGCAGCGACCCATGGGGCCGCGTCGACGAGACGGGGACCGTGTACGTGCGTACCGCCGACGGCGAGCAGGTCGTCGGATCGTGGCAGGCGGGAACTCCCGAAGAGGCCCTCGCCTACTTCGAGCGCAAGTATGAGGGCCTGGTCGTCGAGATCGGCCTCCTCGAACGGCGGGTCAGGACCACCGACCTGTCGGCCAAGGACGCGACGGCCGCGATCGACCACCTGCGGCAGCAGGTGGACGAGCACCACGCGGTGGGTGACCTGGACGCGCTGCGCAAGCGGCTGGACCAGCTCGTCACCGATGTCGAGGCGCGCCGCGAGGAGCGCAAGGCGCAGAAGGCGCGGCAGAGCGACGAGGCCCGGCAGGCCAAGGAGAAGCTGGTCGCCGAGGCCGAGGAGCTGGCGGCCAGCGAGCAGTGGCGGGCGGCCGGCGAGCGGCTGCGGGCCCTGGTGGACACCTGGAAGGGCCTGCCGCGGCTGGACCGCAAGGCGGACGACGAGCTGTGGCACCGCTTCTCGCACGCCCGCTCGGCGTTCTCCAAGCGGCGCAAGGCGCACTTCGCGTCGCTGGACGCGCAGCGCGAGGAGGCCCGGAAGACCAAGGAGCGGCTGGTCTCGGAGGCCGAGGCGCTGTCCGGTTCGACGGACTGGGGGCCCACCGCGGCCCGTTACCGCGAGCTGATGGCCGACTGGAAGGCCGCGGGCCGCGCCCAGCGTGAGCACGAGGACGACCTGTGGAACCGCTTCCGCGGCGCCCAGGACGTCTTCTTCCAGGCGCGCAGCGAGGTGTTCGCCGAGCGCGACGCCGAGCAGCGGGAGAACCTGACGCGCAAGGAGGAGCTGGTCGTCGAGGCGGAGAAGCTGCTCCCGGTCTCGGACCTGAAGGCGGCGCGGGCCGCGTTCCGTTCGATCAACGAGCGGTGGGAGGCCATCGGCCATGTGCCGCGGGACGCCCGCCCGAAGATCGAGGGCCGGATGCACGCGGTCGAGCGCGCCATCCAGGAGTCCGAGGAGGCCGAGTGGCGCCGGACGAACCCGGAGGCGCGGGCGCGCGCCGCGGGTCTGACCGGGCAGCTCCAGGACGCGGTCGACAAGCTGCAGAAGCAGATCGACGCGGCCCGCGCGGCCGGCAACGACGCCAAGGCCGACAAGCTCGGCCGCGAGCTGGAGGGCCGGCAGGCGCTGCTGGACCAGGCGCTGAAGGGGCTGGAGGAGTTCGGCGGTAAGTAGGCAGCAGGACGAGGGCCCCGGTACGGCATGCCGTACCGGGGCCCTCGTACGTGGTCGTTACGGGCGCCGTGCCGAGGTCACGCGGTACACGTCGTACACGCCCTCCACACTCCGTACCGCCTTCAGGACGTGCCCAAGATGCTTCGGGTCGCCCATCTCGAAGGTGAAGCGGGAGGTCGCCACCCGGTCGCGGGACGTCTGGACGGCCGCGGACAGGATGTTGACGTGCTGGTCGGACAGGATGCGGGTGACGTCCGACAGCAGCCGGGAGCGGTCCAGCGCCTCGACCTGGATGGCGACCAGGAACACCGAGGACTGGGTGGGCGCCCACTCGACGTCGAGGATGCGCTCCGGCTGCTTGGACAGCGAGTCGACGTTGACGCAGTCGGCGCGGTGCACCGAGACGCCGTTGCCGCGGGTGACGAAACCGATGATCGGGTCGCCCGGCACCGGCGTACAGCAGCGCGCCAGCTTCACCCACACGTCGTCGACGCCCTTGACCACCACGCCCGGGTCGGCGCTGGAGCGCCGCTTGGAGCGCGGCCGGATCGGTGTGGACTCGGCGATGTCCTCGGTCGCCTCGTCCTGCCCGCCGAGCGCCTGGACCAGCTTCTGCACGACGCTCTGCGCCGTGACGTGGCCCTCGCCGATGGCGGCGTACAGGGACGAGATGTCCGGGTAGCGCATCTCGTGCGCGAGGGTGACCAGCGAGTCCCCGGTGAGGATGCGCTGGATCGGCAGGTTCTGTTTGCGCATCGCGCGGGCGATGGCGTCCTTGCCCTGCTCGATGGCCTCGTCGCGGCGCTCCTTGGAGAACCAGGCGCGGATCTTGTTGCGGGCGCGCGGCGACTTCACGAAGCCGAGCCAGTCCCGGGAGGGTCCGGCGCCGGGCGCCTTGGAGGTGAAGACCTCCACGAGGTCGCCGTTGTCGAGGGTCGATTCGAGCGGGACGAGCCGTCCGTTGACGCGGGCGCCTATGGTCCGGTGGCCGACCTCGGTGTGCACCGCGTAGGCGAAGTCCACGGGAGTGGCACCGGCGGGCAGCGCTATCACGTCACCCTTCGGCGTGAAGACGAAGACCTCGTTGCGGGACAGGTCGAAGCGCAGCGACTCCAGGAACTCGCCCGGGTCCTCGGTCTCCTTCTGCCAGTCCAGCAGCTGGCGCAGCCACGCCATGTCGTTGACTGTGTCTTGACCGTCGGCCTTGTTCTTCGGTACGTCGGTGCGCACCTTGGACGCGCCGGCCACCGCCTCCTGCTTGTACTTCCAGTGCGCGGCGATGCCGTACTCCGCGCGCCGGTGCATGTCGAACGTACGGATCTGCAGCTCGACGGGCTTGCCGCTGGGACCGATCACGGTCGTGTGCAGCGACTGGTACATGTTGAACTTGGGCATCGCGATGTAGTCCTTGAACCGCCCCGGGACCGGGTTCCACCGGGCGTGGACGGTGCCGAGCGCCGCGTAGCAGTCACGGACGGTGTCGACGAGGACGCGGATGCCCACCAGGTCGTAGATCTCGGCGAAGTCACGGCCCCGCACGATCATCTTCTGGTAGACGCTGTAGTAGTGCTTCGGCCGGCCCGTGACGGTGGCCTTGATGCGCGCCGCGCGCAGGTCGGCCTGGACCTCGTCGGTCACTATGGCCAGATATTCGTCGCGCTTGGGGGCGCGCTCGGCGACGAGCCGCACGATCTCGTCGTACATCTTGGGGTAGAGGATCGCGAAGGCGAGGTCCTCCAGCTCCCACTTGATGGTGTTCATGCCCAGGCGGTGCGCCAGCGGAGCGTAGATCTCCAGCGTCTCGCGGGCCTTCTTCTCCTGCTTCTCGCGCTTGAGGTAGCGCATGGTGCGCATGTTGTGCAGCCGGTCGGCCAGCTTGATCACCAGGACCCGGGGGTCCTTGGCCATCGCCACGACCATCTTGCGCACGGTCTCGGCCTGCGCGGCCTCGCCGAACTTGACCTTGTCCAGCTTGGTGACGCCGTCCACCAGCAACGCGACCTGGTCGCCGAAGTCGCGGCGCAGGGTGTCCAGGCCGTACTCGGTGTCCTCGACGGTGTCGTGCAGCAGGCCCGCCATCAGGGTGGCCGGGTCCATACCCAGCTCGGCGAGGATCGTGGTCACCGCGAGCGGGTGGGTGATGTACGGGTCGCCGCTCTTGCGCTTCTGACCGCGGTGCCAGCGCTCGGCGACCTGGTAGGCGCGTTCCACCTGCCGCAGGGTGGCGGTCTCGATCTTCGGGTCGTTGCTGCGCACGATCCGCAGCAGCGGTTCGAGGACCGGGTTGTACGGGCTCTGCCGCTGCACGCCCAGGCGCGCCAGGCGGGCCCGTACCCGGTTGGAGGAGCCGGTGCGGCCGGTGTAGACGGGCGGCGTGGGCTTGGCGGCCGGCACGGGGGACGCGGCGGGCCGGACGGCGGGCGGCTGCGACCTGGGCACGCCGGTGCCCTCGCTGTTCTTCTGCGCACCCGAGCCCTGCGCACCCGAGGCAGCCGCGTCCGCGGGGCCGGGCTGGTCCGGATGGGCGGACGGCGACGCCCCCGGGCGGAGTCCGGGAGAAAGCGGCTGGGCCTCGTCTGGCAAGAGCACTCCTCAAAGGGGGTCCGGACCACAAGACCACGAACGGGTCGGGCTGCCATGGTATCGACCTCGGCGCTCCGGCTCTTCCGCGGCCGCCGGGTCCGTACATGACAGCAAAAGGGCATCCGGGTTTGTTCCGGATGCCCTTTTGCTCGCTCTTTGCGGAATTCCGCGCGTACGGAGGCGGCTAGGCCACCGCCGTACGGACGGCCCGCAGGCCCATCAGACCGTGATCAGCGACTCCAGCGGAGCGCCCTTCAGGCCCGGCCCCAGCCGCTGCCGCCCGGCCAGGAAACCCAGCTCCAGCAGCACCGCCACACCGGCGACCTCGGCCCCGGCCCGCCGGACCAGCTCCAGCGACGCCTCGGCCGTACCGCCGGTGGCCAGCACGTCGTCGATCACCAGCACCCGGTCGCCGGGCGCGAGCGCGTCCGCGTGTATCTCGATCTCGGCCGCGCCGTACTCCAGGTCGTACGCCTGGCGGAGCGTCGCGCCAGGCAGCTTGCCTGCCTTGCGTACGGGCACGAAGCCGATGCCGGCCCGTACGGCCACCGGAGCGGCCAGGATGAATCCGCGCGCCTCCAGGCCCACGACCTTGTCGGCCTCGTACCGCTCGCACAGCGACACGAACGCGTCGGTCAGCGCGCCGAAGGCGGCCGGGTCCGCCAGCAGCGGCGTGATGTCCTTGAACACCACGCCCTGCTTCGGGTAGTCCGGCACGTCCGCGATCCGGCTGAGCAGCAGCTCCCGCAGGCCGTCGGGGGCGCTCATCGGCGCTTGCCCGACGGGCGGCCGCGGCCGCGGTTGCGGGACGCGGGCTGGGTGCGCTGGCCGACCATGCTGCCGGCCGCGTCCTCGTCGGTCTCCGCGTCCTGCGGCAGGTCCTCGTCACCGGCGCCCTGCGCGGTCTCCTGCTGCTCCGGCGCGTCGGCCTTGGCGGCGGCCGCGGCGCGCTTCGCGCGCACCCGCTTGGCCAGCGCCTTCATCTCCGGGTCGCGCTCCTTGAAGTCGGCGACCAGCGGGGTCGCGATGAAGATCGAGGAGTACGCACCGGCCGCGAGGCCGACGAACAGGGCGAGCGAGATGTCGTTGAGCATCCCGGCGCCGAGCACACCGCCACCGACGAAGAGCAGACCGGCGACCGGCAGCAGCGCCACGACCGTGGTGTTGATGGAGCGCACCAGGGTCGAGTTGATGCTGCGGTTGGCCAGCTCGCTGTAGGTGAAGCGGGTCTGCTTCCCGATGTCCTTCGACGCTTCCTTGAGGCTGTCGAAGACCACGACGGTGTCGTAGAGGGAGTAACCGAGGATCGTCAGCAGACCGATGACGGTGCCCGGGGTGACCTCGAAGCCGACCAGCGCGTACACGCCGACCGTGATCGTGAGGTCGTGGATCAGCGCGATCAGGGCCGCCAGCGCCATCCGCCACTCGAAGGCGATGGCGAGGTAGATCACCACCAGGATCATGAAGATCCCCAGGCCCAGCCAGGCCTTGTTGGCGATCTCCTCACCCCAGCTGGGGCCGACGAGCTGGGTGTTGATGTCCTTGACCGGGACGTTCAGGTCCTTGGCTAGGGCCTCCTGCACCGGCAGCGACTGCTGGGTGTCCAGCTCGCTGATCTGGATGCGCAGACCGCCGTTGCCGAGCTTCTGGACGGTGGCCTGGTGGCCCTCCGCCGCGGCCTCGGCCTTGTGCTCCGCCTCCGTCGCGGAGACGGAGGTCTTCGGGGTGGTGAAGACCGCGCCGCCGGAGAACTCGATGCCCATGTTCAGGCCGCGCACCGCCAGGCCGACGATGGCCGTGATGGTGATCAGGATCGAGATGCCGTACCAGATCTTCCGCTTGCCGATGAAGTCGTAACCGACCTCACCGCGGTAGAGCCGGGCGCCGATGTTGCCGAGCTTCGACATCTCACGCCTCCTTCGTCTCGGTGGGAGCGGTGGTACGACGGCGGCGCAGCGGCGGCTTGGCGCCCAGGCGCTTGGGGTCCAGACCGGACCACGGGTGGCCGCCCGCGAAGAACTTCCGGCGGGCCAGCAGCGTCATCAGCGGCTTGGTGAAGAAGAAGACCACCACGACGTCGAGGAGGGTGGTCAGGCCCAGCGTGAACGCGAAGCCCTTCACCTTGCCGACGGTGACGATGAACAGCACGAACGCGGCCAGGAACGACACGAAGTCGGAGACCAGGATCGTGCGCCGGGCGCGCGGCCAGCCGCGTTCGACAGCCGGGCGCAGGGTGCGGCCCTCGCGGATCTCGTCCCGGATGCGTTCGAAGTAGACGATGAAGGAGTCGGCCGTGATGCCGATGGCGACGATGGCGCCGCAGACGGCCGGCAGGTTCAGCGCGAAGCCGATGGCCGGGCCCAGCAACGTCATGATCGCGTAGGTGAGGACCGCGGAGACCGCGAGGCTCGCCAGCGCGACCAGCGCCAGACCGCGGTAGTAGGCGACCAGGTAGACGACGACCAGCGCGAGGCCGATGGCGCCCGCGATCAGCCCCGCCTGGAGCTGCTCGCCGCCGAGCGCCGCGGTGACCGTGGTCTCGTCGGCGATCTTGAAGGAGAGCGGCAGGGCGCCGTAGGACAGCATGTTCGCCAGGTCCTCGGCGGTCTGCTGGGTGAAGCCGCCGGAGATGGTGGCGCTGCCGCCGTTCAGCCGCTGGCTGACCCGCGGGTCGGAGACGACCGCACCGTCCAGCACGATGGCGAACTGGTTCTGCGGCTGGGTCTTGGCGGCCAGCTTGCCGGTGATGTCGGCGAACTTCTTGCCGCCGGCGCCGGTGAAGTCCATCTGGACGATCCAGCCCTGGCCCTGCTGGCTGTCGAAGACCGCGGAGGCGTCCTTGACGTCGGTGCCCTCGACGCCGACCGGGCCCAGCACGTACTTCTGCGAGCCGTCGTCCTTGCAGGCCACGACCGGGTCGCCCGGCTTCGTGCCGGCGGCCTTCTCACCGGCCGCCGCGCGCGACTGCTTGGTGGTGCAGTCCAGGTCGGCGAGCTGCTTCTGCAGCGCGGCCGGGATCTCGTCGGCGCCGGTGGACGGCTGCGGGGTGTCGCTCGGCGCGGGCGTGCTGCTGCCGGACGCCTTCGGCGGGTCGGACGGACCCTTCTTCAGCGCGTCGGTGACGGCGCGGCCCTGGGTCGTGGAGGTGGGCGTCGGCTTCGTGGAGGGCTTGTCACCCTGCTTGCCGTCGTCCTTCCCGTCCTTCTTGCCGTCGTCGCCCTTGCCGCTCGCGGAGGGGGTGGGGCTCGGGCTGGTCGACGGTGTCTTCGCACCGGCGGTGGTGGTCAGCACCGGCCGGAAGCCGAGCTGAGCGGTGGTACCGACCTGCTGGCGGGCCTGTTTCGCGTCCGTCCCCTTGGGGATGTTGACGACGATGTGGTTGGTGCCCTGGGTCTGGACCTCGGCCTCGGACACACCGAGCCCGTTGACACGCCGCTCCATGATGCCCGCGGCGGTGTTCATGTTGGTCTCGTTGATCGCGTTGGGCTTGCCGGGCTGGTTACGGGCCTCCAGCGTGAAGCTCGTACCGCCGGCGAGGTCGATGCCCAGCCGGGGCGTCGAGCTGCCGGAGAGGAACATCCCGCCGACCAGCGCCACCATGGCGATCAAGATCAGGACCAGGGTGCGCCCCGGCCTTCCCTGGCCCCCAGGAGACCTGCGGCCCTTTTTCGGTGCTGCCACCTTCTCGTATCTCCCTGTCCAACCGCCCGGCTCGGTGCCTTGCCGGGCGGCCACGAAGTGTAGTGGGGACGTGCCCCCGCCGGAGCCTAAACCGTCCCGGAACCGCGGTGCACCGCTCGAAGGGTGCTCCGCGGTTCCGTCGGGGCGGGGCTACTTCGCGTCGGCGCCGCCGTCCTTCTTCTCGGCCTGGTCGGCCTTGTCGGCCTGCGCACCGCTCTTGGCGCCCTCGGCGGCCTCGGCGCCGGCCGCGTCCTCGGCCTTCCCGGCGTCCTTCGCGTCCGCGGCGGGCTCGCCCTTCGCCAGGTCGGCCTTCGGCGACTTGTCCAGGTTCGCGGGCTTGTCGCCGGCGTCGGCCCGGTCGTCCGCGGCGGTCACGGCCGGGGTGCCCTCGGTCAGCGACGAGGCGTCGTCCGGCACGACCGCGCCGTCCTTGCCGCCCTCGGCGCCGTCGAGGATGCGGTTGTACTCCTCGTCCGGGAGGACCGCGCCGACCGCGTTCTTGGCGTAGAGGGCGTGCACGCCGGGGGCCACCTCCAGGAGGACGGTGTCGTCGTGGATCTCCTTGACGGTGGCGTACATGCCCCCAATCGTCCGGACGCCGGTGCCGGGCTGCATCTCGTCGCGCATCTGCGCGGCCGCCTGCTGCTTCTTCTTGGCGGACCGGGTCATCAGGAACATGGCCCCGATGAGGACGATGAAGGGGAGGAGAGTCACGATACTCACGGGACGAAAATCCTTCGCACGACCGCAAGTCCGCGGTCTGATATACGGGGGTGGGAATGCCGGACCATACGGTCGGCATCGGCGGAGTCTAAGCGAGTCCGCACCGGTGGAACAACGCCCAGCATGGCACCGCAGTTCCTGACCCGGCGAGTCCCCGCGCCGTCACGCCCCGAAGAGCCCCTGCTGTCCGGCGCCGCCCGCCTGCTGCTGGGGCGGCGTCAGCCCCATGTGGGTCCAGGCGGCGGGGGTGGCGATCCGGCCCCGGGGGGTACGGGCGAGCAGGCCCTCGCGTACGAGGAACGGCTCGGCGACCTCCTCGACGGTCTCACGCTCCTCCCCCACCGCCACCGCCAGGGTGGACAGGCCCACCGGTCCGCCGCCGAACAGCTTGAGCAGCGCGGTGAGCACCGCGCGGTCCAGGCGGTCCAGGCCGCGGGCGTCGACCTCGTAGACGTCCAGGGCCTGTGCGGCGGTCTCCCGGGTGATCACGCCGTCCGCCTTGACCTGCGCGTAGTCGCGGACGCGGCGCAGCAGGCGGTTGGCGATGCGGGGGGTGCCGCGGGAGCGCCCGGCGATCTCCGCGGCGCCCTCGGCCTCTATGTGCACGTCGAGCAGCCCGGCGGAGCGGTGGATGACGCGTTCCAGTTCGCCGGGGGCGTAGAACTCCATGTGGCCGGTGAAGCCGAAGCGGTCGCGCAGCGGCGGGGGCAGCAGGCCTGCCCGGGTGGTGGCGCCGACCAGGGTGAAGGGCGGCAGTTCCAAGGGGATGGCGGTGGCACCGGGGCCCTTGCCGACGATGACGTCGACGCGGAAGTCCTCCATGGCCATGTAGAGCATCTCCTCGGCGGGCCGGGACATCCGGTGGATCTCGTCGAGGAAGAGCACCTCGCCCTCCTGGAGGGAGGACAGGATCGCGGCCAGGTCGCCGGCGTGCTGGATGGCGGGGCCCGAGGTGATCCGGATCGGGGCGCCCATCTCGGCGGCGATGATCATGGAGAGGGTGGTCTTGCCCAGGCCGGGGGCGCCGGAGAGCAGGACGTGGTCGGCGGTGGCACCCCGGGCGCGGGCCGCGCGCAGGACCAGGTCGAGCTGCTCGCGCACCCGCTCCTGGCCCACGAACTCGTCCAGGTCCTTGGGGCGCAGCGCGGCCTCGACCGCGGTGTCCTCGCCGTCCGCGTCGGACCCCACCAGCCGGTCGGGCCACTCGGCCGTGCCGCCCGGGGGCGGTCCGGCCGCGGTCTCGGTGGGCTCGTCCCAGTTCACTGCGTCCTGCCTCACGTGGTCGTACCGGCCGGGTCGGCCGGCTTCATGTCGCGGTTCTTACGGGGGTGGCCGGCCGTACGGGCCCGGGGCGCGAAGCCGCCGCGCCGGGCCCGGCGGCCAGGGGTCGCTTCCCACCGCACCGGGCTCACCGCGCCCGGTTCAGCGACTGGAGGGCCGCCTTGAGCAGCTGCGACACCTGCGGCGTGCCGCCCTCGGCGAGCGCCGCCTCGGCCTGCGGCGCGACCGCGGACACCGCCTCGTCGGCCTCCCGGGTCGCGTACCCCAGGCCGATCAGCGCGGCGTGCAGCTGGTCGCCCCACCCGGCCGTCACGGCACTGCCGACGCCCGCGCCGCCCGTGCCGACGGGCGCTCCGAGCCGGTCCTTCAGCTCCAGCAGAAGCTTCTGTGCACCCTTCTTGCCGATGCCGGGCACGGCCGTGAGCGTCTTCTCGTCACCGTTGGCGACGGCGAGGCGCAGCGTGTCCGGGGAGTGCACCGCGAGCATGGCCTGCGCCAGCCGCGGCCCCACCCCGCTGGCGGTCTGCAGCAGTTCGAACGTCTGCCGCTCGTCGTCGTCGGCGAAGCCGTACAGGGTGAGCGAGTCCTCCCGTACGACGAGGGAGGTGGCCAGTTTGGCCTGCTGGCCGATGCGCAGCCCGGACAGGGTGCCCGGCGTGCACTGCACGGCCATGCCGATGCCGCCCACCTCCACGACGGCGGTGTCCGGAGCCAGGGCCGCGACCGGGCCGGAGACGAAGGCGATCATCGGGTGGTGCCCTTCTGGGGTGTCCCGGGCCGCGGCCCGGGTGCGCGTGCGGGAGTACGTCGGACTGGTGCGGGCGCCGGGCGGGCACGGGCGGCCGCCTGTGCCTGCTGGAGCCGGTTGACGGCGTGCGCCTGCTGGAGGCGGTTGACGGCGGGCGCGCGCCAGATGTGGCAGATGGCCAGCGCCAGCGCGTCCGCCGCGTCGGCCGGCTTGGGCGGGGCGTCCAGCCGCAGCAGCCGGGTGACCATCGCGCCGACCTGCGCCTTGTCGGCGCGGCCCGACCCGGTCACGGCGGCCTTGACCTCGCTGGGGGTGTGCAGCGCGACGGGCAGTCCGCGGCGCGCGGCGCACAGCATGGCGACCGCGCTGGCCTGGGCGGTGCCCATGACCGTACGGACATTGTGCTGGCTGAAGACCCGCTCGACGGCGACGCAGTCGGGCCGCTGCTCGTCGAGCCACTCCTCGATGCCGCGCTCGATGAGCACCAGCCGGTGCGCGATGTCCGCGTCGGTGGGCGTGCGGACGACGCCGACGCCGGCCATCGTCAGCGGGCGGCCCGCGACGCCGTCGACCACGCCGACACCGCAGCGTGTCAGCCCCGGGTCCACGCCCAGCACCTTCATCGCCGCTCCCCCCACTTCTCCCCTGGGTCCAACCGTTCGCCGCGGGCCTCGACCCGCTGATCAGCACAGTATCCGCTGCCACTGACAACGCAGGACGGGCCGGCGGGGTGTGTTCCCCGCCGGCCCGTCACCGCCGCAGCTGACCGCCTGTCAGGCGTCGACCTTCGCCATGACCTCGTCGGACACGTCGAAGTTGGCGAAGACGTTCTGCACGTCGTCGCTGTCCTCCAGCGCGTCGACCAGCTTGAAGATCTTGCGGGCGCCCTCATCGTCCAGCTCGACCTGCATGGTCGGCACGAAGTTGGTGTCGGCCGAGTCGTAGTCGATGCCCTCCTTCTGGAGAGCGGTGCGCACCGCGACCAGGTCGGTGGCCTCGCTGAGCACCTCGAAGGACTCACCGAGGTCGTTGACCTCCTCGGCACCCGCGTCCAGGACCGCGCCGAGCACGTCGTCCTCGGACAGCTCGCCCTTGGGGACGATCACCACGCCCTTGCGGTTGAACAGGTACGAGACCGAGCCGGGGTCGGCCATCGAGCCGCCGTTGCGGGTCATCGCGACCCGCACGTCCGAGGCGGCGCGGTTGCGGTTGTCGGTGAGGCACTCGATGAGCACCGCGACACCGTTGGGGCCGTACCCCTCGTACATGATCGTCTCGTAGTCGGCACCGCCGGCCTCAAGACCGGCGCCGCGCTTGACCGCGGAGTCGATGTTCTTGTTCGGAACCGACTGCTTCTTCGCCTTCTGGATGGCGTCGAAGAGGGTCGGGTTGCCCTCGACGTCGGCGCCGCCGGTGCGCGCCGCGACCTCGATGTTCTTGATCAGCTTCGCGAAGAGCTTGCCGCGCTTGGCGTCGATCACGGCCTTCTTGTGCTTCGTCGTAGCCCATTTAGAGTGGCCGGACATCCGCCTGTCTCCTTCGCGTAACCAGGTTGAGAAACGAACGCCCCAGATCCTACCGGGACGGGGTCGGGCCGCCGCACACACGGCGCCCGCCCCGCGGCGGACCACTACGCACCGGCGCGCACCATGTCCACGAAGTACGCGTGCACCCGATGGTCGCCCGTGAGCTCCGGATGGAAGGACGTGGCAAGGACGTTACCCTGCCGGACCGCCACCGTGTGCCCGTCGTACGACGCCAGCACCTCGACGACGGCCCCCGTCGACTCCACCCAGGGCGCCCGGATGAAGACGCCCTGGACCGCTCCGCCCGCGATTCCGGCCACCTCGACCGCCGCCTCGAACGACTCGTTCTGCCGCCCGAAGGCGTTACGGCGCACGATCATGTCGATGCCGCCCAGCGTCTCCTGGTCGGCGCGCCCGTCCAGCAGCTTGTCGGCCAGCATGATCATGCCCGCACACGTCCCGTAGACCGGCTTGCCGGAGCGCACGAACTCCCTCAGCGGCTCCAGCATCCCGAAAACGACCGCCAGCTTGGACATGGTCGTGGACTCACCGCCCGGTATGACCAGGCCGTCCAGATCATCCAGTTCCTCGGGCCGGCGCACCGGCCGGGCCAGGGCGTCCGCCGTCGCCAGCGCCGTCAGATGCTCGCGCACGTCGCCCTGGAGGGCCAGCACGCCGATGGTGGGGGTACTCATGCGTCCGTCGTTCTCCCGCTCGCCGTCTTCGCGCCCTCGGCGCCCGTCCGCCCGCTCACCAGCCGCGGTTGGCGTAACGCTCCGCCTCGGGCAGCGTGTCGCAGTTGATGCCGACCATGGCCTCGCCCAGGTTGCGCGAGACGTCCGCGACGATCTTCGGGTCGTCGTAGAACGTGGTCGCCTTCACGATGGCGGCGGCGCGCTTGGCCGGGTCACCGGACTTGAAGATGCCGGACCCCACGAAGACGCCCTCGGCGCCGAGCTGGCGCATCAGCGCGGCGTCGGCCGGCGTGGCCACACCACCGGCGGAGAACAGCACGACCGGCAGCTTGCCCAGCTCGGCGACCTCCTTGACCAGCTCGTACGGGGCCCGCAGCTCCTTGGCCGCGGCGAACAGCTCGTTGTTGTCACAGCCCCGCAGCTTGGCGATCTCACCCTTGATCTGACGCAGGTGACGCACCGCCTCGACGACGTTGCCGGTACCGGCCTCGCCCTTCGAACGGATCATGGCCGCACCCTCGGCGATCCGGCGCAGCGCCTCACCCAGGTTGGTGGCGCCGCACACGAACGGGGTGGTGAACGCCCACTTGTCGGAGTGGTTGACCTCGTCGGCCGGGGTCAGCACCTCGGACTCGTCGATGTAGTCGACGCCGAGGGACTGCAGCACCTGCGCCTCGACGAAGTGCCCGATCCGCGACTTGGCCATGACCGGGATGGAGACCGCCTCGATGATCCCGTCGATCATGTCCGGGTCGGACATCCGGGCCACCCCGCCGTCCTTGCGGATGTCCGCGGGCACCCGCTCCAGGGCCATGACCGCGACGGCACCGGCGTCCTCGGCGATCTTCGCTTCCTCCGGCGTGACGACATCCATGATCACGCCGCCCTTGAGCTGCTCGGCCATGCCGCGCTTGACGCGGGCGGTACCGGTCTCGGGGTTCCCGGCGGGAGCGGTGGCAGACGTGGCGTTCGGCGTGCTGGACACGGTATGACCTCACTAAGTGCGGGCGGATGGACTCCGCCGCCCACACAACCGTTTGCGCCCGGCCAGTGAAAAGGGCCAATCGGAAGGCAGTGGCTCGTCAGCGGCCGACAGCACGGTCGCCGAGCACCAACGGGGGCTCGTCGTCCATCTCGAAGGCCATCGGAAACGGCGCATGCCCCGCGAGCCGGAACCAGCGCACCACCCGGTGACGGCGCACGGCACGCGCGGCCCGCACGGCGTCGTTGTGGAACCGCCGCGCCATCGGCACCCGGCGCACCGCCGCCGTCAGCTCGGCCACCGTCTGCTCACCGCCGGGCGCCTCCCGCACGGCTTCGAGCTGCCCCTCGTCGTCGAAGACCGCCCGCAGCGCCTGGCTCAGCCCGCTCTCGGCCACCTCCCGCTGCTCCTCGGCCGCCTGCCGCGCCTCGTGCGCCACCTCGTAGAGCACGATCGACGCGGCCGGATCGAGAATCCCCGACGTCCCCAGCTCCTGAGCCACCGAGGCCCGCCGCAACAACTGCGCGTCCAGCGCCGCGCGCGCCGCGTCGATACGGGCGTGCAGACGGTCCAGCCGCCCCGCGGTCCAGCTCAGGTAGACACCGATGACGACGAGAACGGCCGCGATCCAGATCAAAGTGGTCACGCCGGGTCACAGTACCGGCCGCCACGAACTCCTCGGTGTTCGCCTGGTGGGGGGTGCGATGCGCGCGTTGCGCGCGTGGTGCGCGGTGGGGCCGGTGGTGGGTGGGCTCGGGGTCACTCCGGGGTCACGCGACCCCGAGCCCTGCCCGTCGGGCGACTTTCGGAGTCATCGGGCTGGGCTTTTCACAAGCCCGAGCGTTCCCGGTGCGGTGCGCGCGTTGTGCGCGGAGGGGCCGGTGGGTGGGGGCTCGGGGCCGCTCCGGGGTCACTCCTCGGCATCCTTTAGTTGAAGTGATTTGGATACGTGGGCCCGCGTGCGGACTGCCTGCGGGGAGACCCCTGCGCGACCCCGAGCCCCGGCCGTCGGGCGGCTTTCCGAGCGATCGGGCTGGGGACTTACACAAGCCGGGCGTGTCCCGGTGCGTCCCGGCACCCCGGTGCGCCCCTGCGCCCGAGTGCCCGGGCGCGCGAGTGCCCGAGTGGCGTCCGGCGCGCCAGCGTCCGAGGGCTCGCGTGCCCGAGTGGCCGCGCGTCGTCCGGCGCGTCAGCGTCCGAGTGCCCGAGCATCCGGGTGCCCGAGTGGCCGGGTGTGGTCCGGCACGCCAGTGCCCGGGTGCGCGAGTAGCGTCCGGCGCGTCAGCGCCCGAGTGGCGCGGCGGAGCCGCGTCGGGGTGGGCTGGTCCGGGGCGCGCGTCTCATCGCCGGGGAGTGGGCTGCCGTGCCGCCATGCCCGCCGTGAGCCTCACCACCAGGAGGGCGGGCACCGGTGTGATCGGAAACCTCCCCCACCGACCTCGGCTCGCCGAACCGGCCGGAGGGGGCGTGTAGGGGGCCATCCCCGCAGGCAGTCCGCACGCCGGCCCACGTATCAATTCACTTCAACTAAAGGATGCCGAGGAGTTGGCCCCCTGCGCGCCCCCGCCCCCACCACGAACCCCACGCGAGCCGAACGTCAGCACAAAACCACCCTCGCGCGAAGCGCACGAGGGCACCCCGGGCCTTCGGCGGCCAAAGGCCGCCTCAGTCCCGCGCCAACCCCCACCGCGCACGCAACCCCGTCCGCTCATCCGTCGCCACCATCGCCGCCCCCGCGGTAACCGTCTCGTACACGGCGAGAATGTCCGCCCCGACCGTCGACCAGTCGAAGCGCCGCACATGCCGGCTCCCCCGCTCCCGCAGCTCCGCGAGCCGATCGGGGTCCCCCAGGAGCCGTACTGCCGCAGCGGCGAGCGCCCCCGCATCCTCGTTGGCGAACAGCTCCCCGGCCTCCCCCTGATCCAGCACCTGGGCGAACGCGTCCAGGTCACTGGCCAGCACCGGCGCCCCCGCCGACATCGCCTCGACGAGGATGATGCCGAACGACTCGCCCCCGGTGTTGGGCGCGACGTACAGGTCCACGCTGCGCAGCAGCCGCGCCTTGTCCTCGTCGCTGACCATGCCGAGGAACTCCACCCGGGAGCGCAGGTCGGCGGGCAGTGCCGCGACGGCTTCCTCCTCGTCGCCGCGGCCCGCGACCAGGAGCCGGGCGTCGGGTACGGCGGCGAGGATGTCCGGCAGGGCCCGCATGAGGACGGGCAGGCCCTTGCGGGGTTCGTCGATGCGGCCGATGAAGCCGATGGTGCGGCCCTGCCACTCCTCCTTCGGCGCGGCGTCGGCGAAGAAGTCGACGTCGACGCCGTTGGGGATGACGACCGCGTCGCCCCCGAGGTGTTCGACCAGGGTGCGCCGGGCGTATTCGCTGACCGCGATCCGGGCGCTGATCTTCTCCAGCGCGGGCTGCAGGATCGGGTACGCCGCGATCATGACGCGGGAGCGCGGGTTGGAGGTGTGGAAGGTGGCCACGATCGGGCCCTGCGCCGCCCAGCAGGCGAGCAGCCCGACGGACGGGGTGCCGGGTTCGTGGATGTGGATGACGTCGAAGGCGCCGTCGTGCAGCCAGCGGCGGACGCGGGCCGCCGACAGGAAGCCGAAGTTGAGCCGGGCAACCGAACCGTTGTACGGCACGGGGACGGCACGTCCGGCGGAGACGACGTACGCCGGCAGTGGTGTCTCGTCGTCCGCCGGAGCGAGTACGGACACCTCGTGGCCCAGCCGGATCAGGTGCTCGGCGAGGTCACGGATGTGGAACTGGACGCCGCCCGGAACGTCCCACGAGTACGGGCAGACGATGCCGATTCTCAAGACTGCTCCGTCCCCCGGGCGTCGGCACGCGCCTCATCGGTACCCGCTGCACCGGGACGCACCCCGTCGGCACCCCCCGCCTCCGCGCGCCCGGCGCGCCCCGCGGGGCCCCGCGCCTCCAGGTCACCGAGCCACAGACGTTGCAGCATGTGCCAGTCCTCCGGGTGGTCGGCGATGCCGGAGGCGAAGGCGTCGGCCATCTCCTGCGTCATCGTGGCGGCCTTCTCGGCGCGGGTGCCGGTCTGCGGCACCTCGATCTCCGGGTGCACCCGCCCGCGCATGACGGAGCTTTCGTCGTACCACAGGGTGACCGGCAGGAGCATCGCCCCGGTCTGCACCGCGAGCATCGCGGGCCCGGCCGGCATCTTGGCCGCCTCACCGAAGAATTTCACCTCGATGCCGGAGGCGGACAGGTCCCGGTCGGCGACGAGGCAGACCAGGCCGCCGGCCCGCAGCCGCCGGGCGAGGATGCCGAACGCGGCGCCGCCGGTGTGCGGCAGCACCTCCATGCCCAGGCCCTCGCGGTAGGCGACGAACCGGTCGTAGAGCGATTCGGGCTTGAGGCGTTCGGCGACGGTGGTGAAGGGCACGCCCAGTTTGGTGGTGACCCAGGCGCCCGCGAGGTCGTAGTTGCCCATGTGCGGCAGGGCGAGGATCACGCCGCGGCCGCTCTTCAGACCGTCCACCAGGTGGTGCACGTCGGCAGGCGCGAACCCGCCCCGTATCCGCTCCTTGCTCCAGGCCGGCAGCCGGAAGGATTCCATCCAGTAGCGCAGATAGGAGCGCATCCCGGCCCGGGACAGCTGGGCGAGGCGCTGCGGCGTGGCGTCCGGGACGACGCGCGCGAGATTGGCCTCCAGGCGCAGGATGCCCTTGCCGCGCCGTTTCCAGACCGTGTCGGCGATCCGGCTCCCGAGCGCCTTCGCGGCAGGTTCGGGCAGTTTCTTGACCGCGCTCCAGCCCAGGGCGTACGCCCCGTCGGTCAGCTTCTCGCGGTCGATGGTCGGGCGCTTCACGCGCTGTTCCCCCCTTGTGCGACGGCGTCGGCCTCGGCGGACTCCCGGCGTACGGTCACCACGCGCTGGGCGAGGGTGACCGCGCTGCCGACGGCGACCACCCACAGGGCGACCGGCAGCAGGTACTGGACGCCGGGGACGCCGAAGGCGTGCAGTCCGGCGAGGCCGGCGGCGACCAGCGTGATGACGAGCCGCTCGGCCCGTTCCACCAGTCCGTTGACGTTCACCGGCAGCCCGATGCTCTCGCCCCTGGCCTTGGTGTACGAGACGACCTGGCCGCTGGCCAGGCAGAAGATCGCCACCGCGCAGAGCCAGAGACTGTCGCCGGCCCCGGCGTACCAGAGCGCCAGCCCGCCGAAGATCGCCGAGTCGGCGACCCGGTCGAGCGTGGAGTCGAGGAAGGCCCCCCAGCGGCTGGAGCGGCCCAGCTGCCGGGCCATGTTGCCGTCCACCAGGTCCGAGAACACGAACAGCGTGATGACGATCGTGCCCCAGAAGAACTCGCCGAGCGGGAAGAAGACCAGGGCACCCGCCACCACACCCCCCGTGCCGACGAGGGTGACCGCGTCCGGGCTGACCCCGAGACGGATGAGCAGGGCGGCGAATGGCGTGAGGACACGCGTGAAGAATGCACGCGCGTACGTGTTCAGCATGGCCTTCCCGGAGGTCGATACGGGCCGCGCGGTCAATGGGGCCACCGGCTGGCCCATCGTAGCCAGGCGGCACCCGCGTACCGCGAACGCACCACGGCCCGGGGCACGACCTGTGACCGGCCAAGACGTGGGCGCAGCAGCTGTCACACCGGCGCGGGCCCGCGGTGGCGGGGCGTACCGCAAGATCCCTGATCGTCCCTTGTGCGATGTATGGACGTGCCATGACCAGGGTGGAAAGCTCGAACCACCGCAAAGTGTCGACCGGGAGGCGAGACACATGGGCGAGAAGACGAGGACACATCCAGGAGCCGCCGGCAGGGCGACATCGGCCGGCCGGCCCACGTCCCTGAGGAATGTGGTGCTGGTCGGCCACAGTGGTGCGGGGAAAACGACGCTGGTGGAGGCGCTGGCCCTGGCGACCGGCGCGGTCAACCGGGCGGGCCGGGTGGAGGACGGCGGCTGCCTGTCGGACTACGACGAGATCGAGCACCGGCAGCAGCGGTCGGTGCAGCTGTCCCTGGTGCCCGTCGACTACGGCGGAATCAAGATCAACGTATTGGACACACCCGGGTACGCCGACTTCGTCGGAGAGCTGAGGGCCGGTCTGCGGGCAGCGGACGCGGCCCTCTTCGTCGTTTCGGCGGCGGACGGCGTGGACGGCGCGACGCGCATGGTCTGGGACGAGTGCGCGGCGGTCCGGATGCCGCGCGCGCTGGTCATCACGCACCTGGAGGCCGCGCGCGCCGACTTCGACCAGATGACCCGGCTGTGCGGCGCCACGCTGGGCGGCGACGACCCGGACGCCGTCCTCCCCCTGTACCTGCCGCTGTACGGCACGGCGGGCGCCGACGGCCACGCGCCGGTGCACGGTCTGATCGGCCTGCTCACCCAGCGGGTCTTCGACTACTCCTCCGGCGAACGCGTCGAGCGCGCGCCGGAGGCCGACGAGCTGCCGCTGATCGAGGAGGCCCGCAACCGGCTCATCGAGGGCATCATCGCCGAGAGCGAGGACGAGTCCCTCATGGACCGCTACCTCGCGGGCGAGGACATCGACGTGAAGACGCTCATCGGTGACCTGGAGACGGCGGTGGCCCGCGGCACCTTCCACCCCGTGCTGGCCGCGGCCCCGGCCGCGGAGGGCGCCCGGCAGGGCCTCGGCACCGTCGAGCTGCTGGATCTGATCGCCCGCGGCTTCCCCACCCCCGCCGAACGCGAAGCCCCGGCCGTCACCACCCCCGACGGCAAGCCGCGCCCGGCGCTGACCTGCGATCCGGCGGGCCCGCTGGTCGCCGAGGTGGTCAAGACCTCCTCCGACCCGTACGTGGGCCGGCTCTCGCTGGTCCGGGTCTTCTCCGGCACCCTGCGGCCGGACGAGACGGTGCACGTGTCGGGGCACGGCCTGGAGGACCGCGGCCACGAGGACCACGACGTGGACGAACGGATCGGCGCCCTGTCCGCCCCGTTCGGCAAGACCCAGCGCTCCCTGTCGCAGGCGATCGCCGGCGATCTGGCCTGTGTGGCGAAGCTGACCCGCGCCGAGACCGGTGACACGCTCTCCGACAAGGACGCGCCGCTCCTGATGGAGCCGTGGACGATGCCGGACCCGCTGCTGCCGGTCGCCATCCAGGCGCACAGCAAGGCGGACGAGGACAAGCTCTCCCAGGGGCTGTCCCGGCTCGTCGCCGAGGACCCGACGATGCGCCTGGAGCACAACCAGGGCACCCACCAGGTGGTGCTGTGGTGCCTGGGCGAGGCGCATGTCGACGTGGCCCTGGAGCGGCTGCGGTCCCGGTACGGCGTGCAGGTCGACACCGTGCCGTACAAGGTCTCGCTGCGGGAGACCTTCGGCGGCAAGGCGGCGGGCCGCGGGCGGCATGTGAAGCAGTCCGGCGGGCACGGCCAGTACGCGATCTGCGAGATCGAGGTGGAACCGCTGCCGGGCGGCAGCGGCATCGAGTTCGTGGACAAGGTCGTGGGCGGCGCGGTGCCGCGGCAGTTCATCCCGTCCGTGGAGAAGGGCGTACGGGCGCAGGCGGCGCGCGGTGTCGCGGCCGGCTATCCGCTGGTCGACGTCCGCGTCACGCTGCTGGACGGCAAGGCGCACTCGGTGGACTCCTCCGACGCCGCGTTCCAGACGGCGGGTTCGCTGGCGCTGCGCGAGGCCGCCGGGGACGCCCGTATCCATCTGCTGGAGCCGGTGGCCGAGGTGACCGTACTGGTTCCGGACGATTTCGTCGGGGCGGTGATGAGCGATCTGTCCGGGCGGCGCGGCCGGGTGGTGGGCACCGATCAGGCGGGGCACGGGCGCACTCTCGTACGGGCCGAGGTGCCGGAGATCGAGATCAGCCGGTACGCCGTGGACCTGCGCTCCCTCTCGCACGGCACCGGCCGCTTCCACCGGTCCTACACGCGGCACGAGCCGATGCCGCCGCAGCTCGCCGCGAAGCTCCGCGAACAGGAGGAGAACGGCTCGTGAGAGCCCGCACACCGGCTCCGCCGCACGTCACGTCGCCGGCCGTCCGCCTCGGCAGCACCGGGGTGGACGGCGGCGGTACGCTGTGACCGCAGCTCAGAAGGTGTGCGACCGACGGTAGTTGGGCAGAAGGCCGCAGCAGCGGATGCGTGCGGGTGATGGGGGCGGTAGTGGCAGCAGACGGCTTCGACTTCAGTCCCGGGGCGCAGGTCCCGCTGTCCGGCGGTGCCGGACAGACCGCGGCCACCCAGGCGTTGGCCTCGGCGGCGTACCGGGACAATCCGCTCGCCGACATCTCCAAGGCCGACTCCGCCACCGCGAAGTCGACCATCAAACCACCCAAACTCTCCCTGTTCGAGCCGAATCTGGGCGAGGCGTTCTCCCGCGCGCTCCAACTGCGGATGCTCGGCGGTGCCCGCGGCGCGCTCATCCAGTCCTTCGGCATCGAACCGCAGACGGTCGTCGAGCACTGCCTCGCCGCCATCCGCATCCGCAAGATCCGTGATGTGAAGCTGACCGTCCTGATGGTGGGCTTCGGGCTGCTCTTCCTGCCCGGCGTGCTGCTGTGGCTGGGCGCGTTCCAGCTCAAGAAGCTGCTGTCGAAGGCGCAGGGCACCGGCACCTCGGCGCTCGGTGTGGCGCTGATGCTCGCCGTCGGCGCCATCGCGGTGCTCTTCCTGGTGAAGCTGCCGTTCACCGGTTTCTGGTCGGTGTATCTGCGCGCCATGGTGGTGGTGCCGGTGATCGGCTGGTGGTGGGCGAAGCGGATCAGTGAGGCCACCGCGAAGGATCTGCGGGAGGCGTGGAAGGGCCTGCTCGAAGGCGGCGGCGTGGGCGCCAAGATCCCCGAGGCGGTCCCCAAGGACCCGAACGAGACCGCCGCCGAGCAGATGCGCCAGAGCCTGGCGAAGCTCACCGCCGAGCAGCACAGCAACGTCGCCTTCTACGCGGGCCCCAACGGCATACTCGGCATGGGCACCCGCTGGGGCAGCTGGCAGATGGCCGAGGAGCTGCGGCCCGCCGTGGAGGGCGGCGAGATCAACCCGTTCCGCAGCTACGACGTGATCCGCGTCATCCACGACCGGCTGCGGCTGCTGGAGCGCAGCCCGCTGCACACCGGCGGCTTCAAGGACGCCCCCTCCGTACGCCACTGGGTCGTGGTGCCGGTCGGCGAGAAGGCCGGTTCCGTCTCCCGCCCCGAGGGCACCGAGGTGGAGGCGTTCCAGGTGCGCGGGCACGAGATAGAGCGGATCTGCAACGAGCAGCAGTTCGGCAGCGGCAGCCGGCACTACCTCGGCGTGCAGTTCGTACTGTGGGACGGCCAGCTGGTGATAACCCTGCTGATCACGGTCACCGTGCTGCACGAGACGCTGCGGGTGGAGGTCACCGGTCACGCCCTCGGCCCGGTCAATCCGCTGTTCACCTCCAAGCCGGCGCCGAAGAGCAAGAGCGTCTCCAAGACGGTGAAGTTCTGGGAGACCAAGTCCGTGAGCCTGCCGCTGGTCGACGCGAGCGAGGTGGTACGGCTCGCCGCCCGCGCCCCGCTGACGTGGTTCCCCGGCTTCCTGGAGTTCCTGGGCGGGAAGCTGACCCTGCCGGAGCCCTTCGGCCTGCGGCACGCCTGGGCCGACAAGCCCTGGCGGCACCGCTTCATGGCCGACGACGCGCTGCGGGCGGCGACCCCGGTGCTGCGCGTGGTGCACTCCGCCGCCCTGAGCGTGCTGAAGGAGAACGGTGTGGACATCGCGCGCTTCGACAGCCGCTCGCTGGTGCTGAGCGGCCAGGTGCAGGCCGCAGAGCCCAAGAAGGCCGACGAGTACAACGCGTAGCCGCGGAGCCGCTCGTCGCGGCGGTCGGCCGAGAACCCCGGGACGGCCGGGCGGCCGAACGCCCTGGGGCGGGGTGGCCGCGTACACCGCCGGGCCCTCGCGTCGTGGTCGCGCGCCGTTGCGGCGGGAATTTCGCCGGAGCGGCGCCGGGGCGTAGGCGGGCCCGCGCACTCGTCGGGCCCGCCTGCCGTGGAACCGTCTACCGGAAGATCCCTGTATGTCCCAGTGAGTACCGTCCCGGCTGCGGATAGACCGCCAGCCCGTGCGGTCCCTCCCCCACCGGAATCTTGGCCAGCGTCTTCCCGGTCCTGGTGTCCATCGCGTACACCTCGGAGTTGTAGCGGCCGGACAGCCACAGCACGTTGCCGTCGGCGGACACCCCGCCCATGTCGGGGCTGCCGCCGCCGGGGATGTGCCACTTGTCCACGAGTTTGCCGCTCTTGAAGTCGAGCAGGGAGACGGAGCCCTCGCCGCGGTTGGAGATGTACATCTTCTCGGAGTCACGGCTGACGTAGAGGCCGTGGGCGCCCTTGCCGGTCGGCATCAGCTTCGGCTGTTCGAACGTGTCGCCGTCCAGCACCCACATGCCGTCGGCCATCATGTCCGCGACGTACCACGTCCGGCCGTCCGGCGACATCTTCACGTCCTGCGGCATGGCGCCCCGGAACGGCAGTTTCTGCTGTCCGACGACCTTCATCCGCTCGGTGTCGACCTTCAGCAGTTCGCCCGAGAACTCGCAGGAGACGATGAAGTACTTCCCGTCCACCGAGAAGTCCGCGTGGTTGACGCCCGCGCAGCTGACCGGGACGGTCTTGCGCACCTCCATCGACTTCGGGTCGCGGAAGACCAGTTCCTTGTCCATGGAGGCCATCACGACGGCGTACTTGCCGTTCGGCGTGAAGTAGAGGTTGTACGGGTCGTGCACGTCCACCGCCTGGCCGGACCTGCCGGTCGCCGGGTCGATCGGCGTCAGGTCGTGGCCGCGGTTGTTGTTCACCCACAGGGTCTTCATGTCCCAGGACGGGACGACGTGCTGCGGCTGCACCCCGACCGGGATGGTCTCGATGACCTTGTACGTCTTGGGGTCGATGACGCTGACCGTGTCGGAGCCGGTGTTGGGCACGTACACGCGGGAGGGGAAGTTTCTGACCTGCGGCGCGAGCTTGTTCGGGCGGTCGGCCGCGTACACGTCGCGCTCGTCCAGCGGCGGCGGCATGCCCGGCAGCAGCGACTTGGCGGCCTGCGCGGGCGAGGCCGGGGTCGACGCCCCGGGGCTGCCGCCGGCGGCCTCCGGTCCGCTGCCGCCGCACCCCGCCGCCGTCAGTGCGCAGGCGACGGCCAGCAGCGCGGCCCGCCGGCCGGTACGGGCACGTTTTCGATCGTGGGTCGGGGTCCGGTCAGCCATCAGGTCACAAGCTCCGTTGTCGTCACCGCGCGCAGTCCGCGCCGGTGCAGGCCGTCGAGGATCGGGGGCAGCGCGGCAACCGTGCCGGCGTGCCCGAGGTGGAGGCTCACGATGGATCCCGCGCGGGCCCGGTCCAGCACGGTGCGCTGGACGGCGGGGGCGCCGGGGTCGTCCGCGTCGAGGGAGTCGACGTCGTAGGAGAGGACGTGCGGATAGCCGGCCTTACGGGCCAGCCGGGTCACCAGTGCGGTGGCGTACTGCGTACGGGAGGGGCGGAACCAGCTGCCGATCGTGCCGGTCAGTTTCCGCAGCCGGTCGGCGCATCCGGTGATCTCGGCGTACGCCTCGGCCGCCGGGAGGGTGCAGAGGTCGAGGTGGCGCTGGGTGTGATTGCCCAGTTCGTGGCCGCCGTCGAGAATGCGGCGGGCCATCAGCGGCTGCTCGTCGAGCCAGCTGCCGACGGCGAGCACGGTCACCCGGGCGCCGGCCCGCTCGGCCTCGCCGAGCAGCGCGGCGGCCGTCTTCGGGTCGCCCTGGCCGTGGAAGGTGAGGGCGATCGCGTCGCCGCGCTGCGGGCCGTGCTGGATCTGTACGGGCAGGCCGGGCGCGCGGGTCGGCGGGCGGGCCCGCCGGGCGGCGCCCGAGGCGGCCGTTCCCGAGGGGCGCGTCCCGGGACCCGGCGGACCGGTCCCGCTCGGTGGCGGGGAGCCGGAGGCCCGTACGGGCGCGGTGTCCGTACGGGCTGTCGCGCACCCCGGGGCGAGCGCACCGGCGGCCGCGGCCGTGGCGGTGCGCAGCACGGAGCGACGAGGCAGGGAAGTCACCCCACCATTAGAGGGCAACGTGTCCGCATTTGTCGCTTTGTCGGATTTATCGCAGCGCGTGTCTCGGCCGTCGCTGCGACGTCCGGGCTACTGCGGCCAGGCGTCGGCCAGCATCTTGCGGGTGTCGGCCAGCAGCTGCGGCAGCACCTTCGTCTGTCCCACCACGGGCATGAAGTTGGTGTCGCCGCCCCAGCGCGGCACGACGTGCTGGTGCAGGTGGGCGGCGATGCCGGCACCGGCCACGGCGCCCTGGTTGAGGCCGATGTTGAAGCCGTGCGCGCCGGAGGCGGCCCGCAGCGCGGTCATCGCCCGCTTGGTGAACTCGGCCAGCTCCAGGGTCTCGGCCCGGTCCAGCTCGGTGTAGTCGGCCACGTGGCGGTACGGGACCGACATCAGGTGGCCGCCGTTGTACGGGTAGAGGTTGAGCACCGCGTACACGTGCTCGCCGCGGGCGATCACCAGCCCGTCCTCGTCCGACTTGGCCGGAATCGTGCAGAAGGGGCAGCCGTCCTCGGCGCCCGGTCCGGACGGTTTGTTCTCCCCCTGGATGTACGCCATCCGGTGGGGCGTCCACAGTCGCTGGAAGGCGTCCTGTGTCCCGACTCCGATCTGCTGCTCCGGCTCACTCGTCATGCGGGCCAGCATATTCCCCGGTCGCGCGGGCATGCGGCGAGGGGCGGCCCCGGACTCCGGGACCGCCCCTCGCTCAGAGCCGGGAGCTCACACCTGGACCCGGCGCTCCACCGCGTCCAGGATCTCGGCGATCGCCTGCGCCTTCGGGATGCCGTTCTTCTGCGACCCGTCGCGGTAGCGGAAGGACACCGCGCCGTTGGCGACGTCCTCGTCACCCGCGATGATCATGTACGGCACCTTGCTGCGCTGCGCGTTCCTGATCTTCTTCTGCATCCGGTCCGAGGAGGCGTCCACCTCGACCCGCAGCCCCTGCTTCTTGGCCTCGGCGGCGAACTCCTGGAGGTACGGGACGTGGTCGTCGCCGATCGGGATGCCGGTGGCCTGCACGGGGGCCAGCCACACCGGGAAGGCGCCCGCGTAGTGCTCCAGCAGCACCGCGAAGAACCGCTCGATGGAGCCGAACAGGGCGCGGTGGATCATCACCGGGCGCTGCTTGGAGCCGTCCGGCGCGGTGTACTCCAGGTCGAAGCGCTCCGGCAGGTTGAAGTCCAGCTGGACGGTCGACATCTGCCAGGTGCGGCCGATGGCGTCCTTGGTCTGCACCGAGATCTTCGGTCCGTAGAACGCGGCGCCGCCCGGGTCCGGGACCAGCGGCAGGCCCTGCTTCTCGGCGACCTTGCGCAGCGTCTCGGTGGCCTCTTCCCAGACCTCGTCCGAGCCGACGAACTTCTCCGGGTCCTTGGTGGACAGCTCCAGGTAGAAGTCGGTCAGGCCGTAGTCGCGCAGCAGGTCCAGGACGAAGGTGAGCGTGGCGTCCAGCTCGTCCGCCATCTGCTCCTTGGTGCAGTAGATGTGCGCGTCGTCCTGGGTGAAGCCGCGGGCGCGGGTCAGGCCGTGCACCACACCGGACTTCTCGTACCGGTACACGGTCCCGAACTCGAACAGACGCAGCGGCAGTTCGCGGTACGAGCGGCCGCGCGCGTCGAAGATCAGGTTGTGCATCGGGCAGTTCATGGGCTTGAGGTAGTAGTCCACGCCCTCGTCGAGCTGCATGGGCGGGTACATGCCGTCGGCGTACCAGTCCAGGTGGCCCGACTTCTCGAACAGCTTCCCCTTGGTGGCGTGCGGGGTGTAGACGAACTCGTAGTCCGCCTCCTCGTGGCGCCGCCGCGAGTAGTCCTCCATCACCCGGCGGATGATGCCGCCCTTGGGGTGGAAGACCGCCAGGCCCGAGCCGATGTCCTCCGGGATGGAGAACAGGTCCAGCTCAGCGCCCAGCTTGCGGTGGTCGCGCTTCTCGGCCTCGGCGAGGAACTCCAGGTACGCCTTGAGCTCGTCCTTGGTCGGCCACGCGGTGCCGTAGATGCGCTGGAGCTGCTTGTTCTTCTCACTGCCGCGCCAGTACGCGGCGGCCGAGCGCATCAGCTTGAAGGCCGGGATGACCCGGGTGCTGGGCAGGTGCGGGCCGCGGCACAGGTCCTTCCAGCACAGGTCGCCGCTCTTGGCGTCGAGGTTGTCGTAGATGGTCAGCTCACCGGCACCGACCTCGGCGGACGCACCCTCGGCGGCCTCCGCGGCGGAGCCCTTGAGGCCGATCAGCTCCAGCTTGTACGGCTCGCCGGCCAGCTCGGCGCGGGCGTCGTCGTCGCTCACCGCGCGCCGGGCGAACCGCTGCCCGCGCTTCTGGATCTCCTGCATCTTCTTCTCGATGCGCTTGAGGTCCTCGGGGGTGAACGGGGTCTCGACGTCGAAGTCGTAGTAGAAGCCGTCCTTGATGGGCGGGCCGATGCCCAGCTTCGCCTCCGGGAACAGCTCCTGCACGGCCTGCGCCATCACGTGCGCGGTGGAGTGGCGCAGAATGTTCAGGCCGTCCTCGCTGCCGATGTCGACGGGCTCGACCTCGTCGCCCTCGTTCAGCTCGTACGCCAGGTCCCTGAGCTGCCCGGCGACGCGGGCGGCGACGACGGAGCGCTCGCCCTGGAAGAGGTCGGCGGCCGTAGTGCCCGTGGTCACCACGCGTTCTTCCCGCTCGGAATCGCGTTGGATGGTCACACGGACGTCTGACACCGGTCTCTCCTGACTTCTCGGGCGCGACAGCGTTTGCTGCGCAGGCGAATCGTACCGAGGGACCGGCGGTCCTCGCGAAACGGTTATGGCGGGGCGGCGCGGTGGGGGGCTGGGGTTCCTGTGTCCTCAAGCGCCGGACGGGCTTGTGGGGGCTGGGCCCTTGGGGGCGGTTGGGCCGGGTGGGGGTGCGCGTTGTGCGCGATGGGTCCGGTGGTGGGGGCTCGGGGCCACACAGGGGTCACTCCTCGGCACCGTGTACGTCGCCCAGGGTGTGTTGGTGAGCCGGGGGCTCCCGGCTGCCTGCGGGGAGACCCCTGTATGTCCCCGAGCCCGCGCCGTTTGCGGCTATCCCGCCATCGTGGTGAGGAACAGCCACAGGCGGGGCCGAGCGCACCTCGCGCGCAGCGCGAGGAGGGGAGAGATGACTGGGCCGCCTTGCGAGGCTCACGTGCAAGCGGCATGACCCCCTACCCCGGCGTGCGCCTCACCATGTGGTCAGGGCTCACCAGGGTGATCGAAAAACTCCCCCAGCTGACCCGGACTCGCCGAACCGGCCGGCGGGGGCGTGTAGGGGGCCATCCCCGCAGGCAGCCGGGAGCCTTCGTTCACCAACGCACCCTGGGTGACGTACACGGTGCCGAGGAGTTGGCCCCCTGCGCGCCCCCGCCACCACCACCCAAGCAATGCGAGCCGCGCGTCAGCGCAAACCTCGCGCGAAGCGCGAACGAGCCCCCTCACTCCTCCGGCAACGGCAACGGCAACGGCCCCCCACAAGCCTCCTCAAAAAAGTCCAGATTCTCCTGGAGCGACTTCAGCAACCGATCCCGCTCCGCCTCGTCCACCTGAACAGGCGTGACATCCGACGCCCCCGTGATGCGGCGAAAGCCGCCCCGGCTCTCCAGCCGCCCGCTGACCCGGATCGGCAGGCCGACCAGATGGGCGTGCCCGGCGATGCGGTAGTCCTCCTCGTCGAGCGCGACCCGTACCTGGAGCACGTCGGCCCCGGACAGCACCCGCAGCCGCACCACGCCGGGGCCCCCGGGGCGCTCGCGCCGCAGCCGTACCACCGCGCCGGTGACCCGCACCGGCAGCGACGGCTCGTCGCGGACGTAGCGCTGGGCGGCCTGCTGGAGCGCGGGCAGGTCGCCGGGCGAGAACTCGACCGGTTCGGGCCGGGCGGCGAACCCCGGGGGCGGGCCCGCCCCCGGCGACCACTCCACCGAGATCCGCACCCCCTCCGCGTCCCGCACCAGCGAGATCAGCGCCTCCGCCAGCTCATGGCACACCCCCAGCTCCACGGCGGCGTCGAACGCCTCCATTCCGCCGGTCGCCCGCTGGTAGTCCGTGGCGTCCCGGGTCGCGTGCAGCGCGCGCTGGAGCCCGGCCACGGCCGCGCGGCCCGCCGCCACCGGCACGTACGCGGTCAGCCGCCGCCCGGCCGGCGCGGGCCCGACCAGCACGTCCGCCATGAAGGCCTCGGCCTTGCGCTTGTGCCGGGCGCCGTAGAAGCCCGCCCTGCCGTACGTGCCGAGCGCACCGGCCATCAGCATCGAGCGGGCCGCCGTACGCAGCTGCTCCTGCGCGACCCACGGGGTGCCGCCGATGCCGTCCTCCGGGACCTCGCGCTCCCAGCGCACTTCGTCGCTGGGCACCGCGAGCGCCGCCAGGACCTCGCGCGCGGACGGCGCGGCGCTGTGCGCGAGGGCAACCAGCGCCTCCGCGATCAAGTCGGTGCTGTCCGGAAACGTCCGGGTCTGCGGTACGAGCAGACTGGTGCTCCCGGCGGCTCCGCCGGGCGGCGTCCAGCGGGCGTAGTGGCCGGCGGCGCCTCCCCGCCGCCGCCAGCCGTGCCGCGCCAGCAGGGCGCCGAGCACCGCCGGATCCAGCTGTGCCGGGTCCGGAAGCCGGAACGCGTACTCGTCGGTCGGCCGGTGCATCAGGGTCTCCCTCCCGCCCCGACCCGCGTCATGATCTCGCAGAGCGCGCGGTCGTCGAAGATCCGCGTGGTCGGGATCCGCACGTTGGTCCTGCGCCGTCCGGTCACCTCATGGCCGGCCAGGTTGATCCAGTAGCAGCTGTGCCGCAGTTCGAGCCGGTCGTGGTCCGCCCGCAGCCAGTCCTCCTGGGTCCGCGGCACCAGCATCACGACCAGGATCTTGTGCACCGCCACGGGCGTCCGCGCGAGCTTCACCAGATGGGCGTTGTCCAGGGTGAAGGCGAAGCTCGCGCCGGGCGGCCGGGGGTCGACCTGGTACGTGCACTTCAACTGCACCTTGATGGTCACTTCGTCGTCGACGGCATGGCCGGGCGCGCCATGGCTGACGTGCCAGTCGATGCCGTTGTCCGGGAAAGGCTGGGCCAGCGAGCAGCCCGACGCGGCGGCCACCGCGTGAAGATAGCCCACCTGGAGCGTCTCCATACAGGCCGTGGTGGCGAGCGCGCCGCGCAGCGAAGCCGTGCGCGCGGGCACCAGTCCCCCGGGGTCGGGCTGCGCGAGCGTCATCGCTCAAGTGCCTTCCGGGCCGGGTCGTTCGAAGGGGCTGCCGTCGTGGCGGCGGCCCGTTGTGGTGTTCTTGTCCGTCTCAAGTGGTCAACAAACCAGGACGGTTCGACAACCGGAACCCTCGGGTATCACCAGGTCGGGTGGCCGCGTCGGCTCACCCGCCGCATGAGCGCGAGGAGTTGTGAAGATGCCGTGCTGGTACGACGGTCCGCTCGCTTCCTTCGACACCGAGACCACCGGGATCGACGTGGAGCGAGATCGCATCGTGTCCGCCGCCCTGGTCGTCCAGGAAACCCCGCGCAGCGTCCCCCGCGTCACCCGGTGGCTGGTCAATCCCGGTGTGCCGGTCCCCGAAGCGGCCACCGCCGTGCACGGCCTGACGGACGAACACCTCGCCCTGTACGGCCGCTGGCCGGCACCCGTCATGGAGGAGATAGCCCGCGCGCTGACCGACCAGTCGCTCGCCGGGCGGCCGCTCATCGTGATGAACGCGCCGTTCGACCTGACCCTTCTGGACCGTGAACTGCGGCGGCACCGCGCCGCCTCGCTCCCCCACTACCTGGGCGCCCACCCGCTGTCCGTGCTGGACCCGAGGGTGCTGGACAAGCACCTGGACCGCTATCGCAAGGGCCGCCGCACACTCACGGACCTGTGCGCGGAGTACGGGGTCGAGCTGACCGGAGCGCACGAGGCCGCCGCGGACGCCCTCGCCGCACTCCAGGTCGTACGGGCGCTGGGGCAGCGGTACGCGGAGCGGCTGGAGTCGCTGAGCCCGGCGCAGCTGCACACCCGGCAGGCCGTGTGGCACGCCGCACAGGCGCGCGGCCTGGAGGCGTGGTTCGCGCGCAACGGCACGGAGGAGGCGGTGGATCCGCACTGGCCGATGCGTCCGGATCTCCCGGCCGCCGCCTGAACGACGCAGCACGACGCCGTACGCCGGGCCCCTGCCGGGCGCCGGTGCGCCAACGCCGAGGGCCGGACTGCCTGTTGACAGTCCGGCCCTCGGTCCCGGTGGGCGATACTGGGTTCGAACCAGTGACCTCTTCGGTGTGAACGAAGCGCTCTCCCACTGAGCTAATCGCCCGGGTGTTTTCCGCTCCCGGGGTTTCCCCCGCGAACGACTCGAACAATACAGGCCGTCGGGCCTATTCATCAAATTCCCCGCCCGCGCATTCCGGTCCCCCTCAGTCTGGAGGCCAGGCCCCGGTGTCCGGCGCGCATCATCAGCGTGTGGTTGGCGACGAAGAACGGCCGGCCCGGCAGCGCGAGCCGGCGTAACGACGGCTTGCGCACCTCGACCTCCTGCTCGAAGACGGCGCACGTCCCACCGCCGGACGCGCCCACCGTCCAGCGCGCGAAGCCTTCCAGGTCGCCGCGCATCGCTATCTCCAGGACGCCGGTGGCCGGGTCGTGGCACGTCTCGGTCGCGGTCACGGTGAGGACGTACGGGAGCAGCGACCGGAAGCTGGCGGTGCCGCTGCGGTCGTCGACGCGGGTCACCCGACGCACTTGCGGCCACCACTGCGGATACGTTTCTGCGTCCTCCAGGGCGGCGAAGACCACCGGGGGCGGCGCGGCCAGCCGCCATTCGCTGCGGAAGCGGTACCGGTGCAGGACGTGCTGCCAGTCGACCATGCCCCTCAGTCTGCCGCCCGGCGGGGCACCGGGAGAACGACGACGGCCCGGAGGTCTGAAAACCTCCGGGCCGTCGTCCGGTGTGGGCGATACTGGGTTCGAACCAGTGACCTCTTCGGTGTGAACGAAGCGCTCTCCCGCTGAGCTAATCGCCCGGGCGCAGCGCCAACATTACCGCACGTCGCAGGGGTCTCGTGACCACCCGCGGGGACGGGCGGCACTCATCCGGCCGCGCGCCGGTCATTCACCCGTGTTCCACGGCAGCACGAGGCCGAACTTCCACAGGTACACGGCCAGCCCGGCCACGATGATCACGGCACCGACGCCGGTCAGGATGATGTTGCGGCGCCGCACCTTCGGGTCCAGGGCCTTCTGCGCGGCCTCGGTGACCTTGCGCTTGGTCCAGCGCAGCACCAGCTGGGCCCAGACGAACTCGGTCGCCCAGATCGCCATGCCCGCGAAGATCACCAGCCAGCCCGGTCCGGGCAGCGGCAGCATGATGATGCCGCCGACGACCACCGCGAGGCCGACGATGAATATGCCGGCCTGCCAGCTCAGGTGCAGGGGCCGGGAACGCTTGATGAAGTGCGGCGCCCGGGAGCCGAGTCGCTGTTCCACGTCCGCAGTCTCCCCCGCGGCACCCTCTTGTGCAGCCGGGGCCGCCGCGGCGGCGGTGATCCCGACTCCCCCGTTACTCTCCGTATTCATGCGGCCCAACTTACCCGACGGACGACGGTCACCGGAATGGCCGCCGAGGAGGATTGGCAACTCCGCCGTAAGAGGTACCGGAAGTCACCCAAAACCCTCAGAGGGGTTTACAACGGCACCGTAGGTGGCATGTCGATTTCGCCGACGTGCGAATCCCCGAGCGCACACTGAGCGAAAGGCCCTGGCGCTTATGAACACCACGGTCAGCTGCGAGCTGCACCTGCGCCTCGTTGTGTCGAGCGAGTCGTCACTGCCTGTACCCGCGGGCCTGCGGTATGACACGGCCGATCCCTATGCCGTGCACGCGACCTTCCACACCGGAGCCGAGGAAACCGTCGAGTGGGTCTTCGCCCGCGACCTCCTCGCCGAGGGCCTGCACCGGCCCACGGGCACCGGAGACGTCCGCGTATGGCCGTCCCGGAGCCACGGACAGGGCGTTGTCTGCATCGCCCTGAGCTCCCCGGAAGGCGAGGCCCTCCTGGAAGCCCCGGCGCGGGCCCTGGAGTCGTTCCTGAAGAGGACCGACGCGGCGGTTCCACCCGGTACGGAGCACCGGCACTTCGATCTCGACACGGAGCTCTCCCACATCCTCGCGGAGAACTGAAAGGCGGCGCAGCAGCCCATCGCAGCCATCCACCGCACCGAACCGCTCACACCTGCACCGTCCGACTCGGGGCGACGGCACAGGACCGACAAGTTCATACGGCACGAGCCGGCGCCGTCGCCGCGGACCCACCGCGGAGACGGCGCCGAGGCTTGTTGGACGCGCTAGAGTCGGCGACCATTCGGCAAGGACACCGGGGGCGGCGCCGTCCGACCCCACCCGGCCAGGGAGCGAAACCGTGATGATCACCCACGACACCCGGTGCGCGCTCGACGCGGTCGTCGACCTGTTGAACACCGCCCCGGAGGGCGACGCCCCCGGCGCCACCGACAGCCTGACCGACCTCGCGGCGCTGCAGGCGTTCGTCACGCGGAACGCGATCAGCGACGTGGGCACGCTCGGCGACCGTGACCTGGCCTCCGTACGGGCCGTACGGACCCGCTTCGCCGACGTCTTCGCGGCGCCGGACGACCGGACGGCCGCCGAGCGGCTCAACGACCTGGTCGCGGCGGCCGGCACCACACCGCGGCTGACCGACCACGACGGCTACGACTGGCACGTGCACTACTTCGCGCCCGGCGCCTCGGTCGCCGAGCACCTGGCGGCGGACGGCGGCATGGCGCTGGCGTTCCTGGTGGTCGCCGGGGAGCGGGAGCGGCTGCGGCACTGCGAGGCGCCGGACTGCCGGTTCGCCTTCGTGGACCTGTCCCGCAACCGTTCGCGCCGCTACTGCGACAGCCGTACGTGCGGCAACCGGCTGCACGTCGCGGCCTACCGGGCGCGCCGCCGCGAAGCCACCCGCTGACGGTACGGCCCGGGCCCGCCCGGATCGTCGCCCCCTCGTCCGGCCTCACAGGACGAGGAGGTCGTGCAGGGCGCCGATGAGCAGCAGGGCGGCGATGAAGGTGAGGAAGAGCATCAGCGGCGGCTGGGACAACGCGAAAAGACAGCCACGCGGTTCGGGGGCCGGGGGGTCCGCCGCTGTGACGGCGGGGTCCCGGGGAAGGGCGCACTCGTCGTTCATCTCGCGCCGATGATGGCGCAGACGATCAGGCGGGAAGGCCCGGATCACCCGTCAGAGCCAGGAGTTCACCAGATCCCGTGCACTTCCGTGATCGCTACGGTGTCCGAGGGGTCACCCGCAGGGAGCGTGCGGCACCCGCCGTGCAGCGCCTCCGGCGGCCCGCCTCCCGGGCCCGGCCGCCGTGCGGCTCCGGATGATCCCGCGCGCGTTCAGATCCCGTGCTTCTTCAGGATGGCCTCGATGTCGGAGAAGTCCTCCTCCGGCGCGCCGCTCCGGCCCTTGGCCTGGGCCGCGGGCTGCGGGGACCGCGTGCCCGCGCCGAGCGACGGGGCGGACGCCTTGGGCGCCACGGCGGCCGGGCCCTGCTGCCGGGCCGCGGCGCGGCGCTCCTTGCGGCTGCCGCCGGCCTTGAGGGAGTGCCGCTCGGCCATCCTCGCGATCATGAACAGCACGACCGAGAGCGCCAGCACCCCGAAGCCCGCCCAGACCACGGGCTTGAAGACCACACCGGTCAGCCAGTCGATGACGCCGGTCATCGCCAGGCCCACGGGGACCAGCGAGACGGCCGCGATACGGGTCGCCGCCAGGAACCGCTTGCGGTAGGCGGTCAGCGCGGCGATGCCCAGGCCCGCCACCGACACCACGGTACAGATGGTCGAGCTCAGCATCCCCGGTCCTCCTGCCGATCGGTTCTCGTCCTCCGTCGCGCCCGGCCCGCTCTCCCGCGAGGCGGCAGCGCGACGCCCCTCTTGCCCTGCTCTGCCTCCATCCTGCCTCCTTCCGGGCGCCCAGGGCCACGATCCGGAGCAGGCTCAGGGACATCTAGGGGTCCGGCTCCTCCGCAGGTGCCGGTCCGGCTCCGCGGGTGCCGGTTCGGCCGGGGTGCCGCGGGCTGGGAGACTGGGCGCATGAACGACGCCACGACCTCCGGTTCCGCCCGCCCCGTCGTCCTCGACGTGTGGTGCGAGCTGCAGTGCCCGGACTGCACCGCCGCACTCGACGACCTGCGGGCCCTGCGCGAGCACTACGGGGACCGGCTGGACATCCGGCTGCGCCACTTCCCGCTGGCCAAGCACCAGCACGCCTACGCCGCCGCCCAGGCCGCCGAGGAAGCCATGGAGCAGGGCAAGGGCCGGCCGTTCGTGGAGGCCGTCCTGGCCCGTACGGAGGAGCTGGGCGCCAAGGGCGAGCAGCTGCTGCTCGCGGTGGCCGGTGAACTGGGCCTCGACGCGGAGGAGATGGACACCGCGCTCATCGACGGCCGGCACCTGCTGGCCGTGGACGCCGATCAGGCGGAGGGCAAGGCGATCGGCGTGACCGGCACGCCCACGTACACGATCGGCGGGGAGCTGCTGGACGGCAGCAAGAGCCAGGACGGCCTGCGCGAGCGCATCACGGAGATCGCCGACCGGCTGCTGGCCGGGCAGGGCTGACCCGGCCCGCGCCGCGCCGGGCGGGGGCAGGTCGGGCCGCCCGCTCAGAGCAGGAGCTTGTGCAGGGAGTATTCGGTCGGCCGGTAGCCCAGGGTCTCGTAGAGACCGCGGGCCCTCGGGTTGTCCACGTAGACGTTGAGCCCCAGGACGGTGCGGCCCGCGTCCAGGGTGTCCCGCTCGGCGACCAGCATGAGCGTCCGGCCGTGCCCGCGTCCGCGGTGCTCCGGTGCCACCCGGATGTCCATGACATAGCCGCCGGGCCGGGCCGGGTGGTACGTCGTGGTCCAGACCGTCCCGACATCGATTCCCTCGTGGGCCAGCACGCGCAGCGACTGGTGCGCGGTGGCCGGCCCGTCCGGGAGCAGCGTCGCGTGGTCCTGCTCCGCGTTGCGCTCCGCGCGCTCGCGCGGCATCCCGTTGCCCACCTTCGCTTCGACGTAGGTGGTGACCGCCGCGGCCAGCCAGGCCGGGTACTCCTGCGCGCCGAGCGGCCGCACGGCACTGCCCGCGGGAAGTCCGGGCGGTGCGGCGAGCTCCTTGAGCATCCGGCGGCTGTGCTCCGTGTAGCCGAGGGCGGCGGCCAGCCGCAGGGCCGGCTCCGCGTCGGCCGGCACGTCCAGCGAGACCCGCCGGCAGCCCCAGCCGCGCAGCACCTCCTCGGCGGCGAGGGCCGCGACGGTGCCGCGGCCGCGGTGCCGGTCGCGTTCGTCGATGTGCAGGTCCGCGATGCGCCCGGCGGACAGGCCCAGCCGGGCGTCGACGGCCAGAGTTATCCGGCCCACCGGGCGGCTGTTGACACAGACTTCGTACGTACGGGCCCGGCCGCCGTCGTCGCGTCGTTCCTCGGGGCCGGCGGGGCGCAGCGTAGTGGTCACGCTGGCTTTCTACCCGGTTTTCCGGGCGTACGTCATCAGCGCGGGTCGAAGTCGGCGGCGGCGCGTTCAGCGAAGACCCGCATCGCCTCGGCGGTCAACGGCCCGGGCGTGTCACCCAGTTGGCGTCCGTCGACCCGGGTGACGGCCTGCACGTCGCGGAGCGTGGAGGTCAGGAAGATTTCGTCGGCGCGCTCCAGGACGTCCAGCGGCAGGTCGGTCTCCTTGGCGCCGGTCCACTCGACGGCAAGGGCGCGGGTGATGCCCGCCAGGCAGCCGGAGGACAGCGGCGGGGTGTGCAGCACGCCGTCCAGGGCGACGAAGACGTTGGAGCCGGTGCCCTCGCAGAGCTGCCCGACGGTGTTGCCGAAGAGCGCCTCGGAGGCGCCCTTCGCGCGGGCGCGGGCTAGCGCGACGACGTTCTCCCCGTAGGAGGTGCTCTTCAGGCCCGCCAGCGCGCCGCGCTCGTTACGGGTCCAGGGGACGGTGACGACCGTGGTGGTGTCGGGGCGGCGCGGCGCCTCGCCGAGCGCGACGACCAGTGTGGGGGCCGCCTCGCCGCGGTCCGAGCCGAGGGGCGAGAGGCCGCCGGTATACGTGATGCGCAGCCGGCCGAGCGGTACGGGACCGGCCTCCAGGACGGCCGCGCAGGCGCGCCGAATCTCGTCGTGGTCGGGGTCGGGGAGGCCGAGGCCGCGGGCGGAGGCGGTGAGCCGGTCCAGGTGGCGGGTGAGGGCGAAGGCCCGCCCGTCGACGGTCCGCAGCGTCTCGAAGACGCCGTCGCCGACCGTCAGGCCGTGGTCGAGGACCGAGACCCGGGCGCCCTCGGCGTCGCGCAGCTCTCCGTCGAGCCAGATCTTCATGGTCGTGTCCCTCCGCCGCTCGGCTCGTGCAGGCCCGACGCTACCGCCAGCAGTCTGCGGGCCTTCAGCTCGGTCTCGTCCCACTCCCCCTCGGGGTCCGAGCCCCAGGTGATGCCCGCTCCGGCGCCGAAGCGCAGCACCGGCCCCTCGGGGGCCGCGCGGTCGATCCAGAACGTACGGATGCCCACCGCCAGCTCACCGGTGCCGCGGTCGGCGTCCACCCAGCCGATGCCGCCGCAGTACGGGCCGCGGGGCGCGGTCTCCAGTTCCTCGATGACGCGCTGCGACGCGAGCTTCGGGGCGCCGGTGATGGAGCCCGCCGGGAAGGTGGCGTCGAAGAGGTCCGCCCAGCCGGTCTTCTCGTGCTCCTCCGCCAGCTCGCCGCGCACGGTGGAGACGAGATGGACCAGACCGGGGTGCGCCTCGATCGCGCAGAGTGCCGGGACGGTGACGGACCCGGTGCGGCAGACCTGGCCGAGGTCGTTGCGGACCAGGTCGACGATCATCACGTTCTCCGCCCGGTCCTTGTCCCGCAGGTCCTCGGGCACCCGGCCGGTGCCCTTGATGGGGCCGGACTCGACGGTGCGCCCGGAGCGGCGCAGGAACAGTTCGGGGGAAGCGGTGGCGACCTCGGTGCCGTGTGCGGGGAGGCGGACCGTGCCCGCGTACGGGGCCGGGTTGCCGCGGGCCAGGACGGCGGACAGCGCGTCGACGTCGGCGCGTGCGGGATCCGGCAGCGGCGCGCTGAGAATCCGGCAGAGGTTCACCTGATAGACCTCGCCGGCGGCTATGTGGGCGCGTATGCGCCGTACGCCCTCGATGTAGGCGGCGCGGTCCAGCGAACTGCGCCAGTCCCCGGGGGCCGGGCCCCGCCAGCGGGCGGGGTCGGGTGGGGGCGCCGCCCGGTCCTCCCGTACGTCCCCGAAGCGCGCGCAGAGCAGACCGCCCTCGTAGTCGGCGACGACGGCCCACCACCCCGCCGAGTCCAGGGCCTCTGGATCACGGGTGACATCGCGCAGGTCAGTGGCTGTACGGCCGCCGAAACGGGCCAGCGGAGGGAGGTCGTTCACGCCATCGAGTCTATGGCTGGGGCCCGGCGCCCGCCCCGATCGGGCGAGCAGCGCAGCACGCTGCACAAACGCGTTTTTGTACTGGCCCAGGAATCCGCTAGAGTTCAACACGTCGCCGGGACGCGGAAGCGAAACGGAGACGCGGTTCCTCCCCGGACCTGGTCCGGAAAGGCGCCTGCGGACGTAGCTCAGTTGGTAGAGCACCACCTTGCCAAGGTGGATGTCGCGAGTTCGAGTCTCGTCGTCCGCTCGAAGTGGGGGATCTTCCCGACCCCCGCACTCCTGGTGGAGTGGCCGAGAGGCGAGGCAACGGCCTGCAAAGCCGTCTACACGGGTTCAAATCCCGTCTCCACCTCCAAGGACGATTAGCTCAGCGGGAGAGCGCTTCCCTGACACGGAAGAGGTCACTGGTTCAATCCCAGTATCGTCCACTGGTCCGCAAGGACCGATCCCCCGGCCTTCGGGCAGGGCGGAACCCGCGCGATTAGCTCAGCGGGAGAGCGCTTCCCTGACACGGAAGAGGTCACTGGTTCAATCCCAGTATCGCGCACGCAGCACCCCGCGGCCCCGGCCGCGGTCCCGAGGACGATTAGCTCAGCGGGAGAGCGCTTCCCTGACACGGAAGAGGTCACTGGTTCAATCCCAGTATCGTCCACACCGTAAGGCCGAGGGCCGGAGCTTCTTGCTCCGGCCCTCGGCCGTTGTGGCGTTCCGGGCGGTCGCGGCCCCGGACCTCAGGAGGAGAAGAGCATCCGGCCGAAGCCGCGCTGTCCGTGACCGCCGTGGTGTCCGTGGTGGCCGTAGTGACCCTGGTGCGGTGCGCCCCACACGGGAGCGGACGGGTACGCCTGGGGGCCGGGCGGAGGCGGCGGGGCCTGCTGGGCCCACTGCGTCTCCAGGCGGGACAGCGCCTCCAGCTCCCCGTAGTCGAGGAAGATTCCCCGGCAGCCGGCGCACTGCTCGATCTGCACGCCGTTGCGGTTGTACGTCTGCATCGGTGCATGGCACTTGGGACAGTGCATGGCGCTCATCTCCTGTCAGGAGGGCGGCTCCCCGGAACGTCCGTCCGGCGGTGACGGTTTCACCCTACGGCTCCGGCCGGTCCGCCAACTCGGGTCCGGCGCAAGCCATCCGGCCGCAGGCGTCCACGACGGCCCCCTCGTCCTCGTCCAGCGGCCGGCCCGCCGCGGCGGCCTTGGCGACGGCGAGCGCGGCGGTCTGGACCGTCAGGGCGCGGGCCGGGGTGTCCAGTTCCGGCCAGGGAGCACCGCGGGGGCGTACGGCGGGTCCGCCGGCTGCGCGGTAGGCGCCGAGGAAGCGGGACCAGGCGGCGGGGGCCAGCAGACCGGTGGCGAACCAGGCGGCGGGGCGGGCCAGGTCCCATGCCGGGTCGCCGAGTCCCAGGTCGTCGATGTCTATGAGGAGCCAGGGGCCGTCCGGCACGGGGTGCCTGACGAGCTGTCCGAGGTGGAGGTCGCCGTGGCAGAGGGCGGTCGCGCGGGGCGGCGGGGCCTCGTCGCGGGCCCACGGGGGCAGCTGGGCCCAGGCGCGCTCGACGGTGGTGGCGGCGCGCCGGAGGGCCGGGGCGGGCGGGGCTCCAGTACCCGGTTCCGCGGTCGCGGCCCGCATACGGGCCAGGGCGCGGGCGGCCTTCGCCGGGCCACGCATCGGCGGTACCGGGCCGGGCAGCCGCGACGGCGCGACGGTGTGCAGCCGGGCGAGCAGCCGGGCCGTCTCCTCCCAGGGGGCGGCGTCGGGCGCGTCCGGGGAGACCGGCCGTCCGTACGGCCAGCGCGTCGCGGGGCGGCCGTCGGGGAGCGAGGTCAGGAGGCCGTCGGAGTCGGCCACCGGTGGCGACGGCAGGGGCGGGAGGGGCAGCGGCGGCAGCAGGATGCCGTGCAGCGCGGGGTGTGCGGCGATACGGAGCCGGACGGCCAGCCGCTCCGGGTCGCAGTCCGCAGCGTGCGCCTTGGCCACGACACGCCCGCTGCGGACGAGGGTGGCGTCGGGGCGGTCGGCGAGGAGGGTGGGGCGGTGGGCGGGGCGGGGATCGGTTCCGGGGTCGGGACCGGCTTCGGGACCCGCTCCAAGATCGACCTCGGGGCCAGGGCCAGGGCCGGGGCCGGGGTCGGCTTCGAGGCCGGGGCGGGCCCCGGGCCCGGGATCGGCCTCGGGCCCGAGGTGGGCCTCGGCCGCCAGGGCGGCCAGGCGGGCGATGTGTGACGCGGTCGCGGACATCGTTCCCCCCGGACGGAGTGGTTCGCCGGGGATCGTACGCCGTCGGCCGGGGCCGGGCCCCGGACAGACCGATGGCCGGGCATCTCCCCAGATGCCCGGCCACTCGTGCCGTCCGCCGCACCCCCGTCCCCACGGGGTTGTAGGCCGGAAGATCCCCCGTCCCGGGCCGCTCTCCCAGGACCGGGGCGCCTCAGCGCCCCAGCATTCCGGCCACGGACGACGCCTGTGTCATGACGGCCTCCCAGCCGCCGAACACCACGGCGAGCAGGACCGCCAGCGGCAGCACCATGGCCACCGCGACCAGCGGATGGCGGGTACCTGGACGCCGCCCGCCGAACGCCGAGGCGGCCCTGCGCCCTTGCGTGCGGACGGCCGTGCGCCCGAAGCTGTCTGCCATCGCCTAGCTCCCCGTCGAATTGGGGCGGCGGGCGTCTGACCTCGGGGGACGAGTGCGTTCGCCCGCCGCTTGCCTCCCACATTAGGGAACCGGCGGGCCCCGGGCGTCATGCCGTCGTACCGATTGGACGGCCTACGGGAGGATGACGGTACGCCGCGCCGCGTACTCCCCTGGGTGGAGACATCCCCCCGGAACCCCGGGTCATCCCGGAGGGGACGCTCACCCGGCGGCCGTCTCGGACTCCTCGGCCCGCGGAACGGGATGCTCGACCAGCGCCAGCACCCGGCTGGCCATGAACCGGGCCGTCCGCACCACCGAGCCGCTGCGGGTGACTTCGCTCACTTCCACCACTCCCCTGCGCACCGCCGTCTCGACTCTGCGGCCCGCTCTGCTCGCCACCACTTCGTACGTCCGGGTCGTGTCCCCGGCATCCACGACGATCTCGACTCGGTCACCCTTCACCGCGCCAATCCCCCTTCCGCGACGGATCATTGGGAGCACGCGCAGGAGGCCGGGCCGCGCCGCGCCCGGATTCCTGCCGCTCTTTCAGAATCCCACCCGGCACTGACAATCCGGCCGCCGACTCATGCGCGGCCTATCAGCACAGCGAGCCGTCAATCCGTAAGCTGTGCCACGTCAGACGGGACCGGGCAGCGGGGATGGACATGGCGATGATGCGGCTCCGGCGCGAGGACCCGCGTGTCGTCGGTTCGTACCGGCTGCACCGGCGGCTCGGCGCGGGCGGGATGGGTGTGGTCTATCTCGGCTCCGACAAGCGCGGGCAACGGGTCGCGCTGAAGGTCATCCGGCCGGATCTGGCCGAGGACCAGGAATTCCGGTCACGCTTCGCCCGTGAGGTGTCGGCCGCGCGGCGCATCCGCGGCGGCTGTACGGCGCGGCTGGTGGCCGCCGACCTCGACGCGGACCGGCCGTGGTTCGCCACCCAGTACGTCCCCGGGCCCTCGCTGCACGACAAGGTCAACGACGAGGGGCCGCTGTACCCGGCGCAGGTCGCCTCGATCGGCGCCGCGCTCTCCGAGGGCCTGCTGGCGGTGCACGACGCGGGCGTGGTCCACCGCGACCTGAAGCCGTCCAACATCCTGCTCTCCCCCAAGGGCCCGCGCATCATCGACTTCGGCATCGCCTGGGCCACCGGCGCGAGCACGCTCACCCACGTCGGTACGGCGGTCGGCTCGCCCGGCTTCCTCGCGCCGGAGCAGGTACGGGGCGCCGCGGTGACCCCGGCGACGGACATCTTCGCGCTCGGCGCCACACTCGCGTACGCCTGCACGGCGGACTCTCCCTTCGGCCAGGGCAGTTCGGAGGTCATGCTCTACCGCGTCGTCCACGAGGAGGCGCACCTGGGCGGTGTGCCGGACGCGTTGGCGCCGCTGCTGGCGGCCTGTCTGGCCAAGGACCCGGCGGACCGGCCCTCCACGCTGTCGCTGTCGCTGCGGCTGAAGGAGATCGCCGCGCGGGAGGCGCAGGGGCTGTCGTCGCCGGGTGGGTCCGGCGGCGAGGCGCTGCCCGGCGGGGCCGGGCGCGGGCGGGCCGGCCGTGGTCCGGCGTCCGAGCGTGGCGCGTCCCCGGACCGGGGGGCCGTGTCCGAGCGGAGCACTCCGGCCCGGGCCAGGCCCGTACGGCCGCAGGCGGACCGGCCGACCGGGAAGCGCGCGGAGGAGTACGCGCGGCAGCGGACGGAACGGCGGCCGGCCGGCACACCGACGCCGCGTCCGCAGGCGCCGCGCGGCGGCGCGCCGGGGCGCGGGAGCGCGCCGGGCCGCCCTCAGCCGGGCCCCGGGGCCGCTCCTGCGGGGCCTCCGGGGGATGCCGCGCCGAAGTCCCGTGGCGGCAGGCGGCCGTCCGTACCGGGGGCACGCACCTCCGGGCGTAACGGTTCTCGTCCGGCGCGGGCGCCCCGCACGGGGGCGCGGACGTCGCCCGGCGGACGCAGGCCAGGGCCCGACCGGCGGTTGCTGCGCCAGCGGATCATCGTGTTCATCACGGTGACGCTGCTGGTCGCGTTGGGGATCGCGACGGCGCAGGGGTGCCAGGGTCCGGCGCGCAGCCTGGGGGCCGAGGGGTCGGTGGTGACCTCGTCCGCGTCGTCGTCCACGTCCACGGCACCGGTGCATTCCGGGCGAAGTTGAGCGGCGTACCGGCCGGCTCCAGCCCAGACCGAGCAGACGTACCGAGGTCCGGGCGGGGGCCTCACGGGCCGTTGACAGGCCGTCCAGCGTGCTCCGCAAGGGCCCGGTAGGCAACTGACGGATGGGCCGGTCCGGGATGGTCCGCCGCGTACCGGTCACCGTGAATCGCCAGCATCGCCCAGTGCCACGCCTCGTCGTGGAAAACGAGGCCGCGGTACGGGTCACCGTCCGGCTCGTACGGGTAGCGCTCCAGCGCGGTTTCCCTGGCGGCCGAGGACGTCAGACCGCCATGCTGCCGCATCACATAGGCGTAGCCACGCCGCTCGGCCTGCAAGCAGTCGAGGTGATCCGCCTCGCTCCACGTCATGGCCGACTCTCGCCCTACTCGGTGGCCCGCCCCGTGTCCCCCCGCCCCGCCGTCACCGCGTAGAACGCCACCGCTGCCGCCGCCCCCACGTTGAGGGAGTCGACGTCGTGGGCCATCGGGATGCGGACCCAGGTGTCGGCGGCCCGTAGGGCCTTGGGGGTGAGGCCGTCGCCTTCGGCGCCGAGCAGCAGGGCCGCGCGGTCCAGGCGGTGGGGCGCCACCTCGTCCAGGGGGACGGCCTTGGCGTCCGGAGTGAGGGCCAGGAGGGGGAAGCCTGCCGCGCGAACCGCTTCGAGGTCGCGGGGCCAGTTCTCCAGACGGGCGTACGGGACGGCGAAGACCGCGCCCATGGAGACCTTGACCGAGCGCCGGTAGAGGGGGTCGGCGCAGTCCGGGGAGAGCAGGACCGCGTCCATGCCGAGGGCGGCGGCGCTGCGGAAGATCGCGCCGATGTTGGTGTGGTCGTTCACGGCTTCCATGACCGCGATCCGGCGGGTGCCGGGACGGGCCAGGAGTTCGGCGGCCGTCGGCAGGGGCTTGCGGGCCATGGACGCCAGGGCGCCGCGGTGGACGTGGTAGCCGGTCACGCGTTCGGCGAGGGCCGGGCTGACCACGTACACGGGGGCCTGGACCTCGTCGATGACGTCGCGCATGACGTCGACCCACTTGGCGGACAGCAGCATCGAGCGCATCGCGTAACCGGCGTGCTCGGCGCGCCGGACGACCTTCTCGCCCTCCGCGATGAACAGGCCCTCGGCCGGTTCACGGCGGCGGCGCAGTTCGACGTCGGTCAGACCGGTGTAGTCGCTCAGCCGCGGGTCGTCCGGGTCGTCGACGGTGATGATCTCAGCCACGGGATGGGGTGCCTTGTCGGTGCGGGCCGGCGAAAGGTTTCGCGGGTCAGGGGGCGGGGTTCACGGCGACGACGTCGCCGATGACGATGACGGCGGGCGGGCGGACGCCTTCGGCCCGTACCGTCTCGCCGAGGGTGCCGAGGGTGGCGTCCACCCGGCGCTGGGCCGCGGTGGTGCCTTCCTGGACGACGGCGACGGGGGTGTCGGCGCCGCGTCCGTGGGCGATGAGCGTGGCGGCGATGGCGCCGCTGTTCTCGACGCCCATGAGGACGACGACGGTGCCGCGCAGGCGGGCGAGGGCGGCCCAGTCGACGGTGGAGCGCTCGTCGTCGGGCGCGACATGGCCGCTGACGACGGTGAACTCCTGGGCGACGCCGCGGTGGGTGACGGGGATGCCGGCGGCGGAGGGCACGCTGATGGAGCTGGAGATGCCGGGGACGACGGTGCAGGGGATGCCGGCCTCGGCGAGGGCCTGGAGCTCTTCCATGCCGCGGCCGAAGACGTACGGGTCGCCGCCCTTGAGGCGGACCACGGCCTTTCCGGCGCGGGCGTGCTCTATCAGGGCGTTGTTGATGGCCTCCTGGGCCATGAACCGGCCGTAGGGGATCTTCGCAGCGTCGATGACCTCGACGTGCGGCGGCAGTTCGGCGAGCAGGTCGCGGGGGCCGAGCCGGTCGGCGATGACCACGTCGGCCTCGGCGAGCAGCCGGCGGCCGCGCACGGTGATCAGGTCGGGGTCGCCGGGGCCGCCGCCGACCAGGGCGACGCCGGTGGCGCGGGCGCGGTGGTGCGGGGCGGCGAGGGTGCCGTCGCGCAGGCCCTCGACGATGGCGTCCCGTACGGCGGCGGAGCGGCGCGGATCGCGGCCGGTGAGGACCGCGACGGTGACGCCCTCGCTGCGGCCGGTGGCCGGGGTCCAGGCGGTGGCGGCCTCGGCGTCGTCGGAGCGCACGCACCACACGCGGCGGTCCTCGGCCTCCTGGGAGGCGGCGGCGTTGGCCTCGGGGTCGTCGGTGGAGATCAGCGCGTACCAGGCGTCCGCGAGGTCCCCGGACTCGTACCGGCGGCGCTCCCAGCGGATCTCGCCGGTGTCGGCCATCGCCTCGACGGACGGCTTGGCGGACGGCGAGATCAGCAGGACGTCGGCGCCGGCGGCGACCAGGGAGGGCAGGCGGCGCTGGGCGACCTGGCCGCCGCCGAGGACGACCACGCGGCGGCCGGACAGGCGCAGTCCGACGGGGTAGGCGGCGTGTTCGGCGTGCTCGGCCATGGCGGTACGGCTCCTTGTGCGGTGGCGCGGGGCGCTGGTGGTGCGGGCAGCGCTCGCGGGCGGGGGAACGGGGACGCGTTCGCCGCTACGGCGCTGGAGCGGCTGGCGGGCGGGGCGGCTCGGCCCCGGGGTTCCGTACCTGGTGAGAGGGTACGGGCCCGGCCCACAGCCTATGTGGCTGCGGGCCGGGGGTCATGCTCAGGGCCGGTGGCCCGGCGGTCAGCTCTTCTCCGTGACTCCGGCGGAGTCGAAGGTGGCGACCTCGTGCATGGCGCGGGCGGCGCTCTGCACGACGGGCAGCGCCAGCAGGGCGCCGGTGCCCTCGCCGAGCCGCAGGTCGAGGTCGACCAGCGGGCGCAGTCCGAGCTTGTTGAGCGCGGCGACGTGGCCGGGCTCGGCGCTGCGGTGGCCGGCGATGCAGGCGGCCAGCGCCTCGGGGGCGATGGCGCGGGCCACCAGGGCGGCGGCTCCGGCGCTGACGCCGTCCAGGATCACCGGCGTACGCAGCGAGGCACCGCCGAGGATCAGGCCGGCCATCGCCGCGTGCTCCAGGCCGCCGACCGCGGCGAGGACGCCGATGGGGTCGGCGGGGTCGGGCCGGTGCAGTTCCAGGCCGCGGCGGACCACGTCGACCTTGCGGGTGTGCGTCTCGTCGTTGATGCCGGTGCCGCGGCCGGTGACCTCGGCGGGGTCGGTCTCGGTGTAGACGGAGATCAGGGCGGCGGAGGTGGTGGTGTTGGCGATGCCCATCTCGCCGGTGATCAGCGCCTTGTTCCCGGCGGCCACCAGGTCGCGGGCGGTCTCGATGCCCACTTCGAGGGCGCGCAGCACCTCTTCGTGGCTCATCGCGGGGCCCACGGTGAAGTCGGCGGTGCCCGGCCGGATCTTGCGCGGCAGCAGACCGGGAGTGGTCGGCAGGTCGGCCGCCACACCCACGTCCACGACGCAGACCTCGGCGCCCACCTGGTTGGCGAAGGCGTTGCAGACCGCGCCGCCGCCCAGGAAGTTGGCGACCATCTGCGCCGTCACCTCCTGGGGCCAGGGGGTGACGCCCTGGGCGTGCACGCCGTGGTCGCCCGCGAAGACGGCGACGGCGGCCGGCTCCGGGATCGGCGGCGGGCACTTGCGGGACAGGCCGCACAGCTGCGCGGAGATGATCTCCAGCATGCCGAGGGCGCCCGCGGGCTTGGTCATCCGCTTCTGGCGCTCCCACGCCTCGCCGAGCGCCTTGGCGTCCAGCGGACGGATGCCCTGGAGGGTCTCCTGGAGGAGGTCGGCGGGCGCCTCGCCGGGCAGGGCGCGGCGGCCGTACGTCTCCTCGTGGACGACCCAGGACAGCGGGCGGCGCTTGGCCCAGCCGGCCTGCATCAGCTCGGGCTCGTCGGGGAACTCGTCGACGAATCCGACGCAGAGGTACGCGACGACCTCCAGGTGGTCGGGCAGGCCCAGCTCGCGGACCATCTCGCGCTCGTCGAAGAAGCTGACCCAGCCGACGCCCAGGCCCTCGGCGCGGGCCGCCAGCCACAGGTTCTCCACCGCGAGGGCGGAGCTGTACGGGGCCATCTGGGGCTGGGTGTGACGGCCCAGGGTGTGCCGGCCGCCGCGGGTCGAGTCGGCGGTCACCACGATGTTGACCGGCGTTTCGAGGATGGCCTCGATCTTCAGCTCGCGGAACTGCTTGGCGCGGGCCTTGGGCAGGGACTTCGCGTACGCCTCGCGCTGCGCCGAGGCGAGCTGGTGCATCCGCTCCCGGGTCTCCTGCGAGCGGATGACGACGAAGTCCCAGGGCTGGGAGTGGCCGACGCTGGGGGCGGTGTGGGCCGCTTCCAGGACGCGCAGCAGCACCTCGTTGGGGATGGGGTCGGGGCGGAAGCCGTTGCGGATGTCGCGGCGTTCGCGCATGACGCGGTGCACGGCGGCCCGCTCGGAGTCGTCGTAGCCGGTGGCCGGAGGGGTGGTGGGCGCGGCCGGTACGGCGGCGGGGCCGGTCTCGGGCTCCGCGTCGGCTTCCGCGGCGGGGGCCTCGGTGGGCTGCTCCTGGGGGGCGTCCACCGGGGCGGCCGTGGCGTCGGGAGCCTGCGCCGTGTCCGTACCGTCCTGGTCGTCGCCGAGCTGGACGAGTTCGGAGGCGTCCTGCTCCGGGGCGGGCCGGTCGGCGGCGTCGTCCGGCGCTTCGGTCTCGGCGGCCTGGGCGGCCTCGGCCGCGGGCGCCGGGGCTTCCTCCGCCACCGGCGCGGCCGGAGTCTGCTCTGCGGCCGGGGCCGTCTGCGCGGGGCCCTGGGCCTCGGAGGTCTGCTCCGGGGAGACCGGGGCGGCGGCCTGCCCGGCCTCCGTGGGCACGGCCTCGGCGGCCGGGTCCTGCGCGTCGGCGGCCGGTACGGCCTCGGACACGTCGGCCGGCTGCTGCTCGGCGACCGCCGCCGGGGTGGCCGGTGCCGCGTCGGCTGCCTGCGGCTGCGGCTCTCCGGCCGGGGCGGCCGTCTCCTGCGGTACGTCGGTCACGGGCACGGTGGCCTGCTCCTGCTCCGGTACGGCCTGTTCTTGCTGCCCCACGGCCTGATCCTGCTCAGGTACGACCGGGGCGGCCGCGGTTTCCACGGGGGCCGCGGGCGATTCCGTACCGGGAGCTGTCCCGGCCGCGGTCTCCTGCGCCTCGGCCGCGCTCTGCGCCGGCTCGGCGGCCGGGGCGGCGGGTGCCTCCTCGGCGACCTGTATGGGCTGCGGCACCTGGGCCGGTTCCGCGGGCTGCGCGCCGTCGGCCGTGCCCGTGGCGTGCGTCGTCACACTCGGGTCGGTCACGTCCTGGGCCGGCTCCCCCGGTTGCGTGCCCCCGGCTTCCGGGACCGGCTGCCCGGCCGGTACGGGCTGTCCGGCCGTCGCGGCCTCGCCGGCCGGTGCCTGCTGCTCCGCCACCACGGGCTCGGCCGTCACGGCCTCCGCCACCACGGGCTCCGCCGCCTGCTCGCTGCCGTCGGCGTCCGTCTGCGGCGCGGCCCCCTCCGGAGCGGCCTCCGGCATGCCCTCGGGGCCTTCCGGAGCGGCCTCCGGCTGCGCTGCCGGGGCGACGGCTTCGGCCGCCTCGGCCTGCCCGTCGGCCTGCCCCTCGACCGGCTCCGCCGTCACATCAGTCGCCGCGTCAGCCGCCGTCACATCCGTAACCGCAGCCTCCTCAGCACCGAGATCGACCGATTCTGCAGCCGGAGCGGCGTCCGGGACCGCAGCGGTGTCCGGGACCGCAGCCTCGCCCGCGTCCGAAGGCTCGGCCACGTCCGGAGCCTCGGCCACCTCCGCGGCCTCGGCCACCTCCGCAGCCGGCGCCTCCCCGGCGGCCGTGGCCGTGTCCGGAACGGCCTGAACCGCGGCGGCGGCCTGTGCGGCGACCGGTGCCACCGGGGCCGCCTGCGCCGGAGCGCTGTCCCAGGACGGAACCTGCGCGGGCATCTGCTGCATGGGCATCTGCGCCGGCATCTGTACGGGGATCTCACCGAGCTGCGGCCCGGGCAGCGGTGCCGTACCGGAGGCCGCGTAGGCCTCGGCGGCGGACGTCTGCTGCGCGGCGGGGGCGGCAGCGGGGGCTTCCGGCTGCGGTGCGCCCTCCTCGACGTCCAGGTACTCGGGGCCGGTCGTCGGCGGGCCGGGGTTGCCGCGCACCGGAGTGCTCGGCGGCGCGCCGGCCGGGCCGCGGTCGGCGAGCGAGCGGACCACACCGCCGGTCGCGTCGGGCACCGGCGGGCCCATGTGCAGGGGGCGGCGCGGCGGCGCGGGGGCCTGCTGCGGCGCGGCGGGCGGCGGTACGCGTACGCCGCCCAGGTCGACGGAGGCGGAGTCGCGGCCGCCGCTCTCGTGGTCGCCGGCCTCCGGCGGCACCGGCTCGTACGCCATGGCGCCGAGCGGCGCGGAGTCGTACGGCCCGGCCTGCTCGGGCACGGTCGGCTGGGGCGCCGGCTGCGCCGACTGGGCCTGCTGGGCCTGCTGCGGGTACTGCGGCTGGTGGTGCTGCTGCTCGCTGCCCCACGCGCCCTGGGCGCCCGGCATCAGCAGCAGGTCGTCGTCCTCGGTGCCCGCGTCGGCGGGGTCCAGGAAGGTGTACGCGTCGGGCGCCTGGGGCGCCCCCGGCGGCTGCGTCGGGCCGGCATCGGCAGGCGGGGGAACGGCCGCCGGCTGCGGCTGTCCGGGCTGTGCGCCTGCGTTCTCCGGCAGTCCCTCGCCCGGGACCTGGCCGGTGTCGGTCATGCGTACCCCTCGCCCATTGGTAGTGCTCCTTCCAACCGCTCGTGCGACGCGCTCCACCGCGGCGCGCCGACCGCCCCTATAGCTAGAACGAGCGAGCGCGCCTCGCGGCACGTCCGCCCTTGAGTGCTTCATTTACGGCCAAAACCACAGCATGTTCCGGATATTGGCGTACGAAACCGAACGTGGGGCGGCGGCGCAACGATCCGCCAGCCTACCCCGCGCCGGTTGCGGGCCGGGTCACGGGTGAGCAACCCGGTAGCCGCTGAGCAGGAAGACGACGGCGCGTTCCCGCTCGACCCAGGCGGAGGTGTCCAGTTCGACGGACTGGAGGAGCGCGCATTCGGTCTCGTAGCCGCCGTCGGCCAGCGCGCGGCCGATCGCCTCGGCCTCGTCGCGGGTCGACGCGTGCGTCACGATGCGCTCGGGCCGGCGGGCCGCGCAGGCGGTGACCACCGCCGCTCCCCCGCCGCCGACCCGCACGACGTCCGGTTCCGGCAGGTCCTCCAGCACCTGGGGCGCCTGCCCCTGGACGACCTGGAGCTGGACGCCGTACCGGCGGGCGACCGCCGCGGTGCGCTCACAGGCGTCCGGGTCGGCGTCGACGGCGATGACGGCGGCGCCGAAGCGCGCTGCTTCGACGGCGGCGGCTCCGCTGCCCGCGCCGATGTCCCAGACGAGGTCTCCGGGCCGGGGCCCGAGGCGGGCCAGCTGGGCGCTGCGCAACTGGACGGATTCCCCCTCGTCCAGGACGCCGCCGTACGCCTGTGCGGGCAGCCCCCAGCCGCGCGGCGACGACGGGTAGGCGACGTCGCGCCCGGCCAGCCAGCCGCTGCCCTGGGTGGCGGCGTTGGCCCCGCCGACGACGATGACGACGTTGGGGTCGCGCCAGACGTGGTCGGCGGCCTTGTCGGAGGTGAGGACCGTCACCCGCTCGCGCGCGGTGCCCAGTTCCTCGCAGATGACGAAGGTGCGGTGGACGCCGTCCAGCAGCAGGGCGAGTTCGGCGGGGCCGGCGCCCGGCGCGGTGAGCACCGCGACCTTGGTGTGCGCGCGGCAGACGTTGACCGCCCGTCGCAGGTCGCGGCTGTGGGCGACGACGATCTGGGCGTCGTCCCAGGGCATTCCGGCGCGGGCGAAGGCGGCCGCGACGGACGAGACGGCGGGCACCACCTCGACCTCCAGGCCGTGCTCGGGTGCCCGCAGGGTCCGTACGACACCGAAGAAGCCGGGGTCGCCGTCGGCGAGCACCACGGCGGTGCCGCGGTGCTGGGCGATGCGGCGGGCGGCCAGGCCCACACTGCCCAGCCGGATGTGTTCGGCGTGCGGGGGCACTTCGGGCAGGGCGAGGTGGTGGGCGGCGCCGGCCACCAGGGTCGCCGCGCCGAGGGCGGAGCGGGCGGCGGCGGTCAACGGCGAACCGTCCCACCCGATCACCGTGACCCGGTCGGCCATCGTCGTCAGTCTCCTGAACTTCGCTTGCTACGGAACAGGGCAGGGCAATACGGGACAGAACTGCGGAACGCCGCACTCTCGCAGACACGCCGGGCGTCTCGCGCGGCGGCGGTCAGCCGCTCACGGCGTCCGGCGGGCAGGCCGAGACTACCCCGAGAGGTCCGGACCACAGCGAGGCGGGCCGGGGCACCGGTGGCCGGAACCGCCCGGTCGCGCGGGCCGCGGGCGCCGGGCCGTTCCCGCCGGGCGGGCCCCGGCGAGCGCGGTCACGGCGGGCGCGGTCACGGCACGGGCGCTCAGTTCCACTCGGGATAGGCGAAGCCGTTGGCGTCGGCCATCCGGCCCGGTACGCCGTCGAGGTCCTCGGGCAGCAGGCTCCACACGATCAGGTCCGTACGGATGTCCGCCCAGCCGCCGTCCTCGGTGCGCGAGCGGGCTATCCAGGCGTTGCGCAGCACGCCCTCGCTGATGCAGCCGACCTTCTGGGCGACCTGCTGGGCGGCGGTGTTGTCGGCGGCGGTGCGCAGCTCGACCCGTTCGAACTTCTGGTCCCTGAAGAGCCACTGCGCGACGGCGAGGACGGATTCGCAGGCGTAGCCCTCGCCGCGCGCCCAGGGGGCGGTGACATAGGCGATCTCGGTGCTCAGGATGCGCCAGTCGGTGTGGTCGAGTTCGACCGTGCCGACCAGGCGCTGGGTGAGGAACTCGGTGACGGCGAAGGCGATGCCGCGGCCTTCGGTGCGGACCGCGGCGGACCGGCGGGTGGCCCAGTCACGGGCGGTGTCGGTGGTGTACGGCTGCGGCCGCGCGGTCCAGGCGGCGGTCAGCTCGTCGTTCATCATCTCGGTGAGCGCGGGCACGTCGGCCTCTTCGAAAGGGCGAAGCACCAACCGATCCGTGCTGATGGAGATGTCCGGAAAGGTGGATGTCATGCCGCTGCTCCAACGCCGTTGACCGTGCTGCTCCGAAGTTCGGGCCCTGTTGACCGTCTTGAGTGCACCAGAATGCAGCATCCGACCGGGGATGTGCCACGCACGCGGGCCCCGGTGGCGCACGGAGCGCTCCCGGGGCCCGTCGTCTGTCCGGCTCAGCCGTCCTTACGGTGCTGACCTGCGGTGACGGCGATCAGCTCTGCGGAGCGCCGAACGCCGGGATCACCGAGCCGTCCGTGTACTTGTCCTCGATGAACTTCTTGACCTCGGGCGAGTTCAGCAACTTCGCCAGCTTCTTGACCCGCGGGTCGTCCTCGTTGCCCTTCTTGACGGCCAGGAAGTTGGCGTACGGGTTGCCCTCGGCCTTCTCCAGGGCGAGCGCGTCGGTGGAGGGCTTGAGCTGGGCGCCGATGGCGAAGTTGCCGTTGATGACGGCGGCGTCCACGTCGGCGAGGCGCGGCGCGACCTGCCCGGCCTCCAGCTCGGTGATCTTGATGCCCTTGGCGTCCTCGACGTCGGTCAGCTTGGCGTCGGAGCCGACGCCCTTCTTGAGGGTGATGACGCCGTTGTCGGCGAGCAGCTTGAGCGCGCGGCCCTCGTTGGACGGGTCGTTGGGGACGGACACGGTGTTGCCGGCCGTCAGCTCGGAGAGCTTCTCGACCTTCTTCGAGTACACGCCGAGCGGCTCGATGGCCACGTTGACGACCGGCACGACGTGGGTGCCGTTCTTCTTGTTGTAGGTGTCCAGGAACGGCTTGTGCTGGAAGAAGTTCGCGTCGACCTGGCCGTCCTCGGTGACCTTGTTCGGCAGGTTGTAGTCGTTGAACTCCTTCACCTCCAGCTTGAGCCCTTCCTTCGCCGCGAGCTTGTCGCGGACGAAGTTGAGGATCGCCCCGTGCGGGGTGGGGCTGGCGGCGACGGTCAGCGGCGCGCTGCTGTCCGCCTTCTTGCCCCCTCCGGAGGAGGAGACGTCGGAGGGCGCGCTGCAGGCGCTCGCGCCGAGGGCGACGGCTGCCGCGGCGGCGACGGCCACGGTGATGTTGCGGGTGGTACGCACGAAGAGTGCCCCTATCTCGGTTTCTCGGTCGCGCGGGGCCGGCGGCTCCGCGCGGGGTGCGCCCGGCAAAGGGTCCGGGCTCAAGAGGGTCCGCTGGACCCGGTCTCAGGCGCCGACCCGCTCCTTGGGGGTGTCGGCGGGTGCGGCCCCGTCGGTCTGTCCGGCGGCGGTGGCCGGGGCGGGTGCCTTGCGCAGTCCGACGCGTACGGAGGAGGAGCCGCGGCTGCCGCGGCGGGCCAGCCTGCGCACGATCAGGTCGCCGAGCAGCTGGACGGCGACGACCAGGACGATCAGCAGCACGATGGTGATGACCATGAGGTTGGTCTCGTACTGGAGGTAGCCGTAGGTGTAGGCCAGGTTGCCCAGGCCGCCGCCGCCCACCGCGCCGGCGATGGCGGAGTAGCCGATCAGCGTGATGACGGTGGTGGTGACGGCCGCGACCAGCGCGGGCAGGGCCTGCGGCAGCAGCACCTTGAAGACGATGGTCCAGGTGCCGCCGCCCATCGACTGGGCGGCCTCGATCAGCCCGTGGTCGACCTCGCGCAGCGCGGCCTCGACGAGCCGGGCGAAGAACGGGATGGCGGCGATCACCAGGGGTACGACCGCACCGGTGGGGCCGATGGAGACGCCGACGATCAGGCGCGTGAAGGGGATCAGCGCGACCATCAGGATCAGGAAGGGGAAGGACCGGCCGATGTTCACCACCGCGCCGATGATCTTGTTGACCACGACGTTCTGCAGGACGCCGCCGCGGTCGGTCAGGATCAGAAGGACGCCGAGCGGGATGCCGAACAGGACGGCGTAGAACGTCGACCACCACACCATGAAGAGCGTGTCGAGCGTGTTGTTGTACAGCAGCGGCTGCATCTGCGACCAGGTCACTTGGCACCTTCCTTCACCAGCGCGCCGGCGGGCGCCGTCGTCGCGGGCGCGGCCGGGTCGCCGGCCACGTCCACCTGGAGGCCCTGCTCGCGCAGGAAGCCGATGGGCACGACGTTGTCCTCGAAGCGGCCGGGCAGCTCGATGCGCATCCGGCCGATCTGCTTGCCGCCGACGGTGTCCATGGCGGCGCCCAGGATGGAGATGTCCACGTTGTACGTACGGGACAGCTCGGAGATCACCGGGCGGGTGGCGGCCTCGCCGTGGAAGGTGACGTCCACGACGGTGCGGTCCGGCCCGGAGGGCTCGCCGCCGACCGGGAACAGCTCACGGGCCAGCTCGGAGCCGGGGGTGGCGAGCAGCTCGGAGACGGTGCCCTGCTCGACGACGCGGCCGTTCTTCATCAGCGCGGCCGAGTCGCAGATCGTCTTGACGACGTCCATCTCGTGCGTGATCAGCAGCACGGTCAGGCCGAGCTGGCGGTTGAGGTCGCGCAGCAGCTGGAGGATGGAGCGGGTGGTCTCCGGGTCCAGGGCGCTGGTGGCCTCGTCGGAGAGCAGCACCTTGGGGTCGCCGGCCAGGGCGCGGGCGATGCCGACGCGCTGCTTCTGGCCGCCGGAGAGCTGGGCGGGGTACGCCTTGGCCTTGTCGGCGAGGCCGACCAGGTCGAGCAGTTCCAGCGCCTTGCGGGAGCGCTCGCGGCGGTCGACCTTGAGGATCTCCAGCGGCAGCTCGATGTTGTCCTGGACGGTGCGCGAGGACAGCAGGTTGAAGTGCTGGAAGACCATGCCGATGTGGCTGCGCGCGGCACGCAGCGCGGCGTTGGCGCGCTGTCCCTTGCCGGCCAGCGAGGTCAGTTCCTGGCCCGCGACGGTGACCGTGCCGGAGGTGGGGCGCTCCAGGAGGTTGACGCAGCGGATGAGGGTGGACTTGCCGGCGCCGCTCTGGCCGATGACGCCGTACACCTCGCCCTCGCGGACGTGCAGATCGACGCCGTCCAGGGCGGTGACTTCGCGGTCTCCTGAGCGGTAGACCTTGGTCAGGCCCGTTGTGGTGATCACTGGGAATTCCGTCACTGTCGTGTGCCGGGCGGCTCGCCCGCCGGGCACGGGGCATTCATTGCGGAGTGCGGCATGGAGGACCGAGAGGGGGCGCTGTGGACGCGGTGGCCCGGCTTCGGGTTCCGGTGACGCGGGGCGGCCGGGTCCGTGGGGTACGGCGGTGTACGTCTCGCACGGCTCAAGGCGGCGGGTCTCGCTTCGGGGCGCGAGGCTCGGCGGGGGCCCTCAGTGGTCACACATTCGACACATGCAACGAGCACCGGGCGTCAGGGGCGCCTCGGTCGCAGGGGTGCGGTTGCTCGTCGTGGTCATGTTCGCCAGTAAACCAGACACGCGTACGGCCGGATCAAGCCTGTCCGTATGGCGGACAGGCCCGACCGAAGGGTGGACGGTAGGTCAGTCCGCCGTGATGATCTCCAGGCCGTCCGCCGTGGCCTGCACGGACACCGCCGACAGGTCCTCGACGATCACGTCGGCGGACAGCTCGCCGGCCCGGTGGGTTGTGGTCAACGCCACGGTGGTCATGCCCGCCGCGCGGCCGGCCGTCAGCCCGGCGGGCGCGTCCTCGAAGACCACGCAGTCGGCCGGGTCCACGCCCAGCCGCCGGGCGGCCAGCAGGAACGGCTCCGGGTCGGGCTTGCCGCGGGTGATGTCGTCGGCGGCTATCAGGGCCTTGGGGCGGATGCCGACCTCGGCGAGCCGGGCCTCGGCCAGCCGGGCGGTGGCGGAGGTGACGACCGCCCAGCGCTCCGGCGGCAGCTGCGACAGCAGCGCGAGGGTGCCGGGCAGCGCGACCACGCCGCCCGCGACGTCCTCGACCTCCAGCCGCTCGATCCGGGCCAGCGCCTCCGGTGTCCGGGCGGCGGGCAGCAGATCGCCGATGATCTCGGCGGCCGGGCGCCCGTGCAGCTCGACCCGGGCGAATTCCTCGGGCGTGATGCCGTACTCCTCGGCCCACCGCGTCCAGCAGCGGTTCACGGAGTCCATGGAGGAGACGAGGGTGCCGTCGTTGTCGAAGAGCAGGGCGGCCGCGGAGATCTTCATGCTGCGCCAGGGTACGTGACAGGGGGTGACCGGACGGAGGGGGTGCGGACGGCTGCTCGGAGTGACCGGCCGGAGCGCCCGCGGGCAGCCGCTCGAAGCGACCGAGGGCGGCCGGTCGCGGCGGTCACGGGTGACCGGCCCGCGTGCCCGCGCCCGGTCGCCGAAGATCGCCCACCCGTGACCGGCGGGCCCGCGCGCACCCCCCGCCCGGCCGCCGATTAGAGTCACCTCATGCCCCTTTTCTCCACTGCGCGCAGCCGCGCCGCGCGGAGGTCCCGGTGATCGACGCGCTGACGGCCGCGATCGGCGTGACCGCGCTCGCCCTGGCCGCCTGGTGCGGCTTCGCCGCGTACCGCGACGAGCCGACGAAGGACTGGCACTTCATCGGCATGGCCGTGGTCTCGCTGCTCGGCGTGGTCCAACTGATCGTCGGGCTGGTGCAGTTGGGGGGCGGCCAGACACCCCGGGACGGTACGGCGATCTTCGTCGCCTATCTGGTCGGGGCGGCGGCCTGCGTGCCGGCCACCGGTTTCCTCTCGCTCTCGGAGCGGACCCGCTGGGGCTCGGCCACCGTCGCGGCGGGCGCGGTGGTCCTCGCCGTACTGGAAGTGCGGCTGTTCGACATCTGGGGAGGCGGCCATGCCTGAGACATCCGCGGGAGCCCGGTCCTCCGAGGCCGCTCCGAAGGGCTCCGCCGGGGAGCGGCGCTCCCTGGGCACCGGCCCCGGGCGGCTGCTGGTGGCCCTGTACGGCGTCTTCACCGTCGCCGCCGCGTCGCGCGCGGCCTACCAGCTGATCGCGCAGTTCGACCGGGCGCCGCTGGCGTACATCCTGTCCGCGGTCTCCGCGGTGGTCTACGCCTTCATCCTGTTCTCGCTGGTGCGCGGCGGGGAGGGGGCCCGCCGCGCGGCGGTCGTGTGCTGCGCGCTGGAGCTGCTCGGCGTGCTCGGCGTCGGCACGTGGACGCTGGTGGACCGCTCCGCCTTCCCGGACGCCACCGTCTGGTCGAACTTCGGGATGGGCTACCTCTTCATCCCGATCTTCCTGCCGGTGACCGGTCTACTCTGGCTGCGGCGGGCCCGCCGGGCGTGACACTTTCCCGGCGGGCCCTCGCCGTCCGGGGCCGGTCGGTCAGGCGCTCGCCACGTAGTCCTGCGCCGCGCCTGCCACGCCGGCCGCCTCCTTCTCCAGCGTGATGCGGCTGAGCCGGGGGCTGACCTGCTCGGTGCCGACGGAGGCGTAGCCGTGACTGCGGTACAGGCGCAGGTTGCCCTCGCTGCGGTGCCCGGCGGTCAGCCGGTAGCGCTTGGCCGAGCGCTCTGTGGCCAGCCGCTCCTCGACGGCGGTCAGCAGCCGTCCGCCGAGTCCGTGGCGCTGCATCCGCGGGTGGACGACGAGCGTGCCGATGGCGGCGGTGCCGTCGGCGCCGACCGTGCCGCGCACCGCCCCGACGACCTCCGTGCCGAGCCGGGCCACCACCACGCAGGCGTCGCTCAGTTCGGCACGCAGGTCATCCAGGGTCTGGGTGAGCGGCGGGATCGAGTAGTCGTCGTACAGCGCGGCCTCCGGCTGGTAGCAGAGGTACTGGAGTTTGAGGATCTGCTCGGCGTCCTGGTCGGTCGCTGCCGAGACGGTCACGCTCATGCCCATGCGCGTTTGCCTCCCCTTGTTCGGTTCGGTGCGCCCGGGCGCGCAGAGGGTGCGAGGGTACGCCCGGACCGATTGCCCTGACCGACAGCGCCGTGGGGTGCACGTCGCCGTCGTGGCGTGACTGACGCTGCTGCTTCCGGACTCCCCGGTTTCGCGCAGCGGCAACCTCCGCCGTGAGCATTCTGCGCAGGCATTCCAGGCAACGGGAACGGACCGGCCCCAAGCTCCCCTGTGACATTCCCAACGCGCTCGCGATTTCGCGGTAGGTGAGGTCGGAGCGCGACAACAGGGCACGGACCAGGGCGGGGCAGCGTCCGGGGAGCCGTTCGACGACGGCGAGCAGGGCCCGGCGTGCCTCGGCCTCCAGGGCCGCGCGTTCGGCGACGGCGGCGATCGGGGGCTGCGGTCCGGTGGGGTCGTACGGGATCTCCCATTGCGCCAGCCGCCGTGCGCAGCGGGCTTCGGCGCGGACCGCGTGGCGCAGCCAGCGGACGGGTTCGGCGGGCGGCCCGGCCGCGCGGGTGTGTTCCAGCAGCCGGGTCCACACGCCCTGTTCGAGGTCTTCGGCATCGGCTCCGGCGGCGGCCGCTTCGGCCGCGACTTCGGCGGCGAGCAGGGGGCGCAGCGTACGAATGAGGTCGTCGTCCGTGGTGGCGTGCCGCATGGCGTGCGAGACGCGGCGGCGCGGCCCGGTGGTTTCGCCGGTGCCACGGCCTCACTCGTCCGTGGCACCGGCGGTCGTGGGGTGACGCGTTGCGGCGCCCCGCCGGTCAGTGCTTGCGGAACTCCGCGGCGGCCAGCAGGGCCGTGTCGCAGTTGTCGGAGAAGAGGCCGTCGATACCGGTGGCCAGGCACTTCTTGAAGTAGCCCAGCGCGTCGCCGTACGCGTTCGGGTCGGTGCCGCGGCGGAAGTCGGCGGGCAGGAAGGTGTTCTCGTTACGGCCGGTGTAGGGGTGCAGGACCAGTCCGGCGGCGTGTGCGTCCTTGACGACGGAGGAGGGCGCGCCCAGCTTGTCGTCCTTGGTGCGCGGAAGGATGACGGTCAGGTCCGGTCCGATGCCCTCCGCGAAGCCGGAGATCCACTTCAGGCCGGCGGGCTTGACCAGGTCGGCGGTGGTGCGCGGGTCGCCCGCCACCTCGAAGTCCCACGGGCGGTCCTTGAGGGTGCCCAGCAGGACGACCTTGGGGCAGGCCACGAGCTTGTCGAGGCGCTGGATGCTGCTGGGCTCGAAGGACTGCAGGAAGTTGGGCGAGTGCTTCTTGTGGCGGCCGTACTTGCGCAGCAGCCGGGCGAGACGTTCCTCCAGCCCCAGGCCCAGCTTGCGGAAGTAGGTGGGGTGCTTGGTCTCAATGTGCAGCCAGATGCGGCGGCCGCGCTTGCGGCCCTCGCGGTCGGCCCACTTCAGCACCTCTTCGAAGGTGGGTACGTCCCACACGCCGTCATAAAGGGTGTTGTGCTGCCGGGTGCCCGGAATGCGCTCCTTCGCCCGGAGCGTCTTCAGCTCGGCGAGCGTGAAGTCCTCGGTGAACCAGCCGGTGAGCTTCACACCGTCGACCGACTTGGTTGTCTTGCGGTGCGCGAACTCCGGGTGCGCGGAGACGTCCGTGGTGGCGGTGATGTCGTTCTCGTGGCGGCAGACGAGGTGGCCGTCCTTGGTCGGCACGACGTCCTGCTCGATGACGTCCGCGCCCATGTCCAGGGCGAGCTGGTAGGAGCCGAGGGTGTGCTCGGGGCGGTAGCCGCTGGCGCCGCGGTGGCCGACGATCAGCGGTACGGGCAGCTCGTCGTGCGCGCCGTGACCGCGCCCGCGGGAACTCGCGGCGCTCGCCGTGCCGGTGCCGCCCCAGACCGCCGCACCCGCGCCGAGGGCCGCCGCGCCCAGTACCGTCCGGCGTCCCGGCTGCTGCCGTTCCTGCATGATCGCGCTCCTTGCTCCAGGGCACCGGTGAGGGTGTCCGGCACCTGACAATGGGGTCGGGGCGATCCTAGGCACGTACACCTTTCGAACGGGAGACCCGGCCCCCAACGCGTGGGAAACGGATGTCAACTCTGCGTATCGGTCCCGTGAACCCGATGTGCGATCGAGGCGGGCCGACGAGTATCGTCCTGGGCTGCATACTCGTGCACGCTCGCGGCGGCCGCCGCAGACCACCCACGACCGGAGGGCCCGTTGTCCCGCATTCTGCTGAAGGCGTTTCTCGGATTCGTCATGCGTGTCCTGTTCCGCCCGAAGGTCGAGGGCGTGGAGCGCATCCCGGGCAGTGGGCCGGTGATCCTGGCCGGCAACCACGTCACCTTCATCGACTCGCTCTTCCTCTCGCTCATCGTCAAGCGCCAGGTGTTCTTCATCGGCAAGGACGAGTACGTGAACGGCAAGGGCTTCAAGGGCCGCCTGATGGCCTGGTTCTTCACCACCGCCGGCATGATCCCGGTGGACCGGGACGGCGGGCACGGCGGCGTCGCCGCCCTGATGACCGGCCGCCGCATCCTGGAGGAGGGGAAGATCTTCGGCATCTACCCCGAGGGCACCCGCTCCCCCGACGGCCGGCTGTACCGCGGCCGTACCGGCATCGCCCGGCTCGCCCTGATGACCGGCGCGCCCGTCGTGCCGTTCGCGATGATCGGCACCGACAAGGTGCAGCCCGGCGGCAAGGGCCGCCCGCACGTGGCGCCGGTGACCTGCCGCTTCGGTGAGCCGCTGGACTTCTCCCGCTACGAGGGCATGGACCGGGACCGCTACGTGCTGCGCGCCGTCACCGACGAGGTGATGAGCGACGTCATGGAGCTGTCCGGCCAGGAGTACGTGGACATGTACGCCACCAAGGCACGCGCGGCCTGACCGCCGCCCGGACCCGCTGAGCGCAGGGCCCCGTCCGATCCCGGACGGGGCCCTGCGCGTTGCCGCGGTGTCACTCCCGTACGACAGCTGTCCCGTACCGCTAACAGGGCACGCGGAATCCTTCCGCCGACGGCCGCCCGGCGGCGAGCATCGCGGCCTCGGCCCGGGGCAGTACCTTGCCCCCCGCGCTGCGCAGCCGGGGCGGGACCGTGGTCGCGCCGATCCGCGCGCCCGGCGCGCTGCTGTTCTTCACCGTCACCCGGTTCAGCGGCGCGGGCTCGATACGGCCCCGCTCCTTGACGTACGCCACGAAGCTCTCGAAGTCGCGGTTGTGCCGGAAGGGCCGGGTGAAGCCGGTGAACGCCGGGTAGCCGTCCTGGTTGAGCAGCGTGTACGACGGCGCCGCGACGCGGTACGAGCGGGTCACGTCCAGCGCGGTGCCGTCGATGAACACGTCGGCCGGGTCGACCCGGTCACCCGCCGGGCCCGTCGCGTCGAAGCTGTAGCGGACGTTGGCGGAGACGGCCAGCGGCGCGTACTTCAGACCGCCGCCGACGGGCACGGTCCACTGCTGCTCCAGCGCGTCGTGGATCTGCTGCCCGGTGACGGTGGCCGTGACGATCGGGTCGCCGAAGCCGACCGCGTTCCACGCCTTGCCGAAGGCGACCGTGCCGTTCGTCGCGGCGTCGTACGGGAGGTCCCCGGCGATGATGGCCTGCCCGATGCGCGGCGCGATGGCGATGAGGGCCAGGTCGGCGGGGACGGCGGGGTCGAGGTTGGCGTCGTTCATCGGGCCCTGCGGCTGCCGCCCGGCCCACAGCGCCCAGTCGGCCACCAGGTCGCCCATGGTGGACTCGCCCGCCGCGTTGCGGGTCCGGGTGAAGGAGGCGGACTGCTTGCCGAGGGGCAGCGCGGCGCGCCGGGTCCCGTACCCCGCCCAGTACTTGACGACGTCCGACAGCTCCGGGTGGGGCGCCACGTCGCGGGTGTTGGGGTGGTTGGTGGAGGTGGTCAGCTCGCGGACGACCTTGCCGGTGCTCGGGTCCAGGCGGAGGCTGATCTCGTTGACGATCTGGCCGTGGCAGCCGGCCTCGACGAACGGGCGGGGTACCCCGTCGGGGTCGGGGACCATCATGTTGAAGGCGGTGTGCCAGTGGCCGCAGACGATGGCGTCGATGTCGGGCGAGCAGCGCAGCGCCAGTTCGTAGGCGGGGCCCGAGGGGTTGGTGCCGCTGTTGAAGTCGCCGCCGGCCACCGCGCCGTCGTGCATGCTGAGCACGATCGCGTTGACGCCGCGTGACTTCAGCTCGGCGGCGCAGCGGTTGGCGGTGGCCAGCTGGTCGAGGGTGCGCAGGCCCGGCTGGTAGGAGGCCGGCATGGTCTCGGTGCCGATGGCGGTCAGGTGGATGAAGCCGATCGGCAGCCGTCGTCCCTGTCCGGCGTCCACCCACTCGATGTTGTACGGCGGCAGGACCAGTTCCCCGTTGCGGGCCCACACCGTGTTGGCGCTGTAGTACGCGAAGTCGGCGCCGTGGAACCGCTGTCCGGAGGAGTCGACGAAGGAGTTGTCCCAGTCGACCGTCGGGTAGGAGATGCCGTCCACCATGTGCTGGGAGAGGAAGGCGGGCGACTTGTCGAACTCGTGGTTGCCCGCCGAGGCGAAGTCCATGCCCATCCGGTTGAGGGCTTCGATGGTCGGCTCGTCGGCGAGCGACTCGGCGGGGAACTCCCAGCCGGAGAAGAGGTCGCCGGGCGCGAAGAAGAGGGAGTTGGCGCGGTCCGCCCGCAGCCGTTCGAGGTGCGCGGCCATGTAGGCCACGCCGCCCACGGTGTACTTCCTGCCACCGGCGCCGGTGATGACCGAGCTGCTGCCCGGGGCCGCCTGGAGGTATCCGTGGAGGTCGGTGATGTTGAGCAGTTGCACGTCCACGTACTCGTCAGCCGACCCCGCGTCGCGCGCGTGGCCGGAGGCGTAGGCGTGGGTGCCGACCGCGCTGGCGGTGGCCAGAGCCCCCGCCGCGGTGAGGAACATGCGTCTGCCGAGCTCTGCCAAGGTCGTCACCCTCCAGAGAGTGCCCGAGTGCGGGGGAACGACTGGAGAGTCAAACGAGCCATGGGAGCCTCCCGGCCCACACGAGGCGGCCGGAACGTGAACGGGCGGGGGACAACTGCCGTCCCCCGCCCGGTACCACGGACCACAGGGGTCACTGCGGCACCTTCTCAGAAATCACTCGGACCGGTGATGCACGTTTTCACGGTTCACCCGGACCGGTGACAAAAGGCCGCCCGGACCACCCGGATCAGTGACGCGTGACCTCGGCCTCGGGTTCGGGCTCCACCCCGGCGGAGCCGTCCTCCAGCCGCTGCCCGCGCAGCAGGAACCACGCGGCACAGGCGGCGGCGATCAGGACGGCCGCGCCGACCCCGGCCGCGGTGTCCAGGCCGTCGACGAACGCGTGCTGAGCGGCCTTCAGCAGGCCGTCCCCGGCGTCGGGCGGCAGGCTTCCGGACGCCTCGACGGCACCGCCGAGCGACTCCCTGGCGGCGTCCGCGGTCGTCTCCGGCACTCCCTGCGGGGTCGCGAAGTCCCGGTAGATGCCGGTGACGATGGAGCCGAGCAGCGCGATGCCGAGGGCCGCGCCCAGTTCGTACGCCGTCTCCGAGACCGCGGAGGCGGCGCCCGCCTGCTCCTTGGGCACGCTGGAGAGGATCACGTCCGCGGTGACGGTGAAGGCGAAGCCCGCCCCGATGCCGACGGCGAACAGGATCGCGCCGAGGGTGAAGGTGCTGGTGTCCTGCCCCAGGCCGATGCAGCCGGCCAGGGCCAGGCCGACCACGCCCAGACCGCCGGCGACGACGAGCCGTACGGACAGCCGCCGGGCCACGTACCCGGCGGCCAGTCCGGCGCCCACCGCGCCGATCGCGGCGGGCAGCTCGACCAGGCCCGCGTTGAGCGGCGAGCGCAGCTGCACCATCTGGAGGAACTGCGAGAGGAAGAAGACCAGGCCGGACAGGCCCAGGATGGTCAGCAGGTCGGCCAGTACGGCGCCGGAGAAGCCGCGGTGCTGGAAGAGCTTCATGTCCAGCAGCGGCGAGGCCAGGGACTGCTGCCGGCGGACGAAGGTGACCAGCGCGAGCAGCCCGAGGACGGCGGCCGCCGCGATGTCCCAGCGGAAGCCGTGCACCGACGCTTCCTTGACCGCGTAGACGACGCCGACCATGCCCACCAGGGACAGGCCCACACTGGGCAGGTCCCACGGCCCGGGGTTCGGGTTGCGGGACTCCGGCAGCACCTTGGCACCGATGATCACCAGCAGCGCCATCACCGGCAGGTTGATCAGGAAGACCGAGCCCCACCAGAAGTGGCCCAGCAGGAAACCGCCGAGCACCGGGCCGACGGCCGCGCCCGCCGAGGCCATGGCGCCCCAGATGCCGATGGCCAGGCTGCGTTCCTTGGGGTCGTGGAAGAGGTTGCGGATCAGCGCGAGGGTGGACGGCATCAGCGTCGCGCCCGCCACACCCAGCAGCGCCCGCGCCACGATCATCATGGCCGGGCTGCTCGCGTAGGCGGCGAGCACCGACATGGCGCCGAACACGACCGATCCGGTCAGCAGCAGCTTCTTGCGTCCGATGCGGTCGCCGAGGCTGCCCATGGAGACCAGCAGACCGGCGATGACGAACGAGTAGACGTCGCCGATCCACAGCAGCTGGGTGCCGGACGGGCGCAGGTCCTCACTGAGGAACGGGGTGGCCAGGCCCAGGACGGTGGCGTCCACGCCGACCAGCAGGACGGCGAGGACCAGGACGGCGAGCGCGAGCCAGCGTCCGGGGCGGGGCTGGTGCTCCGCGGTGGCGCCGGTGCGCTCCGCGGTCTCCTTGGCGGGCTTGCTCATTTCTCCATGCTCCGTCGGATGCCGCCGAGCAGCAGCTCGGCGATCGAGTGGTCGAGGTCCCTGCGGGCGACGCGCCCTTCGTGCACGGCCCACGCGCCGGCGCCGATCAGTCCGTACAGCGCCTCGGTGAGCCACACGGGCGTCAGGTCGATCCGGAAGTCGCCCTCCTCCTGGCCGCGCCGGAACAGGGCGTGGATCCGGGCGTCCAGCCGCGCCCAGCCGTCGTTGACCTCCTCGCCCTCGAAGAGCTGGTTCTCGGTGTAGAGGAAGGACAGGAAGCCGGCGACCGGCTCGGACGCGGTGATCAGCCGGCGCAGCGCGCTCACCGCGTCGTCCTCGTCGAGTCGGGCGGCGTCCAGCGCCTCGGTGAACTGCCGGATGCCCAGCTCCTCCAGCGCCTTGATCAGGGCGTCGCGGCCCGCGAAGTGCCGGTGGAGGGTGGCCCGGCTGATGCCGGCGGCCTTGGCGATCTCGTCCATGCCGGCGGTCGCCTTGCGGGTGAGCAGGCCGGCGGCTTCTTTCAGTACGTGTTCTCGGTCAACGGCCATGAGACAGAGAATACCCGAATGAGACACGAACGTCTCACGCCTTTTCTCCCGCCCCTCCCCCGCCCCTTCCGGAAAACGGCCGCGGCCCCTCCGGACATCTCCGAAGGGGCCGCGGCCCGGGTGCGAACACCGCCGTCCGGTGCTCGCACCCGCCGTATCCATGCGGGCGCACGGTCGCTCAGCGCTTGGCGTCCGCCCACTCCCGCTGCGCAGCCAGATCCGTCTTGACCTCCGCCAGCTGGACGGCGACGGCGGACGGGGCCGTGCCGCCCCGGCCGCTGCGCGAGGCGAGCGCGCCGGCCACGTTCAGCACCGTCCGCACCTCAGGCGTCAGATGCGGCGAGATCGCGGCGAACTGCTCGTCGCTCAGCTCGTCCAGCTCGATGCCGTGCCGCTCGCACTCCTTCACGCACTCCCCCGCGACCTCGTGCGCCACCCGGAACGGCACCCCCTGCCGCACCAGCCACTCGGCGATGTCCGTGGCCAGCGAGAACCCCGCCGGGGCCAGCTCCGCCATCCGCTCCCGGTTGACGGTCAGCGTGGCCATCATCCCGGTGAACGCCGGCAGCAGGATCTCCAGCTGGTCGCAGGAGTCGAAGACCGGCTCCTTGTCCTCCTGGAGGTCCCGGTTGTACGCGAGCGGCAGCGCCTTCAGCGTGGCCAGCAAGCCCGTCAGGTTGCCGACCAGCCGCCCGGACTTGCCACGGGCCAGCTCGGCGATGTCCGGGTTCTTCTTCTGCGGCATGATCGAGGAGCCGGTGGAGAAGGCGTCGTGCAGGGTCACGAAGGAGAACTCCTTCGTGTTCCAGATGATGACCTCCTCCGCGATCCGGGACAGGTCGATACCGATCATCGCGGTGACGAAGGCGAACTCGGCGACGAAGTCCCGGGACGCCGTCCCGTCGATGGAGTTGGCCGCGCTGCCGCCCTCGAACCCGAGGTCGGCGGCGACCGCCTCCGGGTCCAGCCCGAGCGAGGAGCCCGCCAGGGCCCCCGACCCGTACGGCGAGACAGCCGTCCGCGCGTCCCACTGCCGCAGCCGCTCCGCGTTCCGCGACATGGCCTGGACGTGTGCGAGGACATGGTGCGCGAACAGCACCGGCTGCGCGTGCTGGAGGTGCGTACGTCCCGGCATCGCGACATCCGGGTGCGCCTCAGCCAGCCCGACCAGCGCCTCCTGAAGATCCGCGATCAGTCCGCCGATGATCCGGGCATGGTCCCGTAGATACATCCGGAACAGCGTGGCGACCTGGTCGTTCCGGGACCGCCCGGCCCGCAGCTTGCCGCCGAGGTCCGGTCCGAGCCGCTCCAGCAGCCCCCGCTCCAGCGCGGTGTGCACGTCCTCGTCCGCGACGGTCCCGACGAAACTCCCGTCGGCGACATCGGCCTCCAGCTGATCCAGCCCGCTCAGCATCCGCGTGAGCTCGTCCTCGGTGAGCAGCCCCGCCTTGTGCAGCACGCGCGCGTGGGCACGGGAACCCGCGATGTCGTACGGCGCCAGCCGCCAGTCGAAGTGGACGGAGGCGGACAGCTTCGCCAGGGCCTCGGCGGGCCCGTCGGCGAACCGGCCGCCCCAGAGCCGGACGTCACCGCTGTTGCTGCTCACTTGCTCAGCTCCTCGTGGATGGTGAGATGTACGGATCCCCGGCGGCCGGCGGAGAACCGGCCGCCGGGGACGGAGCCGGAGCAGCAGAAGCCCCCCGGCCGTGACGGCTTCCCGCCCCTGGGCTTCGCGCCCTTACGCCAGATCCCGCTTGGCGGCGATCTTCGACGACATCCCGAAGATCTCGATGAAGCCCTTCGACAGCGACTGGTCGAAGGTGTCGCCCGTGTCGTACGTCGCCAGGTTGAAGTCGTACAGCGACTGCTCCGACCGCCGGCCGGTGACCACCGCGCGCCCGCCGTGCAGCGTCATCCGGATGTCACCGGACACCGCCTGGTTCGCCTCCTCGACGAACCCGTCCAGGGCCCGCTTCAGCGGCGAGAACCACAGACCGTCGTAGACCAGCTCGCCCCACCGCTGCTCGACCTGCCGCTTGTAGCGGGCCAGCTCACGCTCGACGGTGACGCTCTCCAGCTCCTGGTGCGCGGTGATCAGCGCGATCGCGCCGGGCGCCTCGTAGACCTCCCGGGACTTGATGCCGACCAGCCGGTCCTCGACCATGTCGATCCGGCCGATCCCGTGCGCGCCGGCCCGCTCGTTGAGCTGCTGAATGGCCTGGAGCACCGACACGGGCTTGCCGTCGATCGCGACCGGCACGCCCTCCTTGAAGGTGATGACGACCTCGTCGGCCTCGCGCGGGGTGGCCGGGTTGGACGTGTACTCGTACACGTCCTCGATCGGCGCGTTCCAGATGTCCTCCAGGAAGCCGGTCTCCACGGCCCGCCCGAAGACGTTCTGGTCGATCGAGTACGGCGACTTCTTGGTCGTCGTGATCGGCAGGTTCTTGCTCTCGCAGAACGCGATCGCCTTGTCCCGCGTCATCGCGTAGTCCCGGACGGGAGCGATGCACTTCAGGTCCGGCGCCAGGGACGAGATCCCCGCCTCGAACCGCACCTGGTCGTTCCCCTTGCCGGTGCAGCCGTGCGCCACGGTGCTCGCCCCGTGCTTCTCGGCCGCGGCGACGAGGTGCTTGACGATCGTCGGCCGGGACAGCGCGGAGACCAGCGGGTACCGGTCCATGTACAGCGCGTTGGCCTTGATCGCCGGCAGGCAGTACTCGTCGGCGAATTCGTCCTTGGCGTCCGCGACCTCCGCCTCGACCGCGCCACAGGCGAGCGCGCGCTTACGGATGACGTCCAGGTCTTCACCGCCCTGGCCGACATCCACAGCCACGGCGATGACCTCGGCGCCCGTCTCCTCGGCGATCCAGCCGATGGCGACGGAGGTGTCCAGGCCGCCCGAGTAGGCGAGTACGACGCGCTCGGTCACGGGTTTCTCCTTACGGTGCATACGCTGATGGGTATAACTATGCACTCCACCGCATGATTCGTCAACGCGCTTCACACGAATGGCGCAGCCGCGGCCCCAGGACAGCGAATCACCCCAGGTCAACGCACGTTGAGCACCCTCCCCCCACTACTCCCCCAGCACCTCCGCCAACACCGTCACATGGCTCAGCTCCACGCTCTTGGTCGCAGTGAGCAGCGTCAGCGGCCCATCCTCCGCACACCCCCGCAGCCGCTCCAGCGCCTCCACGGCCGGCGAAACGGCCAGCTCCGCCCGATACCGCTCGGCAAACTCCTCGTACCGCTCGGCCCGGTGCCCGTACCAGGTACGCAGCTCCTTCGACGGCGCCACGTCCTTGCACCACTCGTCCAGCCGCGCGGCATCCTTCGCCACCCCGCGCGGCCACAGCCGGTCCACGAGCACCCGCACCCCGTCCTCGGCCTCGGGCGCCTCGTACACCCGACGCTGCCGAACCTCTCCCCGCCCTGACCGCTCACCCATGACGCCATGCAAGCACGCCCCCATCCGGCCTGCACGGCGCCAATACATCCCTTTTCAGACGTTCTGCACCCCCACGAGGCCCCCGCTTTGGAATCAGGGGCCCGGACAGGGTATTTTTCTTGTGCACGCCGCGACCGGGAAAACCCGGCCGAAGCGAGCACCGGGACGTGGCGCAGCTTGGTAGCGCACTTGACTGGGGGTCAAGGGGTCGCAGGTTCAAATCCTGTCGTCCCGACTCGTGAGAGTCGCAGGTCAGAGGCTGTATCGGAGAGATCCGATGCGGCCTCTTGGCCATTTCTCGGGCCGTTTCGGCGGCAGGCCCGTGACCATCACTGTGTACAAGTGGGACGTGCGGTCCTTTCCGGGTTCGGGCTCAGGTGGCGCCACGCCACCACTCACGCATCGGGCAGGTCCGTTCTGAGCGGTTAGCGGTCAGTCGTACTGCCCCAGCGCATCCGCGAGCAGACGCCCCTCCTTCGCCCCGCGGCGCATCAGGGCGGCGGCCGTGACGTGCAGCTCGTTCCAGGAGTGCGGGCGGCCGATCGTGGCTGCGTCGGGAACGAGCGGGACGGCCACGGTCAGGGCTTCGGCGGCCTCCCGGGCCCCGGCGTACGCGTGGGCCAGGCAGCACCCGTACCAGGTGCGGTCACGTCGGTATGGGGCCTCCAGCTTTGCCAGCCCGGTGCGTAGATGCCCGATGGCGTCGGGCCAGTCCCGCAAATGCATGGCGATCATGCCACGCTGGAGCGTGAACCACGTCTCGCCGTAGAAGTACATCCACGCGGGCTCGTCCTCCGGGTGCTCGGACGCCCGGGTGATCAGTCCCTGCGCCTCGTCGATCAGACGGTGGGCATGGTCTCCCGCGCCGTTGAGGGAGTGTCCGCGCGCGGCCATCTGCGCCGCCATCCCCCGCACGCCGGGAGACGCGTCCGGGGCCGACCAGCGCGCCGCCTCGGCCAGCCGTACGGCGCGGTCGCCCTGGCCTCCGGACCAGGCCATGTGAGCCTTCATGCTCAGCGTCGTGGCGGCCATGTCCGCGTCGCCGGCCTCCAGGGCCCAGTCGTGACTGCGGTCGTACCAGGCGAGCGCCGCGGCGGTCTGCCCCTGGTCCTGTGCCATCCACGCGAGGAACTGGGCGTGTTCGGCGGCGAGCCGGACCACCCGCCCCGCGAGCGGGCCCCGGGCACTCCCGAACAGGTCCACGACAGCACGGAGTTGCTGCCGCATCAGGCCCACCAGCGGCCGGGAGCCGATCAGGTCCTCGGCGGAACGGTGCTCGGCCAGCAGCCTGTCCAGCCGGTCCAGGGTGGCGGCGTCCGCCTTGTGCGTCGCCTCGGTCGCACCGGTGATGCGCGCGAGCAGATCGGCGTCGGGCCCGGGGCCGGGCAGCACAAGCCCCGCGACCGGTGCGCGGTACGGCTCAGCCACATGTACCGGCGCTCCCAGCCCGCCGACGATGCGCTGCCGCACCTCACCGGACGTCACCCTGCGACGCCCACGCTCGATATCGGAGACGTCCGGCTGCGCCAGCCCGACGCGTTCACCGACCTTCGTCTGTGAAAGTCCCGAGAGTCTGCGGTAGGTGCGCAGGACGGCGCCCCAGTCCTCGGCGGCGAGCGCGGAAAGCAGTTCCGGATGGGACCAGATGCTGAGGCCGGGTGCCGTCATACGGCGAATATAGGACGGCCTATAGGGCTGCGGGATGGGCCTGGCAGGCGCTCGTCCCGATGATCGGTCCGTAAGAACCCGGCGGCTGCGCGGACGGCTGCGGGACGTGACCGACCCGAAAGGGCGAATCGGCATGGCACGAGTTGCCGGAACCTTGCCCCGCGCCTCCGAGAGCGCGGCCACCGCCAGACGTCTGGTGCACGACGCCCTTTTCGCCTGGGGGCTGGAGGATTTGGCCGATGACGGCGCCCTGGTCGTGTCCGAGCTGGTGTCCAACGCCGTCCAGCACGCGCGGAGCCGTTGCATCCGAATCTCGGTCACCCGGCCGGGAGCGGCCCGCGTGCGTATCAGCGTCGTGGACAAGTCGACGAAGCTGCCGGAACTCCGGGAGCCGGGCGGCGGGGACGAGGACGGGCGTGGTCTCGCCCTCGTGGCCGGCCTGGCGGCGGCCTGGGGCGCCGATCCGTTGCCGTGGGGCAAGCGGGTGTGGGCGGAGTTGCACGGGAAGGAACGAGGATGAGCGACGAGCGGAGCCCATGGGTGGGCGACCTCATCCATGACGAGGCCCCCTGCCGGCGCGGGATCGTCACGGACGTGCGCGGCGGGACCGTGTGGGTGCTTCGGCCGGAGTGGGGGCAGGGGCAGTGGGCCTCCCGCCACCCCGGCCGCCTGACGTTGATCAGGCCGCGCGAGGACGTGCGGGATCAGTTGTAGGGGCATGCCTCCCCTCGCCGGACGCCCCTCACCTCACCCGCTGCCCACCCCGAATTACTGCCACCACATCCAGCACCGCCGCCACATCCGCCACCGGATCCCCACCCACCGCCACCAGATCCGCGTCGTACCCCGCCGCGATGCGTCCCTTCCGGCCGCCCAGCCCGCATACCAGCGCCGCCGTCGAGGTCGCGGCTCGGAGGGCCTCTACCGGGGAGAAGCCGAAGTCGGCCATGGCGGTGATGCCGTACGGGTAGCTGCCGTGGGCCTTCACCGGGAAGATGCCGGAGTCGCTGCCGAGGGACAGGGGAACTCCGGCTGCGCGGAGGGTGGCGAGGCCCGTGACGAGGGACGGGATGCGGCGGGCGATGTGGGGTGGTGGCGGAGGGCCGCCGGGGAGGGCGCCGAGGGTGAGGGAGGCGGTGGTGCCGCGGCGGGCCATTTCCTCGATCACTTGGCGGTCGAAGTCGACGCCGGCCTCGGTGAGGAAGAAGCAGTGTTCGATGGTGTCGAAGCCGGTGGCGACCGCTTCGCGGATGCCGGTGGTGGCGTGGGCGTGGGCGGTGACGGGCAGGTTGTGGCGGTGGGCCTCGTCGACGACGGCGCGCAGTTCGTCGCGGCCGTACTGGACGCTGTACGGGTCGGAGCCGGGGGTGAGGTCGCCGCCGGTCACCATGACTTTGACGAGGTCGGCGCCGCGTTCGGCCCGTTCGCGTACGGCCGCGCGGACGCCGTCCACGCCCTCCGCCGCACCGCCGAGGAACCAGCAGTGACCGCGGGTGGTGGTGAGGGGCGGGCCGGCGGCGATCACGTGCGGGCCGGCCGCCGGGTCCTGTGCGGTTTCCGTGCGGAGGCGGAGGGTGAGGTAGGCGCGGTCGCCGAGGTCTCGTACGGTCGTGACCCCGGCGGCCAGGGAGGCTCGCGCGGCGGCTCGGATGCGGTCGAGGAGGGTGGTGTCGTCGGCGGTGGTGAGCCGGCCGATGACGTCGTCGCTCGCGTCGAACGCCAGGTGGGTGTGGGTGTCGATGAAGCCGGGGAGGAGGGTGGCGGCGCCCAGGTCCAGGATGTCGGTGCCGATGAGCGGCAGCCCGCCGGGGCGGACGGCGGCGATCCGGCCGTTCTCGATCAGTACGGTGGGCCGTTCGGTCAGTCCTGGGCCCACTCCGTCGAACAGTGCTCGTGCGCGTACTGCCAGCATCGGGCCTCCCGTACCGCGTACCCGGCCCGGCCGGCTGAGCCGGGCTGCTCGGCCGCCCGGCCGCGGTGGCCTGGGCGAGGACCCAGTACAGCGGCCGGGCGGGTGGGCGGGTGAGGAACCCGCGGTTCAGCGTGCCTTTTGCGCCAGGTGCAGCAGGTGGTCGGCGAGGGCCTGGCCGCCGGCCGGGTCGCGGCTGATGAGCATCAGGGTGTCGTCGCCGGCGATGGTGCCGAGGATGTCGTGCAGTTCGGCCTGGTCGATGGCGGAGGCCAGGAACTGGGCGGCGCCGGGCGGGGTGCGCAGGACCACGAGGTTGGCGGACGCCTCGGCGGAGATCAGGAGTTCCCCGGAGAGCCGGCGCATCCGCTCCTCCTTGGCGGACTCCCCCAGCGGCGCCCGCGGCTTGCGGTCGCCGCCCTCGCTCGGTACCGCGTAGATCAGCTCGCCGCCGGTGTTGCGGATCTTCACCGCGCCCAGTTCGTCCAGGTCACGGGAGAGGGTGGCCTGGGTGACGGAGAGGCCGTCGTCGGCGAGCAGCTTGGCGAGCTGGCTCTGGGAGCGGACGGCCTGCCGGTTGAGGATGTCCACGATCCGGCGGTGGCGGGCGGTGCGGGTCTGCGGTACGGCAGGTCCCCCGTGCAGCGTCTCGTTGTCCTGCGCCTCGGTCATCGTTGTCGTCAGTCTCCGGATCGTTGTTCCCCGTGTGCCCCTGCGAGGGCCGCGTCGAGGACGGCGGGGAGCTTCCGGAGGAACGTATCCGCTTCGTCGTCCGAGACGATCAGCGGCGGGGCGAGCCGGACGACGTCCGGCGCGACCGCGTTCACCAGGAGGCCCGCGTCCTGAGCCGCCCGCTGCACCTGCGGTGCGAGGGGCTCGGACAAGACGATACCCAGGAGGAGTCCCACGCCGCGGACCTGGCCGACGAGCGGGTGCGCCGACGCCTCGATCCCGCCACGCAGCCGCTCGCCGACCCGCTTGACGTGGTCGAGGAGCCCGTCGGCCTCGATGGTGTCGAGGACGGCGAGCGCGCCGGCGCACACGACCGGGTTGCCGCTGAAGGTCGAGCCGTGCGAGCCGGGGGTGAGCAGGCCGGCGGCCGGGCCGAAGGCGAGGGTGGCGCCGATGGGCAGGCCGCCGCCGAGGCCCTTGGCGAGGGTGATCACGTCGGCCTCGACGCCCTGGGCCTGCGAGGCCAGCCAGTGGCCCGTACGGCCGATGCCGGTCTGGATCTCGTCCAGGACGAGCAGGGTGCCGGTGGCGGCGGTGATCTCGCGGGCGGCGGCGAGGTAGCCGGGGGGCGGGACGACGACGCCGTTCTCGCCCTGGACCGGTTCGATGATCACGAGGGCGGTGTCCGTGGTGACGGCGGCGCGCAGGGCTTCCGCGTCCCCGTACGGGACGAAGTCGACGTCGCCGGGGAGCGGCCGGAAGGGGGCCTGCTTGGCGGGCTGGCCGGTGAGCGCGAGGGCGCCCATGGTGCGGCCGTGGAAGCCGCCGGTCGTGGAGACCATGTGCGGCCGCCCGGTCAGCCGGCCGATCTTGAAGGCGGCCTCGTTGGCCTCGGCGCCGGAGTTGGAGAAGTAGACCCGGCCGGGGCGGCCGGCGATCCGCAGCAGCCGTTCGGCCAGCGCGACGGTGGGTTCGGCGACGAAGAAGTTGGAGACGTGCCCGAGCGTGGCGATCTGCTCGGAGACGGCGCGCACGACGGCGGGGTGCGCGTGGCCGAGGGCGTTGACGGCGATGCCGCCGAGGAAGTCGAGGTAGTCGTTGCCGTCGGCGTCCTGGACCCGGACGCCTTCGCCGCGTACGAGGGGGACGCGCGGGGTGCCGAAGTTGTCCATCATGGCGCCCTGCCAGCGCTCGGTGAGCGTGGTGTTGGACGCTGTAGTGGGCGTCGTATCCGTGGCCACGTCGCTCATGCCGCTCCCGCCTTCTCGCTCGCGCTGCTGCCCTCGGTGTCCGCGATACCCGCGGCACCCGCCGTCCCGTTCATCACGTCCGTCATGCCCGGCCCGCGCTTCACTTCCGGCCCGTCCGGCACGACCATCGTGCCGATCCCCTCGTCGGTGAAGATCTCCAGCAGGATCGAGTGCTGCACCCGGCCGTCGATGACGCGCGCGGTGTGCACCCCGTTGCGTACGGCGTGCAGGCAGCCCCGCATCTTCGGCACCATGCCGCTGGCCAGGTCGGGCAGCAGCTTCTCCAGCTCGGTGGCGGTGAGCCGGGAGATCACCTCGTCGCTGTGCGGCCAGTCCTCGTACAGGCCCTCCACGTCGGTGAGGACCATCAGCGTCTCGGCGCCGAGGGCCGCGGCCAGGGCCGCCGCCGCGGTGTCCGCGTTGACGTTGAAGACGCCGGTCCCGTCGCCCGCGTCGGCGCTGCGCGCGACGGAGGAGATGACCGGGATGCGGCCGTCGTCCAGCAGGGCCCGTACGGCGCCGGTGTCGATCGCGGTGACCTCGCCGACCCGTCCGATGTCCACCCGCTCGCCGTCCACCTGGGCGTAGTGCCGCGTGGCGGTCATCAGGTGGGCGTCCTCGCCGGTCATGCCGACGGCGAGCGGGCCGTGCTGGTTGAGCAGTCCGACCAGTTCGCGCTGCACCTGTCCGGCGAGCACCATGCGTACGACGTCCATGGCCTCGGGCGTGGTGACCCGCAGGCCCGCCTTGAACTCCGACTCCAGGCCCAGCCGGTCCAGCTGGGCGCTGATCTGCGGGCCGCCGCCGTGCACGACGACCGGCCGCAGTCCGGCGTGCCGCAGGAAGACGACGTCCTGGGCGAAGGCGGCCTTCAGCTCCTCGTCGACCATGGCGTTGCCGCCGAACTTGATGACGACGGTCTTGCCGTGGTGGCGGGTCAGCCAGGGCAGCGCCTCGATGAGGGTGCGGGCCTTGGGCAGCGCGGTGTGCTTACGGGTGCTCATGAGGAGTACGCGCTGTTCTCGTGGACGTAGTCGGCGGTGAGGTCGTTCGCCCAGATCACCGCGGACTCGGTACCCGCGCTGAGGTCGGCGGTGATCCGTACCTCCCGGTAGCGCATGTCGACCAGGTCCCGGTCCTCGCCCACCGAGCCGTTCTTGCAGACCCAGACGTCGTTGATGGCGACGTTCAGCCGGTCCGGGTCGAAGACGGCGGAGGTGGTGCCGATGGCGGACAGCACCCGCCCCCAGTTCGGGTCCTCACCATGAATGGCGCACTTCAGCAGGTTGTTCCGGGCGATGGACCGGCCCACCTCGACGGCGTCGTCCTCGCTCGCCGCGCCGACGACCTCGATCCGGATGTCCTTGCTCGCGCCCTCCGCGTCCCCGATGAGCTGCCGCGCGAGGTCGTCGCAGACCGTGCGGACCGCGTCGGCGAACGCGTCGTACTCCGGGACCTCCCCGGACGCGCCCGAGGCCAGCAGCAGCACCGTGTCGTTCGTGGACATGCAGCCGTCGGAGTCGACCCGGTCGAAGGTGGTCCGCGTCGCGTCGCGCAGCGCCCGGTCCAGGACCGGGGGCTCCAGGTCCGCGTCGGTGGTCAGCACGACGAGCATGGTGGCCAGCCCCGGCGCGAGCATCCCCGCGCCCTTGGCCATGCCGCCGACGGTCCACCCGTCCCGGCTCACCACCGCGGTCTTGTGCACGCTGTCCGTGGTCTTGATCGCGATCGCGGCCTTCTCCCCGCCGTGCACGCTCAGCTCGACGGCGGCCTTCTCGATGCCCGGCAGCAGCTTGTCCATCGGCAGCCGTACGCCGATCAGTCCGGTCGAGGCGATGGCGACCTCGCCCGCGCTGTGCCCCTTGAGCACCCCGGCGGCCTTCTCCGCGGTGGCGTGGGTGTCCTGGAAGCCCTCGGGGCCGGTGCAGGCGTTGGCCCCGCCGGAGTTCAGCACCACGGCCGAAACCTGGCCGCCTTTGAGCACCTGCTCGGACCAGAGGACCGGGGCGGCCTTGACGCGGTTGGCGGTGAAGACGCCGGCGGCGGCCAGTCGCGGACCGTTGTTCACCACCAGGGCGAGGTCCGGGTTCCCGTTCTCCTTGATCCCGGCGGCGATGCCCGCCGCCGAGAAACCCTTGGCTGCCGTGACGCTCACGGTGCGACTCCGATCGTAGAGAGCCCGGTGGCCTCGTCGAGGCCCAGGGCGATGTTCATGCTCTGCACCGCGCCGCCGGCGGTGCCTTTCGTCAGGTTGTCGATGGCGCTGACCACGACGATCCGGCCGGCCGCCGTGTCGAGCGCGACCTGCACCAGTGCAATGTTCGATCCGTACACGGCCGCGGTCGACGGCCACTGCCCCTCCGGGAGCAGCCGTACGAACGGCTCGTCGCCCAGCGCCTTCTCGTACGCGGCCCGTACATCGGCTGCGTCCACGCCGGGCCGGGCCTTGGCGGAGCAGGTGGCGAGGATGCCGCGGGACATGGGCGCGAGGGTCGGCGTGAAGGAGACGGTGACCGGCTCCCCCGCCACGGCGCCGAGATTCTGCGCCATCTCCGGTGTGTGCCGGTGCACGCCGCCCACGCCGTACGGGCTCATCGAGCCCATCACCTCGCTGCCCAGCAGGTGCGGCTTGGGCGCCTTGCCCGCGCCGGAGGCACCCGAGGCGGCGACCACGACGGCCTCCGGCTCGGCGAGCCCCGCCGCGTACGCCGGGAAGAGGGCCAGCGAGACGGCCGTCGGATAACAGCCAGGGACCGCGATACGCCGCGCCCCGCGCAGTGCCTCCCGCGCCCCCGGCAGCTCGGGCAGCCCGTACGGCCAGGTCCCGGCGTGCGGCGAACCGTAGAACTGCTCCCAGGCCGCCGCATCCGCCAGCCGGAAGTCCGCTCCGCAGTCCACCACCAGCGCCTCGGGCCCCAGCGCCTCGGCCACCGCGGCCGACTGCCCGTGCGGCAACGCGAGAAAGATGACGTCGTGCCCGGCCAGCGCCTCGGCCGTGGTGGCCACCAGCTCCCGCCCGGCCAACGGCACCAGGTGCGGCTGCACCACTCCGAGGCGCTGCCCGGCGTTGCCGTGCGCGGTCACCGCGCCGATCTCGACCTCCGGATGCCCCAGAAGCAGCCGCAGAACCTCTCCCCCGGCATAGCCACTCGCTCCGGCCACTGCTGCTCGTACTGGCATGGATCCTCCTCCTTGGGGGCATGACTATACGGATAGCGGCAGTTTTATGCAATGACGAGGTGCGCGCCCGGAGCTTGGGCGAGTGACTGAGCGCTTCGGTTGGCATGGGTGCGCGTCGACTCAGCCAGGCGTACGGTGTGGGCCACCCTTCGGAGCTTGGGCGGCGGCCGGTTGCCGCTGACGTACCGTGGACCGATGGGGAACGTGTTCCGGTGCGGTGGGCAGAGTCTCCACCTGTCCAATGGCGGCACCGAGGTGTTCATCGACGTACTGATGTTGGCAGTGTCTGATCTTGCTGCTGACGAGTGGGACTACCGGTTCGCCGCCCTCCTGACGCTGCAGGACCAGAACGTGATGGGGCGCGGGGCCGTCGGCTTCGACCTGCGGGACATCGCATGGGGTGCGTCCACGGCGGAACGCGACCGGTCGAAGGACTTCGTACTGCGCGCCACCGAACTGGCACTGGGCCGCCACCGGTGGAGCGAGTTGGGCTACGACCCACCTTTCGCCCGTGACTACCTGCTTCAGTTCACCTCCATGGTCACGTCCTTGGTGCCGACCGACGGTACTCAGCTCGGCGGCGGAGACTTTCCGCCTCCGGAGGAACGTGCGGTGGCCTCGTGCGCACGTCATCGGGTTCTCAGCGCACTGCCGCACTGGGAGGGCTGCTTCCTCTGCAACCGCCCGAGACCATCCTGAGCGCTTCGGTTGGCGAGAGCCGCCGGCCGAAGCGCTCAGGCACCGTCAGGCACGCTCCAGCGGGTTGGCCATGGTGCGGTCCGGCCAAGTGCCGGCCACCAATTGCGCTGCCGCGCACCGCGGCTTCCGTTCCGCCTGGTCGCGGAAGAGGCGGACGAAGGACTCGGCGAAGCCCAGGCGGGGGTATGCCTTGACGAGCGCTTCGACGAAGGCGGGGTCGAAGGCGTCCAGCCCTGCCCCGGAGACGTCCGCGCTCGTTCCCACCTGCAGCAGGCGGCTCTCCAGGTCCTCCTCCGGCTCCACGTCGTCCCGCATGTGCAGCACGATGAGTTCGGCCGCCCGCGCGCGCCGTTCACGCGGCCAGTCCAGGCCGGCCGCGAAGACCCACGCCAGATGACCGCCGGCCTCCTCGAAGGGGACCGCGTGGCTGTCGAACGGCGGGGTGAGCCCCAGGTCGTGCAGCAGCGCCGAGACGAACAGCAGCTCACGGTCGAAATCGAGACCACGGGCCTGCGCCCACGCCGCACCGAAGAAGTACGAGCGCACCGAGTGGTGGTACAGCGCGTCGTCCGCGTATTGCGTACACACCGACTGCGCCAGCTCCGCGGCCCGCCCATCGGGGGCCCGTACACCTGCGACGTCGATCAACACCGTTCCACCCCTGACAAGAGAAGATCGTCGTTCGGGCGCTCAGAATACGGTGACGCGGGCACGGCGATCGGCGGGTAGCGATGTGAGACGGGCCTGAGCTCGACCGGGTCGGCGGGGTCCATGGCCCGGCGGGGCAGGTGAGGGGAGCGCGGGCTCAGTCCCTCGCCCGCGCTCCTCCTCCACCGGCTCGCCGTTCCGCGCCGGCTTCCCGCTACGTGTTCCGCGTTGTTCTCCTGGTCCTGCTACTGGTCCTGCTGCTCGCGCTTGGCCTGTTCCGTCTTGTGCTTCTCCTTGATCCGCACGTTTTCCTTGCGGACCTCGGCCTGGGTGGCACGCTCCTTCTGCAGCCACTCGGGGGACTCCGCCTTCAGCGCGTCGATCTGCTCGGTGGTGAGCGCCTCGGTGACTCCGCCGCGGGCGAGGCCCGAGATGGAGACGCCCAGCTTCGCCGCCACGACGGGCCGCGGGTGCGGGCCGTTGAGCCGCAGTTCCCGGAGCCACTCGGGCGGGTCGGTCTGCAGCGCGTTCAGCTCGGCGCGCGAGACGACACCCTCCTGGAATGCGGCGGGGGTGGCTTCGAGGTACACACCCAGCTTCTTCGCCGCGGTCGCGGGCTTCATCGTCTGGGTGTTCTGGTGCGACGTCATGCTGTCAAGGGTATCGATCGTGTGCGCTACCGCTGACCACGACCGGTAACCTGGCGGAGTGACAGGCTCGGAAGAAACCCTCTCGTTCCGGCTCGCGTACGTCCCGGGGGTGACGCCCACGAAGTGGGTGCGGATCTGGAACGAGCGGCTGCCCGGCATTCCGCTGGAACTCGTCGCGACGCCTCCCGCCGAGGCGTACGACGTCCTGCGGGACGGCGGCGCCGACGCGGGTTTCGTACGGCTGCCGGCCGACCGGACGTTCTTCAGCGCGATCCCCCTCTATACGGAGACGACGGTGGTCGTGGTCCCGAAGGACCACCTCTTCACGGCGGCCGACGAGGTCTCCACGGAGGATCTGGCCGACGAGGTCGTGCTGCATCCCCTCGACGACACCCTCGGCTGGGAGCGCCCGCCGGGGCAGCCCGCGTTCGAGCGGCCCGCGACGACTGCCGACGCCATCGAGCTGGTCGCAGCGGGCATCGGCCTGCTGGTCGTCCCGCAGTCGCTGGCCCGGCTGTACCACCGCAAGGATCTGAAGTACCGGACACTGACGGACGCCCCGCAGTCCCAGGTCGCGCTGGCCTGGCCGGAGGAGCGGACCACCGATCAGGTCGAGGACTTCATCGGCATCGTCCGCGGCCGGACCGTCAACAGCACGCGCGGCCGTACCCAGCCCGAGGCCAAGGCTCAGCCGCAGACCAAGAACGCGGGTAAGTCCGGCGCCCGCCAGAAGCCCGCGGCCACCGGCAAGAGCGGCAAGGCGGCCGGTAAGGGCCCCAAGGGCCCGCGTAGCCGCTCGGGTGCCGGTGCCGCGAAGGGGGCCCGGCGCGGCAAGCCCCGCCGCCGGTCCTGATCATCGCCGGCGTCGGCCCCGGCCACCTCCACTGCCCGGCGCCTGCCTGAGGCGCGCCCGTCAGCTCCCCGGACGGACCGCCGCCCATCCCCGCTCCAGCAGGTCGAAGACTTCTTCGGTGGCCTGGCGGGGTGCGGGCCGCCCGCCGGTGAGGGTGCGGGAGGCGAGGGCGAAGTGGGCCAGGGCGGCGCAGGTGACGTCGTCCTCGGGGGCGCCGGCTTCCTGGGCGATGGCGCGCGCCAGGGCTGCTTCGTGGCGCATCCACATGCGGTGGGCGTAGTCGCGTAGTGCCGGGGTGTCGTCCACCAGGCGGGCGAACGCGGTGACGTCGAGAGAGGCCGCGTGTTCCTGGGTGAGCAGGACGTAGGCGCGGAGCGCCTGAAGGATCGACTGTCCGGGTGCCCGGTCGCGTACGGCGGCGACGAGGGACGCCTCGATGTCCTCCTCCAGGTCGAAGACGAGCGCTTCCTTGCTGGCGAAGTGCTTGAACAAGGTCGTCACCGAGACGTCGGCGGCCTCCGCGATCTCTTTGACGCCGACCTGCTCGTAGCCGCGTTCGAGGAAGAGCCGCAGTGCGGCGTCGGCCAGGGCCTGGCGGGTCCGGGCCTTCTTGCGTTCGCGGCGGCCGACCGGCGCGCCGGTACCTGCCGCGGTGGGGGCGGGCGGCTCGATGCGGGGGGCGGGTTCGGTCACGGGTGCAGCCTACTCCACGGCTTAGCGGGTCCAAAAGTTTAGTGATTGCGCTTTTTTAGTGGGTGTGCTTTTTTGGTGAGGCGCCGGCAGTCGGTCCGGCGTTCCGTTCACCCTCGGAGGGGAACCATGAACCTCACCCGTGAGGCCCGTGTCGCCGTCGTCGGCGCGGGCCCCGGTGGCCTGGTGTGTGCCCGCGTACTGCAGCTCCACGGCCGTTCCGTCACCGTCTTCGAGCGCGAGGCGGCCTTCGACGCCCGCCCGCAGGGCGGCTCGCTCGATCTGCACCCCGAGACGGGCCAGGCGGCGCTGCGCGCGGCGGGTGTGCTCGACCGGTTCCACGCCCTGTCCCGCCCCGAGGGCCAGGAGTGGCGGAAGGTGGATCACGTCACCGCGGCCGCCCTGGAACAGGAGTGGCCCCCCGGGGACGAGGGCGCGGGCGTCGAGGACCGGCCGGAGATCGACCGGGGGCACCTGCGGGGGTTGCTGCTGGACTCGCTCGCGCCGGGCACGGTCCGCTGGGGAAGCGCGGTCAGCGGCGCCGTACCGCTCGCTGACGGCACCTGCCGGCTGGAGTTCACGGACGGCACCTCCGAGGTCTTCGACCTGGTCGTCGGCGCCGACGGCGCGTGGTCGCGGGTCCGCCCGGCCGTCTCGGACGCCCTTCCCGCCTATACGGGTGTCGCCTTCGTCGAGACCGGCTTCGACGACAGCGACGTACGCCATCCCGCCCTGGCGCGGCTGGTCGGGCCGGGCACGCTGGTGGCGGAGTCCGGTTCGACGGTCCTGTTCGCCCAGCGGAACAGCAACGGTCACATCCGTACGTACGTGGCTTTCCGGGCTCCGCAGGACTGGCGCACGGCCGCCGGGCTGGACGTGGACGACACGGCGGCGATGCGTGCGCACCTGGGTGCGCGGCTCGACGGATGGGCCGAGGTCCTGCGGTACGCCATGCTGAACGGTGACCACGGCTTCGCCGACCGGCCGCTGTTCGCGCTGCCCGTACCGCACATCTGGGAGCACGTCCCGGGCGTCACGCTGCTGGGGGACGCCGCGCACCTGATGCCGCCCCTCGGCGTGGGCGTCAACCACGCGCTGCTCGACGGCGCCGAGCTGGCGCAGGCGCTGGTCGGTGCGGAGCGGGTGGACGACGCGGTACGTGCGTACGAAGAGGTGATGCTGCCCCGGTCGGCCGACTTGGCGAAGAGGTGCGCGGAGGGGCTGGGGCACTTGGTGCCGTGAGGGAACTCCGGCTCGCCCGAGTGGGCCGTACGGAAACGGGTCCGCCCCGGCCGGACAGCACTGCTGTCGGCCGGGGCAGACCCGTCGTACAGGTGCGGGGCGGCCGGCGGGCGGGAGCACCCGCCCGCCGGCCACCCCGGCGCCGTATCAGCTGCCGAGGGTGGCGAGCGCCTGGTTGAACGTCTGCGACGGGCGCATGACGGCCGCGGCCTTGGCCACCGAAGGCTGGTAGTAGCCGCCGATGTCGGCCGGCGAGCCCTGGACCGCGATCAGCTCGTCGACGATGGTCTGCTCCTGCTCGGCCAGCGTCGCCGCAAGGGCCGCGAAGGACTCCGCGAGCTGCGCGTCCTCGGTCTGCTCGGCCAGCTCCCGGGCCCAGTACAGGGCCAGGTAGAAGTGGCTGCCGCGGTTGTCGATGCCGCCGAGCTTGCGGCTGGGCGACTTGTTCTCGGAGAGGAACGAGCCGGTCGCGCGGTCGAGGGTGTCGGCGAGCACCTGGGCGCGCGCGTTGCCCGTCTTCTGCGCGAGGTGCTCGAAGCTCACCGCGAGCGCGAGGAACTCGCCCAGGCTGTCCCAGCGCAGGTAGTTCTCCTTGACCAGCTGCTGGACGTGCTTGGGCGCGGAGCCGCCGGCGCCGGTCTCGAACAGGCCGCCGCCGTTGATGAGCGGCACCACCGAGAGCATCTTGGCGCTGGTGCCCAGCTCCAGGATCGGGAACAGGTCGGTGAGGTAGTCACGCAGCACGTTGCCGGTGACGGAGATGGTGTTCTCGCCGCGGCGGATGCGCTCGACCGAGAACTTCGTCGCCTCGACCGGGGACATGATCTCGATACGCAGGCCCTCGGTGTCGTGCTCCGGGAGGTACTGCTCGACCTTGGCGATCAGGTTCGCGTCGTGCGCGCGGCCCTCGTCCAGCCAGAACACGGCCGGGTCGCCGGTCGCGCGGGCGCGGGTGACGGCCAGCTTGACCCAGTCGCGGATCGGCACGTCCTTGGTCTGGCACATACGGAAGATGTCGCCGGCGGCGACCGTCTGCTCCAGGACCGCGTTGCCGTCCTTGTCGAGGACCCGCACCGTACCGGTGGCAGCGATCTCGAAGGTCTTGTCGTGGCTGCCGTACTCCTCGGCCTTCTGCGCCATCAGGCCGACGTTCGGCACCGAGCCCATGGTCGACGGGTCGTACGCGCCGTTGGCCTTGCAGTCCTCGATGACGGCCTGGTAGACGCCGGCGTAGCTGCTGTCCGGGATGACGGCGAGGGCGTCCTGCTCCTGGTCGTCCTTGTTCCACATGTGGCCGGAGGTACGGATCATGGCCGGCATGGAGGCGTCGACGATGACGTCGCTGGGGACGTGCAGGTTGGTGATGCCCCGGTGGGAGTCGACCATGGCCAGGTCCGGGCCCTCGGCCAGCTCCGCGTCGAAGGACGCCTTGATCTCCTCGCCCTGGGGCAGCGACTCCAGGCCCTTCCAGATGCCGCCCAGACCGTCGTTCGGGGTCAGACCGGCCTTGGCGAGCACGTCACCGTACTGGGCGAAGGTCTTCGGGAAGAAGGCGCGCACCACGTGACCGAAGATGATCGGGTCGGAGACCTTCATCATCGTGGCCTTGAGGTGCACCGAGAACAGCACGCCCTCGGCCTTGGCGCGGGCGACCTGCTCCTTGAGGAACTCGCGCAGCACGGCGACGCGCATGACGGAGGCGTCCACGACCTCGCCCGCGAGCACCGGTACCGACTCGCGCAGCACGGTGGTCGAGCCGTCGTCACCGGCCAGCTCGATGCGCAGGGTGCTGTCCTCGGCGATGACCACGGACTTCTCGGTGGAGCGGAAGTCGTCGCCGCTCATGTGCGCGACCTCGGTCTTCGAGTCGGCCGACCAGGCGCCCATCCGGTGCGGGTTGGCCTTGGCGTAGTTCTTCACCGAGGCGGGGGCGCGGCGGTCGGAGTTGCCCTCGCGCAGCACCGGGTTGACGGCGCTGCCCTTGACCTTGTCGTAGCGGGCGCGGATGTCGCGCTCCTCGTCGGTCTTCGGGTCGTCCGGGTAGTCCGGCAGGGCGTAACCCTGCTCCTGCAGCTCGGCGACGGCCGCCTTGAGCTGCGGGATCGAGGCCGAGATGTTCGGCAGCTTGATGATGTTGGCCTCGGGCGTCTTCGCCAGCTCACCGAGCTCGGCGAGTGCGTCGTCGATGCGCTGTTCCTCCTGGAGCCACTCCGGGAACCCGGCGATGATCCGGCCCGCCAGGGAGATGTCACGGCTCTCCACCGCGACCCCGGCCGTCGAGGCGTAGGCCTCGATCACCGGCAGGAACGAATACGTCGCCAGGGCCGGGGCCTCGTCAGTGTGTGTGTAGATGATGGTCGAGTCAGTCACCGGGTGCTCCGCTCCACGTCTGCAACATTGCTCGACATCAAGATATCTCGTGATCGGGTCCTTACCGGAAGGGCCCTGGCCGGTCAGGGTTCCGGGCGGGGTCATGCAGCAGGTTCCCGTCGGCTCTGCCCCGTCGCCGCTCGCCCGGCAGCCGATGCGTACGCGCCGTCCCGCCGCGAATCCTTTGCATGATTCCCACAACTCCACGCCCTCGAACTCCGTGGAGGCTGCCACCTGTGACCCCAGCTCTCCCCTGGCAGAGTGAGCAACAAGTTGATCATTTCCCGGCCCGACACGGCCCGTCGCGGCCCGGGGAATTGTCTCCATGCGACAAAGGGGGTTCATCTGATGGCACAGGGGATTCATCTCATGGGTGCGGCCACCGAGGATGTGGTGGTCACCGGGCTCGGAGCCACGACGCCGCTGGGCGGGGACGCCGCCTCGACCTGGGAGGCCATGCTGGCCGGGCGGTCCGGCATCAGCGCCATCGAGGAGGAGTGGGCGGCCGGACTGCCCGTACGGATCGCGGGCCGGCTCGCGGTCGAGCCCGGTACGGTCCTGGACCGGGTGCAGGCCCGGCGCATGGACCGGTGCGAACAGGTCGCGCTCGTGGCGGCCCGGGAGGCGTGGGCCGACGCGGGGGCGCCGGCCGTCGATCCGGAGCGGCTGGCCGTGGTGATCGGTACGGGTACGGGCGGCGCCCTCACCATGCTCGGCCAGGACGACGTACTCGAAACGTCCGGCGTACGGAAGGTGTCCCCGCACACCGTCCCGATGCTGATGGCGAACGGCCCCGCCGCCTGGGTCAGCATCGAACTGGGGGCGCGCGGCGGCGCCCACACGCCGGTCAGCGCCTGCGCCTCCGGGGCCGAGGCCATCGCCATGGGCCTGGACCTGATCCGCCTCGGCCGGGCCGACGTGGTGGTGGCGGGCGGCGCCGAGGCGTGTGTCCACCCGCTGCCGCTGGCCGGCTTCGCCCAGGCCAAGGCGCATTCGACGCGCAACGACGAGCCGGAGCTGGCATCGCGCCCGTTCGACGTCGACCGGGACGGTTTCGTGATCGGCGAAGGTTCGGCCGTGGTCGTTCTGGAACGTGCCGGATTCGCCGCCGCCCGCGCGGCCCGCGCGCACGCCACCCTCGCGGGCGCGGGCGTCACCTCGGACGCCCACCACATCACGGCCGCGCACCCCGAGGGGCAGGTCCGCGCGATGCGGCTGGCCCTGTCCGCCGCCGGGCTGGCACCGCGCGACATCGAGCATGTGCATGCCCATGCGACATCCACTCCCCTGGGCGACCTCGCGGAGGCCCGGTCGATCACGGAGGCCGTCGGCACCCACCCGTCCGTCACCGCGACCAAGTCGATGACCGGCCACCTCTTCGGCGCGGCCGGAGCAGCGGGCGCCCTCGCCGCGATCCTCGCCGTACGCGACGGTGTCGTCCCCGCGACGCAGAACGTCGACACCCTCGACCCGGAGGTCGGCCTCGACGTCGTCATGGGCGAGCCGCGGAAGGGTGCCCTGTCCTCCGCCCTCACCAACTCCTTCGGCTTCGGCGGTCACAACGCGTGTCTGGTGTTCACGGCGGCGCCTTGAGGGGCGGCATGCAGGTCCTCGCCCCGCGGGAGCCCGTACTCGTAGAGTGCCGCCCATGCTCCTGTGGATCAACGGCCCTTTCGGCGGCGGCAAGACGCAGACCGCGCACGAGATCCAGCGCCGGCTCCCCGGCAGCGTCATCTGCGACCCCGAGCACGTCGGCTTCGGCCTGCACCGGATGACTCCGCCGGCCCTGCGCGGCGACTTCCAGGACCTCCCGGCCTGGCGGCAGGGTGTCCACGAGGTGCTGGACCTGGCCCTGACCAGGCACCCGGGCACGGTGATCGCCCCGATGACGCTCGTGGAGACGGCCTACTTCGACGAGATCGTCGGCCGGCTGCGGGACCGCGGCCACGACGTCCGGCACTTCGCGCTGCTCGCGGACCGGCGGACGGTGCTGCGGCGGCTGCGTGAGCGCGGCTTCGGGCATGTCGTGGGGTTCGTCGCCGGGAAGGACACCCCGTTGCGGCGGGAGAGCTTCGCCGTGGCGAAGCTGGACCACTGTCTGGAGCGGCTGCGGAGGCCGGAGTTCCGTGAGCACGTGTGGACCGACCGGCGTACGGTCGCACAGGTCGCCGGTCACATCGCCGCCTCGGCCGGGCTGGAGCTGGCCCCCGACACCGACAGCGCGCTCCGTGGGCGGCTGCGCCGTACGTGGACGAGTGTCAAGCACGTCCGCTTCGGCTGATCTGGTCGGCGGGGTCGGCCGGTGGGGTCGGCCGGTGGGGTCGGTCGGTGGGGTCGGTCGGTGGGGTCGGCCGGTCGGTGGAGTCGGCCGGTCGGTGGAGTCGGCCGGTCGGCCCGGTCGGCGGTCTCGGCCGGTCGGCGGTCTCGGCCGGTCGGCCCGGTCGGCGGTCTCGCCCAGTCGGGCGCCGGGCCGGGCCGTCGGGTCGGGCGCTCTTACCAACTCTGGCCCGCGACCTGCCGGGTCGTGACATTGACCCTGTTGAAGAAGTTCGTCATACCGATCATGAGTACCAGAGCGGAGAGCTGCCGCTCGTCGTAGTGCGCCGCGGCCTCGTCCCAGACCGCGTCCGGCACCGGGTCGGTACGGTCGCCGAGCCGGGTGGCGGCCTCGGTGAGCGCCAGCGCGGCGCGCTCGGCCGGGGTGAAGAAGGGGACGTCGGCCCAAGCCGCCACGGTGTGCAGCCGCTCGTCACGCTCACCGGCCTTCCGGGCCTGCTGTGTGCCGCCGTGCACGCAGAAGCTGCACCCGTTGATCTGGCTCGCCCGCAGGTGGACCAGGTCGAGCGTGGCCTGCGGGACGCCGGCCTTCTTGACCGCCTTGAGAACGGCGAGGACGTGTTCCGTGACGCCGGGCAGCAGCACGGCCGGGTTCGAAATCCGTGCCCGTACGGCGGCGGCTTCCGCTCCACCCTGCGCGCCCTGCGCGCTCTCCGTGCCCTCCGTGCTCTCCGTGCTCTCCGTGCTCTCCGTGCTCTGCATGATCGTGGCTCCTGTCCTGCCGCTCGTGCCCCGCTCCTGTGCCGGTCCGGCGCACCGGTCCTACGGGCCGATCCGTCACATCGAGGGGAAACGTTTCGTCATCGTTCTGACGGAACACGACGGGAGAATGTGACCGGTGGACGAGAAAGATTTCCTGGCGGAGCGCTTCGAGGAACACCGGGCGCATCTGCGGGCGGTGGCATACCGGATGCTCGGTTCGCTGAGCGAGGCGGACGACGCCGTGCAAGAAGCCTGGCTGCGGCTCAGCCGCTCCGACGTCAGCGGCGTGGCCAACCTCGGCGGCTGGCTGACGACGGTCGTCGGCCGGGTGTGCCTGGACCTACTACGGACGCGTACGGCACGCGGCGAGGAACCTTTCGACGTACGCGTCCCCGACCCCGTCATCAGCAGCGCCATCCGCGGTGGAAGGGACGGGAGCGGTACGGACGGGGCCGATCCGGAGCAGCAGGCGCTGCTGGCCGACGCGGTCGGGCTCGCCCTGCTGGTGGTACTCCAGACGCTGGTGCCCGCCGAACGTCTGGCGTTCGTTCTGCACGACATGTTCGGGGTGCCGTTCGACGAGATCGGCCCCCTCGTCGGGCGTACTCCGGCCGCGGCCCGGCAGCTCGCCAGCCGGGCTCGCCGCCGGGTGCGGAACACGGCCGCCGTGCCCGACACGGATCTCGGCCGGCAGCGCGAGGTGGTCGATGCCTTCCTCGCCGCCGCGCGCGACGGTGACTTCGACAGGTTGCTCGCGGTGCTCGATCCGGACGTGGTGCTCCGTGCCGACACGGGCACCGGCTTCCCGGGGCTGACCAGGACGGTTCACGGTGCGCACGAGGTGGCCGGGCGGGCGCTCGCTTTCCGGCGGTCCGCGCACGGTGCGCGGTACGCGCTGGTGAACGGGGCCGCGGGGGTGGTCACGGTCGTGGACGGGGCGCCGGTATCGGTGATGGGCCTGACGGTCGTGGGCGGGAAGATCGTCGCGATCGACATCCTCGCGGATCCGGAACGGCTGCGGGGGCTGGACCTGACGGCGCTCGGTGCGGACGCTGACGGCTGACGGCGGGAGGGCTCCGACGGGAGGGCATGTCGGCGGGAGAGCATGTCGGCGGCACTGTGGTGTTCCGCATGTGGAAGCGGGGGTTTTCCTCATGGTGGCGGCTGTGGACGGCGCTCTAACCTGAAGATCGCTGCACCGAGAGGCGCAGCGATCCGCACCGTGTACTGAATCAGGGGGAAAACCGTGCGTCGTCATCTTCGAGTCCTCGCGGCCGTCGCGCTGGCAGGTGTCGCTGTGAGCGGGCTCGGCGCGTGCGGGCTCACGGACCGCTCCACGTACGAGGACGATGCCAAGCTCTCCGCGAACATCAAGTCCGTGCGCTTGGACAGTGGTTCGGGTGGGCTCACCCTGCGCGGCAAGAAGTCCCTCGACACGGTGTCGGTCCACCGCGAGCTGCGGTATCGGGGCGAGCGGCCCGAGAAGGCGAGCCACCACGTGGAAAACGGTGTACTGGTGCTCGGCGGCTGCGGGAGCAACTGCTCGGTGCACTACACAGTCGTCGTACCGGCAGGCCTCCCGGTGACGGGCGAAACCGGATCCGGCGCGGTGAACCTCTCGGAGGTCGGTGCGGTACGAATGACCACCAGTTCCGGCGCGGTAAACCTGAACGGCGTGAGTGGCGCCGTGGACGTCCGTACCTCCAACGGACGGATCCACGGGCGCGGCTTGAGAGGGAACGGTGTGCAGGCGCGGACCAGCAACGGTGCCGTCGATCTCGTCACGGAGATACCGCAGAGCGTCCTGGCCGAGACGTCGAACGGCGCGATCAGCCTCACCGTGCCGGGCGGCCGACACAACCGCTACCGAATAGCCGCCGAGACCGACAACGGCCACAAGAGCCTGAATGTGCCCAACGACCCGGCCGGCACATACCGGCTCGACCTCACCACGGCGAACGGAGCCATCACGGTCAAGGAAGCCTGACCGGGCGACGGGGCAGCCAGTCAGGCAAGGACGGCGCACGCAACCGCCGTGTCGGACACTCACGGGAGACAGGGACGGGGGACGGAGGGGCAGCGCACAGAGCCGTCGTGTGGATGTTCACCGGACGAGGTCGGAACGCTAACCCTCCGTACGGAACTTTCCGGGGCGAGGCCGGAACACTGGATCTCCGTACGGAACTTCACGGAACGAGGCCGGAACACCGGACCTCCGTACGGAACTCCACGGGACGGGGGCATTGCGCGGGGCTCTGCGCGGGCCATCACAGGGCAGGGGGGCAGGGGGGGCAGGGCGCGAGGACATCGTGCAGGTGCCCGCGGGCAGGGGCAGGCGCAGGCGCAAGGCAGGTAGGCAGGCAGGCAGGCAGGAGGGCGGGCACCAGGCAAGCGTGTGTGACGCAGGAGCCAGAGGCAGACGTGTGGCACGGGCGCCGAAGGCAAGCGTGTTGCACGAGCCTCGGGCAGGCGTGTGGCACGGGCATCAGGCGAGCGTGTGGCGTGCGGGCGGGCGTGTGGTCGTGCGCCGGAGACAGCGTGGGGCATGGGCGCCGAAGGCAAGTGTGTTGCACGGGCGCCGGGCAGGCGTGTGGCAGGGGGCCAGGCTGGCGTGTGGCACGGGCCCCGGGCAGGCGTGTGGCACGGGGGCCAAGCGGGCGTGGGGCGTGCGAGCGGGCGTGTGGCTGTGCGCCGGAGACAGGCGTGGGGCACGGGGCAGGCGTGTGAGTGCCCGGGGCTGGACACTCACGGCATGGGGAGGGTGGGGCGGGGGGGAGGGGGCGGAACCGTTGCGCAAATGCTCGCGGCTCGGGGAACGAAGGCACGGCCCCGTCGTGCGGATGCCCTCGGCGCGGAGAGGAGCACGTGACTGTCGTGCGGATGCCCGCGGCATCGGAAAGGAAGCGGGGGCGGGCGCGAGGCTGGTGTGCGGGAACGTCGAGGGAGACTGTCGTGCGGGGAGTGTTTAGGGGCCGTCGTGCGGGCGCCCGCGGGTTGCTGTTGCGGGCGCCCGCCCCCGTCACGGGCTCAGGTGCCGGGATCACTGCCCTCCCGGCGGGGCCGCAGCCGGAGTGTTCAGGCGGACGAGGTCGCTTCGACGCCGCCCGGCACTCCTGCCGCGCCGCCCGGCATCTCTACTGAACCGGCCGACACTGCTACCGCGCCGCCAGACGCCTCTACCGCGCCGCCAGACATCTCTCCCTCGCTGTCCGGCACTTCTACCGCGCTGGCCGACGCCTCTGTCGGGCGATCCGACGCTTCTTGCCGGGCAGCCGATGTCTCTTTCAGGGCAGCCGATGCCTGCTCCGGGGTGCCGCCTCCGTATGGGCGGGTGATGAGTTCCATCGCGTGGCCTGCCGGGTCGAAGAAGTAGACCCCGCGGCCGCCGTCGTTGTGGTTGATCTCGCCCGGGTGCTTCCCGTGCGGGTCGGCGTAGTAGGTGAGGCCGGCCTGCTGGATTCGTGCGAAGGCGGTGTCGAATTCGGCTTCGCTGATGAGGAACGCGTAGTGCTGCATGACGATCGATTCCGCCGGGATCGTGGCGAAGTCCAGAGTGACGCCGTTCGCGGTGTCCACCGGAAGGAACGGGCCCCACTCGGTACCGATGTCGAGCCCGAGGATGTCTGCCAGGAAGATGGCGGATTCCCGGTTGTCCCGGGAGTGGATGATGATGTGGTTCAACTGCACTGACACTGTGGAATGCCTCCGTAAGGCAAACTCACGGACACCTCCATGCCTCACCCGGTCGGTGACCGACACGCGATGCCGTCGCCGCCGATGGTAAGCGGCGCCCCCGGTTTCGTCGAGTGACCTGCGGCCGAGACCGTTCGGGCGCCGTTCGGGAGGCTTCCGGCTCATCCGCCGGGGCGTTAAGCCGCGCGGGCAACGATGACGGCCTCGACACCGGCGATACCCAGGACCGTCAGGTCCTCACCCAGGCCCGTCAGGTCCTCGCTGATCAGCCGGTACGGGGCGGCCAGGTCCGGCACCCGGACGGCGGCGTGCAGGTTCGCCGTGTGGCGGGCCGGCCGTGGCAGGCCGGAGCGGCCGGCTTCCTCGTCGCGTCGTGTGGGCTGCACGGTCAGTTGCCGGATCTGCTGAACCCGTCCCTCGCGCCCTGAGCCCCGGCTGCCCGCTGCCCCGTCGGAGCCGTGGCCTTGGCCGGCCGCCGACGCGGCAGGGCCGTGCTCAGTCGGCCGGGCGGGGCATGAACGCCATGCCGACCGAGGCGGGGGCGGTCTCGATGAAGCCGAACTTGGCGTAGAGGTGGCGGGCGTCGCCGTCGGCGATCAGGGAGACGTAGGCGCCTGCCGGTGCGCGGCGCTCCAGTTCGGCGGTGAGGGCGGCCATGATGCGCTTGCCGAGGCCGTGGCCCTGGTGCTGGGGCAGCACACAGATGTCGACGATCTGGAAGAAGCAGCCACCGTCGCCGATGATCCGGCCCATGCCGACGGGGTCTGCGCCGTCCGCCGCGCCGCCGTCCGCGGGCCTCGGCGACGCGTGCACGGTGACGCCGTACCAGGTGTTCGGGAGGCCGATCGCCGCGCCCTCGGCCGACTTGGCGCCGAGGCCGGTCGCCCGGCGCAGTTGCCGGTACGTGTCGGCCGTCGGGACACCGGGCCTGACCTCGTAGCCGTCGTAGCCGTCATAGACGTTGGTGCCGTTGGTGCCGTCGTAACCGTCACTGTCGTCACTGTCGTTGCTGCCGTCGGTGGCGTCGGTACCGTCGGTCCGGCCGCCATGCGCGGTGACATCACCGTTCCCCTGTTTCATGCCTGACAGGTTAACGGTCCGGTCTGGTACGGAGCGGGAGGCCGCGAACCGGAGCGCAACGAAAAGACGTTGGGCGGCAGTTGCGCGTATGTCATGATCAGCGCGTGACTGATCCGGGGGCCGCCGCAGCCAAGGCGGAGAGGGCCGACCACGCCGACTGGGTGCGTGCGGCAGCTCGTAACAATGCCGAGTGGTGCGACGCGGTCTGCCGCGCTCACGGTCTACGGGGCGACTTCGGCGACGGCGCCTGGGCAAGTCCCCACCGCACTCCCCCGCTCTATCCGGACGCCGTGACGCTGACGGACCGCCTCGGCACTTCCGCCGATGCCGCCGCAGATCTGCTGGCCCGTATCAACACGGCTTCCCCCGGCTGCTCGGTCAAGGACAGTTTCGCGCGTCTGGACCTGGCTCCGGCGGGCTTCGAGGTGCTTTTCGAGGCTCAGTGGATCCATCGTCCGGCCCCAGCACCGACCACCGCCCCCGCGTTCCTGGGGTCCCTTGCCCATCCGCTGGAATGGGACGTGCTCACCGAGCCCGCCGACCTGTCCGCCTGGGCTGTCGCATGGGGAGCGGAACCGGGCGATTGCGGCCCGTTCCGGCCGGAGTTGCTCGCGGACGACGCCACCCACTTCCTGCGCGCCCGGCCCGCCGACACCGACACTGGCACAGGCACCGGCACAGGCACTGACACCGGCACTGGCACCGGCACAAACATCCTGGCCGGAGCCGTCGCCACCCTCAGCGGCGGCGAACTGGTCGGCCTGTCCAACGTCTTCACCACCCCCGAAGCCGCGACCGCCGGCATCGGCCCTCAGGACACCTGGGCCGGCTGCGTCTCCGCCGTGACCGCCCGGTGGCCCGGTCTGCCGGTCGTCGGCTACGAGTCCGGCGCCGACCTGGAGGCAGCGGTGGCCAACGGGTTCCGGGCGGTCGGGCCGCTGCGCGTCTGGTGGCGTACCGTACGGCCGGATGCGGACCATGCGGGCACAGGGGCGGCGGAAGGGGCGTAACAGGAACAGTCGTACGGGCGATTTCGGGGAGCATGACCACTCGATCAGCGGCAGCGGCCTGGTCGACCCTCGCCCTCCCCCTGGCCGCCCTGACCGCCCTGGCCGCCCTGTTCGCGGCGGGCCCCGCCGCCCCGACCGCCCTGTTCGCGGCGGGCCCCGCCGCCGCCACGTCCGCCCCCTCCCTCGCCGCCGCGTCCGCCCCGGCCGTCGGCCCGGACGTAGCCGTCTCACAAGCTGGCAACTACCCGACACAGCCGAACAGTTACGGCAACTTCTCGGTCAGCTGGACCTCGGCCGGTACGGCCGACACCACCGGCATCACCCACCTGACCGTCGACCTGCCGCCCGGGCTGACGACCGGGGGCGCGCTGATGTACTCGACGCCGTACGACTACACCTTCGACCAGACCGTGTCGCCGGACGGACGGCACCTGGAAGCGACCTTCCGCGGCACCCGCGTGCCCGGCCGCGGCGACTTCATGAAGGTGCAGGTGTCCTCGGGTGCGGAACGGCCGTCCGGGGTGATCAGGGCCACCGTCGCCAACCGTGACGACGTCGATGCCGCCGACAACGTGAGCACGTACACGGTCAACGGTCCTCAGCGGCCCGCCGATGTGCCGCGGCAGCCGGTGGTGACCGGGATCGGCACGACCACCGGGCCGGGCGCCGGCGGCACCGCCGTCACCGTCACCGGGACCGGCCTGGACGACGGGTTCGTGCTCTTCGGCGCCGACCAGGGCACCGCGTCGCACTGCACGGCCACGCAGTGCACCGCCACCACGCCCGGCGGCTCCGGCAGCGTTCCGGTCACCGTCGTCACTCCGGGCGGAGCCGCGGGCGCGCCGGGCGGCTTCGTCTACACCGGGCCGCCACCCGCGCCGCCCGCCGCACCGGTGGTGACCGGCCTGAACAGGATCAGCGGCCCGTCGCAGGGCGGGACTTCGGTGTCCGTCCTCGGAAAGAACCTGGCGGGCGGCACGATCGCGTTCGGGGACGCACCGGCCGCGCACGTCTCCTGCGGGGACTCCTTCTGCAGCAGCACCTCGCCCGCCGGGTCGGGGACCGTGCACGTCACCGTGACGACGGCGGGCGGTACGAGTGCCACCGTGGACGCGGACCGGTTCACGTACACGGGCCCAGAGGTTACGCACACGGGCCCGGCTGCTCCGTCGGCTCCGGGCACGCGGCGGCGCTGAACACCGCTGTGCGGGCGGGGCGGCCACGTCCCACCCGTCGCCGCAGCACCATTGCACTGATCGCTGCCTGCTGGTTAGCTCTTGAGGGCTCCCGGCCGTCCGGTCCGGGGGCCCGAGGGCGGGCGCAATCGGTTCTGCGGAACCTTGGACCGGTTCTTCGAGGGGGTGGCCGGTGATGCGCGACGCAACCGGCGCAGACACGGACTCGGCAGACTTACGGTACGACGGCGGCACACCGCAGCCCGGCGGACCGGCCCGGCAGCAACCCGCCGGACCACCCCGCCGCCGCCTCCTGCACACCGGCGCCGCGCTGGCGGCCGGCGCCGCGGGCGGGGCGCTCCTCAGCGCCTGCAGTCCCTCGGCGGCCAGGAGCGTGGGCGCCGACGGCAGGATCATCGTCGAGATGTGGCACGGTCAGGCCGACACCGGCCGCAAGGCCATTCAGGCGCTCGTGGACGACTTCAACCGCAGGCAGTCGCGCATCCGGGTCGACGCCGGGGGCGGCGGGGTGGTGGCCGACGCCATGCTCCAGAAGGTGACGGCGGCGCTGGCCGCGGGCTCGTACCCGGACATCGCGTACATCTTCGGGGCCGACCTGGCCCGGGTGGCCCGCAGCCCCCGCGTCGTCGACCTCACCGGCTCGCTGCGCGGCACCGCTCACTGGCCGCACTTCTGGGGCTCGGTCCGCGACGCCGTCGAACTCAACGGCCAGGTGCGGGCGGCGCCCGCCGTACTGGACTCCCTGTGCTACGTCTACAACAGGAAACTGTTCCGGCAGGCCGGGGTGCCCTACCCCAAGGCGGGCTGGACGTGGGACGACTTCGTCCGTACGGCACGCCTGCTGACCGACCCGCGCCGCGGCACCTTCGGTACGAGCTGGCCCGGTACCGGCGACGAGGACACCGTGTGGCGGCTGTGGCCGCTGGTGTGGGACCTCGGCGGCGAGGTCATCGCCCCGGACGGGCACAGCATCGGCTTCAAGGACGTCGGGGAGCGGGCGCTGGACACCCTGGCGCGGCTCGCCGCCGACAAGAGCGTCTATGTGGACCCGAAGCCGGGCGCCGAGCAGATGCACCAGGTCTTCATCGGCGGGCGGATGGCAATGATGGCCACCGGCCCGTGGGAGTTGCCGGACATCGTCGACGGCGAGGTCGACTACGACGTGGTGCCGCTGCCGACGTACAGCGGCCGGCCCTGCACGATCGCCGGCCCGGACACCTGGACCGTCTTCGACAACGGGCCGGAACGGTCGCGGGCCGCCGTCGAGTTCCTGCGCTGGCTGGGCGATCCGGCGCAGGACGTGCGGTGGGCGCTGGGCGGCGGCAGCCTGCCGCTGAGCAGGGCGACGGCCGCGCGTCCGGAATGGCGGCGGCACTCGGCGCGGACCACCGGGCTGCCGGTGTTCACCGCGGCGCTGAACACCGCGCGGGTCCGGCCCGTCCACCCGGCGTACCCGCAGATCTCGCAGGCCGTCGGCGAGGCGGTCGTGGCGGTGCTGCTGGGCCGCAGCTCGCCTGCCGAGGCGCTGCGGTCCTGCGCCGAGAAGGCCGACGCGGCCCTGCTGATCCCGCGATGAGACCGGACGACGCCCACGAGGCGGCGGCCGGACGCGGCCGGACGGAAGAGGGTGCCATGCCGTCAGAGCCCCGCGCGGGCCACGGGAAGAGCCAAAGCCGTGCCCCGGCGCGCGGTCCGGCGCCCCGCCGTACGACACCCCGCGCCCTCACCCTGGACCCGCACCGGTACGACGACGGCCGACGGGACACGCGTACGGCCACGAACCGGACGTCAGGCACCCCCGCTCCCCGCCGCCCGCGCACCCTCGCCGGCCGTGCCCGCCGGGAGAACGCCACCGCCTGGGCCTTCATCAGCCCGTCCGTCCTGATCATTCTCGGGCTGAGCATCGTCCCCGTCGTCTGGTCGCTGCTGCTGTCCTTCCGGGCGGACGACCTGGTCACGCCGGGGCGCTGGGTGGGCCTGGACAACTACCACGCGCTGGTGCGCGACCCGGGCTTCCGTACGGCGGTGGAGAACACCCTCGTCTACGCGGGCCTGTACGTGCCGCTCAGCCTGGTCGGCGGCCTGGCCCTCGCGCTGGCGCTCAACCGCCGCATCCGGCTGATCGGCCTCTACCGGACGCTGATCTTCATTCCGTTCGTGATCTCGGCCGCGGCGCAGGGCGTGCTGTTCTTCTTCATCCTCGACCCGCAGTTCGGGGTGGCCAACTCCCTGCTGCACCACCTGGGCGTGTCCCCGCAGGGCTTCCTCTCCGACCCGGGGCAGGCGCTGTACCTGCTGGTGCTCATCTCGCTGTGGAGCGGGATCGGCTTCTGTGTCGTCGTCTATCTGGCCGCGCTCCAGGACGTGCCGCCGGAACTGATCGAGTCGGCGCGGCTGGACGGCGCGAGCCGGCTGCGGGTGCTGTGGCACATCAAGCTGCCTTCGCTGACGCCGGTGACCGTCTTCCTGCTGCTGTGGCAGCTGATCACCGCGCTCCAGGTGTTCGACCTGATCTACGTCACGACGAAGGGCGGCCCGCTCGGGTCGACCACCGTCATCGTCTACTTCGTATGGGAGCAGGCGTTCCAGATGTTCACCGCCGGATACGGGGCCGCCGCCGCGTACGTCCTCGCGGTCGCCCTGCTCGTCGTGGGCACCGCCCTGCGCCTGTACCGGCGGCGCCGGCCGGGTGCCGCGCCGCACGGAGCGGTCCGTTGAGCGCGCCCGCGGCCGTGCCGCCCGGTGCCGCGCGCCCGCACGGGAGCGCAGGCACGAGCGGGAGCGCCACGCCGCGGCGCCCGGCCCGGCGCCGGCGCCTGCCCTTCAGCGCCTGGCACCTGGTGCTCGCGCCGCTGTCGCTGGGGTTCGCGCTGCCGCTGGTGTGGCTGGTGCTCAGTTCGGTGATGACCAACGCGGAGATCAACCGTTTCCCGCCCTCGCTGTGGCCGGCCGGCGTCGACCTGGGCGGGTACGACTACGTGCTGGGCAACGCGATGTTCCCGCGGTGGTTCGCCAACTCCTCGGTCGTCGCGGTCACCGCGGTCCTTTCCAACCTGGTGCTCGGTTCGCTGGGCGGCTACGCCTTCGCCCGGATGCGGTTCGCCGGGTCGCGGCTGCTGCTGGGGCTGATGCTGGCGACCATGGTCATCCCGTTCCAGCTCACCATGATCCCGACGTTCCTGGTGATGAAGAACCTGGGGCTGATCGACACGCTGGGGGCGCTGATCGTGCCGTCCCTGGTCACGCCGTTCGCGGTCTTCCTCTTCCGGCAGTTCTTCCTGGCGCTGCCCCGGGAGCTGGAGGAGGCCGCCTGGATCGACGGGTGCTCGCGGCTGCGGGTGCTGTACTCCGTCGTCCTGCCGCTGGCCCGCCCGGCGCTGGCCACCGTCGCCGTACTGACCTTCCTGACCACCTGGAACGACCTGACCTGGCCGCTCATCGCGATCAACCACGACACCCAGTACACGCTCCAGCTCGGGCTGACCACCTTCCAGGGGCAGCACCACAACCGGTGGTCGGCGATCATGGCGGGCAATGTGATCACGGTGCTGCCGGTGCTGGTGGCGTTCCTCTTCGCGCAGAAGACCTTCATCCAGTCGCTGACGTCGAGCGGGTTGAAGGGGTAGCCCGGCCCCGCCCCCTCCCGCCCGTACCGAGCCCTGCCGGTCTTCGAGCCCCGATCCCCTCGTCGAGCCCCCGCCCCGGAGGTACCCGTGCCCCGCTCCTTCGACCTCCTCGTGATCGGCGACGCCAACCCCGACGTGGTGGTCGGCCCGGTCCCGCCCATCCTGGAATACGGGCAGCGCGAGCGACTCGTCGCCTCGGGACGCCTCCTGATGGGCGGTTCGGCCGCGATCACGGCCTGCGGAGCGGCGCGGCTGGGGCTGCGCGTGGCGTTCGCCGGGCGGGTCGGTGACGACGCCGCGGGCGCCTTCGTGCGTACGGCGCTGGCCGAGCGCGGCGTGGACGTCACGGCGCTGGCCACGGACCCGGAGCTGCCCACCCCGCTCACCACCGTGCTCACCCGGGGCGACGACCGCGCCATCCTCACCGCCCCCGGCTGCCTGGCCGCCACCGGGGCACAGGACGTGCCGGACCGGCTGCTGGCCGACTGCCGGCACGTGCACGCCGGATCGTTCTTCCTGATGCCGCGCCTGGCCCGGGCGCTCGGCGACCTCTTCGCGCGGGCCCGCGGGCACGGCGCCGCCACCTCGCTCGACACGAACGACGACCCCGCGCAGCGCTGGGACCCGGAACTCCTCGGCCCCGTACTGACGTCCACCGACGTCCTGCTGCCGAACGCGGCGGAGGCGCGGGCACTGGCCGCGACGCTGGCCCCCGCATCCCCCGCATCCCCCGCATCCCCCGATCCCGGCTCATCGGAAGGCGACGGACCCGAATGCGGCCCGCCCGCCACGGCCGCCGCTGCCGCCGCCCTCGCCCGCCTCGGCCCGCTCGTCGTCGTCAAGGACGGCGCGTCCGGCGCGCTCGCCCACGACGGCGTCACGCTCACCCGTACGGCTGCCGTCCCCGCCGACCCGGTGGACAGCGTCGGCGCCGGGGACAGCTTCGACGCCGGTTTCGTCGCCGCGGTCCTGCACGGCCTGGACCTGCCCGCGGCGCTCTCCTTCGCCGCGGCCTGCGGCGCCCTGTCCACCCGCGCCCACGGCGGTACGGCGGCCCAGCCCACCTGGGACGAGGCCCGTGCCACCGCCCTCACCATCCGACCAGGGAGCCACGCATGACCAGCCCTGCCCCGACCGGCCCCACCACCCCGACCGGCCGCACCGGCCCCGGCACCGTGAAGATCGCCTTCATCGGCGCCGGCAGTGTCGTGTTCACCCAGGGACTCCTCGCCGACCTGCTCGCCTTCCCCGAACTGCGGCGCGTCCACGTCGCCCTGCACGACATCGACCCGGAACGCCTCGCCACCGCCGAGGGCGCGGCCCGCCACATCGCCGCCACCCGCGGCGCCGAGCCGGTCGTCACCGCCCACCTCGACCGCCGGGCGGCGCTCGAAGGCGCGGACTTCGTCATCAACACCGTCCAGGTCGGCATGAACGAGGCCACCCGTCTCGACTTCCGCATCCCCGCCCGCTACGGGCTGCGCCAGACCATCGGCGACACCCTCGGCGTCGGCGGCATCTTCCGCGCGCTGCGCACCTTCCCGGTGCTGCGCGCCCTCGCCGACGACATCGCCGAACTCTGCCCGGACGCGTGGCTGCTGAACTACACCAACCCGATGGCGATGAACGTGATGTACCTGGCGCAGGCCACACCGCTGCGCCGCGTCGTCGGCCTGTGCCACTCGGTGTACTGGACGGTGCACGACCTCGCCGAACTGCTGGGCGTCCCGTACGAAGAGGTCTCCTACCTGGCCGCGGGCGTCAACCACCAGGCGTGGGTGCTGCGTTTTGAACACAACGGGCAGAACCTGTACCCGCTGCTCGACGACATGATCGCCAAGGATCCGCAACTGCTGCGCCGGGTACGGGTGGACATGTACCGCCGGCTCGGCCACTACCCGACCGAGACCAGCGAGCACTCCTCCGAGTACGTGCCCTGGTACCTCCACCACGACAGCGAGGTGGAGCGGCTGCGGCTGCCGATCGGCACGTACCTGGACATCATCAAGGAGAACACCGCGGAGTACGAGCGGACCCGGGACGCGCTCGCCGCCGGAGCACCGCTGCCGGTGGAGGGCACGATGGAGTACGCCCCGCAGATCATCCACAGCATCGTCTCCGGCACCCCGCGCACGGTCTACGGCAACGTCCCCAACCACGGCCTGATCGACAACCTGCCCGCCGAGGCCGTGGTGGAGGTGCCGTGCCTGGTGGACCCGCTGGGCGTCCAGCCGACCCGGGTCGGCGCTCTGCCCCCGCAGTGCGCGGCCCTGAACCGGGCCTACGTCAGCGCCAACGAACTGGTCGTACGGGCCGCGGTGGACGGCGACCCGCGCCACATCAGGCACGCGGCGATGGCCGACCCGGCCACCGCGGCCGCACTGCCCGTCGAGCGCATCTGGGACCTGTGCGACGACCTCGTACGCGCCCACGCCGACCTGCTCCAGCCGGAACTGCGGGAGGTGCTGGGGCACTGAGGGCCTGGGCCCGGCACCGCTACCGGAAGCCGAACGCCATCCACTTGCCGGGCTCGGACAGCGGCTCGAAGCCCACCCGCGCGTACACGTCGTGGGCGTCGCCGGTCGCCAGCAGGATGCGGCTCAGGCCGTACGGTGCCAGGTGGTCGCGGATGTGGGTGACGAGGGCGGTGCCGAGGCCCTTGCCGCGGGCGGCGGGGGCAATGTAGACGTCGCAGAGCCAGGCGAAGGTGGTGCGGTCGGTGATGACGCGGGCGTAGCCGACCTGCCGTCCCCGGCCGGGACCGGCGCCGTCCGCCGTCCCGGTCTCGTAGAGGCCGAAGTTGAGCGACCCCGCCACCGCGCGGTCCTGGCGCTCGCGCGGGCGCCCGAGTGCCCAGTAGGCGTCGGTGGAGAGCCAGTGGTGGATCAGGGCCAGGTCCAGCCGGTCCGCGTCGGTGGAGACCTCGTAACCGGCCGGGATGCCGTCGGACACGGTCGCGGGTGCGCGCTCGCCCGGAGCGTCGGGGGTGCTGTCGTTCATGGACGGAGGCTCGCAGAGGAGCCGTCCGGAGTCGAACGTATTACCCGTCGCCCCGTCCGTGGTCCCGCGCCTCGCCCCGCCCGTCCGGCGTCCCCCGTCGGCTCATCCCTGCCCCGCCACTTCGTCGTACGCCGTGCGTAACCGCCGCGCTCCCTCGGCCAGTTCGGCCGTACCCGCGGCCGATGCGAACGTCAGGCGCAGGTGCGGGGCGGGAGGCTCGGCGGCGAAGTACGGACGGCCGGGCGCGACCGCGACACCCGCGCGCAGTGCCGCGCCGGCGAGGGCCGCCTCGTCCGTACCGTCGGGCAGGCGCAGCCAGAAGTGGTAACCGCCGGGCGGGACGACCTGCACGCCCGGGCCCGCCCCGGACGGCTCCGTACCGCCGAAATGCCTCCGGAGTGCGGTGGCCAGCGCGTCCCGCCGCACTGCCAACTGCCCGGAGACGGCACGCAGGTGGCGGTTCCAGGCCGGGGAGCCCACCAGTTCCAGGGCCGCTTCCTGGAGCGGCCTGGGGACGAAGAAGCTGTCCACGACCTGGATGGCGCGCAGCCGGTCGAGGACCGGCCCGTGCGCGGCGAGCGCGCCCACCCGCAGGCTCGGCGAGGTGGCCTTGGTCAGCGAGCAGACGTGGACGACCGTGCCGTCCGGGTCGTCGGCGATCAGCGTGGGCGGCAGCGGCGGCGCGTCCTCGTGGACGAGGCGGCGCGCGAAGTCGTCCTCGACCACGAACGCGCCGGCCGCGCGGGCGATCCGCAGCACCTCGGCCCGGCGCCCGGCGGTCAGCACGGTCCCGGTCGGGTTCTGGAACAGCGGCTGGCAGACGAAGAGCCGGGCCCCGCTGGCGCGGAACGCCTCGGCCAGCAGGTCGGTCCGTACCCCGTCCGCGTCCATCGGTACGGGCACGGGCCGCAGCCCGGACGCGCGGGCGGCGGCCAGCATGCCCGGGTACGTCGGTGACTCGACGAGCACCGGCGCGCCGGGCGGGGCCAGCGCGCGCAGCGCCGCGGTCAGCGCGCTCTGTCCGCCCGCCGTCACCAGGACGTCGGAGTCGGCGAGGGTGCCGCCGGGGCCGCCGATCTCGCGCGCGAACCAGGCCCGCAGTTCGGTGACGCCTTCCATGGGCGGCCGGCCCCAGGCTCCGGGGCGGCGTCCGGCCCGTGCGAGCGCGGCGGCGAGCGCGCGTTCCGGCTGGAGGCCGGGGTGCAGATAGCCGCCGTTCAGCTCGATGACGCCAGGGGCGGGCGCGGCCAGGGTGGCCAGCACGCCGGAGGCGTCCACGCCGCGCGGCGTGTGGTCGTCGGCGGCCTCCGCGCTCAGCGCGATCTCCTGCCAGGAGGTGTCCACGGCGCGCGCCTGCGGCCGGGCCTCGGCGCGGAAGGCTCCGGCGCCGGGGCGGGTGGTCACCAGCCCCTCGGCCGCCAGCTCGGCCAGGGCGCGGGAGACCGTCACCGGGCTGACCCGGTGCCGTTCGACCAGGGCGCGACTCGATGGCAGCTTCTCACCCGGAGAGTAGCGGTTGAGGCCGTCGCGGAGGATGGCGGCCAGTTCAGCGACGCTGCTACGCTCATGCATGAGAGATCACGATAGCGCTACTCCGGGCAGCACGATAGCGGTCAACGCCCCGGGCGCCGGGCCCGCCGAAGCCCGCCCCGCCGCCGGAGCCGCCCACCCGGCCGCCGGTCCGGCCTCCGGAGCCACCGCTCCGGTCGGCACGGCCCCCCGCCCAGCCCCCGTCGTGCACGCCCCCGCCCCCCGCGCCGCCGCCCGCGGCACCCTGCTCGCCGCCCTCGGTGTCGCCTCCTTCTCCCTGACCTTCCCGGCCACCGCCTGGGCCCTGGAGGGCATGGGCGCCTGGACGGTGGTGACCCTGCGCAGCGTGCTCGCCGCCGCCGTCGCCGGGACCTGCATGGTCGTCCTCCGCGTCCGGCTGCCGGAACGCCGCCACTGGGCGGGCCTGGCCGTCGTGGCAGCCGGTGTCGTCCTCGGTTTCCCGCTGCTGACGACCCTCGCGCTGGAGACCTCCACCACCTCGCACGCCGCGGTCGTCGTCGGCCTGCTGCCGCTGACCACCGCCGCGTTCTCGGCCGTACGGACCGGCGCCCGCCCGTCGCGCACCTTCTGGGCCGCGGCGCTGGCCGGCGCGGTCGTCGTCATCGGCTTCGCCGTCCAGCAGAGCGGCGGCGCGCTGAGCACCGGCGACCTCTGTCTCTTCGCGGCGCTCCTCGTGTGCGCGGCGGGCTACACCGAGGGCGGCCGGCTCGCCCGTCACCTGCCGGGCTGGCAGGTGATCGGCTGGGCCCTGGTGACGGCCCTGCCGGTCACCGTGCCCGGCGCCGCCCTGGCGCTGGTCGCCGAACCGCCGCACCTGACGGCGCACGCGGTGGCGGGCCTGCTGTGGCTGGCTCTCGGCTCGCAGTTCCTCGGCCTGGTGGTCTGGTACCGCGGCATGGCGGCCGTCGGCGTCGCCAAGGCCAGTCAGCTCCAGCTCGCCCAGCCGCTGCTGACGCTGGTCTGGTCGGTGCTGCTGCTCGGCGAGCAGTTGCCGCTGGCCGCTCCGGCCGCCGCCGTCGCCGTCCTCGTCTGCATCGTCGTCACCCAGCGTTCGGCCTCCTGAGGGCGGCGGGAGCAAAAGTCCGTACCGGAGCTGTGCGGGTGGCGCGTTCCGCGGGTGCATCGGCGGCGCCCGGCCGTAGACTGACGGCCACGGAACAGTCACCCTCCGACCGACTGACGAGGAGGCCGTAGCCGATGAGAGCGAGTGTGGGAGACCGGCTGCTGGTGCACGGCAGGATCGTGGGGCAGCACGACCGGACCGCCGAGATCATCGAAGTCCTGGGGGCGGACGGCACCCCGCCGTACCGGGTGCGTTTCGAGGACGGCCACGAGACGCTGATGTCGCCCGGCCCGGACACCGTCGTACGGCACTTCACGGCCGACGCCCAGGAGTAGCGGGCCGGCCGGCGCTCACGACGCGGGGCGCGGGGGCCGCACCGGCCCGTGGTAGTGGTCGGCGACGACCCGCGCCATCGCGCCGGTGCGGTCCTCGGCCACCTCCTTCGCGGAAAAGAAGAGGTGCCCGCGCACCTGCGGGTAGCCGCGGGCCAGGGTGAGGTGGCGGGAGAGCTCGGCGGGGTCCTGCCAGGCGGGCGGCTGGCCCGGCGCGCCCGCCTTGTACAGCGCCTCGCCGATGCACAGCTGGACGCGGGTGCCGGTGACCGTCTCCGACCACCAGGGCAGGAGCTTGGCGTAGTCGGCGGCGGGGAAGCCGATGTTCCAGTAGACCTGCGGCACGATGTAGTCGATCCACTCCTCGCGCACCCACTTGCGGGTGTCGGCGTAGAGGTCGTCGTAGGTCTGCACGCCCGCGCGGGTGTCCGAACCGGCCGGGTCGGTGGCCTGGTTGCGCCATATGGCGAAGGGGCTGATACCGAAGCGTACGGGCCGGTGGTGCGTACGGCGCGGCCTGCGCCACCGGCCGCCGCCCAGGCCGGGCCACCGGCCGCCGCCGCCCGGCGACCGCGCGTCCCGCACCCGCTGCGCGGTCTCGCGCACCAGCAGGTCGATGTTGTCGCGCCGCCAGTCCGCCCGGTTCGCGAAGTCCCCGCCGTACTCCTCGTACGCGGCGTCGTCGTCGAAGGTCTGGCCCGCCACCGGGTACGGGTAGAAGTAGTCGTCGAAGTGGACGCCGTCGATGTCGTAGCGCTCCACCGCGTCCAGGATCGCGTCCTGCACGAAGGCGCGGACCTCGGGCAGGCCCGGGTTGTAGTACAGCTTGCCGCCGTACGGCACGGCCCAGTCCGGACGCAGCCGCGCCGGGTGGGTGGGCACCAGCCGCGACGGGTCGGTGTGGTTGGCGATGCGGTACGGGTTGAACCAGGCGTGCAGCTCCAGTCCGCGCCGGTGGGCCTCGCGGACGGCGAAGCCGAGCGGGTCCCAGCCGGGATCACGGCCCTGCACACCGGTCAGGTACTCCGACCAGGGCTCGAACGGGGACGGCCACAGCGCGTCCGCCGTCGGCCGCACCTGGAAGACCACCGTGTTGAGGCGGCGCGCCACCGCCGCGTCCAGGTACGCGCGCAGTTCGGCCTGCTGCGAGGCGGCGGGCAGGCCCGCCTTGGAGGGCCAGTCCCGGTTGGCGACCGTGGCCAGCCACATGCCGCGGAACTCCGGCCGGCCGCCGTTCGCACCGCGGCCGCGGGCCGCCGCGCTCCCCGGTGCCGGTGCCGCGGCGGCCGCCGAGAGAGCCGCGACCGCGAACGCTCTTCGTGTGATCCGTCTCATGCCGCGCCCCCAAAGTGTCCGGAACGTCCGTCTCAGGACAACAGAATGCCCGCCCCTGCCCCCGCCGCACAGCATTCCGCGGAGTAACGTCGGGGCCGAGGCGGACGCCGGGGTCCCTGCCGCAGGTACGGACGGCCCCGCGCGCCCCGCCGGACCCCGAGATCAGCGAAAGGCACGATGTGACCGACATCGAACGCGTCGGAGTGGTGGGCTGCGGCCAGATGGGCGCCGGTATCGCCGAGGTGTGCGCCCGCTCCGGCCTGGACGTGATGGTCGCTGAGACCACCGGTGAGGCGCTGGAGCTGGGCCGTACGCGGCTGACCAACTCCCTCGGCAAGGCAGCCGAGCGCGGCAAGATCACCGTCGCGGAGCGCGACGCGACGCTCGACCGGCTCAGCTTCACCACCGACCTCGGTGAGTTCGCCGACCGCGACCTCGTCATCGAGGCGGTCGTGGAGAACGAGCAGGTCAAGACGGAGATCTTCCAGGTCCTCGACCAGGTGGTCACCCGCCCGGACGCGATCTTGGCCTCCAACACCTCCTCCATCCCGCTGGTGAAGCTGGCCGTCGCCACCTCCCGCCCCGACCAGGTCATCGGCATCCACTTCTTCAACCCGGCGCCGGTGCAGAAGCTGGTCGAGCTGATCCCCGCGCTGACCACCGGCGAGGAGACGATCAAGCGGTCGGAGGCGCTGGTCCACGACGTGCTGGGCAAGCACGCGATCCGCGCCCAGGACCGCTCCGGCTTCGTCGTCAACGCGCTGCTGATCCCGTACCTGCTCTCGGCGATCCGGATGTTCGAGTCCGGCATCGCCAGCCGCGAGGACATCGACAACGGCATGGAGATGGGCTGCGCCCACCCGATGGGCCCGCTCAAGCTCTCCGACCTGATCGGCCTGGACACGGTCGCCTCGGTCGCCAACTCGATGTACGAGGAGTACAAGGAAGCCCTCTACGCCGCTCCCCCGCTGCTGGCGCGCATGGTCGACGCGGGCCGCCTCGGCCGCAAGACCGGGTCGGGGTTCTACTCGTACTGATCCCGTACTGATCCTGTACAGACCCCGTACTGACCCCGTACGGATCTTGTACGCCCCGCCGCACGCAGGAGTAAGGGCGGGACCGGTGCCCCGGTCCCGCCCTTTTCCGCGTCGCCGGTGCGAAGCCCGCGACCGTCCGTGCCGCCCGCCGTCCCCGATTCCCTGAGTGGCGCCCCCCGTCGTGGTCCGCCCGCCGCTCGGGGGAAAGACGGCGGGCGGACAAACCGGCCGATGGGCGCCCGTCCACCGGCAGCGGCCCCCGTTGCAACCAGCGTCGGCTTTCCGGGCCGTGACCGGGAGCGTGTGAAGCCGGTCTCTTCGGGTGCGCGGTTCACACCCCGTGTGAACCGGGCGCTCCCCCGGCGGCCGTCACGGCGGGTGACTTCACACGGGGTGTGCGCGGCAGACCCGCATATTCGTCCCGCACACGTTCCCCCGCCCGTACCGAGGTAGTTGACTGGTGCGCGTATGGACAACGAAGTCCCGTCCGAGAGAGGAAAGAGGAGCGGACCGTGACCGCCCACCCCGAACCCGACCTGGTTGCCACCGACATGGCGGAGTTGAGACGCTGCCTGGATGTGCGGACGGCACGTGTCGACGGCCAACTGGCGCTGCTCGCGCAGCGCTCCGAACAGAACGAGCGTGACGCGGGCGACATGCAGGCCCGCGTCACGCGGTTGGAGCACGGCCGCTGGCCGCTGCCCTCCATCGCCGCACTCACGGGGCTCGCGGCGCTGGCGATCGCCGTATGGCAGGCGATGGGGCGCTGAGGCCGGCGGGTCAGCGGCGCGCCTCAGGTGCCGCGGCCCGGGTCACCCCAGCCGGATGTGATGCAGCAGCAGCAGAGCGGCCGCCATGTTGGCGGCCGGCACCTCCCCTCGCGCGATCATGTCGGGTACCAGTTTCAGGGGGACCCACTCCCGTTTGTCGGACTCGAAGTCGTCCTCGGGATGGCCCACGTACGCGCCCTGGTCGGACCAGAAGATGTGGTGCCGGGCGTCCGTGAGGCCGTTGGACGGCTCCACCGAGAGGAGGTGTTCGAGGGGGCCGGGGCGCCACCCGGTCTCCTCCTCCATCTCCCGGGCGGCCGCGGCGGCGATGTCCTCGCCGTCCTCGACCACGCCTGCGGCGAGTTCCCATCCCCAGGTGTCGGTGATGAAGCGGTGCCGCCACAGCAGCAGCACCTCGTTGGCCTCGTTGACCACTGTGGCCACGGCGACGGGCCGCAACCGGATCAGGAAGTGATCCAGGTGGCGGCCGTCGGGGAGTTCGACATCGGCGAGGTTGACCCGGAACCAGCGGTTCTCGTACACGGTCTGCTCACTGAGATTCTTCCATCGCACGTATGTGCCACCTTCCGCCGTTGAGCAGGCAAGGTGACACGGGCCGGCCTCACAGTGGAACGCGCAGCGCCTCGTCGATCAGATCGGCAGCTCGGTCGGTGGCGGAACCTCCGGTTTCGGCCAGGTGCTCGCGCACCGCCCGCAGCCGGTCCCGTAACCGCTGCGACTCCATTCCCCGCGCCTGTTCGGTCATCTGCGCGGCGTTGGCCACAGCCTGGTCCGCGTCCCCTTGGCGCAGCTCGATATGGGTGAGCATGGCCAGCCGGTGGACCCGGCCCCGGTCGTGCGCGGGGGTGTCGACGGCGGCGTCCGCGTGGGCCCGGGCGGCCCGCAGGTCCCCCAGGCTCAGCAGCGCCTCCGCCACTTGGACGTTCACCAGGCCCGGCTGGACGTAATCCGTTTCGTCGGGTTCCTGACCAGGGCGTATGCGCTCGGCCGCCGCCTCCGCCCGTCGGATGCAGGAGAGCGCGCTCGCGCCGTCGCCCAGGCGTGCGTACGCCTTGGCCTGCATCGCGTAGAGGTCGGCCGCGAGCGCCGGGGTGATCTGCGGCCCCGCCGCCCGCAGGGCCGCCTCCGCGAAGGCGACCGCCTGACGGTACTCCCGTACGAACAGGGACTGGTTGACCAGCAGCGCGATGACGTACGCGCCGAGCCCCCGGTCCCCGCTCGCCTTGGCCAGCCGCAGCGCCTGATGGAAGTAGCGCTGGGCGAGCCCCAGGGCGTCCGAGTCGTACGCACAGATTCCCGCGACGGCCACCAGCCCGCCGGTGGCCCGGTGGAGCTGACGGCCCGTCGCGTCGGTGTAACTGCCCCGCAGCAGCGGCGCCGCCTCGGTGTTGAGGAATCCCACGATCCGCGTTCTCGTCGCGATACCACCCGCCTTCCGGTACATCTGCTCGTAGTGCGTACGCGCCGCGCGGAGCATCTCGATGTCCGCCATGGAGACCCTGGTCAGGCCGGTCCGGGACACGTCGGAGTCCTCGGGCGGGTTCTCCCACTCCCAGACCGGGATGACCGCCGAGGTACCGGTGAGGGCGGGGGCGGACAGCACATGGGGGCGCTGCTGCTCGTCGGAACGCCACAGCGCGGTGGCCCGTTCCACGAATCCGGAGAGCGGCGTGTCCGGGGCGCGGCGCACCCCCGGCCGGCTCAGTCCGATGTCGTCGAGGCCCACGGCCCGGTGCAGCCGTTCGCTGAGCACCTCACAGATCAGGTCGGGCACCTGGCCCCTGGGCCGCTGGCCCTTCAGCCACCGGGCCACGGCCGTGTGTTCGTAGCGCAGCGCGAGTCCGCGCTGCCGGCCGAGCTGGTTGACGTGCAGCGCCAGCCCGGCGTGCGATATGCCTGCCTCGTCGAGAATCGCGTCGAGCAGGCTGTTGGGCTCCATGGTGCCCTCCTGACGGGGCCGCCCCGCCTCCCTGGCCGGGCGACCGCTCGTAGACTCAACAACCCTTGAGATCAGCGTAGACAGGCGGCCTTCACACGGGGTGTGAACCGGCCGCGCCCTGCTTCACTCCGCCCGGCCCGCCCGGACGCGCCCGCGTGCCAGGGCCGCCGGGTCCGCCCCGGCGGGTACCCGCAGGCGGTCGTTGCAGAGCACCAGCAGCGCCACGTCGTCGGAGAGCCGCCCGCCGCAATGGCGCAGCAGCGCGGCCCGTACGCCTTCCACGACCGCGGCGGCGCGGCAGTCCCGGACCGACCGGACGCTCTCGTCGAGCGCACTCGGCAGCGGGAAGAACGTGCCGTCGGCGTCCCGCGCGTCCGTCGCCCCGTCGGTGTGCAGGAAGAGCGCCTGGCCGGGCAGCAGCGGCGGACATTCGGTCACCGGCAGTTCGGCGGGCAGCGGGAACAGGCCGAGCGGCGGCATCGGTTCGCCGGGCGCGTCGGGCAGCGCGCCGCTGCGGCTGAGGCGGTACGGCCATGGATGCCCGCAGTTGAGGGTCCGTACGGAGCCGTCCGGGGCGATCTCCACCAGCAGCAGCGTCACGAACTCCTCGGACAGCGGGTTCTCCGGCTCCCCGCCCCCGGCCGACGGGTGCTCAGCGCGCGCCCGCTCCCGCAGGTGCCGGTGCAGCGCCCGCTCCAGGCGGCGGAGCACCCGGCCCAGCTCCGGCTCGTCGTGGACCGCCTCACGGAAGCTGCCGAGCACCGCGGCGACCGTGCCCAGGGCGCCGAGGCCGTGGCCGCGCACGTCGCCGATGACGACCCGTACGCCGTGCCGGGTCGCCACGACGTCGTACAGGTCGCCGCCGACCGTCGCCGCCTCGCCCGCCGCCAGGTGGTCGGCGGCGACCACGATGCCGTCCACCCGCGCGGGCGGCGGGCGCAGCAGCACCCGCTGCGCCGCGGTGGCCACCTCTTTCGTACGCTCCAGCTCCCGCAGCAGGCGCAGCCGCCGGCCCGCGGTCAGATAGCTGGCGGCGACGACCACGAGGACGGCACAGCAGGTGCCGATCCGGGTGAGGGGATGCGCCCCGGAGGACTCCGTCCCGAGGGGCAGCAGCGCGAGCAGGGCGCACAGACCGCCGAGCACGACACACTGACGCCGGCCGGTGCCGGCGCAGGCTATGGCGGGGGCCGCGGCGAGGAGCTGGAGGAACTGGCCTTCGGCTGGGGTGCAGCGCTCCCAGACCACCACGGCGAGCACCCACAGACCGGGCAGCACGAGGACGAAGGCCCGCCGGGCCCGCGCGGCGCGCAGCCGCCCGGCACTCCGCCGCGCCCAGGATCGGATCATGCCGATGCTTCCCCCCAGCAACCATCGAGGCGGTCGGCCCGGTCCCGCGGCAGACCCTCTGTCTGAGCAAGCCGCATCGTCCGCTGACGATTCTTGCGACCGCATGTGCTCACACGGATACTTTGCGCTCTGATCTCACCCGATCGGATGAAGGTCGGCGCAACGCAGCGGGGCCCGGCGACGAACCTGAGGTTCGTCGCCGGGCCCCGCCGGCAATCCCGCGTGGATCAGGCGCCGCGCAGTACCGCGCCCGTCCGCTCGACCGCGGATGCGACCGCCGCGTCACGGGCGGCGGACGCCTCGTCGGCGGTCAGCGTGCGGTCGGGTGCCCGGAAGCGCAGCGCGTAGGCCAGGGACTTCTTGCCCTCGCCCACCTGCTCGCCGGTGAACACGTCGAACAGCCGCAGCGATTCGAGGAGGCCGCCCGCGCCGGAGCGCAGCGCCGCCTCCACCTCCGCCGCCGGGACCGACGCGTCCACGATCAGCGCGACGTCCTGGGTGGCGACCGGGAAGGTGGAGATCCGCGGGGCCTGGACGGCGCCCGGGCCGGCCCGCTCCACGCGGTCCAGGTCGATCTCCATCGCGCCGGTGCGCTCCGGCAGGCCGAGCGCCTTGGTGACGCGCGGGTGCAGCTCACCGGCGTTGCCGACGAGCACCTCCTCGCCGTCGATCAGCGCGAGCAGCGCCGCGCAGCGGCCCGGGTGGAAGGGCGCGTGCTGGTCCTGGCGGACGATCAGCTCGACGCCCGCCTCGCGTGCCACGGTGCGGCCCGCCTCGACGGCGTCCGCCCAGGTCGCCGGGCGGCCCTTGCCCCACCAGCCGTCCTGCTCGCGGGCGCCGGCGAACACCACCGCGACGCGGCGCGGCTGCTCGGGCAGCGCGGCGTCCAGCGCGGCGATCTCCTCGTCGGCCGGGCGGCGGTCGACGGGCAGCCGTACGGACGGCTTCTCGTCGCCGGTCGGCCGGAAGACCAGGCCGGTCTCGAAGAGCGCGAGGTCGTGCGAGCCACGGCCGTCGTTGCGGCGCAGCGCGCCGAGCAGGCCCGGGAGCAACGTCGTACGGAGCAGCGGCTCCTCGTCGGAGAGCGGGTTGACCAGCCGCACGGTCCGGCGGCGCGGGTCGTCGTCCTCGATGCCGAGCTGGTCGAGCACCGTCTCGCCGATGAACGGGTAGTTCAGCGCCTCGACGTAACCGGCACCGGCCAGCGCGCGGCCGACCCGGCGGTGCAGCCGCTGACGCTCCGTCAGGCCCCGCCCGGCGGGCGGCTTCGGCAGCGTGGAGGGCAGGTTCTCGTAGCCCTCCAGGCGGATCACCTCTTCGGCGAGGTCGTTCGGGTCGGTCAGGTCGGGCCGCCAGGACGGCACCGTCACGACCAGCTCGTCCTGGCCGTACACGTCACAGCCGACCTGCTGGAGACGCCGTACGACGGTCTCGCGGCCGTACGTGACGCCCGCGACGCGGTCCGGGTGGTCCGCGCTCACGGTGATCGTGCGCGGCCCGCTGGGCGAGACGACCTCGGTGACGCCGGCCTCGGCGGTGCCGCCCGCGAGCAGCACCAGCAGGTCGACGGTGCGCTGCGCCGCGGCGGACGCGGCCTGCGGGTCCACGCCGCGCTCGAAGCGCTTGGACGCCTCGGAGGTCAGCCGGTGACGGCGGGCGGTGCGGGCGATGGCCACCGCGTCGAAGTGCGCGGCCTCGATCACGACCTCGGTGGTGCCGTCGACCACGCCGGTCTCCGGGTCTGCCACCGCGTCCGCGATCTCGGTGTTGGCGCCGCCCATCACGCCCGCGAGGCCGATCGGGCCGCGGTTGTCGGTGATGACCAGGTCACCGGCGTCCAGGACGCGCTTGGTGCCGTCCAGGGTCGTCAGCTTCTCGCCGGGCTCCGCGCGGCGCACGCCGATCGTGCCCTCCACACGGGAGCGGTCGTAGGCGTGCAGCGGCTGGCCGAGCTCCAGCATCACGTAGTTGGTGACGTCCACGGCGAGCGAGATCGGGCGCATGCCGGCCTTCTGCAGGCGGCGCTGGAGCCAGATCGGGGAGCGCGCCTCCGGGTCCAGCCCGACGACGGTACGGGCCGTGAAGCGGTCGCAGCCCATCGGGTCGGCGACCTTGACCGGGTAGCCGTAGGAGTTCGGCGGCGGCACGTCCAGCAGCGCGGGGTCGCGCAGCGGCAGGCCGTAGGCGATGGCGGCCTCGCGGGCGATGCCGCGCATGGACAGGCAGTCGCCGCGGTTGGCGGTGACGGCGATGTCCAGGACCTCGTCGACGAGCTGGAGCAGCTCGATGGCGTCGGTGCCGGGCTCGTACTCCGGCGGCAGCACGATGATCCCGCCGCTGCCGTCGTCGCCCATGCCCAGCTCGTCGCCCGAGCAGATCATGCCGTGCGAGACCTTGCCGTACGTCTTCCGCGCGGCGATCTTGAAGTCGCCGGGCAGGGTGGCGCCGGGCAGCACCACGACGACCTTGTCGCCGACGGCGAAGTTACGGGCGCCGCAGACGATCTCCTGCGGCTCACCGGTGCCGTTGGCCTGGCCGACGTCGACCGTGCAGAAGCGGATCGGCTTCTTGAAGCCCTCCAGCTCCTCGATGGTCAGCACCTTGCCGACGACCAGGGGGCCTTCCAGACCGGCGCCCAGCTGCTCGACGGTCTCGACCTCCAGACCGGTGGCGACGAGTTTGGCCTGTACGTCCCGGCCGGACTCGCCGTCCGGCAGGTCGACGTACTCCCGCAGCCAAGAAAGCGGGACCCGCATCAGATCTCCATCCCGAAAGGCCGGGTGAACCGGACGTCACCCTCGACCATGTCTCGCATGTCCTCGACGTTGTGGCGGAACATCAGCATCCGTTCGATGCCGAACCCGAAGGCGAATCCGCTGTACTTCTCCGGGTCGACGCCGCAGGCGACCAGCACCCGCGGGTTGACCATGCCGCAGCCGCCCAGCTCGATCCAGCCCTCGCTGGAGCAGGTGCGGCACGGGCGCTCCGGGTCGCCGACGGAGGCGCCGCGGCAGACGTAGCAGACCATGTCCATCTCGGCGGACGGCTCGGTGAACGGGAAGTAGTTCGGCCGCAGCCGGGTCTGCATGCCCTCGCCGAAGAGCGCCCTGACCATGTGGTCCAGAGTGCCCTTGAGGTCCGCCATGGTCAGGCCCTCGTCGATGGCGAGCAGCTCGACCTGGGAGAACACCGGGGTGTGGGTGGCGTCCAGCTCGTCGGTGCGGTAGACGCGGCCGGGGCAGACCACGTACAGCGGCGGCTCGCGGTCGAGCATCGACCGGATCTGCACGGGCGAGGTGTGGGTGCGCAGCACCACACCGGACTGGTCGGTCCCGGTCGCGGCGTTCTCGACGAAGAACGTGTCGTGCGTCGTGCGGGCCGGGTGGTCCGGCGAGAGGTTCAGGGCGTCGAAGTTCAGCCACTCCGACTCGACCTCGGGGCCCTCGGCGACCTCGTAGCCCATGGCCACGAAGATGTCCTCGATCCGCTCGGACAGGGTGGTGAGCGGGTGCCGGGCACCGGCCTGGGCGCGGTCGTACGGCAGTGTGACGTCCACCGCCTCCTCGACCAGCACCCGGGCGTCGCGCTCCGCCTCCAGCTCTTCCTGGCGCTTCTTGAGCGCCTGGCTCACCTGGCCGCGGGCCTGGCCGACGCGCTTGCCGGCCTCGGCCTTGGCCTGCGGCGGCAGCGCGCCGATCTCGCGGTTGGCCAGCGCCAGCGGCGAGGTGCCGCCGGTCTGCGCGACCTTCACCTCGTGGAGCGCCTGGAGGTCACCGGCGGCGGCGATGGCGGCGAGCGCCTCGTCCCGCATGCGGGCGATCTCTTCCGGTTTCAGGGCCTCGACCTCGACAGGGTCGTACGACTTATTGGGTGCGGACATCTCTTCCCGTGCTTCCGATGGGCTTGGCGCGCGGCTTGCCCCCGACGTGTGCAGTGCCAAAGGTGCCAAAGGTGCAGTCTACGGGGCAGGGCGGCCGCGCCTCATCCGAGCCCCGACGGGGGTGGGCCCGCCGGGCGCCGCTCAGGCCATGAAGGCCGGGGTCCCGACGGGCAGGATAAATCGGAACAGGGCGCCGCCGGCGGGCGCGCGGCCGACCGTGACGGTGCCGCCGTGGGCCTCGACGATGCCCTTGACGATGTAGAGGCCCAGGCCGGTGCCGCCGCGTTTGCTGCCCCGCCAGAAGCGGGTGAAGACGCGGCTCATCGACTCCTCGGGGATGCCGGGGCCCTCGTCGCTCACGGTGACGCTCGTCCCTTCCGCTCCGGAGCCGCTCGCTGCCGGCTCCACCTCGATGGTGACGGTTCCCTCGCCGTGCCGCACCGCGTTTTCCAGCAGGTTGCCCAGCACCTGGTCGACCTTGTCCGGGTCCGCCCACAGATCGGGCAGCGGCCCGGTCGCGCGGATCAGGAAACGGTCGGGCAGCTGCCCCGCCGTCGCCTGCGCCTGGACGTGCCGGCGTACGGCGGCGACCATGTCCACCCGCTGGCGGCGCACCTCCAGCCGGCCCGAGTCGATGCGGGAGATGTCCAGCAGCTCGGCGATGAGCCGGGTGACGCGGTTGGCGTCCGCGTCCACGGTCTCCAGCATCAGCCGCTTCTGGTCGTCGGTGAACCGCTCCCACTTCTGCAGCAGGGTGGCGGTGAAGCCCTTCACCGAGGTGAGCGGCGAGCGCAGCTCGTGGGCGACGGTGGCGATCAGCTCGGCGTGGGACAGCTCGGTGCGGCGCCGCGCCTCGGTGCCGCGCAGCGCGACGACCAGCCGCCGGACGGGTCCGGTGGGGTGGCTGCGGACGTACCGTGCGGAGACCAGCACCTCGCGGCCGCCGAGCAGCAGGTTGCGCTCCGGCTGGCCGCTGCGGATCGCCAGTCCCCCGTACGGGTCGGTCAGCTGCCACCAGCGGCGGCCCTCGATGTCCTGGAGCGGCAGCGCCTTCTCCAGCGGGCGGCCCAGCGCGTCGTGCGGGTCGATGGCGGTGATCCGGGCCGCGGCGGCGTTGAAGCAGACGACCCGGCCGGTCTCGTCGGCGACGACCAGGCCGTCGGGCAGGTCGTCCGGGTGGAGCCCGGCACCGGTGGGATCAGCCCCGAGAGGCACGGGGCCGACGTCCGGACAGGGATCGGCGGCGACTGCCGTACCGGATGCTTTCGTACTCATCCCCGCTGCCCCCTTCCGGTCCCCCCGGGCACGCAACCCTACTAGTCGCCGGAGGCGGAGCGGCACCCTCCGGTGGTGCGCTGGGCGCGGGCCGAGGCGTACAGGCAGACGGCGGCGGCCGTGGCCAGGTTGAGGCTCTCGGCCTTGCCGTGGATGGGTACGCGCACCACGGCGTCCGCCAGCGCGCGGGTCTCCGCCGGCAGGCCCCACGCCTCGTTGCCGAACACCCAGGCGGTGGGGCCGCTCATGGTGCCCGCGTCCAGCTCGGCGTCCAGGTCGTCGGCGCCCGCGCCGTCGGCCGCCACGATGCGTACGCCGGCCTCCCGCAGCCCGCCGACCACCTGTTCGACCGGTACGCCCACGGCGACCGGGAGGTGGAAGAGCGAGCCGACCGAGGCGCGTACGGACTTCGGGTTGTACAGGTCCACGGAGGCGTCGGTCAGCACGACCGCGTCGGCGCCCGCGGCGTCCGCGCAGCGCAGCACCGTACCGGCGTTGCCGGGGTCGCGTACGTTGGCGAGCACCGCGACCAGCTTGGGCCGGGCGGCCAGGATCTCCTCGAACGGTGAGTCCAGGAACCGGCAGACGCCGATCAGGCCCTGCGGGGTGACGGTCTGGGACAGCTCGGCGATGGTCGCGTCGTCGGCGAAACGGACCGGCACCCCGGCCGCCCGCACCGCGTCGACGATCTCCGCGTGCCGCTCGGCGGCCTCCGGGGTGGCGAACAGCTCGACGAGCGTGCGCTCGCCGCCGGAGCGGTGCTCGACGGCTTCCCGTACGGCCTGTGGGCCCTCGGCGATGAACCGGCGCTCCTTGCCGCGGAAGTTGCGGCGGGCCAGCCGCCGGGCGGCGGCGACGCGTGCGGAACGCGGGGAGATCAACTCGGGGGTGCCCATGGGCGGCGGCTCACTTCTTCGGGTGGGTGGGGGCGTGCGGAAAGCGACGGACCCGCAGGCCAGGGGCCTGCGGGTCCGTGACAAACGTGCCTCAGGCCGTGGTTCAGGCGGCCTTCGGGGCGTTGACGTCGCTCGGCAGCGCCTTCTGGGCCACCTCGACCAGCGCGGCGAACGCGTTGGAGTCGTTGACCGCGAGCTCGGCCAGGATCTTGCGGTCCACCTCGATGTTGGCGGCCTTCAGACCCTGCACGAAGCGGTTGTAGGTCATGCCGTTGGCGCGGGCAGCGGCGTTGATGCGCTGGATCCACAGCTGACGGAAGTCGCCCTTGCGCTTCTTGCGGTCGTTGTAGTTGTAGACGAGGGAGTGGGTGACCTGCTCCTTCGCCTTGCGGTAGAGGCGGGAACGCTGGCCGCGGTAGCCGCTGGCCTGCTCGAGGATCGCCCGGCGCTTCTTGTGGGCGTTGACTGCCCGCTTGACGCGTGCCACTTGTTAACTCCTTGTAGCGGGGCCGTGGTTGTCGTCACACGGCCCGAATCGAATGGGTCCCGGTCCGGGTCCTGTGCCGCGCCCTGGGGCGGGCGGTCAGGACTTACTTGCCGAGAAGCTTCTTGATCTTCGCGGCGTCGCCCGGGGCCATCTCGGCGTTGCCGGTGAGGCGACGCGTCACGCGGGACGACTTGTGCTCGAGCAGGTGGCGCTTGCCGGCGCGCTCCCGCATCACCTTGCCGGAGCCGGTGACCTTGAAGCGCTTGCTGGCACCGCTGTGCGTCTTGTTCTTCGGCATGCGCCGTTCTCTCCTCTTGGATGGCGCCCCCACCGGTCCGGGGACCGGCGCCCGGGGGCGTCAGATGTATCGGTTGCTGTCCGTCCGGGGCGACCCCGGCGCGGTCCGGGGCGCGCGCCCTGGATCACGCCTCGGCGGGCTCCTCGACGTCCTGCTCCGGGGCAGGACCCTGGCGCTCCGCCTTGCGGGCGGCCTGTGCCTCGCGGGCCTCGGCCATCGCCTCGGTCTTCTTCTTGTGCGGACCGAGGACCATGATCATGTTGCGGCCGTCCTGCTTGGGGTTCGACTCGATGAACCCCAGGTCCTGGACGTCCTCCGCGAGGCGCTGCAGCAGTCGGAAGCCCAGCTCGGGACGGGACTGCTCGCGACCACGGAACATGATCGTGATCTTGACCTTGTCACCCTGCTTGAGGAACCGGACGACGTGACCCTTTTTGGTGTCGTAGTCGTGCGGGTCGATCTTCGGCCGGAGCTTCATCTCCTTGATGACCGTGTGCGCCTGGTTCTTGCGCGCCTCACGGGCCTTCATGGCCGACTCGTACTTGAACTTTCCGTAGTCCATGAGCTTGCAGACCGGCGGACGGGCGTTCGCCGCCACCTCGACCAGGTCGAGGTCGTACTCCTGCGCAAGCTCCAGGGCCTTGGCAAGCGGCACGATGCCGACCTGCTCGCCACTGGGACCGACGAGTCGCACCTCGGGGACGCGAATCCGGTCGTTGATGCGGGGCTCGGCGCTGATGGATCCTCCTCGGTAGCACCACGCGACGGCCTGGCGGACTGCCGCGTAACGTCTGTTTCGGTGTGACCAACCGCGCCGGAATGCGAAAAACGCCCCGGACGGGACACAGGCGGGGCTCCTCAAAGGATCAGGAGCACCGCCGCGATGTCATCGCGGGGCGCAGCCGGACCGTTGACCCACCGACCGTGAGGTCGGTTCGGGTGGGAGATCGGAGCCTCCACTTGTGGGTCGGGCACGTCAGTGCTCGACCGGTCGGATTCCCAGAATACACGAGCGGACGGCTGGGCCCCACTCGTGTACGGGGCGGGCCGCGGGGGCGGGCCGGGTCCGCGCGCGGGCGGGGACCGGGCGGGGCCTAAGGTTGGGCAGACCCCTGAGCAGGAAGTGAAGCGCGAGCCATGAGTGACCAGACCCCGCAGCAGCCCGGACCGGCGGAGCCGGGCGGCCCCGCCGCCCCCGCGAACCCGGACTTCGACGCCATGACCCGCGACATCGCGGACGTACCGGCGGTCGAGGTGATCACCACGGTGGCCGTGCACCTGATGTCCTCGGCGGCGGTCAACCTCGGGCTCGCCGAGGAAGGCAGCGAGCACAAGGACCTGGACGAGGCCCGCAAGCTCATCCAGGCGCTGGCCGGGCTGGTCACCGCCAGCGCGACCGAGATCGGCTCGTACCATGCCGCTCCGCTGCGGGACGGGCTGAAGTCGCTGCAGCTCGCCTTCCGCGAGGCGTCGCTGGTGCCGGACGAGCCGGGGCAGGGGCCCGGGGAGAAGTTCACGGGGCCGGTGTACGGGTAGCCCGTAGAGCAGGTGGAAGGGCCGCTCCCGGGTCGGTGCCGGGAGCGGCCCTTTCGTTCTCGGTGGACGGCCTACGTGGCCGACGGATCGTTTCGGCTAGTCGGCGGACCGTTCGTCCGCGACCAGCTTCGGTTCGTTCGGCGGGTGGGTGATCTGGTGCACCACCGCGGCCAGCGCGCCACCGATCATGGGCGCCACGATGAACAGCCAGAGCTGCGACAGCGCGCCGCCGCCCGCGAACAGGGCCGGGCCGATGCTGCGGGCCGGGTTCACCGACGTACCCGTGAGCGGGATGCCGACCAGGTGCACGACCGCCAGCGCCAGGCCGATCGGCAGGCCGTCGAAGCCGACCACCGCCACCCGGTGCGTCACCGCGAGCACCACGAACACCAGCAGGAACGTCAGCACGATCTCGGCCACGAAGGCGCCGCCGAGATTGATGTGCACGGCCGAGCGGTCACCCCACCCGTTGGAGCCGAACGCCTCGCTGGTCTTCAGGCCCGGCACCTGCTTGGCGACCAGGAACAGCAGCGCGGCGCCGACGATGCCGCCCAGGAGCTGGGCGATCCAGTACTCGACCGCCGCACGCGGGGTGATGCGGCGCGCCAGCAGCATGCCGAGCGTCACCGCCGGGTTGACGTGGCTGCCGGAGATCGGGCCGAGCGCGTATGCCAGGGCCAACAGGGTGAAGCCGAATGCCAGGGCGATGCCGAAGGTTCCGATGTACTCGCCGGCCAGCACCGCGGAGCCGACGGCGAAGAACACCAGGAGCAACGTCCCGAGGAACTCGGATACGACCGTGCGGGTCTCCGTTGTCGTCTCCATGGGGCCTCCTCGCGCGGATCTTGCTCTCTCCTTCGCATTGTGAGCCCGGTCACGGGGTTCTGCCTGTTGGCGGTGGCAGCAGCGGTCGGGGCCGTCAGCGGGTGAAGAAGGCTCCGGCGGTGTCGGCGCCGGGCGGCAGCAGGGCCAGGTCGAGGCCGCGTACGAGCCGGGACCGCAGCGTCTCGTCGGCGGCCAGCGCCTCGGCCAGCCGCTGCGCGACGGCGGCGGGCGCGGCCTCCGGGGCGAGCCCGAGGGCCAGGGTCGCGTCGGCCTCCGCCGACGGGTCCAGGCGGGCGGCCAGGACGTCCGGCTCGGCGGCCAGCAAGGCGCGCACCGCGTCCGTGACGGCCGGGTCCTCGCGCGGGTCGCTGCTCTCCCGGCCCTCCGCGATGGCGCGCAGTGCGGCGCCGGTGAGCTGGTACGTCGCCGGGCCCGCCAGGTCGATGACGACGGTGTCCGCCTTCTCGTGGGCGGCGGCGAGCAGGGCCTGGCGCATCGGTACGGCCACCGGGCGGGCGTCCGGGCGCCAGCGGTGCAGCGTCTCCATGGACGTGAAGGCGGGCAGTGCGCGGCGGCCGTCGGGGGCCTGCAGCGTCGGCACGGCCATGTCGCTGGTCTTCTCCCGCTGCAGGCCGTCCGGACCGGTCTCCACCTCGCCGAGGACGGCGACGACCGGGACGAGGAGCCGGGCCCGGCTCAGCAGGGGCAGGAGCCGGGCCTCGGAGGCGGCGGCCTGGTCCTGGGAGCGCGCCGCGTAGGCCGCCAAGGCGGCCGCCAGTTCCGGGTCGGCGGTGCCGTCGTCGTCGGAGAAGTCTGAGGTGGGGATGTTTTTGAGCACGTTGTCGAGCCTAGCGCTGGGCCCTTTGGGCCCGGTTTTCGGGCCGGTCGGTCCCGGTTCGCTTTCGGGTGCGGCGCCGTTCGCGCCTGCGGCGGGCGGGGGCCGCTGCGGAGCGCCCCTCGGGCGCGGGTTTTCGGGGCGCCGGTGCCGGTCCGCATTGAGGTGCGGCGCCGTTGCGCCTGCGGCGGGCGGGGGCCGCTGCGGAGCGCCCATTGGGCGCGGGTTTCCTGGGGCGCCGGTGTCGGTCCGCTTTGAGGTGCGCCGCCGTTGCGCCTGCGGCGGGCGGTGGCCGCTGCGCGGGGCTGTCAAGGTTCGGGGGCGGGCCTGCGCGGCAGGCCGCTCCGGCCCGCCCCCTTCCGTTGGGGGGGTGGAAGGGGGTCGTGAGGAGGTGGGGTGGGTGGCTGGGTGCGGCGGTGTTTGGGCTGGGACCGGTTCGGTGGGTGGGGTGGTGCGGCGGTGTTTGGGCTGGTCAGGTGCGCTTGCGCCAGAAGACTGCGGAGGTGGTGATCAGGGCTATGCCCCCGATCGTCGCTGTCCACGGGAGCCAACCGGTCTTGTCGGTGGCCGGGGCGGTGGTCGGGCCGGTGCCGAAGTACTGCTTGGTGTGGGTGGCTGGTTCGGGCTTTTGGGGGGTCGGCTCGAGGGTTCTGGCCTCTTCTATCGCGGCGGCCGGGTCCACCATGCCGGCGCCCAGCTCGTCGTTGCGGCCGTCTTCGGGGGCGTCCTGGGCGGTGTCGGTGAGGAGTTTCTTGATCTGGGCGGGGCTGAGGTCCGGGTGGGCGGAGCGGACGAGTGCCACCGCGCCGGAGACGAAGGCGGACGCGGCGCTGGTGCCCCAGCCCTCGTAGTACTTGCGGTCCGGGTTGGCGATGACGACGCCGACGCCGGGCGCGCAGACGGTGGCGTACCAGCGGCGGGTGGAGAAGTTGGCGCGGGAGCCCCACTGGTCGACGGCGGTCACGGCGATCACGCCGGGGTAGGCGGCCGGGTAGGAGACGTGGTCGCCGTCCTTGCCGCCGTTGCCGGCCGAGGCGATGACCGGGACGCCCTTGCTCAGGGCGTACTGGATCGCGGCGTCCTCGCGGGGTTCGGGGTGCGCGGAGCGGCTGTCGTCGCCGAGGGAGAGGTTGATGACGTCGGCGCCGTGGTCGGTGGCCCACCGGATGCCGTCGGCGAGGGCCCCGGCGCGTTCGGTGCGGGCGCGCCGGCGTTGCGGGTCGCTGTCTTCGAGGATCACGCGGACGGGGAGGATCTTCGCCTCGGGCGCGACGCCGATGACGCCGTCGGCCCGGTCGGCGCCGTGGCCGTGGCCCGCGATGATGCCGGACATGGCGGTGCCGTGCTCGGCCCAGGAGCTGTCGCCGGGGCTCGCGCCGAAGCCGACCAGGTCGTTGGCGGGCAGGACCTGGCCCTGGAGGTCGGGGTGGTCCGCGTCGACGCCGGTGTCCAGGACGGCGACGGTGATGCCGTCGCCCTTGGTGGTCTCCCAGGCCTTCTCGGCGTGCAGGGCGTTCAGCGCCCACTCCTGGGCGCGTATGCCGTCGGCGTGGGCGGGCAGGGCGGGCAGCACGGTCAGCGCGGCGGCGGACAGGGTGACACCGGCGGCGCGCAGCAGGGGCCTCCTGGTCATTGCGGCTCCGTGGTTCCCTTGGCGGCCTGTTTCCGGAAGGTCTGCTCGATCCGTTCGGTGACGGCCTTGGCGTCGTGGCCCAGTCCGGCTTCGGCGGGAGCGGTGGTGGCGCCGGTGCGGGTGGCTTCGGCGGCGGGCTGCGGGTCGTCGACGGTACGGCCGTCGGCGAAGCCGGAGACGGCGTAGACGACGACGGGCAGGTCGTCGAGGACGCGGATGCTCCAGCTGGCGCGCTGGTCGGGCCCGAAGTCTGCCGCGGGAGTGCCCTTGGCGGCGTACGGGCGGGGCATCAGGTCCGTACGGGTGTCGAGGCGCTCCTCGGCGAAGCGGCGGCGCAGGTCCTGCATGGCGGTGCGGTCGGCCTTGGTGGCGACGGCGCCGACGGTGACGAGGTTGGTGCGGGTGACGTCGATGTAGGTGGCGCGTACCAGGCGGTGGCAGCCGACCGGGGCGAGTGCCTTGGCCAGCAGCGGGTCGAAGGCGCCCGCGCAGCCGCTGTCGGGGGCGACGGCGGCCCGGATCCAGGTGCGGTCGGCGCCGCCGGGGCCGGTGCCCACGCCGTTCAGGGTGCGGGGGAAGAGCGTGTCGACGGGGGCGCTGTGCCAGACCTCGCGGCCCTGGGCGAAGACCGCCTCGGCGGCGGGGCTGCCGCCCGTGTCGTCGGCGAGCCAGGTGCCGGCGGTGGCTCCCGCAACGAGGCCGAGACCGAGTACGAGTCCGGCGGCCGCGAGCGCGGTGCGCCGGGAGGGCCTGGCGCGGAAGGCCGGAGCCGGGGGCAGGGGCGGCCCGGAGAGCGGAGTGCCGGTGGGGGGCGGTTCGGTCACGGCCGGGGGCTGGGTGGGGCGGGGCGGGGTGTTCGGGTGCGCTTCGGCGGCACCGGGGCCGTTCCAGAAGGCTTCGCTGTTGGCGAGGTGGAAGGCGGCGGTGTCGCGGGGGGTGGCGGAACGGTCCGCCGGGGGCTGGGCGGGGACGGGCGCGGGTGCGGGCCCGAGTGTGGCGTCCGTACGGGGCGGGGCCGGGGTCGGGGCGTGGGTAGGCAGCGGGGGGACGCCCGCGGGGGGCGGGGGTTCCGTGGAGGCCTGGGGCGCCGGCGGGGCAGCGGGGCGGGGCGGGGCGGCGGTCGGAGTCGCGGGGCGGGGCGGGGTCGCTGCCGGGGCCGTGGTGGGCGCGGCGGGCGGCATGGGGCCGGGGCCGGGCTTGGCGGGGCGTTCCGGCGGGACCGGGCGCAGGACGGCGGTCTGCGGGTCCTCGGCGGGCGGTGCCGGTACCCGGGGCGGGGTGCGGGGAAGGCGCGACGCGTCGGCGAAGTCGGCTTCGGTGCTCACCCGCGCTCCCCCTCGCGCCTGTGTTCCACCGGCCCGACCGGCAATCGGGGCAGGGTGGTTCGTATCCGGACATCACACCGCTGACCTGCTGGTTGCGGCGTCCGCCACTCTACGGGCTGGCGCCGCCGGTGCTCCAACTCGTCCGCCGTGGCCGGGCGTCCGGCGCCCGGTCTGTCGTGTTCTCTCCCCCTACCCACCCGTAGCCCGTTCTGGCAGGCTGCGGGCCATGTCCCGGTACTCGTGCGACGCAGTTGGTGACAGGGCCCGCCTCGACCGGGCCACCGCCGGTCTCGACGCGCCGCTGGCCGTCGTGGACCTGGCGGCGTTCGACGCCAACGCCGCCGATCTGGTGCGGCGGGCCCAGGGCAAGCCGGTGCGGGTGGCGAGCAAGTCGGTACGCTGCCGGGCCCTGCTGGAGCGGGCGCTGGCGCGCGACGGCTTCGCGGGGATCATGAGCTTCACGCTGGCCGAGTCGCTGTGGCTGGCCCGGTCGGGGTTCGCGGACGTGCTGCTGGCGTATCCGTCTGCGGACCGGGCCGGGTTCGCGGAGCTGACGGCCGACCCGAAGCCGGCCGGCGCGGTGACCGTGCTGGTCGATGACGTGGCGCAGCTGGAACTGATCGACGCGGCCCGGCCCGCGGGTGGCGGCGAGGAGGTGCGGGTGTGTCTGGAGTGGGACACCGCGTTGCGGCCGCTGGGCGGGCGGGTGCGGGTGGGTGCGCGGCGTTCGCCGCTGAGCCGCCCGGAGCAGGTGGCCGCGCTGGCCCGTGCGGTGACGCGCCGTCCGGGATTCCGGGTGGTGGGCCTGATGGCGTACGAGGGGCATGTGGCGGGTGTGGGTGACGCGGTGGCCGGGCAGCCGCTGCGCTCGCGGGCCGTGCGGGCGATGCAGTCGGCGGCGCGCCGGGACATCGCGCGGCGGCGCTGGGAGGTGGTGCGCGCGGTGCGGGCCGAGGCGCCGGACCTGGAGTTCGTCAACGGCGGCGGTACGGGCAGCGTGCAGCACACGGCGGCGGAGGCTGCGGTGACGGAGGTGGCGGCGGGTTCGGGGCTGTACGTGCCGCGGCTGTTCGACAACTACCGGTCGTTCTCGGGACGTCCGGCGGCGATGTTCGCGCAGCCGGTGGTGCGGCGGCCGGGGGACGGTGTCGTGACCGTGCTGGGCGGCGGGTATCCGGCGTCCGGGGTGGCGGGGCGGGACCGGTCGCCGGTGCCGTATCTGCCCGAGGGGCTGCGGTACGACCCGCAGGAGGAGGCCGGGGAGGTGCAGACGCCGCTGCTGGGGCCGGCCACGGACGGACTGCGGCTCGGCGACAAGGTGTGGTTCCGGCACGCGAAGGCCGGTGAGCTGTGCGAGCGGTTCGCCGAACTGCACCTGGTCGAGGGGGACCGGGTGATGGCGACGGTGCCGACGTACCGCGGGGAGGGCCGCACCTTCCTGTAGGTGACGGGAAGCACGGCCCTCCGGGCGGGTCAGGCGTGGATGCGGTCCTTCTGGTCGGGGACGACCGTGCCGTCGGGGCGGCGGACCGGGCCGGTGCCGCCGTCGGTGTTGGTGTAGCCGGTGGTGGCGCAGGGGTACGTACCGGACTTCTTGGGCAGCGGCTCGATGAACATGGGGTTGACCACCCAGCGGCCGTCGGCGTTGTCGTAGCCGCGGCACATCAGTTCCGGCTGGTTGCGGTTGACGGCCAGGTGAATGCCGGTGGCGTCGTTGACGAAGGTGACGTCGGTGTTGGCGTCGCCGCCGCCGAGCGCGATGCGGTGCGCGGGGTCCTGGAACCGCCACGCCTCGGCGCCCTTGATCTTGAAGATCTCCTGGTTGATCAGGCAGCGCTTGCCGTCCATGTACGGAAGCACCTCGCCGTGGCCGTCCTTGACGTCGCCGCAGCCTCGGATGCCGGTGGTGAACCGGCCGTTCTTCAGGATGCTGCGGACGCCGATGGTGTGCGCGCGGTCGACGCCCACGCCGCCGGACCACGCCTCGGCGACGGTCTCCGAGGACGCGGAGACGATGTAGACCTCGAACCCGGCCGCCTTGAGGGTGCGGATCAGGTCCTTCTGCTGGTCGTAGTAGCGGATGTAGCCGGCCAGCCGGTGGGTGCCGACGGTCTGCTGCGCGCCGATCGGCGCGGCGAGGGCCTCGGCGCGGGCCTGCCGGGTGTACGAGGTGAGCTGGGCCGGGGTCAGGCCGGCGAACAGCTGCGGGACCCAGGCGTACTCCGGCTTGGTGCGGCGGTGATTCCACTCGCCGGCGAAAGCGGCCTTGCCGTCCATGGTGCGGGCGGTGCCGCGGATCTCCATGATCTCGTCGGCGCAGGCCGCGTTCTTCGAGGTGCGCAGCGGGCGCCCGACGGGTACGGAGGTGCCGCAGGCCTTGGTCAGGGCGCGGTCGGCCGCCGTGGTCATCCAGGGGCTGGTGGCCTTCCAGCTCTTGGGGCGCAGGATCTTGTCGTGCTTGAGGGACCAGGCGAGCGTGGCGTCGGTGATGTCGTTCTTGACGACGGTGTTGTCCCAGTCGAAGGCGGCGACGGGGCGGCCCTCGGGGCCCGGCTTCGGGTGCGCGCAGGTGCCGCGCTCGTCGATCATGCGCTGGATCTTCGCGCGGTTGGCGCCGTACCACTTGATGTTCTTGGAGAGCTGCGGACAGCTCGTACGCTCCGGGGCCTTCGCGGGGTGCGCGGGCGCGGCGACCGCGGGTCCGGTGGCCACGAGGGTGGTGACGGTCGCGGCGGCGGCGAGTCCCAGGGCGAGGGCGTGTCTGGTGCGCATGGTTCTCCGGTGATTGGGGCGGAATGTCGGCAGTGACATTCCTGCGGGCAGAGCACCCCGGGACCGGCGCGCCGGGGCGCCGGTCCCGGTGGTGATCTTCGGACTGTATCCGCGAAGAAGGCTGCGGCCTACACGGGTGTGACGTACGCCCCTGCGATTCCGCCGTCCACCAGGAACTCCGCGGCGTTCACGAAGGACGCGTCGTCGCTGGCGAGGAAGGCGACCGCGGCGGCGATCTCCTCCGGCTCGGCGAACCGGCCGACCGGGACGTGCACCAGGCGGCGCGCGGCGCGCTCCGGGTCCTTGGCGAACAGTTCCTTCAGCAGCGGTGTGTTCACCGGCCCCGGGCACAGCGCGTTCACCCGGATGCCCTCGCGGGCGAACTGCACGCCCAGCTCGCGGGACATCGACAGCACGCCGCCCTTGGAGGCGGTGTAGCTGATCTGCGAGGTGGCGGCGCCCATGACGGCCACGAAGGACGCCGTGTTGATGATGGAGCCCTTGCCCTGCCGCTGCATGTAGGGCAGCGCGTGCTTGCAGCACAGGTAGACGGAGGTGAGGTTGACCTCCTGGACGCGCTTCCAGGCGTCCAGCCCGGTGGTGAGGATCGAGTCGTCGTCGGCGGGCGAGATGCCGGCGTTGTTGAAGGCCACGTCCACCGAGCCGTACGTGTCGTACGCGGCCTTGAACAGCGCTTCGACCTGGTCGGAGTCGGTCACGTCGACCTGGACGAAGGTGCCGCCGACCTCCTCGGCGGCGGCCTTGCCGGCCTTCTCGTCGATGTCGGCGCACACGACGTTGGCACCCTCGGAGGCCAGGCGGCGGGCGGTGGCCAGGCCGATGCCGCTGCCGGCGCCGGTGATGACGGCGGTGCGGCCGACGAGCCGGCGGCACACGGGGGTCGCGCTGCCTTCGGTGGCCGCGGCGGTCTGGTCGGTCACTTAGCTCTCCTCGGTGCTGATGAAGATGTTCTTGGTCTCGGTGAAGGCGGCGAGCGCGCCGGGGCCCAGCTCCCGGCCGAGGCCGGACTGCTTGTAGCCGCCGAACGGGGTCCAGTAGCGGACGCTGCTGTGCGAGTTGACGGAGAGGTTCCCGGCCGCGACCGCGCCGGACACCCGCAGCGCGCGGCCGACGTCGCGGGTCCAGACGGAGCCGGACAGGCCGTAGTCGGTGGCGTTGGCGAGCCGTACGGCGTCGGCCTCGTCCTCGAAGGGGATGGCGACGGCGACCGGGCCGAAGATCTCCTCGACGGCGGTCCGGTCGTCCGGCCTGCCCTCCAGGACGGTGGCCGGGTACCAGAAGCCCTTGCCCTTGGGGGCCTCGCCGCGGATGGCGGCGGGCGCGTCCTCGGAGACGTACGACCGTACGCGCTCGCGCTGGGCCGCGGAGATCAGCGGACCCATCTGCGTCGCCGGATCGGCCGGGTCGCCCGCGACGAACGCCTTCACGGCGGGCTCCAGCAGCTCCATGAAGCGGTCGTAGACCGAGCGCTGGATGAGGATGCGGCTGCGGGCGCAGCAGTCCTGGCCGGTGTTGTCCAGGAAGGAGCCGGGGGCGGCGGCCGCGGCCCGTTCGATGTCGGCGTCGGCGAAGACGATGTTGGGGCTCTTGCCGCCCAGTTCGAGGGTGAGGCGCTTGGTCTGTGCGGCGCACTTGGCGGCGACGGCGCGGCCAGTGGCGGTGGAGCCGGTGAAGACGACCTTGGCGACGCCGGGGTGCTCGACGAGGGCGTTGCCGGTGACGGCGCCCTCGCCCGGCAGGACCTGGAACAGTCCCTCGGGCAGGCCCGCCTCCAGCCCGTACTCGGCGAGCCGGAGGGCGGTCAGCGGGGTGGTCTCGGCGGGCTTGAGGAGGACGGCGTTGCCGGCGGCCAGCGCGGGGGCCGTACCCCAGGCGGCGATCGGCATCGGGAAGTTCCAGGGCGCGATGACGGCGACGACACCGAGCGGTTCCTGGACGGTGATGTTCAGCCCACCGGCGACGGGGATCTGGGTGCCGGTCAGCCGCTCCACTCCCCCGGCGGCGTAGTGCAGCAGGTCGACGACGTTGTTCGCCTCCCACCGGGCGTTGCCCAGGGGGTGGCCGGCCTCGGTCAGCTCCAGCTGGGCCAGCGACTCGCTGTTCTCCTCGACGATCCCGGCGAACCGCCGCAGGACGCGGGCCCGGTCGCCGGGCGGCAGCGCGGCCCACTTCTCCTGCGCCGCGGCGGCCCGCCGGACCGCTTCGTCCACCTCGGCGGGGGTGGTGACGGGGACGACGGCTACCGGTTCCTCGGTCGCCGGGTTGATGATGCGCAGCTCTTGCAACACGTAGCGGTCTTCCTTACATGCGCTCGAAGGAGCGGAAGCGCTCCCAGTCCGTGACGGCGGCGTCGTAGGCGTCCTGTTCGACGCGGGCCATGTGGAGGTAGTGCTCGACGACCTCGTCGCCGAACGCTTCGCGGGCGATGGGGCTGGCCTCCCACAGGGCGGCGGCCTCGCGGAGGGTGCCGGGCACGTGGTCGGCGTCGCCCGCGTAGGCGTTGCCGGTACACGCCTCGGGGAGTTCCAGCTCGTGCTCTATGCCGTAGAGGCCGGCGGCGACCATGGCGGCGACGGCGAGGTACGGGTTGACGTCGCCGCCGGGCAGGCGGTTCTCCAGGCGGTGGCCGGGGCCGTGGCCGATGACGCGCAGCGCGCAGGTGCGGTTGTCCGGGCCCCAGGCGACGGCGGTGGGGGCGAAGGAGCCGGGCCGGAAGCGCTTGTAGGAGTTGATGTTGGGGGCGTAGAAGAGCGTGAAGTCGCGCAGCGCGGCGAGCTGTCCGGCCAGGAAGTGCCGCATGACCGTCGACATGCCGTACGGGCCCGAGTCGTCGGCCATCACGGGCTGCCCGGCCTCGTCGCGCAGCGAGAGGTGGATGTGGCAGCTGTTGCCCTCGCGCTCGTCGTACTTGGCCATGAAGGTCAGCGCCATGCCCTCCTGGGCGGCGATCTCCTTGGCGCCGGTCTTGTAGACGGAGTGCTGGTCGCAGGTGGTCAGCGCCTCGTCGTAGCGGAAGGCGATCTCGTGCTGGCCGAGGTTGCACTCGCCCTTGGCGGACTCCACGGTCATCCCGGCGGCGCCCATCTCGTTGCGGATGCGGCGCAGCAGGGGTTCGATGCGGCCGGTGCCGAGGACGGAGTAGTCGGTGTTGTACTGGTTGGCGGGGGTCATCCCGCGGTAGCCGCGGTTCCAGGCGTCCTCGTAGGTGTCGCGGAAGACGATGAACTCCAGCTCGGTGCCCGCGTAGGCGCTCCAGCCACGCTCGGCGAGCCGGTCGAGCTGGCGGCGCAGGATCTGCCGCGGGGAGGCGGCGACCGGCGAGCCGTCGTGCCAGGCGAGGTCGGCGGTGAGCAGGGCGGTGCCGGGGTTCCAGGGCGTGCGGCGCAGGGTGGCGGCGTCGCCGTGCATGGCGAAGTCGCCGTAGCCGCGCTCCCAGGAGGACATCGCGTAGCCCTGCACGGTGTTGACGTCCACGTCCACGGCGAGGAGGTAGTTGCAGCCCTCGGTGCCGTGCTCCAGCACCTCGTCGAGGAAGTGGCGGGCCGCGAACCGCTTGCCGGTGAGCCTGCCCTGCATGTCGGTGAAGGCCAGGACGACAGTGTCGATCTCCCCGGCGTCGACGAGCCTTCTCAGCTCCTCGACGGAGAGCGGGGGCGTGCGGTCTGCCACGGTGGTGCCTCCTGTCGCTGCATCCGGAGGTCATAAGGTAGGCCGACGAACCATTGGTTGGGAAGGGGTTCCGGTGGACGGTGCGGACAACGGCGCGGCGGGCTGCGCGCAAGACGGTCCGGCGATGCGCCCGGCGGACCGGCTGGCGCCCGTACTGCGCCCGGTGCGGGCGGGCAACGGGTTCGAGGAGGCGCTGGAGCAGATACTCCAGGTCGTCCGGCTGGGTCTGGTGCCGGGCGGCGAACGCCTGCCCGCCGAGCGGGAGTTGGCGGAGCGGCTGCACATCAGCCGGGTGACCTTGCGCGAGGTGCTCAAGGTGCTCCAGGACGAGGGGCTGGTGGAGAGCCGGCGCGGCCGCTACGGCGGTACGTTCGTCCGGCCGCGCGGGGAGTCGGCGGGCGAGGACGAGCTGCGGCGCCGTATCGGGAAGGTGGACGTCGAGGACACCCTGCGGTTCCGCGAGGTGCTGGAGGTGGGCGCTGCCGGGCTGTGCGCCGCGCACGGCCTGGACGACGGGCAGGCACGGCGGCTGCGGGAGGCCCTGGCGGCCACCCACGACGCGCCGCTGGCGGACTACCGGCGGCGCGACACGCTGCTGCATCTGACGCTGGCCGAGCTGGCCGGTTCGCCGTCGTTGGCGGCGCAGTACGCCGCGGTGCGGGCGGGCGTGAACGAGCTGCTGGACTGCATCCCGCTGCTGGTACGCAATCTGGAGCACTCCCAGGCGCAGCACACCGCGCTGGTCGAAGCCGTACTGGAGGGTGACGCGGACGGCGCGCGGGAAGTGATGCGGGAACACTGCGCGGGCACGGCGGCGCTGCTGCGCGGGTTCTTGACGGGCCCGCCGGCGTAACCAGTCTTTTACGCAGGGGGCTTGCGCTCGGCCGCGCCGCGAGGCAAAGGTATGCGGCTGAACCATTACTGCACTTCCCCCCTCACGCACCCCTCGGCGAGGCAGGAGCGGCTCATGGCCGACAGCACGGATCCCCGTACCGCACCGCCCGCGTCCACCGCAGCCGGCGCATCCGTACCCCAGGACGCCTACCTCCAGAAGCGCACGCTGCGGCGCGGCAGCGCGGGTCCGCTCCTGCTCACCGGCCTGGGCGTCGCGTACGTCGTCTCCGGCGACTTCTCCGGCTGGAACAACGGCCTGGCCCAGGGCGGCTTCGGCGGACTGGCCGTCGCCGCGGTCCTGATGGGCCTGATGTACACCTGCCTGGTCTTCGCACTGGCCGAGCTGGCCTCGATCCTGCCCACGGCGGGCGGCGGCTACGGCTTCGCCCGCCGCGCGCTGGGCACCTGGGGCGGCTTCCTGACCGGCACGGCCATCCTCATCGAGTACGTCCTCGCGCCCGCCGCGATCTCCATCTTCATCGGCGACTACGTGGAGTCCCTCGGCCTGTTCGGGCTCACCTCCAGCTGGCCCGTGTACCTGGCCTGCTTCGTCGTCTTCATCGGCATCCACCTGTGGGGCGTGGGCGAGGCGCTGCGCTTCAGCCTGGCCGTCACCGCCGTCGCGGTCGCCGCGGTCGTCGTCTTCGCGATCGGCGCGCTGAGCGACTTCCACGTCGGCGCGCTGGACGACATCCCGGTCGACTCGGACGCGTTCGGGGCGAGTTCGTGGCTTCCGTTCGGCATTCTCGGCATCTGGGCGGCGTTCCCGTTCGGCATGTGGTTCTTCCTCGGCGTCGAGGGCGTGCCGCTGGCCGCCGAGGAGACCAGGGACCCGGCCCGTACGCTGCCGAAGGCGATGGCCGCCGCGATGGGCATCCTGCTGCTGCTCGCGCTGGTCACCTTCGTCGCCGCGACCGGCGCCCGGGGCTCCGCCGCCATCCAGTCGGCGGGCGACCCGCTGGTGCAGGCCCTTCAGCCGCACGGGGAGCCCACCGCCGTCTCCCGCATCGTCAACTACGCGGGCCTGGCGGGCCTGGTGGCGTCCTTCTTCTCCCTCATCTTCGCCGGCTCCCGGCAGCTCTTCGCGCTCTCCCGGGCCGGCTACCTGCCCCGCTTCCTGTCCCTCACCAGCCGCCGCAAGGCCCCGTACCTGGCACTGCTGGTGCCCGGCGCGCTGGGCTTCGCGCTGGCCGCCGCGACCGGCGACGGCGCCCGGATGCTCAACATCGCCGTATTCGGCGCCACCATCTCCTACGCCCTGATGTCGCTCTCGCACATCGTGCTGCGCCGCCGCGAACCGGGGCTGCCCCGCCCGTACCGCACTCCGGGCGGCACCCTCACCTCGTCCGTCGCCTTCGTCCTGGCCTGCGCCGCGCTGGTGGCGACGTTCCTCGTCGACAAGCAGGCCGCCTTCATGGCTCTCGGTGTCTACGGCGTCGCCCTGGCGTACTTCGCGTTCTACTCCCGGCACCGGCTGGTCGCGGCGGCCCCGGAGGAGGAGTTCGCGGCGCTCGCGGCGGCCGAGGCCGAACTGGAACGCGACTGACCGGCAGCCGCCGGGCAGCCCCTCACCCCCGCACCCTCCGGAGGCCCCGTGTCCACTCCCCCGCCCCTCATCGGTGTCACCACCTACGTCGCCGACGACGCCCGCTGGGGCGTCTGGGCCCTGCCCGCCGCCGTGCTCCCGGCCGGCTACCACCGGCTCGTGCAGCGCTGCGGCGGCCTCGCCGCACTGCTGCCGCCCGGCGACCCGGGCACCGCGGCCGCAGCCGTCACCCGGCTGGACGGCCTCGTGATCGCGGGCGGCCCGGACGTGGAGCCCGTACGGTACGGAGCCGACGCCGACCCGCGCACCGGCCCGCCGGCCCGCGACCGGGACGCCTGGGAGCTGGCGCTGATCGACGCCGCGCTGGAGGCACACGTGCCGCTGCTCGGCATCTGCCGGGGCCTGCAACTGCTGAACGTCGCCCTCGGCGGCACCCTCGTCCAGCACATCGACGGGCACGCGGGCCCGGCCGGCGTCTTCGGCCGCCACGAGGTCAAGCCGGAGCCCGGCACCCTGCTCGGCGGCATCCTGCCCGAGGCGGTGTCCGTACCGACGTACCACCACCAGGCCGTGGACCGGCTCGGCAGCGGCCTGCTGCCGTCCGCCCACGCGGCGGACGGCACGGTCGAGGCCCTGGAACTGCCCGGCGCCGGGCATTTCGTCCTGTCGGTGCAGTGGCATCCGGAGGCCGGGGACGACACCCGGGTGATGGACGCGCTGGTGCGGGCGGCGAAAGGCTCCTGAAAACCGTTCCCGGGAGCTGCAAATTGCGGCGGCAAACCCATCCGATTCAGCGATGCCATCTCGCACCGGAGCCCGGATACGCTCGCTGAAACGGCGCTGACCTGCGTCAACGCCGTGGGGCTCGGCCGTTTCCGGCGGAGCCCGGCTTCGTGCTGTCCTTCCGACGGAAGTGGGTTCCGCCATGACGCACCGATTCCACCGACGCCACCTGAAGTCCGCCGCCTTGGGCCTGTCCACCGCGCTGGCCCTCGGCTTCCTCGCCCAGCCCGGATCCGCCGTGGCCGCCCCCGGCCAGTGCGGGGGCAGCGAGAGCGACTACGTCCAGGCCCCGCAGGCGGGCGGCAGAGCGCAGTTCGAGCTGTCCAAGCCGTACACCCAGGACGGCACCAAGGTACGGACCGTGCAGTTCCAGGCGGGCGGCGCGCTCACGGTCGTACCGACGGACTCCGCGAGCACGGCGCAGGGCAACTGGATCTTCGAGCCGCCGAACGGGAGCAATCCCGCGAAGAAGGGGGTGGTGACCTTCGTGACGCAGGTGTCCACGTCCGACGGAGCGCGCTACCGCACCGTCTTCACCGTCCCCGTCCCGGTCTGCAACCCGCGGAACCAGCAGCGGCCCACCAATGTCTTCCAGATCAGAGGCGACCGCACGGTCACCGTCTTCGCCCCCAACGGCCGGTCCGTCACCGGCGCCGACGCGGCATACCAGGCCGACCGCTGAGCCGCGTGCTCACGGCAGGGCCCGGGTCAGCCCCAGCAGGTGGCGGGCCGGGCCCGCGGGCCGCTGTCCGGCGGGCCAGACGGCCCGCAGCTCGCGCCCGAAGCCCGTACCGAGCACGGGCACCTCGACCAGCCGCCGGGCCGCCAGCTCCTCCCCCACGGCCAGTTCGCTCAGCACCGACGGCCCGGCGCCGCTCACCGCGGCGGCCTTGACCGCCGTCGTGGAGGCCAGCTCCAGCAGCGGTGCGGCGAGCCCGCCGTGCCCGGCCAGCGCCGCGTCCAGGACCTGCCGGGTGCCGGAACCGCGTTCGCGCAGGATCAGCGGGGTCGCGGCGAGTTCGGCCGCCGTCAGCTCCGTGCGGCGCCGGGCCCAGGGGTGGGCGGGCGCGGCGACCACCACCAGGCGGTCGTGGCCGATGACCGCGCCGTCCAGCCCGGCGGGCACGTCCAGCCCTTCCACGAACCCGAGGTCCGCCTCGCCCGTGAGCAGCCGCTCGGCGACGGCGGCGGAGTTCCCGGCCAGCAGGGAGACCGCGGTGTCCGGGCGCTGCGCGCGCAGCGCGATCAGCCAGCCCGGCAGCAGGTACTCGGCGATGGTCATACTGGCGGCGACCCGCAGCCGCGAGTCCCGCCGCCCGCGCAGCGCCTGCGCGCCCGCGTCGAACGCCTCGGCGGCCTCCACCACCTGCCTGGCCCAGTCCGTGACCAGGGCACCCGCGTCCGTCAGGCGGGAGCCGCGCGGCGAGCGCTCGACCAGGGCGACCCCCAGTTGCTGCTCCATCGAGCGGAGGCGGCTGCTGGCGGCGGGCTGGCTGATGCCCCGCTCGCGGGCCGCCCGCCCGAGGCTGCCGAGCCGGGCGACGGCGAGCAGCAGCTCCAGCGCGCCGAGGTCCGGTACCCGGTGCGACAGCGGAACCACTGGGCCCGTCGCCGTGTGCCCTTCGTTTCCTGCACCCATAACCCCACCTTATGGCCTCATAGGCACGAGCTCCCTGGTGGGAGGCGGTGCGTGGACCGACCCTGGAAGACATGCCACCCCTGACGCAGCTTTCCGCCCGCCCCGGCCCCCGTCTCTCCGGCACGTCCCCGGCCCTGCGTCACCTCGGCCCCAACTGGTACGCCGCCGTCATGGGCACCGCCATCGTCGCCAACGCCGGCGCGGCCCTGCCGCTGCACGCCCCCGGACTGCGCGGCGCGTACGTCGTGGTCTGGGCCCTGTCCGCCGTCCTGCTGGCGGCCCTGCTCACCGCCCGTACCGTCCACTGGCTGCGCCACACCGACCAGGCGCGGCGCCACCTGCTCGACCCGGCGGTGGCGCCGTTCTACGGCTGCCTGGCGATGGCCCTGCTGGCGGTCGGCGGCGGGACGCTCGCCGTCGGCCCGGACGTGCTCGGCGAGCGGGCCGCCGTCGCCGCCGACGCGGTCCTGTGGTGCGCCGGTACGGCGGTCGGCCTCGCGGCGGCCGCGGCGGTGCCGTACTTGATGGTGGCCCGGCACCGCGTCGAGGCCGGCACCGCCTCCCCCGTGTGGATCCTGCCGCTGGTCGCGCCGATGGTCTCCGCGGCGCTCGGGCCGGGCCTGGTGCCGCACCTGCCGGCCGGGCAGTGGCGGGCGGCGATGCTGCTCGCCTGTTACGCGATGTTCGGGATGTCCCTGCTGGCCACCCTGCTGGTGCTGCCGCTGGTGCTGGCCCGGCTCATCCACCACGGCCCGCTGCCGCTCGCGCTGAGCCCGACGCTGTTCCTCGTCCTCGGGCCGCTCGGCCAGTCCACGACCGCGGTCAGCAACCTCGCGGACGCCGCGCCGGGCGCGGTCGGCGCCGGGTACGCACAGGCGATGAGCGGCTTCGCGCTCCTGTACGGCGTGCCGGTCATGGGCTTCGCGCTGCTGTGGCTGGCGCTGGCGACGGCCCTGGTCGTCCGGGCCTTCCGGGCCGGGATGACGTTCTCGATGACCTGGTGGGCGTTCACCTTCCCGGTCGGTACGTGCGTGACGGGCGCGGCCGGTCTGGCGCGGCACACCGGACTCACCGCCTTCACCTGGCTCGCGGTGGGACTGTTCGCCGTACTGGTGGCGGCCTGGCTGACGGCCGGGACCCGTACCGCGCTGGGGCTGGCGCGCGGTCAGCTCCTCGTGGCGCCGCCGGAGAAGCCGGGTGCGGCGGCCCTGGCGGGCGCGACCGCGATCGCGTCCCGGCTGGTGCCCTCGGCACCGGCGGGCACGGTGGCTCCGGTGGCCGCCGCGGTTCCGGCGGATTCCACGGCGCCGGTGCCCCCGGGGGCCTTGGTGACCTCTGAAGCACCGGCGGCCGCGGCGGCCCCGCGCCCCCGGTAGCGCCGCTCAGCGGGCCGCGTCCAACGCGGCCCCGAGCACCGTCGGCGCCTCGGCCAACGACGGCCCGTACCACGTCAGATGACGCCCGCTGACCAGCGCGGACGGCAGCCCCGGGAACGCCTCGGGGCCGTCGTCCGCCGTGAAGCGGTACGGCTCGTCCGGGAGCACCACCAGGTCGGCGCCGCGCGCGTGCAGCTCCTCGACCGGGACGCGCGGATACCGTTCGGCGTGGTCCGCGTAGAGGTTGCGCACGCCGAGCCGGGCGAGCAGGTCGCCCGCGAAGGTGTCCCGGCCCAGCACCATCCAGGGCCGCCGCCAGATCGGCACCACCGCGCCGCGCGCGTCAGCCACCCCGGCACGGACCCCGGCACCGGCCCCGGCCCGTACGTCCTGCCAGGCGTCCGCCGCGTCGTCCAGCCAGCCGGGTCTGGGCAGCCGGCAGCCACGCACCAGGACCCGTTCCAGTTCGCGCAGCGCCTGGTCCAGGTCCCGGATCTCGGTGACCAGGACGTCCAGTCCGGCGGCCCGCAGCGCGCCGAGGTCCGGTGCCCGGTTCTCCTCCTCGTTGGCCAGCACGAGGTCGGGCGCGAGGGCGGCGATCCGGGCCGTGTCCGGGTTCTTGGTGCCGCCGACGCGCGGCACGTCCAGCCCGGCGGGGTGACTGCACCAGTCGGTGACACCGACGAGCAGGTCGGGCGCGGTGGCGGCCACGGCCTCGGTGAGTGAGGGCACGAGGGAGACCACGCGCGGGGCGCGGTGCTGACCGGTCGTCATCACCCCACCGTACGCGGGCGTGGCCTCACCCGACGTGGAAAGGCCCCGCCCCCGGCCGTACAGCCAGGGACGGGGCCCGCGCGGTGCCGGCGGGTTCAGCGCCTCACTTCACCGGCGCCATCTTGTCGACGATGCCCGGGTGGGCGTCGATCCACTTCTCGACACCGTCGTTCTCGTGGCCCTTGCCGGCGTCCTGGATCTCCTTCTCCAGGCTGCCCAGCTCCTCGGGCGACATCTTCCAGTTCTTCAGCCAGCCGTTGAACTCCGGGAACTTCTCCGGGAAGCTCTTGTGGCCCAGCGACTTGATCTGGTTGTTGTCGCCCCAGGTGTGCTTCGGGTCGGCGAGCTTGGTCAGGTCGTACTTGCTGTACGCCCAGTGCGGCGACCAGAGCACGACCGCGATCGGCTCCTTCTTGGCGTAGGCGCGGTCCAGCTCGGCCAGCATGGAGCTGGTACCGGCCTCGGTGATCTGGAAGTCCTGGAGGCCGTACGCGGGGGCGACGGTGTCCTTCAGACGCTTCATCTCACCGGTGCCCGGCTCGATGCCGATGATCTTGCCCTTGAACTCGTCCTGGTGCTCGCGCAGGTCGTCCAGCGTCTTGACGTCCTTGACGTACGACGGCACCGCGATCTCCAGCGACGTCTTGTCGTACCAGGCGCCGATGTCGACGAGATCGTCCTTGTACTGGTCCCAGTACTGCTTCTGCGCGACCGGCAGCCAGCCGTCGAACTCGACGTCGATCTGCCCGCTGGACAGGCCGGTCCACATCGGGCCGACGTCGAGGTTACGGATGTTCGGCTTGTAGCCGCGCTTCTCCAGGACGTTCTTCCACAGGTACGTGGTGGCGATGCCCTCGTCCCACGCCGGGTAGCCGATGTTCGGCGCCGCGCCGGCGTCCTTGCCCTTGGCGAACGTGGCGTTCGCCGACGGCGCGAACTTGTCGACCAGGCCCGGGTTCTTCTTCAGCCAGCTGCGCACGCCGTCCTGCTCGTGGCCCTCGCCGGCGCTCTTGACCTCGTTCTCCAGGCTGGTGAGCTGCTTCTCGTCCAGGTGGAAGTTCTTCATCCACTTGGCGACCTCGGGCTCGTCCTGGGCGAAGCCCTTGCGGCCGAGCAGGTGCAGGCTGTCACCGGAGCCGAAGGAGCCCTTGGGGTCTTCGAGCTTGGTGAGGTCGTACTTGTCGTACGCCCAGTGCGGCGACCACAGCGTGACGGCGATCGGCTTCTTGGCCGCGTACGCCCGGTCCAGCTCGGTGAGCATGGACGCGGTGCTGGACTCGGCGACCTTGTACTCGCCCTCCAGGCCGTAGTCCTTGAGGACCTTGTCCTTGAGGATCTTCATTTCGCCGGCGCCCGGCTCGATGCCGGTGATCTTGCCGCCGAACTCGCCCGCCCTGCCCTTGAGGTCGTCGAGGGTCTTGACGTCCTTCATGTACGACGGGACCGCGATCTCCAGCGAGGTCTTGTCGTACCAGGCGCCGAGGTCTTCGAGCTTGTCCTGGTACTTCTTGTAGTACTCGGCGTGCGTGGTGGGCAGCCAGGCGTTGGTCTGCACGTCGATGTCGCCGCGGGCCTGCCCGGTGAACAGCGCGCCGGCCTCCAGTGCCTGCGCCTTCGGCTTGAAGCCGCGCTGTTCGAGGATCTCCTTCCACAGGTACGTGGTGGCCTTGCCCTCGTCCCAGTTGACGTACCCGAGGGTGATCGGGCGGCCGCCGCCGTCGGTCTTCGCGCCGTCCTTGCCGAAGACGTTCAGACCGCCCGCGACCAGCGCGAGCACGACCACGCCGACCATCGCGACGGAGGTGGCGGGCTTCCAGTACAGGAACTTCGTGCCGCCCAGCGCGGCCTGCGCCTTGGCCAGCGCGCGGCGGCCCAGCGGCGAGACCCGCTCGTTGAGGGCGCCGGTCATCCGGTCCAGGTACATGGCGAGGATGACGACGGCGAGACCGGCCTCGAAGCCGAGGGCCACGTTCACGGAGCTGACCGCGTTGTAGACCGACGAGCCCAGGCCCTCCGCGCCGACCATGCCGGCGATGACGACCATGGACAGCGCCAGCATGATGACCTGGTTGATACCGGCCATGATGGTGGGCAGCGCCAGCGGCAGCTGCACCCGGAAGAGGGTGCGGCGCGGGTGCGTACCGAACGCTTCCGCCGCCTCGACCAGTTCCCCGTCGACCTGCCGGATGCCCAGCTCGGTCATCCGGACGGCGGGCGGCATCGAGAAGATGATGGTCGCGACCATGCCGGGCATCACGCCGATGCCGAAGAAGAGGATGCCGGGGATCAGGTAGACCATCGCGGGCATCGTCTGCATCAGGTCCAGGACCGGGCGCAGCGCGCCGCCGACGACGCGGTTGCGGGCCGCCCAGATGCCGAGCGGCACCGCGACGACGATGGTGATGATGCAGGCGACCAGCACCAGCGACAGGGACTGCATGGTGGCCTGCCACTGCTCGATCGAGTCGATCAGCGCGAAGCCGGCGAAGGTGAGGACGGCGGCCGGCAGACCGCGCAGCCACCAGGCGAGCACCGCGAAGATGCCCATCAGCAGGAACGGCTGCGGGGCGGTGAGGACCGCCTCGATGCCGTTGTACATGGCCGTCAGGACGTCCGAGACGAAGTCGAAGAGCCACGCGAGGTGGCTGCGCAGCCATTCGACGCAGGTGTTGGCCCAGGAGCCGACATCGATTCTAGGCACCGGCGATCACCTTGCCCTCGGGCTTGCCGCCCGTCATGCCGTCGGGTTTGCCGTCCGGCTGGACGTCCGCCGTGCCGTCGGCGGCCGTCTGCCTGCCGCCGGCGTCGGCCTTCTTGTCCGCGGTCTCCGTGGGCGCGGCTTCGGCCTCCGCGGCCCGCGTGTCCGCGGCCTTCGTCTTCGCGGTCTTCGTCTTCACGGTCTCCGTCTTCACGGCATCCGCCTGCCCGGCGGTTCCGCCCGCCTGCCCGGCGGTTCCGCCCGGCTGCCCGCCTTCGCCCAGTACGGACAGCAGCCGCTGCACCGGCACCGCGCCGGCCAGTGCGCCCTCCGCGTCCACGACGGCGACCGGCACGGTCCCGAGGGAGCAGGGTCCGAACAGCTCCGCGACCGGCGTGTCCAGGGGGACCGTGGCGGGTGCGGCGGCGAGGAAGTCCTCGGCCGTACGGATCGTCTCGCCGTGGTCCGCGGTGCGGCCCAGTACCTCGTCGGCGTCGACCATGATGGCTCCGGCGGTGAGCACCCGGGAGCGGTCGACGTCCTGGATGAAGGACGCGACGTAGTCGTTGGCGGGCCGCAGGAGGATGTCCTCGGCGCTGCCGATCTGCACGATGCGGCCGTCGCGCATGACGGCGATCCGGTCGCCGAGGCGCATGGCCTCGTTGAGGTCGTGGGTGATGAAGACGATGGTCTTCTTCAGCGTCTTCTGGAGCTCCAGGAGCTGGTCCTGCATGTCGCGGCGGATCAGCGGGTCCAGCGCGCTGAAGGACTCGTCCATCAGCAGCAGATCGGCGTCGGTGGCCAGCGCGCGGGCCAGGCCCACCCGCTGCTGCATGCCGCCGGACAGCTCGTCGGGCCAGGACTTCTCCCAGCCTTCGAGGCCCGCGAGGTGCAGTGCCTCGGTGGCGCGCTTCTCGCGTTCGGCCCGGGGGACGCCCTGGACCTCCAGCCCGTACGCGGCGTTCTCCAGCACACTGCGGTGCGGGAAGAGCGCGAAGTGCTGGAAGACCATGGAGATCTTCTCGGAGCGGACCTTGCGCAGTTCCCTGTCGCTGAGCGAGGTCAGGTCCTGACCGTCGAACCGGACGCTTCCGGCGGTCGGCTCCAGCAGCCCGTTGAGGGTCCGCAGCAGCGTGGACTTACCGGATCCGGACAGACCCATGACGACGAAGATCTGGCCCTCGTCCACGGAGAACGACGCGTCGATCACCGCGGCGGTCGTTCCGTCGGCCCGCAGCTCCTCGCGGCTTGCACCGTCTTCGAGCCGTCGTACGGCGTCCTCGGGTCGTCTCCCGAACACTTTGTACACGTGCTCGGCTTGCAGCCTGGCCACATACACCTCTCGAATTGACTGTGTACGACCCGCCACCCCCGTCGGCAGGTCGTGGAGCGTGCACGGGTCGGGCCCGCCGTTAACCGGTGGAAATGTTGAATATCCACCGGTCCCGCTCCGGCCGCGCGCCTGCCCCCTTTGAAAAATGACAAACACATAAGTGACTCAGTTCACACACCCACCCGTCCCGCCTCCGCGGCACCACCCGGTCGCACCACCCGCGGTACGGCATCATCGGGGTGTGACTCGACGCCTGATGCTCCTCGACACCGCCTCCCTCTACTTCCGCGCCTATTTCGGCGTGCCGGAGTCGGTCCGGGCGCCGGACGGCACGCCGGTGAACGCGGTGCGCGGCCTGCTGGACTTCATCGCCCGGCTCGTCCAGGACCACCAGCCCGACGACCTGGTGGCCTGCATGGACTTCGACTGGCGCCCGCAGTGGCGGGTCGACCTCATCCCCTCGTACAAGGCGCACCGGGTCGCCGAGGAGGCGCCGTCCGGCTCCCCCGAACCGGACGCCGAGGAGATTCCGGACACCCTCTCCCCGCAGGTCCCGGTGATCGAGGAGGTGCTCGACGCGCTCGGTATCGCCCGGGTCGGCGCCGCCGGGTACGAGGCGGACGACATCATCGGCACCCTCACCGCCCACGCCACCGGGCCGGTCGACATCGTCACCGGCGACCGGGACCTGTTCCAGCTGGCCGACGACGCGCGGGGCGTCCGCATCCTGTATCCGCTCAAGGGCGTCGGCACCCTCCAGATGACCGACGAGGCCCTGCTGCGCGAGAAGTACGGCGTGGACGGCAGCGGTTACGCCGACCTGGCGCTGCTGCGCGGCGACCCCAGTGACGGCCTGCCGGGGGTGCCGGGCATCGGCGAGAAGACCGCCGCCAAGCTGCTGGCCCAGTACGGCGACCTGGCGGGGATCATGGCCGCGGCCGACGACCCGGCGTCCAAGCTCACCCCCTCGCAGCGCAAGCGGCTGACCGAGGCCCGGCCGTACGTCGAGGTCGCGCCGAAGGTCGTACGGGTGGCCGCCGACGTGCCGGTGCCGGACTTCGACGCCGCGCTGCCCGGCGAGCCGGCCGACCCCGAGCGGCTGCAGGCGCTCGCCGACCAGTGGGGACTCGGCGGTTCTTTGCAGCGGCTCCTGGCGACGCTCCGCCCCTGAACTGTTAGGTTAGGTAAACCTAACAAGACCGTGGCAGGGGAGATCGTCGTGGCAGCAGAGCGTCCGGCCCGCAAGAAGCCCAAGCTCATTCACGCAGAGGTGCTGCGCACCGAGCAGCTCACGCCGCACATGGTGCGGGTGGTGCTGGGCGGTGACGGCCTGGCGGAGTTCTCGGCGGGCGAGTACACCGACCATTACGTCAAGCTGGTCTTCCCGGTTCCCGGCGTGGCCTACCCGCAGCCGCTGGACATCGCCGAGATCCGCGCCACGTTCCCCCGTGACCAGTGGCCCAGGACCCGCACCTACACCGTGCGCAGCTGGGACCCGGACACGCGGGAACTGGCGGTCGACTTCGTGGTGCACGGCGACACCGGCCTCGCGGGGCCGTGGGCGGCGCAGGCCCGTCCGGGTGACGAGGCGCTGCTCCTCGGCCCCGGCGGCGCGTACGCCCCGGACGCCGACGCCGACTGGCACCTGCTCGCCGGTGACGAGAGCGCCCTGCCGGCCATCGCCGCCTCCCTGGCCCGGGCGCCCGAGGAGGTACCCGTCCACGCCTTCATCGAGGTCGCCGGCCCCGAGGAGGAGCAGAAGCTGGAGGCGCCGGCCGGCGCCGAGATCACCTGGCTGCACCGCGGCGCCGCGCCGGTCGGCGAGCGGCTGGTCGAGGCCGTCCGCGCGCTGGACTTCCCCGCGGGCCGGGTGCACGCTTTCGTCCACGGCGAGGCGGGCTTCGTGAAGGAGTTGCGCAAGTTGCTGCGCGTCGAGCGGGAAGTGCCGCGCGAGGACCTGTCGATCTCCGGCTACTGGCGCAAGGGCCACGACGAGGACGGCTGGCAGGCGTCCAAGCAGCAGTGGAACCAGCAGGTCGAAGCCGAGCAGGAGACCACTCCGCCGGCCGCTTCCTGACGGGCTTCCGGGGGGCCGGTGGTGGAATCCGTACAGCGGGCGGTCGGTGCCGTGGTCGGCTCGGCCGCCGGGGACGCCCTCGGCGCGCCCTTCGAGTTCGGCGCGCCGGGTGCGTACACGGACCGCTTTCCCGACGGCCGGGGAACCATGTGCGGAGGCGGTGGTCGGGATCCCGGCGAAGCCACGGACGACACGCAGATGGCGGTGCTGACCGCCGAATCGCTGCTGGAACGCGGCGGGCTCGACCTCCCCGACGTCTTCCGCAGATTCCGGCGCTGGGCGGCGGCCGAGCCGAAGGACATCGGTCTGCAGACCGAGGACGTGCTCGGCAACGGCGAGCCGTGGGACCGGACCGCCGTCCGGCACTTCCAGGTCAACCGGCGCGCCGCGGGCAACGGCTCACTGATGCGCGCCACGCCCGCCGCTGTGTACTTCGCCGCGGCGGGCCGGGCGGTGTCCATGGACGCCGCCCGGCGGCTGTCCGCGCTGACGCACGGGGACCCGGCAGCCGGGGAGGGTGTGGCACTGTTCCACGCGCTGCTGCACGCCGCCCTTCAGGACGACGACCCGCTCGACGCCCTGCCGGACGCGCTCTCCCGCCTCCACCCCGCCCACCGCGCGCGCTACGCCGCCGTCCTCGCGCCCGGCTGGCACCCGGACCAGGCCACCGAGTTCAACGGCGCGGTGTGGCCCTGCCTCGGCTCCGCCGTCTGGGCACTGCGCACCACCGGCTCGTACGAGGACGCGCTGCGTGCCGCCATCGATCTGGGCGGCGACACCGACACCGTCGCCGCGGTCACCGGCGGCCTCGCCGGCGCGGTCTACGGGGCCGACGCGATCCCGGAGCCCTGGGTCCAGAAGCTGCACGTACCGCTGCCCGGGTTCGGGGGCCGGGTTCTGCGGGTAGACGAACTGCGGACTCTGGCCGAAGAGTTGGTGTGCACCGCGGTCGGCCCGTGCTGACCGTGGCCGGACCGTACAAGCCATGGCCGGGCGGCGCGCCTTCTTATGGAACAGCGACCTCCGCCCCGTACCACCTGGCATTCCACGAGCAGGACGCCCTCCGGGGACAGTACGCATCTGCCGGACACCCACGAACCCGGCACCGCCACCCCACATCCTCGCTGCATCCCAGAAGGCAAGCACGGCGTGTCGGCCGGGCCCCCACGACGCGCCCGACACGCCGGTCCGACACCGCCCACGAGCCGACACGCCCCGCCCGGCCCCTCGCCAGCGCCGTAGCGACCTGACACGCCCTGCCGGAACCGGGGGGCAGCGCCGCGCTCACCCCAGCACACTTCCGACGACCGCCACGACCGCCACTCCCTCCGCGATCTCGGTCCCCGTGCTCGCGGCGTAGCCCAGCACCAGCCCCGGCCACCCGGGGCCCTGCCGGTGCCAGGAGAGCGGCTGCACCTTGACGCCCCGGGCGAGCGCGGCCGCTGCCAGGTCCGCGTCGGCGAAGTCCGCGACGAAGGTGACCGTCAGGTGCAGGCCCGCCGCTGCGCCCCGCACGCGTGCGGGGTCAGCGCCCAGACGGTGGTGCATCCGGCCGCCTCCAGTGCGGGGGCGCACGTCACCGCGGTCGGCATCTCCGCGGACTCGCCCGGCCAGGCCCGCGCCCGTCTCGCCGCCCGTCCGCACGCGGCGACGGTGCACTGGCAGGAGGACGACCTGACCGACCTGCCGTACGCCGACGCCTCCTTCGACCACCTCTTCGTCTGCTTCGTCCTGGAGCACCTGCCCGACCCCGCCCAGGCGCTGGCAGGCATGCGGCGCGTCCTGCGGCCGGGCGGCGGCATCACCGTCATCGAGGGGGCCACGGGTCGGCGTTCTTCCACCCGGGTCCCGGGGCCGGGCGAACGGCCCGCGGGCCCGTCCCCCGACCAGGGAACGGACCCGCGCGACGGAACACCGGCAACCAGGGCCCGGCCCCCCGGCCAGGTCTGGAAGCCGCCTCACGGCCTCACGGCCACCCGGCCTCACCCCACCGACGAGTACGCCACCACGCCCCGCAGCACCGCGTCCACGGCCTTGCGGGCGTTGCGGGCCACCTCCGGCGGTGCGGCGGCGGCGATCTGGCCGAGGATGTCGATCAGCTGCTTGCACCAGCGCACGAAGTCGCCGGCCGGCATCTCCGCCTCGCGCAGCACCTCGTCCAGGCCGAATCCGGAGGCCCAGCGGTACGCGGCCCAGGCGAAGCCGAGGTCCGGCTCGCGCTGGCCGACGCCCTCGGCCTGGTTGATCTTGTGGTCCTCCTCCAGGGCGTCCAGCCGGCCCCAGATCCGCACCATCTCGGCGAGCGCGTCCCGCGCCTTGCCCGACGGCAGCTTCGGCGCCACCGCGTCGTCCGCCTGCCGGGCCTCGTAGACCAGGGCCGAGGCGCAGGCGGCCAGTTCGGCGGGGCCCAGCCCGTTCCAGACGCCGGCGCGCAGGCATTCGCTGGCCAGCAGGTCCAGTTCGCCGTAGAGCCGCGCCAGCCGCCGGCCCTCGTCGGTGACCGTGTCACCTTTCAGGTAGTCAAGTCCGGTCAGCAGAGCGCAGATCCGGTCGAAGGTGCGCGCGATGGTGTTCGTACGGCCTTCGATACGGCGCTCCAGCTGCCGCGTGTCGCGCAGCAGCCGGTGGTACCGCTCGGCCCACCGGGCGTGGTCCTCGCGCTCGTCGCAGCCGTGGCAGGGATGCGCCCGCAGCTCCGTACGCAGCCGGGCGATCTCCCGGTCGTCGGCCGCCGCCGCCCGCTGCTTGCGGTGCCGCTCCGGCGCGATGTGCCCGGCCTTCGTCCGCAGCGCGGACGCCAGGTCCCGGCGGGACTGGGGGCTGCGCGCGTTGAAGGACTTCGGGATGCGCATCCGGTCCAGGGCCGCCACCGGCACCGGGAAGTCCATCGACGCCAGCCGCTTGACCTGCCGCTCGGCGGTCAGCACCAGCGGCCGGGGCCCGTCGTGCGCGTCGTAGCCACGGTGTCCGTTCGTCCGCCCCGACGGCATCCCCGGGTCCAGCACCAGCGCCAGCCCCGCGTACTTGCCCGTCGGTACGTGGATCACGTCGCCCGGCCGGAGCTTCTCCAGCGCCGCGGCGGCCGCGGCCCGGCGCTGCGCGGCGCCCTGCTTGGCCAGCTCCGTCTCCCGGTCCTTCAGCTCCCGGCGCAGCCGCGAGTACTCCTCGAAATCGCCGAGGTGGCAGGTCATGGACTCCTGGTAGCCGGCCAGGCCCTCCTCGTTCTTCTGCACCTGCCGCGAGATGCCGACGACCGACTTGTCCGCCTGGAACTGCGCGAACGACATCTCCAGCAGCTCCCGCGAACGGTGCCGCCCGAACTGCGAGACCAGGTTGACCGCCATGTTGTACGACGGCTTGAAGGACGAGCGCAGCGGATACGTACGCGTACCGGCCAGGCCCGCCAGGGCGCCCGGGTCCATGCCGCGCTGCCAGAGCACCACCGCATGGCCCTCGACGTCGATACCGCGGCGCCCGGCACGGCCGGTGAGCTGGGTGTACTCGCCGGGGGTGATGTCGGCGTGCTGCTCGCCGTTCCACTTGACCAGCTTCTCCAGGACGACCGAACGGGCGGGCATGTTGATGCCCAGCGCCAGCGTCTCCGTCGCGAAGACGGCCTTGACCAGCCCCTTGAGGAACAGCTCCTCCACGACCTCCTTGAAGGTCGGCAGCATGCCGGCGTGGTGCGCGGCGATGCCCCGCTCCAGCCCCTCCAGCCACTCGTAGTAGCCGAGGACATGCAGGTCCTCATCGGGAATCCCGGCCGTACGCTCCTCCACGATGGCGCGGACCCTGGCCCGCCCCTCCTGGTCGTTGAGCCGCAGCCCGGAATACAGGCACTGCTGGACGGCGGACTCGCACCCCGCCCGGCTGAAGATGAAGGTGATCGCCGGCAGCAGGCCCTCGTTGTCCAGCCGGTCGATCACCTCGGCACGGCCCGGCGTCCAGATGCGGCTGCGCTGGCGCCGCTCGCGCTCCCGGTCCGCCTCCCGCAGATTGCGGCCGCGGCGCTTGTCCCGCCCGAACGTCGGACGGCTGTTCTCCAGCCGCGCCAGCCGCTCCAGGTCCGGGTTGACCTCCCGGCGCCCGGCACCGGAACGGCCCTCGCGCTCCTCGAAGAGGTCGTACATCCGGCGCCCGGCGAGCACGTGCTGCCACAGCGGCACCGGGCGGTGCTCGGAGACGATCACTTCCGTGTCACCGCGCACCGTGTCCAGCCAGGCGCCGAACTCCTCGGCGTTGGAGACCGTCGCGGACAGGGACACCAGCGTCACGGACTCCGGCAGGTGGATGATCACCTCTTCCCACACGGCGCCCCGGAAGCGGTCGGAGAGGTAGTGCACCTCGTCCATCACCACATGGCCGAGGCCGTTGAGCGACTGGGAGCCCGCGTACAGCATGTTCCGCAGTACCTCGGTGGTCATCACGACCACCGGCGCCTCGGAGTTGACACTGTTGTCACCGGTCAGCAGGCCGACCCGGTCCGCGCCGTAGCGCCGCACCAGGTCCTGGTACTTCTGGTTCGACAGCGCCTTGATCGGCGTGGTGTAGAAGCATTTACGGCCCTGCTCCAGGGCCAGGTGGACGGCGAACTCGCCCACGATCGTCTTGCCGGATCCGGTCGGGGCCGCGACCAGCACGCCCTTACCGGCCTCCAGGGCCTGGCACGCCTCGATCTGGAACGGGTCCAGCGCGAAGTCGTACATCTCACGGAAAGGGGCGAGTGCGGTGGCCTGCTCCGCCGCCCGCAACTTGGCGGCGGCGTAGCGCTCAGCAGGGGACATGTCCTCGGTCATCGTGCTTACGAGCCTACCGGCCACCCCTGACAACGAGCCGATCATTATGGACGCCCTTTACCGGGGGCCTTCCGGCCATCGACCCCTTTTTCAGCCGAAAGCACACAACGGGCACCCCTGCGCCAAAAACAGAGCGATCACCCTGTTACCCTCTTGCTGATCATTGCGCGGTTCGGCGTTCCGTCCCGGCCTGCACCGTTGACCAGGTGCGCCGGTCGCCGTCCGCACAGTCGAACGGGGCCTTTGCGCCCCGATGGAGGGGAAAGATGAAGAAGATCAAGGCAGCGACGACCGCTGCGACGCTGGCCGTCATCGCCGTGGGCATGCCGATGGCCGTGGCCGCACCGGCCTCGGCAGCGAGCTCGGCCGTCGCCAAGTGCGTCACGGCGACGTGGTACCCGAGCAAGAACGCGGTGAACATCTACAACGGCTGCGCGAACACGATCAAGGTGCAGGTGGACGAGCGCTGGTGGTGGGACAGCGACTGCATCACCATCAAGCCGAAGAAGAGCCACTACTACAAGGGCACCGGCACGCTGCGGAGCATCAAGTACTGCTGATGAACGGCATGCCGGACGTCCGCTGACAACGGCAGATCAACAGGAAAGGGGCGGGGAGCCCAGCCGGCTCCCCGCCCCTTTCCCTTGCCCTCTCGGGCATCACGTCGCGTCGTCGTACCCGCTCCGGCGCGGGGAGCGGTCACCCTGTACGTCGCCTGCCGCCTGCTCCGGCAGCATCCGGTGACCGGCGACCGGCTCGACCTCACCGATGTCCTCGGGCGTCAGGTCCAGCTCGGACGCCTCGTCGTCGGCGGGCCCCTCGGCCAGTCGGCGCTGCCTGCGGGAGTCGTTCATCGTGGCGATCCCGACGGCCCCGAAGTACAGGAGACAGATCGGCGCGGCCAGCGCGATCATCGTCAGCGGGTCGGTGCTCGGAGTGGCGATGGCCGAGAAGACGGTGATGCCCATCACCATGCCGCGCCACCAGCCACGCATCCGGACCGCGGTCAAAACGCCGGCGAAGTTGAGCATGACGAGGACCAGCGGCAGCTCGAAGGACAGTCCGAAGACCACGAACATCCGGGTGACCATGTCGAGCAGCTTGTCCAGCGTCAGCAGGTTGTCCACACCGATCGGGGTGAACTCCAGCAGCACCTTGGCGGTGGTCGGCAGCACCGAGTACGCGAAGTACGCGCCGACGACGAAGAGCGGGAAACCCGTGGCGACGAAGCTGAGCGAGTACTTCTTCTCATGGCGGTGCAGGCCGGGCGCGAGGAAGGCCCACAACTGGTACAGCCAGACCGGGCTGGCCACGATCACGCCACCCATCAGGGAGACCTTCAGGGCCAGTGCGAACGGCCCGAGCAGGTCCAGCATGACGATGCGGGCACAGGTGCCCTTCTGCTGCTTGGCGAGATCCGTGAACAGCACATCACAGCCGACCGCCTGCAGGATCGGCTTGGTGATGAAGTCGATGATCTCGCCGTAGAAGAACGCACAGACGATCGTGGCGATCAGGATGGCCAGGACCGACTTGGCGAGCCGGTTGCGCAGCTCGCGCAGATGTTCCACGAGCGGCATACGCCCCTCGGGATCCTTCTCTTTGCGGTTCTTCTGAAGGGCGGACTTGAGCACCCCACGTCCTCATCTCGTACGAGAGGCAGTGGCCGACACCCCTGCCCCGTCCGGACCCTCGGTCAGCGCTTGGTGGTCGTGTCGGACGGCTGGGCGACCGGTCGGCCGCTGTTGACGTCGCCGGGAGCGGCCTGGATCGTCCGGGGGGCTTCCTGCTGGCCGTTCGGGTTCGGCGGGTCGGACGGCGCCGACTGCGAATCCGTGCCCTCCGACTTCATCGCCTTGGCCTCGCTCTTGAGAATGCGTGCGGACTTGCCGAGCGAACGAGCCATGTCGGGGAGCTTCTTCGCGCCGAACAGCAGGAGTACGACGACGAGGATGAGCAGGATCTCGGGAACGCCGATCTTTCCACCGAACATAACTGTGTACCTTCTCACCGAGGCGGCTGGGGGTTGGGGCTGCTCGGCAGATCGGACATATGTCCGTCCGCCGCGCCAGCAGCGATCGTAACGCGCGGCGGCAAACGCTGGACAATCTCCGCGCGTACTCCCGGTTGCGGACCGGTGCCTCGCTCTTCGGTCCGCTTCAGCAGCGTACCGGTCGCGCGTGCGACTGAGCAGAGCGCGTCATCCCTTTACTCCCCCGCCCCGGGCCGCCAGCGGCGTCGCCGCGCGCTCCAGGTCCCCGGCGGCCCGCTGGATGCGCTCGGAGGTCTGTGCGACCTGGCGGGCCAGCCGCCGTACCTCCACGAAGACGCGGACGGCGAGGACGCCGAGCACGGCGAGGCCGAGGAAGCCGAGGGCGACAGCGATCATGGGCCAGAGCATGGGAGGAGCCTATCGGGGCGGGTGCGACGGAAGGTGTACGGAGCGGGCGGGGCGGCAGGCCCCGCGGCCAAGACGGCGGGCGGGTCAGCCCGTGTGCAGCCGCAAGGTCCGCACCCCGCCCCCGGTGAGCAGCTCGACGATCCGCTCCCCCGCCGGTTTGCGTACCGCGCTGCCGCAGTCCGGGCAGGTGAAGGAGTAGAAGGTGGTGCGGCTGCTGGCGCCGATGGCCAGGCGCAGTGCGTCCGACGCCAGCTCGAAGCAGCTTCGGCAGTCGGGGCAGGCCGCTTTGAAGAGCACCGGGCCGGTCAGGGTCGTGGTCATCGCGCCCGCCATGGTCGTCGTCATCGTGCCGCCGCCCTCCGCGTCCTATTCGCCGTACGCCGCGAGCGCCTGCCGGGACGCCTGGCGCGCGCTGTCCGCCAGGGCCTGCGGTGAGACGATCCGGCCGTCCCGGCCCAGGCGCAGCGCGAGCCGCCGCAGCGAGGCGGGGTCGGGGGTGCGCAGGGTGATGCGCAGGCCGCCGTCCGGCAGTTCCTCGGCGCTGTCGTGCGGGTAGTACTCGGCCACCCAGCGCCCGCCGGGCGCCACCTCGATGACGACCTCCGGGTCCTCGGCCGCGGGCTGCACCAGTCCTTCGGACAGGTCGCGCAGTTCCACGGGCGGCGGGTCGGCGGGGGCGTCCAGCAGTTTGATCTCGGCGACCCGGTCGAGCCGGAAGGTACGGCGGGCCTCGGAGAGGCGGCACCACGCCTCGACGTAGGTGTGGCCGACCGCAAACAGCCGGATCGGGTCGACCTCGCGCTCGGTCAGCTCGTCGCGCGCGGGCGAGTAGTAGCGCAGCCACAGCCGGCGGCGCTCGGCGATGGCCCGGTCGACGTCGGCGAAGACGCCGCCCTCCGACTCGAAGGTGACCGACACCCGGGAGCTGGCGCCGGCCGCCTCGCCCGCCGCCGCCTCCAGCTTGGCGGTGGCGCGCAGCAGCGCCTGCCGGTCGCCCTCGCGCAGGCCGGGGAGGGTGGCCACCGCGCGGGCGGCCACGAGCAGGGCGGTCGCCTCGTCGGCGGCCAGGCGCAGCGGCTCGGCGACGTCGTCGGGGTTGTGCCACCAGATGCGGTCGCCGTCGGTGTCGATGTCGAGCAGGTCGCCGCCGCGGAAGCTCGTACCGCACATCGGCAGGACGTCGAGGTCGCCGATCAGCTCGTCCTCGGAGATGCCGAAGGCGCGGGCGACGTCGGAGACGCGGGCGCCGGGGCGCTCGCGGAGATAGGTGACCAGCGACAGCATCCGCCGGGTCTGGTCGATGGCGTTGGTAGCCATGGAGTGTGCGTCCCGTCCCTCTCAGCCCTTGGCCACGGCGCGCAGCCGGTCCACGACGTCAGCCCGCAGTTCGGCGGGTTCCAGCACCACGACGTCGGGGCCGAACTCGACCAGCCAGGCGTCGAGCCCGTGCCCGTACGGGATCTCCAGTTCGTCCCAGCCGTCGCCCAGCTCACGGATGCTCAGCGCGCGGGCGCGCAGCGGGTAGCCGTGGTCGGTGCGCAGTCTGATCCGGGCGGTGCCGGTGGCGGTCTCGCCCGCCCAGCTCTCCACCGTCTCGCGGACGGTGACGTGGTCGGGCACCTCGGCGGTGAACTTCCCCTGCCGGGAGCGGACCTTGCCGGTGATGCGGGAGAGCCGGAAGACCCGTTCGGCCTGCCGTTCGCGGTCCCAGCCGGCGAGGTACCAGTGGCCGCGCCAGCATTCCAGTATCCACGGTTCCACCTGCCGCTGCTCGGGGCGGGCGGCGGTGGACTTGCGGTAGTCGAAGACGACGGGCCGGCGGTCGCGGCAGGCGAGCATCAGCGGCTCGAAGGCGGCCTCGTGGGCGGGTATGCGGGGCTCCAGGGCGCTGTGCGGCTGCTGCGCCTCGAAGCTGCCGTCGTCCTGGAAGGGCACACCGGCCGCGCGCAGCTTCTGCAGTGCGCCGCTGGCCGCGCCGGCCAGCCGGGCCTGCTGCCAGATCTTGGCGGCGAGTCCCAGGGCGGCGGCCTCGGCCGCGTCCAGGGTGATCGGGGGCAGGCGGTTGCTGTCCCGGCGCGCGAGGTAGCCGGTCTCGCCGTCCAGCCCTTCGACGGTCTCGATGACCAGGCCCAGTTCGCGCAGGTCGTCCTTGTCGCGCTCGAACATCCGGTTGAAGGAGTCGTCGCTGCCCGTACCGGCGTCCCCGGAGCCGAACGTCTCCACGTACGCCTCGATGGAGGACCGCAGTTCACGTTTGGTCAGCGGGCGACGGGTACCCAGAAGGCACAGCGCCAGATTCATCAGCCGCTCGGCCTTGGCAATGGCCATCGACGCCCTTTCTTGTCGGACTCCCGACCGATGACCGTACCGCTCCGGGGACCTGCGGCAAAGCCGAGGGTCCGGACCGTGACGGGCGGCGGGGCCGACGGGCGCCGGGCGGAGAAGGACGAGGGCCCGTGCCGGGTGGCACGGGCCCTCGGTGCGGGCCGGCCGCCGCTGTGCCGCGGCCGGCTGCCGTCGTCCTCAGAAGGACATGCTGCTGTCGTCCTCAGACGGACATCAGGTCGCAGACGAAGATCAGCGTCTCGCCCGGGGCGATCCGGCCGCCACCGGCGCCGTGGTCGCCGTAGGCCAGGTGCGCGGGGATGGTCAGCCGGCGGCGGCCGCCGACCTTCATGCCCTGCACGCCCTTGTCCCAGCCGGCGATGACCTGACCGGCACCGAGCTGGAACTCCAGCGGCTTGCCGCGGTTCCAGCTCGCGTCGAACTCCTCGCCGGAGCTGTAGGCGACCCCGACGTAGTGGACCTTGACGAAGTCCCCGGCCTTGGCGACGGGCCCGTCGCCCTCCCACAGGTCCACGATCTCCAGGTCGGTGGGGACCGGGCCCTCGGGGAAGTCGATCTCGGGCTTGTCGATGTTCACGAAAGTGCTCCTACGAAAGAATCTGCACAGCTACCTGCACAGTCTGGCAGATCATGCTCAGACGGTGCCGACGATGTCGACGGAGAACACCAGGGTGTTCTTCGCCAGCTCGCTCTGCGGGTTCGCGCCGTAGCCCAGCTTCGGCGGAATTACGATCTCCACCCGGTCACCGACGTTCTTGCCGACCAGGGCCTGGTCCCAGCCCTTGACGACGGCACCGGTGCCGATCTGGAAGGCGGTGGCGCCGCCGTGGTCCCAGGAGGAGTCGAACTTCTTGCCGTCCTCCCACTTCACACCGGTGTACTGCGCGATCAGCCCGTCACCGGCCTTGACCTTCGGGCCCTTGCCCTTGATCAGCACCTGCTCCTTGAGCTCGGCGGGCGCCTTCTCCCCCTTGGGGATGGTGATTGTCGCGGCCTTCTCGCCCTCCGACTTCACCTCGGGCATGCCCTCCTCCGGCGCCGCCTGCTCGCCCTCCGACTTGCCCTTCTTGTCGGCCTTGCCCGCGCCGACCACGTCCACGACCCACACCAGGCCGTCCTCGGGCTTGATGCCGGACTGCGGGTTCAGGTTGTCGCCGACCAGCGCCTTGGCAGTGCCCTCGACCTCGAAGCGGCTGCCGACCTTCTGGCCCGCGACCGCCTCCATGACCTTCTGCGGCAGCTGCTGCTGGGTCGGCTGGTCGCTGATCTCGCCGACGATCTGGGTGCGCGGCGCCTTCGCGTCCGCGCCGGGCTGCTTGGTCCAGGTGCTGCCGAGGTTCTGGCCGGTCTTCATGGTCTGCGCCGCGAAGTCCAGACGTACGTAGTCGCCCTTCTTGACCTCCGCGCCCGAGCCCTCGTGCAGCGTCTTGGTGACCGCCTCGCCGGGCGCCTTGGCGTCCTTCGGCACGGTGATCTTGGGCTGCTCCCCGGGCTTCCCCTCCACCTTGGCGACCGCGGCGGCCGACGACCCCTTGCCGTCATCGGACCCACAGGCGGCGGTGAACAGCAGGAGGGGAACGGTCAGCGCCGCGGCGGCGGCGCGGCGGGTGTTCTTCGTGAAGTTCATGAAGTCCAACTCGGGGTCGTCGGGTGGGTGGACAATGCCCGCCACTCTACGACCTGACCCTGGGTGCGTTTCCCCGCGCAACACAACGGAACAGCCGCGCCGCACGGCAAAGTGCCGGGAGCGCGGGCACCCCCGGCACCGTCACGGCCGAACCGTCACCGTATCCGGTGATACACCGGATACGGTGACGAACCGGACTCACATCCCCGCGATCAGCTTCTCCACCCGGTCGTCCACGGACCGGAACGGGTCCTTGCACAGCACCGTGCGCTGCGCCTGGTCGTTGAGCTTCAGGTGCACCCAGTCGACGGTGAAGTCGCGGCGCTGCTCCTGCGCCCGGCGGATGAAGTCGCCGCGCAGCCGGGCCCGGGTGGTCTGCGGCGGCACCGACTTGCCCTCGAAGATCTTCAAGTCGTTGCAGATGCGGGCTGCCTGGCCCTTCCGCTCCAGGAGGTAGTAGAGGCCCCGGCGGCGGTGGATGTCGTGGTAGGCGAGGTCTATCTGCGCCACCCGCGGATGCGACATGGTGATGTTGTTCTTGGCGCGGTAGCGCTCGATGAGCTGGTACTTCATCACCCAGTCGATCTCGGTGGAGATCCGGTCGAGGTCCTCGTCTCGGACGGCTTCGAGCGTACGGCCCCACAGCTCCAGGACCCGCTCGACGGTGCCCGTACGGATACCGCGCCGTTCGACGAAGTCGACCGCCTTCTCGTAGTACTCCTGCTGGACCTCCAGGGCGGACGCCTCCCGGCCGCTGGCCAGCCGTACCTTGCGCCGGCCCGTTATGTCGTGGCTGACCTCCCGGATGGCCCGGATCGGGTTCTCCAGGGTCAGGTCGCGCATGACCGTGCCCGCCTCGATCATGCGCAGGACGAGGTCGGTGGCGCCGACCTTCAGCAGCATGGTCGTCTCGGACATGTTGGAGTCGCCGACGATGACGTGCAGCCGGCGGTAGCGCTCCGCGTCGGCGTGCGGTTCGTCGCGGGTGTTGATGATCGGACGGGAGCGGGTCGTCGCCGAGGAGACGCCCTCCCAGATGTGCTCGGCGCGCTGGCTCACGCAGTAGACGGCCCCGCGCGGTGTCTGCAGGACCTTGCCCGCGCCGCAGAGCAGCTGACGGGTCACCAGGAACGGAATGAGAATGTCCGCGAGCCGGGAGAACTCCCCGTGCCGGGCCACGAGATAGTTTTCGTGGCAACCATAGGAGTTTCCGGCGGAATCGGTGTTGTTCTTGAAGAGATAGACGTCGCCCGCGATTCCTTCCTCGTGCAGGCGGCGCTCGGCGTCGACCAGCAGACCTTCGAGAATGCGCTCGCCGGCCTTGTCGTGGGTGACCAGCTCGGTCACGTTGTCGCACTCGGGAGTTGCGTATTCCGGGTGCGATCCCACGTCCAGGTACAGGCGGGCGCCGTTCCGCAGGAAGACATTGCTGCTGCGGCCCCATGACACGACACGGCGGAAGAGGTACCGAGCCACCTCGTCAGGAGACAGTCGGCGCTGTCCCCTGAACGTGCATGTGACGCCGTACTCGTTCTCCAGCCCGAAAATGCGGCGGTCCATGACTGAACATTACGCCTGATGGCCTGCTCTGAAACCGGGTTGGGCGGCCTCGTTCCGATCATTTTCCGCCGTGACCTGCACAGCATCGCTCACGAGCCCACGTCCACCGGGGGAAAGAAAGCGCTTTGTCGACAGAAGTACGAGCAGTGCGGCGACGCCGCCCGCCCCCGCCACGCCGAATCCGGCGGCCGGGCCGCCCCGCTCCACCGCGGGCCCGACCACCGTCATCCCCAGCGCGGACCCGACCCCGAACGTCGTCACCAGCCAGGAGAACGCCTCGGTGACCGTCCCCCTGGGCGCGTGCCCGTCCACGACGACGAACGCACACGCCAGCGCCGGCGCCAGGAACACCCCCGCCACCCCCGTCAGCAGCGTCATCCCCACCACGCCCGGCGTCAGCGCCAGTGGCAGGTACCCCAGCGCCAGCAGCGCCACCAGCAGCCGCAGCCGGTTCTCCGGGTGACCGGGCCACTGCCGCGCGCCGTAGACCACCCCGCCCAGGAGCGCACCGACACCGAGCGCGGACAGCAGATAGCTGGAGACCATGCCACCGCCGTGCTCGTCGGCGTACGCGACCGCCGCCACCGCGATGGACCCCAGCGCCAGCCCCACGAAGAAGAACGAGGCGATCAGCACCAGCATCCCGGAGGACCGCAGGGCCCCGAGCCAGTGCGCCTCACGCGGCGCGCTGCGCCATTCCCGTGAGGGCGGGGAGGCGACCACGGAGAGCGCGCCGAGCACCCCGATCACGTTGATCACCAGCAGCGCCCACCGCTCCGACCAGAGCGCCACACACGTCGTCACCAGCAGCGGACCCACCGCGAAGAGCACTTCCTGCGCCACCGCGTCCAGCGCGTACGCGGCATGGACCCGGTCCGCGCGCTTGAGCACCCCCGGCCACAGCGCCCGCAGCCCGCCCTCCAGCGGCGGGGTGAAGAACCCGGCGATCACCATGGCCGCGTAGGCCACGGGCAGCGGGTCGAGGCCGACGACCGCCAGCAGCGCCATGCCCAGGGCGGAGACCGCGGCCGAGGGCAGCATCACGCGCGGCTGCCCGTACACGTCCACCGCGCGCCCCAGGAGCGGCTGCCCGATCGCGTTGAACACCCCGTACACGGCGGAGAGCACGCCCGCGAGGACGTAGCTGCCGCCCTCGGCCCGGGTGAAGAGCACCACCGCGAGCGGTCCGGTCGCGTTCGGCAGCCGGCCGATCAGCGTTCCGGCCAGCAGCCGGGCCGCGTGGCGCGTTCTCAGCAGTTCCGCGTATCCAGCGGCCATGCCCGCCTCTTCTCCCCTGGCGCGTCCAGGAAGTGTTACGTATAACGTGCGGCGTCATACGTACCATGGACGCAACCCGCGGGTCCACACCGCGACGTACGACGCGAGGAGCCCGGCCCCGGTGACCGCCCACGAGACCACCCACGAGCCCCCGGCGGCAGCGCGTCCCGGCACCACCGCCGCACCCCGCGTCACCAGCCGCGACGTCGCCCGCGCCGCCGGCGTCTCACAGGCCGCCGTCTCCCTCGTGCTGGGCGGCAAATGGCGCGGCCGTGTCTCGCCCCACAAGGCCGACGCGGTACGCACCGCCGCGCGCGACCTCGGTTACCGCCCCAACCTCGCCGCACGCAACCTGCGGATGGGCCGTACCCGCACCGCCCTGCTCGTCGTCCCCGCCTTGACCAGCGAATACTTCGCCCGCGTCTACACCGGCGCGGCCCGCGCCGCCGCCGACCACGGCTTCGGCGTCGTCCTGTACCCCTCCCCCGAGGGCATCGGCCCGGCCCGCGACCCCTTCGCCTCGGCGCGCGCGGCGCTCGACGGCGTCATCGCCTCCTCCATGGCCACCGACGCCCTGACCGCCATGCGCGGCGAGGAGCTGCCGCTGGTCATGCTCGACAGCGACCCGGACGACGCCCAGGCCACCGCGACCGTCAATCCCGACATCGCCGACGGCGTCCGGCGGCTCACCGCGCATCTGCTCGCCCTCGGCCACCGCCGCATCACCCACCTCTCCGCCGCCATCGACTCCTGGACCTTCCACGTACGGTCCGCCGCCTTCGCGGAGGCGCTGCGCGGCGTCCCGGACGCGGACGTACGCAGTGAGCCCGCCGCGCTCAGCGTGGAAGCCGGTCTGCACGCGGCCCACGCGGCCCTGACCCGGCCGGGCCCCCGCCCGACCGCCCTCCTGTGTGACGACGACCTGCTGGCGGCCGGCGCCTGCAAGGCGGCTCGCCGGCTGGGCCTGCGGGTGCCGGAGGACGTCTCCGTCACCGGCATCGACGATCTGGCACTGGCCAGGGCCGTGGAACCGGAACTGACGACCGTGGGGCTGCCCGCCGAGGAGGTAGGGGCCGCCGGGATGCGCGCCCTGATGACCGCCCTGGACGGCGGCACGCCGGAGCCCGTGACGCTGCCCGTCGAACTGCTCGTGCGCGGCTCGACGGCGCCGCCGCCGTAGGGGACGCGCGAGCAGGGCGGCCGCAACGGCCCCGGAACGCGGCGCGCCCCGGCGGGTGCATACCCGCCGGGGCGCGTGAAGGCCCGTACCGTACGGACGGCAGCGCGTCCGTACGGCGGCAGCCTACGGTCCCGCCGTACGCCGCCCGCGTCGCGTCACGACGTGCCGGAACCGCCTTCGGAGCCGGAAGTGCCCTCGGAGTCCGCGGCGTCGTCCTCGGCGGGCGCGGTGCCGTTCTCCTCCAGCAGCCGGGAGAGCTGACGGCCCAGGATCCGCTTGAACTTCCGCTGCTGCGGACGCGTACGGTCCAGGGTCGCGACCTCCAACTGGTCGGCGGCCAGCGTGCGTTCACCGCCGTTGTTGTCGCGGGAGAGCGACTCGACGGCCAGCTTCAGCGCCTCGCCCAGCGTCATGCCGTCGCGGTGCCGCTGATCGAGATAGCTGCTGATCTGATCGGCGTTGCCGCCGACCGCGACCGAGCCGTGCTCGTCCACGATCGAACCGTCGTGCGGCAGCCGGTAGATCTGGTCGTCCTCGGGGGCGTTGCCCACCTCGGCGACGATCAGCTCCACCTCGTAGGGCTTCTCGGCGGCGCTGGAGAAGATCGAGCCGAGGGTCTGGGCGTAGACATTGGCCAGGCCGCGAGCGGTCACGTCCGCGCGGTCGTAGGTATAGCCGCGCAGGTCGGCGTAGCGCACGCCGCCGATGCGCAGATTCTCGAACTCGTTGTACTTGCCGACCGCCGCGAAGGCGATGCGGTCGTAGATCTCGCTGACCTTGTGCAGGGCCCGGGACGGGTTCTCGGCGACGAAGACCACGCCGTCGGTGTACTGCAGCACCACGACGCTGCGGCCGCGCGCGATGCCCTTGCGGGCGTACTCCGCCCGGTCGGCCATGGCCTGCTGGGGTGAGACATAGAACGGCGTCGACACCGGCTATCCGTCCCTTTCTGTCAATGACTCTCTCAGTGGCGCGTGCATGGCGGTCTCCCGTCCTCAGAGCAGCGCGGCACGCGGGCCGTCGGGCTGGTCGAGCCGCTGCTCGTGGATGGCGCGGGCGATCTCCGACACCTCCGCCTCGGTGTACCGCTTGAAGCCCTCGTCGGTGATCACCGTGACGATCGGGTAGATCCGGCGGGCCAGGTCCGGGCCGCCGGTCGCCGAGTCGTCGTCCGCGGCGTCGTACAGCGCCTGGACCACGGCCGTGGCGGCCTGGTTCTCCGTGAGGTCGTCGCGGTAGAGCTTCTTGAGGGCACCGCGCGCGAAGACCGAGCCGGAGCCCGTCGAGGCGAAGCCGTGCTCCTCCGAGCGCCCGCCGGTCACGTCGTACGAGAAGATGCGGCCCTTCTCGCGGTCCACGTCCCAGCCGGCGAACAGCGGCACCACGGCCAGGCCCTGCATGGCCATGCCGAGGTTGCTGCGGATCATCGTCGAGAGGCGGTTCGCCTTGCCCTCCAGGGAGAGTTGGGCGCCCTCGACCTTCTCGAAGTGCTCCAGCTCCAGCTGGAAGAGCTTGACCATCTCGACCGCGAGACCGGCCGTGCCGGCGATGCCGACGGCTGAGTACTCGTCGGCCGGGAAGACCTTCTCGATGTCGCGCTGCGCGATGACGTTGCCCATCGTCGCGCGGCGGTCACCGGCGAGCACCACCCCGCCGGGGAACGACGCCGCGACGATCGTGGTGCCGTGCGGCGCCTCGATGGTCCCCTGCACGGGCAGCGGCGGCCGCCGTCCCGGCAGCAGCTCCGGCGCGTGCTCCCCGAGGAAGTCCATGAACGACGAGGACCCGGACGTCAGGAAGGCAGCTGGTAGATGCCCGGCGTTACGAGTGTTGGCTTCCACACGTTTCCTTCCGGATATTCGGCCGCCGCCCCAAGACGTCCGGCCGATCCTTGAATTGGCCCAGCGCTGCGTTGCAGCTGAAGCACAGTACGTCCCGGACCTTACCTGTCCTGCGGTCATGATCCACATGCACGCGGGACCGGACCGGACGACGGCAGCGGCGGCCCTTCGCGTTCCGGCCTCCGCGGCCGTGCGCCGATACCGGGACGGCTGGTGCGTACGCGCTCGTACCGGCAAACCCGGGAGCGCGCGGCAGCCTGCGCGGCCACGCGCCCCGGAGCCGGCGCCGGGGCCCGTCATGCCGGTGCGTGCGCACGGCCCGCGCGGTGTGCGCGGACCGTGGCCCGCCGCGCCCGGACATCCGGTGCGCCGGCCGCCGACGGAACCCGGCGATCCGTTACTGTCCGCCCTTTTGCACGAACGACCGCACGAAATCCTCGGCGTTCTCTTCGAGCACGTCGTCGATCTCGTCCAGCACGGAGTCGACGTCGTCCGACAGCTTCTCCTGCCGCTCCTTGAGATCGTCCGCGGCCTGCGCGTCCTGCGACTGCTCCTCGACCTCCTCGGTCGAACGCGTCGCCTTCTGCTGTCCGCCGCCGGTGTCCTTGGTCGCCATGTCCCTCACCCCGCTCGGTTCGCCCCGCTCGATGTGACTGTCAAGATCAGACCCTACAAGCTGGGTCTGACATCGGCCCTGTTCTCGGTTGTCTTCGTACAACGTCCGGGAGTCACCCCGATGATTCCCGGCCGGGGGGCCTTTAGCCCCGGATCGGGAGCCCGATCGGGCCCGCCGTCACCCTCCGGACAGGACCCGCACCAGGTCCTCGGCCGTACGGCACCGGTCGAGCAGCTCCTTCACGTGGTTGCGGGTGCCGCGCAGCGGTTCCAGCGTCGGTACCCGTTGCAGAGAGTCACGGCCCGGCAGATCGAAGATCACCGAGTCCCAGGAGGCGGCCGCCACGTCGTCCGCGTACTGCTCCAGGCACCGGCCGCGGAAGTACGCCCGGGTGTCCTCCGGCGGCGCCTGGGCGGCGCGCGCGACCTCCGCGTCGGTCAGCAGGCGCTTCATCTTGCCGCGGGCCGCGAGACGGTTGTAGAGGCCCTTGTCGGCCCGTACGTCGGCGTACTGGAGGTCGACGAGGTGGAGGCGGGCCGCGTCCCACTCCACGCCGTCCCGGCGCCGGTAGCCCTCCATCAACTCCCGCTTGGCCACCCAGTCCAGCTCGCCGGACAGGCTCATCGGGTCGTGCTCCAGGCGCCCCAGCACGTCCTCCCAGCGGGCCAGGACGTCCATGGTCTGCTCGTCGGCGTCCGCGCCGAGCCGGTCCTCCACGTACTTGCGCGCCAGCTCGAAGTACTCCATCTGGAGTTGTACGGCGGTCAGGGTCCGGCCGCTGCGCAGGGTGATCAGGTGGCGCAGCGTCGGGTCGTGGGAGACCTGGTGGAGGGCGCGGACGGGCTGGTCGACGGCGAGGTCGACGGCGATGAAACCGTCCTCGATCATGGACAGGACCAGCGCCGTGGTGCCCAGCTTGAGATAGGTGGAGATCTCGGAGAGGTTCGCGTCCCCGATGATCACGTGCAGCCGGCGGTACTTCTCCGCGTCCGAGTGCGGCTCGTCGCGGGTGTTGATGATGGGCCGCTTGAGGGTGGTCTCCAGGCCGACCTCGACCTCGAAGTAGTCGGCCCGCTGACTGATCTGGAAGCCGTGCTCGTGGCCGTCCTGGCCGATGCCGACCCGGCCGGCGCCGGCGAAGACCTGGCGGGAGACGAAGAAGGGCGTCAGGTGCCGCACGATGTCCGAGAACGGGGTCTCGCGCTTCATCAGGTAGTTCTCGTGCGTGCCGTAGGAGGCGCCCTTGTTGTCGGTGTTGTTCTTGTAGAGGTGGATGGGCTGGGCGCCGGGGACCTGGGCCGCGCGCTCGGCGGCCTCGGCCATGATGCGCTCCCCGGCCTTGTCCCAGAGCACCGCGTCGCGCGGGTTGGTGACCTCCGGCGAGCTGTACTCCGGATGCGCGTGGTCGACGTACAGGCGTGCCCCGTTGGTGAGGATCACATTGGCCAGCCCGATGTCCTCGTCGGTGAGCTGGCTGGCGTCGGCGTTCTCGCGGGCGAGGTCGAAGCCTCGGGCGTCCCGCAGCGGGTTCTCCTCCTCGAAGTCCCAGCGGGCGCGTCGCGCCCGTTGCATCGCCGCCGCGTAGGCGTTGACGACCTGGGACGAGGTGAGCATGGCATTGGCGTTCGGGTGGCCGGGGACGGAGATCCCGTACTCCGTCTCGATTCCCATTACTCGCCGTACGGTCATGCGGCCCTCCTTGCCCGGCGGCGCCCCCGGATGGGGTCGGCGCTCAAGTACCGCTGCGCTTCCGGTCCGTGTGCGGCCCCCGCTTCCGCAGTGCGTGTCGCGGCGGTACCGAAGAGCCTAGAACGCCTTTGCGGCGCTGGGGAGATCATTACAGTCATTGCTCCAGTCCGGTTTTCACCTGCTCCGCCGCAGCCTTCCGGGGATCACCCGCGGAGCCCCGGAAATGCGTCCGGCTGCGGACGCCCCGTGCAGGACATCCGCAGCCGGTCGGCGGTGTTACAGGTATTGGCCGGTATTCGCCACCGTGTCGATGGAGCGGCCGGTGTCCGCGCCCTGCTTGCCGGTGACCAGGGTGCGGATGTAAACGATCCGCTCACCCTTCTTGCCGGAGATACGGGCCCAGTCGTCCGGGTTGGTGGTGTTGGGCAGGTCCTCGTTCTCCTTGAACTCGTCCACGCACGCCTGGAGCAGGTGGGCGACGCGAAGACCCTTCTGGTTGTGTTCGAGGAATGCCTTGATGGCCATCTTCTTGGCGCGTCCGACGATGTTTTCGATCATTGCGCCGGAGTTGAAGTCCTTGAAGTACAGGACTTCCTTGTCACCGTTGGCGTAGGTGACCTCCAGGAAGCGGTTCTCCTCGGATTCCGCGTACATCTGCTCGACGACCGACTGGATCATCGCGCTGACCGCGGCCTTGCGGGAGTCGCCGTGCTCGCCGAGATCGTCGGCGTGCAGCGGCAGACGCTCGGTGAGGTACTTCGAGAAGATGTCCTTGGCGGCCTCGGCGTCCGGACGCTCGATCTTGATCTTCACGTCCAGCCGGCCGGGGCGCAGGATCGCCGGGTCGATCATGTCCTCGCGGTTCGAGGCGCCGATGACGATGACGTTCTCCAGGCCCTCCACGCCGTCGATCTCGGAGAGCAGCTGCGGGACGATGGTGTTCTCCACGTCCGAGCTGACTCCGGACCCGCGGGTGCGGAAGAGGGAGTCCATCTCGTCGAAGAAGACGATGACGGGGGTGCCCTCGCTCGCCTTCTCCCGGGCCCGCTGGAAGACGAGGCGGATGTGCCGCTCCGTCTCACCGACGTACTTGTTCAGCAGCTCGGGGCCCTTGATGTTGAGGAAGAAGCTCTTCCCCGCGGGCTGGCCGGTCACCTCGGCGACCTTCTTGGCGAGCGAGTTGGCGACCGCCTTGGCGATGAGCGTCTTGCCGCAGCCGGGCGGCCCGTAGAGCAGTACGCCCTTGGGCGGGCGCAGTTCGTGCTCCTTGAACAGGTCCGGGTAGAGGTACGGGAGCTCGACCGCGTCGCGGATCAGTTCGATCTGGCCGCCCAGACCACCGATCTTCGTGTAGTCGATGTCCGGGACCTCTTCGAGGACGAGCTCCTCGACCTCGCTCTTGGGAATGACCTCGTAGACATAGCCGGAGCGGGGCTCCAGGAGCAGGGCGTCACCGGCGCGGATGTTGATGTCCAGCAGCGGCTCGGCGAGCCGCACCACCCGCTCCTCGTCGGTGTGCCCGATGACCAGGGCGCGCTCGCCGTCCTCAAGGATCTCCTTGAGGGTGACGATGTCCCCGGCGTTCTCGTACTCCATGGCCTCGACCACGTTGAGCGCCTCGTTGAGCATGACCTCCTGGCCACGCCGCAGCTCGTCGAGGTCGACGCTGGGACTGACGTTCACCCGGAGTTTTCGGCCTCCGGTGAAGATGTCGGCCGTGCCGTCCTCGTTCGCCTGCAGGAAGACGCCGAAACCGGCCGGCGGCTGCGCGAGCCGGTCGACCTCTTCCTTGAGGGCCACGATCTGGTCGCGCGCCTCGCGCAAGGTGTTGGCGAGTCGCTCGTTCTGTGCCGAAACACCGGCCAGGTTGGTCTGCAGCTCGACGATCCGCTCTTCGAGAATCCTCGTGTGACGCGGAGAGTCGGCGAGCTTGCGTCGCAGGACGGCGATCTCCTGCTCAAGATAGGCAACCTGGCCGGCAGGGTCGTCAGACCCCCGCCCCGGCCGGATGCCGCGGTTGATGTCGTCGTCGTGGGCTGCCACGGTCCTCACCTCCTCCAAGGGGAGCTGGACGCTTCCTGACCCTACCTGGGCCGGTGCAGGTTGAAACCCCTAGATCGAAAAGACTGTCGGGGTGTGTCCGATCTTCACCCTTGCGCACGTCCTCACCTCAGGGGGATACCCACCCAACAACATCAGAAAGCGACCGGTTGTATCGTCGAGACGGTCAACACCCGTCAGGGTGGGCCCCATTTGATTCACGTACGCAGGAACGGCAGGCGAGATGACGGCGCAGGACGAAGCACTGGAGGTCTGGATCGACCAGGACCTCTGCACCGGCGACGGCATCTGTGCGCAGTACGCGCCGGAAGTCTTCGAACTCGACATCGACGGTCTGGCTTATGTGAAAAGCGCCGACGACGAGCTGCTCCAGGAGAAGGGGGCCACCACCCCCGTCCCCCTGCCGCTGCTCAATGACGTACGGGACTCCGCGAAGGAGTGCCCGGGCGACTGCATCCACGTACGCCGCGTTGCGGACCGCGTGGAGGTCTACGGCCCGGACGCGGAGTAGTCACCGTGTGACCGATCACACACCCTCGGTGTCGGAAGAGGCGGGGAGTTCGCTCTGGACGAACTTCCCGCCTTTCCATTGCCACTTGGTCGGCACGCGTACATCCGGGCAGCAGCGCGGCACGCCGGTCGAGGAGTAGCCCAGGAGTGTCGCGGCGACCACACCGTCGCGTACGGCGAAACCCTCCACGCTGCGCTGCTGTGCGGGCGCGAGAAGGGTCGCGACGACCCTCGGGGCGCCCTTGCCCGTGCGGCCCGCCGCGGGGCCACTGAGGACGTACACGCCGCTGGGCGGGGTGCCCGTCTCGGTGTGGCAGCGCACCACGGCCACGGTCTCGGGGCTGCCGTCGCCGTCGAGGTCGCCGACGGCGCTGTCGACCACGTCGAGGCGGTTCGGGCCGCAGTCCACCGGATAGGACGCGGCGTGCGGGTCGGGGGCCGGGGCGGCGGCCGCGCGGGCGCCGGAGGCGGCGTCGGTGGTGGCCGTGGCCGTGGCGTCGGGGGGCTGGACGAAGGACGCGGCCGCGACCACCGCCGCCAGGGCGGCAGCGGTGGCGAGCCAGTGCAGGGCGCGGGTGCGGGTGTGCGGAAGGTCCTGGCCGGCCGTGAACTGCACGCGGGGTAACTCCTGTGAAGAGCTGTGGCGGTGGGAGTGCCCAGCATCGTTCCACAGGCCGGGGCCGCCGGGGAACACTCGGGCGGGGTTTCCCGCCAGGCCTCCACCCGCTGAACGCGACGGCGCCGCCGACGGTTCCCGCGGGGCGGGAACTGGTCGGCGGCGCCGGACGGTTCGAGAGGGCGTGCGAGGCGGGCCGGCCGCGCTGCGCCGGGGCGTGCGCCGGGTCAGCCGCGCTCCGCGCCCCCGCTGGAGCTGCCGGGACCGGAGTAGTCCTCGCCGTACGCGCCCTTGGCCGGGCGACGGCGGCGCAGCGGCGGCTCGACGCCGTCCGCGAGGCGGCGGGCGGTCAGCAGGAAACCGGTGTGCCCGATCATGCGATGGTCGGGGCGGACGGCCAGGCCCTCGACGTGCCAGGTGCGGACCATGGTCTCCCAGGCCGACGGCTCGTTGAAGGTGCCGTGCTCCCGGATGGCCTCGACGGTACGGGCCAGCTGCGTCGTGGTGGCCACGTACGCGCACAGGATGCCGCCCGGGACGAGCGCCTTGGAGACGGCCTCCAGGCACTCCCAGGGGGCGAGCATGTCCAGGATGACCCGGTCGACGTCCGTGTCGGAGAGGTTGTCCTGGAGGTCACCGACGGTGAGCGTCCACGCCGGGTGCGGACCGCCGAAGTACCGCTCGACGTTCTGCGTGGCGATCTCGGCGAAGTCGGCGCGCCGCTCGTAGCTGTGCAGCATGCCCTGGTCGCCGATGGCGCGCAGCAGGAAGCTGCTGAGCGACCCGGAACCCACCCCCGCCTCGACGACGCGCGCGCCGGGGAAGATGTCGGCCATCGCCAGGATCTGCCCCGCGTCCTTGGGGTAGACCACGGCGGCACCGCGGGGCATGGACAGGACGTAGTCGGGGAGCAGCGGGCGCAGCGCGAGGTAGGCGACGTTCCCGGTGGTACGGACAACACTGCCCTCGGGAGCACCGATCAGCTCGTCGTGGGGGAAGGCTCCCTTGTGGGTGTGGAAGCTCTTGCCCTCTTCGAGCGTGAACGTGTAGTGGCGTCCCTTGGGATCGGTGAGCTGGACCTGGTCCCCGACCTTGAAGGGCCCGCGACGGCGGGCGGCACCGGTCGGTTCGGACATGTGACCAGCCTACCGGGCGTCAGGGGTGATCCTTACCAGGGTGGAGGGGGTGGGGGTGTGGGGTTGGGTTGTGGGGTGGGGTGTGGGGTGGGAAGCGTGGGGGCCGGGGAGCGGGGCCGGGGCACGGGGCCGGAGTGGGTGCGGGACGGGAAGCCTGCGGCCGGGGTCAGGACGGGCGGGCCATGGCGGCCACGAAGGCGCGTTCGACGTCGGCGGTGGACAGGACGCCGTAGATCTCGCCGGTCTCCTCGACCACCAGGTACTCGGTGGCGGGGGTGGCGCGCAGGTAGTCCAGCAGATCCTCGCCGGCCAGTTCGGCGGAGACCCGCATCCCGTCCTTGAGGTCCTGGGCGAGACCGCTGACGGCGACCCAGGGGCGGCGGTGTTCGGGGACGCCGACGATGGCGGTCTCGCGGACCACGGCGGTGGGCCGGCCCACCCGGTCCACGACGACCAGGGCGCGGGCACCCGCGTCGTTGGCGCGGCGCAGGGCCTCGGACAGCGGGGTGTCGGCCTCCACCGGGACGGCGCGCCGGGTGAGGGTACGGGCCTGGAGGTCCGGGAGGCGTTCACGCAGGCGGGCCATGCGCAGGCTGTTGCCCGCGCCGGTCCAGATGATCGCGGCGAGGATCGCGGCGAGCAGCGCGTCGGTGATCGAGTCGGCGCCGCCGAGGTCGGTGGGGGCGTTGCCCAGGGCGCCGGTGTGGGTGAGCAGCGGCAGGCCGATCAGGACGGAGATCGCGAGCGCGCGGCCGACCCAGGCGGCGGCGACGGTGCCGGTCATCGGCTTGCCGGTGATCTTCCACACGACGGCGCGGAGCATCCGGCCGCCGTCCAGCGGGAGGCCGGGCAGCAGGTTGAAGACGGCGACGATGAGGTTGGAGATCATCAGCCCGGCGAGCAGCACACCGGGTACGGTGCCGGGCTCGACCGCCTTCATCCCGCCGTAGAAGACACCCGCGAGGACCAGCGAGAGCAGCGGGCCGACGAAGGCCAGGACGAACTCGCGGCCGGGCGTCTCGGACTCCTTCTCGATCTCGGAGACGCCACCGAAGAACTGCAGCTGGATACGGCGTACGGGGAGCTTGAAGCGCAGCGCGGCGACGGTGTGCGCCAGCTCGTGGACGAGCACCGAGGCGTAGAAGGCGACGGCGAAGAAGAGCGAGACGAGGTAGCGGGCGGAGCCGAGCTCCGGCAGGATCCGTTCGAGCTGGCCGCCGAAGACCCAGGTGATCAGTGCGGCGACGACGAACCAGCTGGGGGCCACGTAGACCGGTACGCCGAAGGGGCGGCCCATGAGGATGCCGCCGCCGGTGCGCCTGCCCTGGCCGTCCTTGGCCGGGCGCTGCGCGGAGGGGCGGTTCCCGGACGGCCTCGTACGGCCGGTGGCGCGGGCCGGGTCGGACGGTCCGGGCGGGTCGGGCGGTCCGTGGTGCGCGGACTCCTCAGGGTCCTGCGGCTTCCCACTCTCGTCCACGGCGTCCCCTCGTCGGTTGCGGCCTTCGCTCCTGTCCGTCCAGGTGCTGTCCGGTACGGCATGTCGATCATGCAGGGCGAAGGGGTCTGGCGTCGATGGTATGCGGAGTGCTTCGCGACACCCCGCCTCGGTCTCCCATTGTGATCCCTCGGTCGCGGTGGCTGTCAGTGGCGGGCCGTAGGGTCGGGTGTCATGGGAACGAGCACCGAAGAGGCCGGGCCGGACGCCGCGGACGACGGACACAGTGGTCAGGGCGGCGGACAGGGCGGGACGGCCTGCGCGGCCCCGGCAGCCGGAGCGGACGGAGAGGCCATAGCGGGCGGAGAGGGCGGAGCGGACGGAGAAGCCGGAGCGCCCGGCGGGCCCGGGACAGCCGGTGAGCCCGGAGCGCCCGGCGACCCCGAGGCGGTCGGCGGGTCCGGCCGCGCTGTGACATCCGCCGCAGTCACCGCGCCTGTGCCCACGCCCGCGGCGTCGGCCGCGCCCGCAGCCGACGCCGAGCCGGTCACGGCCGCCGGCTCCCCCGCTCCCCTGCCTGTCTCTCCCCCGCCCGCCACCCCTCCCGTCTCGCTCTCCCCCTCACGGGCGGGCGACTTCATGCAGTGTCCGCTGCTGTACCGCTTCCGTGTGATCGACAAGCTTCCGGAGAAGCCGAGCCCCGCGGCGACGCGCGGCACGGTGGTGCACGCGGTGCTGGAGCGCCTCTTCGACGCTCCGGCGGCGCAGCGTACGGCGGGCGGTGCGCGCTCGATGGTGCCGGGCGAGTGGGAGAAGCTGCTGGCGAAGCGGCCGGAGCTGGCGGGGCTGTTCGAGGACGATCCGTCGGGCGAGCGGCTGGCGGCGTGGCTGGCGGACGCCGAGGCGCTGGTGGAGCGGTGGTTCACGCTGGAGGACCCCACGCGTCTGGAGCCCGCCGACCGCGAGCTGTATGTGGAGACGGTGCTGGACTCGGGGCTGCGGCTGCGCGGCTTCATCGACCGGGTGGACGTGGCGCCGACGGGCGAGGTGCGGCTCGTCGACTACAAGACCGGCAAGGCGCCCCGCCCGGAGTACGCCGACGGTCCGCTGTTCCAGATGAAGTTCTACGCGCTGGTGATGTGGCGGCTGCGCGGCCGGGTGCCGCGGCGGTTGCAGCTGGTGTACCTGGGCAGCGGCGACGTGCTGACGTACGACCCGACCGAGGCGGACCTGCGCGGCGTGGAGCGCAAGCTGCTGGCGCTGTGGGACGCCATCCAGCGGGCGACCGCGACCGGCGACTGGCGCCCGCGCCGTACGAAGCTGTGCGGCTGGTGCGACCACCAGGCGGTGTGCCCGGAATTCGGCGGTACTCCCCCGCCGTATCCGCTGCCGGTGCCCGGTCCGGCGCAGGCGCTCCCTGTGGCGGCTCCCGGGGAGGGGCAGGGCAGAATGGGCCTGGTCTAACGAAGGAGTTCCTGTGGCAATCCGCGTCCTGCTGGTCGACGACCAGCCGCTGCTGCGTACCGGTTTCCGGATGATCCTGGAGGCCGAGCAGGATCTCGCGGTCGTCGGCGAGGCCGGGGACGGTCTGCAGGCGCTGGAGCAGGTGCGGGCGCTGCAGCCCGACGTGGTGCTGATGGACATCCGGATGCCGCGGATGGACGGGGTCGAGGCGACCCGGCAGATCACCGGGCCCGCGAAGGACGGTCCGGCGAAGGTGCTGGTGCTGACCACCTTCGACCTGGACGAGTACGTGGTCGAGGCGCTGCGCGCGGGGGCCAGCGGCTTCCTGCTGAAGGACGCGCCGGCCCAGGAGCTGGTGCAGGCGATCCGGGTGGTGGCGGCGGGCGAGGCGATGCTCGCGCCGAGCATCACGCGCCGTCTGCTGGACAAGTACGCGGGTCATCTGCCGTCCGGTGAGGAACCGGTGCCGGACACGCTGCACACCCTCACCGAGCGGGAGGTGGAGGTGCTGAAGCTGGTGGCGCGCGGTCTGTCGAACGCGGAGATCGCCGCGGATCTGTTCGTGAGCGAGACGACGGTCAAGACGCACGTCGGGCACGTGCTGACGAAGCTGGGGCTGCGGGACCGGGTGCAGGCCGCGGTGTACGCGTACGAGAGCGGGCTGGTGCGCCCCGGCGCCCAGTAGCCCCGGCCCGCCGGCGTCCGCCCCGGCCGTGCCCGGCAGGCAGGCAGGCGTACGGGAGCAGACGTACGAGAACGGCCCGGCCCGCCCCGCTCCCGGAAGGAGCGGTGGCGGGCCGGGCCGTAGCTGTAGCTGTAGCCGTACGGGGCGGGCGGGCCGGACTCTTCGCCGCCCCTCTCCCGTCAGCCCTTCTTCAGCTCCCAGAAGCGGAAGACGGTGGTGGCGTCCAGCGTCCACTGGAGGCCGTCGACGTTCTGGCGGGCGACGGCGTACTGCTTGCCCTGCCACAGCGGTATGACCGGCAGGTCCTCGGCGACGATGTCCTGCACCTCACGGAAGGCGGTCTTGGTCGCCTGCCGGTCGGGCTGGCCGGCGGTGCCGGGCAGCAGCTTCGAGGTGATCCGCTTGGCGTCGTAGTTGTTGCGCAGGACGTTGTCCTTGCCGAAGAACGGCTGGGTGAAGTTGTCCGGGTCCGGGTAGTCGGGGACCCAGCCCTTGACGTAGGCGCCGTACTTCCCGGCTTCCACGCCCTGCTCGAACTCCTCGATGGGCACGCTCTTGACCTTGACGTCGAAGAGGCCGCTGGCGTTGAGCTGCTGGGCGATCTCCTGGAAGGCCGGGACGGTGCCGGGACCGTAGCGGACGGGGGTGGCCCAGAGGGTGAGCGGGACCTTCTTGTTGTTGTAGCCGGCGTCGTGCAGGGCGGCGAGGGCCTTGTCGGTCTGCGGCCGGTCGCCGTAGGTGGAGAAGAAGGCCGTGTTGTGGCCGGTGATGCCCGCGGGGACAATCGAGTACAGCGGTTCGGCGGTGCGCTTGTAGACGTCGCGGACGAGCGTGGAGCGGTCCAGCAGGTAGGCGACGGCCTTGCGGACGCCGAGCTTGCCGGCCACCGGGTCGCGCATGTTGAAGACCAGGTGCATGACCTCGGCGCTCTTGCCTTCGACGACCTGGATGCCGTGCGTCTGGCTGTCGGACGCCTGGTCCAGCGAGGCGATGTCCTTCATGGCCAGACCGCGGTAGGCGATGTCGATCGAACCGTCCTGGACCGCCTTCTTCAGCGTGTCCTGGCTGGTGAAGAACTTCATGGTCATGCCGGAGTTCTTGACCTTGGCGGGGCCCTTGTAGGAGCTGTTGACGCCGAAGACGGCCTCGGAGGAGGCGTCGTAGTCGTTGAGGGTGTAGACGCCGGAGCCGACGGCCTTGTTGTCGGTGCGCAGCTTGTCGGGCGCGTACTCACGGTGGTCGACGATGGAGCCGGCACCGGAGGCGATCTTCATGGGGAAGGTCGCGTCGGGCGTCTTGAGGCGGAAGACGACGGTCTGGTCGTCGGGGGCCTCGACCTTGTCCAGACCGGCGAACATCACGGCGGGACCGCGCTTGTCGTTGATCCGCTTGATCCGGTCGAACGAGAACTTGACGTCCTCGGCGGTGAGGCTGTTGCCGTTGCTGAACTTCAGGCCGTCCTTGAGGGTGCACTTGTAGACGGTGCTGCCGCCCTCGACGAAGCCGCAGGAGTCGGCGGCCTCGGGTTCGGGGCTGGTGCTGCCCTTGGGGAAGCTGAGCAACGACTGGAAGACGTTGTTGAACAGCAGCCAGGAGACCGGGTCGTAGCCGGCGGCGGGGTCGGTGGAGACGACCTTGTCGGTCATGCCCATCACCACGGGTTCCCCGGTCCCGCCGGCCGAGCCCTCGCCGGTTCCGCAGCCGCTGACCAGGGCGGCGACGAGCCCTGCCCCCAGCGGTGCGGCGAGCCACTGGTCGCGTTTCCTCACGTGCGTGTTCCTCACAGTCGTCCTGGCGGTTCAGCGGTGTGTCCGCGCCGGCGGGTGCCGGTGTCGGTGTGCCGGCAGGGTGCCGTCATCGGTTGTGGTGGTGCGCGCCGTCTCGGGGATGCGGCAGCCGGCCGGCGCGCGGTGGCGCCGGCCGGAGGTCGTCGTCAGTTGCTGCTCACGCCGCGGCCCAGTTCCCAGATCTGCAGGGCCGAGGAGGAGTTCAGGGCCCACTCGGCGCCGGTGATGTCGTCGCGGGAGGCGACGTACTGCTTGCCCTGCCACAGCGGGAGGACCGGTACCTCGTCCGCGATGATGTCCTGGGCCTGCTTGAAGCCCTCGGCGGCGGAGTTGCGGTCGGTCTGCTGGCGGGTGGTGGGGATCAGCTGGTTCTCGATCTTGTTGTTGCGGTACGGGGAGTTGAGGAAGTTCCCCTTGCCGATGAACGGCGCGATGTAGTTGTCCGCGTCGGGGAGGTCGGCGAACCAGCCCATGCCGTAGACGGCGTACTTGCCCTCGGACTGCTCCTTGCGGAACTGCGTCCAGTTGTCGATGCCCTTGATCTGGACGTCGAACAGGCCGCTCTTGTTGAGCTGGCTCTGGAGTTCCTTGAACTCGTCGGCGGTGCTGGAGCCGTAGTGGTTCGCGGTGTAGGTGAGGGTGAGCTTCACCGGGGTGTTGATGTGCGCCTGCTGGAGGATCCTGCGGGCGGCGGGGACGCTCGGGTTGCCGTACTTGGTGAAGAACGAGTTGATGTGGCCGGTGAGGCCCTTGGGCACCAGGGAGTACAGCGGGTCGCCGGCGTAGGAGTACACGTCGCGGACCAGCGCGGAGCGGTTGACCAGCTGGGCCATGGCCTGGCGGACGGCCTTGTCGGAGACCGACGGGTCGTCGGTGTTGAAGGCCAGGTAGCGGATCTCGGAGCCGGGTACGGCCGTCAGGGCGACGTGCTCGTCGCGGGCGTTCTCCAGGCCCTTGACCTGATCGGGGGTCAGGCTGCGGTTCATCAGGTCGATGTCGCCCTTGCGCAGCGCCTTCTCCATGCCGTCGGAGTCCTCGAAGAACTTCATCTCGACGGTGGAGTTCTTCGTCTCGATCCCGCCCTTGTAGTCGGGGTTCTTGGTGAAGACGGCCTTGCTGATGCGCTCTCCGCTGTGCTCGACCTGCACGGTGTACGGGCCGGAGCCGGACACCTCGAAGCCCTTGTAGAGGCCCTTGGCCGGATACACCTCGCTGTCGACGATGGCCGCCGCCGGGGTGGCGAGCTTCTGCGGGAAGGTGGCGTCCGGCTTCTTGAGGTGGAAGACCACCTCGGTCTCGCTGGGCGTCTCGACCTTGTCGACGTTGTCCACCAGGGAGATGGGGCCGCGGTCGTACTTGATGGCCAGCATCCGGTCGATGGAGAACTTCACGTCCTTGGACGTCAGGGCGTGCCCGTTGGAGAACTTCAGTCCGTCGCGGAGTTTGCAGCGGAACTGCTCGTTCTGGGTGTCCCGGAATCCGCAGGACTCGGCGGCCTCGGGCACCGGCGCGGTGCCGCTGCGGGGCAGCCGCATGAGCGTCTGCAGGGTTCCGCGCAGCACGTTCCACGCGTCGACGTCGTACGCCTGCGCGGGGTCGAGCGGGGCGGGCGCGTCCTTGGTGGCCTCCAGTTGGGCGGTGGTGCCGACCTTGATCGGCTTGCCGCCTTCGCCGGAGCCGTCCGAACTGCCGCAGGCGGCGAGCGTGGGGACGAGCAGACCGGCCAGGGCCGGCAGCACCAAGGTCTTGCGATTCATCGTCGGCAGGTTCCTTATCAGCGCAGAGGTGTTGCTCGCGTTGACATTAGTAGGAACTGCCAGGGCCTCCGGGACACAACAGAGTTGAACGGATATCACGCCCGGATAACGGATGCCCGGTGATCGATATCCGGACGGTGGAACGAACCGTACGCGCCTCCATCAATCCGGACACTTACCCCCAGGGAAACCAGGAGAAAGCCACCTTGGAACGACTGCGCGCCGCACTGTCGACGGGTCCGCGCGTGAGAAACGTCACTCCGCCATTGGGGGGATCGTCCGGTTGAATTCGGCCGCCGCATTCGTCACGGAAAATGAGCGGCCCGCTCCTTACAGTTTCTTCCGCTTTCAGCGGGACACGCTCAGTGCACACGTCACCGGCCGTCCGTGATGAGCGACCGGAGAAATGGGAGATCCACTTCTTCCAGCGATCCGACCACGGTGCGGCCCGCGCCGGGGCCGATCGGGGCCACCGACGGCACCGCGACGACCTGGCAGCCGGCCGCCTCCCCCGCCGTCACCCCGGTGACGGTGTCCTCCACCACGGCGCAGCGCCGGGGGTCCACGCCGAGCCGGGCGGCCGCGGTCAGGTAGGGGTCGGGGTGGGGTTTCGTACGGGGCAGGTCGTCGCCGGCCAGCGTCAGGCGGAAGTGCTCGGGACCCAGGGAGTACAGCATCCGGTCGATGACGGTGCGGTGCGAGGCGGAGACCAGGGCGGTGGGCACGCCGTGCGCGGACAGTTCGGCGAGCAGCCGGCGGGCGCCGGGCATCAGCGGCACGCCGCGGGCGATGCGCTCGGCGAACCGGGCGTTGAGCAGCACGCTCAGGTCGTCCAGGCCGATGTCGGCGCCGGTCACCTCGATCAGGTACGCGGCACTGCGCTTCATCGGCCCGCCGACGACGACCTGGCGGTGGTGGTCGTCCAGTACGTGGCCCAGTTCGGCGAAGACCTGGGCCTCCGCCTCCCACCAGAAGCCCTCGGTGTCGACGAGGGTGCCGTCCAGGTCGAGGAAGACGGCCTGCAGGGTGGCGCCGTCGGCCGTACGGGTTCCTACCGCGGGGATGCTGCTGGTCATCCGTGCACCTCCGTACTCGCGCGTCCCCGGAGGGACGAAAGGGCCGGCCGCTCTCCCGCGAGGAGAGAGCGGCCGGCCTCTACCGGACCGACCAGTGTACGTCTGTGCGGGGGGACGCGCGTGGCCCGCGGGGACTTCCGTGGCCCCGCCGGCCCCGGTGCTACCGCGCGTTGAAGTACTTCGCCTCCGGGTGGTGGATGACGATCGCGTCGGTGGACTGCTCCGGGTGCAGCTGGAACTCCTCGGAGAGCTGCACCCCGATCCGCTCCGGCCGCAGCAGGTCGGCGATCTTGGCGCGGTCCTCCAGGTCGGGGCAGGCTCCGTAGCCGAGCGAGAAGCGGGCGCCGCGGTACTTCAGCGCGAACATGTCCTCGACGTCCGCGGGGTCCTCACCGGCGAAGCCCAGCTCGGCGCGGACCCGGGCGTGCCAGTACTCGGCGAGGGCCTCGGCGAGCTGCACGGACAGGCCGTGCAGCTCCAGGTAGTCGCGGTAGGAGTCGGAGGCGAACAGCTCGGCGGTGGCCTCGCCGATCTTCGAGCCGACGGTGACGACCTGGAGGCCGACGACGTCCCGCTCGCCGGACTCCTCCGGGCGGAAGAAGTCCGCCAGGCACAGGCGCCGGCCGCGGCGCTGGCGCGGGAAGGTGAAGCGGGTGCGCTCGGTGCCGTCCTCGTTGAGCAGGATCAGGTCGTCGCCCTTGGAGTAGCAGGGGAAGTACCCGTGGACGACGGCGGCCTCCAGGAGGTTCTCGGTCTGGAGCTTGTCCAGCCAGCCGCGCAGCCGGGGCCGTCCCTCGGTCTCGGCCAGTTCCTCGTACGAGGGTCCGTCGCCCGCGCGGTTCTGCTTGAGGCCCCACTGCCCCTTGAACAGGGCGCCCTCGTCCAGCCAGGAGGCGTAGTCGGCGAGCTGGATGCCCTTGACGACGCGGGTGCCCCAGAAGGGCGGGGCGGGGACGGGGTTGTCGGTGGACACGTCGGAGCGGACGGTGCCCTCCTCCGGCTCCGGCTCCTTGATCTCGATGTCGCGCTTGGGGACGCGGCGCTGCTTGAGCTCGGGCAGGGTGGCGCCGGGCACGCCGCGCTTGACGGCGATCAGGGCGTCCATCAGGCGCAGGCCCTCGAAGGCGTCGCGGGCGTAGCGGACCTCGCCCTCGTAGATCTCGTGCAGGTCCTGTTCGACGTAGGCGCGGGTCAGGGCGGCGCCGCCGAGGATGACGGGGAAGTCGGCGGCCATCTTGCGCTGGTTGAGCTCCTCCAGGTTCTCCTTCATGATCACCGTGGATTTGACCAGCAGTCCGGACATGCCGATGACGTCTGCGCGGTGTTCCTCGGCGGCTTCCAGGATGGCCGAAACCGGCTGCTTGATGCCGAGGTTGACGACGTTGTAGCCGTTGTTGGACAGGATGATGTCGACCAGGTTCTTGCCGATGTCGTGCACGTCGCCGCGGACGGTCGCCAGGACGATGGTGCCCTTGCCCTCGGAGTCGGACTTCTCCATGTGCGGCTCCAGGTAGGCCACCGCGGTCTTCATGACCTCGGCGGACTGGAGCACGAACGGCAGCTGCATCTGGCCGGAGCCGAACAGCTCGCCGACCACCTTCATGCCTTCGAGCAGGGTGTCGTTGACGATGTCCAGGGCCGGGCGTTCGGCGAGCGCCGCGTCCAGGTCGGCGTCCAGGCCGTTCTTCTCGCCGTCGATGATGCGGCGCCGCAGCCGCTCCTCCAGGGGCAGCGCGAGCAGTTCCTCGGCCTTGCCGGCCTTCAGCGACTTGGCGGTGGCGCCCTCGAACAGCTCCAGGAGCTTCTGGAGCGGGTCGTAGCCCTCCTCGCGCCGGTCGTAGATCAGGTCGAGGGCGACCTTGACCTGCTCCTCCTCCAGGCGCGCGATCGGCAGGATCTTGGAGGCGTGCACGATCGCCGAGTCCAGTCCGGCCTTGACGCACTCGTCGAGGAAGACGGAGTTGAGCACGATACGGGCGGCCGGGTTGAGGCCGAAGGAGATGTTGGACAGGCCCAGCGTGGTCTGCACGTCGGGGCGACGCCGCTTCAGCTCGCGGATCGCCTCGATGGTGTTGACGCCGTCCTTGCGGGACTCCTCCTGACCGGTGCAGATGGTGAAGGTCAGGCAGTCGATGAGGATGTCCGACTCGCGGATGCCCCAGTTTGACGTCAGGTCCTCGATGATGCGCTCGGCGATGGCGACCTTGTTCTCGACGGTACGGGCCTGGCCCTCCTCGTCGATGGTCAGCGCCATCAGCGCGGCACCGTGCTCCCGGGCCAGCGCGGCCACCCGGGCGAACCGCGACTCGGGGCCGTCGCCGTCCTCGTAGTTGACGGAGTTGATGACCGCGCGGCCGCCCAGCTTCTCCAGGCCCGCCTGGATCACCGGGACCTCGGTGGAGTCCAGCACGATGGGCAGGGTGGAGGCGGTGGCGAAGCGGCCGGCCAGCTCCCGCATGTCGGCGACGCCGTCCCGGCCGACGTAGTCCACGCACAGGTCGAGCAGGTGGGCGCCCTCGCGGATCTGGTCGCGGGCCATCTCCACGCAGTCGTCCCAGCGGCCCTCCAGCATGGCCTCGCGGAACTTCTTGGAGCCGTTGGCGTTGGTGCGCTCGCCGATCGCCAGGTACGAGGTGTCCTGGCGGAACGGGACGGTCTGGTAGAGGGAGGCGGCGCCGGGCTCGGGGCGCGGGCTGCGCTCGGTGGGGGCCAGGCCCCGTACCCGCTCGACGACCTGGCGCAGGTGCTCCGGCGTCGTACCGCAGCAGCCGCCGACGAGCGAGAGCCCGTACTCGGCGACGAAGGTCTCCTGGGCGTCGGCCAGCTCGCCCGGGGACAGCGGGTAGTGGGCGCCGTCCTTGCCGAGGACGGGCAGTCCGGCGTTGGGCATGCAGGACAGCGGGACGCGGGCGTTGCGCGCGAGGTAGCGCAGGTGCTCGCTCATCTCGGCGGGGCCGGTGGCGCAGTTCAGGCCGATCATGTCGATGCCGAGCGGCTCCAGCGCGGTCAGCGCGGCGCCGATCTCCGAGCCGAGCAGCATGGTGCCGGTGGTCTCGACGGTCACCGAGCAGATCACCGGCAGGTCGGTGCCGGTGGCCGCCAGGGCGCGGCGGGCGCCGAGGACGGCGGCCTTGGTCTGGAGGAGGTCCTGGGTGGTCTCGACGAGCAGCGCGTCGGCGCCGCCGGCGATCATGCCTTCGGCGTTCTGCTGATAGGCGTCGCGCAGGGTGGCGTAGTCGACGTGCCCGAGGGTGGGCAGCTTGGTGCCGGGGCCCATGGAGCCGAGCACCCAGCGCTGCTGCCCGGTCGAGGCGGTGAACGCGTCGGCGGCCTCGCGGGCGATGCGGGCGCCCGACTCGGACAGTTCGAAGACCCGTTCGGGGATGTCGTACTCGGCGAGCGCGGCGTAGTTGGCACCGAAGGTGTTGGTCTCGACGCAGTCGACACCGACCGCGAAGTACTCCTCGTGGACCGAACGGACGATGTCCGGACGGGTGATGTTCAGGATCTCGTTGCAGCCCTCCAGCTGCTGGAAGTCCTCCATCGACGGGTCCTGTGCCTGGAGCATCGTGCCCATCGCCCCGTCGGCCACCACCACGCGGGAGGCGAGGGCCTCGCGCAGTGCCGTGGTGCGGGATGTGCTGGTGGACGATGGCGTGTACGAGGCCATGGAGGTGCTCCCCTGGTTGCGACGGCTGTCGGCTTTGCGTCTTCCGGTAGAAGGCGCACCCGGTCAGGGTAGCGGGCGTGGCTGCCGGTGGCCCGGGTGTCCCAGGGCTTGGACTCCCGCAAGTCGTACGGGGACCTCGGCGGCGGCCGGGCACCTCGGGAGCCGGGCGGGAGGCGGCGCCGGACCCGGTCAAGATCATTGACAGGGGTCGGTCGACTGCCACAGGGTCGGCATTCACCGATATCGTTCAGCATTGCCGAACCGCTCCCCCGGGCCGGTCGCGCGCCGTACACCGCACCATGTCACCCGCTTCACCGCTTCACCGGAGGTTGCCCGATGGCACGGAACATCCAGTCACTGGAACGTGCCGCCGCGATGCTGCGGCTGCTGGCCGGCGGCGAGCGGCGGCTGGGCCTCTCCGACATCTCCTCCGCGCTGGGCCTGGCCAAGGGAACCGCGCACGGCATCCTGCGCACGCTCCAGCAGGAGGGCTTCGTCGAGCAGGACCCGGCGTCCGGCCGCTACCAGCTGGGCGCCGAGCTGCTGCGCCTCGGCAACAGCTACCTGGACGTGCACGAGCTGCGCGCCCGCGCGCTCGTGTGGACGGACGACCTGGCGCGCTCCAGCGGCGAGAGCGTCTACCTGGGGGTGCTGCACCAGCAGGGCGTGCTGATCGTGCACCACGTCTTCCGGCCCGACGACAGCCGCCAGGTGCTGGAGGTCGGCGCGATGCACCCGCTGCACAGCACGGCGCTGGGCAAGGTGCTGACGGCGTACGACCCGGTGGCGCACAGCGAGGCGGCGGAGGCCGAGCGGCAGGCGTTCACGCCGCGCACGGTGACCGCGCTGGAGGACCTGGAGGGTGTGCTGGACCTCACCCGGGCGCGCGGCTGGGCGGCCGACGTGGAGGAGACCTGGGAGGGCGTGGCCTCGGTGGCGGCGCCCATCCACGACCGGCGGCGGATGCCGGTGGGCGCGGTCGGTGTGACCGGTGCGGTGGAGCGGGTCTGCCGGGACGGCGAGCCGGGTGAGCTGCGGCCGGAAATCGTCGCCGCCGTGCGGGATTGCGCCCGTGCCGTCTCCCGGGACCTGGGCGCAGGGCGATTCTGACCCTTCCAGTCCCATATGTTCACCTAAGTTTTCAGTCACAGAACCCTTGACGGGGTGCTACGTGTGAAGAAAACTGCCGTTCGTCGGTCGGCATTGTCGAACACCAAACGACAATATTGGTTATGGTGGACAGTGCCGGAGGCCGACCAACGCCCTCTCGGAGGGCGCGGACCTCGGAGGGACCCGGGGTCCGCCTTCCCCTGGACGAAGGACAAAGGAGTCGCGGGTGTCCAGCTCCGACATCTTCATCAGCGAGACCATCGGTACCGCTGTTCTGATCCTGCTGGGCGGTGGCGTCTGCGCCGCCGTCACGCTGAAGCGCTCGAAGGCATTCGAAGCGGGATGGGTGGCCATCGCCTTCGGGTGGGGTTTCGCCGTACTGACCGGCGCGTACATCGCGACGAAGTCCGGCGCGCACCTCAACCCGGCGGTCACCGTGGGACTGGCGATCAAGGGCGGTACACCGTGGGGCGACCTGCCGGTGTACTTCGCCGGGCAGCTGCTCGGCGCCATGATCGGCGCGGTGCTCGTGTGGCTCGCGTACTACGGCCACTTCAAGGCCCATCTGAGCGACCCGGAGATCGTGGGCGAGCAGAGCGGGCAGGAAGGCATGGTCGACAGGGCGGCGGCCCCCAAGGCCGGCCCGGTTCTCGGCGTCTTCTCCACCGGACCCGAGATCCGCAACGTGGTGCAGAACCTGACCACCGAGGTCATCGCCACCATCGTGCTCGTGCTGGCGATCCTCACGCAGGGCCTCAGTGACGACGGCAAGGGCGTCGGCGTCATCGGTGCGCTGCTGACCGCGTTCGTGGTCGTCGGCATCGGTCTGTCGCTGGGCGGCCCGACCGGCTACGCGATCAACCCGGTTCGCGACCTCGGTCCGCGTATCGTCCACTCGCTGCTTCCGCTGCCGAACAAGGGCGGGTCGGACTGGGGCTACGCGTGGATCCCGGTCGCCGGTCCGCTGATCGGCGGCGCGATCGCCGGTGGTATCTACAACCTCGCGTTCGCCTGAGCCGCGCCGCCCGACCGAAGATTTTTGGAGCACAGACACCATGAGCGACAACCACAGCACCGCCTCCCACGGGCACGGCCCGTTCATTGCGGCCATCGACCAGGGCACCACGTCCAGCCGCTGCATCGTGTTCGACAAGGACGGCCGGATCGTCTCGGTCGACCAGAAGGAGCACGAACAGATCTTCCCCAAGCCGGGGTGGGTCGAGCACGACGCCAAGGAGATCTGGGAGAACGTCCAGCAGGTCGTGGCCGGTGCCGTCGACAAGGCCGGCATCACCGCCAAGGACGTCAAGGCGATCGGCATCACCAATCAGCGCGAGACCACGCTGATGTGGGACAAGAACACCGGCGAGCCGGTCCACAACGCCATCGTCTGGCAGGACACCCGCACCGACGCGCTCTGCCGCGAGCTGGGCCGCAACGTCGGCAAGGACCGCTTCCGCCGCGAGACCGGCCTGCCGCTGGCCTCGTACTTCGCCGCCCCGAAGATCCGCTGGCTGCTGGACAACGTCGAGGGCCTGCGCGAGCGCGCCGAGGCCGGCGACATCCTCTTCGGCACCATGGACTCCTGGGTCATCTGGAACCTGACCGGCGGCGCCCAGGGCGGCGTGCACGTCACCGACGTCACCAACGCCTCGCGCACCCTGCTGATGAACCTGCGCCGGCTGGAGTGGGACGAGAAGATCCTGCACTCCATCGACATCCCGGCCGCGGTGCTGCCGGAGATCCGCTCGTCGGCCGAGGTGTACGGCACCGCCGCCGCGGGCGCGCTGGCCGGCGTGCCGGTCGCCTCGGCACTGGGCGACCAGCAGGCCGCGCTGTTCGGCCAGACCTGCTACGACAAGGGCGAGGCCAAGTCCACGTACGGCACCGGCACCTTCATGCTGATGAACACCGGTGACGAGCCCGTCAACTCCTACAACGGGCTGCTGACCACGGTCGGCTACCGCATCGGCGACGAGCCGCCGGTGTACGCCCTGGAGGGCTCGATCGCCGTCACCGGTTCGCTGGTGCAGTGGATGCGCGACCAGATGGGCCTGATCAACTCGGCCGCCGAGATCGAGACGCTGGCGTCCACCGTCGAGGACAACGGCGGCGCGTACTTCGTCCCGGCCTTCTCCGGCCTGTTCGCCCCCTACTGGCGCTCCGACGCGCGCGGCGTGATCGCGGGCCTGACCCGCTACGTCACCAAGGCGCACATCGCCCGCGCCGTCCTTGAGGCCACCGCCTGGCAGACCCGCGAAATCACCGACGCCATGACCAAGGACTCCGGCGTCGACCTGACCTCGCTGAAGGTCGACGGCGGGATGACCTCCAACAACCTGCTGATGCAGACCATCTCGGACTTCCTGGACGCCCCCGTGGTGCGCCCGATGGTGGCCGAGACGACCTGCCTCGGCGCCGCCTACGCCGCCGGACTGGCCGTCGGCTTCTGGCCGGACACCGACGCGCTGCGCGCCAACTGGCGCCGGGCCGCCGAGTGGACCCCCCGCATGGACGCGGAGACCCGCGACCGCGAGTACAAGAGCTGGCTCAAGGCCGTCGAGCGGACCATGGGCTGGATCGAGGACGAGGAGTAATCATGAGCACCCTGCAGAGCGTCCCGGCCCTCGGGACGCACCCGGCCGACGGTTCGACCCAGAGCCGCGCCGAGACCCGGGAGCAGCTTTCCAAGGCGACGTACGACCTCCTGGTGATCGGCGGCGGCATCCTGGGCATCTCCACCGCCTGGCACGCCGCGCAGTCGGGGCTGCGGGTTGCGCTGGTGGACGCCGGCGACTTCGCCGGCGCCACCTCCTCCGCCTCCTCCAAGCTGCTCCACGGCGGCCTGCGCTACCTGCAGACCGGCGCGGTCAAGCTGGTGGCGGAGAACCACTTCGAGCGCCGTGCGGTCTCGCGTGAGGTGGCCCCCCACCTCGCCAACCCGCTGACCTTCTACCTGCCGGTCTACAAGGGCGGCCCGCACGGCGCGGCCAAGCTCGGCGCGGGCGTCTTCGCCTACTCCGCGCTGTCCGCCTTCGGTGACGGTGTCGGTCACGTCATCAGCCCGTCCAAGGCCCAGCGCGACGTGCCGGAGCTGCGGACGGACAACCTCAAGGCCGTCGCGGTGTACGGCGACGACCAGATGAACGACGCCCGGATGGCCCTGATGACGGTCCGCGCGGCCGTCGAGGCCGGCGCCACCGTCCTCAACCACGCCGAGGTCACCGGCCTGCGCTTCACCCAGGGCCGGGTCACCGGTGCCGAGCTGAAGGACGGCACCGACGGCACCGAGTTCGGTGTCAACGCGCGCCTGGTCCTGAACGCGACCGGCCCGTGGGTCGACCACCTGCGCAAGATGGAGAACCCGAACGCGGCGCCCTCCATCCGCCTGTCCAAGGGCGCGCACCTGGTCCTCAAGCGCACCTCCCCCTGGAAGGCCGCGCTGGCCACCCCGATCGACAAGTACCGCATCACCTTCGCCCTCCCCTGGGAGGACATGCTGCTGCTCGGTACGACCGACGAGGAGTTCGAGGGCGACCCGGCGGACGTCCGCGTCACCGAGAAGGACACCGCGCAGATCCTGGACGAGGCGGCGTTCTCCGTCCGCGACCAGCAGCTCTCGCGTGACCTGATCACGTACTCCTTCGCGGGTCTGCGGGTGCTGCCGGGCGGCCCCGGCGACACCTCCAAGGCCAAGCGCGAGACCGTCGTCACCGAGGGTGCGGGCGGCATGCTCTCCGTCGCGGGCGGCAAGTGGACCACCTTCCGCCACATCGGCCGTACGGTCATGAACAAGCTGGCGGCGCTGCCCGGCCAGCCGCTGGCCGAGGACATGGAGCCGATCGCACACCTGCCGAAGAAGCTGCCGCTGCCGGGTATCGCCAACCCCAACGCGGTCGCCCACCGGCTGCTGGTCGACGGCTCGGCCCCCGGCCCGCGCATGGCGCCGGAGACCGCCCGCCACCTGGCCACCCACTACGGTTCGCTGTCCTTCGACATCGCGCGGCTGGCCAACGAGGACGCGGCCCTGGCCGAGCGCATCCACCCGGACGCGCCGGAGATCTGGGCCCAGGTCGTCTACGCCCGGGACCACGAGTGGGCGGAGACCGTCGACGACGTGCTGCGCCGCCGCACCACGCTGACCATCCGCGGCCTGGACACGGAGGACGTCCGCGCCCGGACCAAGTCGATACTGGAGCAGCGCGGCTGACCCGCTGCGTCCCCTGTCGTCCTGAGGGCGGCTCCCTGGTGGGGAGCCGCCCTTCGGCGTACCGGAAGCGCCTCAGAGCCCGTGCGCGCAGTGCTCGGCGATCGCCATGGCGGTGAGGTTGGTGTTGGCGGCGGGCAGCGTCGGCATCACGGACGCGTCGACGACGTGCAGGGCGTCGACTCCGTGCACGGCGCCGGTGGCGGAGACCACCGCGCCGGGGTCCGCTGCCGGGCCCATCCGGCAGGTCCCGGCAGCGTGCTGGTAGCCGCTGACGGTCTGCCGCAACGCTTCCGCCAGCTGCGCGTCGGTGGTGACGGCGGGGCCCGGCGCGCGCTCCTCGCGGAGCAGGCCGGACAGGGGCGCGGTACGGGCGAGGGAGCGGGCCAGCCGCATGCCCGTCACCATGCGGCGGGTGTCCTCCGGGTCGCGCAGGAAGCCGACGTCGATGCGCGGGGCGTCGCGGGGGTCGGCACAGCGGAGCCGGAGCCGGCCGCAGGAGGAGGGACGCAGCAGGGCCACCCAGAAGGTGAGCACCGTCGTCCCGTCCTCGTCCGTCTCGGGGCCCGAGGGGAAGACCTGGAGGTCGGGCGGTCCGTCGCCGCCGCTGAGGTCGCAGGTCAGAAAGGTTTGCAGCACCGGATCGCGCGGTCCGGGCGGCGGGGCGCCGGTGGCGTACCTGAGGGTGACGGCGGGGTGGTCGCGCAGGTTCTCCCCCACGCCGGGCAGGTCGGCCGTCACGGGGATGCCGAGGCCGTGCAGGTGGTCCGCCGGGCCGATGCCGGAGCGCAGGAGGATGGGCGGGCTGCCGTAGGCGCCTGCGGCGAGCACCACCCGGTGGGCGGGCAGCACCGTACGGGCCGGGTCGGCCAACTGGACGCCCACCGCCCGGCCGTCGCGCAGGACGACCCGGTCGACGAGGACGTCGCCTCGCACGGTGAGGTTGCTCCGGTCGCGTGCCCGGGCGAGGTAGGTGAGGGCGGTGCTCTGCCGGACGCCGCCGATCCGGTTGACCGGGACCGGGCCGACGCCGCGGGCGCCGGGGGCGTTGTGGTCGGCGACGGGCGGGTGGCCGAGGGCGGTGCAGGCGTGGTGGAAGGCGCGCTGCCACCGGTTCGTCTCGTCCGTGCCGTACCGCCGCACGGGGACCGGGCCGTCCGTGCCGTGCCAGGGCGGCCCGGCGTCCAGGTCGCGTTCGACGCGGCGCAGGCTGGGCAGGAAGTCCGCGAACGACCAGCCGTCGTTGCCCTGGGCGGCCCAGGCGTCGTAGTCCCGCGGGTGCCCGCGCAGGGCGATCGCGGAGTTGATCGCCGAGGAGCCGCCGACGAGCTTGCCGCGGGGCAGCGCGACGGTGCGGCCGAGGGCGCCGGGCTCGCTCACGTACCCCCAGTCGTGGCTGTGCGTGGCGGCCGGGCTGGTGGCCACGTCGTCGGGCAGGCCGTCGGGCGAGCTGCCGTGATCGGGCCCCGCCTCCAGCAGCAGTACGGACCGTCCGGGGTCCTCGGTGAGCCGGTCGGCCAGTACGCCGCCGGCCGAGCCCGCGCCGACGACGATCACATCCCAAGCGTCCATGACCTGCGCTCTTCGCCTCCCGCCGGTTTCGTCCGCACGCTTCCGGCTCCCTGAGGTACCCGCCGGGCGGAGATCGCACACGTACCGGCGGGGCCGCGCCCGGCTCCGGTTGCGGACGCCCGCACTAGCATCGCCGGACAGGGGCCCGGCCGCTCCCGCGGCCCGTGTCCCGTGTTTCTCCAGCCCGTCACCGACCTTGGAGATCCTCATGACCTTGCTGACCACCTGGCCGGAGAGCGGCCCGGAGACCGTGCTGCGGCGCACGGCCGAGCCCGCGGAGATCGCCGCGGCGCTGGCGCCGATCGGGGTGCGGTACGAGCAGTGGCCGGTGCGTCCGGACGTGGCGCCGGACGCGGAGCCCGCGGCCGTCCTCGCGGCGTACCGGGCGGAGATCGCCACGCTGACCGCCGAGGAGGGGTTCGTGACGGTGGACGCGGTGTCCCTGCATCCCGGTGACGACCCGGCGTGGCCCGGCAAGGCGAAGGCGGCGCGGGAGAAGTTCCTGGCCGAGCACACCCACGAGGACGACGACGAGGTGCGGTTCTTCGTCGCCGGGTCCGGGGTGTTCTACCTGCACGTGGGCGGCGAGGTGCACGCCGTGCTGTGCGAGGAGGGCGATCTGCTGGGCGTGCCCCGGGGCACCGCCCACTGGTTCGACATGGGCACCCGCCCGTCCTTCACGGCCCTGCGCTTCTTCCACGAGGAGGACGGCTGGATCGGCACGTTCACGGGCGACGACATCGCGCTGCGGTTCCCGGACTTCGACACGCTCACGGCCGGCCGGGCGGAACGGGGCGCGGCGTGACCCGGACGTTCGACGTGGACCATGTGGTGCTGGACATCGAGGGCACCACGAGCGCGACGGGTTTCGTCGTCGGCGAGCTGTACCCGTACGCCCGCAAGCGGTTCGGGCGGCTGCTGACCGAGCGGGCCGCCGAGCCCGAGGTTCGGCGGGCCGTCGGGCAGATACGGGAGATGCTGGACGAGCCGGCCGCCGACGCGGCCCGGATGGAGCGGGCGCTCGGCGCGTGGCTGGACGAGGACCGCAAGGCCACGCCCCTGAAGACCCTCCAGGGCATCGTGTGGGCGGAGGGCTTCGCGAGCGGGGAGCTGGTCTCGCACTTCTACCCGGACGTGCTGCCCCGGCTGCGGGAGTGGCACGCGGCGGGGGTACGGCTGCACGTGTACTCGTCGGGGTCGGTGGCGGCGCAGCGGGCGTGGTTCGGGCACAGCCCGGAGGGCGATCTGCGGCCGCTGGCCGGGGAGTTCTACGACACGGAGAACGCCGGGCCCAAGCTGGTGGCCGCGTCGTACGAGGCGATCACCGCGGACCTGGGGGCCGCGCCGGGGCGGGTGCTGTTCCTGTCCGACCGGCCCGGGGAGCTGGACGCGGCGCGGGCCGCCGGGTGGCGGACGGCCGGGGTGCGGCGGCCGGGTGAGCCGTACTACGAGAGCGGGGTGGGCCATCATCCCGAGGTGGCCTCTTTCGCGGAACTGGAGATCCGTACGGGAGGTGGGGCCCGCACGCCGGCCGGGGCCGGGACAGCGGCACCGCCGGACGTACCGGCCGTCGGCGCCGACGAGGTGCGGCGGGCCGGGGCCCGGCTGGCCGCCGAGGCCGCGCGGTTCGCCGGGTTCGGCTGGATGCGCGGCACGTCCGGCAACCTGTCGGTCGTGCTGGCCCGCGATCCGTTGCGGCTCGCGGTGACCGCGAGCGGGCGGGACAAGGGCGAGCTGACCGAGGACGACGTGGTGCTGGTCGACGGCCGGGGCGCCGCCGTCGAGGGGGCGGCGGGCACGTCGGCCGGGGCCGGGAAGCCGTCCGCCGAGGCCGGACTGCACGCGCGCGTGGTGCGGCTGACCGGGGCGGGCGCGGTCGTGCACGTCCACACGGTCGCCGCCGTGGCGATGGGACGGCGGCGGCCCGGCGGCATCGTCTTCCGGGACCTGGAGATGCTCAAGGGGCTCGGCCTGCCCGCCGAAGGGACGGCGGTGCGGCTGCCGGTCGTCGCCAACAGCCAGGACATGGACGTGCTCGGGGACCGGCTGGAGGAGGCCAGGGAACCGCGGATGCCGGCCGTGGTCGTCGCGGGACACGGTCTGTACGTGTGGGGAGCGAACCTGCTCCAGGCCCGGCACCACGCCGAAGTCGTGCAGTGGCTGCTGGAGTTGGAGGTGGCGTCGGGGCGGGGATGAGCCGGCCGGGGCGGCCGGCGGGACCACGTTGCGGGTGTGCCGGGGCGGGCCCGTAGGTTGGGGGGCGACCGCCGTCCCGTCCGCATTGTCCCGTGTCCCGGGCCGTGCGCCCGAGCCCTTGGAGCCGACCCGTGTCCCCAGAGTTGTCCCCCCTCGCCCGCCTGCCGCGCGGCGGGTTGCCGCCGCATGCCGTCGTGGTCGGCGACCCGGCCCGTGCCGCCGCCGTCGCCGAGCTGCTCGATGACGCCGTGGAGATCGCCTGCCACCGGGAGTACCGGACGTTCACCGGCACCTGGCAGGGCCTGCCGGTGGTGGTCGCCTCGCACGGGGTCGGCGCGCCCGGCGCGGTGCTGCTGTTCCAGGAACTGGCCGACGCGGGCGTACGGACCTTCGTACGCCTCGGTACGGCGGGCGCGGTCCGGCCGGGGATCGGCGACGGCGACCTGGTGATCGCCGAGGCGGCCGTACGGGACGACGGGGTGACGCAGCAGCTGGTGCCGCCGGAGTACCCGGCCGTGGCCGCGCCGGAGGCGGTGCTGGCGCTCGCCGGGGCGGCGGCGCGGGCCGGGGCGCCGTACCACCGGGGGGTGGTGTGGACCCGGGCGGCGTTCCAGCCGGGGCTGCTGCCGCTGCCGGTGGCGGCGTACACCGCGGCGGGCGTGGCGGCGATCGAGATGGAGGTGTCCGCGCTGCTGGTGACCGCCGGGCTGCGCGGGCTGACGGCCGGCGCGGTCCTGGTGATCGACGGGGTGAACGCGGACGAGCTGGTCGACGAGGCGGCCACCGGTGGGTACGACCCGCACCGGGACGCCGTCGCCGAGGGCGTGGCGCGCGGCTGCGTCGTCGCGCTGGACGCCCTGCGGACGCTGGCGGAGGAGGCCCGGTGAGCGCGGTACGGAACACGCGGGCGGCCGGGGGCGCCCCGGCGGCGGCCGATCTGCTGGTGCACGGCGGTACGGTGCTCACCGTCGACGCGGCGGGCACGGTGCTGGCCGACGGCGCGGTGGCCGTACGGAACGGGGAGATCGTCGCGGTGGGCGCGGCGGCCGGGCTGCGCGCCTCGTACCGCGCCGCGCAGGAGATCGACGCCACCGGCTGCCTGGTCCTCCCCGGCCTCGTCAACACCCACACCCACCTGGCGATGACGCTGCTGCGCGGCCACGCCGACGACCTGGACCTCCAGGGCTTCCTGGGCCGGGTGGTGCCGCGGGAGAACGCGCTGCTGTCCCCGGAGGCGGTGACCGCGGGCCTGCGGCTGGCCGTCGCGGAGAGCGTGCGGGGCGGGGTGACCACCGCCCTGGACATGTACTGGTTCCACGAGGCGGCCGAACGCACGGCGCGGGACGCCGGCTGGCGGCTGCTGTCCGGCCCGACGTTCATGGACGTGCCCGGCCCGCCCGACCGGATGCCGTACGGGGACCGGATGGCGTGGGCGCGCGGGTACCTCGACGGCCGTGCCCCCTCCCCCGGCACCCGCCCGGTGGTCTTCGCGCACAGCGCCTACCTCCTGGACGCCGCGCAGCTCACGGACATCGCGGCGCTGGCCAGGGAACACGGCGCGCTGCTGCACCTGCACGCCGCGGAGAACGCCAACGAGGTGGCGACGGTGCGCGAGCGGCACGGCAAGCGCCCCGTCGAACTGCTGGATTCCCTGGGGCTGCTGGGCCCAGACACGCTGCTCGCGCACGCCGTCGAGCTGACCGACACCGAGATCGCCGCGCTGGCCGCGACCGGTACGGGCGTCGCGCACTGCCCGGTCTCCAACCTCAAGCTGGGCAGCGGCATCGCCCCGGTACCGGAGCTGCTGCGGCAGGGCGTACGGGTCGGGCTCGGCACGGACGGCGCGGTCAGCTCCAATTCCCTGGACATGGTGGGCGCGTTGGGGATGGCGGCGCTGGTGCACAAGGCGGGCGGCGACCCCACGGCGGTCGGCGCCGAGCAGGCCGTACGCATGGCGACGATCGAAGGGGCACGGGCCCTGGGGCTGGGCGGGCAGCTCGGCTCGCTGGAGGTGGGCAAGCGCGCGGACCTGGCGGTGCTCGATCTCGGCGGTACGCACCTGGCGCCCCGGCACGACCCGTGGTCGACGCTGGCGTACTCGGCGCGGGCCGGTGACGTGCGGGACACGGTCGTCGACGGCCGGGTGCTGATGCGCGACCGGCGGCTGACGACGCTGGACGAGGCGGCCGCGGCGGCCGAGGCGGAGGCGCTCGTCCGGGCTGTTTGAGCGCGCCGGTGACCTTCCGGGCCGCGAGCCGTGCTGTGCGTACGCGGCCCGGGAGTTCACCCGTCACCGGCTTCGGCCGGAGGGTCCCGAGGCCGGGCTTCCGTGGCCATAATGACGCAGACATCGGATGTATGCGGGCATCCGGTGGTGGCGTGCGAGCGGGAAGGCTGCGGACATGGCGGTCACGGACGAGGCCATAGAGAAGATCAAGGCGATGATCGTCTCCGGTGCGCTGCGGCCGGGCGACCGGCTGCCCAAGGAGAGCGAACTCGCCGCGGACCTGGGCCTGTCCCGCAACTCGCTGCGCGAGGCGGTACGGGCCCTGTCGCTGATCCGCATCCTGGACGTCCGCCAGGGCGACGGCACCTACGTCACCAGCCTGGACCCGCAGCTCCTCCTCGAAGCGCTGAGCTTCGTGGTGGACTTCCACCGCGACGACACAATCCTGGAGTTCCTGGCCGTCCGCCGGATTTTGGAGCCGGCCGCCACCGCGATGGCGGCCGGCCGTATCCGCCCCGCCGAACTGGACGACCTGGAGCGCCAGTTGGACGCGCTCGGCCCGTATCCGCCGGTGGAGGGCCTGGTCGCCTGCGACCTGGAGTTCCACCGGCGGATCGTGGCCACCGCCGGCAACTCGGTGCTGTGCTCCCTGCTCGACGGTCTGTCCGGGCCGACGACCCGGGCCCGGGTCTGGCGCGGGCTGACACAGAAGGACGCCGTCAGCCGCACCCTCACCGAGCACCGGGCGATCCTCGGCGCCCTCCGCGACCGGGACGCGGAGGCGGCGCGGGCCTGGGCGACGGTGCACATCGCCAGCGTCGAGCAGTGGCTGCGCTCGACGCTGTGAGGAGAACCGCCCCCGGCGCCTTCCCCGTCCCGGTCAGGCGGTGAACCCGCCGTCCACCGCGATCGACGCGCCGGTGACGTACCGGCCGCTCTCCCCCGCCAGGTACGCCACGGCCGCCGCGATGTCCGACGGCTGCCCGTAGCGCCCGAGCGCGGTCAACTGGGCCTGCGTCGGCGCGCTCTCGCCGTCGGCGGGGTTCATGTCGGTGTCGACCGGTCCCGGGTGGACGAGGTTGACGGTGATGCCGCGCGGGCCCAGTTCCCTGGCCAGGGTCCTGGTCAGGCCGGTGAGCGCGGCCTTGCTCGTCGCGTACAGCGTGCCGCCGGGGAAAGGGGCGCGCCCGGCCATGCAACTGCCGATGCCGATGATGCGCCCGCCGTCGTCCATCCGGCGGGCGGCGGCCTGCGCGGCCAGGAACGGCCCTCGGACGTTGACGGCCAGCACCCGGTCCACGTCCTCTTCGGCGATCTCCTCGACCGGCCCCAGCACACCCACGCCCGCGTTGTTGACCAGAATGTCCAGCCGCCCGAACCGCTCCACCGTGCCGTCCACGGCCGCCCGCACGGCCGCCGCGTCCGCACTGTCGGCCCGCACCGCCCGGGCACGGCGCCCCAGCGCCTCGATCTGCACCACCACCTTGGCGGCGCGGGCCGCCTCCCCGCGGTAGGTGAACACCACATCGGCCCCGTCGGCGGCGAGCCGCACCGCGACGGCCTCCCCGATCCCCCGGCTGCCGCCGGTCACCAGTGCCACCTTGCCGTCGAGCTGTGCGGTCGTCATGTCCGCCCCTTCGTGTTCGCTGCGCCCGTCGCGCTGTCCATCGAGATGTCGCGATCTGTCGCCCTCGGCGACATGACTCGATCCTCGTGCGCGGTGGACGGCGGAGCTGGCGGAATCCGGACGGTGCGTCCGGGCCGGCCGGGCCGGGGCTGGTCAGGTCGGCACGGGGCGGGGAGGGCGGAGGTACGGCCGTTCACGCCGGGGTGCACGGCAGTACCGGCCCCCGGTACGGCTCGGACGATCGCCCCCAGGTGATCGCGCGGCAGCAGGCGCTCCTCGGCGAGCTCCCCCTCCTCGTGCGGTCGTCGAGGGCGTGGGTACGGCGGATCGGGTCGGCCCAGGCGCCGTCCGTCCAGGGCTGCGGGCGGCGGGGCAGGTCCCGGAGGTGGTGGTGCGGGTCGATGCGGCCAGGCGGGAGCGTCACGGGCGCGCTCCGGGGTCGGCGGTGGGCAGGGGCAGGCCGGGGGCGAGCAGGCCGCGGTCGGCGAGCGCGTGCCAGAGGGCGTCGGGGATGTCGTACGTGAACAGTTCGGCGTTCTCCCGGGCCTCCTCCGGAGACGCGGCGCCGACCAGAGCGCCCGCCACGGCGGGGTGGCCGAAGGGGAAGCGCAGGGCCGCGGCCTTGAGGGGGACGCCGAACTCCGCGCACACGGCGCCGAGCCGCCGCGCCCGCTCCACCAGCGCGGTGGGGGCCGGCGCGTAGTCGTACGGCGCGCCGGGCGACGGGTCGGCCAGCAGCCCCGAGTTGTAGACACCGCCGACGACGACCGACGTGCCGCGGCGCACGCAGACCGGCAGCAGGTCGTCGAAGGCCGGCTGGTCGAGCAGGGTCCAGCGCCCGGCGCACAGCACCACGTCCACGTCGAGGTCGGCGACGAACCGGGCCAGCGGGCCGCTGTGGTTCATGCCGACGCCGATGGCGCCGACCACGCCTTGCGCGCGCAGTTCGGCGAGGGCGGGGAAGCCGGACGCGTACACCTCGGCGGCGCGGCCTTCGACGTCGTGCAGATAGACGATGTCGACGGCGGGGACGCCGAGCCGATCCAGGGAGGCGTCGAGCGTGCGGCGGATGCCGTCGCGGGTGAGGTCCCGTACGCGGGCGCGCGGCGGGGTGGCGGTGTAGCCCTGGCCGTCCACCGCCTCGCCCGGCGCGAGGGGCCGCAGCCGCAGGCCGACCTTGGTGGACAGGACGTACGAGGCGCGGTCACGCCCGGCCAGCGCGCGGCCCAGACGCTCCTCGGACAGGCCGAGTCCGTAGTGCGGCGCGGTGTCGAAGTGGCGGACGCCGGTGTCGAGGGCGGCGCGTACGGTCTGCTGGGCGCGGTCCTCGGTGAGGGGCCGGTAGAGGTTGCCGAGGGGCGCGCAGCCCAGTCCGAGGGGCGGTACGGTCACGTCCGTACGGCCCAGCCGCCGTCGGCCGTGGGGTAGGTACGGCATGTCGGCCTCCTTGGTCCCGGTCGTCGGTTCTGCTTCTCGGTCCTGCTGGGCCAGCAGGCTCTGCTACTTGGCGGAGGCCGCCTCGCCCTTCCAGTCGGTGAGCGCTGCGGCGATCAGTACGGCACAAGCTGCCGCGCCGGCCGGTACTACGCAGTCTCATGGTCCCGTCCCTGGTCGAGGTGTACGGCTGTGCAGCGCGGCCCGCCTCCCCGGGCCGTACGACCCGTACGGCTCAGGGGGCGGGCCGCAGGCGCAGTCCCTGCATCCCGCCATCAACCGCGAGGGAGGTGCCGGTGATGCCGGAAGCGGCCGGGGACGCCAAGTGAACAATGGCGGCGGCCACTTCGTCCGCGGTGACCATCCGGCCGGTCGGCTGCCGGGCGTTGAGCGCGGCCCGCTCGGCCGCCGGGTCGGGGGCCTGGTCCAGCAGCCGCCCGATCCAGGGGGTGTCGGCCGTACCGGGGTTGACGCAGTTGACGCGGATGCCTTCGCGGACGTGGTCGGCGGCCATGGCGAGGGTGAGGGAGAGCACGGCTCCCTTACTGGCGCTGTACAGTGCGCGCTGCGGCAGTCCGGCGGTGGCGGCGATCGAGCAGGTGTGGGTGATCGAGGCACGGCCGGGGCGGGCGGCGGCCGTGCGCCGCAGGTGCGGCAGGGCGGCACGCGCGGTGCGCACCAGCCCCAGGATGTTGACGTCGAGGACGTGCCGCCACTCCTCGTCGGCGTTGTCCTCCACCGTGCCGACGGCGCCGATGCCCGCGTTGCCGACGAGGGTGTCCAGCGCTCCGCCCAGCGCGTCCACGGCCGCCGCGACGGCTGCCCGTACGGCGTCGTCGTCGGTCACGTCGGCCGTGACGGGCAGGGTGCCGGGCGGCGCCCCGGCCGGGTCGCGGTCCAGTACGGCGACGCGGGCGCCGCGGCGCAGCAGCAGGGCGGCGGTGGCTGCGCCGATGCCGGAGGCGCCGCCGGTGACGATCGCCGCCATACCGGCGAAGTCGCGCCCTTCCGTAAGAGCCGAGGATGTATGCGGTCCGGCGGCGCCGCTCATTCCGCGGCCCCCTCTCTCCCGGCTTCCGCGGTCTCCTGTCCCCCGGCTTCCGCGGTCTCTTCTCCCCCGGCCCGCCACACCGGCCCGTCCGGGAAGCGGTACGCGGCGACCGAAGCGGGCTTCATGCGGGCCGAGAAGCCGGGGGCCGAGGGTGCCCGGTAGCGGCCGCCCTCCACGACGGCCGGGTCGGTGAAGTGCTCGTGGAGGTGGTCGACGTACTCGATCGCCCGGCCCTCCCGGCTCCCGGACACCGCCACGTAGTCGAACATCGCCAGGTGCTGCACCAGTTCGCACAGCCCGACCCCGCCCGCGTGCGGGCATACGGGCACGCCGTACTTGGCGGCCAGCAGCAGGATCGCCAGGTTCTCGTTGACGCCCGCCACCCGGGCCGCGTCGATCTGGACGAAGTCCACCGCCCGGGCCTGGAGCAGTTGCTTGAAGACGACGCGGTTGGCGGCGTGCTCCCCGGTGGCGACCTTGACCGGCTGGCCGGCCCGCACGGCGGCGTGTCCCAGGATGTCGTCGGGGCTGGTCGGCTCCTCGATCCAGTACGGCCGGTACGGCGCGAGCGCGGTCGTCCAGCGCACCGCGTCGGCCACGTCCCAGCGCTGGTTGGCGTCGACCGCGATGCGCACCTCGGGCCCGACGGCCTCCCGTACCAGCCGCAGCCGCCGCAGGTCGTCGCCGAGGTCGGCGCCCACCTTGAGCTTGATCTGCCCGAACCCGTCGGCCACCGCCCGCTCGGCCAGCCGTACGAGCGTGGCGTCGTCGTGGCCGAGCCAGCCGGGCGAGGTGGCGTACGCGGGGTAGCCCTCGGCGCGGAGCCGGGCGGCGCGTTCCTCGCGGCCGGGTGCGGCGGCCCGCAGGATCGCCAGCGCCTCGTCCGGGGTCAGCGCGTCGGTGAGGTGGCGGAAGTCGACGAGGGAGACCAGCTCCTCGGGCGGCATGGCGGCCAGAAAGGCCCACAGCGGCAGGCCGGCGCGGGTGGCGGCCAAGTCCCAGGCGGCGTTGACGAGCGCCCCGGCCGCCATGTGCGTCACGCCCTTCTCCGGGCCGAGCCAGCGCAGCTGCGAGTCGTGGGTCAGGTCGCGGTGCAGGGCGGCCAGCCCGGCGGCCGTCGCGGGGGCCGGGCGGCCGGTCACGGACGGGGCGAGGGCGCGGATCGCGGCGGCGGCGAGGTCGTTGCCGCGGCCGATGGTGAAGCACAGGCCGTGCCCCCGGCCGCCGTCGGCGGTGTGCAGGACGACGTAGGCGGCGGAGTAGTCGGGGTCCCGGTTCATGGCGTCCGAGCCCTCGCGCCGCCGCGAGGTGGGGAAGCGGACGTCGTGGACCTCGACCTCCGTGACGGGCGCGGATGCGGTGACGGCCATGCGTACGCCTCCGGCGAGGTGCGGACGGACATCGGACCTTTCCCGGATCTCCGATGTATAGCGCCGCTTCCCACCACCGTCCAGAGGGCGCGGCGCAGTTGCCCGCCGCTGTCCGAACCCGGACGCGGGGCGGGGTCCGGCCGGCCGCGGAGGGCGCACGGGAGGCGGTCGGGAGGCGGGCCGGACGGAATCCGAACACGTCGGATGTATGCACACTCGTTCGTGCACAGGGGCTGCGTCGGGGTCCCACGGACGCCGTAGGCTGGGGGCGCACGCAATGGAACTGCTGCCGGTGACCGCCCCGAGGAGGCGGCGCCGGTCGGAAGGAGGCGCTGGGTGATCGAGCTCGACGGAGTTCCCGAGCTGATCGACCCGGTCATGGTGGCCGCGTTCGAGGGCTGGAACGACGCCGGCGACGCCGCCTCCGCCGCGGTCGCGCACCTGGACCGGGAGTGGAAGGGGGAGGTGTTCGCCGCACTGGACGCGGAGGACTACTACGACTTCCAGGTCAACCGCCCGACGGTCTGGCTGGACGGCGGCGTCCGCAAGATCACGTGGCCCACCACACGGCTCTCCGTCGTGCGGATCGCCGACGCGGACGGCAAGGGCAAGCCGCGCGACCTGGTGCTCGTGCGCGGTATCGAGCCCAGCATGCGCTGGCGCTCGTTCTGCAACGAGATCCTGGGCTTCGCCCACGAGTTGGGCGTGGAGATGCTGGTGGTGCTGGGCGCTCTGCTCGGCGACACCCCGCACACCCGGCCGGTGCCGGTCAGCGGTGTCACCTCCGACCCGGACCTGGCCCGCACGATGGACCTGGAGGAGACCCGGTACGAGGGCCCCACCGGCATCGTCGGCATCCTCCAGGAGGCGTGCACCCACGCGGGCGTCCCGGCGGTCAGCCTGTGGGCGGCGGTGCCGCACTACGTCTCGCAGCCGCCGAACCCGAAGGCGACCCTGGCCCTGCTCAACCGCCTGGAGGACCTGCTCGACCTGCGTATCCCGCTGGGCGAGCTGAGCGAGGACGCGCGCGCCTGGCAGCTGGGCGTGGACCAGCTGGCGGCGGAGGACAGCGAGGTCGCCGAGTACGTCCAGTCGCTGGAGGAGGCGCGGGACACCGCCGACCTCCCGGAGGCGTCGGGCGAGGCCATCGCCCGGGAGTTCGAACGCTATCTGCGGCGCCGCGACCCGCAGGCCGGCCCCGGCCTGGCGACCGAGGGCGGAGTGGCCGACGGCCGCGACGGCTCGTATCTGCGCGACACGGCGAGCGGCCGCACCCGCCCGCCGAAGCCGGCGGCCAAGGAGCCGAAGGACGCCAAGGATTCCAAGGACTCGAAGGAGCCGAGGGAGTCCAAGAGTCCGAACGGCGAGCCCGCGGGCGCGGCGGAGTCCACGGGCGCGGATGCAGGGGGCCAGGACGCCCCGGACCCGAGGGCCGGGAAGCCGGACACCAAGGGGCCGTCGGAGGGCGGCCGCGGGGACGACAGGGCGGACGACCGGGTGGACGGCCGGGCGGACGACTCCGAGGACTGACGCCGCCAGGGGCGGCCTCCGGGTCGCCCCCTAAGGCACGGCCAGGGTGGGCTCCTCCTCATCGGTGATCTTTGGTGAGCCCGTGCGGGAGAAGCTGCTCTTCGTCTTCGTACGAACGAGCCCCGGCTCGCCCACCCCTTGGAGCACCCTTGCGTACCCGCATCCGTACGGTCGCCCTGGCCGCCGCCCTGACCACCACGCTCGTCGCGGGGGTCACCGCGGTGCCGGCGGCCGCGGCGCCCGCACCGGCCGGGGCGTCCTGCACCCGTACGAGTCCGTCCTCCCCGCAGCCCGGCCTGGACACCGAAGCGCTCGCACAAGCCCTCCGCGGGCTGCCGGACCGGGACACGACCGCCGCGCTGGTACGCGTGGGCGGGCAGGAGACGTGGCACGGCAGCGCCGGGGTCCGCTCCCTGAAGACCGGGCGCGGCCCCCTGGAGAACGCCCGGTTCCGGGCGGGCTCGACCACCAAGGTGGTCACCTCGGCGATCGTGCTCCAGCTCGCCGCCGAGCGGAAGCTCGACCTGGACGGCACCGTGCAGCACTACCTGCCCGGCCTGCTGCCCGCCACCTTCGACCCCATCACCGTACGGCAGTTGCTGACCTTCACCAGCGGACTGCAGCCGGGGGCGTCCCTCGGCGCGGAGAACGCCGAGGGCTACGAGAACCGCTTCCGGACCCTCACCCCGCAGGACGTCGTCGCGGCGTCCGCTGCCAAGGGCCCCTATGAGGGGCCGGACGAGGGCCCGGGCAAGAAGCAGCGCTATGCCAACATCGACTACACCGTGCTCGGCCTGCTGATCGAGAAGGTCACCGGCGACACGTACGCGCACCAGGCGCGGAACCGGATCTTCCGCCCGGCCGGCATGACGCACACCGCGTTCCCCGCCGGACCCGACCCGCGCATCCACGGCCCGCACCACCGGGGCTACCAGCGCCTGGCGAACGGCGCGGTGGTGGACGCCACCGAGTGGAACATGTCGGACCGCTGGGCCGCCGGAGACATGATCTCCACCACCGCCGACCTGGAGAAGTTCCTCGTCGCGCTGTTCCGGGGCAGACTCGTGCCGCAACCGCTGCTGGACGCGGAGATGTTCACCGTCCCGGACATCGAGGGCGCCCGGCTGAGCGCCGGACTCGAACGCCGGGATCTCGGCGGCGGCCGGATCGTCTGGGGCAAGACCGGGGCCCGCCCGGGCTACAACACCCTCTTCGCCGCCGACCGGAACCTGTGCCGGACGCTCGTGTACTCCGTCAACGCCGTCGACGCCAAGGCCGAGACGGTGAACCCGGCCGCCCAGCGGCTCGTGCAGGCCGTCTTCGCGCCGGGCAGGCGCTGAGACGCGGGACGCCCGGAGGGACGCCCTAAGGCCAATGCCGTTGCGTTATCGGTGCAGGATTCATGGTGCGCGGATGACGATGGCTTCGGCGGGGTTGCTGGCGGGCTGGGGCCAGGTGCGGTGTTCGGCTCGCTTGAGTCGATAGTTGGACATCTTGCGTTTGACGACACGGGGCTGGCTGCGGATTCGTCGGGGTGGCAGCAATCGGGCAAGAAGGTCGTCCCGGAGCCGTGCGAGGGCGGCGACAAGCAGTTCAGGGGGAAAAGACGCCCGGCGTGGTGGTGACGCTGCGCCGGGCGGCCCGCAGGGTGTCGGTGAAGGAGATACGGTCGGGATCGATGCCGCGGGCGGCGGCAGTTCTGGTCATCAGTTCCCGCAGCGCATGGTGGACCAGCAGATGGGCCCAGATCTGCTGGCGTACTCCGTCGGGGGTCCTGCTCGCCAGCACCACCCCGGCACCGCGCTGGTGAGTCTTGATCTCACCGAGGACGGACTCGATCTCCCAGCGTTCCCGGTAGAGTCCCGCCAGCTCGCGAGCCGGATACCGCCCGGCGTCCAGCAGGTCGGTGACCAGCCGGTATCCGTCCGGATCGGCGCCAGGCACCCCCTGGAGCCGGTAGGCGATCACCCGCACTCGCACGGGATGGTTCTTCTTGCCGTCGGTCTGTGCATGGATCGCGGAGAGCCAGGAGCCGTCCGGCAGGTGCTGCTGCACCGGCAGCACCCGGTTGGCCGGCACCCGCCACAGCAGATGGCAGCCGGTGGCGGTGAACGCCTGCCATAAGGGCACACCGAGGAACTCCCGGTCGGCCAGGACCAGCTGGCCCGGCCCGCACGAGCGGACCAGGCGGGCGGCCAAGGTGACCTCGCCGGTGCGGCAGCCGGCCACCTCCGCGTCCAGGACCGCATGGGTGCCGACCTCGACCAGAGCGGCCATCCTCACCTGCGGGAACGCGGCCTTGTTGCCGGGACGGGTGTTGCCCGGACGGCCGAACTCCTGCTCGTTGGCCGGTGTGTCGGCCGCATCCCAGCAGGTCCCGTCCACCGCGAGCAGCCGCAGCCCGCGCCAGAAGGCCCCGGGCACCCCCTGCCCGGCCAGCGGCCGGGCGGTGGCGGCGAACAGCACCCGCAACGGCTCCGGCCCCAACCGGTCCCGCGCCCGAAACAGTGACGACTTCGCCGGCAGACGCCAGTCGCCCCACAGCCCCGCCCCGCGCAGCCCTTCCACCAGATGCCGCAGCACCTCCAGATACGAGGCCGGCGAGAACAACGCCAGACCGAGCATGAAGTACACCGTCAGCCGGGCCGGCAACAACCGCCTGCGCTGTTCGGACCGTCCGCACGCCGCGACCACCCGGTCCACCAGACCCGGCGGATACAACCAGGTCAACACCCCAAGACCCGTCAGCTCGGGCACACTCTCGGCCACCGGCACCACCCCCGACACCGTGCCAGCACAGTACGCCTACCGATAACGCAACGGCATTGGCCCTAAGGCACGGTAAGCACGATCTTGCCCTGGATGTGTCCCCGGGCGGCGCGCTCGTGCGCTGCCCGGGCGTCCGCGAGCGGGAACGTGCTGTCGATCGCGACGCGGATCGCGCCGGTGTCGAGCAGGCGCACCAGTTCGGCGAGTTGGGCACCGTTGGCGCGAACCTGTGTGCCGGTGACGGTGACGCCCAGCTCCGCGTTCTCCTTGTCGTCGAACTCCCCGAAGTACACCGGGTACAGTGCGCCGCCGCGCTTGAGGGTGGGCAGGAAGCGCCGGCTGGCGGGCCCTCCGACGGTGTCCAGGACGAGGTCGACGTCCCGGACGATGTCCTCGGGGCGCTGCTCGGTGTAGTCGATGTACGCGTCGGCACCGAGGTCGCGCAGGAGTGTCTCGTGGGCGCCGGAGGCCACGGCGATGACGTGGGCCCCTTTCCACTTGGCCAGTTGCAGGGCGAGGTGGCCCACTCCGCCGCCGGCGCCGTTGACGAGCACGGTGGTGTCGCCGCCCAGCGCGACGGGGCGGTGCCTGGCCTCCTGGAACGGGGAGGGGTGATCGTGTCCGACCTCGATCAGGTACTGCCATGCGGTCAGCCCCGACATGGGCAGCCCGGCGGCGTGTGCGTGGTCGATGCCGGCCGGTTTGCGGGCGAGGTCGGCTGCCGGTGCGGTGACGTACTCGGCGTACGCGCCGCTCTGCATCAGGACGGGGAAGCGCAGCAGGCCCACCACCTCGTCCCCGGCCGCGAAGTCCTGGACGTCGGCGGCGACGGCCTCCACGGTCCCCGAGATGTCGGTTCCCGGAATGAGCGGCAGGTCGAACGGGGGCCTGAATGCGGGAGGGATGCCGGGCATGCCCTCGCGTACGTACCAGTCGGGCGGGTTGAGACCGACCGCCCTCACCCGGACGAGCACCTCGCCCGGCGCCGGTTCGGGGACCGGCACCTCTTCGTGACGCAGCACCTCGGGGCCGCCGAACCCGTGCAGCCGGATCGCCTTCATCGTGCGGGTGGGCACGGTCTTCCTCCTGACGCAGCGCGGAACACGCTAATCTGGATCAGTGAACCAGGTAAGCGGTTCACTGATCCGAATATATGGATCGGTGAACCGTTTCGTCAATCGAGGAACCGATGCGGGCCGACGCCAAGAGAAACCGTGACCAGCTGCTCGCCGTGGCGGGCACCGCCGTCGCCGAGCAGGGCGTCGAGGTGTCGATGCGCGACATCGCGCGCACGGCCGGCGTCGGGCTCGCGACGCTGCTGCGGCACTTCCCGACCCGCGAGGCACTGCTGGAAGCCCTGATGCACACGAGCTTCGGCGACCTGACAGCCGAGGCGGGCGAGCTGGAGCGCGCGCAGGCGGCCGGCGACGCTCTCGTCTCCTGGGTCCGCGACTGTGTCGCCTGGACGACCGAGTACCGCGGAGTGACGGTGCTGATGGCAGCCGCCATCGAGGATCCCGACTCCGCGCTGCACTCCTCGTGCGTCACGCTGCGCGCAGCCGGTGCCCGGCTCCTCGCCCGGGCTCAGGCCGCCGGTGCGGCCCGGGACGACATCGACGGCGAGGACCTGTTCGCGCTGATCGCCATGCTCGCCTGGGCCGGTGACCAGCCCGCGCTCGCACCGCGCGCCGACCGGCTCCTCGGCCTCGTGGAAAGCGCCGTTCTGGTGGGCGCGGGCGGCGGCCGGGGCACGCCGGACAAGTGAAGCGGGGCGCTCCCTCGTGAGAGGGAACGCCCCGGAAGGAAGGCAGCGGCGAACCGTTTCGTCCGCGGCTCGTCAGCGCGTCACAGGGCGACGCCGAGCAGTGCGTCCACGGCCCGCGACACGAGGCCGGGCGCGCCCTCGTCGCTGCCGCCGTCCGCGGTCTGGGCGGCGGCCCAGCGGTCGACCGCGGCGAGCGCGGCCGGCGAGTCCAGGTCGTCCGCCAGCGCCGTACGGATCTCCTCCAGCAGCGCGTCGGCCGACGGCCCGTCCGGGCGGGAGACCGCGGCGCGCCAGCGCGCCAGCCGCTCCACGGCCTCCTCCAGGACCGCGTCCGTCCACTCCCAGTCGGACCGGTAGTGGTGCGCGAGCAGGGCCAGGCGGATCGCCGCCGGGTCGGTGCCGTCGCGCCGCACCTTGGAGACGAAGACCAGGTTGCCCTTGGACTTGGACATCTTCTCGCCGTTCAGGGCGACCATGCCGGCGTGCACGTACGCCTGGGCGAAGGGGTGCTCGCCGGTCAGGGCCTGGGCGTGCGAGGCGCCCATCTCGTGGTGCGGGAAGGCCAGGTCGGAGCCGCCGCCCTGCACGTCGAAGCCCATGCCGAGGTGCTGGAGGGCGATGGCGACGCACTCGATGTGCCAGCCCGGGCGGCCGCGCCCGAGGGAGGCGCCGTCCCAGCTGGGGTCGCCCTCGCGGGCGGCCATCCACAGCATCGGGTCGAGCGGGTTCTTCTTGCCGGGGCGCTCCGGGTCGCCGCCGCGCTCGGCGGACAGCACCCGCATCGCCTCGGCGTCGAGCCGGGAGACCTCGCCGAAGTGCCGGTCGGCCTCGACGGAGAAGTAGATGTCGCCTTCGAGCTCGTAGGCGGCGCCGCTGTCGCGCAGCCGCTCGACCATCGGGACGATCCACGGTATGGCCTCGACGGCACCGACGTACTCGCGCGGCGGGAGCATCCGCAGGGCCGTCATGTCCTCGCGGAACAGGGCGGTCTCCCGCTCGGCGAGCGCGGTCCAGTCGTCGCCGGTGGCCAGGGCCCGCTCCAGGAGGGGGTCGTCGACGTCGGTGACGTTCTGCACGTAGTGCACCTGGCGCTTCGTGTCGAGCCACACGCGCTGAACCAGGTCGAACGCGTTGTAGGTCGCCGCGTGCCCCATGTGGGTGGCGTCGTACGGCGTGATGCCGCAGACATAGATACGGGCGACGGGACCGGGGGCGAGGGTCACCCGTCCGCCGGTCGCGGTGTCGTGGATCCTCAGGTCGCGGCCCTGGCCGGGCAGGGCGGGGACCTCAGAAGCGGGCCATGCATGCATGCCTTGAGCGTAACCGGATGCACGTTCCGCATACGAACCGGACCTCGGATCTTGGCCGAGATGACACTCTTGTGCCGAGGGGAGATCTGTGCTGACGGAGCCGCCGCCCGGGCCCGGGTAAGGCCCCGGGCCTGCTACGACGTACTACAGCGGGCTCCGGGGCGCCCCTCAGCGGCGGCCCGGCGGGTGCTGCGGGCCGTCGCCACCGCGTCTCAGACCGGCGGCCAGGGGATCGGCGGCCAGTCTCCGCCGGGCCGCGGGTGCACGCCGGTGCGCAGCAGGTCCGCCACCCGGGCGCGCAGCGCCGCCAGCTCGGCGGCGGTGATCAGTCCGGCGAGCCGGGCGGCGAGCGGAGCGCCCTCCTCCAGTGCCGTCGCGAGCCGCCCCAGCACCTCGCGGGCCTCCTCGGTCAGCGGCTCACCCGCCCAGCCCCACAGGAGCGTACGCAGCTTGTCCTCGGCGTTGAAGGTCACACCGTGGTCGATGGCGTAGAGCCGGCCGCCGTCGGCGGGCAGCAGATGGCCGCCCTTGCGGTCGCCGTTGTTGATCACGGCGTCCAGGACGGCCAGGCGCCGCAGCCGCTCGTCGTCGGCGTGTACCAGAAGCGCCGTACGTCCTTCGCCGACCTCGGCGAAACCCACCGGTTTCCAGCCGGGCTCCGGCTCCTCCCCCTCGACCAGCGCCAGCAGCTCCGCGCCCTCGGGCGCCGCCTCGATCCACTCCTGGACCATGCCCTGCCCGTACGGGCCGTCGCGCAGCACGGTGGTCGGGACCAGGTCCCAGCCGGTGGCCCGGGACAGCTCGTAGGCGGCGACCTCGCGCTGGGCGAGCGTGCCGTCGGGGAAGTCCCACAGCGGGCGCTCGCCGGCGACGGGCTTGTAGACGCAGGTGCCGCTGATGTCCTCGTGGGTGACCGTGCAGTACAGGACGGCGTTGGACGCCTCGCGGACCTGTCCGCGGACGGTCAGCTCGCCGTGCGTGAGGGCCTCGGCGGTCAGCCGTCCCGGGCGGCCCGCGGCGCGGGCGGATATGCCGCCGGTCGCACTGCCGTTCCCGCTTCCGTTCGCCCCGCCGTTCCCGTCGCCGTTCGCCTGCCCGTCCGGTCCGCCGTCCGGACTGTCACCCCGGCCGCCCCCCGGGCCGTCACCCGTACGGCCGTCCGCCGCCCGGCCGGCCGCTCCGCCGCCCGCCGTCACCGTCTCCTCCCCCGGCATCACGCGTCCCGCCGGTATCCGTTCTGGCGCGGGCATACGTGTCCCTCCGGGTCGAGCGGCAGGCTGCACAGCGGGCAGGGCGGGCGTCCCGCGTTGACGACTTCCAGGGCCCGCTTGGCGAAGGAGCGGGCCATCGTGCCGGTGAGGCGCACGCGCAGCATCGGCGGCCCGTTCTCGTCGTCCTGGAGCAGCCGCTCCTCGGCCTCGGCGAGGTCCTCGTCGGTGTCGGCCTCCAGCTCGACCAGCGCCTGGGCCTCGATGATCATGCGCTGTTCGTCGCCGTCCCAGGCGAGCGCCATCGTGCCGACCCGGAACTCCTCCTCGACCGGCGATTCCAGCGGAGCGGTGTCGGACAGTTCGGCGGGGGCCACCGCGGGGACGGGCGCGTTGCCGCCGCTGCGGCGCACCACCTCGTCCAGCAGCTCGTCGACGCGCTCGGCGAGCGCGGCGACCTGGGTCTTCTCCAGGGCGACACTGGTGGTACGGCCGGAAGCCGTCGCCTGGAGGAAGAAGCTACGGCGGCCAGGCAGCCCGACCGTACCGGCCACGAAGCGGTCCGGCGCGTCGTAGAAGAACACCTGACGGGACAACGTCCTGCTCCGTTTGCTCGACTGCGGGGTCTTTGAGGTCGCTGCGGTTCCTGTGGGTGTGGCTTCCGGGTGCGGAACGCAGGAGGTGTGGCAGGCAGCGCCGTCGCACCACCCTACTGCGCCCACTGATCACGCTCCGCCCGCGCCACCACCGACGGCCGCGTCCCGGTCGTCCGCCGCCGTACTGCCGTCCGCCCGCGGCGCCAGCCCGCCGAAGTGGCCGGTGTCGCCGAGGCGTACGAGGTAGGGACGCAGCCGGGTCCAGCGGATCGCGGTCAGCGAACAGGGCTCGACCGAGATCCGCTGGAAGAGGTCGAAGTGCAGACCGAGGGCCTCGGCGACGAGGGACTTGATGATGTCGCCGTGCGAGCACATCGCGTAGACCGCCTCGGGGCCGTGCTCCGCCTCGATCCGGGCGTTCCAGTCGCGCACCGCGTCCACGGCGCGGGCCTGCATGGCCCGCATGGACTCCCCGCCCGGGAAGGCGGCGGCGGACGGGTGCTGCTGGACGACCTCCATCAGCGGCTCGTCGTTGAGTTCGGCCAGTTTGCGGCCCGACCAGTCGCCGTAGTCGCACTCGTTGATGCGGTCCTCGACGTGCAGCGGCAGGCCGGGCCGGGCGTCCAGGAGGGGCCGCAGGGTCTCCAGGCAACGCTCCAGCGGGCTGCTGACGGCGGCGGCGAGCGGCAGGTCCGCGAGGCGGCCGGGGAGCGCGGCGGCCTGGGCGGCACCCCGCTCGTCGAGGGTCACCCCGGGTGTCCGCCCGGCGAGCAGGCCGGACGTGTTGGCGGTGGAGCGGCCGTGCCGCACCAGGATCAGCGTGGGCATGGCAGCCAGCCTACGTTCCCGGGGCCGCGGTGCCGGACGCGGGACCGCCGCCCCGGGTGCGCGGGCGGGGGCTCCTGGCACGACGCGGCGCGGCGAGTGACAATTCCCCGTGTGATCGTCGACTGCGCCATCTACCAGGACGGCCGCCGCACCCAGGGGCCGGAAGACTTCTCCGACGCCCTCGAAGCGGCGCGCGCCGAGGGTCACTCCTTCCTGTGGCTCGGGCTGCACGAGCCCACCCAGGAGGAGTTCGACCATGTCAGCAGGGAGTTCGGGCTGCACCCGCTCGCCGTGGAGGACGCGCTCAAGGCCCATCAGCGGCCGAAGCTGGAGGTGTACGACGACTCCCTGTTCGTGGTGCTCAAACCGATCGCGTACGACGACGCGGCGGGCGCCATCTCCGCCAGCGAGCTGATGATCTTCCTCGGGGACTCCTTCGTCGTGGTCGTCCGGCACGGTACGGCCAGCCCGCTCACCGCCGTACGCCGCCGCCTGGAGCACGAGCCGGACGTGCTGCGGCACGGCCCCACCGCGGTGCTGTACGCGGTCAGTGACGCGGTGGTCGACCACTACATCGAGGTGGCCACCGAACTCCAGGTGGACCTGGAGGAGTTGGAGGCGGAGGTGTTCGCGCCGTCCCGGTCGGACAGCGGCAACACCGCCGCCGCGATCTACGCGTTCAAGCGCGAGGTGCTGGAGTTCCGGCGGGCCACCAACCCGCTGGTGGAGCCGATGCTGCGGCTGCAGAACCCCGGCGTGCCCTTCGTGCACGACGAGGCGCGGCCGTTCTTCCGGGACGTCGGCGACCACCTCACCCGCGCCAACGAGTCCGTCGAGGGCCTGGACCGGCTGCTGTCCGACATCCTCAGCGCCCACCTGGCGCAGATGGGCGTGCGCCAGAACGACGACATGCGCAAGATCTCCGCCTGGGCGGCCCTGGCGGCCGTACCGACGCTGATCGCGGGCGTCTACGGCATGAACTTCGAGCACATGCCCGAACTGAAATGGTCCTGGGGCTACTACGGCATCCTGCTGCTGATGGTGATCATCGAGCTGTCGCTGTACCGCCTCTTCAAACGCCGCGGCTGGCTGTGAGCGGCCACCCGTCTCAGGCCGCCCCGGGCGCCGGGGCGGCCGGGCCGCCCAGCGCGTCGCGCCGCTCCGGGAGCCGCAGCGAGACCATCCGGCGCCATCCGGCGAGCCGTTCGTAGACGTACACGGCGCGGATGCCGGCGGCGAGGAGGGCGGACTTCGGCCGCGGCCAGCCCAGGATGCGTCCCATGTGGTCCAGCACGGCCAGGCTGACGTCCCGGTAGACCTCGATCTCGACGCGCGCCGCGTCGCGCAGCGTGCGCCGGATCGCCGGGCCGTGGCCCCGCGCCGCCAGCCGCAGCAGCTCCTCGTGGCAGTAGGCGAGGTGGTTCTCCTCGTCCTGGGCGATCATCAGGACCGCCCGGCCGATGTCCGGGTGGCCGCCGAAGTGCTTCTTGAGCAGGTCCATCTGTTCGGCGGCGCGCTGCTCGGTGACCCGGCTGTGCGCGAGGTAGGTGACGACGTCCTGCTCGGTCAGCGGCTCGTCGCGGCGCAGCCTGTCGTGGGCCAGGCCGATGCCGCGGCGCTCCAGCAGGACGGTGTAGTCGGTGGCTTCGGGGACGGGGACCGGGTCCAGGCCGCGTTTGCGCAGCAGGGCGGTGAAGAGGCGGCCGTGCTTGTCCTCGTCGGCGCCGTGCCGGGCGGCCTTGGGGGCCAGCGCACGCAGCGATCCGGGGATCAGCACGGCGATCCGCCCGTTCTCCCAGCCCCCCTGGGCCTCGCCGCCGGCCGCGATGGAGCAGAAGAGCCGGTAGGACTCGTCGTGGTCGAGAATCTCCTGGAACAGGCTTCTGGCCGAGAGCACCGGGACACCTCCGATACGCCGCACCCGCAGAAGAAGAGTGAAGTGCGGTACGGCGAAGGTGGCAACCGTGGCGTCGGCCATCTCCTCCGAACAGGTGACGTCGCGGGGAGCCGGCGGTCCGGCCGGGAGGGGGCTCCGGAGGTGGAGCGGAGGGCGGTCCGGGAGACGGTCCGGAGAGGTCCGGAACGGCGGCCCGGCGGCCGGACGGAGCACCGTGGCGTAACCACGCGGGCCGTCCCCGCGTTGTGCCGGGTGACGGCCGTGGCGGGGAAGACCCCCGAGCCCCCACCACGGCCGCAGGCTTGCCCGGGGCCGGCGCCCGGCCCGGTGCTCCCGCCGTCCGGGCCCGTTGCGCGCCTCCCGCGCCCCTTATGCCAGCCCCGCGCGCTCCAGGGCCTCGGTGCCCGCCCGCAGCGAGGCGAGGCGCTCCTCCAGCGTGAAGCCGGCGGGCGCGAGGGTCAGCGTGGTCACGCCGGCCGCCGCGTACGCCTGCATCCGGTCCGCGATGCGCTCGACGGAGCCCAGCAGCGTGGTCTGGTCGATCAGCTTCTGCGGGATCGCGGCCGCCGCGCCCTCCTTGTCGCCGGAGAGGTACTTGTCCTGGATCTCGGCGGCCTCCTTCTCGTAGCCCATGCGCTGCGCGAGCTGGTTGTAGAAGTTCTGCTTGCGGCTGCCCATGCCGCCCACGTACAGCGCCGTGTACGGGCGGAAGGTGTCGGCGAGCGCGCTGACGTCCTTGTCCTCGCCGACGGCCAGCGGCAGCGTCGGGCAGACGTCGAAGCCCTCCAGGGTCTTGCCCGCCTTCTCCCGGCCGGCCCGGATGTGCGTGATCGCCGTCTCCTCCAGGTGGTCGGCGGACGGGAAGATCAACAGCGCGCCGTCGGCGATCTCACCGGTCTGGGTGAGGTTCTTGGGGCCGATCGCGGCGATGTAGAGCGGGATGTGCTCGCGCTGCGGGTGCACCGTCAGCTTCAGCGGCTTGCCCGGGCCGCCGGGCAGCGGCAGCGTCCAGTGCTGCCCCTCGTAGGACAGCCGCTCGCGGGTCATCGCCTTGCGGACGATCTCCACGTACTCGCGCGTGCGGGCCAGCGGCTTGTCGAACTTCACGCCGTACCAGCCCTCGGAGACCTGCGGCCCCGAGACGCCCAGGCCCAGGCGGAAGCGGCCGCCGGACAGCGAGTCGAGGGTGGCGGCCGTCATCGCGGTCATCGCGGGCGTACGGGCCGGGATCTGGAAGATCGCCGAACCGACGTCGATGCGCTCGGTCCGCGAGGCGACCCAGGAGAGCGCGGTGGGGGCGTCGGAGCCGTACGCCTCGGCCGCCCAGCACACCGCGTAGCCGAGCCGGTCGGCCTCCTGCGCGACGGCCAGATTGTCCGCGTCCATCCCGGCGCCCCAGTAGCCGAGGTTGATCCCGAGCTTCATACCGCTCCCCTTACTGATCAGTAACGTCGGTGTTCCGGGGACTCTAGCGCGGGGTGGCCTCGGCCGTCACCGGCCGGCCGGCCGCGGACCGGCGGCGCGGCGGGCCGCCGGGTTGTCCACAGGCCGGCGGCGCACCGTGCGGCCGGTTGTCCACAGGGTCCCGTGAGCCGGACGACGGGCCAGTAACCTCAGGGCCCATGGAGCAAAGGCACCTCGGCCGTACGGGCCTGCGCGTGTCCCGTCTCGGCCTCGGCACCCTGACCTGGGCCAGGGACACCGACGAGCACGACGCCGCCGAGCAGCTCAAGGCGTTCTGGGAGGCCGGCGGGACCCTCGTGGACACCGCGGACGTGTATGCCGACGGCGGCGCCGAGTATCTGCTCGGCCGGCTCTGCGAGGGGCTGGTGCCGCGCCGGGACCTGGTCATCGCGACGAAGGCGGGCAGCGTCCTGGACGCGGACCGCCGCGTCGACGGCTCCCGCCGCCACCTCCTGGACGCGCTGGACGCCTCGCTGGAACGTCTCGGCACGGACTACGTGGACCTCTGGCAGCTGCACGCCTTCGACCCGCACACCCCGCTCGACGAAACCCTCCAGGCGCTCGACATCGCCGTCGCCACCGGCCGCGCGCGCTATGTCGGCGTCTCGAACTTCTCCGGCTGGCAGCTCGCCAAGGCGGCGACCTGGCAGCTGTCCGCCCCGACCCTGCGTACGCGGCTGGCCGGCACCCAGATGGAGTACTCCCTCCTCCAGCGCGGCATCGAACGGGAGCTGCTGCCCGCCGCGCGTGACCTGGGCGTCGGCCTGCTGCCCTCGTCGCCGCTGGGCCGCGGGGTGCTCACCGGCAAGTACCGGCACGCCACCCCGGCCGACTCGCGGGGCGCCTCGGAGCAGCTCGCGCCGTTCGTCGCGCCGTACCTGGACGACACGGCGGGCCGGATCGTCGAGGCGGTCACCACGGCCGCCGACGGGCTCGCCGTCACCGCGCTGCAGGTGGCTCTCGCCTGGGTGCGCGACCGGCCGGGAGTCACCGCCCCGGTCGTCGGCGCACGCACGGCGCAGCAGCTCAGAGCCGCGTTGTCAGTGGAGACCCTTAGTCTTCCTGACGAGATCTGCCGGGCCCTGGACGATGTCTCGGCCCCGGTGCACCACTATCCCGACCACGACTGGAGCACGCTGTGAGTACCGACCGCCTCTCCGAGGACGCGCCCGAGCCCACCGCGCCCGGCCCGGAGACCGCCCCCGAGGAGACCGCCACGACGGCGGCACCGGAGGCAGCCGGGAGGGAGGACGGCACGGGCGGTGACACGAGTGGTGGCACGGGCGGTGGCACGGACGGTGGCACGGACGGTGTGTCCGAAGGTTCGGCGGGAGCCGGGGACGCGGCGGGAGCCGGGGACGCGGCGGGAGCCGGGGACGCGGCGGCCGAGAGCGTGGCGGCAGCCGGGGATGTGACGGCGGCCGGGGATGCGGGTGGCCCGGAGGGGGCTGCGGGTGGCCCGGAGGCGGGTGCGGGCGCGCCTGCGGCGGCGGGCGGCGGGCGGGCCGCCGAGGGGGGCGGGAAGCTCAGCGCCGCCGCGCTGGCGGCGGCCGTGCGGGCCGTGGAGAGCGGGGAGCGGTCCGCGGACTCGTTCTTCACCGAGCGGTCACCCCGGTCGGGCGGCGCCGGCGCGGCAGCGGGCGCCCGCAGGCCCCAGGGCGGCGTACCGGCTCCCGCGACGGGCACCCCGGAGCGCGGCGGTCCGGCGGGAGCCCCGCCGCAGGCCCCCGCGGTGCCCGGCCAGGAGAGCGCCCCCGACCACACCCGTCCGGCCCCGGGCGGTGACGGCGGCGGCCGCCCCGCCCCCGCCGCGCACACGACGCCCCACCCGGCCACGACCGCGGACCTGGCCCCCGGCCTCGACGGCGTGCGGCAGGTCCTGACGGCGGGCGGCGCCCCGGAGGCCCTGGCCGAGAAGACCGCCGAGACGCTCGGCGAGCGCGCGGCGGAGGCGCTGCGCGAGGACCCGTGGCAGCTGCTCTCCGTGCCGGGCGTCCGCCCCGAGCAGGCCGACGGCTTCGCGCGGGCGCTGCTCGGCCCGGCCTGCGGGCCGGACGACGACCGGCGTGCGCAGGCCCTGGTCGGCTGGCTGCTGGAGCAGGCCGCGCTGGCGGGGCACTCCGCGCTGGAGGCGCCCGCGCTGCGCGCCGCGCTCGCCCAGCGCTCCGTACCGGACCCGGACGAGGCCCTGCAGACGGCCATTGCCGAGGGGGCCGTACTGGTCTTCCAGGACGCCGTCGAGACGCCCGGCGGAGCGCGTCCGTCGGTCGGCGACGAGGACGAGGAACAGCCGGTCCGGGTCCTGCTCGGGCTGGACCGGTTCGCCATGGCCGAGGAGAGCGTCGCGGACGGCCTGGCGCGGCTGCTCAACACCTTCGAGGAACCTGCCGACGAGCAGCCCGCCGACGAGGAACCCGCCGACGCCGGGCCCACCGGCGCTGGCGGCGAACCGGCCACGAGCAGCGCACCTGAGCACGGCGGCCCCTCGGAGCCGGCCGACGGCGCACCGGAGGACGACACCTCTGCGCGGGACGACACTTCCGTACGGGACGACACTTCCGTACGGGACGACATCCCCGTGCGGGCCGTACGGCAGCCGTCCGCCACCGCCTGGGAGGCGGCCGCCGCGGCCGCCCCCTCCCCCTCCGCCGCCGGACTGATCCGTGCCGCGGCCCGCAGCGGCCTGGTCGCGCACACCGGTGCCGAGGCCGCCCGCGCCGAGCCCGCCGCGCTGATCGCCGCGGCCCGCGCGCTCGGTCTCCGGGCGTGCGGCGCCACGCACACCCCGGACGGCCGGGCCCGCCTGGCCCGGCACCTCGCCGAGGCCGCCGACCCGTACACCGGCCTCGCCGCGGCCCCGGCGCCCGGTGCCGCCGCCGAGGCCGCCGTCACGCTCTCCGGGCTGCTGGCCGGCCGCGAAGGCCCCGGCCGGGACGCGGACGGCGCGCTCGCCCTGGACCTGCTCGTCGTCCTGGACGCGCCCCAACTGGACCTGGAGACCGCCGCGCTGCTCGTGGAGTCGCTGACCGACGGCGCCCGGCTGGTGCTCAGCGGCGACCCGGGCGTGCTGTGGTCGGCCGGTCCCGGCCGGCTCTTCGCGGACGTACTGGCCGCCCGCTGCTGCCCGCAGGTCGCCTCCCGCACCCCGGACTTCGGGCCGGTCGGCGAGCTGGTCTCGGGCATCGGCATCGGCGAGCTGAACCAGGTCGAGGCGCCCGGCAAGGAAGTAGTGATCATTCCGGCGCGTGATGCGGGCGAGGCGGTGCACCGTACCGTCCAGCTCGTCGCCGACTCGGTGCCCCGGGCGATCGGGGTGCCCGCCGAGCAGACGCAGGTCGTCACCGTCGGCCACGGCGGCGCCGCGGGCACCCGCGCGCTGAACGCGGCCCTCAAGGAGCGGCTCAACCCCGGCCCCGGCCGGTTCGGCGGCTTCGACCCGGGCGACCGCGTCGCCTACTCGCCCGCCCCCGGCCGTACGGTCACCGGCACGGTCACCGGCGCCGACGCGGCCGGCCTGCACCTGGACTGCGCCGGCTCGCCCGTGGTCGTGCCGCGTGAGCGGGTGGGCCCGGACACGGTCCGGCACGGCTGGGCCGTCACCGCCCACCAGGCGGCCGGGGCGCGCTGGCCCGCCGTGGTGGCCGTCCTGCCGGGCGACGCCGCGAAGGGCCTCACCCGCTCCTGGGTGTACACCGCCTTCGGCCGCGCCGAGCGCCATCTGTCCGTCGTGCAGGGCGTGGACCAGGCGCTGCCGCGCGCGGTCGCGGAAATTCCGGCGAAGGAGCGCACCACCCGTCTGCGGACGCTGCTCCAGCTCCACACGGCACAGGCCACGGCGGACGCGTCGGCCGGCTGACCACTCGACGCCCGGTGCCGGAGCGGCGCGTCGGTACGCGCCGCCCCGGCACCGGGCACCCGTCACCCGGCAGGGCGTCCGTGCGCCGTCAGCGATCCCCGTCGAGCGTCTCCAGCACGTCGTCGTCATCGGCGCCCAGCTCCTCGTCGAAGACGGAGCTGACGTCGAAGCGGCACACCACCCGCTGCGGATCGGTCTGGTCGAACGGCGCGGACAGCCACTCCCCCGGTTCCGGCGTCTCGTCGGCGGCGACGACCCACAGGGTGGAGTCGCCCTCCTCCAGGCCGAACTCCTTGTGCCGGGTGGCGATCTCGTCCGGTTCGAACTCCCCGAAGAGCACGCCCAGCGCCGCGTGCACGCTGCTGCCGACCACGCCGGCCACCGATCCCGTACCGCCGTTGACCGCCCTGGCCTCCGCCGCGGCGTCGGCCGCCGACTCCGGATCGAGATCGGCGATCCGCTGCGCCTGCGACAGCAGCCGCTGTGGTTCGACCACCGCGTAGTCGCGGCGGATCAGCACGCTGAGCGCGCTGGGTTCCTCCGGGCCCGCGTAGGCGGGCAGGGTGTCGTTGCCGGGGATCTCGAAGGGAGTGACCTCGTCATAGGTGTCGTACAGCAGCTCGTCGTACGCCTCAGCCGCCGCGGCGAGTTCGTCGAACGCGGCGTAGACGGCGGGGTCGTCCTGGCCCGAGCGGTGTTCGACCGCGTCGAGGTGACGGTCCAGCGCGGCTTTGACCGCCTCGGCGGCGGCACGTACCTCGGCAGCGGAAGGCTGCGCAGCATCAGACATAGTGCAGACGCTATCCGTACCGGGGCCGGTCCCGCACAATAGATGCGATGCCGGAATACGAATTCTGCGATGTGTACGTGCCGCGAGGGGTCTCCCGCAAGGCCGCCACACGCCTGCTGACCGACCATGCCGAGTACGGACACTGGGAGTTGGACCGCCTGCGCCTCAACCCTGACGGCAGCCGCCGGGTGCGGCTGCGCCGCCGTATCATCCGCCAGATCCGGGCGACCTGGTGAACCGCCACGGCCGCCGCGGCACGGGCCGGACCGCATGACCGCTCCCGGAATCCCCGGTTCCGTGCGGTCCGTACGCGCCGGGGCCCGGCAGCCCCCTTCCCGGCAGCTCCGCATACGCCGGAGCGGGCCCCGCCGGCGCGGGACCCGCTCTGACGTGCCGGCCTGACGGCGCGGCCGGGCCGGTGCACGACCGGCCCCGTCGGCGCCCGTTCGGTGCGCCCGGCGGCCGGGCCGCTCCCGGCCGCGGCGCCGGTGACCGGTCAGGCCCGTGCGGAACGCGCGCGGCGGTACAGCACCGCACCGCCGATCAGCAGACCCGCGCTCGCCGGAAGCGCGATGCCGAGCGCTCCCGCACCGGTCTGCGCGAGGAAGTGCTCCTCGCCCCCGGGCGGGGTGACGATCTGCGTATGCGGCGTCGACTCCTCCTTCCGGACCTGCGGTGCCCGGTCCTGCACGGCGCCCGCCGTGTCCGTCGTGTGCGGCCGGTGGTCCGGGGTGACCGGCCCGGCCGGTTCGCCCGCGCGGTCCTCGGCCGGTGACGCGGAACCGCCCGGGGCCCGCGGGCCAGGGCGGCCGTCGGACGGCCGCGGGTCCTGTCCGGCCGGGGTGTCCGGCGAGGAGCCGTGATCGGTGCGCGTACCCGTACCGTCGCCGGTGCTGCCGCCCCCGCCCGCGCAGCCGTTGGCGTTGACGGGGTTGCCGATCCCGACGACCGACACGGAGTTGCCGCAGGCGTTGACGGGCGCGTGGACCGGCGCCTGCACCTGGTTGCCCGAGCCGACGCCGGGCGAGCCCTGCGCCGAGCCCTGGGCACCGGCGCCGCCGCCACCGCGGCTGTTGGCGCCCTGGCCCCGTTCGCCGTGCGAGCCGCCGCCGTTGACACAGGTGTTTCCCATGGCGGGATTCAGCAGTCCGACGACGTTCGCGGAATTCCCGCAGGCCTGCACCGGGATGTCCACGGGAATTTGGGCGGCATTGCCGGCCAACACCCCGGGGGAATGCGCCGCATTCCCCTGCGCACCGGAATCCGCGTGCGCGTAGCTGCCCGCGACGGCCAGTACACCGCTCGCTGCCGCCATCGTGATCAGGCCCTTTTTCGCGACCTGTCGCATAGGTTCGCTCTCCCCTGCCTCTGACTTCCGAATGACCCGCGGCGCGTAGCGCGGCGGGCCGGAACACCCGTCGGCTCCGGAGTGCATGGCGCGCACTCCGGAGCCGACCGGGTTACAGCCTTACGGATTCAGGCACCGCGTCAGTCGTTGACGCAGGTGTTGCCAAAGGCAGGGTTCAGCAGCCCGATGATGTCAATCGTGTTGCCGCACAGGTTGATCGGCACGTGGATCGGGACCTGGACGGCGTTGCCCGAAATGACACCCGGGGAGTTCAGGGCGGCGCCCTGCGTCCCCGAGTCGGCAACGGCCAGGCCCGCGCCGGCGAGCACCAGACCGCCGGTGGCAGCCGCGGCAGCGACGACCTTCTTGATCATTATTCCTCCTTGTTGGCAATGCGGTCCCAGCCGCGGACCGCACCCTCTGCAACGAGGAGAAGGTGATGAAGCTACGAGCCTATGACGCCATTCACCCGTTCCGGCTACATGCGTACACCTGGCCGACAGTGCCGGTCGCGTACCACGTCAGGGCCCGGTTTTCCGTGCCGCGCCGCGGCAGTTCGCCGGTCAGCTCTGCTCGATGAACCGGTCGAGTACCCGCGTACCGAACTTCAGTCCGTCGACCGGCACCCGCTCGTCCACGCCGTGGAACATCCCGGCGAAGTCCAGCTCCGGCGGCAGCTTGAGCGGCGCGAAACCGAAGCACCGGATACCGAGGTCGTCGAAGGACTTCGCGTCCGTACCGCCGGAGAGCATGTACGGAACGGCCCGCGCGACCGGGTCCTCGGCCTTCAGCGCCGACTGCATGGCCGCCACCAGCGGGCCGTCGAAACCGGTCTCCAGTGCCTTGTCGGCATGAATGTCCTCGCGCTTGACCCGCGGGCCGAGAATCCGGTCCAGATCGGCGAGGAATTCCTCCTCGTGGCCGGGCAGGAACCGGCCGTCGACGGCCGCGGTCGCCTGGCCCGGGATGACGTTGACCTTGTAGCCGGCGCCCAGTTGGGTCGGTGCCGCGGTGTTCTGCAGCGTGGCACCGATGATCTTCGCGATGCCGCCCAGCTTGGCGAGCGTCTCCTCCATGTCCTCCGGGTCCAGCTCGGTGCCCAGGGCGTCCGACAGCTCGTCGAGGAAGGACCGTACGGTCTTGGTCACCCGCACCGGGAACTTGTGCCGCCCCAGCCGCCCGACCGCCTCGCACAGCTCGGTGATCGCGTTGTCGCTGTTGGTCATCGACCCGTGACCGGCCGTGCCGTCCACGGTCAGCCGCATCCAGTGCATGCCCTTCTGGGCCGTCTCGATCAGGTACAGCCGCAGGTTCTCGTTGACGGTGAAGGAGAAGCCGCCGACCTCGCCGATGGCCTCCGTGACGCCCTCGAAGACGCCGGGATGCTTGTCCACGAGGTGCCGGGCGCCGTACACGCCGCCCGCCTCCTCGTCGGCGAGGAAGGCCAGCACGATGTCGCGCGGCGGCCTGCGGCCGGAGCGCAGCCGGTCGCGGACGACCGCGAGGGTCATCGCGTCCATGTCCTTCATGTCGACCGCGCCGCGGCCCCACACGCAGCCGTCCGCGATCTCCCCGGAGAACGGGTGGTGGGTCCAGTCCTCCGCGTTGGCGGGCACCACGTCGGTGTGCCCGTGGATCAGCAGCGCGGGCCGCGACGGGTCGGTGCCCTCGATGCGGGCCACCGTCGAGGCGCGGCCCTTGTGCGACTCGATGATCTGCGGTTCCAGGCCGACCTCGGCGAGCTTCTCCGCCACGTACTCGGCGGCGGCGCGTTCACCGGGGCCGGAATGGTCGCCGTAGTTGCTCGTGTCGATCCTGATCAGGTCCCGGCACAGGTCGACGACCTCGTCCTCGCCGGTGACCGTACGGGCCGGCTGCGACTCGCTCACACTGCCTCCTCATGGTTCACGGCCGCGCCGTCCTCCCGGTGGGGCACGGACCGCGGCGGGGGTCCACCGCCATCCTCCCTCTCGGCGGCGCTGTGCCCAAGGCCGCAATACTCCCGACATCCGCTGGTCACAGGCGCACCCCTGGCGCCGGACGGCCGTGATCGACCACCCCTGAACGTTTGCTATTGTTTTCCATGTCGGAACGGCCCAGCGGGCCGCACCGGCAGACACCTGGTCCGGGTGGCGGAATGGCAGACGCGCTAGCTTGAGGTGCTAGTGCCCTTTATCGGGCGTGGGGGTTCAAGTCCCCCCTCGGACACCAGCAAGAACCAGCTCAGCTGGGGTTCTTCGCGTTTGCGCCCCGCCCGCTACCCTGCGCGCATGAATCTTCATGTCGTCATAGGTCACGGCCCGGCCGGAGCCGCCACCGCGCGGCTGCTGGCGGACAAGGGCCGTGCGGTACGGGTCGTCACGCGGTCGGGCGGGCAGGCGGAGCCGGGCATCGAGCATGTCGCACTGGACGCCGCGGACCCCGGGCGGCTGACAGCGGCCGTGCGGGACGCGGCGGCGATCCACCTCTGTGCCGCGCCGCCCTATCACCGCTGGACCCGCGACTGGCCGCCGCTGGCCGCCGCGGTCAGCCAGGCGGCTGAGGCGACCGGCGCGGTGCTCGTCCTGCTGGGGAATCTGTATGGGTACGGCCCGGTTCAGGGTGAGATGACGGAAACGCTGCCGTTGGCGGCGACCGGCCCGAAGGGGCGCGTACGGGCCCGTATCTGGGAACAGGCGCTCGCGCTGCACGAGAAGGGCCGTATCCGGGCGGTGGAGGTACGCGCCTCGGACTTCTTCGGGCCGGGTGTGACCGACGGCGGTCACCTGGCCTCCCGGGTCGTGCCGCGGCTGCTGCGCGGCAAACCGGTGTCCGTCCTCGGTGATCCGGACGCGCCGCACAGCTGGACCTACGTTCCCGATGTGGCGCGGACCCTGGCCGAGGTCGCGGAGCAGGAGCAGGCGTGGGGGCGGGCCTGGCACGTGCCGACCTTGCCGCCCTTGTCGGTACGGGAGATGACCGGCAGGCTCGCGGCACAGGCGGGGGTGCCGCCGGTTCCGGTGCGCCGGCTGCCGTCCGTGGCGCTGCGTGCCGGGGCGGTCTTCTCGCCGATGTTGCGGGAACTTCGGGAAGTCCAGTACCAGTTCGACCGGCCGTTCGTGGTGGACTCCGGTGCGTACCGTGCCGCGTTCGCCGCCGAGGCCACGCCTCTCGACCGTCAGCTCGAAGCGACGGTGGACTGGTGGCGCGGCCGGCCGGCCGGAGGGTGACAGGAGGCGAAGGGCCCGTGGCGCGGCAGTGGCCACGGGCGGACGTCATGTGGGGGGCGGCTGAACGGCAGTCCGCGCCACCGCGGGGCAGCGGCTCATCGCGTCGGCGCCGCGCGACCGTGGCCGGTCGCCGCCGCGACGAGCTGTCCCTCAAGCGGACACCCCCGTCGTCCGCGTGAGTGGACATCGGAACTGCTCTGTTCATCTCCGCTAACGCGCTCCGACGGTAAGTGCACGCAAGATTCCTGTCAACTAGGATGAGTTGGCACTCCCAGGCAGCTCACCCCGGCGCACTCACGAAGGAGACCTGATGTCGTCACTGGCCGGGAAGGTCGACAAGCTGTTCACCACGATCCGCGCGAACGGCCGTGAGTACACCTACGAGGAAGTCGCGCGCGGGTGCAGCGAACTGAGCGGCGGAACGTTCTCCAAGACGTACGTCTGGCAGCTGCGCACCGGCCAGCGCACCAACCCCACCAAGCGCCATCTGGAGGCGCTCGCCGCGTTCTTCCGGGTCCCGGCGGCCTACTTCTTCGACGACGACACCGCCGACCGCGTCGACTCCCAGCTCGCCCTCGCCTCGGCGATGGGCAACGCGGAGGTCCGCGACATCGCGCTGCGCGCCATGAGCATGGACGACTCCGGCCGCAAGTCGCTGGCCCGCATCATCCGCGAGGTCAGCATGATGCACGCCACCACCGGCGCGGCCCGGGGCCGGCAGGCGAACCGTCCGGCCGACGGCGAGGAGTAGTGCTCCGGATGCCTTTCCGCCGGCGTGACCGCCACGGCAGAGGGTCTTCCGGGATGAGGGCCATGCGCCGCCAGTGCCAGGACAAACTGGCGTCGTTCGGGCTTCCCGCCCGCTACGACCTCCCGCAGCTCTGCGACCATCTGGCCCGGGCACGGGGCCGGGAGCTCGAACTGGTCGCCATGCCGATGGAGACCTCGGGGCCGTGCGGCCTGTGGCTGACCTTCCCCGGTACGGACTACGTCGTCTACGAGGCGCACACCAGCCGCCATCACCAGGAACACATCATCGCCCACGAACTGGCCCACATGATCTGCGGGCACCACGGAGTCGGCGTCCCCGGGACCGATCCCGGCAGTCTGCTCTTCCCCGACCTCGACCCCTCCCTCGTGCAGGACCTGCTGTACCGCGAGAACTACTCGGACGCCCAGGAACAGGAAGCGGAGGTCATGGCTTTTCTCCTCGGGGAGGCGCTGCGCGCCGGTCCACGCGGGGGCGCGGCGGCGCCGGACCCGGACAGCGCGCTGGGCCGGATCCACGGCTCGCTGAACTGGCGCCGTGAGGACGGTACATGACCGGCATCACCCACATCCGCTATCCGATCGCCGCGCTCGCCTGCTGGCTCGCGTTCGCCTACACCCTGGTGCCGCTGCTGCGCGGGCACCGCCGCAACGCGGGGCTGACGGCGCTGTGCGTCTCCTTCGGGTGCCAGGGCATGTACCTGGCGATGTCCACCCCCGCCCGCTGGACGGGCACCCTGTTCGGCACCATCACCTGGTACAACGTCTCGGTCCAGTTGTGGATCATCGCGGTGCTCGCCAGCCAGCAGATCCTGCTGATCCACTGGATGTACCCCAGGGCCGAGGCCCGGGTGCGGGCCCGGCGGCGGATGCTGCTGCTCGCGGTGGTGCCGGTGACGATGGCGGTGCTGTTCTTCCTGGCGACCCTCCAGGGCCCGCCGCGCAACGTCTTCAAGCATCCGGGCGACCAGCCGTTCTTCGTCGCCTACCAGGCCGCTTACCTCACCGCGTTCGTGGTCGGCAAGGTCCTGGTGGCCCGCGCCTGCTGGCACTTCGCCAAGCTCACCGACCACGCGTGGGTGCGGCGCGGGCTGCGCATCGCGGCGGCCGGCGCGGCCGTCGAGCTGGTCTATCCGGCCGGCCGGTACGCCGATGTCTTCCTGACGCAGTACGGCTGGAATCCGCTCCAGTGGTCCGACGTGTCCCGTACGACGCTGACGATCGGCATGGTCCTCAACATCGTCGGCTGGACCGCGCCGCTGTGGGGGCCGCGGATCTCCGCCGTCCGCGGCTGGCTGGCGGACTACCGCAGTTACCGGCTGCTGCGCCCGCTGTGGCTGGCCCTGCACCAGGCCCATCCGGAGATCTCCCTGCCGTCCAGCACCGGCAGCGACCTGTCTGCCCTGTACGACCTGCGGTTCCACCTGCACCGCCGGGTGATCGAGATCCGGGACGGCTGTCTGGCGCTGCGCGGGCACCACGGGGACCCGGGCGCGGTGCTCTCACCGGGTCAGGGGGCCGCCGGGGAGCGGCAGGCCGAGGTGGAGGCGGCACACATCGCGGCGGCGCTCGCGGCCGGGCCCCGGGTGCCGGGGCAGGTGCCGGTACCGGTGCCGGACGGCCGGGCGGCGGAGGACGGCTCGGGAACGGACGGCCGGGCGGCGGACGGTGCGGCAACAGTGACAGGCGGTCTGGCGGCGGACGGTACGGCAACAGCGACAGGCGGCCTGGCGGCGGACGGTGCCGCGCCGGACCCCGCGGGTACGGGCGGGGTGCCCGCGTCCGCGGCGGCCGGCGGGCCGGACTTCTCCGCCGATGTCGCGTGGCTGGTGCAGGTGTCCCGCGCGTTCGCACGCCAACGGCCCGCGGCGGCGCGGGCCGGACGGTAAGCCCGTACGGACCCCGGCCCCCGTACGGCCCCCGGCCCTCGTACGGACCGGGCCCTCACCCCGCGAACGCCACCCCTTCCAGCCCCTGGGCCACGCCGGGTACGACGAACAGGTTCCCGGCCTCCGGCTCGGCGTCCCCGAGGTCACGGCGGGCCGAGGTGACGTAGAGGTCGGTCAGGTCCGGGCCGCCGAAGCCGCAGGAGGTGGTCAGCGAGGCGGGCAGGGTGATCTCGCGGTCCAGCCGCCCGTCCGGGGTGTAGCGGCGGACCGCGCCGCCGCGGAAGAGGGCCACCCAGATGCCGCCCTCGGTGTCGGTGCACATGCCGTCCGGGAGGCCGTCGGTGTCCGTGACGGCGGTGAGTACGCGGCGGTTGGCCGCCTTGCCGGTGTCGAGGTCGTAGTCGAAGACGTCGATCCGGCGGGTGCGGGTGTCCACGTAGTACATCCGGGTCGCGTCGGGGCTCCAGGTGATGCCGTTGCTCAGCTGTATGCCGGTGGCGGCGGTGTGCGCGGTGCCGTCGGCGTCGATGCGCGCCAGCCAGCCCGGTGAGGTCTCGCCGGCGATGGTGCCCACCCACAGCCGGCCCCGGCCGTCGACGCCCGCGTCGTTGCCGCGCACTCCCTCGCGCGCCCATTCGGTGAGCCACCGGCGTGATCCGTCCGGTCCGGTCACCGCGACGCCGTCGCGCAGGCTCAGCGCCAGGCCGCCGCCCGCCCGGGGCAGCGCCGCCGCCACCGGCTGGTCGACGACGGTGACCGTGTCGCCGCCGTCGGAGGGGCGGTAGCGGTGCACCCCGCCTTCGTTCATGTCGACCCACAGCAGGGTGCCGTCGGCGGCGTCCCAGGTGGGGCATTCGGCAAAGTGCGCCCGTACGGCCAGGGCCACTTCAACGCTCACGGTGCACAGTCTCCTCGTCACGGGGTTGTCGGGGTCATGGGGTCAGTACGGGGCCGAGCACGTCCATCAGCGCGGCGGTGCCGTCGCCGTCGAGCACGTCGACGACCGGCAGCCCCAGCGGCCGCAGCCGCGCCACGCTGTCCCGGCCCCGGGTGGCGACGGCGACGACGGGGGCGCCGCCCAGCTCCTCCACCGTACGGATCTCGCTGCGCGGCTCCCCCACCGGGACGTGCTCCCAGTGGTAGCGGTGGGTGCGGCGCGGGTCGTGCACGAAGACGACGGCGTCGGGCTGCGAGCCCTGGAGGATCGCGGTGGCCAGGCCGCCGAAGGCGGGGTGCAGCACGGACGCCTGGCCCTTGATGATCAGCAGGTCATGCCGGGGGTCGGCGCGCAGCACCAGGTGTTCGACGAGTCCGGCCGCCTGGAAGACGGGGGTGCGGTCGATGATCGCGCCCTCCGTGCAGCCGGCCAGCAGGCAGGTCTGGCCGGTGCCGACGTATCCGGCGTCGATGCCGCGGGCCCGTGCCTCGCGGTGCAGTTGCAGGGCGACGGTGCGTTTGCCCACCACGCAGTCGCTGCCCGCCACGTGGACGAGCCGGGCGCGGGTGCGCCGCAGCCGGCCCGAGTACTTCGGCAGTTCGTCGTGCGGGCGCCGGACGTCGACCAGTTGCTGGCCGTGCGCGGTCTTGCCGGCGAACTCCGTGTGGCGCAGCGGGAGGTGGAGGCAGGAGATGACGTGCAGACCGTTGCGTACGGCGGTCGCGATCTGCTCCCACCAGAACGCCGGGAGGTCGCCCGGCGGCCGCGGCGCGTGCCGCGCCGCGCCGTCCACGACCTCCACGTGGTCGGACTCGGTCATGGCCACGACCAGCGCCTCCGGCCCGTACGGCAGGGCCGCCTCCAGCGAGGGGACGACCGGGACGTCGGTTCCGGGCACCACGGACGCCGTGCTGCCGGACGGGTGGAGGCGGTCGACGACCGCCACGGATTCGAGGACGGTGCTGTGCCGCAGCACCCCTTGGGCGGTCTTGCCTTCGAGTCGGGCGAACACTCCGTCGGCGAAGAGCACGGCGCGGAGCGGAAGCCGCGGAAATCCGGAGAGGACCATGACCGGAACCCTACGCACCGGACGGTTGCCGCGGAACGGCCGAGACGGCCCCCGGGCGGCGGTACGGCGGGGACCGGTCCGTACCGCCGGGCGACAGCGGCCGGACGTCATCCGGCCCGCCCCGGGACGGCCGCCGCCCCGGGCCCTCCGGCGAAGGTCTTCGACTCCATCAGGAACTCGGCGAGCGAGCCGTCGTGCGGCAGCCCGGGGCGGGTCCAGTGGGTGGGGACGTCGCCCTGGTGGACGTTGCGGATCAGCGGGGCGGCGACGCACTCGCGTACCAGGGTGGCGTCTTCGCTCAGCACCGTCAGGGACAGAGTTCGGCCGAACGCGGACGGGCGCAGGTCCGGCCGCCAGGGCGCCACGGCCGCGTACGGGAAGGGCAGTTCGGTGCCGAAGTGCGGGTCCTGCGGGCTGCCGAGGGCGACGACGAGCGGTCGCAGGACGGCGCTGCCGTCGCCCAGGTCGGCGAAGAACCGTTCAGCCGGGTCCGTCTCCGGGGCGGCCGCCGACCGCGTACCGGCCGGATCGACCGCACCGGCCGTACCTACGGTGTCGTGCAGTTGCCGCGCGAGGCGCCGGGCCTCGTCCAGCGGCCGTACGGGCAGTACCGCGTCCGGGTGGTCCGGCGGCAGCAGCGGCAGGTGCCCGAGCCGGTCGGCCAGCGCCCGCGCGAGGCCCTGCGGGTCGTCCTCGCACAGGACGGCGCTGGCGTTGAGGCACTGGACCCCGGCATCGGCTGCGACCGAATCGGCGACGGTGTCCAGGTGGTCGCGCCAGGGCACGTCCCGAGTGATCAGGACCTTGGAGCGGCCGGGGCCCTGCGCGAGCACCCGCCGGCTGTCGGCGTAGCGGGCGACGACGCCGTCACCGCCGTAGACCAGACCGAGGTCGGCCTGCTCGACGAGGGCCTCCGCGTGCTCGTGGGTGGTCGGCAGCAGCGCCGTGTACGCGGGTGCCAGCCCCGCCTCGCGCAGCGCGCGGACCAGCCGGCGTGGGGTGAACGGGTCGCGCTGGGAGGGCCGGACGGCGACGCGGTAGCCGAGGGCGAGGGCGCCCAGCCACTCCAGGTGGGTGGCGGGGTGGTTGCCGGGCGCCAGCACTCCGAGGACGTCGCCCTTGCGTACCCAGACCGCCGTCGTGTCACCGGCGGACAGGGCGTCGAGGGGCACGGCGCCCGTGGGGCGCTGCGCGGCCGCGGTGTCCGCCGCGGCGCGGCCGGTCCGCGCCGCCCGGTCGAGGGTGCGGCGGGCGACGGACACGGGCAGCCCGGAGACCAGCGCCTGGCGGCGGCAGTACGCGTCGGGTGTCTCCCCGTCCAGGGTGGCGGTGGCGAACAGCTCGCCCGCCCTGGCGAGGGCCGCGAGGCGTTCGGCGGCGGGCTGTTCCGGCGCGGCGCGCATCTCGTCGAGCACCTGGCGGATCAGCAGCGGCGGCGCGAGCGAGAGTTCGCCCGCCGGGCTGCCGGTGGCGTCGGTGAAGGTGGTGCGGGTGGCGGAGCGGTACGGGCCCGAGGGGCGTTCGACGGTGATGTCGTCGGGGGCACTGCCGATGCCGGAGCCTGCAGCGAGGTGACCGGTCCCGGCGGCCGTTTCCGGACGGCCGGCCACGTCAGTACACCCCCTCGATGATCTTCTTGCCGCCGTCGGTGAACGGCTGGACGTCGGCCACCCCGTCGCCCCCGAAGCCCGGCACCGGCGCGACGCGGACCGCGGTGTCCCGTTCGAGCACGTGCGGCAGCAGCACCTCCGGGCTCAGCTGACGCATGCACACCCGGCCGCGCTCGCCGTACGCCACCTCGCGGGTCAGGTCGTCGGGGTCGAGCAGGGACAGGTGCACGTACGGGTGGAAGCTCTGGAAGACACAGGGCTCGGTGTCGCCGGGCACGGCCGGCCGCTGGGGCGCGGCGCCCATCATCGTGTTCCCGTACAGGCCGCTGACGGCCGCGTCGGGGAAGACCTCGGTGGACAGCAGCCGCAGCGTCTCGGGGTCGATGGAGGTGCTGCCCCACATGATGCCGCGCACCTTGTCGCGGACCAGCCCAGCGAGGCGCGGGCGTTCGGCGATCGCCTCCAGGAGGGGCGGGGTCGCGTACAGCAGGGAGATGTGCTGCGAGGTGAGCACCCATTCGGCCTGGTCGAGGAGGTGGTCGACGTAGTGCCGGGCGATGTCGCTCTGGCCGTCCTGGAGGCAGCGCCGTACCCAGCGCGGGTCGAGGTCGACCGGGAAGAACACCGCGCCGCGCAGCCGGGCGAGGCCGCGCAGGGCGTCGGCGACGACGTGCGGGCCGCTGGGGCCGAGGAAGAGCAGGTTGCCGTCGCCGGAGGGGAAGCCGTGCTCGTCGAGGACCTCGGACCACCAGCGGGTGTTGCGTTCCCACTGGCCGAGGTCGACGATCCGCTTCGGGGCGCCGGTGGTGCCGCCGCTCTCCCAGACGGAGGGCAGCCTGCCCAGGCCGCGCAGGCCCGCGGGCAGCAGGTCCTCGACCGGTACGTCCCGCCACTCGGCGCTGACGTCGGGGAAGCGGTTCAGGTCGGCGAGGGTGGTGATGTCCTTGCGCGGGTCGAAGGGCAGCGACGCGGCGCGCTCCACCCAGAACCGGGAGCCGGTGGCCGGGTCGAAGTGCCATTCCATGGCCGCGGCCACGACGGCGTCGGCGGAGGGCAGTTCGTGCCAGGGCGTGCCGAGTACGGCATCCACGTCGCGCATCTGGTTCACCTCTCTGCTGGCTGGAGCTGTCGGCCGGGCCCTGCGGGGGTGGGGCGGCCCCGGGGTGGGGGCCGCCCGGTGCCGGGCCCGTCCGGTGGATCCACCGGATCATGGGATGTTTGACCGGTGCAATGCGGCCCCGGACATTCCGGCTTGAAGCGGCCGGGGGCTGGCCAAAACGTGTCCCCGCTGCTGGTCGGGGTGGTGCCGGGGCGTGCTCGGCCCCGGCCCGCGGGTTCCGGAAAGCCGCCGTACGGTGCAGCACCCGACGGTCCGTCATACCGCTCAGGCCCGGACGGCCCGCAGCGCGAACAGTAGCGGAATGCGTGGTTCCGACGGGGGCAGCCGCCACCAGCCGTTGTCCGCCTGCTCCATCGTCGCGAAGCGCTTCCAGGGCAGCAGGTCCGTCTCCCGCAGCCGGTCGACGGTCAGCCCCGCGCCGACGAGCGCGTTGACGGTCTCCCCGAGACCGTGCCGCCACTCGTAACTGGTCGTCGCGCCCTCCACCGGCGGCCCGTCGGTGTACGTGTGCGGCGTGTCGCTGCGGAGCGCGCCCCGGCCCTCCAGGTAGTCGTGGGCCAGCAGCAGCCGCGCGTCGTCCGGGTCCTGACCCGGGTCGGGAGCGGCGCCCAGGGAGTTGAGCAGCGGGTGGAACTCGACCACGTACAGCATGCCGCCCGGCCTCAGCAGCCCGGCGATCACCTGGGCCCAGCGGGGCAGGTCGGGCAGGTAACAGAGCGCGCCCTTGCCCGTGTAGATCACGTCGAAGCGGCGGCCGCCCAGCGCTTCGGCGGCCTGGTGCACATCGGCCTGGACGAACTCGACGTCCCGTCCGTTGTGGGCCGCCAGGCGGCGCGCCTGGTCCAGTGCGGCGCCGGAGAAGTCCAGGCCGACGGTGTGCGCCGCGCCCCGCTCGGCGAACGCCTGCGTCTCGGTGCCGAGGTGGCACTGGAGGTGCAGGACGTCCCGGCCGGCCAGCGGCCCGAGGTCGTCCCATTCGAAGGGCGCGAACCAGTGGTCGGCGGTCCGTGAGCCGTCCAGCCCGTAGAAGTCACTGGCCACGTGCACCGGGGTACGGGCGTCCCAGTTCTCCCGGTTGGCCCGCAGCATGGCGTCGGTCGTGGGGGCGCCGTCCTGATGAGGCGTGCCGTCCTGATGAGGTGTGCCGTCCTCGTCGGGCGCGTTCTTCTGATGAGGCGTGCTGTCCTGAGTAGTCACGACGGCGTCCCTACCCGGCGGCTTGCGGCCGGATGCCCGGCGGCCTGCGGCCGGATGCGCGGTGGCGGCCTCGGCAGAGCCGGCCGCACGGCCGGTCAGGTGCGCGGCGGCGCCCTGCGTCTGCCCCGGTGAGGAGGAGGTGGTGCGGGGTGTACCCACCGAAGGACTTCGACATCGGCTGGCCGGATCTCGCGTACGGGATGGCGGCCTGCGGGCGGGACGGGGACGCCGAGCGGTGGGCGGCCACCGTGGAACGGCGGTTCGGGGACGGCGGTACGGGCGGGAGCGCGCGGACGGCGGACGAGGCCGCGAACCGGTGCTCGGCGACCCGATGCCTGGCGACGCTGTCGGTACGCAGTGCGCTGGACCTGACGTTGCGCGCCGCCGCGCTGCCCCGTGGCAGTGAGGTGCTGATGTCCGCCGTCACGATTCCCGACATGTGGCGGATCGTGACGGAACACGGCCTGGTGCCCGTTCCGGTGGACCTGGACGCCAGCACCCTGCTGCCCACCGCCGGGCAGTGGGAGGCAGCCGCCACCCCGCGCACCAAGGCCGTCGTCGTCGCCCATCTTCTCGGCACCCAGGCGCCGCTGGGGCCGCTCGCCGGACTGGCCGCGCGGCGCGGCTGGCTGCTGATCGAGGACTGCGCCCAGGCGTACAGCGGCCCGGGCTTCCGGGGCGATCCGGGCGCGGACGTGTCCCTGTTCAGCTTCGGCCCGATCAAGACCGCCACCGCGCTGGGCGGCGCGCTGGCGGTCGTCCGCGATCCCGCCCTGCTGACGGCCATGCGCGCGCTGCACCGGGAGTGGCCGGTGCAGGGACAGGACGCGCAGGCCCGGCGGGTCGCCAAGTACGCCCTGCTGTCGCTGCTCACCACGCGGCCGGTCTACACCGGGGTGGTGGCCGCCGCCGGAGCGCTGGGTCGCGACCGCACGAGCGGCCTCCAGGACACGGTGGGCGCGTTCGCCGGTACGGACCTCATGCCCGCGATCCGGCACCGTCCGGGCGCCGCGCTGCTCGCCCTGCTGGACCGGCGGCTGCGCACCACGGACGCCGCGCGGGCGGTGGAGCGGCGGGCAGCGACGGCACGTCGGCTGGTGGCGCGGCTGCCCGACCCCTCGCTGGTGTACGGCGCGGGCGCGCCCGTACACACGTACTGGCTGTGTGCCGTGCCCACCCCGGACCCCACCGCGACGACCGCCCGCCTGCGGTCCGCGGGCTTCGACGCGGCCCGGCCGACCTCGCTGGGCGCGGTACCGGCACCGCCCGGCCGCCAGCAGGGCGCGCGGACCGCGGCGCACCTCGTGCGCCAGGCCGTGTGCCTGCCGCTGCGTCCCGGTATGCCGGAGCGCGCGCTGGACCGGTTGGCGGCCGCGCTCGTTCCGGAGGGCGGGGAGACCGCGCCGGGGCCGTGAGGGCAGCGGGGACGCGGGCCGTCGCTAAGCAGCACTCCAAGCCCGTGCCCGGGGGCCTCGCCTTGTCCGGCCCTACGGGCGCCGCGCCCAGAACAGCACATGGCCGCCGGCGCCTTCCGGCACGAACGCCTCGCCGTCCACGGTGAGCCCGGCCGCGGTGATCCACTCCCGGTAGGTGTCAGCGCCGGGATGGCTCCACCACATGGTGGCTCCGGCCCCGAGCCAGTTCTCCTCGGTGCCTGTCCAGGCTCCGTGACCGGCGACGGCGAGCAAGGTGCCGCCGGGCCGCAGCCAGCCGGCGATACGGGAGAGCAGGGCCGGCTGCTCGTCGAGCGGCAGGTGGATGAGCATGTAGAGGCAGACGACGGCGTCGAAGGAGGCGTCGGGGAGGTCGAGGCCGGCGGCGTCGGCGCGGTGGAAAGTGGCCTGCGGCACGAGGCCACGGGCCCGCCGGACCTGCACCTCGCTCAGGTCCACACCGGTCACGGCATGACCCGCGGCGCTCAGGGACCGTGCGACGGGGACGCCGCACCCGCACCCGAGGTCGAGCACGTCGGCCCGGCCGGGCAGGCGGTCGAGCAGGGCGGCGATCCAGGGGGCGTACGTGCCGTCCCCGGCGTCGTCGGCACGGTAGGCGTACGAGACGGCGTCGTAGCCGCGCCGGACCAGGTCTTTGGGGGCTTCGGTCACGGGCACGGACGGTAGGCCACCGTCACGGCAGCGGGCGAACGTTTTTCCGGTACACCGAGCACAGCACCTGGGCCTTGGCCGGGCCGCCCACCCGCCAGCGCAGGTGCCACTCCCCCGGCGAGACGACGGTGAACTCGCCGTCGTACAGGTCGGCGGCGCAGGGGTGGCGGGTGGTCCAGTGGCCGGTGCGCAGGTCGAGGTCGTGGAAGGGCCGCCCGTCGGCGAACGTGACGTCGGCGGTGCCGTCCGGGCGCGGGCACAGGCGCAGGGTACGGGTGGCCGGGACGGTGGTGCCGTTCCAGGTCAGCTCGCCCTCTTCCACGTGCAGCAGTACACCGGGCACGGTCCCACCCTCGGAGCCTTCCGGGCCTTCCGGGCCGCCCGTGGCCTCCGGGCCGCCCGTGGCTCCCGGGCCACCCGTAAGCTCCGTGCCATCCGTACCCTCCGTGCCCTCCGGGCCACCCGTAACCTCCGCGCCCTCCGCGCCTTCCGGCCGGAAGTGCGCCGTGCCGCGGAAGGTCCCCTGCGTACCGGTACGGGCGTCCAGCACCGTACGGTCGACCGTCCACCAGCCGGCCAGGTACTCCGCGGCGTCGGGGACCCCGTACGGGCCGCCGGGTACGGTCGGGGCGTCGGGCTCTGTGGGCATACGGCCATTGTCCCCGGTGAGGGCACGCGCCCGTCGGCCGGGCCGGGCGTTCCGGGCCGCGCGGAATTGCGGTGCGTACGCGCGTAGCCGGTCAGTAGGGTGCCGCGGGGCCGGGGCGTCTTCCGGCCTGGACGGCGGCGACATGTACGAACGAGGAGACGGTGTGAGCGCAGTGGACGGCGGGCCCGGGACGCGCCGGGCACGGCAGGTGCTGGTCTTTGACGCCGACGACACGTTGTGGGAGAACAACGTGATCTTCGAGCGGGTCATCAAGGAGTTCCTGACCTGGCTGGACCACCCGGAGCTGGGCCGGGACGGCGTACGGGCCCTGCTGGACGAGATCGAGGCCGCCAACGCCGTGGTGCACGGCTACGGCAGCAAGGTGTTCCTGCGCAGCCTCGGCGAGTGTGTGCGGCGGGTGCGGCTCCGGGAGGCCAGTGAGGCGGAGCTGGCGCGGATCGCGGACTGGGCGCGGGCCTTCGAGGCGGACGAGGTGGAGCTGATCCCCGGGGTGGCCGAGACCCTGGCGGAGCTGGCCGGGCGGCACGAGCTGCTGATGCTGACGAAGGGGGACGCGCAGGAGCAGCGCGCGAAGGTGGCGGCGTCCCGGCTGGCCCACCACTTCCGCGGGGTGCACATCGTGCCGGAGAAGAACACCGGCACGTACGAGGAGCTGATCCGGACGTGCGTGCTGACGCCGGCGCAGACCTGGATGATCGGCAACTCCCCCAAGTCGGACATCCTGCCCGCCCGGCAGGCCGGTCTGAACGCGGTGTTCATCCCGAACGACAACACCTGGGTGCTGGAGCACGGCGTACTCGACCCGGCCGACGAGCAGGTGCTCCGCCTGGAGACGTTCAGCGAGCTGCTGCGGCACTTCTGAGCGGAGCGTCGCGTCACGGGCGGCGCGCGGCGGTGCTGCCACGCGCCGCCCGTCGGGTCACATCGGGGCGGTGTCCTTCAGTTCGCCGTCCAGGGCGAGCCAGCGGGTGACGCCGATCTCGCGGAGGAACGCCAGGTCGTGGCTGACCACGAGCAGCGCGCCCCGGTACGACTCCAGCGCCGTGACGAGCCGGCGTACGGACGCCATGTCCAGGTTGTTCGTCGGCTCGTCGAGCATCAGCAGCTGGGGTGCGGGCTCGGCCAGCATCAGGGCCGCGAGGGCCGCACGGAAGCGTTCGCCGCCGGAGAGCGTGCCGGCCTGCTGGTCGGCACGGGCGCCCTTGAACAGGAAGCGCGCCAGTCGGGCCCGTACCTGGTTGACGGTGGCGTCCGGGGCGAACCGGGCGACGTTCTCGGCGACGGTCAGCCCGTCGTCGAGGATGTCCAGCCGCTGCGGCAGGAAGCGGTGCGGTACATGGATCTCCGCCTCGCCCTCCTGCGGCGGGATCTCGCCCGCCAGGGTCCGCAGCAGCGTGGTCTTGCCGGAGCCGTTGCGGCCGGTGAGCGCCACCCGTTCCGGTCCGCGCAGCTCGATGTCGGCGTACGCGCCGTAGCGGACGCGCAGGCCCCGCAGGGTCAGTACGCCGCGGCCCGGCGGCACTTCGGTGTGCGGCAGGTCGACCCGGATCATGTCGTCGTCCCGTACCGCGTCGGCGGCCTCGTCCAGTTTCTGCCTGGCCTCCTTGAGTTTCTCGGTGTGCATGATGCGGTGCTTGCCGGCCGAGACCTGGGCCGCGGCCTTGCGCTGGTTCATGATGATCTTCGGCTCGCGCTTCTGGGCGTACATCTTGTGCGCGTACCGGGCCCGGCGGGCCAGTTTGACGTGCGCGTCGGACAGTTCGCGCTTCTGGCGGGCCACGTCGGCCTCGGCGACCCGCAGCATCCGCTCGGCCGCCTCCTGCTCGACGGCGAGGGCGTGTTCGTACGCGCTGTAGTTGCCGCCGTACCAGTGGACCTCGCCGCCGCGCAGATCGGCGATCCGGTCCACGAGGCCGAGCAGTTCCCGGTCGTGGCTGACCACGATCATGACGCCGGGCCAGCCCGCCACCGCCGCGTACAGCCTGCGGCGGGCGGCCAGGTCGAGGTTGTTGGTCGGCTCGTCCAGCAACAGCACGTCGGGGCGGCGCAGCAGCAGCGCGGCCAGCCGCAGCAGGACCGACTCGCCGCCGGACACCTCGCCGATGGTGCGGTCGAGGTCGATGGAGTGCAGGCCGAGCTGGTCGAGGGTCGCGCGGGCGCGCTCCTCCACGTCCCAGTCGTCGCCCACGGCGGTGAAGTGGGCCTCGTCGGCGTCTCCGTTCTCGATGGCGTGCAAGGCGGCGCGGGTCCCGGCGATGCCGAGGGCCGCGTCCACCCGCAGGCCGGTGTCCAGGGCAGCGTTCTGCGGCAGGTAACCGACCTCGCCGGCCACCTTCACGGAGCCTTCGGACGGCTGGAGGCGGCCGGCGAAGAGTTCCAGCAGGGTGGACTTGCCGGACCCGTTCAGGCCGATCAGGCCGGTGCGTCCGGGGCCGACGGTCAGGTCGAAGTCCTCCAGGACGGGGGTGCCGTCGGGCCAGGCGAAGCCGAGGCCGGAGCAGACGACGGAGGCGGCGGCCGGAGTGGCGGAAGAGGCAGAAGAGGTGGTCATACAGGTCTCCTCGGTGCACGGCGAAGGTACGGGGACGGCGCGGGAGACACCACGGGAAGGTCCACGAGAGCCGGGCGGCGGCACCGAGCGGTGTGCCGGGGCGGAGAGGGCGGGCCGGTGCTGCGGATCGCCGAGGTCGCGGACAGGGGCGCACGGCGGGTGCCGGGCGCGCTCTGCGCGCGCTGTCGCACCTCGCGCCGTGGGCGCGGTGTCTCAGGACCTCAGACGAGCAACGGCCTACTCCTGTCGGCGGCGATGGGAACGGAAAGAACGGTACGAGGCGCGCCGCCGGAACTTCAACGCATTTTTCGTCGCGCCCGGCGGCGCGGCGCGTTCACACCGCCGCCCGCGCCCGGCCCGCGACCGCCCCGGCCCGTACGTACGTCACCCCACCGCGCGCAGCCGCACCCGCGCCGGTCCGGCCGCCTGCAAGGTGATCCCCGCGGTGAGCGGCACGTCCCGGTCCACCGCCGTCAGCTCGTACGACCGCAGCAGGACCGCCGCCGCCAGCACGGACTCCAGCATCGAGAAGTGCTGCCCGATGCAGGCCCGCGGGCCGCCGCCGAAGGGGAACCACGCGTACCGGTGGCGTGCCGCCTCGCGCTCCGGTGTGAACCGCAGCGGATCGAAGCGTTCCGGGTCCTCCCACAGGTCCGGGTGCCGGTGGGTCACCCAGGGCGAGACGATCACGTCGGCGCCGTCCGGGATGCGGTACCCGCCGATCTCGGTGGCCGCGACGCCGCGCCGGCTGACCACCGGCGCCGCCGGGTACAGCCGCATCGCCTCCTTGAGGGCCATGGTCAGCTTCGGCAGCCGGTCCAGGTCGGCGGCCTCGGGGTCGCGCCCCGCCAGTACGGCGTCGATCTCCTCCCGTACCCGTGCCTGTTCCCCGGGGTGCCGGGCGAGCAGGTGGAGGGTGAAGGCCAGCGAGGTCGCGGTCGTCTCGTGCCCGGCCAGCAGGAAGACCAGCACCTGTTCGCGGATCTCGGTGGCGTCCAGGCCGCCGTCCTCCTCGGTGCCCGCGCGGGTGAGGAGCGTAAGGAGGTCAGCGCCCTCGCCGTCGCCGGGGGCTCCGGCGGCCCGCCGCCCGGCGGCGATGCTGTCGCAGACGGCGTTCAGCTCGGCCGTCGCCGCGGCGGCCTTCCGGTTGGCGGGGGTCGGCCAGCGGCGGGGCAGGTTACGGGGTGAGAAGCCGCGCCGCACCACATACTTGTTGATCACCGGGAAGCAACGGTGCACGGTGGCGACCGCGGCCTCCACGTCCGTACCGAACAGGATGCGGGAGACGGTGCGCAGCGCGAGCCGGTTCATCTCGCCCACCAGGTCGACGGTGCCGCCGGGCGGGGTACGCCAGCGGTCGGCGACGGCCTGCGCCTCGGACGCCACGGCCGCCGCGTACCCGTCCACCCGGCGCTTGGTGAACAGCGGCTGCACAATGCGGCGTTGACGCAGGTAGTCGGCGTCCTGGCTGGTCAGCAGGCCGTTGCCGAAGGGCTGCCGGACCTCTTCGTAGAACGGGTGGTCCTTGCGGAAGTTCGCCGCCTCGGACGCCAGTATCTGCTGGCTGCCCTCGGGCGAGAAGACCGCGTGGAAGACGCTGCGCAGGCCGGGCGGTCCGGCCACGAAGCGGACGAGGTCGCCGTGTTCGCGCCGGGCGCGGGTGAACGTCTCCAGGGTGGACCGCCGCAGGTCGAACATCGAGCCCAGGAACGGGACTCCTTTGGGGCCCGGTACGGTCCGGGTGGTGTGCGTCATGGAGGTCATGGGGGCGATACCTACCCCGCGTAGCATGGGCCGAATGATCAATAAGCGTTCCGGCCGCGCGCCCGCCGAAACCCCTTGCCGCGTCACCGTCTGCCGCGGCTGCTGCTGCGGTGATCCGCGCAAGGTCCCGGGCGTGGACCACGCGGCGCAGATACCCCGGCTGCGGGCCGCGCTGGCGGGGGCGGCCGAGGTCCGCGCCTCGGACTGCCTGGACGTCTGCGACCAGGCCAACGTCGTCGTGGTCCAGCCGTCCCGCGCGGGCCGGGCCGCGGGCGGTCGCCCGGTGTGGCTGGGCCTGGTCAACGACGACGGGGCGCTGGACGACGTCGCCGCCTGGATCAAGGCCGGCGGACCCGGCCTCGCGGAGCCGCCGGGCGTGCTGGACCTGTACACGTTCACCGTGTCGCGCCGGGTGCGGGAGGCGCTGGAGGACTGAGGGGCGGCGGCTCACAGGAGCTTCAGGGCCGACGGCCGGTTGCCCGCCCCCCGGCGGCCCCCTGCGGCATGATGGCGATCATGACGGATGAACGTTGGCCGGAGGCCGCAGAGGTGGCCCGGCTGGCCCAGGACACCGTTCCCGGCGCGACCTCGGCCGACGTCCGGCCCATCGGCGAGGGCGGCGACCACGCGTCCTGGTGGGTGGGGCCGGACCACGTGGCCCGGTGCGCGCTGGACCGGGGCGGTTCGGAGCGGCTGCGCCGGGAGGTCGGGTTGCGCGAGCTGATCGGGGGCCGGGTCGGGGTGCCGGTGCCGGTCAGTGTGGCGAGCGGTGAGTGGGCGCGCGGGCGGGCCTTCACCCTGGACACCCGGCTGGGCGGGGTCTCCGCCGAACTGCGCCCGGTGACGGCGGCGGGCGAGGCCGGGCTGGCGCGGCTGCTCGTCCTGCTCGCCGAGGTGCCGGTGGGGTCCGCCGAGGCGCTGGGCGTGCCGCCGGAGGCACCGCGCAACATGCCGGGGCTGCTGCGCCGCGCCACGGCGGCGGCGGAGGCCGTCGCCGCGCGCGGCGAGTTCACGGCCGACCGGTTGCCGAGGCTGCGCGTGCCGGGGGCGGAGAGCGCCACCGCACCCGGCACGCTGGTGCACAACGACCTCAAGGGAGAGCACCTGCTCGTCGCCGAGGACGGCCGGATCAGCGGCGTGCTGGACTGGACGGACGCGGTGACCGGCGACCCCGCCGAGGACGTCGCGGGCCTCGCGATCTCGGTCGGCGCGGTGGCCGCCGTACGGATCGCGGAGGCCGCCGGGTTCGGCCGCGGCGGGTGCGCCCGTGCGCTGCAACTGGCCCGCTGCGACACGCTGACGCTCCTCTCCGACCGGCTCCGCGGCATCGACGACAGTCCGCTGCCGTTGCTGCGCGCGCAGCTGCGGCGCGCGTGGGAGCCGACGCCGCTGGACGGACCGGCGGCAGCCTGACGGCCAGGCGCCGGCCCGCCTCGCCCACCGGAAGACCGGACACCGGCGCCCCGCCTCACCCACCAGACGGCCCGCTCACCTCCCCTGAGCGTGGCAGTGCCCGCCCGCGCCGCTCTCCCGGGGCAGGTCCAGGGTCGGGTTCCGGTCGAAGAACCCGGTCGGCCGGAGCGTGAACCCGCAGCGGTCGACCGGCATGACCGGCCAGTCCTCCAGACGCGGCAGGTGCGTCGGCCCGAAGCAGTGCCAGAGCGTGAGGGCGGTGTTCTCCAGGGACTCGCCGGGTCGTGACCACTCGGGGACGCCCGCGCCGCCGGGGTGCTGGTTGGGGTAGTCACCGACCGGGTAGCGGCGGCCGGCCGCGCTCCGGGTGATCCACAGGTGCTTGGCGGCGTAGGCGACCCGCGCGGCGACCGCGGAGCCGGGCTGTGCGAGGAGCGGCGGGCCGGACGGCTGCGGGGTCAGGGTGTACGCGACCGGCTGTCCGGTCCGGTTGCGGGCGGCGGGGTTGGTGATCCGCCAGCGGCGGCCGACGGCCGGGTCGGCCAGCCGTCCGCCTTCCCCCGAGTCGGTGACGGGGGTGGCGCGGACGGTGAAGGCGTTGCCGTTGGGGTTGTCGGGGCCCATGGGGAGCCGGACGATGTCGACCTCCTCCACCGTGTTCGCGTGGCCGTCCACCGCCGGGTCCAGCCGGGCGCAGAACAGGTGCTGGTGGTACGGGGCCTGGAGGCCGGGGGCGACCTCGGTGGCGTACGGGGAGACCGTGCCCGGCTCGGCCGCCGAGGTCTGCACCAGGCCGGTGGACTTGACCTCGAACTCGACACCGCCGTCCTGGTACAGGTACCAGTAGAAGCCGTAGTCGTAGTTGCCGAGCGTGGCGATGCACGAGACGACCAGGCGGCGGGAGCGGCGGCTCTCGGCGGAGAACCCGCTGAACATGTTGGTGTGCTTCCACAGGAGGCCGTGGTCCTCCTCGTGGATGCAGACGGCGTTGGGCAGCGTCTGCGGTCTCCCGTGGTCGTCGGGGAGGACGGCGTCCACGTACCGGATCTCGCCGAGGCAGTCGCAGCCCAGCCGCAGGGCGTTGGCGTTGCGGCCGAGGGTGTACTCGCCGACGTCCAGGTAGCAGATCCAGTTGCGGTCCGGGCCGGGGTCGGCGTACGGGACGGCCATCTCGGCGAGCGAGGCGCGGTGCAGTACGGGCCGTACGCGGTCGCCGTCACGGTAGGACAGCTCGTGCAGGACCAGGCCCTCGCGGGCGTTGAAGTCCAGCCGCAGTGACCAGTTCTGCCAGCTCAGGCGGTGTCCGTCCAGGGTGAAGGAGGGGCCGTCGGGCTGGCTGGTCTCCAGGGCCTTCAGGTCGGTGCGCGCCGGGCCGTTGAACTCGGCCTCGTAGCGCCCGCAGGCGGCGGGCACCGGCACCGCGCCGGTGTCGATGAGCCGGACGACCCGCCGCTCGGTCAGGTCCACGTCGGCGACCAGGCCGCCCACGGGGTGCGCGAAGGGATTGTCGGCCGTTTCGCAGCGCAGGAACGTCAGCGAGCGCAGCATCCGGCGCCCGGTCTCCTCGGCCCGGCCGAAGTTGCCGGCGGCCAGCGGTGCGCAGACGGCGAGCGAGGTGTCGGTGATGCCGCGCTCGGCCATGGCCTTGCGCCAGCCCGGGTCGGCCTTGACGATCTCGTCGCAGCGCTCGTACTCCTCGAAGAGCACGGGCGGCTGGCCGTCCGCCGCCGGGTCCAGCGGGCGGTGGGCGAGCAGGACGCGGGCGCCGACGTCCACCACCGCCTCGGCGGCGGTGCCGGTCGCGGTGTCCAGGAGGGTCACGCGCACCCGGCGGACGACCGGGTCGCCGGGGCGGTGGGCGGCGACGGTGTGCCGGTCCGGCTCGTCCGGCAGGACGAGCGGGAACCGGGTGGTGTCCCCCACCAGGCCCGCGCCGTGCAGCACGGCGCGGGCCGCGGTGATCTCGTCGGCGGTGAGCGGGTCGAGGGGGTGCGGGGCGGGAGCGGGCGGCTGCGGTTCCGGCGTGCCGTGTGCCATCGGTCAGCTCTCCTCACGCGGGGACGACGGGGACGGCGTGCTCGCCGCCTTCTCCAGTTGGAACGCCTCGTTGCCCAGGCCGATACGGGCGTGCACCTGCGGCCGCCGGGCGCGCAGCACCCGTCCGTACCCGAGTCCGACCACCGCGGCCAGCCCGATGACGCCGGGCAGCACCCAGGTCAGCGCCGACCCCGCCTCCGCGCTGACCAGGACGCCGAAGTCCTTGACGGCGTAGACCAGTACGGTCAGCAGCGCCAGCGCGGCCAGTCCGGCGGCCAGCAGCCGCCCGGCCTGCGCCCGGCCCGCTCCGCGCCGTACGAAGAACGCGATGACGGCGACCGACGCGGTGGCCATCAGCACGATCACGCCGAGCGCGCCCACGTTGCCGCCCCAGGTGAACAGTTTCAGTACCGGAGTGGTGGGGTCGCCGTCCGGATGGCGGTCGGTGAGCGCGAAGACGCCCACGACGAGCAGCGAGATGACGGACTGGAGGAGCGAGCCGAGCGCCGGGGCGCCGCTGGACCTGACGGTACGGCCGAGCGCGGCGGGCAGCAGACCCTCGCGGCCCATCGCGAAGGCGTAGCGGGCCACCACGTTGTGGAAGCTGAGCATCGAGGCGAAGATGCCGGTCACGAAGAAGAGGTGCAGGATGTCGGTGAACGTGCCGCCGAGCCGCGGGCCGGTGAGGGCGAAGATCAGGCCGGGGCCCTCCTTGCCCGCCGTGCCGACGACGTGGTCCGGGCCGGTGGCGACACCGATCAGCCAGGAGCTGAGCGCGAAGAAGACCGCGACGAAGCCGACGGCGAGGAACATCACCCGCGCCACGACCGTCTGCGGCCGGCTGGTCTCCTCGGCGTAGACGGGGGCCTGTTCGAAGCCGACGAACGCGGCGACGGCGAAGCACAGCGCGGTGCCCAGGCCCGCGCCGCCGAGGGTGGCCGGGTCGAAGGCGTGCAGCGACAGGCCCTGCGGCCCCGGTTCGGCGGCGAAGGCGATGTCGAGGACGGCGATCAGGACGACCTCGGCGGCGAGCAGCACGCCCAGCACCTTGGCGTTCAGGTCGATCTTCAGCGCGCCGAGCACCCCGATCAGGGCGACGCCGAGGAGCGCGGGCACCCACCAGGAGACGGTGACGCCGAAGTGTCTGCCGAGCAGCCCGGTCACCTCGAAGCCGAAGATGCCGTAGATGCCGAACTGCAGGGCGCTGTACGCGGCGAGCGCGACGAAGGAGGCGCCGGCGCCCGCCGTGCCGCCGAGGCCGCGCGCGATGTACGCGTAGAAGGCGCCGGCGTTGTGCACATGCCGGCTCATCTCCGCGTAGCCGACGCTGAACAGCGCCATCACCGCGCCCAGGATGACGAACAGCAGCGGCTGCCCGACGATGCCCATGACCTGGTACGTGGTGACCATGACACCGGCCACCACCATCAGGGGCGCGCTGGCGGCCAGCACGGACAGCAGCAGGCCCGCGGTGCCGATGCGGCCGGCGCGCAGGGCCCGGTCCTGGCCCTTGAAGGTGCTGATCTCCCCTGGACCGCCCGGACTTCCGGCACGTCCCGTGCGTTCCGTGCGTCCCAGCTTGCTCTTGTTACCCGTACTGCTCGTCAGCATGGCGCGGAGGTGTCCTTTCCGTGGAGCGCGGAGTCGGGGGTGCGCGTCGTGCGTGGTGCATGGTGCGGGTGGTACTGCGTACGGCGTACCAGTGGTACTGCGTATGCCGTGCCGGTGGTGCTGATGGTGCTACGTGGTGCCGGTGGTGCTGCGTACGTGGTGCGTGCGCCGGGTGGGGCCGGGCGCAAGGGGTCAAGCGGTGCGGAAGGCCGTGGCGCGGGCCGCCTTGAACGCCTTGCGGGCGTCCCGGTCGGGGTAGGACCAGGGAGCGGCGGTGACGTGCGGGCCGATGCGGTGGAAGAGCGCGGCGGCCTCCGCCATCCGCCCCTCGTGGTACTTGGCGTGCGCGAGGAAGTTGAGGTCCACCTTGCGGCGCGGGTGGTCCTCGCCCTCCCACTCCAGCCACCAGTCGAAGGCCGCCTTCATGACCTGGCGGGCGCGGCGGGTGGACCAGTGGGCGGAGGCGGCCGGGTCCGCCGGTTCGAGACCGGCGGCGGCCAGGGCCCGGTAGCGCTCGGCGTGGGCGACGACGGGCAGGATCGCCAGCGGCGAGTCGGCGGGGGCCTGTTCGGCGGCCCAGTACGCGAAGTCGTAGACCTGGTGCAGCGGGTCGTCGGCGCCGTTCTGCCGCTGCTCGGCCAGGCAGGCGGCCATCAGGTGGTGGGCGTGATGGTGGTCCGGGTGCCGGGCCCGCACCTGGTCGAAGGCGTGCTCGCGTTCGTCGGGGGTGCCGGTGCGGCGGGCGAGGATCAGCAGACCGAGCCACGGGGTCGGGTCGCGGGGCGCCATGGCGGCGGCGAGCAGGCAGGCCTCGCGCGCGGCGTCCTGGTCGCTCCGGCCGCGCAGCGCCTGGAAGACCAGGGCGCAGGCCAGCAGGGTGGCGGCGTCGGCGCTGTCCGGTTCGGCGAGACGCCAGTCACCGGCCCAGGCGGCGCTGGCCGCGCCTTCGGCGAGCACCACCAGCCGGTGGCCCCGCAGGTCCCAGTCCGTACCGGTGTCGGCCAGCAGGGTCCGTACCCGGACCCAGCGTCCGTGCGCCAGGGCGTCGACGGAGGCGGCGAGCTGGACGTCGTCCAGGGCCGGGTCGAGGACCGGCGCGTCCTTGCGGCGGGACCGGCCCAGCGGCAGAGGGGGCGGAGGGGTCACGGGCAGGAACACTCCACGACGCGCTTCACCTCCGGACGCGCCGCATCCCGGACGCGTGTGTGCGGATTCGGTGCACTGATCGACACCATCAGGTCACGCACAGCAAACCCGGCGGCACAGCTTCGCGTCAAGGCGGTTCGGAGAATGACCGAAAAGCCAACTCCCTTGCCCGTCAACACACTTGTCAATAAGCGTCGGGGCGGGGCGGCCCGGCAGCCGGCCCCCGGCCCGGCTCCCCCGCGCTCAGCCCACCGCCTTCGCCGCCGCCCGTCCCGCCGTGCGTCCCGAGAAGATGCAGCCGCCCAGGAAGGTGCCCTCCAGCGACCGGTAGCCGTGCACGCCACCGCCGCCGAAGCCCGCCGCCTCCCCCGCCGCGTACACGCCCGGCAGCGGTTCGCCGCCCTCGGCCAGGACCCGTGCGGACAGGTCGGTCTCCAGGCCGCCGAGGGTCTTGCGGGTGAGGATGTTCAGCCGTACGGCGATCAGCGGGCCGGCCTTCGGATCGAGCAGCCGGTGCGGGGACGCGGTGCGGATCAGCCGGTCGCCCAGGTACTTGCGCGCTCCGCGCATGGCGGTGACCTGGAGGTCCTTGGTGAAGGAGTTGGCGATCTCGCGGTCGCGCGCGACGATCTCTCGGCGCAGGGCGGCCTCGTCGAGCAGCGGCTTCTCGGTGAGCCGGTTCATCCGCCGTACGAGATCGCCGAGCGAGCGCTCGACGATGAAGTCCGCGCCCCGGTCCATGAACGCCTGCACCGGGCCGGGAGCGCCGGGCAACGGCCGCCTCAGCACCTCCCGGACGCTGCGCCCGGTCAGGTCAGGGTTCTGTTCGGAGCCGGAGAGGGTGAACTCCTTCTCGATGATCTTCTGGGTGAGGACGAACCAGGTGTGGGCGTGGCCGGTCCGCATGATGTGTTCGAGGGTGCCGAGCGTGTCGAAGCCGGGGAAGAGCGGTACCGGCAGCCGTTTGCCGTGCGCGTCCAGCCACAGCGGTGACGGGCCGGACAGGATGCGGATGCCGTGCCGGGGCCAGACGGGGTTCCAGTTGTCGATGCCCTCGGTGTAGTGCCACATGCGGTCCCGGTTGACGATCCGGCCGCCGGCCGCCTCGGCGACGCCCAGCATCAGACCGTCCACGTGCGCGGGCACCCCGGACAGCAGGCGCTCCGGCGGGGTGCCGAGGCGTGCGGGCCAGTTGGCGCGCACCAGGTCGTGGTTGCCGCCGATGCCGCCCGAGGTGACGATCACGGCCTGGGCGCGCAGTTCGAAGGCGCCGGCCACCGCGCGGCTGCTGGGCGTGCCGCGCTCGGCGTCCGACGGCTCCAGGATCTCGCCGGTGACGGTGTCGACCGCGCCCGCGCTGCGCGCCAGGCCGGTGACGCGGTGCCGGAAGCGCAGCTCCACCAGGCCGCGCGCGACACCGGCCCGTACCCGCCGTTCGAACGGTGCGACCAGGCCGGGCCCGGTGCCCCAGGTGATGTGGAAGCGCGGTACGGAGTTGCCGTGCCCGGTGGCTTCGTAGCCGCCGCGCTCGGCCCAGCCGACGACCGGGAAGAAGCGGACGCCCTGCCGGTGCAGCCACGGGCGCTTCTCGCCCGCCGCGAAGTCGACGTACGCCTCGGCCCACTGGCGCGGCCAGTGGTCCTCGGGGCGGTCGAAACCGGCCGCGCCGAGCCAGTCCTGCCAGGCCAGCGCGTGACTGTCGCGGATGCGCAGCCGCCGTTGCTCGGGCGAGCCGACGAGGAAGAGACCGCCGAAGGACCAGTGGGCCTGACCGCCGAGGCCGCTCGCGGGCTCCTGGTCCAGGAGGATCACCTTGCGTCCCGCCTCGGCGAGCTCGGCGGTGGCCGCGAGGCCCGCCAGACCCGCTCCGATCACGATCACATCAGCGTCGTAGGCCATGACCGCCAGTCTTCTCTCCTCGCCGCGGCGCACCGGAGGCCCCGGCCGCCATCGTGGCTACCGATCCTCAGCGCGGGCGGACCGCGCGTCAACCGCGGGTTCCGGTGCCACTCGTACGGGGTACTCGGGCGGACCCGGTGCCGAAGGGCGGGCGGCAAACGGGCGACGGGCGGCCGCACGGCGACCAGGGTCGGCGAAGCCCCCGCCTTCTCAGCAGACTTGAGGTGCCTGACGTGACGGTGTTCCTGCTGGCCGTGAGCGCGGCCGGCTGTCTGGGCGTCGGATTCGTGCTCCAGCAGCGTGCGGCCCGGCACGCGCCGATGCAGGACTTCCTCTCCCTGCGCCTGCTGCTCGACCTGGCCCGGATGCCGCGCTGGCCGGCCGGCATCGGGTGCATGGCCGCCGGCATGGCACTGGGCGCGGTGGCGCTCGGCATGGGGGAGGTCACCCTCGTCGAGCCACTGCTGGCGACCAACCTGCTCTTCGCGATGGCCCTGTCCCGGTACCTCACCCGGCAGCGGCTCGGCCGGCAGGGGTGGAGCGGCCTGTGGCTGCTGGCGGGCGGGGTGACGGCGTTCATCGTGGCCGGTGAGCCGCACGGCGGCCGCGGCGTGGCCGCCCCGGTGCGGCACTGGCTGGTCATGGGCGCCGTACTCGGGCTCGCGTTGCTGCTGGCGGCCTGCGCCAAGCGCGTACGGATGAGCCGGGAGGCGGCGCTGCTGGGGGTGGCGGCCGGGCTGCTGTACGGGCTCCAGGACGCCCTGACCCGGATCAGCGGCGAGCGGTTCGGGCGCGGCGGCTGGACGGCGCTGCTCACCGGCTGGGAACCGTACGCGGTGCTCGCGCTGGGGGTCGTCGCGCTGGTGCTGGTGCAGAGCGCCTTCGAGACGGCGCCGCTGCGCATGTCGCTGCCCGCGCTGACGGCGGCCCAGCCGCTGGCGGGCATCGTCTGCGGGGTCGGCTTCCTGGGCGACCGGCTGAACGTGACCGCCGGGGCGCTCGCCTGGGAGGCGGCCGGGCTGGTGGCGGTCGTGGGCGGCATCGTCCTGATCGGGCGGCATCCGGCGATGCCCGCGGGGGTGACCGGACGGCCGGAGCGGGTGCGGGAGTTGCAGCCGGGGTGAGGGCGGGCGGCCGACGGCGCGGGGGCCCGCCCGCCTTCCGGGCCGCCGCATCGCCTTGTCATGAACCCATCACGTCGCAGCGCTGTGCGAGATACCCCTTGAGCAGGAGAAACAAGACCTGACACCCCTTCCTCTTCCGCGGCCGGGCGCGTTACCTCTACCTACGCACCCGTTTTCGTACGCACTCCGCACAAGCCGCCCCAAGCCCGAGGAATGAGGCATGCCATGAACGATTGGTACGTCGACCACCGCTGCACCAACTGCGACGTCGCCCGGCAGCTCGCCCCCGGCCTGATAGCCGAGACCGGCGGCCGCTCCGAGGTCGTACGGCAGCCGCGCGGCGCGGCCGAGGAACGGCAGCTGCTCGCCGCGGCGTTCGCGTGCCCCACCCGCTCCATCCGGCACCCCGACCGCCGGCTCGACCCGGCCCTGGACCCCTACCCCCTGCGGCTCGGCACCACCGACGTCCTGTTCTGCGGCCACAACTCCCCGCACACCGCCGGAGCCAACTCCTACCTCCTGCACCGACCCGGCGGCACGCTGATGATGGTGGACACGCCGCGCTGGAGCGAGCCCCTGGCCGCCCGGTACGAGGCGCTCGGCCCCGTCACCGACGTGCTGCTCACCCACCGGGACCACGCGGCGCACGGCCGCCGCTACGCCGACCGTTTCGGGGCCCGGCTGTGGATACACGAAGGCGACCTGGATTCCGTGCCCGACGCGGACCACGTCCTGCGCGGCACCCGGCCCACGGAGATCGCCGACGGCGTGCTCGCCCAGCCGCTGCCCGGCCACACCGAGGGCAGCGTGCTCTTCGTCGCCGACGAGCGGTACTGCTTCAGCGGGGACAGCTTCTACTGGTCGCGCACGACCGGCGACATCGAGGTGGCGGACACCGTCACCTGGTACTCCATCGAGGAACTGGCCGCCTCCCTGGACCGTACCGTCGCCGGGCTGCGCTTCGAGTGGCTGCTGCCCGGTCACGGCGGACGCAAGCAGTTGCCCGCCGACGAAATGGCCGCCCGGATGCGGGGACTGGCCGCCCGCACGCGGGAACTGCGGCCGCGGCCGGTCGACTTCACGGCGGTGCGGTGGTGAGACGGGGCCCGGGTCCGGGTGCCGGCGTCATCCCTGCTTCCCGGCGCGGACCTCGACACTGATAATGCCCAGCATTAAGGTGCCCGCATGGCACGTACGCCAGGGGCCGGGACCGGGACCAGGGAGAAACTGCTGCGCGCCGCGGAGGAACTGTTCGCGGCGCACGGCGTCGACGGCGCGCAGACGCGGGACATCGTCCGGCTGGCCGGACAGAGCAACCCGTCGGCCGTGCAGTACCACTTCGGTTCGAGGGCCGGGCTGCTGGACGCGGTGATGGCCGGGCGCCTGGCCCGTACGGAGGCGGTGCTCGCGCCCGCGCTGGCGGCCGTCGAAGCGCAGGCCGGTGCGGCGGGCCCCGATCTGCCCGCGCTGGTCGGTGTGCTGGTCACCGCCGAGGCGAGCCTGCTGCGCGACGACCGGGGCCGCCGCTGCCTGCGCGTCTCCGCCCAGTTGGCCCACGAGAGCGGCGTACGGGCCCGCACCCCGCACCCCACGCTGGACGGCACCGCGACCTGGCGGCTGATCTGCCTCGCGGAGGAAGCGCTCGCCGCGGCGGGCCTGCCCGAGGCGCTGCGGCTGGAACGGATCGAGCTGGCGCTGACGCTGGTCGGCGCGGCACTGGCCGACCGGGCCCGGCAGTACCTGGACGGCGCCCGGCCGCTGACGTACGAGGAGGCGTTCCTCGCCGACCTCGTCGGCACCACGTCGGCGGTCCTGCTGGCCCCCGCCCCGGTCCCGTACCCGTGATCCGTACCCCTGGTCCCACTCCCCCGAAGCAAGGAGCCACCATGCCCGGCCTGCAAGGCAAGAACATCATCGTCACCGGCGGTGCGCGCGGTCTGGGAGCGGCCGCCGCCGAGCAGGCGGTCGCGGCCGGCGCGCACGTCGTCCTCACCGACATCCTGGAGGACGAGGGGCGGGCGACGGCCGAACGGCTCGGCGAGCGCGCCCGGTTCCTCCTGCACGACGTGACGTCCGAGGACGACTGGCAGCGGGCCGCGGACTTCACGGCCGAGACGTTCGGCGGCATCGACGGCCTGGTCAACAACGCGGGCATAGCCACCGGCCAGCCGCTGGACTCTATCTCCGTCGACTTCTTCCGCAAGGTCCTCGACGTCAACCTCACCGGCGTCTTCATCGGCATGAAGACGGTGATTCCGGCGATGCGCGAGCGCGGCGCCGGGTCGATCGTGAACATCTCCTCGGCGGCGGGCCTCATGGGGCTCGCCCTGACCGGCGGCTACGGCGCCTCCAAGTGGGGCGTACGCGGTCTGACGAAGATCGGCGCGGTGGAGCTGGGCACGGCGCGGATCCGGGTGAACTCGGTGCACCCCGGCATGACCCACACCCCCATGACCGCCCAGGCCGGCATCGAGAAGGGCGAGGGCAAGTACCCCAACACGCCGATGGGGCGGGTCGGCGAGGCCGAGGAGATCGCGGGGGCGGTGGTCTTCCTGCTGTCCGACGCGGCGTCCTACGTCACCGGGGCCGAACTGGCGGTGGACGGCGGCTGGACCTCCGGGCCGACCGTGCGCTACGTCATGGGGCAGTGACGCGGGAGGCGGTGCCCCGTGGGGCGGTGACACACGCCGCCGGGCCGGTGCCGCACCGGCCCCCGCGGACTGATTGCATGGGGACATGGACCGACAACAGTCACTGAGCGCGGACGAGATCGTCGACGTCGTCAGCGAGAGCGACGAGGTCGTGGGACAGGCCCGGCGGGGCGACGCCTACGCCCACCGGCTGCGGACGCGCTGCGCGTTCGTCCTCGCCCGCGACGCCGAGGACCGGATCTTCGTGCACCGCCGGACCGCGCGGAAGCTGGTCTTCCCCTCGCACTACGACATGTTCGTCGGCGGCGTGGTCGGCGCGGGCGAGACGTACGACGGGACCGCGCTGCGCGAGGCGGAGGAGGAACTGGGCGTGAGCGGCCTGCCGCGGCCGGTCCCGCTGTTCAAGTTCCTGTACGAGACGCCCGAGCACACCTGGTGGTCGACGGTCTACGAGGTGCGCTGCACGCTGCCCGTGCGGCCGCAGGAGTCCGAGGTCGACTGGCACGCCTTCCTCACCGAGGAGGAACTGGCGCGGCGCATCCCGGAGTGGGAGTGGACGCCGGACGGCATGTCCGCCTGGCGGCGGCTGCTGGAGCGGCGGGCCGGGCAGGAACGATAACTCCTGTGGCCTCGCAGGACCGGTAAGCCCTGTGGCCTCGCAGGACCGGTAAGCCCTGTGGCCGCACAGGCACGGTAGTCCTGTCGGCCGGCGCGGGGAAGGGCGGCCGCCGGGCGGCCCGGGAAGGGGCCCGCCCGGCGGGCACAGCGTAGGGTTCTGGCCATGATCCTCACCGACAGACTGCGGTCGATCGGCGCGGGCGTACGGCTGTGGTTCGCGCCGGCGCGCGTCCGCGAGGAGGGCACGACGCCCGACTACCGCTTCTCCCTGGCCAACGAACGGACCTTCCTGGCCTGGCTGCGGACCGGGCTGGCGCTGGTGGGCGGCGGCTTCGCGGTGGACCAGTTCCTGCCCCGGCTGCACGACGTGCTGCGGGTGACGTTCACGGTGGTCCTGCTGGTGGGCGGCGCGCTGTGCGCGGTGCGGGCGGTCAACCACTGGGTGCGCTGCGAACGGGCGATGCGCCGGGGCGAGGATCTGCCCGCGTCCCGCTTCCCGGCCGTGCTGGCGGTCGCCGTCGGCCTGCTCGCGGCCGCGATGGTCGTCCTCGTCGTCATCGGCTGGACGCGCTGACCGATGGCCGGTTCCTTGCCGCGGGAGCGGCCGCGCCCGGCCCGCGACCCCGGGCTCCAGCCGGAGCGCACCCGTCTCGCCTGGCGGCGCACCACCCTGTCCTGCACGCTGGTCGCGATCCTCGCGGGACGGCAGGTGGTGCAGCACCACGGCCCCGGGCCCGTGGTGGTCGTCGCGGTGGCGCTGGTGCTGCTGGTGTGGCTCGCGTTCCTGGCAGCGGCGCACCTGCGGATGCGGGCGATGGGCACGGGCCGGCCGCCGGTCCTGTCCGCCCGTACGGCACTGGCCCTGGCGGGCTGCGTCTGCGCCCTGGCGGTGCTCGGCGCGGCGATCCTCCTCTGAGGGCCGACCGGCCCTTTCCGGCCAGGTGACCCGCACCCCGTACGCACCCTCTGGACGCCATACCGACTAGTCGGCATGATCGTAGCGGCCGTCCGACCGGAGCGGCCGTCCCTTCCGTACGGAGGAGCACGATGAGCAACGGCACCCCTCCCCCGCGTTCCGCACCACCGGGCCTGGACCTGGAGCGGCTGCGGGACCATCTGGACCGGGAACTGCCCGGCGCGGTACGGGGACCGCTGGATGCCGAGCTGATCGAGGGCGGCCGGTCCAACCTCACCTACCGGGTCACCGACGGCACCGGCCGGTGGGTCGTCCGCCGCCCGCCGCTCGGCCACGTCCTGGCCACCGCGCACGACATGCGGCGCGAGTTCCGGGTGATCAGCGCGCTGCACCCGACGGCGGTGCCGGTCCCCGAGGCGCTGCTGCTGTGCGCGGACGAGGCGGTCCTCGGGGCGCCGTTCTACGTGATGGAGCTGGTCGAGGGCGTGCCGTACCGTACGGCCGAACAGCTCGCCGGGCTCGGCCCGCAGCGCACCCGAGGGGTGCTGCTCTCCCTCGTCGACACGCTGGTGGCGCTGCACGCCGTGGACCCGGCGGCGGTCGGGCTGGAGGACTTCGGCCGGCCGGACGGCTTCCTGGAGCGGCAGTTGCGCCGCTGGGGCAAGCAGCTGGCGGCGTCGAAGAACCGCGACCTGCCGGGCATCGACGCGCTGCACGAGGCGCTGGGCGCGGCGTTGCCCGCCTCCCCCGCGCCCGCCGTCGTGCACGGTGACTACCGGCTGGACAACGTGCTGGTCGGCGCCGACGACCGGATCACGGCCGTACTGGACTGGGAGATGTCCACTCTTGGCGATCCGCTGACCGATCTCGGACTGCTGGTGATGTACAGCGAGCAGGAGGACGTACCCGGTTCCCCGATCGCCACGACGCGCGGCGCGCCCGGCCACCCGGAGGCGGCCGAGCTGATCGAGCGGTACGCGGCCGGGTCCGGCCGGGACGTGTCCGGCATCGCCTGGTACACGGCGTTCGCGTACTTCAAGCTCGCCGTGATCCTCGAAGGCATCCACTACCGCTTCACCCTCGGGCAGACCGTCGGCGCGGGCTTCGACCGGATCGGCGAGCTGGTGCCGGTCTTCATCGACCGCGGCCTGGCCACCCTCGACACCCTGACGACCGCCAAGGAAGGCTGAGGCACGCTGATGGACTTCGCATTCGACGCCCGCACCGAAGAGCTGCGGGGCAGGCTGCTGGCCTTCATGGACGAGTACGTGTACCCGGCCGAGGCGGCCGCCGACGCGCAGCGGGCCGCGCTCGCCTCGCCGTGGGACACCCCGGCGGTGGTGGAGGAGCTCAAGGCCGAGGCGCGCAAGCAGGGGCTGTGGAACCTGTTCCTGCCGGACGAGGAGTACGGGGCGGGGCTGACCAATCTCCAGTACGCGCCGCTGGCCGAGATCACCGGCCGCAGCCCGCAGCTGGCGCCGACCGCGCTGAACTGCGCGGCGCCGGACACCGGCAACATGGAGGTGCTGGCGCAGTTCGGCTCCGAGGAGCAGAAGAAGCAGTGGCTGCGCCCGCTGCTGGCGGGCGAGATCCGGTCGGCGTTCGCGATGACCGAGCCGGACGTGGCCTCCTCGGACGCCACGAACATCGAGACCCGGATCGAGCGGGAGGGCTCGGACTACGTCATCAACGGCCGCAAGTGGTACATCTCCGGCGCGATGAACCCGCTGTGCCAGATCTTCGTCGTGATGGGCAAGACCGACCCGGACGGCGCCGACCCGCGCCGCCAGCAGTCGATGGTGCTGGTCCCGCGCGACACCCCCGGCGTCGAGGTCCGCCGCGCCATGCAGGTGTACGGCTACGAGGACCACTACCACGGGGGACACGCCGAGGTGGTCTTCCACGACGTCCGCGTACCGGCCGCGCACCTGATCGGTGAGGAGGGCGGCGGCTTCGCCATCGCCCAGGCCCGTCTCGGCCCCGGCCGCATCCACCACTGCATGCGGCTGATCGGGATGGCCGAGCGCGCCATCGAGCTGATGTGCCGGCGCGCGGTGTCCCGTACGGCCTTCGGCAAGCCGCTGGCGCGTCAGGGCGTCGTCCAGCAATGGATCGCGGACGCGCGGGTGGCCGTCGAGCAGCTGCGGCTGCTGGTGCTGAAGACCGCGTGGCTGATGGACACCGTCGGCAACAAGGGCGCGCACACGGAGATCCAGGCCATCAAGATCGCCACGCCGCGTACGGTCGTGGACATCCTGGACCGGGCGGTGCAGCTGCACGGCGCGGGCGGTGTCAGCCAGGACTTCCCGCTGGCGGAACTGTGGGCGGCGGCCCGTACGCTGCGGCTCGCGGACGGCCCGGACGAGGTGCACCAGCGGTCGCTGGCGCGCCGGGAGCTGAAGCGCTACAGGTGACCCGGCGACGCCCTGCCCCTTGCCCCGCCACCGTCCGCCCCGTGCTCTGCCACGCCCCGCCCCTTGCCCCGCCGCGATTTCCCTGACTAAGGTCAGGGAATGGATGCGGCACAGGTCAGCCAGGTACGGCGGTTCAACCGCACGGTCACCGAGCGCGTGGGCGTGCTCCACGACCACTACCTCGGCCTGGACCGGCCCGTCGGCGAGGCCCGGCTGCTCTGGGAGATCGGCGGGCAGGGGCAGGACGTACGGCGGCTGCGCGAGCGCCTGGGGCTCGACTCCGGTTACGTGAGCCGGCTGCTGCGCTCCCTGGAGGCCGACGGCCTGGTGACGGTGGAACCGCAGCCCGAGGACCGGCGGGTGCGCACCGTCCGGCTCACCGAGGCGGGCCGCGCGGAGCACGCCGCGCTCGACGGCCGCAGCGACGAGCTGGCCGGTTCCCTGCTGGCGCCGCTCAACGCCGCCCAGCGCGCCCGGCTGGTCGCCGCGATGGCCGAGGTCGACCGGCTGCTGACCGCCACCACGGTCACACTGGACGTCGTCGACCCCGACCACCCGGACGCCCGGCACTGCCTGCGGTCCTACTCCACCGAGATGCGGGAACGTTTCGAGACGGGCTTCGACCCCGCCCGGAGCCTGCTGCCCGACGCGGGCGGACTCCGCGCGCCCGAGGGCCTGTTCCTGGTGGCCCGGCTGCACGGCGAACCCGTCGCCTGCGCGGGGCTGAAGCTGCCGCCCGGCACCGCCGAGATCAAGCGCATGTGGGTGGCCCCGCACGCCCGGCGGCTCGGTCTCGGCCGCCGGCTGCTGGCCGAGCTGGAGGCGCGGGCCGTCGGGCACGGGCGCGGCGTACTCCGCCTGGACACCAACAAGGTGCTCGGTGACGCGATCGCCCTGTACCGCTCGTACGGCTTCGAAGAGGTCGCGGCCTTCAACGACGAGCCGTACGCCCACCACTGGTTCGAGAAGCGGATCGGCGGGGCCTGAGCACTCCCGTACCCCTGTCCGACGGCTCGCTACGGCCGCAGCGCCCGCAGCAGCAGGTCGGCGAGGTGGTCGGCGACCTCCTGCGGGGTGAGCGGGCCGTCCTCGCGGTACCAGGTGCCGAGGTGGTGCACCGACCCGAAGTGGTAGTCCACGACCAGGTCGGCCGGGGTGGCGGTGCTGAACACCCCGGCGCGCTGGCCCTCTTCGACCAGCGCGCGGAACTGTTCGTGGTAGCGCCGCCGCTCGGCCCGTACCTGCTTGTCCTTCTCGGGCGCGAGATGGTGCATCGAGCGGAAGAAGATCTTCGTGTCGTCGAGGTTCTCGATGGTGGTGACCACGACGTCCGCCGCCGCGTCGCGCAGCCGCCGCTCCACCGGCGCGTCGGCGCGGGCGAAGTGGTCCAGCCGCTCCTGCTGGAGCCGCAGCACCCGTCCGTACACCTCGTGCAGCAGGTCGTCCTTGGAGCCGAAGTAGTGGTAGAGGGCGCCCTTGGTCACCCCGGCGGCCTCGACGATCTCCTGTACGGAGGTACGGTCGTAGCCCCGCTCGGCGAAGAGCCGGGTGGCGGTGGCCAGCAGCCGCTGCGCCACGGGTTTGCCGCTCCCGCCGTCCTTCGTGCCGGCCATCGCCCTCACCTGTCCCTCGTGCGTCGTACGTCTCGTGCGTCGTGTCGTTGTCTGCCGCCCGCCGCGGTCGCGGTCAGCCGCGCCCGCGCAGTTCCCGCCTGAGGATCTTGCCACTGGTGGTCTTCGGCAGCTCGGGCAGGATCTCCACCTGCCGCGGGTACTTGTACGCGGCCAGCCGTTCCCGGCAGTAGCCGGCCAGCTCGGCGGGCTCGGCCCGCTGCCCGGGCCGCAGGCTCACATACGCTTTCACCGACTCGCCCCGGTAGGCGTCCGGCACGCCGACCACCGCCGCCTCGCGCACCGCGGGGTGGCCGTACAGCACGTCCTCGACCTCCCGCGGCCACACCTTGAACCCGGACGCGTTGATCATGTCCTTCTTGCGGTCCACGACGTACAGCCAGCCGTCCGGGTCCATGAAGCCGATGTCGCCGGTGCGCAGTTCGCCGTCCGGCAGGGTCTCGGCGGTGGCGTCCGGGCGGCGCCAGTAGCCGGGCACCACCTGGGGGCCGCGTACGGCGATCTCGCCCTGTTCGCCGAACGGCACGGCCCGCCCCCGGTCGTCGATGATCCGTACGACCGTGTCCGGACCCGGCACACCGACGGCGAGCGTCCCGGAGGCCGGGTCCACGGGCGCCTCGCGGCCGGGCGGGACGCTGGCGCACGGCGCGGTGCACTCGGTCAGCCCGTAGCCGTTGTGCAGATACGGGCCGAAGGCCGCCCGGAACTTCTCCACCAGCGCGGGCGGCAGCGGCGCGCCGCCCGAGGAGAGCGAGGCGAACGACGCGAAGTGCTCGCGGGTGACGCCGGGCTGCGCCGCCAGCGCCATGTACGCGGTGGACGGGCCGACCGTGTAGGCGGGGCGGTGCTCCAGGAAGGCGTCGAGGACCACGCCGGGCTCGAAGCGGTAGGCGAGGGCGAGGGTGCCGGCATTGGTGAAGCAGGCGGCCAGTTCGCAGACCATGCCGGTGATGTGGAACAGCGGTGCCAGCGCGAAGTACGTCGCGCCGTCGGGCAGTGCCAGGCCGGTGCGCTGCCGTTCGGCGTTGTAGGCGATGTTGCCGTGGGTGTTGGTGGCGCCCTTGGGGGTGCCGCTGGTGCCGGAGGTGTAGCTGATGAGGGCGGTGTCCGCGGCGGCCGGCGGCGTCACGCCGGGCGGCCTGCCCTCGTACGCGCGGGCCGCGGCCAGCAGGTCGTCGGCGCCCTCGCGCGGCCCGAGCCGCTCACCGCGCAGCACGCGGGTGTCGTCGCGCGTCTGGAGGTCCAGTTCGCAGGCGGTCAGGGCGATCCGTACGGAGGGGGCCGCGGCGGCGGTCGCGCGGAGGAAGGCGTCCCAGGCGCGGTCCGCGCAGACCAGCGCGGTGACCTCGGCGTCGGTGAGGACGTGCGTCATCTCGGCCGACTTGTACATGGGGTTGACGGGGACGACGATGCCGCCCGCCTTCCAGACGCCGAGCAGCGCGAGCACGAAGTGCGGCGTGTTCTGGAGCATGATCGCGGCACGGTCGCCGGGCCGGAAGCCACGGGCCGCCAGGTGCCCGGCCACGCCGTCACTGAGCGCGTCGGCCTCGGCGTACGACAGCCGCCCGTCGAAGTAGGCGAGGGCCGTCCGGTCCGGGGCGCGGCGGACGGCGTCCCGGAAGGCGTGCAGGGCGGAGGGGTGCGGGTCGACGGGGGCGCGCTGGGCGTCGGTGAGCTGCGCCAGCCAGGGCTTGTCCTCGTAGGTGGTCATCGCGGCGTCCCCTCGGCTTGCGGCGTACGGCTCCCGGCCTGCTCCAGCTTCCGCTGGAGGTGGTTCATCCCGCCCAGCCACCGCTCGGTGTCGGCCGCCCGCGCGGTGTAGTAGCCGCCGACCTCCGGGTGCGGCAGGACCAGGAACCGCTCTTCCGCCATGGCCGCGAAGAGCGCGTCGGCGACGGCGGCGGGCTCGATCGCCGTCGGGGTCAGCACCAGTTCCCCGGCCGCGCCGGTGCCCGCGAGCATGTCCGTACGCACCCCCTGCGGGCAGATCGCGTGCACCGCTATCCCCCGGTGCCGGTACGTCAGCGACAGCCACTCCGCGAAGGCGTACGCGCCGTGCTTGGTGACGCTGTACGGGGCCGCGCCGACCATGGTGAGCAGACCCGCCGCCGACACGGTGGACACGAACCGGCCCGCGCCGCGCTCCAGCCACTCGGGCAGCAGCGCGCGGGCCGCCCGTACGTGCGCCATGACGTTGACGTCCCAGGCCAGCTCCCAGTCGGCGTCCGGCGCCTCGGGGCCGCCGCCGGTGCCGACCCCGGCGTTGGCGCAGAAGATGTCGACGGTCCCGCCGAGTGCCGCCCGGGCCGCCGGTACGACGTCGGAGGCGTCCCCGGGGACCGCGACGGCGCCGAGTTCCCGCGCGGTCCGCTCCGCCTTCGCCGCGTCCAGGTCGTTGACCGCCACCCGCGCGCCCTCGGCGGCGAAGCGGCGGGCCAGCGCGGCCCCGATGCCACCGCCCGCCCCGGTCACCACGACTGTCTTGTCCCGTACGGCTTCCACCTGCGGTCTCCCTCGGTCGGCCCCTGACTCGACTGCCAGGCAGACTAACCAGTCGGTATGCCGGAGTGGAAGGGCGCGGACCCGCGGCGGACGGGCACCGGCACACCGTGGGCCGGACGCGGCAGCCGCGCGCGGCACGCCGTCCGGCGCGTTCCCCCGGAGGCTGCCGGGCGTTAGCGTGCGCACGACACGGGCTCCGACGGCGGAGGTGGACGCATGACTCTGTCCAGACGGAAACTGCTGGCCGCGACGGCGGCAACGAGCGTGACGGGCGGGACGGCGATGACCGGCGAGGCGAGGGCGGCGGGCGCGGCACACGGGTCCACGGGCACCGGAGCGACTGGAGCCGGACCGGCGGAGGCCGCCGCGCACGGCTCCCGCCTCCCCCGCCCCCGTACCCGCACCGGCTTCGACCGCCTCGCAGCCGACGGCTACGCGCTCCTGTCCGGCCGCCGGGTCGGCATCGTCACCAACCCCACCGGCGTCACCCCGGACGTACGCCACATCGTGGACGTGATGCACGCCGACGAACGGGTGGATCTGGCCGCCGTCTTCGGCCCCGAGCACGGCTTCCGCGGCACGGCCCAGGCCGGCGGCTCGGAGGGCAGCTACGAGGACCCCGCCACCGGGCTGCGGGTCCACGACACGTACGGCAAGAGCGGCCGCGCGCTGGCCGACATCTTCACCCGCTCCGGCGTGGACACCGTCGTCTTCGACATCCAGGACGTCGGCGCGCGCTTCTACACCTACATCTGGACGCTGTACGACTGCATGGTCGCCGCCGTCCTCGCGGACAAACGTTTTGTCGTCCTCGACCGCCCCAACCCGGTGACGGGCCGCGCCGCGAGCGGCCCCGTACTCGACCGCGCCCTGGCCTCCGGGATCGGCCGCGAACCGATCGCCCTCGCACACGGCATGACCGTGGCCGAACTGGCCCTCCTTTTCAACGCCGAGTTCGTCCCCCGCGCCGCGGGCCGCCCGGCCGCCCTGGAAACCGTCCTCATGACGGGGTGGCGCCGCTCACACTTCTTCGACGCCACCGGCCTCCCCTGGGTCCCGCCCAGCCCCAACATGCCCACCCCGGACACCGCCCTCGTCTACGCGGGCACCTGCCTCTTCGAAGGCACCAACCTCTCCGAGGGGCGCGGCACCACCCGCCCCTTCGAACTGCTCGGCGCGGACGGCATCGACCGCCGCTGGTCCGCCGCCGCCACCGAACTGGCCGCCGCCGTCGGCCTCCCCGGCGTCCGCTTCCGGGAGGCGTACTTCGCCCCCACCTTCTCGAAGTTCCAGGGCAAGACCATCGGCGGGGTCCAGCTCCACGTCCACGACCGGGAAGCCTTCGACCCGGTCCGCACCGGCATCGCCCTGCTGATCACCGCGAAGCAGGTGTGGAGCGGCTTCGCCTGGCGCCCGGACCACTGGATCGACCGGCTGACGGGCACCCCGAGCGTACGGACGATGATCGACGCGGGCGCCGGGGTGGACGAGGTGGCCGCGGCCTGGCAGGACGGCCTGGCGCGCTTCCGGCGGGTGCGGCGCGGGTATCTGCGCTACCGCTGACGCCCTCTGAGACGCAGGCGACGCAATCCGCCCTGGTGGCGCCCGAGCCGTACCGCCATGGTGGAAACCCCCGAAACCCCGGAATCCCCTGCCGTCACTCGTGGAAGGACCGCGCCCCGATGGCCACCACGCCGCACTCCCCCGCCGTCCAGCTCACCGAACACGCCCTGGCCTACCTCCACTCCGCCGCACTGCGGGCCGCGGCCCTCCTCGGCGTCGCCGACCACCTCGCCGACGGCCCCCGCACCGCCGAGGAACTCGCCACCGCCACCGGCGCCGACGCCGCCCACCTGCGCCGCGCGCTGCGCCTCCTCGCCACCCGCGACGTGTTCCGCGAGGACCCCGACGGCACCTTCCACCTCACCCCCGCGGCCGACGCTCTCCGCTCCGACGTCCCGTCCTCCATGCGGGACGCCGTCGTCATGCTCACCGACGAGCCGTTCTGGCGCCCGGCCGGACAGCTCGCGGACACCGTCCGGGCCGGCCGCACCGTCTTCGAGGAGATCTTCGGCGCACCGTACTTCGGCCATCTGGAACGCGTACCGGCCGCGGGCGCCGTCTTCGACACCGGCATGGCCGGCCTCGCCGAGAGCGAGAACGACCCCGTCGCCGCCGCGTACGACTTCCCCGCCACCGGCACGGTCGTGGACATCGGCGGCGGACGCGGTGGCCTGCTGCGCCAGGTCCTGCTCCGCAACCCCGGTCTGACCGGCATCCTCCACGACCAGGAAACCGTCCTGCGCCACCACACCCTGGACCTCCCCGGCCTCACCGGCCGCTGGCAGACCCACTCCGGCGACTTCTTCACCACCGTCCCGCCGGGCGCCGACGTCTACCTGCTCAAGCGCATCCTCCACGACTGGCACGACGACGACTGCCTGCGCATCCTGCGCACCTGCCGCACCGCCATGACCCGCCCCGGCAGCCGCCTCCTGATCGTCGACGCGGTCCTCCCCCAGGGCAACGACGCCCACCCCGGCAAAACCATGGACATCCTGATGATGACCTCCCTCAACGGCCGCGAACGCGACGAGTCCGCCTTCCGTCAACTCCTCGGCGCCGCAGGTCTGAAACCGTCCCGGACCATCCCGACGGAGTCGACGCTTTCGATCGTGGAGGCGGTGGCGGGGTAAGGGGCCGGCCGGGGCGGGGCAGGGGGACGGCGGGGGCGGCGGGCGCTCCGGAGCAGACGCCAGGTCGCCTTCGCCGACGTCAGGCCGTCTTACGGAAGTCGATCCCCAACGCCGACTCCGCGGACACCGGTACGTGGATTCCGTCCCGCGCCCCGTCGCCGTCGATCAGCAGCTCGACGGTCGCGCTCTCTCCCGGCCCGGTGACGACCTCGACCCGGATCACCTGCTCCGCGGCAGAGTTCGGCGCCTTTGGCAGCGTCCACGTGCCCGTGCCACTGAAGGTGTGGACCGGGTGGTAGCCGCTGTAGCCGCCAGGCACCTCCGTCGCGGTGGCCGACCCGTCCTCGCGCAACGTCACCTGCGCGCCGCGCGGCCCTGACCAGGTACCGACGAGGTCACCCGGCTCCGCCCTACCCGGCCCCCACCCGATGTACAGGTAGAGCACGCCGAGCGGCACCAGCACGCTGCCCACCACGGAAGCCGCGACGGCCACCCGAGCCACGGTCTTCATCAGGCCGACCCCTCCCCCGCGAACGCCTCCATGGTGCGCTCTGTACGGAAAATCCTACCCATACGGGAAATCTGCCTGTACCGGCCCCTTCCGTCGCTGCCGCAACCACCTGCCCAACTCAGCATTCGAGACGCCGCATCCCGCCTATTGACGGCCCGGACGCTCCCACGTGACAGTGCGCCTCGTGCACACTGACGCGACATCAGCAGCCGTCCCGGCGGACGGAATCCCGGACGTGGCGGACACGCCCCCGAGCGAGAGCGCCGCGGCGTCCGGGTCCGCCACCGGCCCGGAGAGCCTCCGGCGCGTGGCCGTGGCCTCGTTCATCGGGACGGCCATCGAGTTCTACGACTTCTACATCTACGGGACGGCCGCCGCGCTCGTCCTCAACCAGGCGTTCTTTCCGACGCTCGATCCGGTCAACGCCACCCTCGCGTCGTTCTCCACCTACGCGGTGGCGTTCGCGGCGCGGCCGATCGGGTCGGTGGTGTTCGGGCACTTCGGGGACCGGGTGGGGCGGAAGTCCGTGCTGGTCGTCTCGTTGCTGCTGATGGGGCTGTCGACGGCGCTGGTCGGGCTGCTGCCGGGGTACGGGACGCTCGGGATTTGGGCGCCGTTGCTGCTGATCCTGCTGCGGTTCCTCCAGGGGATCGGGCTGGGCGGTGAGTGGGGCGGGGCCGCGCTGCTGGCGGTGGAGCACGCGCCGAAGAAGCGGCGCGGGCTGTATGCGGCGTTCCCGCAGGTCGGGCCTTCGGTGGGGTTCTTCGCGGCGACCGGGGTGTTCTGGTTGCTGTCGGCGGTGCTGGACGACGGCGCGTTCCGGTCGTGGGGCTGGCGGGTGCCGTTCCTGCTGTCGTTCCTGCTGGTCGGGGTGGGGCTATTCGTACGGCTGAAGATCAGCGAGACGCCGGTCTTCGCGAGGGTGATGGACGCGCGGGAGGCCAGCCGGGTGCCCGTGCTGGACGTCGTACGCCGGCACCCGCGCGAACTGCTGCTCGGCGCGGGCGGCATGATCATCGCGTACGGGCTGTTCTACACCGCGACGACGTACTGCCTCGCGTACACCACCGGCACGCTCGGCGTCTCCCGCAACACCATGCTCGGCCTCTCCCTCGTCGCCTGCCTCTTCCTGGCGGCCGGCACCTGGCTCGCCGCCACCCGCTCGGACGGCGCCGGGCGGCGCAAGCTGGTCCTCATCGGGACGGTGCTCTCGGCTGTCTGGGGACTGATCCTCTTCCCGCTGCTGGACACCGGACAGCCGGTGCTGATCGCGGTGGCGGTCGGCGGCGCGCTGTTCTGCATGGGCGTGGTGTACGGCCCGATGGGCGCCTACCTGCCGGAGCTGTTCGGCACGACGGTGCGGTATTCGGGCGCCTCGCTGGCGTACAACCTGGGCGGTGTGCTGGGCGGCGCGGTCTCGCCGCTGGTGGCGACCCGGCTGCAGGCGGCCTTCGGGTCGGACTCGGTGGGGTGGTACGTGACGGCGATGGCGGTGGTGTCGCTGGTGTGCGTACTGGCGCTGCCGGAGACGCGGGAGCGGGAACTGGGCTGAGGGCGGCGCCCGGCGGTTCCGTGCGGCCCCGGTGGTCGGGCGTGAGAGCCGGCTGCCGGGGGCGCGCGGTCCCCGCCGGGCGCCGACTGCCGCGAACGGGCCATGCGTGGCGTATGGCCGGATCCGCCCGCCCGCAGGACGATGCGCTGCACACCGCGGCGCGGCTTCGGAACTCCGGCCCGGCAGGGTGGCCCGGCGCGCCGCTCAGGGGGTCGTCATGACGGATGCAGCGGGCGGTTCCGGCACGGCAGCGGCCGGGGACATCGGCGTACAGCCGTACTGGGAGCTGACGTTCGACGCCGACGGCGACCCGGACGCCGGGCAGCGTGACCGGCTGGCGGCCGGGGTGGCACAGCAGCGCGTCACCGACCTGCTGGTGTTCGCGCACGGCTGGAACAACGACCGGTCGATGGCCACGCGCCTGTACGGGCGGTTCTTCGCCCCGTTCCCCGGGATGGCGGGGGCCGGGGTACGGCTTGGCTACACCGGTGTGATCTGGCCCGCGATGCGGTTCACGGACGAGCCGATTCCGGACTTTCCCTCGACGGCGGCAGACCCGCCCGCGGCTCAGGTCGGGCCGCCGCTGCTGGACGACGCGTCGCTGCGCGCGCTGGCGCGGGTCTTCCCCGGGCGGGAGCTGACGTTGCGGCGGCTCCAGGAGCTGCTCGCGGAGCGGCCGGCGGCCCGTTCCGCCTTCGACGAGTTCGCGCGCCTCGGACGCGAACTGGTGGCGGTGCGCGAGAACAGCCCGGCGCAGCGGCTGGCCGAGGACATGGGGACCGGCACGCCCGCGATGCTCACCGACGACCCGATGGCGGTGTGCGAGATCTTCACGGCGGCGCTGGAGAAGTGCGGCCACCAGGAGCTGTTCGGCGACGGGCTGAAGCGGCTGTGGAACGGAGCCAAGGAGTTCCTGCGGCAGACGGCCTACTACGCCATGAAGCGGCGCGCGGGCGTGGTGGGCCAGCTGGGGCTGGGCCCGGCGCTCGGCCGTCTGGCCAAAGCAGCGCCCGGTACCCGTATCCATCTGATAGGGCACAGTTTCGGCGCCCGCCTGGTGTCGTACGCGCTGCGCGGCATGCCGCCCGGTGTCACCGGGGTGAAGTCCATGACCCTGCTGCAAGGGGCCTTCTCGCACTACGCGTTCGCCGCCCGGCTGCCGCACGACCCGGACCGGGGCGGGGCGCTGCAGGGGGTGCAGCAGCGGGTGGACGGCCCGGTGGTGTCCTGCTACTCGCGGCACGACTCGGCGCTGAGCATGCTGTACCCGCTGGCCTCCCGGCTCTCCGGAGACTCGGCGAGCTTCCAGGGCCTGTTCGACCGGTGGGGCGCGGTCGGTCACGACGGCATCCAGGCCGTGGACGGTGCCCAGCGGCTGGAGCTGGGTGCCGCGGTGCCCGGTAAGGGCTGTGTGAGCATCGACGCGTCCTCGGTGGTCCGCGACGGTCCGCCGCCGGCCGGCGCGCACAGCGACGTCTGCCACAGGGAACTGGCGCACGTGGTCCTCACCGCCGGGCGGGTGGTGACGAAGTAGGCCCGGGGGGCGGGCGGCGCGGATCGGTCCTGTCGGGTTCCGCAGCGGAAGCGCCGGTCCGTCGTCGGGTTCCGCCTGATCCCGAGCGGCTCCGGACCGTACCGGACCGGTCGGGACCGACCCTGGACCGGAAGCAGCCAAGTCGGCCGCGGGACGGATCGACGGCCGTGGCGCGGGTACCAGCAGTCACCGGCGCATCTCTCGCACGGGCTGCCGGTAGCGCGCCGCAGCCGGAAGGCGGACGACCTTAACTTTCTCAAATCCCCACAGATGTACGGTGGATGATGCACACGAGGCGCGCTGGGCGCCGCGGGGGGCATCGGGAGCGAGTGGCGCTTCCGGTGCGGCGCGAGTGTCGCCACCACGTATCCGCAAGACAGTTCGATGGATCCGGCGGGCGGTCCGCTACGTCCATTCCCTGTCCAGTCGGGTCCTCCCCACGGAGGTGGGATGAATTGGCCGGTTTCAGAGCTCTCGCAGAACAGGTGCGCAACCCCCGTCTCGTCGCCACGCAGCGGCGTACGGCCTTGCGCAAGTGCCTGGAACGCTTCGCCCCGTACGGGCACCGCGCGACCTGGCACCATCTGTGCACCAGGGCGGGCATCGCGACCGAGGACCGCGAACCCGACCCGGCGCGGCTGACGGCCGCGCTGGAGGAACTGGAGGAGGCCCGCGCCGTCTGGCTCGGGTACGAGAAGGAGTTCGCGGCCCGTCGGCGCCGCGAGAAGCACGACGGCATCCGGCAGCCCAGCGCGCTCGACGACTGGCACCGGCGCACCTGGGGCGGCTGTGACATCGTGCCGTGCGAGGCCCCCCACCGGCATCCGGCGGCGCCGCTGGCCGCGGTGCTGCGCAGCATGATCCGGGCGATGGAGTCGGGCACGCCGCGGTCCGGCTGCCCGGTGTGCGGCACCCGGCGCTTCGTGTGGCGCACGGACCTCGAACGTTTCCCGGTGGCCGGGCCGGTGTGCCAGGAGTGCGGGATCGTGGCGCCGCTCTCGGTGCTGACCCGTGAGGCGCTGGCGGAGGCGCGGGAGTCCTCACGCGTGCGGCGGCTGTACGTGGCGGCCTGAGCCGGGCGGGCCGGGGACGCGGGGCGCGCCGCCCCGCCGACGGAACCCGTTGTCAGACCCTGCTGTCATGCTCGTGGGCATGGTGCAGGTATGCCTCAACGGCTCCCGGAACGCCGCCGGTTCCGGGGTGGTGCCGATGGTCCCGGCGGAGCTGGCCGATGCCGCGGGGAAGGCGGTCGCGGCCGGCGCCCGGGACGTCCACGTCCACCCCAGGTCGCCGTGCGGGCGGGAATCCCTCGCGCCCGGTGTGCTGACCCCGGTGCTGGAGGCGGTGCGGGCCGTGGTGGACGTGCCGGTGGGGGTCACCACCGGCGCGTGGGCCGAGCCGGACCCGGAGCGCCGGGCGGCCTGGATACGGGCCTGGCCGGTGCTGCCCGACCACGCCTCGGTGAACTGGCACGAGCCGGGCGCCGAGGCGGTCGCCGCCGCTCTGCTGGAGCGCGGTGTCGGCGTCGAGGCGGGCATCTGGTCGGGCACGGACGGCGCGGAGCGCTTCGCGGCCTCGCCGCTGGGACCGCGGGTGCTGCGGGTGCTGGCCGAGGTCATGGACCCGTGTGCCGGGTCGGCGCGGGAGACGGCGCACGGCCTGCTGCGCGCGCTGGACGCGTACGGTGCGCACGGCCGTCCGGTGCTGCTGCACGGCGAGGACGGCGGGGCCTGGCCGGTGCTGCGGCTCGCCGGTGAGCTGGGGCTGGCCACCCGTATCGGTGTCGAGGACACCTTGCTGCTGCCGGACGGGTCGCCCGCGGCCTCCAACGCGGAGCTGGTGCGGGCGGCGCTGCGGGAGCTGGCGCGGGGGACGTCGGCAGGCGGCAGGCCGTCGGAATGCGGTACGGCGGGCCGGAACGACGCAGGTCCCGGTGGCCGCGGCACCCTTCCCCGGGGTAGGTGAACGATGTACGTTCCGCGTCATGCGCGCGCCCGCCCGTTCCCGTACCGTCGCGCCGCCGGGGTGGAGCCGCTGGCTCGTGCCGCCCGCGGCGCTGTCCATCCACCTCGCCATCGGCCAGGCGTATGCCTGGAGCGTGTTCAAGCCGCCCTTGGAGTCCTCGCTCGGGCTCTCCGGCACGGCCTCCGCGCTGCCCTTCCAGCTGGCCGTCGTGATGCTGGGGCTCTCCGCCGCGTTCGGCGGCACCCTCGTCGAGCGCAACGGCCCGCGCTGGGCGATGTCCGTCTCGGCCGTCTGCTTCTCCTCGGGCTTCCTGGTGGCGGCGCTCGGCGCGGCCACCGGGCAGTACTGGCTCGTCGTCCTCGGTTACGGCTTCATCGGCGGCATCGGCCTGGGCATCGGGTACATCTCCCCCGTCTCGACGCTCCTGAAGTGGTTCCCCGACCGGCCCGGCACGGCCACCGGCATCGCCATCATGGGCTTCGGCGGCGGCGCCCTGATCGCCTCGCCGTGGTCCGCCGGGATGCTGGACACCCTGGGCCGGGACTCCGCCGGCATCGCCCGGACGTTCCTCGTCATGGGACTGGCGTACGCCGTCTTCATGACGCTCGGCGTGCTGCTGGTACGGGTTCCGCCCGCCGGGCCGGGCGCCCCCGGTGCGGGCCGGGCGGCGGCCGCGCCCCGCCCGCTGGTCACCACCGCGCAGGTCTCGGCCCGTAACGCCGTGCGGACTCCGCAGTTCTGGTGTCTGTGGGTGGTGCTCTGCACGAATGTCACGGCGGGCATCGGCATCCTGGAGAAGGCCGCGCCGATGGTCTGCGACTTCTTCGCCCGCAGCTCCGCGCCGGTGAGCGCGTCGGCCGCCGCGGGCTTCGTCGGGCTGCTCTCGCTCGCCAACATGCTCGGCCGGATCGTCTGGTCGGCCACCTCGGACCTGACGGGCCGCAAGCACGTCTACCGTCTCTATCTGGGCGTGGGCGCGCTGATGTATCTGTTGATCGCACTGGCCGGGGACGGGTCCAAACCGCTGTTCATCGCGTGCGCGGCGGTCGTCCTGTCGTTCTACGGCGGCGGGTTCGCCACCGTACCGGCCTATCTGCGGGACCTGTTCGGCACGTACCAGGTGGGGGCGATCCACGGCCGGCTGCTGACCGCCTGGTCCACCGCGGGCGTCCTGGGGCCGCTGATCGTCAATGCCGTCGCCGACGCGCGCCGCTCCTCCGGACACACCGGCGCCGACCTCTACACGACGTCCTTCTTCGTCATGATCGGGCTGCTCGTCGTCGGGTTCGCCGCCAACGAGCTGGTGCGGCCCGTGCATCCCCGGCACCATGAACCGCCCTCCGCCGGGGCCAGGCCGGCGGACACCGCACCCACCGCCCCGAAGGGAGCCACCCCGTGACCGCCCGCCGTACCGCCCTGCTCGTCTGCGCCTGGCTGTGGGTGGGCCTGCCGTTCGGGTACGGCCTTTACGAACTGGCCCGGAAACTGAGACAACTCTTCACGGGATGAGACAGCGGCCGCGCACCACATCCACCGGACCGGAAGACACCGGGCCCCGGTCCGACCACCGGCACACACGAAGGCGGACGTCCATGGCAGAACTGCACGACCTGACCGCTCTGGAGCAGGCCGCGGGGGTGCGGACCGGCGAGCTGTCCCCCGTCGAGATCACCGAGCACTACCTCGACCGCGCCGGGGAACTGGACGCCACGCTCGGCGCGTTCCTCACCCGTACCCCCGACATCGCCCGCAAACAGGCGGCGGACGCGGAGGCCGCGGCCTCCGCCGCGCGCCGCGAGGGCCGGGAGCTGCCGCCGCTGCACGGCGTGCCCGTACCGGTCAAGGACCTCAACCAGGTCGCCGGTGTGCGCTGCACGATGGGGTCACGGACGCTGGCCGGCAACGTGGCGCAGGTGGACGACCATGTCGTCACCAAGCTGCGCCGGGCCGGCACGATCCTGCTCGGCAAGACCAACACCCCGGAGTTCGGCCTGCCCTGCTACACGGAGAACCTCCTCGCGCCGCCCGCCCGCACCCCGTGGGACCTGGAGCGTTCGGCGGGCGGTTCGAGCGGCGGCGCCGCCGCCGCGGTGGCCGGCGGGCTGGCCCCCGTGGCGCACGGCAGCGACGGCGGCGGCTCCATCCGCATCCCGGCCTCGGTCTGCGGCCTCTACGGCATCAAGCCGAGCCGCGGCCTGATCAGTTCCGGGCCGCTGCTCCACGACGTGACGGGCGTGGGCACCTCGGGCCCGCTGGCCCGTACGGTCGCGGACGCCGCCGCGCTGCTGGACGCGATGGCCGGCCCGATGCCCGGCGACCCGTACGCGGCGCCCGCGCTGCCGCCGGGCGAGACGTACACCGCGTACGCCGGGCGCGACCCGGGGCGGCTGCGCATCGGCTGGCTGGTCGACGTGCCCTTCCCCGGCAGCGAGGTGCACCCGGACTGCCGGACCGCCGTCATGGAGACGGCCGCGCTCCTCACGGACCTCGGTCACGAGGTGACCCCGCTGACGCTGCCCGCCGACGACAGCTCCCGGCTCGCCTTCACCCGCGTCTGGTCGGTGATCGCCGCCGGCCGCCCGGTGCCGCCGCAGGACGAGGCGGACCTGATGCCGCTGACCCGCTATCTGCGGGCGCGGGGCGCGGAGATCCCGGCGGTCGAGTACGCGCGTGCGCTGTACGCGTTCCGGATGCTGGGCCAGCTGATCGCCGACCAGGTGATGCCACGGGACGGCGGGGTCGACGTGGTGCTGACCCCGACGGTCGCCAAGCCGCCGCCACGCGTCGGCGAGCTGCGCAACGACGCGGACCCGCAGGCCGAGTTCGCCGCCGTCGGCGCCTTCACCCCGTACACGCCGTTGTACAACGCCACCGGCCAGCCCGCGGTGAGCATCCCGCTGCACTGGAACGCGGCGGGCCTGCCGATCGGTGTCATGCTCGGCGGGCGGTACGGGGAGGACGCGACGCTCGTCGCGCTCTCCGCGCAGCTGGAGGAGGCGCGGCCGTGGGCGGGCCGCAAGCCCGACGTGTGGTGATCCGCGGTGCGGCGATCCGGGGCGTGATGAGCGTCAGCGGCGCGCGCAGCGGTCCCCGTCCCGCGCGCCGGCCTCACCCGCCGTACCGGCCTCTTGGGGCTCGCCGCCCCGGCGCCCCTCCCCCGTACCGGTCCCGGACGCGCCACCGCGCGCCCGGGACGGCCCGCCGGCCCGGTCCACCCGCAGTCGCCGCGCGCCTGGACCCTGCTCGCCGAGTTCGTCGTACGGGTTCGACAGCGCGCAGGTCTGCAGGGACAGGCAGCCGCAGCCGATGCAGTCGGTCAGCCGGTCGCGCAGCTCGACGAGCTGGGTGATGCGCTCCTCCAGCTCCTCGCGCCAGACCTCGGAGAGCCGGGCCCAGTCGTCCCGGTTGGGCGTGCGCTCGTCGGGCAGCTCGGCGAGCGCGTCGCGGATGACGGCGAGCGGGATGCCGACCCGCTGGGCGGCGCGGACGAACGCGACCCGGCGCAGCGCGTCGCGGGTGTAGCGGCGCTGGTTGCCCGCGGTCCGGGTGCTGCTGATCAGTCCCTTGGACTCGTAGAAGTGCAGGGCCGAGACCGCCGCGCCGCTTCGCGCGGAGAGCTGGCCGACCGTGAGCTCGTGAACCTTGTGAGGAAGCTGGGGCACGGGGCCAACCCTAACCGTGGGCAGGCCCGGTGGACTGCGGGGATGCGCCCGGCCACGGGCGGCGCGGGTGCCCGGCCGGCGGCGGCGCGGCGGCCGCCCGGTACCGGGTCACAGGTAGAAACGGCTGAGCGTCTCCGCGACGCAGACCGGCTTCTCGCCGCCCTCGCGTTCGACGGTCACCGTCGTCGCGAGCTGCACGCCGCCGGACACCTCCGCCACGCCCGCGATACGGGCCGTCGCCCGCACCCGCGAGCCGACCGGGACGGGGGCGGGGAACCGGACCTTGTCGACGCCGTAGTTGATGCCCATCTTGACGTTGTCGACCCGCAGCAGCTGCGGTACGAGGGCGGGCAGCAGCGCCAGCGTGAGGTAGCCGTGCGCGATGGTGGCGCCGAACGGCCCGGACGCGGCCCGCTCCGGGTCGACGTGGATCCACTGGCGGTCGCCGGTGGCGTCGGCGAACAGATCGATCCGCCGCTGGTCGATCTCCAGCCAGTCGCTGGTGCCGAGGTCCTCGCCGACCGCGTTCCGCAGTGCGTCGAGCGAGCCGAACACCCGGGGCTCTGCCATGTCCGTATGCCTCCTCAGGCTCCGCGCGGACCCGGGCCGTGCCCTCGGCCCGCCACCGACTAAGCGCTTGCTCAGCATGTGCGGCGAGCCCTCCCGTGTCAATGCCCGCCGGCCACCGCGGCCCCGGCCGTCCACTCCGGCCCCGCCCTCACCGGCGCCCCCACCAGACCCCGGACCTACGGCCGCGCGCCGACCATCCGCAGCACCAGCCCGGCATACAGCTCGCCCACCTCCTCGGGCGTACGGGCGCCCTCGGCGGAGAACCAGCGGGCCACGTCCACACACAGCGACAGCACCGCGAGCGTCGTGCCCGGTACGTCGCCGACCGTGAACTCCCCGGCGTCGGCGCCGTCCTGGAGGATGCCGCGCAGCGAACGGTCGGTACGCCGCCGCAGGCCGGCCACGTGCGCGTAGTGCTCCTCGCTCAGCGCCTGCAGCTCGTACTGGATGACCCGGGCGGTGGTGTGGTGCCGGGCGTGCCAGCACGCGAAGGTGCGGACGGCGGCGGCGAGCCGCTCGGCGGGGCCGCCGTCGGCGCCGGCCGCCTCCTCCATGATCCGCAGGGCCTTCTCGTGGCCGATGCCGCTGATCCGGAAGAGCAGCTCTTCCTTGGTCTTGTAGTGGATGTAGAGCGCGGCGGGGCTCATGCCGGCCCGGCCCGCGATGTCGCGGGTGGTGGTGGCGTGGTAGCCGCGCTCGGCGAACGCCTCGACGGCGGCACGGACCAGACGGCGGGCCGCCTCCGGGGACACGTCGGCCCAGTCCTCCGCCGAGCCGTCCGCCTGCTCCGCCTCCGTGACCATCGCGCACCCCGATCCTCGGTCCCCCGCGGGCCATCCGCGACGGACCGAACACCTTACCCCGCCGGTGAGCAAGCGCTTAGAACCGCCGGGACGGGGCGCGGAGAGGGCGTCCGCACCCCCTCAGAACGCCGACACTCCGGTGAGGGCCCGCCCGATGACCAGCTTCTGGATCTGGCTGGTGCCCTCGTACAGGGTCATCACCCGGGCGTCGCGCAACAGCTTGCCGACCGGGTACTCGTCGATGTAGCCGTAGCCGCCGAAGACCTGGAGCGCGTTGTTCGCCGCCCGTACCGCCGCCTCGGAGGCGAACAGCTTCGCCTTGGACGCCTCGGTGGCGAACGGTTCGTCGCGGTCGATCAGGTCGGCGACCCGCCAGGTCAGCAGGCGCGCGGCGTCCACGTCGACGGCGATGTCGGTGAGCAGTTCCTGCACCAGCTGGTGGTGAGCGATGGTCCGGCCGAACTGCTCGCGCTCCGTGGCGTGGCCGACGGCGGCGTCCAGCGCGGCCCGCGCGATGCCCACGCAGCCGGCGGCGACCGACATCCGGCCCTTGGCCAGGGCCGACATCGCGACGGAGAAACCTTTCCCCTCAGGGGCCAGCAGGGCGTCCGCGGGCACCCTCACGTCCTGCAGCACCAGTTCGGCGGTGGCCTGGCCGCGCAGCCCCAGCTTGCCGTGGATCTCCCGGCGCTCCAGGCCGGGCGTGTCCGTGGGGACGAGGAAGGCGCTGACCCCCTTGTGGCCGGGGGCGCCGCCGGTCCGCGCGAAGAGCAGCACCACGTCGGCCCAGGTGCCGTTGGTGATGAACATCTTGCTGCCGTTGACGACGTAGGAGTCGCCGTCCCGTACGGCACGCGTGGTCAGGTTCCCGGCGTCCGAGCCGGTGCCGGGCTCGGTCAGCCCGAAGCAGCCGACGGCCGCACCGGAGGTCAGCGGCGGCAGCCACCGCCGCTTCTGCTCCTCGCTGCCCCAGGCCGCGACCGTCTTGGCGACCAGCCCCAGGGACACGGAGACGATGCCGCGCACCGCGGAGTCGCCACGGCCCAGTTCCTCGGTCACCAGCGCGTAGGTGAGGTGATCACCGCCGGAGCCGCCGTACTCCTCGGGGACGGTCAGGCCGAGGAAGCCGACCTCGCCGAGCTTCTTCACGATGCCCCGGTCGACGCGTTCGGCGCGGTCCCAGGCGGCGGCGTGCGGGGTGATCTCGCGGCCGACGAAGTCCTCGGCGAGCTGCCGGGCGGCAGCCTGCTCCTCGCTGAGCTCCAGGTTCATCAAGGCCCCTTGGGGAGGGTGACGGCAGCCGGGCGGCCCGGAACAGCCGGACGACTCATTAACTACCACTGCTAGTTTTTTAGCGGCAGCCTCTACTATGTGCGGCATGGCCCGACCCCGCAAGCCCCTCCTGAGCCGGGAGCGCATCGTCACCACCGCCCTCGCGCTCGTCGACGCGGAGGGCCTGGCCGCCCTGTCCACCCGGCGGCTGGCCGCCGAACTGGGCGTCAGCGGGCCGTCCCTGTACAACCACTTCACGACCAAGGACGGCATCCTGGACGCGGTCGCCGACACGGTGATCGCCGAGGTGGACGTCTCGGCCCTCGCCACCGGCACGGACTGGCGGACCGGTCTGCTGGCCTGGGCCCGCTCCTACCGCGCGGCGCTCGCCGCGCATCCCCACATCGTCCCGTTCCTCGCCCAGGGCCCCGGACGCCGCCCGGCCGGCCTGAAGATGGCCGACGCGGCCTTCGGCGGCATGGTGGCGGCCGGCTGGCCCCCGGCCCAGGCGACCCGGATCTGCGCCATGGTCCGGTATTTCGTCGCGGGCTCCGCGCTCGGCTCCTTCGCCCGCGGTTTCGTGGACGATCCGAGCGCCTACGACCCGGCCGACTACCCGCGCCTGGGCCAGGCCCACCTGCTCGCCGAGCATCAGCAGCGGGTCGACGAGGGGGCGTTCGAGACGGGCCTGCTGGCCCTGGTCGACGGGCTGGCGCTGCGGCACCCGGAATCCGGCCCGGCCCCGCACAGATAGCTGTAAGGTGCATCCGCCCGGGTGGTCCCGGTGCGGAGCGCGTACGGCCCGACGGCGTGCTCCGGTGCCCGAGGGGAGACGACGTGCGAGACCCGATCACCACGCTGCGGGACCGGACCACCCCCTGGTCGCGGCGCCCCGGGCCCCGGTACCTCGTCCACGTCCTGCGCGGCCAGGCCCAGGTCGACTTCCTGCCGAACGCGGTCACCGGCGCGGTCTTCTCGGTGGCGCTGTTCGCCGCGGGCTGGGCGTACGGCCTGTACGGGCTCCTCGGCACCGCGGTGGGCACGGCCACGGCCCACCTGCTGGGCGTGGACCGCGAACGCATCACCGCCGGGCTCGAAGGGTTCAACGCCTGCCTGGTGGCCGTCGGTTCGGCGGTCTTCCTCGGCGCCGGGCACCTGTCCACCGCCCTGCTCGCGGTGGCCGGCAGCGTACTGGTCACGATCGTCACCGCCGCCGTCGCACGCGTCCTGGGCAGCCGGCAACTGCCCACGCTCACTCTCCCGTTCTGCCTGACGGCGAGCGCGATGACACTCGCGGCACCGGGACTCGCACGCCTCTGGCACCACGCCGCGCCCCCGGCGTCCCTCCCCCAGCCGGCCGGCCCGCCGTCCGCGCTGTCGTTCACCGACCTGTGGCACGGGCTGTTCGCCAACGTCGCCCAGATCTTCTTCATGCCGCAGTGGTACGTCGGCGCGCTCTTCCTCATCGGCATCTTCCTCGCGGACCGGACCGCCGGGGCGATGGCGTGCCTGGGCAGCCTGACCGGCACCGGCACCGCCTGGGCGCTGGGCGCGCCCGCGGCACAGATCGCGTCCGGCGCGGCGGGTTACAACGCGGTGCTGGTCGCGATGGCACTGTGCGGGGTCTTCCTCCCGGCCGGCCGCCGGACCGTGGCGTACGCGCTGACGGGAGCAGCCGCAGCGACAACGCTGACCCCGGCCCTGACCGCCCTCACCGCCCCCTCCGGAGGCCACGCCTTCACCTGGCCGTTCGTCCTGGTCACCCTCGTCTTCCTGGCGGCGGCACCGGCGTTCCCACACCTACGGGCAACCGGGAAGCCGACGCCCGTGGCCACCCCTGCCTCGCCGACCACGCCCACATCGGCCTGACGCACCTCTCGTACCAGGGAGAAACGCATGGTTTTCTGCGGTGGCCGTGCCGCCTTTCACTGGCGGCTCCTCCCGGCGCAGATGTCGGGTGGGGATTTCCTTGGTGGGTCCGGGTCGTCACCGGCCTGTTCGCCGCGTTCGCACTGTATGCCGCATGGGACACCCGGCCAGGCTCCACCGAGGCCCTGGATGTCCGGGGCGGCCCCCGCCTGGAGGAATTGCGGCAGAGCGCCGCGGCGCGCCAGGTGGCCGCATGGTCGCGCGAACGCGACGGCTTCGACCCACTGGACGAAGCGACCCTCAGGACGGCAGAGGACGGCGTGCGTGGACTGCGCGCCAAGAGAGACCGGCTCGTCGTGAGGGCGTTCTTCGCCCTCATGGTCGGCGCCTTCACCGCGATCGCCGTGGGTGCGGCCTGGCTCAACGGCTCGCTGCCGGGCGGCTTCACCGAGGGAGACGACTGGTCGGCGTACGTGCTGGGGCACGTCCTCGCAACGGGGGGACTGCTGCTCGGCGGCCACTGGATCCGACGCGCCAAGCAGGCAAAACGGGAGAGCCGCGCCCGTCATGAGCCGGTCGTCGCGGCCTACCGCGATGCGGTCCTGGCGCGCGAGGCCGTCAGCCCTCCACCGCGCGCGCATACCGCCGCAACCCCACGAACTCCACCACCGCGTACACCGCCACCACCACCGCGCCGCACACCAGGAAGACGGTGCCCAGGCCCGTGAGCGGCAGGAGGCCGGAGAAGGCCAGGAGCAGCATCGCCACGGAGGAGAGGGCGTTGCCGACGGCGACGGCCGTGGCCGGGCCCTTCGGGATGCGCGGGTAGCCGGCGATCAGGGCGAGGGCGGCGGCGCCGCCGAGCATGGCGATGCCGAGCGGGACGGACCAGGTGGGCGGGATGCCGAGCGGAGCGCTGAGCGGTTTGCTGCCGGCGAGCATGACGACGCCGAACACGGCGGTGCTCCAGCTGTCGATCCGCAGGACCTTGCGCAGCAGGGCCGCCCCCGCAGCCGGTGCGGCGGGGGTGCCGGGCGTGGTGATCGTGGTGGTCATACGCGTCTCCTCCTGGCGTGGCCGGTGCGGGAGACGATGCCGTGACCGGGGCCGGGCCTCAATGACCTCCCAGGTCATGAAAGTGATGACCGCCGGTCCGGCCCGCTCAGCAGACGACCAGGGCGCGGCCTCCCCGGCCGTCCCGCATCGCCTGGAAGGCGGCGGGGATGTCGTCGAGGGCGATGTGTCCGGTGACCATGGCGGACAGGTCGAGTGCGCCGCTGCGGACGTGTTCGGCGATACGGGGCAGGTCGGCGGCCGGGTCGCTGTTGCCGTAGACGCAGCCGGAGAGGGTACGGCCGAAGTAGAAGAGTTCCAGGGCGGAGAAGGTGACCTGCTGGTCCTGGCCGCCGATGCCGACGACGGTGGTGCGTCCGCCGCGCCGGGTGGACGACCAGGCCGTACGGATGGTGTCCGCCCGGCCCACGCACTCGATCGCGACGTCCGCGCCGTGTCCGCCGGTGAGCTCGCGGATGCGTTTGGCGGTGGCGTCGGAGGTGAGGAGGAATTCGGTGGCGCCTGCCGCGCGCGCCAGTTCCTCCTTGGCCGGGGACACGTCGACGGCCACGATCGGACCGGCGCCCGCGATCCGCGCGGCCTGGAGGGTGGCCAGGCCCACGCCGCCCGCGCCGAACACCGCCACCGACTCTCCCGCCCGCACCCGCGCGCTGTGGTGCACGGCGCCCCACCCCGTCAGTACGGCGCAGCCCAGCAGTGCCGCGTCGGTGAGCGGCACGCCGGGCGGCAGCGGCAGTGCCGCGTGGGCCGGTACGACCGTCTCCTCGGCGAAGACCGCGGTACCGAGGCCGGGGTAGAGGTCGCTGCCGTCGGCGGCGAGCTTGGCGTACGGGACGCCCGCCGCCTTTCCGGCGTCGGCGCACAGCCAGGGCTCGACCAGCCCGCAGAAGTGGCAGTTCCCGCAGGAGGGGGCCCAGTTCAGGACGACCTGGTCACCGGGTGCGAGGGTGTCGACGCCCGCGCCGACGGCGGTGACGGTGCCCGCCCCCTCGTGCCCGAGGACGGCGGGCGCGGGCTGCCGCAGGGCTCCGTCGGACAGTGACAGGTCGGAGTGGCAGACGCCGGCCGCCGCCAGGCGGATGCGCACCTGGCCCGGGCCGGGGCCGGGCAGTTCGATCTCGGCGACCTCCAGCGGGGCGCCCACGGCGGTCAGTACGGCGGCACGGGTCATGCGGGTGTGGCTCCTTCACGTTCGGCGGACTGTACGGGTACGGCGGGCGGCCGCCCGGACCCGCGCGCTCAGAGCTGGAGGGACTTGGTCTGGAGGTACTCGCTCAGGCCGTGCGGGCCCAGTTCCCGGCCGATGCCGGACTGTTTGTAGCCGCCGAACGGCGCGAGCGGGTTGAAGCGCCCGCCGTTGATGTCGACCTGCCCGGTGTCCAGGCGCCGCGCGAAGGCGACCGCCTCGTCCTGGTCACCGGCCCAGACCGCGCCGGCCAGGCCGTAGACCGTGCCGTTGGCGATCCGTACGGCCTCCTCCTCGTCCGCGTACGGGAGGACCGCGACGACCGGGCCGAAGATCTCCTCCTGGGCGATGGTCATGCCGGGCGTGACGTCGGCGAACAGGGTCGGGCGGACGTAGTAGCCGCGCTCGCGGCCCTCGGGGGCGTCCGGGCCGCCCGCGACGACCCGGGCGCCCTCCTCGATGCCGCGTTCGATGTAGCCGCGGACGCGGTCGCGCTGAGTGGCGCTGACGACCGGGCCGAGGCGGCTGGCGCCGTCCAGCGGGTCGCCCGGCACGTACTTGGCGATGGCCGTCGCGGCCAGTTCCAGTGCCTCGTCGTACCGGTCGGCGGGGACCAGCAGCCGGGTCCAGGCGCTGCATGTCTGTCCGGAGTTGGCCATGACGTTGGCGATGTTGACGCCGACGGCCTTGCCCAGGTCGGCGCTGGGCAGCACCACGTTGGCGGACTTGCCGCCGAGTTCGAGGGCGCAGCGCTTGACGGCGGCGCCGGCCAGGGCGCCGACCTTCTTGCCCACGGCGGTCGATCCGGTGAAGGAGACCAGGTCGACGTCCGGGTGCTCGGCCAGTGCCTGTCCCGCGACCGGGCCGCGCCCGGTGACGAGGTTGAAGACACCGGCCGGCACGCCCGCCGCGTCCACGCACTCGGCGAAGAGCTGGGCGACCAGCGGGGTGTTCTCGGCGGGCTTGAGGACGACCGTGCAGCCCGCGGCGAGGGCCGGGGCCACCTTGGCGACGATCTGGTGCAGGGGGTAGTTCCAGGGGGTGATGGCGCCGACCACGCCGACCGGTTCGTGCAGGACGGTGGAGGTGCCGATCTTCTCCTCGAAGGCGTACGTGGCGGCCAGTTCGGCGTACGAGCCGGCCACCATGACCGGGACGGCGGCCTGCACCGCCTTGCTGAACGCCAGCGGCGCGCCCAGCTCGGCGGTGATCGTCTCGGCGATCTCCCGGGCACGCCCGGCGAGCTGGTCGCGCAGCGCGGTCAGCCGGGCGGCGCGCTCGGCGGGCGCGGTGCGGGCCCAGCCGGGCAGAGCGGCGCGAGCGGCCCGTACCGCGGCGTCGATGTCCTCGGCGGTCCCGGCGGGGACGGTGCCGATGACCCGTTCGTCGGCCGGGTTGACGACGTCGATGGTGTCCGGCCCGGCGGCGGGCCGCCAGCTCCCGTCGATGTACATGGCGTCATGCTGCTTCACGTCGTCGCCCTCCCGTGCCGGCTGCTGTCGGTGCGCCCGAAGGTACCCGCCGACCCAAACTAGCGGTGGTAGTTTTTGGGCGCCAGCCCTCCTTACCGGCCACCTCGGAGGCCATCGGTCGGCGTCCGGCTCCCGCGGCTCAGCGGCGGGCCGTCAACAGCGGCTGGAAGTAGCCGTCCTCCTCCGGATCGTGCCAGGCCGGGCGCTCGAAACCGGCGGCCGTGACGAAGGCGGTGACCTGGTCCCGGGTCAGTGCCCAAGAGGTCGCGCGCCGACTGTGCACCTCCCAGGTGGCGCCGCGCGGCAGCAGCTGGATCAGGTCGAAGTTGTAGTGCTCGCCGTCGTCGCGCCACTCCCACAGCTGGAGTGTGACGGCCCGGCCGCCGTCGGAGGTACGCGTGACGCGGACCGGCAGCACCTCGCGGTGTTCGCGGCGCGCTTCCTCGTAGGCGCGCATGCCGAGGAGGAGTTGGCCGCCGGGGCGCAGCACCCGTCGCACGGAGGCGAGGGCCGCGCGTACCGACTCGGGGGTGATGAGGAGGGCCAGGGAGTTGTCCGCGCACACCACCGCGTCGAAGAAGGCGTCGCGGAACGGGAGCTTCCGCATGTCGGCGGCGGCGGTCGGCAGACGCAGGCCGCGGGCGGCCGCCTCGGCCGTGGCGCGGGCCGCCGCGACCGGGCTCAGGTCGGTGCCGGTGACGGCGTGACCGGCCGCGGCCAGGCCGATCGCTTGGGTGCCGATGCCGCAGGCGCAGTCCAGTATCCGGTGTGCTCGGTCGCCGAGCGCGGCGCGCAGGTGGCCGTCGAGGGCGCGGCCCTGCTGGGCCACGGCGGTGGGCCAGTCCGGGTACAGCAGGTCGTACGTCGGGGCCAGCTGGTCGAAGAACCGTGCCAACGGCGGGTCCGGCATGGGGTCACGATAGTGCGGCGGGGGCGGGTCTTCACCGGGTGGCGCGGGTTCCGTTGCCGGGGGCGGGAGCCGGGGGCCCGTGGGGGCCGTCGCCGCTCTCCGGGCGCGGGGGCCCGGACTTCTTGCGCGCCGGGCGGGCGGCCACGGCTGCCGAGGCCAGGAGCAGGACGCCGAGCAGCGCGAAGGGCGCCGCCGTACCGGCCAGTCCGGCCAGCAGGCCCGCTGTCGCGGGGGCCGCGACCTGGCCGAGGCGGTTGCCGGTCAGGCGCAGGGCGAGTGCCGTGCTGCGGGCCGCCGCCGGGGCCGCCTGGACGACCGTGGTCATGGAGAGCGGCTGCCCGACGCCGAGGCAGAAGCCGAGGACGCCGAGCATCGCGGCCAGTACCCAGACCGGCGCGGGCAGGGTCAGTCCGGCGCACAGCAGGCCCGCGAGCGCGCAGCTGCCCGCCATCAGGGCGGTGCGTCCGAGCAGCCGGATCATGGGCGTCATGACCAGCCGGCAGGCGACCGTGGCCGCCGCGCGCAGGCTGAGCAGGAGTCCGACGGTGGCGGGGGCGATGCCCCGGTCCTCGCCGATGACGGGGAGGTAGGCGGTGAGGATGTCGGTCGCGGAGAGCACCGCGAGGCTCATGAAGATGCCGGCCGCGACGCCCCGGGTGCCCAGGATGTTCCGTACGGGTGTGTGGGCCGCCGATGTCGTACGTCCTCGGAAGCCCAGGGCGCTCCGTACCGGCGTGCGGGCCGCCGATGTCGTACGGCCCCGGGTGCCCAGGGCGCTCCGTACCGGCGTGCGGGCCGCCGCCTTCGTACGGCCCCGGGCGGGTCGCGTGGCCCCGGAGGCAGCGGCCGGGTGGTGTTCGAGGCGCCACAGGGACAGGTAGGAGAAGGCGGCGAGGGCGCCCGCGGCCAGGAGTGCGGTGGCGCTGGTGGCCGCCATGGCGCCGTCGTGCTCGGAGACGACGAGTCCGGCTGCGGCCGGGCCGACGAGCTGGCCGAGGGAGGCGCCGATGGTGAAGTGGCCGAAGTTGCGGTCGCGTTCGTCCGGGGCGCTGCGGCGGGCGACGATGGACTGGGCTCCGATGACGAAGCACAGGTGCCCCAGGCCCATCACCCCGCTCCAGGCGGCCATCGCGGGCAGCGAGCCCGCCACGCCGCTGAGCGCGCAGCCGCCCGCGATCAGCGCGACGCCGGCGACCAGCAGCGGGGCGCAGCGGCCGTGGTCGGTGCGGCGGCCGAGCGGTACGGCCACCAGCAGCGGCAGCAGCGCGTACACCGCCGTGATCACGCCGACCGCCCGCTCGTCGGCGCCGAGCGCCAGCGCCCGGTAGGAGACGGCGGGCCGGGCCATGCTCACCGCGGCCTGGGCGAAGGTGAAGGTGATGACCAGGCGCAGCAGCCAGCCCCGGCCGGGCGTCGCGGCGTCCACGGGTCAGATGATCCCGTACAGCAGGCCGGCCGCGAGGACGACCAGGGAGGTCAGCACCGCCCACTTCACGGTGAACCGGGTGTGGTCGCCGAACTCCACCTTCGCCATGCCGACGAGGACGTAGACGGCGGGGACGAGCGGGCTGGACATGTGCAGGGCCTGGCCGACGAGGGAGGCGCGGGCGATCTCCAGCGCGCCGACGCCGTGCGCGGCGCCCGCCTCGGCGAGGATCGGGACGATGCCGAAGTAGAAGCCGTCGTTGGACATGAAGTACGTGAGCGGGATGCTCAGGACGCCGGTGACGATGCCCATGTGCGGGCCGAGCGCGTCCGGGATGCCGTCGACGAGCCAGCGGGCCATGTGCGCGACCATGCCGGTGCCGGTGAGGACGCCGGTGAAGACGGCGGCGGCGAAGACCATGCCGGAGACGTTCAGGACGTTCTCGGCGTGGGCGGCGATGCGGGCCTTCTGGTCCGTCATGCGGGGGAAGTTGACGGTGAGCGCGGTGGCGGCGCCGAGGAGGAAGAGCACCGGGATGGGGAGGGTCTGGAGGACGAGGAGGACCAGCAGGGCGACGGTGAGGGCGGCGTTGAACCAGTAGAGCTTGGGGCGCAGGGTGGCGCGGTGCGGGTCCAGGCCCTGGAAGTCGTCGGTGCCGGGGGCGGCGGCGTCGGTGCCGGGGGCCGCGTCGACGGTCGTGGGGTCCGCGTCGACGGTCGTGGGGTCCGCGGAAACCGTGCCGCCGTTTCCGCCGTCGGCCACCGCGGGACGCGCCTTCCCCGTACGCAGGGCCGTCGTCCGCAGGACGGTCGTACGGACGCGGGCCCCGAAACCCCCGGTCGCCGCGGCGAGCACCGGCTCACCGGCCGGAACAGCACGCCCGGTCGCGGTGCCCGCGTCGTCGAGCGTGAGCAGGCCGAGCCGCTTGCGCTCGCGGCGCCCGAGGACGTACGCGAGCAGGAAGACCGCGACCAGGCCGGTGGCCAGCGCCGGGACCATGGGGACGAAGATGTCGCCGGCGTCCAGCTTGAGGGCGGTGGCGGCACGGGCGGTCGGGCCGCCCCACGGGACGGTGTTCATCACGCCGTTGGCGGTGGCGGCGACGCCGGTCATGACCACCAGGCTCATCTTCAGGCGGCGGTAGAGCGGGTAGAGCGCGGACACCGTGATCATGAAGGTGGTGGAGCCGTCGCCGTCCAGCGAGACGATCGCGGCGAGCAGCGCGGTGCCGACCACGACCCGGACCGGGTCCGCCTTGCAGAACCGCAGGATGCCCCGGACGACCGGGTCGAACAGCCCTACGTCGATCATCACGCCGAAGTAGATGATGGCGAACATCAGCATCGCGGCGGTCGGCGCCAGGTCGCCCACGCCCTTGAGGACGTACGCGCCCAGGTGCGCCCCCTGGCCCACCAGGACGCAGAAGAGCGCGGGGATCAGGATGAGCGCGGCCATCGGCGACATCTTCTTCGTCATGATCAGCACCAGGAAGGTGGCGATCATGACGAATCCGAGGACTGTCAGCATGGGGGTACCTCACGTTCGCCTTCGAACACCGCCCGGGACGGCGGTCGAGGCGACGGTAGGTGGCCGAAACTTTCGTTAACAAGGTCTTGACGCGCGAGCAATACGAGCAAAACAGCGGGCTGTGCGAGCGGCCGTCCCGCCGGTCCGGCGGCCGGGAGACTTCCGGAGCGGTACCGCGTACGGCCTCCGCCGGGTGGCCGAGAGTTTCCGTTGACGGGCCGGGCCCGCAATCCTAAGGTCCTCCATAGGATTGCTAGATCCCCTTGAGCGGCGGGAGCGCGCGATGACAGGCACGGGCAACGAGCGGGCGAGGAAGACGGCCGAGGGACTCGCGTACTCCTCGGGATTCGGCAACGAACACAGCTCGGAGGCGGTCACCGGCGCCCTGCCGGTGGGCCGCAACTCCCCGCAGCGCGCGCCCCTGGGCCTGTACGCGGAGCAGCTGAGCGGTTCGGCGTTCACCGAGCCGCGCGCGCACAACCGCCGTACGTGGCTCTACCGCGTCCGCCCGTCCGCCGCCCACCCGGCGTTCACGCGGGTGGACAACGGCGCGCTGCGCGGCGCGCCCTTCACCGAGACCGAACCGGACCCCAACCGCCTGCGCTGGAACCCGCTGCCCGTACCCGAGGCCCCCACCGACTTCCTGGCCGGGCTCTGGACCCTGGGCGGCAACGGCGACGCCACCCAGCGCACCGGCATGGCGATCCACCTCTACCACGCCAACACCTCCATGGACCGCCGGGTGTTCAGTGACGCGGACGGCGAACTGCTGATCGTGCCCGAGCACGGCGGCCTGCTGATCCGCACCGAACTGGGCCTGCTGCGCGCCGAACCGGGGCACGTCGCGCTGATCCCGCGCGGCGTCCGCTTCCGCGTCGAGCTGCTGGACGCCACCGCGCGCGGCTACGTCTGCGAGAACTACGGGCAGCCCTTCCAGCTCCCCGACCTCGGCCCGATCGGCGCCAACGGCCTGGCCAACGCCCGGGACTTCCTCGCGCCGACCGCCGCGTACGAGGACGAGGAGGGCTCCTACGAGGTCGTCAACAAGTTCTGCGGCAACCTCTGGAAGGCGACCTACGACCACTCGCCGCTGGACGTCGTGGCCTGGCACGGCAACCACGTCCCGTACGTCTACGACCTGCGCCGCTTCAACGTCATCGGGTCGATCAGCTACGACCACCCGGACCCCTCGATCTTCACCGTGCTGACCTCGCCGTCCGACACCCCGGGGCTCGCGGGCGTGGACTTCGTGGTCTTCGCACCGCGCTGGCTGGTCGGCGAGGACACCTTCCGGCCGCCGTACTTCCACCGGAACGTGATGAGCGAGTACATGGGGCTGGTCGAGGGCGCCTACGACGCCAAGGCGGAGGGCTTCGTCCCGGGCGGCGGCTCGCTGCACAACATGATGTCCGCGCACGGCCCCGACCGGGAGACCTTCGACCGGGCGAGCGCGGCGGAGCTGAAGCCGCAGAAGATCGACGACGGGCTGGCGTTCATGTTCGAGACCCGCTGGCCGGTCACCCTCACCGGGCAGGCGGCCGGCGCCGACCACCTGCAGAGCGGCTACGACGGCGTGTGGCAGGGTCTTGAGCGCCACTTCCGCCCCTGAGAGCACCGGACCGACCGGGACCCGTCCGGCCGCTGTGAGCACAGAGCCGGCCGGAAACCGTCCGGCCTCTGAGAGCACAGAGCCGGCCGGGAACCGCCCGGCCCCCGATACGGAGCCGCCGTGACCACCTTCGCCCCCGACTCGCTGGACCTGAACCGCAAGCTGCCGCTGTGGTACCAGGTCTCGCAGTCGCTGCGCGCGTCCATACTCGGCCGCTCCCCCGGCGCCCCGCTGCGCCTGCCGACCGAGGACGCGCTCGCCGCGCACTACGGCGTGAGCGTGCTGACCATGCGCCAGGCGCTCAAGGAGCTGGAGACGGAAGGGCTGATCAGCCGGCACCGCAGGCGCGGCACGTTCATCGAGCCGAGCGCGCGGCGCGGGGCGCCGGTGCGGCTGCTCGGTTCGGTGGACGCGATCGTGGCCCAGCAGTCCGGTATGCGGACCGAACTGCTGGGCCACGGCCCGGCCGCGGTGCCGTCCGAGCTGGCGGAGTACTTCCCCGGCCTGACGGAGGTGGCCGCGTACCGCAGGCTGCGCGGCGACGCGAAGACCGGTGAGCCGACGAACCACGCGCGCAACTTCCTGCGTCCCGATGTCGCCGCCCGCGTGGACCCCGCGGACCTGGAGCGCTGGCCGATGACGAAGGTGCTGCGGGACGCGGTGGGCGTGGCCATCGCCCGCATCACGGACACGGTCGAGGCGCGGCTGGCCGACCCGGAGACCGCCCGGCTGCTCCAGGTGCCGCTGCTCAGCCCGATCCTGCACTACACGGGGATCACCTACGACCAGGACGGGCGGGTGGTGGACGTGGCCCTGATCCACTACCGGGGCGATCGTTTCTCCTTCACGGTGACGCTGGACGCGCACTGAGCCCGCCCCGCACCGCGGTTGGCCCACCCCGGTGCGAGGGCCGGCGGCGCGGCAGGTGAAGATGTGCGACATGTCACCCATCAACCGTCGTACGGTCCTCACCGCCGCGCTCGGCGCGGCAGCCCTCAGCAGCACCCCTCTGGTCACGGGCATGGGGGCCGGCCTGGCCCGTGCCACGTCCGACAAGGACGTGTACGACACCAACACGGACCTGTACAAGAAGCTCTCCGGCCAGGAGGGCATCCAGTTCGGGCGCCGCTACAGACGCCATGAGCTGCTCGACAACGAGCGGGGGGAGAGACACCCGTACCACCGCACGACGATCATGGCGCTGCACGGCGGCGGCATCGAGAAGGGCACCTCCGAGCTGTGCCTGGGCATAGCGGGCTACCTGCCCGACACCCTGGCGCCGCTCTTTCCGGGCGAGCCGGTGTACGACTACTGGATGTTCGAGGGGCTGCGGCTGCCGAGCATGAACCTGGGGTCCAACCGCGACCTGCACGTCACCGCGAAGCACTGCGACGACCATGTCGCGCTCTCCATGGCGGCCTCCAGCCTCAACGTCCTCAGCCTGCACGGCTGCACCGCCGAGCAGGCCGGTGTACGCAGCGGCCAGGACCCCAAGGTGGTCGTGGTCGGCGGCCTGAACGCCGCGTTCAAGAAGCTGCTGCACGAGGAGTTGGGCAAGCACTTCAAGACGGTGGACGGCGACGACTTCCCGGACCTGGCCGGAGTCAACCCCGCCAACCCATGCAACCGGACCATGCTCGGCAAGGGCGGCCAGCTGGAACTCAGTACCGAACTGCGCGCGTCCTTCTTCGACAAGGACACGATGGAGGGGCGTCCCGGCAGCACGAACGACGAGTTCAAGAAGTTCGCCGGCGCCTGCCGCAAGGCGATCGCCCGCCTGGAGACCCGCTCGGACCAGGTGATTCTCTGAACGCCGCGGGCGGTGCCGGTCCGCCGGCCCGCCCGCCCTCAGGACACCCCCGCAGGCCCTCAGATCCCCAGCACCCCAGCTCCTCAGATCCTCAGATCCTCAGATCCTCAGATCCTCAGATCCGCTCCAGGCTGCGCCCCGTACTGCGCGGTCCCAGCAGCGCCACATCCAGACACAGCAGCACCATCAGTACCGCCGAGCCTATGAAGACGGCACCAGGCCCGAGGTCCGTCAGCACGGTGAGCGCGACGAACGGCAGGATCACCGAGGTGAGCCGGGACAGCGAGTAGGCGATGCCGATGGCGCTGCTGCGCAGACCGGTGGGGAAGATCTCGGTCTGGTAGACGTGGAAGGCGTTGGAGAAGACGTTGCTGCACACGGTCAGCGCGAAGCCGGCGCTCACGATCAGCCACCCCGCGTCGGCGAAGCCGAAGGCCAGGCCGCACCCGGCCATGCCCAGTGCGGCGGCAATGATCAGTGTTTTGCGCTCGATCCGGTCGATCAGCGGTACGGACAGGGCCGAACCGATCGGATAGCCGCAGAAGCTGAGCGCGGCATAGCTCAGCGACGCGGTGACGGTGTGACCCTTGGCGGTCAGTACGACCGGCGCCAGCGAGCCGAACCCGTAGTAACCGACGGTCTGGAGCACCTGGAAGAGCCACCACATGACCGTTCGGCGCCGGTAGTCGCCGCGGAACATCTCACCCAGCGGGACACGGCGCTGCGGCACTTCCGCCGCCACCGCGACCGACGGCAAAGTATCGCCGGTCTCCCGCGCGACGCGCTCCTCGATGTCCGTGACGATCCGCGCGGCCTCCTCCTCGCGGCCCTGCACGGCGAGCCAGCGCGGCGACTCGGGCAGCCGGGCGCGCATGAGCTGGATGAACGCCGCGCCCAGGCCGCCGGCCACCAGCAGCCAGCGCCAGCCCTCGACGCCGAACAGCTCGCGGGTGGCGACCAGGCGCGCGCCGACGAAGGCGGCCACCGGCACGCCGAGGAAGCCGAAGGTGTAGGCCCAGGCGATGTAGCGGCCGCGGACCGCGCGCGGCAGGAACTCGGCGAGGTAGGTGTCCACCAGGACGAGTTCCGCGCCGAGGCCGAGCCCGGCCAGGAAACGCAGCGCGATCAGCCACTCGGCGTTCGGCGCGAAGGCGCAGAGCAGCGAACACAGGGAGTACGCGCCCAGATTGACCAGGAACATCCGGCGCCGTCCGAACCGGTCCGCGAGCACGGAGAGCACATTGGCGCCCACGAACATGCCGAGGAACCCGGCGGCGATCACCCACGACTTGGCGGTGTGGTCCAGGTGCCAGCGCTCGGCGAGCACCGCGGCCAGCACCCCGCCGAGGAAGATCTCGTAGAGGTCGAAGAAGGCACCGATGCCCACGGTGAAGGTGAGGCGGCGGTGCCAGCGGGACGGCGGCAGCCGGTCCAGCCGGGCTCCCGCCCGCGCCCCGGTGAGCTGCGTGGCGGTCATGGCGCTCCTCCCGGCGGACGGCGGCGGCACGGGCCCAGGCCCTGACGACAGGACTTACGGCGTACGGCGGTCCGCTGCACGGGCGCACCGCGGCACGGCGTACGGCCTGGACCGTACCCCCCGGTGATCACTCGCAAAAGACCGCCTCCGGCCGCCGCCGTTACGATGCCCCCAGCGAAACGGGCGCACCGAAGGTCCAGGGAGGGCGACCGCGTGACGGTGACACAGGCGACGGGGAGCGGCGGCGGCAGGCTCGCGGCGGCGCCCCGGCTCGACGACCTGATGCCCTGGTCGGCGGCGCCGCTGCGGCTCGGCCGCGGCTGGGTCATGGCCCCGGACGCCGCCTCGCTGCGGGCCCGCTGGGCGGCGCTGCACGCGGCCGGGGACGACGCGGCGCGCGAGCGGCTGTTCCGGCCCAGCCGCGCCCGTACGCTGCGCACGGCCGTCCCCCAGCTGCCCGGCCAGGCCACCCCCACCGGCCGGCTCGCACACACCGGCGGGCCGTGCCCTGAGCCGGTGCGCGTCCTGCACGGCCCGTACGACCAGCAGTGGCTGCTGCCCGACCACCGGCTGATCGACAGCGCCCGGCCGGAGTTGTGGCGGGTCGCGGACGGGCGGCAGGTCTTCGTGGTGGAGCTGGGACACGTGCCGCAGACGCAGGAGCCGGCGCTGGTCGCCTCCGCGCTGCTGCCGGACGGCCGGTCCCCGGCCGGACGCCCCGGCCGCATCCGGCCCCTCTACCGGCGGCCCGGCGGCTGTGAACCCAACCTGGCGCCTGGCCTGACCGAGCTGCTGGCCCGGCGGCTGGACCGGCCGGTGGGCGCCGCCGAAGTGCTCGCCTGGACGGTGGCGAGCGCCCGTTCCACGCCGTCCGGCGCCGTCGTACCGCTGACCGCCGACGCCGGGGTGTGGGAGGACGGGGTGGGGCTGGGCGAGCGGCTGCTGTGGCTCCAGACGAGGGGCGCACGGGGTGACGGGACGGCGTACGGGGCGCACGCCGGTGACCGCCCTCGGCTGCCGGGTGGCCGACGGCCCTACGTACGGGCCCCGCTGCCCGCCCGCGGACTGCCCGACAGCATCTCCTACCTGCCGGACGAGGAGGCGCTGCTCCTCGGCCCCGGCCGGGTCTCCCCCGTGCCGCGGGCGGCCTGGGAGGCCGAGGCGGGCGGTGTGCCCGTGGTGGAGGCGTGGTTCGAGCGGCGTACGGCCGCGGTGGCCGAGCCGGGCAGCCTGGAGGCGGTACGGCCCGCGGCCTGGCCCCAGGAGTGGACCACCGAACTGCTGGAGCTGATCACGGTGCTGGCGCTGGCGGCCGAACTGCGCCCGGCGCTGGAGGACGTGCACGGCCGGACGGCGGACGGGCCCCGCGTCGAGGCGTCCGAGCTGCGCGCGGCGGGGGTGCTGCCGCCACCTGCCGCGGCCCGCCGCCCGGCCTCCGTCCTGGACCACCACGAGGAGGGCCCGGAGGGGCAGTTCGCCCTGCTGTGACGCGCTGCTGTGACGCGGTCGTGCGGCCCGGCGCGTTGCCCGGGGCGCGGCGGCGGGTAGGTGCTCCGACCATGGATGACACCGTGCCGCAGCCGCCGCCCCTGGAGGGCATCACCGTCGTCGCCGTCGAGCAGGCCGTGGCCGCGCCGTTCGCGACCCGGCAGCTCGCCGACCTCGGCGCCCGGGTGATCAAGGTCGAGCGTCCGGACGGCGGTGACTTCGCCCGTGGCTACGACACCTCCGTACGCGGCCTGGCCTCGCACTTCGTGTGGGCCAACCGAGGCAAGGAGTCCTTGGCGCTGGACCTGAAGGACCCGCGCGGGCGCGCGCTGCTGGAACAACTGCTCACCGACGCCGACGTGTTCGTGCAGAACCTGGCACAGGGCGCGGCCGCCCGGCTGGGGCTCGACGCGGCGGCGCTGTGCGCCCGGTACCCGCGCCTGGTCGCCGTCGACATCTCCGGCTACGGCCCCGACGGCCCGTACGCGCACAAGCGGGCCTACGACATGCTCGTGCAGTGCGAGGCCGGACTCGTCTCGCTGACCGGGACGCCGGAGGAGCCCGCGAAGGCCGGGATACCGGCGGCGGACATCGCGGCGGCGATGTACGCGTTCTCCGGTGTGCTGGCCGCGCTGCTGCGCCGTGGCACGACCGGGCGCGGCGGCCCGGTGGAGGTGGCGCTGCTGGACGCGCTGGCCGAGTGGCTGGGGCATCCCCTGTACTTCGGGATGTACGGGGGCACACCCCCCGCGCGCACAGGGGTCGCGCACGCCGTCATCGCGCCGTACAACGCCTATCCGACGGCGGACGGGCAGCCGGTGCTGGTGTCCGTGCAGAACGACCGGGAGTGGCAGCGGCTGGCACGGCAGGTGCTGGAACGGCCCGAACTGGCCGAGGACCCGGCGTTCGCGACAAACGTGGCGCGCGTCGGCAACCGGGACAAGACGGATGGTGTGGTGGGTGAGGTGCTGGCCGGGATGGGCGTCGAGGAGGCCGTACGGCGGCTGGAGGCGGCGGGGATCGCCTGTGCGCGGCTGAACGGGGTGGCGGAGCTGGCCAGGCATCCGCAGTTCGCGGCGCGGGACCGCTGGCGGGAGGTGGGGTCACCGGCCGGGCCGCTGCGTGCGCTGCTGCCGCCGGTCACGCTGCCCGGGAGTGCGGGGCCGGTGATGGGGGACGTCCCGGCCCTCGGCGAACACACCGACGCGCTGCTGAGCGCTCTGGGTCTGACGAGCGAGCGGATAGCAGCGCTGCGCCGGGACGGTGTGGTCGCCTGAGGGACCGGGAACGGTGTCGTCCGGACGGACCTCAGCCGTGGCCGTGGCCGCCGAAGAGCGACCGACGCAGCCTGCGCAGCGGTGCGAACAGCGACACCCTGGCGCCGCGGCTCGTCCTGCTGCGCCGGTGATCACGAGCAGTGAGCTCCTGCATCAACGATGTCGCGCCCTCCGTCTCCCGGTGCGGGACGGCGGGTCCGCCCAGCACCGCGAGATGGCGGTCGAGCCGCGCGCTGGACGCGCCGCTTCCGCAACTGATGGCAGGCACTCGTGGCCTGCTGCGCATTGTTATCTGTTCCATGACACTCCCCACCCGTACGAGGGCACCCGGCCCGGGCAGGGTAACCCTATCTCTCTCCTGTGACACGCGCGCGGCCCGGTCACCGGCATTCACCTCCCGCACACCGACGTTGACGCCACCTTACGGATCACTGTCAACCGAGGGCGAGTTGGATGAGTACCGAGGTCGTGGGCCTGACGGAGCCGCCGGCCGGCTCCAGGGTGACCGCCAGCCGGTCCGCCCGCCCGGTGCCGCCGTGCCGAAGATCACGTACGACGGCGGGGCCCGCGGTACGCGACCCCCGGTCGTACGGCAGCATCGCGGCCGGGCGGGCGGTGGCGAGGCCGTCCCGCATCCGCCACAGCTGGTACGCGTACCCGTCGGGCGGCGGGGGCAGTCCGGCGGCGTTCACCACGGCCTGGTTCATGGCGACCGATTCGACCGCGCTCAGTGACCGGCCGCCGATCGGGCGGCCGGAGACGGCCAGCGCGTCCGGTGCGGCCAGGACGGCGTTCACGGCCTGGGTCACCGCGCGCTGCCGGTCCAGTTCGGTGTCCGTACGGGCGAGCTGGAGGGCGAGCAGCGCGCTGACGACGAGGCTCAGCGCGGTGACCGCCGCGGCGACGCGGGGGCCGAACCGGGCGGACCGGCGCAGAGGGGCGCGCTCGGTGCCGGTCTCCGGCGCACGCGCCGTAGGCACAGCGGCCGGAGCGGTGGATTCCGGTTCTGTCGGGGCCTCCTGCGGGGTGGCGAGGGCGGCCGCCAGCACCCGGGTGCGCAGTTCGCCGGGGGCGGGGCGGGCGGCGGCGCGGGCGAGCCAGGTGGCGTCCTCGGTGAGGACGCGCAGTTCGGCCGCGCAGTCCGGGCAGCGGCGCAAGTGCCGCTCGAAGCGGCGGCGTTCGCGCGGCCCGAGGGCGTCGAGGGCGTACGGGGCGGCCAGGGCGTGGGTGCCCCGGCGTCCGGCGCGCCACGCCTCCCGGAGGGCCGCGTACGGCGGGCGGCGGCTCATACGGCACCCGCCAGGCAGTCCCGCAGCCGCGCCAGCCCGTCGCGCAGCCGGGACTTGACCGTGCCGAGCGGTACGGCCAGCCGACGCGCCGCCTCCCGGTGGGTGTAGCCGTCGTAGTACACCAGCGTGACCGACTGCCGCTGCAACGCGGTGAGCCGCTCCAGGCACCGGCGGACCCACTCCCGTTCGAAGGAGCCCTCGACCTCCTCGGCCACCTCGTCGAAGACGGTCACCGCGCCCCGCCGCGCGGCCCGTTCCTCGCGCTCGCTCGCGGCCCGCGCCGCCCGCACCCGGTCCACCGCCCGGCGGTGGGCGAGGGTGAGGATCCACGACAGCGCGCTGCCGCGCCCCGGGTCGTAGCGCCCGGCCCGCCGCCAGATCTCCAGCAGCACCTCCTGCGTCACCTCCTCGGCCTGGGCGGTGTCCCGCAGGACCCGCCGGGCCATGCCGAAGACCGGGGGCGACACCAGGTCGTACAGCTCTTCGAAAGCGCCGTGGTCACCCCGTGCGATCAGGGGCAGCAACACCTCGGCGCCGCGCCCTGCGCCCGTTCTGGAGTCCACGCGGCTCACCCCGTTCCCGTGCCGACCGGTCATTGTCCCGCCGGGGTGGATTCGGGGCGAGACGCGCGGCGGACCGGTCCGGGCGGCCCCGGTTTCGCGGGGCGCGCGAAATCCGTACCCATCCGCACGGCGCGCGGCCCCGAATAGCCGCCACAGCGCCGGTACGGCAGAAGCGCCGCCGTACCGGTGCTACCAGGCCGGCCCGTCCGGCCCGTTCGAGGGGGAGGACCGAGGCGATGACCGCCACCACACAGGACGTGCAGGAACCCAGGCCCGGAGAGCCCGGAGAGCCCTGGAAGTCCGGAAAGCCCGGACAGCCCGGAAAGCGGGCCAGGCTCAGGAGCCGCCGGACCGTCGCCGTACTGGCGTGCGGCTCGCTGGCCACCGCGGGCATCGCCGGCGCGGCCGCGGGGCCGCTCTCGCTCCGCTCGGCGCAGGCCGCCAGCCACCGGGAGGCGCCGCAGATCTCCGGGCAGCCGGAGTACGACACCACGGACGTGTACGCCTACCAGAGCCCCGACAAGCCGGACACCACGACGCTGACGGTGAACTGGTGGCCGTTCGCGGAGCCCGCGGGCGGCCCGAACTTCTACAAGTTCGCCACCGACGCCCAGTACGACGTGCACGTGGACAGCGACGGGGACGGACAGGGCGACCTGATCTACCGCTGGACGTTCAAGGACAACTACCGCAGCGGTGACACGTTCCTCTACAACACCGGCCAGGTCACGTCCCTCGACGACAAGGACCTGAACTTCTACCAGACGTACGACATCGACCTGCTGCGGCTGAAGGACCAGAAGGTCGTCTCCAGCACGAAGGTCGCCGACAACCTGATCGCCGCGCCCTCCAACGTCGGCAAGGCGTCGATGCCGGACTACCAGAAGCTGCGGGACCAGGCGGTGCGCCCGGTCGCGGGCGGCGCGAAGTCCTTCGCGGGCCAGGCGGACGACCCGTTCTTCCTGGACCTGCGCGCCTTCGACCTGCTGTACGGCGGTGACCTCTCGGAGGTCGGCCGGGACACCCTCGCGGGCTACAACGTGCAGTCCGTCGCCCTCCAGGTGCCGACGAGCACCCTGCGGCAGTCCGCCGCGCAGCCGGTGATCGGTGTCTGGTCCACCACCCAGCGCAAGAACGCCTCCGGCGGCTGGTCCCAGGTGTCCCGGATGGCCAACCCGCTCGTCAACGAGCTGGTCGTCCCGGTCAAGGACAAGGACCGCTTCAACGCGTCGGCGCCGTGGAACGACGCGCAGTTCCTGAAGTACGTCACCGACCCCGAGCTGGCCCGGCTGATCGAGAAGATCTACGGGATCAAGGCACCGGCGCTGCCCCGCAAGGACCTGGTCCAGGCATTCCTGACCGGTGTGCCGAAGCTCAACCAGCCGCCCAACGTCCGCCCCGCCGAGGCGCTGCGGCTGAACACCTCCGTCCAGCCCACCGACCAGCCCAAGCGCCTCGGCGTCCTGGACGGGGACAACGCGGGCTACCCGAACGGCCGGCGGCTCACCGACGACGTCGTGGACATCTCGCTCCAGGTCGTCGAGGGCGAGCTGGTCGGGCAGAAGAACGACCTGGGGGACGCGGTCGACGCCAACGACCGGGCCTTCGGGAAGACCTTCCCGTACCTGGCGCTGCCCACCTCCGGCTCCGAAGGGCCGCTGGCGAAGAAGAGCGGCGGCGACAGCACGAACGGGAGCGGCCAGGGCTCGACGAACCAGTCCGCCCGCCTCCAGACCGGCCTGCGTCCGCAGGACAGCGGTACCGGTGACGACGACACCGTGCTGATCGCGTCGGCCTCGGCGGGCGCCGCCGGACTGGTGCTCGTCGGCGTCGGACTGCTGTGGCTGCGCGCCAACCGGCGGTCGAGGGCCGGGCGTTGAAACACCCCAAGGCGCCCAGGAGCGTGCGCGGCCGGCTGGCCGCCGCCGTCGGGACCGTACTCCTCGCGTGCGGGATCACCGTCGGCGGGCTCGCGCTGGGCGATGACGGCGGCCGGGCACCTGCCCTCGTGCCCGCGCCGCCGTCGTCCGACGTCCCCGTGGGCCGCGGCACGACGGCCGGCGCCGTGACCGCCCTCCAGGCGCAGTTGCGTGCGCGGCCCGGGGACTGGCGCGGCTGGGCGCAGCTCGGCGCCGCCTATGTCGAGCAGGCCCGGACGACCGGGGACCCGACCCGCTACCCGCAGGCCGAACGTGCTCTCGGCCGCTCGCTGGCGCTGCGCCCGCAGGGCAACGACGCCGGGCTGGCGGGCCGGGGCGCGCTCGCCGCGGCGCGGCACGACTTCCGTGCCGCGCTGCGGGACGCGGACGCCGCGCTCGCGGTCAATCCGTACAGCGAACGGGCGCTGGCGGTACGCGTGGACGCGCTGGTCGAGCTGGGCCGCTACGACGCGGCGCTCGCGGCGGCGCGGCACGCCGACGCGGTGCGCCCCGGCCTCCCGGCCTTCACCCGGCTCGCGTACGTGCGGGAGCTGCACGGCGACGCCGACGGCGCCCGGAAGGTGCTGGACCTGGCGCTGCGCTCCGCCGGGCGGCCCGACGACATCGCGTACGTCGCCACGGCCCTCGGCAATCTGGCACGCGGGCAAGGCCAGTACGCACAAGCTCTGCGGCATTACGGGGCTGCGCTGCGCGCCGTCCCGGGACACCTGCCCGCCTTGGAAGGACGGGCGCGGACCTACGCGGCGCGCGGCCAATTGGGCACGGCGGCCCGCGAACTGCGCGAAGTGGTACGCCGCTACCCGCTGCCGGGCCCCCTGGCCGCGCTCGGCGAGGTCTACGAAGCGCGCGGCGAACGGGCCGCAGCCCAGCGCCAGTACGCCCTGGCCGGGACCTGGGCAGACCTCGCGCGCGCCAACGGCGTGGCGGTCGACCTGGAAACCGCCCTGATCGAGGCCGACCACGGTGACCGCCAGGCCGCCCTGCGCGCGGCACGCGCCGAGTGGTCCCGCCGCCAGACCGTGCACACCGCCGACAGCCTGGCCTGGGCCCTGCACCGCGCCGGCCAGAACCGGGCAGCCCTCCCCTACGCCGAGCGCGCCGCCGCGCCTGGGTTCCGGGACGCGGCGTTCCTCTACCACCGCGGCATGATCGAGCGCGCGCTCGGCCGGACCGCCGACGCCCGCCGCGACTTGTCCGCCGCGCTGCGCCTGGACCCCGGCTTCTCGCCCACCGGCTCGGCCGCGGCCCGGTCCGCGCTCGCCGCCCTGGAGGCCGGACGGTGACCCGGCGGGCAACCGCCCTGGCGGTCGTGGCGCTCGCGGCCGTCCTGCTGCTGCTCGTCCCGGCCGGTTCCGCGAGCGCGCATCCGCTGGGCAACTTCACCGTCAGCCAGTACGACGGGCTGGTCGTCCGGCCCGGCGCACTGCGCGTGGACCATGTCGAGGACCTCGCGGAAGTCCCCGCCGCCCAGCAGAAGCCCCGTATCGACGGGGACGGGAACGGGACGCTGAGCCGGGCCGAACTGGCGGGCTGGGCCCGGGAGCGGTGTGCGACGGCGGCGCGCGGCAGCGGGCTGACCGTCGACGGGCGCCGGGAGCCGCTGCGGTCCACGGACGCCACGGCCGTCACCCGGCCCGGCCAGGCGGGACTGCCGACGCTGCGCCTGGAGTGCCGGCTGGCGGCCCGGCTGCCTTCGGACGGGCGGGCCGCGCTGCGGTTCCTCGCGGCGGAGGGCGACGGCGCACCCGGCTGGCGGGAGGTCACGGCCCAGGGCGACCGGACCCGGCTCACCGCGTCCGACGTGCCCGCGGCGTCGGCCTCCCGACGGCTGACCGCGTACCCGCAGGAGGTGCTGGAGTCACCGCCCGACCGCCGCTCGGCAACCGTACGGGCCGTACCGGGCGGGCCGGCGCTGTCCGAGGCGGACGGCGCACCCGCCGCCGCCCCGCCCGCCGGGTCCGTCCTGCCGCGGGGCGCGGACCGCTGGGCCCAGGCACTGACCGGACTCGTCGCCCGCCACGAACTGACCCCCGCCTTCGCCGCGCTGGCGCTCGGCGCGGCGCTGCTGCTCGGCGCGCTGCACGCGCTCGCGCCGGGGCACGGCAAGACGATGATGGCCGCGGCAGCGGCGGCGGGCGGGCGCAGCTCGCGGCGGGACGTGCTGGCGCTGGGCCTGTCGGTGACCGTGACGCACACCCTCGGGGTCTTCGCGCTGGGGGCGCTGATCGCGGCGGGGTCGGCCGCCGCGCCCTCCGTGGTGGCGTGGCTCGGGGTGGCCAGCGGGGCGCTGGTGGCCGGGGCGGGGGCCGTACTGCTGCGCCGGGCCCTGCGGCTGCGGCGCCACGGGGGCGAGCATTCCCACGGCTACGGCCACGACCACAGCCACGGCCACAGCCACAGCCACGGCCATGCACAGGAACACGGGCACCAACACGGGCACGGGCACGAACACGGCCATCAGCACACCCACGGTCACCACCACCATCACCATCACCACCCCGCCCGTCCCGGCCTGCGCGGCATCGTCCTGCTGGGATTCGCCGGCGGACTGGTACCGAGCCCCTCCGCCGTGGTCGTCCTGGTCGGCGCCGCGGCGCTCGGCCAGGCGTGGTTCGGGTTCCTGCTGGTCGTGGCGTACGGCGCGGGGCTGGCCGGCACGCTGGCCGCGGCCGGGCTGTTCGCCGTCCGGCTGACGCTGCGGCTCGGCGGCCGAGGGACCGCCGGGCGGGGGGCCGGTGCGCGGCTGCTGGCCGCCGCGCACCGGCTGGCTCCCGTCGGCACCGCCTCCGTCGTCCTGCTGCTCGGTTGCGGATTGTTGCTCAAAGGGGCGGCAACCACGCTGGGTTGAGGTACGTTTCCACCGCATCGCTCTTTCGCGAGGGGGGCTCGTCCATGAGCGAGGGTCCTGGCAGTGCGGGAACCGGCGCCCCGCTGGGCGGCGGGGACGGCGGACGGCTGCTGGCGGGGCGCTACCGGCTGGTCGACCAGTTGGGCCGGGGCGGCATGGGTGTGGTGTGGCGGGCCCGGGACGAGGTGCTGGCCCGCGAGGTCGCCGTCAAGGAGGTGCGGGCGCCGCGCGACCTGACGGGCCGCGAGGAGGAGTTGCTGTACACGCGGCTGGAGCGGGAGGGCCGGGCCGCGGCCCGCATCTCGCACCGCAACGTGGTGACCGTCTTCGACGTGGTGTCCGAGGGCGGGCGGCCGTGGATCGTCATGGAGCTGGTGCGCGGGCTGTCGCTGGCGGAGGCCCTGGACGCGGAGGGCCCGATGGCGCCCGCCCGGGTCGCGGGCATCGGGGCCCAGGTGCTGGCCGCGCTGCGGGTCGCGCACACGGCGGGCGTGCTGCACCGGGACGTGAAGCCGGGCAACGTCCTGCTGTCCAACGACGGCCGGGTGGTGCTGACCGACTTCGGCATCGCGCGGGTGGCGGGCTCCGCCGCGCTGACGCTGACCGGCGAGCTGGTGGGGTCACCGGAGTTCCTGGCGCCGGAGCGGGCGCTGGGCCGGCAGGCGGGCCCGGAGTCGGACCTGTGGTCGCTGGGCGTGACGCTGTACGCGGCGGTGGAGGGGCAGTCGCCGTTCCGCCAGGACACCCCGCTGACCACGCTGCGCGCGGTGGTCGACGAGGAGCTGCCGCCGCCCCGCCGTGCGGGCCCGCTGGCGCCCGTACTGGAAGGGCTGTTGCGCAAGGAGCCGCAGGAGCGCCTGGACGCGGCAGAGGCGCAGGGGATGCTGGAGGCGGTGGCGGCCGGCGAGGCCACGCCCACGGTCGTGGTGCCGCCCGGTCAGCCGCCCACGGTCACCGCCGATCACGCGGCGGCCGGGTACGGGTACGGGCCCGCGACGCCGGTGCCGGGCCCGCCGACCGGAACGCCGGGCGATGACACCACGACGACGACCGCGGCCGATCAGGAGGCCGAGCGGCGCCGGCGGCGCTCGGTCCGGCTGCTGCTGGCGGGTGCGTTGCTGGCCCTGCTGGCTGCGGGCGGAGTGGCGTACGCGCTGCTGGACGACAGCGGCACACCGGCCCGTACGCCGGGCAGTACGACGGGCGGCGGTTCCGGAGGCGGCACCGGTGACGACGGCGGAGGCGGCGGAACGGGCGGCGGGGCTTCCTCCCCGGGGCAGTCGGCTTCCGGCGGCACGTCCTCCGCCACCACTCCCCCGGCCGCCACGACTCCCGGCCGTACGTACCCCGGCACCACCTCGCCCGGCCGCACCTACCCCGCCACCCCGCCCCGTACGACAGACCGGCCGCCGACGACCGGGCACCCCACCACCACCGCGCCGACCACGTCGGCTCCCACGACCTCCGCCGGTTCGGCCACGGGCGGGACCACGGGCGGCGGCCCGTACGGCGGAGCGACCGGCACGGGCTACGACGCCGGCCCGCGGACCTAGCAGCGGCTCCACGCCCCGGACGCGGAAGAAGCCCCACCCGGCGGGCGGGACTTCTCCTGAGGGGGGTGGGGGCGGGGTCAGGCGGCGGAGCCGAAGACGGGCAGGTAGCCCTTGGACTGGCCGTTGGCGGTGGGGTGGTAGGAGTTCTCCACGGGGAGGGTGACACTGTGCAGCCAGGGGGCCGAGGAGCAGATCTCGTGCCCGGCGAAGGTCTTGTTGACGTCCGCGAAGGTGAAGCCGTGGTCGGCGGCGCGCTTGGCGGTGACGGCGTTGATGTCGTCGGCGGCGGCGTTGATCGCCGCGCGGGACTTCTCCGAGAGGCCGACGGAGCAGTTGCCGAGCTTGTAGAAGCGGGGGTAGCCGAGGACGACCACCCGGGCGGCGGGCGCCTTGCCGTCGATGGCGTCGTAGACCTGGTCCAGTTTGCCGGGCAGGGTCTGTCTGACGTAGGCGCGTGCCGTGGCGACGCGGTTCAGACAGGCGGTCTCGCCCTGGAGGACGCAGGTGGTCATGGTGTCGGCGAAGCCCGCGTCGTTGCCGCCGATGGTGATGCTCACCAGGTCGGTGCCGGAGTTGAGCGGGGCGAGCTGGTTGGCCAGCACATCGCCCGTACGGGCGCCGGAACAGGCCGTGAAGTGGTAGGACGCGGGCTTGTGGGCGGCGGCCCAGAGGGCCGGGTACGCCTTGGCGCTGCGCTTGCAGGAGCCGCTGCCGCTGTCGTAGCCGCCCGCCCCCACGCCCGAGGAGTAGGAGTCGCCGAGGGCCACGTAGTCGGTGGCCTTGGGGCGGGGTGCGGACACGGCGGCGCTCGCGCCGGAGAGCGCGAGCGCCGTGGTGACGAGGAACGCGGACGCCGTCGCCGCGCGTCGGGACAGTCTCATGGAACCTCCCTGAGCAGGATCTCTGCCACTCCTGATGTAGCAGGACCCATCCGGTACGGGAAGTGTTGACACGCTTTCTCACGATCACGGGTGATCTCGGTGGACGTGTCACGGCATCGGCGTGACGCGTATATGACATACCCACATTCCGACCGGAGGCACACCGGCGTGCCCGGGCCCGCCACCGCGGCGATCGGGCCAGGCCGCCCCGGGCCCCCTCCCCGTCACGTGGCGGCCAGTGCCCAACCACGTGCCGGACATGGCCCGTTCACACCTTCTTCGCGTCTTGACGCCCCCGCGCCCGCTGCGCGACATTGAAGCCCGGCATCAGGCGGTTCTGGGGGGCAAAGCTGCCAATGCACATCAAGACCATCAACGGCAACACACCGGACGGCGGCAGAGCCGCCGGCGACGGGCCCGCGTACGGCGGTCCGGGAGGTGACGGTCCGGGAGGCCCGGAGCCGGGCGGCACCGAGCCGGGCGCGGACGGCCGGGGCGGCGGGCGGCTGCGCGCCGACTCGGCACCCGTACTGGCCGGGGCGGCCGTGGCCGTGGGAGGCGTGGGCGCCTTCCTGGCGCTCGCCGACATCGCCTCGCCGCTGCGCGCGCCCTGCACCCTCTTCTTCCTGGTGCTGGCGCCCGCCGCGGCCGTCGCCACCGCGCTGGGGCGGCTCGACCCGCTCAGCAGGGCCGTCGTCGCGGGGGCCGCGGCCGTCGCGGCGGACCTGCTGGTCGCCCAGGCCATGCTCGCGCTGCACATCTGGTCGGCGCGGGGCGGAGTGGTGGCCGTCGCCGTGCTCAGCGGCATCGTGTTCCTAGGGGTCAGCGTGCGGCGCCGGCACAGCGGCGCCCGTGGACGGGGAAGTCGGACGAACTGACGTGGACATCAGCGTGTACCGCCCGGGTGAACTCAACGGCACCGACCGGGCGGCGTGGAGCGCGGTGCAGTCGCAGGCCCATCTGCTGGGCACACCCCAGCTGGCCAATCCTTTCCTCGCACCCGAGTTCGCCCTCGCCGTCGGACGCTGCCGGCGCGGGGTGCGCATCGCGGTGATCCGGGAGGACGGCGAACCGGCCGCCTTCCTGCCCTTCCAGCGCTCGGCGCTGGGCGTCGGGCGGGCGATCGGGCTGGGTGTCTCCGACGCCCAGGGCCTGGTGCACCGGCCCGGCTTCCAGTGGGACTCCCGCGAACTGCTGCAGGCCTGCGGACTGTCGGTGCTGGAGTTCGACCACCTGGTGGAGGGCCAGAAGCCGTTCGAGACGGTGCCGGTGCACAGCTTCCCCTCCCCCGTCGTCGACCTCGACCAGGGGTACGAGGCGTACCTGACGTGGCTGCTGGCGAACTCCCCGAAGTTCACCCGCCGGACCCGGACCAAGGAGCGCAAACTGGGCCGGGAGGTCGGCCCGGTGCGGTACGTGCACGACGAACGGGACCCGGCGGTGCTGCACCGGCTGCTCGACTGGAAGTCGGCGCAGTACCGCAGGACGGGGCGGAGCGACCGCTTCGCCCACCCCTGGATCGTCCAGCTCGTCGACCAGCTCTTCCACACCCGCAACGGGTCCTTCGCCGGCCTGCTGTCGGTGCTCTACGCGGGCGACACACCGGTCGCCGCGCACTTCGGCATCCGCTCCGAGCGGGTGTTGTCCTGCTGGTTCCCCGCCTACGACCCGGCGTACGCGAAATTCTCACCCGGCCTGGTGCTGCATCTGCACATGGCCGAAGGAGCCGCCGCCGAAGGGATCTCCTACATCGATCTGGGACGCGGTGAAAAACAGTACAAGGACTGCCTCAAGACGCGTGAGCTGACCGTTTCCGAAGGATGGGTGTCACGGCACCGCCATCCGATCGCGCTGTGCCATCGCGCACACCGCGTCCCGGTGCGGGCATTGCGCAACACGGTGGTGTCCCGGCCGGAATTGTTCGGGCCGGCCGATCGCCTCCTCAAACGGATGGGCCGAATCCGGTCGCGCGGCTGATCAATGGACCGCTTCATATCCGCCAATGAACCAGAACGGGATACGAGGTCGAGGTATTGCCATAGAGTCCCAGTCATCAATACCGTCGTACACCACCCGCACCGGCACGTCATGCAAGGCGGCTCTAGGGGAGGGCTCAAGCGCCGCGACAGGGCCCGGGGCGGGGCGCGGTAGGGGGGTGCCGTGTCCGATCTTCACATGCCGAGAACCACCGCCGATCATCGGGACACGTGCCGCGCGGCCGGAAACACGCATGCCAGCTCACCCTGTGCACCCGGCGAAAGATCTTTGCCGTCGTGAACGGGGTGTGAACCCCCCTTTCGAACCGGATACCCATCCGGGCCGCCCGGGGGTGGGCGGCCCACCGGACGAGAGGGAAACAGACTCATGAGTTCATTTCTCCACTCCGCGGAAACGGATCAGAAGCCGTTGACGCCGGTGCGCGCCGAGGGGCAATACCGTCCCGTTTCCTCGCATCTGGCCATAGCTCCGCCGGTCAGTGTCGTCATACCCGCCATGAACGAGGCGGAGAATCTTCCGTACGTCTTCAAGACACTTCCGGAGTGGATACACGAAGTGGTCCTGGTGGACGGGAATTCCACCGACGACACGGTCGCGGTCGCGCGGGAACTGCGGCCGGACGTCAAGGTCGTCGAACAGCGCGGCAAGGGCAAGGGGGATGCCCTGATCAGCGGGTTCGCCGCCTGCACCGGCGACATCATCGTGATGGTCGACGCGGACGGCTCGGCGGACGGCGCCGAGATCGTCAGCTATGTCTCCGCGCTGGTGGGGGGCGCGGACTTCGCCAAGGGCTCGCGGTTCGCCAACGGCGGCGGCACCGACGACATGACGCCGGTGCGCAAGCTGGGCAACCGGGTGCTGACCACCGTGGTCAACGCCAAGTTCGGCGCCCGCTACACCGATCTGTGCTACGGCTACAACGCCTTCTGGCGGCACTGCCTGGACCGGATCGCCCTGGACTGCAACGGGTTCGAGGTCGAGACGCTGATGAACATCCGCGTGGTCAAGGCCGGTCTGAAGGTGCAGGAGATCCCCAGCCACGAGTACAACCGCATCCACGGCGTGAGCAACCTGCGCGCCGTACGGGACGGCTTGCGGGTACTGAAGGTGATACTGCGCGAGCGCAGCACCCGCCACCGGCGCCCCGCCCGCCCCGCCATGATCACGGGAGAGGCGTCTTGAGCGTCCGCGTCTCCGTGGTCGTCTGCGCGTACACCGAGGACCGCTGGGACGACATCCTCGCCGCGGTGGCCTCGGTGCACGGCCAGTCCCATCCGGCCCATGAGCTGCTGCTCGTGGTCGACCACAATCCGGCTCTGCTGGACCGGCTGGGGGAACGTTTCGCGTCACCCGGCCCGTGCGGCCCGGTACGCGTCCTGGCCAACGCCGGTCCGCGCGGCCTGTCCGCCGGGCGCAACACCGGCGTCGCGGAGTCCACCGGTGAGGTGATCGCCTTCCTGGACGACGACGCGGTGGCCGAACGCGACTGGCTGCTGCACTTCGCCGAGGGGTACGCCGACCCCCGGGTGCTGGCCGTCGGCGGCCGGACCGAGCCGGTGTGGGCCTCCGGGCGCCGGCCGGCCTGGTTCCCCGAGGAGTTCGACTGGGTGGTGGGCTGCGCGTACCGGGGGCTGTTCCCCGACGGCACCGGCGGCCCGCACACCGTGCGCGTCCGCAACGTCCTGGGCGGCAACGCCTCCTTCCGCAGGGAGGCGTTCGAGACCGCCGGCGGGTTCGCCACCGGCATCGGCAGAGACGCCGGAAAACGGCCGCTGGGCTGCGAGGAGACCGAGCTGTGCATCCGGCTGGCCCGCGCGGTGCCGGACGCCGTGCTGCTGGTCGACGACCGGTCGGTGATCCACCACCGGGTGCCGCCGGGCCGGGAGCGCTTCGCGTACTTCCGTTCCCGTACGTACGCGGAGGGCCTGTCCAAGGCGCTGGTGACACGCAGCGTGGGCGCGCGGGAAGGGCTGTCGACGGAACGGCGCTACGCGACCCGGGTGCTCCCGGCGGGCGTCGCGCGCGGTGTGCGCGACGCGCTGCTGCGGCGGCCGGGCGGCGCCGGCCGGGCGGGCGCGATCGTCGCGGGGGTGTCCGCCACCGCGTTCGGCTACGCGCTCGGCAGCCTGCGGGCGCGGCGCGACCGGCGGACGGTGGGCCGCAGCGGCTTCGTGGTGGTGCCCGTGCCGGACAGGACGGGAGGTACGGCCCGGGAACCCGCGGGCCCGCACGAACCGGCCGGGGCGACGGCCCCGACGGTCTCCCGGACGGGCGGCGGCGGGTCCGTGACCCCGGGCAATGAGGGGGCGGTGGCGTGAGCACGCCGTGCACGGTGCCGATCCTGATGTACCACGCGATCGCGCACGCGCCCTCGCCGGCCGCGCTGGACCTGTCCGTGACCCCGCAGGCGTTCGCCGAGCAGATGGCCGTACTGGACGACCGCGGCTTCACCCCGCTGACCACGGCAGAGCTGGGGACGGCGTGGCGGGGCGGCCGGCCGCTGCCCGCGCGGCCGGTGCTGATCACCTTCGACGACGGCTACGAGGGCGTGCACCGGCACGCCCTGCCCGTGCTGTCCGGGTACGGTTTCGGGGCCACCCTGTTCGTCTCGACCGGCTGGCTGCGCGGCCCGTACGACACCGGGGGCGCCCTGGACACCATGCTGGACTGGGACCAGACGCGTGAACTGGCCGCCGCCGGCCTGGAGATCGGCGGCCACAGCCACACCCACCCACAGCTGGACCAGGTGTCCGACGACCGCCTGTGGTCCGAGGTCACCCGCTGCAAGCACCTCGTCACTGACGAACTGGGCGCTCCCCCGGTGTCGTTCGCCTACCCCTACGGCCATTCCAGCCGGCGGGTGCGGCGGGCGGTGCGCGGTGCGGGCTTCCGGCAGTCGCTGGCGGTGAACAACGCCCTGGCGGGCCGCTGCCAGGGCCCGTACGCGCTGACCCGGCTGACGGTACGGCGCGACACCGCCACCGAGGAGTTCGCGCGGCTGGTGGAGGGCCGGGCCGTGGGCCGGTACTTCGCCCGGGAGCGGGCACTCACCAAGGGATACGCCGTGGTCCGCAGGGCCCGTCAGGCGGCCAAGGCAGTGGGGAAGGTGCACGGAAGCCGTGTCTGACACGACCACCCGGACCGAGCGGCGTACGGAACGGGAACCGGCCGGGAGCGGGCGACGACGCCTGTTCGGCGGCCTGGGACCCGGCGGTAAGGGCGGCGGGGGCAGCCAGCTGTTCCGCAACGCCTACGCGCTGATGCTGAACACCGGCATCTCCGGCCTGCTCGGCCTGGGGTTCTGGCTGGTCGCGGCCCGGTACTACACGGAGTCCGCGGTCGGCCAGGGCTCGGCGGCCATCGCCGCGATGAAGCTGCTGGCGGGACTGACCTCGCTGACGCTGACCGGCGCGCTGGCCCGCTACATCCCGATCGCGGGCCGGTCCACCGGGCGGCTGGTCCTGCGTACGTACCTGGGCAGTTCGGTGGTCGTCGCGCTCGCCGCGACGGTCTTCCTGCTCACGCTGAACCTCTGGGGGCCGTCGTACCGGTTCCTGCACGGGCCGCTGCACGGGCTCGGATTCATCGTCGCCGTGATCGCCTGGTCGGTGCTGACCCTCCAGGACGGGGTGCTGACCGGGCTGCGCAGCGCGCTGTGGGTGCCGGTCGGCAACCTGGTGTTCTCCACGGTCAAGCTGGGGCTGCTGATCGCGTTCGCCGCGGCGATCCCGACGGCGGGCGTCTTCGTCTCGTGGGTCGCCGCCATCGGGGTGTCCGTGCTGCCGCTGGGCTGGCTGGTGTTCCGGCGGCTGGTGCCCCGGCACGTCAAGGCCACCGAACGCACCGCCCGGCCGCCGTCGCTGCGTGAGATGGGCCGCTTCCTGGCCGGCGACTACACCGGCTCGCTGTTCTCGCTGGCCGTCGTCTACCTGGTGCCGGTGCTGGTCGCCTCCCAGGTCAGCTCCGCCGACAACGCGTACTTCTACATCACCACCACCATCGGCGGCACGGTCAACCTGCTCGCCATCAACATGGGCGCCTCGCTGACCGTGGAGGGCTCGCACGACCCGGCCCGGCTGGCCGAGAACACCCGGGCCGCGCTGCGCCGGATGGCCCGGATCATGATTCCGGTCTGCCTCTTCCTCTTCGTGTGCGCGCCGTACATCCTCGCCGTCTTCGGCCAGGGGTACGCGGACGCCGCCACCCCGCTGCTGCGCCTGTTCGCGGTGGGCGCGGCGCTGCGCGTCGTGATGGAGGTCTACTTCGCGGTGCTGCGCGCCCAGAGCCGTACGTCCGGACTGGCGTACATGCAGGGCCTGCTGTGCGCCCTGGTGCTCGGCCTGACGGTGCTGCTGCTGCCGCGGATGGGGCTGACCGGCGCGGGCGTCGCGGAGATCTCCAGCCTGGCGGTGATCGTCTCGATCGCGTCCGTCAAGCTGTACCGCATCCTCAAGGGGCACCCCTCCGCGCCGCTGACGCGGGCGCCCGCCGAAGGGCTGGCACCGGACGGGGACCTGGCGGACCTGGCGGTCAACGGCGACCTGGGGGACGCGCGCACGCCCGGCCCGGACGCCACCGCACCGCTGATGCCGGACCGCACGCGGGAGCCGGCGGACGGCGCGGACGGCGCGGTGCCGCACCGGCCCAGCTGGGCGCAGCGGGCGCTGCGGGACGTGGACACCGTGCCGCTGGGGCTGCACGTGGACTTCGAGCACATGGAACGCCGGCCCGACGTCCGGCCGCCGGCGCCGTCCTGGGCGCAGGACGACGGGGGCGGCGGTACAGGGCGGCCGGTGCCTCCGGCGCCTGCCGGGCCGGTCGCGCCCGCCGCGCCCGCCGCGCCCGCCGCGCCCACGAAGATGTACCGGGCGGAACCGGCCGCGGCGCCGACGGAGGACGAGCCGCTGCCGGACCGCTCCGTCCCGGCCCAGGACGCACCCACCCCCCGACGCACCGCCTCCGCTTCCCTCAAGGCCAGGCTCACGGCCCCCGGCCCGCTCGGCACCCGCCTCACGGCCCGGCTGAGCGACCGCCCCGACCTCGGCATCTGGGCGCTGCTGGGCGCCGCCCTCCTGCTGTTCTGGCTGCCGCTGCGCGGCATGAACGACGCCGACCTGGACCGGATGGGCGGGCTCGGCCTGATCAGCGTGCTGCCCGCGGCGACCCTGCTGGGCGCCGTCCTGCTCGTACTGGCCTTCGCCTCGGCCCTGTGGCTGTCCCGGCCCCGGCGTGCCCTGCTGGCGGCCGTACTGATCCTGACCGTGGTGGCCCTGCACGCGCTGCCCGCCGTCCTGGAGGCCGAGCCGCGCTTCCCGACGGCCTGGCAGCACCTGGGCTTCCTGGACTACATCGACCGGACCGGCACCGCCGTGCCCGACCTGGACGCGCGCTGGAGCTGGCCCGGATTCTTCGCGGCGGCACAGTTCCTCGCCGAGGCGTGCGGCGTCACGGACTTCACCGAGGTGCTGCGCTGGTGGCCGCTGACGATCCAATTGCTGTACCTGGCTCCGGTGTTCCTGCTGCTGAAGTCCGTACGGGCGGGCTGGCGCGCGAAGTGGAGCGCGGCATGGCTGTTCGCGCTCTGCGGCTGGGTCGGCCAGGACTACTTCTCCCCGCAGGGCTTCACCTACCTGCTGTACCTGGTCTTCGCGGCGATCCTGCTGGTGTGGTTCCGCGACCCGCGGGTGCTGCGCGGCAAGCGCTGGCCCGGCGAGGCGGAGGTCGCGCCGGCCGGGCGGGGGCAGCTGGTGGCGCTGCTGGCCGTACTGGCCTTGCTGTTCACCGCGTCCGTGGCGGGCCACCAGCTCACGCCGTTCGTGATGCTGGGCGTACTGACCTTCCTGGTGCTGGTGCGCCGGACGTCGCTGTACGGGCTGCCACTGCTGTTCGGTGTGGTGGTCGTGGTCTGGGTCGGCTTCCTCGCCGAACCGTACTGGTCCGGGCACTTCGACGAACTGTTCGGCGGCGTGGGCGGCATCGGCGGAAATGTCTCCTCGTCCGTCACCGGCCGTATCGGCACCGGCGACAGCGTGCACAAGCTGGTGCTGTACACACGGGTGGCGCTGGCCGGCGGAGTGCTGGCGCTGGCCTGCTGGGGCGTGCTGCGGCGGCGCGCCGCCGGGTTCTCCGAACGGTCGCTGCTGGTGCTGACCTTCGTGCCGTTCCTCGCCTTCGGGATGCAGTCCTACGGCGGCGAGATGGCGCTGCGGGTGTTCATGTTCGCGCTGCCCGGCGCCTGTGTCCTCGGCGCGCTCGCGCTGTTCCCGCGCGCCGCCGGCACCCGCCGCGGCCTGGGCCCGCTCGCCGCCCTGCTGACCGGCGTGGTGCTGATGACCGGCTTCCTGGTGGCACGCTGGGGCAACGAACCGTTCGAGCGCGTCCGGCCGGGCGAGGTCGCCGCGATGGACTACGTCTACGCGCACGACCGGCCCACGGCACGGCTGCTCTGGCCGTCCAACGACACGGTCAACGACGTCACCCCGGCCATACCGTGGGGCGCGAGGGACATGGAACGGGTGCAGTACGTCCCCGTCCTCGCCCCGCGGGACCCGGTGCTGACCGACTCGGTCGTCGACGCGCTGCGCGACGCCGGGCCGCACTCCTACTTCATGGTCAACCGCGCCCAGGCGGAGTCGCTGCGCCTGGGCTCGGGGTACGCCGCCACCTGGGAGCAGCGGCTGCGTACCGCCCTGGACCAGCGCCCGGAACTGCGGCGCGTGCTGAGCAACGCGCACGCGGCGCTGTACGAGCTGAAACAGCAGCCGCCGGGGCCGGTGGACGAGCCGGCCCCCGGCCCGGTCGGGCCGCGCATCACGTGGACGTCGTGGTCGGTCGTCGGCGCGCTGGCGGCCGGTGCGCTGATCCTGCTGCTCGGGGCCCGTGAGGTGGTGCGGGTGGCGGTGCGGCCGAGCGTGCGCAAGCTGCGCTGGATGCAGAGTTCCTTCTGGTTCACCCTGCCGCTGCTGCTGGTGTTCCTGGTCTCTCTCGTGCAGCGGTTCGTGACGATGTCGTGAGCGTCAGCGCTTCAGCCACTGGATACCGTACGCGTCCAGGGTGACGGGCTTGCCGCCCACCGTCGTCCGGACGGGACGGTCACGGACGTTGACGACCAGGACGTCCTCGTCGTCGGCCAGGACGCGGACGTCCGCCCGGCCGGCCGCGGCCATGTCGACCCGCTCGTAGGACGTACCGGGCGGGAACGCGCGGGAGAAGCGGGACAGCAGGTCCATCATGGGCAGCCTGCTGCCGCCGTCCCGGAGTTCGGTGCTGCGCCACAGGCAGCCGGGGCAGTCGGCGCCCTCGTTCTGCGGGTTCCAGTAGAAGCCGCTGGTGGCGCCGCCCTCGGCCATGGAGATCAGCGCGCTCGCCTGGGTGGCGGTGCGGCGCGGCTCGCTCCAGCCGCGGCGGTCGTCGTTGCGGTCGGGGACCTCGACGTACCACTCCGCCCACCACAGCGGCAGGCCGGTCGTCTGCCGCAGCCAGCGCCCGACGTCGGCGAACTTGCGGGTGGCGGTGAACGCGTCGGGCACGTACCGGTCGTCCTTGGTGTAGCTGGAGCCGTCGACGACGACGAAGTCCGCGCCCGCCTTGTGCTCGTTCCAGTACTCGACGGCGTCGACGGTGCGCCGGTCCAGGCTGCCCCACGGGCCCTTGACGTCGGAGGCGTAGGTGTCGTCGCCGGGCGCGTAGCTGTCCATGACCGTGTACGGGCCGCCCACCAGGTTGTTCTTGTCGGCCTTCTTCAGCTCCCGGTAGACCATGTTGTACAGGCGGGTGTAGCCCTCGTGGTCCCAGCGGTTGCGTGCCTCGTCGAAGAAGCCCTTCAGCTCGTTCCAGACGATGAAGTGCCGGATGTCCGGGTAGCGGCGGGCGATCGTGCCGGCCAGCGCGGCGAAGTCCGCGTAGTGCTCCGGGCTCGGCGCCTTCTCCAGCTCGCTCCAGTCCGTCTCGCCCGCCCGGCCGCCCTTCATCCAGTCCGGGGCGCAGCACAGCGTCAGTACGGGCGTGCCGCCGGTCCGGCGGATCAGGTCGACGCGGCTGTCCAGTTCCTTGAAGTCGTACTTCCCCGGGCTCGGTTCGGGGTTCTGCGCGCCCCAGCCCATGACGTGCTGGTTCTGCGGCATCGGATCGGCGGACAGCAGCCGGTCGGCGCTCGCGGTGGCCGGCTCCTCGCCGCGGTCCGCGCTGTACTCGGTGTGCGTGAAGCCCCAGCCGACCTGTGCGGCGGGCGAACCGGCGGCCCGCCGGACGCCGCCGTCCTCCGGCGGGAACCCGCACATCGCCAGCGCCATGGCCAGCACCGCCACGCCCATCGCGAGCAGGGCGGTGGCCCGGGACCGGTTGCGGAACCTGCGGCCCCGCCCGCCGTCCGCCGGGTGCGGCGGCCGCGCCGCTCCCGTACCGCCGTGCCGGCCCCCACCGTGACGTTCCCCATGACGTCCCACAACGGGCCAGCCTAGCCAGCTTCGCGGGCCGGACGGCCGGTTTCCCGGGAAGTGCGCAAGGCCGGTCCGCCTGCGGCCGGACTTCTCGAAGAAAGAGCCGTTGACAGGGGAAATTCCGTGTACGCGGCGGGCGCTGTTGCCGGATCATGGTGGTCATGTGTGCCGACCGCGTCCAGCCGTCCCCCGCCGAGGAGTCCCTCCCGATCCGTCTGAACATGGACGACAGCGATTCGCCGTCCGATGTCGTCGACGCCCTGTTCCTCGGGCGGTTCGCCAGCGGCGAGCAGCCGTACGCGCGCAGCCGCTCGGTCGACCGGGTCAAATCCGGTCTGACGCTGCTGCCGCCCGGCGCCAAGGTGCTGCGCTCGGCCCGTGACGAGGACCGCAGCGCGACCCTCGCCGAGGGCGACGGCTTCACCCTGCTGGTGTCGCGGTGGAACCGCGGCGCGGACGTGACCGTCACGGCCACCACCGACGAACTGGCCCAGAAGGTGCTGGGCCAGTCCGCCGACGGCGCGGAGGACGAGCCGGAGCCGCAGCCGGAGAACGTCTCGATGGGATTCTGGTACCTCTCCCCCCGGCGCGGTCCGCACCGCACGACCCGGCAGATCTCCGCCGGCACGTGGGACGAGATCCGCCCCAACTACACCGCGCCGGTGGCCGAGGCCCTCGACCGGCTGATGAAGGTCGCGCCGGAGGAGATCTCCGGACGGCTGCTGTTGCTGCACGGGCCGCCCGGTACGGGCAAGACCTCCGCGCTGCGCACCCTGGCCCGCTCCTGGCGCGACTGGTGCCAGGTCGACTGCGTCCTGGACCCGGAACGCCTCTTCAACGACATCGGCTACCTGATGGACATCGCCATCGGCGAGGACGACGCGGCGGGCAAGGGCCGCTGGCGGCTGCTCCTGCTGGAGGACTGCGACGAACTGATCCGCGGCGAGGCGAAGCACACGGCGGGGCAGGCGCTGTCCCGGTTGCTGAACCTGACGGACGGGCTGCTGGGCCAGGGCCGCAACGTCCTGGTCGGCGTGACGACCAACGAGGACCTGGAGCGGATGCATCCCGCGGTGGTACGGCCCGGCCGCTGCATGGCCCGGATCGAGGTGGGCCCGCTGAACCGGTCCGAAGCGGTGCGCTGGCTGGGCAAGGAGGACGGCATCGGCCGGGACGGGGCGACCCTGGCGGAGCTGTACGCGCTGCGCCGCGGCACCGGCCCCGCCGCGGTACCGGCGCAGGACTCGGGCGCGGACGCGGGGCTGTATCTGTAGCGGCGGGGGCGCCGGCCGGGCGGCCGGTCGGCTGACCTGCCCGTCAGCCGATCTGCCCGTCGGCCGATCTGCCCAAAGCCCGGCGGCGCCGCGCGGCGGAGAGGACGATGGGAGCCTCGGCTGAGGGGAGAGGTTCCGGCATGAGTCAAGGAAGGCCGCGCGGCGGACCGGTCGGCTTGGACCCGCGCCATGTCGGCGTGCTGCTGTGCCGGTGCGGCCAGGAGACGGTGAAGCTGCCGGGCCTCGACGAGGGGCTGTGTCTGCGCTGCTACGGGGCGGAACGGTCGGCGTACGAGCGGCGGATGGCCAACGGCAACCACCGCGGCGTGGCCGCCGACGTCGCGGGCGACACCTGTATGGCGTGCGGCGGGGACGACGTGGACGCGGACGGCTGCCTGTGGTGGTGCAACCACTGCCACATCGTCACGCGCGTCGCCTATCCGGCCCCGTACCCCGGCCTTCCCCGGCCCAAGGGCCATCCCGCCTGGCTGCGTTGAGCGACGCGCGGGGCGGGGCGTGCCCAGGTGCCCGTCACGCCGTGCTCTGCTCGTACGCCCGCTGGTCCCCGGGCTGTTCCCGTACGAGGCAGAAGGGGTGCCCCGCCGGGTCGGCGTAGACCCGGAAGCCGTGCGGGCCGTCGCCGTGGGTGGTGTCGAGCAGGGTGCCGCCCGCGTCGAGCACCTGCCGGTGCGCGGCTTCCAGGTCGTGCACGCCGAGGTCCAGGTGGGACTGCTGGGGGTGCTCCGGGTCCGGCCAGCGGGGCGGGCGGTGGCCGGGGGCGCGCTGGAAGGCGAGGACCGTGCCGCTTTCGGTGTGCAGGGTGGTCCAGTCGTCGTCGGTGGTCCAGAGCGGGGTCGGGCGGTTGATCTCGCCGCCGAGCAGCTCGGCGTAGAAGCGGGCGAGCCGCATCGGGTCGGGGCAGTCCAGGGCGGTGCACTGGACGCGGGCGAGGGCGGTCATACGTCGTCTCCGTAGGCCGCGCGCAGGGCGTCCGTGACGGCGGTGCGGGCGGCGGCGTGGTCCAGGCCGAGGCGGCGGGCGCGCCGGGCGTAGGAGGCGGCGGCCGCCGCGGCTTCCTTGTCGGCGGCCTCGCCGGCCGCCGCGACGAAGGTGCCGTTGCGTCCCCGCGTCTCGATCACGCCGTCCGTCTCCAGGGCCCGGTACGCCTTGGCGACGGTGTTGGCGGCCAGCCCGAGCTGTTCGGCGAGGCCGCGTACGGTGGGCAGTTTGCGGCCGACCGGCAGCCCGCCGGCCCGGGCCTGACCGGCGATCTGGGCCCGGACCTGTTCGAACGGCGCGTCCGCCGCGTCCGGGTCGATGGTCAGCCGCAGGGGCGGCGCTTGCTGGACTGCCACGGTGGCGCTCCTGGTACGGGGGTTGCGAGAGACGCAGGGGTGGGTCGCCCCCATTGTGCGCCAGCGGCACCCGCCGTGTCCGCAGGGCCGCACATGTCGTGCCGGGACGCGCACCGGGGCGCGGCTTGCGGGCGCCGTTCCGGCCCCGGCCGTGCGGTGGTGTCCCGCCCGGCGATATTCGGAGGCGGCATCCGGGCGGTGGGCGTACCGTCCCGCTGATGACTGTCACTGTGCGGCCCTTCCACCGCTCCGATGCCCGGGACGTCAGCGAGCTACGGCGCCGGGTGCTGTCCTACTGCATCTCGACCCCGCAGTCCGTCGCCTGGGAAGTCGCCGAGGCGCCTGCCGCCCGGCGGTTGCGGGTGTTCGTCGCCGAGGCCGGCGGCCGGATCGTCGGCGTCGTCAAGGCGAGCGTCCGGCACGACAGCAGTACGGCCGGGCAGGGCGTCGTCGCGCTGCTGGTGGACCGGGGACACCGCGGGCTGGGCGCGGGCCGCGCCCTGCTCGACGTGGCGGAGGACCACCTGGCGGGCCACGGTGTCACCCGTCTGCACGCCTACCCGCAGGACGACCCCCGTTCGCTGGCCTTCGCCGAACGCCGCGGTTACCGCCGCCTGCGCCTGGCCCGCTACCTCCGCCTCGACCTCGTCCACGCCGTCCTGCCGCCGCTGCCCGCGAGCCTGCCGCCCGGTACGGAGCTGTGTACCGCCGCCGACTTCGGTGCCGATCCCCGCCCGCTGTTCGCGGCGGACGCCGAGGTCACGGCGGACGAGCCGGACGACCTGACCGTCGACGCGATGACGTACGAGGACTGGATCGTGCACACCTGGGAGCAGCCGGACATCGATCTGGACCTGACGACGGTGGTGACGGTCGACGGTGAGATCGCCTCGTTCAGCCTGGCCGGCACGGACGGGCAGGGGCGCTACGGCTCGCAGATGACCGGCACCCGCCGCGCCCACCGGGGCCGGGGGCTGGCCGGACTCGCCAAGACCGACTCCCTGCGCCGGGCCCGGGACGCCTGCTGCACGGAGGCGTTCACGTCCAACGACGCCGAGAACGCCCCGATGCTCGCCGTCAACGCCGCGCTGGGCTACCGGCCGTTCGCCGCCGAGTGGCACTGCGTCAGGGACCTGTCGCACCCGTAGGGTGCCCGGCGCCGACGGGGCCGACGTCTTCCGGAACCCGAAACCTGTCAGGAACCGAACAACTCTGGGCGCACTCCTGTTGGCGCGGAACAAGTTCCGCGGGAAAGTGCCAGATTCCCTGGCGGGCCCGGTCGCCTGCGTAGCCTCCTCGTCACCCGCAAAGCCGGGTGCGCCGACCGGCGCGGCAGGAGAGGAGTTCGGGTGCCCGGTATCGAGGTGTGCCTGCTGGAGGCCATGAGCGTGCCCGGGGCGCGGGGCGCCGCGCTCGTGGACTGGACGTGCGGGTTCGCGCTGGAGTCGGTCGGTGAGCGGGCCCCGGGCGGGGCCGAGACGGCCGCCGCCGAAGCGGCCGAACTGGCCCGGCTGGTGATGGGGGCCGCCGTCTTCGCCGAGAACGCGGCCCCGGTGCCCGCCCTGCCGGTCGAGGACCTGATCGTCACCACCCGCAGCGGATACCACCTGGTGCGCTTCGTGGACCCCGGGGCGGGCCACAGCGTGCTCCTGCACCTCTGGCTCGACCGTACCTCCGGCAACCTCGCACTGGCCCGTCTCCGCCTGGAGGGCGTCGCCGGACAGCTGGCCCTGGCATGAGCACCGCACCGCCGGTGGCACCGACGCCCCTGACCCGGCGCCCCTCGATGCTGTCGCGCCTGGCCGAGGCGCACGCCACCGGCGCGCTCCAGTGCGGCCCCGGCACGCTCTACCTGGTAAGTGGTCGCGTCGTGCATGCCGAGAGCCCGGCCTCCCCCGGGCTGGAGGTGCTGCTCACCACGGGCAGACGGGTGCCGCGCGCCGTGTGGGACGAGGCGCTCGAACGGGCGGGGGTTCCCGACCACGTGCCCTGCCGCCTGGTCAAGGAGGGCTTGCTGTCCCCGGGTCAGGCCGAGGTGTGGTGGCTGACCGCGCTCTTCGACGCGGCGTTCTTCGCCCTGGCCCCGCGCAGCGGCCCGACGCGTTTCCAGCACGGCTTCGTACGGGAGGGCGGCGGCCGGCAGCGCTCCGTGGCGGCGGACCGGGTACTTCGGGAGACCCGTCGGCGCAGGCGGCTGCTGGACGGGCGATGGCCGGGACCGGAGATCGACACCGCGCCCGTCCTGCGCCGGCCGGCGGCGGGCCCCGGAGTGCCGGTGCGTCTGGCAGCCGTGCTGGCCCTCGCCGACGGGACGCGCACCCCCGCCGCCATCGCCCGTGAACTGGGGCGGCCGGCCTTCCACGTACTCCTGGAGGTGCGGCGTCTCGCGGTGGCGGGCCTGCTCGTCCTCCGCTCCTGCGATCCGCCGTCCGACGACCGCCCGTCCGGCCACCCGGGCGGCGGGCGCCCGCCGGTACCGGGCCCCCCGGATCCGCCCGACGTCGCCCTGCTGCGGCGCGTCCGTGACGCACTGGAGGCCCGTCTGTGAAGTCACCCCGCTCCGTCTTCGGCGGTGCACCGCCGTGAAGCGTGCAGCGCGTCGCCTCTTCGGAAGGAAGCACGTCATGGCGACAGAGGCCGAGCTCACCGGTGAGCTGGAGCGACTGCGGGCCTGCGTCGCCCAGGTGACCGGAGCGCTGGTCGTGGACGACGACGGCCGGGTACTGGCCAGGGACGTCTCCGGCACCGTCCAGCATCCCCTGGGGCCCCGCACCGCGGACGCGCTGCGGGCCGCCCTGCACCTGGCCGCGGCGGCCGGGCACGGCACCGCCCACGAACTCCTGGTCCGCGCGGACCACGGCTGGGTGGGTGCCTACACCGCGGGCCCCTCGGCCGCGCTGGCCCTGGTGACCGCGCCGCAGGCCAACGTCGGCCGGCTGCGCCTGGAAGCGCGCCGGTCCAGCACCCGCATCAGCGCGCTGATCGAAGGCGCTCCGGGACCACAGGAGAACACCCGACCATGAACCGGACCACCCCCCGCTCCCCGCACGGACGAAAGGCACGGACAACTCCCATGATCAACACAGAGACGGCCCTCAAGGAAGCGATGACCGGCATAGAAGGCGCCCTGGGCGTGGCCCTGGTCGACTACGGAAGCGGCATGGCGCTCGGCACCCTGGGCGGCGGCAAGGACCTGGACCTGTCCGTCGCCACGGCCGGCAACACCGACGTCGTGCGGGCCAAGGTGCGCACCATGGAGATGCTCGGCCTCAAGGACGAGATCGAGGACATCCTGATCACCCTCGGCACCCAGTACCACCTCATCCGGCTGCTGAAGTCCCGTAACAACAGCGGCCTGTTCCTCTATCTGGCGCTCGACAAGGGGCGGTCCAACCTCGCCATGGCCCGGCACCAGCTCCGGCGCATCGAAGGCGAACTGGACATCTGACCCGGTCAGGGGCGGCGCCGGGCACGGGCAGCGGCGCCGCCCCGCGGACCTGGGACGGCCGGGCCGCCCGCGTGGTGGAAGGCGGGCGGCGGGTGCATCAGGAAGCCGTGGTGCGAGATGTTCCAGGCGTAGGCGCCGGCCAGCGCGAAGGCGACCCGGTCACCGGCGCGCAGGTGGGCGACCGGGACCCGGCGCGCCAGTACGTCCTTGGGGGTGCACAGCTGCCCGGCGAGGGTGACCTCCTGCCCGTGTGCGCCCGGGCGTGGCCAGGGGCGGGTCCACTCCTCGACGGGCAGGACGACGAAGGGGTGGTCGTGTCCCTTGGCCACCGGGGTGCGCAGGTGGTGGGTGCCTCCGCGCAGTACGGCGAAGGCTTCGCCGTGGCTGTGCTTGACGTCCAGGACCTCGGTCACGTACCAGCCGCAGTAGGCGGTCAGCGCCCGGCCCGGCTCGATGCGCAGGGTGAACTCGGGGTAGCGGTCGGCCAGCTCGGCGAGCCCGGTGCCGTACTCCGCCCAGTCGAAGCGGGTGTCCGGGCGCGTGTAGTCGACCGCCATGCCGCCGCCGAGGCCGACCTCGCACAGGGAGTGGCCGTGCCGGGCGGCGAAGTGCCGGGCCCATTCGGTGATGCGGGCGGCGAGGGCGAGCTGGGCGGGCGCGTCCAGGCCGCTGGCCAGATGGGCGTGGATGCCGCGCAGCCGTAGCGGCCCTTCGCAGAGCAGCGGCAGGCAGTGTTCCGCGCGCGCCGGGTCGAGGCCGAAGGGGGTGGCCCGGCCGCCCATCGCGAGGGCGGCGCCTGCCGTCACGCCCGCGCCGAGCGGCAGGTTGACGCGGAGGAGCACGTCGGCGGTCCGGCCGGTCTCCCCGGCGAGGGCGGAGAGCATCCGCAGTTCGTGCTCGCTCTCCAGGTGGAAGCGTTCGACACCCAGGTCGAGGGCGGCGCGCAGTTCCGCCTCGGTCTTGCCCGGTCCGCCGAAGGCCAGCGGCAGTGCGGCCACGGCCGCGCGGACGTGGGCGGCCTCGCCCGCCGAGGAGACCTCGCAGCCGTCGGTGTACGGGGCCAGGGTCCGCAGCAGATGCGGGTCCGGGTTGGCCTTGGCCGCGTAGTACAGCTCGACGGCGGGCGGCAGCGCGGCCCGTACGGCGGCCGCGTGGGCGTCCAGGTCGGCCAAGTCGTAGACGTAGGCGGGCAGCGGGCCGTCGAGTGCGCCGCCGGGGCCCGGGTGTCCGGCCGTGAGGAGGTCCACCTGGCGCGCGGCCAGCTCGGTGATCATGAGGTGCTCCGGGGACGGGGGAAGGCGGCCCGGGATGCGGCGCGCGTGCGGGGCGCTGCCAGGCCGTCGGACACCGTACCGTTCGCCGTGCCGCTCACCGTGCCGGGGCCGACGGGCGAGGTGAGGTGGACGTACCCCGCCTCCCGGTCCGCCGCTCGCCCCCACCGCGTCAGCAGGTTGGCCTTGGCGGGCAGCGGCGCGCCGGCCAGCAGGGCACGCAGTTCGGCCGGTTCGCCGTGTGCGGCGCTCCGTTCGCGCAGCACTCCGCGTACGGCGCGCCACAGTTCGCCCTCCAGCCCCGGGTGCCGGTCGGCGACGGCGGCGGCCGTCTCGGAGAGGTGGTTGACCAGCAGGCAGTAGACGACCCGGTCCCAGCCGCGCCGCGGTGCGTAGACCAGGGGCCGGGCCACGTCCCGCGGCAGGCTGTCGAGGAACGCGGTGTGCGGGCCGGGCAGCAGCTTGGTGCCCTCCAGGTCGCGGAAGAGTGCCTGGACGGGCATGCCGAGGGCGTCGACGCCGAGGACGACGTTCTGGAGGTGCGGTTCGAGGACCACGCCGTGGTCGAAGTAGGCCGCCAGCACGGGCGGTACGAGCAGCGAGAGGTACGCGTCCCACCAGCCCAGCGCGGCCACCGGGTCGGCACCCCGCAGCAGCTCGCCGAACTGGGCGTCGCTCGAAGGGTGTTCGTCGGCGACGGCGGCGGCCAGCAGCGGGGTGACGCCGGGCCGCAGCCGCGCGTCCAGCCCTTCCCTGACGATGACGCCGAGCCCTTCGGCCAGTTCCCGGTCGCCCACGTCCACGGTGCGGTAGCCGGGCTCCCGCAGCAGGTCGCAGCCGGGGAAGCGGGCGGTGAGGGCGGTGGCGACGGGTTCCAGGTGGCGGGTGAGGGCGACGGCGCCGCGCAGTTCGTAGTCGGCGTTCTTGCGTACGCAGTTGGTGATACGGGTGTTGAGGCTGAACTTGAGGAAGTTCCGGCCGTCGTAGAGCGTGCGGACGGACGCGGTGGGCGCGAAGGAGTCGCCGCGCTCCCCCAGGTCGAGCACGTCGCCGCGCCGTACGGCGTCCCGCAGGGCGGGATGCGCGCGGAGCATGGCGTACTGCCAGGGGTGCGCGGGCAGCAGCCGGTAGCCGTCGGGCACCTCGCCCTGCCGGTCCAGCGCGGTCAGGGCGGCGGGGGCGGCGGCCTCCTCGCGTACCCGGTCGGCGCGTACGGCCAGGTGGCGCAGGGGGAAGCGGGCCCCGGCCTCGGGCGCGTAGCGGGCCCAGTCGGCGGGGCTGCCGGTGCGGGACTTGGGTGTCGGGTGGAAGCGGTGGCCGAACAGCAGCGACTGTTCGGAGCGCAGGTAGCGGGCGTGCGGGCCGGTGCCCCGGCTGCCCGCCCGGCCGGGGGCGGCGGCGTGTTCCAGGGCGGCGGCGACGCCCGCGTGGCTCGACGCGACCTGTGCCCGGAATTCCTCGTTCCGTACGCCCGTACGCAGCTCCAGCTCCCGCTGCGCGCACGCGGCCAGCTCCTCCCAGCCCAGTGCGTGCCAGCCGCCGTCGCGCCACCGCCCGGCCGGGCCGGTGAAGCGGTGCGCCCCGGTGAGCGAGACGCGGCGCAGGCCCACCCGCAGGAGTTCGCCGCAGCGCGGCAGCCGGAGCAGCAGGTGCGTACCGGACACGGCGGTCTGCCGCTCCGGGCCGCAGATCTCGCGCAGCAGGCAGTTCAGGAGGGTGTGGGCGACGGGTTCGTCGGCCGTGAGGGGGACCGTGCGGTCGTCCGTGCCGGTGGTGCGGGAGGGGGCGAGGGGCATTGCGGGGACTCCAACAGGGGTGGGGAGCGGATACCTGGGAGGGGCGGGGCCCGGCCACGAGGGGACGGTGGGGGGTGGGTGTCTTTGGGCCCTTCGGGCCCGGAACCCGTCAGCGGGCCCGGACAGGCGGCATGCCGGGCACCGGGCACGGAGCCGGGGAAGCGGTCACCGGCCCGGTACCAGGTAGTTCGGCCCGGTGACGTAGAACTTGTTGACGTCCGACGCCCCCGACCGGCGTTTCGACAGCAGGCTGCCGGCCGTGACCATGGCCTTGACCGGCAGCCGGTCGGCGTCCAGGACGCGGTGGCGCAGGACGGCGGCGGCAGCTCCGGGGGCGGCCTCCAGCCGGTCGACGGCCTCCGTGAGCCGCGCTCTGAGCTGCCCGAGCAGGACCGGCAGCGGCGCGCGGCCGAGCCGGGCCAGTTCGAAGGCGAGGGCCCCGGCGCACAGGTGGACGGTGATGGTGGCGAAGACGTCGGCCACCGGTGCGTCGCCGCCCACCAGGATGCGCCGGTCGTCGAATCCGCACAGGTCGGCGGCGTCCCCGCCCAGGACGGCGGCCAGCCGTACGGTGTTCACCCGCGGCCCGTCGTTGTCCTTGAGCAGCAGGCGCAGGCGCGGGCGCCCGGCCACCTCGTCCAGGACGAGGGAGGTGTTCTGCTGGTGCGACTCCAGCGCGATGCCGTACGCGAAGAGGGTGGTGTGCCAGTCCAGGAGGAGCGTCAGGTAGGCGTCGAGAAGGGCGAGCAGGTCACCGCCGTAGAAGCGGCGGGCGAGGTCGTCGGCGACGAGTGAGCCGTCCGGCATCCGGGCGGCGAGCGCGGCCAGCGGCACCACCCGGGCGCCGCGCAGCCCGCTGGACCCCCGCAGGCCGCGCAGACTCCGCGCCCCCTTCAGCCCGTCGGCGCTGCCGCACACCGCCGCCGTGCCGCCGCTGCCCTTCGGGAAGCGGCGCACCAGGGTGGCCAGCAGGTCGTGTCCGGCGTCCAGGTGGGTGGTCTCGTCGGCGAGGAGCACGGTCTCGGCGAACCGCGGGTGCCGGTCGACGACGGTCTCCAGCAGCCGTTGGCCCACCGCGCCGTCCACCAGCGTGCCGGGTTTCATGCCGCGCCGGTTGAGGCGGCCCAGGGTGGCGGTGGCGAGCGGGAGTTTGAGGTGGGTGTACGGGTCGTCGGTGACGGCGACGGTCCGCATCGACAGGGTGGGCCGTACCCGCAGCCAGGCGCGGTCGGCGAGCCGCGCGCCGTCTGCGAGGCCGCGGGCGCGCAGCGCTTCGGCCAGTGGTCCGTCGGCGGTGAGCGGGTGGACGGGCAAGGCGAGGTGGCTGCCGTCCAGCCGGGGCAGGCCGAGGTCCCCGGGGGCGGGCCACCAGGCGGGCAGCGCCGCCGGGTCGCCGTTGACGGCCTCGCGCGGGAGGGCCAGCCAGCGCAGCGCGAAGCCGGGGGCGAACTCCGGTGCGTAGGCCCGGATCTGGCCCTCGTCCAGGCCGAGGCGGGCCCGTCCGGTGGGGTAGACGGGGTGGTCGCGGTAGGCGGCGAGCGTGTCGTAGTCGAGCGCGCCGCCGGGGCCGCACCAGGCGCGGTCGCCGTCGTACGCGCCGGCCGCCGCGCCGCGGACTCCGCCGACCGTCGCGCCGTTGTTCCCGCCGTACGCACCGCCACCCGCGTGCGGGCCGAGGCGGGCGATCACCGTCACGCGCTCGGCGGCCTGCATCCGGGCGGTGGCCAGCGCCTGGTGGCACTCGCCGGTGAAGGCGTCGAAACCCGGCCGGTCCTCGGGCGGCACGGCGGTGCGCAGTACGCCCATGATGCCGTCCACCCCGGTCACCCGCGTACCGTCGGCGCGCGCCAGCTCTCCCCTGCGGGCGGCGGTCTCGCACTGGAAGCCGTCGGCCTCGACCGGGACCAGGACCAGGCCGTCCGGGAGGCCCAGCCGCAACCAGTCGCCGTCCGGGCGGCGCACCGTCCCGGCGCGGCGGCGCAGCCCGTACGCGTCCTCGCGCAGCAGCGCGCTCAGCACGCGCCGCATCAGTTCCTCTTCCGCTCCGCCCTCCGGGGCGACTCCTTCCGTCGCCCCCCGCAGTGTGTCCGGTACGCCGTCTCCCGCCACCGCCGTCACGGCACGATCTCCCAACAGTGTGCGGCCAGGAACTCCTGTACGGCCGCGTCGATTCGCCCTTCGTCGCGGCCGGTCGCCCGCAGCACCCCGAGGAAGTCCCGGTTGGTGCGGTACAGCGGGTGCCGCTCGCCCGTCTCACGTAAGGGCCGGTAGTCGAGACGGACGCCGTCCGCCTCCTGCACGTGTGCCTCCGGCGCGGCCTTGAGCGTCCCGTCCCGGTCGGCGCACACGTACTCCATGCGCACCCGCGTGCCGTGCCGCACGGCCAGGGCGTCCGGCAGCGGCTCCCCCAGGTGTGTACGGAGGATCAGCTCGAAGAGCGGGAGGTCCAGGGCTTCGGCGAGGGCGAGGTCGCACCGGTCGCCGATGGCGCGGTAGTTGACCTCGATGATCCGGGCCCGGCCGCCCTGGTCCACGTACTCCGTGTGGCAGGCGCCGAATCCGACGCCCAGCGCGCGTAATTGCTCCAGCACCTGGCCAGTACAGGGGCCGGCCGGTTCGGGGAGCAGGGTCAGCCGCTCCTCGATGAAGTGCGGCGGCGGCGAGATGTCTGTACGGAACGAGGCCAGCGGGTGCAGCACGTGCCCGTCGCCGAGGGTTTCCAGGGTGTGCAGCGGGCCGTCCAGGTACTCCTCCAGGACCAGCGCGGCGCCGGGCCGCCGTGCCCGGATCTCGCCGCACCGCGCGGCCAGTTCCGTCTCGTCCGCCACCAGGAAGACGTCCTCGCTGGCCACCCCTTCGCGCGGCTTGAGCACACAGGGGTAGGGGACGCCGTGCCCGGCCGGGGCGTCGCCCGGCGCCAGTTCGGCGGAGCGGACGGTGTCCAGTCCGGCGGCGGCCAGGCCGCGGCGCAGTTCGGCCTTGTTCTTCGTGCGGAGCGCGGCCCGCCAGTCCTTGCCGGGCAGTGCGAAGTAGTCGGCGGCCAGGGCGGCCTGGACCTGGAGATGGTCACTGTTGGTGAAGACCGCGGCAGGGGCCCCAATCCGACGCGCCTGCGCGGCGGTTCGCGCGATCACGGCGCGGAAGTCCTGCACGTCGCACGGTACGATCTCCAGCCTGCCGGGCAGCGCTCCCGCCGACGGCCCGCCCCCGCGCCGTTCGCGCGCGTACCGCCCGTACGCCGCGTGATGGGCGTCCGGCTGGTCGGTCAGCAGCGTCACGGCGAGGCCGAGGCGGGCCGCGGCCGGCAGGAAGCCTTCCGTGACGGAGTCGGTGGGGTTGCGGGCCAGGAGGACCATGCCCGCGCAGGCGTCGTTCGGGGTTGCGGCCTCGTTCACCCGCGCAAGATTAGGTTAGGCATACCTAACCTTGTCAACTCGCCGCGCGCCACCGCCGTACCGCCCCTTCCCGCACGTCATCGGCATGGTCCACCAGGGGGACGAGAGGCGGGCCGGTTCCCCCGTCCAGGGGGACGAGAGGCGAGCCGGTTCCCGCATCCAGGGGAGCGACACGGCACTTCGGCCGCCTTGAGGGATGAGTGATCGTCACCCCCGGGCCCGATGCCCTGGCGCGCCGGTCCGTGGGGCCGTGCTGCCCGCTCCCCCTTTTCCGCCACCGTCAGGAGAAACCGGGCCTGCGTTCTCCGCGACCGTCGGATTCATCCCGCTGCACGCGGTCTGGGCGCTGGGCGTTCCCCTCTGGGCGGACGAGGAGAAGTTCCGGGAGTGGTACGCGGCCGGCGGCGGCCCCTGTCTGCCCGTCCTCAGCGACCTGGCCCTGTTGGCGGGCATTCTGGCCTTGAGCCCGGTCCGGGCGGCGACGAACCCGGCGGGACCCGTGGGGCTTAATCCGTCCTCACGCCTCCCTTAAGGGGGCCATAAAGATCGTCGGGAACCGGCTTCCGGACCGAAATGCGCTGCTCAGCGGGGCTAGCGTGCTGATCGCACCGCCCGGGCCGAGCGTCCGTCCGGTGCCGCTCCCCCGATCCGACGAAGGAGACCCCCACGATGACCGCTCGCCGCACGGCAGCCGGGATCGCGCTGACCGGCATCGCCCCGCTGGTGCTCACCGCGCTCACCGCGACCCCGGCCGTCGCCCACGGCTCGATGACCGACCCGGTCAGCCGGATCTCCGCCTGCTTCGCCGAGGGCCCCGAGCACCCGAAGTCCGCGGCCTGCAAGGCGATGGTCGCGGCCGGCGGCACCCAGGCTCTGTACGACTGGAACGGCGTACGGGACGGCAACGCGGGCGGGCAGTCGAAGAAGCGCATCCCGGACGGCAAGCTGTGCAGCGCCAACGCCCCCGAGTACCGGGGCCTGGACCTGCCGCGGGCCGACTGGCCGGCCACGAACCTGAAGGCGGGCGACCACACCTTCCGGTACAAAGCGACCGCCCCGCACCGCGGCTCCTTCGAGCTGTACGTCACCAAGGACGGCTACGACCCCGCCAAGCCGCTCAAGTGGTCCGACTTGGAGGCGAAACCGTTCGCCAAGGTCACGAACCCGAAGCTGACCGACGGCGACTACGTCTTCGGCGGCAAGGTGCCCGCCAAGTCCGGCCGTCACCTGATCTACAGCATCTGGCAGCGCTCGGACAGCCCCGAGGCGTTCTACACCTGCTCCGACGTCGTCTTCGGCAAGAGCGGGGGCACGGGCAGGAGCGGGGGTACGGGCAAGGGCGCGGCGGCCTCGGCTCCGTCCGCGGCCGCGCCGAGCGACCGGCAGATCGCCGCCGAAGCGGGCAAGTCGACCATCGACCACATGCACCACGGCGCGCACGGCGGCGCTCAGGCTGCCGGGGACACCGGCACGGCACCGGACACCTCCGCGGGGAACGCGGCGCACCCCAACGGCGGTGCGGCCAAGGAGGTGGACCCGAAGCAGGCTGGTGCACAGCAGGCGGCCGGCAGCCACCTCGCGGAGACCGGCGGCGACAGCTCGACCGCGCCGATGGCCGTCGGCGGCGCGGCCGTTGTGGCGCTGGGCGCCTCGGTCCTGCTCGTGAGCGCGCGCCGCAAGGCGGCCCGACAGCGCGGCTGACCCACACGCTTCTCCCCCAGGGCCCTCCCCCCCACGCATAGGGCCCCCTGCGAGGCCATCCCCCACTGGCCCCGCAGGCCCCCCGCGAGGTCATCCCCCACTGCCCTCGCGGGGGCACCCCCACACCGGCGCCGCCGCCCCCTTTTCCTTCACCTCAGGGGGCGGCGGCGCCTCGCGCGCCCCGCTGCCGCGCCGCACTCCCCTGTGGTGCGGCGTGACAGCACGGCAGGCGCGCGCGGCCGTGGCGCTTTCCACGTCGTGTCATCTCTCAGCGACGGGCGGCAGGGCGGAGATTCCCGTTCCGGCGGAGGAATCCCGGAAATTCGCCGCTGCGGACGGTTGTCAGTGGTGTCCCGTACAGTCAAGGGAGTTGACCTTGACGACGAGGGGGAGCGCCGTGACGACGAGGGAGTGGGCGGGGGCCGAGCCCGACGGGACCCGGCAGGTCACGGAGGTCGCGTCCGAGCGCGAGCTGCGAGAGCTGATCGGCGAGCCGAACGACCACGCGCTGTACAAGGTGCGCGACCGGCTGCACGACCTGGACCGGCAGTGGCTGGCGCACGCGCCGTTCTGTTACATGGCCACGTCGGACGCCGCGGGCCGGTGCGACGTCTCCCCCAAGGGCGACCCCGCCGGTTTCACCACGGTGCTGGACGACACGACGATCGCGATACCGGACCGCCCCGGCAACAAGCGGGTGGACGGCTTCCGCAACATCCTCGCCAACCCGCAGGTCGGGCTGAACTACGTCCTCCCGGGCCGCGGCGACACCCTGCGCATCAACGGCCGCGCCCGTATCCTGCGCGACGCCCCGTTCTTCGACGCCATGGTCGTCCGGGGCAACCGCCCCCGGCTGGTGCTGCTCGTCGAGATCGACGAGGTCTTCTACCACTGCTCCAAGGCGTTCCTGCGCTCCCGGATGTGGCAGCCGGAGAGCTGGCGGCCCGACGCGGTGCCCTCACGGGCCCGCATAGCCAAGGGTGTCGAGGTCCCCGACACCCCGCTGGAGCAGCTGGAGGAGCACTACGGCCCGCGGTACGCGGAGCGGCTGTACGGCTGAGCGAACTTCGCCGCGGGGCGGGCCGCCGCCTCGCCGAAGCGCTCCCGCGCCCGGTCCACGGCGGCCTCGATGCGGCGCGCCTTGTCCTCGGCCGGGTCGAACGTGAGCTGCCGAGCGGCGAGTTCGGCGCGGCACAGGTCCTCCGCCCGCAGCGACACGGACCGTACGCGGGCCCGTTGCAGTCCGAGCGCCGCGTGCAGCGCGTACGCCGCGTCCGTCAGCGCGGGCCCGTGTGCGGTCGGTTCGGGCAGCCGCCGGGTGCGCGTCGTCGTGGAACGGTCGGCGTAGCGCACGGTGAGGGTGAGCGCGCGGGCCGCCCGGCCGCTGCCGCGCAGCCGGGCACCGAGGTCGTCCGCCAGCGAGAGCAGCGCGCGCCGCCGCCGGTCCGGATCCAGTTCGTCGTGCGCGAAGCGGTGTTCGGCGCCGATCGAGCGGGCGGCGGCGTTCGGGGTGACCGGGCTCGGGTCGATCCCGCGGGCCTTGTCGTACACCGCCCGGCCCGCCTTCGCGCCGAGGATGCGCTGCAGGGTCGCGGGCGGCGCGGCGGCGATCCGCCCGACGCTGTCCAGTCCGTACGCACACAGGGCACGCGCGGTCGCCGGCCCGACGCCGTGCAGGGCGGCGGCCGGTTTGCGGTCGAGGAAGTCCGCGACGGCGTCCCCGGGGACCCGGCGCACCTCGCCGGGCGCGGCGCCCTGCGCCGCCATCCGCGCGAGCAGCGGATTGCCGGCGACACCGATGGTGCACCGCACGCCGTACCAGGCCAGCGCCCGCAGCCGGATCAGCTCGGCGATGCCGGCGGCGTCCCGTTCGAAGTAGCGCAGCGCGCCCCGTACGTCGGCCAGCGCGGCGTCCGGCGGCAGCGCCTCGATCACCGGCGTGAACTGGCCGAGCAGCCGCAGGAGTTGTTCGTAGGTCTCCTCGCCGGGCGGGGCCTCCCGGTCTCCGTCCGGCCCGCCGTCACCGGCGGCGCGGAACCGTACGTACAGCATCTCGGCAGGGGCCCCGGCGGCCGCCCCGTCCCGGCCGGTCATCCCGCGCTCCCCGGGCTGGCGTGCCACAGCTTGCGTCCGGTGGCGGCGCCTTCGCCCGCCGGGCGGAGGTCGGCCCAGGGGTGCAGCTCGTAGCCGGTCTCCAGCCGGATGGTACGGCCGGCCGGCGCGGGCACCGGGTCCGCTCCGGGCCCGGACGCGGCGGCCGGTGCCGGAGCCCGGTCCGCCGCCCAGGTCGCCTCGGCCGCCGCCGAGCCCGCACGGCCCGGCTCGGTGTGCACCCGGCGCGGCACCCCGGAGCCCACCGGCCCGCCGTCCCCCACTCCGCCGTCCACCGGCCCGGCCTGTTCCGCCGCCGTCCGGCCCTCTTCGGCGAGGCGCGCGGTGACCGCTTCCAGCCCGCCCTCGCGGCGCAGTTCGGCCAGTTCGGCGAGGTTCCAGGCGGCGGCGCCGACCACGCTGAAGCTGCGCGGCCCGCGCCGCTGGACCGTGCCCCGTACGAGCAGCAGCCAGGAGTGGAAGACGGTGTGCGCGCACGCCTCGTGGGAATCGTCGAAGAAGGCGCAGTCGACCAGGCCCGTACTGTCGTCGAGGGTGGTGAAGATGACCCGGCGGCCGGAGCGGATCGGCGGGGTCTGGGTGGCCGCCTTGGCCCCGGCGACCAGCACCGTCTCCCCGTGCTCGGCGTCGCCCAGCCGCTTGGCGGGCAGCGCCCCCAGCTCCGCGAGGAACTCCCGGTGGTCGCTCATCAGGTGCCGGGTGGTGTCCATGCCGAGGACACCCAGTTCGGCACTGAGCTTTTCGACGTCGGTCAGGTCGGGCAGCCCGGCCGGTTCGACCGCCTCGACGGGCGCGGCGGCGCCGTCCCCCGCGTCCAGGGGAAGCTGCCCCTCGGCCACGCCCCGCTGCCGGCCGTGCAGTTCGGCGAGGTGCAGCAGCAGGTCGCGCCGGTTGGCGCCGAAGGCGTCCAGCGCGCCGACCCGGGCGAGGCGTTCGGCCACCGGGCGGCTGGGGCGGGCCCGCTGCCACAGGTCGGGCAGCGAGGAGTAGGGCTGCCCGTCCTCGATGCGCCGGGCCTCGGCCTCGCTCATGCCGTGCACGTCGGCGAGGGCGAGCCGCAGGCCCCAGACCGCCGGACCACTCCCCTCACCACCATCAGACACCAGTTCGATTCGATGAGCGACCGCCGACCGGTTCACGTCCAGCGGCAGCACCGGCACCCCGCGCCGCCGCGCGTCCGCCAGCAGCAGCCGCTTCGGGTACATCCCGGGGTCGTGGGTGAGCAGCCCGGCGTAGAAGGCCGCCGGATGGTGCGCCTTGAGCCAGGCGGACTGGTACGTCGGCACCGCGAAGGCGACCGCGTGCGCCTTGCAGAAGCCGTACGAGCCGAACGCCTCGACGATCTCCCAGGTGCGTTCGATCACCTCGGGGGTGTACCCCCGCCGCCCGGTCCGCTCCACGAACCAGGCGCGCACCTGCCCCTGCACCTCCGGCTTGGACAGCGCGCGCCGCTTCTCGTCCGCCTCGCCCCGGTCGCAGCCGGTCATGATCCGCAGGATTTCGATGATCTGCTCGTGGAAGACGACCACACCGTAGGTCTCCCGCAGCGGCTCCTCCAGGTCAGGGTGCGGGTAGCGGGCGGGCCTGCGGCCGTGCCGGGCCTCGATGAAGGGCCGTACCATGTCGGCCGAAACCGGTCCGGGCCGGAACAGCGAGATGTCGACCACCAGGTCGTGGAAGGTGGACGGCTGGAGCCGGCCGACCAGGTCGCGCTGGCCCGGCGACTCGATCTGGAAGCAGCCGAGCGTCTCGGTGGAGCGGATCAGGCCGTACGTGGCGGGGTCGCCGGGCGGCACCTGCGCCGGGTCGTCGAGATCGACGGTGCGGCCGGTGGCCCGCCCGATCTCGGCGGTCGCGTGCGCCATCGCGGACTGCATCCGCACGCCCAGCACGTCCAGTTTGAGCAGCCCCATCTCCTCCACGTCGTCCTTGTCGAACTGCGACATCGGCAGCGGCGAGCCACCCTCGCCGTCGCGGTGCGGGATCTCGCTGCGGGTCGGTACGACAGGGGTGCGGTCCAGCAGCGAGGCGTCCGAGAGCAGCACCCCGCACGGGTGCATGGCCATGCCGCGCGGCAGCGCGTCCAGCGCCTCCACCAGGTCCCACATCGGCCCGTACCGGTCCGCGTCCACGCCGCGCAGCTCCGGCAGCTCGGCGAGGGCCGCGCGGGCGTCGCGCGCCCGGATGTGCGGGAAGGACTTGGCCAGCCGGTCCACCTCGGCCGGGTCCATGCCCATGGCGGCGCCCACGTCCCGTACGGCGTGCCGGACCCGGTAGGTCTCGGGCATGGCGACGGTGGCGACCCGCTCGGTGCCGAACCGGTCGAAGATCGCGCGGTAGACCTCCAGACGGCGCGCGGACTCCACGTCGATGTCGATGTCGGGCAGTACCGCGCGGCGCGTGGACAGGAAGCGCTCCATCAGCAGGTCCTGTTCGACCGGGTCGGCGTGCGCGATGCCCAGCAGGTGGTTGACCAGCGAGCCCGCGCCGGAGCCGCGCGCGGTGACCCGGATGCCCAGGTCCCGGGTGTCCTGGACGACCTGGGCGACGGTCAGGAAGTACGAGGCGAAGCCGTGGTGTTCGATGATGTCCAGTTCGTGGTCCATCCGCTCCCAGTACGTGCGGCGGCGGTCGTAGCCACGCAGCACCATCCCGGCGGCGCAGCGCGAGCGCAGCACCCGTCCGGCGGTGCGGCGCGCGGCGCCGACCAGGCGGGGTTCGGGGAAGTGCACGGTGCCCAGCCCGATGTCGTCCTCCGGGTCGACCCGGCACCGCGCGGCCGTCTCCTCGGTCATCTCCAGCAGCCGCCGCGCGGTGCCGTGCCCGAGGCCGGCCGCCTCGGCGATCCGCTCGGCGGCGCGGCCCATCGCGTTCGCGTCCTTGAGCCACCGCTCGCCGCTGTCCCGGGCGCCCGGGCGGTGCCGGTCCACCGGCACCAGGCGGCGGGCGGAGTCCAGGACGTCGGCGACCGGGCCCTGGCCGGGGTCGGCGTAGCGGACGGCGTTGGTCAGTACGGCCCGGACGCCGTGTTCGACGGCGAAGCCGAGGGTGCGGGCGGCGAGGCGCAGCGAGCCGGGACCGGTGCCGGTCCGGCCGTGGTCGACGACCTCCAGGCGCAGCGCGTCACCGAACAGCTCACGCCAGGGGGCGAGGAGCCGGGCGGCGCGGTCGGGGCGCCCGGCGGCCAGCGCGCGGCCGGTCTCGGAGTCGGGCCCGAGCAGGACGGTGACCGCGTCCGGCGCCCCGGCGCGTACCGCTTCGGTGAGGGCGGTCCAGGTCAGTACGGGCCGGGTCGGGTCGCCCGGCAGGGAGGCCGCGTGCGCGGCCGAGACCAGGCGGCACAGCATGGCCCATCCCGCGGCACCGTCCCGGGCCAGGAAGGCGGCGCGAGCCGCCGACTCGTCGACGAAGGCGCCGCCGCGCACCGGACCGCGCCGCCGGGCCGTCCCCGGAGCGGCGCCCGGTACCGTACGGACACCCTCGGGCGGGGCGACCGCCAGCTCGGTGCCGAACAGCGGGCGGACACCGGCCGCGGCCGCCGCCTTGGCGAAGCGGACGGCTCCGGCGAGGCCGTCCCGGTCGGTCAGGGCGAGGGCGTCCATGCCGCGCTCGGCGGCGCGCTCGACGAGCCGTTCCGGGTGGGCGGCGCCGTACCGCAGGGAGAATCCCGAGGCGGTGTGCAGATGCGTGAACCGTGGCATCCGCGCCTCCTGCCGCTCGTACACCCCCTGACCGTTGCTGCGTCCCCCGTCGCGGTTCCACCATAACTCTTTTCTCGAACAACCGTACGAAATTCGAACAGCACCCGCCCCCGCCCACCCCGCACCCTCCCCGCCCCGATCAGCCCGCCCGTCCTGCGAAGATCCGTAATACGCCGGAAGATATGGGGCAAAAGGCCTGATAACCAAAGACCTACTCGGCACCACAGGGCGAGGGAGCAGCGCATGGCCACGGCGGACGACGGCACCCGCGGCATCCGGGACCAGGACACCCGGGACCGGAGCTTCCTCGGGGAGGTGAAGGACGCCATCTCGGGGCGGGCCGCCCTGCTGATGATCGGCGTACTGGCCCTGACGGCCCTGTTCATCGCGTCGTACGCGGGCGCCTTCCACTCCCCGAAGCCGAAGGACGTACCGCTCGCGGTCGTCGCGCCCCAGCAGATGAGCGGACAGCTCGTCGAACAGCTCGACAAGCTGCCGGGCTCCCCGCTCGACCCCCGTACGGCCTCCTCCGAGGCGGACGCGGCACGGCAGATCAAGGAGCGGGACATCGACGGCGCGCTGATCGTCGACCCGCGCGGCACCACCGACAAGCTGCTGGTGGCCAGCGGTTCCGGAGCCTCGCTGTCCCAGGCCGTCGAACAGGTCGTCACCCAGGCCGAGAAGGCGCAGCAGCGCACCGTACAGGTCCAGGACATCGCCCCTGCCGACCAGGACGACACCCGCGGCCTGTCCTCGTTCTACCTGGTGGTCGGCTGGTGCGTGGGCGGCTACCTGTGCGCCGCGATCCTCGCGATCAGCTTCGGCGCCCGCCCCGTCAACCTCAAGCGGGCGGTCATCCGGCTGGCCGCGCTCGCCGTCTACTCGGTGCTCACCGGCCTGGCCGGCGCCGTCGTCATCGGCCCCGTCCTGGGAGCCATGCCCGGCAGCCTGTACGGACTGTGGGGCCTGGGCGCGCTGATCGTGTTCGCGGTGGGCGCCACCACCTTCGCCTTCCAGGCCGTCGCCGGGATCGTCGGCATCGGCCTGACCATCCTCGTGGTGGTGATCGCCGGCAACCCCAGCGCGGGCGGCGCCTACCCGTACCCCCTGCTGCCGGACTTCTGGCGCGTGATCGGCCCCGCGCTGCCGCCCGGTGCGGGCACCTGGGTGGCCCGCTCCATCGCGTACTTCCACGGCAACGCGGTGACCGGCCCCCTCCTGGTGCTCTCCGCGTGGGCCGTCGCCGGCACCGCCCTGACCCTGCTCTTCTCCGCCCTCACCAAGGGCCGGACGGTGATCAACCGCAGCGAGGTGCGGCAGTGAGCGCGCAACACTGCCGGAGGGGCGGACGGGGTGTGCTCATGCGTCGTCGGATCTGATTTTCGCGCTCAGAGCCTGTACGGCGTCACCGTATTGCTTCCGGTCGAACTGAAAGGGGCCGAACGCCGTGTAGTCGCGTTCCGGGCGGTAGGGCTGCTCGAAAGAGTCCCAGATTACGAACTCGCCCGTCACGGCGATACGGGCCATGAGCGGCCAGCAACCCTGCTCGCCGCATTGACAGCCGAGCAGGACTGTCATCCCCAGTACGTCGGCGGACCGGCCATGGAAGTAGTCCTCCACCGGACCCAGCCGGGAAAGCCGCGGAAAAATACCGCCGTAGGCGTCGCCTGCGGGCTGCATCCCGGCTCCGGTCTCGAACGTGTCGATCAGGTCGGTGAACGGTATTCCGTCGATGCAGGGGACGACCTCAAGCCCGTCGCCGTAATCCTCGCGGCGCTCACAGTCGAATTGGATCTCATTGCTGGCCATCCCCTGATGATCTCAATACCCTCCTTTCTTCCTTCGCCCCGGCCCGGTTGAGCCGGGGCGAAGCAATTCCAGCAGGCGAGTGGTCTGCGGCGGGCTGCCGGTCTCAGGCGCGTCTCACATGTGCGTCCCGCCATCGATACGTATCTCCGTACCGGTGATGAACGCGCCGTCCTCGGAAGCCAGCATCGCGATGACGCCCGCGACCGTCTCCGGGGGCGCGAAGCCCTCGCCGATGGCCGGCAGCAGCTTTCCGAACAGGGTCATGTCGGCGTCTGCGGGCAGGCCCGGGTCGTCGGTCATGCCGGAGCGCACCGAGCCCGGCGCCACACACACCGCGCGCAGCCCCTGCTTGGCGTACTCGCTCGCGATGGCGTGGGTCATGGACTGGATGCCGCCCTTGCTGGCCGCGTATGCCGCCATGTAGGGGTGCGCGAACGCGGCGGAGGTGGAGCTGAAGTTGACCACCACCGGTGCCCGGCCACGCAGCAGTGCGGGCAGCGCCTCGCGGATCATCAGGAAGGTGCCGGTCAGGTTGACCGCGACGATCCGGTTGAAGGCGTCCAGGGTGGTCTCGTGGGTGTGCGAGGCGCGCAGGATGCCCGCCGCGTTGACCAGGACGTCCAGGCCGCCCAGCTCCTCGACGGCGGCGGCGACGCCCGCGCGCGCCGCGGTCTCGTCCGCGATGTCCAGGACCGCGGTGCTCAGCCGGTCGCCGTGGCCGTCCGCCGCGGCCCGCTCGGCGGTGGCCTTCAGCCCGGCCTCGCTGATGTCGGCGGCCACCACCCGGCCGCCTTCGGCCAGGACCCGGTGGACGGTGGCCTGCCCGATGCCCGACCCGGCTCCGGTGATCAGGACGCGGCGTCCGTCGAAGCGCTCCATGTGGCTCTCTCCTGCCTTCGGTGTCCGCGTCCGCCGCGGACGACACCGGCACCGTACGCCCAGGTGGCACAATGTGCCACCTCGGCGTAGCGAGCCACTTCGTCGTACGGGCGACGTAAGCTCGTCCCATGCCCACCGCACCGCGCCCCACCGCACCGGCTCCCGCACCCCTGCCGCCCGCCGCGCCCTCCCTGACCGAGCGGCGCAAGGCGGAGACCCAGCTGGAGATCGCGCGCACCGCGGCGGCCCTGTTCGCCGAGCGGGGCAGCGCCGTCACCGCCGACGACATCGCCCGGTCCGCCGGTGTCGCCCTGCGCACCTTCTACCGGTACTTCCGCACCAAGGAGGACGCGGTCGCGCCGCTGCTGGCCGTCGGCGTACGGCAGTGGCTCGCGGACCTGCGCCGGATGGCTGTGGCGGCGGAGGCGGACGGCCGGCCCGTGCGGGACGTGCTGGAGCGGGCGGCCCGGCAGGCGCTGACGCCGTCCGACGAGCAGGCCGCCGAGGCGCTGCGGTGGACGCGCGGGCTGCTTCGGGTGATGCGGGACGATCCGGCGCTGCGTTCGGTCTGGCACCGGGTGCACCACGACTCCGAGGAGGCGCTGATCCCCGTCCTCGCCGGGCTGACGGACGGTGGCCCGGCGGAGGTGCGGCTCGCGGCGGCGGCCGCGAACACCGCGATGCGGGTCGCGGTGGAGACGTGGGCGGCGGAAGAGGAGGAGCACGTTGCGGCGGAAGAGGCGGCGCTCGATCCTGCCGAGTTGGTGGTGCGGGGGATGCGCGCGCTGACGGCCGGCCTGTCCGGGCTGGACCGGCGCCGGACGCCCGCGCCGCGTGCCTGACCGGCGCCGGACGACACCACCGCCCGGCCCGCACAGCCCGTCCGGCACCGGACATGAAGCCGCCGGGCCCACGAAGGACCCGGCGGCAGTATTACGGAACGAGCCGTGCCGGCGCGCTTACAGCGCGCGCTCCAGCCGCTCCGCCACCAGCTTGGTGAAGCGGGCCGGGTCGCTCAGTTCGCCGCCCTCGGCGAGCAGCGCCATGCCGTGCAGCAGTTCGGCCGTGCCGGCGAGGTCCGCGTCGTCGGGGCGCTCGGCCTGGGCCTTGCGCAGGCCCTCGACCAGCGGGTGGCCGGGGTTGAGCTCCAGGATGCGCTTGGCCTCGGGCAGTTCCTGGCCCATGGCGCGGTACATGTTGCGCAGCGCCGGGGTCACGTCGTCGGTGTCCGAGACGACGCAGGCCGGGGAGACGGTCAGCCGGGAGGACAGCCGTACCTCCTTGACCTCGTCGCCGAGCCGCTCCGTCATCCAGGCCAGCAGTCCGGCGAAGTCCTCCTGCCGCTTGGCCCGCTCGGCCTTGTCCTCCTCGGACTCCTCCTTCGCGAGGTCCGCCTCGCCCTTGGCGATCGACCGCAGCTCCTTGCCGTCGAACTCGGGGACGGTCTCGACCCACACCTCGTCGACCGGGTCGGTCAGCAGCAGCACCTCGTAGCCCTTGTCCCGGAAGGCTTCCATGTGCGGCGAGTTCTCGATGGCGGTACGGGACTCGCCGGTCATGAAGTAGATGTGCTCCTGGCCCTCCTTCATGCGCTCGACGTACTGCTGGAGGGTGGCCGGCTTCTCCTGGTCGTGGGTGGTGGGGAAGGAGGCGATGCGCAGGATGGCGTCGCGGTTCTCGTGGTCGCTGAGCAGGCCCTCCTTGACGACCCGGCCGAACTCGCCCCAGAACGTGGCGTAGTTCTCCGGTCGCTGCGCCATCATCTCCTTGATGGTGGACAGCACCTTCTTCACCAGCCGGCGGTGCATCAGCTGGATCTGGCGGTCCTGCTGGAGGATCTCGCGGGAGACGTTGAGCGAGAGGTCCTGGGCGTCGACGACACCCTTGACGAAGCGCAGGTACTCGGGCAGCAGCGCTTCGCAGTGGTCCATGATGAAGACGCGCTTGACGTAGAGCTGCACCCCGCGCCGGTGCTCGCGCGCGAACAGGTCCTGGGGCGCGCGGGACGGCAGGAACAGCAGCGCCTGGTACTCGAACGTGCCCTCCGCCTGCATCCGGAGCGTTTCGAGCGGGTCGGACCAGTCGTGGCTGATGTGCTTGTACAGCTCGTGGTACTCCTCGTCGCTCACCTCGTCCCGGGAGCGCGCCCACAGGGCCTTCATCGAGTTGAGCGTCTCGGGCCCGGCCGCGGCCTTGCCGTCCTCGGCGTCCTGCGCCTGCTCCCCGTCCGCCGGCGCCTCGGGGGCCATCCGGACCGGCCAGGTGATGAAGTCGGAGTACCGCTTGACGATCTCCCTGATCTTCCAGCGGGAGGTGTAGTCGAAGAGCTGGTCCTCCTGGTCCACCGGCTTGAGCCGCAGGGTCACCGCGGTGCCCTGCGGCGCGTCCTCGACCGGCTCGACGGTGTACGTGCCCTCGCCGGTCGACGACCAGCGGGTGCCCTCGCTCTGTCCGGCGCGGCGGGTGACCAGCGTGACCTCGTCGGCCACCATGAACGCGGCGTAGAAGCCGACGCCGAACTGGCCGATCAGCCCCTCCGCGGTGGCCGCGTCCTTGGCCTGCTTCAGCTCCTGGAGGAACTTCGCGGTGCCGGAGTTGGCGATCGTCCCGATGAGCTGGACCACCTCGTCGTGCGACATGCCGATGCCGTTGTCACGGACGGTCAGCGTCCGGGCCTCGCCATCGGTCTCGATGGCGATGTGCAGGTCGGAGACATCGGCGTCGAGCGACTCGTCGCGCAGCGCTTCGAGGCGCAGCTTGTCCAGCGCGTCGGAGGCGTTGGAGATCAGCTCGCGCAGAAAAACGTCCTTGTTCGAGTAGATCGAGTGGATCATCATCTGCAGGAGCTGGCGTGCTTCTACCTGGAACTCGAACGTCTCGGTCGGCATATGTGTCAATTCCTTCTTGTGTCACCAGGTGGCGGACCGTCCCGAGAACTGTAGATGAGCCGGTCAGGACGTATGCGCGCTTCCCCCGCACCGTCGCACGGCCGGCAGGGGAACGGCAGTGCGGACTGACGTTCGAGCGGTGGTGCGGATGGTGGCGCGCACGGCGGGCGCGAGTCGCACATCGCGCGCCCCGCTGACGCCTCTCACACCCCGCCACGCCCCGGCGCGCTCCCTCGGCAGCCGCACTTCGGCCATTAGCGACGAACCCCCACGAGCCCCCTGCACCCCCACGAACAACGGGAGTTGGCCGCTTTTCGCCGCACACCCGACCCGGCCGGAACCCCACTCCCCCGATGTTCTGGCTGACCGCACGGCATAGCACACATCACACACCGAAACGCCCGTCACATCACTTCACGCCACCACACAGCGTTTTCAACCAACGACTGGAAGTAACCGATCGATGTGCTTTCCTGTCGCACCTCGGCCAGACTCCTCACCGTCCGGCATTCGAGACGACAACCGAAGGAGAGTTCGAAAATGCGGTACATCACTGGGGGGATCGCGCTCGGCGCGGCGCTCGTGCTCGGCGGTCTGGCCACCACGGCCCAGGCGCAGCCCGCGACGCCGAAGAGCCTGTACGCACCCTCGGAGTTGGTCCTCACCGTGGGGTACGGGGACAACGCCGCTACGGCCTCCATCCAGCGCGCGGTGACGCTGAGCTGTAGCTCGTCCGGAACCGGTTCGCACCCGGCGGCGCGTGCCGCCTGCGCTCAGCTGCGCACCGCGAACGGCGACTTCGACGCGATCACCAAGTCCGCGGCGGACCGTATGTGCACCAAGGAGTGGAACCCCGTCACGGTCACCGCGAACGGTGTCTGGCAGGGACGCCGCGTCGCCTACGAGCACACCTTCGCCAACCCCTGCGCGATGGAGGGCGGCAAGGGCCTGGTCTTCGAGTTCTGACGGACCCGACCGGGCGGCGATCCGCTGAACGGCGCGGCCGCCCCGTCGCCGCCGCGCCACCGGCCGGCCCCCGGGCACCCCCGCGGATGCCCGGGGGCCGGCCCCTGTCGTCGCTCCGCGCGCGGCCGCGCACCGTGCCGCCGCCCCGCCCCCTCCACGGGACGGCAGCACGGAAGCCCTCGCACCGCCCGCCGGAACGGCACGGCGCGCGGCTCACCGGCGGCTCGCCGGATTCTTTTCGGCCGCCGGGCTGATGCATCATTAGAGCCAGCCGCAACGGGCTTGGCAAATCCGTTCCGGCCGTTGCACGGGAAAAGCCGGAAGGGCATTTCGGCAAAGAGCTCCAGACTTCCTGAAGTCGCCGCACACCACGGCGACTAAACACCCGCATACCGGACATTTGGCGATCACTTTCCCGGAAAGCGACCCCCCTGAGAGCTGCCTCACACTCCTTCGAATGGGCGGGTCGCATGACATTCCCGTCAACATTTCAACGGCCCGCGCCGCTTCATGAAAACGATTCCCTTGATGCGTGGCCGCGCCGCCGACGGAGGCTGCGACATGGGGCGCCGCCTGCCACCCGACCGGAAGCCACCCGTCCGGCAGTATTTACACAGCCTCCTTTCCTATTCTTTTGCCGGCCGCCGGCACCGCGTCCCGCGCCACCCGTTCGCAACGCCGGAAAACGGCAAACGGCCCCCGGCGGCAATTGCCGCCGGGGGCCGTTCCGCTACCGAATGACCGCGCTCAGGACATCGGCCGCACGACCGGCCGGTGGCACGGCCCGGCCGGCGTCAGCCGATCTCCGCGCCGACCGCCTTCAGGGCCGCCGGGACCGGCTGGAAGTACGTCTCGCCGCCCGAGGAGCAGTTGCCGCTGCCGCCCGAGGTCAGGCCCACCGCGGACTCGCCGTCGTACAGCGCGCCGCCGCTGTCGCCGGGCTCGGCGCAGACGTCGGTCTGGATCAGCCCTTCGACCGTCCCCTCCTGGTAGTTGACGCTCGCGTTGAGCGCCTTGACCGTCCCGTCGTGCACCTGGGTGGTGCTGCCGCTGCGCGTGACCTTCTGGCCGACGGTCGCCTCGGCGGCCTTGGTGATCTTCTGCGGGCTGCCGCCGTAGGTGTTCACCTCGCTCGGGTGCGCGATGTCCGCGGTGTACTTGGCGATGGCGTAGTCACTGCCCGGGAACTTGGAGTCCTCGGTACTGGCGATCTCCTGGCCGCCCTGCTTGTCCGACCACGACTTGACGGCGTTGCCGCAGTGCCCGGCGGTCAGGAAGTAGGGCTGGCCGCCCTTGACGACGTTGAAGCCGAGCGAGCAGCGGGAGCTGCTCCCCCAGATCGCGTCACCGCCGGCGATGAACGGGGTGAACTCGCTCTTGCTGTGCCGGAGCGTGGCCTTGCTGCCCAGGCTCTTGACGACCTTGTTCAGTTTGTCGAGCTTCGCGCCCGAGACCGTGCGGTCGGCGGTGACGACGACCTTGTTGGTCCGCGGGTCCATCGCCCAGGCCGTACCCGGGATGGTGGCCTGCTGCTTGAGCGTCTGCCGGGCCGCGTCGAGCTGGGCGAGGCTGTGCCGGACCATTCTCGCCTCGGCGCCCTTGGCCCGTACGGCGTCGGCCGCCGCCCGGTCGACGACGTTGACGACCAGCTTCTTCGCCGCCGCGTCGTAGTACGAACCGGCCGCGTGGCCGTCGAGCTGGGATGCGAGCGCGGTGGCCGCGGCGGGTGTCAGCTGCTTCGCGGCCGGCCCGTCCGCCGCGTTGGCGTTGGCCAGGGTGAGCGTCGCGGTGGCCGCGAGGGCCAGCGCGCCCGCGCCGGCCAGGACTGCGCGCCGCTGAGTATTCCGTCGGTGCTTCAACTCAATGCCTTCCGTGGGGGATGGGCCGCGGTGTGTGGGGGGCCGCGGGCCCGGAGGGTGTTGAGGAACAGACACGGAACGGGAGTTGCCTGCGCAGCCTGCCGCAGGAAGTCGCGTCCATGCCAATGCGCGGTCTTGAGTATTCCGATTAACGGGGCTCGCGCACAAGAACGAGATCCGGTCTGGAGAACGGAACGCGTCCGACCGGTCGTTCGCCCCGCGTTCCGATATCCGCGCACGTCGTTTCCCTGTGCGGACACCAAACGAACACTTTGGAGTGGACCGGAACGGGCCTCAGGCGCGGTCTACACCTGTCCGAAAACCGACGCTCCAGGCCGGACTTCGCCCACCGGCGCCGGAAAGCCGCACCGGAGATTCAGCCCAGCGGGGGACTTCCTTCGCACACCAGGACAGTTTTTCCGCTCCCGGGAACCACCGCTCCCGTGTCAGGGGAGCTGTTCCGCCTCCGGCAACTCCTCCAGCGCGGCCGCCGCTTCGGCACCCGGCGCGGTTCCGGACACCGGGTCGGTGCGCGGCGCGGCCGCGGGCGCCGGACCGGGTTCCACGGCTTCCGGCCGGACGGCCGGCCCCGTCCCCGGCCCGGATTCCGGCGCGGCCCCGGCCCCGGCGCCGCGCCGCTCGTACGCCTCCGTCCGGGCCTGCGCCTGGAGACCGGAGCGCTCCAGGAAGCGCAGCAGCTCCACCGGGAACGGCAGCACGAGCGTGGAGTTCTTCTCGGCGGCGACCGCCACCACCGTCTGCAGCAGCCGCAGTTGCAGCGCGGCGGGCTGGTCGGACATCGCCTGGGCCGCCTCGGCCAGCTTCTTGGACGCCTGGAGTTCGGCGTCGGCGTTGATGACCCGGGCCCGCCGGTCGCGGGTGGCCTCCGCCTGGCGGGCCATCGACCGCTTCATGGTCTCCGGCAGCGACACGTCCTTGATCTCCACCCGGTCGATCTGCACGCCCCAGCCCAGCGCCGGGCTGTCGATCATCACTTCCAGCCCCTGGTTGAGCTTCTCCCGGTTGGAGAGCAGATCGTCGAGGTCGCTCTTGCCGATGATGGAGCGCAGCGAGGTCTGGGCGACCTGGGAGACCGCGAAGCGGTAGTCCTCGACCTTGACCACCGCGTCGGCGGCGTCCACGACCTTGAAGTAGACCACCGCGTCCACCCGGACCGTCACGTTGTCGTGGGTGATGCCCTCCTGGGCGGGCACCGGCATCGTGACGATCTGCATGTTGACCTTACGCATCCGGTCGACACCCGGGACGATCATGGTGAACCCCGGCTCGCGCGGGACCGACGTCAGCCTGCCCAGCCGCAGCACGACACCCCGTTCGTACTGCTTGACCACCCGCGCCGCCGCCACCACGTACAGCGCGCCCGCCGAAGCCAGCGCGATCCCGGCCGCCACCAGTTCCTCGACCATCACGGCCCCCTGCCGTATGCGCCCATGTCCGCGTTCGTGCCTGCGCACCACGGTATGACCGGCCCCGGGAACGGTCGAGGGTGCGCGTCGGCCCGGCTCCCGGCGCCGCGTTCCCGCCTGCCGCACGCCGGCGACGGGCCCCCGCCCGCGGGTGCGGACGGGGGCCCGGGTGCTGCCGGCTGCGTGGCGGCGGTGCGGTGTGCGAAGGCCGTCCGGGCGCGGCACGCCGGGACCGGGGCGGCCCCGGGCGTCGGTACCGGACGGCCCGGGGCGTCAGTAGATGCTGACCCCGTACGCGCTGATCGCTTCGGTGACCGGCTGGAAGTACGTGGTGCCGCCGGAGGAGCAGTTGCCGCTGCCGCCGGAGGTCAGGCCGAGTGCCGTGCTCCCGGCGTACAGCGGGCCGCCGCTGTCGCCGGGTTCGGCGCACACGGTGGTCTTGATCATGCCGTAGACGATGTCGCCGTTGCCGTAGTTGACGGTGGCGTTCAGGCCGGTGACCTTGCCGGTGTGGGTGCCGGTGGTGGAGCCGCGGCGGGTGACGTTCTGGCCGACGGTCGCGTTGCCGGCCTTGGTGATGTCCTGGCCGCCGACCGTGCCCTCGTGCGACACGCTGCTGTTGCTGTACCGGACCAGGCCGTAGTCGTTGTTCGGGAAGCTGGAACCGGCGGTCGGGCCGATGCTCGTGGTGCGCGCGGAGTTGGTGTACCAGGGCGGGTTGCCGTCGGTGCAGTGACCGGCCGTCAGGAAGTAGTACGTGCTGCCCTTCTTGACGTTGAAGCCGAGGGAGCAGCGCCAGCTGGTCGCGTAGATGGCGTCGCCGCCGGAGATCAGCTTGCGCAGCACGCCGGGTGTGCGCTCCACCTTCAGCGCACCGGCGTTCGCGCCCGCGGCCTGCTTGATCTTGTCGAGCTGGGCCTCGGTGACCCGGCTGTCGGCCTGGACGACCACCTTGCCGGTCTTCGGGTCGACGGCCCAGGCGGTGCCCGCGACGTCCGCGGAGCGTACGGAGTCGCTCACGGCGGCGAGCTGGGACGCGCTGAACGTGGTGGGCGGGGCGGGTTCGCCCGCGTGGGCGGTCGGCAGGGCCATCGCGCCGATCGCGGCCAGCCCGGACGCGACGGCGATCAGCCGTCCGCGTCTCGCGATGCCGCTCCGGGGGGTAGTGCGCTCGAACCTCACTGCTACCTCCGAGGGGATCGGAAGACCTGCCGGTGGGCAGGTCCGTGTGCCGCTGCCCGGCGGGCCCGCGGGACTCCGCACGTCCTTCCGGTGCGGGCCCCGGACAGCGCTGCTCGGGAGTTTCGAGGGACCGGCCCGCCCGCGCAAGGGTGCCTTTCGGACGCCCGCCCGAAGTCCGTACGCATGCCCGCGCCGACCGCACCGGGCCTGTCCGCAACACACGTCCCGGCAGCATCAACTCACGCTGCCGGGACGGTGGTTGACCCCCTCGGTCGGAGGTTCGACGGTTCAGTCCGCGATACGGTTCCGCTCTCCCGCGCGCAGTGCGAAGGGCAGGGTGTTGCCGGGCGGCGGGAAGGGGCAGACGAAGTGGTCGGCGAAGGCGCAGGGCGGCAGCAGGGTGCGGTTGAGGTCCACCGGCACGGTGCCGTCGGCCGCGGGGGCCGGCGTCCGCAGGAAGCGGAAGCGGTAGCTGTCCGTGCCGCTGGTGGCGTCGGCGAGGACGGCCCACAGGGTGCCGTCGGCCTCGACCGCGACCTGGAGGGTGTGCTCGTCGCCGTCGAGGGTGAAGGCCAGTTCACCGGCCAGGCCCAGGCCCCGCTCCCGCCCGTCGGCGTTGGGCACCTGGACCGTGCGTGCCGCGCCGTACGGCCGGAACAGTCCGGGCCGTACCCAGCGCTCGTCATAGGGGAAGACGTCGATCCCGCCGAAGGCGCGCCGGGCCGCGGACTCGGGGTCGAAGATCCGTACGGCCCACTCCCCGTCGCGGCGCAGCACCGGCAGCCGCCGGCCGTCGTGCGTCACCCGGGCCGTCGCGGGGGCGCCGTCCGTGCCGAGCCGTACGGTGCCGTCCAGCGGGAGACCGTCGACGGTCAGCCCGTCGGCGGCGGCCGCGCGCAGGAGCACCGCGTCGCCGTCCGCGTTCCAGTGGCCCGGTACGCCGTCGAGGCGGCCGTCGGGGAAGGCGGCGAGCCAGTGGGTGGCGGTCAGGGCGAGCGGGCCGTACGGGAGGGCGATCTCGGCGGTGCGCCGCTCGTGCCAGGTCTGCCAGTGCCGCTCGGCCTGGGTGCCGGTGCTGCTCGTGGTGCTCATACGGTCAGTCCTTCCCTACGGGACGTACCGGATCCGGCAGCCCCAAGTGTGAGCGCAGTGTCGTGCCCGCGTATTCCGTCCGCAGCACGCCGCGCTCCTGGAGCAACGGCACCACCCGGTCGACGAAGTCGTCCAGACCGCCGGGGGTCAGATGCGGTACGAGGATGAAGCCGTCCGCCGCGCGGGCCGCCACGTAGGCGGTCATCTCCTCGGCGACGGCGGCGGGGGTGCCGACGAAGGACTGCCGCCCGGTCGTCTCGATCACGGTCTCCCGGATGGACAGGCCCTTGGCCTCGGACAGTGCCCGCCAGCGGTCGGCGAGCGCCTTCGGGTCGGCGATCCGGACGCGGCCCTGGGCGAGCTGGGAGCCGGGGTCCGGGTCGATGTCCGGCAGCGGCCCGTCCGGGTCGTACCCGGACAGGTCCACGCCCCAGACCTGTTCCAGGGCCAGCAGGGCGTTCTGCGGCGAGACCTGCTGCCGGCGGATCGTGGCGGCCCGTTCCTGGGCGTCGGCCGCGGTGTCGCCGAGGACGAAGGTGACGCCGGGCATGATCTTGAGGGAGTCGGCGGTACGGCCGTGGGCGGCCAGCCGGCCCTTGACGTCGGCGTAGAACTCCTGACCGGCCGCGAGCGTGCTGTGCCGGGAGAAGATCACGTCGGCGGTGGCGGCGGCGAAGTCGCGGCCGGCCGCCGAGTCGCCCGCCTGGATGATGACGGGGTGGCCCTGCGGGCTGCGCGGGAGGGTGAAGGCGCCCCGGACGCGGAAGTGCGGGCCGTGATGGGTGACCGGCCGCGGCACGCCCCCGGCCGTCCAGGAGTCCCACAGTGCGCGGGCGGTGGCGACGAACTCGGCGGCGCGGGTGTAGCGGTCGGCGTGGTCGAGGTAGCCGCCGCGGCGGAAGTTCTCGCCGGTGAACGCGTCGGAGGTGGTGACCACGTTCCAGGCGGCGCGGCCCGCGCTGAGGTGGTCCAGGGTCGCCAGCCGCCGGGCGAGCTCGTAGGGCTCGTTGAAGGTGGTGTTGACGGTGGCGGCCAGGCCCAGCCGGTCGGTGACGGCCGCCAGCGCGTTCAGTACGGTGATCGACTCCGGGCGGCCCAGCACGTCGAGGTCGTGGATGCGGCCCTTGTGCTCGCGCAGCCGCAGCCCCTCGGCGAGGAAGAAGAAGTCGAAGCGGCCGCGCTCGGCGGTACGGGCGAGGTGTTCGAAGGAGGCGAAGTCGATCTGCGAACCGGCCCTCGGGTCGGTCCAGACGGTGGTGTTGTTGACGCCGGGGAAGTGCGCCGCCAGGTGCATGCGCCGCAGGCCGGGCGCGGTGGCCGGGGCCGCGGGCGTGGGCTCGGGCGTGGGCGTTCGCACCGGCGTCGGCCTGGGCGTGGGCGCCGTACGGGGCGAGGTACGGGACGAGGTCGTGGTCACGAGGAGACCTTCCGGGCCGGGGCGTAGCGGTTGGCCGGGCGCGGCAGGCCGAGGTGCTCGCGCAGCGTCGTGCCCGGGTAGAAGCGGCGGAGCAGGCAGCGGTGCTGGAGCACCGGCACGGTGCCGTCGACGAGCAGCGCGAGGTCGCGCACGGGGTCGGCGGGCCGCAGGTGGAAGCCGTCGCCCGCGCCGTCCGCGTGCCAGTCGCCGAGCAGGTCGGCGAGTCCGACGGCGTCGCCGGAGGAGTACAGCTCGACCGGCAGCGAGGCGAGGACCAGCAGCCGGTCCGGGTCGCGGCCCAGGGCGCGGGCGCGTTCACGCAGGTCGGCGCGGGCGGCGGCCGCCGTGGCGGGGTCCTCCACCCGGACGAACGCGACGTCCGCGTGTGCTGCGGCCACCTGCCGCGCGGGCCGGGCGGTGGCGTCGACGGCGACGACCGGGCGGCCCTGCGGCGGCCTGGGGGTGATGGACGGCCCGCGTACGGAGAAGGAGGCACCGCGGAAGTCGACGTAGTGGAGCTTGTCGCGGTCGACGAACCGGCCCGTCGCGGTGTCGCGGATCTCCGCGTCGTCCTCCCAGCTGTCCCACAGCCGGGCGGCCACGTCGGCGACCTCGCCGGCCTCCCGCCACAGCGCGTCGGCGGGCGCGGCCTCCCGGCGGCCGAAGAGGCGGGCCTCGGCGGGGGTGCCGGACACCTCCACGGTCCAGCCCGCCCGGCCGCGGCTGACCCAGTCCAGGGTGTTCACGGCGATCGAGACGTGGAACGGCTCGGTGTGGGTGGTGGTGACGGCCGGGACCAGGCCGACGCGGCCGGTGCGCGGCGCGACCCGGGCGAGGACGGCGAGCGCGTCCGGGCCCGGCCGGGCGAAGGAGTCGCCGAGGGTGACGAAGTCCAGGGTGCCGCGCTCGGCGAGCCGGGCCAGGCGGACGTAGTGCTCGGGGTCGTGGACCGCGGTGGCGCGGCGGGCCCGGCGGGGCGGCCCGTCGAGCGCGAAGGCGAGGTGCAGGGGGCGCAGGGAGCAGGAGGGCTGGGGCATGGGACGGCCTTTCGTCGCTGTGCACGTGGGGTGGCGGGTGCCGTGGTGCTGCTCAGCCGGGTGGGCACCGGGCCGGCTCCGGTACGGCGTGCGCGCGCAGGAACCGCAGCAGGGCACGGGCGGTGGCGTCGTTCTGCCGGAAGGCGGGCGCGTTGGTGCGGGGCCGGGCGAAGGCGCCGGAGGCGCGGGCGTCGGTGTGCGGGCCGAGCGCGAAGCGGCGCGGGTGCGGCCGGCCGGTGCGGTCCAGCACCCGGCCGTCGCCCGGGTCGACGGCGAGCAGGCCGCTTCCGGTGGCGGCGGCCCCGTCGTCGTACAGGCCGCGCAACAAGGCGTCCTTCGTGTCCGTCACGGTGGGCTGCGGGAGCCGCGCCTCCACCAGCGCCCGGGCCTCGACGCGTACGTCCGGCACGCTGTCGCTCGTGGCCGAGAACACGCCGCGTTCCGGGTCGGCGGTGACGGTGGTGCCGGCGCCGAGGAAGCGCACCACTCCGGCGCGGGACAGCGCGAGCAGCTGCCGCAGGCGGGGGCCGGGCGGACCGGAGGCGAGGTGGCTGAAGAAGCCGTGCCACCAGGGGCCGTGGTCGCCGAGCCGTACGAGCTGTCCGTACACCGACAGCAGGGCGAGGAAAACGGCGAGGTCGGGGCTGTGGGCGGGGTTGTGCCGCCGGGCCAGGTCGGCCTCGATGTAACCGCGCAGCCCGTCCTGGAAGGCGTCCGCGCCGGGGAAGCGGACGCCTTGCAGCGGCCGGTCGAGGGCGTCCAGGTCGAGGTGGTCGGCGGGGTCGGGGACGGCGGCGGCGACCAGCGCCCGCAGGCCCGGGCCGAGCGGTTCGGCGGCCGCGTACTTTTCCTCGAAGGCGGCCCGGTCGGTGCGGACCCGCTCGGGGTGCGCGGTGAACAGCCGGTGGTAGTGGGCGTGGCCCAGCTCCTTGGCGATGAGCGGCCAGACGTCGCGCCGGAAGTCGTAGCCGCCGGGCCGGGCGAGGAGTTCGTCCACCTGCGCGGGCCCGAAGAAGCGCGGCAGCGGCGGCCGTTCGCCCCGGTAGGTGTAGCCGATCTTGGAGTGGTACGGCACGCCGCGCCGCGACCCGACGTACAGGACCGGCTCCTTCCCCGACGGCCGGTACACCGGCTCCCCGTCCGGCCCGGCCTCGTACGCCCCGCCGCGCCCCTCGGTGAGCAGCACCATCAGGTCGACGAAGGCGAGTCCGAAGCCGCGTACGAGCACCGGCTCGCCGGGGGCCAGGACGTCCAGGCCCGCGTCGGCGGTGAAGTCGGACGGCAGGTAGGTCAGGTGGTGGCGGGCGGCGAAGGCGGCCAGGTCCCGCTGTTCCGGCGGCGGCCGGCCGTCGAGGTGGCCGAGGGCGAGGACGACGAGGTCGGCGACGAGCGGGGTGGGGGCGCCCTCCAGCCACACCTGCTGCGGGCCGCCGCGCGGGCCCGTGACCCGTACCGCGCGGCAGCGGTGCTCGTGCACGACGACGCCCGGCGGCAGCGCGGCCACCGCCTGCTCGTACACCCACTCCAGGTAGGCGCTCTGCACCTGCCGCCCGGCGAATCCCTGCGGCCCCAACCCGCGTACGGCGTCCGCCAGTTCGCCGGGTACGGAGAGTTCCCCGGCGCGCACCCGGGCGGCCCACTCGGCGAGCGAGGGTCCGGGCCGCACCGGTCCCCGCAGCTCGACGGACGCGTCGGTGAACATGGTGACGTCCTCGGCCGTGGAGTTCATCCACAGCAGCGGGGACTGGTCGCGGCGCCAGACGCGCCCGCCGCCCGGCGGGTACGGGTCGACCAGGTGCAGGTCGAGGGGCGCGTCGCCGTACAGCTCGGGGGCGTTGGCGGCGATGCGCTCGATCAGCCCGGTGCCGCGCGGGCCCGCGCCGACGAGGACGACGGCGGGGCGGGCCGGGGCCCGGGACGGGGGGTGGAGGGGCCGCGGGGGCGGCGCGGAGTGCGGCGCGTGGCCGGTCGCAGACATGCGTGAAGGCTCCGTGGACGCAGTGATCCCACTGGGAGTTGAGCGTCTTCACACACGGGGCCCGGAGGCCGGCACCGGACCGCGCCCCTCAGCACGGCCGATCCCTGAGGCTATGTGCCCGGGACGCCCCGCTGTCAAGGCTGTCCGGACTGTGAGCAGCGGGGCACGTCATGGTTGACGGGAAACCGGATGCCTGTTCCACTTAGCCGCATGGACTCACGGCAGTGGCTGGTCACCCGCGACCACATCGACTTCGGTCGTGTGTGGTCGGCGTCCTGTTGAGCTGACCCGCTGCCCGCCCGCCGCCGTTCCGGCCGGGCCTTTCGCGGCTTCTCCTCCCGTCCGCCGCGCCTTCACACATCCGCGTCCCGCCGGCGCACCCCTCCCCTCGTAGCTCCACCCTGGTCCGTCGTTCCACGCTTCACCCTCGCTCCCCGCCTGCCCCGTCCGGCCCCGGTAACGCATTGTCGACAAAGTTCGGCGTCCGCGCTGCCGGGCCGGCGCCCGTCCCGGGTCAACACCGCGCCTCCATCCTGCGGCCGGCCGGGTTCACCTGACCCCCCTTACGGGGTGGAACGGGACACCCTCCGCACTCGGGCGGTTCGTATTCCGTCCGGTTTGGATGCAAGAACGATCGGGTACCGGTCGGCCACTGGACGTTCCGACACTCGATGTGACAGCCTTCACACGGTCAGTTCCCGCGACTCTTCCCAGTTCTGACGCCATGCCACCCTCTTTGCACCAGATGTGTCACGAACCCCCCGTGCGGCGGCTATCCACTTGGCAGAGCATCCGCATCATGGACGACGATAGAGGTGCGGACACACAGACCGCGGGTGAGAGGAGGCGTCAATGGGATCGGTACGCAAGGCAAGCGCCTGGCTGGGCCTCGTCGACGACAACGATGACGAGCGCTACTACGACGACGACTACGCCGAGGGGTCCGAGCCCGGCAGCACCGGGAACAGCCCCTGGGTGACCGACCCGCGCGTCCAGGTCGCCGACGAGAGCGCCCAGGACCAGGGCACCCGCATCGCCACCGTCACCCCGGAGGGCTTCGGGGACGCCCGCGGCATCGGAGAGCTGTTCCGGGACGGCATCCCCGTCATCGTCAACCTGACCGCGATGGACTCCTCCGACGCCAAGCGCGTGGTGGACTTCGCCGCCGGGCTGACCTTCGGGCTGCGCGGCTCCATCGAGCGGGTCGCCACGCGCGTCTTCCTGCTCACCCCGGCCGACTACCGCATCCTCAGCGGTGAGCCCGGCCGGCGCCGCCCCGAGGGCGGCTTCTTCAACCAGAGCTGAGCGCGGGGGCCGGTGCGTCGTTCCGGCCGGTGGCCGGGGCGGCCGACGCCCCCGGCCGCCGGCCGGCTCCGCTCAGCGGAACGCGTCCAGGCCGGTGAGCGCCTTGCCCAGCACGAGCTGGTGCATCTCGACGGTGCCCTCGTAGGTGAGCACCGATTCCAGGTTCGTCGCGTGCCGCATGACGGGGTACTCCAGCGAGATCCCGTTCGCGCCGAGGACCGTACGGGCCGTACGGCAGATCTCGATCGCCTCCCGCACGTTGTTGAGCTTGCCGAAACTGATCTGTTCCGGCCGCAGCCGTCCCGCGTCGAAACGCCGCCCCAGGTGGTGGGCGAGCAGGATGCCCTTGTGCAGTTCCACGGCCATGTCGGCCAGCTTGGCCTGGGTGAGCTGGAAGCCGCCGATGGGCTTGCCGAACTGCTCGCGGGTACGGGAGTACTCCAGCGCGGCCTCGAAGCTGGCGCGCGCGGCGCCCATCGCGCCCCACACGATGCCGTACCGGGCGTGGCCCAGGCAGCGCAGCGGGCCGCCCAGCCCCTTGGCGTCGGGGAGCACCGCGTCGGCCGGCAGCCGTACCTCGTCCAGGATCAGTTCGCTGGTGACCGAGGCGCGCAGCGACCACTTGTGCCGGATCTCGGGCGCGCTGAAGCCGGGGGTGCCGGCCGGGACGAGGAAGCCGCGGATACCGTCGTCGGTCTGTGCCCAGACCACCGCGACGCCGGCCACCGACCCGTTGGTGATCCACATCTTGCGGCCGGTGAGCACCCAGTCGCCGCCGTCCCGCTTGGCGTAGGTGCGCATGTCGCCGGGGTCGGAGCCGTGGTCCGGCTCGGTCAGGCCGAAGCAGCCGATGGTCTCGCCGGACGCCATGCCCGGCAGCCAGCGCTGTTTCTGCTCCTCGGAGCCGAAGCGCCAGATCGCGTACATGGCGAGCGAGCCCTGCACGGAGACCAGCGAGCGGATGCCGGAGTCGGCCGCCTCCAGTTCCAGGCAGGCCAGGCCGTACTGGACGTGCGAGGCGCCCGCGCAGCCGTAGCCGGTCAGTGCCATGCCGAGGGCGCCGAGGGAGCCCAGTTCGCGGGCCAGGTCCCGGATGCCGGGCAGTTCGCCCTGTTCGTACCACTCGGCGATGTGCGGCAGGACCCGGTCGCCGGCCCATCGGCGGACGGTGGCGCGTACCGCCCGGTCCTCGTCGCAGAGCAGGTCGTCGAGGCCCAGCGGGTCTTCCGCGTCGAAGGGCGGGAGCTTCGGGGACGGGGGTGCGGACATGGCGGGGCCTCCGGTAGCTGCGCGCGCACAAAAACTAGCGGTGTTAGTTATCCGGGTCCGACGTTACGGGCGGCCACGGCACGGCGGCAAGAGCCCCCGTCGTGGGGGCGGCCCCTGCCCGGCCGTTCCGCTCCCGTACGCGAAGCCCCTGCTCCCGTACGCGAAGCTCCCGCTCAGCGCCGTACTCCCCGCGCCGCTGCAGCCCCCGCCCCCGTTCCCTGGTTCCCGCTACCGTCCGGTGTTCGCGCGCGCCGGCTCCGGGCCGCAGTGCGTGCCGTCGCTGTCGGTCCGGTCCCCCGCGTCCGCGGCCCGCCGGGGCAGCCGCAACGCGATCGCCGCGCCGGCCAGCAGCAGCACGGCGCTGGTGACGAGTGTGACGTGCAGCCCGTGCACGAAGGAGCCCTGCGCGGCGTCGCGCAGCACCGACTTCGCCGTGCCGCCGAGCGAGGAGGCGACCTTGTACGCCTCGCCCAACGAGTGCGCGGCCGAGGCGGACGCCCGCTCCGGGACGCCGTCCACATGGGCCAGTCCCGGGGCGTAGGCGGCGTTCATGACGCTGCCGAGCAGGGCCACGCCGATGCCCGCGCCGAGCTGGTAGGAGGTCTCGCCGATGGCCGCCGCGCCGCCCGCCTGATCGGCGGGGGCCTCGCTGAGCATCGACTCGTAGGCGCCGAAGAGCGTGCTCTGGAAGCCGAAGCCGAGCAGGACGAAACCCAGCACGAGCAGCCAGGGGCGGTCCGTCTCGTCCATCGCGGTCAGGCAGAGGACGGCCGCGGCGGTGAGCACGAAGCCCAGCGACACCATCACCCGGGGCCCGACGGCCTGCAGCACCTTCGAGCCGGTGAGCCCGGCGGCCATCGCGGCGAAGACCAGCGGCAGCATCCGCAGCCCGGTCTCCAGCGGGCTCAGGCCGAGGACGAGCTGGAGGTACTGGACGGCTATGAGCTGGAGCCCGACGAGGGCGAGCATCGCCAGCACGATGCAGCCCACCGAGGTGCCGAAGGCCGGCCGGGCGAACAGCCGCATGTCGATGAGCGGATGCTCGCGCTTGCGCTGGCGCCGTACGAAGACGGTCAGCAGCAGGACACCGACGAGCATGGAGCCCAGCGTGGTCGGGCCGAGCAGCGTCTCGCCGCTGCCGATGCGCTTGACGCCGAGGACGACACCGAGCACACCGAGCGCCGCGACGACGGCGCCGACGGTGTCCCAGGGCCCGTTGCGCTCGCCCCGGGACTCCGGCAGCAGCCAGCGTCCTATCAGGGCCATGACCGCCATCATCGGGATGTTGATGAGGAAGACCGAGCCCCACCAGAAGTTCTCGACGAGGAAGCCGCCGAGGACCGGTCCGACGGCGGCGCCGACGGCGGCCACCGCGCTCCACACGCCGATGGCGACCGCCCGCTCGCGCCGGTCGGGGAAGACCTGGCGCAGGATCGACAGCGTGGCCGGCATGATCATCGCGCCGCCGATGCCGAGCAGGGCCCGGGCGATCATCAGCGTCTGCGGGTTGGGGGCCAGCGCGGCGGCGGCCGAGGCCGCGCCGAACAGGCCGTACCCCAGCAACAGGATGCGCCGGCGGCCCACCCGGTCGCCGAGCGTGCCGAAGAGGATGAGCAAGGACGCCGCGATCAGCGGATAGATGTCCACGATCCACAGCAGTTCCACCGGCCCGGGACGCAGATCCTCGGTGACCGACGGCACCGCCACGTACAGGATGGTGGTGTCCAGCGCGACGAACAGCAGGCTGACGCAGAGCACGACCAGTACGGTCCAGCGGTTGGCGCCGCCACCTCCATGCCGGGGAACACCCGCCGTCCGCTCGCTGCCGGACGTGGTCGTCCCGGACATTCGCGTACCTCCTGTCATGCTCTCGCGGCCGCGTGCCGGGGCGCGGGAGGCGCTCCGGCGGAACCGGCGGACGGGCGAGTTGAGACGTCAGACTACGCGAGTCGCGTGACGTGACGCGTGGCTCACCCCACGATGAGACGCTCGTCGCAGGGCCCGGCGGTTCCCATACCCGTTGACGGGCGGCGGACTCCGGCCACGGGATAATCGGCCGGATGAACGATCTTGCCCCCTTTCGCGGCCCGGAGCGGAACGGCCCCGTCCGGACGGACCGGCCCCGCTCCGCGCTGCGCCGGGCCGCCCCCGCCCTGCTGGTGTACGCCGCGATCCGGGCGCTGGGGCTCGTCGTACTGGCGGCCTGGTCCGCCGCGCGCGGCAAGAGCTGGCACACGCTGCTCACCGCCCGCTGGGACTCTCTCTGGTACACCCGGGTCGCCGAGCAGGGGTACGGCTACAGCGTCCAGCTCGCCAATGGGGACGTGCATTCGAACCTGGCGTTCTTCCCGCTGCTGCCGTGGCTGGAGCGCGGACTGTCCGCCGTGACGTCGCTGTCCGCCGCCGACGCCGGGCTGGCGGTGTCCTGGTTCGCGTCGCTCGCCGCCGCCTGGGCGCTGTACCTGACGGGCGAGCGGCTGCACGGGCCGCGGGCCGGTGTCGCGCTGGCGGCGCTGTGGGCGGCGCTGCCGGTGGGGATCGTGCAGTCGATGGCGTACTCGGAGTCGCTGTTCACCGCGCTCGCGGCGTGGGGGGTGTACTGCGTACTGACCGGGCGGTGGGTGACCGCGGGGGTGCTGGCCTCGCTGGCGGGGCTGACCCGGCCGGTGGGGGCCGCGGTGGTCGCGGCGGTGTGGATCACCGCGGCGGTGACACTGTGGCGGGACCGGACGACGGGGGCCGGGCCGGACGACGCACCGGGCGGCGGGGCGGGTGCCGAGCCGGGCGCCGGGCCGCTTCTGCGCAGGCACCGGCGGATGCTGCTGGGCGTACTGCTGGCACCGCTCGGCTGGTGCGGCTATTTCCTCTGGGTGGGTGTCCGGGAAGGCGGCCTCACCGCATATCTGGACGTCCAGGGCGGCTGGGGCAACGGTTTCGACGGCGGCGTCGCCTTCGCCTCCTTCCTGTGGGACCTCGGCTTTCCGGCGGGCCTCGGGCTGCTGGCCGGCGTCGCGCTGGTGGTCTGGCTGTACGTACTGGGCGCGCGCCGGGGGCAGCCGCTGCCGCTGCTCGTCTACGGCGGGGCCGTCCTGCTGCTGGCGCTGACGGCCAAGGGGTACTTCGGCTCCAAGCCGCGCCTGATGCTGCCCGCCTATCCCCTGCTGCTGCCGCTCGCCGCCGGGCTGGCGCGGTGGCGTCCGGCGGCGGCCTGGACGGTGACGGCCCTGGTCAGCGCGGGGTCGGCGGTGTACGGGGCGTTCTGGCTGAACGGTTCGGGCCCGCCGTGAACGGAGGATTCCCCTCCGTGAGCGCCCGCGCGGGGAAACGGACCGCGACGCCCGCGCGAATCGGCGATAAACTACTCCGGCGAATTGGGAAGAAGCCTCTCGGGACCTCCTTCGGCGCTCCTCCCGGAGGCAATCCGACAGCCGTTGAATTCCTTCCGAAATCCTCTGCCCAAAGTCACCTTTGAGACAGATTGCACATCACATCGTCATCACAAAGCTCACAGTTTGACCAAGCGCCGACATCACACGCGGTAACGTCGATTGAGTGCGTACCGATGACAAGCTCGACCAGATGGAGGAGCACCCGCCCGACCGCCCGCCGTCACGCATGACCCGGACCCGCTGGTGGCTGTTCGGGGGCACGCTCGCGGTGTACGTGGCGATCGTGGCCGGTGTGCTCGCCACCTCATGGCTGGTCACCTTCGACTGGCAGGCCATGCTCTTCCGGCCGTACAAGCAGTGGCCGGAGATCCACGCCTTCCTGGACTACTTCGTGGTCCTGGGCCAGCGCGGCCCCACCGCGGTCGCCGTGGCGGCCTGGCTGGGCTGGCGCTGCTGGCGGACCAAGAACCTCCACCCGCTGCTGGTGCTGGGCACCTCGCTGCTGCTGCTCAACATCACCGCGGGCGCCGCCAAGCTGGGCATGGGCCGGCTCGGCCCGCACTACGCGACCACCATCGGCGCCAACGAGATGTGGCTGGGCGGCGATATATTTCCTTCCGGACACACCGCCAACGCCGTCGTCACCTGGGGTGTCCTGGCCTATCTGGCGACCACTCCGCTGCGCCGCCGCGCACTCTCCGTGATCGCCGCGCTCGGCGCCCTGGGCGTCGGCATGACCACCGTCTACCTCGGTACCCACTGGGTCAGCGATGTGCTGCTGGGCTGGGCCGCCGGACTGCTGGTGCTGCTCGCACTGCCCTGGTTCGAGCCCGGAGTGGAGTGGGCCGAGTCCCGGCTGACGGCCCTGTGGCGGCAGCTGCGCACCCGCTGGCTGCCGGCGCCCGCGCCGCTCGCCCCGGCGCCCGCCCGCAGCGGCCTGTCCGCGCCGCGCCCGGCGCCGGAGGAAGAGGTGCTGGTCCGGGACGCGATGGGCGCCGCCAGGCCCGGTTCCCCCACCCGCGCCGCGGACAGCCGCCCGCACCATCCGCCGCGGCCGCACACGGTCCGCTCGGAGCGCACCCCGGTCACCCCGACCGGCAGCCGGCGCCCGCCGCACGCCGACCGCGCGCCGCGCACCGCGCCGCTCGCCCCGGCCCCGGTCCGCGGCCGCACCGGCGGCAGCTGACCGCCACCGGACCCGCGGGGACGGTACGCACAGCCTCTCCCCCGCGCGGCCGACGGCCCCGGCAGCTCCTTCCGGAGCGCCGGGGCCGTCGCCTTGTCCGGGTCCGCCGCGGGCCGCTCAGCCCTTCCAGCTGCGGGTCACGGAGCCGTCCTCGACCTCGAAGTTCAGGCGGCCGCCCAAGTACTCCATGGTGATGATCGCGCCCGGCGCCAGGGAACGGACCGTGGTCCAGCCGTGTGCGCGGGCGCGCTCCTCGGCGGCCTGCTGCGCCAGCCCGACATAGGCCTCGGGGTCGTCGTCGGGCTCGAAAGGGGAGTTCGGTACGGGTGCCATGGCAGCCACCGTAGGCGTACCGCACAGCAGGTGGAAGGGCCGGGTGCCATACGCGCGTACCCGCCCCGTCCCCCCTTGGTCACACTTCTGTCACAGCATGACAGCGCGTGTTTGCCCTTGATTCCGTCACCCGTACGAGCCGGTCACTGCACCAACCGGGTGGGAATCGGAGACGGCCTGATTTCGGCCTTGATCGCCCGTCGGCGGCCGGTTCCGGGCCCGCCGGGAGCGGCCGGAATTAATTCCCCGTCAGCAGCCGTTTATTCCTTCCTTTTTACGGTGTCCGACATCCCGGAAATGGGCCGACGGCACGCCGCCGCAGCATATTTCGCGAGCATCGGTGCCGGTAGACGGGTTTGACTCCACCGCCGTGCGGTACTCGCTGATGCCGAGGAGCCCATGGGAGACAACACAGCGAACACACCGGACAAGAGCAACAACCACCGAGCGGCGTCCGCCCGCCCCAGCGCACCGGAACTCCTGCGGTCGGCACGGGAACAACTCGCCGAGCTGACCGGCCTGACCCCCGAGACCGTGTCCCGGTTCGAGAGGACCGAGGACGGCTGGGTCCTGGAGACCGAGGTGCTGGAGCTCGCCCGGGTACCCGAGACGATGAGCCTCATGGCGTTGTACGAGGTCACGCTCGACCCGGACGGAATGCTCACGGGCTACCGGCGCGTCAGCCGCTACGAGCGTGCGAGAGGAAGACCACAGTCATGACCGTTGTCCCGGCACAACAGCAGTCCGGGGGCGGGGGCGGCACCAGTGGCCTCTACGACGTACTGGAGCTGATCCTCGACCGCGGCCTGGTGATCGACGCGTTCGTCCGCGTCTCACTGGTCGGTATCGAGATCCTCAAGATCGATGTCCGTGTGGTGGTGGCCAGCGTCGACACCTACCTGCGCTTCGCCGAGGCCTGCAACCGTCTCGACCTGGAGACCGGCGCCAACAAGAGCCCCGGCCTGCCCGACGTCGTCGGCCAGGTCACCGAGTCCGGCGCCAAGGGCAAGTCCAAGGGCGCGCTCTCCGGCGCGGCCGAGACCTTCGCCGAGGCGATCGGCTCGGGACGGGACAAGGCCGAGAGCGAGGGCGAACCGCAGCGCAGGCCGCGGCGCACCGCCTCCCGTAAGAAGGAGGAGAGCGAGTGAGCACGTACGTCTACGGCATCGCCCGCGCCGACCACCCGAAGCCCGAACAGGAGATCCTGGGCATCGGCGACCCGCCGCGCCCGGTCCGCATCGTCCGCCAGGGCGACCTGGCCGCGATCGTCAGCGACTGCCCCGACAAGCTGCGGCCCAAGCGCCGTGACCTCCTCGCCCACCAGCACGTCCTGACCGAGGCCGGCGCGGACGGAGCGGTACTGCCGCTGCGCTTCGGCTCGCTCTCCGACGACGACGAGGCGGTCCAGGCCGTCCTGACCGAACACGCCGAGCACTACAAGGCGCAGCTCGACGACCTCAACGGGCGGGTCGAGTACAACGTCAAGGCCGCCCACCGTGAAGAGGACGTGCTGCGGCGGGTACTGACGGAGGAGCCGGAGATCCGCGCCCTCAACGAGGCCAACCAGGCCGCCGGCGGCGGCGCTTACCAGCAGAAGCTGCGGCTCGGCGAACTGGTCGCCAACGCCGTACGGGCCCGTGAGGTCGCCGACGCGCACACCGTGGAAGCGGCGCTGGTGCCGAAGGCGGAGCAGTCCTGCCCCGGGCCCGAGGGCTCCGGCTGGCTGGTGAACCTGTCCTTCCTGATGCGGCGCGAGGACGCGGCCGCGTTCCTGGACGCCGCCGACCGGCTCGGCGCCGACCACCCGCACCTGGAGCTGCTGGTCAACGGGCCGCTCCCGCCGTACAGCTTCGTCCGCCCGCTAGAGTCCGCCGCCGCGGAGTGACCGATGGGCCTGATCAAGGAACTGCTGCTGCTCCCGGCCGCTCCCGTACGGGGGACGGGCTGGGTGCTGCGGCAGGTCCTCACCGAGGCCGAGCGGCAGTACTACGACCCGGCCGTGGTCCAGCGCGAACTGCGGGAACTGGCGGAGCAGCTGGACAGCGGACAGATCGACGAGGCCGAGTTCGACCGGCGCGAGGACGCGCTGCTGGACCGGCTGGAAGAGCTGCGCAAGCGGCAGGCCGGGGCGTGAGCGCCCCGGCCCCCGGGCCCCTCCCCCGCGGAGCGGCCCCCACGGTGTGACGAGACGTCCCACCCGGACAGTACGAGATCCCCGAAACTCGCGCGGGACGCCGGGCCGTCACCAGGACGGCGGGCGGGCGCGACCTACACGGAGGAGATCCCCGACATGAAGAACCGGCCGGCACTGGTGCTGGCCGTCGCCGGAGGCTATCTGCTCGGCCGCACCAAGAAGGCCAAGCTCGCCATCGGTATCGGCAGCATGGTCCTGGGCAAGCGCCTGAATCTGAGCCCGCAGCAGCTGATCTCTCTGGTCAACGACCAGATAGCGGCCAACCCGCAGCTCAAGGAGTTGCGCGAGCAGCTGCGCGGTGACCTCAAGGGAGTGGGCAAGGCGGCGACCGGCGCACTGGTCACCAAGCGCCTCGACTCCCTGGCGGACAGCCTGCACGAGCGGACTCTGAACGTGCGCGACCAGTTGGACGCGGGCGAGGTCGGCGGCAAGGCCGCGGACACCGTACGCGGCGTGACCGGCGGCGGACGGGACGACGAGGAAGCGTCCGGCGACGACAGCGAGGAGAGCGCGCCGAGAAGCCGCGGCGGCGGGGCACGCAAGTCCGGGGATGAGGGACGCGGCGCTGCCAAGAAGCAGAGCGCGCGGTCCTCGAAGGCCCCCGCCAAGTCCGGTGCCAGGTCCGGCACGGGCTCCGGTTCCGGCGCCAAGTCCGCGCCGGACAGGCGCAAGCGGCCCGCGAAGCAGGCGGCCGCCGCGCCGAAGAAGACCGCCTCGGCCGCGAAGAAGACGGCCCGCGCCGGTACCCGCCGGAGCGGAGGTGAGGACCGTGGCTGACACCAAGTCCGGCGGCCCGATGGCCGCCGTCAAGGACACCGTGGCCGGCAACCCGGCGGTCGACCGTCTCAAGGAAGAAGCCGTCTCGTTCGCCGCCGCGCAGGCCCAGCGCCTGCTGGTGTCCACCGGGAAGCGGCTCGGCGAGGCGACCACCCGGCTCACGGACGTGGCCGAGGGGCGCAGCGACAGCCTGATCGGCCCGGTGATCAAGGACACCCTCAAGGGCGCGGTCAAGGACACCGCCAAGAACTCCGTCAAGGGCGCCTTCAAGAAGCTCACCGGCGGGCGCAAGGGCGGCGGCGGCAAGGGCAAGTTCGTCACGATCAGCGAGGACGTCGACGTCGGCGTGCCGGTGCGCGAGGCGTACAACCAGTGGACGCAGTTCCAGGAGTTCAGCACCTTCGCCAAGGGGGTGCAGGGGGTGGAGTCCGCGGACGACACCGAATCCAACTGGCGCGCCAAGATCTTCTGGTCGACCCGCAGCTGGAAGGCGCACACCACCGAGCAGCTCCCCGACGAGCGCATCAGCTGGACCTCGGAGGGCGCCAAGGGCACCCTCAAGGGCGTCGTCACCTTCCACGAGCTGGCCGCCAACCTCACCCGGGTGCTGCTGGTCATCGAGTACTACCCCAAGGGTCTGTTCGAGAAGACCGGCAACATCTGGCGGGCGCAGGGCCGCCGTGCCCGGCTCGACCTGAAGAACTTCCGCCGCTTCGTGATGATGCGCGGCGAGGCGACCGGCGAGTGGCGCGGCGAGATCCGCGACGGCGAGGTCGTCGTCGGCCACGACGAGGCCGTCGAGCGCGAGGAGCAGGAGCACGACGAGCAGGACACCGAGCAGGGAGCGGAGCGGGACACCGAGGGCGCGGGCAAGCCGTCCGAGGACGCGTACGAGGAGGAGACCGGCGACTCCGGCGAGGAGCCGGACGCCGAGGACGCGTACGAGGACGAGGACGCCGAGGATTCCGGGGAACCGGAGGACGAGGGCGAGGACGACGCCGAGGGCGCGTACGAGGACGACGACGCCGAGGACGACGCCGAGGACGAGCCCGAGGACGCGTACGACGACGAGGCCGGCGCCGAGGAGGAGGACGCCGCGGACGAGTACGACGAGGAACCGGAAGCCGAGGACGCGGACGCCGAGTACTCCGAGGAGGACGAGCGGGAGCCGGAGCCGGCCCGATGAGTTCCCAGGTCCCCTCCCCGTACGGCTCGAACGGCGGCGCCAACCTCGCCGACATCCTCGAACGCGTGCTGGACAAGGGCGTGGTCATCGCCGGGGACATCCGTATCAACCTGCTCGACATCGAGCTGCTCACGATCAAGCTGCGGCTGATCGTGGCCTCGGTCGAGCGGGCGGAGGAGATGGGCATCGACTGGTGGCGCGACGATCCGTCGCTGTCCTCCGGTGCCCGGCGCCGTGAGCTCGCCCAGGAGAACGAACGGCTGCGCGAGCGGATCGCCGCCCTGGAGGGCGACCAGGAGCCGCGAGAGGAGATCACTTGAGTACGCACGGCGCCGAGCTGATGTACACCTACGCCGTCGCCCGGGCAGGCTGCCGACCGCCGGACGGACTGCTCGGCGTCGCGGACGCACCCGTGGAGACCGTCACGGAGGGCGCGCTGGCCGCCCTGGTCTCCCGGGTGCCCGCCGCCGACTTCGAGGAGGAGGCGCTCCGCGCCCACCTGGAGGACATGGCGTGGCTGGAGCGGACCGCCCGGGCGCACCGCAGCGTGGTGGACACCGCGGCCGCGGAGTTCTGTGTGCTGCCGCTGCGCCTGGTGACGGTGCACCGCGACACGCGCGGGGTCCGGCAGGTCCTCGCGCAGCGCGCCGAGGAGTTCCTGAGCGCGCTGGTGAGCCTGGACGGCCGGATGGAGTGGGGCGTCAAGGCGTATGTCGAGGACGCCGGGGCCGCCAAGCCCGCCGTTCCCGCGGGCGGTTCGGAGCGCGAGACGGCCGCGGGCGGCTCGGGACGCGACTTCCTGCGCCGGCGGCTCGCCCACCGGCAGGCGCAGGAGCAGAACCAGCGGCGCGCCGACGAGCTGGCCCGTGCCGCGCACGAGGCGCTGGACAAGTTCGCCGAGCGCAGCCGGCTGCACCGCCCGCAGGACGCCCGGCTGTCCGGGGTCAGCGGCCGCAATGTGCTCAACGGCGCCTATCTGATCCCCCGCGAGCAGGCCGGGGTGTTCGCGGGCCTGGTCGGTGAGCTGGCGGACCGCAGCCCGGGGCTGCGGATCGAGCTGACCGGTCCGTGGGCCCCGTACTCCTTCGCGCAGCCGCCGCAGCCCTCCGAGGCGGGCGGGGACACCGGGACCGGTGCGGTATGACGTCGCCGGTGGCCGGCCCGCAGCCGGACAACCCGCTGGCCGAACGGCAGATCGCGCTGGTGGACCTGCTGGACCGGCTGCTGGGCGGCGGCGCGGTGATCGTGGGCGACCTGACCCTGCGCATCGCCGATGTGGATCTCGTACGGATCGACCTGCGGGCCCTGATCAGCTCGGTCAACGCCGACGTTCCCTCTCCCTTCGAGGAGCTGGAACCGTGACGTCCGAGGAACCCGAGGAGGAGGTGGCGCCGTGAGCCGGCGTGTGGAACTGGACGAGGACACCGTGGAGCGCGACCTGGTGCGGCTCGTGCTGACGGTGGTGGAACTGCTGCACCAGCTCATGGAGCGCCAGGCGCTGCGCCGCGTCGACCAGGGCGATCTGTCCGAGGACCAGGAGGAACGGATCGGCCTGACGCTGATGCTGCTGGAGCGGCGGATGGGCGAGCTGTGCGAGCGGTACGGCATCGGCAAGGACGAACTCAACCTCGATCTCGGCCCGCTGGGCCCGCTGCTGCCCCGGGAGTGAACCCCGCGCCGCGCCCGGCGGCCCGCCGCAATGATCCGGCCGGGCTGCGCACACCCTCTCGCGCGACCGGGCCGGGGCGGCCATCATGGCTTGAGCCCGAGCACGGACAGCACATCCAGCACGTCGATTACCGACTTCCCGGGCGCGCCGGCGGGTTCCGGCCGCTTCGGTGTCTCTTGGCGAACGAGGTGGCGCAGATGGGTACGGACACCGTGGACGCGAGCCCGGAGCCGGTGCGGGCGCGGCGACCCGGCGCGGTGGTGGTGGACTGGCTGACCACCACCGACCACAAGAAGATCGGCCACCTCTATCTGTTCACCGCGTTCGGCTTCTTCCTGGTGGGCGGTCTGCTGGCGCTGCTGATGCGGGCCGAACTGGCCCGCCCCGGGCTCCAGCTCATGACGAACGAGGAGTTCAACCAGGCGTTCACCCTGCACGGCACGATCATGCTGCTGCTGTTCGCCACCCCCGCCTTCGCGGGCTTCGCCAACGAGATCATGCCGTTGCAGATCGGCTCGCCCGACGTGGCCTTCCCGCGGCTGAACATGCTCTCGTACTGGCTGTTCGCCTTCGGCGGCCTGATCGTGCTGGGCAGCCTGCTGACGCCGACCGGCGGCGCGAACTTCGGCTGGACCGCCTATGCGCCGCTGAACTCGATGGTCCGCTCCCCCGGCATCGGCGCCGACATGTGGATCATGGGCCTGGCGCTGTCCGGCTTCGGCACCATCCTCGGCTCGGTCAACTTCATCACCACCATCATCGGGATGCGCGCCCCGGGCATGACGATGTTCCGGATGCCGGTCTTCACCTGGAACGTGCTGTTCACCTCGATCCTGGTGCTGATCGCCTTCCCGGTGCTGGCGGCCTCGCTGCTGGCGCTGGAGGCGGACCGGCGCTTCGGCTCGGTGGTCTTCGACTCCGAGTGGGGCGGTGCGCTGCTGTGGCAGCACCTGTTCTGGTTCTTCGGGCACCCCGAGGTCTACATCATCGCGCTGCCGTTCTTCGGCATCATCACCGAGATCATCCCGGTCTTCTCGCGGAAGCCCATCTTCGGCTACGTGATGCTGATCGGCGCGACGATGGCGATCACCGGGCTGTCGGTCGTGGTGTGGGCGCACCACATGTTCGCGACGGGCGCGGTGCTGCTGCCGTTCTTCTCGTTCATGTCGTTCCTGATCGCGGTGCCGACGGGGGTGAAGTTCTTCAACTGGATCGGCACGATGTGGCACGGCTCGCTGTCCTTCGAGACGCCGATGCTGTGGGCGGTCGGCTTCCTGGTGAGCTTCCTGTTCGGCGGGCTGACCGGGGTGATCCTGGCGTCGCCGCCACTGGACTTCCACGTCACCGACACGTACTTCGTCGTCGCCCACTTCCACTACGTCGTCTTCGGCACGGTCGTCTTCGCGACGTTCGCCGGCTTCTACTTCTGGTGGCCGAAGTTCACCGGGAAGATGCTCGACGAACGGCTGGGCAAGCTGCACTTCTGGACGCTGTTCACCGGCTTCCACACCACCTTCCTCGTCCAGCACTGGCTGGGGGTGGAGGGGATGCCGCGCCGGATCGCCGACTACCTGGCGGCCGACGGTTTCACCGCGCTGAACACCCTCTCGACCGTCGGCGCCTTCCTGCTGGGCATGTCCACGCTGCCCTTCCTCTACAACGTCTGGAAGACGACGAAGTACGGCACGAAGGTCGCGGCGGACGACCCGTGGGGCTACGGCCGCTCCCTGGAGTGGGCGACCTCCTGTCCCCCGCCGCGCCACAACTTCCTGACCATCCCGCGCATCCGCTCGGAGTCGCCCGCCTTCGACCTGCACCATCCGGAGATCGTGCGGCTCAGCCCGCCGGAGGCTCCGGAACCGCAGGGGACACCGGAGGCGCGGCAGGAGCCGGGTGCAGGGCCCGGGTCAGCCGGTCCCTGAGCTCCCGTACCGCGTCCGTCAGCGCCGGCGGTTCGCGCACCTCGAAGTCGAAGCCCAGCAGGGCGGCGTGGACCACCAGGACGTCCAGGCGGTGCGCACCGGTGTGCAGCAGGCAGCGGTGGTCGTCGAGCGGTTCGACGACGCCGACGGACGGGCCGATGCGCTGGGCGGCCTCCTCGGCGGAGGCATGCAGCACCAAGGTGGCGCGCTCGGCGTACGCGTCCGTGGAGACGCCCCGCGAGACGTACGCGGCGAGATCGGCGGCCGGGCCGGGGCGCGGGGTGAAGCGCGGGCCGTGCGGCGGGGTGGGGGTGATCCGGTCGGCGCGGAACGTGCGCCAGTCGGCGCGGTCCACGTCCCAGGCGACGAGGTACCAGCGGCGCTGCGCGGACACCAGCCGGTGCGGCTCGACGACGCGGCGGCTGGCCGTACCCTCATGGCTCGCGTAGGCGAAGCGCAGCCGTTGGCTGTCCCGGCAGGCGTTGGCCAGTTCGGTGAGGGTGGCGGCGTCGACCCGGGGGCCCGCGGCGCCGAGCATGGGCACGGTGAAGGCGTTGAGGGCGCCGACGCGGCGGCGCAGCCGGTGGGGCAGTACCTGTTCCAGCTTGGCCAGGGCCCGTACGGAGGTCTCCTCGATGCCTTCGACGCCGCCGGCCGCCGCGGTGCGCAGCCCCACGGCGACTGCCACCGCCTCCTCGTCGTCGAGGAGCAGCGGTGGCAGTTCGGCGCCCGCGCCCAGTTGATAGCCCCCGGCGGTGCCGGGGGCCGAGTGGACGGGGTAGCCCAATTCACGTAGGCGCTCTATGTCGCGGCGGACGGTGCGCGGGGTCACGCCGAGCCGGTCGGCGAGGCCCGCGCCCGTCCACTCGCGGTGTGCCTGCAGGAGAGAGAGCAGGCGCAGCAGTCGTGCTGAGGTTTCCACCATGCCGGGCAGTCTGGCAGCACATGCGGACAGCTACGGTCCGCGTCTCTCCCGGTTCACCACCTGTACCAGCGCGTGCGACCACCGCCCGCGCCCGTCGAACGGAACAGGAAGCCCAGCAGCCATACGACCAGCACCGCGACGGCAACCCACCACAGTGCCTTGAGCGCGAAGCCCGCGCCGAAAAGGATCAGAGCCAGCAGCAGTACCAGAATGACAGGAACCATGTGTATCGCACCTCCGCTGCACCGAGTGCCCCCGGCGTGCGGTGTTATGCGCGCTGTCTGATGAGGCGCGGTCAGGAACCGGCCGGGCCCGGTCCGTCCGGCCCGCCCGTCCCGTCGGCCCCTTCCTGCCCGTCCGTCTCGTCCGTCCCGTCCGCCCCGTGGCCCGTGACGCGGACCGTCAGGTCGTTGTCGCGGGTGTAGGACGGGCCGACGCGCAGCCGGTCCGACGGGCGGCCGGCGGACCGCGCCGGGTGGCTGACGGTCTCCGCCTTCTCCGGTACGTCGTCGAGCAGCCGGGCGATCCGCACCGGCTCGGCCTCCTCGGTCACCCGCAGCCACAGGTCCCAGCGTTCACTGCCGCCCTGCCAGCGCTCCGCGAACTGCGCGTGGGGCAGGGTGAAGACGAAGTCGGGGCCGTCGCCGGTGAGCGGGACGGTGACGCGGGAGGCCGGACCGGCCGCCTCCGGGGTGCCGCGGCGGGTCGTGGCCTCGGCGCGGGCGCCCGGGCCGAGGGCGGCGCCGTAGAGGCGGCCCGCCACCGTCACGCCGACGGCGTCGACGAGGACGTCCCCGGCCTCGGCGTGCGGCCCGCGCAGCCAGCTGCGCAGCGCCAGGCTGCCGGACCTGGTGGCGTACGGGATGCGGACGCCGAGCCGGCCGATCCCGGCCAGCGGACGGCGGTCCACCAGCGGGCTCAGGTCGGTGACACCGGGCAGCAGCCGCTGCGGGCCGCGGCCGTCGCCCAGGTCGGCGTAGGTGTTCCAGCGGCCTTCGGGGAGCGCGACGGTGCTGGGCAGGACGGCCCGCAGGCGCCCGGAGCCGTTCGGGCCGAGCGGCAGCCGCAGTTCCTCGTCGGCGCCGCCGTCGCGCGGGCTCAGGACGAGCGCCGCGCTCCAGACCGGCCTGGTGCCCTGCGGGGTGGTGATGTCGAAGGTCAGGCCGCCGGCGGAGTCGGCTATGCAGTCCGCGCGCAGCGGCTGGGCGGCCCCGGCCGCCGCGCGGGCACCGCGGCGGGCGGCCGTGGCGTCCGGCCCGGCGGGGGCCGTGGGCTCGGCCCGCACGGGAGCGACGGCTTCGGGACCGGCCGTCCCGGCGCCCGTCACGGGCAGTTGCGTCGACGCGTTCATACCCTCCGCACCCCTCTCACAGCGGCCTGCGCCGCGTCCTTGGTTGCGTACGCCCCGTGCTCCGGGCGGGGTCGCGTCCGCCGGGCGCCGGTCCGGACCGCCCCTCCGGTGCCGTGGGCGTGGTGAATCAGGAATGAGCTGTGCATCCGTCCCCGTATTCCGTCCCCGTATCCCTTGGTCGCCGCGGACGAGTCCCGCTGTCTGCCCCGTTGAACGGTTGGACCGCGCTCCCGGGTTCCGGGTTGAGGCGTTTGGCCAACTTGTTCCGAAAGAGTTAGGACATCGGTAGCGGCGTCGAGGAACTTTCCCGAACCGTTGATCGTCGGTTCTGTGCCGTGCTGTAACGCCACAAGTTATGCCGTCCCGGGGCGTCCCGTCACGAGGTGTGCAGCCACCGGCTCGCTCCGCCGGTGTGCCCGGACCGGCGGCACGGGACGGTGGTGACGGCCGGGCCCTCAGGGCCGGTACGGAAGCTGGGGGACGGTGAAACAGGTGGTGTCCATGTCGCCCTGGGTGACCCAGCCGCCCCGGCCGCCCCGCGCCGTGTCGCGCCAGCGGGCGACCGACAGACAGGTCCGGTCGGTGGCCGGCGGCTCGGCCTGCGGCCGGTATGCGGCGGGAAGCAGCAGGCCACGGGCGGTGTAGGGCGCGCCCTGCCCGACGAAGCGCTCCACGCACGCGCGGGTGAGCCGCTGCCCGCAGGACCGCGCCGCGTCGGCGAACCACATCGCGGCCGCCCACCCCTCCAGCTGCCACTGCGCCAGCGGCCTGCCCTCGGCGTACCGGGCCATACCGGCGCGGAAGTCGCGTACCGCCGCGCCGCCCGGTCCGCTCCCCGGATCGTCGTAGTTGCGGCTGGCGCCGGTGGCCCACAGGGCGTTGCGGCAGCCCGGCGAGTCCTTGTAGTCCTTCGCGACCGAGTCCGACCAGTTCTGCACGTTCGTGACCTTCGCGGTCGGCCGGACGCCCGCCGCGTCCATCGCCTCGCACAGCCGCGCGTTGCCGTGCGTGTCCATCGCGTCGAAGACCAGATCGGCCCCCCGGTCGCGCAGCCCGGCGGCGACCGCGGGGAAGTTGGGCAGCGCGAAGTCGACCTGCTCGCCGGTCACGTCGTACCCCTCGGCCTCCAGACCGCGCACGATCAGCCGGGCGTACGCGGCGGACGCCGCCTGGTTGTAGGAGACGACGGCGGCGGTGCGGGCCCGCTGCACGCGCTTGAAGTAGCGGTAGACCTCCGTGCCGCCGTACAGCTTCCCGTCCCAGCCCGCCGCCTTGCCGTCCCGTGGCGCCCGGCTGCCGTAGATCCCGTACAGATGCGGATACGTGTCGTACGCGGCGCCGACCGGCTGCCCCCCGATGTCGGGGACGCCCGCACCGGAGACCCTGGGCGCGCCCGCGTAGTCCAGCGCGGTGGTCGCGACCAGCGCGAACACCTTGTCCTCGGTGAGCAGTTTGCGCACGCACTCGTTGTTGCCGACGCCGCTGCCCCCGTCGTCGCAGGTCACCGCGCGCACCGGCCGTCCGTTGACGCCGCCCTTCGCGTTCAGGTCCGCGAAGTACGCCAGCGCGCCGTCCCGCGGCCCGGTGAACGCCTCGCCGCCCACCGGGCTCGTCGCACTGGTGATGATCCCGACGACGATCGGTTCCCGCGCCCGGCCGGTGGCGGACGCGGTCCCGCGGTGTTCGAAGTCGCTCTCCGGCAGCCTGCTGCCGCAGGCGGCGGTCAGCGCGAGCAGCAGCGCCGTGGCGGCGGCTCCGGCCGCCTCAGCAGCCCGGCGCGTCCGCATTGCCGCTCATGCCCACCAGCGCGCACAGGGTCTTGAGCGCCACCTTCCACACCTTGTCCTGGTACACGGAGGCGCCCTTGGCGTTCGGCAGCGCGGTGGCGCCCTTGAGGGTGAGGCTGTACGTCACGTCGGCCGTGGTCGCCGAGGTGAACCGTACGGCGGACACCTGCGCCGCGACCTGCCGTCCCCGCTGGTCGCCGTTGAACGCCTCCAGCAGCAGCTGGAGTTCCTCGCCGTTCTGGAGGTACTTCGCCTTCTCCGCGTTGGACAGCTTCGGATCGAAGAACTTCTGCCAGTTCTCCTTGATCTCCCGCTCGGCGGCGGCCGGATCGGCCGGGGCGTCGCCCGGGGAGGACGGCGAACCGGCGGTCGCCGTTCCCGTACCGCCGTCTTCCGGGGCGGAGGACGCCCCGCTGGGCGCGCGCTGCCCGCCGTCCTCGGCGTCACTGCAACCCGCCGCCCCGGCCGTCATCAACAGCACCGCCGCCACCAGCGCCGGAGCCCGCCGCGCACGCCCTCCACGGACCGTCATGTACACCACCGCCTGTCGTCGCGACCGGCCGCGACCGGTCTGGCACAAGCCTTCTAGGTGCTGTCTTCACAGGGCATAGTGCAGGCATTCGCCGGAAGCCGCGAGGGGGCGTGATGCGCAACGCGCGAACACGGTTTGGGGCGCGCCTGGCCCCGTGGGGCGGCTGGGCGGCGCTGGCGGGCGGGGCGGTGCTGTGCGCGGCGGGCTGGTACGGCGTCTCCGGCGAGCGGTTCGCCGAGCGCCAGATCCCGTTCCTGGCCTCCTGCTCGATCCCCGGCGCCGCACTGATCGTCGCGGGTGCCGTGCTGGTGGCGCGGGGCGACCAGGGGCCGGCGGCGGCGCGCGTCGAGGAGTTGTACGGGCTGCTGGTGGCGTACGGGGCCGACGACACGGACGTGGACGCGGGCGGCGGGGAGCCGGCCGCGACGGGCGGGGCCGCAGCCGTGCGGGAGAGGCGGGACGCGGAGGCCGGTCCCCCTCTCACCGTGCCCGGCGGAACGCTCCTGCACCGGCCCGGCTGCCCGCTCGTGGCCGGACGGCCGGACGCCCGCCCCGCCGTCGGCGGACCGCCGGAAGCGGACGCGCCCCCTCCGACGCCCTGCCCCGTCTGCGAACCGGACCCCCCGCGCCCCGGCCCGCAACGGTGAGCTCGCTCTCGTACGACCTCACCCTGGCCGGGCTCGCGGTGGGCAGCGCCGCCGCGCTCACCGGCATCGGACTGATCGTCACCTATCGGGCCACCGGCGTGCTGAACTTCGCGCACGGCGCCGTCGCCATGGTGTGCGCCTACGTCCTGCGGCAGCTGGTGGTCGGCTGGAACTGGCCGCTGCCGCTCGCCGCCGCCGTCACCCTCCTCCTCGTCGCGCCCGGCATCGGACTGGCACTGGACCGCGCCGTCTTCCGGCCGCTCTCCGTACGCGGTACGGGCCCGGCCCGCACCCTGGTCGCCTCCCTCGGCGTCTTCGTCCTGCTGGTCGGCGCCGCGGGACTGCTGTGGGGACCGGGAGCGCGCGCGGACGCGCCCGCGCTGCTGCCGGACGACCCGTGGGTGCAGCTCGGCACGGCCGTCACCCTGGCCGCCGGGGTCGCCGCCGTCACCCGCTGGACCCGCTTCGGCCGCGAACTGCGCGCCGTCGTCGACAACCGCCCGCTCGCCGTCCTCGGCGGCATCGACGCCGACCGGGTCGCGGCCGCCGGCTGGGCCTTCGGGACCTTCACCGCCGGGCTGACGGGCGTCCTGCTGGCCCCGCTGCTGCGCCTGGACCCGTACGGGCTGCCGCTGCTCGTCATGGAGGTGATGGCGGTCGCGGTGGCGGCCGGGCTGCGCAGCCTGCCGGTGGCGGTGGCCGTGGCCCTGGCCATCGGCGTCGCCCAGAGCCAGCTCACCCGGCTGCACCCGGGCGGCAGCCTGGAACCCCTCGTCCAGGCCGTCGGCGCCAACCTGTTCGTCGTGGCCCTGCTGGCCGCCGCCCTGGCCCTGCGCGGCCTCGGCGTCCCGCACGCCCTGCCGGACGCGCCGCACGGCACGGCGCCGGCCCTGCGCACCGTCCGGCTGCCCGACCACGACGGCCGCGCCTGGCTGGTCTGCGGCATCCTCTTCCTGCTGCCCCTGGGCTTCGCCTACGGCGACCTGCGCACCTCCGTACAGGTACCGGCGCTCGCCGTGGTGCTGCTCTCCTTGGTGGTGGTCACCGGGCGCGGCGGCCAGATCTCCCTGGGACAGGCCGCGTACGCCGGGCTGGGCGCCCTGTTCACCGCACTGCTCGCGGCGGGCCGCTTCCCGGGCCTGCCGGCCGTCCCCGGGCTGACCGCCCTGCTGCTGGCCGTCCTGCTGACCGCGCCGCTCGGCCTGCTCACCGGCTGGCCCGCGCTGCGGCGGCACGGCCTCGCGACGGCCCTGGCCACCCTCGCCTTCGGGGTCGCCGTCAGCCGGTTCGTCTTCGCCCAGCCGTACGCCACCGCCGGACTCTCCCTCGACCGCCCCGCCGGTTTCGCCGGCGACCGGGCGTACTACGTCCTCGAACTGGCCCTGCTCGGCCTCGCGCTGCTCGGGGTGGCGGCGCTGCGCCGCGGCCGTACCGGGCGCGCGCTGGCCGCGATGCGCGACCACGAGCCGGGGGCGGCCGCCGCCGGGGTGCCCGTACCGGCCCTGAAACTGGCGGCCTTCACGGTGGGCGCCGCCCTCGCCGCACTGGGCGGCGGGATGCTCGGCATGGCGCTGCGCGCCTTCGACCCGGCGTCCTACGACCCGGTACGCGGCCTGCTGTGGTTCGCGGCCGTACTCGTCCTGGGCGCCGACAGTCTGCTGGCGGCGCTCGCCGCGGCGGTCCTGCTGGTCGGCCTGGACTCGGGGGCCGGAGGCGGTGCGGCGGCCGCGGTGGTCGGCGTGCTCGCCGTACTCGCGGGGCGGCTGCCGAGCGGTCCGTACGCCGCCTTGCGCGAGGCCGTGGCCCGCCTGTCCGGGGCGCCGGAACCGCGGCTGAGTCCGCTGGGGGCGCGGGTGCGGGCGAGGGTGGCGTCGGCGCGGAGGCTCGGGGGGTGTACGCCCGGGAGCCGTACCCCTGGGGGCCGTGCCTCCGCGACCGGCCCTCCCGTCCCGAAGGAGCCCGTACCCTCCACCCCGCAGCCCCCGCCCTCACCAGCATTCCCCTCCGCCCCGCAGCCCCCGCCCTCACCAGCATTCCCCTCCGCCCCGCAGCCCCCGCCCTCACCAGCATTCCCTTCCTCCCCTGGCCGTCCCATCCCCTCCGGTCGCCTCACCGCCCGCTCCCTCCACGCCCGTTACGACGGCTTCACCGTCCTGGACGGCGTCGACCTGACCGTCGCGCCGGGCCGGATCACCGCGCTCATCGGGCCCAACGGGGCGGGCAAGAGCACCCTGTTCCACTGTCTGTGCGGCACCCTGCGCCCGACGGCGGGCCGGGTGCTGCTCGACGGGACGGACATCACCCACCGCCCCGCGCACGTCCGGGCCCGCCTCGGGCTCGCCCGGACCTTCCAGCAGCTCGCCGTGTTCGACGGGATGACCGTGGCCGAGAACGTCCGGGTCGGCGCCGAGCAGAGCGGCGTACCGGACCCGGCCGCCGCCACCGGCCGGGCGCTGGACCTGCTGTCCCTCGACGGCCCGCTGCGCGCCGCACCCGTCGCCGGACTGGACACCGGCACCCTGCGCCGCATCGAACTGGCGCGCGCACTCGCCGCCCGCCCGCGCACCCTGCTGCTGGACGAGCCCGCAGCGGGCCTGGACAGCGCGGAGGTGGCCGCGCTCGCCGTCGTGCTGCGCGCCGTGGCGGCCGACGGCACAGCCTTGCTCGTCGTCGAGCACGACCTCGACCTGGTCGCCGGGCTGGCCGACACGGTCTACGCGATGGCGGCGGGCCGGATCGTGACGCGTGGGCCCGCCCGCCATGTCCTGGCGGAGCCGCGGCCGTGAACGGCCGGCAGCGCGCGGGATGCCGACCGCGACGACCCGCGACGGCGAAGACAGTGGCGGCGGCAGCAACAACGGCAACGGCATGAGCATCGAGACGGCCCTGTACGCGGCCCGCGTCCGCTACGGCTCCCTGGAAGCCCTGCACGGCATCGACCTAGTCGTACCCGGCGCCCGGGTCACCGTGCTCCTAGGGCGTAACGGTTCCGGCCGCACCACGGTCCTGCGCGCGCTCGCGGGCACCGTGCCGCTCACCGCCGGGCGGGTGGTGTGGCGCGGTACGGACATCACCCGACTGCCCGCCCACGCCCGCGCGCGCCGCGGACTGACCCTGGTGCCCGACCGTGGCGCCGTGTTCGGTTCGCTCTCCGTCGGCGAGCAGCTCGAACTCGCGGCGCCGGACGGTGCCGTCGGTCCGGCCCTGGATGCCTACCCGCAGTTGCGCGCGCTGCTCGGCCGCCGCGCGGGCACTCTCTCCGGCGGTGAGCAGCGGATGCTCGCCGTGGCCCGCGCGCTGGCCGGAACCGCCCGGCTGCTCCTCCTGGACGAACCGGCGCAGGGCATGTCTCCGGCCGTCACGGCACGCACGTACGGGCTGCTCGGCGACCTGGCGGCCGCCGGACGCACCGTCCTCGTCGCCGAGCAGATGCTGCCGCCCGCCCTGCGCCGTGCCGCCACGGTCGCGTACGTCCTGCGGCGCGGCACCGTCGCCTTCGCCGGTGAACCGGCCGAGGCGGCTCGCCACCCCGGGCTCACCGGTCCGGCGTCACCGCCCGGTCCGGCGTCACCGCCTCGACACCCACGTCCCGGCGGGCGTCCTTCCAGCCCGTGAGCCCGGACAGCGCCCGGTCCCGCTTGCCGAGCCCGTACCGCTTGGCGCAGTACGGCCAGGCCGACCAGCCCTGCGTACGCCGCACCCGTTCGGCGACGGCGATCTGCTCCTTACGGGTGGCGAGGTCGGCGCGCGGCGCGTAGGCCAGGCCGCCGTACTGCTTCCAGGTCGACTGCCGGAACTGCAGTCCGCCGTAGAACGCGTTGCCGGTGTTCTTGCGCCAGTCACCGCCGCTCTCGCACTCGGCGATGCAGTTCCACGGCCCCTTGCTGAGGGAGCAGCCCGCCGGGGACGGCAGGAAGTGCGCGGTGTCCCGCGCCTGCGCGCCACTGGGCACGCACAACAGGACGACGGCCGGGACGAGGGACAGGACGGCCGCTCTGCGGCGACCGGTGCTCGCGAGACGCTTGGGCATCAGCGCCCGAAAGGAATGGGACATCGGGTCACGCTAAACAGGGATGCGCCCGCCTGCGCGCCGCCGCGCCCGGACAGCGCGACGCCCCACCCGGTCGGTGGACGGCCGGGTGGGGCGTTCGGAGTACGGGCTCCGGGTGGCCGAGGGCCGGGTCGCGGCCCGTGCGCGCCGCGCGGCGGCCCCGTGGCGCGGAGGGGCTCAGACCGAGAGCCGCTGCCCCGGGACGATCATGTTCGGGTCACCGCCGACGACGGCCCGGTTCGCGGCGTACAGCCGGTGCCAGCTCACGTTGTGCGCGGCGGCGATCCGGCTGAGCGTGTCGCCCTGCCGCACCGTGTAGCCGCCGGTGCCGGCCCGCGCCCGGCCGCGGTCGGCGTGCCCGCCGAAGCCGCGCGCCTTCTTGCCGATCTTGGCACCCACGTCCCGGCGGACGTCCTTGTGCACGTACCGCTTGCCGCTGCCGCCCTGTCCGGAACGGAACGCCTTCGGTGCCTTGGGGGCGCTCCCGTACGCACCGGCACGTGCGGCGCAGGTCGGCCAGGCGCCCCAGCCCTGCGACGCCTGGACCCGGGAGGCCACGGCGATCTGCTGGGCGCGGCTGGCCCCGGCGGCCGTCGGCGCGTAGGCCCCGCCGCCGTGCGCGCGCCAGGTGCTGTGGGTGAACTGCAGTCCGCCCGAGAAGCCGTTGCCGGTGTTGATGTGCCAGTTGCCGCCGCTCTCGCAGCGGGCGATGCGGTCCCACACTCCGCCGTCCGCCGCCTGCGCCGGTCCGGCGGTCGCGGCCACCAGCGCGAGCGGGGCCACCAGGGCCGCCCCGGCGAGCGCGGCGATGTCACGGCGTATGAAGCCCTTCGAAAAAGGCATGGAATCCCTCTCCACGGCCCCGGGAGTCCCCCTGGTGACGCGGTGCGGGCGCATCCTGCGTCCGCGGTCCGCGGCACCCCGCCCGCCGCGGGGTGGTGCCGGTCGTGCTCGGTGGTGCTGCGTGCGGTGCATCCGGTGCCGCGTGACACGGCTCGCGAGCCGTGTGCCGCGCGGCGTACCGGCCGTGGTGCGGGCCGGCGGATGCGGACGGCGGGCGTCCCCGGGTGGTGCTCGGTGCACACGGCCGGAGAATGTAGGGAGGCTCACGCGCTGTTATCAACCACGCCGCCGTCCTGCCTGGCCAGTCGGCCGTTACCGGAGGTATCAGCCAAAACAGGCCACCCACTTGATTGCTCGATTTCCGCATTTGTCACCCGGACCGCCCGACGATCTGTGACCCACCTCACCGACCCAACTTCCGTGCCCGCAGCACAGGTTGGCAGGGAGTGAGCGGTTCCGGTCCGCAGCTCACGCTCCGCTTCGAACGGTTCGATCCGGTACCCGGCGGCGCGTGACTCCTGCCACAGATCGCCCGTTGTCCTGGTACGAGCCGGGCGCCGCCCGGCAGCCCGCGCAACGATCGAGGAGCCATCCGTGCCGCGCATGCTCGACGTCAGTGACGACGTTCGCGCCGAGATCGGTGACGAAGAAGCCGACCGCCTGCTGGCCGGTGGCAACGCCCCCGGCAACTACGACTGCACCTCCTGCCGCACCCCCGGCGACAGCGAGCAGGAGCGCACCAGCACCGTCCTGTTCGTCGGCGAGGAGACCGCGGTGCTCGCCTTCGCCCACGCGTCGTGCATCCCCTCGCAGGTCGTACCGGTCTCCGAGGAGCAGCTCCAGGGCGCCGTGCGCTCCATCACCGGCGAGGACGGCCCGGCCGCCGAACCGCCCGCGGCGCCGCCGCCCGCCACCCCCTTCACCGCCCTCCCCGGCGAGCACCGGCAGGCGACACTCGGTGTCACCTGCGGCCTGGTCCTGGTCGAGAACGACCTGCGGCCGGCGCTGGTCGTCGAACCCGCCGGGCCCATCGCCCGCCCCGGCTCCACCGAGCCGGGCGACGCGTTCCTCCCGCTGCTCCTGGAGCACGGCTTCGCCACGGTCACGGACATGGCCCTGCTGCCCGCCCCCAACCCGGGCTGGTCGGTGCTGCTGGCCGCCGGGCAGCTGCACGCCATCCTCCAGCCGGGCAGCGACGGCGGCCAGCCCAGCTCGTGGTGGCAGGCGCACCAGCCCCTGCCCGTCTCGGACGGCTGGCGGGCCGCCGCCGCCAAGGCGCGGACCGTCCTGGTGTACGCGGCCCCCGTCGGCGCCGTCGGCCACCAGCCGCGGGAGGACCTGATGCGCGAGGCGATGGAGAAGGCCGCGGCGGAGAGCAGGCTGGTGGCCGCCTCCATGCCGCTGGCCGGCACCTGACCTGCGCGCTCCCCCCTTTTTTGGCGCCCCGCCTCCGCCCGTACGGTGCGGGGCCGGGGCGCCGCCGCGTCAGCGCCCGGCCCCGGTCGTGAGCCGGTCGCGCGCCCCTCCGATCAGCCGATTCTTCGCAGAGCCCGCATCCCGGGAGCATCCGGGTCGTTGGCACAGACGTGCACCCATACGACCCCTCCTCCCGCGTCCCGTATCCCTACCAGATCCCCGGTATGCGCCCGTCGCACGACGCGACCACGGCGACCATGACGGCCCCGCACGCCGCCCCCGCCTCGGCCACGCCGATCTTCGACGCGCTGTACGCCGAGTACCGCCGGTCCTTCCGGGCGCTGCCGGGGGACCGGAGCGGCGAGGAAGGGCTGAGCGCCGAGGCGATGCGGAGCATCTGGGGCCGTACGACCACCGCGTCCGGCCACTGGGAACCGGTCCACCGCCAGCCGTTCCACGGCCACCCGCACCACGCGGGCGGCCACCACCGGGGTCACTTCCCCCGGCCCTGCCACCGGCTCCCCGCGAGTACCGCCCGCACGGCCACTGACCGGACCGCAAACCCGTACGTCCCCCGCGCACGAAACGGTGGCGGGGCGGCCCCCAGGAGCCGCCCCGCCACCGTTTCGCCATCGCGGTGACGGCTGCCGCTACTTCTTCTTGCTGCGCTTCTCGCGCACCCGTACGGAGATGTGGATCGGCGTCCCCTCGAAGCCGAACTCCTCCCGCAGCCGGCGCTCGACGAAGCGGCGGTAGCCCGCCTCCAGGAAGCCGGAGGCGAAGAGCACGAAGCGCGGCGGCTTGGTGCCCGCCTGGGTGCCGAAGAGGATGCGCGGCTGCTTGCCGCCCCGGATCGGGTGCGGGTGGGAGGCGACGATCTCACCGAGGAAGGCGTTCAGCCGGCCGGTGGGGACGCGGGTCTCCCAGCCGTCCAGCGCCGTCTCGATCGCCGGGACGAGCTTGTCCATGTGGCGGCCGGTGCGCGCCGAGACGTTGACCCGCATCGCCCACGGGATCTGCACCAGGTCCCGCTCGATCTCCCGCTCCAGGTAGAAGCGGCGCTCCTCGTCCAGCTGGTCCCACTTGTTGTACGCGATGACCAGCGCGCGGCCCGCCTCCACGGCCATCGTGATGATCCGCTGGTCCTGGACGCTGATGGACTCGCTCGCATCGATCAGGACGACCGCGACCTCGGCCTTCTCCACGGCGGCCGCGGTGCGCAGCGAGGCGTAGTAGTCGGCGCCCTCCTGGAGGTGGACGCGCTTGCGGATGCCCGCGGTGTCCACGAACTTCCAGGTCTTGCCGCCCAGCTCGATCAGCTCGTCGACCGGGTCGCGGGTGGTGCCGGCCATCTCGTTGACGACCACCCGCTCCTCGCCCGCGACCTTGTTCAGCAGCGAGGACTTGCCGACGTTCGGACGGCCGATCAGCGCGATCCGGCGCGGCCCGCCGAGCGGGGTGCCGAAGGTCTGCTCGGGCGCCTCGGGCAGCGCGTCGAGGGCGGCGTCCAGCATGTCGCCGGTGCCGCGGCCGTGCAGCGCGGAGACCGGGTGCGGCTCGCCCAGGCCCAGCGACCACAGCATGGCGGCGTCCGCCTCGCCGGACGGGCCGTCCACCTTGTTGGCGACCAGCACGACGGGCTTGCCGGCCCGGCGCAGCAGCTTGACGACGGCCTCGTCGGTGTCGGTGGCGCCGACCTTGGCGTCCACGACGAAGACCACCGCGTCGGCGGCCTCGATCGCGAACTCGGCCTGCATCGCCACGGAGGCGTCGATGCCGAGCACGTCCTGCTCCCAGCCGCCGGTGTCGACGACCTTGAAGCGGCGGCCGTTCCAGTCGGCCTCGTACGTGACCCGGTCGCGGGTGACGCCCGGCTTGTCCTCGACGACCGCCTCCCGGCGGCCGATCATGCGGTTCACCAGGGTCGACTTACCGACATTGGGGCGGCCGACGACGGCGAGGACGGGCAGCGGACCGTGCCCGGCCGCGGCGATGTCGCCCTCGACCTCCTCCAGGTCGAAGCCCTCCTGGGCGGCGAGCTCCATGAACTCCGTGTACTCGGCGTCACCAAGCGCACCGTGCTCGTCGCCGGTGGGGGTCTGGTCGTTCATGAAGTCCGTTCCTCGTTCTCCGTCATCGGTGCCCGCACCTGCGCGGGCCGCCGTTCAAGTCTCGTTCAGTGCCCGGTCAGGCGCCTGGCCTGGGCAAGGTGAGCGGTCAGCCGCTCCTGGATGCGCGTCGTCGCCGCGTCCAGCGCCGTACGGGTGCGCCGGCCGCTGCCGTCGCCCGCCGCGAAGGCGTCGCCGAAGACCACGTCGACCCGGCTGCGCAGCGGCGGCACCGCCTTTATCGCCCGGCTCCGGCGCTCCGCGCTGCCCAGCACGGCCACCGGTACCACGGGCGCGCCGGAGCGCACCGCGAAGTACGCCAGGCCCGCGCGCAGCGAGGCGAAGTCGCCCTCGCCACGAGTGCCCTCGGGGAAGATCCCCAGCACCCCGTCGTCGGCCAGCACGGCCAGCGCGTCGGTGACGGCCTTGCGGTCGGTGCCGGAGCGGTCCACCTTGAGCTGGCCGATGCCGCGCAGGAACGGGTCCAGCGGGCCGACGAACGCTTCCTTCTTGATCAGGAAGTGCACCGGCCGCGGCGCGGTGCCCATCAGCATCGGGCCGTCCAGGCCGTGGGCGTGGTTGACCGCGAGGATCACCGGGCCGGCCGACGGAACCCGCCAGGCACCCAGCACCCGCGGCTTCCACAGCCCGTACATCAGGCCGATGCCGATCCGCCGGCCCACCGCGGCGCCGCTCGCGCTGGGCGGCCGGCCGCCGTCCGCGTCCGCCGTCCTGCCGCTTCGCCTCACCGCGCCGCCTTCGCGGCCATCGCCGCCTCGGTCAGGGTGACCACGCACTCGATGACCTGCTCCAGCGTGAGGTCGGTGGTGTCCACCTCGACCGCGTCGGCCGCCTTGGCCAGCGGCGAGGTCTTGCGGCTGGAGTCGGCCGCGTCCCGCTTGACCAGGGCCTCGCGGGTGGCCGCCAGGTCGGCGGCCTCCTTGCCGGTCAGCTCACCGCTGCGGCGGGCCGCGCGGGCCTCCGGCGACGCGGTGAGGAAGATCTTCAGGTCGGCGTCGGGCAGCACCGTGCTGCCGATGTCCCGGCCCTCGACGACGATGCCCTCCGGGGCCCCGGCCGCGATCTCGCGCTGCAGCTCGGTGATCCGGGTCCGTACCTCGGGGACCGCGCTGACGGCGCTGACGGCCGAGGTGACCTCCTGGGTACGGATCGGACCGGCGGCGTCCAGGCCGTCCACGGTGATCGTCGGCGCGGCCGGGTCGGTGCCGGAGACGATCGCGGGCTTGACCGAGGCGTCCGCCACGGCCACGGCGTCGTCGACGTCGACGCCGTTGCTCAGCATCCACCAGGTGATCGCGCGGTACTGGGCACCGGTGTCCAGGTAGCCGAGCCCCAGCTTGGCGGCGACGGCCTTGGAGGTGCTGGACTTGCCCGTGCCTGCGGGGCCGTCGATGGCGACAATCACTGCAGCCGGGGCGGTCCGGGCGGGGGTTTCCACGGTGTCGGGCACCTTCCTCGATCACGGGGCGGGACGGGGGCCGCCGCACGGGGCCCCGCACAAGGTTACTGGCAAGCAGCGGCGCCCCGTGCAGCCCGTACGCCCCGGCCCGCGGGTTTGCTCCCCGACCCGGGCACCGGACCCGGCTACCGGCGGATCGGCTACTGGCGGATCGACCAGCCCCGCTCGCGCAGCTCCGCCGTCAGTATCGGCGCCGCCTGCGGCTCGACCATGAGCTGGATGAAGCCCGCCTGCTGGCCGGTGGCGTGCTCGATGCGGACGTCCTCGATGTTGACCGCGGCCCGGCCGGCGTCCGAGAAGATCCGGGCCAGCTCACCGGGCTGGTCACCGATGTGCACGGCGACGATCTCGTACGCGGCCGGGGCGGCACCGTGCTTGCCCGGCACCCGCTCGCGGCCCGCGTTGCCGCGCACCAGCACGTCCTCGACGCCGCGCGCGCCCTCGGCACGCTTGTCCTCGTCGGCCGCCTGCAGCGCGCGCAGCGCCCGTACGGTCTGCTCCAGGTCGGCCGAGACTGCGCCGAGCACGTCGGCGACCGGCCCCGGGTTGGCGGCGAGGATGTCCATCCACATCCGGGGCGCGGACCCGGCGATCCGCGTCACGTCTCTGATCCCCTGGCCGCACAGCCGTACGGCGGTCTCGTCCGCGTCCTGGAGGCGGGCGGCGACCAGGCTGGAGACCAGCTGGGGCGTGTGCGAGACCAGCGCCACGGCCCGGTCGTGGGCCTCCGCCTCCATGACGACGGGCACCGCGCGGCACAGCGCGACCAGCTCCAGCGCCAGGTTCAGCACCTCGGTGTCGCCGCCCTCGGCGGGGGTCAGGACCCAGGGCCGTCCCTCGAAGAGGTCGGCGGTAGCGGCGAGCGGCCCGGAACGCTCCTTGCCCGCCATCGGGTGGGTGCCGAGGTACGCCGTCAGGTCGCAGCCCATCGCCTCCAGCTCGCGGCGCGGGCCGCCCTTGACGCTGGCGACGTCGAGGTAGGCGCGGGCGGCGCCGCGCCGGATCACCGCGGCCAGCGCCGGCGCGACATGGGCGGGCGGCACGGCCACCACGGCCAGGTCGACCGGGCCGGGCGGCTCCGCGGCGGTGCCGGCGCCGAGCGCGGCGGCGGTCTCGGCCTGGTCCGGGTCGTGGTCGGCCAGGTACACCTGGACGCCGCGGCCGCGCAGCGCGAGGGCGACGGACGTGCCGATCAGGCCGGTGCCGACGACGAGCGCGGTCCTCACTGGGCGATGTCCTTCCGCAGGGCCCCGGCGGCACCGAGGTAGACGTGCTGGACCCTGGCCTTGCTGCGGTCGGTCTCGACGTGCGCGAGGACGCGGACCACGCGCGGCATGGCACCGGCGATGTCCAGTTCCTGCGCGCAGATGAGCGGGACGTCGGTGATGCCCAGCTGGCGGGCGGCTACCGCGGGGAAGTCGCTGTGCAGGTCGGGGGTGGCGGTGAACCACACGCTGATCAGGTCGTCCGGATCCAGGTCGTTACGCTCCAGCACGGCCGTCAGCAGCGCGGACACCTGCTCGTGCATATGTCCGGCCTCGTCCCGCTCCAGTTGCACGGCCCCGCGTACCGCTCGTACCGCCACGTCACCGCTCCCCTGCGCATCCGTCCACGCCGCCCGGCACGCACTCCGCACCGGCCGCCGGCTTCTTCCCCCGCAAGCCTAGCCAGGTCCGGCACCCGGACACGACGCCGGCCGGTCCGCGAGACACGGACCGGCCGGGTACGGGACAGGCACCGGCCGCCTACAGGGCGCCGGGGCGCTGTGCAGGACAGGTGCGGTGAGGACTAACTTCGCCCGGCGGTCCGGTGCCGTCCAGGGGTCCGGTACCCCCGGGCGACGAGATCCTGCAACGCGGGGTCCTGCGGTATCCGGCCGTCGGGGGTCAGCCGGTCCACGGCCTGCGGCAGCGTGTGCGCGAGCTGCCGGGCCGCCTCCTGGGCGCTGACGCCGTGCTCCTCGGCGATCCGCCGCAGGGTCTCGCCGGGCAGCGCCTGGGCGACCTGCTCGGGAGTGACCGGTTCGTTGACGCCGTGTCCCACCCAGGAGTGCGCCTGCCGTCCCAGCTCCCCTTGGAGGAGCTTGCCGAGCACGGTCTGTATGCCGCCATGGCCGCCGGGACCGGCGCCGGACACGGGGCCGCCGTGCCCGCCGGGCCCGGTGCCGCCGAGCGCTCCGAGCAGCGATCCGACGAGGTTTCCTGCCGCGCCGCCCTGGCCGCCACCGGGCAGTCCGCCCGTCGGTCTCCCGAGGTCTGGTGATCCCGTCATGTCCGTGCCCTTCCGCGAGATACCGGCAGTGTCGATGAGGCCCGCGCGACGCGTGACGTCATTCCAACGTACCGACACGCCGGGTTTCCGCCACCCGAAACCGGGTGGCACCACACCTCTCCCACCAGCCACAATCCCCCTCATGCCGACCTCCGCCGCAGGCCACGCCCTGGTCACCGGACACACCGTCTACGCCTGCGTCATGGGCTCGCGCGCCTTCGGGCTGGCCACCGGCGCCAGCGACACCGACCGGCGCGGGGTCTACCTCGCGCCCACCCCGCTGTTCTGGCGTTTCGAGAAGCCGCCGACGCATGTGGACGGGCCGCGCGAGGAGGAGTTCTCCTGGGAGTTGGAGCGTTTCTGCGCACTGGCGCTGAGCGCCAACCCGAACATCCTGGAGTGCCTCCACTCCCCCCTCGTCGAACACGCCGACGCCACCGGCCACGAACTGCTCGCGCTGCGCGGCGCCTTCCTCTCCCGCCACGTGCACCGCACCTTCACCGGCTACGCGGCCGGCCAGCTCAAGAAGCTGGAGGCGGACGTACGGCAGCACGGCGCGCCCCGCTGGAAGCACGCGATGCACCTGCTGCGGCTGCTGCGTTCCGCCCGTGACCTGCTGCGTACGGGCGTCCTGACGCTGGACGTCGGCGAGGCGCGCGCGGAACTGCTCGCCGTCCGGCGCGGTGAGGTGCCCTGGGCCGAGGTGGAGCGCCGGATGGCCGTCCTGACCGAGCAGGCCGCCGCGGCCGAGCCCGGCTCCCCGCTGCCGCCCGAGCCCGACCGCCGCCGCGTCGAGGACTTCCTGTACCGCGCCCGGCGGGACTCAGCCCTGCGCTGCGCCGAGGCGGGCGCGTACGACGAGGCCGTGTAGCGCGTCGTGACCGCCGGGAGTGTCCGGCAGCGCGGAGGCGGCCTGCGCCGCCTCCAGCCGGTCGTGCAGCGCCGCCACGTCCTCCCGCAGCCGCGCCACGTCCACCAGCCCGGCCGCCGCCCCGCGCTCCGCTTCCGCCTTGGCCGCGACCAGCTCCGGTACGTACGAGGGCGCCGCCCCCAGCCCGGTCAGCGTGGGCAGGTGCGTCGGCGCAGCATCAGCCGCGCGGACTTACGCAGGTCGTGCGTCACCAGGTCGACGCCGGAGTCGCGGGACGGGAAGCCGTACAGATGCGCGCCGGAGACCGTCGCGAAGACCAGCGGATCGCCCTCCCCGCCCGTCACCGCACCCAGATCGAAATCCGGCAGCCCGGCAGCCCGGCAGCCCGCGGCACAGCGCCGTCCGGCACGCCGTCACACATCCCACACCTTCCCCAGTCCCACCAGCTGGTCGCGGTACTCGATCCGGTCCGCCCACTCCGCGGGCCACGCCCCGGCGCCCAGGTGGGCACCGGCGAAGGCGCCGGCGAGGCAGGCGATCGAGTCGGAGTCGCCGGACGAGCAGGCGGCCCGGCGGAGCGCGGTCAGCGGCTCGGCGGGGAAGAGCAGGAAGCACAACAGGCCGGTGGCGAGCGCCTCTTCGGCGATCCAGCCGGCGCCGGTGGCCAGGCACGGGTCGGCCTCCGGGTCGGGCGCGCGCAGCGCCGCGTCCAGCCGGTCCAGCACGCCGAGACACTCGTCCCAGCCACGCGCGACGAAGTGCTCCGGAGACGGATCCTGTGCGTACCGCCACAGCTCACCGAGCCAGTCGCCCCGGTACACACCACGGCTCTCGACCGCGTACGAGCGGAGCAGCCCGGTCAGCTCGTCCGGCCGGGCACCCTGGGCGAGCAGGTGCACGGCGTACGCGGTCAGGTCGCTGGCGGCGAGCGCGGTCGGATGCCCGTGCGTCAGCGCGGACTGGAGCTGTGCCGCCCCGGAACGCTGCTCCCGGCTCAGCCCCGGCACCAGCCCCACGGGCGCCACCCGCATGTTCGCGCCGCACCCCTTGGAGCCGGTACGGCTGGCCTCGGCCCACGGCCGCACGTCCTCGCTGAGGAGCCGGCACGCGACGAGACAGGTGTTGCCCGGCGCCCGGTTGTTGTCCGGCGAACGCCACCACTCGACGTAGGCGCGCCGTACGGGCGGAAGCAGGTGCGCGGCGTCCAGACCACTGATGCCGCCCGCGGCCGCCACGGCGGTGCGCAGACCACGCCCGAGGGCGATCGTCATCTGCGTGTCGTCGGTGACGTACGCGGGGTCGGGCAGCGCCATCCCCCGCCACGGGCCGTACGCGGCCTCGATCGCCCGTACATCCTGGAACTCGGTCGGGTACCCGAGCGCGTCACCGAGCGCCAGCCCGATGAGCGCTCCGGTCGCGGCGGACGCCATGAAAAGAACCACCCCTTAATCGTCACAGTGACAATAAGGGGTGGTCCCACCACCTGACAAGGCACGCAGCGCCCTGCACCCGGTGCTTACAGCTCGACCTCGCGCATCAGCATGCCGACCTCGGTGTTGGTCATCCGCCGCAGCCAGCCCGACTTCTGGTCGCCCAGCGCGATCGGCCCGAACGCCGTCCGCACCAGCTTGTCCACCGGGAAGCCCGCCTCGGCCAGCATCCGGCGCACGATGTGCTTGCGGCCCTCGTGCAGGCTCACCTCGACCAGATAGTTCTTGCCGGTGTTCTCCACCACCCGGAAGTGGTCGGCGCGCGCGTAGCCGTCCTCCAGCTGGATGCCGTCCTTGAGCTGCTTGCCCAGGTCACGCGGGAGCGGGCCCTGGATCGCGGCCAGGTAGGTCTTCTTCACGCCGTACCGCGGGTGGGTCAGGCGGTGGGCCAGCTCACCGTGGTTGGTGAGCAGGATGATGCCCTCGGTCTCGGTGTCCAGCCGGCCCACGTGGAACAGCCGCGTCTCGCGGTTGGTCACGTAGTCGCCCAGGCACTGGCGCCCGTCCGGGTCCTCCATCGTCGAGACGACACCGGCCGGCTTGTTCAGCGCGAAGAAGAGGTACGACTGCGTGGCGACCGTCAGGCCGTCCACCTTGACCTCGTCCTTCTCCGGGTCGACACGGACGCCCTGCTCCATGACGATCTGCCCGTTGACCTCGACCCGCGCCTGGTCGATCAGCTCCTCGCACGCCCGGCGCGACCCCATGCCCGCACGGGCCAGCACCTTCTGCAGGCGCTCGCCTTCCTGGTCACCGAAGGTCTTGGGCGTCTTGATCTGCGGCTTGCTGTGGCGGGCGCGGTTGCGCTCCTCCACCTGCGCGTCGTACTCACGCGGCCGCGCCGGAGCCTGGCCGCGACCACGCTGCTGCGGCCCCTTGCCCCCGGGCTTACCGCCGCTCTTCGGGCTGGTACGGGGACCACCCTTGGCGCCGCCGCGGGCGGCCGCACCGCGGCCCCTGCGCTCCTCGCCGCGATCCGGAGCCCCACCACGGCCGGCGGAGCCGCCGCGACCGCCCTGGCCGCCGCCCTGCCCGCCACCACGGCCGCCGGAACCGCCCCGGCCGCCGCCGTCGCCACGGCCCGGACCGCCCTCGCCCACGTCGTAGCGGCGCTCCTCGGGACGGGGCCGGCCGGCGCGCTGCTGCTTCTCGTCCTTCTTGTTGCCCGCACCCCGGTAGTTGCCCCTACCGGTGTCCCTGTTGTTCCTGCCGCTGCTTCGCATCAATGATCCGTCTGAGAGTCGCCGCTGTCGTCTACGTCGAACGACGGAACACCTTCCCGGGAATCGCCCTCGACCGCCTCCGCCTCCGGGAGGAAGGGAGCGAGCTCCGGGAGCTCGTCCAGGCCGCGCAGGCCCATCCGCTCCAGAAAGTAGTTCGTCGTCCTGTACAGGATCGCACCTGTTTCAGGTTCCGTCCCCGTCTCCTCCACCAGACCGCGCTGGAGAAGGGTGCGCATCACACCGTCACAGTTCACCCCGCGAACGGCCGAGACCCGGGAACGGCTGACCGGCTGACGGTACGCGACCACCGCCAGAGTCTCCAAGGCGGCCTGCGTCAGCCGCGCCTGCTGACCGTCCAGCACGAAGCTCTCCACGGCGTCCGCGTACGCCGGACGGGTGTAGAACCGCCACCCCCCGGCCACCAGCCGCAGGTCGAATCCGCGCCCCTGCCGCGTGTAGTCCTCCGACAGCTCCCGCAGCGCCAGCGCCACCTCCCGGCGGGGCCGCTCCAGCACCCTGGCCAGGTGTTCCTCGGTCGCGGGCTCGTCCACGACCATCAGCACCGCCTCCAGCGCGGGCCGCAACTCCAGCTCCCCGACACCGAGCGCCCCTGCCGGGGCGTCCCGCGCCTCCCCGTGCGCCACCTCCACGTCACTCACCCCGCATCCTCCTCACCCTCACCCGCCGGGGCCTCCGGCCCGGGTTCCCGGTCGAACTCGTCCGTAACAACCGGATCGGCCTCCGCACCACCCGTCCACCGGACCGTCAGCGCCCCCAGCGCCTGCTCCTGGTCCAACTCCACCACCCGCTCCCGGTACAGCTCCAGCAGCGCCAGAAAGCGCGCGACGACGGTAAGGGTGTCCGGCGCGTCCTTCGCAAGCTCCGCGAACCCGGCCTCCCCCACCACACGCAACCGCGCCACCAGCACCTCCGCCTGCTCCCTGACGCTGACCAGCGGCGCATGGATGTGATCGACATACACCTGCGGCCGCGCCTTGGGCTGCATCGCCTTCACCGCGAGCCGCGCGAACCCCTCGCCTCCGATGCTGATGGCGACCTCGGGCAGCAGCTCCGCGTGGTGCGGCTCCAGACCGACCGTACGGGGGTAACGGCGCCCCTCGTCCTCCAGCCGCTCGCTGAAGATGTCCGCGATGCGCTTGTACGCGCGATACTGCAGCAGCCGCGCGAACAACAGGTCACGCGCCTCCAGCAGCGCGAGGTCCGCCTCGTCCTCCACCTCGGCCACCGGCAGCAGCCGCGCCGCCTTCAGATCGAGCAGCGTCGCCGCCACGACCAGGAACTCCGTGGTCTGGTCCAGGTCCCAGTCCGGCCCCATGGCCCGGATGTACGCCATGAACTCGTCCGTCACCCTGGACAGCGCGACCTCGGTGACGTCCATCTTGTGCTTGGAGATCAGCTGAAGCAACAGATCAAAAGGCCCCTCGAAGTTCTCCAGCCGAACCGTGAACTTCCCGTCCCCGGCCGCACCGTCCTCGACGGACGGAACATGGTCTTCGGTCGTGAGCATCGTGATCCAGGAAAGGGGGCGACGGGGCCCTCAAGCGTATCCGCCCCGGCGGCAACGCCATTCCCAGGCGCGCGTTCTAGGGGTGCGCGTTGTGCGCGGAGGGTCCGGCGGTGGGGGGCTCGGGGCCACTCCGGGGTCACTCTCCCCCAGCCTTCGGCCGGGGGTACCCCCACGGCATCCTTTAGTTGAAGTGCCTCGGATACGTGGGCCAGCGTGCGGACTGCCTGCGGGGAGACCCCTGCGCGACCCCGAGCCCCGGCCGTCCGGCGGCATTCCGTGCAATCGGGCTGGGCTTCTACAAGCCCAAACGCTCCCGATGCGGTGCTCGCGTTGTGCGCGGAGGGTCCGGTGGTGGGGGGCTCGGGGCCACTCCGGGGTCACTCCTCGGCATCCTTTAGTTGAAGTGCCTCAGATGCGTGGGCCAGCGTGCGGACTGCCTGCGGGGAGACCCCTGCGCGACCCCGAGCCCTGGCCGGATGGCGGCTTTCCGAGCGATCGGGCTGGGGACTTTCACAAGCCGGGCGCGTCCCGGCGCGCCCCGGCACCCCGGTGCTCCCCGGCATCCCGGTGCGCCTCGGCGCCCGAGTGCCCGGGCGCGCGAGTGCCCGAGTGGCGTCCGGCGCGCCAGCGTCCGAGGGCCCACGTGCCCGAGTGGCCGCGCGTCGTCCGGCGCGCCAGCGTCCGAGTGCCCGAGCATCCGGGTGCCCGAGTGGCCGGGTGTGGTCCGGCACGCCAGTGCCTGGGTGCGCGAGTAGCGTCCGGCGCGTCAGCGCCCGGTGGCGCGGCGGAGCCGCGTCGGGGTGGGCCGGCCCGGGGCGCGCGTTCCGCCGCCGGGGAGTGGCCTGCCGTGCCGCCATGCCCGCCGCGAGCCTCACCACCAGGAGGGCGGGCACCGGTGTGATCGGAAACCTCCCCCCACCGACCTCGGCTCGCCGAACCGGCCGGAGGGGGCGCGTAGGGGGCCATCCCCGCAGGCAGTCCGCACGCTGCCCCACGTATCCGATTCACTTCAACTAAAGGATGCCGAGGAGTTGGCCCCCTGCGCGCCCCCGCCCCCACCACGAAAGCAACGCGAGCCTGCGGTCAGCAAAACCCTCGCGCGAAGCGCCGAGACCCCCGGTGCACCACCGCGTCAGCGGCCCCGCAACCGCCGAACCAAAATACTCGCATCCCCGCGCGACTCCAGATCCGCCAGCACCACCGCCACCGCCTCGCGCACGATCCGCCCACGATCGACCGCGAGCCCGTGCTCGCCGCGGAGGACCAGCCGCGCGTGCTCCAGGTCCATCAGTTCCTCGGCGGACACGTAGACCGTGATCTTCTCGTCGTGCCGCTCGCGACCGCTCGGCCGCCGATTCGCCCCACGGCCCCGGCGGCGCGAGGAGGCAGCCTGCTGGGCCGCGGTCTCCGTGTCCTGCCGGCGGCGCCCCTTCGGGCCGTCCGCCTCCGCGCCGCGGCCCCCGTGTTCGGCCACCGACCCCTCCGCGCCGGCATCCGACTCGGCCCGCCGCTGCCGCGGGGTCGTTTCCTCGCCGGATCCCGGCACAGGCTCCGGCTCACTGCCGGGCGCAGGAACGCGCGCCGCCTCCCCGCTGCCCGGCGGAACCCCGTTCGTCTTGCGGGGCGCCGGGGACTGCAGCCCCGACCCCCCGGTCGTGCGGAACAATTCGTCGGCTCCGGGCAGACTCACTCGGCGTGACACCGGGCGAGCACCTCCCTGGCCAGCTGACGATAGGCGGCGGCACCGACGGAGTTGGACGCGTACGTGGTGATCGGCTCACCCGCGACGGTGGTCTCCGGGAAGCGCACGGTACGGCCGATGACCGTGTGGTACACGTGGTCGTCGAACGCCTCGACGACACGCGCGAGGACCTCGCGGCTGTGGACGGTCCGCGAGTCGTACATCGTCGCCAGGATGCCGTCGAGCTCCAGGTCGGGGTTGAGCCGTTCCTGGACCTTCTCGATCGTCTCGGTGAGCAGCGCCACACCGCGCAGCGCGAAGAACTCGCACTCCAGCGGCACGATGACCTTGTGAGCCGCCGTCAGCGCGTTGACGGTGAGCAGACCGAGCGAGGGCTGGCAGTCGATGACGATGTAGTCGTAGTCGGCCATCAGCGGCTTCAGCGCACGCTGCAGCGTCGACTCGCGCGCGACCTCGCTGACCAGCTGGACCTCGGCGGCTGACAAATCGATATTGCTGGGCAGCAGGTCCATGTTGGGGACGGCCGTCTTCAGCAGCACCTCGTCGGCCGACATGCCCCGCTCCATGAGCAGGTTGTAGACCGTCAGGTCCAGTTCCATCGGGTTGACTCCGAGCCCGACGGACAGCGCGCCCTGCGGGTCGAAGTCGACGAGCAGCACCCGTCGGCCGTATTCGGCGAGCGCGGCACCCAGGTTGATGGTCGAGGTGGTCTTCCCCACCCCGCCTTTCTGGTTGCACATCGCGATGATTTTGGCGGGGCCGTGGTCCGTCAACGGTCCTGGGATCGGGAAGTAGGGAAGGGGGCGCCCGGTGGGGCCGACACGTTCGCGGCGCTGGCGGGCGGCGTCCGGCGCGAGCGTGGCCGCGTATTCGGGGTCCGGCTCGTACTCCGCGTCCGGGTCGTAGAAGTGCCCCTCGGGCAGGTCGTCGTAGTCGGCGAGCCGGGTGGGATCTGAGCCGCCCCGGTCGCCGGCCATGGCGTTCACGTGATGGCCGTCCATGCTCTGGTGGGCTGTCGTCGTGGGGCTCTGTTGGGTCGCGAAGGTGTGGACAGCGACGGAGCCGACAGCCTGGAGCCCCGAGGGACCCTGGCCCCGTGCAACCGCTCCTGGTCGACCACCTCCGGGAGTAAATGTCGACTCATTCACAAGTCGTCTTACCTCCTTGGATGTGACCAGGAAACTTATCGATAGGTCAGCGTGGCACTATGCCGACGGTTGGCGACTCTATGGCGTGTCGGGCGTTCGCAGCAACACAATCCGCCGGACCCGGCCCGATGTGTCGGCAATCGAACATGCCGATGTCAAGGGTGCAGGCCGCACAAGCCCGAGGTTTCGAGGGTGTGCGAATCGGTTAAAGGGTTACGTTCTCGGCGAGTTGGGGTCCGCCCGTGCCGTCCCGGGCGTGCGGCGTGTCGGCGAACGGCCGCGGCCGGGCCTTGTGGACAAGGCCCGGCCGGCAGAGCGTCATTGACGCGCGCTATTGACGCCTCAGCCGAGAAGCGTCGCCAGGTCGGTGGCCTCCAGGCCGTGCGCCTCGGCGACCGGACCGTAGACGACCTTGCCGTCGTGCGTGTTCAGGCCCTTGGCCAGGGCGGCGTCGCGGCGCAGCGCCTCGACCCAGCCGTTGTTCGCCAGCGACACGATGTAGGGCAGCGTGGCGTTGGTCAGGGCGTACGTGGAGGTGCTGGGCACCGCGCCGGGCATGTTGGCCACGCAGTAGAAGACCGAGTTGTGGACCTGGAAGGTCGGCTCGGCGTGGGTGGTGGGCCTGGAGTCCTCGAAGCAGCCGCCCTGGTCGATCGCGATGTCGACAAGGACACTTCCGGGCTTCATCTTGGCGACCAGCTCGTTGGTGACCAGCTTCGGGGCCTTGGCGCCCGGGATGAGGACCGCGCCGACGACGAGGTCGGCCTCGACGACGGCCTTCTCCAGCTCGTAGGCGTTGGAGACGATCGTCTGCACCTTGGTGCCGAAGATGCGGTCCGCCTCGCGCAGCTTGTTGATGTCCTTGTCGAGCAGGGTGACGTGGAAGCCGAGACCCACGGCGATCTGCACGGCGTTCCAGCCGGAGACACCGCCGCCGATGACGACGGCCTTGCCCGCGGCCACGCCCGGGACACCGCCCGGCAGCACGCCGCGGCCGCCGGCCTGGCGCATCAGGTGGTAGGCGCCGACCTGCGGGGCGATGCGGCCCGCGACCTCGGACATCGGGGCGAGCAGCGGGAGCTGGCGGCCCGGGGTCTCCACCGTCTCGTAGGCGATGGCGGTGGTGCCGGACTCCAGGAGGGCGTCGGTGCACTCGCGGGAGGCGGCCAGGTGCAGGTAGGTGAAGAGGGTCTGGTCCTTGCGGAGGCGGTGGTACTCCTCCGCGATCGGCTCCTTGACCTTCAGCAGCAGGTCCGCGGCAGCCCAGACCTCGTCGGCGGTGTCGAGGATCTCGGCGCCGGCCGCGACGTACTCCTCGTTCGGGATGGCCGAGCCGAGGCCGGCGTCCTTCTCGATGACGACCTGGTGGCCGTGGCGGACCAGCTCGTGCACACCGGCGGGCGTGATCGCCACCCGGAACTCGTTGTTCTTGACCTCGCGGGGGATGCCGACCTTCACGTCGATCACGGTCCTTGTAAGAGAGCTTGCAGGAGGAAATCCATGCATGCCAGGCATGCCGGGACTGACCGCGGCGTCCGCGGCCTGGCCAGTCTATTTAAGGATTCTGAGTTGTCTAGCCTTGCAAAGCATCTGTTACTGAGAGGAACACCACCGATTTCGTAGGTCACTGTGGGTGATCTGAGAGAAGGCGTTCCCCCAGACCCCGGTGCAGCCTTGCGGCTGCCGGGTCGCCGAGCCGGTCGAGGGTGTCCGCGATCCGCAGCTGGAGCGCCGCCTCCAGCCGTCCGTCCTTGGCCTCGGCGGCCAGGGAGAGGGCCGCGGTGCAGGTCCGCAGCGATTCCTCGGGGCGGCCCGCATACTCCTGCACCCGCGCCGCCTCGCCGAGCGCGCGCGCTTGGCCCGCCACGTCGCCCAGCCTCCGGTACGCGCCGTATGCGGCCCGCCACTCCTTAAGGGCCTCGCCCCACCGCGCCGCATAGGTCAGCACCGCGCCGATCCGGCCGTGCAGCCGGGCCCCGTCCGCGTTCTCGCCCCGGGTCAGGCGCAGCTCCAGCGCCCGCCCGTACCAGTCGGCGGCCCGCTGCCAGTCCCCCAGCTCCGTGTACGTACCGCCCAGCGACTCCAGCGCGCGTACCGTCGCGATGGGGTCCCGGACCTCGCGTGCCGCGGTCAGCGCGCCCCGGTAGCGGGCCATCGCATCCGCGGTCCGCCCGGCCTGCGCGTCCAGGTCGCCCAAGTTGAGCAGGGCCGCGGCCCGCTCCCGCGCCAGGCCGCGCCGCTCGGCGACCTCCAGGACCAGGCCGTGCAGCCCGTAGAGGTCGGGCGCGGCGGCCTCGGCCCCCTGGTGGGCGATCAGGGTGCGCACGATCGCGGCCATCAGCCGCCGGTCCAGGGTGTCCAGCTCGCCTTCCTCGACGGCGATCCGGGCCGCCTCCAGCAGGGCGGGCCGGCGGCTGCGCAGCCAGGCGGCGGCGGAGGCGGCGGACGCGAAGCGCAGCGAGCGCGGCAGGCCCGCCACCTTCTGCCGGGCCGGTGACCCGGCGGGTTCGCCGAGGGCCCGGCAGGACTGGAGCAGCCGTACGGTGCGTTCCAGCATCCGGGCCCGGGCGAGCTGGATCTCGGCGGGCCGTTCCTTCTCGTGCAGCACGGCGCGGACGAGCTGGACCAGGCAGCCGGGCATCCGGTACTGCGCCTGGAGACCGGCGCTCCCGGCGGCCGGGGCCCCGGGCCCGGACGGCTGCGGTTCCGCGTCCTCCACCGGCCGCAGCAGCCCCCGCGCGGCGAAGTCCTGGAGCGCCGCCTCGGCCGCGGCGACCGAGCAGCCGGCCAGGGCGGAGGCGATGTGCGCGTCCACCAGTCCGGCCGGGGCCAGGGTGAGCAGCCGCAGGGTGCGGGCGGCGACCGGCGGCAGGGTGGCGTGGACGAGCCGGAAGGCGCGGGCCATGGGGCGTCCGCCGGCCGGTTCGTCGGCCTGCTCGGGTACGTCCCGCAGCGCCTGGAGGAGGTCGGCGACGGAGTTCTTGGGGTGCCCGGCGAGCCAGCCGCCCGCCAGGACGAGCGCGGCGGGGCGGCCGCCGCACTCCTCGGCGACGGCGTCGGCGGAGCGCGGGTCGACGGTGATGCGGGTGGGCCCCGCGTACCGGCTGAGCAGTTCGACGGCGGACGCGTTGTCCAGGCCGCCCAGGGTGCAGGGCCGTACGTCGGTGATGCCGGTGAGCGGGCCTTCGGAGACGGCGACGACGAGGCAGTCGGCGGCGTCCGGCAGCAGCGGTTCGACCTGCTCGGCACCGGCCGCGTCGTCCAGCAGCAGCAGGGCGCGGCGCTCGGCGAGGGCGGCGCGCAGCGCTTCGGTCAGCTCGTCCTCGGCGGCGCCGGGCTTGACCGGGGCGCCGAGTGCGGTGAGCAGGTCGCGGGCGACGAGGTCGAGGGGTACGGGACCGCCGCCCGGGGTGCTCAGGGTGGCGCGCAGGACACCGTCGGGGTAGTCGTCGGCGAGCTGCCGGGCCAGTTCGGCGGCGAGGGCGCTGCGGCCGGAGCCGGGACGCCCGGCGATCAGCAGGACGCGGCTGCGGGCGCCCCGGCGGCCGGAGAGGGTGTCCAGGCCCGTACGGGCGATGTCGGCGCGGAGGGACTTCAGTTCGCGGCGGCGGCCGATGAACCCGCCGGCCGCGGTGGCGGCGGGCGGCACGGTCCGGCGGGCGGGGGGCCTGCGGCTGCCCGGTCCGGCCGCGGCGGTGCCCCCGGCCGGGCTCCGGCCGGGGGCGGCGCGGTCGGCGGCGGACTCCACGGCCGTGCCGTCCGGGTCCGGTCCCGGCCGCTGCCGTGCCGCCGTCGCGGGTCCGCCCGCCTTCCCCGGCGGGACGCGTCCCCCGCCCACCGCCTGATCCGCCACGGGTCACGCTCCCGTCCACCTGCGCTTACGAGCCCGCCGCGGTCGCGTACGGGAACGCCGTCGAGCGTAGTTCACGACCCGTCACACGCCCGGTGGAGCGCGACGGTTGAGTCACTCGTCCGGATCAGCACATCATCGGACCGCGGTCGCGTACGGGGCCGCAGCGGCGGCGCTCAGGCTTCGAACGGGCGGGCCGGCCAGGGCGCGTCGGCCGGGCGCAGCGCGTCCAGTCCGTCACCCGCGCGGGCGGCGGCCAGCGCGAGCACGCCGACCACCAGGCAGTTGTTGTGCAGTTCGCCGGCGAGCGCGCCGCGCACGAGGTCGGCGACCGGTACCCGCGCCAGCTCCATGTCGGCCTCCTCCTCGGAGACTTCGAAGCGCTCGCCCTCGGCCTCGGACAGATCGCGGGCCAGGAAGATCCGTACGGCTTCGTCGCAGCCGCCGGGGGTGGTGTAGACGTCCGTCAGCACCCGCCAGTCCTCGGCCTTGACGTGGGCCTCCTCGTACAGCTCCCGCTGGACGGCGTGCAGCGGGTTCTCGCCGGGGACGTCCAGCAGCCCGGCCGGGACCTCCCAGAGCTTGTGCCGCACGGGGTGACGGTACTGGCGCAGGACCAGCACCCGGTCCTCCTCGTCGAGCGCGACGACGGCCACCGAGCCGGGGTGCACCTGGTAGTCACGGGTGGCCGTGGAGCCGTCCGGCATGACGACCTCGTCCGTACGCATGCTGGTCTTCTTGCCGGTGAACGGCGTCGCGGTGGCGGTGACCCGCCACGCTTCCGGGCTGTCCTGGATGGCCATGTACGTCCTTCCGCAAAGCAGTCGACCGGGGCACCCGGCCGTGAAAGGCCAGGTACCCCGGTCAACCGTACCCAACGGCGGCCGGTCCCCCGCGCGCGCTGCGAGGGGGCCGGCCGCCCGCGGGATCAGCCCTTGGCGCCCTTCTTGGCACCGGCGGCGGCGCCGGTCTTGCGCTCGACGGCCGCCTTCACCAGGCCCGCGAAGAGCGGGTGCGGGCGGGTCGGGCGGGAGCGCAGCTCCGGGTGCGCCTGGGTGGCGACCAGGTAGGGGTGCACCTCGCGCGGGTACTCGACGTACTCGACCAGCTTGTTGTCCGGGGAGGTGCCGGAGAACAGCAGGCCGGCCTTCTTCTCCAGCTCACCGCGGTAGGCGTTGTTGACCTCGTAGCGGTGGCGGTGGCGCTCCTCGACGTACGGCTGGTCGTCGTAGACCTCGCGCACGATCGAGCCCTCGGCCAGCTTGGCCGGGTACATGCCCAGCCGCATGGTGCCGCCCATGTCGCCCTCGCCGGCGACGATGTCCATCTGCTCGGCCATGGTGGAGATGACCGGGTCGGCGGCGGCCGGGTCGAACTCGGTGGAGTTCGCGCCCTCGATGCCGGCCAGGTTGCGGGCCGCCTCGATGACCACGCACTGCAGGCCCAGGCAGAGGCCGAGCAGCGGGAGCTTGTTCTCGCGGGCGTAGGTGATGGCGCCGACCTTGCCGTCCACGCCGCGGTCGCCGAAGCCGCCGGGGACGCAGACCGCGTCGCAGTCGGCGAGCTGCTGCTTGGCCCCGGCCGGGGTCTTGCAGTCGTCGGAGGTGACCCACTTGATCTTGACGCGGGCCTTGTTGGCGAAGCCGCCGGCGCGCAGCGCCTCGGTGACCGACAGGTAGGCGTCGGGCAGGTCGATGTACTTGCCGACCAGCGCGACCTTCACCTCGTGGTCGGGGTTGTGCACCCGGTCCAGCAGGTCGGCCCAGACGGTCCAGTCCACGTCGCGGAACGGCAGGTCCAGCTTGCGCACGACGTACGCGTCCAGGCCCTCGGCGTGCACGACCTTGGGGATGTCGTAGATGGAGGGCGCGTCCGGGCAGGCGATGACGGCGGCCTCGTCCACGTCGCACATCAGCGAGATCTTGCGCTTGATGGCGGTGGGCACCTCGCGGTCGGCGCGCAGCACGATGGCGTCCGGCTGGATGCCGATGTTGCGCAGCGCCGCGACCGAGTGCTGGGTCGGCTTGGTCTTCAGCTCGCCGGAGGGGCCGATGTAGGGCAGCAGCGAGATGTGCACGACGAAGACGTTGTCGCGGCCGACCTCGTGGCGGACCTGGCGGACGGTCTCCAGGAACGGCAGCGACTCGATGTCGCCGACCGTGCCGCCGACCTCGGTGATGACGACGTCGACGTCCTCGTGGGCCAGCCGCCGGATGCGGTGCTTGATCTCGTTGGTGATGTGCGGGATGACCTGCACGGTGTCGCCCAGGTACTCGCCGCGCCGCTCCTTGGCGATCACGGTGTTGTAGACCTGGCCGGTGGTGACGTTCGCGGAGCCGTCGAGGTCGACGTCCAGGAAGCGCTCGTAGTGGCCGATGTCCAGGTCGGTCTCGGCGCCGTCGTTGGTGACGAAGACCTCACCGTGCTGGAACGGGTTCATCGTGCCGGGGTCGACGTTCAGGTACGGGTCGAGCTTTTGCATCGTGACCCGCAGGCCCCGCGCCTTGAGCAGCGCGCCCAGGCTGGAGGCGGTGAGGCCCTTGCCGAGCGAGGAGGCGACGCCCCCGGTGACGAAGAGGTGCTTGGTCGTCGTTGATTTGGGCGGCATGGCCAAGAGGGGGCTCCCGTGGTCGCGTGGTGAAGAGGTGCGAATCAGCCACGCCCTGCGGTTGTCAGGGGTGCCTTCGCTGCGGTCGGGGGTGCCGTGCGACTGACGCCGGGCCCCTCGGTCCACGGGGTACCAGGCTATCAGCGACCGGGCATGGTCGCGCCCGGCCACGCTCACGGCGCACACGTACGGCCCTCTCCCGCGGGGCGCGCGGCGCCGCACGTGACCCAGGCCACCCGTTCGGCGCAGTGCTGTCTCACCGCAGCGGCAAGCGGATCACTGCCGTGCGTCGTATCCTGCTCGGACACTCGCCAGGAGCCGTCCGGCAAGGCACCACCCCCGCCCGATTTCCGGACTCGCCGCTCGGCAGAGTTTCATGGGCAGGACGGACAAGATCACACGTCCCATGGGGGGCGTCACTCCAGTTCGACGGGAGATGCACGTGGCCGGGCGCATCGAGGACTACGCACTCATCGGCGATATGCAGACCGCCGCTCTTGTGTGCCGGGACGGCACGGTGGATTGGCTGTGCCTGCCCCGCTTCGACTCACCCGCGGTCTTCGCAGGACTGCTGGGCACGGAAGAGAACGGTTTCTGGCGGCTGGGGCCCGCACACAGCCCCGAAGGCGGGCCGCTGCCCGCCGACCGACGCCGCTACCGGGGCGACTCGCTCGTCCTGGAGTCCGAGTGGGACACCCCGCGCGGCACCGTGCGCGTCATCGACTTCATGCCGCCGCGCGAGGACGCGACACCGCAGCTGATCCGGATCGTGGAGGGCGTCAGCGGGCGGGTGCCGATGCGTTCGGCGCTGCGCATGCGGTTCTCCTACGGCTGGGTGGTGCCGTGGGTCCACAAGATCGACGAGCGTACGGTCGCCGTCGCCGGGCCCGACTCGGTGTGGCTCGACACGGACGCCGAGACCTACGGCAAGGACCTGACGACCTACGCGGACTTCACGGTCGGCCCGGGCGAGCGGATCGCCTTCACGATCAGCTGGCAGCCCTCGCACAGCCGCCCGCCGCACGTGCCGGAGCCGGAGGCGGCGCTGGAGGCGACCGAGGACTTCTGGCGCGAGTGGGTCGACCACTGCACGTACCACGGCCCGTACCGGGACGCGGTGGTCCGCTCGCTGATCACGCTGAAGGCGCTCACCTACGCGCCGACCGGCGGCATCGTCGCGGCGCCCACCACCTCGCTGCCCGAGGACATCGGCGGCTCCCGCAACTGGGACTACCGCTTCACCTGGCTGCGCGACGCGGCGATCACCCTGTCCTCGCTGCTGCGCACCGGCTACCGCGAGGAGGCCCGCGCCTGGCGCGAGTGGCTGCTGCGCGCGGTGGCCGGCGACCCGGAGAACCTGCAGATCATGTACGGGATCGCGGGCGAGCGGGAGCTGGGCGAGAACGAGCTGACCTGGCTGACCGGCTACGAGAACTCGCAGCCGGTCCGGGTCGGCAACGGCGCCGCCGGGCAGCTCCAGCTCGACGTGTACGGCGAGGTCACCGAGGCACTGCACCTGGCGCACAACACCGGCCTGGCCCGCAACGACTACGCCTCGCTGCTCCAGCTCAAGCTGATCCAGTGGGTGGAGAAGCACTGGGACGAGCCGGACGAGGGCATCTGGGAGGTGCGCGGCCCGCGCCGGCACTTCGTGCACTCCAAGGTGATGACCTGGGTGGCGGTGGACCGGACGATCAAGCTGATCGAGTCCGGTGACGTGGACGGGCCGCTGGACCGCTGGCGGCAGCTGCGCGAGACGATCCACCGGGAGGTGTGCGCCAAGGGCTACGACCCGCAGCGCAACACCTTCACGCAGTCCTACGGCTCCAAGGAGCTGGACGCCTCGCTGCTGCTGATCCCGCAGATGGGCTTCCTGCCGCCGGACGACAAGCGGGTGATCGGCACCATCGAGGCCATCCAGCGCGAGCTGGGCACCGAGGACGGTTTCATCCTGCGCTACCCGACCTCGGGCGACGACGCGGGCGTGGACGGCCTGGAGGGCGACGAGGGCGCGTTCCTGGCGTGCTCGTTCTGGCTGGCCGACGACCTGGCGATGATCGGGCGGGTCGAGGAGGCCCGGATCCTGTTCGAGAAGCTGCTGGCGCTCCGCAACGACCTGGGCCTGCTGGCCGAGGAGTGGGACTCCAAGCTCCAGCGGCAGGTGGGCAACTTCCCGCAGGCGTTCAGCCACGTCCCGCTGATCGACACGGCGCTGCGGCTGACGGCCAGCGGCGCGTACGGCGGCTGACGGAGGACACGGACGGACGAGGGGCCACGGCAGCGGTGCCGTGGCCCCTCGTTCTTGCTTCCGGGCGGCTCAGAACGCCGTCAGGGTGAGGGTCATCTCGCGCGGCGCGCCGTCCTCGATGTACGAGGCGAAGTTGGCCACGTCGTCGAAGGCGAAGCCGTACGCCTTGCCGTCGGCGGCCTCGGCGTGCAGGACGCGCGCGTAGTGGTTGGCGAGCTGTCCCTTGTAGAAGGTGCCGGCGTCGGTGGTGGGCTGGGCCGCGTGGTCGGCGAGGGTGGCGCGGTTGAGGGCGGCACCGAGCACCGCGGCGACCGGGCCGCGCAGCCCGTCGTTGGGGGCTTGCAGGGTGCCGTGGCAGAAGAGCACGTCGCGGGTGGACGGCTTGGCGACGGAGAACTGGGCGGGGCCGCGGAAATTGAACTGGCCGCCGCTGACCCGGCCGGTGAAGGTGCCCCTGTTGGTGGTGACCTTCAGGTCCTTGGAGGTGTACGCGTTCCAGGAGCGGTCGATGTACGGCGCGAGGTAGTTCCGGTCGAACAGCCCGGCGTCCAGGCCGTGGCTGGGGGCGATGACGCGCTTGTCGCCGACGACGAGCTTGCCGAAGCCCGGCGTCCGGCCGATCTCGGAGAAGATGCGGGAGCGGGCACCGGCCTTGAGGGCCCCGGCCGTCTGGTCCCGGGCGCCGACGAGGCGGATGGACATCGGGACGCTGAACATGTCGACCGACGTGGTGTTGCAGTGCATGCCGGCCCCGTCGTACGTGAACTCCGCGCAGTCGTGCACGATCGGGTAGTTGGGGTCGCCGGACACCCAGCCCGCGGGGTAGGCCAGCGCGGGCCGGCCGTTGCCGTCCCGTACGGCCTTGAACTTGAGCTTGGAGCCGAGCGACGCGTAGATGCGGCCGGACATCTTCGGTATCCGCAGGGTGGTGCTGCCGTTCGCGGCGAGCGGCATGGCGTAGTCGGTGAAGCCGTCCGGGCGGTTGTCGCCGAGGGATATGGGCTTGATGTCACCTTGGGGTGTGACCCGTACCTGCTGGCCATCGACATTGCCGACGATGTAGATCCACACCGCCGAATTGGCGTAGCGGCCCGTGCGGTTGACGACGTGCAGCGGCAGTCCGGCCGCGGTGGCGCCGGCCGGCGCGGCACCGGCGGTACGGGCGAACAGGCCCGCGCCGGCTCCGGCGGCGGCGGTCGCGGCGACGCCGCCGATGAGGGTGCGACGGGAGATCATGCGGTGGCTCCTTGCTGTACGGAGACGGACACGTGGTCGACGAGGAGGGAGGCGCCGGGGCGTGTCGCGTCGGTCGGGGTGGCACGGCCCGCGACGGCGTCGGGGAAGGCGCCACCCATCGCGAGGTTGATCAGGAGGAAGTGGCCGTGGTGGGTCGTTCTGGCCCAGGTCGCGGCGTCCATCTGGGCAGAGCTGACGGTGTGGAAGCGCTGCCCGTCCACGGACCAGTGGAGGTACTCGGTCGATCCGGTGCGGTCCAGTTCCAGGGCGTAGGTGTGGAAACCGGCCTGGCAGGCGGCACCGGGGCAGACGCGGGAATTGCCGATGCCCTGCGCCTCGTTGCAGGGGCCGCCGGGGTTGACGCCGCAGTGCAGCACGCCCCAGACGCGGTTGGCGCCGTTGACGTTCTCCATGATGTCGAACTCGCCGATGCCGGGCCAGTTCCAGTAGTTGCCGCGGAACTCGGCGCCGAGCGTCCAGAAGGCGGGCCAGTAGCCGAGCGCCGCGTCGCCGGAGATGTTCGGCATCTGGACGCGCGCCTCGATGCGCAGCTTGCCGCGGGCCGGGGCGGCGAAGTCGGTACGGCGGGTCTCGATGCGGCCCGAGGTCCAGGTGGCGCCGTTCTTGAGGGCGGTGATCTTCAGGTGGCCCGCGCCGTCGAGCTTGAGGTTCTCGGGGCGGTCGGTGTAGGTCTGGTGCTCGCCGGTGCCCCAGTTTGCGGGGCCGCCCGGGTAGCCCTTGCCGGTGTCGATGATCCAGTCGTTGGCGGACGGGCGGGAGCCCGCCGCGCCGTTGAAGTCGGTGCGCCACACTTCCTTGTACGCGGCGGACGCGGCAGGCGCGGCAGGCGCGGCGGCCACGGTAGCCGCAGGGGACGCGGCGGGCGCGGCGGCCGGTGCGCCGGCCGAGGCGGTGGGCAGGGCGGGTGGCCAGGCGAGGACGAGGGCGAAGGCGGCGGTGAGCGCGCCGAGCAGTGACGCGGTTCTGGCCCGGGCCCGCTTCCGTACCGGTATTTTCGTGTTCATGACATAGCTCCTCGGCGACGTGGGGTGATGAGGAGTTCCGTGTGCACACGCGGCCTGAGACAATGTGAGAGCGCTCTCATGCCGTGTTGGGGCACACAGTGCCGACTTCCCGCCGAGCCGTCAAGGCTTGGTATGGACCGACGAGTTGGCCCGAAATCAGCTACGGGGGTTGAATGGTGCATGCAGCAAAAGGCGGGCGTCCGACGCTGGAAGCGGTCGCCGCACGGGCCGGCGTCTCGCGCGCCACGGTCTCCCGTGTGGTCAACGGCGGCGCCGGAGTCCGCGGCGAGGTACGGGACCGGGTCCGGCGCGCGGTCGCCGACCTCGGCTACGTACCGAACAGCGCGGCCCGCTCCCTGGTGACCCGCCGCACCGGCGCGGTCGCCGTGGTGATCGCCGAACCGGAGTCCCGGGTCTTCGCCGACCCGTTCTTCGGCCGCCAACTGCGCGGCATCAGCCGGGAACTGTCGGCCGCCGACATCCAGCTCCTGCTGCTGCTCCAGGAGACCCGCGCCGACTGCGACCGCGTCGGCCGCTACCTGGCCGCCGGACACGCCGACGGCGTCCTGATGTTCTCGCTGCACCGCGACGACCCGCTGCCCGCGATGGCCGAGGCGTCCGGCCTGCCCACGGTCTACGGCGGCCGCCCCGGCTGGGCGGACACCGGACCCGGCCCGGGCCCGCTGTACGTCGACACCGACAACCGCGACGGCGCCCGGCAGGCGGTACGCCACCTCCGTGACCGCGGCCGCCGCCGGATCGCCGTGATCACCGGTCCGCTCGACCAGACCTCCGCCCAGGACCGTCTGGACGGCTACCGCGACGCGCTGGCCCCCGCCGCACCCGACCCCCGGCTGATCGCCGACGGCGGCTTCACCGCCCAGGGCGGCGAGCGCGCCATGGCCGGCCTGCTGGCCGCCGCGCCGGACCTGGACGGCGTCTTCGTCTGCTCCGACCTGATGGCCTCCGGAGCGCTGCGGACCCTGCGGGCACACGGCCGCCGGGTGCCGGAGGACGTCGGCGTGGTGGGGTACGACGATCTGGACCCCGCGGCGTGGACGGACCCGCCGCTGACCACGGTGCGCCAGGACGTGGAGGAGATGGGCCGGCTGATGGCACGGCTGCTGCTGCGGCGGCTGGGGGCGGATGCGAAGGCTCCTGGGGACGAGCTGTCCTCGGTGGTCACGCCGGCGCGGTTGGTGGTCAGGGAGTCGGGGTGAGCGGGCCTGCTCCGGGGAGGGGCAGCCACCGTCCCGGTACGTCCGGACAGCGGACGGCGGGTAGCGTTCCCCGCCATGGGGCCGGAAGCGGAAGTCGAAGCGGTGATCACGGTACGCAGGGCACTGGAGCTGCCCGCGCTGCGGCGCGGGCTGCCCGAGGTGCTGGCCGGTGAGGACCGTCTCGACCGCGCCGTCCGCTGGGTGCACGCGGGCGAGGTGCCGCACATCGCCTCCCTGCTCAAGGGCGGCGAGCTGCTGCTGACCACCGGCCTCGGCCTGGGCACCCGCCCCTCCGAGCAGCGCGCGTTCGTCCGCGAGCTGGCCGACCGGGAGATCGCCGCCCTCGTCGTGGAGCTGGGCTCCCGCTTCGAGGCGCTGCCGTCCGCCGTCGTCGACAGCGCGCGTGCCTGCGGCCTGCCGCTGGTGCAGCTGCACCGCGAGGTCCCGTACGTCACCGTCACCGAAGAGATCCACACCGAGCTGGTCAACAGCCACTACCTGCTGCTGCGGCAGGCCGACGAACTCCTGCGCAGCTGTACGGACGTCCTGCTGCGCGGCGGCGGCGCCCCCGAGGTGCTGCGGCGGCTGGCCGCCTTCACCGGCAACCCGCTCTGCTTGGAGACCCCCGACGGCAGCCCTCTGTACGCGGCGGGCCCGGACGACGGCAAGGCCGCGGACGCCGATCCCCTCCAGGCGTGGGAAGGGCTGCGGGAGACCGGGCTCCGGGTGGACGTGCCCGGCGGCGGGCCCGGCCCCGACGCCGTACGCGCCCGCCTGGTCCTGCTGCCCGTCAACGCGCCCGTCGCGCCGGTGCACCGGATCGCCGCCGAGCGCGCCGCCGACCTGCTCGCCGTCGTGATGCTCCAGTCCCGGCAGGAGGAGGTGCTGGCCGCGCGCGGCCGCGGTGACTTCCTGGCCGATCTGGCGGAGGGCCGGATCACCGCGGGCGAGGCCCCGGCGCAGGCCCGCCTGCTGGGGTTCCGGCCGGGCGGCGAACCGATCCTTCCCGTGGTCATGCGGCTGCCCGCCCAACTGCCCGCGCCGGGCAGTTGGGCCGTACTGGCCCGCGCCCTGCGGGAGGAGCTGGCCGCGCTGGGTGTGCCCGTCCTGCTGGGCGTACGTCCCGTGGAGGGCCGGGTGCCGCTGCTCGTCGCGCTGCGCGCGGGCCAGGACCGTACGGCCGTCGCCGACCGGGTCGCCGAGGCCCTGCGCACGGGCGTCGAACGGGCCGGGGCGGACTCCCCGGCGGCGCGGCGCCCGGTGGTCGTGGTCGGCACGGCGGGCGACTGGCCGGCGGCGGGCCCCGGGCTGCGGCACGCGACGGAGGCTGCCGCCGCCGCGCAGGGCCTGCCGGAGCAGCCCTGGCACGACGCGCGTCGGCTGGACATCGAGCTGCTGCTGTGGCGGATGCGCGAACACGGCGAGCAGGGCGTGCTGACGGACTTCGTGGACCGTGCCGTCGGCCCGCTGCTCGTCCACGACCGGGCCGCCCGCCAGCCGCTGCTGCCGACCCTGGAGGCGTATCTGGCCAGCGCGGGCCGCAAGGCGGAGACGGCACGCGACTTGAACGTCAACCGGCAGACGCTCTACGACCGGCTGGCCCGCATCGCCCAGCTGCTGGGCACCGACCTGGACGACCCGCAGACGGTCCTCGGGCTGCGGCTGGCTCTACGGGCCAGGAGGCACACGGAACGGGGGTGAGGGCGCCCCCAAGGGAGGCCCCCGAAGGCCGTCAGAGCAGTGCCCGCTCAGGCCCGCAGCGTCTCGGCCGCCGTGCCGACACCCAGGGCCAGCAGGACGCCGCCGGTACCGCGCTCCAGATTGCGGTGCACCCGGGGCCGCCGCAGCCAGCGGAGCAGCCGCCCGGCGCCCACCGCCACCAGCAGCAGCCAGCCCGCCGCGATCACCGCGTCGATGACGCCGAAGAGCAGGGTCGCCCCCAGCACCGAGTGGTCCTGCGGCAGGAATTGGGGGACGACCGCGACGAAGAAGATGCCGACCTTGGGGTTGAGCAGACAGCTGTAGAGGCCCTGCCGGAACGCCTGTGCCGACCGGACAGCCACGGGACCCGTGGGGTCCGTCGGACCCGAGGTGTCCGTGGGGTCCGTCATGTCCTTGCCACCGCCCTCCCCCGCCCGGCCCGTGGCACCGGAGGCCGCCCTCCGGTACGTCCACAGGGCCTGCGCGCCCAGGAAGACCAGATAGGCCGCGCCCACCAGCCGTACGGCCATGAAGGCGGCGTCCCAGCGTTGCAGCGCGGCCGCCAGGCCCGCCGCGGCGGCGACGGCCCAGGCCAGCGAGCCCGCGGCGGAGCCGAGCGCGGAGGCGGCTCCGGCGCGTCTGCCGCCGCGCAGGCAGTTGCGGAGCACCAGCAGGGTGTCGGGCCCGGGAGCCATCGTCACCAGCAGGGCGAAGAGCGCGAAGCCGAGAAGCGCAGCCGTCACAGCGGCCTCCTGTCGTACGGGGCGTGCCTGGTCGCGGGCAAGGTGAAGATCGCGCGCGGTGCCGGGCGACTCTACCCGTCGCCGGCCTGCGGGAGTTCTGGGTTTCCGGACGCCCGGCCCCTGGCTGCCCGGCCGCTCAGCGCTCCCGCCGCTGCATCAGCTCGTCGTACACGCTCAGCACCTGCGCGACCGTGGCGTCCTCGGTCGGCCAGCCCGCGGCCTGCGCGCGTCCGGCGGCAGCGAGCGTGTCCCGGCGGGCGGGGGCGGCCAGCAGGTCCAGGACGGTACGGGCGAGGGCCGTCGCGTCGCCGTACGGGACCAGTTCGGCGGCATGGCCGACCAGTTCACGGGTGCCGCCGACATCGGTGGCCACCAGCGGGACACCGGCCCGCAGCGCCTCCTGGGCGATCAGCGAGCGGGCCTCCCAGCGGCTGGGCAGCACCAGGAGGTCGGCGGCCGCGAGGAGTTCGGGCACGTCGTCGCGGCGGCCGAGCAGACAGACCGGCAGGTGCTCGGCGTCGATACGCCGCTGGAGCGCCTCACGCTGCCCGCCCTCCCCCGCCACCGCGACCATCGGCTGCGGGTCCAGCGCGCACCAGGCGTGCGCCGCGTCCAGCAGGAAGCCGTGCCCCTGGTGCGTCTCCAGGCGGCCGACGACGAGGATCAAGGGGCGGTCCACGGCGCCCAGTTCGGCACGCTGCTTGTGGGCGGGGCGGTCCTCCGCCGTCAGCGGGCGGCCGCCCGTCCGGGGCGCCGGGATGGCGACGGGGGCCAGGCGCGCGTCCCGGGCGCCGCGTTCGCGGGCCCGGTCCACCAGGTCCGAGCACGCGCCCAGGACGACCGCGGCGGCCCGCGCCACCCGGCGTTCCAGCAGTTGGACCAGCCGGGCACGCGGCCCGTCCGTGTGAGCTTTGGTGTGCCAGGTGACCACGAGGGGGACCCGGCGGCCCCGCGGGCCCTGGAGGGCCAACGCGGCGTGCAGGCCCGCCCGCAGGCCGTGCGCGTGCACGAGGTCGGCGTCCCCGCAGGCGGCCCGCAGCGACGTCACGCCGGCCGGGTCGGCGCGCGGCGGGACCGCTACGAACCGCGCGCCCGCGTCGGTGTAGTCGTACGTGTCCTCGGCGTCGGGCGAGGCGCACACCGTCACCCGGACCCCGCGCGCCACCAGCCCGGCGGCCAGCGACCGCACATGGGCGGCGCTGCCCGCGCTGCCCCGGCCCAGCACCTGGACCGTGCGCAGCGGCGACGGTCCGTGCGGCGGGGCCGGGGTACTGGTCACGTGGGCGGTGCTCCTGGGGTCGGTGGCGGACCGGGCGGCGCGCCGCGGCGGCCGGCTCCGCCCCGGGCAGGCGCCGGTACGGGGCGCGGTCGCGCAGCTGTACGCGCTGCGCCCCCAGGATGCCAGCCCGCGCCGTCGATCCGGGACCGCCGACGAGCCGTTCCAAGGGCACACATCGCCCATACACCCACCTGACCACCCATATGGGCGACAAACCACCCACTCCGTCGGCCCAGCGGCAGTGACCTGACGCGGGGTCCCGCCGTTACGCGCCGCCGGGCGCGGCCGCCCGCCCGGCCCGGTCGCCGGCCACCGCGGCTCCGACCAGGGCGGCGGCGTGCACGGCCAGCCCCGCGCGGCCGCACCCGGCGGCGACGGCGAGCCCGATTCCGGCGCCCAGGGAGTGGGCGCCCGCGTCACCGATCATGGTGCACTCCCCCAGGTCGTCCGCGAGGACCGCCGCCACGGCCCCCGCGGGCGCCGCGGCCAGGGCTCCCGCAGGGCCGCGCCGCAGCAGCCCCGGCGCCGCCGCGGCGAGCGTGGCCAGCGCCGCCCGGCCCGGTCGTACGTCCACCAGGTTGACGGCGTGCGCGGCGCCCGCGATCACCACCCCGGCGAGCACCTTGTCCAGCGGCCGCTCCTTGAGCAGCGCGCCGGCGGCCAGCCCGGCCGCGCCGATCCCGAACAGCTTCACCGCGCCGCTGGTCAACTCCCCGTCCGACAGGGCCGACAGGTGGGCCCGGAAGCCGCGCCGGGGGTCCCCCGCTCCGGCGAGGTCGTCATACGTACCGCAGCCCCCGGCCACCAGGACGGCCAGCGCCGCCGCCGTGCGCGTACGGGCGGACAGACCCGGCGCGGTCACGGCCGCGAGCGCGGTGCCCGCCACGGTGGCGGGCCCGCTGTACAGGTCGACCGTGCGGCCCGCGTGGTTCGTACGCTCCCAGCGCCCGCGCCCACCGGGCGGCCGGCGCCGGATCTGTCCGTACACGGTCCGGGTGGCGCCTGCCGCGACAGCGAACGGCAGGCTTTTGCGCGACATTTCGATCATGATCGGCAGCGTAGGGCGGCCGGGCGGCGCGGTGTTCGTGGGGCCGGGGCGTCCGAACGGCTCGGGGGCCGGTTCCCTGCCGCCGGCCCCGGCTGCCGGCCCGTCGCCGGCCCCGGTCCCGGTCCTCCGCCGCCCTCCGCCCGCGCCTCAGCGCCCCGCGCGGGCCGTCTCCAGGAGTTCCTCCGCGTGCGCCCGCGCCGTCTCGGAGTCCTCCTGCCCGGCGAGCATCCGGGAGAGTTCGCGCACCCGGTCCTCGCCCTCCAGGACCGTGACACCGCTGCGGGTCACCGAACCGTCGTGGGTCTTCTCCACGAGCAGCTGCCGGTCGGCGAAGGCCGCCACCTGCGGGAGGTGGGTGACGACCACGACCTGGGCCGACCGGGCCAGGCGGGCCAGCCGGCGGCCGACCTCCACGGCGGCCTTGCCGCCGACGCCCGCGTCCACCTCGTCGAACAAATACGTCGGTACGGGGTCGGAACCGGCGAAGACCACCTCGACCGCGAGCATCACCCGGGACAGTTCACCGCCCGAGGCGCCCTTGGCGATGGGGCGGGGCGGCGTGCCGGGGTGCGGGGCGAGGAGGAGTTCCACCTCGTCGGCGCCGGTGGGGCCGTAGGCCACCGTACGGCCGCCGACCTCGACGCCGTCGCTCTCGTCGGCGGTCTCCGGCAGCTCCGTCTGACCGATCTGGACGCTGACCCGGGCGTGCGGCATGGCCAGCTCGGCCAGCTCGGCCGTCACCGCGTCGGCGAATCGCTTCGCCGACGCCTCCCGGGCGTCGGTCAACGCCTGCGCCAGCTCGCCCAGTTCCGCGCGCAGCGCGTCGCGCTCCGCCGCCAGTTCGCCGATCCGGTCGTCGTCGCCGTCCAGCTCGGCGAGGCGGGCCGCGCCCTCCTCGGCCCAGGCCAGCACGGCGGCGATGTCCGCGCCGTACTTGCGCGTCAGGTGCGTGAGCGCGGCCCGGCGCTCCTCGACGGCGGCCAGCCGCAGCGGGTCCGCGTCCAGTCCGTCCGCATAGCTGGCCAGTTCGCCAGCCACGTCGGCCATCAGGATGCCGATCTCGCCCAGCCGCTCGGTGAGCGCGGACAGCGCCGGGTCGTGGCTGCGTACGGCGTCCAGCGCCCGGTGCGCGCCCGCGACCAGCGTGCTGGCGTCGACGGCCTCCAGGTCCTCCGGGTTTCCGGTGAGCGCGGCGTGCGCGGCCGACGCGGCCGACGCCAGCGCCTCGGCGTGGCCGAGCCGTTCGGCCTCGGCGGCCAGCTCGGCGTCCTCGTCCGGCTGCGGTTCGACTCCGGCGATCTCCTCCAGGCCGAAGCGCAGCAGGTCGGCCTCCTGGGCCCGTTCGCGGGCCCGGGTGGTCAGCTCGTCCAGTTCGGCGGCGACGGCGCGCAGCCGCCGGTACGCGGCGGTGTACTTGGCGAGCGGTACGGACACCGCGTCGCCCGCGTAGCGGTCCAGGGCCTGCCGCTGCCGGGCCGGGCGCAGCAGGCCCTGCTGGTCGGTCTGGCCGTGCACGGCCACCAGGTCGTCCGCCAACTCGCCCAGCAGCCCGACCGGGACGGAACGGCCGCCGACGTGGGCGCGCGAGCGGCCCTCGGCGGAGACCGTGCGGCTGATCAGCAACGTCCCGTCGTCCAGCTCGGCGCCCGCCTCCTCGGCGCGCACCGCGGCCGGTGCCGCCGGGCCCACCGTTATGCGGCCCTCCACGACCGCCGATTTGGCTCCGATCCGCACCAGGGCGGGGTCGGCGCGCCCGCCGAGCAGCAGCCCGAGGCTGGTGACGACCATGGTCTTGCCCGCGCCCGTCTCGCCGGTCACCGCCGTGAAACCCGGCGACAGCTCGACGACGGCATCGTCAATGACGCCCAGGGACCTGATCCGCATCTCCTCCAACACGGATACGACCTTACGAGGTCCCGGGCCCGCCCCGCGACGGCCTCCCCTCGCCCGGCCGCCGTGCCCTGCGGAAAACCCCACCCCGAGAACGGGTGATCTCCTCATGGTGGCGCCCCTGTCCCGCCCGTCACGCTGGTGGGAGCACGACCGGGAGGGGGCGGAAGAGGGCGGTCTCCATGCCGGTCCACATGTCGATTCTTTTCCGTATCCGCCCTGGACCGCGGCCCTCGCGCCGCCACAGTGGGAGCAAGAACATGACCGGACGACCGGCCGGGCCGGACACCGCACACCGCACCCCCCGGCGGCACGGCCACCCCACCCGCCGTACTGCCCTGCTGCTGGCCGCCTGCACCGCCCTGGCCGCCACCGTTTCCGCGCCGGCCGCCGCGCAACCGGGCCACGCGGCCCGGCCGGGGGCGGCCACGCTGCAAGGCGTGTGGCAAATGGACGGTTACGGCACGTACGTCACCATCGACGGGCAGCGGCTGCGCGCCTACGAGACCACGGCTGTCAGCTGCCTCCCCGGCTCCCTGGCCGGCGTCCGCGAGAGCGGGCCCGACGCGCGGGGCCGGGTGCGCTTCGCCGTACCGGGCTCGGCGCGTGTCACGGTCGCCCCGCAGAACGCCCACGAGGCCCGCCTGAGCATCGAGGACAACGTCGGCCACCGCACCCTGCACCGCGTGGCCGGGCTGCCCGCCCGCTGCCACCAGGAGCCGCCGGAGGACGCCCGTGGCGCCCGTGCGGTCTTCGACGTCTTCTGGCACACCTACGCCGAGAACTACCCGTTCTTCGCCGCCAAGGGCATCGACTGGGCCGCGGCGCGCGACCGGTACCGCCCGCGCGTCCCCGACGGGACGAGCGACGACGCGCTCTTCGCCGTGCTCCGCGAGATGATCGAACCGCTGCACGACGGGCACACCAAGCTGGCCGCGGGCCCCGGCCGCGAGTACAGCGGAGTGCGGCCCGGGACGACCCTCCCCTCCGACACGCTCCTGAAGCAGGTGGACGCGGCGATCGGCGCCAACCTCGGCCGGGACGTCACCCTGCGCCGGTGGGCCGGGGGCGCGCTCTCCTACGCCGACCTCCCCGGCCGTCTCGGCTACCTCCGCATCACGTCCTTCACCGGCTACACCGACCAGGACGACTACGCGAGCGATGTCGCGGAGCTGGACCGCGCGCTGGACGCCGTGTTCACCAAGGGCCGTACGTCCGGACCGAAGGCCCTGCGCGGTCTCGTCGTCGATCTGCGGCTGAACGGCGGCGGCTCGGACCCGCTGGGGCTGCGCGTCGCCTCCCGCCTGACGGACCGCCCGTACCTCGCGTACCGCAAACACGCGCGCAACGATCCGGCCGACCCCCGGAAGTTCACCCCCGACCAGCCCGCATGGATACGCCCGCACGACGGCCCCCGCTACACGGGCCCGCTCACGCTGCTGACCGGACCGCTCACGATCAGCGCGGGCGAGACCTTCACCCAGGCCCTGCTCGGCCGTACCCCCGCGCCGGTGCGCATCGGGGAGAACACCCAGGGCCTCTTCTCCGACACCCTGGACCGCACCCTGCCGAACGGCTGGAGGTTCGCGCTGCCCAACGAGGAGTTCCTGACCGCGGAGGGGCGCACGTTCGACGGGACGGGCATCCCCCCGGCCGTCCGTGTCCCGGTCTTCGCCGCCGAGGACCTGGCGGCCCGCCGTGACCCGGCCCTGTCCCGCGCCCGGGCCCTCCTGGCCACCGGCCGCCCGATGCCATGACCCGGGTCGCGACGGGCCGCGGATCGCCCTTCACGTTCATCGCGTTGCTGGCGGCCCTCTCCGTCCCGTTCTGGGTGGCCGGTGCGGTCTTCGACCTGTCCGGCGTGCTGCCCATGGGCATGCCGCTGAGCGCGTTCCAGTTCGTCCTGCCGGTGGCGGTGGCCTCGCTCCTCCTCTTCCGGGAGGAGGGCGGGCGCGGGGTGCGACAGCTGCTGCGGCGGACGTTCTCCGTGCGCGGCGCGGCGCGGCCCGGCTGCTGGGCGCTGTCCGTCCTCCTGATACCCGCCCTGTTCCTCGTGACGTACGGACTGCTGTCGGCGGCCGGGGCGCCGCCCAGCGGGCCGCACTCCCCGCTCGCGTCCGTGCCGCTGCTCCTCGTCCTGTACGTCGTCGCCGCCGCTGCCGAGGAAGCGGGCTGGACGGGGTATCTGCTGGAACCCTTGCGGGAGCGGTGGGGGACGCTCGGCGCGGGCCTGGTCATCGGCCTGGTGTGGGCCGCCTGGCACGTCGTCGCGTACGCCCAGGCGGGCCGTTCCGCCGGGTGGACGGCCGGACAGGTGCTCGGTTCGGTCGCGGTGCGGGTGCTGATGGTCCGGCTGTACGACCGCTCCGGCGGGGTCGTGCTGACGGCCGTCGTGGTGCACACCGCGATCAACGTCGTCGAGTCGGTGTTCCCCGGCTACACCGAGCACGCCGCGCCCGCCCTCGTCCTCGGCGCGGCCGCGTCGCTCACGGCCGCGCTCGTGACGCTCCTGGGGCCCCAGCCCCGGCCCCGAGCCGTGCACCCGCTCCGGGCCCGGGGCGAGCCGATACCCGCCCGCCCAGCCACGGAGCCCCTACCTGCCGACCCCGCGGCGGGGCCCTTACCCACCCGCCCCGCGGCGGAGCCCGTACCTGCCCGCCCCGCAGCGGAGCCCGTACCTGCCCGCCCCGCGGCGGCTACTGCGGTGCGCCGCGCCAGCCCGCCACCGGCAGGGCGAACTTGGCCACCAGACGATCGGTGAAGGAGGCGTGATGCAGCCGGGCGAGGCGTACCGGGGTGGCGCCGCGGCGGACCTCCACCCGCGCGCCCGCGGGCAGTTCGACGCTGCGGCGGCCGTCGCACCACAGCACACCGTGCGGCGTCTTGGGCTGCACCTCGACGGCCAGTACCGAGTCCGGCGAGGTGACCAGCGGCTTGGCGAACAGCGCGTGCGCGCTGATCGGCACCATCAGCAGGGCCTCGACCTCGGGCCAGACCACCGGGCCGCCCGCCGAGAAGGCATAGGCGGTGGAGCCGGTCGGGGTCGCGCAGACGACGCCGTCACCGCCGAAGCGCGAGACGGGCCGCCCGTCGACCTCGGTGACGACCTCCAGCATGCGCTCCCGCGCCGCCTTCTCCACGGACGCCTCGTTCAGGGCCCAGTCGGTGTGCGCGACGCTGCCGTTGTTGCGCACCAGGACGTCGATGGTCATCCGCTCCTCGACCTCGTAGGAGCGGGTCACGACCCGGTCGACGACCTTGTCCAGGTCGTCCCGCTCGGCCTCCGCGAGGAAGCCGACCCGGCCGAGGTTGACGCCGAGCATCGGCACCCCGGACGTCCGGGCGAAGTCCGCGCCGCGCAGCAGCGTCCCGTCCCCGCCGAGGACGACCAGCAGTTCGCAGCCCTCGGCCGCGCACTGCTCGGACTCGACGCGGACCACGGACGCCGGCAGCGGCAGGTCCGCCGCCTCCTCGGCCAGGACCCGTACGCCGATGCCGCTGCGCAGCAACCCCTGGACGACGAGTTCGGCGCTGCGGACGGCCGCGGGACGGCCGGTGTGCGCCAGCAGGAAGACGGTGCGCTCCCCGGACGGCGCCGGGCCGTCGCCCGGGGACGGTGCGGTACAGGTGGTGCGCGAGCCGGCTGTCTCAGCCGCTCCGGATGCTTCAGAACTGGTCAACGGGGCCCCTCCGCCACTGCTCGGTCGACGTCCGCCGGGTCGAGTGCGTCGGCCCCGGCGCGCAGCCACAGAAAGTACTCGACATTGCCGGAGGGCCCGGGCAGCGGGCTGGCGGTCACCCCGGCCACCCCCAGTCCCAGCGCGGCGGCCCGCTCGGCGACACCGCGTACCGCCTCGGCCCGCAGTTCGGCGCTGCGCACCACTCCGCCGCTGCCGAGGCGCTCCTTGCCGACCTCGAACTGCGGCTTGACCATCAGCACCAGGTCGGCGTCGGGCGCTGCGCAACGGACCAGGGCGGGCAGCACCAGGCCCAGCGGGATGAAGGACAGATCGCCGACGACGAGGTCGACGGGCTCGCCGTCGAGCTGCTCCAGCGTCAGCTCGCGCACGTTGGTGCGGTCCTTGACGGTGACCCGGTCGTCGCTCTGCAGCGACCAGGCGAGCTGTCCGTATCCGACGTCCGCGGCGACGACGTGCCCCGCGCCGGCCCGCAGCAGGACGTCCGTGAAGCCGCCGGTGGAGGCGCCCGCGTCCAGCGCGCGGCGGCCCGTCACCTTCAGGCCGCGGGGTGCGAACGCGGCGAGGGCCCCGGCCAGCTTGTGGCCGCCGCGCGAGACGTAGTCCGGGTCGCTGTCGTCGTCGCGCACGACCAGGGCCGCGCTGGTCTCCACCTGGGTGGCGGACTTGGTCGCCGTCGTCCCGCCGACGGTCACCCGCCCCGCGGCGATCAGCTGGCTCGCGTGTTCGCGCGAGCGGGCCAGCTTGCGGCGCACCAGCTCCGCGTCGAGTCGGCGTCGTGCCACTCCTGCCACCTGTGGTTCAGCTCCTGTTGTCGTACGTTGCGGACGGCTGCGGGGACGGCGCCGCGCCGGACGGGCCGGCGGGCCCGGGGCGCCGGTCGAGCGCGGCCAGCGCGTCGCGCAGTCCCCGGTGCACATCCTCGTACACCTCAAGGTGTCCGCTCGCGGCGAGGTGGTCGGCGTCGGCCAGGCGCCGCAGCTGGGCGTCGACGGCGGCGTCCCCGGTGGGCGTCACCCCGACACCCAGCGGCTGCGGTCCGGCGGGCCCGGTGCCGTTCCGGGCCGGCTGGTCCGCAACGGTGCCACTCGGCTCCGGGCCACTCTGCTCCGGACCGACCGGGCCGGTGCCGACCGGCCCGGCGCCGTCCCGCTCCGAGCCGCCCCGGTCCGAGCCGCCCGAGCCATAGGAGCCGTACGAGCCGTACGAGCCGTACGAGCCGTCCCGGTCCCGGCCGTCCGAGCCACCCCGGTCCCGGCCCTGCGGGCCACCGGAATCAGGCCCCTTCGGCCCCCGCTCGTCCGGTACCCCGCCGCCCACCGGCTCCTTCGGCTCTTCCATGCCCCGACGCTACCTCGAACCGCCCGCCGACCGGGCCACCGCCCGCCCGTCCCGCACCGGCGTATCGTCGATCTCGATGGCAACCCTCGAAGAGTGCCGCGCCGCCCTCGGCCGGCTCGCACAGAACCTGTCCACCGCCGACGGCGACATCCGCAGCGCGGCCGCCTTCGACCGTTCGCTGAGCTGCCGGATCACCGACCTGGACGTCACCTTCACCGGCCGGCTCGCGAACGGCACCCTGGAGGACGTCACGAACGTCCCCGGCCCGCCGCCCGAACGCGCCCAGATCCGCCTGACCATGCGCGGCGACGACCTGGTCGCCATGGTCGACGGCGAGCTGCACTTCGCCAAGGCGTGGGGCAGCGGCCGGGTCAAGCTGGAGGCGGGCTTCCGCGACCTGCTGCGCCTGCGGTCGCTGCTCTGACCGTAGCCGCGGGCCGGCCCCTCACCCGTACGCCTCGCAGCGCCCCGGCCCCCGCTCAGGACGCCGCGGCCCCCGCCGCCGTACGCGCCTTGCGCGCCGCCGGCACCACCAGCGGCGTGCCCGTCTCCGGGTCGTCGATGACCTGGCACTTCAGGCCGAAGACCCGCTCGACGAGGTCGGCCGTGACGACCTGCTCCGGCGGTCCCTCGGCGACGATCTCGCCCGCCCGCATCGCGATCAGGTGCGTGGCGTAGCGCGCGGCGTGGTTGAGGTCGTGCAGGACGGCGACGAGGGTGCGCCCCTGCTCCTCGTGGAGTTCGGCGCACAGGTCCAGCACCTCGATCTGGTGCTGGATGTCGAGGTAGGTGGTCGGCTCGTCCAGGAGGAGCAGCGGTGTCTGCTGGGCCAGGGCCATCGCGATCCACACGCGCTGCCGCTGTCCGCCGGAGAGTTCGTCGACGTAGCGCTCGGCCAGTTCGCCGACGCCGGTCGCGTCCATGGACTCCCGTACGATCCGCTCGTCCTCGCCCGACCACTGGCGCAGCAGTCCCTGGTGCGGGTAGCGGCCGCGCGCGACCAGGTCGGCGACGGTGATGCCGTCGGGCGCGATGGAGGACTGCGGGAGCAGCCCGAGGGTGCGGGCGACCTTCTTGGCGGGCAGCGAGGAGATGGCCGCGCCGTCCAGCAGGACGGAGCCGGCGGCGGGCTTGAGCATCCGCGACAGCGCGCGCAGCAGCGTGGATTTGCCGCAGGCGTTCGGCCCGACGATGACCGTGAAGGACTGGTCCGGTATGGCCACCGAGAGGTCCTCGGCGATGACCCGCTGGTCGTAGGCGAGGGTCACGTTCTCGGCCGTGAGACGGCTCACTGGTTGCTCCTTGTAGCGGTCTGCGTCGTGGGGGCCTGGGGCGGCTCGGTCGGAGTGGCGGGAACGGGGGCGGAAGCGGGAGCGGAGGCGGAGGCGGAAGCGGAGGCCGTTCCGGGCTTCCGTGCGGCAGCCTGGGGGCTCATATCCGTCCCGCCTTGCGTTCGGAGGCCAGCAGCCACAGCAGGTAGCCGCCGCCGAGCAGACCGGTCAGCACACCCACCGGGAGCTGGTCGGCGCCGAAGATCTGCTGCGAGAGCCAGTCGGCGGTGACCAGGAGGGCGGCGCCCATGAGGGCGGCGGGCAGCAGGTTGGGGCCGGGCGAGCGGGTCAGCCGGCGGGCCAGCTGCGGAGCGGTCAGCGCGAGGAAGGCGATCGGTCCGGCCGCCGCGGTGGCCGCGGCGACCAGCAGGACGGCCGCCGCCAGCAGGACGACGCGGACCCGGGTGACCGGGACGCCCAGCGCGTACGCGGCGTCGTCGCCCATCTCCAGCATCCGCAGCGGCCGCCCGTACAGCAGCGACAGCGGGATCAGCAGGGCGCAGACGATCGCCAGCGGCCAGACCTGATCCCAGTCCCGGCCGCTGAGGGTGCCGGTCATCCAGGTGACGGCCTGGGTCGCCTCGACGATGTTCGCCTTGGTCATCAGGTACAGGACGATCGCGTAGAGCATCGCGGCGGCACCGATGCCGACGAGCACGAAGCGGTAGCCGTGGATGCCGCCCTTCCAGGCCAGCAGAAAGATCGCCAGCCCGGTGACGAGGCCGCCGACGACCGAGCCGGCCGCGACGGCGAAGGTGCCGCCCTGGAAGAAGACCAGGACGAGCAGCGCGCCGGCCGTCGAGCCCTGGGAGAAGCCGAGCACGTCGGGGCTGCCGAGCGGGTTGCGGGAGACGGCCTGGAAGACCGCGCCGGCGACCCCGAAGGCGGCGCCGACCAGCAGCCCGACCAGGACCCGCGGCAGCCGCAGGTCGTTGACGATGAACTCCTGCGCGGCGGTGCCGGACCCGGTGAGGGTGGCGAGGACGTCTCCCGGACCCATCGGGAAGTCGCCGGTGCCGATCAGCAGCACGCTCGCGAACAGGGCCACGGCCGTCAGCAGCACGCAGACCACGAGGGTCCGTACGTCCAGGCGCACGGACAGCCCGCCGGCGGTGCGGACCGCCCGCACGGCCCTGCCGGTCCGCGCGGCGGCCTGCCCGGCCGCCGGGGAATCGTTTCGGCCGGTGTCGGTCTTGACGGTGGAACTCACAGCTGGGCCATCCTCCGACGCCGTACGAGGTAGATGAAGACCGGGCCGCCGACGACGGCGGTCACGATGCCGACCTGGATCTCGCCGGGCCGCGCCACGACGCGCCCCAGGATGTCCGCGCCGAGCAGCAGGACCGGCGACAGGACCGCCGAGTACGGCAGGATCCACCGCAGGTCGGGGCCGGTGACGGCGCGCACGACGTGCGGGACCATCAGGCCGACGTAGACGATCGGGCCGCAGGCGGCGGTCGCGCCGCCGCACAGCAGGGTGACGGCGATCATCGCCAGCACCCGGGTGCGGGTCAGCCGGGCGCCCAGGGCCCGCGCCTGGTCGTCGCCGAGCGCGATGGCGTTCAGGGGACGTCCGACGGCGAGCGCCAGGACGGCGCCGGCCAGGAGGAACGGCGCGACCTCCTGCACGGTGGTCAGGGTGGCGGAGGCCAGCGAGCCGACCGTCCAGAAGCGCATCCGGTCCAGCGCCGCGGTGTCCAGGAGGTTGACGGCGTTGATGTAGCCGATCAGTACGGCGGACAGGGCGGTGCCGGCCAGCGCGAGCCGTACGGGGGTGGCGCTGCGGGTGCCGCCGAGCACGTACACGGCGACCGAGACGACCGCGGCGCCGAGGAAGGCGAACCACACGTACCCGGTCAGTGAGGTGATCCCCAGGAAGCTGATGGCGGAGACGACGGCCGCCGAGGCGCCCGCGTTGATGCCGAGGACGCCGGGGTCGGCGAGGGGGTTGCGGGTCAGTGCCTGCATCACGGTGCCGGCCAGCCCCAGGGCCGCGCCGGCCAGCAGGCCGAGGAGGGTGCGCGGCAGGCGGACGTCCCGTACGACCACGTCGGTGTCGTCACCCGTGTAGTGGAAGAGGGCGTGCCAGACCTGGTCGAGGGGTACCTGTTTCGCGCCGACGACGATGCCCAGGGCGGCCACGACCACCAGTGCGCCGACGGAGGCGACGAGCCCCGCCGAGCGAGTGATCTGCCGCCGCCGCGGGGCCGCGGGGGCGTTTGCTGCTTCGGGGGGACTGTCAACCAACACGGGAGTTAGGTTAGCCTACCCTCACGATCAGACATCAAGTCGTTCTGCAGGGCCTTTTACCGGCCCTTTGCCGTCCGGCCTGAAGTCCGTCCGAAAACGCACTGAAGACCGTGAACGACCGGCTGAAGTCCCGTCAAGCCCTGACGGCCGTGCCGAGGCCCAGCCCAGAGAGAAGCGCATCGACCATGAGCACCCCCCGTAGCGTATCCCTGTCCCGACGCGGCGTTCTCGCCGCCGGTGGCGCCGTCGGCGTCGGCGCCCTGCTGGCCGCCTGCGGAGGCGGCAAGGACAAGGACGCGGGCACGGGCGCGGGCGCGCAGGGGAACGTCAAGGGCGGTGCCTGGTCCTTCACGGACGACCGCAAGAAGAAGGTCTCGCTGGACCACACGCCGCAGCGCATCGTCGCCTTCACCGGCACCGCGGCCGCGCTGTACGACTTCGGCATCGACAAGCAGGTCGTCGGCGTCTTCGGCCCGACCAAGCTGAAGAACGGCAAGCCGGACGCGCAGGCCGGCGACATCGACGTGGACCGCCTGACCATCATCGGCAACGCGTACAACCAGTTCGCGGTCGAGAAGTACGCGGGCCTCGACCCGGACCTGCTGATCACCAACATGTTCGAGCCGAACGCCCTGTGGTTCGTGCCGGACGAGAGCAAGGACAAGATCACCAAGCTGGCCGAGACGGTGGCGATCACCGCCTCCCGCACCCCGCTGGTGAAGATCATCGAGCGGTACGCCGAACTGGCGCAGTCCCTCGGCGCCGATCTGAAGGCCAAGAAGGTCACCGACGCCAAGGCCCGCTTCGAGAAGGCCGCCGCCGAGCTGCGCAAGGCCGCCAAGTCCAACCCGGTCCGGGTGCTCGCCTGCTCCGGCAGCGCCGACCTCTTCTACGCCTCCAACCCCGGCATCAACTCCGACATCATGTACTTCAAGTCGCTGGGCGTGGACATCATCGTCCCCGACAACCTGGACAAGGGCGGCTACTTCGAGAACCTGAGCTGGGAGAACGCCGACAAGTACCCGGCCGACGTGCTCATGCTCGACAACCGCACCTCCGCCCTCCAGCCCAAGGACCTGGCCGCCAAGCCCGCCTGGAACAAGCTGCCCGCCGTCAAGGCCGGACAGGTCACGGGCTGGTCCAGCGAGCCGCGCTTCTCCTACGCGGGCGCCGCGCCGCTGATGGAAGAGCTGGCCAAGGTCATCCAGAACGCCAAGAAGGTCGCCTGACGCACCCCGTGGCCGGCCGCCGCACCGGCCGGCCACGGCACCGCGCCACCCCGCGCGGCACACCGCACCGCCCCCACCGCAGTCACCGAGTCACGGTTCCGGGAGGTTCCTCCGCATGACCACGACCGCCGCACCCGCCACCACCCCGTTCCGCTTCTTCGACGTGCGCGTCGTGCGCACCCGCCGGCTCGGCCCCTCCATGGTCCGGATCACCTTCGGCGGCGAACGGCTCGACGAGATGGCCTCCGGCGGCCGTGACCAGCGCTTCAAACTGTTCCTCCCGCAGGCCCACCAGTCCGAGCCGGTCTTCGCCGACCAGAGCGAGAACTGGTACCCCGCCTGGCGCGCCCAGGACCCCGCCGAGCGGCCGCTGATGCGCTCGTACACCATCCGCGAGCAGCGCCACGAGCCGGCCGAGATCGACGTGGACTTCGCGCTGCACGGCGCGGACGTCCCGGGTGCCGCGGCCGGCGGCCCGGCCTCGCGCTGGGCGGCGTCCGCCGTGCCCGGCGACCGCGTCTCGGTCCTCGGCCCGGCCGTCGAGGACAACGGCGGCGTCGACTTCCGCCCGCCGCCCGGCACCGACTGGATCCTGCTGACCGGCGACGAGACGGCGCTGCCCGCCGTGGCCGGCATCCTGGCCTGGCTCTCCCCCGGCACCCAGGCCAAGGTCTTCCTGTCCGTCGCCCACGCGGCGGACCGCCAGGACCTGCCCACCTTCGCGGACGCCGACATCACCTGGCTCGTGGCCGACGAGCGGCCGGCGGACGGGCAGGACGCCCTGCTGGAGGCGGTGCGTGCCGCCGAACTGCCCGAGGGCACGCCGTACGCCTGGATCGCGGGCGAGGCGGGCAACGTGAAGATGCTGCGCCGCCACCTCGTGCGGGAGCGCGAGTTCGACCGCCGGGCCGTGAAGTTCACCGGCTACTGGCGGCGCGGCGCCAGCGAGGAGGACCTGCTCGCGGAGTACATCGCGAGCACGGCCGCCGGCGACGCCGCCGACAACGAGGACTGACCCGGCCGCGGCTCCGGCCCCCGTACCGTGCGCGTACGACGGTCCGTACACGCACCACAGGGAGGGGCCCCGCTCGTCAGCGAGCGGGGCCCCTCCCTGCTTTCCAGCGCTTGCGCGTCACAGCCCGAGCCGCGCCAGCGCCTTCCCCGCGTCGGCGCCGCACGTACCGTCCCCGGCCGCCGTCCAGGCCGCCGCGCACAGCGCCCGCAGTCCGTCCAGCGGCGCGCCGTCCCCGTCCAGCGCCAGCACGCCGTCCCGTACGGACGCCGTCCAGCCGCCGCACCCGAAGCCGTCCGCCTCCTCGGACACCTCCGGCTGCGGGCCGAGCACGCCGCGCAGGTCCGCGTCGACGTAGGTGGGGCGGTGCTGCGGCGGAGCGGCCAGCAGTCCGGCCGCGGTGGTCACGCCGGTCAGCACCAGCAGCGAGTCCACACCGCCGTTGTAGGCGCCCTCGATGTCCGTGTCGAGCCGGTCGCCGATGACCAGCGGCCGCTGCGCCCCCGTACGGAGCACCGTCTCGCGGTGCATGGGCGTCTCCGGCTTGCCCGCCACCTGGGGCGTGCCGCCGGTGGCGGTGCGTACGACCTCCACGAGGGCGCCGTTGCCCGGCGCGATGCCGCGCTCCTTGGGGATCGTCAGGTCCGTGTTGGAGGCGAACCAGGGCACGCCGCGCTGGACCGCGTAGGCGGCCTCCGCCAGCCGTTCCCAGTTCAGTTTCGGGTCGAATCCCTGCACCACCGCGGCCGGGTCGTCGTCCACGGAGTCCACCGGCACCAGCCCGCGCTCGCGCAGCGCCACCCGCAGGCCCTCGCCGCCGACCGCCAGCACCTTGGCGCCCTCGGGCACCTGCCCGGCGATCAGCCGGGCGACCGCCTGCGCCGAGGTGATCACGTCCGTCGGGGCGGTCGGCAGCCCGAAGCCGGTGAGCTGGCCGGCGACCGCGTCCGGCGTCCGGGAGGCGTTGTTGGTCACGTACGCCAGGTGCATGCCGCCGTCCCGGGCCGTGCTGAGCGACGCGACGGCGTGCTCGATCACCGAGCCGCCGGCGTAGACGACTCCGTCCAGGTCCAGCAGCGCCGTGTCGTACGCCTCGCTCAGTGCCCGTTCGCACCGTCCGGGCTGCTTGCGCACCCGCTCGCTCATGCCGTTTCGCTCCTTCTGCACAGGTGGTTCCGCCGACTCCGCGGGTCCCGCGAAACGGAACCCGGCCTACCGGTACATCCGGTGGGACAACGGTTTCCCCCCGATCATCCCGTACTCCCGAAGGCGGCATAGCATTCCCCAATGACCAGCACCGACGGCCTCCGCCTCCACCCCTTCCGCGGGCTGCGCTACGCCCCGGACCGCGTCAGCAGCCTCACGGCCGTCACCTCCCCGCCGTACGACGTCGTCGTACGGCCGGACGGTGTGCGCCACCTCGAAACGGCCGACCCGTACAACATCGTGCGGCTGATCCTCCCGCAGGCCCCCGATCCCGCCACCCGGCACCGCCAGGCCGCCGAGACGCTGCGCCGCTGGCGTGCGCAGGGCGTCCTGGCCACCGACGACCGGCCTGCGCTCTACGTGTACGAGCAGAGCAAGGGCAGCCTCCTGCAGCGCGGCCTGATCGGCGCACTCGACCTCGACGGCCCCGTCCTGCCGCACGAGGACGTGATCCCCGAGGTCGTCGAGGACCGCGCCGCGCTGATGCGCGCGGCCGCCGCCAACTTCGAGCCGCTGCTCCTGTCCTACGTCGGCCAGGGCACCGGCAACGGCGCCACCGGCGTCATCGAACGGACCGTCCGCACCACGCCGCTGCTCTCCACCACGACCGAGGACGGCTTCGCGCACCGCCTGTGGGCCGTCACCGACCCCGCCGACCTGACCGCCGTCGACGAGGACCTCGCGATACGGCACGCCCTGATCGCCGACGGGCACCACCGCTGGGCCACCTACCAGCGGCTGCGCGAGGAGCACCCCGCCAACGGCTCGGCGAGCCCCTGGGCGAGCGGCCTGGTGCTGCTGGTGGACTCCGCCCGCCACCCGCTCCAGGTGCGGGCCATCCACCGCGTACTGCCGCACCTGCCGCTGGACGGCGCGCTGGCCGGGCTGGACGGCGCCTTCCACGTCCGGCCGGTGGACGGCCCGCTCGACGCGGCGCTGGCGGTGCTGGACGGGACGCCCGGCAACGCCTTCCTGCTGGCGTCGGGGCCGGAGCGGTTCTGCGTGCTGGACCGCCCGGACCCGGAGCTGCTCCACCGGACGATCCGCCGGGACCGCCCCGCGGCGTGGCGGGAGCTGGACGCCACCGTGCTGCACTCCGCCCTGCTGGACGAGGTGTGGCGGATCCGCGACCACCCGTCCGAGATCAGCTATCTGCACAGCGCCGCGGACGCCGTCGAGCAGGCGGCGAAGCACGGCGGTACGGCCGTCCTGATGCGCCCGGTCCTTGAGCAAACTGTGCGCCAACTCGCCATGGACGGAGTGACCATGCCGCGCAAGTCGACCTCTTTCGGGCCCAAGCCGGCCACTGGTCTGGTTCTGCGCGTACTGGACGAAGAGCTCTGACTCCGGTCCGTCCCGAGGCCTGAACCAGGCTGTCCCGAGGCCTGGTTCCGGGCTGTACGGCTCTCCGCCGCCCGTCGCCGGCCCGGCGCGCGTGTCCCGCGCCGGCGCCTCGGCACCCCCTTCTCTCCCGTCGCGCAAGTTAGGTTAGGCTTACCTCATCACGTAAGCGGATGGAGCCGTTCCCCCCTGCGCCGACGGTCTTCTGCCCCAGCGCGGGCGTTCCATGCGCATCCCCCCACGTGAGCAAGTCCGCATCAGGGAGGACACGTTCATGAGTCTCCTCGCGCACTCCGCCGAGGACCCGTCGCCCGCCGCACACGCCGGGGCGCCGGACAGCCGGTCGCAGCTGTTCAACGACAGCACCACCGAGCACTACCGCCGCTCCGTCGCCGAAGGCGTCGCCCGCATAGCCGACAAAATATCCACCACCGAACGCCCCTTCACCGGCGTCACGGTCGACGGCCTCTCCCCCACGGTGGCCGGCATCGACCTCGAACAGCCGCTGCACGACCCCGCCGCCGCCCTCGACGAGCTCGAAGAGGTCTACCTCCGCGACGCCGTCTACTTCCACCACCCGCGCTACCTCGCGCACCTCAACTGCCCGGTCGTCATCCCCGCCCTGGTCGGCGAGGCGGTGCTGTCCGCGGTCAACTCCTCGCTGGACACCTGGGACCAGAGCGCCGGCGGCACCCTCATCGAACGCCGCCTGATCGACTGGACCGCCCGCCGCATCGGCCTCGGCGAGCGCGCCGACGGCATCTTCACCAGCGGCGGCACCCAGTCCAACCTCCAGGCCATGCTGCTGGCCCGCGACGAGGCGTGCCGTACGGCCCTCGCCCGCGAGAACGACCCGGACAAGAACGCCCAGGGCGCCGCAACTCCGGTACGCCGTACCGACATCCTGCCCCGGCTGCGCATCTTCGCCTCCCAGGCCGGACACTTCAGCATCGAGAAGGCCGCCACCCTGCTGGGCCTGGGCGCGGAAGCCGTGATCGCGGTGCCGTGCGGCCCGGACAAGCGGATGCGGGCCGACGCGCTCGCCGCCGAGCTGGCCCGCTGCGAGGCCGAGGGCCTGATCCCGATGGCCGTCGTCGCCACCGCGGGCACCACCGACTTCGGCAGCATCGACCCGCTGCCCGAGGTCGCCGACCTGTGCGCCCGGTACGGCACCTGGATGCACGTGGACGCCGCGTACGGCTGCGGCCTGCTGGTCTCCCGCCGCCGCGCCCTCCTGGACGGCATCGAGCGCGCCGACTCGGTGACGGTGGACTACCACAAGTCCTTCTTCCAGCCGGTCAGCTCCAGCGCCGTCCTGGTACGCGACCACGCCACGCTGCGGCACGTCACGTACCACGCCGACTACCTCAACCCGGCCCGGATGGCCGAGCGCCGCATTCCCAACCAGGTCGACAAATCGATCCAGACCACCCGCCGCTTCGACGCGCTCAAACTCTGGCTGACGCTGCGCACCATGGGCGCCGACGGCATCGGCGAACTCTTCGACGAGGTCGTGGACCGCGCCGCCGACGCCTGGAAGATCCTCAACGACGACCCGCGCTTCGAGGTCGTGGTCGAGCCCCAGCTGAGCACCCTGGTCTTCCGCTACCTGCCGTACCCCGACGACCGGGACCCGGTGCTGAGCGACGAGGTCAACCTGCACGCCCGGGAAGCGCTGTTCGCGTCCGGGGACGCCATCGTCGCGGGCACCGTCGTCGACGGCCGGCACTACCTGAAGTTCACGCTGCTCAACCCCGAGACCACGCTGGCCGACATCGCCACGGTCCTCGACCTGATCGCCGAGCACGCCGGCGCGTACCTCGCCGCGCGCCCCGAACCGGCCCTCAGCGCCGCGAGCTGACCGTCCCCGCCGACCGGCCCCCACAGCCGACGGCCGACCGACACCCCGCAAACGGAGACCCCACGTGTCCGCCCCTCACGACTTCATCGCCATCGGCCTCGGGCCCTTCAACCTCGGCCTCGCCTGCCTGACCGAGCCCATCGGCGAGCTCGACGGCCTGTTCCTGGACAACAAACCGTCCTTCGACTGGCACCCCGGCATGATGCTGGAGACCAGCACCCTCCAGGTGCCCTTCATGGCCGACCTGGTCACCCTCGCCGACCCGACCTCGCCGTTCTCCTTCCTGAACTACCTGAAGGAATCGGGACGGATGTACTCCTTCTACATCCGCGAGAGCTTCTACCCGCTGCGCGCCGAGTACAACGACTACTGCCGCTGGGCCGCCGCCAAACTGGACAGCGTCCGCTTCGGCCACCAGGTCACCACCGTCGAGTACGACGAGACCGAGCAGGTCTACGTCGTCCACGCCGACCACCTGCCCACCGGCGGCAAGAAGACCTACCGCGCCCGCAAACTCGTCCTCGGCACCGGCACCCCGCCGCACATCCCCGAAGCCTGCCAGGGCCTCGGCGGCGACTTCCTGCACAACGCCGACTACCTGGCGAACAAGGCCGCCCTCCAGGCCAAGGACTCCATCACCATCATCGGCAGCGGCCAGAGCGCCGCGGAGATCTACTACGACCTCCTCCAGGACATCGACAGCCACGGCTACCACCTGACCTGGGCCACCCGCTCCCCGAGGTTCTTCCCCCTCGAATACACCAAGCTGACGCTGGAGATGACCTCCCCGGAGTACGTGGACTACTTCCACGCCCTGCCGCCGGCCACCCGCGACCGGCTCAACGACCGGCACAAGAACCTCTACAAGGGCATCGACTCCGAGCTGATCAACGAGATCTTCGACCTGCTCTACCAGAAGAACCTGCACGGCCCCTGCCCCACCCGGCTGCTCACCAACACCGCGCTCTCCGAAGCGGCGTACGACGCGGCCTCCGGCACGTACACCCTGGGCCTGCGCCAGGAGGAACAGGGCCAGGACTTCACCCACGCCACCCAGGGCCTGGTCCTCGCCACCGGATACCGCTACGCCACACCGGAGTTCCTCGCACCGCTGACCGACCGCATCGCCTGGGACGACGCCGGCCGCTACGCCGTCGCCCGCAACTACAGCGTCGACACCGCGGGCCGCGACATCTTCGTGCAGAACGCCGAACTGCACACCCACGGCTTCGTCACCCCCGACCTGGGCATGGCCGCGTACCGCAACTCCTGCATCATCCGCGAGCTGCTCGGCCGCGAGTACTACCCGGTCGAGAAGTCCATCGCCTTCCAGGAGTTCGCCGCACCGGCCGGCCCGCACCACCCCGTGGAGGTCTCGCCCGTATGACCGCGCCCGTCTTCACCCGCACCCACGCCTCGCTCGGCGAGTTCGCGCTGCGCCCGGTCGACCCGGCCGGCGACGCCGAGCTGCTGCACGGCTGGGTCACCCACCCCAAAGCCGTGTACTGGATGATGCAGGACGCGGACCTCGCGGCCGTCGAGGCGGAGTTCGCGCGCATCGACGCCGACCCGTACCACGACGCCTTCATCGGTCTGCACAACGGTGTCCCCGCCTTCCTGATGGAACGCTACGACCCGGCGCACCGCGAGGTCACCGAGGTCCACGAGGCCGCGCCCGGCGACATCGGCATGCACTTCCTGACCGCGCCGACCGACACCCCGGTGCACGGCTTCACCCTCGCCGTGATCACCACCGTCATGGACGCGCTGTTCGCCGAGCCCGGCAACCGGCGCGTCGTCGTCGAACCGGCCACCGGCAACACCGCGGTACACGCCCTGAACAAAGCCGTCGGCTTCGAGATCGAACGCACGGTCACGCTGCCCAAGGGCGAGGCGTACCTGAGCACCTGCACCCGCGACCAGTTCCTGGCCGCCCGAGGAGAAAACCCATGCTGAACCCCACCGCGGACACCACCGCGGACCCCGTCGAGACCACAGCACGCGACGCCGTCCGCCACCTCACCCCCGAGCTGTGGGCGCGCGCCAACCGCCTCCTCGTCCGCAAGGCCCTCGCCGAGTTCGCCCACGAGCGCCTGCTGACCCCGCAGCGCCTGCCCGAGGACGGCCACTACGTCGTGCGCAGCGACGACGACCGTGTCGAGTACCGCTTCGCCGCCCGCCGGCTGAGCTTGGACCACTGGCACATCGACGCCGACGCCATCACCCGCCGCCGCGACGGCGCCGAGGTCCCGCTGGACGCCCTCGACTTCTTCATCGAGCTGCGCCGCACCCTCGCCCTCAGCGACGACATCCTCCCCGTCTACCTGGAGGAGATCAGCTCCACCCTCTCCGGTACGGCGTACAAGCTGGCCGCGGGCCCCGCGTCCGCCGCCGAGCTGGCGAAGGGTGACTTCCAGGCCATCGAGACGGGCATGTCCGAGGGCCATCCCTGCTTCGTCGCCAACAACGGCCGTCTCGGCTTCGGCGTGCACGAGTACCACGCGTACGCCCCCGAGGCCGCGAGCCCGGTCCACCTGATCTGGCTGGCCGCGCGCCGCGACCGCTCCACCTTCACCGCGGGCGAGGGCCTGGACTACGACGGGCTGGTACGGGACGAGCTCGGCGGCGCCACTCTGGAACGGTTCGCCGCCACGATGCGCGACCTCGGCCTGGACCTGGCGGACTACCACCTCATCCCCGCCCACCCGTGGCAGTGGTGGAACAAGCTCTCCGTCACCTTCGCCGCCGAGGTCGCCCGGCAGCACCTGGTCTGCCTCGGCCCCGGCGACGACGCGTACCTGGCGCAGCAGTCCATCCGGACGTTCTTCAACACCAGCGACCCGTCCAAGCACTACGTCAAGACGGCCCTGTCGGTCCTCAACATGGGCTTCATGCGCGGCCTGTCCGCCGCCTACATGGAGGCCACCCCGGCCATCAACGACTGGCTGGCCGGCCTGATCGCGAGCGACGAGACGTTCCAGGCCGCCCGCTTCTCGATCATCCGCGAGCGCGCCGCCATCGGCTACCACCACCGCCAGTACGAGGCCGCCACCGCCAAGGGCTCCCCGTACCTGAAGATGCTCGCCGCCCTGTGGCGCGAGAGCCCGGTGCCCAGCCTCGAACCGGGCCAGCGGGTCGCCACCATGGCCTCCCTGCTGCACACCGACCCCGAGGGCGGCTCGCTGGCCGCGGCCCTCATCGAGGAGTCCGGCCTCGAACCCGCGGACTGGCTGCGCCGCTACGTCGACGCCTACCTCACGCCCGTCCTGCACGCGTTCTACGCCTACGACCTGGTCTTCATGCCGCACGGCGAGAACGTCATCCTGGTCATCGAGGACGGCACCGTACAGCGCGCGATCTTCAAGGACATCGCCGAGGAGATCGCGGTGATGGACCCGGACGCGGTACTGCCGCCGGCCGTCGAGCGCATCCGCGCCGACGTTCCCGAGGACAAGAAGCTCCTCTCCCTCTTCACGGACGTCTTCGACTGCTTCTTCCGCTTCCTGAGCGGCATCCTGGTCACGAACGACGTGCTGGACGAGGACACCTTCTGGCGTACGGTCGCCGACTGCGTGACCGCCTACCAGGAGGCCAACCCACAGCTCGCCGACAAGTTCCGGCAGTACGACATGTTCGCGGACGAGTTCGCGCTGTCCTGCCTGAACCGCCTCCAGCTGCGGAACAACGAGCAGATGGTGGATCTCCAGGACCCGGCCGGCGCCCTCCAGCTGATCGGCACCCTGGAGAACCCGATCGCCCGCTTCGCCCCGGCTGCCGGAGCCTGACACCCGGGCGGAAATGAGGAAGGGCGGGACCCGATGGGGTCCCGCCCTTCACTCATGTGCCGTCACGCGGCCGGGCCGCGACAGGCTCAGCCCTGCTCGGGGCGCCCTTCGCGCGGGGCGTCGGCGGTGGCGCCGCCTTCGGAGGCGTCCTGCCGCGCGGGGGCGGCAGGCTCCTCGGTCACGGCCTCGGCCACGTTCCCGGTCTCGGGGGCCGCGTCCGTGTTCTCGTGGTCGTCCCCGTCCTCGTCCTCGTCCAGCGCGTCGGTGAACTCCACGCCGTCCAGCTCGGCCAGCCGGTCCGAGGCGTTCGTGGTGCCGCCCTGGTCGGCCTCCAGCGCCTTGGCGAACCACTCGCGTGCCTCGTCCTCACGGCCGACCTCCAGCAGCGCGTCGGCGTACGCGTAGCGCAGCCGGGCGGTCCACGGCTGTACGGAGTTCGACGCCAGCTCAGGGCTCTGCAGCGTCACGACGGCCGCGTCGGTCTGGCCCATGTCGCGCCGGGCACCGGCCGCGACCAGCCGCATCTCGACCTGACCCGCCCGGTCCAGCTTCTGCACCTCGGGCTCACCGGCCATGGCGAGGGCCTTTTCGGGACGGCCGAGACCGCGCTCGCAGTCGGCCATCACGGGCCACAGCTCCACGCTGCCGGTCATCCGGCGGGCCGCCCGGAACTCCGCCAGCGCCTCGCCGTACTTCTCCACGGCGTACGCGGCGAAGCCGGCCGCCTCCCGCACGGCGGGGACCCGCGACGCGAGCCGCAGCGCCACGCGCGAGTAGCCGTACGCCTTCTCCGGCTCCTCGTCGAGCAGCTTGGCCACCATGACCAGGTTCCTGGCGACATCGTCGGCGAGCGTCTTCGGCAGGCTCAGCAGCTCCTGCCGTACGTCCTTGTCGATCTCCTCGCCCGTGACGTCGTCCGGGATCGGCAGCCGCTTGATCGGCTCCCGGTCGCGGCGGTCGTCCCGCCGGTCGTCGCGGAAACCACCGCGGTCACCACGGTCGTCGCGGCCACGCCCGGCACCGTACGGGCGGCGCCCGCCTCGGTCGTCGTCCCGGCGGAAGCCACCGCGGTCGTTGTCACGGCGGGGGCCGCGGTCGTCGCGACGGAAACCGCCCCGGTCGTCACGGCGGTCGTCGCGGCGCGGACCGCGGTCGTCACGGCCGCCACCGAAGCCGCCGCCCGAGGGGCGACCACCACGGTCGTCGTCACGACGGGGACCACGGTCATCGCGACGGAAGCCACCGCGGTCGTCATCGCGACGCGGGCCACGGTCGTCCCGGCGGAAACCGCCACGGTCGTCGTCACGGCGCGGACCACGGTCATCGCGACGGAAGCCACCGCGGTCGTCACGGCCGCCACCGAAGCCGCCACCGGAGGGGCGACCACCACGGTCGTCGTCCCGGCGCGGGCCACGGTCGTCACGCCGGAAGCTGCCCCGGTCGTCGTCCCGACGCGGGCCACGATCGTCCCGGCGGAAACCGCCCCGGTCGTCATCGCGACGCGGACCACGGTCGTCACGGCGGAAACCGCCGCCGCGGTCGTCCCGGCGTCCACCGCCGAAACCGCCACCGGAGGGTCGGCCGCCCCGGTCGTCGTCACGACGGGGACCACGGTCGTCGCGACGGAAGCCACCGCGGTCGTCGTCCCGACGGAAGCTGCCCCGGTCGTCGTCCCGGCGCGGGCCGCGCGGACGGTCGTCACGGCGGAAGCCACCACGGTCGTCATCGCGACGCGGGCCACGATCGTCACGGCCCCCGAAGCCGCCGCCGGTGGGGCGGCCGCCCCGGTCGTCGCGACGGAAGCTGCCACCACGGTCGTCATCGCGGCGCGGGCCGCGGGGGGCACGGTCGTCACGCGAGAAGCCAGGGCGGTCGTCGCGGCGGAAACCACCGCGGTCGTCGCGACGGTCGTCCCGGCGCGGGGCACGGTCGTCGCGCGGGAAGCCGCCCCGGTCGTCACGGCGGTCGTCGCGGCGGAAGCCACCACGGTCGCCGTCACGGCGGGGGCCGCGGTCGTCACGGCGGAAACCGCCACCGCGGTCGTCCCGGCGTCCACCGCCGAAACCGCCACCGGAGGGCCGGCCGCCCCGGTCGTCGCGGCGCGGGCCGCGGTCGTCACGCCGGAAACCGCCGCGGTCACCGCCCTCGCGCCGCTGCGGCCGGCGCTCCGAGCGATCGTCGGAAGAGTTGGGGGACATCGACGTGACTCCTGTCTTCGGTACTGCAAACATTCTCGCGCACCGACCACTCCGGCGCGCTTCGACCAAACAAAAAAGGACCCTCAGCCCCAGCGTGAACGCTGGGACCAAGGGTCCTCCAAAGATTGTTCGGCGGCGTCCTACTCTCCCACAGGGTCCCCCCTGCAGTACCATCGGCGCGGAAAGGCTTAGCTTCCGGGTTCGGAATGTAACCGGGCGTTTCCCTAACGCTATGACCACCGAAACCCTATCGGGTTCAAGCGAACAAGCACACTCTTCAATTAAAGAATGAAACAGTGGAACTTGGTTCAACCGACGCTGCGACTGTTCGCAACCCGGGAACCACACAGTGGACGCGAGCAACTGAGGACAAGCCCTCGGCCTATTAGTACCAGTCAACTCCACCCGTTACCGGGCTTCCATATCTGGCCTATCAACCCAGTCGTCTACTGGGAGCCTTACCCTCTCAAGGAGGAGGGAGCCCTCATCTCGAAGCAGGCTTCCCGCTTAGATGCTTTCAGCGGTTATCCTTTCCGAACGTAGCCAACCAGCCATGCCCTTGGCAGGACAACTGGCACACCAGAGGTTCGTCCGTCCCGGTCCTCTCGTACTAGGGACAGCCCTTCTCAAGACTCCTACGCGCACAGCGGATAGGGACCGAACTGTCTCACGACGTTCTAAACCCAGCTCGCGTACCGCTTTAATGGGCGAACAGCCCAACCCTTGGGACCGACTCCAGCCCCAGGATGCGACGAGCCGACATCGAGGTGCCAAACCATCCCGTCGATATGGACTCTTGGGGAAGATCAGCCTGTTATCCCCGGGGTACCTTTTATCCGTTGAGCGACGGCGCTTCCACAAGCCACCGCCGGATCACTAGTCCCTACTTTCGTACCTGCTCGACCCGTCAGTCTCACAGTCAAGCTCCCTTGTGCACTTACACTCAACACCTGATTGCCAACCAGGCTGAGGGAACCTTTGGGCGCCTCCGTTACTCTTTAGGAGGCAACCGCCCCAGTTAAACTACCCACCAGACACTGTCCCTGATCCGGATCACGGACCCAGGTTAGACATCCAGCACGACCAGAGTGGTATTTCAACAACGACTCCCCCGCCACTGGCGTGACGAGTTCACAGTCTCCCACCTATCCTACACAAGCCGAACCGAACACCAATATCAAGCTATAGTAAAGGTCCCGGGGTCTTTCCGTCCTGCTGCGCGAAACGAGCATCTTTACTCGTAGTGCAATTTCACCGGGCCTATGGTTGAGACAGTCGAGAAGTCGTTACGCCATTCGTGCAGGTCGGAACTTACCCGACAAGGAATTTCGCTACCTTAGGATGGTTATAGTTACCACCGCCGTTTACTGGCGCTTAAGTTCTCAGCTTCGCCCTGTCGAAACAGAGCTAACCGGTCCCCTTAACGTTCCAGCACCGGGCAGGCGTCAGTCCGTATACATCGCCTTACGGCTTCGCACGGACCTGTGTTTTTAGTAAACAGTCGCTTCTCGCTGGTCTCTGCGGCCACCACCAGCTCAGAGTGCAAGACTCATCACCAGCAATGGCCCCCCTTCTCCCGAAGTTACGGGGGCATTTTGCCGAGTTCCTTAACCATAGTTCACCCGAACGCCTCGGTATTCTCTACCTGACCACCTGAGTCGGTTTAGGGTACGGGCCGCCATGAAACTCGCTAGAGGCTTTTCTCGACAGCATAGGATCATCCACTTCACCACAATCGGCTCGGCATCAGGTCTCAGACTTCATGCACGACGGATTTGCCTACCGTGCGTCCTACACCCTTACCCCGGGACAACCACCGCCCGGGCTGGACTACCTTCCTGCGTCACCCCATCACTCACCTACTACCACCTTGGGTCAGCGGCTCCACCACTCCCCTTTGTCCGAAGACTCCAGGGCGGCTTCACGGCCTTAGCATTAATGGATTCGATGTTTGGCGCTTCAAAGCGGGTACCGGAATATCAACCGGTTGTCCATCGACTACGCCTGTCGGCCTCGCCTTAGGTCCCGACTTACCCTGGGCAGATCAGCTTGACCCAGGAACCCTTAGTCAATCGGCGCACACGTTTCCCACGTGTGTATCGCTACTCATGCCTGCATTCTCACTCGTGAACCGTCCACAACTACCTTCCGGTGCTGCTTCACCCGGCACACGACGCTCCCCTACCCATCACAGTCCCCGTTAGGAGTACATACTGCAATGACACGACTTCGGCGGTGTGCTTGAGCCCCGCTACATTGTCGGCGCGGAATCACTTGACCAGTGAGCTATTACGCACTCTTTCAAGGATGGCTGCTTCTAAGCCAACCTCCTGGTTGTCTCTGCGACTCCACATCCTTTCCCACTTAGCACACGCTTAGGGGCCTTAGTCGATGCTCTGGGCTGTTTCCCTCTCGACCATGGAGCTTATCCCCCACAGTCTCACTGCCGCGCTCTCACTTACCGGCATTCGGAGTTTGGCTAAGGTCAGTAACCCGGTAGGGCCCATCGCCTATCCAGTGCTCTACCTCCGGCAAGAAACACACGACGCTGCACCTAAATGCATTTCGGGGAGAACCAGCTATCACGGAGTTTGATTGGCCTTTCACCCCTAACCACAGGTCATCCCCCAGGTTTTCAACCCTGGTGGGTTCGGTCCTCCACGAAGTCTTACCTCCGCTTCAACCTGCCCATGGCTAGATCACTCCGCTTCGGGTCTTGGGCACGCTACTCAACGCCCTCTTCGGACTCGCTTTCGCTACGGCTTCCCCACACGGGTTAACCTCGCAACATACCGCAAACTCGCAGGCTCATTCTTCAAAAGGCACGCAGTCACGACGCAAGAACAAGTTCTTGCGCGACGCTCCCACGGCTTGTAGGCACACGGTTTCAGGTACTATTTCACTCCGCTCCCGCGGTACTTTTCACCATTCCCTCACGGTACTATCCGCTATCGGTCACCAGGGAATATTTAGGCTTAGCGGGTGGTCCCGCCAGATTCACACGGGATTTCACGGGCCCCGTGCTACTTGGGTGTCTCTTAAACGAGCCGCTGACGTTTCAGCTACGGGGGTCTTACCCTCTACGCCGGACCTTTCGCATGTCCTTCGCCTACATCAACGGTTTCTGACTCGTCCCACAGCCGGCAGACTGCAGAAAAGAGATCCCACAACCCCGCACTGGCAACCCCTGCCGGGTATCACACCAATACGGTTTGGCCTCATCCAGTTTCGCTCGCCACTACTCCCGGAATCACGGTTGTTTTCTCTTCCTGCGGGTACTGAGATGTTTCACTTCCCCGCGTTCCCTCCACATACCCTATGTGTTCAGGTATGGGTGACAGCCCATGACGACTGCCGGGTTTCCCCATTCGGACACCCCCGGATCAAAGCTCGGTTGACAGCTCCCCGGGGCCTATCGTGGCCTCCCACGTCCTTCATCGGTTCCTGGTGCCAAGGCATCCACCGTGCGCCCTTAAAAACTTGGCCACAGATGCTCGCGTCCACTGTGCAGTTCTCAAGCAACGACCAGCCACCCATCACCCAGACCGTTACAGCCTGGTGCACTGGGGCCGGCGTTTGAAGGTACAGACCCTTGGTCCGTGCCCTCAGACACCCAACAGCGTGCCCGACACCCTCGCCCCCCTGACACGTTCCACGCCGAAGCAGTACTAGTGACAGTTGAGTCAAGTGTGCCGAGTAGTCAACGTTCCACCCATGAGCAAACCACCGCAGAACATTCGCCTGCGTAGTGGCTCTGGACAACCTTGCGGCTGCCTAGAAGCTCCTTAGAAAGGAGGTGATCCAGCCGCACCTTCCGGTACGGCTACCTTGTTACGACTTCGTCCCAATCGCCAGTCCCACCTTCGACGATTCCCTCCCACAAGGGGTTGGGCCACCGGCTTCGGGTGTTACCGACTTTCGTGACGTGACGGGCGGTGTGTACAAGGCCCGGGAACGTATTCACCGCAGCAATGCTGATCTGCGATTACTAGCGACTCCGACTTCATGGGGTCGAGTTGCAGACCCCAATCCGAACTGAGACCGGCTTTTTGAGATTCGCTCCACCTCGCGGTATCGCAGCTCATTGTACCGGCCATTGTAGCACGTGTGCAGCCCAAGACATAAGGGGCATGATGACTTGACGTCGTCCCCACCTTCCTCCGAGTTGACCCCGGCAGTCTCCTGTGAGTCCCCATCACCCCGAAGGGCATGCTGGCAACACAGAACAAGGGTTGCGCTCGTTGCGGGACTTAACCCAACATCTCACGACACGAGCTGACGACAGCCATGCACCACCTGTACACCGACCACAAGGGGGACCCTGTCTCCAGGGTTTTCCGGTGTATGTCAAGCCTTGGTAAGGTTCTTCGCGTTGCGTCGAATTAAGCCACATGCTCCGCCGCTTGTGCGGGCCCCCGTCAATTCCTTTGAGTTTTAGCCTTGCGGCCGTACTCCCCAGGCGGGGAACTTAATGCGTTAGCTGCGGCACGGACGACGTGGAATGTCGCCCACACCTAGTTCCCAACGTTTACGGCGTGGACTACCAGGGTATCTAATCCTGTTCGCTCCCCACGCTTTCGCTCCTCAGCGTCAGTATCGGCCCAGAGATCCGCCTTCGCCACCGGTGTTCCTCCTGATATCTGCGCATTTCACCGCTACACCAGGAATTCCGATCTCCCCTACCGAACTCTAGCCTGCCCGTATCGAATGCAGACCCGGGGTTAAGCCCCGGGCTTTCACATCCGACGTGACAAGCCGCCTACGAGCTCTTTACGCCCAATAATTCCGGACAACGCTTGCGCCCTACGTATTACCGCGGCTGCTGGCACGTAGTTAGCCGGCGCTTCTTCTGCAGGTACCGTCACTTGCGCTTCTTCCCTGCTGAAAGAGGTTTACAACCCGAAGGCCGTCATCCCTCACGCGGCGTCGCTGCATCAGGCTTTCGCCCATTGTGCAATATTCCCCACTGCTGCCTCCCGTAGGAGTCTGGGCCGTGTCTCAGTCCCAGTGTGGCCGGTCGCCCTCTCAGGCCGGCTACCCGTCGTCGCCTTGGTAGGCCATTACCCCACCAACAAGCTGATAGGCCGCGGGCTCATCCTGCACCGCCGGAGCTTTCCACACGGAGATCATGCGATCCCGTGTCGTATCCGGTATTAGACCCCGTTTCCAGGGCTTGTCCCAGAGTGCAGGGCAGATTGCCCACGTGTTACTCACCCGTTCGCCACTAATCCCCTCCCGAAGGAGGTTCATCGTTCGACTTGCATGTGTTAAGCACGCCGCCAGCGTTCGTCCTGAGCCAGGATCAAACTCTCCGTGAATGTTTACCCGTAATCGGGTCAACACACACGAGAGCGGAACAGGAAGCGGAATAGGCTTCCCGTTCACAGCGTCCTCGCTGTGTGTGCCACCCGCACCGCTCGGATGCTGGTGGGCTTTTCAAAGGAACCTCATCCTCCGACTGCTGCCGGTGGACGGGGTATCAACATATCTGGCGTTGACTTTTGGCACGCTGTTGAGTTCTCAAGGAACGGACGCTTCCTTTGTGCCTGTTTCACCAGGCTCTCCGGGCGCTTCCCTTCGGTCTTGCGTTTCCGACTCTATCAGATCCTCGCGGTCCTGATTTCCGCCGGTGCGTTTCGGCCTTTCGGCTTCTCCGCGGTTCCAACCTTACCAGATCCGTTCGGCGTTTCCGCTTTCCGTTTCCGGCTCCCTGCTGGAGCGGGGCGGCCGTCCGGCTTTCGCTTTCCGGCCCTTCCGACGTTATCAGATCCGATTCGCGATCCGTTGCCGGACCGAATTCGTTTCCGATGCCCCGTCGGCGGGGCGTGTTACGCCTTTCGGCGTGATCACTACTTTAGGCGAATTCCCGTGCGGCACATAATCGCGCCGTGGCGGCCTCGAATTTCGGCAAGCGAAACAAGACCCCGCCGGGGGTGATCGTTCGTAGGTAGTGGATGTGCGTCGCTCGGCGGCCCGCGCAGACAGCGCTGCCCGTGTCAAGCGGCTCGGGCCACGTTAGGCGGTCCGGAGCGCAGAGTCAAGCAGCCCTGCTCCGGCGCTTGCGCGGCACGTGGGCGCGGTACGGGCTGACGGTGGGGTCGCCGTCGATCCAGAAGCGCCACGGGTGCACGGCGCCCTCGCCGCTGATGCCCGTACGCGGCCCGTTGAGCACCTCGGCGGCCTTCGCGGGGTGCCCGTGCAGGACGGTGAGCGGCTGGTCCGGGTCGGTGGAGCAGATGTCCGTACCGTCCAGGGAGCGGTCGATGTCGAGGGCGGTGGCGAGCCGGGCCGGGCCCTTGGCCAGTTCGCGGGTGTTGCGTGCCTTCGGGCGGCGTTCGGCCGCCTGCTCCGTTCCGGTGAGCACTTCGCCGGCCCGGAGCAGCACACCGCTGGCGGTGTCCTCCTTGTTGCAGACCAGGTTGAGGCTGAACCACATGCCGTAGATGAAATACACGTACGCGTGACCGGGGGGTCCGAACATCGAGGCGTTGCGCGCGGTGCGTCCCCGGTAGGCGTGGGAGCCCGGGTCCGAGGAGCCGTTGTATGCCTCGACCTCGGTGATGCGCAGTTCGATCGGCCCCTGCGGGGTGCGGCGTACGAGGGTGCGGCCGAGCAGCTCAGGCGCGACGTCCAGGACGGGACGGTCGAAGAAGTCCCGCGTGAGCGGTCGGCGGTCCGGTGCGACGATCATGCGGATCAAGGGTAACGGAGAGCTACCCGAACCACCGGGTGGGCGACTGGCCACCGGGGCGTTCCGTTGGGAAGGTGTCGCCCACGGAACCGGTCGGCGCCGTGCGGCGTGGCTAGCTGACGACCGGGCCGCGATCACGGCGCATCACACGAGGTACAGGCGTCTGCCTGGGGAGGAACGAGCATGGGGTTCAAGAAGCTGCTGGCCAGCTTGGGGGCCGGAGGCGCGTCGGTGGAGACGGTGCTCTTCGAGGAGAACGTCGTGCCGGGCGGGGTCGTGCAGGGCGAGGTGCGGATCGAGGGCGGTTCGGTCGCCCAGCAGATCGAGAAGCTGTCGGTGGGCCTCCAGGCGCGGGTGGAGGTCGAGGGCGGCGAGCAGGAGTACAAGCGGGACGTGGAGTTCACCAAGCTCCAGCTCGGCGGGGCCTTCGAGGTGCAGGCCGGTGCGGTGCACACGGTGCCGTTCGGGCTGGAGATCCCGTGGGAGACGCCGGTGACGACGTTCCTCGGGCAGCAGCTGCACGGGATGCACGTCGGGGTGACGACGGAGCTGGCGATCGCCCGTGCGGTGGACTCCGGCGACCTCGACCCGGTCAACGTGCACCCGCTGCCCGCTCAGCAGGCCCTGCTGGACGCCTTCGGCCGGCTCGGCTTCCGGTTCAAGAGCGCGGACCTGGAGCAGGGGCACATCCGGGGTACCCGGCAGCGGCTGCCCTTCTACCAGGAGATCGAGTTCCACGCGCCGCAGCAGTACCGGGGTCTGAACCAGGTCGAGCTGTCCTTCGTGGCGGACGACCGGGAGATGGACGTGGTGCTGGAGATGGACAAGAAGGCGGGGCTGTTCAGCGAGGGCAGCGACACGTACCGCTCGTTCGTGGTGCCGCTGGACGGCTATCAGGAGACGGACTGGGCGGCCTACCTCAACCAGTGGCTGGCCGAGGTCGGCGGCCGGCGCAACTGGCTCTGACGGGGCCGTGTCGCACCCCCGGCCGGGCGCCGGGGGCCGCGGCGCAGGATCTAACCTGGCCGGACAGGTGTCCATTCGCGACTCAGGAGGTGCCCAGGTGTCCGAGCTCAAGCGCCGGCCGCTCCCGCACGATTTCCATCCGCCGGTGGCCGGGTTCACCGTGGTGAGCGACGAGGTGACCGACGGCGGCAGGCTCCCGTCGGCGCAGGTGCAGGCGGAGGGCAACACCTCGCCGCACCTGCGGTGGGAGGGCGCGCCGGAGGGGACCCGCAGCTACGCGGTCACCTGCTTCGACCCGGACGCGCCGACCGGCAGCGGTTTCTGGCACTGGTCGGTGTTCGACATTCCCGCGTCGGTCACCGAGCTGCCCGCCGGTGCCGGCAGCGGTGCCATGAAGGGGCTGCCGGAGGGCGCCGTGCACGTACGCAACGACGCGGGGACGCCGGACTTCACGGGTGCGGCGCCGCCGCCCGGTGACGGGCCGCACCGCTACGTCTTCACGGTGTACGCGGTGGACCAGGAGAAGCTGGGCCCGGACGCGGACGCGACGCCGGCCGTGGTCGGCTTCAATCTGCGGTTCCACGCGATCGGGCGGGCGCAGCTGATCGGCGAGTACGAGGTGCCGGCCGGCGACTGAGCGGTGGGCCGGTGCCGGGGGCTTGGCCGAAAGCGGCCAAGCCCCCGGCACCGGCCCTAATTCCGTTGCGCCCCGGCGCTTGTGCTCGCACAGTGGTGCATGGCTGGCAAACGGCGCGCAGGACGGCCGTCGGGCAGCCGGTACCGCAGCGGCGGGGACGGCGGGGCGCAGGTGTGTCGCCGGCCGTCTGCCGGAGTCCGTTCTCGTGTCGGACGGCCGCGTCGGCTGCCATACGCTCCGGGGTCCCGGCGAACGCACGGGGGTGGGGCCCCGGAGCGTGCCACCCGCTCCGCGCCGTGGCGTGCTTCCTTCCGCCCCCTCGCGCGCACCCGTACCTTCACCTCTCCGTCATCTCCCATCTCCCTTGTGGCGTGCGGAAATTGCGTTGTCCAGGGGATCACTGGAGCTGCACAGTGGAGCCACTTCGCCGAGCGGCGAACGGGGACCGGGAGGTGGACGGGATGCGCGAGACACTGGTGCTCAACGCGAGCTTCGAGCCGCTGGCGACGGTGTCGCTGCGGCGTGCGGTGGTGCTGGTCATGCAGGACAAGGCCGTGGTCGAGCAGGCGCATCCGGGGCTGCGCATCCGGGCCGCGGCGGTGGACGTACCGGTGCCCCGGGTGATCCGGCTGAGCCGGTACGTACGGGTGCCGTTCCGAAGACAGGCGGCGTGGTCGCGGCGGGGTGTGCTGGTGCGGGACCAGCACCGGTGCGCGTACTGCGGGCGGCGGGCGACGACCGTGGACCACATCGTGCCGCGGTCGCGCGGCGGCGGGGACAGCTGGCTGAACACGGTCGCGTCCTGCGTCGAGGACAATCACCGCAAGGCGGACCGGACGCCGGAGCAGGCGGGGATGCGGCTGCTGACCCGGCCGTTCGAGCCGACGCCCGCGGACGCGCTGGTGGCGGCGTTGGCCGGTTCCGTACGGGAGGAGCTGCCGGAGTGGCTGGGGCTGCCGGCGTAGCGTCCCGGCGGGTCAGTCGAGCAGCAGCTGGGTGATCGCCGCGATGCCGACGGCGACGATCACCCCGCGCAGTACGGCGGGTGGCAGCCGGCGGCCGATCCGGGCGCCGATCAGGCCGCCGAGGGCCGAGCCGGCGGCGATGAGGACGGCGGCGAGCCAGTCGATCTGCGCGGCGAAGAGGAAGAAGAGCGCGGCGACGCCGTTGACGAACAGGGCCAGCACGTTCTTGACGGCGTTGAGGCGTTGCAGGTCTTCGCTGAGCAGCAGGCCCATCAGGGAGAGGTAGATGACTCCCTGGGCGGCGCCGAAATAGCCGCCGTACATGCTCGCGAAGAAGAGTCCGGTCAGCAGCAGGGCACCACCGTCCGCACGGACGGTGGTGCCGTTGCGTTCGCGGCGGGCGCGCAGGGCGGCGGCGAGCCGGGGCTGGAGGACGACGAGGACGAGCGCCACGGCGATCAGGGCGGGCACGATCGCGTCGAAGGCGTCGGAGGGCAGCACCAGGAGGAGGGCCGCGCCGATCAGCCCGCCGGCCAGGGCCGCGGCGCCGAAGCGTCGTATGCGGCGCCCCTGGCCGGCCAGTTCGCGGCGGTAGCCGAAGGCGCCGCTGAGCGAACCGGGCACCAGGCCGAGGGTGTTGGAGACGTTGGCGGTGACCGGTGGCAGCCCGACGGCCAGCAGGACCGGGAAGGTGATCAGGGTTCCGGAGCCGACGACGACGTTGATCGCGCCGGCCGCACCGCCCGCGCCGAAGACGGCGAGCGCTTCCCAGACGGTCATACGGGCTCCCTCGTACATGATCGGTACGGTCCGGCCTGATCATGCACCAGGGCCCGTCCCCGGGAACAGCACTTTCGTGCGTGCTGCCGGGGGCGGGCCCTGGGGAGAACCGGGCCGGTCCTGGGAGGAACCGGGTCAGTCGATGGGCGGCTGTTCGCGGTGGGGGGCGGACTTGGTCATGCCGGGGCCGCCGGCCGGGGCGCCGCCGCCCGCGGGGTTGAAGCTGTTGATGGCGCCGCCGAGGCCCTTGAGGGCGTCGCCGATCTCGCTGGGCACGATCCAGAGCTTGTTGGCGTCGCCCTCGGCGATCTTCGGCAGCATCTGGAGGTACTGGTAGGACAGCAGCTTCTGGTCCGGATCGCCGGCGTGGATGGACTCGAAGACCACCCGGATCGCCTGCGCCTCGCCCTCGGCGCGCAGCGCGGCGGCCTTGGCCTCACCTTCGGCGCGCAGGATCGAGGACTGCTTCTCACCTTCGGCGGTGAGGATCTGGGACTGCCGGACACCTTCGGCCTGGAGGATGGCGGCACGCTTGTCACGGTCGGCGCGCATCTGCTTCTCCATCGAGTCCTGGATGGAGGTCGGCGGCTCGATGGCCTTGAGCTCGACGCGGTTGACGCGGATGCCCCACTTGCCGGTGGCCTCGTCCAGGACGCCGCGCAGGGCCGCGTTGATCTCCTCGCGGGAGGTCAGGGTCCGCTCCAGGTCCATACCGCCGATGATGTTGCGCAGGGTCGTGACGGTCAGCTGCTCGATCGCCTGGATGTAGCTGGCGACCTCGTACGTCGCGGCGCGCGCGTCGGTGACCTGGTAATAGATGACGGTGTCGATGTTCACGACCAGGTTGTCCTGGGTGATCACCGGCTGCGGCGGGAAGGGGACGACCTGTTCGCGCAGGTCGATGCGGTTGCGGATGGAGTCGATGAACGGGACGACGATGTTCAGGCCCGCGTTCAGGGTGCGGGTGTAGCGGCCGAAGCGCTCGACGATGGCGGCGCTGGCCTGCGGGATGACCTGGATCGTTTTGATGAGTGCGATGAAAACGAGCACCACCAGGATGATCAGGACGATGATGATCGGTTGCACTGCGGCTCCCCGGTACCCCTCGGTTGCTGACTGCGGCGGCCTGTGCCGGCCCGGTCTTGATCGAGTCTTTCAGAGCGACCGGCCGGCACGCAGGCGCTTCGCCCGATCCGTGCGCTCGTACGACGACCGGCCGGTCCGCTCACATGACGACCGCGGTGGCACCTTCGATCTCCACCACGTCCACCTTCTGGCCCGGTTCGTAGACCTGGTCCGCGTCCAGCGCGCGGGCGGACCAGACCTCGCCGCCCAGCTTGACCCGGCCGCCGGAGGCGTCGACCCGCTCCAGGACCGTGGCGGAGCGGCCCTTGAGGGCGTCGATTCCCGAGGCCAGTTGCGGGCGTTGGTTCCGGTGGCGGTTGGCGATGGGGCGTACCACCGCGATCAGCGCGACCGAGACGGCGGCGAAGACGACGAACTGCATGACCGTGCCTCCGCCGAGTCCCGCGGTGACGGCGCCGGCGACGGCACCGACCGCGAGCATGCCGAACTCCGGCATCGCGGTCACGACGAGCGGAATGCCCAGTCCTACGGCGGCGACGAGCCACCACACCCATGGATCCACGCCTTCATGGTAGATCCGCCGGACGGCCCGGGACAGGGGCCGTCCGGTCAGGAAGAGCGCGGCGCCGGCAGGCCGTTCAGGAGAGCGGCAGGCCCTGGGCGGTCCAGCGGTCGCCGTTGCGCTCGACGACCAGCGGCAGGCCGAAGCAGTGCGAGAGGTTGCTGGAGGTCAGCTCCAGGTCGAGCGGTCCGGCGGACAGGACCTTGCCCTGGCGGATCATCAGGACGTGGGTGAAGCCCGGCGGGATCTCCTCGACGTGGTGGGTGACCATGATCATGGAGGGGGCGTACGGGTCGCGGGCGAGCCGGCCGAGGCGGCGTACGAGGTCCTCGCGGCCGCCGAGGTCGAGGCCGGCCGCGGGCTCGTCCAGGAGGAGCAGCTCGGGGTCGGTCATCATGGCGCGGGCGATGAGGGTGCGCTTGCGCTCGCCCTCGGAGAGGGTGCCGAACTTCCGGTCGAGGTAGTCGTTCATGCCGAGCCGGTCGAGGAAGGCGCGGGCGCGCTGCTCGTCGATGTCCTCGTACTGCTCGCGCCAGCCGGCGGTCATGCCGTACGCGGCGGTGAGCACGGTCTGCAGGACGGTCTGGCTGCGCGGCAGCTTGTCGGCGAGGGCGATGCCGGCCACGCCGATGCGCGGGCGCAGGTCGAAGACGTCGACCTTGCCGAGGGTCTCGCCGAGGATCGAGGCGGTGCCGGTGCTCGGGAAGACGTAGCTGGAGGCGACGTTGAGCAGGGTGGTCTTGCCGGCGCCGTTGGGGCCGAGGATCACCCAGCGCTCGCCCTCCTTGACCGACCAGGAGACCTGGTCCACCAGAGCCCGTCCTTCGCGGACCACGGATACGTCCACCAGCTCCAGCACATCGCTCATGAGCGCGTTGTCTCCCATTGCATATCGGTCGGTCTCGTGCGCCTGTGGGCGCATCCCCCCTGCAAACCTACGCCACTCGATGTCAGTGCCTGTCCTTAGGCTGGGGACATGCTCGATGAACCTCGTTCGGGACGGCTGGCCGCGTGGGGAAATGCCCTGTTGGCCGGGCTTGTCTCACCTGATGAAGCCGCACAGCGGATCGCGGAGGACGACGCGGTGCACCGCGTGCGGGGCCTGCCCGGGGAGCCGGGCCCGGTCGGGCTGACGCTCGCCCTGGGACGGCTGCGGGCGCTGGGCGCGACCGGCCTGCGGGTGGCACTGCCGGTGCCCGGGCATCCGCTGGGACTGAGCGGCCCCGCGGAGTTCAACGCGCGGGCGATGGAGGCCGAGGAGGCGGTGCTGGTGTCCGGGGCGGCGCTCGGGCTCGTCCCGGAGGTGTGGGAGTCCGGCCCGGAGGGCGCCGGGGTGCCGCGCGAGGACGTGCATGTCGAGGTGGTCTGGCAGTGCCTGCCCGTCCGGGACGCTCCCCCGGCGGACGTGCCCTCGCTCGGTGAGGCGGAGCGGGAGCTGGCGGAGGCGCTGCGGGAGGCGACCGAGGTCCTCTCCCGGCTGGACGTGGCGGGGTCCGGGCCGGTCGCCCAGGCGGCGCTGGAGGCGTACCGCGCGCGGGCCGAGGCCGGGCGGCAGGTGCTGGCGCCCGGGTATCCGCCGCGGGCGGTGCGGGTGCTGGAGCTGGCGCAGCGGGTCGGCGCGCTCATCGGTATCGCGCGGGGCGCCGGCGGGGACGGGCGGGAGCACGGCGGTGCGGTGAGCGCGTCCGAGATGGCGGCGCGGGCCGAGGCGCTGCGTCCGGTGGAGCGCACGGCCCGGCGGGCCCAGGTGGCGGCGTACAACGCGTACGTGGAGGAGGCGGAGCGGCGCCGGGGGTGAGCGCCGGGGGCGGGGCCCGGAGGGGCGCCGGAGGGCGCGGCCGGGCCGGCTCCGTACGGGAAAGGCCCCGCCGGCCGGGATGCGGTCGGACGGGGCCTTCGGACGGACGCGGGTGCTGACGCGGTCCGGGAGGTGCGGCGGGGTGTGCCGTGGATCAGCGGTTCGCGGCGGCGTTGCCGTGAGCCGGGTTCAGCACGCCGACGACGCTGACGGTGTTGCCGGAGACGTTGACGGGCACGCTCACGGGGGCCTGTACGAGATTGCCCGAGAGGACACCGGGGGACTTGACGGCCGCGCCGTTGGCGTGCGCGTGTCCGGTCGCGGCGGCGGACCCGGCGGCGGCACCGGCGGCCAGTCCGGCGGTGGCGAGGACGAAGGCGGCCTTCTTGGCGGTGTTCATGGAAGTGTGTTCCTCACGTGTCGGCGCGGGGCCGTGGGGTGGTGGTCATCGGGTGCTCGGCGAGGCCGGCCCGTCGGGGGTGGGTGGCCGGGCCGGCCTGTCGCGCGGAGACGGTCAGGAGTTGTGGCCGCGGTTCCCGAAGGCCGGGTTCAGGACGCCGACGACCGAGACGGTGTTGCCGGTGACGTTGACCGGGACGTGCACCGGGACCTGGAGCAGGTTGCCGGAGGCGACGCCGGGGGAGTTCACGGCGTGGCCCTGGGCGACACCCTGGGCGGAGGCGATACCGGCACCGGCGACGGCGAGCCCGCCCGTGGCGATCGTGACGGCCACGGCCCTCTTGATGTTCTTCACTTCTCTGAACCTCTCCTCACAACGGCCGCGGTCGACTTCCGCGGCACGTCATGGAGAACGGCCGGACGCCTGACGGGTTGCGCCACCCGGGTGACGTACACCCGACGGTATGAATCTCGGATGGGATGACGGCGAACCGGCGCACGCCCTGATAGTCGGACCGGCGCCGGGCGACGCCGGTCCGCCGGTGCGGCAGCCGGCCCGCCGCCACTCCGGCTCTCAGGCGCCGATGCCGTGCCGGACCGCCCAGAGGGCGGCCTGGGTGCGGTCGGCCAGGTCCAGCTTCATCAGGATGTTGGACACATGGGTCTTGACGGTCTTCTCGGACAGCACCAGCGCGCGGGCGATCTCCCGGTTGGAGCGGCCGTCCGCTATCAGGCCGAGGACTTCGCGCTCCCGCTCGGTCAGCGAGGTGCCGCGCCCCTGCCCGTTGTTGCCGTCCTCCTGGGAGAGCAGCGCGCCGGCCACCTCGGGCTGGAGCAGGACGTGTCCGGCGTGCACGGAACGGATCGCGCCGGCCAGCGCGTCCGGGTCGACGTCCTTGTAGACGTAGCCCGCGGCGCCCGCGCGGAGCGCCGGGACGACGGTGCGCTGTTCGGTGAAGCTGGTGACGACCAGCACGCGGGCCGGGTTGTCCAGTTCGCGCAGCTTGCGGAGGGCTTCGATACCGTCCGTGCCCGGCATCTTGACGTCCATCAGGACGACGTCCGGGCGCAGTTGCTCGGCGGCGGCGATGCCCTCGGCGCCGTCGGACGCCTCCCCCACCACCTCGATGTCGTCCTGGACCTCCAGGAACGTGCGCAGTCCGCGGCGGACGACCTGGTGGTCGTCCACCAACAGCACCCGAATAGCTCCGGTGTCACCCACCAGGCACCTCCATCTCCACAGCGGTGCCCTTGCCGGGCTCCGATTCCACGGTGAGCCGGCCGCCGACACCGCTCGCCCGGTCGCGCATCGACACCAGGCCCAGGTGACGGCCCGCGCGGCGGACCGCGCCGGTGTCGAAGCCGCGGCCGTCGTCGGCGACGCGCAGCAGGGCGCCCTGGCCGTGCCGTACGAGGGTGACCTCGACGCGGTCGGCGCCGGCGTGCCGCAGGGCGTTGTGCAGGGCTTCCTGGGCGACCCGCAGCAGTGCTTCCTCCTGGGCGGCGGGCAGGGCGCGGACGCCCTGGGCCTCGAAGGTGACGTGTGCGTGGTGGGCGCGGTCCAGGACCTGGGTCTGCGAGCGCAGGGTGGCGACGAGGCCGTCCTCGTCCAGGGCGGCGGGCCGCAACTCGACGACGGCGGCGCGCAGTTCGTCGGCGGCTTCCGCGGCGAGGGCGGCGACCTGCTGCAACTCGCCCTTGGCGCGCGCCGGGTCGCGGTCCACCAGGGCGGTGGCGGCCTGGGCGGTCAGCCGCAGCGAGAAGAGTTTCTGGGCGACGGCGTCGTGCAGTTCGTGGGCGAGCCGGGCCCGCTCCCCCGCGATGGTCAGTTCGCGGCTGCGCTCGTAGAGACGGGCGTTGGTCAGGGCGATGGCGGCGTGCTGGGCGAGTATGCCGAGCAGCCGTTCGTCCTCGGCGGTGAAGCCGCAGCCGCCCGCGGGCTTGGGGCACTTCTTGTTGGCGAGGAAGAGCGCGCCGAGGATCTCGTCGCCGTCGGCGACCGGCAGGCCGATGAAGTCGGACATGTCCGGGTGGGCGGCGGGCCAGCCGCCGAAGCGGGGGTCGGCGCGGACGTCGGCGAGCCGCTCCGGGGTGGCGTTGTGCAGCATCGCGGCGAGGATGCCGTGCTGGCGCGGCAGCGGGCCGATGGCCTTCCACTGCTCCTCGCTGACGCCGTCGACCACGAACTGGGCGAAACCGCCGTGGTCGTCGGGCACGCCGAGGGCAGCGTACTCGGCGTCGAGCAGTTCGCGGGCGGAGGCGACGATCGTCTTGAGCACGTCGCGCACCTCCAGGTGCCGGCTCATGGCGAGGATCGCGCTGCTCACGGCGGGGATCCCGGCGCCCGGCCCGTCTCCCGGCCCGTGTCCGTCTCCCGGTCCGTTGGTCATGGCTTCACGGTACCGGCGGGCACTGACAGCCGTATCGGACCACCGGCGGCCTTCGTCTGGGTCCACCGGACTAGGGCGAAGTGCCCTCGGCCGTCCCGCCCGCTGCCCGAGGTGGCCCGGGCCGTCCGGTTCCTAGCGTGAGCAGCGAGGACGTATTTCGGGGCGGCGACGGCGCCCATCGAGGCGAGAGGCGGTTCGGGCCATGCCGGTGGCGGTCATCACGGGAGCATCGAAGGGGCTGGGGCGTGCGCTGGGCGCGGCGCTGGCCGGGCGCGGCTGGGATCTGGTGGTGGACGCCAGGTCGGCCGGGCCGCTGGAGGAGGCGGCGCGGGGGCTGCGCCGGGCGGGGGCGCGGGTGGTGGCGCTGCCCGGGGACGTGGCGGACGCCGCGCACCGGGCGGAGCTGGTGGCCGCGGCGCGGGAGCTGGGCGGGCTGGATCTGCTGGTGAACAACGCGAGCGTGCTGGGTGCCGAGCCGCTGGTGCGGCTGGAGGCGCAGCCGCTGGACGGGCTGCGGGCGGCGCTGGAGGTCAACGCGGTGGCGCCGCTGGGGCTCGTACAGGAGGCGCTGCCGTTGCTGCGGGCGTCGAAGCTCTTCGCGGGGTCCGCCTCTTCCCCTCATACAGGGGATGGCGACGCCCCTTCTTCTCATACAGGGACAGAGAGCAGCAAAGCGCCCGGCTCCGGTGGGGCCGTGCTCAACATCAGTTCCGACGCGGCGGCCGAGGCGTACGAGACCTGGGGCGGTTACGGGGCGGCGAAGGCGGCGCTCGACCAGCTCTCGGCGGTGCTGGCGGTCGAGGAGCCGGGGCTGCGCGTGTGGTGGGTGGACCCGGGCGACATGCGGACGGATCTGTACGCGGCAGCCGTGCCGGACGACGACGGCTCCCGGCGCCCGCTGCCCGAGACGGTCGTACCGGCGCTGCTGCGGCTGCTGGACGCCGGTGCGGCCGACGGGCGGTACGCGGCGCCGGGCCTGCTGGACGGTGTCCGGTGACCGCCGAGGTGCTGCGGGTGCCGGCGGAGCTGTCGGCACGGGAGCCGGCCGAGCAGCGCGCGCCGGGCCGGGGCCGGGACGCGGTGCGCCTCCTGGTCAGCCGGGGCACGGCGGAGCCGGCGCACCACGCGTTCCGGGAGCTGCCGGAGCTGCTGTCGGCCGGGGACGTGCTGGTGGTGAACACTTCGCGCACCCTGCCGGCGGCGGTGGACGGCCGGATCGGGGACGGGCGGGGCCGCGGCGAGCCGGTGGTGGTGCACTTCTCGACGCGTGCGGACGGGCGGTATCCGCGTCCGGAGGCGGCGGCCGGGGACTGGGCGGTGGAACTGCGGACGCCGGACGGCCGGGGCAGCACCCGGCAGCGGGCGGGCGGCCCGGCGGGCACGGTGGTGCGGCTGCCGGGCGGCGCGCGGCTGACGCTGCGGGCGCCGGTGGACCCCGGGAGCGTACGGCTGTGGTGGGCGCGGGTCTCGGGGGCGCCGGTGGCGGACGTGCTGCACCGGTACGGACGGCCGATCCGGTACGGCTACACGGACCGGGACCAGCCGCTGTCCGCGTACCAGACGGTGTTCGCGGTGGGTTCGCCGGACGGCGGGGGCAGTGCGGAGATGCCGAGTGCGGCGCGGCCGTTCACCGCGTCGCTGGTGGCGCGGCTGGTGAGCCGGGGCGTGCAGATCGCGCCGGTGACGCTGCACACGGGGGTGGCGTCGGCGGAGGCGTACGAGCCGCCGTACCCGGAGCGCTTCGCGGTGCCGCCGTCCACGGCGTGGCAGATCAACGCGGCACGGGCGGGTGGCGGCCGCACGGTGGCGGTGGGCACGACGGCGGTACGGGCCCTGGAGTCCGCCGCCGACGGGGCCGGGCGGATCCGGGCGGCGTCCGGATGGACGGATCTGGTCGTCACGCCGGAGCGCGGGGTGCGGGCGGTGGACGGGCTGCTGACCGGGCTGCACGAGCCGGAGGCGTCGCACCTGCTGATGCTGGCGGCGGTGGGGCGGGCGGCCGCGGGCGGCGCGGCCTTCGGGGACGCGCTGTGCCGGGCGTACGCGGAGGCCGTCCGGCAGCGCTACCTGTGGCACGAGTTCGGGGATCTCCACCTCGTACTGCCGGTCTGAGCTCCAGACTCGGAGCATGTCGACACCAACGAGGAACTGGACACCGACCCACGGCGATCCCTACCGGTCGGTGCCGTACCACCCGGAGCGGATGCCGGCCGGCGAATCGCTGGCCCGCGCCGCCGAGCTGCGGGAGCGGATGGACCGGCGGCGGACCGTCCGGCAGTTCTCCGCCGATCCGGTGCCGGAGCAGGTGGTGAAGGACGCCATCGCCTGCGCGGCCACCGCGCCCTCCGGCGCGCATCAGCAGCCCTGGACGTTCGTCCTGGTCAAGGACCCGGAGGTGCGGCGGCGCATCCGGGAGGCCGCGGAAGAGGAGGAACGTGTCTCCTACGCGGGGCGGCTCGGCGAGGAGTGGCTGGCGGCGCTGCGGCCACTGGGCACGGACGAGATCAAACCGCACCTGACGGACGCCCCGCACCTGGTCGTCGTCTTCCAGCAGCGGTACTGGCTGGGCCCGGACGGCACCAAGCACAAGCACTACTACGTGGACGAGTCGGTGGGCATCGCGGTCGGGATGCTGCTGTCCGCGCTGCACCTGTCGGGCCTGTCGGCGCTGGTGCACACGCCGAGCCCGATGCGCTTCCTCCAGGAGGTGCTGGGGCGCCCGGCGAACGAGAAGGCGTTCGCCGTGATTCCGGTCGGATATCCGGCCGAGGACTGTCGCGTACCGGATCTGGTGCGAAAGACCCTGGACCAGGTACTGGTGGAGATCTAATGCATTGACGCAGTGCGCGAAGGCAATCACACCGGGCAACTAAACCTCTTGCCCGGTGTGACGCCGCGCATAGGACCCACGTCACTTACGAACGGCATTAGTGGCGGTTCGGGACACGTACGACTTTTGGATGATGCGGGGTGTACCAGGGGTGGATCCGGTCGCGACGCCGGTATGACCCGGCGATGACGCGTTATCAGCACTCCGGGTTCCACTAAGCGGGATCGTAATTCGGCTCTTTGCCCGTCGAATTTCCGGCCGCTAACAATGACTCCCGTCGCTCGGCGCCGTGGACAGAACTCGGCGTTCACCGCCTTTCCCGGCCACAGCGGCGCACCCCCGTCGGATAGAGGTCAGTCCCCCCATGCCCCAGCACGCCATTCCCGGCTACGCCCGCCTGAACCGGACGCACAAGCTCTCGGCCGCCGGCGTCGCCGCGGCAGGTGCCGCCGCCCTGGTCTTCGCCCTCGTCCCGGGTTCGGCGGACGCCGGGCAGAACGACCAGGCCGCCCCCCAGAACGTCCGGCCGGTCGCCTTCAGCGCGGTCGACAACGCCGCCAAGACCCAGCAGGACACCATCGGCAAGCAGGCGGACGCCTCCGCGCAGCAGGCCGAGAAGGACGCCGCCGAGGCCAAGAAGAAGGCAGCGGACGAGGCGAAGGCCAAGGAAGAGGCCGACGCGAAGGCCAAGGCCGAGCAGGAGCGCAAGGACCAGGAGGCCGCGAGCCGGTCCGCCGACCGCGCCGCCGCCCCGGCCCCCGAGCCGGCCAAGACGTACAGCAACGACCTGGACGGCTGGATCCGCGAGTCGCTGGACATCATGCAGAAGCAGGGCATCCCCGGCTCCTACGACGGCATCTACCGCAACATCATGCGCGAGTCGACCGGCAACCCGCAGGCCGTCAACGGCTACGACTCCAACGCGCAGCAGGGCACCCCGTCCAAGGGCCTGCTCCAGGTCATCGACCCGACGTTCCAGGCGTACCACGTCGACGGCACGTCCTGGGACATCTTCGACCCGGTCGCCAACATCACCGCCGCGTGCAAGTACGCCGCCGCGACCTACGGCTCGATGGACAACGTGAACTCCGCGTACTGAGCCGGACGCACACACGCCGCGGGGCGGCACCCACTGTGGGTGCCGCCCCGCGGCGTTCGTCGTGCCGTGCGCGCTCCTACTTGCGCATGACCTCCGGCTCGTGGCGGCGCAGCAGCCGGGCCACCACGAAGGCGAGGGCCACGCCGAGCGCGAGCAGGATGACCAGGTCCATCGCGTAGACGCTCGCCTCGTGCTTCCACAGCGGGTCGGGGTTGCCCGCCTCCCACGGCAGCAGCGTGTTCATGTCGGCGGTCGCGCCCATCGCGGCCACCGCCCAGCGCGACGGCATCAGCCACGCCACCTGGGCCACGCCGACCGTGTCGAAGAGCTGGAAGAGCACGCCGGTGAAGACCACCTGCACGATGGCGAACATGACCAGCAGCGGCATGGTCTTCTCGGCGGTCTTGACCAGCGCCGAGATGATCAGGCCGAACATCATCGAGGTGAAACCGAGCGCGATGACCGCGAGCCCCATCTCGACGGCCGGCAGGTTCTTGAACAGCACGCCCTCGGTGGGCATCTTGCGCGGGCTGAAGCCGATCGCCGCGATGATCACGCCCTGGAAGGCGGTGACCACGCCGAGCACGATCACCTTGGACATCAGGTACGCGGAACGCGACAGGCCGGTGGCCCGCTCGCGCTCGTAGATGACCCGCTCCTTGATCAGCTCACGGACCGAGTTGGCGGCGCCCGAGAAGCACATGCCGACCGCCAGGATCAGCATGATCGTGCTGGCGTCGCGGTTGGGGCCCTTGGGCCCGTAGCCGAGGCCGTGCTGGCTGGGGATGAGGATGGAGACCACGCCGAGGACCGCGGGCAGGATCAGCATCAGGCCGAGGAAGCCGCGGTCGGAGGCGAGCACGGAGACATAGCGCCGCATCAGGGTCCACAGCTGCGAGCCCCAGCTCTGCGACTTCTGCATCCGGGCCGGAGGTGCCTGGACCGACACCGACTGCGGGGCGACGGCGTCGATGTCCGCGGCGTACATCTGGTAGTGCGGGGAGCCGCGCCAGCGGCCCATCCAGTCGTAGTCCCGGTAGTTCTCGAAGGCGGAGAAGACGTCCGCCCAGGAGTCGTACTGGAAGAAGTTCAGCGCCTCCTCCGGCGGGCCGAAGTAGGCCACACCGCCGCCCGGCGCCATCACCAGCAGCTTGTCGCACAGGGCCAGCTCGGCGACGGAGTGGGTGACCACCAGGACCGTACGGCCGTCGTCGGCGAGGCCGCGCAGCAGCTGCATGACGTCGCGGTCCATGCCCGGGTCCAGGCCGGAGGTGGGCTCGTCCAGGAATATCAGGGACGGCTTGGTCAGCAGCTCCAGGGCGACCGAGACGCGCTTGCGCTGGCCGCCGGACAGGGAGGTGACCTTCTTGTCCTTGTGGATGTCGAGCTTGAGCTCGCGCAGCACCTCGTCGATCCGGGCCGTGCGCTCGGCCTCGGCGGTGTCGCCGGGGAAGCGCAGCTTGGCCGCGTACTTGAGGGCCTTCTGGACGGTCAGCTCCTTGTGGAGGATGTCGTCCTGCGGGACCAGGCCGATGCGCTGGCGCAGCTCGGCGAACTGCTTGTAGAGGTTGCGGTTGTCGTACAGGACGTCGCCCTGGTCGGCGGGCCGGTAGCCGGTCAGCGCCTTGAGCAGGGTGGACTTGCCGGACCCGGACGGGCCGATCACCGCGACCAGCGACTTCTCCGGGACGCCGAAGGAGACGTCCTTGAGGATCTGCTTGCCGCCGTCGACCGTGACGGTCAGGTGGCGGGCGGAGAAGGACACCTCACCGGTGTCGACGAACTCCTCCAGCCGGTCGCCGACCAGCCGGAAGGTGGAGTGGCCGACGCCGATGATGTCGTTCGGGCCGACCGGCGCCTTGCCGGACTTGGGGACCGGCTGGCCGTTGATGTACGTACCGTTGTGGCTGCCGAGGTCGTGGATCTCGAAGCGGCCGTCGGGCGTGGCCCGGAACTCGGCGTGGTGCCGGGAGACCTGGAGGTCGGAGACGACCAGCTCGTTCTCCAGCGCGCGGCCGATGCGCATCACGCGGCCGAGGTCGAGGCGGTGGAACGTGGTCGGGCTGCGGTCTCCGTAGACCGGCGGGGCGGCGGCGCGGGACCGGTCGCCGGGGGGCTGCTGGGACGCGGGGGGCTGCTGGGACGCGACGGGTCCGCCCTGCGGGGGCCGCTGGGCGTACGGGGCCTGCGGCTGCTGGTTCCAGCCCTGTTGCTGCGGCACGTGGTGGGCCGGGGGCTGGTGCGGTGCCTGATGGGCGGGTGCCTGGTGGGCGGGTGCCTGGTGGGCGGGTGCCTGGTGGGCCGGGGGCTGGTGGGCGGGTGCCTGGTGGGCGGGTGCCTGGTGGGCCGGGGGCTGGTGGGCGGGTGCCTGACGGACCGGCGGCTGCTGGGCGTGCGGCGGCGCGGCCCAGCCAGGCCCGCCCTGCTGCTGCGGCGCGGGCCTGGCGGCCTGCGGCGGAGCCATCGCGGTCTGCGCGCCGTGCACACCGGCCGGCGCGGCACTGCCGGACAGGGTCAGCCGCGGGCCGTCGGTGGCGTTGCCGAGATGCACCGCGGAGCCGGGGCCGATCTCCAGCTGGTGGATCCGCTGCCCCTGGACGTACGTGCCGTTGGTGCTGCCCTGGTCTTCGATGACCCAACTGCGCCCGCCCCAGCGCACGGTGGCGTGCCGCCAGGAGACCCTGGCGTCGTCCAGCACCATGTCGCCCTGCGGATCCCGGCCCAGGCTGTAGGACCGGGACGGGTCGAGCGTCCAGGTCCGTCCGTTCAATTCGAGTACGAGTTCAGGCACTCCATGCCCCATTACATAGTCCCCCGAGTGACGCCCTGTATGGGAAGTCTAGGGATGGCGAACATCGTGAGGAACTATTTCAGGCGCGGTGCCCGGAGCCAAAAAACCGGTCGCGCAAGGTCATGAGCCGGCTGCGTTGACGGCGGCGAAAGGCCCACGGAGAGTGGTAAGCGCCCACGGATGCCCATGGATGCCCATGGATGCGTACGGATCATGGCATCGCGCGCGTTCGGGGCGACCCGTCTCGGATCGGGGGGCTGCCGATGACCGCCGCGAGGACCGCGGGAATCCGCTGGGGCGATGTGGCGCTGTCCGCCGTCGCCGCGGTCAGCTGGGCGTTCCTGGCGATGGCCGGGGTGGCCGCGCTGGGGCTGCACCTGCTGGGCGCCGACTCGGCGGCGTCGCTCGGGCCGTTGACGGCCGCGGCAGTGGTGCTGGCCGTGGGCGGTTCGGTGACGCCGTCGGGCGATGTGAGCGCCTTCGGGCTGGAGGGGCAGGCCGCCCGGTCCGCCGTCGACCTCGCCCCGTTGGGCGTGGGACTGGTGGGTGCCCTGGTGCTGGGCTGGGTGTTCGCCCGCTCGCTGCGCCGGGCCGGCGCGACGATCGGGTGGGGCGAACTGGCCGCCCGGGCCGGCGCGACGGCAGGGCTGTTCGTCGCCCTGCTGGCCTTCCTGGCCTGGGCCGGACACGGCTCCGTGACGATCGACGGCAAGACGCTGGCCGGACTGGGCGGGCTGCTCGGCGGCGGGGGCGGCGGCTCGGGCGGCGGCAGCGGCGACGGCGGACTGCTGGACCGGCTGCGCGACGGCCTGGGGGACCTCGGGATCGGCGACGGCGGCGACGACAACGGCGGGCTGCCCGGTCGGATCGCCGATCTCATCGGCGCCGAGGCGTCCGTCGGGTTCGCGGTGAACACCGGCGCCTCCCTCGCCGGCGGCGCGGTGTGGGTGCTGGGGGTACTGGTCATCACGGTGCTGGCGGCCCGGCGGGCACCGCTGCCCCGTGCGCTGGAGGCGGCCCACCGCTTCGTACGGCCCGCCGCGTCGGCGCTGGTCACGGTGGCGCTGGTCGCGGTGGCCGCGGGCCTGGCGGCAGCCGGGTACGCGGCCGTCGGCGACGACCACCCAGGGCGCGTGCTGGGCGCGGCGCTGCTCGCCGCCCCGAACGGCGTCTGGCTCGGCATCCCGCTCGGCCTGTTCGTCCCCTGGCACGGCAGCGCGTCCGGCGTCCTCACCCGGTTCCTGCCCGACCCCGTGGACCGGCTGCTCGACGGGCGCGACGACATCCAGGTGACCGTCGGACGGCTCGCCGAGCTGGACGGCCGGGTGTGGCTGCTGCCGGTGGCCGCCGCGCTGCTGATGCTGCTCGCGGGCGTGCTCACGGCGGTCCGTACGCCACGGGAGGGCGTCCGGACGCTGCCGTTCGCCCTGCGGTGCGCGGCCGGACCGGGCGGGCTGACGGCGCTGACACTGCCGCTGTGGGTCCACCTGACCGGCGTCTCGGCCAACGCGAGTCTGTCCGTCTTCGGGTTCGACGCCTTCGGCGCGGGGCTGGAGCTGCGCGGGAGCGTGCCGGCGGCGTTCGCGCTGGGGGCGGTGTGGGGGGCGGCGGCGGGCCTGCTGGGCGGGCTGCTGGCGTGCGCCACCGGGGCCGCGGGGCGGCGGGCGGTACGGCTGCCCGGACCAGCGGCGTCGTTGGAGGGCGGGCGGGAGTACGTACGGGAGGAGGGCGGGAGGCACGGGGCCCGTACGCAGGATGCCCGTACGCACGATCCTCGTACCCAGGGCTCCCGGGAGCAGGACGCTCGTACGCAGAACGCCCGCATGCAGGGTTACGGGCGTCCCGGCACCCAGGACTACCCCGACGCCGCCTACCGGCCCGGCCCGTACACCCCCTCCCCCGCCTACCGGCCGCCGCACGCCGACACCAACCCCTACATGCGCCCGCCGCAGGAGGCGGAGCCGCCCGGGGCCTCTCCCGGGGCGCCCTCCGGCAGGCCGTCGACGGCCGGTGAGCCGCCGCGCAGGCAGAGCTGGCCGACGCCACCGCAGGGGCCCTTGCCGGAGACCCAGACCTGGCCGCCACCGCCGGAGCAGCCCCCGCACACCCGGGACTGGAACCCGCCGCCCGCCGGGCACGCGGCACCGACGGCCCGCCGCCCCGGGAGCAGGCCGCCGGAGGCCCCTCCGCCGCCCGAGTCCCACCCCACGGTGGGCGACGGGCACCGGCCGCCGCCTCCCCCGCGTCCCCCGGTGCCGCCGAAGCCGCGCGGCAGGCCGCGGCAGCGGCGCGAGGACCCGGCCGAGGGGACGCCCGAGAGGCCGCCTGATGGGCCACCTCAAGATCCGCCCCAAGGCCCGCCACCCCCCGGACAGCCAGGAGAAGGGCGCTGAGCAGGGAGGCCGGGCCGGGCGCCGAGCAGGAGGCCGTCCGTACCACGGACACCTGTACGGCGGCCGGCGCGGTCCGGTTACCGTAAGAGCACCATGAGCGCATCGCAGATCCCGCCTGCCACCGCCGTACCGGGCGACGACGTACCGACCCTTCTCGTCAAGATCTTCGGCAAGGACCGGCCCGGCATCACCGCCGGGCTCTTCGACACTCTCGCCGCCTACTCCGTCGACGTCGTCGACATCGAGCAGGTGGTCACCCGGGGCCGCATTGTGCTGTGCGTCCTGATCACCTCCCCCGTCCCGGCCGGCGGCTCGTCCGGCGTCACCGAGGGCGACCTGCGGGCCACCGTGCACAGCTGGGCCGAGTCGCTGAACCTCCAGGCCGAGATCATCTCCGGCATCGGCGACAACCGGCCGCGCGGCACCGGCCGCTCGCACGTCACCGTCCTCGGCCACCCGCTCACCGCGGAGTCCACCGCCGCCATCGCCGCCGCGATCACCGGCACCGGCGGCAACATCGACCGTATCTTCCGGCTCGCCAAGTACCCCGTCACCGCCGTCGAGTTCGCGGTCTCCGGCACCCCGACCGAGCCGCTGCGCACCGCGCTGGCCACCGAGGCGGCCGCGCTCGGCGTGGATGTCGCGGTGGTCGCCTCGGGGTTGCAGCGCCGGGCGCAGCGGCTGGTCGTCATGGACGTCGACTCCACCCTCATCCAGGACGAGGTCATCGAGCTGTTCGCGGCGCACGCGGGCTGCGAGCAGGAGGTCGCCGAGGTCACCGCGGCGGCGATGCGCGGCGAGCTGGACTTCGAGGAGTCGCTGCACGCCCGCGTCGCGTTGCTGAAGGGCCTGGACGCGGGGGTGGTGGAGCTGGTGCGCAAGGAGGTACGGCTGACTCCCGGCGCGCGGACGCTCGTACGCACCCTGAAGCACCTGGGTTACCAAGTCGGTGTCGTGTCCGGCGGGTTCACCCAGGTCACCGACGCGCTCCAGGAGGAGCTGGGGCTGGACTTCGCGTCCGCCAACACGCTGGAGATAGTGGACGGCAAGCTCACGGGCAAGGTGACCGGCGAGATCGTGGACCGGGCGGGCAAGGCCCGGCTGCTGCGCCGCTTCGCGCACGAGGCCGGTGTGCCGCTGGCGCAGACCGTCGCGATCGGCGACGGCGCCAACGACCTGGACATGCTGAACGCGGCGGGTCTGGGCGTCGCCTTCAACGCCAAGCCGCTGGTGCGCCAGGCCGCGCACACGGCGGTGAACGTGCCGTTCCTGGACACCGTGCTGTACCTGCTGGGCATCACCCGCGAAGAGGTCGAGGCGGCGGACACGCACGACGACTGAGGGCTGCCTCTTCCGCCGGGCCCGCACGACGACCGGGAGCCGTCTCTCCCGCCGGGCCCGCACGACGGCTGAGTGCCTGCCCCTCCCTCCGGACACGCACGAGGGCTCCGGCGCACACGGCGCCGGAGCCCTCGTCCGTTCGGTGCGGCCGGGTCACCGGGTCAGGCGTGCGGCGCCCAGAAGGACACCAGGCGGCCGACGCCGTGCTCGACAGCCTTCCAGGAGCCGGTGAAGGTCAGCACGGCGACCGCGGAGGTCGGGAAGCCGCTGCGGTTCATCCGGGCCAGCAGGTCGCCCTCGGCCTCGCCCGCCAGCGCGTCGGCGAGGCCGTGCATCCCGGGGTTGTGGCCGACCAGCATCAGGTCGTGCACGTCTTCGGAGGTCTCGTTCAGCACGGCGATCAGTTCGCCGAGGGAGGCTTCGTACAGCCGCTCCTCGTAGACGGTCCGGGGGCGCTGCGGCAGCTCGCCCACGACGAGCTTCCAGGTCTCGCGCGTACGCGCGGCGGTCGAGCACAGGGTCAGGTCGGGGGTGATCCCGGCTCCGGCCAGCCAGTGACCGGCGACCGGGGCGTCCTTACGGCCTCGCTCCGCGAGGGGGCGCTCGTGGTCGCTCTCCTGCGACCAGTCGGCCTTGGCATGGCGGAGCAGGACAATCCGGCGAGGTGTTTCGGCGCTCATGTGTCCAGCTTCGCACGAAACGCAGCGCGGGGCGCGAGGTGTTGAGGCGCTCCCTCCGCAGGGTGAACGCTCCTGCGGGACGCCGCCGTCACCGGGCTCATCCGCCGATGCCGACGAGGCGGGCGAGGAATTCCAGGACGGGCGCCAGCTCCTGGGACGCGCTCACCGCGTGCGCCGTGGACGGTGCCGTCATGACGGCGAGCAGCGCGACGAAGGAGACCACGGCGAGGGCCACGGCCCACCAGGACAGGCCCGTGCGCGCGCCCGGGCGGCGGGGGACGGACGGCCTGCTGGAGACGGCGGACATCGGTGGCCTCCGGGGGCTTCGGCGGGGACGACGCGGCCGCGTGGTGCGGCCGCGCCCACCGCAGCGGCACGGTGTGCTCCGAACCTACGGTCCCTCGGGGGCCGTTCCCATCCGGTACGCCACCCACTTGCCCCTGACCCTGGCCCCCTAGGGGACGGTGGGGCTGTCCCCACCCCGTACGGCAGGACCGGCGCGCCGGGGTGCGTCAGGGTGAGGCGAGGCTCGCGATGACGGCGATGACGGCGGTCACGGCGAGCATCGCGCCCAGGACGATGAGCAGCTTCTTCTGTCCGCCCGGCGGATTCGGTTCGAGCACTGGCATGGCTTCAGTGTCGCACCTCGGCCTCGTCCTCCATCCGGCGGTCCCGGCCCGCGAGCATTCCGACGGCCATCTGGGGCACCATCAGCCCGGCCATCAGCGCGATGGGCTGCCCCCAGCCGCCGCTGTGCTGGTAGAGCGCGGCCACCAGGAGCGGCCCGGGGATGGAGATCAGGTAGCCGACGCTCTGCACGAAGGCGGACAGCCGTACGACGCCTTCGGCGCTGCGCGAGCGCATCCCGATCATGGTGAGGGCCAGCGGGAAGGAGCAGTTGGAGATGCCCATCAGCAGCGTCCAGACCCAGGCTCCGGAGGCCGGGGCCAGCCACAGTCCGGCGTAACCGGCCAGCCCGCACAGGCCGAGTCCGACGGCCAGCGGCCCCTGGTTGCGCATCCGGGCGGCCACCCGCGGCAGGACGAAGGACAGCGGTATGCCGATCGCCATGGTGACGGCGAGCAGCACGCCCGCGGTGCCCGCCGGGACCCCGGCGTCGCGGAAGATCTGCGCCATCCAGCCCATGGTGATGTAGGCGGCGGTGGCCTGGAGGCCGAAGAAGACGGCCAGCGCCCAGGCGGTCGGCGAGGTGCTCACCCGCAGCGTGGCGGCCGGGGCGGCGGGCCGCCCGGCGCCCGTACCGTCCGCCGCCCGGCGGCCGCGGACGACCGTGAGCCAGGGCAGGACGGCGAGGACGGCGAGCACCGCCCACACCGCGAGCCCGGACTGCCAGCTGCCGCTGAGTACGGCCGTGACGGGGACGGTCAGCGCCGCGGCGAGTGCGCTGCCCAGGGCGAGCGCCATCGAGTACAGGCCGGTCAGCGGGCCGACCCGGTCCGGGAACCAGGTCTTGATCACCACCGGCAGCAGGACGTTGCTGACCGCGATGCCCGCGAGGGCCAGCGCGGTGGCGGCGAGGAAGCCGGCGGTGCTGCCGGTGTAGGGCCGTACGACGACACCGACGGCGATCGCGGCCATGCCCGCGCAGACGACCGCGCCCGGGCCGAAGCGCCGGGCCAGCCGCGGGGCGGCGGTGCCGAAGACCGCGAAGCACAGGGCGGGTACGGAGGTGAGCAGCCCGGCCACGGTGGCGCTCATGCCCAGGCCGGACCGGACCTCTTCCATGAGCGGGCCGAGGCTGGTGATGGCGGGGCGGAGGTTGAGGGCGGCCAGGGCCAGGCCGGCGACCATGAGGAACGGCAGCCCTCGCCGGACGGCCGGGGCGCGGGCCGGCTCCGGCGCCGCGGCGGGCCCGGACCCTTGGGCCGGGTGCCGCTCCGGCGGGGTGTCCGGGGCCCCGGTGCCGGGGCCGAGGGTCGCGAGGGAGTCGTCTGTCATGGACAGCATCATAGAATCATGGGATGAATGCCTGTCCAGTGAATTCGCGCCCAGGCCCCCGGTCCCCCGGCCCCGGCGCTCGCTATCCTCTCGCGGTGCCCCCTGCCGGACTTCCGGTTCCCGTCCTTCTGGAGCGCTGACATGCCACTGACCTCGCCCCGGCGCTCCGCGCTGGCGGACCAGGTGATCACCCAGTTGCGGGCGCAGATCACCTCCGGCGAATGGCCGGTGGGCTCCCGCATTCCGACCGAGCCCGAACTGGTCGAACAGCTCGGGGTGGCCCGCAACACCGTCCGCGAGGCCGTACGGGCCCTGGCGCACAACGGCCTGCTGGACATCCGCCAGGGGTCGGGCACGTACGTGGCCGCGACCAGCGAACTGGCCGGGGTGATGAACCGCCGCTTCGCGGACGCCGACCCCGGGCACGTGGCGGAGCTGCGCAGCGCGCTGGAGGCGGCGGCGGCCCGGCTGGCCGCCCGGCGCCGCACCGACCAGGACCTGCGGCAGCTCGACGCCGCGCTGGAGCGGCGCGAGCGGGCCTGGGAGTCCGGCGCGGCGACGGCGTTCGTGGAGGCCGACGCGACGCTGCACATGGCGGTCGTCGCGGCCTCGCACAACGAGGTGCTGGCCGAGCTGTACGCCGACCTCGGGGGCGTACTGCGGGAGTTCCTGCGCGCCGACGTGGGCGACGTGCTGCGGCCCGAGGCCCACGTGGACCACGCGCGGCTGGTGGCGGCGATCCGCGCGGGGGACGACGAGCGGGCCGCGAACGAGGCGAGCGCCCACCCCTTCGGCTGCCGGCTCGGCTCCGGGACCGGCGGCTGAGCCCCGTACAGCGCCCGTGCAACACACGCTGCCCGCCCCGGCGGACCGGGGCGGGCAGCGTTGTGGGCTCTTACGGGCGTCAGGCGCCCATCATGTGCACGCCACCGTCGACGTGCACGATCTCGCCGGTGGTCTTCGGGAACCAGTCCGAGAGCAGCGCGACGACGCCGCGGCCGGCCGGCTCCGGGTCGGTGAGGTCCCAACCGATCGGGGCGCGGGTGGACCACACGTCCGTCAGCTCCTCGAAACCGGGGATCGAGCGGGCGGCCATCGACTTGATCGGGCCCGCCGAGACCAGGTTGCAGCGGATGTTCTTCGGGCCCAGGTCACGGGCCAGGTAGCGGGAGGTGGCCTCCAGCGCCGCCTTGGAGACGCCCATCCAGTCGTACTTCGGCCAGGCCATCTGCGCGTCGAAGTCCATGCCGACGACCGAGCCGCCGCGCTTCTCCAGCAGCGGGAGCAGCGCCATGGTCAGGGCCTTGAGGGAGTACGCCGAGACCTCGACGGCCGTGGCGACCGACTCCCACTCGGTGTTCAGGAAGTTGCCGCCCAGCGCGTCCTGCGGGGCGAACCCGATGGAGTGCACGACACCGTCGAGCTGGTCGTCGCCGAAGTGCTCGGTGACCTTGGCGGCCAGGCCGTCCAGGTGCTCCTTGTTCTGCACGTCCAGCTCGATGACCGGAGCGGGCTTCGGCAGCCGCTTGGCGATGCGCTCGACGAGGGAGAGCCGGCCGAACCCGGTCAGCACGACCTCGGCACCCTCCTCCTGCGCCAGCTTGGCGACGTGGAAGGCGATCGAGGCGTCCGTGAGGACCCCGGTGACCAGAATGCGCTTGCCTGCGAGGATTCCACTCATGCTGATCAGTGACCCATGCCCAATCCGCCGTCGACGGGAATGACGGCTCCGGTGATGTACGCGGCCTCGTCGGAGGCCAGGAAGCGGACCGAGGCGGCGATCTCCTCGGGCTGCGCGTAGCGCGCCAGCGGCACCTGCTTCACGATGCCCTCCCGCTGCTCGTCGGTGAGCGCGCGGGTCATGTCGGTGTCGACGAAACCGGGCGCGACGACGTTGACGGTGATGTTACGGCTGCCCAGCTCACGGGCGAGCGAGCGGGCGAAGCCCACCAGCCCGGCCTTGGAGGCGGCGTAGTTCGCCTGGCCCGCGGAGCCCAGCAGGCCCACGACGGACGAGATCAGCACGACCCGGCCCTTGCGCGCCCGCAGCATGCCGCGGTTGGCGCGCTTGACCACCCGGAAGGTGCCGGTGAGGTTGGTTTCGAGGACCGAGGTGAAGTCCTCCTCGGACATCCGCATCAGCAGCTGGTCGCGGGTGACGCCGGCGTTGGCCACCAGCACCTCGACCGTGCCGTGCTTCTCCTCGATCTCCTTGTAGGCCTGCTCGACCTGCTCGGCGTCCGTGATGTCGCACTTCACGGCCAAAAATCCCTCGGGCGGCTCCCCCGAGCGGTAGGTGATGGCGACCTTGTCGCCTGCCTCGGCGAAGGCCCGGGCGATGGCGAGGCCAATGCCGCGGTTGCCTCCGGTGACCAGAACCGAGCGGCTCAAGAGATCACCCTTTCCGTGTCCTGTCCGACCTGCGTTCGCTACGAAACTATCGGTCACCGGCCTCGTACGGAGAATCGAGCCCGGACAGGCGCGCACGCCGGTCACTGTCGGGTCCCTACAGAAGGCGCCGCCCCGGGGATCCTCCGACGGGGTGGGCCGGGGGCTCCGGGCAGGGCATGATTCATGGCGCCGACCACGGGAGGACGCCTTGCCTGTCACACCTCGTTCGATCGACGAGACCTTCCTCGCGCTGCCGCTGCACGCGCTGGCCGACGCCGCGCTGGCGCGGGCCCGGGCGCTGGGCGCCGCCCACGCGGACTTCCGCCTGGAGCGGGTGCGCAGCGCGTCCTGGCGGTTGCGGGACGCCCGGCCCTCGGAGGCGTCCGACACCACGGACCTGGGCTACGCGGTGCGCGTGGTGCACAACGGGGCCTGGGGGTTCGCGTCCGGCGTCGACCTGACGATGGACGCCGCGGCGCGGGTGGCGGGCCGGGCGGTGGCGATGGCGAAGCTGTCCGCCAAGGTCATCGAGGCGGCGGGCGCCACCGAACGCGTCGAGCTGGCGGACGAGCCCGCATATCCGGACCGTACATGGATCTCCTCGTACGAGATCAACCCGTTCGACGTACCGGACGCCGACAAGACCGGCCTGCTCGCGGACTGGAGCGCCCGGCTGCTGGCCGCACCGGGCGTGGCACATGCCGACGCCTCGCTGCTGACCGTCCAGGAGAACAAGTTCTACGCGGACACCGCGGGCACCGGCACCACCCAGCAGCGGGTACGGGTGCAGCCGCAGCTGACGGCGGTGGCCGTGGACCCGGCGACCGGCGAGTTCGACTCGATGCGCACCCTCGCCCCGCCGGTGGGCCGCGGCTGGGAGTACCTGACCGACGGCGGCTACGACTGGGACGCCGAGCTGGCCCGGATGCCGGACCACCTCGCCGAGAAGCTGCGCGCGCCGGGCGTCGAACCCGGCCGCTACGACCTGGTCGTCGACCCGTCCAACCTGTGGCTGACCATCCACGAGTCGATCGGCCACGCCACCGAGCTGGACCGCGCGCTGGGCTACGAAGCGGCGTACGCGGGCACCTCCTTCGCCACCTTCGACCAGCTCGGCACGCTGGCGTACGGCTCCGAGGTGATGAACGTGACCGGCGACCGCACTGCCGAACACGGCCTGGCGACCATCGGTTACGACGACGAGGGCGTCGCCGCCCAGTCCTGGGACCTCATCAGAAACGGCACCCTCGTCGGCTACCAGCTCGACCGCCGCACCGCCGCGCTCACCGGCTTCCCCCGCTCCAACGGCTGCGCGTTCGCCGACTCCCCCGCCCACGTCCCCGTACAGCGCATGGCCAACGTCTCCCTCCAGCCCGCCCCGAAGGGCCCGTCCACCCGCGACCTGATCTCCGGGGTGGAGCACGGCATTTACGTCGTCGGGGACCGGTCCTGGTCGATCGACATGCAGCGGTACAACTTCCAGTTCACCCAGCAGAGGGCCTACCTCATCCGGGACGGCCAGCTGTGCGGGCAGCTCCGGGATGTTGCCTATCAGGGAAGTACTACGGAGTTCTGGGGGTCGATGGCGGCCGTCGGCGGGCCGGGGACGTACGTCCTCGGAGGGGCCTTCAACTGCGGGAAGGCGCAGCCGGGGCAGATCGCGGCGGTGTCGCACGGGTGTCCGGCGGCGATGTTCCGGAGTGTAAATATTTTGAACACCTCCGGTGAGTCCGGGCGGTCGTAGGCAGTCGAATCAAGATCGCCGGGGACTCGCGAAGTCAACACCAGGTCGACACGCCGTCACGTGGTTCTCTACGCAGTTCCGACTACGCGACCTCATCCCAGTCGTCCACGGACCCCTCGTCCGGAGTCAGCCGAGGCGGAGCAATCAGTCCCTTGAAGGGCGCCAGGCCCAGCCCCAAGCGGTTGTGCATGGTCCGGGCACCTCGTTCCATCGCCCTACGGACGAGGTGCCCGTACACCAGCTCCGTCGTCCTCGTACTCCGATGCCCCACCCAGGCCGCGACCTCGAACAGCGGAATGTCCGCGTGGATGGCCTCCGAGACGAAGAAGTGCCGGAAGCTCTTGGGCGTGTATCGGGGAGTCCCCGCGGCCTTGGCCGCCGCCTTGAACTGGTTCAGGAACCAGTCGTACGACGGGTGGCGGTCGTTCAGCCGGGGGGACTCGAAGAACCAGCCCCGGTCCCCCCACGTCCCGAAGGCATCGACGTGATCGTTGAAGATCTCGTTGACCGACTCGGGCACCGGGGCCTTCCTCGCCTCCTCGAAGGTACGGTGCTTCGTCCCCCGCTTCACCCCTCGCCGATAGCCCGAGATCCCCTGGCAGCCGTACGCCGAGACCTGGTGGTCCACGGCCAGGATGCCGCGCTCCCAGTCCATCGACTCTTCGGCGAGCGCCAGGGACTCACCGGGGCGTGTGCCGCAGCCCGCCATGGCCCAGAAGCCGGCCCGGATGATTTTGGGAGTCTCCGCGATGATCCCCAAGACCTCTTCCATGCTCGGAATGTCGTCATCGGTGACGGGAGTGAGGAACTGGCCGGAACGCCTGCGGGGGTTCGCCTTCTTGCACGGATTCCGGCCGATGATTTCAGCGGCTACCGCGTAGTTGAACACGGAGGAGAGGACGTTCTTCCGTCCGGAGATCCCAGAACCCTTGTATCCCCTCTCCCGCTGGTTCGCCTCCCATTCTTGGATCATTGACGGAGTGATACTGCCGATGGGCTTCTTACCGAAGAACGGCCCGTAGTGATTCTCGTAGACGCTGTGATAGTTCCGCTTCGAGGATTCTTCCAGCGTGCCCGCATCCACCCACTCGCGCCAGATCTCTTCGAACGGCCGCATCCCGCCTTTGGGATTGACGTACGTCCCTAAGTCCTTGTCCCGTTCGACCTTGACCGCAAACGCCTCAGCGTCTTCCGACTTCTTGAACGAAACCTGTCGGAGTTTTCCTGCTCGCCCACCGGGTTCGCGGTACGTCACCCGGTACGGCTTGTGTGGACACGTTGCCTTCTTGCGCCGAGGGCAAGGGCAGTCTTCTTTCTTGATCGTCGCCACGGATGTTCACCTCCTGCATGTTGATGGGTCAGCGATTGGCCGGGAAGCTAGTCAGCCCTCATCCGGGCGTCAACCCAGTGGTGCAGGTCGCGAGTTCGGAACCGGACATGCTTGCCGACCTTCAGATACGGGATGCCCCAGCGCCGGTACGAGTCCATGAGGACACGCTTGGTCACGCCCAGCTCCACAGCAGCCTCCGCCGGAGTCATCAGCAAATTGCTGCCGCCCCTCACGTTCCCTCTCCCTTTCTGCTGGTCAGCTCCTCCCTCGCGATGACGAGATTGCGGGCCGCGTCTTGGGCGATGCCTGCCGTGATGAGGGCGCCGCCGGGGGTGTGACCGGAGCCGAGATAGCGCCAGTCGCGTGCAGTGATCGCGTTATCAGCAGCAGCAGATTGGCTGATTGAACTCCGATGTTTGGCACGGGCCTCACGCAGCGCCGAGTACGTGGTGGAGTACGTCCGGGATTTGGTGAGGATGTGGCCACGGAATCCGAGTGTGTGGGTCCAGGACCTGAGGTTCAGGGACGCGTATTCAGGCAGGCCGCCGAGGCGCCAAGTAGTGCGCATAAGGGTGCGCGAGTGGGCCGTGGCCGGTATCGCGTCGATCTCTCGGATACTTTTCAGCCGGTGGTCAGCGCCGGCCAAGGTGTCGGCGGCACCCTTGGTCACGTATTTGGCGACGTACGCCGCCACCGCATCGGCATCCGGTCCATCGGTGGTGTCACAGGCTTCGAGCGGGCGCGCGTCGAGTTGGGCTCCCCAGCGCAGCTCGTACTGCCCCACAGCCTGGCTGTAGGGGGAGCTGAGACAGACCGCACGGGCAGCGGAGTGGATGACGGAAACGAGAAGATCAGCGATGCCCCAAGCTGGGGGCGCCACAGCCCGGCCGTCCGCGCTGTCGAGGCGGAGCACAGCGTGGAGGTGGACCGCCGCGCGCCGCTGGAGTTCGGCGATCTTCGCATGGCAGATGCGTACCGTCCGGCGCAGACCGGTACGGGTCAGACCGATGCGGGCCGCGAGGTGGTTGTGGAGGTTGTCGGTGAACGCCTTCCACAGCCGCCCTGCTTGCGCGTGCCACAGGACGTGTCCGGTGTAGTCGTAGCAGGCTGGGCACAGCGGCTGACCAACCAGAGGGTCCAACTCCGCGTGAACGGCTGGACAGCCTAGGAGGTGACCGTGCTCGCAGTGCTGCGCGTCCCGGCGGGGGCTGCAGCGTGCCCCGTCTGTAGTGGCGCGGTGCACGGGGCCGAAGGAGGGGGCGGTCAGGGTGACGAACAGCCGAGGGTGGTGCCGAACGTCGGCGGGGACGGATTTGCCACCGACGAGCCCGGCACGGACGAGGTGGAAGGTGTCGCCGGCGTGGATATGGGAGCAAGGCGCGCAGACTCTGGCGCGGCGGTTTCGACAGCGGACGAGCAGTCGCTCCCCTGGCTCACAGCGGGTGTCGTAGTGGTGCAGGATCTCGCCGGTTGCCGCGTCCCGGACGGTGGTGGCTCCGGCCAGATGGATCGGATTTGCGCAGCCACCAGTAGCGGTGACCTGGTCCAGCCAGCGGGGAAACTGAGGACCCTGGACGATGCGGATGGCGTCACGGTCAGTCTCGGAGAGCCGGCCGAGGCGCGCCGCCCGTTCGAGTACGGCGCGCCGGCCAGCCGAAGCGATGTCGGGGTTGATGGCGGGGACCTCCCCAGGTAGGCCGCCGCAGCGGCACGGTGGATGGCTGGGGCGGAACCGTCCATGGCAATCACTCCTCGTGTGGTCGGTGGTGGTGCAGGTCAGCGGATGGTGCCGGTGCCCCGGCAGCAGCGGCAGCGCCGCCACCGCCCGGAGCGGGTCTTTCGGGACCGCTCGCCCTTGCACACAGGGCAGCGCACGCGACGCATCGGCATACGAGGCCTTCCTAGGTGTGCTGAAACCCGGAGAAGACCCAGTTGACGATCCCGCCGATGGTGAAGACGAGCGGGGTCTGACCGACGTAGAGGCCGAACAGGCCGATGGCCACGGCCTCCCAGAACTTCACGTCACGGGAGCGGATCAAGAGGATGGTGATGATCCCGAAGACCACCGCGAACGGGATCGAGGTCGCTTCGCTCATGTGCCGGACTCCTCGCCTTGAAGGGCAACCAGGGCGCGGGCCGCGCCGGGCAGCAGTGGCGTACTCGCCGCGTGCTTCGCCGCCGCGTTACGCGCTTCCTCGGTGGTGGTCAGGTGAGAACGGGCTCGCACCCAGCCCCCGTCCGTTCCGGTGCAAACGGCAACGCCACGTTCGGCAGCGGTGATGGACTGAGCCACGGCCACTGCGTCCTTGTTGAGGTCGCCGAGCGTCATCTCGGCTGTCCCGGAGTCGTGGACCCGATGGCAGATTCGCCCGCCGAGTTGCGCCCGAAGGGCCGTGACGCCGGGACCGAGATCGGAGCCGACCCGTTGCCCGGAGAGGACCAGGTGCAGCCCCAGGGCCGCGCCGAGCTGAGCCAGCCGCAACAGGTAGGTGGAGCACTGCTCGATCTCCGCCCGACTGATCTTCGTGCCGTCGGACAGATACAGCTCCGCCAGCTCATCGACAATGACGACGATGGGGATGGGCCGCCGCTTGGGCGGCAGCTCCCAGATGGAACGCGCCCCCGCATCCCGGCAGCGCCGCATCCGCCCCTGAAGGTCGACAACCAGGGCACCGAGAACAGCAACCGCTTCGCGTCGGCAGGTGGCCAAGGCGGACAGACGATCGGCGAACAGCCCCAGCTCCATACCGCCCTTGCAGTCGATGCCGACCAGCGCGACCCGCTGAGGCGCCAACTCCTTGATCAACCTGGCTATCAACGTCGACTTGCCCGACTGCGTGGCCCCCGTGATCAGCCAGTGCGGCACCTGAAGCAGATCCATGATCCAGGCACCGCCACTCTCCAGAGCCCCGAGCACAGCACTCATCGGCGCGGACGGGGCGGAGACGATGCCGGGGCGCTCCAACGGGTCCCGAGCCGTGGCGGACAGATGGACGAGGCCACGTTCGGACGAGGTGACGCGTACGGCGTGCACCCGCCAGGTGTGCGCCAAGGTCTCCGCGATCTCCAAGTACCGGGCCGGCGCCTGGCCCGGATGCAGCCGCACCACCACCTCCAGCCCGTTGGACATGGCCCGGGGGAAGGAGATCCGCGGTGCCTTGGTACGCAGTGGTTCGCCCCGGACCTCCAGCCCTTTGATTACGCGACTGGCGGGCCGGTCGCTAACCGCCAGACCGTTCAGGTCGGCAACCTTGCGCCAGGTGAACAGCACCCGCAGAGCGGTGACGGGGTAGCCGGTCAGGTACCAGTGCCAGGCCGGACGGTTCTCCTCCAGCCAGCGGCCGAACACCAGGAGCCAGGCGAGCGCGGCAAGCGCGAAGGCAAGCAGGATCGCTCCCATCAAGCACCCCCACCCTTGCCCGGTAAGGCCGTAGTGGCGGCCGGCTGGACGGGCGTGATGGCCTCAGCACGGAAGCTAATGCCGTGCCGTTCCCCCATGGCCCAGGAGAACGCCTCCAGCCCGGTGACCCGGATCTCCTGCCCCTCCTTGATCCCTTTCGGCTCCCCGGCCACAGCTATCTCGATCACCGAGATGCGGCGCCCCTCCTGCCGCACGGTCGCGGCCACGGTGTAGATCGTGTTGCCCTCCCTATCCCTCTTGACCTCCTTGGTCTCGTAGTTACTGATCTTGGGTTCCGGTTCAACGGCACAGCGCAGAACGCCAAGCCGCGACGTGTCCACCGGTATCGCCTGCATTGGGCTGTCACTCCTAGAGCACTCGAAGAACACCGAAGACGTCACCTGACGTCACTCGTGCTTACGAGTTACGACTATGCACACCTTGACGCCCGCAGGCAAGAACTTATGCTTACGAGTGACGTCAGGTAACGTCATGAAGATCGCTGACGACGAGGAAGAAGCCCGGCATGGACGATTCGATGCAGCGCCCCGGAGCGCTCTACCAGCAGCTCGCGGCCGAGATGCGCAGCTCCATCGCATCCGGCGAACTCAAGCCCGGCACCCCGCTCCCCTCCGAGGCGCAGCTCATCGATCGCTACCGAGTCAGCCGGCCCACGGTCCGCAAGGCCGTGTCCCTGCTCAAGGCCGAGGGGCTCATCGAGGTCATCCACGGCAAGGGCTCGTACGTGAAGGCCGTCCCCGCCCCACCCCTGACCATCAAACGGACCGTCACCCGCAAGGGCAAGACCTTCACCACCCCCCAAGCCATCTGGGAAGAGACCGCCCCGCCGACCGTCTACCGGACTCGCACCACGACCGTCACCGGTCCCCCGCTCGGCCTGCCCGAAGACGAAGAACTCTTCGCCTGCGACCGCGTCCTACGCCACCCGAAGACCGGCACCCGCGCCCTGCACCGCACCTTGATCCCCTTCGCCACCGCAGACACCGCGCCTTCGCTGGCCGAAGCCCCCGACGCCTCACCAACAGACATCTACGCAGCCCTCACCGCTGCCGGGCACAAACTCACCTGGACCGAGACCGTACGAGCCCGTATGCCCCTAGCCGACGAACGCTCAGCCCTCGAACTCCCCGATGCCACCCCGGTAGTGCATCTTCTGGCCGTCACCCATGGCACCGACCTGGAGCCCCTGCTCCTCGAAGAACTCCGCACCAACGGCCACCAGGCTCAGTTCGCCTTCCGCGTCACCGCCGACAGCCCCCGCGCCCTGCACTCCGTCCCGGACTGACCCGGCAGCACAACGCGTCGAAAACTATCTCTACTTCCTCAAGGCGGCTCGCTCCGCTCCCCGCGCGCGGCCCGGCCCCCGTCCGGGCCTGCGCTCGTGTCTCCGCCCCGCTCCAGCCCGGCCGGCGCCCGCCCGCGCACACAGCGACCAGCCACCTGATCTCAGAGAAGAGGCACGTCGTGGCTGGGGCCGGTCGGCTCCACGGCTTTAGGCAGCCACTTTGGGGCGAGCCTCTAAGATCACGGCCCCAACGTCGTGCTTCACCGGGCAGGTCCACAGACCGCCCGACGCGCCATCAGCTTACGGGGCCATGATCACTCGCCCCAAAGCAGCTCCCGCCCAAAGCCGCTCCGCCGACCTCGCCAGGATGCCCTCCGTAAATCAGGACCCTGCGGTCGAGTCATCTCGCAGCGTTTCGAGCACCTTTCGACCGAGATCAGACAAGGCGTATGTACGTGAACTATCTAGATATGTCATTCCGTTTGTAGCATCCTCGACCACACCCAAATAAATCAGTTTCCGAAGAATGGCATACGCCCCCTCCGTCAAGCCCGAATCTTGTTGGGTTATTTCCGATAGTCGCATACCGTACCGGATACTGTCATCAGGTTGAGCAGAGATGGGTACCGCACCTTCCAGAATGGCCATCATCCTAATATGCGGCGCATCGAGACCAGTAATGGCCGTTGCGATTAGCCCAGAGATATCAAGAGTCGCAGGACGCTCATCTGCCACGGCAGCTGCTAGTGCACGAGCAAGGGCATATCTCTTCCGTTCCAAAGAAATGTCCTGCGCCGCTAGGATGACTCGACTCGCCAACTCCAATAGTCCGTCGTCGGAGACCAGACGATCCACTACCGAGCTTTCATCCGTACCGAGCACGTGCGCAACGTTCCTCAGGACCTCCCCGCTTCGGCGCAACCTACGACGTTGGACATGTTCGATCAGCGCCTCGGCAGCAGAACTCAGCACTGGAGCAGAAGCAGCCCCCGTGATTCCACCGACAGGGCCGCCGACGGCAACCCCGGCGCCTGTGGCGATCGCTGCAGCAATTGCATCTACGGCACCTTTCTCTACAATGCGCCTAGATTTCGAAGTCATCACGCGTCTCCATTGCTCGCCTTTCGACTCTCTGAGTGGAGAGTGCGATCAACGCCCTGCATCGATTTGGCAATACCTTTCAAGGAAGCACGAATTTCCTTAACCTGAGACTCCATGGAGAGCGATGAGGTGACCCACGTTTCGCCTCGCATTAGCTCTACATCGAGATCGAAGGAGTCTACGTAATCCTGCTTCCCGTCAGCCGACTCATACGAGATCGTAACCGTGACTCGCTCTGGCGTGGGTTCTGAGTTGACGAAGCGACCGTCCTGCGACTCACCCACGTAATAGATGTTGCGGAGTTCTACCCCTGGCATCAACATACGAATTGTCCTTGCATAGCGACTCTTCAGGAAGGGCACTACGCTCTCTCGGGCAGCGTTAGGGGCAGGGTCAGGTATTTCGGGGTCAAAACTAACCCGTACATTCTTCGCCACCGACGGGCCGTAGTTCCGGATCACAAGGTACAAAGTGCCGCGGGATGGCAGTGCGTCGCGGAACTCCGCCGCGACCATCGGCCTACTTCTGCTTATACTGTCGCGTCGCGTTTGAAGTAGTGTGCGCACACCATTCACCGCAGCGAACCACGCTGCACCAGCACCCGCAGCGCCGGCTGCTGCTGCCAACCACGCCGGACCATTGGACATTTCCTCCCCCATCCTGTTTCCGCCAAGACACGCGCCCACGCCACGGCAACATGCTTGCACCCTGGATGCCCCATGGTTCCCAGCCGCACACTTGCTACGTCGCAACAGTTGCCCTGTGCCGCTTCCGGCTTACGTGTCTCACAGCGATACGTCACTTCCCCGGTTAGCGATCCGGAGGAAGCTCGCTCAACTCGCCCTGCCCCACCGCGACATCGCCCACAACAGCTCCGTTGTCTGCCGGGCCGTCTCCGTTGGTAGCTTCAAGGTGACCTCCCCGGAGCCGTCCGGTCGGGCGTGAGCCTGCGCCCTGACGCTTGCCACGTCGATTCCGGCTGCAGCCAGCGCCTCCGACAGGGCCGCGCCGGCGTCGTGGGCCTCGCGCCAGCCTGCTACGTAGTCCACGCCTCTGACCCACACCGTCTCGTCAGGGTCGAACCCGTGGTCTGCCAACCCCTCGCCGCCGAAGGCGTCCATCGACTCAAGTCCCTTCCCTGCTCACCGGATCACTGATCAAGCAGGGCAACCGCACATGCGCATCACGGCAACCCCGGTACCATCGGCACCGGGGTTGCCAGCAACCCCACCCGGGTCACCCCGGAAGCTGTCCAGGCGAGGGGTGGCCCGGTCTTGCATCTTGGGTTGTCGATCACGGTCCGGCCCTGAACGAAGCGCAGAGCCGGACCGCCGCCCCCGGTGACATGACCGTTAGCCTGCACGACCCTGCGGAGCAACGGAGCCGCACAGCCTGCGATCACCAGGGGAGTTCAAGAGCAGGTACTGGCCGGTCCCGGCCAGCCCGACCGGGGCTACGCCAGGGGTCAGCCCCGCTCCTTCTTGACGAGGTACGTCCTTGGGGACGAGCAGCACCGCGCGCAACGCTGGCACCCTCGTGCGCTCGACGCCGTCAGCCGGGCGCGCTCGCGGTCGAAGAGGCGGAACAACCTTCGGTCGGCCACGTGTCGCCACCACTGCTCTTGCGCTCGGAGGGCTGCTTCGTCAGCCATCCCTGCGGCCCATCGGAGCCCCCGGCGCGCGTTCCTCCACCCCTGGCGTATCACCGGGTCTCCTCTACCGCCGTCGCTCGGAAGTACGAGAGGTTTACGGCCTGGAAGAGGGTGTGGCCCTCGCGGCCCGCGTGCTTCAGCGCCCAGTTCTGCGCCGGCGCCGGGTCCTCGAAGGCTCCTGAGACCGCGTCGCACTTCATGCACTTCATCTCGAAGATCGGCGGACTGCCCGACGTGTCGAGTTGCAACACCCAGTCCACGAACCTGTAGATCGCCTTGACCACCATCAGCGCGACCTCTTCCGGTCGCGTCCCCAGAGCCAGGTGTCGGCAGTGAACCGCTCCGACGGGTGTTCCTTGAAGACCAGGACCACCGTGGGGCGCCGGGAAGACGCCTGGTCGGGACGGACCGCCTTCACCTCCCGCAACCGGCCCCGCAGCCGTACTTGGTCTCCCCGACGTACCCGAGAGGCCATCAGTCGGTCATCCATCACGCTCAGCCTTCCTCAGGGGCCGTCACCACGGCCCATACGGACTTCCCGGCCCCGGCGCGTTCGTCCACGCCCCAGCGGGCGGACAGCTCGCCGACGAGGCACAGGCCCCAACCACCCGTATCGCTCGGTACGCGGATCACCGGGCGTTCGTCCGCCCAGTCGCGCACCTCGATCCGGACGCCATCCGGTACGCGGGAATACCGCGTCTCGATCTCGCGCTCGGCAGTCGCGCGCCCGTGCCTGACCGCATTGGTGACCAACTCGGAGAGCACCAGCAGCACTTCGTCAGCCACCGTGCTCAGGCCCCATTTGATCAACAGGCCACTCAACTCGGCGCGAGCCAGGCCGACACTGCGAGCGCTGTGGGGCCATCGGCTCACTGCCGAATCTCCACTGCTCACTGTCGCATCGGACTTCATACGCAGCAGGATCAGGGTCAGTTGTTCCGGAATCGACACCAGCGTGATTACCCACGGTGGGTAACATCGCGAGGGAAGCGTCACAGCGTTCCAGGCTGAGTCCATCGGAGCATCGCTCATGCCCAAGTTCGAACCGCCGCAAGATCTCCCCGCGCGTATCTTGAACGACGCCGAAATGATCAAAGCGTGCTACGAACGCGACTTTTCGCGCATCTTCAAGATCGTGAAACGGGCAGGTTTCTACCCTGCTCTCATCGCGCGGCGCTGCGACCTGACACCGAGCCGGGTCGGCGAGGTCATCCAGGGACAGCGGATCATCAAGGACATGGCGGTTGTCGAGCGTGTGGCCGACGGGCTCCGTATCCCTGGGCAGATGCTCGGTCTCGTGCGCCGAAGCTGGGAGGGCAGCAGCGGCGAGCCGAAGGAGGCCGTCCTGCTGACGCCGCCCGACCCGGCCATGAGCCCTGTGCCGGCTGATGATCTGTGGGTGGCGACGTCCGGCGAGGACCTGGCCGATCCGGAGTTCACCGCGACTCTCATTGAGAGTCAGCTACCTCAGCGCTACAAAAGTGCGAATTACTTCGGGGCGAGACAACCGCTAGCCACGGTCAATCACGATGCGAAGACCATCGCCCGCCTCCTGGACACTGCCAATGGTTCGGTGCGCCGCAGGCTGCTACATGTGGGCAGCCAGACCGCTGAATTTCTCGGGTGGCTTTATCAGGATTTGGGTGACTTCACGGCAGCGGCGTACTGGTCTGACCGTTCGATGGAGTGGGCACAGGAAGCCGCTGATCATCACATGCAGTCCTACCTGCTATTCCGCAAGAGCCACCAGGCCGCCGCGCAGGGAAGCCCAGCGCGGGCCGTCGGGCTGGCCCAGGCAGCACAGTACGTACCGAACAGGACTCCCCAGCTCTCTGCGCTCGCGGCGCTGCAAGAGGCCGCCGGCCATGCGCTCCAAGGAGACCCGCAGGCCGCACTGACCAAGTTCGACGAGGCGCACGAGCTTGCGTCGCAGACGTACGAGGCCGACCCCGACGCCATCCTCGACACGTCCTACTGCACCCCGACCTACGTGGAGATCCAGCGCGCCAATTGTTGGATCGATCTTGGTGACCCGTCGCGCGCCATCCGCCTCTTCGAGGAGGAGATCGCAGTCCTCCCCCAGGTCTTCCGAAACGACCGCAGCGTCTACCTCGCGCGCCTCGCCCGTGCCTACGCCAAGGCCGGCGAGCCCGAGCCGTGCGCGGAGGCCGCTGGCAAGGCTCTGGCGATCGTCGCGCAGACCGGTTCGGCCCGGACCCTCGCGGAGCTGACGGCCGTGGCCCGCGCCGTCCCGACACGTCAAAAGGTTCCTGCCATAGCGGCCTTCACCGAGCGCCTTCAGATCGTTCGCGACCGACTTACGACCTAGTTCGGCCGGAAACCATGAGGGATGCTAAGGACATGGACGATCTGATCACCCAGGCCACGTCCGAGGACGAGCGCCGCAAGGGCCCGACCATCGCCGTACTGCCCGTGGGGAGCTTTGAGCAGCATGGCGCCCACCTGCCCCTGACCACGGACACCGCCATAGCGTGCATGATCGCCAAGCGGATCGCGGACGATCACGGGCTCTTCCTCCTCCCGCCCATCACCGTCTCCTGCTCCCACGAGCACGCAGGTATGGCAGGCATGGCGGGAACGGTGAGTATCAGCGCCGGGACCCTGTACGCCGTCGTCAACGACATCTGGCGATCGCTGAAGGCATCCGGCGTCCCGGGTCTGCTGATCGTCAACGGTCACGGTGGCAACTACGTGCTGTCGAACGTCGCCCAGGAGGCCAACGTGGACGGCCCCCGCGTGGCTCTCTTCCCCGTCAGTGAGGATCGGGCCCGTGCGCGGCAGGAAGCCGGCCTGGAGAGCGATGGTCCCGGCGACATGCATGGAGGAGAGTTCGAGGTTTCCCTGCTCCTGCACGGCGCTCCGCACCTCGTACGCGACGGGATCGAGCAGGACGATCACTCAGCTCCCAGCCGTCCTCATCTGCTGACGCTGGGCATGGCCGGGTACACCACCAACGGCATCATCGGTCAGCCATCCCTCGCAACAGCGGCCAAGGGGAAGGCTCTGCTGGACAGTCTTTCCCAGTCCGCTCGCGCTCACCTTGCCGTTCTGACCGAGGGCCGGCCTGCCTGCTGAGGCGTCTACGATCTAGCGTCGGAAGCTTCGCAGCGCCCCGCCAAAAGTCGGCACCAGGCCGTCACCACACCCCGTACAGTCCGGTTTCATCCAGTATCAACAGGGATTGAGGGTGGACCGTGAAACAGCGTCTGACCTGCAAAGACACCCCTCAGCGAGATATGCCCTCCGCTCCCCCGGTGAACTTCCAGTTCACCCAGCAGAGGGCATATCTCATCCGGGATGGCCAGCTTTGCGGGCAGCTCCGGGATGTTGCCTATCAGGGAAGTACGACGGAGTTCTGGGGGTCGATGGCGGCCGTCGGCGGGCCGGGGACGTACGTCCTCGGAGGGGCCTTCAACTGCGGGAAGGCGCAGCCGGGGCAGATTGCGGCGGTGTCGCACGGGTGTCCGTCGGCGCTGTTCACCGGCGTCAGTATCTTGAACACGGCACGGGAGGCGGGCCGATGAGGAGTCGTACGCCGCGGGGGAACGCGCCCCACGAGATCGTCGAGCGGGCCCTGGAACTGTCCCGGGCGGACGGCTGTGTGGTCATCGCGGAGGAGCGGTCCAGTGCCAATCTGCGGTGGGCCGGTAACGCGCTGACCACCAACGGGGTCACCCGGGGGCGGTCGCTGACCGTCGTCGCCACCGTCGACGGCGGGCAGGGCACCGCGTCCGGTGTGGTGTCGCGGACCGCGGTGACCGCCGCGGATCTGGAGCCGCTGGTGCGGGAGGCGGAGGCGGCCGCACGGGCGGCCGGGCCGGCCGAGGACGCCGCGCCGCTGGTGTCCGGCGCGGCGCCGGCGAAGGACTTCACCGACGCTCCCGCCGAGACGTCCTCCGCGGTCTTCGACGCCTTCGCGCCGGCGCTGGGCGAGTCGTTCAAGCGGGCCGGGGACGGGGGGCGGGAACTGTACGGGTTCGCGTTCCACGAGGTCGTGTCGACCTATCTCGGCTCGTCCACGGGGCTGCGGCTGCGGCACGACCAGCCCACCGGGACGCTGGAGCTGAACGCCAAGACCCCGGACCGCACCCGGTCCGCCTGGGCGGGACTGTCGACGCGTGACTTCCGTGACGCGGACCCGCTGGCCATGGACGCGGAACTGGCCACCCGGCTCGGCTGGGCGGCGCGCCGCGTCGAGCTGCCGGCCGGGCGGTACGAGACCCTGCTGCCGCCGTCCGCCGTCGCCGACCTGCTCGTGTATCAGCAGTGGTCGGCGACGGGCCGGGATGCGGTGGAGGGCCGTACGGTCTTCTCCCGGCCCGGCGGTGAGACGCTCGTCGGGTCGAAGGTCGCGGAGCTGCCGCTGACGCTGCGCAGCGACCCGGGCGCCCCCGGGTTGGAGTGCGCGCCGTTCGTGCTGGCTCATGCTTCGGGCGACGACGCCTCCGTGTTCGACAACGGGCTGCCGCTGGAGCCGACCGACTGGGTCCGCGACGGTGAGCTGCGGCGGCTGGTGACCACCCGGCACAGCGCCGGGCTGACCGGGCTGCCGGTGGCCCCGGGGGTGGACAACCTGATCCTGGAGGGCGGCGGCAGCCGGTCGCTGGAGGAGATGGTGGCGGGTACCGAGCGGGGGCTGCTGCTGACGTGCCTGTGGTACATCCGCGAGGTGGACCCGGCGTCGCTGCTGCTCACCGGGCTGACCCGGGACGGTGTCCACCTGGTCGAGAACGGCGAGGTGGTCGGTGCGGTGAACAACTTCCGGTTCAACGAGTCGCCGGTGGACCTGCTGGGGCGGGCGGTGGAGGCGGGCCGTACGGAGCGGACGCTGCCGCGGGAGTGGAGCGACTACTTCACCCGCGCGGCGATGCCGGCCCTGCGCGTCCCGGACTTCAACATGAGTTCGGTGAGTCCGGGGGTGTGAGGCCGGTGCCGGCGGGGCCCGTGGCCGGGACCGGGTGCGGGCTCCACCGGGGCCGGGCGGCGGCTCTAATAGACTCTCCCTTTGTCCTCCCGTACGGGAACACCGACCGATCAGGAACGCCATGACACGCCTCGGCGAATCCGTCGCCCGCGCCAGCTCGCTGCTCTCCGCAGACCTCTCCGCCGACGCCACTGTCGCGGAGCTGCTCAAGGAGACGGGCGAGCGGCGCTATCTCGACCTGACGGACCTGCCCGCCAAGGAGCAGGCCGAGCTGATCGCCTCCCGTACCGTCGAGGTGCTGCCGGGCGTGGACCGGCTCGCCGAGCGCATCGAGGAGCGCCGCGCCGCGGGCAAGGGTCTGCACATCAAGCTGGGCATCGACCCGACCGCCACCGACGTGCACCTCGGGCACGCGGTGCCGCTGATCATCCTCAGCCGGTTCCAGCGGCTCGGACACGACGTGACGCTGATCATCGGTGACTTCACCGCCAAGATCGGCGACCCGTCGGGCCGTACCGCCGAGCGTCCGCCGCTGACCGACGAGGACATCGCCGCCAACCTGGCCAGCTACCGCGACCAGGTCCGGCCGTTCTTCGACTTCGAGAAGGTCAGCTTCCGGCAGAACAGCGAGTGGCTGGCCCCGTACACCTTCCCCGAGCTGCTGGGCCTGCTCGCGCAGGTGCCGGTCTCGCAGCTGCTCCAGCGCGAGGACTTCAGGAACCGCCTCGCGGCCGGTTCCGGGCTGACGATGACGGAGCTGCTGTACCCGGTCGCGCAGGGCCTGGACTCGGTTGCGCTGGAGTGCGACGTGGAGCTGGGCGGCGCCGACCAGCTGCTCAACCTCCAGATGGGCCGCAAGCTCATGGAGCTGCGCGGGCAGCGGCCGCAACTGGTCGTCACGATGCCGCTGATCGAGGGCACCGACGGCACCGGCGCGAAGATGTCCAAGTCCAAGGGCAACTACGTGGGGCTCAGCGCCCCCGCCGACGACGTCTTCGGCAAGATCATGTCGGTGCCGGACCGGCTGATGGAGCCGTACCTGAAGGCGTGGACGGAGTGGACGGACGAGGAGATCGCCGTCGCGCTGGGCCGGGTGGCGGACAAGACGCTGCACCCGATGGACCTGAAGAAGATCCTGGCGGGCGAGGTCGTGACGGCGCTGTACGGGCTGGAGGCGGCGATGGCCGCGCGCGCCGGGTTCGTGGCGCAGTTCTCCAAGAAGTCCTTCGCCGACGTCGGCACCCTGCCGGTGGTGGACGTCGCCGAGCACGGCGCGGAGACGGTGGCCACGGTCCTGACCACGGTCCTGGAGTTCACGCCGAGCGCCTCGGCGGCCCGGCGGCTGGCGAAGCAGAACGCGCTGCGCCTGGTCGTGGAGGCCCCGGAGGGCCAGCAGACGCTGACGCTCGCCGAGTCCGAGGTGATCCGTCCGCTGGGCGAGGTCCTGGCCGAGCAGCTCGCCGGTCTTTCCGGCGCGGCCTACCTGAAGGCCGGGCGCAAGCTGGCACAGCTCGAAGGCCGCTAGGTGTACGGACCGGGGCGTGCGGACGAACGTTCCGCCCCCCGGTACGGCGACGGCCGGTGCGCATGCTGTGCGCACCGGCCGTTCCGCGTTCGGGGCCGGTCAGATGCCGGTCAGGTGGTTTCTCTCCCGTGGCCGCGGACGGCCGTCCAGAGCCGGTCGCCGATGGCGACCACCACGACCGCTCCGACCAGTTGCAGCAGGTGCCGCGTCCAGTCGACGCCCTTGGTGTCGTTCACTCCGATGCCGGTGGCCAGCCAGTTGCCCAGGACGCTGCCGAGCATGCCGAAGACCACGGTCAGCCACAGCGGGATCTGCTGCTTGCCCGGGAGGATCGCCTTGGCGATCAGGCCCAGGACCAGGCCGACGATGATTGCCCACAACCAGGTCATGTCGCCTCCTAATGCGGCGCGCGCACGTGAGCGTGCCCAGCCAGTTTCCTCCCGGACCGGCTACGCCGCACGCCGGAGCGGACCGTACGCGGCGCGGCGGTGCGGACCCGGCCCCGGCGTAGCGCGCCCCGGTCTCGAAGGCGGCGCAGACGCGGCGTAACGTGGGAGCGGTGCGGAACCGGGGAGAATCCGGCACGACAAGCAGGTGGTGGAACGTGATGCGGAAGCAGACCGGCGCCCAGGCCTTCCGGATCACGGGAGCGCGGCAGGGGCTGACCGAGGATGTGCGGGGCCGGCAGCGGCGCTATGTGATCTCGATGTCGCTGCGGACGGTGGCCGTCGTGCTCACCGCCGTGCTCTGGAACATCGAGCGTCACGTGGCCATCGCCACACTGGCGCTGGGCATCGTGCTGCCCTACGTCGCGGTCGTCATCGCCAACGCGGGGCGGGAGAACGTACGTTCACTGCCGTCCACCTTCATACCTGTTCCCACCCGGCCGATGCTGGGCCCCGGGAGCACCGCCGGCCCGGCGGAACCGGTCCCGGAAGCGGCCGGGCCGGAAGCGGACGGGCCGCGGCGGGAGCCGAGTTGAGCCGGGCGTGATCCGCAAAGCTCAAGAAAAGCTCAGATCAATCATGCGGTTCCGGTGCACCGAGCCCACTTCCGCGTGACATACTGCGTACGCGCTCCGCATCCCCCGTCGGAGCGACGGACCGACGCCGGGCGGCTCCCCCCGTGGCTGCCCGGCGTCGCCATGTCCGCTCCGGCGGCGACGTAGGGTTGAGGCCGTGAACTCCCCTGACGCCCCGAATTCCGCCTCCTCCGGTGATGCCGTACCGCCGCGCCTCCCGGGTCTGCCGGGCTTTCCCGGTCTGCCCGGTACGGCCGGCGGGGCGCCGGAGACCGCCGCCGAAACCCCCGCCGGGGCCCCGGTCTGCTCGGCCAAGGGCTGCCGCGCCGACGCGGTGTGGGTGCTGGCCTGGAACAACCCGAAGCTGCACACGCCGGAGCGCCGCAAGACCTGGCTCGCCTGCGAGGAGCACCGCGAGCAGCTGTCCAACTTCCTGGGTCTGCGCGGTTTCCTGAAGGACGTCGTGACGCTGGAGGAGTGGGAGAAGGGCGCCGCGGGGCGCCCGGCCGACGGCTGATCGCCCGGCCGACGGCGTCGCCGCCATTGGTCCGGCCTCTGGCACAGCCGGCACGGCCGAGGGGCCCGCTCAGCCCCCGATCGCCGACATCGGCCGTGCGGGCTGGAGGAACGACGGATCGTCCAGGCCCGACCCGGCCTTCTTGCCCCACATCGCCTGCTTCCATATGCGCGCGATCTCCGCGTCCGGGACGTCGGAGCGCAGCGCCGCCCGCAGGTCCGTCTCCTCGGTGGCGAACAGGCAGGTACGGATCTGGCCGTCGGCGGTGAGCCGCGTACGGTCGCAGGCGCGGCAGAACGGGCGGGTGACGGAGGCGATGACGCCGACGCGGTGCGGGCCGCCGTCCACGGTCCAGCGCTCGGCGGGCGCCGAGCCGCGCTCCTCCTGGTCCTCGGCGGTCAGCGTGAAGCGGGTGCGCAGCGAGGCGAGGATGTCACCGGCGGTGATCATGCCTTCGCGCTTCCAGCCGTGCTGGGCGTCGAGCGGCATCTGCTCGATGAACCGCAGCTCGTAGTCGTGGGCGATCGCCCAGGCCAGCAGGTCGGGCGCCTCGTCGTCGTTGAGGCCGGGCATCAGGACGCTGTTGACCTTGACCGGGGTGAGGCCGGCGGCGCGGGCCGCCTCCAGGCCGCGCAGCACGTCCTCGTGGCGCTTGCGGCGGGTCAGCGCGCGGAAGACGTCCGGGCGCAGCGTGTCGAGGGAGACGTTGACGCGGTCCAGGCCTGCGGCGCGCAGGGCGGTGGCGGTGCGCTCCAGGCCGATGCCGTTGGTGGTCAGAGACATCCGGGGGCGGTGCTCCAGGGCGGCGACGCGCTCCACGATGCCGACGAGCCCGGGGCGCAGCAGCGGCTCGCCGCCGGTGAAGCGGACCTCTTCGATGCCCAGGTCGCTGACGGCTATACGGATCAGGCGGACGATCTCGTCGTCGGTGAGCAGATCGGGCTTGGCGAGCCACTGCAGGCCCTCTTCCGGCATGCAGTACGTGCAGCGCAGGTTGCACCGGTCGGTCAGCGAGACGCGCAGGTCGGTGGCCACGCGCCCGAATGTGTCGATGAGCACTGAAGCCCCCAGCCCGAGTCCGATCAGTTCGCTTTCGAGCCTACGCGATGGGTCTGACAGCGAGCACGGGTGAGATGTCACGAGGCGGGCGGGGCGGCGTCGTAGATCTGCACGATGCCGCCCCGCCCGCCGTCGGTGCGGACGTCGACGTCCGGAGGGCCCCGGTCAGAGGGCCCCGGTCAGAGGGCCCCGGTCAGAGGGCCCCGGTCAGTGGGCTCCGGTCAGTGCGCCCCGGTGCCGGTCAGGGAGCGGACCTCCAGTTCGGCGTACTTCTGCACGTCCGGCTCCTCCTTGGACAGCAGCGAGCCCAGCCAGCCCAGCAGGAAGCCCAGCGGGATGGAGATCAGGCCCGGGTTCTCCAGGGGGAAGAAGTGGAAGTCCACGCCGGGGAACATCGAGGACTCCTTGCCGGAGACGACCGGCGAGAACAGCACCAGCAGGACGGAGGAGGCCAGGCCGCCGTAGATGGACCACAGCGCGCCCTGGGTGGTGAACCGTTTCCAGAACAGGCTGTAGAGGATCGTCGGCAGATTGGCCGAGGCCGCGACGGCGAAGGCGAGGGCCACCAGGCCCGCGACGTTCAGGCCGCGCGCGAAGACGCCGAGGACGATGGCGACGGCGCCGATGCCGACGGTCGCCCAGCGGGCCGCCCGTACCTCCTCCTTCTCGGTCGCCTGTCCCTTGCGGATCACGTTGACGTACAGGTCGTGCGCGAAGGACGAGGACGAGGCGAGGGTGAGTCCGGCGACGACGGCGAGGATGGTCGCGAAGGCCACCGCGGAGATCACCGCGAGCAGGATCGCGCCGCCGGTGGAGTCGGCGCCGCCGCCGATCTCCTGGGCGAGCAGCGGGGCGGCCGTGTTGCCCGCCTTGTTGGACGCGATGATCGTCTCGGGCTTTATCAGGGCGGCGGCGCCGAAGCCCAGCGCGATGGTCATCAGGTAGAAGACGCCGATGATGCCGATCGCCCAGTTCACCGACTTCCGGGCGGCCTTGGCGGTGGGCACGGTGTAGAAGCGGATCAGGATGTGCGGCAGCCCGGCGGTGCCCAGGACCAGGGCGATGCCCAGCGAGATGAAGTCGATCTTCGAGGTGGCGGTCACGCCGTACTTCAGGCCCGGCTCCAGGAAGGCGGCGCCCTTGCCGCTCTCCTCGGCCGCCCGGCCCAGCAGCGTGGAGATGTTGAAGTTGAACTTGAGCATCACCAGGAACGTGATGAGCAGGGTGCCCGCGATCAGCAGGACGGCCTTGACCATCTGGACCCAGGTGGTCCCCTTCATGCCGCCGATGGACACGTACAGGATCATCACGATGCCGACCAGGACGACGACCAGGATCTTGCCGGCCTCGCTGGTGATGCCGAGCAGCAGCGTGACCAGGGCGCCCGCGCCCGCCATCTGGGCGAGCAGGTAGAAGATCGAGACGATGATGGTGGAGACGCCGGCGGCGGTGCGCACCGGGCGCTGGCGCATCCGGTACGCGAGCACGTCGCCCATGGTGAACCGGCCCGAGTTGCGCAGCGGTTCGGCCACCAGCAGCAGCGCCACGAGCCAGGCGACGAGGAAGCCGATGGAGTACAGGAAACCGTCGTACCCGAAGAGGGCGATGGCCCCGGCGATGCCGAGGAAGGACGCGGCGGACATGTAGTCGCCGGAGATCGCCAGGCCGTTCTGGAAACCGCTGAACTGGCGGCCGCCCGCGTAGAAGTCCTCGGCGCCCTTGGTCTGCCGGCCGGCCCAGACGGTGATGCCGAGTGTCGCGGCGACGAAGACCGCGAACAGCGTGATGATCAGCGCCCGGTGCTCGCCCGCGCCGCCCGCGGCGAATTGGGCGGCGCCGTCGGCGAGCCGTCCCGTGCCGGCGGTGATCCGCTCGGTCGCGCTCATGCGTCACTCTCCACACGGGACTTGATCGCCTGGGCCCTGGGGTCCAGCTTCGCGGCGGCGTGCCGGGCGTACCACCAGGCGATCAGGAAGGTGGTCACGAACTGCGCGAGGCCGAGCACGAAGGCGACGTTGACGTTGCCGAAGACCTTGATGCCCATGAAGCCGCCCGCGTAGCTGGAGAGCAGCACGTACAGCAGGTACCAGAGGATGAAGGCGACGGTGAGCGGAAAGGCGAACGAACGGTACGAACGGCGCAGTTCGCCGAACTCCCGGCTCGCCTGGACCTCGGCGAAGTCCGGCGGCCGGTGCGGCCCCGGACCGGTGGGCGGTGGTGCGGTGCTCACGGAATCTCCTGGTGGCGTAGGGCGGACGGCGGAGCCCGGCGGTAAAGGGTGCGTAAGTGATCCGGATCACGCATCGTAGAGGGGTGGCATCCGAAGGGACAGAGGCTGGTTGGTTGAATTCCGCAGGAAGCACGGGTGCCGGCCGCCACCGCGGCCGGGCCCGTTCGTTGGGCGGAGTGTGATGTCCACACCGCACACCGAGCCCGCGGACCCGGGCCGCCGCCCGTACGGAACCGTGCGGCTGCCCGCTCCCGTCGCCGCGGCCGCGGCCCCGCGGCGGCCCGTACGGACGGCACCGGGCCGTTGGTACGGCCGCCGGCCGGTGCTGCCGCCGCTGAGCCTGGCGGCGCTGCGACGCGAGTCCTGAGACTCCGCGCCCCGTCCGTGACGCCAGTGGCTGACGGGGTATCAATGCGCGGCTTGTGACAGGTTTTCTCCCTGATCCATTGATGTTCCGTGGTCGACACGGATAACTTCACGGGGACTTGCCGCGCGTGGGGGCCATTCCCCCGGACGGCGGTATGCACCTGCCCGTGCGCAATCGGCGACGGGCGGTCTTACGGATGATGTGGAGTACCCATGGCGCATCCCCGATCCAGACGGGTGCGGGCGCTTGCCGTGCCGCTCGGTCTGGCTCTGACGGCATCCCTCGGCTTCCTGCCGGCCGCGGCCACCGCCGCGTCCCAGGACGCGGCCCCGGCGGCCGCCGCCACCGCTGCCGGACCGCAGCTCTCGTACGTCGTGAACGCCACGCCGGGCAAGGCCTCGGTCGGCAAGGTCACGAAGGCGATCAAGGCGGCCGGCGGCAAGGTGATCGTCGCCCACGAGAAGATAGGCGTGATCGTCGTCCACTCGGCGAACCCGCTCTTCGCGGCCACCATACGCAAGGCGCCGGGCGTGCAGTCCGCCGGCGCCACCCGTACGACCCCGCTCAAGGCGTCCGCCACCACGGACGTCGGCAAGCCCCAGAAGGTCGAGCGCCTCACCGCCGACAAGGCGGCCAAGGCGGCCCGCGTGGCCAACGCCGCGGGCGACGACAAGGAGCCGCTGGAGCCGCTCCAGTGGGACATCCCCGCGATCAAGGCCGACCAGGCCGCGAAGATCGACGAGGGCAGCAAGAAGGTCACCGTCGCGGTCATCGACACCGGTGTGGACGACACCCACCCGGACCTGAAGGCCAACTTCGCCCCCAAGCAGTCCGCGAACTGCGTGGGCGGCGTGCCGGACACCTCCCCCGGCGCCTGGCGTCCGTACGACCCGGCCGAGGACTACCACGGCACGCACGTCGCGGGCACCATCGCCGCCGCCCGTAACGGCGTGGGCGTGGCCGGTGTGGCGCCGGGCGTGAAGCTCTCCGCCATCAAGGTCAGCGAGCCCCAGACGAGCCTGTTCTACGCCGAGAGCGTGGTGTGCGCCTTCGTCTTCGCGGCCGACCACGGCGCCAAGGTGACGAACAACAGCTACTACGTCGACCCGTGGATGTTCAACTGCAAGGACGACCTGGACCAGGGCGCCATCGTGGACGCCGTCGGCCGGGCCGCCAAGTACGCGGAGAACAAGGGCGTGGTGAACGTCGCCGCGGCCGGCAACTCCAACATGGACCTGGCGGCGGCGCAGCTGACCGACACCTCCAGCCCGAACGACTCCACGCCGGTCTCGCGGACGATCGACCCGAAGAAGTGCTGGGACGTCCCGACCCAGCTGCCGGGCACCGTCACGGTGGCCTCGACCGGCGTCAAGGGCCTGAAGTCGTACTTCTCGAACTACGGCAACGGCGTGATCGACGTGGCGGCCCCGGGCGGCGACTCCCGCCAGGTCCCGGACCTGCCCGCCAAGCACGGCGGCATCCTGTCGACCATGCCCGGCGGTGACTACGGCTACCTCCAGGGCACCTCGATGGCCAGCCCGCACGTGGCCGGTGTCGTGGCGCTGCTGAAGAGCACCCACCCCAAGTCCAGCCCGCAGGAGATCCAGTGGCTCCTGAAGATGCAGGCCGACAACCCGGGCTGCCCGACCGCCGACAAGACGTGCACCGGTACGCAGCACGTCAACGGCCACTACGGCTACGGCATCGTGGACGCGCTCGACGCGGTCAAGGACTGACGTAGCCGACGGGCCGGTGAACGGTCCTGAGGCACGGGGCCGGGCGGCACTCCGCCCGGCCCCTCCCCTGTTTCCGCCTCACCTGCCCAGGAAGCCTCACCTGCCCAGGTAGGCGGCCAGCCGGTCCGCACCACTCGCTCCCTCGGGCGCGGGCCGCTCCGGGGCGAACGAGCCGCCCTCCGTACGCGGTGCCGCCCCGTAGAGGCCGCGGGCCGCCGCCAGCACCTCGTCGGCGACCTCCGGCGCCAGACCGGTCGGCGCGCCGAGCGCGCGGGCCAGGTCCCAGCCGTGCGCGAGGAGTTCGACCGCGGCCTGCTGCGCGAAGAGCGCTCCGGGCGCCTCGTAGGGGCCGTACGTACGCGTCAGCATCCCGCTGCCGGTGAAGGCGGCGAGCAGTCCGGCCACCGATCCCCGGAAGGCGGCGGCGTGGTCGGCGCCCAGGTGATCGGCGCCCCGGTCGGTGCGCGGCGCCTCCCGGGCGATCGAGGTGATCATGAGGTTTTCCCAGGTCATGTGGTCGATGAGCTGCCGTACGGTCCAGCCGTCGCACGGCGTGGGCCGCTCCAGCGCCTCCTTCGGTACGGCGTCGACCAGCGCGGTGACGTGCGCGGCCACCCGCTCGTACACGTACAGCGCGCGCTGCGCGTCCGGTGCGGGCGGCAGGACGACGCCAGGGCCGGGCCGGGGGTGGGCGCGCAGCGCGGCGGCGGTCCAGGCGCCCGCCGCGTCCCAACGAGGCGGCGTCGGGCGGCCGGTGGCGGCGCACATCAGCTGCCAGTACCGCTCGATGTGCGGCTCGGCGGCGGCTTCCAGTTGTTCCAGCAGCCTGGCGCGCGCGTGGGTGTCGTCCCGCTGCGGCGGGTCGGCCGTGTCCGCCTGGGTCGGCAGCCAGGCGGCGACCAGCTCGGCCACGACGGGCTCGGCCGCCGGGGAGTCGGCGGCGACCCCGGCCGCGAGGGCCGCCTCGCCGCGCTCGCGCATCAGGCGTGCGACGCGTGCGGCGTCCTCGGCGGCCGTCGCGGACGGTACGGCGGGGGTGGTGCGGGCGCTGTACTCGGCCAGCCGCCGCAGCGCGGCCCGCACCTCGGGGCGCTGGACGTGTTCGGCCAGGTCGAGCCAGGCGCCGAGCTGTCCGGGCGCCGGGTCCTCGGGCAGGTCGGGGGCGGCGGCCAGCAGGCCGGCGCGGTAGGCGGGGGCGGCCACGCCGTCGAGGGCGTCCGTGACGAACTCCTCGATGGTGCGGCGCCGTTCGGCGGCGGTCAGGCGGGCCAGTCGGTGCACGTCCGGTAGCTCCTCGGCTGCGGTCCCCCGCGCGGCCACCGCCCGCAGTACGGCGCGCCGCAGCCGCAGGGTGCGGATCTGCGCGTCCAGCGCGTCCGCCCAGTGCCGGGCGGCGTCGGCGACGGTGCGTCCGCTGTGCAGGACGGCGCGGATCTCCGCGGTGCCGATGCCGAGTTCGCGCAGGGTGCGCACGGTCTCCAGGCGGGCGGGGGCGTCGGGGCCGTACAGCCGGTAGCCCGCGGGGGTGCGGGCGGCGGGCGGCAGCAGGCCCTCGTCGGACCAGCGCCGGACCGTCTTCACCGTGACCCCGGTGAGCCGGGCCAGCGCGCCGATCGTCAGCAGGCCGTCGCCGTCCTCGTTCATGCCGTCCACTGTCGGGTCTCCCCCGGTGGGAGACTCAAGTCCGCGGCCGTCGTCGCAGGTGGGATCTGAGACCGGCGACGGCGGGGACGGCTCAGACAGGGGTACTGCGCACCTCACCGTACGTCCGCGCGGCACCCGCGTCCCCGGGCCGCTCCCCTGCCGTGTACGTCCGCCGTACGCCGTCGGCCAGCGCGTACTGAGCCGCGGCGTAGGTCAGCATCACCCAGAATTGGGCGGCGGGCGGCTGCTGCCAATGGGCCAGACCGGTGGCGAGCAGCGAGTCGGAGAGCAGGAAGAGCAGCCCGCCGAGCGCGGCCCGCGGCCCGAGCCGCAGGGCGCTGAAGGCCGTCGCGGTGAGCAGCAGGCTGTACGCGGCGACCGGCAGCCGCAGGTCCGCCGCCAGGTCCGGCCACAGCAGGGCGACGAAGCCGAGCCAGGCGGCCGCGTAGCAGGCGGCGAGCGGCCCGGAGAGCCGAAGGCCGCCCGGGAAGGCGCCACGCCGGGTGAGGAGGACCAGGTAGCAGACGTGTCCGGCGGCGAAGGAACCCATGCCGACGAGGAACAGCGCGTCGTCGCCGGTCTGGAGGAGGGTGTCGCCGCCGCAGCCGAAGAGCAGTGCGACGGCGAGCAGCCGGGGCGCTCCGGCGGCCAGCACGTACCCGGCCAGGACCGGCATCAGCGCCGGTTTGGTCAGGTGGACGACGGTGGTGGCCCCGGCGAGCAGCGCGCCGAGGTGGACGGCGGTCAGCACGGCGAAGGCGCCGAGCAGGACCCGCGCGGTGCGCGCGGCGCTGGTCACGCTACGGGCTCCTTCTTGACGCCGGTGGACTTCTTCGTGGCGCCGGTGGGCTCGGCGGCTCCGGGTGCACCGGTCCTGTCGGCGGCCTTTTCGGGTGCCTTGCCTGCCACGGACCCCGCCGGCTGCCACCCAGGCCCCCGGAACACCCGCCCCGCCCGCTCGCTCCAGCTTCCCGCCGCCCGGACGTCACGCGCGATGGCCGCGTACTCGTGGGTGGCGACGCGCAGCGGGTTGAAGGTGTGGATGTTCTTGGTGAGGCCGTACACGGGGCGTTCCGTCTCCGGGACGAACGAGCCGAACATCCGGTCCCAGACGATGAGGATGCCGCCGAAGTTGCGGTCCAGGTAGCCGCCCTGCGAGGCATGGTGCACCCGGTGGTGCGAGGGCGTGTTCAGGACGTACTCGAAGGGCCTGGGCAGCTTGCCGACGCGTTCGGTGTGCACCCAGAACTGGTAGACGAGGTTGGCGCCCGAGCAGAACGCGACCGCGGCCGGGTGCACGCCGAGCGCGATCATCGGCAGGTAGAACGGCCAGACCGTCCAGGTCGTCCAGGGCTGGCGCAGCGCGGTGGTGAAGTTGAACTTCTCGCTGGAGTGGTGCACGACGTGGCACGCCCACAGGACGCGGATGACGTGGTGGCCGCGGTGCGACCAGTAGTAGAAGAAGTCCTGGACGAGCAGCATCAGCGGCAGCGTCCACCACAGCACGGGCACGCGCAGCGGCGTCAGCGTGTAGACGGCCGAGTAGACGGCGACGATCGGAATCTTCCACAGCGCGTCGAAGACCAGGCTGCCCAGTCCCATGCCGACGCTGGTCGCGGCGTCCTTGGCCTCGTACCCGGCGGCGTCCTCGTCGGGACGGAGGCGGTAGCTCACCATCTCCACCACGGTGAGGACGACGAAAGCGGGCACGGACCACAGCACGACATCGGGCAGGTGCGGCATGTCGGCACCATAAAGGCGCCGACGGGGCCCCCGCTAGGGGTTGTTACCGAGAAGTATGTAAGAAGGAGTGTCAGCGACGGGCGCCGTCAGGCACGCACCCCTCCACGGCCGGAACCCGAACCGGACCTTTGCGACGTAACACCACAGGAGGGGTCGGTCGACAGCGCCACACGGGAGAGGGCCGCCGCACCACCCTGTCGCCCCGTCCCCCGTTCGGGGGCCAACCGGCGGCCGCCCGCGCACCGTTCGCGCACGTCCGCGCCCGCCCGTACGGCCCCGGACGGTGCCGGAGCGCCGGACGGTACGGGGAGGGCGGTGGCGCTGTCAGTGGGGGCCCGTATCCTCAGTGACCATGCTCGAAGACCGTATGGCAGCAGCCCGCCCGATCACCCCGGCGATCGGGCAGCAGCCGTCCCCTCCGGAGGCGGCCGCCTCCTGGCCGGCCGCGTATCCCCAGGGGTACGCGGTGGTCGACGTGGAGACCACCGGCCTGGCCCGCGACGACCGGATAGTCTCCGCCGCCGTGTACCGCCTCGACGTCCACGGCGAGGTCGAGGACCACTGGTACACCCTCGTCAACCCGGAGCGGGACCCGGGCCCGGTGTGGATCCACGGTCTGACGAGCGACATGCTCGCCGCCGCGCCGCTCTTCCCGGAGATCGTCCCCGAGCTGTCGAAGCGGCTGGAGGGGCGCGTCCTGGTCGCCCACAACGCGATGTTCGACTGGTCGATGATCGCCCGCGAGTACGCCCGCGCCGAGGCCGAGGCGCCCGTACGGCAGCGCCTGTGCACCATCGCGCTCTCCAAGGAACTGCGGCTGCCGCTGCCCAACCACAAGCTGGAGTCCCTCGCCGCCCACTACGGCGTCACCCAGCAGCACGCCCACCACGCGCTCGACGACGCCCGGGTGCTGGCGGAGGCGTTCCGGCCCAGTCTGCGACTGGCCGCCCAGGCCAACCTGCGCCTGCCGCTGCTGGCCTGCCAGCCGCTCACCGAGTGGGCGGACGGACCGGCGGCGCCCCGGCAGCGGCCGGCCGCGGCCGCCTACCGGCCCACCAGCTGGCGCCCGTCGCGCAAGCGGCCCGCCTGCCCCTACCCGAACCCCGGCCGGTACGAGCCGGGTGCCCGGCTGGTGCAGGGGATGCGGGTGGCGTTCTCCGGCGACACCTCCGTCGACCGCGAGCTGCTGGAGGACCGCGCGATCGAGGCCGGACTGCACGTGGCCACCAGCGTCTCCCGGCTGACCAGCCTGCTGGTCACCAACGACCCGGAGTCCCGGACCTCCAAGACCGCCAAGGCCGCCTCCTTCGGCACGCCGGTGATCGACGAGGCGGCCTTCATGCAGCTCCTCCAGGACGTGGCCCCGGCGCCTGCGTCCGGGTGAAGCCCCACAACACGCCTTCCGCAGGCTCGCCCGACCGCCCGCCGCACCCGCACGCTGTGGCACATGGCACGTTGTGAGGTCTGCGGAAACGAATACGGCATGACGTTCGAGGTGCACGCGCAGGGCGCGGTGCACGTCTTCGACTGCTTCTCCTGCGCCATCCACCGCATGGCGCCGATCTGCGAGCACTGCCGGTGCCAGATCATCGGCCAGGGCGTGGAGGCCGCCGGGCGCTGGTTCTGCGGCGCCCACTGCGCCCGCGCGGAGGGGCAGACGGGCATCGTCGGCCGGGTCTGACGACCCCGGCGGCGGGGTGCCGAAGGCCCCGGTCGTACCCTCGTGGGGTGTACCGCTTCCTGTTGTCCCGGCAGTGGGTGATCCTCACCCTCGTGGGCCTCGTCCTGATCCCCGTCATGATCAAGCTGGGGTTCTGGCAGTACCACCGCCATGAGCACCGGGTCGCGCAGAACCAGCTCATCGCGGACAACCTGCACGCCACCCCGGTGCCGGTCACCGACCTGACCGCCCCCGGCCGGACGCTGCCCCGCGACGACATGTGGCGCCGGGTCACCGCCTCCGGCACGTACGACACCCGGCACGAGGTCGTGGTCCGCCAGCGCACCGCCGCCGACGAGAAGACCATCGGCTACTACGTGCTGACGCCGCTCGTCCTGGACCAGGGGCCGCGCAAGGGCACCACCGTCCTGGTCAACCGCGGCTGGATCGCCGCGGGCAACGACCTCACCCGCTTCCCCGACGTGCCCGCCGCCCCCAAGGGCCGGGTCACCGTCACCGGCCGGATGATGGCGGACGAGACCACCGAAGGCAGCGGCATCAAGGACAAGCGCGGCCTGCCCGACCGCCAGGTCATGCTGATCAACAGCGAGCGGCAGGCCGAAGCCCTGCACCGGCCGGTCCTCGGCGGCTACATCGAGCAGACCGCGCCGGAGCCGCCCGGCGGCACGCCCGAGCTGGTGCCCGAGCCGGACCACGACAGCATCGGCCCGCACATGGCCTACGCGGTCCAGTGGTGGCTGTTCGCCGCGGCCGTGCCCGTCGGCTGGTTCGTCCTGGTCCGCCGGGAGCGCAAGGACCGGCTCGCCGCCGCAGCGGGCGCCGGCAGCGCCGAATCCGCCCCTGCCGAGCCCGTGAGCCGTACAGTCGCCAGCACCGAGTAGCCGCCGGTCGCCGACGGAAGGGACGCCGCGTGCACGCACCCATCGAGGACTACGCGCTCATCGGCGACCTGCAGACCGCCGCCCTGGTAGGCCGGAACGGCTCCGTCGACTGGCTGTGCCTGCCGCACTTCGACTCCGCCGCCTGCTTCGCGGCGCTCCTCGGCGACCAGGAGAACGGGCACTGGCTGCTCGCCCCCGCCGACCCCGACGCCCGGCCCGAACGCTCCTACCGGGGCGAGTCCCTGGTCCTGGACACCGTCTGGCACACCCCCACCGGCTCGGTGCAGGTCACCGACTTCATGCCGCAGCGCGACCGTGCGCCCGACGTCGTGCGCATCGTGGAGGGCCTGGAGGGCGACGTCCCCATGCAGGGGGTGCTGCGGCTGCGCTTCGACTACGGGCTGGTCGTGCCCTGGGTGCGGCATGTCGGCCGGTGCCGGGTCGCGGTGGCCGGCCCGGACTCCGCGTGGCTGCGCACCGAGCCCGAGGTCAAGACGTACGGCCAGGGGCTCAGCACCCGCTCGGACTTCGGCGTCGCGGCCGGCGAGCGGGTGGCGTTCATCCTGACCTGGCACCCCTCGCACGAGCCGCGCCCCGCCGAGATCGATCCGTACGAGGCGCTGGAGCACACCCTGGAGGACTGGCGGGCGTGGGCGGCGCACTGCCGCTACGCCGGTCCGTACCGGGCCGAGGTGCTGCGCTCCCTGATCACGCTCAAGGCCCTGACCTTCGCGCCCACCGGCGGCATCGTCGCGGCGCCCACCACCTCGCTGCCCGAGGAGCTGGGCGGCGTACGCAACTGGGACTACCGCTTCTGCTGGCTGCGCGACGCCACATTGACCCTCAACTCGCTGGTCACCGCCGGATACACCGAGGAGGCGTCGGCCTGGCGGGACTGGCTGCTGCGCGCGGTGGCCGGCAACCCGGCCGACCTCCAGATCATGTACGGCCTGGGCGGCGAGCGGCGGCTGCCGGAGGCCGAGCTGCCCTGGCTCGGCGGCTACGCCGGCTCCACACCCGTACGCATCGGCAACGCCGCCGTCGAACAGCGGCAGCTCGACGTGTACGGCGGGGTGCTGGACTCCTTCCACATCGCGCGCGTCGCCGGGCTGCCGTCCAAACCGCACGCCTGGAACATCCAGCGCTCGCTGCTGGACTTCCTGGAGTGCCACTGGCGGGAGCCGGACGAGGGGCTGTGGGAGGTCCGCGGGCCCCGCCGGCACTTCGTGCACTCCAAGATCATGGCGTGGGTCGCCGCGGACCGCGCCGTCAAGGCCGTCGAGTCCGACCCGGAACTGGAGGGGGACGTCGCCCGCTGGCGCGCGATGCGCGACGAGGTGCACCGCGAGGTGTGCGAGAAGGGGTACGACGCCGAGCGCAACACCTTCACCCAGTCCTACGGCTCGGACCTGCTGGACGCGGCGACGCTGCTGATCCCGCGCCTCGGCTTCCTGCCCGCCGACGACCCGCGGGTCGTCGGCACGGTCGACGCGGTGCGCGAGGAGCTGGCGCACGGCGGCCTGATACGGCGTTACAGCACCGGCGCGACCACCGTGGACGGGCTGCCGGGCGACGAGGGCACCTTCCTGGTCTGCTCGTTCTGGCTGGCCGAGGCCCTGCACCTGACCGGGCGGCAGGAGGAGGCCAGGGAGCTGTTCGACCGGCTGCTGCGGCTGCCCAACGACGTGGGGCTGCTGGCCGAGGAGTACGACCCGGTCGCCGGCCGCCAGCTGGGCAACTTCCCCCAGGCCTTCAGCCACATCGGCCTCATCAGCACCGCCTTCACCATGTTCGGGTGCGACGGGGCAGACTGACCCCCATGGATCTAGGACTCACCGACCGGACCTACATCGTCACCGGCGCCACCCGCGGCCTCGGCTTCGCCACCGCGCGGGAACTGGTCGCCGACGGCGCCAACGTCGTCCTCAGCGGCCGCAGCGAGGAGAGCGCCGAGGCCGCCGCGGCCGCGCTCGGCGACCGCGCGCACGGCGTCGCCGCCGACAACGCCGACCCGGACGCCGCCGCGCGCCTGGTCGACACGGCCCGCGAACGCTTCGGCCGCCTCGACGGCATCCTCGTCAGCGTCGGCGGCCCGCCCCCGGGAGCGCCCACCGGCAACACCGACGACCAGTGGCAGGCCGCCTTCGAGTCGGTCTTCCTCGGCGCGGTACGGCTCGCCCGCACGGCGTCCGCCGCGCTCGGCGACGGCGGCGCGATCGGCTTCGTGCTGTCCGGCTCGGTCCACGAGCCCATCGCCGGCCTGGCCATCTCCAACGGCCTGCGCCCCGGCCTCGCGGGCTACGCCAAGTCCCTCGCCGACGAACTGGGCCCCCGCGGCATCCGCGTCTTCGGCGTCCTGCCGGGCCGCATCGCCACGGACCGGATGACCCAGCTGGACGCCCTGTCCGGCGCCCCGGAGGAGTCCCGCGCCCGCAACAGCGCCGCCATCCCCCTGCGCCGCTACGGCGAACCGGAGGAGTTCGGCCGCACCACGGCGTTCCTGCTGTCGCCGGCGGCGTCCTACGTGACGGGTGTGATGGTGCCGGTGGACGGCGGGGCGCGGCGGGGGTTCTGAGGGGCGGAGAGCTGCGGAGCCGGACCGGTGACGGCGCGTGCTTCCGCCGACGTCACCGACCGCGCCTCCGGCCAGGGCAGCACGCCGTGCCGCACGTGCCTAACTCACCCGCTCGGCCCGGTGCTTGACCGCGCGCAGCCGTACCTCGGCGGGCAGCCGTTCCAGGCCTGCCGAGGTACGGGCGTGGTGGATCGCCTCCGAGGAGAGGCGGGCGACCACGGCGCAGGGCTCCGCGTGCGGGGCGAGGGCCAGGCCGGCCCGTAGCCGTGGTTCCGTGCGGCGTCCGGTCAGCTGGACGCGGGCCCGGTCGACCCCGTCCAGCGACTCGGACTCGGCCGTCAGGACGTTCTCCATCGCCCGGCCGCGGAGCTGGGCGCCCTCGCCGTCGCCGCTGTCCACGAGGATCTCGCGCAGCCGGTGCCGCCGGAACTGCGACAGCAGCCACCACAGCGCCAGCAGGACGAGTACGGCCAGCACCGCGATGACCACCGGCCACCACCAGCCGCTGTCCGTCCAGCGCGTCCGGTCCGGCTCGCGCAGCAGCACCTCGTCGGGCCGGGACCAGCGCCCGCCGGTCGGCATGTCGAAGCCGGCCTTGCGCGGCACGTCGAAACCGCCGAGCAGCACCGTGCCGCCGACGCCGATCAGGACCAGGCCCGTCAGGGCCAGCAGCACCCGGTTGACCGTTCGCAGGACCTTGCGCATCGCCGTGCTCACCTCTTCGCCGACCGGCGCACCCGTACGGACAGCGCGGGCCGCCGGGCGAGGCCCAGCTGCCGCAGTCCGTCGCCGAGCGCCGTGTCCAGGTCGCTCCGTACCTCGTCCAGTTCGCGGAAGTGCGAGACCGCGCGTGCCTTGGCCTTGCGGCGGCCGACGGCGACCCGTACGGACTGCACGCCCGGCACCTCCATGGCCCGGTCGCGCAGCACCAGCGCGGCCGCGGCACGGTCCAGGCCGCCGCGTACGTCCGGTGTCGTACGCCGCATCGGCAGCACCCCGCGCAGACCGGGGGTCAGCGCGAGCACCAGCAGCCAGACGCCGAGGGCCACGGCCACCGCGGCGCCCGCGAGGACCCAGACGTCGTCCAGGTGACGGGTCGCCAGCTCGGTGGCGAGGCGCTTGCGCCAGGCCATCGCGGGGCGGTCGGCGCGTACCGCGGCCACGTCGTACAGCAGCAGTCCGGCGGCGCCGAGCACGACGAGCGCGACCAGCGTGGACGGTACGCGCCGGGCCGCCCAGAAGCGCCGGGCCCGGCCGCCGCCGTCGGTCTCCTCGCGGGGGGCCTGGCCGGTGTCCGCCGGGCCGGTGTGCCCCGGGCCGGTCTGCCCGGGGCCGTCGGCAGTGCCGGAGCCGTCCGGGCCGCCCGGAGTACCGGAACGGTCCTGGCCGGAAGGTGCGCCGGAGCCGCTCCGGCCGGGCGGGACCGCTGTGGCGCCCGCCGACTTGTCGAGGGCGGGCAGCCGCTGGGTGTGCCGCAGCTCGGGATCGTCGTCGTTCATCGCACCCTCCCCCGGCCCGACCGCTCCATCTGGGGCGCGTGCAGCCGTTCGACCTGGACGGCGACCTCGGGCACCGACATGCCGGCCAGTTCGCGGACCCGCTGGGTGACCTGCCGCCGTACGGCGCCGCACTGGGCACCGATGTCGGAGGGGTAGCCCAGTTCGACGGCGACCCGTACCCGGGCCTCGCCGAAGTCCCGCCTTCCCTCGCGCCGGCGCACCGTCACCGACGCGTGGGCGTCGGTGTGTGCCGTGGACGCGTCGCGCAGGGCCTCACGGGCGGCCTGTGCGGCGATCTTGGCCACGACCCGGTCCGCGACCTTGGTGGCACCCCGTTCACCGGCCGGTACGGCCGGCTGGGCGGCGCCGGGTGCCGCGGCCGCGGGAGACACGGTCGCCACCGGGCGTCACCTCCGCCGGCCGTCGCGGTCGCCCGTACGGGTCCGGAAGAACTCTCCGGCCTCCAGGTCTCCGTCCACGAACTTCCCGACGATGAATCCGATGGCGCCCAGCGCCGCCACCAGTACGAAGGCCCCAAAACCGCCGAAGTATCCGGCGAAGCCCAGCGCCATTCCGGCCAACAGACCGACCACGGGCATGCTCATCTACGCGCTTCCCTTCGCTACCACCCCGGCCGGGTCCTGCGGAGCGAAGCCCCGGCGCTGTCTCAGTCGTGACCGGACCGCCCTACTGGAGGCGCGGCTCCTCGTCGTCCTCGTCCTCCTCGTCGTCGGGCAGCTTCACGTCGCTCACCGCGATGTTGACCTCGACGACCTCCAGGCCCGTCATCCGCTCCACGGCGGAGATGACGTTCTCCCGTACGGCCCGCGCGAGGTCCGCGATGGAGACGCCGTACTCGACGACGATCTCCAGGTCCAGCGCGGTCTGCACCTCGCCGACCTCGGCCTTCACACCGCGGGTCACCGACTTGCTGCCGCCGGGGACCCGGTCCCGCACCGCGCCGAGCGTGCGGGCGAAGCCGCTGCCCATCGCGTGTACGCCCACGACATCGCGGGCCGCCATTCCGGCGATCTTCTCCACGACGCCGTCGGCGATGGTGGTACGCCCGCGGGTCGCGGGGTCGCCGCCGCCCCGCTTGGCTCCCAGCGTCTTGCCCTGCGACTCTCCGGTCCGCGGCTCGGGCCGGTTACCTTGTGCGCTCTCGGTCATCGCCGATCGTCCCTTTCCGAGGGGTCGGAGCTGCAAGCCGCTCCGTTTTCCACAGTAAGGCGGCTTTCCCGAGCCCGCTGCGGAGATGCGGCAGTGGGGTGCACCGGATGCGGCCATTCGGGTACGTGGCCCTGCCGCCCGGCCGGGTGTGCGGCAAGGTGGAGGCACTGTTCGGGAAAGAGGTGACGGCCGGTGGCCGGTGACCAGTTGGTGACGGCGGTACGGCGGCAGCTCGGACTCGGCCGGCTGCTGCCGCTGGGCGGCCCGGCGGACGGAGCGTGGATCGCCGAACGGGCGGCCGCCGGGGTGCTGCGGCAGGCAGGCGACGCGCTGCCGGGACTGCGGGTCGGTACGCTCCGCCTGTCCTTGGCGGACGCGGACGCCGCGCCGGAAGCGGCGGTTCCGTCGCCGCCGAGCGCGCTGCCGCCGGGGCCGCTGCTGATCGAGGCGGACGTCGCGGCCACGGCCGGACGTCCGGTTCCGGCTTCCGCGGGCCTGCTGCGGGAAGCACTGCTGGCGTGTGCGGCGGAGCGGCTGGGGCTGGACGTGTCCGTCGTCGATGTGCGGGTCACGGACCTGCTCGACGAGGACGAGGCAGAAGGGGCGAAGGGGGAGGGAGGGGAAGGGGAAACGGGCGGTGGCCAGGTCGGCGACGCCTTCCCCGGCGGCGGAGCCACGGCCGGCGATGCCGGCCCCCTGGAGGCGGCCGTACTGCGTGTCCCGGGAGCCGTGCGGCTCGTGCCGGCCTTGGGGGCGCTGTCCCGGCCGGTGCGCGAGGAGGACGGGCACGTACTCGTCCAACTGGCCGTCGCGCCGGACCGGCGGACGCTGGACGTGGCGCGGGACGTACGCGCCGCGGTCGGGAAGGCGGCGGACGCTGGACAGCCAGCGGACGGCGGGCCGTCGGCGGGTGACGGGCAGCCGGCGGGCGGCGGGCAGTCGGCGGACGGCGGGCAGCCGGCGGGCGGCCGAAAGCGGCCCACCGTCGCGGTGCTCGTCGCCGCCCTCGAACCGCCCGCCGCCGCCTGAGCGGCCCGTCGCGCGGCTACTCGCCCAGGCCCGCCAGGTCCCGCAGCCTGCGTGCCTGCGCGGCGCGTTCGGCGGCCCGCTGCTCCTCGTACGTACGGGAGGCGGCGCCCATCAGCAGGGCCTTGGTCTCGATGACGGCGTCCCGAGGCGCGGCGACGAGGGCGCCCGCCAGATCCGCGACGGCACCGTCCAGGTCGGCGGCGGGCACCACGAGGTTGGCCAGGCCGATGCGTTCGGCCTCGTCGGCGTGGACGAAGCGGCCGGTGGCGCAGATCTCCAGCGCGCGGGCGTAGCCGACCAGGGCGACCAGGGGGTGGGTGCCGGTCAGGTCCGGCACCAGCCCGAGGCTGGTCTCCCGCATGGCGAACTGCGCGTCGTCGGCACACACCCGCAGGTCGCAGGCGAGCGCGAGCTGGAAGCCGGCGCCGATCGCATGGCCCTGGACAGCGGCGATGGACACCACGTCGTTCCGCCGCCACCAGGTGAACGCTTCCTGGTACTCGGCGATGGTGGCGTCCAGTTCGCTGTCCGGGCCGCGTGCCATGTCGAGGAACGACGGCTCGCCGTCGAAGCCCTCGGGCGTGAACGCCTGCCGGTCCAGGCCGGCGGAGAAGGACTTGCCCTCGCCGCGCAGCACCACGATCCGGACGTCTCCCGGCACCAGTGATCCGGCCTCGGCCAGCGCCCGCCACATGGCGGGCGACTGCGCGTTGCGTTTGGCCGGTCCGGCGAGGGTCACCGTGGCGATCTCGTCGTCCACGGTGAGCCGCACACCGTCCTTGTCGAGCAGGGTCATGGGGCGCCTCCGAGTCAGTCGGCCGACCGCACGTGCGTGCTTAAGTGACTGAACAGTAACCACCCGGTCGCCTGCTCGACCGACCGGGTGGCACCGTAGCTCCCGGAGCGGAACGCCTCGGTCAGGCCGAGGCGGCCTTCTTGCCCCTGGTGGCTCCGCCACGACCACGCAGGGTCACACCGGATTCGCTGAGCATCCGGTGCACGAACCCGTAGGAGCGGCCGGTCTCTTCGGCCAGCGCCCGGATGCTCGCTCCGGAGTCGTACTTCTTCTTCAGGTCTGCCGCGAGCTTCTCGCGCGCGGCGCCGGTCACCCGGCTGCCCTTCTTCAGAGTCTCGGCCACCCGTGCCTCCTCGTGGGAAGTGCGCTCTGGACTCTCATGATCACCCCTCCCGGCCGTCCTGGCCACCCATTCAGCAAGGTCCGTGGGACATCGTTTGGCGCCGGCGGCGCCGTATTGACTCTTGGAATTAGGGATTCCGTTAGGAAAATCACCGCTCCGACCATGGAGTTTTCCGCGAACGAGCAGGTCAGAGGGGGCTGGTACGAAATGATGACGGCCGGGCCCCTGGGGCCCGGCCGTCACAGGGAGGCTCGCCGATGTACGAGCCGCTCTCACTCAGATGATGGATCACCCGTCGGCCGAATGATCCATACGCCCTTGATCCCTCCCGGGCTCCGGGCGGCCCTCAAGCCAGCGCGACGAGGTCCGCGTAGTCCTGGCCCCAGAGGTCCTCGACCCCGTCGGGCAGCAGGATGATGCGCTCCGGCTGGAGGGCGTCCACCGCGCCCTCGTCGTGGGAGACCAGCACCACGGCGCCGGTGAAGGTGTGCAGCGCGCCGAGGATCTCCTCGCGGCTGGCCGGGTCGAGGTTGTTGGTCGGCTCGTCCAGGAGCAGCACGTTGGCGGAGGAGACGACCAGGGTGGCCAGTGCCAGCCGGGTCTTCTCGCCGCCGGAGAGCACGCCTGCGGGCTTGTCGACGTCGTCACCGGAGAACAGGAAGGAGCCGAGCGTCTTGCGGATGTCGACCAGGTCCATGTCCGGCGCGGCCGAGCGCATGTTCTCCAGGACCGTGCGGTCCGGGTCCAGCGTCTCGTGCTCCTGGGCGTAGTAGCCCAGCTTCAGGCCGTGCCCGGGGCGCACCTCGCCGGTGTCCGGCTTCTCGACGCCCGCCAGCAGCCGCAGCAGGGTCGTCTTGCCCGCGCCGTTCAGACCGAGGATCACGACCCGGGAGCCCTTGTCGATGGCCAGGTCGACGTCGGTGAAGATCTCCAGCGAGCCGTACGACTTGGACAGGCCCTCGGCGGTCAGCGGGGTCTTGCCGCAGGGCGCGGGGTCCGGGAAGCGCAGCTTGGCGACCTTGTCGGAGGCGCGCTTGGCGTCCAGTCCGGCGAGCAGCTTGTCGGCGCGCTTGGCCATGTTCTGCGCGGCGACGGTCTTGGTGGCCTTGGCCCGCATCTTGTCGGCCTGCGAGTGCAGTTGCGCGGCCTTCTTCTCGGCGTTGGCGCGCTCGCGCTTACGGCGCTTCTCGTCGGCCTCGCGCTGCTGCTGGTAGAGCTTCCAGCCCATGTTGTAGATGTCGATCTCGGAGCGGTTGGCGTCCAGGTAGAACACCTTGTTCACCACGGTCTCGACCAGGTCGACGTCGTGGGAGATCACGATGAAGCCGCCGCGGTAGTTCTTCAGGTAGTCGCGCAGCCACACGATCGAGTCGGCGTCGAGGTGGTTGGTCGGCTCGTCCAGGAGCAGCGTGTCGGAGTCCGAGAAGAGGATCCGGGCCAGCTCGACGCGGCGCCGCTGGCCGCCGGAGAGGGTGTGCAGGGGCTGGCCGAGGATGCGGTCCGGCAGGCCCAGGCTGGCGGCGATGGTCGCGGCCTCCGCCTCGGCCGCGTAGCCGCCCTTGGTCAGGAACTCCGTCTCCAGGCGCTCGTACTTCTTCATCGCCTTTTCGCGGGTGGCGCCCTTGCCGTTGGACATCCGGTCCTCGTTCTCGCGCATCTTGCGCAGGACCTCGTCCAGGCCGCGGGCGGACAGGATGCGGTCGCGGGCGAGGACGTCCAGGTCGCCGGTGCGCGGGTCCTGCGGCAGGTAGCCGACGTCGCCGGAGCGGGTGACGGTGCCGGCGGCGGGGATGCCCTCGCCCGCCAGGACCTTGGTGAGGGTCGTCTTGCCCGCTCCGTTGCGGCCGACCAGGCCGATCCGGTCGCCCTTGGCGATACGGAAGGAGGCGGACTCGATGAGGACGCGGGCGCCGGCGCGCAGCTCCAGGCCGGAGGCGGTGATCAAGGGAAGACTCCAGGGCAGACGAGGACAGCGGAAAGGACGGGGGTGATCACGGCCGCGCGGCGCGCCCCGTACACGGCACAAGCCTGTGCGGACGGGCGGCGTGGGCGGCGTGCCTGCGCCGTCTAATGCACGAGGAGAATTGCCATACGGACCAGTCTAGCGGTGACGTGCAACCAGTTTTCCCGGGCTGCCGGACGGCCGCGGTCCGGTCCCGGTCCGGCCGTACGGACCCGCCGTGACCTGCTCCTCCCCTGTTCTTCCCCTGCTCCTCCCCTGTTCTTCCCTCGCCCGTTCGGCCGCCCGGGGTCGCGGCCCGGCGGCGGGCGCGGCTGGATGGGGCGAGGCGGTGTGCGCCGCCGGGAGGACGCGGCGGAGGGCGGTGCGGCCATGCAGTTCGACGACGACGCCGGGCTGGACACCTCGCAGGTCCAGGACCAGCGGGGCAGCCGGCTGCCCGGCGGGCGAGCCACGATCGGCGGCGGGCTGGCGGGGCTGATCGCGCTCGTCGCCGGCCTGTTCTTCGGCATCGGCCCCGACGAACTGGGGCTGACGGAGTCGGACCATCCCCCGGAAGCGACCGCCTCCTCGGCGGAACGGGTCCAGGAACGGTGCCGTACCGGGCAGGACGCCAACAGCAGGGAGGACTGCCGGATCGTGGCGGTCGTCAACAGCGCCCAGTCCTTCTGGCAGCAGGAGTTCCGGCGGCGCGGCGCCTCGTACGGACGGGCGCCGACGGTGTTCTTCACCGGCCGGACGGACACCGCGTGCGGGGCCGCGACCTCGGCCGTCGGGCCGTTCTACTGTCCCGGCGACCGCAAGGTCTACCTGGACCTGGACTTCTTCCGCGAGCTGCGGACGAAGTTCGGCGCCCGGGGCGGGCCGTTCGCGCATGCGTACGTGGTGGCTCACGAGTACGGGCACCACGTGCAGAACCTGTCCGGCACGCTGCGCCGGTCGCAGGGCGGGCGGCCGGGCGCGGACAGCGCTTCCGTGAAGGTGGAGCTGCAGGCCGACTGCTACGCGGGGGTGTGGGCCCGGCACGCCACCGGGACGCCCGAGGAGTCCACCGGGCGGCCATTGATCACCAGCCTCACCGAGGCGGACGTACGGGACGGGCTCGACGCGGCGGCCGCGGTCGGCGACGACCGGATCCAGGAGCGGTTCCAGGGCCGGGTCACCCCGGAGAGCTGGACGCACGGGTCGGCGGCGCAGCGGCAGCGGTGGTTCTCGGCCGGGTTCCGCACGGGGGACGCCGGGCGCTGCGACACGTTCCGCTGAATTCGCCGGCGCGGTGGGCGGACGGCGGAACGGTGCGGGACGGTGCGGTGCGGGACGGTGCGGTGCGGCGCTGGTCAGAGGGCGTCCAGAGGGTCTTCGGGAGGCGTTGTCAGACCCTGGTGCCAGACTGTGATGTGGGTCTCAGAGCGGGGCTCGGAGCGATCTGATCGCAGGATGGGAAAGGTGATCGTCATGACCGACGTGGCGGCAGGGACGGCAGGGACTCCCACGTTCTGCCCGACGCTGCACTACCGCGACGCGAAGGCGGCGATCAAGCAGCTGACGGAAGCCTTCGGCTTCGCGCAGAGCGCGCTGTACGAGAGCGAGGACGGCGCGGTGCTGCACGCCGAGCTGTCCTTCGGCAACGGTGTGGTGATGCTGGGCTCGAAGGGTGTCGGCGGGACGTACGAGGAGGCGCTGGGCGGCGGCGGCCCGGTCGGCGTGTACGTGACCGTCGCGGACCCGGACGCGCATCATCGCCGGGCGGAGCAGGCCGGGGTGGAGATAGCGCTGCCGCTCACGGACCAGGACTACGGCTCCCGGGAGTACACGGCCCGCGATCTGGAGGGCAATCTCTGGACGTTCGGTACGTACACACCGGCGGTGCCGAAGGCCTGAAAAGGCGCCGGCAGCGCGCTTAGAGGAGCGGCGCCGTCGGGTTCCGTTCCCGGGGGCGGGCGCCCGCCCCCGGGGGCGTCACGCGCCGCCGGTGTGCACCTGGAAGGCTGCTCGCCGTACGGCCTTGGCGAGGGCCGGGTCGGGGTGGGCGGCGGCCAGGGCGACCAGCACCTGCACGGTGCGCGGGTGGCCGACGGCCCGTACCTCCTCCAGCAGGCGCGGGACCGAGCCCTGGACGGCCGAATCGAGGTGCCGGACCAGCAGCTGGCTCTCGCCGTGGTCGGCGACGGCCGCGGCGGTGTCCACCCACAGCCAGGTGGACTCCTCGCGGGTGAGCACGTCCGGCGCGGTCTCCGGGTCGCCGCCCTCGTGCTCGACCAGCCAGAGCAGGGCGTACGGCCGCAGGCCCGGCTCGTCGGCGGCGGCGCGCACGGCGGGCTCCGCCGGGGCGCCGACGGCGCGCAGGGCCTCGAAGGCGAGGCCGCGCAGCAGCGCGTCCTCGCCGCGGGCGACGCCGAGGAGTTCCTCGACCGCGCTGCCCGCGGACCGGGCGGCCAGCCAGGCACGGTATTCGGCGCGCGCCGGGCCCGGGGTCAGCCGGGCGCAGCCGCGCAGCATCGCCTCGGCGGACTGCTCGATGTTGCCCGCCGGGCTCTGCGCGGCGACGCAGATCTGTTCCAGCTTGACCCAGACCGACCAGTTGCCGAGGGGGGTGAGCAGGGCTTCGCGTTCGGCCGGCACGCCGGTCCTGGCGCCGTCGCGCACGACGAGCGCCCCCACGGCGGCGAGGCCGTCCAGCGACCAGTCCAGGAGCTCCGCGAGTGACACCCCCGCGGTGTCACCCGCCGCTCCGGCGCGGGCCGCACCCGGGTCCGCCTTCGGGTCCGCGCCCGGGACCGCGGCGGGTCCCGCGTCCGGGGCGCGGTCCGGTCCGTACGGCACCTCGCAGCGTTCGGTGCGGAGTTCGGCGACGCGCTGTTCCAGCATGTCCAGCAGGACCGGGAGCCGTACCGGACCGGCCGACAGATGCAGCAGGGACAGCAGCTGCGGCACGGCCTCGACGACCTCGGCGACGGCGGTCGGCCCGGCGCCGGGCGGCGCCGGGCGCGCCAGCGACCAGGCGTCGAAGAGCGCGACCCAGCCGCGCAGCGCGGCGGTGTCGTCGCGCTCCCAGGCGCGCAGCCGCCAGCCGGGGCGGGCCACGCCGCCGTGCAGTTCGACGAGTCCGGCCAGCCGCGCCAGGTCCCAGTCCGTACGGACCTGGTCCGGTGTCAGCCGCAGGTCGTCCGCCGCCTGTTCGGCGACGTCCGCCGGGAGGGCGCCGTCCGTGCCGGCCCGCAGCCCGGCGCCCGCGCCGTGCTCGCCGTCGGCCCAGCGGGCGAGACGTACGGCACCGGCCAGGCCGGCGCGGGCCTGCCGGGCCAGTTCCGCGGGCGGCGGTGTGCCCTGCGGCGGCCGGGGCGCCGGCCGGGCGGCCCGGGTGCTCACCGCTCGGCGGGCGGCGGCAATCGGTTGACGGGGGACGAGTCGGAGCCGGGAGTCGCGCGGAGTACGGGACGTCACAGGGTGCAGTCTTCCCGCTGACGGCCCGAAAGCCCAATCGGAACGGTCGGTACGTTCCGGCGGCCCGACGCACGAGGGGCGCACGGGGCACCCGGCACGGACCGTACGCGTGGGTCACCGGAGGCTGTACAGGGGGTGGCCGCGGGCCGTACGAGGGGGCGGCCCCGGGGCGCGCGCGGTGTGGCCACCGTCCGTAGAAACGGTTCACCACGGCCCACCCGGCCACCGCGGCCCGCGCGGACAGGCCGTCACAACCCGGGCAAGTCGCCGTCGGGCGCACGGGGCACGATGCCGCGCCCGCGCCACGGAGGGAGCGCGGAAGCGGAACGGCCGGGAGGGCACGGGAACGGTCGCACCGGGGCGGATGGAACGGGCCGGGAAAGGGAGCGGAAACGATCGGGCCGGGAGGGACACGGGAAGGAGCGGGCCCGGAGGGACACGGGAAGGAGCGGGCCCGGAGGGACACGGGAAGGAGCCGGCCGGGAGGGACACGGGAAGGCGAGGGTCCGGAGGGACACGGGAACAATCGGGCTGGGATGAGCACGGGATCTCAGGCCGGAAAGATGATGGGAAGCCGGACCGGAGGACGCGCGGGCTCGGCACGGCCCGTGCGGCTCATGAACAAGGCTGCCCCGGACAGGCGCGCGGAAGCGGACCGATCACAGGACGCCTGAAAGCGGGCCGCCCCGGACGACGCGCGAGAGCGGCCCGTCCCGGGAGACGCACGGCATCGTTTCGCCCCGCAACGTGCACGGGAGCGACGACTCCCGAGGGCCCTCGGGAACGCAGGGACCATGGGAACGGCCGGGAGAACTCCGGGACCCACCGGGGCCCAGGGAACACCCGGGACGGATGCCCCCGCCCGGCTCACATGAGGGGCGTGAGGAAGCGGCGGAGTGTTTCCTCGTATGTGGCCGGGTCGGCGTTCCACATGGCGGCGTGTGGGGCGTGCGGTACCGGGTGCAGCGTGATCAGGTCGGGGCGGCGCGCGGCCAGTTCGCGGGAGGCCGCCCAGGGGGCGAGGGAGTCGTGCGGTCCGTGGATCAGCAGGGTCGGCACGGTGAGCAGGTCGGCGGTCCAGGCTTCGGCCAGCCGTCCGGCGTGCAGGCCGGTACTGCCCTCGGCGGCGCGTACGGCCAGCGGGAGCAGCGGGCGGGGGACGCGGCGGGCGGCGGCCAGGGCGCGGACGGTGGCCTGCCAGTCCAGTACCGGCGAGTCGAGGACGAGGCCGGCGATGCGGTCGCGCAACGCGGAGTTGGCGGCGGCGTGCAGAGCCATGGAGGCGCCGGTGGACCAGCCGTGCAGGACGACGCGTTCGGCGCCGTACTGGACGGCGTAGCGGATCGCGGCGTCCAGGTCGCGCCATTCGGAGTCGCCGAGGTGACTGATGCCGTCGGCGGTGTGCGGGGCGCCGACGTCGTTGCGGTAGGCGGGGTCGAGGACGGGCAGTCGCTGGTCGCTGAGGAACGGCATGACCACCATGGGATGTTCCCGGGTGGTGCCCAGGCCGTGCACGGTGATCACCCAGGTCTCCCGGTCACCCGGCACGAACCACGCGGGCAGTGCGCCCAGTTCTCCGGGGATGTCGACGTCGGCGCAGTCGAGGCCGAGTGCGTCGCGCGGGTTGCCGATGTGCACCTGGGGGGTCAGGCGCATCCTCGCGCCCGGCTGGAGGGCGCCGTGGGTGACCCGCTCCAGACGGCGGACGACCGTGTCCGCCGGGTGCGGCACGTCGTCCAGGAGGGGGCCGACGACCGCGTGGCCGCCCGCGCCGGTCAGCCCGTAGGTGCCGGGCCGCAGCGAGGCGAGACTGCGGGTGAGGGTGATCCGCCCGGGGCCGGTGGCGTGCACCGTGAGCCGGGGGTCGCCCGGCAGCGGCCGGTCGGGGGCGGGTTTGAGGACCATGTCGCTGGCGTACCGGCCGGCCGCCACCGCGGCCGCGCCGGTACCGATCACCGTGGTGGCGGCTGCTGCCGCGGTACCCAGACGCATCCTCCCCAGTGTGGGCGGCCGCCGCGGCCGCGGCCAGTGGGCGGGAGCGCCCGGGTGACGGCGGGCGGGCACGGGGGCGGCTGTCCGGGGCCGGGGCGGCTGTCCGGGATCCGGTTGCCATCAGGCGAGGCCCGGGGCGCCTGTCCTGGGCCCGGTTGCTGTCGGGCGCGACCGGGGGCTCTTGCCCGGGGCCCTGCTGCTGTCAGGCGAGGCCCGGGTGACGGCGGCCGGCCCCAGTGGCCTGGGACGGGACCCTGCCGCCGTCGCCCGGCGCCGTACGTCAGCGGCACCCGCCGTACGTCAGCGGCGCTGCCCGTAACCGCGCAGCTGCTCGCCGGCCGCGTCGAGCTGTTCCGGCGTGAGCAGGCTGGGCGTGCGGCCGGGCAGCGAGCCCGCGGCGAGCCAGACGCGGCACATCCACTCCAGCTGGGCGGTGCGGTCGTACGCCTCGTCAAGGGTGTCGCCGTAGACGATGGTGCCGTGGTTCCGGAGGAGGCAGCCGGTGCGGTCGCGCAGGGCGGCGAGCATGTTCCCGGCCAACTCCTCGGTGCCGTAGAGGGCGTACGGCGCGACGCGGACGGGTCCGCCGAGGGCCGCGGTCATGTAGTGCACCGGCGGGAGCTCGGTGACCAGGGTGGAGACGGCGGTGGCGTGGGCGGCGTGGGTGTGCACGACCGCGGTGGCGCCGGTGGCCCGGTAGACGGCCAGGTGCATGGGCAGTTCGCTGGTGGGCCGCAGCGTGCCGCGGGTCTGGCGGCCTTCGAGGTCCACCGCGGTGAGGTCGCCGGGCCCGAGCCGGTCGTAGCGGACGCCGCTGGGGGTGACCAGCACGAGGTCGCCGACGCGGACGGAGACGTTGCCGGAGGTGCCGACGACCAGGCCGTCGGCGACCGTGCGGCGGGCGGTGGCGACCAGCTCGTCCCAGGCGTGGTCGAGGGCTTCCGGCTCCGTCATGCGTGTGCCTCCGGTGTGCGGTGCGGGCGGGGCCCGGTGAGGGGGCGCGCGGACGTGGTGCGCGCGGGGCTGCCGACACCGTACGGGGCTGGTGGGAAGCCGTGGGGCGGATCCTGGCCCTCCGGTATCCGCCATGTCGGACCGGCGGTGTCTCGGACGGACTTGACCGAGTGACGACCGTCTTGTGCGGATCTCCCGGTACGCTTCCGAAGCTTTGTCATGCACGTAGTCACCTGTCAGGCATGTCCAGCCATCTGTCATGCAGGTGCAGCCATCTGTCAGGCATGTGCAGCCACTGTCATGCACGGCAGCCGCCCGTCATGCACGTAGCCGTCCGGGGGACTTCCTGGGGGAGCAGCCATGGCCCGTGACCGCGATCGTCCGTCCGGTACGCAGCAGCCGTCCCACCACCCGCCCGACGCACCACACCCGCCCGAAGCACCGCACCCGCCCCGCCGCCCGCGCAGCCCACGGCGTCGGCTGGCCGCCGGGGCCCTGGCGCTCGGCACGCTCACCGGCGTCCTGTCCACCGCCCTGCCCACGGTCCCCGCCGCCGAGGCCGCAGGCAAACCCGCCGGGCACGACGTCTCCTCGCACCAGGGGAACGTCGACTGGAAGTCCGTACGGGCGAAGGGCGGCCGTTTCGTGTACGTGAAGGCCACCGAGTCGACCTGGTACCGCAGCCCGCACTTCCCGCGGCAGTACCGCGGCGCGCGCAAGGCGGGCCTGCTGCGCGGCGCGTACCACTTCGGCGTCCCGAACGCGTCCTCCGGCCGCGCGCAGGCCCGGTACTTCCTGCGGCACGGCGGCCGCTGGAAGGCGGACGGCTGGACGCTGCCCCCGGCGCTCGACCTGGAGCACAACCCGTACGACCGGGAGCACGCCTGCTACGGGATGAGCGGCACGGCGCTGGTCCGGTGGGTCCGCGGATTCAGCGCCGAGGTGCTGCGGCAGACCGGGCGGCGGCCGGTGATCTACACGACGGCCCGGTGGTGGAACGGCTGCACCGGCGGCAGCCGGGCGTTCGCCGCCACCCACCCCCTGTGGCTGGCCCGCTGGCACAGCACCCCGGGCAAGCTGCCCGCCGGCTGGGTGTACCCGAGCATCTGGCAGCACGCCGGGTCCGGCGCGCTGCCCGGCGACCAGAACAAGTGGAACGGTACGGTCACCGGGCTGCGGCGCTTCGCGCGCGGCTGACACGCCGACGCGCCGGCCACCGGTACGCGCCCCGACACGCCCGGCCCCCGACACGCCCGGCACCCCGCCTCACCGCCACCGGTACGCCTGCGGCACACGAGGCGTCCGTGCTGGTAGGCATGGGACCCGGGCGACGGTACGGGCGCCTCCGCACCACCCCTGCGGGGGCGTCACTGCGGCGCCCGCCCCAGTTCACCTTCCGTTCACCCGTCGTCCGTACGGTCCCGAGCGTCACTGCCCAACGAACTGATTGCCTGGGTGAATGGAACACATCACGCTTCTCATCGGGATCGTGATCGTCACGGCCTTGGTGTTCGACTTTACGAACGGCTTCCACGACACGGCCAACGCCATGGCCACCACCATTTCCACCGGGGCACTCCAGCCCAAGATCGCGGTGGCGATGTCGGCGGTCCTCAACCTGGTCGGCGCTTTCCTGTCGGTGGAGGTCGCCAAGACCATCTCCGGCGGGATCATCGACGAGACGGCCGGCATCAGACCAGAAGTGATCTTCGCCGGGCTGGTCGGCGCCATCGTCTGGAACCTGGTCACCTGGCTGGCCGGACTCCCCTCCAGCTCCTCGCACGCCCTCTTCGGCGGTCTGATCGGCGCGACCCTGGTGGCCGTCGGCCCGAGCGGCGTGCACGGCGGCGCGGTGGTCATGAAGGTCCTCATCCCGGCCGTCGCCGCCCCCGTCGTGGCCGGTCTGGCCGCGACGGCCGCGACCCGGCTGACCTACCGGCTGGCCCGCGACCGCGCCGAGGAGGACACCGCCAAGGGCTACCGCGCCGGGCAGATCGCCTCGGCCGCGCTGGTCTCCCTCGCGCACGGCACCAACGACGCCCAGAAGACGATGGGTGTGATCACCCTCGCGCTGATCACCGGCGGCGTCGTCGCCCCGCACGCCGACCCGCCGCTGTGGGTCATCGCCTCGGCCGGCCTGGCCATCGCGCTCGGCACGTACCTGGGCGGCTGGCGGATCATCCGCACGATGGGCAAGGGCATCACCGACATCCAGCCGCCGCAGGGCTTCGCCGCCCAGACCGGCGCCGCGGCCACCATCCTGGCCTCCTCCCACCTCGGGTTCGCGCTCTCCACCACCCAGGTCTGCTCCGGTTCGGTGATGGGCTCCGGCCTGGGCCGCAAGGGCGGCGTGGTGCACTGGTCCACGGCGGGCCGGATGGCCGCCGCCTGGGGGCTGACGCTGCCGGCCGCCGGGCTGGTCGCGGCGGGCGCCGCGCTCCTGGCGGACCAGGGCGACTGGGGCATCGCGACCGTCGCCGTGCTGGCACTCGCCGTCTGCGGCGCGATCTGGACGGCCTCCCGGCGCAAGCCGGTGGACCACACCAACGTCAACGAGGGCCCGGCCGCCGAGCCCGCCGGTGTCGTCACCGCCGCCCTGCAGGCCGTCTCGCCGCCGCCCGCGGGCCCGGTCGCGGCGGGCACGGCCGCCATCCCGGCCCCCACGGTCGCCGAGACCCGGATCACGGACCCGGTCGGTGCCGCCCCGGTGATCGCCGCCCCGGTGGCCGCCCACCCGCACGACAAGAGCGCCCGGCGCCGCGCCAAGGCCGGCTCGGCCGCCGGCTGACCCGGCCGCACGGCTCCCACCAAGGAACGAGAACGCAATGAGCATCGACTGGGCCGCTCTCGGCCAGGTCTTCGGCGTCACGCTGTTCGTGACGGTCGGGATCGTGGGCCTGTTCACCCTCGGCATCGTCGGCACGTCCCGCAAGCCGCAGCAGGAGGGCACGCCGGTGACCGCCGACGGGCCCGCCCCCTCCGGCGGAGCGGCGCGGGCCGGGGCGTACGTCTGCTTCGCGCTGTGCGCGGCGGCCGTGGCGTACGGGATCTACCTGATCGTCGCCGCCTGAGGCGCGGCACGGCACCACGGGCGTCCGGTGGCCGCGGCATCCCCGCCGCGGCCACCGGACGCCTGTGTCGTGCGACACAGGCGCCGCCACCGCCCCGCACCGCAGGTCAAGCGTGAGTTGACGGGCTTGGCGGAGCGTGGTGGACTGCCGGAGCCAATCGGCGACAGATGAGGAAGTCCGGTGAGAATCCGGCGCGGTCCCGCCACTGTCACCGGGGAGCGCCCCTCCACCAAGGGCCACGGTCCGCGTCCCGCGACGCAGGTTCCCGTACGGACTGGAAGGCCGGGGGAAGCGCCGATCCGGGGAGCCAGGAGACTCTCGTCGCCGTACCCGTCGAGCCAGGGCGCGGACCCTGAGTGAGGACCTACCGCCATGCCCGGCCGCAGTGCGCAATCTGCTGGACGTACCCCCACGCCATCCCTCCGAGGCGCGACGGCGGTCTGATCCGATGCGTGCCGAACACGCCGGCTACGCGTGCGGCGCGGCCCTCGGTTTCCTCGGCGACCTGGTCGTGGGCGATCCCCGGCGCGGTCACCCCGTGGCCGCCTTCGGGCGGGCCGCGGCCGCCGTGGAACGCCGTCTGTGGCGCGACCACCGAGGGACCGGCGCCCTGCACACCGCGCTGCTCGCGGGCGGCACCGCCGCCGGTGCCGCGCTGCTCGACCGCGCCGTACGCCGCTCCCCCGCCGCCTTCCCCGCCTCCGTCGCGCTGACCGCCGCCGCCACCTGGGCCGTCCTGGGCGGCACTTCGCTGGGCCGCGAGGCGCGGGCCGTCGGCGGCGCGCTCGCGGCGGGCGACCTGGACGTGGCGCGCGAGCGGCTGCCGCACCTGTGCGGGCGCGACCCGCAGGCCCTGGACGGGCAGCAGATGGCGCGCGCGGTGGTCGAGTCCGTCGCCGAGAACACCTCGGACGCGGTGGTCGGCGCCCTGGTCTGGGGCGCGGCCGCCGGTGTGCCGGGGCTGCTGGCCTTCCGGGCGGTGAACACGCTGGACGCGATGGTGGGGCACAAGTCGCCGCGCCACCGCCGATTCGGCTGGGCCTCGGCCCGGCTCGACGACGTGGCCGGTTACCCCGGCTCCCGGCTGACCGCCGCGCTGGCGGTGCTGGCCGGGCCGGACCGGCGGGGCGCGCTGCGCGCCTGGCGGCAGGACGGCCCGTCCCACCCGAGCCCCAACGCGGGCCCGGTGGAGGCGGCGTTCGCCGGGGCGCTGGGGGTACGGCTGGGCGGCACCCTGGCGTACGGCGGCCGGGTCGAGCACCGGCCGGTGCTCAACGGCGACGCGGGCCGGCCGGTCGCGGTGCCGGACATCGAGCGGGCCGTACGGCTGTCGCGCCGGGTGAGCGCGCTGGCGCTGGCGGCCACGGTCGCGGGCCGACTGGCGGCCGGGGCGGTACGACGGTCCCGTACAGCCGGGAGGGCGGCCAAGTGAGCAGCGCAGTACGGACGGCGAGGAGTGTCAGGTGAACGGTTCGAGTGGGGCGCCGCTCGGCGGCGGGCTGCTGGTGGCGGGCACCACGTCCGACGCGGGCAAGAGCGTGGTGACGGCGGGCATCTGCCGCTGGCTGGCCCGCAAGGGCGTCAAGGTGGCGCCCTTCAAGGCGCAGAACATGTCGCTGAACTCGTTCGTGACGCGCGAGGGCGCGGAGATCGGGCGGGCGCAGGCCATGCAGGCCGCGGCAGCGCGCGTCGAGCCGAGCGCGCTGATGAATCCGGTGCTGCTGAAGCCGGGCAGTGACCGCAGCAGCCAGGTCGTGCTGATGGGCAAGCCGGTGGGCGAGCTGAGCGCGCGCGGCTATCACGCGGGCCGTCAGGAGCAGTTGCTCGGTACGGTCACGGACTGCCTCCAGGAGCTGCGCCGCACGCACGACGCGGTGATCTGCGAAGGCGCCGGCAGCCCGGCGGAGATCAACCTGCGGCGTACCGACATCGTGAACATGGGCATCGCGCGGGCCGCCCGTATCCCGGCCGTGGTGGTCGGCGACATCGACCGGGGCGGAGTGTTCGCCTCCTTCTTCGGCACCACGGCGCTGCTGTCCCCGGAGGACCAGGCGCTGGTCGCGGGGTACCTCGTCAACAAGTTCCGGGGCGATGTGACGCTGCTGGAGCCCGGCCTGGACATGCTGAAGGAGCTGACCGGGCGGCCCGCCCTCGGAGTGCTGCCGTTCGCGCACGGCCTCGGCATCGACGAAGAAGACGGCCTCCGGGTGTCGCTGCGCGGCGCGGTCCGCGAGAGCGTCGTCGCACCGCCGCACGGCGCCGACGTGCTGCGGGTCGCGGTGGCCGCCGTACCGCTGATGTCGAACTTCACGGACGTGGACGCGCTCGCCGCCGAACCGGGCGTCGTGGTGCGGTTCGTGGACCGCCCCGAGGAACTGGCCGACGCCGACCTCGTCGTCCTGCCCGGCACCCGCGGCACCGTCCGCGCGCTCCAGTGGCTGCGCGAGCGCGGCATCGCGGACGCGGTGCGGCGGCGGGCCGCGGAAGGCCGCCCGGTGCTGGGCATCTGCGGCGGTTTCCAGATGCTGGGCGAGCGGATCGAGGACGAGGTCGAGTCGAAGGCCGGGACGGTGGACGGGCTGGGCCTGCTGCCCGTACGCGTCCGGTTCGCGGCGGAGAAGACCCTGGCCCGTCCGTCCGGCGAGGCGCTGGGCGAGCCGGTCGAGGGGTACGAGATCCACCATGGCGTGGCGGAGATCGACGGCGGGGAGCCCTTCCTGGCGGGCTGCCGGTCCGGCGCGGTCTGGGGCACCCACTGGCACGGCTCGCTGGAGAGCGACGGCTTCCGGCGGGCGTTCCTGCGGCGGGTGGCCGCCGACGCGGGCCGCGCGTTCGTCCCGGCGCCGGACACCAGCTTCGCCGCGCTGCGCGAGGAGCAGCTCGACAAGCTGGGCGACCTGATCGAGGAGCACGCGGACACGGCGGCGCTGCTGCGGCTCATCGAGGACGGCGTACCGGCGGGACTGCCGTTCGTACCACCGGGGGCGCCGCCGATACCGCCGCCCCGCACCCCGGCCGCCCCCGCCGCGGCCTCCCCCGCACCCGCACATCGCACGACCCTCGAAGGGGGTACTCCTTAATGGCAACGGTCCCTTACCCGTTCACCGCGGTCGTCGGCATGTCCGACATGCGGCTGAGCCTGCTGCTCAACGCCATCTCGCCGGCCATCGGCGGGGTGCTCGTCCGGGGCGAGAAGGGCACCGCGAAGTCGACGATCGTGCGGGGCCTGACGGCGCTGATGCCGGACGTCCCCGTCGTCACCGGCTGCCGCTTCTCCTGCGACCCGGCCGCGCCGGACCCGGCCTGCCCGGACGGCCCGCACGAGGCGGCCGGCGCGGAGGACCGCCCGGCCCGCATGGTCGAGCTCCCCGTCGGCGCCTCCGAGGACCGTCTCGTCGGCGCGCTGGACATCGAGCGGGCGCTGTCGGAGGGTGTGAAGGCGTTCGAGCCGGGCCTGCTGGCGGACGCGCACCGCGGCATCCTGTACGTCGACGAGGTCAACCTCCTCCACGACCACCTCGTGGACCTGCTGTTGGACGCCGCCGCCATGGGCGCCTCGTACGTGGAGCGTGAGGGCGTCTCCGTACGGCACGCCGCGCGCTTCCTGCTCGTCGGCACCATGAATCCCGAAGAGGGCGAGCTGCGGCCGCAGTTGCTGGACCGTTTCGGGCTGACCGTGGAGGTCGCCGCGTCCCGCGAGCCGGACCAGCGGGTCGAGGTCGTCCGGCGCCGCCTGGCCTACGACGCGGATGCGGAGGGCTTCGCCGCCCGCTGGGCCGTCGAGGAGGGCGAGCTGCGGGAGCGGATCGCCGCCGCGCGGGCCCTGTTGCCGGACGTGGTCCTCGGGGACGCGGTGCTGCGGCAGATCGCCGCGGTGTGCGCCGCGTTCGAGGTGGACGGCATGCGCGCCGACATCGTGATGGCGCGCACCGCCTGCGCGCTGGCCGCCTGGGCGGGCCGTACGGAGGTCCGCGAGGAGGACGTACGGCAGGCCGCCCTGCTGGCGCTCCCCCACCGGCGCCGCCGCAATCCGTTCGACGCCCCGGGCCTGGACGAGGACAAGCTCGACCGGACACTGGAGGAGTTCGCCGCCGACGAGGACGACGATCCGGAGCCCGACCCGGACGGCGGCCCCGACGACGGACCCGACGGCCCCGGCGGCGGACAGCCGCCGCAGGACGGCGACGGCGGCCCGGACGGCCCGCAGGCCGAGGACGCCCAGGGCCCGCACGACCAGCCGCAGGCATCCGACCAGCCGCAGCTGCCCGAACAGCCGCAGGCCCCGGAGGCGGACCCGGCGCCCGCCGACCCGAAGGCACAGTCCGAGGGCGACGCGGACAACGCTCCGGGCGAGGGCGGCGAGACGGCCGCCGTCGGCGCGGGCGAGCCGTTCCGTACCCGGCGACTCGACGTCCCGGGGCTCGGCGAGGGCGCGGACGGCCGCCGCTCCCGCGCCCGTACGGCGCACGGCCGGACCACCGGCGCCCGGCGCCCGCACGGCACCCTGACCAAGCTGCACCTGGCCGCGACCGTGCAGGCCGCCGCGCCGCACCAGGTGGCGCGCGGCCGCCGCGGTCCGGGCCTGGTGGTGCGCCGGGACGATCTGCGCGAGGCGGTGCGCGAGGGCCGGGAGGGCAACCTCGTGCTCTTCGTCGTGGACGCGTCCGGCTCGATGGCGGCGCGCAAGCGGATGAGCGCGGTCAAGGGTGCGGTGCTCTCGCTGCTGCTCGACGCCTACCAGCGGCGCGACAAGATCGGCATGATCACTTTCCGTGGTGCGGAGGCCGAACTGGCGCTGCCGCCCACCTCGTCGGTGGAGGCGGGCGCGGCCCGGCTGGAGTCGCTGCCCACCGGCGGCCGCACACCGCTGTCCGCGGGCCTGCTCAAGGCCCACGAGGTGCTGCGGGTCGAACGGCTGCGGGACGCCTCGCGCCGGCCGCTGCTGGTGGTCGTCACCGACGGGCGCTCCACCGGCGGCCCCGAGCCGCTGGTGCGCACCTCGCGCGCCGCCCGGCTGCTGGGCGCCGAGGGGGTCGCCTCGGTGGTCGTCGACTGCGAGGCCGGGCCGGTACGTCTGGGTCTGGCGGGCGAGCTGGCCCGCGACCTCCAGGGCACCGCCGTCACCCTCGACGAACTGCGCGCGGACAGCGTCTCCGCGCTCGTCCGCGACGTCCGCGGGCAGGGCAACCACCACACCACTCGGAAGGCCGCTTAATGCCTCAGGGACAGCCGTCCGTCGTCCCGGACGACGGACTCACCACCCGCCAGCGCCGCAACCGCCCGCTGGTCCTCGTCCACACCGGCCCCGGCAAGGGCAAGTCCACCGCCGCCTTCGGACTGGCGCTGCGGGCCTGGAACCAGGGCTGGCCGGTCGGGGTGTTCCAGTTCGTGAAGTCGGCGAAGTGGAAGGTGGGCGAGGAGCGCGCGCTGCGGGTGCTCGGCGACACCGGCGAGGGCGGCACGGTCGCCTGGCACAAGATGGGCGAGGGCTGGTCGTGGGTCCAGCGCGACTCCCAGTTCAGCAACGAGGAGGCGGCCCGTGAGGGCTGGGAGCAGGTCAAGCGGGACCTGGCCGCCGAGACGTACAAGCTGTACGTGCTCGACGAGTTCGCCTACCCGATGCACTGGGGCTGGGTGGACCCCGCCGAGGTCGTCTCCGTCCTGCGCGACCGTCCGGGCCACCAGCACGTCGTCATCACGGGCCGCAACGCGCCGCAGGAGCTGTGCGACGTCGCGGACCTGGTGACCGAGATGACCAAGGTCAAGCACCCGATGGACGCGGGCCAGAAGGGCCAGCGGGGCATCGAGTGGTGACGGCGCGGCCGGGCACCACAGCGACCGGAGCGGCAGGACCAGGAGCAGTCACCCCGTGAGTACGATTCCCCGGCTCGTCATCGCCGCGCCCGCCTCGGGCAGCGGCAAGACGACCGTCGCCACCGGCCTGATGGCGGCCTTCACCGAGGCCGGGCTGACGGTCTCCGCGCACAAGGTGGGCCCGGACTACATCGACCCGGGCTACCACGCGCTGGCCACCGGCCGGCCGGGCCGCAACCTGGACGCGTACCTGTGCGGCCCCGGCCAGATCGCGCCGCTGTTCCTGCACGGGGCGGCCGGTGCCGATCTGGCGGTGGTCGAAGGCGTGATGGGGCTCTACGACGGCGCCTCCGGGCTCGGCGAGCTGTCCTCCACCGCGCAGGTCGCCAAGCTGCTGCGGGCACCGGTGGTGCTGGTCGTGGACGCCTCGGCGCAGTCCCGGTCGGTGGCCGCGCTGGTGCACGGCTTCGCGTCCTGGGACCCGGAGGTGCGGCTGGCCGGGGTGATCCTGAACAAGGTCGGCTCGGACCGGCACGAGGAGCTGCTGCGCGCGGCGCTGGACGAGGCGGGCGTGCCGGTGCTGGGCGCGCTGCGCCGGGCGCCGCAGGTGCAGACGCCGTCGCGGCACCTGGGCCTGATCCCGGTCGCCGAACGGCAGGCCGACGCGCTGGAGTCCGTACGGGCGCAGGCCGCCCAGGTACGGGCGGGCTGTGACCTCAAGGCGCTGCTGGCGCTGGCGCACAGCGCGCCGGAGCTGCCCGGCACGGCCTGGGACCCGGCGCTCGCCGTCGCACAGGGCGCGGAGGGCGCGGAGGGCGCGGAGGGCGCGGAGAACACCGCTCCGGTCCCCGGCAAGCCCGTGGTGGCCGTCGCGGGCGGCGCCGCGTTCACGTTCTCGTACGCCGAGCACCCCGAGCTGTTGCGGGCCGCCGGGGCCGAGGTGGCCGTCTTCGACCCGCTGCGCGACGAGCGGCTGCCCGCCGGGACGCAGGCCCTGGTGATCGGCGGCGGCTTCCCCGAGATGTACGCGGCCGAACTGTCGGCCAACGCGCCGCTGCGCCGCGCCGTGGTGGACCTGGCGGCCTCGGGCGCGCCGGTCGTCGCCGAGTGCGCGGGGCTGCTGTACCTGTCCCGGACCCTCGACGGCAAGCCGATGTGCGGGGTGCTGCCCGCCGACGCGCGGATGTCGGAGCGGCTCACGCTGGGCTACCGGGAGGCGGTGGCACTGGCCGACAACGCCCTTGCCGTGGCCGGTACGCGGGTGCGCGGACACGAGTTCCACCGTACGGTGCTGGAACCGGGCGCGGGCGCGTTCCCCGCCTGGGGCATGACCCACCCCGCGCGCCGGGTGGAGGGCCACGTCCAGAGCGGGGTGCACGCCTCGTACCTGCACGTCCACTGGGCGGCCGAGCCGTCGCTGGCCCGCCGCCTGGCCGCCCGTGCCGCCGACCGCCCGCCGCTGGAGGCCCGCCGTGGCTGACGCCGTACTGGACCACCTGGTCCTCGCCACGCCCGACCTGGAGGGCACCGCCGCCCAGGTCGCCGCGCTGACCGGCGTCCGGCCGGTGCCCGGCGGCGGCCACCCGGGCCGGGGCACCCGCAACGCCCTGCTGGGCCTGGGCGACGGCGCCTACCTGGAGATCATCGGCCCGGACCCCGCGCAGCCCGCGCCCGAGGCGCCGCGGTGGTTCGGCATCGACGCGCTGCACGGTCCGAGGCTGGCCCACTGGGCGGTCCGGGTGCACGGCATCACCAGGCACGTGGCCCAGGCCCGCGCGCTGGGTTACGACCCTGGCGAGCCGGTGGCGATGTCCCGCCGCGCACCGGACGGCAGCACCCTCTCCTGGACGCTCACGCCGCCGCGCACCGGCGGCGGCCTGGTCCCCTTCCTGCTGGACTGGGGCGACACACCGCACCCGGCCGCCGCACAGGAACTGCCGGTCGTCCCGCTGCGCGCGTTCTCCGGTACCCACCCCGACCCGTCGACGATCCGCGCCGAGCTGGCCGCCCTGGGTGCCACGCTCGCCGTCGAGGCGGGCGACGAACCGGGCCTGTCGGCCGTACTGGAGGGCCGCAACGGACCGGTCTCGGTCGGCCTGGGAGCCGGCGCGCCGTGACGTTTCCTCCCGGTGGCGCGCACTCCCGGCGCACCGGTTCAGGCCGCGAGCCCGACCACCAGCCAGATGAACCCCACACCCGCCACCGTGCACAGCAGGGTGGACAGCGCGGGATGGTCGTGGTGCGCCTCCGGGAGGATGTCGGAGGTCGCCAGGTAGAGCAGGACACCGCCGAAGAAGCCCAGGTAAATCCCGAGCCATTGCTCCGGAAGGGTGAACAGCAGCGTCGAGGCGGCACCGGCCAGCGGGGCCAGCGCGTCCGCGCCGAGCATGGTCAGCGCCCGGTTGCGGGCGTTCCCGTACAGGCTGGTGATCGTGTACGTGTTGAAGCCGTCCGCGAAGTCGTGGGCGATGACGGCGATCGCCACGGCCACCGCCATCTCCCGCCCCACCTGGTACGCCAGGCCGATCGCGAAGCCGTCCATGAAGCTGTGCACCACCATGGCGGCGGCTGCCGTCAGGCCGACCTGCGGCACCCGCTCCTCCGGGTCCATGCCGTGCGCCGCCTTGCGGACCGCCAGCAGCCGTTCCACCGCGTGCGCGGCGAGGAACCCCAGGACGAAGCAGAGCAGCGCGGCCGGCACGCCATGAATCTCCTCGCCCGCCGCCTCCAGGGCCTCGGGCAGCAGGTCGAGGCCGACCACGCCCAGCATCAGGCCGCCCGCCAGCCCCAGGACCAGGTGGCGGCGGTCGGTGACCCGGTGGGCCACCCAGCCGCCGACCAGGGTCATCAGGAACGCGCCCAGCGCGATGACCACCGGCACGGTCTCACCCCTTCCCCGGGGTTCCGGCACCCCTCACTCCTGCTTACTGACCGGCCGGGCATCCCGCATGTCCGGGGCACGGGTGCCCGGAGCGCGGCCGTGCGAGGCGCGGAGCGGGCACGGTGAGCGCGGCGCCGGTCGTCGTGGGCGTCGGCGCCCGCCGGGGCGTCCCGGCCGCCGAGGTACTGGCACTCGTCCTCGACAGCCTCGCGGCCGCAGGTGTGCCACCCGAAGCGCTCACCGCGCTCGCGACCGTGGACACCAAGGCGGCCGAGCCCGGACTGACCGAGGCGGCCGCCCGGCTCGGCGTGCCGCTGCTGGCGTACCCGGCCGCGGTGCTGGCCGCCGTACCCGTACCGCACCCGTCCGCGGCGGCACTGACCGCCACCGGCACGCCGAGCGTCGCGGAGGCCGCCGCGCTGACCGGCGCGGATGCCCTCACCATGGGTGCCCTCACCACGCGTGCCCCCGGTACGGCCCGGCTGCTCGTCGGCAAACGCACGTCGGGGCCCGGAGCCCGGGCCACCTGCGCCGTGGCACACGGACGCACACCTCACCACCTCTGCACCAAGGAGACGTCGTGACCACCCCGCCGTCCGCCGCCCCCGGCGGCATACCCGGCCCGTACCCGCACGAACCGGACCTGCGCCATCACGGGGACGCCGAAGTGCGCGGCGCGAACGCCGGGCTGACCGACCTCGCGGTCAATGTGCGCGCCGGGACGCCGCCGGCCTGGCTCAAGGCACGCATCGCGGCCTCCCTGGACGGGCTCGCCGCGTACCCGGACGGCGGTCCGGCGCGCCGGGCGGTGGCGGCGCGGCACGGCCTCCCGCCGGAACGGGTGCTGCTGACGGCGGGCGCGGCGGAGGCGTTCGTCCTGATCGCCCGCGCCGTACGGGCCCGGCGGCCGCTCGTCGTGCACCCGCAGTTCACCGAGCCGGAGTCGGCGCTGCGCGACGCCGGGCACCCGGTCGAACGGCTGCTGCTCACCGGGCGCGACGGCTTCCGGCTGGCCGCGGACGCGGTCCCCGACGAGGCCGACCTCGTCGTCGTCGGCAACCCGACCAACCCCACCTCCGTCCTGCACCCCGCCGAGGAGATCGCCCGGCTGGCGCGGCCCGGCCGCACCCTGGTCGTGGACGAGGCGTTCATGGACGCGGTGCCCGGCGAGCACGCGTCGCTGGCGTCGCGTACGGACGTACCCGGACTCGTCGTCCTGCGCAGCCTGACCAAGACGTGGGGCCTGGCGGGCCTGCGGATCGGGTACGTACTGGCCGCCCCGGAGATCATCGCGGATCTGGCACGGGCCCAGCCCCTGTGGCCGGTCTCCGCACCGGCCCTCGCCGCGGCCGAGGCGTGCTGCGAACCGGCGGCGCTGGCGGAGGCGGCGGACGCGGCCCGGCAGATCGCGGCGGACCGGGACCACCTGCTGGCCCGGCTGGCGCAGGTACGCGGGCCCGACGGCCAGCGGGTGCACGCCACGGCTCCGGCCGAGGGCCCGTTCGTCCTGGTCCGGCTGCCGGACGCGGCGGCCGTCCGCACCCGGCTGCGGACGCTCGGCTTCGCGGTACGGCGCGGCGACACGTTTCCGGGGCTGGGACCGCAGTGGCTGCGGCTGGCGGTACGGGACCGGGCGACGACGGACCGTTTCACGGAGGCACTCGAAAAAGCCCTGACCGGCTGACCAGCGGTCCCCCGCTCCCCGCTGCTTCCTCAGCGCATCAACGCCCCGCCATTGACGTCGTACGTGGCGCCGGTGACGAACGTTTCCTCCGACGCCAGGAAGACGGCGACGCGGGCCACCTCCTGCGGAGTGGCGATCCGCCCGAGCGGCACCTGCGCGGTCAGCCCGGCCAGCGCCTCCGGCGCGACGGACCGGACCATCGGCGTGTCGATCATCGCGGGCGCGACGGTGTTCACGGTGATGCCGTCCCCGGCCAGTTCGGCGGCGAAGACCCGGCTCAGCGCGATCGTCCCGGCCTTGGACGTCCCGTACGCGGCGCCGGTGGGCCGGGGCGTCTGTCCGGCGATCGAGGCCATGTTGACGATGCGCCCGTGACCGCGCTCGCGCATGTCCCCGGCCACGGCCCTGGTGAGGAAGAAGACGGCGCGCAGGTTGACCGCGAACACCTCGTCCCACTCCTCGGGGGTGATCTCCCACAGGGAGGCGGCCGATGGCCGGGCCGCGTTGTTGACCAGGACGTCCACGGGCCGCCAGGCGCGGACCGTACGGTACGCCTCCTCGGTGGCGGCGAGGTCGCGCAGATCGGCGTGGACGGTACGGATGCGCTTCCCGCCCGGGTCGAGGCCGGCGGCCAGCGCCCGGTTCGCCACGTCGTCGCGCTCCAGGGCCGCGACGTACGCGCCCTCGGCGTGGAAGGCGCGGACGAGGGCGGCGCCGAGGCCCTGGGCGCTGCCGGTGATCAGTACGGTACGGCCGGCGAGGCCGGCGTCGAGCACGGAGTGCTCCGCTCTGAAGACGGACCGGACGGACGGCCGGATCGGTCACTCGGTGCCGAAGAACAGCGGACGCCCGGCCCGCGCCTCCAGGCGTTCGGCGACCCGCTGCGCCAGCACATCGTGCGGCGGCTCGCGGCGGACGGCGAGGCGGGCTGCGGCGACATCGAACTGCCGGTGACCCGGGCCACCGGCTCGTACCACTTCCGCGTCCTGCGGCAGGCGGGCTGGACCCCCACCCGCCGGATCGGCCGGGAGCGCTACATCTCGCTGCGCCGGGACGACCTGGAGGCACGGTTCCCCGGGCTGCTGGCAGCCCTGCTCAAGGCGGCGGAGACGGAAGCCGCGAACACCTGAACTGCGGCCTTCCCTGTCCACCATCCGAAACCCGTTGTCTCATACACGCAGCCTGGCACTAAGGTGCCGCCGTGCCCACCGAACAGCTCAGCCAGCACCCCGCCCCCACCGGCGACCTGCCCGCCTCCGACCGGGCGGCGCGGCGGGCCGTCACCGTCTTCCCTCTCCTGGTGATCGCGGCGGGCGCGGTCGGGCTGCTGTGGCCCGCGCCGTTCACCGGCTGGGCGCCCGCCGTCCCGTGGCTGCTCGGCGTCGTGATGTTCTCGATGGGCCTGACCCTCACGCCGCCGGACTTCGCGGCGGTGGCCAAGCGGCCCTGGGCGGTGGGCCTGGGCCTGGTCGCGCACTACGTGATCATGCCCGGCCTGGGCTGGCTGATCGCCACCGCCCTCCACCTGCCCCCGCAGCTCGCGGCCGGTGTCATCCTCGTCGGCTGCGCCCCCAGTGGCACCGCCTCCAACGTCGTGACCTACCTGGCCCGCGGCGACGTGGCGCTCTCCGTCTCGGTCGCCACCGTCTCCACCGTCCTCGCCCCCCTGATCACCCCACCGCTGACCCTCCTCCTCGCCGGTCAGTTCCTGGACGTGGACGCAGGGGTGATGGTGACCGACATCCTCAAGACGGTGCTGCTGCCGGTACTCGGCGGGCTGCTGGTCCGGCTCGTCGCGGGCCGCTGGGCCGACCGTGCGCTGCGCGCGCTGCCGTGGCTGTCCGCCGTGACGATCGCGGCCATCGTGCTGATCGTGGTCTCCGGCAGCGCCGCACGCATCAAGGACGCGGCGGCCCTGGTCGTCCTGCACAACGGCCTGGGCCTGGCCCTCGGCTACGCGGCGGGCCGGCTGGCCCGACTGGGCAAATCGGCCGGCCGGGCGATGGCCTTCGAAGTCGGCATGCAGAACTCCGGCCTCGCCGCCTCCCTGGCCACCGCCCACTTCAGCCCCGCGGCGGCACTCCCGGCGGCCGTCTTCTCCGTATGGCACAACATCTCCGGCGCCCTGGTGGCCGCCTGGATGGCCCGCAACGCCCGCCGCGAACGCTGCTGACCGCCACCCCGCACCCTTACACGGGACCGGCCCTCCGGACTTCATCCTCCAGCCCGCCCCCTCCCGCCGTACGGCGATCGACGGCCGGTGGGAGCAGACGTCCCCCCACCCATGTACGTGTCAGCCGACCACGTACGGGAGGGTGCGGGACCGGAGGACGAAGTCTGTAGGGCCCGGACCCGCGCCCCCCCGGTCGGGAAACCGGCCCGCCAAAGGGTCAGCCCACCTCAGACCGGAAACCCGACCCGCAAGCGGGTCATCCCACCACGCGCCCCCGCAACACCACCCGCCGCGGCGCCGCCAGCACCCGTACGTCCGCGCGCGGATCCCCGTCGTAGACGACGAGGTCCGCCGGGGCGCCCTCCTCCAGGCCCGGACGCCCCAGCCACCGCCGCGCGCCCCACGTCGTCGCCGCGAGCGCGTCCACCGGGGGGATGCCGGCCTTGGTCAGTTCGGCCACTTCCTGTGCGATCAGGCCGTGGGCGAGCGAACCGCCCGCGTCGGTGCCGGCGAAGATGGGCACCCCCGCGTCGTACGCCGCGCGTACGGTGTCGTAGCGCCGCTCGTGCAGGCTCCTCATGTGGCTCGCCCAGGCGGGGAACTTCTTCTCACCACCGGCCGCCAGGGCCGGGAAGGTGGCGATGTTGACGAGGGTGGGGACGATCGCGACGCCACGCTCCGCGAACAGCGGAATCGTCTCCTCGGTGAGGCCGGTGGCGTGTTCGATGCAGTCGATGCCCGCCTCGACCAGCGGGGCGAGGGTCTCCTCGGCGAAGCAGTGGGCCGTCACCCGGGCTCCGAGGCGGTGCGCCTCGGCGATGGCCGCCTCGACGGCGCCGCGCGGCCAGCAGGCCGACAGGTCGCCGGTCTCGCGGTCGATCCAGTCGCCGACCAGCTTGACCCAGCCGTCGCCGCGCCGGGCCTCCCGCGCGACGTACGCGACCAGGTCCCCGGGCTCGATCTCGTGGGCGTAGTTGCGGATGTAGCGGCGGGTACGGGCGATGTGGCGGCCCGCCCTGATGATCCGCGGCAGGTCCGCACGGTCGTCGATCCAGCGGGTGTCGGACGGCGAGCCGGCGTCCCTGAGCAGCAGGGTGCCCGCCTCCCGCTCGGTCAGCGCCTGCTTCTCGCTGGTCGCCTCGTCCACCGGCCCGTGGGCGTCGAGTCCGACGTGGCAGTGGGCGTCGACCAGCCCGGGCAGCGCCCAGCCCTGAACGGTCGTCACCTCCCGCGCGCCCGTCGGCCGTTCGTAGGTCACCCGGCCGTCGACGACCCAGAGTTCGTCGCGCACGTCGTCCGGTCCGGTCAGGACCCTGCCCTTGATGTGCAGCACCACGCTCTCGCTCATGGCCGCACTGTATGACGCGCGGGGCGGCGGGCGGCACGGGGTCCGGGGCGCAGAGCACGGTGCACCGCGACCCCGTACGGCGATCCGTTCCACAGAAACACCGTGGACGCTCGGGCTTTTCTTGCGGTACACCTTTTACCGGCGAATTTCCAATTCTCCAGTGCGCAGCTTCCCGTATTCTTCTGCCCGCTTTTTCGCAGCTCAAACGCCAAGATTTCGCTAGTGCCGGAGCAGGTAATTCCGTCGGGTCACCAGGACGTTACGGAGCTGTGACCGACCCCACACCCTGTCCGCTTCACCCCGTATTTTCCGGGCAAACCCGTACATCGTGCAGTCGTTTCGCGCGCTCGTGCGCCCCCGCGCGATAACACAAGAGCCCCTTCCCGCGTAACCCCTCCTCGCGATGCATTTTCCTTTTTCCCTGGGTAAATTGAATTCGCATGACCGCCGCACAAGCAGACCATGCAGGTGCCCGAAGCGATATCAGAGAAATGCCGGAGGGTTTCAAGCTCGACACACCGCGCGTGGAGGACGGAGCCGCGATCTGGCGCATCGCCCGCGACTCCGAGGCACTGGACCTGAACTCCTCCTACAGCTACCTGCTGTGGTGTCGCGACTTCGCCGCCACCTCCGCCGTCGCCCGCGACGGCGCGGGCGAGCCGGCCGCCTTCATCACCGGCTACCTCCGCCCCGAGTCCCCGGACACGCTCTTCGTCTGGCAAGTCGCCGTCGACGAGGCGCACCGCGGCCGCGGACTGGCCGCCGCCCTCCTGGACGGCCTGGTCGCCCGCGTCGCCGCGGACCAGGGCGTGTGTCGCATCGAGACCACGATCACCGAGGACAACGCGGCGTCCAACCGTCTCTTCGCCTCGTTCGCCGAGCGCCACGGGGCGCCGCTGGCCCGCGAAGTCCTCCTCGACGCCGGGCACTTCCCGGAGCAGGGGCACGACGCCGAGGTGCTCCACCGCATCGGCCCGCTCGGTCCCCCTGCCGGGCACCGCCCCTGATCGCCCCTTTCGCAGCCCCCGCAGACTTCTCCCCGCTCACGCCACTCATCTCCCAGGAGCATGCTGTGACCATCACCCAGCCCGACCTGAGCGTCTTCGAGACCGTGGAATCCAACGTACGCAGCTACTGCCGCGGCTGGCCCACCATCTTCGACCGCGCCCAGGGCAGCCGCATGTACGACGAGGACGGCCACACCTACCTCGACTTCTTCGCCGGCGCCGGGTCACTGAACTACGGGCACAACAACCCCGTACTCAAACGCGCCCTGATCGACTACATCGAGCGCGACGGCGTCACCCACGGCCTGGACATGTCCACCACGGCCAAGCGCGCCTTCCTGGAGACGTTCCAGAACACCATCCTGCGCCCGCGCGACCTGCCCTACAAGGTCATGTTCCCCGGCCCGACGGGCGCCAACTCCGTGGAGGCCGCGCTCAAGCTGGCCCGCAAGGTCAAGGGCCGCGAGTCGATCGTCTCGTTCACCAACGCCTTCCACGGCATGTCGCTCGGCGCCCTCGCGGTCACCGGCAACGCCTTCAAGCGCGCCGGTGCCGGCATCCCGCTCGTGCACGGCACCCCGATGCCGTTCGACCACTACCTCGACGGCACCTACCCGGACTTCCTCTGGTTCGAGCGCCTGCTGGAGGACAGCGGCTCCGGCCTGAACACCCCGGCCGCCGTGATCGTCGAGACGGTGCAGGGCGAGGGCGGCATCAACGTGGCCCGCGCCGAGTGGCTGCGCGCCCTGTCCGACCTGTGCAAGCGCCGCGACATGCTGCTGATCGTCGACGACATCCAGATGGGCTGCGGCCGCACCGGCGCGTTCTTCTCCTTCGAGGAGGCGGGCATCGTGCCGGACATCGTGACCGTCTCGAAGTCCATCAGCGGCTACGGCCTGCCGCTCGCGCTCACCCTGTTCAAGCCGGAGCTGGACGTGTGGGAGCCGGGCGAGCACAACGGCACCTTCCGCGGCAACAACCCGGCCTTCGTCACCGCCGCGGCGGCCCTGGACACGTACTGGGCCGACGGCCAGATGGAGAAGCAGACGCTGGCCCGCGGCGAGATCATCGAGTCGCACCTGCGCGCCATCGTCGAGGAGCACCCGGCCTCCATCGCCGAGTACCGCGGCCGCGGCATGGTCTGGGGCCTGGAGTGCTCCGACAAGCCGCTCGCCAACAAGATCGCCAAGCGCGCCTTCGAGCTGGGTCTGCTCATCGAGACCTCCGGCCCGGAGAGTGAGGTCGTCAAGCTGCTGCCGGCGCTGACGACCACCCCCGAGGAGCTGGACGAGGGTCTGCGCATCCTCGCCCGCGCGGTCCGCGACTGCGCCTGAGCGCACCCCGCAACCGCACCACTCCTTGTCCGCACCACAGAAAGGTACGAAAACACCGTGATCGTCCGATCCTTCAAGGACATCGAAGGCACCGACCGCCACGTCAAGGCCAAGTCGGGCACGTGGGAGAGCAAGCGCATCGTGCTCGCCAAGGAGCGCGTCGGCTTCTCGCTGCACGAGACCATCCTGTACGCGGGCACCGAGACGTCGATGTGGTACGCCAACCACATCGAGGCCGTGCTGTGCGTGGAGGGCGAGGCCGAGCTCACCAACGACGAGACCGGTGAGAAGCACACCATCACCCCGGGCACCATGTACCTGCTCGACGGGCACGAGAAGCACACCATGCGCATCAAGGAGGACTTCCGCTGCGTGTGTGTCTTCAACCCGCCGGTGACGGGCCGCGAGGACCACGACGAGAACGGCGTGTACCCGCTGCTCACCGAGCCCGAGCCCGAGCCGTCGGCGTAACCCGGCGGTTAATCGGCGCACCCCCTGCCCCGTCCGGCAGTTGAGCAAGGCGCGAGAAGGAAAGCACGTACGAGAGGAGAGGAAGGCAACACCATGGCCACCGCACCCGAGCGCACCGCCGACCTGTACCCGACCCGGGGGACCACCGAGGTGATGACCCCGCGGCAGGACCCGGTGGTGTGGTCGCAGCCCGGCACGGAGGGACCTTTCCAGCCGGCCGAGCTGAGCGACTTCGAACGCGACGGTTTCTTCGCCATCGGGGAACTGCTGACGGCGGAAGAGGTCGCGGTGTACCGCGCCGAACTGGACCGGCTGGTCAACGACCCGGCGATGCGGGCGGACGACCGCTCCATCGTCGAGCCGAAGTCCCAGGAGATCCGGTCCGTCTTCGAGGTGCACAAGATCAGCGAGGTGTTCGCCAAGCTGGTCTCCGACCCGCGCGTGGTGGGACGCGCCCGGCAGATCCTGGGCTCGGACGTGTACGTCCACCAGTCGCGGATCAACGTCAAGCCGGGCTTCGGCGCCTCCGGGTTCTACTGGCACTCCGACTTCGAGACCTGGCACGCCGAGGACGGCCTGCCGAACATGCGGACCGTGTCGGTCTCGATCGCGCTGACGGAGAACTACGACACCAACGGCGGCCTGATGATCATGCCGGGTTCGCACCGGCACTTCCTCGGGTGCTCCGGCGAGACGCCGCGGGACAACTACAAGAAGTCGCTGCAGATGCAGGACGCCGGCACGCCCTCGGACGAGGCGCTGACCAAGCTGGCCGACGCGCACGGCATCAAGCTGTTCACCGGCAAGGCCGGTTCGGCCACCTGGTTCGACTGCAACTGCATGCACGGTTCCGGCGACAACATCACGCCGTACCCGCGCAGCAACGTCTTCATCGTGTTCAACAGCGTGGAGAACACCGCGGTGGAGCCCTTCGCGGCGCCGGTCCCGCGCCCGGAGTACATCGGCGCGCGTGACTTCACCCCGGTGAAGTAACTCCCGCGCCGTACGGTGCCGGCGGGGCACCACGGCACAGCGCCGCAGCGCGGGCGGGGCCCCGGCCGGGTGACCGGGGCCCTGCCCGCGCTCTCAGAGCCAGGCCAGCGACGTGGCCGTCTCCAGCAGCCGCTGCGAGGCGGCCACGTCGCCTGCCTGGCCGCGCGCGATCTCGTCCAGATCCTGCCGGCCACCGATGAGCAGGAGGAAGTCGGTGGCCTCCAGGACCAGTTCGGCGGCGATCGGCTCGGCGTCCGAGCCGAGCACCCAGTCGCCGCCCGCCTCGCCCTCCACCGACAGCAGCACCGGCTGTGCGTCCGGCCCCAGCGCCAGGTCCAGGATGCGTACCGCCAGTCCCAGGAAGCGCTGGAGGTGCTCCGGCAGCGGCGGCGGTACGGTACGGCCGAGCGCCCGCCCGATGTCCCGGGTGTGCACCCAGGTCTCGAACGCGCGGATCACGTAGTGGTCGGCGACCGGCAGCCGCAGTCCCATCAGCGTCGTGGCCATGGCGGCCATCTGCTCGTCGCCCGCCTCGGGCAGCGCGAGCAGCCCGTGTGCCTGGGTCCGCCACGCCTCCCGGGTCTCGGCGGGCGGCCGGGTGTGTTCGTACGTCACCACCTCGTGCGTACGGGCCACCCAGCGCACCTCCCAGGGGGCACGCGCACCGGCCGCCCGTCCCCCGGACAGCGCGTCCGGGTCCGTACCGCCCTCCGGCCCGTACTCCTCCGGCCCGTACCCTTGCGGCCCGTATCCCTCCGGCGGCCGCGCCCCCGGCGCCGGCCCCAGGCCTGTGCCCGCCTCCGTCACCGGCGCCAGGCCCAGCCGTTCGGCCAGCACCTCGTCGGCCGCGACCAGGTGGGCGACGGTGCCCTGGACGTCCCAGTCGTGCACGACCGGGGTGCCCCAGCGGGCCGGTGCCTGGTCCAGTTCCCGCAGCAGCGCGTCCAGGCAGGCCACCGCGCCCGCGTACGGAGCGGCGTGCGCGGCAGGCGGGACCTGGCCGGGCCGCGCGGCGCGGGCCGCGGCCATCAGCCGCCCGCGCGCCAGGCCCGCGTTCGCCTTGCGCCCGGCTCCGCGCCCCGTCCCGCCGGGCGCCGGTTCGTCCAGCAGCCGTGCGGTCTCCCGCAGCCGCCGCGCTTCGGCCGCGCAGGGGGCGCACTCGTGCAGGTGGCCGCGGACCCGCGCGTCGTCGCCCGGCATGCCGGCGCCGAGCGCCCATGCCGCGAGCAGCGCGCTGACCTCCTCGTGCACCGCGGACGGACCGTCCGCTCCGCCGGGCTCACCGAGGCCGTCGGGACCGGCGGGCCTGCCGGGATCCTCCGACCCCCCGCTCCCACCCGGACCGCCCGTACCACCCGTACCGCCTGTCCCATCCGCGCCGCCCATGTCTCCCGGACCGCCGGTACCTCCCGGACCGCCGGTACCTCCCGGACCGCCCGAACCACCCGCGCCGCCCCGGCCACCCCGGCCGCTCCTGCCTCCCGCGCCCATCGCACGCCCCTTTCCGCTGTTCCGCCGCCCGGCCGGCCCGCGCGCCCGCCTGTCGCTTCCCTTGCTGCCCGCGGCCGCCGCCCGGCATTCGGAGCCCGGGTCAGCACTCGTCCCGTGCCTCGTCGGCCGGGCTGCCGGGACCGGCCGGCGGCCCGGCGAGCCGGTCGGCCAGACTGCTCAGGGCGTTCCGCAGCCGGGCGGTGGCCGCCGTCTCCGCGATGCCCAGTTCCACCGCGACCTGCCGGTACGTACGTCCGGCGAAGCATGCCAGGTGCAGGGCTTCCCGTTCCGGCAGGGGCAGTTCGGTGAGCGCGGTGTGCAGTGCCACCCGCGCCTCCTCGACGGGCTCGGACGACCCTTCCGCCCCTTCCGCCCCCTCCTCCCCTTCCGTACCGCACCCCGCGCGCTCCGCCTCCGCCTCCGCCTCCCGCATCCGGGCCACCGCGCCGTGGTGGCCCCGGATGCTCAGCCAGGCGCGCAGCGAGCCCTGGCCGGGTTCGAAGGCGTACGGGCACGTCCACAGATCGATGAAGACGCGCTGGGTCACCTCGCCGGCGACCGCCGTGCTGCCGGTCACCCGCCGGGCCACCGTCCTGACCAGCGCGCTGTAGGCGTCGTACGCCTCGCCCAGCGCGGTTTCGTCCCCGTACACCAGCCGCCGGTGCAGCTCCCGGTCGCGCGGCGGGTACCTGGTTGTCCCGTCCACCGGCACCACCTCGTGAGTGTGTGGTGACATTCCTAGCCTTTCGCCCTCCTCCGCGGTAGCCGTCCGTCCGGCCGAATTGCGCGGCGCCCGGTGGGTGCCGCACGATCCGGGGGGCTCCGAAGGGGTGCGGGGCCGGAGAAGACCGAGGAGCACACATGAGGACCGACCGGCTGCCCGGTGTCGTACTGACCGACCACTTCCTGGACGTGCCGCTGGACCACGCCGTGCCGGACGGCGAGCGGCTGACCGTGTACGGGCGCGAAGCCGTGGCGCCCGGCCGCGAGCACGAGGAACTGCCCTGGCTGGTCTTCCTCCAGGGCGGACCCGGCTACGCGGCACCGCGTCCGCCGGGCCGGACCTCCTGGCTGGTGAGCGCGCTGGACCACTACCGGGTGCTGCTGCTGGACCAGCGGGGCACCGGCCGTTCCACGCCGGCCAACCGGCAGACCCTGCCGCTGCGCGGCGGACCGCGGGAACAGGCCGATTATCTGGCGCATTTCCGCGCCGACGCGATCGTGCGGGACGCCGAGCTGTTCCGCCGTGAACTCGCCGGCCCGGACGAGCGGTGGAGCGTCCTGGGGCAGAGCTTCGGCGGCTTCTGCGCCACGACCTATCTCTCGTACGCGCCCGAGGGCCTGCGCGAGGTCATGATCACCGGCGGTCTGCCGGGGCTGCGGGCCACCGCGGAGGACGTCTACCGGGCCGCGTACCCGAGGGTGGCCCGCAAGAACGCCGCGCACTACGCGCGCTATCCGCAGGACATCGAGCGCGTCCGCCGCATCGCCGCGCACCTGCGGGAGCGCCCGGCGCGGCTGCCCGGCGGCGGGCGGCTGACGGCGGAGGCGTTCCAGGGGCTGGGCCGGATGCTGGGGACGGGCACCGGCTCGTACGTCCTGCACTACCTGATCGAGGACGCGTGGGTGACCGGCCCCGCCGGCCCCGAACTGGCGGAATCCTTCTTGCAGACCGTACAGAGCCACCTCTCCTTCACCGCCGCCCCGCTGTTCACCGTTCTGCACGAAGCGATCTACGCCCAGCGGTCGGTGCAGCCGGGGAGCACCGGCTGGGCCGCCGAGCGTGTCCGCGCCGAGTTCCCCGGGTTCGACGTCGGCACGGCGCTCGACGGCGGGCGGCCCGTCCACTTCACCGGCGAGTCGGTGCACCCCTGGCTCTTCGACACCGACCCGTCGCTGCGCCCCCTCAAGGAGACGGCGCAGGCCCTGGCCGAACGCGCCGACTGGCCCGATCTGTACGACGCCGACCGCCTCGCGGCCAACGAGGTCCCGGCCGCGGCCGCCGTCTACGCCGACGACATGTACGTCGACACCGCCCACTCCCTGGAGACCGCGCGGGAGATCCGCGGGCTGCGGACCTGGGTGACCAACGAGTGGGAGCACGACGGGCTGCACGCCGGCGGCGGCGTGGTGCTGGACCGTCTGATCCGGATGGTGCGCGGCGAGGTCTGACGTTCCGCAGGGCGGCACCGGGCGGCAGCGGAGAAAGCTTCCTGCTGCCGCCACCCCGGCAAGAACGCCCCTGCCGCCGCCCCCGGCTACCGCCGCCGCTCCCCCACCACCTCCAACACCCGGTCCACATCGTCCGACGAGTTGTAGAGGTGGAAGGCGGCCCGGAGGCTGCCCGCGCGCACGGCGATCCGTATGCCGGCCGCCGCCAGCCGGTCCGCCGCGTCCGCGAGCCCCGGTACGGACACGATCGCCGAGCCGGGCGCGGGCAGCGGGGTGTGGCCGAGCGCCGTGATCCCCTCGCGGTACCGGTCGGCGAGCGCGATGTTGTGCGCGTACACGGTCTCGATGCCGATCTCGTTCAGCAGGGCGAGGGACTGGGCTGCGGCCACGTACGAGTAGTGGGCGTGCGGTTCGTCGTAGCGGCGCGCGCCGGGCGCCGGTTCCCGGATCGGTCCGTAGTTGGACTCGTACGGGTTCGCACCGGCCACCCACCCGGCGTGCAGCGCTTCCAGCCCGTCGTCTCCACACACAAGGAAGGAGGCGCCGCGCGGACACAGCAGCCACTTGAACGCCCCGCACACCACGTAGTCGAAGTCGCCGCCCCGCAGCGGCAGCCAGCCCGCGGCCTGCGTGGCGTCCAGGAGGGTGCGCGCCCCGTGGGCTGCGGCGGCGGCCCGTACCGCCGCCATGTCGGCGATCCGCCCGTCCAGCGCCTGCACGGCACTGAAGGCGACGAGCGCCGTACCGGGCCGTACGGCATCGGCCAGCTCGGCGAGCGGCGCGGTACGGAGCTTGATCCCGGACCGGGCCGCGAACGGGTTGACCAGCGAACTGAACTCCCCGTCGGGCACCAGCACTTCGGCGCCGTCCGGGAGCGACCCGGCGATCAGTGCGGCGTGCACCGCGACCGCCCCGCCGATCGCGACCCGTTCCGGCGCCACGTCCATCAGCCGGGCGAAGGCGGCCCGGGAGGCGTCCGCCGGCCCGAAGTAGTCCTGGCCCATGGTCCCGTACGAAACGGACTCCTCGACGGCCGCACGCAAGGCGGCGGCCGAACGGGCCGGGAGCAGGCCGCTGCCCGCGGTGTTCAGGAACGTCGTCAGGGGCGCGAATTCGTCCCCACCTAATGGCTCGATGCGTTGCATGCCCCCACTGTGGCCGTCCGGCCGCCCGCCGTCCATCGCAAATTCCGTTTGCACGGCGCCAAGCGGCCCTTATCCGCGCAGCTCAGCGCGGTGCCGCTGCGCCGGGGCCCGCCGGGATCAGTTCCCCGCCCCCGCCCCCGTACCGGGCCGGCACACGTCCCCCTCGCACCCCGGCGCGGCCGCCTCACCGCCGTCTCCGCCCGGCACGGGTGCAGCACCCTCTTCCCACGCCCGCTCCAGCGCCTGCCGGAACACCTCGGCGGGCTGCCCGCCGGAGATCCCGTACCGCCGGTCGATCACGAAGAACGGCACGCTCCGCGCCCCCAGCTCCGCCGCCTCCCGCTCGTCGGCCCGCACCGCGTCCGCGTAGGCCTCCCGGTCCGCCAGCACCCGGCGCACGTCCTCCTCGTCCAACCCGGCGGCCACCGCCACCTCGGTCAGCACATCCCCGTCCCCCAGCGCCCGCGCCTCAGCGAAATTGGCCCGGTACAGCGCGCTGAGCAGCGCGTCCTGCACGCCCCGCTCCTTGGCCAGGTGCAGCAACCGGTGCAGGTCGAAGGTGTTCCCGTGGATCCGGTCGGACCGGTACCCGAGCCCTTCCCCCGCGGCCGCCTCGGCAACCCGCGCCTCCATCGCCTCGGCCTGCTCCCGCGACACGCCGTACTTCTGCGCGAGCATCTCCAGCACCGGCGTACCCGCCGCCGGAGCCGCCTCCGGGTCGAGCTCGAAGGACCGGTGGACGATCTCCACCTCACCCCGGTGCGCGAACCCGGCCAGCCCCTTCTCGAAGCGGGCCTTGCCGATGTAGCACCAGGGGCAGGCGATGTCCGCCCAGATCTCGACGCGCATGTCAGGTGTTTCCTCAGATGATCGGTACGAATGGGGACAGTGGCGGACAACCTTTCGGGGGTGGCGGCTATTCCCCGGCGCGGTGGCGTACGCGGGTGTGCGGCGTCACATGGCGGTACGGGAGCCGGGGTGTGGGGGAGCCCCGCCGCCCCCCGTGGCGGGAATGGCGGGGCTCGCGGGCCGGTCGGCCGAGGTCAGGCGCCTCACGGCACAAACACGACTCATCCAGCACCACCCACAGCAGCGGCAGGTCGGGGCGCTGAGCCTCGTGATTGCTCCTACAAGGGCTGGTCACGGGACTCTTCCTGCTTCAGTTTTCGAGCGCTTTCAAACCCTGGTACGCCTCTCGCAGGTCCGCGGCTTCCGGCAGTTTACGGGCCTCTACGGCCTTGACTACTTCCAGAGCGCGCCAATGGTTTGACGGCACGATACGGCCCGACAGAATCGCGCGCTGAGCCGCATCGCATGCCTCATCCAGCCGATCACCGCTGAGCAACGTCAAGGCAAGATCGATGTTCGCCGAAGCAACACGCCGAGGCCACTTATGCATGTCGGCGACAGGAGCCAATCGGGCGATGACTTCCCGCGCGTAAGTTTCTGCTGCCGGGTCACCTACCCATGCGAGTGTTGTGGCTGTGTAGGCCAACGACTTCGCCGGGTCATACTGGTAATGATGCTCTGTCCCCTTGTGCGGGACCATGGACACCGCTTTTCGTTGCACACGGTCTATGGCGGCATAGGTTTCAGTCCGTTCGCCGAGGCGTGCTCTCGCTCGTCCCTCTTGCGCCGTTGCTTGAATCTCCGCGGAACTACCTGTCGGTGCAAGCTGTTGCGCGACCAAAGACAGCTCCAGCGCACGCCCGTACTGCCCAACCGTGAGGACTCGCCAAGCGTCTGTCTCGTAGCACCAGGCTTCGATCTCTCGGTGCTCCGCGTGCTGGGCGAGCGTGGCCGCTGTGTGCAACCGAGCTGTAGCCGCGTGGTCTTGATGGAGATCAATGTGCAACGTAGCACCTAGAAGCTGAAACCAGCCGCCGACCGCATACAGGCGTCGCTCTTCGGCCAGAGTCATACGGGCATCCATGAGGTGGCCCACGTAAGCCGAGTGCTTACGTACTCGCTGCAACAGTTCCTGGGGAGGTGACATCGGGTACGCCATGGCCGACTCGTCGAACGCGGATTCCAGTCGGCTGAGAGTCTCCTTCCCCACGTCGCTCGCCGCCACTCGTCGCGCCAATTCGAGGGCTTCGAACTCATCGTCGTCAGACGGAGGAGCAACGGAGAGCCACCCCGATGGCAGTCGGCGCGAGTAACTTCCGTCAGGAGCCAGAAGCGCCTCAAGTTCGTTGGACGTCAGGTCCAGGGCTTTCGCGATTCTCGGGCGTTGCCAGGGCTGAGGGCCACTCTGCCCGCTTTCCCAACGCTGGACAGTAGTGCGATCTACGCCGACTGCTTCTGCGAACGCTTCTTGGTTGTAGCCGCACGCTTTCCGACGCTCCGCCAACCTCCGCCGCTTGCAAGCCATCGTGGCCGACCCCCTCTCGTCCGAAGGTTTCTCCGCAGGTCAGCCTAGCCAGCGCGGCCTGGATGCGGCAGGACTGCGGCTATTTTGCCGTGGACGCCCCCAACTTCCGCTGATTCGCTGGCCGATACAGCCACCCCATCGGTGCGGAGCCGGTGTCGTCCGACACAGCGACGCAGAGGCAAGAACCGGAGGTACGGCATGGAGGCCCGAGACAAGTGGCGTTTCCCCTTCGACGGATCCCTGGTGCGCCCGTACATGACGGCCGATTGCGAAGAGATAGCCGGTGATTCTGACCCACTCTTCGCACACCTTGACGGTTTGCGCGGCTTGATCACCTACCGACGCACCCCCAGAAACGGTGACCACAAGTGACCGAACGCACCCCTGGCCCCGGCCGGGAACACCTCACCCGGCTCATGCGCTCACGCGGGCACGACGGTGTACTTCGTATGCGCACCAGCGGCGACGGTGACGCTGCTTTCAATCTCCCCCGGCCGGAAGGTACGACCATGGCAACCCCCGTCCCCGTGCCGACCCGCATGGAAATTCAGATCACCGGCATCCGGGCGCACTTCGCCGAGTGCGTCACCGAACAGGACGACGGCGAGATGTGCGACGCCTGCTCCTCCGCCTGGGACAGCCCCGTGCCGGCGAACGCATGGATTCGCGCCCACGCAGACGAGAAGGGACACACGAAGTTCAAGAAGCACACGGAAGAGGACGTCACCACCTTTACGCGGCCTGCGAGGGCGAAGTGAGGGACCAGCGGCGCGATCGGAGCGAGGTGTCTGTGGCCGCACTGGGAGCCTTCTTAATCGTTATGGGAGTCGTGGCACTCGCCCTTTCCCGCGCACTGCTCTATCAGCCCCGCACGCCCCTGCCCGTCCGGTCGTCCAGGTCCGGCGGCCGGACCGGGCCGATGGCCGTACGACGCCGGAACGACCGCCCGCCCCGCCCCCTCCGCGGTAACGTCCGCCCATGGAGATCAGCCGGGAAGCGCGGGAGTTCTGGGAGCGCGCCGGGGCCGGCAAGACGTTCACCCATCCGCTGGACCGGGAGCTGCTGGACGCGTACGTGCCGCGTGACGTGCCGGTGCTGGACTACGGATGCGGGTACGGGCGGCTGACGGCCGAGCTGATGGCGGCCGGGTACGCGGACGTGCGCGGGGTGGACGTGTCGCGGGCGCTGGTGGAGCGGGGCCGCCGGGAGCATCCGGAGGTGCGAATCGAGCACTGTGCGAGGCTGCCGCTGCCGTTCGGGGACGCGAGCTTCGGGGCCGCGCTGCTGTTCGCCGTGCTGACGTGTGTGCCCGGCACCGCGCAGCAGCGGGAGATCGTCGCGGAGCTGGGCCGGGTGGTGCGGCCGGGCGGGGTGCTGTACGTCAGCGACATGCCGTTGCAGCGCGACCGGTGGGACGTGGCGCGGTACGAGGAGTACGCGGACCGGTTCGGGACGTACGGGGTGTTCGGGACGCCCGACGGCGGAGTCTTCCGGCACCACGAGCCGGACCGGCTGCGCGGGCTGGTCCGGGCGCACGGCTTCACGGTGGAGGCCGAGCGCACGGATGTGGTGCCGACGCTGGACGGGCGGACCGCCGAGCGGCTTCAGATCATCGGGCGGCGGCAGGGCTGAGCGGCAGTACGAGGTCGAGGTGGGTGGCGTCCGGTGCGGGGCGGCGGGACGGGTCCGGCTGCCAGCCGTGCCGGTCGTAGAAGGCGCGGGCCCGCCGGTTGTGCCAGTACACGTCCAGACGGGCGGTGGTGACACCCGCAGCCCGCCAGCCCGCGACGCAGGCTCCGTGCAGGGCGGAGCCGATGCCGCCGCGCCAGCGGTCCGGGTCCACGTGGAGCTGGAAGAGTTTGACGGTGTCGGCGGGCGCGCCGTCCTCGCGGCGGTAGGAGGCGACGCCGACCACCGTGCCGTCCCGTTCCGCGCACAGCACGGTGGCGTCCGTACGGGCGAGGGAGCGCGCCCAGCCTTCGCGCCAGCGCTCGCGCTCGGCCGGGTCGTCGAGCTGCGCGTCGGGGACGCGGCCGCGGTAGTACGTCGCGCGGGCGCGTTGGTGCAGGTCCGCTATGACGTCGAGGTCGGCGGCCGTGGCGTCGCGGATGTGGGTGGCGGAGGTGGCGGCCGGGTCGGGCGCTTCCGGGACGTGGGTGGCGGAGGTGGCGGCCGCGTCGGATGCTTCCGGGACGTGGGTGGCGGTGGCGGTGGCCGCGTCGGGCGCTTCCGGGGCGTGGGTGGCGGAGGTGGCGGCCGCGTCGGGCGCTTCCGGGGCGTGGGACATGTGCGTGTACGTCACCTTTCGGGGCGGCCGTCGACTCGGCGGGGCAGGTTCAGCGGGTTGTGCTCGCGCAGCTCCGGCGGGAGCAGGGCGGGCGGGGTGCCCTGGTGGACGACGGGCCGCAGCCATCGTTCGACCGCCGTGCCGCCGACGGAGGTGGCGGTGGAGGTGGCGGCCGGGTAGGGGCCGCCGTGGTGCTGGGCGGGGGCCACGGCGACGCCGGTCGGCCAGCCGTTGACGAGCAGCCGGCCGGCCAGCGGGGTGAGCGCGGCCAGCAGGCGCGCGCCGCGCCCCGTACCGCCCTCGGACGCGTCGCCTCCCGTACCGCCTGCGGCCGCGTCGGCCCCCGTACCGCCCGTGGCTGCCGTGATACCCGTACCGCCTCCGGACGCATCGGCCCCCGCGTCCTCGCCCACGCACTCCGCCGCCCCCAGCTGGAGTGTCGCGGTGAGGTTGCCGGGCAGCCGCGCCAGTACGGCGCCGATCTCGGCGTCGTCCGTATAGCGCGCGAGGACGGTGACCGGGCCGAAGCACTCTTCCAAGAGCAGGTCGTGGGTACCGCCGTCCTCGGCGAGCCGGGCGGCGGGGACGGTGAGGAAGCCCGCGCTGACGGTGTGCTCGCCGCCCGCGCCGGGCGTCACGGGTGCCTGCACGTCCGGCAGGGCGGCCCGCTCCCGTACGCCGTCGAGGAACGCGTCGCGCATCCGGTGGTCCAGGAGCACCCCGGCCTCGGTGTTGCTGACGGCCTCGGTGAGGGAGCGCTCCAGGCGGTCGCCGGCCGGGCCCTGCGGCGCCAGGACGAGCCCCGGCTTGACGCAGAACTGGCCGGTGCCGAGGGTCATCGAGCCCGCCAGGCCCGTGCCGATCTCCTCGGCGCGCTCGTCGGCGGCGGCCTCGGTGACCACGACCGGGTTGAGGCTGCCGAGTTCGCCGTGGAAGGGGATCGGGTGCGGGCGGGCGGCGGCCGCGTCGTACAGGGCGCGTCCGCCGCGTACCGAACCGGTGAAGCCCGCGGCGGCGACGAGCGGGTGCCGGACCAGCTCGATGCCCGCCTCGAAGCCGTGCACCAGGCCGATCACGCCCGCGGGCAGGCCGGTTTCGGCGGCGGCGCGGCGCAGCAGGGCGGCGCTCAGTTCGGAGGTGGCCGGGTGGTCGGGGTGGGCCTTGACGACGACCGGGCAGCCGGCGGCGAGCGCGCTGGCGGTGTCGCCGCCGGGCACGGAGAAGGCGAGCGGGAAGTTGCTGGCCGCGTAGACCGCGACGACGCCGAGCGGGATCTTGTAGCGGCGCAGGTCGGGGCGGGGCGGGATGAGCGCGGGGTCGGCGTGGTCGATCCGTACGTCGAGGAAGGCGCCCTCCTCGACCACGTCGGCGAACGCGCGCAACTGGTATGTCGTACGGCCGAGTTCACCGGTCAGTCGGCCCGGCCCGAGCGCGGTCTCCGCGTCGGCGGCCTCGACGATCCGCTCCCCGGCCCCGTCCAGCAGGTCGGCGGCGCGGCGCAGCAGGGCGGCCCGCACGCGGCGGTCGGCGAGCGCGTCCCGGGCGTCGTGCGCGGCCCGTACGGCGGCATCGACCTCGGCCGCTGTGGCCTCCACCGCAACCTGCTCGCGCCGCTTCCCGGTACGGGGGTCGACACTCCAGACTGGTGCTGCTGCCACCGCGCATTCCTTCCGGCGAACCCTTGTCGCGTCCAGGACGCCGTTCGCTATGCTGAACGCCGTCCCAGCTGGTGAATGTGACGTCCGCTGGGACTCTATGGCTGTCCGAACTGAGGGGTCAAGGCCGATGTCCGCTGCCGAGACCACCGGAGCGCAGGTCAAGTCCGCTGTGCGCACGGTGGAGTTGCTGGAGTACTTCGCGGGCCGCCCCGGAATGCACAGCCTCGCCGCCGTCCAGGAGGCCGTCGGCTACCCGAAGTCCAGCCTCTACATGCTGCTGCGCACCCTCGTCGACCTCGGCTGGGTGGAGACCGACGCCACCGGCACCCGGTACGGCATCGGCGTCCGCGCCCTGCTGGTCGGCACCTCCTACATCGACGGCGACGAGGTGGTGGCCGCCGCCCGCCCCACCCTGGACCGGCTCGCCGACGACACCACCGAGACCATCCACCTGGCCCGGCTGGACGGCACCAACGTCGTCTACCTCGCCACCCGCCAGTCCCAGCACTACCTGCGCCCCTTCACCCGCGTCGGCCGCCGGCTGCCCGCGCACTCCACGTCCCTGGGCAAGGCGCTGCTCGCCACGTACACCGACGACCAGGTACGGGCCCTCCTCCCGGAGCAGCTCGACGCCCTCACCGAGCACACCGTCACCGACCGAGAGCAGCTCATCGAGGAGCTGCGCCTGGTGCGCGAGCAGGGGTATGCCGTCGACCGCGAGGAGAACACGCTCGGCCTGCGCTGCTTCGGCGTGGCGATCCCGTACCGCACCCCGGCGCGGGACGCGGTCAGCTGCTCGGTGCCGGTGGCCCGGCTGACCCCGGGGCACGAGCAGCTGATCAAGGACGCGCTGCTCGACGCGCGGGACCGGCTGACGCTGGCGACGCGACGCCTTTGAAGCTCAGGTTGAAGGCCGGGGCGAGGACCGGTGCGAAGACCCGCCGGTGGTCCGGGGCGAGGACCGGTGCGAAGATCCGCCGGTGGTCCGGTGCGAAGTCCGGGGCGAGGACCGGCGCGAAGACCCGCCGGTGGATCGGGGCGAGGACCGGTGCGAAGTCCGGGCCGGAGCCTGGTTCGACGCCCCGCGCGTCACGGACGGGCGGGGCGCGCCTGACCCTCGGCCGCTGGGTGCATCTCGTCCTCGGCGGCGCCCTGCTGACCCCTTTCTTCCTGCTGGCGGCGCTCGTCGTCCCGCTCGCCTTCGACGGCGTGAACCCCTTCAGCGACTTCCCCTGGCAGTTCGCCGCGTTCGCCGTCGCGCTGCCGCTCGCCGCGCTGGGCGCGCTGCTCTTCCCGCTGCTGCGCACGCTGGAGGCGACGGCGGCGCGGTCACTGTGCGGCCTGCCCGCCGACGTGACGGCCGAACTGACCGAGGAGCCCGCCGACTCATGGGCCGCCCGGCGGCGTACGGCACTGTGGTTCGTGGCGCACCTGACGGCCGGCGGCATCGTCAGCGGCATGACCCTGGCGGCGCCGCCCGCTGCCGTGATGCTGATCCTCCTGCCGGTCACCGACCCGCTGCGGCACGCGGAACTGGGCTGGCCCGACCTGGCCGGCGGCCTGCTCGGCCCACTGACCGGGCTCGGCCTGCTCGCCCTGGTGGCGGGCACCACATGGGCGGGCGGCCGGCTGCTGGCCCGTGCGGCGCCCGCGCTGCTCGGCCGTACACCCGCCGACCGGCTGGCCGCCGCCGAACAGCGCGCCGCCGATCTCGCCTCCCGCAACCGGCTCGCCCGCGAACTGCACGACTCCGTGGGCCACGCGCTCAGCGCGGTCACCCTCCAGGCGGGCGCGGCCCGCCGGGTGCTCGACGCCGACCCCGAGTTCGCGCGGCAGGCCCTGCTCGCCATCGAGGAGACCACCCGCGGCGCGGTCGCCGAACTCGACACCGTACTGGGGCTGTTGCGGGCGGACGGGGACGACCCGGCCGGCACTCCCGCCCCCGTACCCGCACCGGCGCTGGACGCCCTGGACGCGCTGCTGGACCGCACCCGCGCCGCCGGGTTGCGGATCGACGCGGACGTCGACGACGGGTGCGGGCGGCTGCCACCGCTGGTCTCGCGGGAGGCGTACCGCATCGTGCAGGAAGGTCTCAGCAACGCGCTGCGGCACGCCGGTGCCGTACCGGTCCGGCTGCGGATCGCCTTGGACGCCGACGAGCTGAGGATCACGGTGGAGAACCCCGTACAGACAGACCCCGTACAGACAGACCCCGTACAGACACACCCCGTACAGACACACCCCGTACAAGAAGACCCCGTACAAGAAGACCCCGAGCAGAGAGGCAAGACGGTCCCGCCGAGCGATACGGCCGTGGGCGCATCCCGCCCCGGTGGCGGCCGCGGCCTGCCCGGCGTCGCCGAACGGGCCCGCCTCCTGGGCGGCGAGGCCCGGGCCGCGGGCCGGGACGGCGTGTGGCGGCTGACCGTACGGCTCCCCCTGGGGGCATCCCGGTGAGCGGCACGGACGAGGGACGCGCGGACGCCCGCACCGGCGCCACCCCTCCCCCGCTGCGCATCGTCCTCGCGGACGACGAACGGATGGTGCGTACGGCGCTCCGTGCGATCCTCGGCGCCGAGCCGGACATGGAGGTCGTCGGCGAGGCGGCCACCGGTGCCGAGGCGGTACCGCTGATCCGCGAACTGCGCCCGGATGTCGTCCTGATGGACGTACGGATGCCGGAGATCGACGGCATCCGCGCGACCGAGCAGGTGCTGACCGGCATGGCGGAACCGCCGCGGATCATCGTGGTGACGACCTTCGAGAACGACGCGTACGTGTACGACGCGCTGCGGGCCGGCGCCAGCGGCTTCCTGCTGAAGCGGGCCGGCGTGGAGGACCTGGTGCAGGCGGTGCGGATGGTGGCACGCAGCGATTCGCTGCTGTTCCCGGCGGCGGTACGGGAACTGGCCGCCCGGTACGCGGGGGCGCGGGCCGCGCGCGAGTCGGCGCGGGCCCTGCGGGCGCGCCTGTCCGACCGGGAGGCGGACGTGCTGCGGCTGATGACCAAGGGCCTGACGAACGCGGAGATCGCGGACCGGCTGACGGTCGGCCCGGCGACGGTCAAGACGCATGTCGCGGGGGTGCTGGCCAAGCTGGGGGTGCGGGACCGGACCCAGGCGGTGATCGCGGCGTACGAGAGCGGTTTCGTCCGGCCGGGGTGACCCCGCCGGCCGCCCGCCGGCCGCCCGCCGCCCGCGCCCGCCCCGTCAGCCATGCCTGGACCGCCCCTCGGCCACCCCTCACCCCCCGCTCGACCACCCTCCGTGACACCCGATTACGCAGCGCCACTACCACATTCCGCGCGAAATATCCGTCACCCGTTCATCCCAATCCGCAACGTCACCGAACGTCACGACCACCCAGCCCCTGACCTGCTGAAACGCAACCGATCATGCGCGACACGCCGACGGTGCGCGGGAGTTCTGACAGCACGTCAACAGGCTTCCGGCGCGCCCGGCCGTTTACCTCGATTGCAGGAGGCGCGGAACTCCCCCCAACTTCCTTTGCGGCGCTGCGGTGTGCCGCGGTCCGTGCCTCGTGGAGGTTCGTCCCATGCGTTCCACTCGCGTTCTCACCGGTGCCGCGCTGTCCGTCGCCGCCCTCGGCCTGTCCACCTGCGCGGCCTTCGCGGCCACCGGCAGCATCGAGGTGACGCCCAACCCGGTCAAGGCCGGCAACTCGGTCAACCTCAACAGCAGTGCCTGCGGCAAGGACGGCTCGGCCACCGTCGACGCCAGCACGCTGGGCGCCGGCCGGATCACCCTGTCGTCGAAGAACCAGACGCACACCGAAAACGTGCAGGGCTCCCTGCGGGTGCCGGCCAGCACCAAGCCGGGCAACTACGGCATCGGCGGCAAGTGCGCCAACGGGACGGAGATCTCCGGCACCGTACGGGTCACCTCCGGGAGCACCCCGCACGGCCCGACCAGGACCGGCGTCGGTACCACCAGTGAGAACTCCAGCACCACGGAGATCGTCGCGGGTGCGGGCGTCCTGCTGGCGGCCGCGGCCGGCGGCGTGTGGATGGTGCGCCGCCGTCGCGCGGACGACTCGGCCTGAACCTCCGCGGGCCGTCGGACGCGATCGGTCCGGCGGCCCGACGGTCCGCAGCGCACCCGCACACCCGACGGCCCGACGGCCCGCGGCACACCCGGACACCCCGCAGCCCGACGGCCCGCAGCACACCCGGACACCCGGAGGCACGACAGCCATGGGACACACCCCCCGCCGCCGCGGCGACCAAGGGCTGATAGCCCTGCTCACCGCGGGCGCGATGGGCACCGGCATCTGGCTGATAGGCCACGGCGCGCAGGCCCAGGCGCCGCCGCCGCAGCCCTCCGCCGACCAGGGGTTCGCCGCGGGCCCGCGGCACCCCGGGCCGTCCGCGGCCCCCACCCCGCCGCCCCCGCCGATGCCGGCCTCCCGGCCCCTGCGGGTACGCATCCCGTCCGTCGGCGTGGACGCGCCGCTGATGCGCCTCGGTCTCGACGAGAGCGGCAGCCTGGCGACCCCGCCGCAGGAGGACAAGAACCTCGCCGGCTGGTACGCGGACGGCAGCACCCCCGGCACCACCGGCACTTCACTGATCGCGGGCCACGTCGACAACCGCTCCGGACCCGCGGTCTTCTACAACCTCGGGTCCCTGAAGAAGAACCACAAGGTGGAGGTCGTCCGCGCGGACGGCCGGACCGCGGTCTTCTCCGTCGACGCCGTCGAGGTCTACGACGGCGCGGACTTCCCCGACAAGAAGGTCTACGCACCGGCCTCCCGCCCCGAACTACGGCTGATCACCTGCGGCGGCGGCTTCAACAAGGCCCGGCAGGAGTACCTGGGCAACGTGGTGGTCTTCGGCCACCTGACCGGTACGAAGCGCGAACCGGCCCCGCGCGCGGGCGACGGCTGAGCCCCCGGCGCGTCCCCTCCTCCCCCCCTCCTCCTTCTCGGCCTCTTCCCGGCCTCTTCCCGGCCTCAGCCGGGGATGCGGTTGCCGCGCCCGTTGAGCGCCATCCGGTTCCAGGTGTGCCGCCGTCCGCGGACCGCGACGGAGTAGGCGTAGAGCAGCTCCGGATCGCACATCCCCGGCAGGAACGCGTCCCCGAAGTGGTGCGCGTCCACCCCGATCTCCTTGGCGGTCAGCGCCAGTTGGGGCACGATGTCGGCGTGCGCGCCCTCCTGGCTCGTACCGATCGCCCCCATCACCACCGCGCCCGCGTCCTGGACGGCGGCGACCGCCTCGGCGGCCCGCTCCTTGGTGAGGCCGGGCAGGGTGCCGGGCAGCGGCAGGACGATGCCGTCGGCGCCCGCGTCCACCAGCGCGGTCAGCCGCCCGGGGGTCACCCGCTCGGGGTGCCCCGCGTGGTGCATCTTGCCGGACCACAGCGCCACGTCGTCGCCGAGCCCGCGGCGCAGTTCGTCGGTGACCCGGGCCAGGCCGTCGAAACTTCCGCCGGTGCCGGGGTTGGCGGTCAGACAGAGCAGGGCGGCGCCCATGTCGACCAGGCGGCGGGCCTGCTCGGGCCCGGCCCGGCGGATCTCCGGCACGTCGCCCGGTTCGAGGTTGACGCCGATCGGGCGGCCCACGTACGAGGCGAGGTCGGCGAAGCTGGTGAAGGTACCCAGTCCGGGCAGCCGCAGGTACTCCCCGTCCCAGGCCCGCTCGATGAGGTTGAGGACGACGATGTCCGCGCCGAAGGCGGAGACCAGCTCGATGTTGTGCACGCCCGCGTGGCCTTCGGGGTGCGGGGAGAGCGCCGCGCGCTCCGCGAAGACCTCGGCGACCATCGTGCGGCCCTCGGCGGCGGCGACCGCCTCGGTCAGCTCCCGGCCCCGCAGCGAAGCCAGTTCCTCCCGGTCGAGGTCGAGGATGCGCTGTGTCATGACGTTCCTTCCAGGTCGGCTCGTGGTCGTGCTCGCCGTCGTACGCGCGGTGCACTCGCGGGTGTGAGCGGCGGCGAGCACGTTGACGTCTCGGGCGCGCGGCCCTGGCCGTACGGCGAGGAGCACGGCCGCGAAACGGAACGCGTTGTAGTAGATCACCGAGCACTGCGGGTGCAGCGGAACGGGCGGGGCGATCTTCACGGAGTCGTCTTCGCGGGGCGGCACGGGACTGTTCGCCCCGGCAGACGGCGCCTACCGTACGGCCGCCAGCCCGCGCCGTACGGCCGCCAGATCCCCGTCGCCCGCCAGGCCCGCGTGGTAAAGCCGCAGCTCGTCGGCGCCGAGGGCGGCGGCGTGCGCGGCGTCGGCGGCGAGGGAGCCGGGGCGGCCGCCCATGGCGGTGACGACGGTGAGGTTGGCGGCGACGACGGGGGCGGCGGGCGTAGCCGGGAGCGTGGCCGAGCGGACCTGCACTTCTGGCGGCGTGGCCGAGCGGGCCCGTACCTCCGCGAACGTGGCCGAGCGGGCCCGTACCTCCGCGAACGGCATCAGCGCGTCCGTACGGGCCGCATCGTCACCTGTGCACGGCACCACCACCCCGTCGGCGTGCGCGAGGACGTCCGCCGGGTCGACGCCCGCGTTCGCGCCACAGCGGTGCCCGGCCGGGTCGGCGTGCAGCAGCACGCGGAAACCGTCGTCCGCGGCGGCGGCCCGTACGGCCGCGACGACCTCCCGCTGGAGCGTGCGCGCGGCACCGTCGCGCCAGCTCCGTACGAGCTGTACGAGCTGTACGGGCTCCGCCAGCTCGCCCCCGAGCAGCTTCCCGACCCCGCTCCACTCCCCCGCCCGCCCGTCCCCCGCCTCACCTTCGTCAGCCTCCGCACCCGCCCACACCGGCTCCAACGCCCGTACGACCGCCCCTCGCACCTCCCGTGCCGGCACGCCCAGTGCCGTGTAGCCCGCCTCGCAGACCTCGCAGAAGCACAGCGACATCAGGTACTGGGCGGCGCCGGAGAGCGGCACGCCGGCGGTCTTGTCGTGGCCGTGCAGGTGGGCCAGCCCGTACCAGCCGCAGGACTCCAGCTCCGTGCCGCGCGCGCCGGGCCGTACCGCAGCCTCGGCGGCCAGGTCACACAGATAGGCACGCACCTCGGGCCGGGCGATGCAGGGCGCCCACGGGTAGCGGTCGCCGTAGGCATTGCGTACGGCGATGGCGGGGTGCTCGGTGCCCAGGCGCGTGTTGTGGGCCAGTACGACCCAGCTGTGCACCTCCAGGCCCGCGTCCGCCAGCGCCCGCGCCGCCTCGCCGAAGGGGTCCGGCCCTTCCACCCAGTCCTGCCCGTACGGGCGCAGGGCGCGGCCCGCCCAGCGTTCCGCGTCCGGCGGGTACAGGACGGCCGCGTGCCGGGCGGTCACGACACGGTGGCGGGGGTGGCGCGGGGTCAGCGCCCGGGTGGAGTGGTAGGCGGCGGCCAGGGTGGCCTGCTGGACGCCGAGGTCCGCGACGCGGCGGGCGGCGTCCGGGTCACCGGCCACGTCCCACGGGTACAGGAACGCGGCGGCGCGCATCACCGTCCGCCCGTCGGCGCGCCGACCAGCGCCAAGCCCTGTTCGATCAGCCCGGCCAGCGCCTGGACATGCTCCGGCGCCGGTTCGCCGAGCGGCGGCCGGACCGGCCCGACGTCCGTCCCGCGCAGCCGTACCCCCGCCTTGACCAGCGAGACCGCGTAGCCCCTTCCCTGGTTGCGCAGCTCGACCAGCGGCCGGTAGAAGCCGTCGATCAACCGGTTGACCATCGTGCCGTCGCCGCCTTCGAGCGCGCGGTGGAAGGCGGTGGCGACCTCCGGGGCGAAGGCGAAGACGGCCGACGAGTACCGGCGGACGCCGAGCCCGCGGTAGGCGAGGCCGGTCAGCTCGGCGGTCGGCAGCCCGTTGAAGTACAGGAACTCCTCCCCCTCCGCCTCGGTCCGCACCGCGCTGACGATCCGTTGCAGCAGATCGAGGTCGCCGAGGCCATCCTTCAGGCCGATGATGCCGGGGGTGCGCGCGAAGGCGGCGACGGTCTCCGGGGTGAAGACGGCGTTGTCGCGCTGGTAGACGATGACGGGCAGCGCGGTGGCGGCGGCGAGGTCGGTGTAGTGCCGCAGCAGGCCCGCCTGGTCGGCGACGACGAGGTACGGCGGCATGGCCAGCAGCCCGTCGGCGCCGGCCGCTTCGGCGAGCCGGGCGTAGCGCGCGGCGAGCGCGGTGCCGTACCCGGCGCCGGCCAGCACCGGGACCCGCCCGGCCGCCTCCTGGACGGCGGCGGCCACACAGTCCCGGAACTCCTCCGGGGTCAGCGCGTGGAACTCGCCCGTACCGCAGCAGGCGAAGACGGCGGCCGCGCCCGCGTCCACACCGGCGCGTACGTGGGCGCGGAAGGCGGGCAGGTTCAGGGCGCCGTCGGGTCCGTACGCGGTCACGGGGAAGAACAGCAGTCCGTCGAGTCGGTCGGCGAGCGGCGGGGCTGAGGTCACGGGCTCTCCCTGACAAGCTCGTACAGGAGGCGTGTACGGACGTGGTGACGCCACCACCCGTTCTCGTGCACGTCCCTGACTGGCGTCCATACTCATGAACGCGCTCACGCTAAGGCAGCGCCCCGGCCCGGTCAAGACCCGTGGACGGCCACGCCGCCCCCCGAAATCCCGCCCCAGCCAACGCATTTAGCGGCCCGTCAAGCACCTTGACCCTGTCCGGCGCGCCTTCCTACGGTGACGGCGATCGTTCACTTGTACGGTGACGGTGATCGCCCACCTGACAGCGTCGGTGACGGCGATCGCCCACTTGACCGGGACCGTGACCGTCCATTCACCTGAACCCCGTCCGCGGACGAAGCCTCACCCTCACCCCCGAACCGCCCGGAGGAGCCCATGCCCGCACCCCGCACCGTCCTGCTCACCGGCGCCGCCGGCGGCCTCGGCACCCTGATGCGCGGGCTGCTGCCCCCGTACGGCTACCGGCTCCGGCTCCTCGACCAGCGGACCATCGACGACGCACCGGAGGCCATCGCCGCGGACCTGGCCGACAAGGAAGCTCTCCGCCAGGCCGTACGCGGCGTGGACGCGATCGTCCACCTCGCCGGGATCTCCCTCGAAGCCCCCTTCGAGAAGATCCTGCGCGCCAACATCGAAGGCACCTACAACCTCTACGAGGCGGCGCGCGAGGAAGGCGTCCGCCGCGTCGTCTTCGCCTCCTCCAACCACGCCGTCGGCTTCACCCCGCGTCCCGCCGACGGTTCCGGCGCGATCCCGGTGGACACCCCGCGCCGCCCCGACACGTACTACGGCCTCTCCAAGGGCATCGGCGAGGACCTCGCCTCCCTCTACTGGGACCTGCACGGCATCGAGACGGTCTCCGTCCGCATCGGCTCCTGCTTCCCGCGCCCCACCACCGTCCGCATGCTGTCGATCTGGCTGAGCCCGCCCGACTGCGCCCGTCTGCTGCACGCCGCGCTCACCGCCGAAGGCGTCGGCCACACCGTGGTCTACGGCTCCTCCGCCAACACCCGCCTCTGGTGGGACCTGACCACGGCCCGCGCACTCGGCTACGTACCGCAGGACGACTCCGAGCCGTACGCCGCCGAACTCCTGGCCGCACACGGAGCGCTCGACCCCGCCGACCCCGAACACGCCCACCTGGGCGGCGCCTTCTGCGTGGACCCGCCCCAGTGGCCGTACTGAGCCCGCCGCCGGCCACACCCGTCCCACCGCCCTGCCCGCACCACCCCACAAAAGCCGACGCAACCCGCCCCGCCCTCCCGGCGTCCTTGTCTACGTATCAATCATTTGCGCAACCGCGCAGGAAACGAGGAACGCACCATGGGTATCGTCAGCTGGCTCGTACTGGGACTGATCGCGGGCGTCATCGCCAAGGTCCTGCTGCCCGGACGCGACCCGGGCGGACTCGTCGGCACCACCCTCATCGGCATCGTCGGCTCCTTCATAGGCGGCTGGCTCTCCACGAAGTTCCTGGACAAGCCGATTCCGAAGGACTTCTTCGAGCCGTCCATGTGGATCGCCGCCATCGCCGGCTCCCTGGTCCTCCTCATCGCCTACCGCCTGCTGTTCGGCAACAGCCGCGAACGCCGCTGAGCCCGTACGGGGTGTCCGCCCCGTAATGCCCCGCCCGGCCCCGTCCGGACCTCGGTAATGGAACCGCAAAGGAAGGCCACTCGTTATCCCCGGCATGACCGCTATGACTCCTGGCTCGAACCTCCCGCTCACCGCCTCGCGGGTGGCGGTGGACGTCACCGCGCCCGTGCGGCTCGATGTGTCGGGCCTGCTGCTCACCGCCGACGGCAAGGTGCGTTCCGACGACGACTTCGTGTTCTACAACCAGCCGGCCGGCCCGGGCGTGACCCACACGTCCGGCGCGGGCGGCGCGGGCGACACGATCACGGTGGACACCGCCGCGGTGCCGGCCGGCATCGAGAAGATCGTCGTGACCGCCAGCCTGGACGCGCCCGGCGCCACCTTCGCCGGCACCGAACCGACCGGCACGGTCCGCAACGCCGCCGACGGCAGCGTCATCGCCTCCTTCACCCCGCCCCGGCTCGGCGCGGAGACCGCCCTCGTCGTCGTCGAGATCTACCGGCGCAACGGCGCCTGGAAGGTCCGCGCCGTCGGCCAGGGCTATGCGAACGGCCTGGCCGGCATCGCCACGGACTTCGGCGTCAGCGTCGAAGAACCCGCGGCCCCGGCCGCGGCCCCGCAAGCCCCTCCGGCTCCTCCGGCGGCGGCCCCCGCTCCTCCCGCCGCTCAATGGGGCCCGCCCACCGGCGCCCCGGCCCCCATGGCCCCGCCGCCCGCGGCCACCGCTCCCGCCGCTCCCCCGGCTCCTCCCGCGCCCGCGCCCGGCGCCGGCAAGATCAACCTCGACAAGGGCCGCGTCAGCCTCCAGAAGAACCAGACCGTCTCCCTGGTCAAGGGCGGCCGCCCGCTCCTGTCCTCGGTCCGCATGGGCCTCGGCTGGGAGCCCGCCTACCGCGGCAAGGACATCGACCTGGACGCGTCCGTGATCGCCTACGGCCCGGACCGCAAAAAGGTCGACAACTGCTTCTTCGGCAAGCTCCAGATCCTCAACGGCGCCATCCAGCACTCCGGCGACAACCTCACGGGTGAGGGCGCCGGCGACGACGAGGCCATCACCGTCCACCTCGGCGGCATCCCCCCGCAGGTCACGGGCCTGGTCTTCACGGTCAACTCCTTCTCCGGCCAGAAGTTCTCCGACGTCGCCAAGGCCTACTGCCGCCTCCTCGACGCCCAGACCGGCGAGGAACTGGTCCGCTTCGACCTCACCCACTCCGAACCGCGCACGGGCGTGATGATGGCCAAACTCATCCGCCAGTTCTCCGGCGAATGGGAAATGACCGCCCTGGGCGAATTCGTCGACTCCCGCACCGTCCGCGGCATGGTCAAACCGGGCGGCGCGGCGCTCTGACGCCACCAGGGGCGGCACCCTTCCCCCGGCTGCCGCCCCTGCGCCACCGCTCCCGCTTCTCCTCGCACCCCGCACACCGCCCGACGTCGGCACCGCCCCCATTGGCGGTGTGCACCGTGCCGATCACGGTCACGTCCCGTACGGCACCGCAGTCCGCACACCCGATCACCGCCCGGCCCCCACCGCGATGACCGCCGCCCGCAGCGTCACCGGGCTCGTGACCAACGCACCGACCTCCGGCCGCACCCGCCACCACAGCCGCTCACTGCGCATCTCCAGCCCCGGCACGAACAGAGCCGCCCCCATGCTCGCGTCCTCCCACAGGGGCAGCCGAACGCCACCGGCCGTCCCGGCGGGCACCATCCAGCACATCCCGGCCGGACGCCGATGGTCCTCGATGACGGCCCCGGACCGCGCTCCCAACTCCCGGAGCACCTTCTCCCCCCACCGCCAGTGCCAGCCACACGACATCCACGCCGAGCCCGGCCATGTCACGCACGACCCGCAAGCCGGCTCCTCGCGGGATCCAGGCAGGCAGGGCACCGGGCGGCGGGCACGTCCCCGCCGGTGGACGTTCGCCGACCACACGGGGCGGCACACTGGGCATGATCATCACAAGCTCCTGTCGTTCGGACAAGGAGATGCTGACCTGCCGTGGACGGCACAAGTACCCCTGTGCGGGGTAGCCCGGTCACCCGCCCGCGCGGCACCATTCCGCGAATGCCGACAGGCTCCCGGAGTCACCGCGCTTCAGCCTGCGCAGTGTCGCGGCGTCCTCACGTACCCACTTGTGTTCACGGGTGTGCTGAGGAGCGATGTGGCGTGCGGTCTTGAGGGAGGCGAAAGCCTGGTCCGGCCGACCCGACCAGAGCTGGGCGCGCGCCAGTTCGATGAAGAAACCCGACCGGCGTTCCGCGGCGAGGCCAACTGGCGGGGCCCAGGCGCTCACTGCGTCAAGGGCGCGTCGTACGTCATCGTTCCCCAAGCTGACAGCCACGGACAGTTCATGGATGCGTACGGTGTCCGGGCCGAACCCGGTCCCCCGGTAGACGGCTTCCGGGACGCGAGCGGCGAGAGAGCGGGCGTCGGAAAGATGAGTGGCGGCAACGGCCGCGTCTCCGGCACGACCGGCCATGACGGCGGCCCGCATGTGCAGAGCCCCACGCGTCGCAACGGCTGCCGGGCCGACCGGACGGCGCGGTAGGGCGTCCAACGCGCGCTCCAGGACACGCAGGCCGGCCGCATGCGCTTCGGCGGCGAAATAGGTCTCGGCCCGTGTATAGACCACCGCGGCTTCGAGCAATGGATCTTCCGCCTGCGACACAGCCCATCTCATGAGGTCGACCAGGCGGGCGGACAGGTCGTAGGCGCCGTACTTGTACGCCATCGCGTCGGCAGCCCGGTATGCGGCGACCAGCAACTCGGCGAGCTCGGCACGGTACGCCACGGGCGCACCGTGGAAGGCACGGCCGAGTTCCGTGAGAAGCTCCGGCGCACGGCAGGAGATACGAACGTACTGGGCTGCGAGCCGCCAGGTGACGGCCTCGGCCACCGCCTCCCGGAGTTCGCTCAACGGACGCGTGGGACCGTCCTCGGGCATGTCGTAGGTGGCGAGGGCTGCGGACAGCTGGGGCATGGCCCGGTGCACCCGGTCGTCAGCGCGGTCGCGCCGGGGCAGCAGGCAGGCGACGTCGACGCCGAGAGCCGCGGCGATGGCATCCAGAACGGCCTCACCGACGCCTCGTTCCCCCGACTCGATCTTGCGTACGGTCCCCAGGGCTACATCTGCCGCACGCGCGAGCTCCTGCTGTGTGAGGCGAGCCAGCCGACGCTGATACGCGATCCGCTTTCCCGTACCGGTCGAGGCGTCGGCATGCATACAGCGCTCCGTTCGGGGTGCAGTACACACGGTAACGCGGTGGGTGTGGCCACGGCGCCAATGCTCTCCGGCAAGAGCGGCCCACGCACGCACGTTGACGGGTGATCAGCCCGCGACGATGTCCACCAACTCGGCCAAGCCGTCGACACGCCAGTCAGCCAGGCCGGCTTCCGGACCGGCTGCCCACAGGAATCCGTACGGACCACGACGTACGTGTGCGGTCCGCAGGCCGACCGCGCGGGCGGGCACGATGTCATTGGCAGGGTGATCGCCGACGTACAGGATGTGCTCCGGTGCGACACCGGCGAACTCGATGACCTTTTCGAAGAATGCAGGCCGAGGCTTGGCGACTCCCCACTCACCCGATGTCGCGATGCCGTCGGCGGGCAGGTCCAGGCCGCGAAGCAGCGCGGCGGCACGGGACGTCTGGTTTCCAGCGATCAGGACCTTGACCCCGGCCGCGCGAAGCGCCGCCAGTGCCGGTCGCACGTCCGGGTACAGGTCCGTCTCGTCGAGGAACTCACCCTGCCCGGCTGCTTCGCGTGCACGGTATTCGGCGGCGATGTCCGTGCCGGGCCGCAACAGGCGCACGGCATCCGCGTTGTCACGGCCTTGCGCGACCACCGCCCCCACCAACGCGGAGAGGGTGTGCCGGGGGACGCCCAGCCAGTCAGCCCAGCCATGCCAGTACCGGTCATCGCAGACCAGCGTCTCTCCCACGTCGAACACCACCGCTTCGATCACCCTGGCAGCCTAGTGACCATCTCATCTGGGGGACCTGTGCACATGCGGCTGTACGGTGAGACGTGATCCGGCGCCCGATGCGGTGATCGTCGCGCCCATGACGATGAACTCCGTGAACAAGTGGGCCGCGGGCATCGCCGACACATACGCCCTCGGTCTGCTCACCGAGGCGGTCGGGCTCGGATTGCCGGTGGTCGCGCTGCCGTTCTGGTCCACGGCGCTGGACGCGGCCGGTGGGGCGGGCCAGGAGTGCCGGGCGGGCGGCGTCACCTCACGCGGTGGACCGTCGTGCGTAGGCGAACCAGCCGAGCGCGCCGACAGCCAGGGTGAAGAGGACGAACAGCGCCGTGGCGGCTCCGGCGGGCAGGGAGCTGCCGACCAGGGCCTGGGTGAACGGGTCGGTGGCGGGCTCCGCGCGCATCGCGGCCCGGGCCGCGGCGAACGGCAGGACCTCGGCGATCCCGTCGAAGCCGGGCAGCTTGGCGAGCAGGAGCCCGGTCAGTCGCTCGGCCAGGATCGGCCAGAGTGTCAGGGCCAGGACGGTGGCGACCCGGCTGCGTAGCAGCGCGGCGAGGCCGGCTCCCAGGACGGGCCAGCAGCCCATGACGAGGAGGTAGCGCAGGACCGGGCCGCCGGCTTCGGTCCAGGCCGGTTGGGGTGCGCCGGTGAGGGCGAGCGCGGTTGCGCCCACCGCGGTCTGGAGCAGGAGGCTCAGGGCGGCTGCGCTGAGGACGGCGGTGGCGCCGACCAGGAGTTTGGCCGTGTAGGCGATGCCGCGGCTGCCCAGGGTCAGCCAGGTGGTGCGTGCTGTCCCGTAGCGGAGTTCGCCGGCGACGGGGCCGCTGCCGAAAACGAAGACGAGCAGCAGGGCGCTCAGCGGGACCTGCTGGGCAGTGGGGCTGTGCTGGAGCCAGTCGGCCAGGTCGGCGGTGCTGACGGCGAGCGGTTCGCCGTTGGGTGCCGTCGGCAGGTCCGTCCGCAGCAGGATGCCGTTGAGGACGCTGACGGCGCACAGGAGGCCCAGCACGATACGGGTGGAGGTCAGGCCCTGGAGCCGTCGGATCTCGTATCGCGCCGCTCGTCGCAGCGCGGTGACGAGGGAGGTGGGGGCGGCGGGGAAGGGGAGGACAGGGAGAGGTGGCGTGGCGGGCGCGTGGGGATTCACCGGGCTGCGAACTCCTGCTGTGCGACGGAGAGATAGAACTCTTCCAGTGACGGTCTGCGCTCTTCGAGCCAGTGCAGGGGGATGCCCTGCTCGGCGGCGTAGTCGCCGATCCGGAAGCGGTCGATGCCGGATACGCGCGCGGTGCCGGGCCCGGTGGATTCGAGGACGGCGTCGTGCCGGCGCACCAGGGGGAGCAACCGGTCGAGGTCCGGCCCCTGGACGATTACGTGACCGGTGGCCCGATCGCCCAGTTCGGCGGCGGTGGCCTGCGCGACGACGCGGCCCTGGGCGAGCACGGTGACGTGGTCGGCGAGCTGTTCGGCCTCGGCGAGCAGGTGGGTGGCGAGGAGCACGGCCTTGCCGTCGTCGGCCAGTTGCCGCAGGAGCGTGCGCAACCAGTGGATGGAGTGCGGGTCGAGCCCGTTGACCGGTTCGTCGAGCACCAGCACGGCCGGGTCACCGATCAGCGCCTGGGCGATGCCGGCGCGTTGGCCCATGCCCAGGGACAGCTTCCCGAGGCGCCGGCCGGCGGCGGCGGTCAGGCCGACGCGCTCCAGGACCGCGCCCACCACCTCGTCGTCGGCCCCCACACCGGCGGCGACCATGCGCAGGTGGTCGCGCAGGGTGTGCTTGGGGTGGCCGGCGACACCTCCCATGACGGCGCCGACCGCACGGGCCGGGGCGCGCCAGGTGTGCAGGGGCCGGCCTCCGTAGAGGGTGTGGCCCGTGTCGGGCGTCAGCAGGCCGAGCAGCAGGCGGAGTGCGGTGGTCTTGCCCGCGCCGTTGGCGCCGAGGAATGCGGTCACGCTTCCGGCGGACAGCGTCAAAGATACGTCGTCCACGGCGGCCTTGCCGTTGTACGACTTGCTCAGGTTGTGGGCGACGAGCGCGGCGTTCTTGTTCATGAAACGGGGGTTCGGCTTTTCATGGAGAGCCCTGTCGAATAAACGGGCGATCGAGGTGCGCGGGGCCGTATCGGCCGCGCCGAGCGGAGAAATGATGTGCGGTGACCCGCATCGCCTGCGTCGAGGCAGGGCGTAAAGACTCTCTAATGCGTTGGCCAAGCGATGCAACTCTTACCAAGCGGTTGAGAGATAGGTCACCCAGCCCGGACAAGGGGGGCCATTGGGAACACTCATCCCCACGCCCGCAACCGAGTCTTGTCGTGAACATCTCCCATGAGACCTTACTTGGTGACGCGAGAGGAGCATATGACCATGGAAGCCATGGCTTAATCCCAAGTAAACCTTGGCTTGCAAGGTGACCTGAGTCACAAAACGGCATCACGGCTTGAAAGTTTTGGTCTGGACCATGGACAGTCATCTCGTCCCGGCCTGACCAGCCGGGAGATTGGCAACAGGTAAAGCCCGAAATCCATTCGGGCCCTCGAAACCTGCCAAAGTTGTTTTCATGAAGAGGGGGTATCACGTGAACCGTAAGCACCTTCGGATGGCCGCTGCTGTTTCCCTGGCCGCTGTGGCGCTCGGCGTCTCGGCGCCCATGGCGTCAGCTGTGGAAGCACACCGGGCACAGCCGCAGTCGCAGACCGCGACAGCGCTTCCCGTTTCCGACGCGGAGGCCGACCGCATTGCGGCGGCCGTCGGGCAGCTGCCCGAAAATCCGACGGCCGACGCGGTCGCCGAGGCGTTCTTCCCCGGCGACTCGCATGCTCGGCACGACCTCGCCGCGGCGCTCTCCGGCACGACGCCGCAGCATCCGGCCACGGCGGACGCCCAGCACGCGTGGCCCGTGAAGGTCGCCAAGCTGGTCTGGAAGTACGGTGCCGGTGTCGTCACCGGCGCCATCAAGGCCGCGAAGAACGGCGCGGGCGCGCTGAAGGAATACCTGAAGACGACCAAGCTGGCTCGCGATCCCAGCGAGATGCAGGCATTCATCAACACCATTCTGGAGTTCTTCAGCGCACCGGCCCGCACCCGCTGACCCGGGCCGGTGATGGCTCATGAGTGAACGAGATCGACAGGGCTTCGCCTGGCCGGTGAAGACGCGGTGCGCCGTGTGGGGCGCGGGCAGCGTCCTCCTGGCGCTGCTGGGAATCTTCGCCGAATCCGCTCCCGCCCTGGTGGGCGCGGCTGCCGTCAGCCCTCTCGCGCTCTATTTCCTGACCGACGTCATCGGCGCACCCATGCCGCTCGGAGACTCGCTGCGTCTGTCGTACCGACGGATCGCGGACAGCGTGCGCGCAGCGCTGCGCGCCCCCTGGGAGCGGGGACTCCTGGCGGCTCTCGCACTGGCCGCGCTGTTCCTGGTCGGACGCTTGGTGCTCTGACCGGGAACCGCACCCGGCCCGACCACCGCCCGGGCAGACGGCTGACCACCGGCCCGGATCGGCATCTACCCCACCAGACAGGTGAGCGGAGGAGAACTTTGACCGGTACCGCCCCCGCCCACCTCCCTGTATCACGGAGGATAACGTGAACAAGCGCCTGCGGATCGCCGCAAGCACCGCTGCCGCCGCTGTGGCCCTCGGCATCGCCGCCCCTGCGGCGAACGCCGTCGAGCACCACCGTCACACGGCCGCACCCACCCTGACCGCGGCCGAGCTCGCGGCCCACAAGGCCGCGTCCCCGGCCACCGCCACCAACGGCGAAGCGCACCTGACCGCCGAGCAGATCGCCGAACTCGCCGCCGCGGCACAGCAGGTCGACGGGGCGCAGCACGCGAGCGCCAAGGTCGAAGCCCTCAAGGCCCTGTTCAAGAAGTCGGGTGACCTCCTCAAGCCGGCCATCGCCGCGGCCAAGCGGGGCACCGACGCCTTCAACCGCTGGGTGAACAGCCTGTCCAACTGGAATCCGGCCAAGTGGGTCATCAAGGCGTCCCCCGGCATGGTCCTCGATGAACTGATCGGCTGGCTGACCGGCCAGTAAGAGCCAGTAAGAACCGTCCCGCCGGTGCCGGGCAGTCCTCCCGGAGGGCTGCCCGGCACCGGCAGCAGTGGAGGAACCGCATGCCCAAGTCCCGGCAGCAGAAAGTCGAAGACGCCCTGTGGTCAGCACCGATCGTCCTGGTGATGCTGGCCTATCTGTCGTTCCGCATCGTGCAGAACGACATCGGCCGAACCGTGGGGTGGGGGTTGTACGGCCTGGGGTGGGCGCTCGTCATCGCGGGCTACGCGCGCCTCGCGGCAAAGCGCCGCCGCCCGGGAGCCGGCGGAGTGCTGGCCGTCGTCTTCCTCGGCGCGTTCGGCCTGCTGTTCTGGGCCAACCACGGATAGCCGACCACGCGCAGCAACCACGGACAAGCGCTCGCGGGCCCACCGGGCCCGGCCTACATCGCCTCCCGCTCCGGCCGCCCCGCCTCCCCCAACCCCACCACCCGCCCCAGCCGCTCGTACGACTCCAGCAGTCCAGCGCGGTCGTACGTACTGGTCGTCACCAGGAATTCGTCGGCGGCGGTCTCGGTGAGGAGGGTGTCGAGTTGGGCGGCGACTTCGGGCTCCGTGCCGTAAACGTGGCCGGTGAGGGCGGACTCGTACAGATCGCGTTGTTTCGGCGGCATGGACGGTTCGCGGGCGGCGATCGACTCGGCCGGTTCCAGGGGTGGGAAGACGCCGTGGGTGCGGGAGTAGGCCATCGACCAGGCTTCGGGGAGCAGGAGGTCGCGGGCCTGTTCGCGGGTTTCGGCCACGGCGACCGTGCCGGAGACGATGACGTACGGGTGGGGCCAGAGCGGGGAGGGCTCGAAGGTGGTGCGGTAGCGGTCGATGGCGGCCCGCATCGCTTCGCGGCCTCGTAGGTCGCCGATCACCAAGGCCAGTCCGGCGCGGGCGGCGATGTCCGCGCCCGCGCCGGTGGCCAGAACGAAGGCGGGGACGTGCAGGCCCTCCGCCGGGCGGGCGTGCACCTGTGGGTGGGGGCGCGGGCTGTCGGTGAAGTAGGCGGTGAGTTCCGCCAGTTGGGGGGCGAAGGAGTCGGCGGCGTCCTTGTCGGTGCCGAGGGCGCGGCGGATGCCGTCGGTGAAGCCGACGGAGCGGCCCAGGCCCATGTCGATGCGGCCGGGGAAGAGGGACGCGAGGACGCCGAACTGTTCGGCGACGACCAGCGGGCGGTGGTTGGGCAGCATGACGCCGCCCGTGCCGACCCGGATACGGGAGGTCGCGGCGGCCACCGCGGCGGCGAGCACGGTCGGCGCGGAGCCGGCGACGCCCGGCACGCTGTGGTGTTCGGAGACCCAGAAGCGGTGGTAGCCGAGCGTTTCGGCGTGCCGCGCGAGGGCCACCGTGTCGCGGAGCGCCTCGGCCTCCGGGTGGCCCTGGCGGGTGCGGGAGCGGTCGAGGAGGGAGAAGGGGGTGGTGCGGAGGCGGGCGGCGGGCGCGTCCGCGGTTCCGGCCGCCGTCTTCTCGGGTGCCTGGGTCGTCGTACTCGTCCACGTGCTCACCCTCAGTACAACGTGCGCGCTACGGTCGGGATTCCTGGAGGTGCACGTCAGGTACGCCAGGTACTCAGGTACGCCAGGCACCCCGCGTCAGGCCCCCGGCCGCGCAGCGGTCAGCGCTGCCGCCGCCACGGCCCCGTGATCGCCAGCATGATCCCCGGCTCCTGGATGTTGGCGTAGAGGGTGCGGCCGTCGGGAGAGAACACCGGGCCGGTGAATTCGCTGTAGGCCGGGTCGTCGGCGGTGCCGATGTTGAGGTCGTTGCGGGCGATCGGGTACGTACGGCCGTCGTCCGTGGCGCCGAAGAGGTGCTGGACGCCCTCGCCGTCCTCGGCGATGATCAGGCCGCCGTACGGGGAGACGGTGATGTTGTCGGGGCCGTCGAAGGCGCCGTCCCGGCCGGGGTCGGGGTTGACGCCGAGCAGCACCTTCAGGGTCAGGGTGCGGCGGCGGGGGTCGTAGAACCAGACCTGGCCGTCATGGCGGACCGGGCTCTCCGCGCGGGCGTACGAGGCGACGACGTACGCGCCGCCGTCGGCCCACCACATGCCTTCCAGCTTGCGGGCGCGGGTGATGTCGCGGTCGCCGAACTGCTTGCGTACGGGGGTGGTGCGGGCGTCGCGGTCGGGGACCTCGATCCAGTCGACGCCGTAGACCGTGCCGGTCTTCGTGGCGCGGGAGAGGTCGTCGACGAACCGGCCGCCGGAGTCGAAGCAGCGTGGCGCGGCCAGGACGCCCGCGTCGTCGGCGAGCGTGCGGAGCCGGCCGCGGCCGTGCTGGAAGCCGTGTGGCGGGGTCCAGCGGTAGAGGAGGCCGTTGGGGCGGTCGGCGTCCTCGGTGAGGTAGAGGTGGCCGCGCTTGGGGTCGACGACGACCGCTTCGTGGGCGTAGCGGCCCAGGGCCTTGACGGGGCGGGGCGCGCGGGCGGCGCGCACGTCGTGGGGGTCGACCTCGAAGACGTAGCCGTGATCCTTGGTCATGCCGTTCCGGCCGGCCTTGTCCTCGGTCTCCTCGCAGGTCAGCCAGGTCCCCCAGGGGGTGCGTCCGCCGGCGCAGTTGGTGGACGTACCGGCGATGCCGACCCGTTCGCAGACGTGCGAACCGTCCCGGGAGATCTCGACGACGGTGCAGCCGCCGGCTGCCGCCGGGTCGTAGACCAGGCCGTCGGCGAGCGGTACGGGGTGCGGCCACTGCGCGCGCGGCCCCTTCAGCTCGTGGTTGTTGACGAGCAGGGTGGTGCCGCGCGGGCCCTGGAAGGCGGCGGTGCCGTCGTGGTGGGAGGGGGTGGACTCGCCGGTCTCCAGCTTGGTGACTCCGGTCCGGGTGATGATCCGGTACGAGAATCCGGCGGGCAGCGCCAGGATGCCCGCCGGGTCGGGGATCAGCGGCCCGTACCCCGGGGTGCGCCCTCGTGCGCCGGCGGCCGGGGCGGGCGCTTCCGCTCCCGTGAGCCCCTGGTCCGGGACCTCCTGCCCGATGGCGCCGGGTGCGGTGGCCAGGACGCCCACGCTGCCGGTCAGTGCGACGCCGGCACCGGCGACGGCGGAGCGCTTGGCGAAGTCTCTGCGGGTGAGCGGCATGGTCATCTCCTGGACGGCCGGTTCGGTGTGCTCGGTCCCTGCGCCGCACACCCTCGCGCGCCCCGGCGAACACCGGTTGAACCCCGTACGACGCCGCGATGTCCGGAAGCGTTCCTCCGCGGCCCGGAAAACCATGGCAAACAAGGTCATCAGCGGCATCAGCGCAGCAAGCGCAAGATTTATCGCGTACCTCCTTGACCGCCGACCAGCCCGGCAATAGACAGTCCCTACCTGCATCACCCGTAGGGAGAGCGGAGAATCCGCCGCTGCACGGAGTTGCCCGGGGAGCAGTCCGTGCCGGGTTCCCGCCCTCCCCTGAGAGCCCGCCGCCGTGCACGGCCCAGGCTCGTGAAGCGAACGCGGTCCCGCCCCGCAGCCGTGGCCGCCCGTCCGCAGGAGCACTCCGGCCCGTAGGAGCGCTCCTTGCCCGTACGGCCCGTCCGTACGGCCCGGGCGCACGGCTGAGAGCCGCGCGGGACGCCCACCGGGGAAGAGGTGGTCTGGTGTGAACCAGCCCGAGATGATGCGCGGACCCACCGGAGGTCAGGTCAGCGACACCTCCCGTCAGCAGGCACTTTCCGACTTCATGCACCCGCAGAACCCGACCGCGAACGTCGTCGGCTTCGGGCACGGGGTGAAGTGGACCAACGGTGAGCCGACGGGCGAGGAAGCCGTCCTGGTCTTCGTCACGCAGAAGGTCCCGGAGTCGATGCTCCCCGAACGGGACGTGATCCCCCGGGAGATGGACGACGGTACCCCGACCGACGTCCTGGCCGTCGGCCACATCTCCGCGCAGGCCCAGCAGCGCGTACCGAGCGGTCAGAGCCGCTCGATGGCGCAGGAGCAGGGCCTCGGCAGCAACGGCGGCCGGATGGGCGCACTCGCCCAGCCGCTGCTCGAAGAGCTGAGCCAGCTCGGCAGCGCCCTGGAGCCGCAGCTCCTCAAGCGCCGGATGCGGCCCTGCCCGGCCGGCTTCTCCGTCGGCAACGTGCAGGTCACCGCGGGCACGCTGGGCAGCGTGGTGTACGACTTCCTGCCCGGCGCACAGACCAACCCGCCGGCGCCCGGCCTCGGCGTACCGGGCAAGTTCTACATCCTGAGCAACAACCACGTCCTGGCGGACTCCAACCGGGCGCCGCTGGGCAGCTCCGTGCTCCAGCCGGGCAAGTTCGACGGCGGCACGGACCCGGCGGACCGGATCGGCACGCTGGACCGTTTCATCTCGATCCAGTTCGCCCCGCAGATCCCGCTGACGCAGCACAACAACGTGGTGGACGCGGCCCTCGCGAAGATCGAGTTCGAGGACGCCACCCGGCAGCAGTACTTCAGCGGCGCGCCGCGCGCGTGGCGCCGCAAGTCGTCGGTCGCGGTGGGCGACCTGGTCAAGAAGACCGGCCGGACCACCAACATCAGCTTCGGACGGATCGTCTCCACCGACGCCACGGTCGACGTCAACTACGGCACGGCCGGTACGGCGCGCTTCAAGGACCAGATCATGACCACGAACATCTCGGCGGGCGGCGACTCCGGTTCGCTGGTCACCTCGCTCGACAACGTCGCGGTCGGTCTGCTCTTCGCGGGCTCGTCGACGGTCACCGTCGTCAACCACATCGAGACCGTCCGCACGCTGCTGCGCGTCGAGGTCGCCGAGCAGCTGGCCTGACCCACCGAGCCCGAGGGAGAGCCATGACAAGCGCAGCGCAGAAGAGGAAGGGTCCGGGCCGCGAGCACCAGTTCGTCAACGCCCAGGGGTCCGAGGTCAAGACCCGGGACGAGGCGTTCGCCGTACAGCGCGAGGTCTCGGCCGAAGCCGTCCAGGTCACCCAGAAGATGGCGCTCCACAACCAGGCGCTCACCTTTGACATGGAGGTCAACTACAACCCGAACACCAACGCCGTCACGGGCGGCCGGATCACCTCCGGCATCTGCGGCGCCCCGTGGGACATCACCGGCGGCTCGATCGGCAGCTCGCTGCGGATCGACGCCAAGCGGCCGGGGACCGGCGGCAACTGCGCCGCGACGGTCACCATCATCGGCCAGTTCCAGGTCCCGCTGTCCTACCGCGGCACCTACGGCTTCAACGGCCAGTCCACCACGTTCAACTGCGTGACGCAGCTGGTGTGCTGACGGCGAACCGCCGCGGAACACGCCGGCGGGCGGCGGGAGCACCGAGGTGCTCCGGCCGCCCGCCGGTCGCCTGCGGCCGGTGAGCCGCGGAACGCTCAGCCCCCCTGCCGGGACCGCGCCTTGAACGCGGCCTTGCGGGCCTCCTTGGCGGTCTTCTTGTCCGGGTGGAGGCGGCCCATGGCTTCCAGCACGTCGGAGGTCGCCGGGTGGCCCACCCGCCAGGCGGCGTCGAAGAAGCCGTTGTGCTGACCGACCACGCCCTCGACCAGGCCGCGCAGCTCGGCCGCGCTCTCCTCGTCGGCCTCGGCCGCGCCGAGCTGGGCCGCGATGGTGTCCACGGTCAGCCAGAAGATCATGTCCTGGGACGGCTCGGGGATGTCGGCGGCACCGCGCTCGGCGAGCCAGACCCGGGCCAGACCGCCGAGCTGCCCGTCGTCCAGCACCTCGCGCAGCGCGGGCTCGGCCTCCGCCCCGGCCAGCGACAGCGTCTGCTGGCAGGCCAGCCGGCGCCGCGGCCCGTCCTCGTCGTCGCCGCGGGCGGCCGAGAGCAGGTCACGGGCGGCGTCGACGGGCGTACGGGCGGCGAGCCACTGCTCGGACTCGGCCTGCGCCAGCGGCTCCGGGTAGTCGGGCAGCGCGTCCAGGAGGACGTCGGCGCCCTTGTCGGTGAGGTCGCCGACGGCCGGTGCGTCGACGCCCGCGTCCAGCATCCGGGCGCGTACGGCGTAGACGCCGAGCGGGGTGAGCCGGACCATGCCGTACCGGGAGACGTCCTCGTCCTCCAAGGGCTCGGCCGCCCGCGTCGTGGCGCCGTCCTCGTCCAGCTCCTCGATGAGCGCCTCGTCCACCGGCTGGTAGTCGACCAGGCCGATCGGCTGCAGCACCCGGAACTGGTCGTCGAGGCGCATCATCGCCTCGGAGACCTCTTCGAGGATGTCGTCGGTGGGCTCGTCCATGTCGTCCGGGACGATCATGGAGGCGGCGAGGGCGGGCAGCGGTACGGCCTGCGCGGGGTCCTCGTCGAGGGCGGTGAGCAGGTAGAGGTTGCCGAGGATGCCGTCCAGCAGCTCGGCCTCCTCCTCGGGGTTCCAGTCGATCGCGTCCAGGTCCAGGTCGCCGCCCTCGGCGATCTGGTCGGCGATGTCGGAGAGGTCGGGCGCCACGGCGTCGGCCAGTACGGTCTCCATGCCGCCGAGCCAGATGTCGAGGATGTCCTGCGGGCTGCCGGAGGTCAGCAGGGACAGTTCCTCGCCGGGAGCGGCGGTGCCGGTGGCGGCGTCGTCGGGCAGCTCGTCGCCGTCCGCCTCGGTCGCCCCGGTCTCCTCGGTCTCCTCGATCTCCACCAGCCCGGTGTCGACCGCGAGCTGCCAGGCTTCGGCGGCGTACCCGGCGCCGTCCTCGTCCCCGGCCAGACCCAGGTGGTCGACGGCGGCGGCCAGCTGCTCCTCAAGGAGCTCGCCGCCGACCCCGACGGGGACACCGGCCTCGGCCCAGCGGGCCAGCTGCGCGGCACGGGCGAAGAGCGGTGCGCTCAGCGCGTCCCGCGCCAGCTCCGCGTCGGAGTGCAGCCGCACCGGCGGCAGGGTGGGGCGGTCTGCGGACATCTCGGGCTCAGCTCCTCGTGCGGACTACGGCTCGTGCGAAGCCCCAGCGTAGACGGAATTCCGTGCATGGCGGGCGGTTCACCTTGCTTTCCGTTCCCGTACACCCGGCGAGCCTTGACAACTGCCGTCGCCACGCAAGAGATTGACGCGCGTAGAGGCTGCCGGACCGTTTCCGCTCCGCCGCGTTCACGCCTTTCGCCCGCTGTTCCCCACCCTCGCCCGCCTTCCGGAGGCTCTCCGTGTCCGCGCAGATACCGTCGCACGATCCGAACCGTACGCACCGTACGTCCCGCACATCCCGGCGCCGCGCCCTGCGCCGGCCCGCCACGCTGACCGCGCTGGTCGCCGCCGCCCTGACCGGCGGGCTGCTCGCCGTACCCCAGACCGCCTCCGCAGCGGTCACCCGCATCCACGACATCCAGGGCACGACCCGGCTCTCGCCCTTCGCGGGCAAGCGGGTCACCGACGTGCCCGGCACGGTCACGGCGGTACGGGCCTTCGGCTCGGCCCGCGGCTTCTGGGTGCAGGACTCGCGGCCGGACCGCGACCCGGCGACCAGCGAGGCGATCTTCGTCTTCACCGGCAAGCAGACGCCGAAGGCCGCCGTCGGCGATTCCGTACGGGTCTCCGGCACGGTCAGCGAGTACTACCCGGGCGGCGAGCAGGCCGGCCTCCAGTCCGTCACCGAGATCACCGACGCCACCTGGACCGTGGCGTCCTCCGGCAACCCGCTCCCGGCGGCCTTCAAGCTCAACGCATCGTCCGTGCCGGACCGTTACGCCCCCGCCGCGGGCGGCAAGAGCATCGAGAACCTGCGGCTGCGCCCGAACGCGTACGCCCTGGACCGTTACGAGTCCCTGGAAGGCATGCGGGTCTCGCTCGCCGACGCCTCCGTCGTCGGCCCCACCAGCACCCACAACGAGCTGTGGGCGACCGCGGAGCCCCGCCACGGCCGCACCGTGCGCGGCGGCGCGCTGTACGGCTCGTACCAGGACCCCAACCCCGGCCGCGTGAAGATCACCTCACTGATCCCCTTCGCCCAGCGGCCCTTCCCCGTGGCCGACACCGGCGACCGGCTGGCCGGCACCACCGCGGGCCCGCTGGACTACGACAACTTCGGCGGATACGGGATCGCCGCCACCGAACTGGGCACGCTGGAGGACCGCGGCCCGGCCCGCGAGACCACCCGCAAGCAGCGCGCCGACGAGCTGGCCGTGGCCACGTACAACGTCGAGAACCTCTCCCCGAAGACCCCGCCCGCCAAGTTCGCGCGGCTGGCCGAGGCGCTGGTGAAGAACCTCGCGTCGCCGGACGTCGTGGCGCTGGAGGAGGTGCAGGACGACAACGGCCCCACGAACGACGGAACCGTTTCCGCGGACGCGACGCTCAAGCAGCTCACCGACGCCGTCAAGGCGGCCGGCGGCCCCTCCTACGCGTGGCGGCAGATCGACCCGGTGAACAACCAGGACGGCGGTCAGCCCGGCGGCAACATCCGGACCGTGTTCCTCTTCAACCCCGCCCGTGTCTCGTTCACGGATGTCGCCGGGGGTGACGCCACCACCCCCGTCAAGGTGACCGGCTCGCCCGGCAAGCCCCGCCTCTCCGCCTCGCCCGGCCGCATCGACCCCGGCAACGCGGCCTGGGCCAACAGCCGCAAGCCGCTCGTGGGGCAGTTCTGCTTCCGGGGCCGCCCGGTCTTCGTCGTCGCCAACCACTTCAACTCCAAGGGCGGCGACCAGGGCCTCGACAGCCGCTTCCAGCCCCCGGCCCGTACGTCGGAGACCCAGCGCGTCCAGCAGGCGCAGGCCGTGCACGCCTTCGTCGAGGACGTGCTGCGGGTGGACCCGAAGGCCGACGTGGTGGTGGCCGGCGACCTCAACGACTTCCAGTTCTCGCCCGCGCTCAAGACCCTGACCGCCGGCGGCGTCCTCACCGACCTCGTCGACCGGCTGCCGCGCGGCGAGCGCTACGGCTACGTCTACCAGGGCAACTCCCAGGTTCTGGACCACATGCTCACCAGCCGCCACCTGCGCCGCGTGGACTACGACATCGTCCACATCAACGCGGAGTACGCGGACCAGTCGAGCGACCACGACCCGCAGGTGCTGCGACTGAAGCCGTAGCACTACTAATCATTTACTCCAGAACAACTAAGTAGACCTGAAGACAGCGGTGGGGCCAGACTCCGCTCCATGACCTCGATCTCGTTCTCGACACCGATCTCGACCTCGAACTCGATCTCGACCTCGGCGAGCGGCGTCCCGTCCCCACCGCCCTTCGGCCGCACCACCGCCGCCATGATCACCCCGTTCCGCACCGACGGCGGGCTGGACCTCGACGGCGCCCAGCGCCTCGCCGCCCGCCTGGTCGGCGAGGGCTGCGACGGCCTCGTCCTCAGCGGCACCACCGGCGAGTCCCCCACCACCACCGACGCCGAGAAGGAGGCCCTGATCAGGGCCGTCGTCGGGGCGGTCGGCGACCGGGCGCGGATCACCGCCGGGGTCGGCACCAGCGACACCCGGCACACCGTCCAGCTGGCCCGCACCGCGGAACGGGCCGGCGCCCACGGCCTGCTCGTCGCCGCCCCCGCCTACTCACGCCCCGGCCAGGAGGCCGTCGCCCACCACCTGCGTACGGTCGCGGACGCCACCGACCTCCCCGTAATGCTCTACGACATCCCCGGCCGCACCGGCTCCGGAACCGCACTCACCGCCGACACGCTGCGGCGACTCGCCGAACACCCACGAGTCCAGGGCGTCAAGGACTGCGCGTACGACCTCATGAAGAGCGCGACGGTACTGGCCACGACCGGCCTCGCCTACTACGCGGGCTGCGACGAGCAGACCCTCCCCCTGCGCGCCATGGGCGCCGTCGGCTGCGTCAGCACGGTGGCCAACGCCGCGCCCCGGGAGGTACGGGCGGCCCTCGACGCGTACGACGCGGGCGACCCGGCCGGGGCCACGCGCCGCTACCTCCGCCTCGTACCGCTCATCGAAGCGATGACGGGCACCGAACACCCCGGCGCGGTCACCGCCAAGGCGCTGCTGAACGTGCTCGGGCTGCCCGCCGGACCGGTCCGCGCGCCCCTGCTGGCAGCAGGCCCTGGGATCACCAGCGAGCTGGCGTCGGCCCTGAAGACGGCGCAGCAGTAGCCTCCTCCGGACCCTGCGCCGCCTCCGTTGCTTCGTTCTCCGCCGTCAGGTCCCGGACCAGCAGCGTCGCCCCCGCCACCGCGCCCGGCATCAGGAACACCGCCACGAACGGCACCAGGAACAGCAGCACCAACGGCGTACCGAACCCCACCGCGAGCCCCTTACGCCCGCGCAGCATCCGCAGCCGCTCCCGCACCGGAATACCGCGCCGCTGCATCGCCACCGAGGTCAACTCCACCGTCAGGAAGAACCCCGACACGCAGAACCCGATCGCGGGCACCACGGTCTGCCCCACCACCGGCACAAAACCCAGCACAAAGAAGAGCAGCCCGAACCCGGCAGCCCGCACCAGCACGTGCACGCTGTCCCTGAGCGAGACCCACAGCTCCCGCCACAACGGCATTCCCGTACCCGGCGGGCAGTCGCCCTCGCTCTCCTCCACCTTCTCCGACAGCGACTCGTAGAACGGGTCGCCGATCAGCAGCGTGACGGCCGTGAAGGTCAGGACGGACAGCAGCAGCCCGCCCGCGAACAGCAGCGCGACGAACAGCCCGCGCAGCAGCCCCTGCCAGGGCGATCCCCAGCCGTCGGCGAAGGGCGTCGCCCAGGCCGCGAGGTCCCCCGCGAAGAAGGCCAGCGCGACCAGCGCCCCCGCGTAGAGCACGAGAGCGATGAGCGCGGGAATCATCCCGAACCCCCACCACCGGCCGTGCCGGGCAACCCATCGTTGCCCCTTCCCGAGGTACCCCGTTCCCGCCACAAGATCGCGCATGCCGGTCAGCGTAGTTGGCTGGGGACAGGCGTCCGTCTCCGTACGGTACGAATCCGGTTACGAAACCTTGCCGCCACCGGTGAACCGCGCCAGCTGCCGCTGCAACCAGTCCAGCCGGGCCTGCATGAGCGAAGCCTCGGCAGCCAATTCCGGCACCGACCGCACCTCGGCCGGCACCTCCTGCCTGCCCTCCTCCCCCGCCTCGGGCTCCCCACCCGCCACGATCCGCAGCGCCCCGCCCCCGCACCGTACGAACTCCGCGAAGCTCACCGCCGTCCACCGCGCGAACGCCGTACGCCCACGCCGGGCAGCACACTCCGCGCACACGGCCGTCAGGACCCGCCAGCCCGTACGCCCCCACCCCGCATCCGCGAACGCACACGGCATCCGGCCGCACGCACACGCGCCGACCCGCGCCACCCGCACCCGCTGCCGCTCGTACCGCATCCCGCGCTCGAAGCGGATGTACGCCCCGAGCACGGTGACCTCCAGGAGCACCGCCCTGCGGTACTCACTCGCACACACCAGGGCCAACGCCTGCTCGACCGTATGCAGGCAGTAGAAACCGCAGTCACAGCGCAGGGCCGGGCAGCGGTGGCGCCGCCCGTACACACAGCGGGCCTCATCCACGAACCCGTACGGCAGCGCCCCACCGAGCGACACCCCGGCGAACCCGGTCCGCGTCCCGTCATGGGAGATCACCGGATGCGCGAGCTTGAACCCCGCGGGCGGCGTGGCAGGCCGCTCCTCCGGCAGCCGCAGCCTCATCGCCCGGCCGGCACCGGGTCCCGCCGCTCCGGCACGCCGTCGGCCACCGCCTCGTCAGGCAGCGCCGTCTCCACGACCGCCTCCGCCGCGCACGGCACGCCTTCCGTGCACTCCACGTCCTCCTCCGCGAAACCGACAGCAAGCGCTTTACCCAGCCTCATGACGCCTCCCGGTACGGATCGGCCCGTTCGCGTCAATGGTGACGCAGGGAAGGCCGGGTTGGCACGGTCACATACCGGCCACAGCACCTGCCGCTTACGTGGCGGGGGCGATCCAGGGTGCGCAGTGGTGACTGTTCTGTCGGGGTTCCGGGCCAGGTTTTCCCACCGCGCGACCGAACTCGTGACCAATAGGAATACACCCGCCCAAAAGGCTTTCCCTGACGGTCGTCCGGGCGCTCCGGGACAGCACTGTGACGCTGCGGGGTTGAGGGTTTGTCAGTGCCTCCGGATACCCTGGCACTCACATGAGACAGGCGTGAACCGGCCACTCGACGAGGCCGGACGGTGAACGGGGGCACACTCATGGGCGACGGGTTCCAGAGCAACGCGGACATGCTGAAGGTCGAGGGGAAGAACTTCTCCGAGATCGCCAGGGATTTCCACCAGGCGACCACCAAGCTGAGGAACGGCCTGGCCGCACAGGGCGACGGCGGCGGAGGCGGCGGCGAAGCGCCGAAGGAGACGACGTTCTCCAGTGTCGCCCAGGACGCCTGGAAGGGCCTGACCACCTTCAGCGACAAGCAGGGCACTCCGCCGTGGGGGGACGACGAGCTCGGTGAGAAGTTCGGCGTGGTCTACGAAGGTCTGCGCGACGGCATGACGGACTCGATGAAGCACCTTGCCACCAAGCTCGACGAAGTAGGCAGGGCGTTGGAGCGCATGGCGAAGAACCACGAGGAGAACGAGGACTTCACCGAGGCCCTGATCAAGGAGCAGAAGCCGGAGAAGCAGTTCGCCGGCGAGATACGGGGTCCGAAGTCCACGACCAGGTGACGCAGTCCGCCCCCGGAGGGGGGCGGGTGACGACCGTGCGGGGTTGCGGGGCCGCCACAGCAGTACGGTCGCGGGCGCCGAATCCGAGTTCAGCCGTATGACCGCATCTGCTGCCCCGCAGGGGCCCCTTCACCGACAGTTCACCGACAGTTCACTGACAGGAGAGAGTCCGTGTCGCAACCCGACGCGCCGGAACCGGTACAGCCCGCCCCCACCACCGCCGAAGAGGCATTGGCCGCCGCTCGCGCCCGGTTCGAAGTACTGGATCCGGAAGGAAATCCGGCGCCCTTGCAGGTGGCGGAGTTCGACCTCGGCTTTCTCGTGCACGCCGTCATGCCCCCGCCGCCGCCCGGCATTCAGGCGCCGTTGGGCGGCAGTCACATGGTGATCTCAAAAATCGACGGAGCCGTCACCTATGTCCCCAATTTCCCGCCGGACTCCGCGATCGAGCTGTACCGCAGCCTGCGCCGGCCTCCTGGCTAGGGCCGCTGCCTGACGACGGCATGAGTCGCAGGGCCACAAGGGCCGTTGGGTAGGCTCAGGCTCTGACATGGGCATGGCTCTGCACTGACGCAGGCCGGTCGAACACGCACGAGGCTCCGCACGGCGCCTCCGGCAGCAGCAGAGAAGCAGGACCCGTCCGCCGGCGCTGAGGCGGACGGGGTCGGTCGGCCCCCAGGGCCGGGGCGACACGCATTACATGGGCGACAACGGGGGTTCTTCGTCATGGCTTTGATGCTGCCGAACGCACTTGAGTGGGTTCTCGAAATGTGCGGTTTCGAGTGGCCCACCGGCGACGAAGACAAAATGATGGAATGCGCCAACACCTGGCGCCAGTTCGCCGCCGATGTACAGAGTCTCCAGGTCCGTGGCGTGAGCGCCGCCGGCAACGTCCTCGCCGAGAACGCCGGCGACTCCATCGAGGGCTTCCACAAGACCTGGGAGAAGTTCGGCGGCGGCTCGGGCTACTTCGACGACGCCCGCCAGGGCGCCGAGCTGATCGCCATCTGCCTGGACGCCGCGGCGATGCTCATCATCGGGCTGAAGGTGGCGGTGATCGCCCAATTGGTCATCCTGGCCGTCGAGATCATCGCGGCCCAGGCCGCCGCCCCCTTCACCCTGGGCCTGTCCGAGCTCGGCGCGCTGGGTGCGGCCGCCGCCACGCGGCTGATTCTGCGCAAACTCCTCAAAGAGGTGGCCCAACAGATATTGCAGGCGGTGCTGGAGACCGCCAAGGAACCCTTTGTCTCCGCTCTGGAAGCCATGGTCTCCGACCTGGTGGCCCAGACCGTCGAGCAGAACTTCGGCAAGCAGTCGGGCTACGACCTGGGCCGCACCGCCAAGAAGGGGTACGAAGAGGGCAAGGAGGCCCTGAAGAACTCCGGTTCCACCTTCGGCGAGTCCCTGCGCGACGGCGCCGGCTCCCGCGCGGGGCACGGCGCCCGCCACGGACTGACCCACGGGGGTAACGACGGCGGCGACGGCAGCGGCAGCGGCAGCGGCTCATCGGACTCCGGTAATGACAGCTCACCGAAATCCAATGATTCGCCGTCGGGTAATTCCTCTTCGTCGTCCTCGTCGTCCTCGTCGTCAAACAATTCGTCGCCGTCGAGCAACACCTCTTCGTCCAACGACAGCAGTTCGTCCGACAACTCTTCCCGCTCCTCCAATACTTCGCACTCGCCCAGCTCATCCACCTCGTCATCGAGCGACAGCAGTTCGTCCAGCCCCTCCCCGAGTCACAGTGGTTCGCCGAGTTCGAGCAGCGGCGACTCCGGTCGCAGGGCGCCGGACATCGGTGGTCCGTCGGCGGCAAGTGCGCCCTCCTCTTCCCCGAGTACGCCGTCCAACGGCAGTACGGACAGCAGTACGGACAGCACCGGCAGCCCGGACTCGTCGAGCCCCTCGTCGTTCTCGTCCTCGCCGAGCCGTGGATCCGACTCGCCCAGCCCCTTCGACGTGGGCACCCAGGCCTACAACGAGAGCATCAGCCGCCCTTCGGGCGACGACTCGTCCGCCCCTGATTCCAGCCGCCCGGACAGCACACCGGACGCCCCGCCGCGCACGGCACCGGGCACCGAGCCGTCCATGCCCGCCAACTCCTCGCCCATCGAGAGCCCAGGCACCGCACCGAGTGCCGCCGATGGCTCCCCGGAGCGGGACGCGTCGATCCCGGACGCGCGCAACGCCGAGCCCGCGCCCATGCCGTCCCCGCCGCCGGAGACGGGCCGCTCCGAGGCCGCACCGGCCCCGGCCCCCGACACCGCCCGCCCCGAACCGGGCGTGCACCAGGTCGACCGCGATTCGGGCGCCGCCATGCCCGCAGCAGCCCAGGGCCCCACGCCGGGCGACTCCAACGACGGCAACAGCAACGGCAACCAGAACCAGGGCAGCGGCCGCGTCTCCATGCCGAGCGGCGCCATGCCCGGCACCGCGCCCACCGCCCACCCCAGCCCCGGCCAGGGCCACGCGCCGACACCGTCGTCACCGTCGTCACCGACACCGCACAACCCGGACGACGACAGCCTCGACCTCATGGGCAACGTCGCCACCATGGCGCCCCCGCCTTCCGGTACACAGCCCGGCGACGCGGGCATCCCGCAGCAGACGCCCCCGCCCTCCGCAACGCCCTCGACGCCGGCCCCGGGAGCCATGCCCCCACCGGCGGCCGGCCCCGTCCCGACGCAGGCGCCGGCAGCAGGCAACCCCACGAGCACACCGCGGGCCACCAGGCCCAGCGCCACGACGCCGCGTGCTGAACGGCCGGGCACCAGGCCCACGACGCCTTCGCGGGACACCCAGCAGAACCGCCCCGCGTCGTCGCTGCGCACCGAGACGCCGCGTACCCGGACGCCACACACCGAGACACCCGGGCGCCCGGCCACGCCGCCCCGCGGCGAGCAGCCCACGAACCGCCCGACGGACCACCAGTCACCGGCCGCGTCCCCCACCGCCACCCCCACGCCCACACCCACACCGAACGACCAGGGGATGCCGGCACCGAGCAACCAACAGCCGGACCATCAGCAGCCGGACGCCACCCACCAGACGCCCGACCAGCACCAGCCCTCCGCTGACGGCAACGCACCCAAGCACCCGACGGCGCCTCCGCCTCCGCCTCAGGCGGACAGCCTTTCGGATATTCGCGACAACCTGAACATCCCGTTCGAGGGCCTGGCCACACCCGCCCCCGCCCATCAGCAGTACCTCGAAAACGCCCACCCGAAGAACCCCGACGGCACCCCGCAGGTGTACGCGGACCCACGGCAGGGCAACTGGGCCGCTCTGCAGAACGACGGCGGCGTAGGGGTGCCCGGCCGGTCCAACAACTGCGCCGACTGCACCCGCTCGTTCCTCGAAACATGGTTCGGCCGCCCGACGGTGTCCGCGCCGCGCACCTTGGACCTCAACGCGGACGGCACCCTGAACACCTTCTCCGCGGAGCGTGACTCGGTCGCCAACCAGGAGCGCTGGGCCGGCGCACCCGCCACGTACGCGGGCAACGACCACCCCAACCCGTACGCACGTATCGCCTACGAGCTGTCGCAGGCCGGGCATGGCTCGGCAGCCGTGATCGGCGTCAACTGGCCCGGCGGTGGCGGCCATGCCTTCGCCGCGGTCAACCACAACGGCCAGGTCCTGTTCGTCGACGCGCAGACAGGCGTCGTCAGCGAAAACCCGATCCACCTGGGTGCCCAAGAGGTCTTCTACACCCCGCTGGACGCCAACCGGAATCCGATCACTCCGTACTTCCTGACCCCGTCGACGCCTCAGCCGTCCACTCAGAACACCCCGGACAGCAACAACACCTCGGGTTCCGCCCCGTCGACGACCCCGGAGTCCTCCACAACGCCGGAGGCGACGCCGACCCCCGAAACGACGCCGGACCAGGAGCCCAAGCCGGATCAGGAGCCCAAGTCGGACCAGGCGTCCAAGCCGGACCAGGCGTCCGAGACCGCCCCGGACACGGACTCCACCACGGACCGGGACACGGAAACGCGCCAGGACTCGGACACGACGGACCAGGACAGCCCGCAGCCCGACAACGCGCAGGACACCCACGACACCCAGGCCCCCCACGACACCGCGCCCCCTCCCGACACCGACCAGCAAGCGGAGTCGCGCGAACCGGTCTTCCCGTCCACCGCCACGCGCCCCTCCGGCCCGCCGGACGGCTACGACGATCCCACCGACGCCGACAACCGCGCGCAGCGGGAGAGATTCCCGCGCAACGAGGACGGCTCGTTCCAGCAGGCCCCTGACCCGCGCGAGGGTACCTGGGTCGACGATCTGCGCGGCCGGAACCCGGACGAGTCCGGTCGCGACGTCAACTGCCCTGACGCCTCGCTGGCGTTCGTCGAGTCGTACGCGGGCAATCCCACGGTCGCCGCCCGCCGCAGCCCGAACGAGGACGGCACCCCCGCCGACGCCCCCGAGCCCAACGGCCGCGACCGTATCGAGAACGCCCTGGGCGCCGAGTTCGACGACTTCGGTGACGGCCGCGAGGCGTACCACCACCTGGAGTCCACCCTCCTCAGCGAGGGCCACGGCGCACAGGCCGTGATCATCACCCAGAACGCCGACGGCCGTGCCCACGCCTGGAACGTGGTCAACCACAACGGCCAGATCGTCTACGCCGACCCGCAGACGGGCCGGCACGGCACCACCCCGCTCCACAGCGGCGACAACGGCGTCTTCGCGATCCCGCTGGACGCCGGCCGTCGCCCCATCGACACCACCAACCAGCCCACCACGCAGAGCCAGCCCACCACGCAGAGCCAGGCCACCACGCAGCGCCAGAACGGGACCACACCTGCCGAGCCCGCCCACGCAGCGCCCGAGCGCCCGGCCGGTACGCCCCCTGAGTCCGACCCCAGCGCGGAAGCCACTCGCGAACGGCGCAACCAGAGTCTTCCCGACCCGGAAGCACGGACCGATGCGTATGCGGGCCTTCCTCCGGACCAGGCACAGGGCGACCTGCGAGACGCGCACGACGTCCATCGGATCGGACTGGACCCGGTCCAGGCGCAGATGCGGCAGTGGGCCCAGCCCCAGGGCGATCCGCCCCGGGTGCCCTTGGCCGACGTACTGCGGGAGTCCATCGGTCGCCGCCAGGCACACGCGGAGTCGGCGCAGTCGGTACGCGAGGCCAGACACGACTATGACCGGGCGCTGAAGGAAGTCGCCGACGCCAAGGCAGAACGGACCAGGGCGGCGACCGCGGAGCGGAAAGCCAAGACCGACGACGCGAAGCAGGCGGCTCAGGCCAAGCGGGCGGCGGCGGAGCAGCGGCTCGCCCAGGCCCAGCAGGCTCTCCCCCAGGCCGATGCCGCCCACAAGGCCGCGATGGCCGCGCACCGGGCTGTTCCGATGCCGGCGACGAACTTCACCGACAGTGATTTGCGGCAGCATCTTGATCCGGCGTGGTCGCGGATGGATGACGGCCAACGGTACGCCGCGATCGCCGCGCTGGCCCGTATCAGTCAGTCCTTCCACGCCAACAACGCCGTCGGCGTGAACCCTGGCCCGGCCGCGCACAACGACACGTACGACAACGGGAAGTTCCACGAATCAGCGGCACCCTGGCGACGCGAACTCGCCTCGCACCCGGACGGGACGAACCTTCGGGACGTGGAGGACCTCAAGCGGCTGCTTGAGGAGACGGAGAGCAACGCGCCCGACTTCTCCGGCAAGAACTATGCGGTCGTGGAAGTGTTCGACCCGAATACCGGGGAGAGTCACTACATCGTCGATTCGTCGGTTCCGCCTGCCGTGGACGGCGCCGACCCGATGCACTCCGAATCCCACATCCTCAATTGGATCGACCAGCTCAACGAGAATCGCGAAGCTCGGGCGCAGACCAAAGTCGAGGTCAAGGGCCTCTACACCGAACGTGAGCCCTGCGGTCTGCCCAACACCGCGTCCGGTCATCCCACCGGCCACGCCAACTGCTCCAGGACCATCAACGATTCTCGGGCGATGGACGGCGTTCCCGTCTACTACAGCACGACCTATCGAGCGGACCCGGACCTCAAGGCTCTCAAGGCGGCCGAGCGGGACAGACTGCGTGCGGAAGGCAAGACCGAGTCGCAGATCAGGACGGCGCTCAGCAAGTACCGCACGCCGAGCCAACAGGTCCAGGACCGGGAGATCCAGCAACACCTGAAATTCGTCAACGACCTGGCGAAGGCGCTGGCGGATCCCGGCCAGACCCCACCGCCGGCCCCCACGCGCGCCCAGCACACACCCCCCGCACAAACGCCTCAGTCGGGCCCGTCACATCCCACCACCGACCCCGACCGCACACCCCCGTCGAATCCGGCAGGCACGGACCGTCGCGCCCCGGCGGACCCCGCCGGCACGGCGACCGGTGCTCCGGCCCCAACCGCCGACGCGTCCCGCGAGGGCTCCCCCGCCTCGGAGGACCAGCCGAAAAAACCAGGCCGGCTCAAGCAGATCTGGCAGTCCATCACCCACTCGGGCACGGCTGAGCCCACCGAGCTCACCACTGAGGTGGACCAGCCGCGCTTCGGCAACCACAAGAAGCTGCCGGAGCTCCAGCCCGACCGTTACGGCACTCCGCTGGACCGCCCCGACGGTACGCGCGTGCCACTGTTCGACGGGCCTCCGTCGCGTGAGCAGACGCAGCAGGGCTCCATCGGCGACTGCGGCATGATCGCCACCATGGGAGCCGTCGCGAGCAGGTACCCGGATCTCCTCCAGGACATGATCAGGGAGACCGAGGACGGCAATTACGAGGTCCGTTTCCACGAGGTGCGGCGCGACAAGTACGGCAATAAGGCTCCGACCGGCCGCATCCTGACCGTGCGCGTCACTCCCGAAGTACCCGTGTTCAGCGACTTCCCCAACACCACCGCCTACGCCAACGCCAACGACACGGGTGTGGCCTGGCCGGCGATCATGGAGAAGGCCATCGCAGGCCTGGACCAGTTCTGGGACGACAAGAAGCGCGAGAACGAGTTGCAGTTCCCCGGCAGCAGGGACTTCGACGGCAACCTGCTGACGGGCTACTCCCGTATCGGTCAGGGCTCCACGTCGGGTGACCGTGCCGAGCTGCTCGCCCAGCTGACGGGACGCACGGCAGAGAACCACGATTTCCCGACGCATTACGATATGAACGGCCGCAGCCCGGAAAAGCAACTCCTGGCCCACCTGCGGGAGCTCACGGAAAGCGGTCGGCCGGTCGTCATCGGCACCCGCCCCAAGGGTAAAGGGGTAGAGAACAGGATGGCGAAGGGCCTCCTGAGTTCCCATGCCTACGAGATTGTATCGGTCGACGAAAAGGGTCTGATTCAGTTGCGCAATCCGCACAACGAAGATGATCCCCAGCCGCTGACCATCAAGGAATTCATGAAATACTGCAGCAGTCAGTACGCGTCTTTGGAGGATGAGAAGTGAGCGCCGACACCATTCATCTCTCGCACGGGATCCAGCGGCATACCGACACCGCGAGGTTTGCAGTGATGGACATCTACAGGGAGTCCGATGCCTCGATCAGGGTCCTGCTGAGGACCGTCGCCACCGAGAAACAGCATCACACCCTCCGCGTCGGTGAGAGCTTCCCGGTGGGCAACGAGACGTGGCAGCTCGCCGAATTGACCGGCTGGCCGAGCGAGGACGACTGGACCGTGGTGCTGCGCCGCGTCGCGACGGCCCCAGCCTGACTATTCGCAGTCAGCCACACGTAGGGTCGACGAGCCACCGCGCACTTGAGGAGGACCATGCCCGAGCCCACCACCGACACCCCCGAACTCCCCCAGATCCCCGAGGTCCCCGAGATCCCCGAGGAAGAGGCCGCCGGTCGTATCGGCGCATGGTGGCGTGCGGGTGGACACGGTGGCCATGTGGCCTTTTTGGTCGCTGCGGGCGGCCATGACGCCTCGGCCGTCATGCGGGAGACACCCGAGCACGTCCCCGGCAGTGTGGTCGTCGACGCCACCGGTCTCACCGCTGAGCAGGTCATGCAGCAGGCCCTCACGGCGCTCGGTGTCGATCTGTCCGCGGACGAGCGGGACGACTGGCGTTTCGCGCTCGGCGCGTGGCCCGAGGAGCGGTTGCTGCTGGTTGTCAACGCCCATCGGGCCGGGCCGACACGGCGGTCGTACGAGCCCGAGCGGTTGGTGACCGGGACCCTTCCGGGGCTGGCGCGTGGCAAGTTGGCCGTGCTGGTCCATGTGGTGCCCGAGTTGCTGCCGGCTCGCGTCGATTCCGGGACGGTGTTCCGGTTGTCCGCGACAGCCGTCGAGGCTCCGCCGATGGTGACGGAGTCCGTTGCCGTGCGGGCGTTGGCACTGGCCGAGCCCCGTTTCGTACCCGTTCCGGTCTGGGCCCAACTGGTCACCGCGCTGACCGGTGAAGCCGCGTCCGAGGCCGAACTCGCTGAATCGGCGAGGGAAAGGTCCGGGGTTCTTCGGCTCGGCCCGCTCGGGGTTTCCTTTGTCGACGAGGGGCTGGCCGAAGCCCTGCGCCGGGAGACCGAACCTGCCGAACTGTCCCGGGTCAGCGGGCATATGGTGGCTTGGCTGATGCGCTCGGCTCCGGATTTCGCCCACCCCGAAGGGTGGTCCAGGCGCAGTGCCGTCGGTCTGTACGCGGCCACGGGGCTCGCCATGCACGCCGTGCAAGCGGGAACGTACGACGAAGTCCTCCGGGACGGGCGTGTCATCGCCCATCTGCCGCAGACGGCGCTCATGGACGCGGCACGAAGCAGCACGTGCTTCATTCCCGGAAACACGGCCGCCGCCGACGCGATTCATCTGTGGGGCTGGGGAATCACACCGCGGCAGCAGACGGAATGGGCTTCGTGGCTGCACTTGATGGCGCTTTCGCGCGGCGATCTCGAATTCGCGTCGGCGGTCGCCTCCTCCCGTGTGGCACTGCCCTGGCAGGCCAAGTGGGCCCACTGGCGGCCGCCGGGCGGCTTCCATCCGCACTATCTGCGGGCCGGGAGGTTCGCCGCGCTGGCGGAGGTGCGCTGGCAGGGGCGACCCGCCCTTGCCGGTTTGCAGCAGCGGACGGTGGAAGAAGAACAGCAGCCGTACGTCTCGATCTGGGACGCGGAGACCGGAGACCGTGTCGCAGGTCCTTGGGAGTACGACGAGATTCCGCAGGAGCATCGTGCGGATCTCACCTGGCCCGCGTCAGCCACGGGCCACTCCGCTTCGCCCGCTCTCGTCCGGGAACTGTTCACCTCATCCTCCCCCCGCCGAAGCAAGCAGGCTTTTGTCCTGCCCTGTACTCCATTGGCCGTGGGTGACGTCGTCATTTTCGCGGGCGACGCGGGGCTGATCGCCATCCGGCCTGCGGACGGTGCGGACAGTGTCGACAGCTCCGGTTTCGGCGCTCGGCAGCAGCCTCTGAGCTGGGATTACGCCGATGCGGGCCCGAGCTGTCCGAGCGGCGCGCCGACTCCGAGCCACGAGGACGTCAGCACCCTGTTCGGCGAGGACGCGATCTATCCCATCGAGGTCGAGGATTTCCCCGCTCGGCTCACTCACGCGGCAACCCGCGAACTCCTCCTGGAATTCGGGCTGCCGAACATGAACGAGGGAGGCATGGGACTTTTCCCGTACGGCAACTGGGAGATGGGCATTCTCGACGAACTGCCCTCCTGGCCCGAAGGAATCGAGCCCGTCCCCGAAACCGGGCCCTTCTTCCAGATCGGTCAATGGATGGGCGGCAAGCTCGTCGTCGACGGGCCCACCGGACATGTCCTGCGCGTTCCCACGAAGCCGGGCCAGGATCACCTCGCCGCCCTCCCCGCCGCGCACAGCCTCGAAGATTTCCTCACCATGGTCACGCTGTGCGTCACCGGGCTGCGTACCCGGAACATTCTGCCCCCGGGCGGTTCCGAACGAGATCAGATCACCTATTGGGTCCTGGGAGCGCTGGCCGAGGTCGACGGTACGGGCGGTGAGCAGCCCGCCTGGGCGTACGTACTCCACAACACGTGACGCCGACAAACCGGAGAGGCGCGGCGCGTCGCCGGCGACGCGTCGCGCCTCCACGGCGATCGGGGCAGATCAGAACAGCCCGTGCCACATCTGCTCGACGATCACCGACCACCAGTTCCTCGGGTCGTCCAGGGCCGATGCGTCGATGGCGAAGAGCTGATCCTGGAAGTCGGCGACGGCCCGGCCCGCCATGCCCGGATCGAGCCCGATCATCCGCTCGCGGGTGGTCTCCAGAAGCACGAGGGAGCGGACGAAAGCGGCCACCGAGACGTTGACGCGGCGGCCCGCGCCGTTCTCCGGAGTGACGGCCCAGAGCTGGCCGACCGGCTCACCTTCCAGGTCCGACCCCGTGCACTGGACGGTGATCAGCGCGACCCCGTCGGTGCCGATCCTGACGTGCCCCTCCAGGAACGCCAGGGAATCGTCGCTCGCCTGGGTGCCGACCCGGCGCAGATACGCTGCGGCATTGCCGAACAAGCCGCCCGGAACCTCCGCCTCCGGGCTGTCCGCCGTGAAGAAGAACGGAACGTCGGCCGGAAGCCCGGCCCATATCAGCGTGGCCTTGGCGGCCTCGGGGAGCGGGGCGCCCGCCACGTCATCGGCGTCGTAACGATGTACCTCGTCAGCGCCGAAGGCCTCCGCCAGCTCGCGGCCCAGGGCGACGTCGCGGAGCGGCTCGGCCGGCTCGACATCGGTGCGTACCGGCACGCGGTGCGGCCGCGGCGGCGGCTGCTGTCCCGCGATCCGGTGCATCATCTCGACGTGCTGGAGCAGCCCGGCGACCGCCTCGGCGCGCTCCTCGCGCCGCAGACCGTACTCCTGCACGCAGGAGAACCGGACGCCGGGGTAGGCACGGCTGATCAGCCGGCCCGGGTACCCGCCGGGGAGCAGGCTGGAGCTGAGGTCGGTGTGGATCGCGACCACGTTCTCCGCGGGGACGTCGAGGTCCTGGATCTCCGCCAGGGCCTGGAACTCGGAGTGCGGCAGGCCGGGGGCGGAGTTCATGGAGAGGCTCTGCTCCTCTCCGGTGCGCGGGTCGACGTAGGTGACGACCGTGGTGTTGCCGGGGCCGGTGACCGGCGGCTGCGCGGGCGGCGCGGCCTCCTGGCCGCCGCCGTGCTTCTGCTGGTACATCCGTACGACCTCCTCGACCGGCACGGACGGCCAAGTGCTCAGCTCGCCGGTGCGGCGGTCGACCACGCCGCAGGAGTGCCCGATCGTGGCCGGCGGCCGGCGCTTGCCCGTGACCGGGTCACGCTCGGCCGGCGGGGCCGCGGCCCACACCGCCCAGCCCAGATCGAACTCCTGCATCCGCACCTCGCGGCGCTCCTGTCCCTCGGGGTTGAGCCACCCCTCGGCGGTCGCGAGCGCCTGCTCCTGGCTGATCACGGGAACTCCCTTCGAAATCTTCGGGCGGACGGGGCCGGTCAGGGGGTCGGATGAGCACCGGGCTGCGCCGGGCGGATCCGCAGCGCCTTGACACCGCTTTCCGTGGCGACGAGGAGGATGCCGTCGGGAGAGAGATCGGTTCCCGTGAAGGGCGTGGCGGAGATCAGGACCGTGACGATCTGCTCGTCACCCTGCTGCTCGTCACCCTGCTGCTCGCCACGACGCCAGACGCGTACATAGTCGGCGCCGCGGCTGAGCCCGAGTGGCCCGGTGGCGCGCTCGTCGTCCGAAGGGCGCTGGATCCGGGCCGGGTCGGCATCGATGACGGCGCCGGTGGCGAGGTCCTGCACCAGCACGGCGGGGGCCGTGGGATCGTCGGCCTGCAACGGGCTCGCCCCCGTGGTGCCGTACGGCACCACGCTCACGGCGACCGCCTGCGCGGCGCCGTCCGACACGGCCGCGGGCGGGGCCGGGGCCACGGATGGGAGCAATGTGCCGACGGTCACGGCATCAGCCCCGGCGACCCGTACGCTCCACAGCGTGTGCCAGGGAAGCTCGGGCACGATGCGGCGCAGCACCGCCGCGTACTCCGGCAGTCCGTCTTCGACGAACGCGGTCTCCAGCAGCGCCGCCCGAAGAGTGGCGGGTGCCTGGGTACGGGTGAACAGCGGGGCCGTACGCAGATAGGTGCGCGCCGGCGCGTCCAACTGCTCCGGCGGTACGGCCTCCACCGCGGCGCGCAGCCGCACCGGATCGGCGTGGGCGAACAGGCCGGGGTCGGTGAGGAGCCGGGGAAGCAGACCGGCCTCCAGGGTGTGTCCCGCGATGTGATCGCGGACGTACGCCCCTGCCTTCGCCCAGTCCTGGTCGGGTACGGCCTCCAGCAACTCGATGGCGATACGCGCCTGAGCGCCCGGAACATCCGTAATGCCCGCCCGAACAGCCTCGCCGATGCCCGGGTGCTGCAATCCGAGGAGGGTCCGCTCGTCCTCGGGGACGTCTTCGCCGGCCCTCCCGACGGGCCGGATGAAGGGGGCGGCGAGCAGCATGCCCCGCGCCATGTCCTCGCTCATGTCCCGTTCGGCGACCGCGGAGGCGAGCGGGGTCAGCAGGGGCACGGGCAGGCCGTCGCCCTCGGCAAGGGCGAGGGGCGCGAGGATCTGCCGCAGGGTGCGGGGGTGCGAGCCGAGTCGCCGGGCGTGCAGATCGAGCGCTTCGTCGACGCTGCCGGGCAGTTGGTCCGTATCCGCCGGGTCGAACCCCTCCGGGTGCATCAGGATCGACTGCACGGCGAGCTGCACGGTGAGGCGGCTGCCCGCGCCGACTCCCGCGCGCCGGGCGATCGCCTCGGCGAGCGCGCGCCGAGCGTCAGGCTCGGTCGTGAAGGGCAGTTCCGGGGCGCCGAAATGCGGATCGAGCAGCGTCTCGGCCTGAAGCACCAGCCCTTCGGGGTCGGCCCACTCGGGTGCGTCGAGGTCGATGATCTGGGCCACGCCGGGCGGCAGGCTCTCGGCGAGCCCGGCGGCGAGCTCCCGGGGTACGTCGGCGAGCAGCCGTACGGAATCGAGGGCGGCGAGGGGCTTCAGCACGTCCCGCACCACGCGCGCGGGCTCACCCGTCCCCCGTACCGGACCGGCTCGGTCCACATCCGGCACCACGATCGTCACCGGCTGCCCGGACGACCGGAGTTGACCGAGTTCGGGAACGATGTCGGCGGTGCGGCGCGCGGCCAGCCCGTAGTGATCGGCGAGCAGCCACAGGGTCTGCGCCGCCGTCAGCCCGGCGACGCTCGGCACCGCGGGCGCAGGCAGGTCCGGAGGCACGGTCGCCGGATCGAGCGCGTCCAGTTCGAGCCCCATGCGGTGCTCCGGGTCGCAGAGCATCAGGAACCCCGTGAGCAGCCGCGAACAACCGGTGCCCGGGCTTCCGGTCAGGATGACGACCCGAGGGGCGCCCGGCCACTCCATCCGCCACGCGGCGAGCGCGCTCAGCGCGGCATCGCGTCCACCGATGTAGGGGTGAGGTTCATGGGCCTTTGTCCGTTTTGGGGCCTGGGTCGGGCTGGTCATCGTCTCCCCGTTGCACTGTCCGTCCGGCACCGTCAAGCCGCGTTGATCGTACGCTGTTCATCCTAGGCCGCTCCTTCCGCTTCACCGGGCCGACGACCTGGCGGACCACCGGGCGGACCACCGGGCAGCCCCCGGATCCCCCGATCCCCCCTGACGCACGAGTGCCCTTCCGGGCCGTCCTGGGACCATGGAAGGGCACTCGGACGGCCGCGGGGAGCGGCCGTCGTGGGGTGGGGTCAGTTGTGGCTGTGCAGCACGTCGTTCAGGCCGCCCCAGTTGGCCTTGTTGGGGCGGGCCTCGACGGTGCCGGTGGTGGAGTTGCGGCGGAAGAGGATGTTGTCGGCGCCGGAGAGCTCGGCGGCCTTGACGATCTGGCCGTCGGGCATGGTGACGCGGGTGCCCGCGGTCACGTACAGGCCGGCCTCGACCACGCACTCGTCGCCCAGCGCGATGCCGATGCCGGACTCCGCGCCGAGCAGGCAGCGCTCGCCGATCGAGATGATCTGCTTGCCGCCGCCGGACAGGGTGCCCATGGTGGAGGCGCCGCCGCCGATGTCCGAGCCGTCGCCGATGAGGACGCCCGCGGAGATGCGGCCCTCGACCATCGAGGTGCCGAGGGTGCCCGCGTTGAAGTTGACGAAGCCCTCGTGCATGACGGTGGTGCCGGCGGCGAGGTGCGCGCCGAGCCGGACGCGGTCCGCGTCGGCGATCCGTACGCCCGCCGGCATGACGTAGTCCGTCATGCGCGGGAACTTGTCGACACTGGTGACCTGGAGGTGCAGGCCCTCGGCGCGGGCGTTCAGGCGCGCGGTCTCCAGCCGGTCGACGGGCACCGGGCCGATCGAGGTCCAGGCGACGTTGGCCAGCAGGCCGAACATGCCCTCCAGGCTCTGGCCGTGCGGCTTGACCAGCCGGTGGCTGAGCAGGTGCAGGCGCAGGTACACGTCGTGCGCGTCCAGCGGCTTGTCGTCCAGCGAGGAGATGACCGTACGGACGGCCACGACCTCCACACCACGGCGCGGGTCCGGGCCGATCGCCTTCGGCGCGGCCTCGCCGAGCAGCTCGACGGCCCGCTCGTCGGTCAGCCGCTCGGTCCCGGCGGGGCCGGGGTCGGCCACCAGCTCGGGCGCGGGGAACCAGGTGTCGAGGACGGTGCCGTCGGTGGTGACGGTCGCGAGCCCGGCGGCGACGGCGCCGGTCGTACGGGAGGAGGTAGCAGCATCGGTCATGCCGAAAACCTAACCGGAGGGGGGCTGCGGTGGCGAACCGGGCGGCCCGTACGACCAGCACGCCCCGCGCGGCCACCGGAAACCACCCGCAAGCACCGGCAACCACCCGCAAGCACCCGCAACCACCGGCCCCCGCCTCAGCCGATCACCCTCGCCACCGCGTCCCGCACCTCTCCCCGGTCGAAGGCCCGCCCCGTCAGCAGATGTTGCAGCATCAACCCGTCGATCAGCCCGACCAGCGCCCGCGCCGTCCCTTTGTCCCCGGTCCGCCGCTCCAGCAGCTCGACCATCGCGTCGAGGCATTCGGCGGCAAGCGGCCGCACCGCCGCGTGCCGCAGCGCCGCGAGATACAGCTCGTACTCCAGCTCCACCCGAGCCCGGTCGCCGCCCCTGACCCCGCCTCCCTCTCCGCTTCCGCCGCCACCCAGCCACTCCTCGACCAGCCGCGTCACCTCGTCCGCGAGCGGGACCGAGGGGTCCACGCCCCGCACCCACACCTCGACACCGGCCAGCCACTCCCCGTTGACCTGCCGCAACGCCGCCGTCAGCAGATCGTCCAGCGAGGCGAAGTGGTATGTGGTCGACCCCAGCGGTACGTCCGCCTCGGCCGCCACCGCACGGTGACTGAGCCCGGCGATACCCCGCTCCCCCACCACACGGATCGCCGCGTCGATGATCCGCTGCGGCCGGTTCGGGTCGTAACGGCGCGGCATCAGTGCGTCCCGCCCAGATTCAGCACGACGACCCCCGCGATCACCAGCACCACCCCGATGATCCGCGCGGCCGTCGCCGCCTCCCCGAGAAACACCATCCCGATCGCCGCGACGACAGCCGTCCCGGCCCCGGACCAGATCGCGTACGCCGTCCCGACGTCCATCGTCTTCAGCGTCTTGGCGAGCAGCGCGAACGCGACGACGTACCCCAGCACCGTGCCCAGCGAAGGCCACAGCTTGCTGAAGCCGTCGCTGTACTTCATCGCGGTCGTCGCCAGGATCTCGGAGATGATCGCCGCGGCAAGCGTCACGTACACCATGCGTACGAGCGTACACAACGTTGCGTACGGCCGTACGCATCGCTGAGTACGCGACGGCGCGCGGCGATCACCGCCGCCCTCAGTCCAGCAACGACTTCTTCGGCCTCAGCACACAGAACTCGTTCCCCTCGGGATCTGCCAGCACCACCCACGACACGTCGTCGCCCTGCCCCACATCCGTCCGGCGCGCCCCGAGCCCGATGATCCGCTCGACCTCGGCGGCCTGGTCGTCCGGCGAGAGCTCGATGTGCAGCCGGTTCTTCCCCGCCTTCGCCTCCGGGACGGCGAGGAACCCGATGCCCGGCAGCGCGTTCTCGTCCACCGCGATGATCACTTCTTCCTCGTCCTCGTAGATGATGCGCCAGTCCAGCACCTGGGCCCAGAAGGTGGCGAGCCCCTTCAGGTCGTGCGCGTCGAAGGAGAGCTGATACAGAGAAACGGCCATACCCGCCAGTGTGCCTGGTGGGCATGGCCGTGTCAGGGGGTTGGACGGGCGGTCAGGTGCAGAACTCCCCGCGGTTGAGGGCGCTGACGAAAGCCGCGAACGCGTCGTGAGAGAAGACCAGTGCCGGGCCGTGGGGGGCTTTGGAGTCTCGTACCGGAACTATTCCGGCCGCCCCGCCCGCAACTTCGAGGCAGTTGGCCGCACTGCCCCCGCTGTAACTGGACTTGCGCCATTCCTTCAACACCGATGCGTCCGAGATGACGTGGCTATCGCGCTTCATCTTCGTACTCCTCAGCAACAGTCTTGATCAAGGCCAGCGAGTCCGCGTGCGACATGGCGTCACTCAGGGCGAGAGCGTAGGCGGTCTGTCCGTTGCGCACCATTGCCGGATCGTCGTACAGGGCGCCGGTGTACAGCCCCTCCACATAGGCGAGAGGCGGCTCGCCATCGAAGCACAGAAGCATGAGGCCGCTTTCCATCAATGGGTGCGCGCCGACCGAGAAAGGGAGAACGTGGAGGCGAACACGCTCACGCGCTCCCAACTCCGCGATGTGACGCAGTTGGGCTGCCATGACAGCCGGGCCCCCGACAGGTCGGCGCAACACCGCTTCGTCAAGGAGCTCCCACAATACGGGCGGGTCCGGGGTGTCGAGAATTTTGGCGCGCTTCAGCCGAGTGCCGATTACGTTGTCACAGTGCTCGCTGCTCTTCGGCGGAAAGAATGCCCCAAAAACCGCACGCGCGTACGCATCGGTCTGGAGCAGGCCGGGCACCAATGTGGCCGCATACTCGCGGATCATCGTGGCCTCCTGTTCGAGCAGCGCCACCTGCTCGAAATGATCGGCAATGAGCTTGCCGTCCAGCGTCGGCAGAAATCGGGTGAGAACGCCGCCCGTACCCAGCACTTGGTCCAGACGCCGCGCATCGTCCGATGAAGGCCGACGGCGCCCCGCCTCGATGTGAGCGATGTGGGTGCGGGACATGATGACCATCTCGCTCAGCTTTTCCTGGGTGAGGCCGGCGGCCTCCCGCTGCGCTTTCAGCTCCTCTCCGTAAGCCGTACGGGACTTCGGGATGCGCTTACCGACCATGCGGACAACTCCTCTGTGTGACCCACGCTTTGTCACTCCTCGCCTGCTGGCGAGCGTACTCACGGAGCTCCACTCTGTAAGCGAAAACAACTACCCCACCCCCTACGGAGGTACAGCGCATGACCCACCATTACGAGAACCTCTCCCCCGCCGAAACCGCCCGCGAAATCATGTGCGACCTCGGCGAAGCCGCCCGTGCCGTCGGCATCCAGTTCCCCAGTCTCCGGCTGGACCCGCACCCGGTTGCCGGGCTGGGCGCGCCCGCGCACCTCATCGAGACCGGGCGTATCAACATCGTCACGGCGGTTCAGATGACCGAGGTCTTCCGGGCAGCGCGGAAGTAGACGCGCAAACGCGAAAACGGCTGTGCCCGCCGGAGTTTCTCCGGCGGGCACAGCCGCAAAATGATCGCGTCCGATCAGACGTTGAACCCCAGTGCCCGGAGCTGCTCACGTCCCTCGTCGGTGATCTTGTCCGGGCCCCACGGCGGCATCCAGACCCAGTTGATCTTCAGTTCGCTGACGATGCCGTCCGTGGCGGACTTCGCCTGGTCCTCGATGACGTCGGTCAGCGGGCAGGCCGCCGAGGTGAGCGTCATGTCGATGGTGGCGATGTTGGCGTCGTCGACGTGGATGCCGTAGATCAGGCCCAGGTTGACGACGTCGATGCCCAGCTCGGGGTCGACGACGTCGTAGAGGGCCTCGCGGACCTCTTCCTCCGAGGCCGGCTTGGTGGTCACTGCGTTGTCGGTCATGCGGTTTTCGCCTCCTCGGAGAGGGCCTTGGCGGTGGCGTCCTTCCAAGCCATCCAGCTCAGCAGGGCGCACTTGACGCGGGCCGGGTACTTCGAGACGCCGGCGAACGCCACGGCGTCCTCCAGCACCTCCTCCATCGCGTCGTCCGGCTCCAGCTGGCCGCGGGACTGCATCAGTTCCAGGAAGGTCTCCTGGATCTTCTGCGCCTCGCCCAGCTCCTTGCCGACCAGCAGGTCGTTGAGCACGGACGCGCTGGCCTGGCTGATGGAGCAGCCCTGGCCCTCGTACGACACGTCTTCCACGGTCGCACCGTTGAGCCGTACGCGCAGGGTGATCTCGTCACCGCAGGTCGGGTTGACGTGGTGCACCTCGGCGTCGCCGTCCCGAAGACCGCGCCCGTGCGGGTGCTTGTAGTGGTCCAGGATGACGTCCTGGTACATGGAATCCAGCTTCACGGCTCAGTCAGTCCTCGTCCTCATCCGAAGAAGTTGCGGACGTGCTCCAGCCCCTCGACGAGGGCGTCGACCTCGGCCGGAGTGGAGTACAGGTAGAAAGACGCTCGCGTGGTCGCGGGAATTCCGTACCGCAGGCAGACCGGCCGCGCGCAGTGGTGGCCGACCCGGACCGCGATGCCCTGCTCGTCCAGCACCTGGCCCACGTCGTGCGGGTGGATGTCACCGAGCGTGAAGGAGATCGTCGCGCCGCGGTCCTCGGCCGTTGCGGGGCCGATGATGCGCAGGTCCGGGACCTCCAGCAGCCGCCGGACGGCGTACTCCGTCATGGCGTGCTCGTGCGCGGCGATGTTCTCCATGCCGATCGAGGAGAGGTAGTCCACGGCCGCGCCGAGGCCGACGGCCTGCGCGATCGGGGGCGTGCCCGCCTCGAACTTGTGCGGCGCGGGGGCGTAGGTCGAGGAGTGCATCGAGACCGTCTCGATCATCTCGCCGCCGCCGAGGAACGGAGGCAGGTCCTCCAGGAGTTCCTGGCGGCCCCACAGGACACCGATGCCGGTCGGGCCGCACATCTTGTGGCCGGTGAAGGCCACGAAGTCGGCCTGGAGGGCCTGCACGTCCAGCACCATGTGCGGGGCGGCCTGCGAGGCGTCGATGCAGACCAGCGCGCCGACCTCCTGGGCGCGGCGGATGATCGCCTCGACCGGGTTGACGGTGCCCAGCAGGTTGGAGACGAGCGTGAAGGAGACGATCTTCGTACGGTCGGTGATGACCTCGTCGATCGTGTCCAGGTCGAGCCGGCCGTCGTCGGTCAGCCCGAACCACTTCAGCTTCGCGCCGGTGCGCTGCGAGAGCAGCTGCCACGGCACGATGTTGGAGTGGTGCTCCATCTCGGTGATGACGATCTCGGTGTCGTGGTCGACCCGGTACGGCTCGTCCGCCCAGCCGAGCATGTTGGCCACGAGGTTCAGCGACTCCGAGGCGTTCTTGGTGAAGATCACCTCGTCGCGGCTGGGCGCGTTGACGAAGGCGGCGACCTTGTCGCGCGCTCCCTCGTACAGCGCCGTGGCCTCCTCGGCGAGCACATGCACGCCGCGGTGGACGTTGGCGTTGTAGCGCTCGTAGTACCCGTTCAGCGCGTCGAGCACCTGGCGGGGCTTCTGGGAGGTGGCCGCGTTGTCCAGGTACACGACCTTCTTCCCGTCATGGATCTGTCGGTCCAGGATGGGGAAGTCCTTGCGGATCGCCTCTGTGTCGAGGAGGCCCGGCAGCTTTGTCACGCGGTTGCGCCACCCTTCACGTACTCCTCGTAGCCCTCGGCCTCCAGCTTGTCCGCCAGCTCCGGGCCGCCGGACTCGGCGATCCGGCCGTTGGCGAAGACATGCACGTGGTCGGGCTTGATGTAGCGGAGAATCCGGGTGTAGTGGGTGATCAGCAGGGTGCCCACGTCACCGGACTCGCGGACGCGGTTGACGCCCTCGGAGACGACGCGCAGCGCGTCGACGTCCAGGCCGGAGTCGGTCTCGTCGAGGATCGCGATCTTCGGCTTGAGCAGCTCCAGCTGGAGGATCTCGTGGCGCTTCTTCTCACCGCCGGAGAAGCCCTCGTTGACGTTGCGCTCGGCGAAGGCCGGGTCCATGGACAGCCGCTCCATGGCCTCCTTGACCTCCTTGACCCACGTACGCAGCTTGGGGGCCTCGCCGCGGATGGCGGTGGCGGAGGTACGCAGGAAGTTGGAGACCGAGACGCCGGGGACCTCGACCGGGTACTGCATGGCGAGGAAGACGCCGGCGCGGGCGCGCTCGTCGACGGACATCTCCAGGACGTCCTCGCCGTCGAGGGTGACGGTGCCGCCGGTGATCGTGTACTTGGGGTGACCCGCCAGCGAGTAGGCGAGGGTGGACTTGCCGGAGCCGTTGGGGCCCATGATGGCGTGCGTCTCGCCCTGCTTCACGGTCAGGTCGACGCCCTTCAGGATCTCGCGCGAGCCGTTCTCGGCTTCGACGGAGACGTGCAGGTCGTGGATCTCAAGCGTTGCCATGGGGACTCAGGACTCCTGGGTGACGGAGACGAGCACGGAAGCGTCCGCGCCCTCTCCTTCGATCTTTACGGGGTATACGGGGACGGGCTGCGTGGCGGGGAGCCCGGACGGCTTGCCGGTGCGCAGGTCGAAGCTGGAGCCGTGCAGCCAGCACTCGATCGCGCAGTCGTCCACCTCGCCCTCGGACAGGGAGACGTTCGCGTGCGAGCAGATGTCGTTGATCGCGAACACCTCCCCCTCGGTACGGACGAGGGAGACCGGCACGCCGTCGATCTCGACGCGCTTGGGGCTGTCCTCCTCCAGCTCGGCCAGCCCGCAGGCGCGTACGTAGGCCGGGCTCATGCCACGGATGCTTCCAGCTCGGCCTCGATCTTGGCGATCAGGCGCTCCTCGACGTCCGGCAGGCCGATCTGCTGGACGAGTTCGGTGAAGAAGCCGCGGACGACCAGCCGGCGGGCCTCGTCGGCCGGGATGCCGCGGGCCATCAGGTAGAACAGCTGCTCGTCGTCGAAGCGGCCGGTCGCCGAGGCGTGGCCGGCGCCGACGATCTCGCCGGTCTCGATCTCCAGGTTGGGCACCGAGTCGACCCGCGCGCCGTCGGTCAGCACGAGGTTGCGGTTGAGCTCGTAGGTGTCCGTGCCGGTGGCGGCGGCCCGGATGAGCACGTCGCCGATCCAGACGGCGTGCGCGTCCTGGCCCTGGAGGGCGCCCTTGTAGACGACGTTGGAGCGGCAGTTGGCCGCCTCGTGGTCGACGAAGAGGCGGTGCTCCTGGTGCTGGCCGTTGTCGGTGAAGTACAGGCCGTAGAACTCGGCCTCGCCGCCGGGGGCCGCGTAGGTCACGCGCGGGTGCAGCCGGACCACGTCGCCGCCGAAGGTGACGACCACGGACTTGAAGCCGGCGTCCCGGCCGACCAGCGCGTTGTGCTGGCCGACGTGGACGGCGGTGTCGTCCCAGTCCTGCACGGAGACGACGGTCAGCTTGGCGCCGTCGCCGATCAGGTAGTCGACGTTGGCGGCGAGCGTCGCGTCGCCGGTGTGGTCGATGACGACGACGGCCTCGGCGAACGCGCCCAGCTCGATCACCTGGTGGCCGAAGGCCGTGCCGCCCTCGCCGTGCACCGCGATGCGGATCGGCTCGGTGAGCACCGTCTCCTTGGGCACCGTGATGACGGACGCCTTCTCGAAGGAGCTGTACGCCTGGGCGGCGATCCGGTCGACGGGCTTGCCGGCCTTGCCGACCCGCGGGTCGTCGCGCTCGACGAGCTCGTGGGTGACGCCCTCGGGCGCCGTGATGTCGATCTTCAGGTCGGCGCCGGACGCGACGGCGGTGCCGTCGTGCAGGCCCTTCAGGCGCGCGAGGGGGGTGAAGCGCCACTCCTCCTCGCGGCCGTGCGGCACCGGGAAGTCCGCCACGTCGTAGGACGGCGGGGCGCTCATCCGGGTGGCGACGGTGGACTCGGCGGCCACCGCGATCGAACCGGTGGTCGTGGACCCCGCCGGGATTGTCGAAGCCTCAGCCATGGCTGTCGTCGTGCTCTCTTCCTCGTTGAGAATCAGTCGCTGCGTGGGCGAGGGGCGTCAGCCGACCGCGCCTTCCATCTGCAGCTCGATCAGCCGGTTCAGCTCCAGCGCGTACTCCATGGGCAGCTCGCGGGCGATCGGCTCGACGAAGCCGCGCACGATCATCGCCATCGCCTCGTCCTCGGACAGGCCGCGCGCCATCAGGTAGAAGAGCTGGTCGTCGCTGACCTTGGAGACGGTCGCCTCGTGGCCCATGGTGACGTCGTCCTCGCGGACGTCCACGTACGGGTAGGTGTCCGAGCGGGAGATCGTGTCGACGAGCAGGGCGTCGCACAGGACGTTGGACTTGGAGCCCTCGGCGCCCTCGCCGATCTCGATCAGACCGCGGTAGGACGTACGGCCACCGCCGCGCGCCACCGACTTCGAGACGATGTTGGAGGACGTACGGGGAGCCATGTGGACCATCTTGGCGCCCGCGTCCTGGTGCTGGCCCTCGCCCGCGAAGGCGATGGACAGGGTCTCGCCCTTGGCGTGCTCGCCCATCAGGTAGACGGCCGGGTACTTCATCGTCACCTTGGAGCCGATGTTGCCGTCGACCCACTCCATGGTCGCGCCCTCGTAGGCGACGGCGCGCTTGGTGACCAGGTTGTAGACGTTGTTCGACCAGTTCTGGATCGTCGTGTAGCGGCAGCGGCCGCCCTTCTTCACGATGATCTCGACGACCGCGGAGTGCAGCGAGTCGGACTTGTAGATCGGGGCCGTGCAGCCCTCGACGTAGTGGACGTAGGCGTCCTCGTCGACGATGATCAGCGTCCGCTCGAACTGACCCATGTTCTCGGTGTTGATGCGGAAGTACGCCTGGAGCGGGATGTCCACGTGCACGCCCTTGGGGACGTAGATGAACGAGCCGCCGGACCAGACCGCGGTGTTCAGCGAGGCGAACTTGTTGTCGCCGGCCGGGATCACCGTGCCGAAGTACTCCTTGAAGAGCTCCGGGTGCTCCTTGAGCGCGGTGTCGGTGTCCAGGAACAGGACGCCCTGCTGCTCCAGGTCCTCGCGGATCTGGTGGTAGACCACCTCGGACTCGTACTGCGCGGCGACACCCGCGACCAGCCGCTGCTTCTCCGCCTCGGGGATGCCCAGCTTGTCGTAGGTGTTCTTGATGTCCTCGGGCAGGTCCTCCCAGGAGGCGGCCTGCTGCTCCGTGGAACGCACGAAGTACTTGATGTTGTCGAAGTCGATGCCCGACAGGTCCGAGCCCCAGTTCGGCATGGGCTTCTTGTCGAAGAGCTTCAGGCCCTTGAGGCGGAGCTTGAGCATCCACTCGGGCTCGTTCTTCTTGCCCGAGATGTCGCGGACGACCTCCTCGGACAGGCCGCGCTTGGCGGAAGCGCCGGCCACGTCGGAGTCGGCCCAGCCGTATTCGTACGTGCCCAGGCCCTCAAGCTCAGGGTGAGCAGTCTCCGTGGGGAGAGTCATGCGGGGTTCCTCCCGGCCGTGCTTGCAGAAGCATTGGTGGTCTTGGTGGTGCGGTGGGCGGTCTTGCCGGCGGCCTCGCGGCCCTTCGGGACGAAGGTCGTGCAGACACCGTCGCCGTGGGCGATGGTGGCAAGACGTTGCACGTGGGTCCCCAGCAGGCGGGAGAAGACCTCGGTCTCCGCCTCGCACAGCTGCGGGAACTGCTCGGCGACGTGGGCGACCGGGCAGTGGTGCTGGCAGAGCTGCTCACCTAGCTGATGACTGGGCGCGCTGCGTGCCGTAGCAGCGTACCCGTCCGCGGTCAACGCCTCGGCAAGTGCCTGCGTACGTCCTTCGGGGGACGCGGACTCCACGCTCGCGCGGTAGCCCTCGGCCAGCGCGGCGAAGCGGGCGCGGGCGAACGCCGCGATCGCGGCCTCGCCCAGCTCGCCGCCGCCCGCGCTCTCCGCGATCCAGCGCAGCGCGTCGGCGGCTAGCTGGTCGTAGGACTGGTCGAAGGCGTCCCGGCCGCAGTCGGTGAGCGCGAAGACCTTGGCCGGGCGGCCGCGGGTGCGCGCGCCGTAGACGCGCTTCTCGCGGGGCTCGACCACGTTCTCCGCGACGAGGGTGTCGAGATGGCGGCGGACGGCCGCCTGGGTCAGCTCCAGCCTGAGGGCCAGCTCGGCCGCGGTGGACGGACCGTGGTCGAGGATCGAACGCGCGACGCGGTTGCGCGTGCCCTGCTGCTCGTCGTGGTGCGGCGCGGCGCCGGAGGCGGACCGCGTCGTCCGCGCGGGCGCAGGACGGTCCGGCCCGCCGGCCGGGCGGGCCGCGGTGCCTTCCTGTTCCTCGCTCGCGTATTTCACAACGCCATTGTTGCGTAATTCCTCAGGCCGAGACAACCCTCGGCAGGATCACGGACCGGTGGTCTCGATCACTTAGGGTCACCTAATTGCCGCATCGGTCCGGACCTCGTACGAGTGTGCCGACACCCCGACTGACCTGCCATTTTGCCTGCCCCGACGAGAGTCGGCGAGCCACCTCGCACCCCCGGCCCCAGGCCCGGAAGATCTACACACCGCACAGGGCCGCCCCGCTCCCCCACCCGGAGGAGGCCGTACTTTTTGTCGCGCGAGTCCGCCTTTTCCGGTTCCTGAAGCGGCGGGAGCCGGTACCTTTTCGCCCCCGCTCCTGCCGGCACCCCCGCGCTTCGTAGACTGCCGGTCATGCGCAGCGCCTCCTCCGGGGACACCCCCCGGACCCCCGGCCGTCCGCCTGCCGTCGAGGTCACCGGCCTGGTCAAGCGGTACGGCACCAAGACCGCGGTGGACGGCCTCGACCTCAGGGTCGAGGCGGGCTCGGTCACCGCCGTCCTCGGGCCCAACGGCGCCGGGAAGACCACCACCGTCGAGATCTGCGAGGGCTACCGCCGCGCCGACGCGGGCACCGTCCGCGTCCTGGGCCTGGACCCGGTCGCCGACGCCGCGGCGCTGCGCCCCCGTATCGGCGTGATGCTCCAGTCCGGCGGCGTCTACGCGGGTGCCCGGGCAGAAGAGATGCTGCGGCACACCGCCAGTCTGCACGCGCACCCCGTCGACGTGGACCTCCTCATGGAGCGGCTGGGTCTGGGCAGCTGCGGCCGTACGAACTACCGGCGGCTCTCCGGCGGGCAGCAGCAGCGGCTCGCGCTGGCCATGGCCGTCGTGGGCCGCCCCGAACTGGTCTTCCTGGACGAGCCGACGGCCGGGCTGGACCCGCAGGCCCGGCACGCCACCTGGGACCTCGTACGGGAACTGCGCGCCGACGGCGTCAGCACCGTACTGACCACCCACTTCATGGACGAGGCCGAGCAGCTCGCCGACGACGTCGCGATCATCGACGGCGGCCGGGTGATCGCTCAGGGCAGCCCGGAGCAGCTGTGCAAGGGCGGCGCCGAGAACACCCTGCGCTTCACCGGCCGCCCCGGCCTCGACCTGGGGGCGCTGCTCAAGGCGCTGCCCGCGGAGAGCGCCGCGGCGGAGCTGACGCCCGGCACGTACCGGGTGACCGGCAAGATCGATCCCCAGTTGCTGGCGACCGTCGCCTCCTGGTGCGCGCAGCACGGCGTGCTGCCGGACGCCATAGCGGTCGAGCGGCACACCCTGGAGGACGTCTTCCTCGAACTGACCGGCAAGGAGCTGCGTTCATGACCGCCACCGGCACGACGGACCGGGACGGCGCGGCCGGCGCCGCCGGCACCTTCGCCCCCCGGCCGGGCGCGGCGCCGCTGCCCCGGATGATCCGTGCGCAGGCCCTCCTCGAAACGAAGATGCTGTTGCGCAACGGCGAGCAGCTGCTGCTGACCGTCGTCATCCCGACGCTGCTGCTGGTGCTGTTCTCCGCCGTCGACATCGTCGACACGGGCGCGGGCAAGGCGGTCGACTTCCTGACGCCGGGCATCCTGGCGCTGGCCGTCATGTCCACCGCCTTCACCGGGCAGGCCATCGCGACCGGCTTCGAGCGCCGCTACGGCGTCCTGAAGCGGCTGGCCGCGTCGCCGCTGCCACGCTGGGCGCTGATGACGGCGAAGACCTGCTCGGTGCTGGTGACCGAGATCCTCCAGATCGTGCTGCTGACGGTGATCGCGTTCGTGCTGGGCTGGTCTCCGCACGGCAATCCGCTGGCCGTGGTGCTGCTGCTCGTCCTCGGTACGGCGGCGTTCTCCGGGCTCGGCCTGCTGATGGCGGGCACCCTCAAGGCAGAGGCGACCCTGGCGGCGGCCAACCTCGTCTTCCTGCTGCTGCTGGTGGGCGGCGGCGTGATCGTGCCGTTGGACAAGTTCCCGGACGCGGCGCAGTCGGTGCTCGGCCTGCTGCCGATCTCCGCGCTGTCGGACGGCCTGCGGGACGTCCTCCAGCACGGCGCGGGCATGCCGTGGGGCGACCTCGGCATCCTCGCGGTGTGGGCGGTGCTCGGGCTGGGCGCGGCGGCCAAGTTCTTCCGCTGGGAGTAGGCCGACGGGGCAGGGCATGACCTGCGGATATGTGAGCGGCCCGCGCGTTGCCCACCCCCTCGTGAAACTTTGCACAAGCCGCCGCCTACGATGGCTGCGTGCCGAACACGTGGAACCCCTTTGAGCTGATCGCGCGCCGCTGGCAGCCGAGCGCCGCCTTCGTACGGCGGGCCGCGCTGGCCACCGTCGTGATGTCCGTCGTCATCGTCGTGACCGGCGGCGCCGTCCGGCTCACCCAGTCCGGGCTGGGCTGCTCGACCTGGCCCAAGTGCACCCCGGACAGTCTGACGCCGACCGCCGCGATGGGCATCAACGGCCTGATCGAGTTCGGCAACCGGCTGCTGACGTACGTGCTGTGCGCGTTCATCGGCGTGTTCATCATCGCGGCCCGGGCGCGCGCGCCCCGGCGCCGCTCCCTCACCCGCCTCGGCTGGGCGATGTTCTGGATCGTCATGGGCAACGCCGTCTGGGGCGGCATCGTCGTCCTGACCGGCCTGAACCCGTACCTGGTCGCCGCGCACTTCCTCCTCACCACCGCCCTGCTCACGGTCTCCGTGCTGGCCTGGCGGCGCGCCGCCGAGGGCGACGAGGAGCCGCGCGACCTGGTCGCCCGCCCGGTGCGCCAGCTCGCCGGGCTGCTGGTCCTGGCGACCGGCGTACTCACCGTCATCGGCACGGTCGTCACCGGCGCCGGGCCGCACGCGGGCGACGCCAAGAAGGTCCACCGCATCCCGGTGGACTGGCACGAGATCACCCAGCTGCACGTCGACTTCGTCTACATCGTCGTCGGCCTGTCCGTGGCCCTGTGGTTCACGCTGCGCGCCGTCAAGGCACCGGCCGCGCCGCGCCGCATGATGCTGGAGCTGTTCGGCTGCATCGTGCTCCAGGGCGTCATCGGCTACATCCAGTACTTCGCGGGCCTGCCGGAGATCGTCGTCGGCCTGCACATGCTGGTCTCCACGCTGGTGTGGATCTGCGTACTGCGGATCTACCTGGCGCTGCGCGACCGCGGCCCCGTACCGGCCGGCCCGGCCGGCTCCCCCGACGGCGTCGGCACCGCTCCGGCCGCGGACGCCGAGGTGCCCGCCCCCGCCGAACCTCAGCCGGCCGCCGGGACCTCCGCCTCCAGCCGGTAGACGCGGCGCGCGGTCCCGGACGCGACCATGGCGGTGATCCGCCCCGCGTCCGCCCGCGCGCACATGCCTTCCTCCGTCCACTCCCGTACGACCCGCTCGACGGTCCGTACGAAGAAGCGCGCGCCCGTCACGTACAGCTCGGGCAGCGCCCGCGCCCCCGTGGAGAACAGCAGCTTGCCGAACGGGGCCTGCCTGAGCGTTTCCTCCGGGTCCGGTCCGGCGTCCGCGTAGACGTGCGGATGGACGGCGGCCAGCTGCGCCGCGCGGCGGTGGTGCGGCGGCCGGGGCAGCAGCACCAGGTCCGTACCGATACCGGTGGTGGCCTGCAAGAACCCCGCCAGCGGCAGCGGGTCGGGACCGTGCAGCTGTACGGGTACGCCGGTGGCGACCGCGCTCCACAGCAGATGCCGCAGCAGCGACGGCTCGGCCAGCCGCTCCCCCGGTTTGCGGCCCCGCAGCCACCGCTCGGCCGCGCGCCGCACCTCGCCCGCCTCCGGGGCGCGGCCCTCGCAGAAGGGGGCGCCGGAGGCGAAGGCGGTGGCGTCCTGGGCGGCCGCGTAGATCGCTTCGGCCGTGTAGCCGATGAAGGAGTCGACGCTGCCGGAGGTGTCCGCGATCTGCTCGGCGAGCGGTTCCAGCCGTACGACCTCGTGGGCGCGGGCCTCGGCTGCGGCGGCCAGCTCACCGGCCGTGGTCAGCTCGCTGGGGGCGCCGGTCTCCAGCAGGAACGTGCCGATGCCGGCGCCGCGCAGCAGCAGGCGGCTCGCGTGGAAGGTACCCAGCTCCCGTCTGCGGGCCAGGTAGCGGGCGGGCGGGCAGTGCGCCTCCAGGCCCAGCAGGGGCGGGCACCAGCGGCGTACGCCGAGGCCGGTCCAGCTGTCGAAGAAGGTGGTGCCGGCGGGTGCCGGGCCGTGGCCGCCGGAGGCGGCGGCCAGATGCGCCTCGAAGGCGCCGAGCCCCAGGTCCCCGTGGAGCGCGCCGTGGCTGTGCTGGTCCACGAGCGGTGGCAGTCGGTCCATCCGCCCCTCCTCGCCGAAACCGTCGGAGCCGAAGACGCCCGCGGCGCCGAAAGCCCACCCGGCGCGGCACGGACGCCGCCCCTGGTGGGCTCAACGGACGACGTGGTCGTCAGGTAGCGGGCCGGGCCGCGCGGCCCGTTCGAACCGGGTCGCACCGGCGCTCCCGCGGCCCCTGACCCGGCCCCGGCTTCAGGAGTTGGCCGGGCCACCCACCTGGATGCCCGCCATCCGCGACCATTCGTACGGGCCGGTGCGCACCTTGGCCGCGAGGTCGCCGTCGAATTCCTCGTGCAGGGTGACCCCGGCCCGCTCGGCCGCGGCCCGCGCGACGTCCTGCGTCCCGGCGACGAGGTTGCCCCACTGGCCGTCCGCGCCGACCAGCGCGATCCGGACGCTGCCGCGGGCGATGTGGGCGAGCTGGCCGTCGGCGCTGCCGCCGTGGGAGGCGGCGAAGGCCGCGATCTCCTTGGCCAGCCGGGCGGTCCGCCGCTCGGCCCGCTTGTCCGCCCGGCCCGGTGCTGGCTGCCCGCCGGCCTGCTCGTCCACCGCGTCCGCCTGCTGTGTGTCTGCCATGGACAGGATGCTACCCGTCGGTAATCGGCGACGGAAGGGCTGTCCGGGGCGGCGGAAGAGCCGTCCGGGGCACCGCGCACACGCCGCGGGCCCGCCACGAACGGATCGTGACGGGCCCGGCGGGAAACTCTCGGCGGCAGCCCCTACCAGCGCAGGAACGGGTCCACGGCGATGGCGACGAACAGCAGCGACACATAGGTGATCGACCAGTGGAACAGCCGCATCTCCTTCAGCTTCGGCCCGGTGATCCCGGCCTTGGCGCGGGCCTGGAGGGCATGCGCCTCCTTCAGCCAGAAGGCGCCGCAGAGCACCGCCACCACCGTGTAGAACCAGCCGGTGTAACCGAGCGGCTGGAGCAGCAGCGACACCAGGACCATCACCCAGCTGTACGCCACGATCTGCCGCGCCACGGCCTTGTTGCCCGCGATGACCGGCAGCATCGGCACGCCGACCCGCTCGTAGTCGTCCTTGGCCTTCATCGACAGCGGCCAGTAGTGCGGCGGCGTCCAGAAGAAGATGACGAGGAAGAGGACGGCGGAGGCCCAGGAGACGGTGTTGGTCACCGCGGACCAGCCGATGAAGACCGGCATGCAGCCCGCGATGCCGCCCCAGACGATGTTCTGCGCGGTACGCCGCTTGAGGATCATCGTGTAGACGACGACGTAGAAGAGCAGGGCCCCGAGCGACAGCATCGCCGACAGCGGGTTGACCAGGAACCAGAACCAGGCGGTCGAGCCGACCGCCAATGCGGTCGCGAAGACCAGGCACTCGCGGGGGAGACCATTCCGGTGACCAGGGGCCGCTGCGAGGTGCGGTCCATCAGGGCGTCGATGTCGCGGTCGATGTACATGTTGTACGCGGCCGCGCCGCCGGCGGAGAGATAGCCGCCCACGCAGGTGGCCAGCACCAGCCAGAGGTCGGGCACCCCGCCGGCCGCCAGGAACATCACCGGCACCGTCGTCATGAGCAGCAGCTCGATGACGCGCGGCTTGGTCAGTGCCACGAACGCCTTGACGCGGGCCCCGAACGGACGGTGACCTGAACCCTGCGGTCCCTGGGCTAGGACCCCCGCAGGACGGGATTCGACGGCCGTCACGCACACCCCTGGAAGTAACATCAGCGGCTTGCGCCGCGAAGATAAGGCCAGCAAGCGTTCCCGGCCGTGAAGACCCGGTTAAGGCTTGCGCGTACCACGCCACTTTAGACGTTGGCCATACGACGGCCTTCGCGGGGGTGGGGTCGTGTTGAGGGGGTACCGGGACCACTGGGGCCCTGCCCCCGGCGGGTTGCGGCGTGTGCGGTGTCCCGGTTCCGCACGCCCGCCCGGGCCCCGTCGCCGCTTCGCACGGGCGCGCCTCCGCGGGGGCCCCGCCCGCCGTTCACGCCGTTCAGGAGGCGAAGGCGGGCAGCGCCCGGCAGGCTGGAGTGGTGGCCGTCTCGTCCGGGACGGGAATGCCCGGAGTCCGAAATTGGTTGCCTAAGGCGTCGAGTTTTCCCGGGGTGAGCTGCCGACGCTCCGTCGAAAAGACGGCCGTAGCTGCAGGGGTAGGCTCGACAACGCCCGGCGGACAAACCGTCCCCGGCATTCGACATGTGGAGAGGAGCCCTGACTCAGGGTGAGCACCAAGCCGACCACCACAGATTTCGAGTGGACCGACCTGGACCAGCGGGCCGTCGATACCGTCCGCGTCCTGGCCATGGATTCCGTGCAGAAGGTCGGTAACGGCCATCCGGGTACCGCCATGAGCCTCGCGCCGGCCGCTTACGTTCTCTTCCAGAAGCTGATGCGGCACGACCCGGCGGACGCGAAGTGGACCGGCCGCGACCGGTTCGTCCTCTCCGCGGGCCACTCCAGCCTGACCCTCTACATCCAGCTCTACCTGGCCGGCTACGGCCTGGAGCTGGACGACCTGAAGTCCTTCCGCACCTGGGGCTCCAAGACCCCCGGCCACCCGGAGTACGGCCACACGGTCGGCGTGGAGACCACCACCGGCCCGCTCGGCCAGGGTGTCGCCAACGCCGTGGGCATGGCCATGGCCGCCCGCTACGAGCGCGGCCTGTTCGACCCCGAGGCCGCCCCCGGCACCTCGCCGTTCGACCACACCGTCTGGGTCATCGCCGGTGACGGCTGCCTCCAGGAGGGCGTCTCGGCCGAGGCCTCCTCGCTCGCGGGCCACCAGAAGCTCGGCAACCTCGTACTGCTGTGGGACGACAACCACATCTCCATCGAGGGCGACACCGAGACCGCCATCTCCGAGGACACGATCAAGCGCTACGAGTCGTACGGCTGGCACGTCCAGCGCGTCGACCAGCTGCCCAGCGGTGACCTCGACCCGGTCGGTCTGGCCCAGGCGCTGAAGGCGGCCCAGGAGGAGACCGAGCGTCCCTCCTTCATCGCGGCCCGCTCGATCATCGCCTGGCCCGCCCCGAACGCCCAGAACACCGAGGCCGCGCACGGCTCCGCGCTGGGCGCCGAAGAGGTCGCGGCCACCAAGAAGGTGCTGGGCTTCGACCCGGAGAAGTCCTTCGAGGTGTCCGACGAGGTCATCGAGCACACCCGTGCCGCCTGGAAGCGCGGCAGCGAGGCGCACGCCGCGTGGGACGAGAAGCTCGACGCCTGGCGCGCGGCCAACCCGGAGCGCGCCGCCCAGTTCGACCGCATCCAGGCGGGCGAGCTGCCGGACGGCTGGGAGAAGGCGCTGCCCGCCTTCGAGACCGGCAAGGGCGTCGCCACCCGCGCCGCCTCCGGCAAGATCCTCCAGGCGCTGGGCGCGGTCGTGCCCGAGCTGTGGGGCGGCTCCGCCGACCTCGCCGGCTCGAACAACACCACGATCGACAAGAACTCGTCGTTCCTGCCCGAGGGCAACCCGCTGCCCGAGGCCAGCCCGTACGGCCGCACGGTCCACTACGGCATCCGCGAGCACGCCATGGGCTCGACCATGAACGGCATCGCGCTGCACGGCAACACCCGCATCTACGGCGGCACCTTCCTGGTGTTCTCCGACTACATGCGCCCCGCCGTCCGGCTCGCCGCGCTCATGCAGCTGCCGGTGACCTACGTGTGGACGCACGACTCCATCGGCCTCGGCGAGGACGGCCCGACCCACCAGCCGGTCGAGCACCTGTCCGCGCTGCGCGCCATCCCGGGCCTGAACATCGTCCGCCCGGCCGACGCCAACGAGACCGCCACCGCCTGGGCCGAGATCCTGCGCCGCCACCAGAGCAAGCCGGCGCCGCACGGCCTCGCGCTCACCCGCCAGGGCGTACCGACGTACGAGGCGAACCCGGCCGCGGCCAAGGGCGGCTACGTGCTGTTCGAGGCCGAGGGCGGCGAGCCGCAGGTCATCCTGATCGGCACCGGCTCCGAGGTGCAGCTCGCCGTCGAGGCGCGCGAGGCGCTGCAGGCCGAGGGCATCCCGACCCGTGTCGTCTCGATGCCGTCCGTCGAGTGGTTCGAGGAGCAGGACCAGGGGTACCGCGACAGCGTGCTGCTGCCGACGGTCAAGGCCCGGGTCGCGGTCGAGGCCGGCATCGGCCTGACCTGGCACCGCTACGTGGGCGCCCAGGGCCGCATCGTCTCGCTGGAGCACTTCGGTGCCTCGGCGGACGCCAAGGTCCTCTTCCACGAGTTCGGCTTCACCGCCGACGCGGTCGCCACGGCGGCCCGGGAATCGCTCGCAGCGGCTCAGCGCTGACGCCCGTACACGATCAAGTAGGAGATGCAAACCCCATGACAGACGCACTCAAGCGCCTCTCCGACGAAGGCGTCGCGATCTGGCTGGACGACCTGTCCCGCAAGCGGATCACGTCCGGCAACCTGGCCGAGCTGATCGACCAGCAGCACGTCGTCGGTGTCACCACCAACCCGTCGATCTTCCAGAAGGCCATCTCGCAGGGCGACGGGTACGACACCCAGCTCACCGACCTCGCGGCCCGCAAGGTGACCGTCGAGGAAGCCATCCGGATGATCACCACGGCGGACGTCCGGGACGCGGCCGACATCCTGCGCCCGGTCTTCGACGCCACCGACGGCCAGGACGGCCGGGTCTCCATCGAGGTCGACCCGCGCCTGGCGCACAACACCCGCGCCACCGTCGCCGAGGCCAAGCAGCTGGCCTGGCTGGTGGACCGCCCCAACGCGCTGATCAAGATCCCGGCCACCAAGGCGGGTCTCCCGGCGATCACCGAGACGATCGCCCGGGGCATCAGCGTCAACGTCACGCTGATCTTCTCGCTGGAGCGCTACCGCGCGGTCATGGACGCCTACCTGGAGGGTCTGGAGAAGGCCAAGGCCGCCGGCCTGGACCTGTCCAAGATCCACTCGGTGGCTTCCTTCTTCGTGTCCCGTGTGGACACCGAGACCGACAAGCGCCTGGACGCGATCGGCACCGACGAGGCCAAGGCCCTGAAGAGCAAGGCCGCCGTCGCCAACGCACGCCTGGCCTACCAGGCGTACGAGGAGGTCTTCTCCTCGGACCGCTGGAACGCGCTGGACAAGGCGCACGCCAACAAGCAGCGTCCGCTGTGGGCCTCGACCGGCGTCAAGGACCCGTCGCTCAAGGACACCATGTACGTCGAGGAGCTGGTGGCGCCGAACACGGTCAACACCATGCCCGAGGCCACCCTGGAAGCCACCGGCGACCACGGCGAGATCTCCGGCGACAAGGTGCGCGGCAGCTACGAGCAGGCGCAGGCCGACCTCGACGCGCTGGCGAAGATCGGTATCTCGTACGACGACGTCGTGCAGGTGCTGGAGGACGAGGGCGTCGAGAAGTTCGAGGCGTCCTGGAACGACCTGCTCAAGTCCACTGAGGCGGAGCTCAAGCGCCTCGCTCCTTCGGAGGGCTGACCCACCTTGTCCAGCAGCAATCCGCTGCGTGACGCCGCGGACCGACGGCTCCCGCGTATCGCGGGGCCGTCGGGCCTGGTCATCTTCGGCGTCACGGGCGATTTGTCCCGTAAAAAGCTGATGCCTGCCGTCTACGACCTGGCCAACCGCGGGCTGCTGCCGCCGGGCTTCTCCCTCATCGGCTTCGCCCGCCGCGAGTGGGAGCACCAGGACTTCGCGCAGGAGGTGTACGAGGCCGTCAAACAGCACTCCCGTACGCCGTTCCGCGAAGAGGTCTGGCAGCAGCTCGTCCAGGGCTGCCGGTTCGTCCAGGGCAACTTCGACGACGACGAGGCCTTCGAGACCCTCAAGGACACCATCGAGGAACTCGACAAGGCCCAGGGCACCGGCGGCAACTTCGCCTTCTACCTGTCCGTGCCCCCCAAGTTCTTCCCCACCGTCGTCCAGCAGCTCAAGAAGCACGGCCTGGCCGACCAGCAGGGCGACTGCTGGCGCCGCGCCGTCATCGAGAAGCCCTTCGGGCACGACCTGGCCAGCGCCAAGGAACTGAACCGGATCGTCCACGAGGTCTTCCCGCCCGAGTCGGTCTTCCGGATCGACCACTACCTGGGCAAGGAGACGGTCCAGAACATCCTGGCGCTGCGCTTCGCCAACACCCTCTTCGAGCCGCTCTGGAACCGGTCCTACGTCGACCACGTCCAGATCACCATGGCCGAGGACATCGGCATCGGCGGCCGCGCCGGCTACTACGACGGCATCGGCGCCGCCCGTGACGTCATCCAGAACCACCTCCTCCAGCTCCTCGCGCTGACCGCCATGGAGGAGCCCGCCTCCTTCGACGCGGACGCGCTGGTCGCCGAGAAGACCAAGGTGCTCGGCGCCGTACGGCTCCCCGCCGACCTGGGCAAGGAGACCGTGCGCGCCCAGTACGCGGCCGGCTGGCAGGGCGGCGAGAAGGTCGTCGGCTACCTGGAGGAAGAGGGCATCGACCCGAACTCCCGCACCGACACCTACGCCGCGATCAAGCTGGAGGTCGACAACCGCCGCTGGGCGGGCGTCCCCTTCTACCTGCGGACCGGCAAGCGCCTGGGCCGCCGCGTCACGGAGATCGCGGTCGTCTTCCAGCGCGCGCCGCACTCCCCCTTCGATCACACCGCCACCGAAGAACTGGGCGCGAACGCCCTGGTCATCCGCGTCCAGCCGGACGAGGGCGTGACCATGCGCTTCGGGTCGAAGGTGCCCGGCACCTCCATGGAGGTACGGGACGTCTCGATGGACTTCGCTTACGGCGAGTCCTTCACCGAGTCCAGCCCGGAGGCGTACGAGCGCCTGATCCTGGACGTCCTGCTCGGTGACGCCAACCTCTTCCCGCGCGTCGAGGAGGTCGAGCAGTCCTGGCGGATTCTCGACCCGATCGAGGAGTACTGGGACGAGCACGGCAAGCCCGCGCAGTACGCGGCCGGGACCTGGGGACCGGACGAGGCGGACGAAATGCTCGCACGAGACGGACGGAGCTGGCGTCGGCCATGAAGATCGATCTGACGGAAACCACGGCCAGCAAGGTCAACAAGGCGCTGGTCCAGGGCCGTCGTACCATCGGCACCCCCGCCATCGGCATGGTGCTCACCCTCGTCATCGTCACCGACGAGGAGAACGCCTACGACGCCCTCAAGGCCGCCAACGAGGCGTCCCGCGAGCACCCCTCGCGCACCCTCGTCGTCATCAAGCGCGTCAGCCGGTCGCCCCGCGACCGCGCCAAGGCCCGCCTGGACGCCGAGGTCCGCGTGGGCGCGGACGCCGGTACGGGCGAGACGGTCGTGCTGCGGCTCTACGGCGAGGCCATCAACCACGCCCAGTCCGTGGTCCTGCCGCTGCTCCTGCCGGACGCCCCGGTCGTCGTGTGGTGGCCGGTCAACGCCCCGGTGGACGCGGCACGCGACCCGCTCGGCGCGCTCGCCCAGCGGCGCGTCACCGACATGTACACCGCCGAGAACCCGATCCGGGAGCTGGCCGAGCGCGCCGACGCGTACTCGCCCGGCGACACGGACCTGTCCTGGACCCGCATCACGCCCTGGCGCTCGATGCTGGCCGCGGCGCTCGACCAGCTGCCCTGCAAGGTGGCCGAGGTCGAGGTCGAGGGCGAGGAGTTCAACCCCAGCGTCGAACTCCTCGGCATGTGGCTCGCCGACCGCCTCGGCGTCCCCGTCCGACGACTCCTCTCGGCCGGCCCCGGCTTGACCGCCGTCCGGATGGAGACGGACTGCGGCCCGGTCGCACTGGACCGCGCGGACGGCTCGCTGGCCACCCTCGCCATGCAGGGCCAGCCGGACCGCAACGTCGCGCTCAAGCGGCGCGAGACCGCGGAACTCCTGGCGGAGGAGCTGCGGCGGCTCGACCCGGACGACACGTACGCCTCGGCGCTCAAGTACGGCGTCGACCGGCTCGGTGAGCCGCAGCGGGCCCAGACCCCGCTGGCGGCGAAGGCGGCCGAGTCCTCCGACGAGCCGGCGGATGCGAATGCCGCTGGCGCGGCGGAGGCTTCGGAGGGCAAGTCCGAGTCCTCCGAGCCCAAGGCCAAGGCCCCCGCCAGGAAGTCCGCCTCCAAGAAGGCGGCCTCGAAGGCGGACGCGAAGGCGGCCTCCGAGTGAGCGCGCCGCAGGTCGTCGTCCACCGCGACAAGGAGCTGATGGCCAAGGCCGCGGCGGCCCGGCTGATCACGAAGATCGTGGACGCCCAGGCCGCCCGCGGCTCCGCCTCCGTCGTCCTGACGGGCGGCCGCAACGGCAACGGGCTGCTCGCGGCCCTCGCCGAAGCGCCCGCCCGGGACGCGGTGGACTGGTCGCGCCTCGACCTGTGGTGGGGCGACGAGCGGTTCCTCCCGGACGGCGACCCGGAGCGCAACTACACGCAGGCCCGCGAGGCCCTGCTGGACAGCGTTCCGGTGGACCCGGCCCGGGTGCACGTGATGGCCCCGTCCAACGGCCCGTACGGCAACGACGCGGACGCCGCGGCGGAGGCGTACGCGGTCGAGCTGGGCGCCGCGGCGGGCCCCGAGGACCACGGTCCCGTCCCGTCCTTCGACGTCCTGCTGCTGGGTGTCGGCCCGGACACGCACGTCGCGTCGCTCTTCCCGGAGCTTCCGGCCGTCCGCGAGACGGAACGCCCGGTCGTCGCCGTCCACGGCGCCCCCAAGCCCCCGCCCACCCGCCTCTCCCTGACCCTGCCCGCGATCCGCGCGGCACGGGAGGTCTGGCTGCTCGCGGCGGGCGAGGACAAGGCGAAGGCCGCGGCGATGGCGCTCTCCGGCGCCGGGGAGATCCAGGCCCCGGCAGCGGGCGCGTACGGCCGCAGCCGCACGCTGTGGCTCCTGGACGAGGCGGCAGCGTCACAGCTGCCGCGCGGCCTGTATCCGCCGGCTTCGGCCTGAAGTCCCCGTACGCCGAACGGCCCCGTTCCCGGGTGGGAGCGGGGCCGTTCGGCGTGGTGTCCAACTGACCAAGAGGGTTTCGACGCCTGGTGACGGACGGGGCGCCGTGGCCGACTCACTGCCCGTACCGGGCGGCGCTCCCTCGGTCCGCGGGCACGGAACCGGCCCTCCAGACTCCGTCCTACGGTCCGCCCCCTCCCGCCGTACGACGACGAACGACCGGCGGGGGCAGACGTCCCCCCACCCCGTACGTGTCAGCCGTACACGTACGGAAGGGTCCGGGACCGTAGGACGAAGTCTGTAGGGCCCGGACCCGCACCACCACAGACCGGAAAACCGGCCCGCAAGCGGGCCAGCGCGGGCCAGCTCCTCAGCCCTTCACGACCGTCGCTCCTGCTCCTGGCGGACCATCGCGTTGGCGAGGTGGCCGGGGTCCTGGAGGTCACCCACCGCGACCCCCGACACGTCGGTGTCCTGCGTGTCGTACCGGCCCAGTCCGTGCTCCTTGTCACCCTGTACGGCTTCGAGGTGACGGACCGCCACGTCGCGCTGCTCGGCCTCCGGGAGGCTCTGGAGCCATGCGCGGTTCTCCGGGGTGAGGAGGTCCAGGAAGCTCGCCAGGACGTCCTCGTCCGCCGCCATCAGCGGCCCCGCATGGCGCGGTACGTGGCCACCAGGGACTTCGTCGAGGCGTCCAGGCCCTCGACCTCCGCGCCCTCGGTCAGCGCGGGCTCGACCCGCTTCGCGAGGACCTTGCCGAGTTCGACACCCCACTGGTCGAAGGAGTCGATGTTCCAGATGGCGCCCTGGACGAAGACCTTGTGTTCGTACAGGGCGATGAGCTGGCCGAGGACGGACGGGGACAGTTCCTCGGCGAGGATCGTGGTGGTGGGGCGGTTGCCCTGGAAGGTCTTGTGCGGGACCAGTTCCTCGGGTACGCCCTCGGCCCGTACCTCGTCCGGGGTCTTGCCGAAGGCCAGCGCCTGGCCCTGGGCGAAGAGGTTGGCCATCAGCAGGTCGTGCTGGGCCACCAGGCCGGAGTTGAGGTCCTCGACGGGCTTGGCGAAGCCGATGAGGTCGGCGGGGATGAGCTTCGTGCCCTGGTGGAGGAGCTGGTAGTAGGCGTGCTGACCGTTGGTGCCGGGGGTGCCCCACACGACCGGGCCGGTCTGCCAGCGCACCGGGTTGCCCTCGCGGTCCACGGACTTGCCGTTGGACTCCATGTCGAGCTGCTGGAGGTACGCGGTGAACTTGGAGAGGTAGTGGCTGTACGGCAGCACCGCGTGCGACTGGGCGTCCCAGAAGTTGCCGTACCAGACGCCGAGCAGACCGAGCAGGAGCGGGACGTTCTCCTCGGCGGGGGCGCACCGGAAGTGCTCGTCGACGAGGTGGAAACCGGCCAGCATCTCGCGGAACCGCTCCGGCCCGATCGCGATCATGAGCGAGAGGCCGATGGCGGAGTCGTAGGAGTAGCGGCCGCCGACCCAGTCCCAGAACTCGAACATGTTGTCGGTGTCGATGCCGAAGTCGGCGACCTTCTCCGCGTTGGTCGACAGCGCGACGAAGTGCTTGGCCACCGCGTCCTCGCCGGCCCGCAGGCCGGTCAGCAGCCAGTTGCGGGCGGAGGTGGCGTTGGTGATCGTCTCGATGGTGGTGAAGGTCTTCGAGGCGACGATGAAGAGCGTCTCCGCGGGGTCGAGGTCGCGGACGGCCTCGTGCAGGTCCGCGCCGTCCACGTTGGAGACGAAACGGAACTGCATCTCGCGGTGGGTGTAGGCGCGCAGCGCCTCGTACGCCATCGCCGGGCCCAGGTCGGAGCCGCCGATGCCGATGTTGACGACCGTCTTGATGCGCTTGCCGGTGTGGCCCTTCCACTCGCCCGAGCGCACCCGGTCGGCGAAGATCTGCATCTTGCGCAGGACGGAGTGCACGGCCGGTACGACGTTCTCGCCGTCGACCTCGACCGAGGCGGACTCGGGGGCGCGCAGCGCGGTGTGCAGCACGGCCCGGTTCTCGGTGACGTTGATCTTCTCGCCGCGGAACATCGCGTCCCGCAGCCCGGCGACGCCCCGGGCCTCGGCCAGCTCGCGCAGCAGGCGCAGCGTCTCGTCGGTGACCAGGTGCTTGGAGTAGTCCAGGTGCAGGTCGCCGACCTTGAGGGTGTAGCGTCCGGCGCGCTCCGGGTCCTGGTCGAACAGCTCGCGCAGTCGCACCTCCCCGAGCTGCTCCCGGTGCTTGTTCAGCGCGGTCCACTCAGGCGTCTGGTCGAGCCTGGTGCGGCCTTCTGCGTTCATCTCGGACATCAGCCTTCTTCTTCTCGTACCGGCCCCGCCGTCTCCCAACCTAATTGATCAGGGAGCGGGATGAGGTGTCCCCCCGCTGTCGGCCGCCCCGGCGAACCGTTTCGGCACCCCGCGCCGGTACCCGACCGGTCCCCCCGCCGGTACCCGGCCGCAGGCCGGATACGCGGACGGCCCGGCCGGAAGGGAGCGTCCCTCCGGCCGGGCCGGTCGTGGTGTGTGCTGGTCCGTCAGATCTCTCCGCGGAGCTTGGCGAGGGCCTCGGCGAGGATCGCCTCACCGTCGGCGTCGCTGCGGCGCTCCCGGACGTACGCGAGGTGCGTCTTGTACGGTTCGGTGCGCGGCGGGTCCGGCGGGTTGTCCCGGTCCTTGCCTGCCGGGAAGCCGCAGCGCGGGCAGTCCCAGGTGTCAGGAATCTGCGCGTCGCCGGCGAAGCTGGGCTGAGTCTCGTGCCCGTTCGAGCACCAGAAGGAGATGCGGATGCGCGGCGCGGACTCGCCTCGCTCGGCCTCCCCCATCGGCCCCGCCCCGACCCGACTTCCTCGGATCGCGTTGCCACTTGCCACGGTTGTAACTCCCTGCGTAATGGTGCTGCGAAGCATCGAACAGCAGTCGCGCTGCGAGCGCCCCAGTCTACGTAAGGCCCAACGCGCGTCCAGTGACAGGAGTTACACCCCCACCGAGGACGCCGCCTTCATGATAGGCCGCGTCCTCGACAGTTCGTCAGCTGTCCAGCTTCATCAGGACGCCGAGCACGACGATGCAGGCGAACCAGAGCAGGGCGATCACGATGGTGATGCGGTCCAGGTTGCGCTCGGCGACGGAGGAACCGCCGACCGAGGACTGCATGCCGCCGCCGAACATGTCGGACAGGCCGCCGCCCTTCCCCTTGTGCATGAGCACCAGCATCATCAGCAGCAGGCTGAAGACGATGAGGGCTACCGAGAACCCGATGACCACGGCTGGACCAACTCTCTAGGACTGACGGACGGGACGTACCGAAGAAGATCGAATGGTACGGGGCCGGGCGGCGCGCATGGCACCGGACCCGGCCCCGACAGGGTACGACGGGCCTGGCCCGTCGTCATAGCTGCTACTGGTCGCGGAACCGGACGATCTTGACGAACTCGTCCACGTCCAGCGCCGCGCCGCCGATCAGGGCGCCGTCCACGTCGGGCTGCGCCATGATCGCGGCGACGTTGCCGGACTTGACCGAGCCGCCGTACTGGATGCGGACCTTGTCGGCCAGCTCCTGGCTGTACAGCTCGGCGAGGCGACGGCGGATCGCGCCGCAGACCTCCTGCGCGTCCTCGGGCGTGGCGACCTCGCCGGTGCCGATGGCCCACACGGGCTCGTAGGCGATGACGATGGTCTCGGCCTGCTCGGCCGGGACGTCCTTCAGGCCGCCGTCGACCTGGGCGAGGGTGTGCTCGACCTGGTTGCCGGCCTTGCGGACGTCCAGGCCCTCGCCGACGCACAGGATCGGGGTGATGCCGTGCTTGAAGGCGGCCTTGACCTTGGCGTTGCAGATCTCTTCGTTCTCGCCGTGGTACTGGCGGCGCTCGCTGTGCCCGACGGCCACGTAGCTGCACTTGAGCTTGGCCAGCATGCCGCCGGAGATCTCACCGGTGTACGCGCCGGAGTCCTGCGCCGAGAGGTCCTGGGCGCCGTACTTGATCTTCAGCTTGTCGCCGTCGACCAGCGTCTGCACCGAACGCAGGTCGGTGAAGGGCGGCAGGACCGCGACCTCGGTGGCCTCGTAGTCCTTGTCGGCGAGTGCGAAGGCGAGCTTCTGGACGTGCGCGATGGCCTCAAGGTGGTTGAGGTTCATCTTCCAGTTGCCCGCCATCAGCGGGGTACGGTCAGTCACGGTTCTTCAGTCCTCCAGAGCGGCAAGGCCGGGGAGCGTCTTGCCTTCGAGGTATTCGAGGCTGGCGCCGCCGCCGGTCGAGATGTGGCCGAAAGCATTCTCGTCGAAGCCGAGCGAGCGCACCGCGGCGGCCGAGTCGCCGCCGCCGACGACGGTGAAGCCGTCGCAGTTCAGCAGGGCCCGCGCGATGGCGGTGGTGCCACCGGCGTAGTCGGGGTGCTCGGCGACGCCTACGGGTCCGTTCCAGAAGACGGTCTCGGCGTCGGCGATCTTCGAGGCGAACAGCTCCCGGGTCTTCGGGCCGATGTCCAGGCCCTCCTTGTCGGAGGGGATCTGGTCGGCGTCGACCGTGACGTAGTCCGCCGGGGCCTTCGTCTTCAGGTCGGGGAAGTCGGCCGAGGCCAGGATGTCGACGGGCAGTACCAGCTCGACGCCGTTCGCCGCCGCCCGCTCCATGTACTCGGTCACCTTCGGGATCTGGTCCTCCTGGAGGAGGGAGATGCCGACCTCGTAGCCCTTGGCCTTGAGGAAGGTGTACGCCATGCCGCCGCCGATCAGCAGCCGGTCGGCCTTGCCGAGCAGCTCGTCGATGACGGCGAGCTTGTCGGAGACCTTGGCGCCGCCGAGCACGACCACGTACGGGCGCTTGACGTCCTCGGTGAGCTTCTTCAGGACGGTGACCTCGGCGGCGATCAGGTCGCCCGCGGCGTGCGGCAGGCGGGCCGGCAGGTCGTAGACGGAGGCGTGCTTGCGGTGCACGGCGCCGAAGCCGTCGCCGACGTACACGTCCGCGAGGGCCGCGAGCTGGTCCGCGAAGGCGCCGCGCTCGGCGTCGTCCTTGCTGGTCTCGCCCGGGTTGAAGCGCAGGTTCTCCAGGACGGCGACCTCGCCCTCCCCGAGGCCCGCGACGACGGCGCGGGCGGACTCGCCGACCGTGTCGGTGGCGAAGGCGACCTCGCGGCCGATCAGCTCACCCAGCCGCTCGGCGGCGGGGCGCAGCGAGAAGGCCGGGTCCGGGGCGCCCTTGGGGCGGCCCAGGTGGGAGGCGACGATCACCTTGGCGCCGAGCTGCGCGAGCTTGGCGATCGTCGGCTGCACGGCGCGGATGCGGCCGTCGTCGGTGATGGTGGTGCCGTCCAGCGGCACATTGAGGTCCGCGCGGACGAAGACCCGCTTGCCGGACAGCCCGTCCTGGGCGAGATCGTCGATCGTCTTCATGCGAAGTGACTCCGTTGCGTAGGTCGGTCATGGGAGGGGGCCCGTACGGCGCTTCGGTGCGCCCTACGAGCCCCTTCCGCACATCTACGTGCCCTGGCCTTGATCAGGCAGGTGTCAGAGCTGGCCGCCGACGAAGGTGGTCAGGTCCACCAGGCGGTTGGAGTAGCCCCACTCGTTGTCGTACCAGCCGATGACCTTGACGCTCTTGCCCTGCGCCATCGTCAGGGAGGAGTCGAAGGTGCAGGAGGCCGGCCAGTTGACGATGTCCGAGGAGACGATCGGGTCCTCGGTGTACTCCAGGATGCCCTTGAGCTGGCCCTCGGACGCCTTCTGGAAGGCCGCGTTGATCTCGTCCTTGGTGACCTCGCGCTCCAGCTCGATGACCAGGTCGGTCACGGAGCCGGTGGGGACCGGGACGCGCATGGCGATGCCGTCCAGCTTGCCCTCCAGCTGCGGGAGGACCAGCGCGGTGGCCTTGGCGGCACCGGTCGTGGTCGGGATGATGTTCTCCGCGGCGGCGCGGGCGCGGCGCAGGTCCTTGTGCGGGAAGTCCAGGATGCGCTGGTCGTTGGTGTACGCGTGGACCGTGGTCATCAGGCCCTTGACGATGCCGAAGTTCTCGTCGAGAACCTTGGCCATCGGCGCCACGCAGTTGGTGGTGCAGGAGGCGTTGGAGATGACGTGGTGGTTGGCCGCGTCGTACTTGTCCTGGTTGACGCCCATCACGATCGTGATGTCCTCGTCCTTGGCGGGCGCGGAGATCAGGACCTTCTTGGCACCGGCCTGGATGTGCTTCTCGGCGTCGGCCTTCTTGGTGAAGATGCCGGTCGACTCGATGACGATGTCGGCGCCCAGCTCGCCCCAGGGCAGGTTGGCGGGGTCGCGCTCGGCCATCGTCTTGAAGGTCTGCTTGCCGACCGTGATGGTGTCGTCGGTGTGGCTGACGTCGTGCTTCAGGCGACCCAGGATGGTGTCGTACTTCAGCAGGTGAACCAGGGTGGCGTTGTCGGTCAGGTCGTTGACACCGACGATCTCGATGTCCGCACCCTGCTCCAGGAGCGCGCGGAAGTAGTTGCGACCAATGCGGCCGAATCCGTTGATGCCTACGCGGATCGTCACGAACCGATCTCCTCGTTGGTGCGCCGGTGCAGTACCGGCGAGCTGTATGGGATGTCCCCGACCGCCTCCGACCCTACCCCCAATACGAGACGTACGTGACATTGACAGGGGCGGTCCGGGCCCACTCTGGGGCCACGGGCCGCCCTGTTCGCCGAGAGAGGACGGGCACGGTCAGCCGTCGAGGGCCTTGAGGGCCGCGCCGGTCAGTTCCGCCCGTTCCGTGGCGGTCTGTACGTGCTCCAGGCCGAAGCCCAGCAGAACGGTGTTCCGGGTGGTCACCGCCCCGGCGGCCCGGAACAGCTCCTTGGACCGGACCCAGTCGCCCGTGGCGGGCGGGCTGCCCGCGGGCGGGCCGGGGACGGTCCAGGGCCCGAGCGAGGTCTCGAAGCCCTCCAGCGGCTCGCCGCCGGTGCCGGTGGTGAGCCTGGTGTTGTCCACGAAGACGCCGCGGCCGCCGGTGCTGGGGTCGGTGATGTACGAGATCGCCAGCTCGACGCGCTGCCCGGCGTAGGCGGACAGGTCGACGGCGACCGGCCGCCAGCCGTCCGAGGCGCCGGTGAAGCGGTTCCACGCACCGGTGCTGCCGGTGTTGCGGCACTCGGTGCCGGTACGGGTCAGGTAGTGCTGGAGGAAGGGGTGCGCGGCCAGGTAGAAGCCGGCCCCGCACTCCGCGGGCACGTCGGTGCGGGTGCCGCCGTTCGCGTCGGGCAGCGTCGTCCAGTCATCCTTGCCCACGGTGTGCGCCTCGACGACGGCGTTGTCGTACCCGTCCTCGGTGTCGTGGCTGAGCATGAACTGAAGGGTCGGCCGGTCGGCCGCGGTCACACCGGTCAGGTCCACGGTCCGGGACAGCCGCATCCAGGCGTTGTCACGGTGCTGTGCGGCGGCGAACCAGTCGCCCTCGTACGGCTGGAACGGTGTCCGTACTCCCGGGTAGTCGCCGGCCGCGGCACTGGCGAACTGGGGGAACGTGGCCGGCGGCAGCTCGTCGGAGATCACCGAGTGGGCGCCCGCGGAATCCAGCGGGTTGCCCGGCGCGTCGCCGAGCTTCACCTCCGTACCGGCCAGCTTCCCGGCCCCCTTGAAGGCGGGCGGGTTCTTGACGGGGACGCGGCTGCCGGCGCCCAGGTAGTACTGGCTGAAGTCGTCGGTGACGGCCCGGCCGACCACGGCACTGCCACCCGCCTGCTCCCCCGCGGTGATCAGCTTGCCGCCCTCGTTGAGGTAGTCGCGTACGGCCAGCAGGGTGGCGCCGCCCGGACGGCCCGCTCCGGTGTACCAGACGACGTTGTCGAAGTGGCTCAGGACACCGAGCGCGTCCGGGGCGCCCTGCCGGGCGACGTCCCAGACCGCCGCGCGGTGGCCGTTGGCGGCGAGGGCCTTGGTGTACGCGGCGGTGTGCTGCGCGGGGGTGGTGCCGCCCTCCTCGGCGAGGACGAGGGTGTCGGCGCGCGGGCGCTCGGCGACGGTGTAGGTGAAAGGTTGACTCTTGGTGGCCTTGCCGTCGCGGGTACGGCCGGAGAACCACACCTGCACCGTGTCCCCGGGATCGGCCCCTTCGACGGACGCCCGGTACTGGTCGAAGTGCAGATTGTCCTCGCCCCCGTAGGTCTCACCCCCCTTCCACGCCTCCAGTTCCTCCGTGTGCCGGCGGCCGCCGTTGACGCGGTAGTTGAGTTCCTTGTCGCGTACGGACTTGCGCGCGGTGACGGCGACTTCCTGGTCCTCGCCGCGGGCGTAGGAGGTGCTGAAGGCGTGCGGGGTGAAGTCCGGTGCCGTCATTCCCACGGACGAGACGGGCTGGTCAGGGCGCCGGGCGCTCTCGGCGACGGAGAGCGCGAAGGGAATGTTCTTCGCGAACTCCGCCTGGATCAGCTTCTCGGAGTCGGGGAAGTTGAAGACGGACTGGCAGTCGGCGGCGTTCCACTCGTCGTTCGGGTCGGCGTCGGAGACCGTCTGACAGGTCGACATCTCCGGGGTGAACATGGGGATGCCGTTGACGTTGGACGCGTGGCCGTCGGCCTCACCGTTGGTGATGTACAACTCGGAGGAGACCTGCGGGCGGTAGCCGGGAATCGCCGGCTTCTCGGGCGTTCCGGCCAGCGCCCGGTAGAGGACGTCGTCGGGGGTGGGGGTGGCCACCTGCCAGCCGACTCCGTACAGGATCAACTCGGCGGCGGAGTGGTAGTTGATGGCGTACCGGAAACCGATGCGCTTCTCGAAGGCGTCCAGCGCCTTGGTCTCGGGCTCGGAGGCGGCGGCCGGGCCGCGGTAGGTCTCGCTCGCCGGGTTCGGGGACGAACCCTCGTTGTCGTAGCCCCATTTGTAGGAGAAGTTGCGGTTGAGGTCGACGCCGTCGCCGGGGGTGATCTTGCCGTCGCCGTTGTTGTCGCGCAGGTTCTTGCGCCACAGGCGGTTCTGCGGGCTCTCGAAGGTGTAGTCGTAACCGTCCGGGTTGGCGGAGAGCAGGAACCACAGCTCGGTGGTGTCGAGGATCTTGGTCAGCCGCGGGTCCTTGCCGTACCCGGCCAGGTAGTACTGCATCAGCCGCCGGGTCATCTCGGGAGTGATCCACTCCCGGGCGTGCTGGTTGGACGCGTACAGCACCGCGGGCTTGGCGCCGTCCGCGGTCTTCTCGGCGTTCTTGGTGAGCTTCAGGGCCAGGATGTCGCGGCCCTTGACGGTCTTGCCGATGCTGACGACCTTGGCGAGGTTCCGGTGGTGCCGCGCGGTGTCGATCATCTCCTTCATCAGCCCGTTGGCACCCAGGTACGGACGGAAGACCCCGTCACCCTGGGCCTTGAGCTTGCGCTGCGTCTCCGCTGGAACGATTTTGCGCGTCAGCTCCACCCCTTGCCGGCGCAGCCCGGCGGCCTGTTCGGCGGAGAGGTACACCTCGACCTCCGCCTTGCCGCTGCCCGGCACCTGCGCGCTCAGCTCGTGGCCGTCCACCCCCGCCTTGAGCAGCAGCGGCACCTGCGCCTTGGTGACCGCGGCCGTCCAGACCCCGACAGCGTCCCGGCCCGCCGCGTCGTCCGCCCGCGCCTGCGCCTGCGCGGCGGGCACCGCCACCACCCCTCCCAGCAGCAACGCCGCTGCCGCGAGTAAGGATCTCGCCCTGCGTCTCATGAGCCCCCCTTGCCGTCGTCCTTCTCGTGAATAGGCGTTCGACAGACTGGTGACGCTGCATGATCAAGTCAATACAGGGCGTGGTGAATGGTGGGAGGTGTGGCCGAGAAGCTCCCGAAGACACCGCCCTGAGGTTTTGGCCTACGGCCAGTTCTTGTGGACTGCGCGGCACCGGCGGTTCGCAGCTCTCCGCCGCGCCCTCCCGGAGACCGGCGAACGCCTGCCCCCACCGGCAGGACGTCGCCGTACGGCGGGAGGGGGAGGGCCGTAGGACGGAGTCTGGAGGCCCGGCCCCGTGTCCGGGTACCGGGGACGCCACCCGGCATAGGCAGCCAGTCGGCCACCGAGCCAGCCCGCCGCCGGACACCGAAACTCCGCCGCACCGCGGGCAGGCCGACCGTGGCACGGGCCCGGGCCCTCCAGACTCCGTCCTCCAGCCCCGCACCCTCCCGAACGTGTCAGGCTGACACGTACGTGGATGGGGGACGCCTGCCCCCACCGGCCGTCACTCGCCGTACAGCGGGAGGGGCCGGGCCGTAGGACGGAGTCTGGAGGGCCGGACCCGCCACCGGACCAAGAGAGCGCCGCCCGTACAAACAGCCAGTCGGCCACCGAGCCAGCCCGCCGCCGGGCACCGAAACTCCGCCGCACCGCGGGCAGGCCGACGGTGGCACGGGCCCGGGTCCTCCAGACTTCGTCCTCCGGTCCCGCACCCTCCCGAACGTGTCAGGCTGACACGTACGTGGATGGGGGACGCCTGCCCCCACCGGCCGTCACTCGCCGTACAGCGGGAGGGGGCGGGCCGTAGGGCGGAGTCTGGAGGGCCGGATCCGTACCCGGACCGAGGAGAGCGCCGCCCGGTACGGGCGATGAGTCGGCCACGGTGTCCAGCGCGCCACCGGGCGGCGAAACCCCAACCCGACTTCCGGCGCGGAACGCGCCATCTCAGCCGACCATGCCGTCCGCCATCTCCTCCGACAGGTTGGACTCCGTGCCGGGGATGCCCAGGTCCTGGGCGCGCTTGTCGGCCATGGCCAGGAGGCGGCGGATGCGGCCGGCGACCGCGTCCTTCGTCAGGGGCGGGTCGGCGAGGGCGCCCAGTTCTTCGAGGGACGCCTGCTTGTGGTCCATGCGCAGGCGGCCGGCTGCGGCGAGGTGTTCGGGGACCTCCTCGCCGAGGATCTCCAGGGCGCGCTGGACCCGGGCTCCCGCCGCGACAGCGGCTCGCGCCGAACGGCGCAAGTTCGCGTCGTCGAAGTTGGCGAGGCGGTTGGCCGTGGCGCGGACCTCGCGGCGCATCCGCCGCTCCTCCCAGGCGAGTACGGACTCGTGCGCACCGAGGCGCGTCAACAGCGCGCCAATCGCATCACCGTCACGGACGACGACGCGGTCCACGCCGCGCACCTCGCGGGCCTTGGCGCCGATGCCGAGCCGGCGGGCGGCGCCGACCAGGGCGAGGGCGGCCTCGGGGCCGGGGCAGGTGACCTCCAGGGAGGAGGAGCGGCCGGGCTCGGTGAGCGAGCCGTGCGCGAGGAACGCGCCGCGCCAGGCGGCCTCGGCGTCGCAGGTGGCGCCGGAGACGACCTGCGGCGGCAGGCCGCGGATGGGCCGGCCGCGGCCGTCGACCAGGCCGGTCTGGCGGGCGAGCTGGTCGCCGCCGGCGACGACCCGTACGACGTAGCGGCTGCCGCGCCGCAGTCCGCCGGGGGCCATCACCACCAGGTCGGAGGAGTGGCCGAAGATCTCCAGAATGTCCTTGCGCAGCCGCCGGGCGGCGATGCCCGTGTCCAGCTCCGCCTCGATCACGATCCGCCCGCTGACCAGGTGCAGACCACCCGCGAACCGCAGGATCGACGAGACCTCCGACTTCCGGCAGCAGGTCCGGGTGACGGGGAGCCGGGAGATTTCGTCCTTCACCGCTGCCGTCATCGCCATGGGCCGATCCTTCCATGCATCCGAAAAATACGGTCGTACGCGGCGGCCAGCAGCTCCGGGTCGTGCCGGGCGGCACCCTTGTGGGTCTCCGCCGTGCCGCAGGGGCTGCCGGGCGCGGCGACCTCCGCCAGCTCGACCTCGCTGCCCACGAGCTGTTTGGCAGCGGCGGTCAGGCTCTCGGTGTCGGGCACGGCGGCCCGGTCGGCCAGCACCACGTCGAAGGCGAGTTTAGGGGCGTGTCGGGCCAAAACCTCCAAATGACGCTGCGGGGAAAAGCCATCGGTTTCGCCGGGCTGGGGTGCCAGGTTCAGCGAGAGGACCTTACGGGCCTTGGTCTCCTCCAGCGCCTCGCGCAGCTCGGGCACGAGCAGGTGCGGGATGACGGAGGAGAACCAGGAGCCGGGGCCGAGCACCACCCAGTCCGCGTCGCGGACCGCGGCGACGACCTCGGGCACCGCGGGCGGGTCCTCCGGGACGAGGTGCACGGACTGCACCTCGCCGGGGGTGAGCGCGACCGTGGCCTGGCCGCGGACCGTGGAGATCTCGTCCGGGCGGGTCTCGTCGTGGCCCTTGACCAGGGCCTGGAGCTCCAGCGGTACGGCGGACATGGGCAGCACCCGGCCGTGCGCGCCGAGCAGCTTGCCGACCAGGTCCAGAGCCTGGACGTGGTCGCCGAGCTGTTCCCACAGGGCGACGATGAGGAGGTTGCCGACGGCGTGGTCGTGCAGCTCGCCCTCGCTGGTGAAGCGGTGCTGGATCACCCGGGACCAGGTCTGGCCCCAGTCGTCGTCCCCGCACAGCGCGGCGAGCGCCTTGCGCAGGTCGCCGGGCGGCAGGACGCCCAGCTCGTCGCGCAGCCGGCCGCTGGAGCCGCCGTCGTCGGCGACCGTGACCACGGCGGTCAGGTCGCCGGTGATGCGGCGCAGCGCGGCGAGCGAGGCGGACAGGCCCATGCCGCCGCCGAGCGCCACGACCTTGGGCGTGGCGCCCCTGCCGGAGCGGCTGCCCGGGACCAGCTTGCGGACCCGGCGCAGCCGCAGGGGACGGGCGGTCATTCGCGCCCCATGTCCCGGTGGACGACGACGGTCTCGACGCCTTCGGAGACCAGGCGGTGGGCGAGCTTCTCGGACATGGCGACGCTGCGGTGCTTGCCGCCCGTACAGCCGACGGCGATGGTCACGTACCGCTTGCCCTCGCGGCGGTAGCCCTCGGCGACGATGCGCAGCAGCTCCGCGTAGCCGTCCAGGAACTCCTTGGCGCCGGGCTGGCCGAAGACGTAGCCGGAGACCTCGTCGTTCAGGCCGGTGTAGGGGCGCAGCTCCGGGACCCAGTGCGGGTTGGGGATGAAGCGGCAGTCGATGACCATGTCGGCGTCGACGGGCAGGCCGTACTTGAAGCCGAAGGACATGACCGTCGCGCGCAGCTCGGGCACCTCCTCGCCGGCGAACTGGGCGTCCATCTTGGCGCGCAGCTCGTGGACGTTCAGGCTGGAGGTGTCGATGACCAGGTCGGCGTCGCCGCGCAGCTCGCGCAGCAGGTCGCGCTCGGCGGCGATGCCGTCCACGATGCGCCCGTCGCCCTGGAGGGGGTGCGGGCGGCGGACGGACTCGAAGCGGCGCACCAGGGCCTCGTCGGAGGACTCCAGGAAGACGATGCGGCGCTTGACGCTCTGCGCGTCGAGGGTGGCCAGGGACTCCTTGAGGTTGTCGAAGAAGCGCCGGCCGCGCACGTCGACGACGACGGCGATGCGGGCCACGTTGCCCTGCGAGCGGGCGCCCAGTTCGACCATGGGCGGGATCAGCTCGGGCGGGATGTTGTCGACGACGAACCAGCCGAGGTCCTCCAGGCACTTGGCGGCCGTGCTGCGGCCGGCCCCGGACATCCCGGAGATGATCACCAACTCGGGGATGGCGGCGCTCTCGCCCGTGTCGGCATCGCGCATCGTGCCCGTACTCACCTGTGCACCGTCTCTCTCGGTCGTGCGGGGAAGCCGGGTGTCCTGGGCTTCCCGCGTGTCGTGCCTGTGCTGCTCGGTACTGCTGCTCATGGTTCCTGCCCCCGTTCTGACGACAACACGGCCGACGGGGTCGCGTCATCCTCGATGATCTCTCCTGTGGCGGTGTTCACGGCCGGGGCGGCCGGGGCCGCTCCGGCCAGCGCCGCCGCGATCGTCTCGGCCGTCTTGCGGCCGATCCCCGGCACCTCGCAGATGTCCTCGATCCGCGCGGCGCGCAGCCGCTTGACCGAGCCGAAGTGCTTCAGCAGGGCCTGCCGGCGACTCTCGCCGAGGCCGGGGACGCTGTCCAGCGGCCCGGCCTTGAGACGCTTGCCGCGCTTGTTGCGCTGGTAGGCGATGGCGAAGCGGTGGGCTTCGTCACGGACGCGCTGGAGGAGATAGAGGCCCTCGCTGCTGCGCGGCAGGACGACCGGGTCGTCCTCGTCGGGCACCCAGACCTCTTCGAGGCGCTTGGCCAGGCCGCAGACGGCGACGTCGTCGACGCCCAGCTCGGACAGGGCCCGCTGGGCGGCGGCGACCTGCGGCTGGCCGCCGTCCACGACGACGAGCTGCGGCGGGTACGCGAAGCGCTTGGGGCGGCCCTCCTCGTCGGTGGGGCCGGTGGCCACGGGCGCGTCCTCGACGGCCGTAGCGGCGGCGGGCCCGCCCGTGGGTCCGGCAGTGGGCCCGTCTGTGGGTCCGGCGGTGGGTCCGGCAGTGGGTCCGGCAGTGGGCCCGCCCGTGGGTCCGGCGGTGGCCGGCTGCGTGTCCTCGCCGGCCGGCGTCTCCTCGTCCCACTCCCCCGTCTGCTGCTTCTCCTGGAGGTAGCGCCGGAAGCGGCGGCCGACGACCTCGTGCATGGCCCGGACGTCGTCCTGGCCCTCGAAGGTCTTGATCTGGAAGCGGCGGTACTCGCTCTTGCGGGCCAGGCCGTCCTCGAAGACCACCATCGAGGCCACCACGTCGTCGCCCTGGAGGTGAGAGATGTCGAAGCACTCGATGCGCAGCGGCACCGAGTCCAGGCCGAGGGCCTGGGCGATCTCCTCCAGGGCGCGGGAGCGGGTGGTGAGGTCGGAGGCGCGCTTGGTCTTGTGCAGGGCCAGCGCCTGCTGGGCGTTGCGCTGGACCGTGGCCATCAGGTCCTTCTTGTCGCCGCGCTGCGGGATGCGCAGCGAGACGTTGGACCCGCGGCGCTCCGTGAGCCACTGCTGGACCGGTTCGACGGGGTCGGGCAGGGCCGGGACCAGCACTTCCTTGGGTACGGCGTCGCCGCTCTCCTCGCCGTACAGCTGCTGGAGGGCGTGCTCGACGAGGGCGGCGCTGTCCACGTTCTCGACCTTGTCGGTGACCCAGCCGCGCTGGCCGCGCACCCGGCCGCCGCGGACGTGGAAGATCTGCACGGCCGCCTCCAGCTCGTCCTCGGCGAGGGCGATCAGGTCGGCGTCGGTGGCGTCGGCGAGCACCACGGCGCTCTTCTCCATCGCCCGCTTGAGCGCGTCTATGTCGTCGCGCAGGCGGGCGGCCCGCTCGTACTCCATCTCCTCGGCCGCCTCCTGCATGGACTTCTCCAGGCGGCGGATGTACGCACCCGTACGGCCGGCCATGAAGTCGCAGAACTCCTCGGCCAGTTCGCGGTGCTCCTCGGGGGAGACCCGGCCGACGCAGGGGGCCGAGCACTTGCCGATGTAGCCGAGCAGGCAGGGGCGGCCGATCTGGGCGGAGCGCTTGAAGACCCCGGCGGAGCAGGTCCGCACGGGGAAGACGCGCAGCATCAGGTCGACGGTCTCGCGGATGGCCCAGGCCTGGCCGTACGGGCCGAAGTAGCGCACGCCCTTCTTCTTGGCGCCGCGCATGACCCGGACCCTGGGGTATTCCTCGTTGAGGGTGACGGCCAGGTACGGATAGCTCTTGTCGTCGCGGTACTTGACGTTGAACCGCGGGTCGTACTCCTTGATCCAGGTGTATTCGAGCTGGAGCGCCTCGACCTCGGTGCTGACGACCGTCCACTCGACGGAGGCCGCGGTGGTGACCATCGTGCGGGTACGCGGATGGAGGTTGGCCAGGTCCTGGAAGTAGCTGGACAGGCGCTGGCGCAGGCTCTTGGCCTTGCCGACGTAGATGACGCGGCGGTACTCGTCACGGAATCTGTAGACCCCGGGCGAGTCGGGGATCTGTCCCGGCTTGGGTCGGTAACTGCTGGGGTCTGCCATGCCGCCCACCCTACTTGGGGGCGGTGACAGCGGGCGGACCGTGGGCGGCGCCGGGCATGCACGCCGGGGGTACGGCGCGGGAAGCGGCGCTGCCGTACGCGCGGGCGCGGGGCACCCGGCCCGGACGGGTGGGGTCCGTCGGGGCCGGGTGCCGGGGGCGGTGGTGGTCTGTTCGGCCGCGGTCCCGGGGAGCCGGGGCCGAGAGCCGGGTCGGGCTCGGAGGCCGGGTCCGGCCCGGGGAGCCGGGGCGACGGCCCCGGCTCCCCGGGCGGGTCTCAGCGGCTGTGGCGCCTGCGCAGCGCCGCGGCGCCGGAGAGCCCGAGGGCGAGCAGGGCGGCGGTGCCCGCGACGGCCGAGGCGGCGGTCACCGGGCCGCTGCTGTCGCCCGCCGTGGCGCCGGCCGCGACGGGCTGCCCCGGCGTGCCCTGCCGGGCGGCCTCGTCGCCCGCGCCCGACGTCTGCGGGCCGTACCCGCCGGCGGCGCCGCGCCGGTCGTAGGCAGAGCCGGGCAGCTTGTCGCCGTACGCCTTCGCCACGCGCTTCTGGTACGCCGCGACGGTGGTGCCGCCCGCGCCGATCGCCTTGCGCGCCTCGGCGTCCAGTGGCCGGACGCGGTCGCCGCGCTGCTCGTACCAGGCGTTGATCTGCGGTTCCTGGAAGACCGTGCCGCCGTCGCCGGCCGCGCTGTAGCGGGCCTCGTCGTCGCCGGTCGCGATGTTGACGACCTTCCAGGCGCCGCCGGACCGGGCGGTCCACACGGACGCCTTCTGCCCGTCGGCGGAGACCGCCGTGCTGGCCAGGAACTCCAGCCGGGAGACGGGCGCCCCGGCCTTGCCGCGCACGAAGTCGGCCGAGAGGACGTACACGGGCACGGTCCGCCCCTCGATCCGCGGCTGCGCCTTCGCGAGGGCGACCGCGCCGTCGCGGGCGAAGAAGCGGGAGAGCGTCGCGAGGGTGTCCGGCGCGGTGGCCGCCGTGCGGGCCGCGGTGACGGTCGACGCGGCGGGCGCGGGCGGCGGCGCGGGGGTGGCGGCCAGCGCGCCCTGCGGCGCGAGGCCGAGGAAGGCGGCGGTGAGCGCGCCGGTGGCGGCGGCCCGTATGGCGGCGCGGAGGGCCGGGGTGCGGCGCCCGGCGGCGGTGCCGGATACGGCCGGAGCTCTGTGCTCGGTCATGGCCTCAGGCTCCGATCCGGTAGAGGGAGTGGGTCCAGGAGAAGGAGTCGCCGTTGACGTAGTAGTTGTAGTCGCCCCAGTTGTAGCGGCTGTTGGAGCCCCACGGGTCTCCCCAGTACACCCAGTTCCTGGCGGTGTCGAAACCGTAGATCACGTGCATGTGCCCGCCGCCCGACGACCACTGGATGCGGGTCTCCACGGGGCGTCCCGCGTTGATCTCGCTCTGGACGGTGCCGTAGCGCAGGTAGCCCGTGACGTACGAGCCCGGGTTGACGCCCATCCAGTCGAAGGCGTTCTGCACATTGCCGAGGGTGGCCTGGTTGTTGGGGCAGCTGCTGCCCTGCGAACGGTTGAAAGCGGCGTTGCAGAACTGGTTCTGGCTGTACCGCTTGCCGTAGAAGGTGGCGATGGTGTTGCCGGAGGCGGCCCAGCACCAGTTGGTCTGTTCCTGGGCCTGCATGGGTATGTTGAGCCGGTTGGCGGCCGTCACCCCCTGTGGGGCGGACGCGGCGGCTGCCGTCCGGACCGCCGTGCCGGTGGGGGCGGGCGCGGCGGTGGCGGGTGCGGCGGGTACGGCGGTCAGTGCGGCGGCCGACAGCGCCGCGGCCGACAGCCATCTGCGGCGTGCGCCGCGGGTGCGTGGTGCACAGGTCATGGCGTTCCTCTCCCGATGAGGGGGGTAGGGATGGAGGAGCGCATCCGGATGCTGGTCAGGAGCATCGGGTGTTGTCGGGAGCAGGTCAACACGCTTCAATGCGGGGTGACATGGGGGTGTGGACGTCCGGTGCCGGGTGTGAACGGCTCGTGCCCGGCGTACTGCAGCGGACAGGCAGGGACAGCGCACGGTGTGAAGACCGGTTGTGAACGTTCACCGCGCGCGCCGGAGGGTTGGGCGATGAATCAGCACATGGCACAGCAGGCACCACATACACCTCATGGAACACCCCGGGGAACACCCCATGGAGCGTCTCAGGAAACACCTCGCGAACACCGGGAAGCACACGAGCAGGCTCCGCACCAGGGGCACCGGACACACCCCGAGAACAGCCCGGCCTCCCCCCACTTGGCCGAACTGACGCAGATTTTGCGGACCGGTCCGTTCCATCTGGCTCTGCGGGCCGCCCTGGCCGCGCGCGGCCTCGCCCTGCACCGCGTCCAGCACAAGCTGGCGCAGCGCGGCATCAAGGTCGGTGTGACAAGTCTGAGTTACTGGCAGCAGGGGGCGCGGCGTCCTCAGCGCCCCGAGTCGCTGCGTGCCGTACGGGCCCTGGAGGAGGTCCTCGACCTGCCCGCACGCTCCCTGCACCGGCTGCTGGTCCCCGAAGGCGGGCCGCGGGCCGAGACGGCGGAGCGCCCCGCCGCCCGCTCCTACCGCTCGCTCTTCGACCCGTCCGACGCCCTGCACGCGCTCCTCGCCGAACTGGAGGCACCCGCGGACGGCGGGCTGCACACGGTCGGCCACCACGAATGGGTGCACATCGGAGCCGGCCGCGAACTGAGCCGGCGGCGCTCCCTCCAGGTGGTGCGCGCCCACCGGGACGGCGTGGACCGCTACATCGCCATCCACCAGGGTGACGCGGGCTGCGACCCGTCACGGGTGACCGTCACGGCCGGGGAGAACTGCCGCCTGGGCCGGGTGCGCCGGAACGCGGCCACCGCGATGGTGGTCGCCGAGCTGCTCTTCGACGTACGGCTGCGCGCCGGCGACACCCACGTCTTCGGGCACAGCTTCGAGGACGGCAGCGGCGGCCAGAGCGCGGAGTACGTACGCGGCTTCCGTTTCGCCGGCGGCCAGTACGTCCTCCAGGTGTGCTTCGACGAGGCGGCGCTGCCGGTCCGCTGCCGCCGCTTCACGCAGACCAAGGCGGGCGCGCCCCGCTCGGGCCAGCAGGAGCTGACGCTGGGCGGGCAGCACCGGACCGTACACCTGGTGGAGCAGGGCGTACGGCCCGGGATCGTGGGGATCGGGTGGGACTGGGGGTGATCCGGGCGGGGCACCCCCGGGGGTGCCCCGCTGGCGGCGTGGGCGCTCTCTAGGAGGCCGGCCCCGCCCCGGTGGCCGGGACGCCCGACGCGTCGGCGTCCGCGGCCGCCGTACGGCCGTCCAGGGCGCCCGCGGCCGCCGCGTTGTCCGCGACGCGCCGTTCCAGCATCGAGATCTTGCCGTCCAGCGGGCGGTCCATCCCCGGCCACACATCGATCCTGATGCTGGCCTGGACGCGCGGCACCCGGTCGGCGACGGCCTCGGTGGCGCGTTTGACGACGTCCATGACCTCGTCCCAGTCCCCCTCGATCATCGTGTACATGGAGTCCGAGCGGTTCGGCAGCCCGGACTCCCGGATGATCTTGATCGCGTCGGCGACGTACGCCGCGCCGTTCTCCTCCACGCCCATGGGCGTCAGGGCGAAGGCAATGAGCACGGTCTTCCTCTCCTCGTAGGGAAACGGCGGCCCGTCGGCGGCGGGCCGCGGCGCGGTACCGTCACCCGCTGCCGACGTGTACCGCCCGGTACTCGCGTACCACGGGAGACCGGTAGGCATCCGCGATCCGCAGCAGGTGACGGACCTCCGCGCCGAGATCGCCCGCGCCGGGGCCCGCGAGATTGGCCGTCTGGGCCCGCGGCGCCTCCCCGGTGCGCCGCGCGTGCAGGGCGGCGGCCAGCCAGCAGGCGGTGACGTGCGCGTCGGCCAGGTGCTCGGGGACGGCCCGCTCCCCCACGTGCCGGCGGACCCCGTCGAGCGTGTCCGGGGTGACGTAGTCGCGCAGCACGATCATCGCGTCGCGGATCTCGATGACGCGCCGGTACAGGCGCAGCTGGAGCGGCAGCACGGCGTTGCGCAGCCGGCTGCCCGGCCCGAGGACCACGTCGGGGGTGACCGCCGTCAGTTCCCGCCACAGCACGGCCAGCCCCCGGTAGGACGCGCGGTCCCGCCACAGCTGACGGGCCCCGGCCACCACGGGCAGTGCCACGCCTGCCGCGATGAACAGCGCCTCGACGCCGGTGACCGGCGAGAACAGCGGGCCGAACACCGGTGAACGGGTCTGGAGGTAGGCCAGTTTGAGCACCCACAGCAGGGATGCCAGCAGGATGCCGGTGCCGAACAGCCGCAGCCCGTACCGCAGCAGCCGGGGCGCGCCGGTACGGCCCTGGGCCCAGCAGACGAAGCCGCAGGTGGTGTCGGCCGTCAGGTGGAAGGCGAAGAAGACGTACCAGTAGGCGTCCGGCACGCTCGGGATGTCCGGCGACGGCGTGATCTGGTTGCGCGCGTGCGGGGGCCCGGTCAGGTCGAGCGCGATGAGCGCCAGCATGACGGCGAGCGCGGCGCCGAACACCAGCACCGTACGGCGCTGTCGCCCCGCCGCCTGGAAGATGAACCACAGCACGGCGGCCGCGTCGACGATGCTGAACAGGTGCGTGGACAGGTCCACCCAGTGGGCGCCCGGCACGAGGCGGGCCAGCACGGCGGTGACCGGCTCCAGGTGCATCGACATGGCCAGCGCGATCATCACGATGGCGAACCACAGCGGCCGCTGCGCCCGGTCCTTGAGACCCTGCGGCGCCCGGGCGAGCACCACCGCCCACAGGGCCACGATGCCGGCGTTCTCCAGCCAGGCGAGGTCCGTCAGCCACGTGAGCACGGCGCCCCCGAGTGGCGGCTGCCCCGCGGGCCCGTACCGGACCGCAGACCCATGCCGGACGCCAGGCCGCCGAGCGTGCCGGACAGCAGCGTCGGCGCGGGCACCCGGCCGGCGCCCTCCAGGATCAGGCTGGCGATCATCTCCGCCTCCTGCTCCTGCCGGTCGGAGTAGCGGGTGCGGCCCAGGGCCCGCCGGATGGACGCCGGGTCCTCGATGTCGATGTACCGGAAGAGCCGGGGGTCCTCGACGGCCATCCGGTGGTCGCAGACCAGGTGGCCGATCTCGTGGAGGATGATGTGCTCCTGGTGGAGCGGGCTGGTCTGGGCGTCGTAGAAGACGTAGTCGCCCTCCTCGGTGGCCAGCCACATGCCGGTCGGCATCCCCAGCCCGGTCGGGGTGGGCAGGGTCAGCAGCCGCAGCGGGCGGTCCCGGTCGGCGGCGAGCCGGGCGCACAGTTCCTGGGCGGAGAACGGCTCGGGCAGCGGTATCCCGTCGATCACGCGCCGGCAGCGGCGGCGCAGTCGCCTCCAGTGCATCGCGGGTGGCTCTCCATGGCTTGTGGGTACAGGAGGGCAGACGACCCGGTAGCGACGCCCGGTCATGCTGCCGCCGCCGGGTGGAGACACGAGGAAACCAGCACGACGACACCCCCTCGCGCGCCATCCGTGCCACGCGTCGTGCGATCGTAGATCGTCACCCGGCCCCCTGTCAGTCCCCCGCCGCCGAGCCGTCCGTTTCCGGCCAACTGCGCTGTGTGACGGCGCCCGGCGTCCACTGCGTCACCCATCGGCCCACCGGGCCGTCAGCCCGCGATCAGCTTCCCGCCCTCGGCCTTGACGGGGACCTCCGGCAGCGGCTTGGAGGCCGGCCCCTGGATGACCTTGCCGGTCGTGACGTCGAACCGGCTGCCGTGGCAGGGGCAGTTGCCCTGGTTCCGCTCGATCTTGTCCAGGACGCACCCCGCGTGGGTGCACTTGGCGCTGAAGCACTTGTACTGGCCCTTCTCGGGTTGCGAGACGAGCAGACGGCTCTCGCGGTACAGCTTGGCGCCGCCGACCGGTACCTCGGCCGCGGCGCCCAGGGCGACGGGCTCGGCGGGCGTCGCGGACGACTCGTCCGAGCCGCCGCCGGAGCAGGCGGCGACGCCGAAGCCCGCCGCGCCGACGAGCGCGGCCCCTCGCAGCACGGTCCGGCGGGCGGGGGGCTGGCTCATGTCGTACTCCCGGGAATTCGGTCAGGGCGCGGCGTCACCCCGCGGCGTCGGCTCCCGACGATACCGGTACCGATCCGTCCGCTTCGGGGTGACCCGACCGGCCTCCGTCGCGGTCCTCCGGATGACCCGAACGGCCCTTGAGCAGGTCCCGTTCGATCTCCTCCAGGCTGCGGCCCTTGGTCTCCGGCAGCAGCTTCCGTACGAAGAGGAAGGCGGCGAACGTCGTCACGGCGAAGAACAGGAAGTTGACGCCCGCTCCCCAGGCGCGCAGCAGCGACGGGAAGACCAGCGAGACCGCCATGTTGAACAGCCAGTTGAACATCACGCACAGGCTCACCGCCGCGGCCCTGATCCGCATCGGGAACAGCTCCGGCAGCATCACCCACTGCACCGGCCCCCAGGAGACGGCGAAGGACGCGATGTACAGGGCGATCCCGAAGAGGGTGAGGGTGGACAGCGCGGCGCCGTACCCGAGGCCGGACAGGTTGGTGACGGCCAGCACGAGCATCGCGGCGCACATCCCGAGGGCGCCGTACAGGAGCAGCGGCTTGCGTCCCTTGCGGTCGATGAGCCGCATGGCGGGCAGCGTCATCAGCATGTTCAGCAGCCCTATGCCGACGTTGGCGAGGATCGCGCCGTCGGAGCCGAAGCCGATGTCGGTGAGCAGCGTCGGCGCGTAGTAGATGATCGTGTTGATGCCGACGAAGTTCTGGAAGAAGACCAGCAGCATCCCGGCGAGGAGGACCGGCCGCAGCCGGGGCGCCGTGAGGTCCTTGAGGGTCAGCGGGCGGCTCTCGGCCCGTTCGACGCGTTCGGTCTCCTCGATCTCGGCCAGTTCGGCGTCGGCCGCGCCGCCCGTACCGCGCAGCCGCGTCAGGACGTGCCGCGCCTCGTCGTTGCGGCCCTTGCCGACCAGCCAGCGGGGGCTCTCCGGCTGGGTGACGATGCCGAGCGCGAGGATCGCGGCGGGCACCACGCCCAGGCCGATCATCCAGCGCCACGCCTCGGCGCCGGCGAGCAGGTAGTCGGTGACGTACGCGAGGAAGATGCCGACCGTGACCAGCAGCTGCATCAGCGAGGTCAGTCCGCCGCGCAGGTGCTTGGGCGCCAGCTCCGTCAGGTAGAGCGGTACGACGACGGAGGCGATGCCCACACCGGTGCCGATCACGAAGCGGAAGGCGATCAGCGTCCAGGGGGTGGTGGCCAGGGCGGCGCCGAGGGTGCCGAGGATGAAGACGGCGGAGGCGGCGAGGATCAGCCGGCGCCGGCCCCAGGAGTCGGACAGCCGGCCGGACAGGCCGGCGCCCAGCATCGCGCCGACCAGCAGGCCGGAGACGACCATGCCCTCCAGGAGCGGGGTCAGCGCGATGTCGTTCTTGATGAAGAGCATGGCGCCGGAGATGACGCCGGTGTCATAGCCCCACAGGATGCCGCCGAGGGCGCCGAAGACCCAGATCAGGGCGTTCTTGATGCGTGCGGGCACGGCCGGTCACCCCTTTCGCGCGGGGCGCGGGCCCGCCGTACGGGAGCCCGGCTGCGGCGCGATGTGGATCTTGCGGCCGGTGCCGGCCCGGAACCGGGCCACCGCCTCGTCGAAGTCCTCCAGCCCGTACACGTCGCTGACCAGCGGGTCGAGGTCGAGTCCCGCCTCCAGGACGTCGATGGCGGGCTGGAAGCTGTTGTGGACGGCCATCGAGCCGATGACGTCGATCTCGTGGTGGTAGACCAGGTACGGCGAAAACTTCGCGGAGCGGGCCGGGTCGGTGACGCCGAACTGGAGGAACGTACCGCCCTTGCGGACCCGGCCCAGGCCGTCCTCGATGGCCGGGACGGCGCCGGTCGCGTCGATGACGACCTCGAAGCCGGGCTTGCGGCCGAGCTGGTCGGCGCCGGTGACGGCGGCGTCCAGGCCGAAGCTCTCGGCGAAGGCCAGCCGGTCCTCGTTGAGGTCCACGACGGAGACCGAGGCGGCGCCGGCGGTGCGGACCAGCGCGGCCATCATCAGGCCCATCGTTCCGGCGCCGTAGATCAGGTAGTGCTCGCCGGGGCGGCGGGGCAGCCGGTTCAGGCCGTGCACCGCGCAGGACAGCGGCTCGATCAGGCCCGCGGCGGCCTCGGAGAAGGACTCCGGGACGAGGTGGCAGCAGCGTGCGGGGACGGCGACCAGCTCGGCGAAACCACCCGCCTGGGTGACGCCGATCGCCTGATAGTCCTCACAGAGGTTGGCGCGCCCGATACGGCAGTAGTGGCAGGCACCGCACGGCATGTTCGGGTCGACCGCGACACGGTCGCCGACAGCGGGGCTGGTGACGCCCTCGCCCACGGCCACCACCTCGCCGGTCAGCTCGTGCCCGGGGACGAGCGGGTAGGGCACGGCGGGCAGTTCGCCGCCCAGGATGTGCATGTCGGTCCCGCACAGCCCGCAGGAGGAGACGCGCACGACGACCTCCGCGGGTTCCGGCCGGGGATCGGGAACCTCGGTCAGGGCGGTACGGCCCGGCTCGGTGACCACGACAGCGCGCATCGGCGCCTCCTCACGTCTTCGTGCGGTGTTGCGGGTGTTGCGGGATGGAGCGGCGTGAACGTAACCCGGGGGTAAACGTTTGCGCAAGCGTTTACGTCTAGGCTGTGATGGACTACGTACCGGCAGCCGGACCTCCTGCCGGCGAAACAGGGCGACGGACTCGGGGAGACGGACCGGATGACGACGATGGTCGATGTGGCACGGCAGGCGGGGGTCTCCGTGGCCACGGTCTCGCACGTGCTCAACGAGACCCGGCCGGTACGCCCCGACACCCGCGCCGCCGTCCTCGCGGCCATCGACGAGCTGGGCTACACCCACAACACGCTGGCCCGCTCCCTGGTCACCGCGCGCACCCGCTCCATAGGCCTCGCGGTCTCCGCGATCAGCAACCCGTACTTCACCGAGATCCTCCAGGGCGTCGAGGCCGGCGCCCTGGAAGCCGGCTACAGCCTGCTGATCGCCGATCCGCACGACGACCCCGCGCACGAGCAGAAGGTGGTCCGGCTGCTGCACGAGCGCCGGGTGGACGGCATGATCGTCGCGCCGTCCGCCGAACCGGCGGGCATGGTGGACTACCTGACCCGGCGCAAGGTTCCGGCCGTCTTCCTCGACCGGCTCGTCGGCGACGCGTACGACCAGGTCTGCGCCGAGAACACCGCCCCCGTACGGCAGCTCGTCGAGCACCTCGCCGACCTCGGCCACACCCGTATCGGGCTGGTGGCCGGGCTGCCCGGACTGAGCACCACCACCGAACGCGTCCAGGGTTACCGCGAGGGCCTGCGCGCCCGCGGGCTGCCCTTCGCCCCCGAGCTCCTGGCGGGCGGCAACTCCGAGGCCGAGGGCGCCCAGGACGCCACCCGGCACCTGCTCGCCGCCCCCGAACCGCCCACCGCCGTCATCACCGCCAACAACGCGATGACCATCGGCACCCTGCGCGCGCTACGCGACCTGGGCCGCGACGTCCCCCGCGACATCGCGCTGGCCTGCTTCGACGACTTCTCCTGGGCCGACCTCTTCGCGCCGCGCCTGACCGCGATCTCCCAGCCCAGCAAGGAGATCGGGGCCGCCGCGGTCCGGCTGCTGCTGGAGCGGCTGGAGGAACCGGACCGCCCGCCACGCACCCTCCGGCTGCCCTGTACGTACGTGCACCGCGAATCCTGCGGCTGCGCCGGACACTGACCCACCCGCCCCGCCCCTCCCCCAGAAAGGCCAGGACTGTCGTGATCGTCGTCGCCGGCGAGGCCCTGATCGACCTCGTCCCCAGCTCGCAATCGCCGTCCGGGGACGGGCCGTTGCCCGCGCTGCTGCCGCGCCGGGGCGGCGGCCCGTACAACACCGCCCTCGCCCTCGGGCGGCTCGGCTCGCCCGCCGCGTTCTGCTCGCGGGTGTCCACCGACACCTTCGGCGAGGAACTGCTGCGCGGGCTGCGGACGGACGGCGTGGACACCTCGCTGGTCCAGCGCGGCACCGAGCCCACCACCCTGGCCGTCGCGGACATCAGCCCGGACGGCTCGGCCGGTTACGGCTTCTACGCCGACGGGACCGCCGACCGGCTGTTCACCCTCCCGGCCGAACTGCCCGACGCGGCGCGTGCGGTGTCGTTCGGCACCTGCTCGCTGGTCCTGGAGCCGGGCGCGAGCGCGTACGAGGCCCTGCTGCGCCGCTCGGCCGAGCAGGGGATCTTCACGGCGCTGGACCCGAACATCCGCGCCGGGCTGATCGCGGACGCGGACGCCTACCGCGCCCGCTTCCGCGCCTGGCTGCCGCACGTCACGCTGCTCAAGCTCTCGGAGGAGGACGCGGAGTGGCTGGCCGGTACCGAGGGGGTCGCGGCCGCGGTGAAGGACTGGCTGGCGGCCGGTCCCGCGGCGGTCGTGCTCACGCGCGGCGGCCACGGGCTGGCCGTGCTGACGCCGGGCGGCGCGGAGATCGCGGTGCCCGGTGAGCAGGTGGAGGTCGCCGACACGATCGGCGCGGGCGACACCGTCAACGCGGCCCTGCTGCACCGTCTCGACGCGCACGGCGCCCTCTCCCCCGACGCGCTCGCCGCGCTCTCCCCCGACGCCTGGCGCGACATCCTCGGCTTCGCCGCCCGCGCGGCCGCGGTGACCTGCTCCCGGCCGGGCGCGCAGCCGCCGTACGCGACGGAACTGCTGGGGCCGGAGTGACGGGGCGGCGCGATTCGCGGCTGTAGCGGTTGGGGGGCGGCGGGTTCGTCGTAGCCGTGGTGGTGCGGGACGGGGGTTCCGCAGGCGTGGCGGTGGTACGGGGCGGGGGGGGCCGCAGCCGTGACGGTGGGACGGGGCGGGGGGCCGCAGCCGTGACGGTGGGACGGGGCGGGGGGCCGCAGCCGTGACGGTGGTACGGGGCGGGGGGCCGCAGCCGTGACGGTGGGACGGGCGGCGGCTGGCACCAGCGTGGCAGTGGCACGGGACGGCGGGTTCCGCAGCCGTGACAGTGCTACGGGACGGGGGCCGCAGCCGTGACGGCGGGACGGGCGGCGGCTGGCACCAGCGTGGCAGTGGCACGGGACGGCGGGTTCCGCAGCCGTGACAGTGCTACGAACGGCGGGTTCCGCGGCCGTGGCGGTGGTACGGACCGGCTCGGCCGCTCGGGGCCTGTGCGGCGGCGGGCGGGCCGCGCGGCGCACGGCGGTCGGGCGGGCCGCCCGCCCCATGACGGACTGCCCACCCCAAGACGACGACGGGCCGCCGTCCCTCCCCTTATGGGTGGGGCGGCGGCCCGTCGACTCGTCCGTCGACTCGTCCGTCGACTCGTCCGTCGGCGATCAGGCCTGGCGGGCCCGCGTCGCCTTCTTCACGGCCGTCTTCTTGACCGCCGTCGTCTTGGCGACTGCGGGCTTGGCGGCCGTCTTCTTCGCCGTCGGCTTCGCCGCGGCCACCTTGGTGCCGGTCTTCGCCGAGACGGTCTTCTTCGCCGGGGCCTTCGCCGCGGCGACGGTCTTCTTCGCCGCGCGCTTCTTCGCCCCGCCGGCCGTGGCCGGCCCCGCGTCGCTGACCCGGTCGCCCAGGATGTCGCGCAGGAACTTGCCGGTGTGGCTGGCGGGCACCGCCGCGACCTCCTCCGGCGTGCCCTCGGCGACGACCAGACCGCCGCCGTTGCCGCCCTCGGGACCCATGTCCACGATCCAGTCGGCGGTCTTGATCACGTCGAGGTTGTGCTCGATGACGATGACCGAGTTGCCCTTGTCGACCAGGCCGGACAGCACCTTGATCAGCTTGCTGATGTCGTCGAAGTGCAGGCCGGTGGTCGGCTCGTCCAGGACGTAGACCGTACGGCCGGTGGAGCGCTTCTGCAGCTCGGAGGCGAGCTTGACGCGCTGCGCCTCACCGCCGGACAGCGTCGGCGCGGACTGCCCGAGCCGGACGTAGCCCAGGCCGACCTCGTCGAGCGTCTTCAGGTGCCGGGCGATGGTCGGTACGGCCTCGAAGAAGCTCAGCGCCTCCTCGATCGGCATGTCCAGCACCTCGGCGATGGACTTGCCCTTGTAGTGGACCTCCAGGGTCTCCCGGTTGTAGCGCGCGCCGTGGCAGACCTCGCACGGCACGTACACGTCCGGCAGGAAGTTCATCTCGATCTTGATCGTGCCGTCGCCCGCGCAGTTCTCGCAGCGGCCGCCCTTGACGTTGAAGGAGAAGCGCCCCGGCAGGTAGCCGCGGACCTTGGCCTCCATCGTCTCCGCGAACAGCTTGCGGATGTTGTCGAAGACGCCGGTGTACGTCGCCGGGTTGGAGCGCGGCGTACGGCCGATGGGCGACTGGTCGACGTGCACGACCTTGTCCACCTGGTCGTCGCCGGAGACGCGCACATGGCGGCCGGGGACCGACTTGGCGCCGTTCAGCTCGCGGGCCAGGTGGGTGTAGAGGATGTCGTTGACCAGCGTGGACTTGCCGGAGCCGGAGACACCGGTGACCGCGGTGAGCACGCCGAGCGGGAAGGAGACGGTGATGTCGCGGAGGTTGTTCTCCTTCGCGCCGTGCACCGTCAGCTGCCGCTTCGGGTCGGCGGGCCGCCGCACCTCGGGCGTCACGATGGCCTTCTTGCCGGACAGGTACTGCCCGGTGACCGACTCCTTGTTGGCCAGCAGCTCCTTCATCGTGCCGCTGTGCACGACCTTGCCGCCGTGCTCGCCGGCGCCCGGGCCGATGTCCACGACCCAGTCGGCGACCTTGATCGTGTCCTCGTCGTGCTCGACGACGATGAGGGTGTTGCCCATGTCGCGCAGGCGCACCAGCGTCTCGATGAGCCGGTGGTTGTCGCGCTGGTGCAGACCGATGGACGGCTCGTCGAGCACGTACAGCACGCCGACCAGGCCGGAGCCGATCTGGGTGGCGAGCCGGATGCGCTGGGCCTCACCGCCGGAGAGGGTGCCCGCGGCACGGTTCAGCGAGAGGTAGTCCAGGCCGACGTCGACCAGGAACTTCAGCCGCTCGTTGACCTCCTTGAGGACCCGCTCGGCGATCTTCTTCTCGCGGGCGTCGAGCTTCATCTCGCGCAGGAAGTCGGCGCAGTCGCTGATCGACATGGCCGAGACCTCGGCGATCGAGCGGCCCTTGACCGTGACGGCGAGGACGATCGGCTTGAGCCGGGTGCCCTCACAGGTCGGGCAGGGCACCTCGCGCATGTAGCCCTCGAAGCGCTCGCGGCTGCTGTCGCTCTCCGCCTCCTGGTGGCGCCGCTTGACGAACGGCACGGCGCCCTCGAACGCGGTGGTGTACGAGCGCTCGCGGCCGTAGCGGTTGCGGTAGCGCACGTCGATCTGGGTGCGGTGGCCGTTGAGGATCGCCTTCTTGGCGCGCTGCGGCAGCCCGGCCCACGGGATGTCCGTACGGAAGCCGAGGGCGTCGGCGAGCGCGCCGACCAGCCGGCCGAAGTACTCCTTGGTGTGGCCGTGCGACCAGGGGTGGACGGCACCCTCGTCGAGGGACTTCTCCTCGTCCGGAATGATCAGCTCGGGGTCGACCTCCATGCGCGTACCGATGCCGGTGCAGTCGGGGCAGGCGCCGAAGGGCGAGTTGAAGGAGAAGGAGCGGGGCTCCAGCTCCTCGAACGACAGGTCGTCGCGCGGGCAGTACAGGTGCTCCGAATACATCCGCTCGCGCTGCGGGTCGTCCTCGTCGAGGTCGACGAAGTCGAGGATGACCATGCCGCCGGACAGGCCGAGCGCGGTCTCCACGGAGTCGGTCAGCCGCCGCTTGGCGCTGTCCTTGACGGTCAGGCGGTCGACGACCACCTCGATCGTGTGCTTCTCCTGCTTCTTGAGCTTCGGCGGGTCGGAGAGCTGGATCGTCTCCCCGTCGACGCGGGCGCGGCTGTAGCCCTTGGTCTGGAGGTCGGAGAAGAGGTCGACGAACTCGCCCTTGCGCTCGCGCGCCAGCGGGGCCAGCACCTGGAAGCGGCTGCCCTCGGGCAGCTCCAGGACCTTGTCGACGATGGCCTGCGGCGACTGCCGGGCGATCGGGTCGCCGCACTCGGGGCAGTGCGGCTTGCCGATCCGGGCGAACAGCAGGCGGAGGTAGTCGTAGACCTCGGTGATCGTGCCGACCGTGGAGCGCGGGTTGCGCGAGGTCGACTTCTGATCGATGGAGACCGCGGGGGACAGGCCCTCGATGAAGTCCACATCGGGCTTGTCCATCTGCCCGAGGAACTGCCGGGCGTAGGAGGAGAGCGACTCGACATAGCGGCGCTGCCCCTCGGCGAAGATCGTGTCGAAGGCGAGCGAGGACTTGCCCGAGCCGGAGAGCCCCGTGAAGACGATGAGGGAGTCTCGGGGCAGGTCGAGCGAGACGTTCCGGAGGTTGTGCTCGCGAGCGCCACGAACGATGAGACGGTCGGCCACGCCGGTCGGCACCTTTCTGGAGAGGGGCGGGAGGCCGCGGCCCAGCTGCGTGCGGCCCTGACGGCGACGGTCGGGCGACCCGGTCGTCCGGGCGCCGAGCCTGGTGGGCACGGAAGCTGGGCGAGCCCCCGCCCCAGGGTATGGGGGCTGCCGCGGCGATGTCTTATTGATGCCACACACGAGCCTATAGCACGCGCATTCGAATTACGGGGTCCGTCGCACTGCTTCACCCGAACGTGTGGTCGCCGATGTCAACGTCCGGCGGCCCGCGTCTCTTCCTGGCGATCATCCACAGGCCGTGCCCCCCTTCACCCACGCCCGTCCGGCGGACCCGGTTCCCTCCGGTACCGGGGCCGCCGGGGCGGGAAACCGGCAGCGGGGTGAAGGTGTCCGAAGTCACGGGCGGGGCGAGCGTTGTTCGATTTTGGGATACATGCCGTGCGGTGCGGCCGGGGCGGCCGTCGGGCGCGCAGCTCCTCGTACTCGTCGGCCGTCCGGGGCGCGGGACTCCTGGATCGTCCGGCCGTCAGGTTCCGGCGATCCGGCCGCCGGATCCCCGCGCTCGGACTGCCGGGCCGCCTCCGGCGCTCAGGACTCGCGCACCGGCGGCCCCGTCCGCACCACCCGTGACAGCGCCTCGAACGTGCGCCGCAGCAGCTCCCCCTCTTCCGCGGCGATCTCCTCGACCGGGACGCCCGCGAGCTGCCGCCGGACGACCGTCGCGTACACGGAGCGGTACCCGGCCACGGTCAGCGCCGCGGCCAGCCTCGGCCCGTACGCGTCCGGCCCGGCACCCTCGGCCTCCGCGAACAGCCCGGCGAGCGTGCCCTCGAACTCCTCCAGCACCTCTCGCCCGCGCGCCATCAACGCCGGCGACTCGACCAGCACCCGCCACCAGTAGCCGACCCACTCCCCCACCCCGGCGAGCGGATGCCGCTGCTCCAGCAGGCCGAGCGCGAGGTTCTGCAACGCCTCCAGCGGCGAGCACCCCTCGCCCCGCTCCCGTACCGCGCGGGTCACCAGCTCCACGATCTCGGGGACGCGGTCGAGGAAGAGGTCCTCCTTGCGCGGGAAGTAGTTGAAGACCGTCATCGTCGAGACCTCGGCGGCGCGGGCGACCTCGGCGACCGTGACGTGGTCGAAGCCGCGCTCGACGAACAGCCGGGTCGCTTCGCCGGAGATCCGTTCGCGGGTCCGGATCTTCTTGAGTTCGCGCAGCGAGAGCCCGCCGCCGTCCGCGGCCGCCCGCGGTCCGCCGCGTCGCCCGCCCTTCTCCGTACCGTCAGCCATGACCAAAATTTTAGCCGAAACAAATTTTTAGTGACTACACTTCGCCGCATGGACATGGAGACAACCGGCAGCACGCACCACACGGACGCCCGCCCGGACGTGGTGATCGTGGGCGCCGGGCCCGTAGGACTGATGCTCGCCTGCGAACTCGCCCTGCGCCGGGTGCGCGTCGTCGTACTGGAGCGACTGGCCGCGCCGGACGAGACGATCAAGGCGGGGGCCATCAACACGCCCAGCGCGGAAGCCTTCTACCGCCGTGGGCTGCTGCCCGCGCTCGCCGAGGTGCAGAAGGAGGCGCTCGGCCGCTTCAGCTCCTTCATGCGGCAGCGGCAGGCGGCCGGGACGACACCCGTGCGCGCGGCGCCGAAGTTCGCCGGGCACTTCGCGGGCATCATGCTGCCCGCCGAGCTCCTGGACGCGTCCGACCCCGGCTTCCACGACGCCGGACCGGCCGGTGACGTCGGGCTGGTACCGCAGCTGGCGCTGGAACGGCTGCTCGCCGAACGCGCCGCCGAACTCGGCGTCGTACTGCGCCGCGGAGTGGAACTGACCGGCTTCGACACGGCGGACGACGGCGTGACGGTGCACCTGCGCCCGGTCGCGGGGGCCGGCGGCGCGGGCACCGCCCAGGACGGCCACCCGGACGGAGAGGCGGGCGGAGCAGCCCTCCGGGCCCGCTGGCTGGTCGGCTGTGACGGCGGGCGCAGTACGGTCCGCCGGCTCGCGGGTTTCCCCTTCCCCGGCACCGCCCCGGAGATCACCGGCCACCAGGCGATGGTGGAGCTGACCGGGTCCGAGAAGCTCGGCGCCGGCTGGAACGAGACGGCGACCGGCATCTACGCCCACGGCCCGCTGCCCGGCCGCATCCTCACCGTCGAGTTCGACGGCCCGCCCGCGGACCGTGACGCCCCGATCACCCTGGAGGAGTTGCAGACCAGCCTGCGCCGGACCTCGGGGACCGACGTCACGATCACCAAGGTGCTGACCGCCACCCGCTTCACCGACAACGCCCGCCAGGTCCCCGACTACCGCTCCGGACGCGTCCTGCTGGCCGGCGACGCGGCGCACGTGCACTCCCCCTTCGGCGGCCAGGGGCTGAACCTGGGCATCGGGGACGCGATGAACCTGGGCTGGAAGCTGGCCGCGACGATCCACGGTCACGCCCCGGAAGAGCTGCTGGACACCTACACCGCCGAGCGGCACCCGATCGGCGCGTGGGTGCTGGAGTGGACCCGTGCCCAGATCGCGATGATGCGGCCGGAACCGCACGCCCGCGCGCTGCGCGAGGTGGTCCGCGACCTGATCGGCACCGTCACCGGCACCACCTACTTCGTCAAGAAGATCTCCGGCGTCCAGCAGGGCTACGACCTGCCCGGCGACCACCCGCTGACCGGACGCAGCGCCCCCGACCTGGAGCTGGCCGACGGCAGCCGGCTCGCCGGCCACCTCCGGGACGGGCAGGGGCTGCTGCTCGTCCTCACCGACGCCCCGGAGACGGCCCGGCAGGCCGCGGAGTACGCCTCCGGGTACGCGGGGCGGGTGCGCGTGGTGACCGGGCGCTGCCCGAGCCGTCCGGAGCTGACCGGGCTGCTGGTACGGCCGGACGGGATCACGGCTTGGGCCGCCGGTACGGACGCGTGGCGGGACGGGGAGGGAGTGGGCGCCGAGGCCGGGGGCGGCGCCGGGGAAGGGGCCGGGGAGGCTGTGGTGTCCGCAGGTGTAAGCACCGCTTCCGTCCGTACGGCCGGTGCGGCGACCGCCACCCGGACGTCGGCCGCCGATACCCGTACGACAGCCGAAACCGGCTCCCTCGACGACGCGTTGCGGCGGTGGTTCGGTGCTCCTGTCGGAACGGCCGGGTGACGGACGCGGCACTGCGGTTCTGCGGCGCTGAGGCACCGCGGTTCTGAGGCGATGAGGCTCTGAGGCGATGAGGCTCTGAGGCGATGAGCCGCTGAGCCCGCCGAGCCCGCCGAGCCGCTGAGCCCGCCGAGCCGCTGAGCCCGCCGAGCCGCTGAGCCCGCCGAGCCGCTGAGCCGCCGAGGCGCTGGCCGGACCGGCTTCCCACCGGCCCGGCCAGGCCCGCGAGCTGCCCCCACGCCGCGTGCGCCGCCCGCGTACGCCCTCCCGCGTACGCCCGGATCCATGCAGGCCGACTCCCGCAGACGCCGCCGCGGCGCTAGCTTCGGACCATGACCGACAACGTGCCCGACTCCACACCGGGTTTCGCACAGGACACCGCCTCCGTCCGTGAGGCGACCGACCGACTGCTCGTCGACGTGGGCAAGTTGGACGACGAGGCGATCGGAGAACCGTCACTGCTGCCCGACTGGACCCGCGGCCATCTGCTCGCCCACGTAGCACGCAACGCCGACGCCCTGGTCAACCTGCTGACCTGGGCACGTACCGGCATCCGTACCCCGATGTACGCGAGTGCCGAGGCCCGCAACGCCGACATCGCCGAAGGCGCCGACCGGCCGCTCGCCGTGCACCTGGACGACCTGCGGTCCAGCGCCGAGCGCTTCGACGCGGCAGCGGCGGCGCTGCCGCCCACCCGCCGGCAGTACGAGCTGGAGATGCGCAACGGCGTCCTGGAACGCGCCGCCCGGCTGCCGTTCCGCCGGCTGACCGAGGTCGAGCTGCACCGGATCGACCTCGGGGTCGGTTACGGCATCGAGCAGTTGCCGACGGCCTTCGTCGACGCCGCACTGGCCTTTCTGACCGGGAAGAAGTTCGCGGGGCACGTCGACGTACCGGCCGTGGAACTGCGCACCCCCGACGGGCGGCGCTGGCGGACCGGCCGTACGGAGCACACGGGCAGGGTCACCGAGGACGCCGGGGACGTCCCGTACCTGGTGGTGTCCGGGGCCCCCGCCGAACTGGTCGGCTGGCTCACCGGCCGGGCCAAAGGCACCGGCCTCGACACCCGGGGCGGCCCCCTTCCGGCCCTTCCGCCGCTTTAGGGTGGAGCCATGAGTTACACGGGAGCAGTGAAGGTCGGCGGACCGGCCGACGTGCACGAGCTGGCCGACCTGATGATCTCCAAGGTCGCGGTCGGCCCCATGGACAACAACGCCTACCTGCTGCGCTGCCGGGCCACGGACGAGCAGCTGCTCATCGACGCCGCCGCCGAACCGCACACCCTGCTCAGCCTGATCGGCGACAGCGGCATCGCCTCCGTGGTGACCACCCATCAGCACGGCGACCACTGGGGCGCGCTGCGTGAGGTCGTGGACGCGACGGGAGCCCGCACGTACGCGGGCCGCTACGACGCCGAGGGCATCCCCGTACCGACGGACGTGCCCGTCGAGGACGGCGACACCCTCACGGTCGGCCAGGTGCGGCTGACCGCCCGCCACCTGGTCGGCCACACGCCGGGCAGCATCGCGCTGATCTACGACGACCCGCACGGGCACCCGCACGTCTTCACCGGCGACTGCCTCTTCCCGGGCGGCGTCGGCAACACCTGGAACGACCCGGAGCAGTTCGCCAGCCTCCTCGACGACGTCTCGGCCAAGCTCTTCGACCAGATGCCCGACGAGACCTGGGTCTACCCGGGGCACGGCTCGGACACCACGCTGGGCGCGGAGCGCCCGCACCTTGCCGAGTGGCGCGCACGCGGCTGGTGACGGAACGGACGGCCGGCGGCCGCCCGCCCGGTCAGCGGACCGGTGCGGGCGGCCGTTCCGTCAGCGGTTCACGGCGGACGGGTGCGGGCGGCCGTCCCGTCAGCAGTTCACGAAGGCGCGGCGCGCGTTGTTGTAGCTGCAGCTGTCGACGCGCGCGCCGGACGGCTTCTTGAGGGTCGCCGTGTCCTTGGTGTTGTTCCACACGTAGGCACGGCTGTTCTGGTAGCGGTGGGCCGCCGTGTCGCGCCCCTTGCCGGTGTGCACCGTCACGGTCTTCCCCGCGCCCAGGCTGTACGTACCGAAGGTGTACGTGTGCCGGGAGGCGTCGGTCAGCTTCCAGCCCTTGAGGCTGACGGCGCGCGAGGTGGAGTTCTTGATCTGCACATACTCGGCGTTGAGGCTGGCGTTGGAGCCGTTGTCGCTGCCGGGGCTGTTGTAGTAGATCTTCGTCAGGTGCACGGAGCCGGCGGCGGACGCCGGTGCCGCCGTGACGAGCCCTCCGACCGCCGTGGCTGTCGCGAGTGCGGCCGCGGCGGCCGCCTTGGTGTGATGACGCATGGTCCCCCCTCGGGACAGTGCGCGCCGGACGGGCCGTGGCCGGTGGGGCGTCGGTCTCCTCCGGGCGCGCGACCAACGATGCGCGCACTGTACGGGGTCGTGGGGGCGCGGGCGTACGCAGGGTGCATATGGAGGAACGCATATGCCCGTACGGTGCGAAGGAGGCCCCGCGGTGCACCCGCGGGACCTCCTCGAACGCGCCGGAGCGGTGCGACCGCCCCTCAGGACAGCCGGTCAGACGTCCACGGCGTCTTTGGCATCTTTGGTGTCTTTGGTGTCTTTGGTGTCTTTGGTGGCGTCGGCGTCTTCGGCAGCTTCCTTCGTCCCGGCGGCCGCCGCCTCCGCGCGGGCCTGCTTCTTCGAGGCCCGCAGACTCGTGATCGTCGTGACCACGAGGACGGCGCAGATCACGCCGAGCGAGACCGGGATGCTGATCTCCGGGACACTCACCCCCGACTCGTGCAGGGCGTGCAGCACCAGCTTCACACCGATGAACCCGAGGATGATCGACAGGCCGTAGGAGAGGTGCACCAGCTTCTTCAGCAGACCGCCGATGAGGAAGTACAGCTGCCGCAGACCCATCAGAGCGAAGGCGTTGGCGGTGAAGACGATGTACGGGTCCTGGGTGAGGCCGAAGATCGCGGGGATCGAGTCCAGCGCGAACAGCACGTCGGTGGTGCCGATCGCCAGCATGACGATCAGCATCGGCGTCATCAGGCGCCTGCCGTTCTCGACGACGAACAGCTTGGTGCCGTGGTACTTGTCGGTCGACGGGAACCGCTTCTCGACCATCTTCAGGAAGCGGTTCTCCTCGAACTCCTCGTCCTGCTCCTCCGCCCTGGCCTCCTTGATGAGCTTCCAGGCCGTCCAGATGAGGAACGCGCCGAAGATGTAGAAGACCCACGAGAAGTTGGCGATGATCGCGGCGCCCGCGCCGATGAACCCGGCGCGCAGCACGAGCGCTATCAGCACACCGACCATCAGCACCCGCTGCTGGTAGATCGTCGGCACCGCGAACTTCGCCATGATCAGGACGAAGACGAAGAGGTTGTCGACGCTCAGCGACTTCTCGGTGATGAAGCCCGCGAAGAACTCACCGGCCGGCTGCCCGCCGCCGAAGAGGAGCAGCCCGAGGCCGAAAAGCGCGGCCAGGGCGATCCACACGGCGGTCCAGATGCCGGCCTCCTTGATGGAGACCTCGTGCGGTTTACGGCCGCCGATGAAGAAATCGGCGGTGATCAGGGCGCACAGACCGACGATGGTCAGCACCCACAGGGTCAGGGAAACGTCCACTGCTCCTCCGGCAGAGTCGTACGGCACTAACAGCGTCGTCGCTGCCGGAGGTCTCTTCCACCCGGGAGCGCTGGTGCCGCGCTTCCTGAGACGGGCCGACGCCCCGGGATCTCGTCAGTGGTGCGATCCGTGATGACGGGGACGTCGCGCAGGAATACTCCCCTCCGCACCACAAGGGTAAAGGAAGTGCAATGGATAGTAAAGAGTTGGGTAAATGCGCTGGTCAGGCGGGGTTGCGGGCGGGGCGACGGGAGGTGTGAGGGCTTGATCATGGGCAGGGCAGGGCAGGGCAAGGCAGAGCAGGGCAGGACAGGACGGAAGCGCGGAGCCGGCTCGTGCCGCCGGTTCCGCCGCCCCGGCGGTGGTCAGCCCGTTCGTTCGCGGTCCGGCCGGCTTCAGCCCTCGCGGGTCCGGCTGCGGCCCTGCGACCGGCGGGCCTCCGCCAGGTCGCCCAGAACCTTGCGGAGCACCCGGCTGCCGTCCGGCACGCGCGACGGCTCGTACGTCCAGGCGTGCCCGACCCAGGGGTCGGCGAGGTGGGCGTCCGGCACCGGCGTCACGCGCAGCAGGGAACGCCACAGCGGGTCCAGCACCGGTCCGTACTCCCGGGCCTCGGCCCGGTCGGCGACCATCAGCAGGTGCACGCCGACCGACGGGCCCTCGTCCGCCAGGTAGCGGAGCTGGTTGACGGCGCGGTCGTCGAAACCGTGCGGGAAGTCGTGGACGATCAGCAGCTGCTCGGCGGTGTCCAGATCCGGCGGCAGGGCTTCCGCCGCCTGGTTGCGGACCGCCATCTGTACGAGGTCCACGCGCCGGGTCAGTTCGCCGAGCACCGCGGTCACCCCCTGCGCGCCGGTGGCCGGGGGCTCGCGGAGCGCGCCCGTCTCCAGCAGCGGCGCCAGAGCGGGCGTCGCCGAGCCGGCCGGGTCGATGACGTGGACGGTGAGTTCGCCGACCGGGTGGGCGGCCAGCAGGCGGGCGGCGAGCGTGACGGCCGTGTCGACCGCCCGGCGCCGCACCTCGGCCGCGTCGAGCGGCTCGGCCCCGTCCGGACCCCCGGCCAGGCCGTCGAGTCCTTCGAGACCGTCGAGACCGTCGAGACCGAAACTGCTCCCGGACGCGCCGTCGACCGTCTCCGGCCGCCCGCTGTCGATCCACAGGCCGCGGTTCATCGGCAGCCGTACGAGCATGGGGATACGCAGGTCGGGGCACTCCGGCAGACGCAGGTCACCGAGCCGCACCGCTGTCGGGTATTCCTCCGGCGGACGGTAGCCCTGCCAGACAGGGCTGCCCCAGGAGGCGAGGGCCGGCGGCAGGGCGGGCTCGACGACCTCGGCCTCGGCGGTGAGCTGTCCGAGATCGCGGTCGAGCACCTCGCGGGCCTGGGCCGCGAGACGGGCGTGCTTGTCGTGCGCGGCGGCCCGCGCTTCTTCGGCGGCCGCTCCCATGCGGTTGCGGGGGTCGGCGTTGACGGCGTCCAGTTCCTTCGCCAGGCGGGACTGGGCGAAGTCCATGGCGCTGCGGTAGGCGGCGACCGTCCGCGCCAGGTCCTCGAACATGCCCCAGACCTGGTTGTAGAGCCGCTCTTCCGGAGTACGGCCGGCAGCGTCACCGGCTACCGGGCCGGCGGGCTGTGCGTCGCCGGAGGGGGGCGCGGTGGGGGCGGAGACGGGTGTGGGGGTGGATGCGGATGCGGGTGGGGTGGATGTGAGCGATGGTGTCGCGGGAGTCTCCTGGCGCGGCTGCGAGGGCAGGGGTGGGTTCGAGGCGCGCCGCTTTGGATGCCGGTAGTCGACGGGGCCGGAAGACTCGGCGGGGGCGGACGCCGCGGGGGAGCTGGGTGATGCGGTGGTGGGGTTGGGCGATGCGGCGGCGGGGCTGGGCGATGCGGTCGGGCCGGACGCCCCGGCGGGACTGGACGACGCGGTGCGGTCGGGCGACGCGGCGGTACTGGACGGCGCGGCGGTACTGGACGACGCGGCGGGGGCCGGTACCGAACGCGCGTGGCCGCTGCGTACCGCTTCCTGGATCTCCGCGGCCAGTCCCGCGCCCGTGGCCTGCGGCAGGCCCTGGTCCTGGAACAGTGCGGCGAGCCCGCCCGCGTACCCCTGTCCCACGGCCCGCACCTTCCAGGCGCCCTGCCTGCGGTACAGCTCCACCGCCACGACGGCGGTCTCGGCGTCGAGGTCGACGAGCGTGTAGCTGGCCAGCTCCGTACCGTCCAGGCCCGTGACGGCGACGAACGGTGCCGCCGCCGCGCCGAAGACCGCCGGGCCGCCGATGCCGACGGGCAGCGCGAGCAGCACACTCGCCCGGTGCACGGCGGCGGGCAGGGCACCCAGGTCCACCGCGATCCGGTGCTCGGCGGCGGCCTGCCGGGGCACCTCCACGCCGTCGCGACGCGGCGCACCCGGATGGGCGACCGCTTCGGCGCCCGCGAGGCCGCCCCGCTCGTCGGCGAGCGTCACCCCCGCGACGACGGGCCCGCCCGCCGCGATCCTGATCTCCAAACGCGTCCGGTCCAGTGAGTGGTTCTGCCCGCGGACAAGCTCGGCCGTCATCGTCGTTCCCCCGAAGTGTCGTGCGCCCCGTGCTCGCCGACGGGGCCTGGTGCGTGCTTACAGGTACGGCAGGATCGCCGGGACGACGTCCTTGAACGTACGGCCGTCGGACGGTTCGCCGATCGCGGTCATCTGCCAGCCGTTGCCGGAACGGTGCACCTTGCTCATGATCTGCGCGGTGTAGTCACCGCCGCCGGTGAGGGTGTAGCGGGCGAGTTCCTGGCCGGTGGTCTCGTCGACCAGGCGGCAGAACGCGTCCTGCACCTCGGCGAAGGTCTGCCCGGTGAAGGAGTTCACGGTGAAGACGATCTGGTCGATGTGCACCGGCACCCGCGACAGGTCGACGAGGATCGCCTCGTCGTCCCCGCCCTGGCCCGCGCCGCCGACCACGTTGTCGCCGGTGTGCCGCACCGACCCGTCGTCGCTGATCAGGTGCTGGAAGAAGACGACGTCCATCGGCTGCTTGTCGGCGAACAGCACCGCCGAGGCGTCGAGGTCGATCTCCCGGGTGCGCGATCCGAACAGGCCGCGCCGGGGCGCCGAACGCCAGCCCAGCCCCATCCGTACCGCGGTCAGCGTCCCCCCGTCGGACTTCGCCAGGCTGATGCCCTGCCCCTTGGACAAGTTGACCGACACGTGCCGTCCCCTCTCGCTCTGTTCTCCCCGTGGCCGTCTCCCCGACGGCCTGCCCCGACCCTATGCACGGCCCGCCCCCGGCACGCAGTTGCCCCGCGCTTTGTGGCGTTCCTGCAACACAGCCCACCTCACTCGGGCAGTAACCGGCGGGCCCTTCCAGAGAGGTGCAGGGGCGGGCCCGGACCGTACGTCGGGGGGCGGGATGGGGTGGGGCGCAGGCGGGCGCCTCTCCGTCCACCCCTGGTCACCCGGTCAGCACGGCCCCGGTCAGCACGGCCCCGTCAACCCGACACCCCGTCAACCGGGCCGCCCGGCCACCGGGCCGTCCGGCCACCGGGCCACCGGGCCACCGGACCACCGGACCACCGGACCACCGGGCCACCGGACCACCGGACCACCGGGCCACCGGGCCACCGGGCCACCGGGCCACCGGGCCACCGGGCCACCGGGCCACCGGGCCACCGGGCCACCGGGCCGAAGTCGACCTGCCACCGCAGTCGCCGCACCAACCCAGTCGCCCCTCACCGCAGTCGCCCCCGCGGCGCGATCACCCCCGTACCGTCATCGCCCTCTCGCCGCCATCCCCCCTCAGCGCAGCCCCGCCTCCTTCATCTGCCGCAGTTCCTTCTTCAGTTCTCCCACCTCGTCACGCAGCCGGGCGGCCACCTCGAACTGCAGCTCGGCGGCGGCGGCCCGCATCCGGTCGGTCATCTCCTCGATGAGTTCGGCCAGTTCCGCGGCGGGCCGGTCGGTGGGCGTGCCGCCCTTCGCGGCCTTGCCCTTGGCCGCCTTGCCGCCCAGCGCGGGCACCGGCGCCTTGCCCTTGGCCTCCTTGCCCTCGGCTCCCTTGCGGTAGCCGGTGCCCAGCAGCTCCTGGGTGTCGATCTCCTCGCGGGCGAGGGTCGCGACGATGTCGCCGATCTTCTTGCGGAGGGGCTGCGGGTCGATGCCCTTCTCCTTGTTGTACGCGAGCTGCTTCTCCCGGCGGCGGTTGGTCTCGTCGATGGCCCTCCGCATCGCCGGGGTGATCTTGTCCGCGTACATGTGGACCTGGCCGGAGACGTTCCGGGCGGCCCGGCCGATGGTCTGGATCAGGGACGTGTCCGAGCGGAGGAAGCCCTCCTTGTCGGCGTCCAGGATCGCCACGAGCGACACCTCGGGCAGGTCGAGGCCCTCCCGCAGCAGGTTGATGCCGACCAGGACGTCGTACTCGCCGGCCCGCAGCTCCCGCAGCAGCTCCACGCGCCGCAGGGTGTCCACGTCGCTGTGCAGGTAGCGGACCTGGATGCCCAGTTCGACGAAGTAGTCGGTGAGGTCCTCGGCCATCTTCTTGGTGAGGGTGGTGACCAGGACCCGCTCGTCCTTCTCCGTACGCGTACGGATCTCGTGCACCAGGTCGTCGATCTGGCCCTCGGTGGACTTGACGATCACCTCGGGGTCGACCAGGCCGGTCGGGCGGATGATCTGCTCCACGTAGCCGTCGGAGCGTGAGAGCTCGTACGAGCCGGGCGTCGCCGACAGGTAGACGGTCTGGCCGACGCGCTCCAGGAACTCCTCCCACTTCAGCGGCCGGTTGTCGAGGGCGGACGGCAGCCGGAAGCCGTGCTCGACCAGGGTGCGCTTGCGGGAGGCGTCGCCCTCGTACATCGCGCCGATCTGCGGCACGGTGACATGCGACTCGTCGATGACCAGGAGGAAGTCGTCCGGGAAGTAGTCCAGGAGGGTGTTCGGCGCGGTGCCGGGGGCGCGGTCGTCCATGTGCATCGAGTAGTTCTCGATGCCGGAGCAGGAGCCGACCTGGCGCATCATCTCGATGTCGTAGGTCGTCCGCATCCGCAGCCGCTGCGCCTCCAGGTGCTTGCCCTGCTTCTCCATCGTGGCGAGGCTCTCGGCCAGCTCCGCCTCGATCCCGGCGATGGCCTTCTCCATGCGCTCGGGGCCCGCGACGTAGTGGCTGGCGGGGAAGACGTACAGGTGCTCGTCCTCGCTGATGACCTCGCCGGTCAGCGGGTGGAGCGTGGACAGCGCCTCGATCTCGTCGCCGAACATCTCGATGCGGACGGCCAGCTCCTCGTAGACCGGGAAGATCTCGATGGTGTCGCCGCGGACGCGGAACGTGCCGCGGGTGAAGGCCATGTCGTTGCGGGTGTACTGGATGTCGACGAAGCGGCGCAGCAGCTGGTCGCGGTCGATCTCGTCACCGACCTTGAGCGGCACCATGCGGTCCACGTACTCCTGGGGCGTGCCCAGGCCGTAGATGCAGGAGACCGAGGCGACCACGACCACGTCACGCCGCGTGAGCAGGGAGTTCGTCGCGGAGTGGCGCAGCCGCTCGACCTCCTCGTTGATCGAGGAGTCCTTCTCGATGTAGGTGTCCGACTGCGGGACGTACGCCTCGGGCTGGTAGTAGTCGTAGTACGAGACGAAGTACTCGACGGCGTTGTTGGGCAGCAGCTCGCGGAACTCGTTGGCGAGCTGTGCCGCGAGGGTCTTGTTGGGCGCCATGACGAGGGTGGGCCGCTGCAGCTTCTCGATCATCCACGCGGTGGTCGCCGACTTGCCGGTACCGGTCGCGCCGAGCAGGACGACGTCCTTCTCACCACCGCTGACGCGCTGCGCCAGCTCGGCGATGGCCGCCGGCTGGTCGCCGCTGGGCTGATAGGGGCTGACGACCTCGAAAGGTGCCACCGTGCGTTCGATCTTGGATACGGGCCGCATGGAACCAACCGTACGACTCCCCACTGACAACCGGCCGGAAAACGCTCCGACCAGCGGTTCCGCCGACGGATAGCGGTGGGCGGCGCCGGGCCGGGCGGCCGGCCGCGGCGAGCACAACCCCAGAACAGGACGCTTCCCACGCTTCTCCTTCACATTCTGTCCACCAAACGCCTGTCTTCCGGTACATCGCGGCTGCGACTCTCTGCCCGTCCGGCCCCGGATCCACCGTGCTCCCCGTAGGGGTTCCGGCTCCGCTTCCGGCCGTCCGAAGCCGGGACGGCGGCCGCGTAACCGGCTCCGGACCGGCCCGGCCGGGCCCGGCCCCGGCATGCTCCCGCCACCACGTCGTCACAAGGAGTTCGTATGCGTATCCGTCCTGTCGCCACTGTCGCCGGTGCGCTCGTGGGCCTGGCCGCGTCCCTGCTCCCCGCCTCCGGCGCGCAGGCCGCCGACGGGCACCGCGGAGTGGAGATCGTCGCCCACCGGGGCGCCTCCGCCTACGCGCCCGAGAACACCCTCGCCGCCGTCGACGCGGCCGCCGACCTCGGAGTGACCTGGGTGGAGAACGACGTCCAGCGCACCAAGGACGGCGAACTGGTCGTCGTGCACGACACGTCGCTCGCCCGGACGACCGACGCCGAACAGGTCTTCCCGGACCGCGCGCCCTGGAACGTCGCCGACTTCACGCTCGCGGAGATCGAGAAGCTGGACGCCGGCAGCTGGTTCGGCCCGAAGTTCGCCGGCGAGCGGGTGCCGACGCTGGAGGACTACATGGACGCGGTCGAGGACAACGGCCAGAAGCTGCTGCTGGAGATCAAGGCACCCGAGCTCTACCCCGGCATCGAGCGGCAGATCCTCAAGGAGCTGCGCGAGGACGGCTGGCTGGACCGCCACCACGTCAAGCACCGGCTGATCGTGCAGAGCTTCGACGCCGGCTCGGTCAAGAAGGTCCACAGCCTGCGCTCCGACGTCAAGACGGGCTTCCTCGGCACGCCCGCCGTCAGCGAGCTGCCCACGTACGCGGCCTTCGCCGACCAGATCAACCCGCAGTACAAGTCCATCGACGCCGGGTACGTCGCGTCCGTCCACAAGGTCAAGGGACCGCACGGCCGGCCGCTGGAGGTCTTCACCTGGACCGTCGACGACGCCGCCGGCGCGGTGAAGGCCGCCGGACAGGGCGTGAACGGCATCATCAGCAACAAGCCGGACGTCGTCCGCGACGCCTTGGAGGGGGAGGACCGCTAGGCGAGGGCCGCTACGAGGGCCGCCAGGACGGCAGCCGGCCCCGCTGTCGCTGTCGGCAACGCCCCTGGACCCGGCTCCGGGGGCGTTGTCAGTGGCAGGCCATAGGCTGATGCCGTGATGAACGCAGAGCGTGATCAGCAGGCCGACTGGGCCTGGCGCGTGCTGGACACCCCCATCGGGCCGCTGCTGCTCGCGGCGACCCGCGAGGGGCTCGCACTGGTCGGCTTCCACGCCGACGAGCGCACCACCCACCGGACACTGAGCCGTCTCCGGCAGGCGTTCGGCCGGGAACCGGTCCCGGAGATACCCCACCTGGCCACGGCGGCCGACGAGCTGACCCGGTACTTCGACGGCGGTCTGCGCACCTTCACCGTCCCTCTGGACTGGTCCCTGTCCTCAGGGACCTCCGGGTCCTCGGGATCCCCGGGCTTCAACGAGCGGGTGCTGCGCGCGCTGGCCACCGACGTCGCGTACGGCACGGCGGTCGGCTACCAGGATCTCGCCGACCGGGTCGGTGAACCGGGAGCCGCCCGTGCGGTGGGAGCGGCCATGGGCTCCAACCCGCTGCCGGTCGTCGTGCCCTGCCACCGGGTGGTGGCCAGCGACGGCGGTATCGGGGGTTTCGGCGGCGGCCTGGAGACCAAACGCCGGCTGCTGGCCCTGGAGGGCGTCCTTCCGCAGCCTCTCTTCTGACGGCGGCCGGGCCCCCGTCCCCGTACCGCTGGTCCCGCCCCCTACCGCTGCCCTCTCCCGGTTACGCCGACACCCTCGCGCCCGCTTGCCCCAGTTACGCCGATGCCTTCGCGCCCCGGTTCCCTCGGTTCCGGCTCTCCGCGCCCGCCGACCGCTCGCTCCGCCCGACCGAAAGACGCATCTCTGCCATGTCCCGCCAGGTAGCCCTGCTCCGCGGCATCAACGTCGGAGGCAACAAGAAGTTCCCCATGGCGCGGCAGCGCGAGCTGTTCGCGTCACTGGGCCACACCGACGTGACGGTCCTCCTGCAGACCGGCAACATCGTCTTCGCCGACCCGGGCACGCCACCCGCGGAGACCGCGCGCCGCATCGAGGCGCGGATCGCCGACGACCTGGGCTTCTCCGTCCCGGTCATGGTCCGCACGCGCGACGAGCTGGCCGCCACCGTCGCGGCCAATCCCTTCCCGCAGGCGGAGGCGGAGCCGAAGACCCTGCATGTGACGTTTCTGTCCGACATCCCCGCCGACGTGGCCCCGCTGGCGGGGCTGGATTCCGACGCCTACGCCCCGGACCGGCTGCGGCTGATCGGCCGCGAACTGTACCTCTGGTGCCCGGACGGAATCGGCCGCTCCAAGCTCGCCGATGCCGTGTCCCGCGCCCGGCTCGGCGTGACGGCCACGGCCCGCAACTGGAACACGGTGACCAAGCTGCTGGCCCTGGCCGACGCCTGACGCGGTCCGGGGTGGCGCGGCGGTCGCTCAGTGGAGAGACGTATCGGCCGGGCCCGTGGCGAAGCGGGTGAACCGCACCCGTAGGCCGGCCCGCTGCGGCGCGCAGCAGAACGGTCCCGCGGCCGCCGTCGCGTCCGGGTCGAGGGGCGCCAGCCGCACCATGCGCCACGGCTCCTGTTCACGCCGTGCCCGTACGGTCAGCGCGTCACCGCTGCGGCTCACGCGCACCGTGACCTCGCGGCCCGCCCAGGACGGCACGGGAGCCAGCGACCAGTCCGACCACCCACGGGTGACCACCGCGCCCAACTGCGGCGCGCCGTCGCTCATTTCCACCCCGGCCTTGATCCAGGTGCGGTCGTCCACCCGCACCATCACCCCGGCCTGGTCGTACAGTGCGTCGAAAGCGGCGATGAAGGAGACCTCGACGGCCGAGCCCGCGGGGAAGGGCGTCAGCAGCGCGTGGCCGGTGTCCCGGTCGAAGCCGTAACTGGTCCGCCGCCAGAAGTCACTCCCTTCGGCGGCCGTGACGACCAGCGTGCCACCGCCCGTCGCCGCCGGCTCGCACACCGCTTCCGGCGGTGGGTTCAGCCATCGCGCCGCGTCCGTGTCCCAGCCGATGTCCTCCATGCGCAGCGCCCCTCCCGGATTCCCGCACGTCGTGGTCATCGGCTCACGCTAACCGGCGCCGCACCCGACGGTGACGGATTGTCAGTGGTGGGGCGTACGGTTTTCGGGAGTGGGACAACTTCTCGGAAAGGGGGCTTGCTGCCGGGGGGGGGTGGGGCGGCTTCCCGACGGCGGAGGCTGATTCTCGGGAGGCGGGTGGCCGTGGCCGGCAGGTCAGCCGTGTCCGTTCCAGGCCGGGCGGTCAGGATCGTCCGCCTTCACGACGACATCGGCGGCCTCCTCGGGCCGCACCTCGTCCTCGTACCGCGCGAAGGCGGGCAGCGTCCACCGCTCGTCCTGCGGGGTACGGCGGCCCAGCGCGGCGGACGACAGTTTCAGATGGACCGACAGGTCGAAGGGGAACCAGTGCCCGAACAGCAGCGGACCGTGCAGGAGCAGTACGCCGCCCGGCGGCAGCTCGGCATACGGGCTGCGCGTGGCCCGGTCTGTCCGGGGATCCCACAGATCCGGCAGCACCCGCCCTGTACCGCCCGGGTCGAGTGGCGTGAACACCTCCCGCCAGAGCGCCTGCCGGTCGAACCACGTGTCGTAATACGCGTCGGGGTCTTCCTTCCCGTACTCCAGGCGCAGGGAGGCGGGACGCAGGAAGCCGTCGGCCGCGACGACGTGTACGGGCCTGCCGCGCAGCCGCAGCGCTTCGGCGAGCCGTCCGGCGGCATCGGCAGGCCGGGCCGCCGGTGCCCCGTCGACGGCGACGCGCAGCCACGGACCGCCGTCCGCCGGCGCCGTCGCACCGATGCGCTCGGCGAGCGCGTCCGTCAGCCGGTCCCAGGTGATCGCTTCGAGCCGCACTTCTTCATTGTGCCGGGCGGACCGGACGCACGAGCACAGCGGCTAGGGTGACCGGTCGAGCCAGGGTGAAGGGTGAGGCGTGTGGGGGAAGCGGTCACGGACGGGCAGCGGTGGCTGCGGGTTCCGGTCGGCCCGGAGGCGGCGCAGTGGTCCACCCGGGCCGGGACCGCGCGCGTCCTGTTCGTGGTGCACAACGTCACCTCCGCCACCCGGCTCCTGGACGTGCTCCCCTTGTTCGACGCCGACCCGCGCGTCCAGTGCCTGGCGACGTGTACGGGTTCCTCGCCGTACCTGCACGGCGTACCGGAACTGCTGGCGGACGCCGGGCTGCCCGTCCTGCCCTGGGAGCAGGCATTGGAGACTCCGGTGGACCTGGCGGTCAGCGCCAGCTACGGCGGTGAACTGCACCTGATCAGTGGGAAATTGGCCGTTCTGTCGCACGGCATTGGCTACAATAAGAGGCTCCCTACACCGGACACCGGACACCGGACACCGGACACCGGACAACGGACACCGGACAACGGGAGCCGGCGTCGGAGCCGGATCCGGACGCCGAACGGGCGCCGGTTTTCGGGCTCTCGCCGGAGTGGCTGCTGCGGGACGGTGCGCCCGTCGCGACGACGACCGTCCTGTCCCACCCCGAACAGCTCACACGTCTCCGCCGCGCCTGCCCGCCCGCTGCCCGTACCGCCGTACTCGCCGGTGATCCCTGCTTCGACCGCCTGCTGGCCGCGCTCCCCCACCGAGACAGCTTCCGCCGCGCACTCGGTGTGTCCGCCGGCCAGCGGCTCGTCGTCGTCAACTCCACCTGGGGGCCGCGTTCCCTGTTCGGCGATGCCGACGACGTCCTCCCCCGGCTTCTGGAGAGCCTCACCCGCGAACTGCCCGTCGACGCCTACCGCCGCTGCGCCGTCCTGCATCCGAACATCTGGCACGGTCACGGCCCTGGTCAGGTACGTGCCTGGCTGCGCCGCGCCGAACAGGCCGGGCTGACCGTCGTCCCGCCGCTCGGACCGTGGCGGCAGGTACTGGCCGCCGCCGACGCCGTCATAGGCGATCACGGCAGCGTGACGTACTACGCGGCCGCCATCGGCACGCCCGTCCTGCTCGGTGCCTTCCCGGAAGCGGACCTCGACCCGGCGTCGCCCGTCGCCGAACTGGGCCGCACGGCTCCCCGGCTACGCCCGTACGAACCGCTCCTCCCCCAGCTCGACGAGCTGCTGGCCCACCACCACCCCGACCGTCACGCCCAGCTCACCGCCCTGGCCAGTTCCTCTCCGGGCAGCTCGGCCGCACTGCTGCGCCGCGCTTTCTACGGCCTCATGGGCCTCGCCGAGCCCAGCGCTCCGGCCTACCTGCCGCGGCTGCTCGACCCCACGTACGGTGACCTGCCTTCCGACATCCCGCCCGCCCCGCCGCTCCTGGCTCCCCTCCAGGTCCTGACCCACCTGCGCGACCACCGCCCCGCCGCGCCTCCCGAGATAGCCGTCACCCGCCATGCGGACGGTCTCGGCGCGCACCCGGCTCCGCCCCGGGGCCCGGAGCCGACCGCTACCCCGGCCTCACCCCCGGCTGCCGCCCCCACCACATCCCAGGCCCCGCCGCATACCGCCTCCCCCACCACTTCCCACCCCGGCGCCCACACCGCCGTCCACGAGGACGTCCCGGACGTGACCCGGCTGGCCCTCGCCGACCTGGTGCTCCACGACTCCCGGCCCGAACCGGCGGCGTGGACACGGGAGGCGATGCGGCGCCACCGGCACTGCGCCATGGCCGCGTGCGTCACCGCGCCGGACACCTGCCTCGTGCGCCTTCCGGACGGGCGCCTGGTCACCCTCACCGCGGCGCCCGGCCCGGACGGCCACCGCGACCTGTGCGATCCGGCCGTCTACGCCTCGGCCCTCTACGCCTGGTACGAGCGCGGAAAGCCCGTCGAAGAACTCCTCGACGGCCTGGTCGTGGTGACGGGCGGCACGAGCCACCGCCTACAGGTGACGATCACCCCTCCTCGCTGACCTCACCACTGCCCTCGCCACTGACCTCCCTGCCGGCCTTCCCGCCGGCCCTTCCACTTGGAGCGTCCCTCCGCCGGGCGGCGGACTCCACCTGGTCGAGCCGTGCCCGTACGGCACCGGTCCTGGGTGATCCCGTCCTCTCGTGGAAGCCGAGCGCTGCCCGCAGATGCCGGCTCTCACCGGCCGTGTCCCCGGCCAGAGCGGCCCGGTCGGCGCGCAGTTCCGCCAGGTCCGCCTGCTGGACCACCGATCCTTCCGCAGCCATGACCGACGCGGCCCGTTCGAGCGGCTCGTCCGCCTCCTCGGCACGCCCGGCATCGAGGAGGGTCCGCCCGAGGCTCATCAGCACCCGAGCCTCGTTGTACGGGTCGGGCAGCGCGCGTAGCAGTTCCTGCGCGTGCCGCAGCTGGACGACCGCTTCCTCGTGGCGGCCCATGCCCTGGAACGCCCGCCCGAGGTGATGTTCGAGCAGGGCCAAGGCACGCGGATCGCCGACCTGCCGCGCCAGGCGTCTCGCCGTCCGGAAGCACTCGGCGGCATCGCTCCACCGCTCCTGCTTCAGCTGCAGCAGTCCCAGGGACTCCACCGCCGTCGCCTCACCCCGCACGTGTCCGGCCCGCCGGTCGGCGGCGGCCGCCCCGGCGAACTGCGCCCGCGCCTGCCCGTACTCCGCCAGTCCCAGGTGGGCGAAGCCGAGCTGGGCGCGCATCCGTCCTTCGGCCTCGGGGCACTCCTCCGCGCAACGGATGGCGGCCTCGACGCCGAGCCGGTGGGTGGCGACCCACTGCTGGTGAAAGCCGAGCCGTAGGTGCAGCCCCCACATGGCCTCGCACAACTGCCACGTCAGGTCGTCGAGTCCGTGGTCGGCCGCGGCCCGTACCGCCTCCGCCAGGTTTTCCCGTTCGTCCCGCAGCCAGGTCAGTGCGCTGCTGCCGTTCTCGTAGGCCGCGGGCCGCCCGGCCAACCGTGTGTACGCGGGCCCCAGGTGCCAGCGGCCCGGCAGCACGCATGCGTCGGCCGCGGCTGCGGCCCGCACGTACCAGAGCAGCATGCGGCGGACGGCTGCCGCGGCACCCGCGATGCCGTCCTGGGTCAGTGCACGCTGTTGCGCGTACTCCCGCCACAGGTCGTGAAGCCGGTGACGCACCTGGCCGGAAGCGTCGGCGCGGCCCTCGGGCCCGGTTTCCGCCGCCTTTTCCCCGCCGGTCGCGTCCTCCAGCAGCCGTGCGTCGGCGAGTTCGGCGAGCAGGGAGCCCGCCGCGTCTTCGGCGATTCCTGCGGCGGCCGCGGCGGCACCCGGCGTCAGATGCCGCCACGGGCGCAGGCTCGCCAGCCTGAACAGCCGGGCCGCTGCCTCCGAGAGATGCCCGTACGAGGCGTCCATCGCGCCGCGCATCGGCTCCTCCGCCGTGGTGGCTGGTGGGGCGTCTGCGGCGGCGGGGTCAGCTGCGGCGGATGGTGCAGAATCCGGCGAGGCGGCCGGTGCCGCGTCGCCCGCCGTGGCCGCGCCATGCGGTGCAGGCGCCGCCTCGTCCTCGCCGTTCGTGCTCATCTCGCGCTCCAGCAGTTCCCAGTCCGGCTGCTGCCGGCCGGCGGCACGTGCCCCGATCGCGCACAGGGCGAGCGGCATGCCGCCGCACCGCCGCGCCACTGCCTCGACTCCCGGGCCCGTACCGCCCAGGCGGGCGAGCAGCCCCACCGCGTCGGGTGTGCGCAGCGGCCCGAGCCGTATGGGGTGTGCGCCGTACTCGATCACCAGGCGGCCCAGGTCGGCCCGGCTGGTCACGATCGTCAGGGAGCCCGGTGACGCGGCCAGCAGCGGCCGTACCTGCGCGGCGGAATGCGCGTCGTCCAGCACCGTGAGGACGCGCCGATCGGCCGTCACACTGCGGAACGTGCTCTCCTGGGCGTCGGGTTCCGCCGGTATCCAGTCCCGGTGGACCCCGAGGTCGCGCAGGAAGCGCGACAGCACGTCGGACGGCGCGGCCGCGGTCGTGGCGGACGCCCCGCGCAGGTCCGCGTACAGCTCGCCCTGCCCGAAGCGCCCCCGCAGCGCGGCAGCCAGGCGTAGAGCGGTGGCCGTCTTGCCCACACCGCCCGGCCCCCACAGGACGACCACGAGAGGCGCTCCGGCATCCCCCGTGCCGTCGGCGTCGCCCTTCGGCGACGCCTCGTCCAATAAGCGCGTCACCTCGGCCAGTACGGCGTCACGGTCGACGAAATGGCGGGTGACCGGGGGCAGCGTACGGGGCACCGGCGCACCCGGCACGATTGCCGGGGTGGCCTCCTGGATCGTCACCGTGCCGATCGTCCGGGCCTGCACGACGGCCCCGTACACCGTCCCGCCACTGATCTCGTTCCGCACACCGGCGGGCGCCGGACCGGGCGTGCCGGGCTCATCGGGTGGGACCGCATCGGCTGCGGAGGAGGGTGCGGGAGCGCCGGGCTCCAGGTCAGCCACGAGCGGGCCCTTCACCGAACCCACCGCCGCGCTGGTCCAGCCGGGTCACCACGCCGGCCTGGATGGTCGTCCCGTGATGCACTCCGCCGCTGATGGAGTTGTGCACCTCTCGCACCTCGACCCTGGCGCCCTCGTCCGGCCGCAGTTCCGCCAGCAGCCGCCGCAGTTCCTCGGCCGCCGCCGGGTCGTCGCGGAGTGCCCGCCGCAGCCGCACCCGCCACTCGGCCGCCACGTCGGCCGCGCCGTCCTCGTCACCGTCCCGCTGCGCGGTCACCAGCTCCGTGCGCGACACTTCCAGCTCCCCTTCGAGGGCTTCTTCCTCACCGCCGCCCCGGCGCCGCGCGAGGAAGGACGCCACCCGTTGCCGCGCCTGCGTCCAGCCCTCGGTCACCATCTGCTGCACCAGCGCCGTCGCCCCCGCCGTCGCGAGCGCCGTCAACTCCGCGTCCATCGGTCCCCCCTTGTTCCCGCCGTACGAACCGTACGAGGTGTACGGACGTGCTCGCTGTCACGGTGCGTCACTGCCACGGTAGGGGAGGAAGTCCCCCGCCCGCTTCGCCCGTTCCCTCCGCTCGCCTCACCGACTCCTTCTTCTCCCAAGCTACTTGACCCCACTGACAGTCACCGCCCTCCGCTGCTTCCCTCACCCCGAAAGGAGTCGTCGGGCCAGGGCCAGGGGCGCGGTGGCGGAGCCGGACGAGGGGACGCCGGTGCGGTGGCCAGTGGGGCGTTCGACGGACGCGGTGCCGGTTTCGGATTCGAGCGCGGGAGCGTAACCGGCGCCTCGGAGCGCTTCGAGCGTCTCGGCGGGCGGTCGCGCACTGGCGAGGACGGTGGGGGCGATGGCGCGCAGGCCGAGGGCCTGGAGGGCGCGGTGAGCGGCGAGTTCGCGGAGCAGTGCCTCGTCGTCGGAGCGGATGCAGCAGGCGGTGGGCAGTACCCGCATCCGGCCGTGGGCACGGGCGGCGTCCTGGACGAGGTAGGTCAAGGGTTGCGGCAGAGGACCTGCCGCGGACACCTCGGCGAGTGCGGCGAGCAGGTCCGTGGCTCCGTGTCCGGCGTCGAGCGCCCGGCGTACGGACGCCGGGGTGAACCGCCAGGTCACGGCGTGCCCTTCGGACTCGCGGTCGGCGGCCGAGGACAGCAAGTCCGCGAGGGAAGCGGACGGGGGCCCGGGCACGACGGCCGTCAGATCGGCCTGGAAGTGGGCCTGCTCGACGGGCGGCGGAAGCAGCTCCCGGAGATGTGAGCGGAGCGCTTCGGGATCCGCTGGACACGTCGCGAGCAGGGCATGCCCCAGAGGGGTCAGAGCACCGTGTGCGACGAGCGCGAGGAAGGCGGCCTCGTCCAGGATGTGCGCGGTACGGTCCTCGGCCAGCGGATCGCCGACGACGGCCAGCGGGCGGTGCCAGGCCGCGGCGTCGAGAAGAGCGGGCAGGCCGGGCCGGCGGCTCGGCGCCCCGGACGGCTTGGCCGAGAGGGGCGTGCCCGCCGGGAGCCGGGAAGGCTGCCCGCCCGCCGGGGCACTGGCCAGAGCTTTGAGGAGCGCATGGCGCAGCGCCGGAGCGTGCCGGTCCTCGCCGCGCACCAAGGCGGTGGGGGTTTCGCCGAAAGGCGTGTACGTGGGGATGGCCCAGAGAGTGGTCCAGGCGGTGAGGACCGGCACCAGCCGTTCACCGGGCGCCTCGGCCAGCCATGCGTCGTACGCCCCGGTGGGCACCGCCGTGATGCCGGTGGGAGCCCGCTTCAGGGCGACGAGGCCGGCGGCGAGCACGAGATCGAGCAGGAGGCGGGTACGGGCCTCGGAAGCCCCCGCCGCCTTGGCCAGCCGCTTGATCTCGCGCAGCGCCAGGCCACCGGTCTTGCGCAGAGCCGCGGGCTGGGCCGCGAGCGCCGCGAGCAGCCGGTCCAGGGTGGCGGCGAGGGTCGATGCGGCCGCCTGGGACTCGTCCCGGAGGAAGGCCGCGGCAGGAGCGGGCGCTTCCGGTGCGGCGGCTGTCGCTGTGGCGGCTTCCGGAGGGGCAGATCCCGGAGCGGCGGATTCCGGTGCGGCAGTTTCCAGTACGGCGGATTCCGGTACGGCGGATTCCGGAAGGCGCGGGGCGACGGGGGTGAAGGTCCCCAGGTCGTGGGCGGCCAGGAGTTGCGGCGTGCGCGGCGGGATCACGATGGCGCCGTCCTCGGTGGGGGCGGCGAGCCCGTCCGCGTAGAGGAGTTCCAGTGCGGTCGTGACAGCGTCGCGTGCGGGGCCGGGGGCGGTGGCGCCGAGGGCCCGGAAGGCGTCGTCCGCCGGGACCGGTGCGGTGGCCAGGTCCGGGAACGACAGCCGGTGCGCCATCAGCGACTGGTAGTCGGCTCCGGCGGTGGGGGCCGCGGGCACGGGGGCGGCGCTGCGGGCCAGGTCCTGGCTGATGCGGGCGGTGGAGGCGAGCAGGTGAAGGCGGGGGTGGTCGAGATGGAGGACCGTGTGATGGAGGGTTTCGTACGACCAGAGGGCCCCGGCCAGCTCTCGGAGCCTGGTCGGGGCCGGCCTGCGGGACAGCGGTTCCGCGTGCCGGGTGAGCAGGGCGGCCAGCTCGTCGGGGGTGCGCTGTGCGAGGGATCGGGTGAGTGTGTCGAGACCTTCCACGGTCCCGAGGTTAGTCATCGGCCGAGCAGCGCGGTGAGGGCCCCTGCGGGGTCGGTGTCGGCGCGGCCGGTGGGCCACCAGTCCTCGGTGCCGGGGTCGGATTCGTACGGGTACCAGCGGTTGTCGTGGCCGAAGCGGAGCTGGATGCCGCGGGCCGGGTCGGTGAGGTGGTTGTACCGGGGGCGGAGGGAGGGGAGGCCGGCGGCGGTCAGGGCGCTGCGGGCGCGGTCGAAGTCACCGGCCGGCGGGTTCCAGGTGGTGTCGAGCAGGTCCAGCCCTTCGAGGCCGCCCTGGCGCCAGGCCGCGACGGCGCGCGCCACGTCCGTGACGGTACGGTCGGTGGCCGCGGCGAGGTCGCGGTAGAGGGCACGGGTGGTGGAGGTCAGGCCGGCGGTCGGATGGGCGGCCGCGGCCAGTCTGATGCCGTCCTGCCAGGTCGTGAGGGCGGGAAACGGGGACCGGCCGGAGGTTTGCGGGTGGTCCGGTCCGGCCGGGTGCACCTGCGGGAGGCCCGGCCCGGTCGACTGCGTCAGCGCGGCTCGTGGGCCACCGGCCTGCGGTTCCAGGACGGTGGCCTGCGACTCCAGGACGGTGGCCTGCGACTCCAGGCTGCTGCCCCGCGCCTCCGGGGCGGTGGCCCGTATGTGGCTCAGGTAGGCGTGCGCTCGGGCTGTGGCGTCGGTGACAAGGAATTCGAGGGCGCCCGCGTCCAGGGGAAGGCCGTCGGCGTCCGGGAGGGCGGGGGCGTACCCAGGCTGGGGCGGGAGGGGCATTGGTGGCGGGAGGGGTGGCAGCAGCCTGTCGGCCAGGGCAGCACGGGCGAGCACGCCACGGGGCGCACGGACCTGCCGGACCGGCTCTGACGGCGCGGAATCCGGCGCGTACTCCGCTTCCGCGCCCTCGCGCGCCCCGCTCTCCTCCCGCGCTCCGGAACTCCCCGGCGCGGTGGCGGCTCTCGCCGCCCTGCCCGCGGCAGCCGCCGCCCGTGCGTCGGCGCGGGGGCCGCTGCGGGCGTCGGACGGCGGCCCGGCGGCCGTGCCCGGCGACGCGAGCTGTGCGCTGCGGGATTCGCGGGCGGTGAGCGTCGCGTTGCGGCGGGAGAGCTCGTCGAGGAGTTCGCGTTCGCCGCGGCCGCGTATGAGGAGCAGGACGAACGGGTCGGCGTCCAGCAGCCGCGCCACCTGGAAGCAGACCGCGGCGGCGTGCTTGCAGGGGTTGCCGTGATCGGGGCAGGAGCAGCGCGGTACCAGGTCGCCCGGGCCGGGCAGCAGCTGTACGCCCGCTTCGGCGACGGCCTTCGGCAGTTTCTTGGCCAGGAGGGCGGTGAGCTGGGCAGGCTCGGCGGCGACCGAGTCCAGGAGGACGGCCCACTCGTCGGCGGTGAGTTGCCGGAGGCGGATGACCACGTTGTACGGGCGCGGTCTGCTGCCCCGTACGGAGGCGGCGATGCGCCCGGGGGTGATGTTGACCGTGTCGACGTTGCCGTCACGCGCGTACGTACGGCCGCGGGCGAGTCGGGCGCTGTCCAGGGCCGTGGTCTCCAGCGCGTCCAGCCAGGCGCTTCCCCACCACGTCTCGGCGAACAGCCCTCGGGCGCCGGAACGCTGCGGCAGGGGCGGGAACGTCCGTGACCGGTCGGCACGGTCCAGGTGTTCGGGCAGGCGCCGCGACTGCGGCAGGTCCCCCGCCGCATGCCCCGGGCGGGCCGGTCCGACACCGCGGCCGGAACGGGCGGCCGGGGCAAGGCCCTCACCCGGCGACGGGAAGCGGTCGGCTCCGTCGTCCCCGGGGAAGGGGCGTGGGCGGCGGCTCATGCGGCCCTCCTCAGGGAGACGAGGTCGGCGAGCTGGGCGTCGGTCAGTTCGGTGAGGGCCGTCTCCCCGCCGGAGAGGACGGCGTCCGCCAGGGCCCGCTTGGCGGTGAGCAGTTCCGCGATGTTGTCCTCGACCGTCCCCTCGGCGATGAGCCGGTGGACCTGGACCGGCTGGGTCTGGCCGATGCGGTAGGCCCGGTCGGTGGCCTGTTCCTCGACTGCCGGGTTCCACCACCGGTCGTAGTGGATGACATGGGCGGCCCGGGTCAGGTTGAGTCCGGTGCCGGCCGCCTTCAGGGAGAGCAGGAAGACCGGGGTGCGGCCCGACTGGAACCGGTCGACCATCTCCTCGCGGGCCTGTACGGGCGTACCGCCGTGCAGGAGGGCGTTGCCGATGCCGCGCGCGGTCAGGTGCTTCTCCAGCAGGCGCGCCATCTCCACGTACTGGGTGAAGATCAGTGTCGCGCCGCCCTCCGCGAGGATCGTGTCGAGCAGTTCGTCCAGCAGCTCCAGCTTTCCCGAACGGGCCGTCAGGTCGGGCGCCGCCTCTTTCAGGTACTGCGCGGGGTGGTTGCAGATCTGTTTGAGGGCGGTCAGCAGCTTCATCACGAGGCCGCGGCGGGCCATGCCTTCGGCCGCCTCGATACGGGCCAGGGTTTCGCGGACGACCGCCTCGTACAAGGCAGCCTGCTCGCGGCCCAGCGCGACCGGATGGTCCGTCTCGGTCTTGGGGGGCAGTTCGGGGGCGATGCCGGGGTCGGACTTCTTGCGGCGCAGGATGAACGGGCGGATCAGCCGGGCGAGGCGTTCGGCGGCTTCCGGGTCCTCGCCGCCTTCCACCTCGCGTGCGTACACGGCGCGGAAGGTCTTCAGGGAGCCGAGGAGGCCGGGCGTGGTCCAGTCGAGGAGGGTCCACAGCTCGGAGAGGTTGTTCTCGACGGGGGTGCCGGTGAGGGCGATGCGGGCCGGGGCCTTGATGCCGCGCAGTGCCTTGCCCGTGGAGGAGCGGGGGTTCTTCACGTGCTGCGCCTCGTCCGCGACGACCCAGGCCCAGGGGCGGGCGGCCAGGGCGGCGGCGCTCGAACGCATCGTGCCGTACGTGGTCAGGACGAAGCCGCCGTCCACGTCGTCCAGGCTGCGGCCGGTGCCGTGGAAGCGGCGTACGGGCACACCGGGGGCGAAGCGTTCGATCTCGCGCTGCCAGTTGCCGAGCAGGGAGGCCGGGCACACCACGAGAACGGGGGCGGCGGGCCGTTGGTGGAGGTGGAGAGCGATGACCGTGATGGTCTTGCCGAGGCCCATGTCGTCGGCGAGGCAGCCGCCGAGCCCGAGGGAGGTCATCCGGTCCAGCCACGCCAGGCCACGGAGCTGGTAGTCGCGCAGGATGGCGTTCAGTCCGGCGGGCTGCGGCGGTACGGGAGCTTCGCCGGTCAGGCGGGAGCGCAGGTCGGCGAGGGCGCCCAGGGGCACCACCTCGGTCTTTTCCCCGTCCACCTCGGTGGTGCCGTTCAACGTCGCGGCCAAGGCGTCGACCGGGTCCAGATAGCCCAGTTCACGCTTGCGGGCCTTGCGGACGAGCGCCGGATCGACCAGCACCCACTGGTCGCGCAGCCGTACCACGGGCCGGTGGGCCTCCGCGAGGGTGTCCATCTCCGCCTCGGAGAGCGGCAGGCCGTCCAAGGCCACCTGCCAGCGGAACTGCAGCAGCTTCTCGGTGTCGAAGAAGCCGAACCCGTCGGCTGCGGAGCCGGGGGCCGGGCGGATGACGGCGGCCGCGGTCAGTCCGCGGGCCAGTTCCTTCGGCCAGTGGACGGCGATGCCGGCGGCGGCCAGGCGGGGCGCCGCGTCGCCCAGCAGCTCGTACAACTCCTCCTCGGTCAGCGGCAGGACGTCGGGCACCGGCCGCTCCAGGAAGCGGGACAGCGCGGGCCAGACGCGGGCGGCCCGGCGCAGGGCCAGGAGGGTGTCGACGCGGGCACGCGGGCCGAAGTGGTCGGGGCCTTCGCCCTCCCACAGTTGTACGGCGTCGGCGACGAGGGTGGGGTCGGTGAGACTGTGCACCTGGAGGACGGCTGCCGCGGCACTGCGTTCTTCCGCAGCGGCATGATCCGCCGCAGCCTCGGCGGAGGCGTCACCCTCCACCGCGCCGGGCTCCGCCCGCATGTCGAAGAGCCCGTGGGCGGCCAGATCGAGCCGCAGCGACAGCCGCACCCCGGCGTCCACCCCGGCTGCCACTTCGGCAGCCCAGTCCCGCGCGCCGGGCAGATACTGCGGTGCCACCGCCGCGAAGGGGGCGCCGGTCAGGTGTGCCGCCGCCGGCGTACGGGGCAGCGCGTCCGCCACTGCGTCCACGAGAGCCCTGACCAGCAGCTCGGGGTCGTGGAGCTGCAACGGACTGCTGTCGGGCAGCGGAACGGCGTGCCCCTCGGGCGGCATGGCGGCGGCGACCGCCCGCAGGTGCGCGACGTCCTCGGACTCCAGCGGTCCGGCGCGCCAGGCGTCGAGGTCCCGGTCGGTCAGTCCGGGCAGAAGGCGGCCGCGCGCGGCCAGGTTCAGGGCGTGCAGGACGGCCGCGCCCCAGCAGGCGGCCGCGGGATGAGCGGACGGGTCGTGCCGGGCCCGGGCGAGCAGCGGAACCGCTTCGGCGACGGAAAGCCGCACCGCGGGGACCGTACGTCTACGGGCTCCGTTGCCGTGCCGCCGCACGACCGTGAGCTCGACCGCTTCCGCCGCACCAGCCGCCCCTGCTGTCCCCTCTCCACCTACTGCACCGTGCGCCCCAGCCGTCCCAGCCCCGTCTCCCCCAGCCGTGCGAACGCCTGGCAGCGGGCCACCGTCCGGACGCCAGAAAGCGAACCGGCCGGCCCGGGGCGGCTCGGCGGGCAGGAAAACCGCGGCACAGCGAACAAACGCAGCAGCATCCGCGCTCCCCTGTTCTCCCCGTTCTCCCCGGTCTCCCTGCTCCGCCGGCGCCTCCCACCTCGCGCGCCCCGCGGCAGCAGCGGACCCTACGGCCCCGGCGGACGGCAGTCCGGCGACAGGCGCCCGCTGCCCCGCTGCCTCTCCGCGATCCACCATGCCGCTGCCCTTCCTTGGTTCCCGTCGCGTCCGACGCGCCCATCGCGCCTGACTCGTCCCCGCCCCGTCGTCCCCTGCCTTCGCCCCCGCTCCCCTCCCTGTCCCCTCTCTCACTCCTGCCGTACACCGCTCACGTCTCGGTCGCCCCGCCGACTGCCCCACACCCCGACCTGCGAGTTTACGGTCGTCCATGCCCGCCCCTCCCTTCCTCAGCCGACCGGTGACGGTGACGGACCGGAGCCGGAACCGCGTCGACAGCACCGCGACCGAGGCTCGGAACCGTTCGGACCGTGTGAGATCGATGGAAGCAGACGGCACTGACAACGGCCTCGCCGACGAGCGCCGGAGCGAAGTTATCCACAGGCCGCGAGAGAAATCCCACGGCCGCCCCTCGATCCGCTACCGTCGATTCCGTCGTCACACACAGTGACGGAGAAACCACGACGTGAGGACCCGCCATGAACCGTCCGACCACCGACATGAACCATCCGACAGCCGAGCAGACCGCCGCCGCGGACGCCTTCCGCTCGGGCGACCACCTCGTGATCCAGGCCGGGGCAGGCACGGGAAAGACCACGACGCTCGCGATGCTGGCCCACTGCCCGCCCCCACGCGGGCGCCCGCCGTGCGGGCAGGGCCGCTACATCGCTTTCAACAAGGCGATCGCGCGGGACGCCTCCCGGCGCTTTCCCGGCCACATCACCTGCAGTACGGCGCATGCGCTCGCGTACGCGTCCGTCGGCAAGGACTATCGAGCCCGGCTGAACGCCCCACGGCAGGCGGGCTGGCGTATCGGCGCCGCCCTGGGCATCGACGCCGGGATGACCGTTCGCATCGGCGCCCGCCGGATCGGCAACAAGGCCCTGTCGTACTCGGCCCTGCGTACCGTGTCCCGGTTCTGCCAGTCCGCCGACCCGGACCTCACGGATCAGCATGTGCCCCGGCTGCGCGGAGTCGAGGAGGACGTGCTGCACGGGCAGCTGTCGGAGGCCGTCCTGCCCTTCGCCCGCAAGGCATGGGCGGACCTCCAGCACCCCGATCGGGGCACCGTGCGCTTCGAGCACGACCACTACCTGAAGATATGGGCACTGAGCGGCCCGAGAATCGCGGCGGACTTCCTTCTCCTCGACGAGGCCCAGGACACCAATCCCGTGGTCGAACAGCTCTTCACCGCCCAGCGCGGGCATGCCCAGCTGGTCATGGTCGGGGACTCCGCGCAGGCCATCTACGGATGGCGCGGAGCACGCGACGTGATGAGCACCTTCGACGGGAGACAGCTGACCCTGTCCCGGTCCTTCCGTTTCGGCCCGGCGCTGGCCGCGGAGGCCAACCGCTGGCTGGCCATCGTCGCCGCCCCGATCCGGCTCGACGGCTCACCATGGCTGGTCACGGAGCTGGGAAAGGTGCCCAGACCGGACGCGGTCCTGTGCCGGACCAACGTCGGAGCGATGGTGGAGGTGATACGCCAGCTCGAACAGGGCCGCCGGGTGGCCCTGGCGGGTGGTGGCGGAGCGCTGGCCGCGCTGGCGCAGTCCGCACACGACCTCCGGTCGGGACGCCGCCCGTCCCACCCCGAACTGATGCTCTTCGAGTCCTGGCAGGAGCTGCGGGAGTACGCGGGATACGACCCGTCGGGGCGGGACCTCCAGCCCTTGGTCGAACTGGTCGACGAGCACGGAACGGAGGCCGTATTGCAAGCGCTGGACCGCTTGTCGGAGGAGGAAGCGGCGGAGGTCACCGTATCGACGGCGCACCGGGCCAAAGGGCGGGAGTGGCCGACGGTCCGGATCGCGGACGATTTCACGGGCCCGGACGACCTCGACGAGCGGGACGAGCACGGAGAGCCGCTCCCGGGGCCCGTCGACCTCGCGGAAGCGCGCCTGGCCTACGTAGCTGTCACGCGGGCCCGGACCCGGCTGGACATCGGCGGCCTGTCATGGATCAACAGCCACCCGGCCGGCGACCCTCGCCCAGGCCTGCCTCGGAGATCACCGTGAGCCCGCGGCACGACAAGTGCCGGGCACGCGGCGAGACGATCACGGGCCACATGACGCGCCCCCAAGTCAGGAGGACCCTGGAAGGGACATCGGCACCGCGCGAACAGCTTGCGGAGAGCGACGCGAGACGCGTCGTGAGGGGTGATGAGGGAGATGGGTGATGCGTACCGGCAGTGAGCCACTTCAGGCGCGCAGCCCGCTGAAGATGCGCCGTGGGCTCGCGCTGTGGGGAATGTTCTGGGCCGCGGCAGGCACGGTCGCTTTCGTGCTGGCCGGCAGGCCAGGGTGGGCGGCAGCGTGCGCCGTGGTGACCGCACTGGCCGCGACGGATCTGGCGATGGTGATCCGGCACATCCGCCAAGGCCCGCACTACCAGCCGGGAAAGGACGTACCGCCGTACGAACCGGACCACGGCTCCGGCACCGGACCACCGCGCCCCAGCCCGCTCGAAAGCGGTCGGGGTGTCCGCCCGCCGGGTGATCACGACGCAGGCCACCGGGGTCGAGACCACCCTGACGCGGACGGGAACGAGGACGACAACGGGGAAGGGGGAAGCCGAGGGCGAATAGGCGACGGCTGCCAGGACTAGGAGCGGCCCCGGACGGAAGACACACGAACGGTCAGGGAGTGTGCCGTCCAGTCCAGGTCGAGTCGGGTCGAGTCGAGTCGGGTCGAGTCGGGTCGAAGTGAGGGAGGCCAAGGGGACAGGGACAGGCCAAGCCCGGCCGAGCGGGCCAGGCCGTGGGGCCAGGCAGGCCAGGCAGGCCAGGACGAGTCGAGCCTTATGCCTCTTCGGAGTCTTCCGGGGGTGCGAAGCGGGCAGCTTCGATGTATTCGGGGCGGGGGTCGAGAGCTGCGGCCAGGCGGAAGTGGCGCTGGGCTTCTTCCGGGCGGTTGGCGCGCTGAAGGGTGCGGGCCAGGGCGAAGTGGGCGAAGGCGTTGTCCGGTTCGCGCTCCAGGACGATCTGGAATTCCAGTTCGGCCGGACGCAGTTGTGCGGCGAGGAAGAAGGCACGGGCGCGCAGCAGGCGGGCCGCGGTGTTCTCCGGGTGCGCGGCGATGACCGGGTCCAGGAGTTGCACAGCGCCGCGTGGGTCACGGGCCGCCAGCAACTGCTCGGCGGCCCGGAAGTCGATGACGTTCGTCTCGGGGCTGCGTTCGGCCACGGCCGTCTCCTTTCCCGTGCCGCGGGCCATCAGCCGCACGGAACTCACCGCTTCGGTACGGGCAAGCACATGCGTCACCCGCTCGGCAGGCGTTACGTGCGGCTCAACAAGCGCCTCGCCCGTCGCATTCCCCACTCGGACGGCGCGCAATCTGAAGTCAGGTGTTCGCACGGCCGACTCGGCGCCTGGGCGAGGAGCCGTGAGCCGGTGTGCAGGATGGCTGGGACGTCAGGCCCCAAGGGTGAGGCGGAGGAGGGAGGGGGTGGGGGTGGGGGTGGGGGAGAGGGGTGAGCGCTGTCCGCATGTGTCCGGCGCCGGGACGCGTACGGACGCCGGTCGCACGGGCTGCCTTCACAAGCTGATGTCGTTCGCCTTGCGCAGCGTCTCGTGCACGGTCCAGCGCGTACGGGCATCCCCGCGCAGCATGCAGGCGTCGCCCCGGCCCACTTTCAGGACCTGCCCGTTCTCGGTCTCGATCATCGCACGGCCGCTGACGACCACGAACAGTTCGTTCGCCTCGGTATCGATGACAACGGCCGGAGTGATCCGCCAGATACCCCGCAGCTGCTTGCCGTCCGGTGACTCCCGCAGGGCCTTGACGGTCACCGCCGGTTCGCCACAGACGATCTGCTCGGGGTCCAGCGGCTCGGGGTCCAGCGGCTCGGCTTCCGGGTCCGCATCGGGCACACCGGGAACGTTGAGGACGAAGGAACCGGCGGCTGGATCAACGGGGGGCCGCGGCGGCGATGATCGCGGCGGCGCCGGCAGGGCCGTTGACGGCAGGAGCGTCCGGGCGCGGACCGTCAGAGATGCCGGCAGGGATGCCAGCAGGGATGCCGGCAGGGATGCTGTCAGGGACGGTAGTGCCGCTGACGGCTTGAGTGCCGACCAGGGCTGGGGCGCCGTTGGGGAGCATCCCGTTCGGGCGGGGCGACGGACCGGCGCGGCCGGTCGTCGGGGAGGGCGGGGGTTCGGTCAGCCGGTTCGTTCGCGGAGGTTTTGCCATACCTTGCGGACCTGGGGTTCCAGGGCTTCCAGGGGGCCGTCGTTGTCGATGACCAGGTCGGCGATCGCGAGGCGCTTCTCACGTGTCGCCTGTGCCTCCATGCGGGCCTTGGCCTCGCTCTCGGCCATGCCTCGCAGCCGTACCAGCCGGTCGAGCTGGGTGTCCGGCGTCGCGTCGACCACGACGACCAGGTCGTACAGGGGCGCGAGGCCGTTCTCGGTGAGCAGCGGTACGTCGTGCACGACCACCGCGTCCGGGCCGGCCGCCGCTTCCAGTTCGGCCGAGCGTGCGCCCACCAAGGGGTGCACGATCGCGTTCAGGGCCTGGAGTTTCTGCGGGTCGGTGAAGACGATCGTGCCGAGTTTGGGCCGGTCCAGCGTGCCGTCCGCGGACAGTACGTCCTCGCCGAACTCCGCGATCACGGCGGCGAGTCCGGGTGTGCCGGGCTCGACCACCTCACGTGCGATCTTGTCAGCGTCCACGATCACCGCGCCGTACGACGCCAGCAGCCGCGACACCTCGCTCTTGCCTGCGCCGATACCACCCGTGAGCCCCACCTTCACCATGGGGCCCACGGTATACGGCTCGGTCCGCTCCCGGCCACGGGCACCGGCCCGACGGGGCGGCCGGTGTTCCACGGGCGCCCGCTTCTCAGGCGCCGCCGTTCTCGCCTTCGCGTTCCGCGAGGAAACGCTCCAGTTCCCGGCCGATCTCGTCCGCGGACGGCAGCTCCATCGGCTCGGCGACCAGGTTGCCCCGGCTCTCCGCGCCGGCCACGGCGTCGTACTGGTGCTCAAGGCCGCTCACCAGGGCGACCAGTTCCTCGTCCCCCTCGGAGATCTGCCGCTCGATCTCCTCCTGGGTGCGCAGCGCCTCGGTGCGCAGCGAGTGTGCCGCGGTCGGGAGCACAAGGCCGGTGGCGGCCGTCACCGCTTCCAGCGCCGTCAGGGCCGCGTCCGGGTACGGGGAACGGGCCACGTAGTGCGGTACGTGCGCGGCCACGCCCAGCACGTCGTGCCCAGCCTCCGCGAGCCGGAACTCGATGAGCGACTCGGCGCTCCCCGGCACCTGGGCCTCGTCGAAGAAGCTGCTGTGGCCGGGCATGAGGTCGGTGCGGTTGCCGTGCGGGGTGATGCCCACGGGGCGGGTGTGGGGGACGCCCATCGGGATGCCGTGGAAGTTGACCGCCAGTCGCACGCCGAGCCGCTCCACCATCTGCCGCACCGCGGCGGCGAAACGCTCCCACTCCACGTCCGGCTCCGGGCCGGACAGCAGCAGGAACGGTGCGCCGGTGGCGTCCTCGACGAGTCGGAGTTCGATGCTCGGGGTCTCGAACGCGGTCCAGCGGTGGCGCTGGAAGGTGAGCAGCGGCCTGCGGGCGCGGTAGTCGACGAGGCGGTCGTGGTCGAAGCGGGCGACGACCCGGTGGGTGAGGCTGCCCAGCAGCCGTTCCACGATCTGGTCGCCGGTCTCACCGGCGTCGATGTAGCCGTCGAAGTGGTACAGCAGCACCAGCCCCGCGGAGTCCCGCGCGGTGATCGCCTCCACCGCCGCGAGCCCGCTCGGCTCCCATTCGTACAAACCCTGGGGATCCAACACAGTGACCGCTCCTCCTCGATGTCCGTCCCCCAGAACGTCGTACATGCCGCAGGCATTCCCGCCGTGATCCACGACCCGTCGGTGCCGCGCGGACGGGTGTACGTGACGGCGACGCCGACCGGCGCATTGCGGGAGGGGAGACATGCACACGGATGTTCATGTTGGTGAACAGCGGCATTCGAGGGTGGCGGGCCCGCCGCAGAGCGGCACGAGGCGGGATCACCACAGCCGCCACTCCCCCAATGCTCCACCCGAGTCTCCTGGTTGACGGTGCATCGATTAGTGCTACCTTCACCACCGTTCCCTGTTCATGGTGACGTTCTTCGTTCACGTACAGGAAGGCACCTTGATGCGTACGCGTTCCCCTCTGCCGCTTCCCGCCGCCGCGCTGCTGGGCATGGGTGCCCTGCTCTCCGCCCCCGGCGCGGCGCACGGAAGCACACCAGGGCCCGCCGCAGCCCCCACCCGCACCATCGACGTCTCCACCGCCGCCCAGCTCAAGGACGCGCTGACGGCCGCCAGACCCGGCGACACCATCCGGCTCGCGGACGGTATGTACAAGGGCAACTTCAAGGCCGCCACCGCGGGCGGCGCTTCCGCGCGGATCACTCTCACCGGCTCGGCCAAGGCTGTGCTGGCGGCGAGCGGCGGTTACGGGCTCCACTTGAACGGCGCCTCGTACTGGACGGTACGCGGCATCACCGTCACCGGCGGCCAGAAGGGCATCGTGACGGACGGGGCGAACGGCGTGGTCCTCGACTCCGTCACCGTGCACGGCCTGGACATGGAGGGGGTGCACTTCCGTAAGTCCAGCAAGGACGGTGTCCTCAAGAATTCGCGGATCTACGACACCGGGCGGGACGGCAGCGGTATGGGCGAGGGGGTGTACGTGGGCAGCGCGGGCGGGACCGGTGACAAGAGCGACAACGCGCAGATCCTGCACAACACCATCGGGCCCGGTGTCGGCGGCGAGAACATCGACATCAAGGAGGGCACCACCGGAGCGAAGATCATTGGTAATACGTTCGACGGCAGCGGGCTGACCGGCGCCCACTACGACGACTCGTGGGCCGACATCAAGGGCAACAAGGTCCTGGTGGAGGGCAACACCGGTAAGCACACCCGTAACAACGGGTACGAGACGCACAGCCAGCAGCCGGGCTGGGGCTGCGGCACGGTCTTCCGCGGCAACCGGTCCGATCTGAGGGGAGCGTCGGGCCCGAACCGCTACGGGTTCCACATCACCAACTACGACGCGTCCAACTGTCCAGTGACGATTTCCGGCGACAACACGGTCACGGGCGGACGCGGGATCGCCACCCCGGGCATCCCGGTCGGGTAGCGCCTCAGCCCCACCCCCACCCCCACCGCCACCCCCAGCCGCGGCTCCCGTAAGGCATCACCGCTCCCCGGAAGACGTCTCCGGCTCCCTGCCCCCGGACACGACGAAGGCCCGCCCCCACAAGGGGAGCGGGCCTTCCATGTCCTACCTGTCAGCACTCACCGGTTCCCACCGACGGCGCTCACCGGCCGGGCCGCGTTCAGCTCTGGCCGCCGGCCAGCTTCTCGCGCAGCGCGGCCAGGGCCTCGTCCGACGCCAGGGCGCCGGAGTTGTCGCCCGACTCGGAGGAGTACGAGCCGCCCGAGACGTTGCCGCCGCCGGCGTTGCCCGAGCCGCCCGCGGCCGGAGCCGCCGCGCCCTCGGCCGCAGCCTGCTCGTCGGCCTCGCGCGACTTGATGACCTGGGCCTGGTGCTGCTCGAAGCGCTGCTGCGCCTCGGCGTACTGGGTCTCCCACGCCTCGCGCTGGGCCTCGTAGCCCTCCAGCCAGTCGTTGGTCTCCGGGTCGAAGCCCTCGGGGTAGATGTAGTTGCCCTGGTCGTCGTAGGACGCGGCCATGCCGTACAGGGTCGGGTCGAACTCGACCGCCGTCGGGTCGGCGCCGAAGGACTCGTTGGCCTGCTTCAGCGACAGCGAGATCCGGCGACGCTCCAGGTCGATGTCGATGACCTTGACGAAGATCTCGTCGTTGACCTGGACGACCTGCTCCGGGATCTCCACGTGGCGCTCGGCCAGCTCGGAGATGTGGACCAGGCCCTCGATGCCCTCGTCGACGCGGACGAACGCACCGAACGGAACGAGCTTGGTGACCTTACCCGGGACGACCTGACCGATCTGGTGGGTCCGGGCGAACTGCTGCCACGGGTCTTCCTGGGTCGCCTTGAGCGACAGGGAGACGCGCTCGCGGTCCATGTCGACGTCCAGGACCTCGACCGTGACCTCCTGGCCGACCTCGACGACCTCGGAGGGGTGGTCGATGTGCTTCCAGGACAGCTCGGAGACGTGCACCAGACCGTCCACGCCACCCAGGTCCACGAAGGCACCGAAGTTGACGATGGAGGAGACGACGCCGGAGCGCACCTGACCCTTCTGGAGGGTGGTGAGGAAGGTCTGACGGACCTCGCTCTGGGTCTGCTCCAGCCAGGCGCGGCGGGACAGGACCACGTTGTTGCGGTTCTTGTCCAGCTCGATGATCTTGGCCTCGAGCTCCTTGCCCACGTAGGGCTGCAGGTCGCGCACGCGGCGCATCTCGACCAGGGAGGCCGGCAGGAAGCCACGGAGGCCGATGTCGAGGATGAGACCACCCTTGACGACCTCGATGACGGTACCGGTGACGATCCCGTCCTCTTCCTTGATCTTCTCGATGGTGCCCCAGGCACGCTCGTACTGGGCGCGCTTCTTCGAGAGGATCAGGCGGCCTTCCTTGTCCTCCTTCTGGAGAACAAGGGCCTCGATCTCGTCACCGACGGCGACGACCTCGTTGGGGTCGACGTCGTGCTTGATCGAGAGCTCGCGGCTCGGGATAACGCCTTCGGTCTTGTAACCGATGTCGAGCAGGACCTCGTCCCGGTCGACCTTCACGATGACGCCGTCGACGATGTCGCCGTCGTTGAAGTACTTGATCGTCTCGTCGATCGCGGCGAGGAAGGCTTCCTCGTTACCGATGTCGTTGACCGCAACCTGCGGGGTGGTGGCGGTGGTCTCGGTGCTGCTCGTCATGTGGGAAAGGGCTCCGGTACGGACATTGAAGTCGTAGGTACTGCTACGCCGAGAGCCTGTATCGCTTCTGCATAAGACCGGACAGCGTCAGAGACGGCTGCGCACGGCACTCCTAACCAACCGAAGCACCGGCAGCGTCCCGAAAACCGAGGGGACATACATACAGATGCGAGCGCGACCTGCTCCGTCTGAGGTGCGCAGGCCCGCAGCGCAACTTGTAGCATACGGGGGCAGCCGGACACGGTCAATGCGCGAAGACGCACACCCGGGGCGGAACGCCCCATAACCGGCACACGCCATGTTCCGCGAGGCCGTCCGGGCCTCTGGGCCACCGGCAGCCACAAGCTCAGCGAAGAGTACGACGACGGGCGCAATGATCCAAGAGTACGAGCCGGAGGCGACACGACGTGCCGCCTCGGACACGGAGAGCAGCCGGGCCAGCCGCGGCTGGTGGGACCGCAACGCGGACGAGTACCAGAACGATCACGGAGCGTTCCTGGGCGACGACCGGTTCGTCTGGGGCCCCGAAGGGCTGGACGAGGCGGAGGCCGGGCTCCTGGGGCCCGCGACCGAGCTGAAGGGACGGCGCGTCCTGGAGATCGGGGCGGGCGCGGCCCAGTGTTCCCGCTGGCTGGCGGCGCAGGGGGCCCACCCGGTGGCCCTCGACCTCTCGCACCGGCAGCTCCAGCACGCCCTGCGGATCGGTACGGGGGCGGAGCCTTCCGCTCCGGACGGGTCCACCGTTCCGGACAGGCCCGCTGTTCCGGACGGGTCCACCGTTCCGGACAGGGCCACCGGCCGGGGCCCGGCTCCGGGCGTGTCGGCGCGGGTCGAACTGGTCGAGGCGGACGCGGGCGCGCTGCCCTTCCGCGACGGCTCCTTCGACCTCGCGTGCTCCGCGTACGGGGCGATCCCCTTCGTCGCCGACCCGGTGCGGGTGCTGCGGGAGGTACGGCGGGTGCTGCGGCCGGGCGGGCGCTGGGTGTTCTCGGTGACCCACCCGATCCGCTGGGCCTTCCCCGACGAGCCGGGCCCGGAGGGCCTGAGCGTCGGGGCGTCCTACTTCGACCGCACGCCCTACGTCGAGCAGGACGAGACGGGCCGGGCGGTGTACGTGGAGCACCACCGGACGCTGGGCGACCGGGTGCGGGACGTGGCCGCCGCGGGATTCCGGCTGGTGGACCTGGTCGAGCCGGAGTGGCCGGAGTGGAACTCCCAGGAGTGGGGCGGCTGGTCGCCGCTGCGCGGGAATCTGATCCCCGGTACGGCGATCTTCGTCTGCGTCGCGGACTGAAGGAACGATCCCGCCCCGCGCCGCCCCTTGGCCCCCGCACACCCCACCCCGCCCCGCAGCGCCCCCGCACCACCCCACTCGGACCGTTCCGGGAAACTGGTGGCGTGATCCGCCACGACGCCCTCGCCCAACTGCCCGTACGGGCCGCCCTGCCCGCCCTGGAGCAAGCGCTGACCCGGCACGGCGCGGCGGTCCTCTGTGCGCCCCCGGGCACCGGCAAGACGACCTTGGTGCCGCTGGCGCTGGCCGGTCTGACCAGGCAGAACGGCCCGGAAACCGCTGCGGATGCGCCGCGCCGCGTGCTCGTCGCCGAACCGCGCCGGATCGCGGCCCGCGCCGCCGCCCGGCGGATGGCCTGGCTGCTGGGTGAGCAGGTGGGCGACCGGGTCGGCTTCACCGTGCGCGGCGAGCGCCGGGCCGGGCCCCGTACGGTCGTCGAGGTCATGACCACCGGTGTGCTGCTGCAACGGTTGCAGCGGGACCCCGAGCTGTCGGGCGTCGACGCCGTGCTGCTCGACGAGTGTCACGAGCGGCACCTGGACGCCGACACCGCCGCCGCCTTCCTCCTGGACGTACAGGCGACGCTGCGCCCGGAACTGCGGCTCATCGCGGCCTCGGCGACGACGGACGCGGCGGGCTGGGCCCGTCTCCTGGGCCGTGGCGACGACACCGCGAGCGGTGACACCACGGGCAGCGGCGCGGGCGCGGCCCCGGTGATCGAGGCGGCAGGGGTGTCCCACCCCGTGGAGGTCGTCTGGGCGCCGCCGGAGCGGCCGATACGGCCCGCGCACGGCATGCGGGTCGATCCGGCGCTGCTCGGGCACGTCGCGGCGACGGTGCGGCGGGCACTGCGTGAGCGGCAGGGGGACGTGCTCTGCTTCCTGCCCGGGGTGGGCGAGATCGCGCGGGTGGCGGGGCAGTTGGGCGATGTCGCGGACGCCGGTACCGAGGTGTTGCAGGTGCACGGGCGGGCGCCGGCCGCCGTCCAGGACGCGGTGCTGGCCGGGGGCGCGGACCGGCGCCGGGTGGTGCTGGCGACCTCGGTGGCCGAGTCGAGCCTGACGGTGCCGGGCGTACGGGTGGTCGTGGACTGCGGGCTGGCGCGGGAGCCCCGTACCGACCATGCGCGGGGGCTGAGCGCGCTGACGACCGTACGGGCCTCCCAGGCGTCGGCGCGGCAGCGTGCGGGGCGGGCCGGGCGCGAGGCGCCGGGAACGGTCTACCGCTGCTGGTCCGAGGGCGAGGACGGGCGGCTGCCGCGCTTTCCGGCGCCGGAGATCAAGGTCGCGGACCTCACCGCGTTCGCGCTGCAGGCCGCCTGTTGGGGTGATCCGGACGCGGCGGGCCTGGCCCTCCTGGACGCGCCGCCCGCCGGTGCGCTGGCCGCCGCACGCGAGGTGCTGACGGCGATCGGCGCGGTCGGCGCGGACGGCCGGGTCACGGATCGGGGCGTACGGATGTCCCGGCTCGGCCTGCACCCGCGTCTGGCGCGCGCCCTGCTGGACGGCGCACGCCAGGTAGGGGAGCGCCGTGCCGCCGAGGTGGTCGCACTGCTGAGCGAGGAGCCGCCGCGGGAGTACGGGGACGATCTGGCGGCCGCGTGGCGTACGGCCCGGCGGGGGCAGGACGCGTACGGTGCCCGCTGGCGCCAGGAGGCTCGTCGGCTGGCCTCGGCGGTGACGCCCGGCTCACGGAAGCGGTCCGAGGACCGTACGGACGTCGCGGCGGGGGCCGGTCCCGACCGTTCCGCCAGCGGGGCCCATGCCGGTCCGGCCCGTCCTGTCGCCGGTGCTGACGCCCGTACCCAGGCCGGTCCAGCCCGCCCCATCGCCGGTGCTGACGCCCGTACCCAGGCCAGTCCAGCCCGCCCCGCCGCCGGTGCTGGCGCCCGTACCCAAGCCGGTCCGGCCCGTCCCGTCGCCGGTGCTGACGCCCGTACCCAGGCCAGCACCACCGACGACGCAGCGGCCGGGCTGATCGCCGCTCTCGCCTTCCCCGAACGGGTGGCGCGCTCCCGGGGCGCCGGAACGTTCCTGATGGCGTCGGGGACCGGCGCCGAGCCGGCGGACGGTTCGCAGCTGCGCGGCGCGCCGTGGCTGGCCGTGGCGGTCGCCGACCGTCCGGTGGCGGCGGTGTCCGCGCGGGTGCGGCTGGCGGCCGTGATCGACGAGGCCACCGCGCGGTCGGCGGCCGGGGCGCTGTACGCGTCGGGCGAGGAGGTCCGCTGGGCAGACGGGGACGTGGTGGCCCGTTCCGTCGAACGGCTCGGTGCCGTCGAACTCGTGGCCCGCCCGCTGCGCTCCCCCGCCCCCGCCCTCGTCCGCGAGGCCCTGGAGGACGGGCTGCGCGCGGACGGGCTCGGGCTGCTGCGCTGGACCGACGGCGCGCGGTCGCTGCGGCAGCGGATGGCCTTCCTGCACCGGGTGCTGGACGGCGACTGGCCCGACGTGTCGGACGCGGCGCTGCTGGCGCAGCTCGACGCGTGGCTCGGGGTGGAGCTGGGCCGGGCGCGGCGGCGCGCCGACCTGGAGCGGATCGACGCGGGCCAGGCGCTGGCCCGGCTGCTGCCGTGGGCGAGCGGGGCGGCGGTCCGGTTCGACGAGCTGGCGCCGGAGCGCATCGAGGTGCCGAGCGGGTCGCGGGTCCGGGTGGACTACGGCGGCGAGCAGCCCGTGCTGGCCGTCAAGCTCCAGGAACTGTTCGGCTGGCAGGAGTCCCCCCGGGTGGCCGGCGGCCGCGTTCCCGTCCTCGTCCACCTGCTGTCCCCCGCCGGCCGCCCGGCCGCCGTCACGGCCGACCTGGCGTCCTTCTGGAAGGACGGTTACCGCTCCGTACGGGCCGAGTTGCGTGGCCGGTACCCGAAGCACCCCTGGCCCGAGGACCCGTCGGGTGCCCAGCCGACCCGGTACACGACGGCGCGTCTCAAGCGGAGCTGACGCGTTCGGTACGGTCCGGTTCCGGGCGGCCCGGGCCCGGGCGGCGGCCGCGGGCCTCCAGTACGAGGCTCAGGGTGAGGAGCGCGGCACCGAGGCCGAGGAAGCCCCAGGGCAGGTAGCTGGTGAGGAGCAGGACGAGCCGGCGCTGCGAGGTCACGAGGTCGACGGTGGCCGCCACGTAGTCCGGCCGCATCTTGACGTGGCCGGAGAAGGCGGTGACCTTGCCGCCGCCGGGCACGAGGCTGCCGCCGCGCAGCTCCTCTCGGTGGAGTTCCTCCCCGTTGACGGGCGCGCCGGTGACCGGGTCCACCCAGAACATCCGCTTGGTGCTGTACCAGCGGCTGGTACCGGCCTTCTCGACGGCCTGCGGGGTGATGCCCTGGACCGGCATCTTCTTGGGGAGCGGGACCTTGGTCCAGGGGATGGTCTGCTCGAAGTAGTACACGTCCAGGCCACGGAAGGTGCGGGTGCCCTTGTAGTGGATGGGGGCGGAGGTACGGGTCTGCGCGTCGAAGTAGTCGTAGTCGCGCGGCTCCGTGAGGAAGGGCCACTTGAACTCGATGCCGGTACGCCGTACGGGGTCGCCGTCGACCATCTCGCCGGTGGCGTGCACGGGTTCCTGGGTGTGGGCGTCGAAGATGTAACGCTCGGGGATCTGGGAGACCATCTTGCCGTCGGGGCCCACGACGTGGGAGAGCGCGTCCCAGACCACCACGTCGCGGCCGGCGGTCCGCTCGATGCGTTCGGACTCCTCGACGTTGCCCTTGAGGGTCTGGACGATGGAGACCTTGGGGACCTGGCGGGCCTTCATCGTGCCGTAGTCGAGGAGGGTGGCGGGCTTCGCCTCCAGCACCATGTCCTGGTACTGGTTCGGCGGGATCTTGGCGAGCCGCGGGAAGGCGTACCAGCGCAGCAGCGGGGACAGCGCCGCGAAGAAGACGGCGAAGGCGAGCAGGACCAGGCTGGCTTTGCGTCGCATGGCGGCGGCGCCCTCCCTCTCAGGGGTGTGCGGGGACCGTGGTGCGCAGCGGTTCGGGTGAGGTCCCGCCGCTGGGCGGGCCGGCCGCGGTGACGGCGAGGACCAGGGCGAAGGCCGCGGCCAGTCCGATCGCGACGGCGGTCAGTGCGCGCATGGTCGGCCTCCCTTGAGCGGTCGGAGCGTCAGGGCGTCGGGGCGTCGGGGCTGGGGCACCGTAGCAACGGGCGGCGCAGATGAGAACACGTTGCACCGCGGACGCGGCCCGGGAGCGCGACCGCCACCGCCGTCCGGCTCGGTGGGAGCGGGACGGCGGTGGCGGTGGCGGTGACTTGGGGGACGCGCGGCTGTTACGCCGTGACGGTCAGCTTCACGGTCAGGACCGCGCCGTCGGCGGTGGTCAGGCGCAGCAGGAAGGTGCCGGTCTGTCCGTCGGTGCGGATCTCCGGCAGCTTGAGCAGGCCGTCGGCGCCGGTCTTGAGGGTGAGGCTGCGGATCGGCTTGGCCTTGTCCGCGTCCGTGCCGGTGCCCTTGCCCGCATCGGCAGCACCCGCAGCACCACCAGTAGCCGCCCCCGTACCGCCACCTGCGAAGTACGGCCCCTTGTCGTTCTCCACGGGCTGCTTCGGGTCGTCGGTGACCATGGTCGCGGTGACCGCGACGCCCGCCGCGATCTTCCCCTGGTAGGTGGCCTTGACCTCGACGGTGCCCTCGGCGAAGGAGGTGCCGGCCTTGGCTGTCAGCTCCTTGTCGGAGGTGCGGGCCAGCGCGTCGGCCTTGGGCTCGGGCGCGGGCTTGGCCTCGACGGTGGCACGGACGTCGGTCGGCGGGACCTGGCGGCCCACCGCGGTCGCCCGGACGGTGAAGCTGCCGGCCTGGTCGCCCGCGCTGAGCTTCGGCGCGGTGGCGATGCCGTCGGCGCCGGTCAGTACGGTGACGTGGTCGCTCTTGCCCGCGAACCGGGCGCCGGTCTTGCCGACGAGACGGAACTCGACGGGGACGCCCGCGACCGGCTTGCCGTCGGCGTTCTTCGCCCGTACGCGTACCGGCTCGGCGAAGTCCTCGCCCGCGGTGGCCGTGAGGTCCTGCGCGCCGACCCGCTCCAGCGCGGTGACCGGCGCGGGCTTGGTCGGCGGCTTGGTGGGCGGGGTGGTCGGCGGCTTGGTCGGGTCGGGCTCGGCGGGGCCGGGGCCGGTGGGCGGGGTCGTCGGCTTGCCGCCGCCCGGCTTTCCGCCCGGCTTTCCGCCCGGTGTGCCGCCGCCCGGCTTGCCACCCGGCTTGCTGCCGCCGGGGGCAGGCTCGGTGGTCTTGCCACCGGTGTCCTTGCCGCCGTCGCCGTGTCCGGTGCCGGGCCGGGAGCCGGGGAAGACCGTACGGCCCGGAGTGGGCCCGGCGCCCGCGGCGACGTCCCGGCCGCTGCCCGTGCCACCGCGGTGCACCGGCAGCAGGCCCTTGCCGTCGGGGACCTCGTGGGTGCCCTTGCGGTAGAAGGCGACCCAGGACAGGACCGTGTTCAGGTACTCCGTCGACGGGTTGTAGCCGAGGATCGCCTTGTCCAGATCGCCCTGTACGGACAGGTCGCGGTTGTTGGCGCAGAGGTAGCGGCCGGCGCCGAGGGCGGCGTCGTAGATGTTGTTGGGGTCCTTCTTGCCGTCGCCGTTGCCGTCGGCGCCCCAGCCGGTGCCGTCGGGGCCGCCCCGGGACCAGGTCGAGGGGATGAACTGCATGGGGCCCACCGCGCGGTCGTGCGTGGTGTCGCCGTCGAAGACACCGCGGTCGGTGTCGGTGATCTTCGCGAAGCCCTTGCCGTTGAGCTGCGGGCCGGTGATGCGCTGCAAGGTGGTGCCCTCGGCGTCCACGGCGCCGCCGCGGGCGTGACCGGATTCCACCTTGCCGATGGCGGCGAGCAGTTGCCAGGGCAGCCGGCAGCCGGGGTCCGACTGGGCGACGCGGGCCTCGGCCTTCTTGTACGCGTCCAGGACGGTGGCGGGGATGCCGGCCTCGGCCGGACCGGTGGCGGCCGGGCCGCCGGTGCCGGGCGAACCGCCGGGCTTGACCGGGCTGTTCAGGGGCGGCAGGTCGGTGTAGTAGGGCGAGCCGCCGTCGATGGGCGTGTCGCCCGACGGCGCGGTGGGCTCCCCGTTGGTGTTCCCGGTCCTGGCCTCGGCCGCGCCCGGCGCCTGGGACGCGGTCAGGGCGGCCAGCGCGAGCGCCGCCACCGCCGTCGAGGCCGCTCCTTTGCGGAGCCGCCGCCCGAATGTGGCTGCCATCTGCTGCCCGTCCCCTCCGCGTTGATCCACCGCGCGCACGGCGCCGTGATGCGCTTCCCGGCGCTCCCAACTCACGTGACACTACGACAACTTCCGGCGGGCATCTACTGCTCTCAACGCCAGACATACTGATCCTAAACGATCAGGGAGAGAGTCATGCCGTTCACACTCAGCCATGCCGCCGCGGTGCTCCCGGTCCTGCGGCGGACCGGGACGGCGCGCGGGCCGCTGGTCGCCTCGGCTCTCGTCGCCGGATCGTTCGCGCCGGACCTGACCTACTACGCGGACTCCGTGGTACCCGGCGCCATGCTCTTCGGCGACGTCACGCACGGGCTGCCGGGCATGCTCACGGTGGACGTGCTGGTCACCGCGCTGCTCGTCGGCGGCTGGCTGCTGCTGCGCGAACCCCTGGTGGCGCTGCTGCCGGCGGCCTGGCGCGGCAGGGTGTACGCGGCGGTGCGCGGCCGTCCCTGGCCGACGGGCGGCCGGCCGCTCGCGGCGCTCGCCGTGTGGTTCTACGTCTCGGCGGTGCTGGGCGCGCTGACCCACATCGTCTGGGACGCGTTCACGCATCCGGGCCGCTGGGGCACCCGGCTGTTCCCCGTCCTCAACGAGGCCGTCGGGGGCTTTCCGCTCTGCACGTACGTCCAGTACGGCACGTCGGCGCTGGCCCTGGCCCTGATCGGCTGGTTCTTGTGGACGGCGCTGCGGCAGGCGCCGGACGCCCCCGCTCCGGCCGGGCTGCCGGTACTGGCCGGAGGGCGGCGGCTGCTCGGCGTGGCGCTGCTCGCGCTGTGCCTGTCCGGCGGCGCCGTGCACCGTACGCTGCGGGCCCGCGCCGAGTTCGGGGCCCTGTCCGTGACCTGGTTCGACTACGTACCGACCGTGCTTTTCGGCGCGGGAGCGGGCCTCGTCCTCGGGCTGCCGTTGTACGCGGTGGCGGTACGGCTGCTGCACCGCCGCACGCCCGGGGCCGACCGTACGGCCGCGTACGACCACTCCGGCGCGCGGCCGTAGACGGCCACCGGCGTGGCCGAGAGGCGAGGGTGCCGCGCAAGCGGCCGGGAGGCAGGGACGCCACCCGAGCGGCCGGACGGCAGGGGCGTCACCCGCGCGGCCAGGAGGCGAAGGCGCCACCCGAGCGGCCGGGCGGCAAAGGCGCCGCACACCCGTCCGTACGCGCGGCGCCTCTCCTCCCTACGCGGCTCAGTGCGCCGCCGACTCCCAGTCACCGCCGGAGCCGACCGACACGTCCAGCGGAGCGCGCAGTTCCACGGCGCCCGCCATCTCGCGCCGCACCAGCTCCTCGACCTGCTTGCGCTCGCCGGGCGCGACCTCGACCACGATTTCGTCGTGCACCTGGAGCAGCATCCGGGAGCCGAGGCCGGCGGCCCGCATCGCCTCGTCGACCCGCAGCATGGCCACCTTGACGATGTCGGCGGCGGTGCCCTGGATGGGGGCGTTCAGCGCCATCCGCTCGGCCATCTCGCGGCGCTGGCGGTTGTCGCTGTTCAGGTCGGGGAGGTAGCGGCGGCGGCCCATGATCGTCTCGGTGTAGCCGGTGGCGCGGGCCTTGTCGACGACGTCCTGGAGGTAGTCGCGCACCCCGCCGAACCGCTCGAAGAAGTTGTCCATCAGACGGCGGGCCTCGTCGGGCTGGATGCCGAGCTGCTGGGAGAGGCCGAACGCGGACAGGCCGTACGCCAGGCCGTAGGACATCGCCTTGATCTTGCGGCGCATCTCCGGGTCGACCTCGGACTTGTCGACCGAGAAGACCTGGGAGGCGACGGTGGTGTGCAGGTCCTCGCCGGAGGTGAACGCCTCGATCAGGCCCTCGTCCTCGGAGAGGTGGGCCATCACCCGCAGCTCGATCTGGCTGTAGTCGGCGGTCAGCAGGGACTCGTACCCCTCGCCGACGACGAAGCCGCGGCGGATCGCCCGGCCCTCGTCGGTGCGGACCGGGATGTTCTGCAGGTTCGGCTCGGTGGACGAGAGGCGGCCGGTGGCGGCCACCGTCTGGTTGAAGGTGGTGTGGATCCGGCCGTCCGCCGCGATCGTCTTGATCAGGCCCTCGACCGTGGTGCGCAGCTTGGACTGCTCCCGGTGCCGCAGCATGATCACCGGGAGTTCGTTCTCGGTCTGCGCGGCGAGCCAGGCCAGGGCGTCGGCGTCGGTGGTGTAACCGGTCTTGGTCTTCTTGGTCCTGGGCAGGCCCAGCTCGCCGAAGAGGACCTCCTGGAGCTGCTTGGGCGAGCCGAGGTTGAACTCGTGGCCCGCCGCGGCGTGCGCCTCCTGCACGGCCTGCTGGACGGCGGCGGCGAACTGCTGCTCGATGCGCTCCAGCCAGCCCCGGTCGGCGGCGATGCCGGCCCGCTCCATCCGGGCCAGCAGCACGCTGGTGGGCAGCTCCAGGTCGCGCAGCAGACCGGCCGCGCCGACCTCGTCGAGCTTCGTGGTCATGGCGGCGCCGAGGTCCAGGACCGTACGGGCCTGGTTCATCAGGGCGTCCGCCTGGGCGCGGTCGTCGGCGCCGAAGGCGAGCTGTCCGTCGCTCTCGGCGGCCGGTGCCAGGTCGCGGCCCAGGTACTCGACGGACAGGGCGTCCAGCGCGAAGGAGCGGCGGCCGGGCTTGACCAGGTAGGCGGCGAGGGCGGTGTCCATCGTGACGCCGTCGATGCTCCAGCCGTGCTCGCCGAAGACCCTCATCAGGCCCTTGACGTTGTGCATGACCTTGTGGTTCGCCGGGTCGGCGCTCCAGGCGGCGAAGGCCCGCTCGTCGGCCTCGTCCAGTGTGGCGGGGTCGAACCAGACGGCCGGGCCCTCGGCGGTGGCCAGGGCGACCTCGGCGACGCTGCCGCTGCCGACCGTCCAGGTGTCGACCGTGGAGACGCCCAGCAGCTTGCCGCCGTGCTCGGCCAGCCACGGGGCCAGCTCGCCGGCGCCGGCGACCGTGCCGTCGATCTCCACCTCGGCGGGCGCGGGCCCGGCGTCCGCGGCCTCCGCCGCGCCCGGGTCGGCGGCCAGCAGGCGCTCCCGCAGTCCCTGGTTGCGGATCTCCAGCGTCTCCAGGAAGACGGTCAGCGCCGAGCGGTCGTACGCCGCGCGCGCCAGCTCGGCGGGGCCGCAGGGCAGCTCCACGTCGCGCACCATCTCGGTCAGGACGCGGTTGAGCTTGACCGCCTCCAGGTGGTCGCGGAAATTCTGCCCGGCCTTGCCCTTGACCTCCTCGGCGCGCTCCACCAGCTCCGCGAACGAACCGAACTGGTTGATCCACTTCGCGGCGGTCTTCTCGCCGACGCCGGGGATACCGGGCAGGTTGTCGGACGGGTCGCCGCGCAGCGCCGCGAAGTCCGGGTACTGGGCGGGGCTCAGGCCGTACTTCTCCTGGACCTTCTCCGGGGTGAAGCGGGTCAGCTCGGAGACGCCCTTGGTCGGGTACAGCACCGTGACGTCGTCGGTGACCAGCTGGAAGGAGTCGCGGTCGCCGGTGACGATGGAGACCTCGAAGCCCTGGGCGGTGGCCTGGGTGGCAAGCGTGGCGATGACGTCGTCGGCCTCGAAGCCCTCCACGGCGAAGCGCTTGACGTGCATCGCGTCCAGCATCTCGCCGATCAGCTCGACCTGGCCCTTGAACTCGTCGGGGGTCTTGGAGCGGTTCGCCTTGTAGTCGGGGAACTCCTCGGAGCGCCAGGTCTTGCGGGAGACGTCGAAGGCCACCGCGAAGTGCGTGGGCGCCTCGTCACGCAGGGTGTTCGCGAGCATCGACGCGAAGCCGTAGATCGCATTGGTCGGTTGCCCGGAGGCGGTGGTGAAATTCTCCACGGGCAGGGCGAAGAACGCCCGGTACGCCATGGAATGCCCGTCCATCAGGAGCAGCCGGGGACGGCCGCCCTCCACCGCTTCGGTGCCGGTCGCTTCGCTCTTCTTCGCTGCCTTTGCTGCCACACCCCGATCCTGCCACGCCCCACTGACAATCCCCGCCGCGACGACCGCGGCGGCGCCGCCGTCAGCCGTCCGTGACAGGATTCTGTATACGGCACCTATCGTCGCCCCGCGGTGTCGGCGGCGCCGTACCCCAACAGCACACCACTCGGCTCAAGGGAGAGCGCCATGGCAGGCAAGCCGCCCGCTTCGGACCCGATCCAGGACTCGCCCGAGGTCACACCGCCCGAGCACTACGCCGTCGGCCTGCCGGCCATCGGCCACGCGCTGCGCATGTCCCAGCAGCAGATGGGCGTGCGCCGCACGGCCCTGACGCTGCTCCGGGTCAACCAGAAGGACGGCTTCGACTGCCCCGGCTGCGCCTGGCCCGAGCCCGAGCACCGGCACGCGGCCGAGTTCTGCGAGAACGGCGCCAAGGCCGTGGCCGAGGAGGCCACGCTGCGCCGCGTCACCCCCGACTTCTTCGCCGCCCACCCGGTCTCCGACCTCGCGGACCGCAGCGGCTACTGGCTCGGCCAGCAGGGCCGCCTGACCCGGCCGATGTATCTGGACGAGGGCGCCGACCGGTACGTACCGGTGTCCTGGGAGCGGGCCTTCGACATCATCGGCGAGGAGCTGACCGCGCTCGGCTCCCCCGACGAGGCCGTCTTCTACACCTCCGGCCGGACGAGCAACGAGGCCGCCTTCCTCTACCAGCTCTTCGCCCGCGAATTCGGCACGAACAACCTGCCCGACTGCTCGAACATGTGCCACGAGTCGTCCGGCTCCGCACTGACGGAGACCATCGGCATCGGCAAGGGCAGCGTCCTGCTGGAGGACCTGTACAAGGCCGACCTGATCATCGTCGCCGGGCAGAACCCGGGCACCAACCACCCCCGGATGCTCTCCGCCCTGGAGCAGGCCAAGGCCGGCGGCGCGAAGATCATCTCGATCAACCCGCTGCCCGAGGCGGGCCTGGAGCGCTTCAAGAACCCGCAGAGCCCGCGCGGCCTCGCCGGACGCGGCACGGCCCTGACCGACCTCTTCCTCCAGGTACGCATCGGCGGCGACCAGGCCCTGTTCCGTACGCTCAACCGGCTCATCCTGGAGACCGAGGGCGCCGTCGACACCGAGTTCGTCGAGGAGCACACCCACGGCTTCGAGGAGTTCGCCGCGGCGGCCCGCGCAGACGACGACTGGGACGCGACGCTGGCCGCCACGGGTCTGACCCGCGCGGAGATAGAGCGCGCGCTGGAGATGGTCCTGGCGTCGCGGCGCACGATCGTCTGCTGGGCGATGGGCCTGACCCAGCACAAGCACTCCGTCCCCACCATCCAGGAAGTCGTCAACTTCCTGCTGCTGCGCGGCAACATCGGCCGCCCCGGCGCGGGCGTGTGCCCGGTGCGCGGCCACAGCAACGTGCAGGGCGACCGCACGATGGGCATCTTCGAGCGTCCCGCACCGGCCTTCCTGGACGCCCTGGAGAAGGAGTTCGGCTTCGCGCCGCCCCGCGAGCACGGCTACGACGTCGTACGGGCCATCCGCGCGCTGCGCGACGGTGACGCCAAGGTCTTCTTCGCGATGGGCGGCAACTTCGTCTCCGCCACCCCCGACACGGACGTCACCGAGGCCGCCGTACGCCGCGCCCGGCTGACCGTCCACGTCTCCACCAAGCTCAACCGCTCGCACGTCGTCACCGGCGCCCGCGCCCTGATCCTGCCCACCCTGGGCCGCACGGAGCGCGACGTACAGGCGGGCGGCGAGCAGTTCGTGACCGTCGAGGACTCCATGGGCATGGTGCACGCCTCGCGCGGCCGCCTCGCGCCCGCCAGCCCCCACCTGCTCTCCGAGCCCGCCATCGTGGCCCGCCTCGCGCGCCGCGCCCTCGGGCCGGACAGCCGCACGCCCTGGGAGGACTTCGAGAAGGACTACGGCGCGGTCCGTGACCGGATCGCCCGCGTCGTCCCCGGCTTCGAGGACTTCAACGCCAAGGTGGCCCGCCCCGGCGGCTTCGCCCTCCCGCACGCCCCGCGCGACAGCCGCAGCTTCCCCACGGCCACCGGCAAGGCCAACTTCACGGCCGCGCCCGTGGAGTACCCGCACCTGCCCGAAGGCCGGCTGCTCCTCCAGACGCTGCGCTCGCACGACCAGTACAACACCACGATCTACGGCCTCGACGACCGTTACCGCGGCATCAAGAACGGCCGCCGCGTCGTCCTGGTCAACCCCGAGGACGCCCGCGCGCTCGGCCTGGCCGACGGCTCGTACACGGACCTCGTCAGCGAATGGACCGACGGCACGGAACGGCGCGCGCCCGGCTTCCGCGTCGTCCACTACCCGACAGCGCGCGGCTGCGCGGCGGCGTACTACCCGGAGACCAACGTCCTGGTGCCGCTCGACCACACCGCCGACACCAGCAACACCCCCGCCTCGAAGTCGCTGGTGGTCCGCCTGGAGCCGGTGGCGCCGCAGACGTGACCGGACGACGCGCACCTGACCGGGCGCCGCAGATCTGACCGGGCGCCGCAGACCTGACCGGACCGGCGCGTGCGGTACGGGCCACCGCCCCGGCCCGTACCGCCGCTCCATGGCCTGATTCCATGGCCTGATAAGAACGTGCACGACTCAACGACCGGCGTCGGACCGGCGCCGCCCCGGCGCGCCGCACCGCCGCCACCGGCACACGAACGGAGCCGCAGGACATGGGCGAGCAGCGCGCGACCACGTTTCCGCAGGAGATCATCGACCAGTGGGCCGGGCTCGGCCTGGACCTCGGCGCGCTGTTCTCCGCCGGTCACCTCGGTACGCGCATGAGCGTGCAGGTCCTGGAGGCCGCGCCGGACCGGGTCGTCGGCACCATGCCGGTCGAGGGCAACACCCAGCCGTACGGGCTGCTGCACGGCGGCGCCTCCGCGGTGCTCGCCGAGACCCTCGGCTCGGTCGGCGCGATGCTGCACGGCGGCCCCACCAAACTGGCGGTCGGCGTCGACCTGAACTGCACCCACCACCGCGGCGCGCGCTCCGGCCTGGTCACCGGCGTCGCCACTCCGGTGCACCGGGGCCGCTCGTCCGCCACGTACGAGATCGCGATCACCGATGAGGACGGCAAGCGGGTGTGCAGCGCCCGGCTGACGTGCATGCTGCGCGACGTGGACGCGTCGGTGTACCACCGCGGCTGAAACCCGCCCCCGTGCGCTGTGCACGGCCCCCACGGCGTCCTGGCGGCCCCGTTCCCGGAGAGGGAGCGGGGCCGTCGCCGTACGCTCCCCGGCGCGTGAACCCCATCGCCCGCGCCGCGCCGCGCGCCCCCGCGTCCTGTAACGCTCCGTAGCCCGCGCGGAGGGTGGCACCGCCGCCGGGACCCTCTCCGGTGCACCGGTCGCTCTTCCGTCCCGTACACCCCATCCGATATGCGGACGTCCGCACCATGATCAGTCCCAAATCCCGTGCGGGAAGTGCCAGTTCACGCTCCGCTCGGCGTCCGCGCCGAATGTAAGGAGCATGAGGGCAAAACGCTCATCGACGGTCATAACAAGAGCGTCACATCCCGGTCAGCGCCGCTGTCAGGCCACCGGGCACCGCTCTAGAGTCACCGCCAGTCACCGCGCCGCCGGGCAGGCGTTGCGAGCACGGACCCTGTACCACCCGTACGGCCCGGCGCGCGAAACGGTCGTGCGACGCGCCCGGCCGCGCCAGGGAAAGGACTGATCGTGCGTCACCATTCCTTGCTCATACTCACCACCGCGGTCACCGCAGGCGCCCTCACACTCTCCGCATGCGGCTCCCGCGGCGACGACAAGAAGGGCGGCGAGGGGTCCAAGACGTCCGTGACCATCGGGCTCGACGCCCCGATCACCGGCGAGCTCTCCGCCCTCGGCCTCGGCATCCGCAACTCCGCCCAGCTCGCCGTCGACAACGCCAACAAGGCCGGCGAGATCAAGGGCGTCGAGTTCGAGCTCGAACCGCTCGACGACAAGGCGCAGGCCAACGTCGGCCAGCAGAACGCCACCAAGCTCGCCGGCGACAAGGACGTCCTGGGCATCGTCGGCCCGCTGAACTCCAGCGTCGCCCAGTCCATGCAGCAGGTCGCCCAGCAGAACGGCGTGGTGCTGATCTCCCCGGCCAACACCACCCCGGACCTCACCCAGGGCAAGGACTGGAAGCAGGACAAGCGGGTGCGGCAGTTCTCCACCTACTTCCGCACGGCCACCACCGACGAGGTGCAGGGCGCCTTCGACGGCCAGTTCGCCTGGGAGAAGGCCAAGTTCAAGAACGCCTACGTGATCGACGACCAGAAGACCTACGGCGCCGGCCTCGCCGCCTCCTTCCGCACCCAGTTCACCAAGCTGGGCGGCAAGGTCGTCGGCTCCGAGCACGTCAACCCGGAGGACCGCGACTTCAAGGCCGTCGTCGCCAAGGTCAAGGCGGCCAAGCCGGACGTCGTCTTCTACGGCGGCGAGTACCCCGCGTCCGGGCCGCTGAGCCAGCAGCTCAAGGACGGCGGCGTCACCGTGCCCCTGATGGGCGGCGACGGCATGTACAGCGCCGACTACATCAAGCTCAACAAGAAGGCGCAGGGCGACTACGCCTCCTCCGTCGGCAAGCCCGTCGAACAGCTCGCCTCCGCCAAGAAGTTCATCGAGGACTACCAGGCCGCCGGCTACAAGGACCGCTACGAGGCGTACGGCGGCTCCTCCTACGACGCCACCTGGGCCCTGATCCAGGCCGTCAAGAAGGTCGTCGCGGACAACGGCGGCAAGCTGCCGTCGGACGCGCGCAAGAAGGTCGTCGAGGCCATGAACCAGGTCTCCTTCGACGGCGTCACCGGCCATGTCTCCTTCGACAAGTACGGCGACACCACCAACACCATGATCACCGCCTACCAGGTCGACCAGGGCAAGTGGGCCGCCCGCTTCAGCGCCGAGTTCAAGAAGTTCGACAAGGCCGGCAAGAGCTGACCCGGCCGGGCCGGCCCGTACCGCCGGGGCCGGCCGCTCCGTACCGCCGAGGCCGGCGGGCCCGGACCGTCCGCGGTCCCAGCTCGCCGGGCCCCGCCGCTCCATCCACCGGCCAGTGCCCCCGGGCCGCGCCAGGACGCCACGAACGCCCTCCGGCGCAGCCCGCGGCACACGGGCTTGCCGCCACCGCCCGTACCGTCTTCCCACCCCACGGAGGCCCTGCGGTGAACGAACTGCCGCAACAGCTGGCCAACGGACTCATCCTCGGCGCGATGTACGGACTCATCGCGATCGGCTACACGATGGTCTACGGCATCGTCCAGCTCATCAACTTCGCGCACGGCGAGATCTTCATGGTCGGCGGCTTCGGCGCGCTCACCGTCTACCTCGTCATGCCGTCCGGCACGTCCCTCCTCCTCGCGCTGCCCCTGATGCTCCTCGGAGCCGTCGTCGTCTCCGGGCTCGTCGGCGTGGCAGCGGAACGTTTCGCCTACCGGCCGCTGCGCGGCGCGCCCCGCCTCGCGCCCCTGATCACCGCCATCGGCCTGTCCATCGTCCTCCAGCAGGCCGTCTGGATGTGGTATCCCGAGGGCAACAAGGCCCGGGTCTTCCCGCAGTTCAAAGGGGACTCCTTCGAGATCCTGGGCGCCACCGTCCAGCGCGGTGACATCTTCGTGATCGCCGCCGCCCCGGTGTGCATGATCGCCCTCGGCTTCTTCGTCGCCCGCACCCGCAGCGGCCGCGCCATGCAGGCCACCGCCCAGGACCCGGACACCGCCAAGCTCATGGGCATCAACACCGACCGGATCATCGTGCTGGCCTTCGCCATCGGCGCGGTCTTCGCGGGCGTCGCCGCCGTCGCCTACGGGCTGCGCACCGGCGAGGTGCAGTTCCGGATGGGCTTCATCCTCGGCCTCAAGGCCTTCACCGCGGCCGTCCTCGGCGGCATCGGCAACATCTACGGCGCCATGCTCGGCGGCCTCGTCCTCGGCGTCGCCGAAGCGCTCGCGACCGGCTACGTCGAGGAGATCCCCGGCATGCAGCAGTTCGGCGGCGGCGCCTGGAAGGACGTCTGGGCCTTCGTCCTCCTCATCCTCGTCCTGCTGCTCAGGCCACAGGGCCTGCTCGGCGAACGCGTCGCGGATCGGGCGTGATAGCGATGACCACCACCACACCCGCCAACGGCGGCGACGGCACCGGCAAGACGGCCGGGACCGCGACGCCGCGCCCCCCGGGCGTCCTCCCCCTGCCCGAACGCGGTGCCCTCCTCGGCACCGCGGCCGCCGCCCTCGCCACCGCCGCCTCCACCGCACTGCCCTGGACCTGGAGCAGCGCCTTCCCCGGCGACCTCACCTACTACGGCTCCCCCGCCGGCCTCCAGCTGATCACCCTCGCCGGCGGCGTCCTCACCCTCCTGTTCGCCCTCTCCGGCCTCGGCGTCCGCTACCTCGGCTGGCTCACCCCCGCCGGCCGCACCGCCCCCGTCCTGTTCGCCGCCCTCGCCACCCTCGCCGCCACCTGGTTCACCCTCGGTGCCATCGCCGTCCAGCTCGGCGGCCTGGTCAACCTCGAAGCCGGCGGCTACATCGCGGGCGCCGCCGCGCTCGCCACGTTCCTCGGCGCCCTCGGCCTGCCCGCCGACCGCCCCGTACCGGCGGTCCGGGACGCCGTTCCGGCACCCGGCGCCTGGCAGCGCTTCACGGGTGCCCTGGCCTCCGTACCGCCGCGCACACCCGCGCGCCCCCTGCCCTCCTGGGGCGAGATCCTGATCATCGCCGCGGCCTTCGGCGCCGGGCTGTACGTCTTCACGTACGGCATCGACGCGGAGGACGGCGCGCCCTTCGTCGGCTACCTGATCTTCGTCGCGCTCGCCACGCCCGCCCTGATCCGCGCCGGACTCGTCCGCCGCCTCACCGAGATCACCGCCCGGCACCGCGGCGTCGCGCTCGCCGCGGCCTTCGTCGCCGCGGCCTGCTTCCCGTTCACCCAGGACACCGACCAGTACACGATCATCGGCGCCAACATCCTGATCTTCGCCACCGTCGCGCTCGGCCTGAACGTCGTCGTCGGCCTCGCCGGCCTCCTCGACCTCGGCTACGTGGCCTTCCTCGGCGTCGGCGCCTACGCGGCCGCCCTCGTCTCCGGCAGCCCCGAATCGGTCCTCGGGCTGCACTTCCCGTTCTGGGCCGCCCTGCTGACCGGCGCCGCCGCCTCCCTCGCCTTCGGCGTGCTGATCGGCGCCCCCACCCTGCGCCTGCGCGGCGACTACCTCGCCATCGTCACCCTCGGCTTCGGCGAGATCTTCCGTATCGCCATGCTCAACCTCAACGGCACCACCGGCCCCGACGTCACCAACGGCGCCATGGGCATCCCCAACATCCCCAACCTGGAGATCTTCGGCTTCAACTTCGGCGAACCCCACGAGATCCTCGGCTTCACCATCGCCACCTACGGCAACTACTACCTCCTGATGATCCTCGTGACCGCCGTCGTCGTCCTGGTCTTCCGCCGGGCCGCCGCCTCCCGCATCGGCCGCGCCTGGATCGCCATCCGGGAGGACGAGACCGCCGCCGTCGCCATGGGCGTCAACAGCTTCCGGCTGCGCCTGCTCGCCTTCGCCCTCGGCGCCGCCCTCGCCGGGTTCGCCGGCACCGTCCACGTCCATGTCGTCACCACCGCCACCCCCGAGCAGTTCCAGTTCGCCGGGCCCACCCCGCCCAACTCCGCGTTCCTGCTCGCCGCCGTCATCCTCGGCGGCATGGGCACCCTCAGCGGCCCCCTCGTCGGCGCGGCCCTGCTCTTCCTCATCCCCGCCAAACTCGACTTCCTCCAGGACTACCAGCTGTTCCTGTTCGGCCTCGCCCTCGTCCTGCTCATGCGCTTCCGCCCCGAGGGCCTGATCCCCGACCGCAGGAAGCAGCTCGAATTCCACGAGACCGGCCAGCTCGACGTACCCGACACCCGCCTGCCCGCCGGGGACCAGGCGCTCGGCGGCGGCACCCAGGCGAAGGCGTGACGAGACCATGACCACACCCACCAGCACCGCCGACACCGTCCTCGAAGCCGCGGGCGTCACCATGCGCTTCGGCGGCCTGACCGCCGTACGCGATGTCGACCTGACCGTCCGGGCCGGTGAGATCGTCGGCCTCATCGGCCCCAACGGCGCCGGCAAGACCACCTTCTTCAACTGCCTCACCGGCCTCTACGTTCCCACCGAAGGCACTGTCAGCTACCGAGGCACCCGCCTCTCCCGCAAACCCCACCTCGTCACCAAGGCCGGTGTCGCCCGCACCTTCCAGAACATCCGCCTCTTCGCCAACATGACCGTCCTGGAGAACACCCTCGTCGGCCGCCACACCCGCACCAAAGAAGGACTCTGGTCCGCCCTCCTGCGCGGCCCCGGCTTCCGCAAGGCCGAACGCTCCTCCGAACAACGCGCCATGGAACTCCTGGAGTTCACCGGCCTCGCCGCCAAACGCGACCATCTCGCCCGCAATCTGCCCTACGGCGAACAGCGCAAGCTGGAGATCGCCCGCGCCCTCGCCAGCGACCCCGGCCTGCTCCTCCTGGACGAACCCACCGCCGGCATGAACCCCCAGGAGACCCGCGCCACCCGCGACCTCGTCCTCGCCATCCGCGACCAGGGCACCGCCGTCCTCGTCATCGAGCACGACATGCGCTTCATCTTCAACCTCTGCGACCGCGTCGCCGTCCTCGTCCAGGGCGAGAAACTCGTCGAAGGCAGCTCCGAGACCGTCCAGGCCGACGAACGCGTCGTCGCCGCCTACCTCGGCACGCCCTTCGAGGACGCACCCGGCGCCGAAGAAGCGGCCGAGGTACGGGCCGCGGAGGAACAGGCCCGCGCCGCCGGCCACGCCCCCGCCGCCCCGGAGGACGCCCCCAGCGCCCACCCCCCGTCCGAGGACCGCCCACCGGGCGACTCCGCACCCGGCGGCCCCGCCCCGGAGGGAGACGCCCGATGACCACACCCCCGCTCCTCCAGGTCGAGGACCTGCGCGTCGCCTACGGCAAGATCGAAGCCGTCAAAGGCATCTCCTTCACCGTCGAGGCCGGCCAGGTCGTCACCCTCATCGGCACCAACGGCGCCGGCAAGACCACCACCCTGCGCACCCTCTCCGGCCTCCTCAAACCCCTCACCGGGAAGATCACCTTCGACGGCGCGCCGCTCACCGGCGTCCCCGCCCACAAGATCGTCGAACGCGGCCTGGCCCACTCCCCCGAAGGCCGCCGCCTCTTCCCCCGCCTGACCATCGCCGAAAACCTCAAGCTCGGCGCGTTCCTGCGCAAGGACCCGGACGGCATCGAGGCCGACATCCGGCGCGTCTACGACCTCTTCCCCATCCTCGGCGAACGCAGCCGCCAGGCCTCCGGCACCCTGTCCGGCGGCGAACAGCAGATGCTCGCCATGGGCCGCGCCCTGATGTCCCGGCCCAAACTGCTGATGCTGGACGAGCCCTCCATGGGCCTGTCCCCCATCATGATGCAGAAGATCATGGACACCATCCGCGAACTGCGCGCCCAGGGCACCACCATCCTCCTGGTCGAACAGAACGCCCAGGCCGCGCTCTCCCTCGCCGACCACGGCCACGTCATGGAGACCGGCACCGTCGTCCTGTCCGGCACCGGGCAGGAACTCCTGCACGACGAGTCCGTGCGGAAGGCCTACCTGGGCGAGGACTGAGAAGACACCGCGAGGGCCCCGGCCGGAGGCGCACCGGGCCGGGGCCCGACGGCCTACTGGGTCGCCACCAACACGTGATACAGCGCGTAGAGCACCGCCGGCAGCGCCCCGATGAGCACCGCGACGGCCGCGAGCACCGCCGGCAGCCGACGCGTCGACTTCAACTCCCGTACGAGGTAGGCGACCAGCCCGAAGAAGGCCAGCGTCACCACCACCCCGGCGGCAAGCCACATCCAGTCTCCTGAGTGCATGACGCACTCTCCCTTCGACCATGCCTAGTCCAGCGGGCGACCTCGGCGCACGACCGCGGAACGCTCCGGACAGGCCCGTGGTAAGGGAGCCCGCGGCCGGAGCACGGCGACGCGAAGAGTCGGAACGACGGTAGCCCAAATCACGCCCCATGGGCCACAGTTGGGAAAGAAAAACGGCGAGGCAGGGCTCCCGGGCTACCACCCCCGGGGCCCCGCCGAAAGCGCGCCGGACCAGGCATGAGTCTCAGGACGCTGTCCTGCAAGAGTGGATGCACCCTGTAAACGAACGATGAACGCACCACACACCCCCTTTATACATCCTCGACCAAGGCTCCAACCAGCATGGATCCACGCTCACTTAACGTCCGCTGAATGCGCTGCTAAGTTCGTCGGCAGCGCGTACAGCGCACTGGAGCACCGGAAGGGGCACACCGACGTGGCAACGCTCCGCTTCGGCCTGCTGGGGCCGGTGACCTCCCACCACGACGGCACACCCGTCGCACTGGGCCCCCCGCAGCGCAGAGCCGTCCTCACCGCCCTGCTCCTCCAGCCCGGACAAGCCCTCACCGTCGCCACGCTCCGCGAACGCGTCTGGCCCGGCCCGCCCCCCGCATCGGCGATCTCCGCGATCCACCTGCACATCCATCACCTGCGCCGCACCCTGGCGCAGTACGAAGCCCCGGGCCGCGAACGCCCGGCACGCCTGACCACCCACCCCGGCCACACCCCGGAGAACGTCAGCTACGTCCTCCACGTCGCCCCCGGCCAGGTGGACACCGACCGCTTCCGCCACCTCGCGGACGACGGCGCCGACCACCAGGCCCGGGGCGACCACCACGGCGCCCTCGACCGCTTCGACGCGGCACTGGCCCTGTGGCGCGGCGAACCCCTCACCGGCCTCCGGCCCTCCGCCTTCGTACGCAACACCCGGCGCGCCCTCACCGAGATCCACCTCGACACCGGCAAACGCCGGGCCACCGCACTGCTCGCCACCGGAGCGGTCTCCCGGGCCACCCTCGCCCTCAAGGACCTGCACGACCGGCACCCCGACGACGAGAGCGTCGTCATCGCCCTGGCCCGCGCCCTGTGCGCGGGCGGAGCGGAGAGCCGCGCCATGCGCCTGATCGGCGAAGAACTCGAACGACGGCACCGCACCGACGGCACCCGGCCGCCGGCCCTGGCACACGCCCACGCGGCCCTCCTGCACGGCACCGTCCCGCACGACGCTCCCCTTCACGACGCTGCGGACCAGCACGATGGATCTTGAAGCTCGGATCCTCGGACCGCTCCAACTCACCCTCGGCGGCGTCGACATCACCCCGACCGCCATCCGCCAGCAGGCGCTGCTCGCCGCCCTGCTGCTCCACCACGGCCAGACCGTCCCCCTCACCGCCCTCACCGCGGCCATCTGGGGCACCGACGCGCCCGCCACCCCCAGAAATCAGATACAGACCCACGTCCACCGCATCCGCCGGCAGTTCGACAAGACCGTCGGCCACGGCACCGGACGCCGTCTCCTCCCATGGACGCAGGACGGCTACGCCCTGCACCTCCCCGCGGACCGCATCGACCTGACCCGCTTCGTCACGGCCGTCGACACGGCCAGGACTCAGCTGAACGAAGGCGCCCCCCACATCGCTCGCGGCCTGCTGGCCGACGCCCTCGCCGCCTGGCGGGGCCCGGCCCTCGCCGGCCTCGCCACCGGCACCGGCCTCGCCCCCCACGTACAACGCCTGGAAGACCTGCGTACCGAAGCACTCGGCCTGCGCATCGCAGCCGACCACCGCACCGGCCACGCCGCACGCACCATCCTCGAACTGCGCACCCTGGTGGCCGAACACCCCCACGACGAAACCTTCCACGCCCACCTCGCCACGGCCCTCCACACGACCGGCCGCACCACCGAAGCCCTGCGCGTCCTCGAACGCTACGACGCTGCCTCCGAGGCCGCGTACGGCACCGGCCTGCCACCCCGCCTCCAGGCACTCCACGCAGCGATCAAGAACGACGCGGAGCCCGCGACCGCACCCGCCCCATCCGTCACCACCACCACTGCGGACCCGCCGCCCCTCGCCGCCAGCCCCCCGCCGAACCGCAACGCACCCGACACCCACCAGGACTCCGTCCGCTTCACCGTCCTCGGCCCCGTACGAGCCTGGCGCGGCACGACACCACTCGCGGCCGGTTCCCCACAGCAGCGCGCCCTCCTCGCCGTCCTGCTGCTCCGCGGCGGCCGGACCGCCACCGCACCCGAACTCGTCGACGCCCTCTGGGGCGAAGAACCACCGCACGCCGCCCTCGCGGCACTCCGTACGTACGCCTCCCGCATCCGCAAAGCACTCGGGGCCGACGCGGACCTCCTGGTCGCCGAGTCCGGCGGCTACGCCCTGCGCCCACTGGGCGGCCGGCCACTCGACCTCGACATCGATCACGCGGAAAGGTACGCGGCCGAGGCCGAGGACGCCCGCGCCGCCGGTGACCTCGGCGCGGCCCGCGCACTCCTGAACTCCGCCCTCGCCCTGTGGGACGGCGAATCACTGGCCCACCTCGCCGGACCGTACGCGGACAACCAGCGCACCCGCCTGGAGGAATGGCGCCTGTCCCTCCTGGAGACGCGCCTCGAACTCGACCTCGACCTCGGCAACCACACCGAAGCCGTACTGGAACTCACCGCACTCACCGCCGCACACCCCCTGCGCGAACGCCTGCGCGAACTCCTCATGCTCGCCCTCTACCGCAGCGGCCGGCAGGCCGAAGCGCTCGCCGTCTTCGCCGACACCCGCCGCCTGCTCGCCGACGAACTCGGCGTCGACCCCGCCCCCACCCTCGCCGCCCTGCACCAGCGCATCCTCGCCGCCGACCCCGAACTGGCCGGCCCCACCCCGCAGAAGTCCGACGAACCTGCCCGCGTCGTGCCCCTGCAACTCCCGGCCACTGTGCCGGACTTCGTCACCCCCAACGCCTTCCTAGCCGCGCTGCTGAACAAACTCGCCCCCACCGGCGACACGTTCACGCCCGTAGCAGCCATCAGCGGCTTGCCCGGCGTCGGCAAGACCACCCTCGCCGTCCACGCCGCCCACCTCGCCCGCGACCACTTCCCCGACGGCCAGCTCTACGCCGACCTCCAGGCCGCCCACGCCCCCGCCGACCCCGCAACCGTCCTCGGCTCCTTCCTCCGCGCCCTCGGCACCCCCGAATCCGACATCCCCGACGGCACCCACGAACGCGCTGCCCGCTACCGCGCCCTCCTCGCGGACCGCCGCATCCTCGTCCTCCTCGACAACGCCCACGACGCCGCCCAGGTCCGCCCCCTCCTGCCCGGCACGGACGGCTCCGCGGCCCTCGTCACCAGCCGCTCCCGCCTCGTCGGCCTCGCCGGCGCCCGGTTCGTCGACCTCGACGTCATGGCCCCCGAGAAGGCACTCACCCTCTTCACCCGCATCGTCGGCGAACAGCGTGCCGCCGCCGAACCCGAAGCCGCCCGGGACGTCGTCAACGCCTGCGGACACCTGCCGCTCGCCATCCGCATCGCCGCCGCCCGCCTCGCCGCCCGCCGCACCTGGACCGTCGCCGTACTCGCCGCCAAGCTCGCCGACGCACACCACCGGCTCGACGAACTGCGCGCCGGCGACCTCTCGGTGGCATCCGCCCTGGAACTCAGCTACCGACGACTGACACCACGGCAGGCAGAGGCCTTCCGGCTCCTCAGCCTCGCCGACGGCCCCGACATCTCACTGCCCGCGGCAGCGGCCCTGCTCGACACGGAGGCCGACAGCACCGGCACCGCAACCCGCTCCCCCCACCAGCCCCACCCACCCGCCGAAGAACTCCTCGAATCCCTCGTCGACACGTCCCTCCTGGAATCCGCCGCCCCCAGCCGCTACCGCTTCCACGAACTCGTACGCCTCTACGCCCGCTCCCGCGCCGAACGCGACGAGGACCCGCCGGAAGCGCGCTCAGCAGCCCTCACCCGGCTGCTCGACCACTACCTCGCCACCGCCACCGACGCCCACCAGCTCAAGTGCCCCGGCGACCGGCTCCTCGACCACCTCACCCCGGCCACCCGGCCCGGCACCGTCTTCACCGGCCGCAGCGCCGCACTGGATTGGCTGTCCACCGAAGGCGGCAACCTCCTGGCCGCCGTACAGCAAGCCACCGCCCCGGGCCGAGACACTCGCGAACTGCGCGCCGCCACCGACCTGCTCTTCCTCACCCAGGACCTGCTCGGCCCCGCCCCCCTCCTCCCTCAGTACGAGCAGACCGCCCACACCCTGGCCGAAGCCGCCCACGAAGCAGGAGACACCACCGCCGAAGCCCGCGCCCGGCTCCTCCTCAGCCGCGCCCACGCCCGGCTCGGCCGCTTCCGGGACGCCGAGATCCAGTCCCGCGCGGCCCTCACCCTCGGGCAGCTCGCCGACGACCCCGTCGTACGCGGCCGAGCCCTGCACCTCCGCGGCGTCGAAGCACTCACTGCCCACCGCCACACGGCCGCACTCACGTACTTCACCAAGGCCCTCGACGCTGCCCGGCACGACGGCGACCGGTACGGCGAAGCGGCGGCACTCGCCCACCAGTCCCGCGCCCTGCTCGCACTCGGACGCAAGAGGGAATCCCTGGCCGCCGCGGACCACGCCCTCCGCCACCACCGCGACCTCGGCGCCTCCGTACGGCTGGCCCACGGCCTGTACACGACAGGAGTCACCCTGGCCGCGGCAGGCCGGCTGGACGCGGCACGGTCCCGGTACACCGAAGCTCTGGCGCTCTTCCACGAAGAACGCCAGAGCCTGTGGGTCGGGCTCACCCGCTACCGGCTTGCCGAAGCCCTCCTCGAAGCCGGGGAGCCCTCCGAAGCCGCCCGCCACGCGGAAGCCGCTTTCGACGCGCTTCTGATCGACGGCGACCCATGGCGGCGTGCCAAAGTCCTCGTCACCCTCGGCCACGCCCTGCGGGCAGCCGGCCGGCCGGAACGCGCCCACGCCATCTGGCAGGAGGCGCTACAGCTCTTCACGCCGCTGCGCGCCCCGGAGGCCGACGACGTACGCGCTCTGCTCGGCCTCCCGGCAGCGCGCACCCCCGCCGCCGCGCACCTGCCCTGACGGCTACTCGCCGTCCTTGGCCTTCTTGTCCTTGTCCTTCTGCTGCTTCTTCTCCTCGGCGTCCTCGATGACCGCCTCGGCGACCTGCTGCATGGACAGCCGACGGTCCATCGACGTCTTCTGGATCCAGCGGAAGGCGGCCGGCTCGGTCAGCCCGTACTGGGTCTGCAGCACGCTCTTCGCCCGGTCCACCAGCTTGCGGGTCTCCAGCCGCTGGGTGAGGTCGGCGACCTCCTTCTCCAGCGTCTTCAGCTCCGTGAAACGGCTCACCGCCATCTCGATCGCCGGCACCACGTCGCTCTTGCTGAACGGCTTGACGAGGTACGCCATGGCCCCGGCGTCCCGCGCCCGCTCCACCAGTTCGCGCTGCGAGAACGCGGTGAGCATCAGCACCGGGGCGATGCTCTCCTCGGCGATCTGCTCCGCGGCGGAGATCCCGTCGAGGATCGGCATCTTCACGTCCAGGATCACCAGGTCCGGCCGGTGCTCCCGGGCCAGCTCCACGGCTTTCGCCCCGTCCCCGGCCTCGCCGACGACGGTGTACCCCTCCTCCTCCAGCATCTCTTTGAGATCGAGACGGATGAGGGCCTCGTCCTCGGCGATGACCACACGGGTCGTCTGCGGCGGGACATGCGACTGATCGTCCTCGGCGACGGGCTGCTCGGGCTCGGCGGCGCTCACGGGTCTCCTCGTTCCAGGCAGGTGGTGCCCCATGAGCCTACCTATCTCCTGTATGTTTGAGGCACGGCGGGTCTCCGCTAGCCTTGGTTTTCAAGGTAAGCCCTGGTAGTCCAGCGGGAGAGACACGGTGCTCAAACCACCGACAGCGTGGGTTCGAATCCCACCCAGGGCACTTTACCTTCGATTCGAAGGTAACGCACCAGTTGGCGATCTTCACTCTACGCGGTGAACGTAGTAGCGAATCAGCCCGCGCAGGCAGACATCCAGCCAAGCTCGTATTCATGTACGACCTTGATACGCGTCAGCGAGCTCTGGATCTCCTACGGCAAGGCGTCACCAATCGCGTGGTGGCGCAGCAACTCGATGTCCCGCGCGGAACCGTCGGCTGGTGGCGCCACGAAGACCGCAAACGCCGTGGCGAGCCGTTCGAGCGCACCCACGACTGCCCGCGTTGCGCACCCCGGCCCTTCGACCGCAGGGCCTATGCGTACTTACTCGGCCTCTATCTCGGCGACGGCCACATCGTCTCAAAGACGAAACAGCACCACTTGTCCATCTACTGCGGTGATGCCTGGCCCGGCCTCGTCGACGAGGCCGAGGAGGCCATGCGCAAGGTGATGGCCACGCCTTCCACGGGCCGACGCCAGAAGACGGGGTGCGTGGAGGTGAAGTCCTACACCCGGCACTGGACGTGCTTGTTTCCCCAGCACGGCCCCGGCAGGAAGCACGAGCGGCCCATCGTCCTGGAACCGTGGCAACAGGAGATCGTCGACACCTACCCGTGGGAACTGATTCGCGGTCTGATCCACTCGGACGGCTGCCGGGTCACCAACTGGACCACGCAGTTCGTCGGCGGCCAGTCCAAGCGGTACGCATACCCGCGCTACTTCTTCACCAACAAATCCGAGGACATCCTGAAAATCTGCTCCGACACCCTGACGGCCGTGGGCGTCGAATGGAAGATCACCCGGAAGTTCGGCGACCCGTTCAACATCTCCGTGGCCAAGCGCGCCTCCGTGGCCCTCATGGACACCCACATCGGCCCGAAATACTGATCTCCTGAAGGCGGCACGCGGCCATGTACGACATCCCCACCCGCAAACGCGCCCTCGCCCTCCTGGCCCAGGGACGCAGCCTCAACTCCGTCAGCAAGGAGACCGGGATATCGCGGTCGGCGATGCGCGAGTGGCGCGTCCGGCTGGAGCCGCGCGCCCGCCCGCGGACGGAGTGCGTACGGTGCGCGAGTGAGCCGCGGCCGCCCGCCGACACCGCCGCGTACGCGTACCTGCTCGGGCTTTACCTGGGGGACGGCTGCATCAGTGCGCACCCGCACGGCGGCTTCGTCATACGGATCGCGTGTGCGGACGCGTGGCCGGGCCTCATCGACGCTTGTCGTACGGCTGTGCTGCGTGCGGGGACCGGTAACAGCGTCTGCCTGGTGCGGAAGCAGGGCTGCGTCATGGTGTCCTCTTACAGCGCGCACTGGCCTTGCCTGTTCCCGCAGCACGGGCCTGGTAAGAAGCACGACCGTCCGATCGTTCTGGAGCCCTGGCAGCAGCGCATCGTCGACGCGCATCCCTGGGAATTCCTCCGCGGCCTCTTCCATTCCGACGGCTGCCGGATCACCAATTGGGCGACCCGCCTCGTGGGCGGCGTGCGCAAGCGGTACGAGTATCCGCGGTACTTCTTCACCAACGCGTCCGCCGACATCGTCCGGCTCTGTACGGACGCGCTGGACGCGGTGGGCGTCGCCTGGCGGCAGGCCCGCCACAGTCGCCGCGCGCAGAATGTGTCGGTGGCCCGCCGTGCCTCGGTGGCACTGATGGATGTGCACGTCGGGCCCAAGTACTGAAGCGGCGGCCGCGGGCGGCGGGTTACTTCGGGGAGTCGTCCTCGCCGATGTGGTGGACGCGGACGAGGTTGGTGGAGCCGGCGACGCCGGGTGGGGAGCCGGCGGTGATGATGACGACGTCGCCGCGTTCGCAGCGGCCGATGCGCAGGAGTTCCTCGTCGACCTGGGCGACCATCTCGTCGGTGGAGTCGACCTTGGGGCCGAGGAAGGTTTCGACGCCCCAGGTGAGGTTGAGCTGGGAGCGGGTGGCCGGTTCGGGGGTGAAGGCGAGGAGGGGGATGGGTGAGCGGTAGCGGGAGAGGCGGCGGACGGTGTCGCCGGACTGGGTGAAGGCGACGAGGAACTTGGCGCCGAGGAAGTCGCCCATTTCGGCGGCGGCGCGGGCGACGGCGCCGCCCTGGGTGCGGGGTTTGCTGCGGTCGGTGAGCGGGGGCAGGCCCTTGGTGAGGATGTCCTCCTCGGCCGCGGCGACGATGCGGGCCATGGTGCGTACGGTTTCGGTGGCGTACTTGCCGACGCTGGTCTCGCCGGAGAGCATCACCGCGTCGGTGCCGTCGATGACGGCGTTGGCGACGTCGGAGGCTTCGGCGCGGGTGGGCCGGGAGTTCTCGATCATGGAGTCGAGCATCTGGGTGGCGACGATGACCGGCTTCGCATTGCGTTTGGCGAGTTTGACGGCGCGCTTCTGGACGACCGGGACCGTTTCCAGGGGCATTTCGACGCCGAGGTCGCCGCGGGCGACCATGATGCCGTCGAAGGCGGCGACGATGTCGTCGATGGCGTCGACGGCCTGGGGTTTTTCGACCTTGGCGATGACGGGTCGGAAGCAGTTCTCCTGGCGCATGATGCGGTGGACGTCGTCGATGTCGTCGCCGCTGCGGACGAAGGAGAGGGCGATGATGTCGGCGCCGATGCGCAGGGCCCAGCGGAGGTCTTCGCAGTCCTTCTCGGAGAGGGCGGGGACGGAGACGGCGACGCCGGGGAGGTTGAGGCCCTTGTGGTCGGAGACCATGCCGCCTTCGACGACCTTGGTGTGGACCTCGGTGTCGCGGACGTCGGTGACCTGGAGGGTGACCTTGCCGTCGTCGACGAGGATGCGTTCGCCGGGGGTGACGTCGTCGGCGAGGCCTTCGTAGGTGGTGCCGCAGCGGTGGCGGTCGCCTTCGACGCCAGGGCGGACGGTGATGGTGAAGGCGTCGTCGCGTTCGAGAAGTACGGGGCCTTCGCGGAACCGGCCGAGTCGGATCTTCGGGCCTTGAAGATCGGCGAGGACGCCGACGCTGCGGCCGGTCTCCTCGGATGCTTTGCGTACCCGCTCGTACCGCGCCTCGTGGTCGGCGTAGGTGCCGTGGCTGAGGTTGAAGCGGGCCACGTCCATACCGGCTTCGACGAGTGCCTTGATCTGCTCGTACGAGTCGGTGGCGGGTCCCAGTGTGCAGACGATCTTTGCTCGGCGCATGAGGCGACCCTACGACCTACTCATAGGTAGGGAACTGTGGGGAAGTGACTGCCCAACGGCCTTTACGTGAAAGGCTCTTGACAAGTAGTTGAATGCGCGCGCCGGTGCTCCTATGAGCGGATAAGCGAACGTCGCGGGGCTCGGGGTCACAGTGCGGGGCGGGTCATCGTGAAGCGGGCGTTGATCTGTGCGTACACCTCCTGGCGGGCGGGTTCGAGGTCGAGGGCGGGGGCGCTTTCGGCCGCGGCCGCTCCCCCGTAGGCGACGGAGCGGAACGCGCCGCCGGGTACGGGCATCGGCGTGGCGTCGTCGGCGCCGGTGTCGGCGAGTTCGAGGACGGCGTCGAGGCGTGCGCCGAGGGCTTCGGCGTATTCGCGGGCGCGCTGAACGGCTTCGCGCACGGCCTGCCGGCGGGCTTCGCGGTGGGCGGGCGAGTCGGGGCGCAGGGCCCACCAGGGGCCGTCGACGCGGGTGAGGTCGAGGTCGGCGAGGCGGGTGGTGAGTTCACCGAGGGCGGTGAAGTCGGCGAGCGTGGCGGTGACGCGGACGCGTCCGTGGTAGGCGCGTACGCGTTCGTGGCGGCCTTTGGCGGTGATTTCGGGGGTGACGGAGAAGGCGCCGGTGTCGAGTTTCTCGACGGCGTCGCCGTAGCTCTTGACGAGGGTGAGGACCTGGTCGTTGCGGTGGGTGAGGTCCTTGAGGGTCGCGGTGCGGTCGGTGCCGCGGGCCTGGACGGTGATGTCGATGCGGGCGATCTCGGGGTCGGCCTCGATACGGGCTTCGCCGCGGACGGCGAGGCGGGGCGCGTCGGGGGTGCCGTACGGGAGGGCGGCGGGCCGGGTGTCGGGGTCGGTCATGGGGGCAGCCTGGCACGGGGCGGGGTGTTTGTCAGGGAGGGGCCGGGGAGGGCGGTCATCTGATCGCAACCTGTGGGGGCTGTTGCGGGTGGGGCTGCTGAGCCAGAATCTACGCGCGTTGTCCATGAGTGTTGTGGTGGTCGGAGTGTCGCGGTGGGCGACGGTCCCGCCGCGGTCCCCGCCACGGGGCCTGCCGGAGGTCCGTCGCCGTCGCCGGTGTCCGCTGCCGCCGTGTTTCGTCGAAGGAGATGTTCATGCCGCTCGGCCGTAGGAAGTTTCTGGGGAGTTCGGTCGTCACGGGCGCGGGGGCCGCGCTCATCGGCACGGGGGCGCCGTCGGCGGCGGCCGCACCGGCGTCCGGCGGTGGGGGGCGGCCGGCGCGGCGTTACGCCTTCACGGTCATGGGGACCACGGATCTGCACGGCAATGTCTTCAACTGGGATTACGCGGCCGACGCGGAATTCGACGACAAGGACCACAACGATGTGGGGCTGGCGAAGATTTCCACGCTGGTGCGGCGGGTCCGGGAGGAGAAGGGGGCGCGCAATACGCTGCTGATCGACGCGGGTGACACGATTCAGGGTACGCAGCTGGCGTATTACTACGCGAAGGTCGACCCGATCACGGGGCCGAACGGTCCGGTGCATCCGATGGCGAAGGCGATGAACGCCATCGGTTACGACGCGGCGGCGCTCGGCAACCACGAGTTCAATTACGGCCTGGGGGTGCTGCGGAAGTTCGAGGAGCACTGTGACTTCCCGTTGCTGGGGGCGAACGCGGTGGACGCGAAGTCGTTGCGGCCGGCTTTTCCGCCGTACTGGATGAAGCGGCTGCATACGCCGTGCGGTGGCCAGGTGAAGGTGGCGGTGCTGGGGCTGACGAATCCGGGGGTCGCGATCTGGGACAAGGCGCATGTGCAGGGGAAGCTGGCGTTTCCGGGGCTGGAGGAGCAGGCGGCGAAGTGGGTGCCGAGGCTGCGGTCGATGGGTGCGGACGTGGTGATCGTGTCGGCGCATTCGGGGACGAGCGGCACGTCGTCGTACGGGGACCAGCTGCCGCACGTGGAGAACGCGGCGGCGTTGGTGGCGGAGCGGGTGCCGGGGATCGACGCGATTCTGGTGGGGCACGCGCATGTGGAGGTGCCGGAGCGACGGGTGGTGAACCGGGAGTCCGGTCGTGAGGTGGTGCTGTCGGAGCCGTTGAAGTGGGGGCAGCGGCTGACGGTCTTCGACTTCGAACTGGTGCGGTCGCGGGGGCGCTGGTCGGTGGATTCGGTGTCGGCGAAGGTGCTGAATTCCAATACGGCGCCGGAGGATCCGCGCATCACGCGGCTGCTGCGTTCCGAGCAGCGGAAGGTGGTGGCGTACGTCAATCAGGTCATCGGGCGGTCGAAGGCGGAGATGACCGCGGCCCAGGCGCCGTACCGGGACACGCCGGTGCTGGATTTCATCGCGTTCGTCCAGGCGGAGGCGGTGCGGAAGGCGTTGGCGGGCGGTGCGTACGCGAAGTTGCCGGTGCTGTCGCAGGCTTCGTGTTTCTCGCGTTCGGCGACGGTTCCGGCGGGTGCGGTGACGATCCGGTCGATGGCCGCGCTGTATCCGTTCGACAATACGCTGGAGGCCCGGGTGCTGACCGGGAAGCAGCTGCGGGAGTATCTGGAGTTCTCCGCGCGGTATTACGTGCGGACGCCGGCGGGTGGTCCGGTCGATCCGGCGAAGCTGACGAATGCGGACGGGATTCCGGATTACAACTACGACGCGGTGAGCGGTGTCTCGTACGAGATCGACATAGCGCGGGAGCCGGGGCGGCGGATCGGGAAGCTGTCGTTCGAGGGGAGGCCGGTGGCGGACGACGCGCGGTTCGTGCTGGCGGTGAACAACTACCGGGCGAGCGGTGGTGGCAATTTCCCGCAGGTGGCGAAGGCGCCGCAGGTGTGGTCGACGTCGGAGGAGATCCGGAACGTGATCATCGGATGGGTGAAGGAGACCGGGGAGATCGATCCGGCGCGGTTCGCGGCCGAGGAGTGGCGGCTGACCCGGGACGGGGTGCCGGTGTTCTGACCTCGGGCGGCATTCCGACCCGGCGCGGTGTGCGGCGGCCCAGGTGTCCGTAGGGGCGGAGCCTGGGCCGGGCGGGTCAGGGGTTCTCGATGAGGGTGGAGTTGGGGCGGGGGATGTCGGTGAGGTTGCGGGGCGGGGAGGGGCGCAGGCCGAAGGTGGTGAAGGCGGTGCGTGCGGGGAGGGGGTAGGTGGTGCTGTCGGTGAGGGAGTTGAGGATGGTGGCGCTGCGCCAGGCCGAGAGGCCGAGGTCGGGGGTGCCGACGCCGTGGGTGTGGTGTTCGGCGTTCTGTACGTAGACGGAGCCGGTGACGCAGGGGTCGAGGAGGAGCCGCTGGTCGGCGTCGATACGGGGGCGTCCGGCGGCGTCGCGGCGCATGTAGGGGTCGAGGGCGGCGAGCAGGGTGTCGGTGCGGCCTTCGCGGTAGCCGGTGGCGAGGACGACGGCGTCGGTGGTCAGGCGGGAGCGGGCGCCCTGGTGGGGGTGGTCGAGGTGGAGTTCGACCTTGGTGGTGCCGACGCGGCCGGCGGTGCGGACGGTGACGCCGGGGGTGAGGGTGGCGTCGGGCCAGCCGCCGTGCAGGGTGCGGCGGTAGAGCTCGTCGTGGATGGCGGCGAGGGTGGCGTGGTCGATGCCCTTGTGGAGCTGCCACTGGCCGGGGAGGAGCTGGTCGCGTACGGGTTCGGGGAGGGCGTGGAAGTAGCGGGTGTAGTCGGGGGTGAAGTGTTCGAGGCCGAGTTTGCTGTATTCCATGGGGGCGAAGGCGGCGGTGCGGGCCAGCCAGTGGAGGCCTTCGCGGCCGGTGGGGCGGGAGCGCAGCAGGTCGAGGAAGACTTCGGCGCCGGACTGTCCCGCGCCGACGACGGTGATGTGGTCGGCGGTCAGCAGGCGTTCGCGGTGGGCGAGGTAGTCGGCGGCGTGCAGGACGGGGACGGCGGGGGCGTCGACGAGGGGTTTGAGGGGGTCGGGGACGTGCGGGACGGTGCCGATGCCGAGGGCGAGGTTGCGGGCGTGGGTGCGGCCGAGCGCTTCGGCTTCGCCGTCGTCGCCGAGCTGGGTGTAGTCGACTTCGAAGGAGGCGCGGTCGCTGTTCCAGCGGACGGCGTCGACCTGGTGGCGGAAGTGCAGGCCGGGGAGGTTTTCGCTGACCCAGCGGCAGTAGGCGTCGTATTCGGCGCGGTGGATGTGGAAGCGTTCGGCGAAGTAGAAGGGGAAGAGGCGGTCCCGGTGTTTGAGGTAGTTCAGGAAGCTCCAGGGGCTGGCGGGGTCGGCGAGGGTGACGAGGTCGGCGAGGAAGGGGACTTGGAGGGTGGCGTCCTCGATGAGGAGGCCGGGGTGCCAGCGGAAGGCGGGGCGCTGGTCGTAGAAGGCGGTGCGCAGGTGGGTGAGGGGCTGGGCGAGGGCGGCGAGGGAGAGGTTGAAGGGGCCGATGCCGATGCCGGCGAGGTCCAGGGGTGTGTCGGGGTCGTCGGGCTGCCGGAGGGTGGCGGGTTCGGGGGCGGGGTCGGGGGGCCGGGTGACGGCGGTGCGGAGGCCGGTGTGGGCGGGGCGTCCGGGGCCCGGGGACGGGAGTTGGAGGGTGATGGCTTCGGGGTGGGGGGTGGTGCTCATCGGGAGGTGTGGCCTTCCACGAGTTTGAGGAGCGAGGCGAGGTCGTCGGTGGTGGTGTGGGGGTTGAGGAGGGTGGCTTTGAGCCAGAGGCCGGTGGGGGTGGCGGCGCGGCCGAGGACGGCGCGGCCCTGGTGCAGGAGGCGGCGGCGGATGGTGGCGACGGTGGTGTCGTCGGCGCCGGTGGGGCGGAAGAGGACGGTGCTGAGGACGGGGTGGGAGTGGAGTTCGAAGGCGGGGTGGTCGTCGATGAGGCCGGCGAAGGTGCGGGCGGCGGCGAGGGTGCGGTCGACGAGGTCGGCGAGGCCCGTGCGGCCGAGGGCCTGGAGGGTGACGGCCATCTTCAGGATGTCGGGGCGGCGGGTGGTGCGCAGGGAGCGGCCGAGGAGGTCGGGGAGGCCGGCTTCGGTGTCGTCGTCGGCGTTGAGGTAGGCGGCGCGGTGGGTGAGCGGGGCGAGGTCGGCGGCGCGGGGGACGGCGAGGAGGCCGGCGGCGACCGGCTGCCAGCCGAGTTTGTGCAGGTCGAGGGTGACGGTGTGGGCGCGGTGCAGGCCGTCGAGGAGGGGACGGTGGGTGGCGCTGAAGAGGAGCGGGCCGCCGTACGCGGCGTCGACGTGGAGGCGGGCGCCGTGGGCGCGGGTGAGGTCGGCGAGGGCGGGCAGCGGGTCGATGGCGCCGGTGTCGGTGGTGCCCGCGGTGGCGCAGACGAGAACGGGGACGGCGGGGGCTCCGGGGCTGCCGGGGTGACGGAGGTCGGTGAGTGCGGTGTGGAGGGTGTGGGGGTCGAGGGTGCCGTCGGGGGTGGGCAGGGTGAGGGGTTCGGGGAGGCCGAGGAGCCAGGCGGCGCGGTGGACGCTGTGGTGGGCGTTGGCGCCGCAGACGATGCGCAGGGGTTCGGTGTGGCGGGTACGGGCGTGTTCGCGGGCGAGGAGGAGGCCGAGCTGGTTGGACTCGGTGCCGCCGGTGGTGACGAGGGCGTCGGGCTGTTCGTCCTCGTGGGAACGTCCGGGGATGGCGGGGGTGGCGGGCCTGTAGGGGTGGGCGAGGCTCGTGAGGATGTGAGGGATGCCTGGGGTGTGCGGTTGCCGGGGGCGGCGCGGGGAGGTGCCGGTGCCGTACGGGCGGGGGGATGCGGCGGGGCTGTACGGGAGAGGAGCGACGTCGGGGTCGTACGGGGGCGGGGAGTTGTCTGGCCCGTACGGAGGCGCGGAGGCGTCCGGCCCGTACGGAGGCGCGGAGGTGTCCGGTCCGTACGGGGGCGCGGAGGTATCCGGGCCGTACGGGGGCGCGGAGGTATCCGGGCCGTACGGATAGACGAGGGCGGCGAGTTCGCGGGCTGTGCTGGCTTCGAGGGCGGAGGCCGCGGGGGCCTGGTCCCAGGAGTCCATGGACGGGTTGAGGGCGGCGGCGGCCAGGTCGGCCGCTGCGGCGAGGGCCAGCGGCGGGCAGTGCAGATGGGCCGCGCAGTGCGGGTCGGCGGGATCGGCCGCGCCTTCGGCCAGGGCGCGGACCAGGGCGTGCAGCGCTTCGTGCGGACCGCGGCCGGTCTCGGGGAGGACGGGCCCGGTGGCCTCCCGCAGCCGCGCGGCGACCCGGCCGGGCCCCCCGGCGGGCAGCGGCCCGCCCCGGGCTTCGGCACCGTCGCGCAGCGCGTCGAGGACGGTGCCGAGGAGGGGGCGCAGGGCATCGGGGCCTGCGGCTCCGCCGGCGAGGGGCGGGGTGTTCATGGGCGGTCCTTCGGGTGCGCGACAGCGGGCACACCACAGACTGGCCGGGGCCGGGTGGCGTACCTGCCGAGCTGGGCGAGCTCAACCCGAAAGGGGTACCCAGGTGCTGGGCGGGGCGGCGGTGATCGGATTGCCTGCTATGCAGTCCGTAGGGGTTAGGGGCGAGCGGGGGCCGGCTGCGGCCGGGGCCGGGGGCCGGGGCGGAAGCTGGGTGGGCGCGTGACGGAACCTTTCCTCTCGTACGCGGCCGTCTCCGCAAGCCCGGCGCCGCCCCGGCGCTTCCCGCGCCCCGGCACTTCCCGCGCCCCGGCGGGCTCGGCGGCCGTCACTCCCCCCGGCGGCCTGGCGCCCCCGCCACACCTACCGGCCCCGGCGGCCCCGCCGCCCCGCGCGCCGCGTCGTCACTCCCCCCGTACCCGCAGCGCCCTCCTCAGATCGTCGAGTTGGTCGATGAGCTTGCGGCGCAGGGCCGGGGACGGGTCGGCGGTGCGCAGGCACTCCTCGCCCAGCTGGAGGGTGGCCGTGTCGACGAACGGGGCGGGGAAGGCGAAGCGGCCGGCGGATTCGGCGAGGGCGGGGCCGCGGCGGGCGGCGAGGGCCACGGCTTCGGGGAAGTAGCGGGTGACGTAGGGGCGTACGAGGTCGAGCTGTTCGGGGGCCCAGAAGCCGGCGGCGGTGGCGTTGAAGAGGTAGTTGGACAGGTCGGTGTGCTCGTCGGTGGGGAACAGGGCGTCCCAGGCCGCTTGTTTGGCGGCCGGGTCCGGCAGGGCAGCGTGGCAGGTGGCGGCGCCCTGCCGGCCGGTGGCGCTGGGGTCGCGGGCCAGCTCGTCCTCGATGGCGGCGGGGGTGGTGGCGCCGAGGACGGCTAGCCGGCCGAGGATGCGCCAGCGCAGCTCCGGGTCGAGGGCGGGGCCGCCGGGGACGCTGCCGCCGGAGAGCCAGTCCTGTATGCCGTCGGGGGTGGTGGCGCTGTCGATGAAGGTGCGGACGGCGGCGAGGCGCAGTCCTTGGCCGTCGCCGTTCTCGGAGCCTTCGGTGCGGCGCAGGATGTCGCGGGCGATGGTGCTGAGGGTGTTCAGCGCGGCGGGCCGGCCGGCGGCGGGGAGGTAGCGGTCGGCGATCTGGGTGCGGGCGAAGGCGAGGGTGCCGGAGACGATGGCGATGTCGGTTTCGTACGGGAGGTGGGCGCGGGCGGCGTCCAGGTAGGCGGTGGGGGGCAGCTCGCCGTCGCGGACCATGTCGCGGGCGGCGTTCCACACGACGGCGCGGGTGAGGGGGTCGGGCAGGCCGGAGAGCGCCTCGCGGACGGTGTCCCAGGAGGCGGGGTCGAGGCGGACCTTGGCGTAGGTGAGGTCGCCGTCGTTGAGGAGGATCAGGGCGGGGCGGGGGCCGGGGGCGGTGTGGAGGCGCCGCGGGGCGCTGTCCCGGGCGCGGGTGGAGCCGGTGCCGGCGGCCGGTGCGGTGCCGGGCGCACCGGGAGTCGCGGAGGTCCCCGGTGCGTCGGAGGCCGTAATGGTGCGGTGGTCCCGGGGTGGCGCCGCGGGGATGTCCCAGGCGAGGTGGTCGCGGGCGACGAGGCGGGTGGGGTCGGTGGGGTCGCGGTCGTACAGGCCGGCGGTGAGGTGGTGGGGGCGGCTGCCGTCCCGGTCGACGCGGAGTGTCCAGCCGCCGGGTGCGGTGCCGACGACGGGGGTGAGTGTGTCGGCCCCGGTGGTGCGCAGCCAGTTGTCGGCCCAGGTGTGCACGTCCCGGTCGGTGGCCTGGGCGAGGGAGTCGACGAAGTCGGCGAGGGTGGCGTTGCCGAAGCGGTGGCGGGTGATGTGGTCGTTGATGCCGGCGAGGAAGTCCTTCTCGCCCATCCAGGCGACGAGCTGGCGCAGCGCGGAGGCGCCCTTGGCGTAGGAGATGCCGTCGAAGTTGAGGAGGGCGGAGGCGGTGTCGGGCACGTCCTCGGGGGCGGGGGCGACGGGGTGGGTGGAGGGGCGCTGGTCGGCGTCGTAGCCCCAGCTCTTGCGGGCGATGCCGAAGTCGGTCCAGGTGTCGGTGTGGTGCGTGGCCTCGGAGAGGACCTGGTAGCCCATGTACTCGGCGAAGGACTCGTTGAGCCATATGTCGTCCCACCACGCGAGGGTGACGAGGTCGCCGAACCACATGTGGGCCATCTCGTGGGCGATGACCATGCCGCGGGACTGACGCTCGGTGTCGGTGACGGCGGAGCGGAAGACGAAGTCGTCGCGGAGGGTGACCAGGCCGGGGTTCTCCATGGCGCCCATGTTGAACTCGGGGACGAACGCCTGGTCGTAGGAGTCGAAGGGGTAGGGCTCGTCGAAGAGGGTGTGGTAGCGGTCGTAGCAGCGGCGGGTGATGTCGAGGATCTCTTCGGCGTCCGCGGTCAGGTGGGGGGCCAGGGAGCCGCGGCAGTGGATGCCGAAGGGCAGTCCGGCGTGTTCGGTGCGGACGGTGTGCCAGGGGCCGGCCGCGACGGCGACGAGGTAGGTGCTGATGGGCGGGGTGGGGGCGAGGACGACGTGGTTCGTCTCGCCGTCCTGGCGGGTGGCGGTGCTGTTGCCGAGGACGGTCCAGCCGCCGGGTGCGGTGACGCCCAGTTCGAAGACGGCCTTCAGGTCGGGCTGGTCGAAGGCGGCGAAGACGCGCTGGGCGTTGTCCAGGAACAGCTGGGTGTAGACGTAGGTCTCGCCGTCGGCGGGGTCGGTGAAGCGGTGCATGCCCTCGCCGGTGCGGGAGTAGGGCATGGTCGCTTCGAGGCGGAGTTCGTGGTCGCCTTCGGTGAGGCCGGTGAGCGGCAGGCGGTTGCCGTCGAGGGCCGCCGGGTCGAGGGGGCGGCCGTCGAGGGTGGCGGAGCGCAGCTCGTGCGGCGCGACGTCGATGAAGGTGTCGCCCGGGGTGCGCGCACTGAAGCGGACGGCCGTGCGGGACACGAAGTGGTCGGGGCCGTGGGTGAGGTCGAGGTCGATCGCGTAGCGGTGGACGTCGAGGAGTCGGGCTCGGGTCTGCGCCTCGTCGCGCGTCAGTGCGGGCATGTCCTCATGCTGCCGTACGGCACTGACAGCGCGCACTCGACCCGTGATTTTCCCGGCCCGGCCGGGCCCCGCGCGTGCTTCGGCGGGTGCTCGGCGCGGGCTTGGCCCGTGCTTGGCGCGGGCCCTGGGGCGTGGCCGTCTCAGCCGATGCGCGGCGGGTCGTCGGGGTCGGGTACGCGGGTGGACCAGCCGCCGGGGACGTGGTGTCCCTGGCGGGCGCGGAAGCGGACGGGCGCGGTGCCGACGCGGCGGGTGAACAGGCGGCTGAAGTAGGCCGGGTCGGTGTAGCCGACGCGGCGGGCGACGGCGGCGACGGGGAGTTCGGTGGCGGCGAGAAGTTCTTTGGCGTGGCCGAGGCGGATGGCCAGGAGGTAGTCCTTGGGGCTGCATCCGGCGCCGCGGCGTACGGCGGTGCGCAGGGCGGCGGGGGTCATGCCGTGGCGGGCGGCGTGTTCGGCGACGGACAGGGGCAGGAACGCGTCGCGGGCGAGGGCCTGGAGTACGGGGTCGCCGTCCGCGTCGGTGTCGGCGCGGGCGCGCCGCAGGGCGACCAGGAGTTCGTGGACGGCGGCGGCGGTCTCGACTTCGAGGAGGGGGTTGCCGCGGCGGGCGGCGCGGGTGATGCGGCCGATGGCGGTGCGGGCGGCGGCGGTGTCGGCGAGCGGGACGAGGGGGCGGTCGGGCTCGATGTAGCCGAGTTCGGTGTAGGTGCTGGTGGCGGGGCCGGTGAAGTCGACGAAGCTCTCGTCCCAGCCGGTGTGCGGGTCGGCGCCGTAGTGGTGGGGGACGCCGGGGAGGAGCCACAGGAGGGCGGGGGCGGTGACGGGTGTGCGGGTGCCGTCGGGGGTGGCGGACCAGCCGCGGCCGGCGTGGACGACGACGGCGACGTGGTGGTCGAGGACGCGGGGGCCGACGGGCGGCAGGGTGCCGTGCTGGAGTCCGACGCCGAGGCAGACCAGGCCGAGCCGGTGGTGGACCGGGCTCGGTGTGAAGTACCGCATCCAGGTGTGGTACATGCGGGCTTCCTCCCGTCTCCGCGCAGCGGGGGCGTGTCCGTACGGGGCGGCGCGTCGCGCCGGGGCCGTCCGTGGCGTGGGTGTTTCCGCGTCCGGTCGGTCACCCACGTCTCCTGATCGATGAGACTCCTGTGCCGTCCGACTTCCGTCCGAGTTCCGTCCGGCTTCCGTCCGACTTCCGTCCAATCACTGCCGATCTTTGTCCATGGATTCCCGTGCCGCCAGTGGTGAGGGTGACCGGGACGGCGGAACGGGACAGGGCGGGCGGTATGGGCGAGTTCGTGGTGGGCGAGCGGGATTTCGAGCGGGACGGGCGGCCGGTGCGGCTGCTGTCGGGGGCCCTGCACTACTTCCGGGTGCACGAGGCGCAGTGGGGGCACCGGCTGGCGATGCTGCGCGCCATGGGGCTGAACTGCGTCGAGACGTACGTGCCCTGGAACCTGCACGAGCCGCGGCCCGGCGTCCACCGCGATCCGGAGGCGCTGGGCCGCTTCCTGGACGCGGCACGAGCGGCGGGGCTGCTGGCGCTGGTCAGGCCCGGTCCGTACATCTGCGCGGAGTGGGAGAACGGCGGGCTGCCGCATTGGCTGACCGGTCCGCTGGGGCGGCGGGTGCGGACGCGCGACGCGAAGTATCTGCGGGCGGTGGACGCGTGGTTCGGGCGGCTGCTGCCGCAGGTGGTGGCGCGGCAGTACGACCGTGGCGGCCCGGTGGTGATGGTGCAGGCGGAGAACGAGTACGGGTCGTACGGCAGCGACCGGGCGTATCTGGCGCACATGGTGGGCCTGCTGCGCGGGCTGGGGGTGAGCGTGCCGCTGTTCACTTCGGACGGTCCGGAGGACCACATGCTCACCGGCGGTTCGGTGCCCGGTGTCCTGGCGACGGCCAACTTCGGGTCGGGGGCGCGGGAGGCGTTCGCGGCGCTGCGGCGTCATCAGGCGCGCGGGCCGCTGATGTGCATGGAGTTCTGGTGCGGCTGGTTCTCCCACTGGGGTGACGCTTCGGTGGTGCGCTCTTCGGGGGACGCGGCGGACGCGTTGCGGGAGATCCTGGAGTGCGGTGCGTCGGTCAACGTCTACATGGCGCACGGTGGTACGAACTTCGGGGGCTGGGCGGGGGCGAACCGTTCCGGCGAGCTGCACGACGGGGAGTTGCGGCCCACCGTCACGTCGTACGACTACGACGCGCCGATCGACGAACGCGGTCGCCCCACGAAGAAGTTCCACCGGTTCCGTGAAGTCCTCGCCGCGTATGCACCCGGCCCGCTGCCCGAGGTCCCCGTACCGCCGCCGGTCCTCGGTGCGCCCGTACGGGCCGAGCCCGGCGGGTGGGCGCCGCTCGCGGACGTGCTGGACGTCCTCGGCGGTCCCGAGGTGACGTCAGGTGCGCCGCCGACGTTCGAGGAACTGGACGTGGACCGTGGCGTGGTGCGGTACCGCTTCGAGGTCCCCGGGCCGCGCGGGCCGCTTCCGCTGCGGGTGGCAGGGCTGCGCGACCTGGCGGTGACGTATGTGGACGGGGTGCGCGGGCCGACCCTGGCCGGGGAGGACGGGATGATCGGGGCGGCGGTGGCCGGGCCCGCCACCGTGGAGCTGTGGGTGGAGTCGCTGGGGCGCGTCAACTACGGTCCGCGGCTCGGGGAGCCGAAGGGCCTCACGGGCGGGGTGCTGCACGAGCGGCAGTACCTGCACGGAGTACGGGCGCGGGGGCTGCGGCTGGACGCACTGGAGGACGAGGCGGCGGTGCGGCGGGTGCCGTTCAGGGGTTACGGCGACCGCCCCTCCGGTTCCGGGCAGCCGGGCCTCCACCGGGCCACGCTGTCCGTCCCTTCCCCCGGTGACGCCGCCCTCGAACTGCCCGGCTGGACGCGCGGCTTCGTCTGGGTGAACGGCTTCTGCCTGGGCCGTTACTGGGCGGCCGGTCCGCAGCGGTCCCTGTTCGTCCCCGGCCCGGTGCTGCGTCCGGGCGTCAACGAGCTGCTTCTGCTGGAGCTGGAGGGCGCCCCCGCCCTTGAGGGGGAGCGGGCAGGGGCGCCCCGTCTGGTGCCCTGACGCGCCGGGCTCCGCGCCCGACGCGCCGGTCTTCCGCGCCGGGCCGGCCGATCTCCGGTGCCTGACGTGTCAGGCTTCCCGTACCTCGAAGGCGTCCAGGACGAATTCCGCCTTCCCGTCGTCGCCCGTCTTGCGCAGTCCCACCCACGCCTCGCCGCTCTCCGGGGCGGTGAACTCGTAGGTGTGGGAGGTGGGCCGGGTGGCGACGGGCAGCGGAGTGCGGCTCAGTTCGCGGACCGCCGGATTGTCGACGGCTGTGATCCAGGCGTACTGGCCGGCCTTCTCGTTCTCGTAGCGGAAACTGACCCGGTAGCGGCGTCCGGGGAGGAAACGCACGGTGTGCGGCACGGTCCGGTAGACCAGTCCCGCGTTCTCGCCGCGGGACTTCAGGGACTGGCCGCCGTCGATGACGTCATCGACGGCCTTGCCGTTCCAGCCGCGCTGGGTGAAGGGCGCGTGCCGCTGCGCGATGTGCGTGCGCGGGTCGGTGACCTGGCCCGCGTCGCCCTTGACGAAGGGGCCCCAGCCTTGCGGTACGTGCTCGAAATCCTCGTATGCGACGGTGCCGGGACGAAGGGTGGGAACCGCGGGGACGACCCGCACGTTGTCGAATCGAATACGCGGAGTGCCCGCCGCAGTGCGGAGGGTGAGGGTGGCGGGACCGCCGCCCTCGGGGACGGTGAAGGGGGTGAACATCCGTTGGAAGCGAGTGCCGTGCTTGCGGTCGGCGGCGACAAAGTTCCCGGCGGTGGACGTCTCGGTCCAGTTGGCGGCCGTGACGCCGTCGCCGGTGCGTACCTCCAGCGCGGCCCGGCGCCGCTCCTCCGGCCGCGCGCCGACCTCCACCTGCACGGAGGCCGTGTATGTGCCGGGGGCGAGGCGGGTGAGCCGCTGGCTGACGGTTGCCGCGCCGCCCGCGCCGACGACCAGTTCGTAGTCCCCGAGGGCGCTCGGCTCGACGGTGGCGGGCCCGCTGACCTGCCAGGCGTCGAGGGTGCCGGAGTGGAAGCCGGGGTCGGCGAGCGGCGTGCCCTCGCCCCAGCCGGGTCCGCTCCGGCCGGCTCCGTGCCGGGCGTGGCCACCGCTTCCCTGGCCCCAGCCGCGGCCTCCCTGGGCCGGGGCGGGGCGGCGGTAGAGGACGTACGGCTGCCCTGCCGCGGCGGTGACGGTGACCTTGCCGCCGCGTACGGTCAGCCGCTCCGGCCGGCTCCGGCCCTGGTCGGTGAGCCGGTAGGCGTACACGCTCCGGGTGCCGGACCAGCCGCGGGGCAGCGTCCAGGTGGTCGTGCCGCCACCGGGGTTGTAGTGGTAGAGCTTCTCGGGGTCGGTGGCGCGGCGGGGTTCCCAGGGCAGCAGGTAGGTGCCGCCGTCGTACACCAGGCGTCCGTCGGTGGTGATGCGGCGGGTGCCGCCGGTGTCGGTGACGGTGGTGCCGGTCGGCCCCTCGAAGGTGATCTCGTGATCGCGCCAGGTGCGGATCGGGTACGCCTGGAGGTACTTGGCGGGCAGTGCGTCCACCCAGATGATCTTGTAGAAGGCGTGCCAGTCGGTCTTGCCGACCCAGCCTTCGAAGTTGCCCATGCGGGCGCCGCCCAGCAGCGTGGGCCACTTGTCGGCGAACACGTCCTTCTGGTGGTTGCGGACGAAGCGGATGAGGCGGGAGTTGATGCCGCGGGAGGTGTCGCCGCCGTAGTCGGTCTCGTTGGCCCAGTGCGACCACAGGGCGGAGCGCTCCAGGCCGTGGCCCCATTCGGTGGTCACCTGCCAGCCCTGGGCGCGCAGGTGGCGCTGGAGGCGGTCGGAGTTCCATCCGGACTCGCGGAAGACGTCGATGTAGAGGGTGTTCAGGGCCGGGTCGGTCTCCTCGCGGAGCTGCCGGAAGCGGCGGACGATGTCGCCGGAGACCAGGTCGCGGCGGGCGTCGATGCGGTACGACTGGTCGAGCCAGTCCCACTGGGCGTCGTTCTTGTCGACCAGGGTCTCGGAGAAGGCGTGCGCGACGGGATAGGACTCGGTGGCGTTGACGTGCACGGCGAAGTCGCTGTGCCACGTCTTTCCGGCCCGCAGCAGGGTGTTGAGGTCGGCGAGGCCCCCGGCGCGGGCGTTGTGGTTGCCGCCGTAGTCGGGGTGGGCGGAGTCGTGGCCTTCGGACTGGTAGCCCTTCAGGAGCGTGAACTGCCGCAGCCCGTCGGTGGCGAGCGCGATCCGCTTGACGTTGTCGAGGGTGGCCAGGAAGGGGTTGGTGGCCTGGCTGGCGAAGTTGAAGGGGATGTGGGCGACGACGCGCAGGTGCTGCTCGTCGGCGCCGAGCGGGTCGACCATGATGTCGCGCAGCGCGATGGCCGCGTCCTGCCAGTCGGCGGTGCCGTCGCCGTTGCGGTCGCGGGTGATGACGACGGTGGCGTACGGCAGGGGCTCGGTGTCGTCCAGGGGCGCGGTGGCCGCGCGGTGGGTCCACTGGCCGCAGCCGAGGCGCGCGTAGCGGTGGCCGCCGCTCGCGGAGGTCTGCCGCCACAGCCGCCCGTTCTCCCAGGTGGTGGCGCCGCTGGGCGTGTCGTACACGGTGTTGGTCTCGACGGCGGCGGCCAGCTCGCCGGTGGCGGCCACCGCGTACGCGCATCCCGTGGGGGCGGCGTCCACCGGGGTGGCGGGCGTGATCCGGACGAGGGTGTCACCGCTCTTGGCCTTGTCCAGGTCGATCCGGGCGGCCAGCAGAGCGGCGCCGGGCTGGTCGCTGCGGACGCTCAGCAGGGCGAGCCCGGGAATCTGGAGGGTGCCCACGCGGAGGGCCGGGGTGTCGGCGATCCTGGTGACGCGCCAGTCGACGTGCCAGCCGCCGACGGTGATCTCGGCGTCGATCTCGGTGCCGCCGTCGAAGGCGAGGGTGTAGGTGATGCGGTCGGCGGCCGGGCGGGAAGTGACCCGGGGCGTGCGGGCGGTGCCGTCGACGAGGAGCCGGGTGACCGGCTCGGGCTGGCCGTACAGGACGGCGCCGGTGCCCCGGTCGGTGTAGGAGAGGACACGGGGGAAGCCGGTGTCGACGCGGACCTCCAAGGCGCCGGAGCGCAGCACCGCCTCACCGGCCTGGGGGCGCGGGTACGGGGCGGTGCCGGTGCCGGTGCTTCCGGCGTGTGCGCTGGTGGCGGTGAGCGGGAGGGTGGCGGCGATTCCGGCGAGTGCGGTGCCGGCGACGAGCTTTCTGCGGGTGGGGCCGGGGGCGGGGTCGGTCGGGGGTTCGGGGCCGGTCAGGGGTCCGGGGCCGGTCGAGGGTCCGGGGCCGGTCAGGAGTCCGGGGCCGGTCGAGGGTCCGGGGCCGGTCGGGGTCGGCTCGGGCGCAGGGGCTCGCCCGACGGTCGCGGCTTGCGCTTCTGCCGGTTGTCCCGTTTCCGTCGGCTGTCCCGCGTTCGCCGGTCGGCCCGCGCCTGTCTGCTGCGCTCCTGTCGGCTGCTCCGCTCCTGTCGGTCCGTTCACGAGCGCTCTCCGTCCTTCGCACCGGCTCTGTCCGTCGCGGGACAGGGTGCTGGGTGCGCGGCGGGTGCGCCCATGGACAAAGGAGCGGGAGGTGTTGGACTAACGGACCGGGGGCGAGGGGGCCCGGTACAGCCGGAGCGGGGCGTACGGGCCGCCGGGACAGCCGGGACAGCCGGGACAGCCGGGTCAGCCGGGTCAGCCGGAGGGCTCCTTCCCGCAGTACCCCCCGTACCCCCCGTACCCCCCGTACCTCCCCTACTCCCTGTCCCCCTCCCCCTCCCCGGCTTCCAGCGGCAGCACGGCCCGTACCTCCCAGCCGCCCTCCGGTGGGGGGCCTGCGGTCAGCCGGCCGCCCATCGCCTCGGCGCGTTCGGTGAGGCCGGCCAGGCCGAAGCCGCCGCCGCGGGCCTGATCGGAGAGGCGGGCGGGGTGTCCGCCATCGTCGGTGACGCGCAGTTCCAGGCCGGACGGGACGGTGCGGAGCTTGATGCGGACGACGGTGGCGTCCGCGGCGTGCTTGCGGATGTTGGTGAGGGCTTCGCGGACGATGCGGTAGACGGCGGCGGCGACTTCGGCGGGGACCGTCTCGTCGAGGCCGTTCTCGATGTGCAGGGCGACGGGTGGGCCGGTGCGCGCGTAAGCCTCGGTGAGGGTGTGCACGTCGGCCAGTCCGGCGAGCGGCCGGCTGCGTGCGGCGTTCTCCCGCAGGACGTGGACCAGGCGGCGCATCGCGCTCAGGGCCTCGCCGCCGGAGGTCTCGATCCGTTCGAAGGCGGCGTCCGCTCGTGGCCCGTCGAGTGCGGTGAAGCGGGCGGCGCGGGCCTGGACGACGATGCCGGTGACGTGGTGGGCGACCACGTCGTGCAGTTCGCGGGCGAGTTCCAGGCGTTCGGCGGTCCGTACGGCGGCCAGGTCGCGCATCCGCTGGGCGTCCTGCCAGCGCAGGATCATCGAATAGGCGCTGACGACGACGGTCAGTACGCCGTAGACGACGGTCCACAGGCCCAGCCGGATGTCGCGCATCGGGGCGAGCACGCAAGCCAGACCCAGCAGGGGGCCGAGGACCGCGGCGGTGCGGCCGGGGGCGCGGTGCACCACGCCGGTGAGCAGGACCAGCAGGGCGATGCCTTCACCGAGTCCCCACACCGCGAGGGCGTGCTGTCCGGCGATCAGGATCACCGAGGCGGCGAGGGAGACACTCGCGGCGGTCCAGGCGCGGATGCGCAGCGGCACGCGGGCGTTGGGTACGGCGCACAGGCAGACGACGACAGCGGCGGCGACGACGGTGGCGTGCGGACGGGTGGGCTGCCGGGCCAGCGCGACGCTCTCGAAGCCGATGAGGAAGAGCAGAACCGCGGCGAGGGCGGCTTTGCCGGCGGTGGCCTTACGCGGGTGGGCGCGTGCCCACCCGGTCAGCGGGCTCACGGTGCGGCCGGTCCGCCGCCGGTGCGTCCCGTGGCGAGCCCGCTCTCCCAGGCCCAGGCGGCGATCTCGACGCGGTTGCGGGCGTCCAGTTTGATCTGAACGTTGGCGAGGTGAGTCTTGACGGTGGACAGCGAGACGTAGAGTTCGGCGGCGATCTCGGCGTTGGTCCGGCCGCGGGCGAGGGCGCGTACGACGTCCTGTTCGCGGTCGGTCAGCGGCTCGGCGAGGGTACGGGTGGTGCCGCCGGCTGTGGCGGGGGCCAGTTCGCGCAGCAGCCGTACGGTGATCGCGGGCGAGATCAGCGCGTCACCGGCCGCAGCGGCGCGTACCGCCTCCACGAGCATGGCCGGGCTGGCGTCCTTGAGCAGGAAGCCGGAGGCGCCGCCGTGCAGCGCGGCGTGCACGTAGGCGTCGAGGTCGAAGGTGGTGACGATGACGATGCGCGGCTTGTGCCCGTGCTCGGGGTGGGCGGCGGCGCGCTCGGCGAGACGGCGGGTGACCTCCAGGCCGTCGGTCCCGGGCATCCGGATGTCGAGCAGCAGGACGTCGGGGCGCAGCCGGTCCACCGCGGACAGGGCCGCCGTGCCGTCCACGACGTCGGCGAGGACCTCGATGTCCGGCTGGCTCTCCAGGATCATCCGGAAGCCCGTCCGGACCATCTCCTGGTCGTCCGCGATGATCACGCTGATCGCCATGTGTCCCTGTGTCTCTCGCCCTGTCCGTGCTCCGTACGTCGTGCGCCGCGCCCTGTGTCCGGTGCCCGGCAGCGGTCCGGGCCGCTCCCGTTGCGTTCCATCTGAACTGCGGTGATTGCGCCCCGCAACCGCTGGGACGGGCCCGGCCCGGTCACCGGCCGGCGTCCCGTGCGGCGGAGTGGCCGTCGTAGTGCGGGGGCCGGCAACAGGTGGACGGGTGCAGCGGCCGACAGCAGGCCGACGGGCGCGGGGGCCGGCAGCAGGCCGGCGGGTACGGAGATCGGCAGGAGGCCGACGGGCGCGGAGATCGGCAGGAGGCCGGCGGGTACGGAGATCGGCAGGAGGCCGGCGGGTACGGAGATCGGTAACAGGCCGGCGGGTACGGAGACCGGCAACAGGCCGACGGGCGCGGGTCCGGGCGTCCGGCGTACTCATAGTCACGGTGTCCAGGAGTTCGAGCGGCACAGTGCGGGCCCGGGCAGTCGCGGGACCGGGGTGCCCGTACGGCGCAGTCTCCGTCGGCGTGGGCGGCGCTGCTGGAACGGTCGGTCCGGTCGGTCCAGTCGAACCGGTCGAACCGGTCGGTCCGGTCGAGCCGGTCGAGCCGATCGAGCCGATCGAGCCGATCGAGCCGGTCGGCAGTGCCGGGCTGATCGGTTCCGGCGAGAGTGGCAGGCGTCGTCGGCACGGCCTGAAGATCGTGGCCACCGCTGCCGAGCAGCAGCCAGGTGACGGCCGCGGCGGAGGCGGCCAGCAGCAGGGCGGCGATCGCCGTCGTCCGGTGGTCGCCAGGGCAGGCAGGGCCGTGCCCCGGAGGCTGTGGCGTGCGGCGGAGGCGAGGCTCGGTGGTCACCCGGCCCACGCTAGAAAGAGGGCGCGCGGGCGGGTATCGGCCTTCCGGCCAAGCGTCGGCGCCCGTACCCCGGCCGAAAGGACGAGCGGGGTACCTCTCTGGTAGGACCGCCAGGCGCCGCAGACCCTGCACCACTCGGCCAGGCCCCACAGGCCCCGGAACAACCCGGCCAAGCCCCCACAAAACCCAGAACGCCCCAGCCAACCCCCGAGGGGCCGAGTACGCCCCGGCCAAACCCCCGCAAAACCCAGAACGCCCCGGCCAAACCCCCGCAGAACCCGGAACGACCCAGCCAACCCCCGAGGGGCCGAGTACGCCCCGGCATAGCCCCAACAAGACTTGGTACAACTCGGCCAGGCCCCAGCAGGACCCGTAAACCACCCCCAGGCCCCAGCAGGCCCCAGCAGGCCCCACCAGCCCCCGTCGCCCCCGTCGGCCCCGTCGCCCCCGTCGACCCCGTCGCCCCGTCAGCCCCCGCTGGCCCCGTCGCCCCCGTCCCCCGTCAACCCTGTCAGCCCTGTCAGCCTCCTTAGGCCCGCCAGCCCCCACCATCCCCCAGGACCAGACAACACGACCGCGCCCCCGTGCCCTCCGGCACCGGGACGCGGCCTCCGCGCTACATGGCGGCTGTCAGTCCGCCGGCCTCCCGGCCGGCCTGACCGTCGGCCCGCCGGGCCTGGACCTCAGCCCGCCAGCCCCTCAGCGGCCTTCTTGATGTCCGCGGCGAAGGTGCTCACCTCGGTGTACACGCCGGGCTTGCCGGGGCGGGCGCAGCCCTCGCCCCAGCTGACGATGCCGACCTGGAGCCACTGGCCGGCCTCGTCCTTGCGGAACATCGGGCCGCCGGAGTCGCCCTGGCAGGTGTCGGTGCCGCCGGTGTCCAGCTTCCCGGCGCAGATCTCCTCGCCGGGGGTGAGCTGGTCGCCGTAGGCCTTCTTGCAGGTGGCGTCGTCGACGAAGGGGACCTTGGCCTTGAGGAGGTAGCGCTGCTGCTGGCCGCCCTCCTTGTCGGCGCCCCAGCCGGCTATGTCGAACTCGCCGGTGGTGAGCTTGTCGTCGGTGGCGATCTTCAGGGTCGGCAGGTCGATGGGCTTGGCGAGCTTGATGAGTGCCCAGTCCTTGCCCTTGCCGTTGTAGCCGGGGGCCTGGAGGACCTCGGTGGACTTCACGCTGACGGCCTTGGAGTCCTCCAGGTCGACGACGCCCGCGGTGGCCGTGATGGAGGTGTTGGGGCCGCTGCCGTCCACGCAGTGGGCGGCGGTGAGCACGACGTCCTTGGCGTAGAGGGCGCCGCCGCAGCCCATCGACAGCCGGACCATGAACGGGAATTCGCCCTGGCTCGCCTTGGTGCCACCGACGATCTTGGTGTGGATGCCGTCGGCCTGCGGTGTGGGGGTGGGCGCGGCGTTGGCGGCGGCGGGCTGGAGGCTGACGGCCGCGAGGGCGACGGCCGCGGCGGCGGTGGCTCTCTTCAGGTTCTTCAGCTGGCTTCGCAACGGGCTTCCTTTCGTGGGGGGTTGCACGTCGATGTCAGGCCCATGCCAACGCGAGAACCGGAAAGGACCGCCGTAAAACGTGCCGACAAATCGGCAGCACGCCGCAAGGCGTCCGGACCCAGTGGGGGATGAGCCCGCAAAGCGCCCTTGGATTATGTGGAGTCGGCGATCACAGTGGCAAGGGTGTACATCTGACCAACTCCTGTTCTACCCAGGTCACCTGCGGCCCATACCGGACGTTCCCGGCGAGACGTACAGTGGTCGGGTGGCGGCGACGGGAAGACCGGGCAGCTCCGGCGGTGACATCGAACACGGCTATCCGCACCTCGACACGGTGCGCGCGGCCGTCACCGCGCTCTACAAACGCCTGTCGCACGACACGGTGCGCACCTTCGACACGAGCGTCCCGCCCGCCGAAGTCTCCTTCGACGACGGGGAAGAGCTGTACGCGGGCGCGCAGCGGGTGGCCCGCGCCATGGTGCGGCACCTGCGGCTGCCCGACGCACGGGCGATCGTCGCCTTCCGCGACATGACGCTCGCGGCCAACGTCGAACTGACCGCGGGGCCCGAGTACTTCGTCGAGCTGAACTCCCGCTTCAAGACGCACCGCCGGGACATCGGCGCCGCCCTGGCCCACGAGGTGATGCACGTCTACCTGCACCGCCTCGACCTGTCCTTCCCCGGCACCCGCGCCAACGAGATCCTCACCGACACCGCCACCGCCTACCTGGGTGCGGGCTGGCTGCTGCTGGACGCGTACCGCGAACACGGGCCGTTCGCGCAGAAGCTGGGCTACCTGACCCCGGAGGAGTTCGGTTACGTCCTCGCCAAGCGCGCGCTGCTCTTCGGCGAGGACCCGGCGCCGTGGTTCACCAGCCCGCAGGCGTACGACGCTTACAAGGCGGGCATGGCGCTGGCCCGCCGCGACGCGCAGCAGCCGCCGCTGGCCGCGGCCGGCTGGACGGGCCGCCGCCGCTACGCCGGAGCCAGGCGAGCGGCCCAGGACCCGCGGCGCGCCGGCCGGTCCGACAGTCGCGCACCGGCCGGCGGTTACGCCTTCGAGGGCAGTGCGCCGCTGTGCGTGTCTTTTCCCTGCCCGACGTGCCACCAGCGCATCCGCGTCCCGGTGCGCGGCCGGCTGCGGGCCCGCTGCGGACTGTGCCGTACGGAGCTGGAGTGCGACACGTAGCGATAGGTAGCGACACGTAGCGATACGTAGCGGCACCTAGCGACGCATAGCAACCTGTAGCGGCACCTAGCGACGCTAGCAGCCTGTAGCAGCACCTAGCGGCGCGCAGCAACGCATAGCAACCCGTAGCGACGGCAGCAGCACGCAGCCGCCCCCCACCAGCAGCTCCGACGGCACCTACCCGCAGGCAGTTCCCCCCGCCTCAGCCGTGGCAGACCACCTTCGCGGCCCCGGCCCCGTGATGGGCGCGGTCCCGGCCCGGCGAGTGGTTGTCGCCGCGGTCCATCAGCTTCACGCCGATCTTGTTCTGGCGGACCGGGAAGGTGCCGACCGTCTGCCAGCTGCCCCGGTGCGCGACCTGGTCGATGGCGAAGTCCCCGACCTTGGTGCCCGGGTTGAAGGGGTCGGTGAGCACCTGGTAGTGGGTCGGGCTGCCCTGGGAGTCACGATCGCTGGGGCCCCAGGGGACGTAGACCGACACCTGGCAACTGCGGGACTGCGGACCCGGCTCCCACCACCACATGATGTTGTTGTTCGTGTCCTTGTTCGGGTCGCCGGACATCGGTACGGACGTGAACTGGCCGCTGCAGCCGCCGTCACGGGTGCTGCCGCCGCTGAGCCCGTACCAGCCCACGCCGACCTCGCCGTGCACGCCGGCCTGGTGGTAACCGCCGCGCTCGGGCGTCGGGCAGCCGGGGCCCGCGATGCCCTCGTACGTGACCTTGGCGTTGGCGCCCTTGACCTTCGGCGGGTCGGGCTTCTTGTTCTCGGGCTTCGGGGTCTTCTTGGGGGTGGGGGTGCCGGCCGGGGTCTTCTCCGCGTCCGGCTTGGGCGCCTCGGGCTTCTTCTCGTCCGGTGTCGCGCCGGGTGCCTTGCCGGGCTTGGCCGACGGCAGCGGGTTGCCGGTCTTGGTCTGCTGCGGCTGCTTGGCGGCGACGGCCTGCTCCTGGCCGTCGCCGAAGCGCACCTGGGAGACGCCGAGGGTGGCGAGCGCCACCGCGCCCACGCCGACCCCGGCCAGGACGGGCAGGCCGAGCGCCGTCTTCCACACCCGGCGGCCGGGTGCCAGGCCGCGCTTGGGGGTGCGCGCGTTCTTGGAGAAGGCTTCCGCGAAACCGGACCGGGACGGGTCGGATGCGCCGGAGCGGTCCGGTCCGGCGCTCTTGTTCGGTCGTGACAACGGGGGTTCCTCCTGGGGGTGGTCGGGGGTGGCGGACCGGGATCGGATTGGGCCCGGCGGGGTGCGGTCAGGCCTGCTGGACGGGCCCGCCGGGGCCGGACGGGTACGGCTGCGGCCGGGCCTGCGCTCCGGCGGTGCCGTCCGGCAGCTCCGCCTGCGGCAGGTCCTGCTTCGGCAGCTCCAGTTCCGGGACGTCCAGTTCGGAGAGCGTCCGCAGGTCCGCCTCGGACGGGGCGTCGTTCTCCGCGACGCGGTACGCCTGCCGTTCGGTCATCGCCTGGAACGTCTGCCGGGCGGAGCGCCCGTTGCCGAACCGGCCGTCGCGCGGGACGTGGTCGAAGTAGCCGACGAGGGTGTCGCGGGCCGCGTCGGTGAGCTCGTACTGGTGGGCCGAGGCGTGCTGTTCGACGATCTGCACCAGGTCCTGGGTGCCGTAGTCCTCGAACAGCAGGGTGCGGTTGAAGCGGGAGGCCAGGCCGGGGTTGGAGTCGATGAAGTGCTCCATCTCGACGGGGTATCCGGCGACGATGACCACGACCGCGTCGCGGTGGTCCTCCATCAGCTTCACGAGGGTGGCGATGGCCTCCTGCGCGAAGTCGTTGCCGCCGGTGGCGTGCGCGGGCGCCAGCGAGTACGCCTCGTCGATGAACAGCACGCCGCCCATCGCCTCCATGAAGACCCGCTGGGTCTTCGGGCCGGTGTGGCCGACGTACTCGCCGACCAGCGCGGAGCGGTCCGCCTCGACGAGGTGGCCCTTCTCCAGCAGGCCGACGGCGGCCAGGATGCGCCCGTAGAGCCGGGCCACGGTGGTCTTGCCGGTGCCGGGGTTGCCCGCGAAGACCAGGTGGCGGCTGAGCGGCGGCGCGGCCAGTCCGGCCGCCTCGCGGCGCTGGACCATGCGCATCAGCTTGACGAGCGAGGCGACGTCCTGCTTGACGCGTTCCAGGCCGATCAGTTCGTGCAGTTCGCCGAGGAGGTCGTCGAGGTTCTCCTCGGTGGGCGGGACCGTGGTCGTGGTGCCGTCGCCGGCCGGGGCGCCAGGAGACTGCGCGCCGCTCGCGGCGGCCGCGGCGGTGGCCGGGGCGGGCGCGAAGGGCGCGGGCCACTGTGCGTCCTCGACCTTCCAGGACACGCAGTCGCGCACCGTCGGCGCGGCGCCGTCCTCGGTGCTCAGGTCGGCTTCGGCGTCCTGGACGCGGACCCGGGTCAGGGCGGGGGCGGCCGCCTCGCCCAGGTGGACGGCGGGGAAGCCGGGCCCGGTGATGTCGCAGTCCTCGAAGGAGCCGGCGCCCTTGGCGTCGACGATCAGGCCGTTCTTGCCGGGGCGGACGACCCGTACGGCACGGACGTCGGGCGTGGCGCCGGCCGCCACCACCATGCCGGAGCCGGCCGCTTCGGTGATGTCCACGTCCGCGGCCCGTACGGTGGCGCCGCCCTGGAAGACCAGCCCGGCGGTGCCGGCGCGCAGGATGCGGCCGCCGGTCAGTTCGGCGTCGCCGCCGCCGAAGGTGAGCCCGGCGCGTTCGGCGTCGGTGACCGTGCAGCCGGTCAGGCGCACGGTGCCGCCGGAGGCGGCGACGACGCCGTTGCGGCAGCGTACGACGGACAGTTCGGCGGCTTCGGCGGCCGCCGCGCCGGACAGGTCCAGGCCGGACATGCCGCAGTTGGTGAGGTGCACTTCGGTGAGGGTGAGGCGGCTGTCGGCGACGGCGTGCAGTCCGTGTTCGGGGGTGGTTCCGGCCCGCAGCCGGGTCAGTGTCACTCCGGCGCCGCCGCCGGCGTGCACGGCGCTGAACCGGCAGTCCGTCACTTCGCTGTCGGTCAGGGAGACGGTGGCGGAGCCGGTGGCCAGCACACCGTTGGCCGACGAGCCGCGTACGGTCGTGCCGCGCGCTTCCAGCCGGGCGGTGCCGTGGGCCGTCAGGGCGGCCGCGGTGGTCCGTACGATCCGGGTGTCGGCCAGCCGTACGCGGGCCCGCTCCCCCGCGGTGGCGCCGGCGCCGCCGCCGTCGCGCAGCACACAGCCGTCGAGCACGGCGTCGCCTGACCCGGCGACGTGCAGGGCGTCCGCGCCCGCGCCGGTCAGCTCGCAGCCGTACAACAGCAGTCCGCCGTCGGCCTGCGCCGGTATCTGTCCGGCGGCGGCTTCGTACGGGTCGCCGTCGCGCGGCACCGGCGAGGAGTCCAGCACCCGTACGGCCTCGCCGCCGCAGTCGCGGATGCGGCAGTCGACGAGCAGGGCCGCCGACCGGTCCTCGAACAGCAGGCCGCTGCGGCCCGCGCCGTCGATGAGGCAGTCGCGCAGCACGATGCGCGCGTCCTCGCGGACCCGTACTCCGGAGCCGGTGGCGCCCTTGATGCGGGTGCCGGTCAGCTCCAGCCGGGAGTCGCCGCCCACGACCACGCCGGTGCCCTGGGCGCCCTCCAGGACGCAGTCGGTCAGGCGGACCGCGCCGATGGTGCGGATCAGTGCCCCGGCCAGGGCCGCGCCGGTCAGGCGGGCGCCGGTCATGGTGAGCGCGGCTTCGCGCAGCACTTCCAGGCGTCCGCGGTCGGTGCCGCCGCCGTGCCAGTGGGTGACGCCGCCGGACAGCAGGACGGCGGGCCGGTCGGCGGCGCCGCCGCGTACGGTCAGGCCGTCGAGCGTCAGCCGGGCGCCGGGCAGCACTTCGAGCGCCGGGGTGGTGCCGCCGGGGGCGGCGAGGGTGACCGTGCCGCCGTGTGCGCGCAGGACGATGTCGCGGTCGATCCGCAGGGCTTCCTCGTAGGTGCCGGGTGCGATGCGGATCTCGTCGCCGGGCGCGGCCGCGTGCAGCGCGGCGCCCAGGGTGGCGTGCGCCGCCGGGTGTCCGGCGGCGACTGTGTGGACCGTCCCGGTGTCCGGGTGTTCTGCGGTGGTCATGCGTCGCCCATGGTCGTGTCCTCGTCGTCCGGCCGGGGAGGCCGGTCGGCGCGTCCCTTGCCCTTGCGGGGACGCTTGACCGGCTGTTCGGCCGGCTCCTCCATGTCGTCAGACTCCCGTACGGTCCAGTGCCACCCGCCGCCGGGGTCGGGTTCCCAGCGGAAGTCGAGGCCGGGGCGGGGGCGGGACCGCGCGCCCGTCGTACCCGGCACGGCCTCGTGCACCACCATGCCGTCTTCGTCGATGACGCGGATGCGGGCGCCCAGTGCCTGGGCGTAGAGCCGTACCGAGAGTTCGGCCGGCGAGCCGGCGGCGAACGGGCCGTGCGGGTCGATCCGTCCGGTCGCCAGGGTGGCGAACAGGTCACGGGAACCGGTTCCGGCCCGGTCCGCCTCGGCCAGCACCAGCTTGACGACGGGGTCCTTGCTGCCCTTCGGCTTGCTCCTGAGGTACTGCTCCACGGTGTCGAGCAGGCCGCCGGGGGTGTGGCCCGGTCCGCCGCCGCTGTCGGCGACGTTCTCCAGGGCGTGGAAGAGGGACCGGGGCGGCGAGTGCACCGGCGGGTACCCGGCGACGACGAGGTGCAGGTTGCGCATGAACCCGGCCGCCTCAGGGTGCGTCGCCGCCGCCAGGCTCGCGAACGCCTTGTCGTTCAGCGGCAGGCCCGCCCGCAGCGCGAGGCCCGCGTCACCGGGCACGGGCACGGAGACGTTGAGCCCGAAGGTGTTGCGTGCGTCGCCCAGGCCGTCGAGCGCGTCGACGATGTCCCGGGGCCCCGGCGGCGGGGGCTGTGCCGGGTCGGCGGGTGCCGGGACACGTCCCGGGTCGACGGGTGCCAGCGGGTCGCGGGAGAGCCCGGTGGCGGAGTTCTTCGTCAGGTGGTCGTCCCGGCGGTCGGCCCAGTGCAGGCCGCCCTTGACCTTCCTGGACGTCTGGGGATCGAGGTCCGTGAACGAGTCGCGGCCGAACATCCGGCCCATCGCCTGCCGGACGTCGTTGTGGTCCTGCGGCAGCGAGGGCCGGTCCCCGAACAGCCCCTCCATCATCCGGGACAGGTCGGTGGGGGTGGCCGCGCCCTCGAAGTCGGTCACGAAGGGCACGCCGCGGTCCGGCAGCGTGTAGGTGTGCGCGGCGATCAGCCGCTCGGCCTGCCGGGTCGCGATGGCGTTCAGTTCCCCGGGGGTGAGCAGCCGGCTGACCGCGTCGATCTCCGGCATGCTGAGCGGCCCGTCGGTGCCGCCGCCCGGGCCGCGGTCGGCCAGCCGCTGCCGTACGGCGTCGGTCTGCCCGGCCGTCGGGGTCTCGATGTCGGCGCCGTACGCCCGGTCGTACGGGCGCTGGGCGACGGCCTCGATCTCCCGGTCGGTGAGCCGGTGGACGAGGGAGTCGCCGGGGAAGGCCGAGCGGTCCAGTACCGGCAGGGTGCGGTTGAGTTCCCAGGCGTTGAAGGAGTTCAGGGACTCGGCCAGGCCGTTGAACTCGCTGGTGCCGGGGCTGAACCTGATGGGCTGCCAGCCGGGGCCCACCCGGTCCAGCAGGGTCGCGGCGGCGTCGGTGAAGAGGTTGGGTTCGGGCGAGTAGGGCAGCTGCGGGTGGATGCCGGCCAGGCGGGTGCGGGCCCGCATGTCGGCGCGAACGGCGATGTCGAAGGCGGGCAGGTCGGCGGCGGAGACCGTGTGCAACGGCCCGGCCTCCTTGGCCTTGCCCTTGCCTTTGCCCTTCGCGGCGTCCGCCACGGCCTTGGCGTGGTCCTCGGCCAGGCGGATGTTGGTGTCCTCGATGAGCTGGGCGGTGTCGGCGCCCGGCACCTGCCCCTCGGGCAGGCGGTAGCCGCCGGACATGGACAGCGGGCGCAGCGGCGGGATGCCGTCGCCGCCCATCGCGAACTCCTTGACGAAGTGCTGGAAGACGTGGTCGCCGCTGGGCACCAGCCGCTGGTAGTTGTCGAAGTCCATGAAGGAGAAGTACGGGTGCGCCGGCTGGTGCGGGTCGTACATCATCGAACGCGCCAGGTACCGGCTCGGCGGGCTGGTCATGGTGACGTTGCGGATGGTGCCGAAGGGGAAGTCCTTGCCGGTCCAGCCGATGCCGACCGCGGCCACCGGGTAGGGCACGTCGTCCAGTCCGTCGAGCACGCCGCGGACCGCGGCGTTGACCGCCGCCATCTGGTCCGTACGGCCGTTCACCCCGATGACCACCGCGAACCTGCCCCGGTACTCGCCACGCGGGTCGGTGGTGATCGCCGTGAGGAAGTCCCGCAGCCGCTGGCGGCCCGCTTCCCCGGCGATGTCGCTGTGCCGGACGACGGTGTTCACCACGTACGCCATCGGGAGCTGCTGGTCGAGGCTGGCGTGGATCCAGTTGCTGTACTGGTCCGGCGTCAGCGGGCGCTGGCCGAAGCCGGGCAGCCGCTGGAAGGCGCCGTTGACGGTGACCTCGCCGCGGGTGACCTGGTTGCCGAGGTTCGGTACGTCCTGCTGCCACGCCAGGTCGCGCGGCAGTGGTCCGGCGGTCGGCGGGCCGCCGTGGCCCAGGTCCCCGTACGGTCCCGTTCCGTCCATCGGGTCGTCGCCGTGCGGCGTCGGGGCGGCGTCATGGCCCGCACCGGCGGGGGCTTCCGCCATCTCCAGGTCGTCGGCGTGGTGCGCGGACGATCCCCCGGCCACGTCCAGGTCGTCGAACGCCTGGGTGAGGTTGGTGTGCCGGGACGGCGCGCCGCCGAGCGGGCCGACGTATTCGCCACGCTGCGCACGGTCGACGGCGATCGCGTGGTTGGCGTCGTCGAGCTGCCGCTGGATGGCGTTCGGGTCCATGCCCAGCTCGTCGAGGCGGGTCTCCGCCTTGGCGAACTCGGCGCGCTTGACGCCCAGGTCGTCGAGGGCGCCGACGGCCGCGGCGGACGGCTTGGACGGGCCGGGCTGTCCGGCCTTGGGCACCAGCCCGTCCACCTTGCTCTCAGCGCGCGCCAGGTCGGCCGAGGCCCGCTCGTACTGCTCCCAGGCACCGAGCCGCAGGTCGGCCTCCACGCCGCCCGTGCCGCCGGTGACGATGTCGTGCCGGACCGCGGACCGCTCGCCGATCCCGGAGCCGGGTTCGAAGCCGAGCCGCGCGGGCGGCGGGGGCGGGGCCGTGTTGCTCACGTCCCAGTGTCCGGAGTGCGGGCCGCCGTGGTCCGGGACCCAGGTCAGGTAGAGCGGCGGTCCCGGCTTGCGGGCCTCGATGTCGACCCGGTGGGCCGACCCGTCCAGACCGCGGATCTCCAGCGGGCGGTTGAACGCCTTGGCGTAGCGGTCCAGCACGATCCGCTCGATCGGGCCGAGGTCCGACACGTCCGGGCCCAGACGCCCGGTGACCAGCCTGTTGGTCAGCGCGCGGCCGTCGAGGCCCCGCGTGTAGGTGTCGTTGACCAGGTCCTCGAAGCCGTTCTTGCCCATCTGCCGCTGCACCTGCGTCAGCAGCGTCGGAGCGTCCGGGATGGCGCCGGGCGTGATCCGGCCCCCCTTCGCGCCGGCGGTGGCCGGGGGCGGCTCCGGGAGGGCGCGCAGCAGCGAGTCGTTCGGCAGGCCGCCCTGGGGCAGCACCTCGGCGATCACGTAGTTCTGCAGCCGCTTGTACGCCGCCTCCTCGGTGGCGGTGACCAGCGCATGGCTGAGGAACCGCTTGTCCGCCGGCACGATGCCCACCACGAGCCCGTCCGGCCGGCCCGGTACGCGGATGGAGATGTTCAGGCCGAGGGTGTTGGCGTCGCCGCCCAGTCCGGCGCCCAGCCGGTCGAGGGTGGCCCGGGGGTGTTCGTTGAACTCGGGACGCCGTCCGTCGATGCCGATGGGCTTCAGCGGGTCGTCCCGGAAGCCCTGCTCCGGGGACTTGCCCTTCAGCAGGTCGTCGCGCAGCTTGGCGATCTTGGTGTCGTCCTTGGCCCGCGACAGGCTCGGGTCCAGGTCGAAGGTGTCCCGGGCGAAGACGTGCTCCACCACGTTCTTCGGGGTCAGGTGCTCCTGCGGCATGTTGCCGACGCCGCCGGCCTTGCCGTGCTTGTAGTAGCCGGACATCAGACGGGACAGGTCGGTGGGGACCGCGCCGTTGACGAAGTCGGCGACGAACGCGGTGCCGCGGTCCGGCAGCGCGGAGTTGGCGGCGGCGATCTCCCGCGCGACCGTGTTGCCCGGCACGTCCGGCAGGGTCTGGTCCAGTTCCCAGGCGTTGAAGTGGTTCAGGCGCTCCCGCAAACCCTTGTACTCGCCGGTGCCGCCGCCGAACCGGACCGGCCGCCAGTCGCCCGCGCCCAGCTTCACGTCGTCCACCATGGTGACGGCGGCGTCCACGAAGAGGTTCGGCTCGGGCCCGTACGGCAGCAGTCCGTGCCAGTCGGCCATCAGGGCGCGGATGCGCATGTCGGAGTTGACGACGGACGCGAACTTGTCCACGTCCTGCTGGGTGAAGACCATCCCGCCGGGGGTGTCGCCGCGGGTCTTGGTCGCCTTGATCAGGTCCGCGACCGAGCCGTCCACCGCGACGCCGTCGACGGTCACCGTCTCGCCGGTCTTCCCCGGCACCCGGTAGCCGCCGGTCATGACCAGCGGGCGCAGCGGCGGGGCGCCGGGGACGTCCGGCACCGTCACGGAGCCGTCGGCCCCCTTCGCCGCGGCCCCCGTGTCGTCCGGGAGCTTCTTGATCCAGTCGTCCACGGCGCCGCCCGGGCCGAGGTTCAGCTCCCGGTCGAAGTGGTCGAAGACGTGCCGGCCGCTGGGGACGGTGTGCTCGTACACGTCGAAGTCCATGAAGGCCCAGTACGGGTGGCTGGGGCCGGCCGCACCGCCGCCGTGCATCATCGAGTGCGCCATCGACCGGGCCGCCGGGCTGGTCATGGTGAGGTTGCGCATGGTGCCGTACGGGAAGTTGTCGCCGTAGAAGGTGGTGGCCACCATCGCCAGCGGGTGGTCGAAGTGCGTCGAGGCGAGGGCGTCGTCCATCGCGCGGTGGATGGCGGCGAGGTCCTCCAGCTTGCCGTTGACGCCGATCACCACGCCGAGGCGGCCGTCGTAACCCTCCAGGCCGCGGGTGATCGAGTTGAGGAAGTCCTGGAGCTTGCCGCCGCCGAGTTCGCCGTACGAGACGATGGTGTTGACCACGTACGACAGCGGCCGGCCCTCGCCCGTACTCCCCCGCATCCAGCTCAGGTAGTCGCCCGCCGTGAGCGGCTGGTGGCCCGCGTACGGCAGGTCGCGGAAGGACTGGTTGACCATGGTGCGGCCCGCCGCGTGGGTGCCGGGCTCGGGCCACAGGGCGCGCGGCGCCTGCGGGTCGGGGGACCAGTCGTGCGGTCCGACGGGCAGCGGATCGCCGGCGTGCGGGGCCGGGGCGCCGCCGAGCGGGCCGACGTACTCGCCGTGCTGCGCGCGGTCGACGGCGATCGCGTGGTTGGCGTCGTCGATCTGCTGCCGGAGCGCGTTGGGGTCCATGTCCAGCTCGCCGAGGCGGGCCCCGGCGTCGTCGAACTCGGCGCGCTTGACGTTCAGGTCGTCGAGCGCGTCGACGGCCGCCGCGGACGGCTTGGACGGGCCGGGGTGGCCCGCCCCGGGCACCAGCCGGTCCACCTTGCCCTGCGCCTGGGCCAGGTCGAACGAGGCCTGCTCGTACCGCTCCCAGGCACCGAGCCGCAGTTCGGCCTCCGGGCCGCTCGTACCACCGGTGACGATCTCGTGCCGGGCCGCGGCCCGGTCGCCGATGCCGGAGCCGGGGGTGTGCCCGAGCCGGTCCTGCGCCGGGGGGCGCGGGAGGTGCGTCTCGGGGACGGGCCCGAAGTCCGCGGAGTCGGCGAAGTCGGCCTTGGCCTTGCCCTTGTCGACGGCCGGGACCTGCTCGAAGTCCCCGGTATCGGCCTTGCCCTTGCCCTTGTCGACGGACGGAACCGGCTCGAAGTCCGCGGAGTCCGCCGCGCCCTTGCCCTTGCCGACCGCCGGGACCGGCTCGGCGTCCGCGACGTCCGCCTTCGCCTTGCCCTTGTCCACGACCGGGACGGCCTGCGTCTCCGGCTGCGGATGCGGCCGCGGGCCGCCGCCCAGGCCGTGCTCGCCGAAGATGCCGTCGGTGAGGGCGCTGATCTGCTTGCGGGTGCGCGAGGCGTCGATGCCCAGTTCGTCCAGCTTGGCCTCGGCCTTGGTGACCTCGACGCGCTTGACGCCCAGATCGTCCAGGGCCTTGGCCAGGGCGGGCGAGGGCTCGCCGGCGGTCACACCGGGCGGCGGCGTCAGCTCGTCCACCTTGCGCTCCGCCTTGCCGAGCTGCGACAGCGCGTTCTCGTACCCGGCCCACGCGTTGAGCTTCGCCCCGGCCTCCGGGCCGACCGAGCCGCCCAGGATCAGGTCGTTGCGGACGCGCAGACGGTGGTTCATGGCCGCGGCGCCGGAGAAACCGCCGAAGCGGTTGCCGGGGGGCGCGGTGACGGGGCCGGGCTCCTTCGCCCCGGGGGCGGGGGTGGGCGTCTCGGCCTTCGGCGCGGGTACGGGCGTCGGGGCGGGTGCGTTGTCGGTGGCCTTCACCGTGGCCGGTATGCCGACAGCGGCCTCGTCCTCGGCCTTCGCCGGGCCGCCGGGGTGGGCGATCAGGTCGAGGGCGCTGTTGTCCGCCGGGCCGGTGGCGCCGCGGGCGCCCGCGCCGTCCAGGTCCGGGAGGGCGGACACCCCGGAGGGGCTGTTCGAGGTGGCGCTGTGGCCGGCGGACGGGGCCGGCTTGCGGTCGCCCATGTCCAGCAGGCTCATCGCCATGTCGTGTTCGTTGACGACGGGTTGGGGCGTCGTCTTGGCCGTGCCGCCCGTGCCTGCGCCGGGTGTCTTGTCGGCCTTGAAGTCCGGAGTCTTCAGCCGCACCGGGTCGTTGGCGCCGACCGACGCCGGTACGTCGCCGGGTGCCTTGGCCAGGTTACGGGGCGGGGGCACGGCGCCCGCGACCAGCGAAATGTCGTTCTGGGCCCCCACGCCCGTCGGCCGGATCGTTTCCGCGCCGCCGTGCACGCCCGGCACCTGCGTGCTGCCGGGCACGTGCTGCGTACCCGCCAGGTTGTTCGTCAGGTTCTGCGGGGCCGTCGTCACGGGCGTGCCGGGCGCCGTGGCCGCCAGGTGGTCGGCGGTGATCGTGCGCGGGGCCGCGTCACCGATGCGGAAGCTGATGCCGTCCCCGTGGAAGGCGGTCACCGCGACGTCGCCGTTGGCCAGCGCGGTCAGCTCGGGGAAGGTCATGTCCTCCAGGGCCTCGCCGTGCCCGATCGCGCCGCGGGCCATGGAGTGGCCGTCGCCGATGCCGTGCACGAAGGTGTTCTCGAACGAGGTCTCGGGGACGTGGACGCCCGTGCTCTCCGGCACGTGGCCGAGCACGCCGGACGAGCCGTGGGCGTCCTTGAGCAGGTCGATGGCGGTGTTGCCGGACAGCAGCAGGTTGCTGTCCATGCGGACGTGGCCGGCCGTGAAGTCCGTCTGCTGGATGAGCTGGGTGGCGCCGGAGCCGTGCACGTCCGGGACGCTCAGGCCGTTGTCGAGCGTGGTCATGCCCGGCAGGTGCAGGTCGGGGGTGGCGATCAGGCCGGGCTGGTCGAGGTGGGCGCCGGTGTGCGTGAGGGAGCCGCTGGGGACGGTGATGCCCTGCGGCGTGTGCACACCGGTGTGCGGGACGGTGATCCCGTTCGGCACGGTGATCCCGGTCGGTGCAGTGATCCCGGTCGGCATGTTCACGCCGACGTGTGTGACGTTCCCCAGGCCCTTGACCCCCAGGCCGCCCAGATTGCCGGGGATGTTGAGGTTCAGTCCACTGTGTCCGAACGATCCGATGCCGTTGGGTATCAGGTTGCCGACACCGTTGAAGGTGAACGTCCCCAGGCCGCCGGGCCGGAAGGCGTTCAGCCCGTTCAGGTGGAATCCGCCGATGGTGTTCGGGACGAGGGCGCCCGGGAACTTGGTGAGCCCGCCCGGTGATACGGAGGGGATGTGCACCCCGGGGAAGGAGACACCGCCGAAGCCGCCGGGCACGAAGTGCAGGGCCGACAGGTCCACGAAGCTGCCCGGCACGAAGTGCACGCCGTTGCCGCCGACGGGCCGGAACGGCGCCAGCGCGCCGAAGTCCCCGGTGGGAACGCCCTTGGCCAGCGCCGCGTCCGTACGCCCCGCGTTGGCCAGCAACTGGTGCAGATCCGGCTGCTTGATGCCCAGCACGCGCTCGGCGAAGGCGAGGCGCGCGGCGCCGCCGAAGCCCAGCACGCCCATCTCCGTGAAGTCCAGCGGCACGACGGTGGCGATGCCCGCCCGGCCGAGCCGCTCGAAGGTGACCTTCGCGTAGGCGCCGAGCTTGTTCCAGTTGCCGTCGAAGTTCTTGGTGACCGTCGCCCAGTCCTTGACGACGGTGCTCGCCAGCGACTCCCAGCCGCCCTTGGCGAAGTTGCCGAGCCCCTTCACGCCGTTGACGACGTTGAAGGCGGGGAGCGCGTGGATGCCGAGCACGATCGGCGCCACCACGACCTTCGGCATGTTGTGCAGCGAGGAGAAGTGGCCGATCTCCTTGATGATGTTCTTGCCGGCACCCGCGATGCCCTCGACACCGCCCTTGAGGACGCTGCCCAGGCCCTTGAGGATGGAGCCGACCGGCAGCGCCTTGGTGGTGGGGAAGAGCACGCCGAGGAAGGCCAGGCCGAGCTCCAGGCCGCTCGCCTTGCCCTGGCTGAAGTCGACGATGGTCTTGATCAGCAGGACCGCGTTCATGCCCCAGGCGAGGATCGCCAGCACGCCGCCGGTGAAGATGGCGATGACCGACAGGATGATGGTCAGCCACTGGAAGGCTTCCCAGAACATGTCGCAGTCGCTGACCGGCTGGACCATCAGCGACCCGGCGGAGGTCAGCGACTTGTCCAGGGTGCTCGCCGCGGAGCTGAGGGCGGACTTCGCGTCGTCGGCCCGGTCCTTGTGGGTCTGGAGCTGCGGGTCGTCCTTGTCCAGTCCCTGGGCGGCGGTCAGTGCCGCGTCGGCGTCGGCCTGCGCGTCGGTGACGGCGGTGGCGTACTTGCGCAGCGCCGTCTCTGCCTGGTTGAAGGAGTCCGAGACATGGCCGACGAAGTTGTGCAGGTGGTCGTCGACCATGTCGCGCAGCTGGTCGGCGGTCTTGCCGATGAAGCGCTGGCCGTCACCGGCGGTCTGCTGGAGCGCCTTGAGGCCGTTGTTGATGGTGCCCGCGTGCGTGGCGAGGTCGCGCATGGCGTCGGCGATGGTGGTGATGGCGGAGGCGTCGCCCGGGGTCGGGTCGCCGTCGAGGCCGAGGGCCCCCCAGTCACCGGGACGCGTAGCCAAGCCTCTTCCCTTCGTGCAGCAGACCGTTCGACAGGTGTCACGACCGGCGCGTTCCGCGCGGCCGGATCATGGGACACCACACCTACGTTCACGTATGGGCGCAGTGATCGGTTCACTGTGTGAACGACATCACTTCGGGCCGCTTCCGCGGACCAGGGGTGAACCGTTCCGCTTCCGCATGCGTGTGACCATGTGAGACGTGAAGTGATCTCCGAACCGCGCCAGGGGTGTGACCGTGTCCGACATAGCCGTTGACTACGAGCTGCTCAACGATGTCGCGCAGAAGTCCGGCAAGCTGAAGGACGAGGTCAAGCAGGCTCGCGAGAGCAAGCAGGAGTACTCCGTCGACGAGGTCGGCTCCCGGGTGGCCGTCGCGGCGATCCGCAAGTACTACTCGACGTGGAAAGGCTCCTTCAAACGCTCGGAAGAGAAGCTGGAGAAGCTGAAGAACCTCTACGACGGCGTGGCGAAGAAGTGGGCCGACTTCGACTTCGACCTGGCCAACAAGGCGGCGAAGCAGAGCGCCCAGATCGCCTCCGACCTGTGGAAGGCCCGCGACAAGGAGTGGAACGCCTGGCACGAGGCGGTCGAGAAGGCCAAGAAGGAGCACCCGGACCTCGACCCGAAGCTGCTGCCGAAGGAGCCCCAGAAGCCCGGTGAGCGTCCCCACGAGTGGACCACCGACGACGGGCACGGCAACAAGACCACGACGACGTACGAGTACGGCGCGGACGGCGAGCCGACGAAGGTCACCACGACCATGGAGACCAAGACCGGCCTGAAGGCGACCGACACCACGAACTACCACGACGACGGTACGTACGACTCGAAGTCGACGGACGTCTTCGGCAACGTCACCAACACCACCGGCACGTCCACGAAGACCGAGACGCCGGAGCACAAGACCACCACGGACGACTTCAAGAGCAAGACGAAGGACACCGAGGGCAACGAGAGCACCACCACCGGCACCACCACCTCGGTCACCGACCAGAAGACCGGTCACCGGGACACCAAGACCACCTACACCACCGTCGGTCCCGACGAGGACGGCAACGAACAGACGGTGAAAGGTACGACCCACTCCTCCGTCGAACTCAACGGCCACGAGGTGACCACCACCATCGAGGTCAACGAGGACGGCAGCGGCACCAAGACCGTGGTGACCGACGGCAAGACGGAGGAGTGGACGAGCGACGACGCCGAAGGGGACACCGGCTGGAAGCCGAAGAAGTCCGACGACTGACGGCCCGTCCCCCCGGCCCGCCGCGCCCCGGACCCCGTCCGGATCTCCACCCATCACAGCGATTCAGGGAGCCAGCACCATGCCCGCAGGCAACATCAACATCGACTACAACGAGATCCAGCGCGTCTCCGGCGTGATGAACCAGGCCGTCAACGACATCAACCCGCTGCTGCTGAGCACCAAGACCTCCGTCGAGGGCCTGCTGGACAACGGCATGTTCATGCAGCAGAGCAGCCCGGCGCTGAAGGAGTCGTACACCAACCTCACCGCGTCGCTGCAGAAGGCCGTGGAGAGCATCAACTCCTTCGCCAACCAGTTCAACCAGATCAAGAACAACATCGAGAAGATGGACGCGGACATCGCGGCGGGCACCAAGAAGGCCGGCTGACCTTCCGTACCTACGACGGTGCCCCGCCGCCGGACCTCTCGTCCGGTGGCGGGGCACCGTCGTGTGTGCCTGCCGTGCGGTCAGCCGGCGTCGCCGTCGCGCAGCACCGTCTCCGGCACCAGCACCGACACCAGCGCGCCGCTGACCGGGTCGACGGTCAGTCCGCGGCCCGGCGTCGGGCGGCCGCGCAGCAGGTCGTACGGCACCCGTACGCCGAGGATGTCGCCCTCGCTCGGTGACTGCGGCGACAGCAGCACGCCCTTGCGCACCCGCCGTACGAGGCCGAGCCAGCCGATGCCCACCGAGGTCAGCGTCTCCGCGGTGGCGGCGGCGACCAGGCCGATGCCGCGGTCCCGTCCGGTGGTGGCGACCTCGCGCAGCGCCGCGTCGGCCGCGGGCAGCTGGGCGAGCAGGTCGGCGTCGTCGACCAGGATCACGGCGGGCCCCGGTTCGGCGTTGAGCGCCGCGGTCACCTCGTCGGCCAGCGGGTCCGGGTCCTGGATGACCACGGCGCGCGGGTGCCGGGCCAGGCCCCGCAGCGGCGATTCGCGCGGGGTGAGCGCGACCACCCGGGTGCCGCCGGCCAGCAGGGACACCGCGAGGGTGGTGAGCGCGGTGGACCGGCCGCTGCCGGGCGGGCCGCTGACGAGGAAGGACGGCGCGTCGGCCGCGAAGTCCACGCCGATGGCGCCCAGTTCGTCGCCGCCGACGCCGAGCAGGCCCCACAGCGGACGCCGGTCGGCGGCCTGGACCTTCTCGTACGCGTCGGTGAAGGACACCTGACGCGGCAGGCTGAGCACGCGGGCGGGGCGGCGCGCGGCGGGTACGTCCCGGTCGCGCTGTTCGGCCCGTTCACCGATGCGCTTGAGCGCCTCGGCCTGGTCGCGGCCGGTGACCGGTCCTTCCGTACGCTCGCCGAGCAGCGCGACCTGTACCTCGGTGGCGCTGCCGCCGCGCCAGCCGCGGCCCTGCGGGACGACGGCCGGCACCTGCTTCGGCGGGATGCCCGCCAGGCTGTACTCGTTGCGGTCGGTCAGCCGCAGCAGCAGCCGCTCGTCGTTGAGCGAGGCGACCTTGCCGGTCATCAGCGCGCGTTCGGACGTGGCGATGACGTGCAGGCCCATCGGCGCGCCCTCGCGGATCAGCGAGGTCAGCTCCTGGACCGGGCGGCCGCCGTCGTGGTCGTTGAGCAGGGCGGCCAGCGAGTCCCAGCCGTCGATCAGGACGACGATGTGGGCGGGGCGCTCGGCGGGCGGCAGGAAGGCGCGCAGCTCGGTGAGGTTGGCCGCGCCGTGCGAGGTGAGCAGTTCCTGGCGGGCGCTCATCTCGGCGGTCAGGCGGGACAGCAGGCGGCCCAGCCGCTCCAGGTCGGCGCGCGGGACGACGGCGCCGCAGTGCGGCAGCGCGGACAGCGGCGACAGGGCGCCGCCGGCCGCGTCGATGCCGTACAGGTGCACGTCGGCGCTGGAGTGCCGCCGGGCCAGCGCACCGCCGATGGTGCGCAGGACCTGGGAGCGGCCGGAGCGCGGCGTGCCCAGGACGTACAGGTGCCCGAAGCGGGTGAGGTCCAGCTCCAGGGGCTCCTGGCGCTGGGCGCCCGGCAGGTCGGCCAGGCCCCAGACGACCGGCGCCAGCCGCCCGTCGGCGGGGTCGGGGCGGTCGGGGAGTTCGGCCAGGCTGACGGCGTGCGGCAGCGCGGGCAGCCAGGGGCTGGGCTGCCGTTCGATCTCCAGGTCGGCTGCGGCCTGCTGGACCGCGTCGACCAGGGCCGTCAGGTCGGTGGGCGCGTCGCGGTCGTCCATCGCCTCCTGGATGGCGTCGAAGAGGTCCGCGGTCTCCTCGGCGGGTTCGGCGGCCGTACGGCCCAGCAGCGACCAGGTGAGGTCGCTGGTCCACACATCGGCGTCGGTCTGCGGCTGCGCGCTCTGCCCGCCGTTCTCGGTGTCCCCGGCGTCCTGGGATGTGGCCTGCGCGCCGTCGCGTACCGCGCCGACGAAGGCGGTCTGGAACGGCAGCACCGAACGGTGCCCGATCCGGGCCAGGGCGCGGCCCGGGGTGTCGCTGGAGATGGACACCGCGTCGTTGACCTCCAGGACGTCCTGGCTGTCGAGGGCGTCGGTGACGCGCAGCGAGATCCGCAGGTTGGTGTTGGCGCGGATGTCGGCGGTGACCACACCGGCCGGCCGCTGGGTGGCGAGCAGCAGGTGCAGGCCGAGCGAACGGCCGCGCTGGGCGATGCCGACCAGGCCGGGGACGAACTCGGGCACGTCGCGGGCGAGGGTGGCGAACTCGTCGATGATGAGCAGCAGCCTCGGCAGCGGCGCCATCGCGGGGTCGCGGCGGCGCATCGCGCGGTACTCGGTGTGGTCCTTGGCGCCCGCGTCGGCCAGGAGGCGCTCACGGCGGGTCAGTTCGGCGGTCAGCGAGGTCAGGGCCCGCTCGACCAGGTGGCTGTCCAGGTCGGTGACCATGCCCAGTACGTGCGGCAGCCGTTCGCAGCCCGCGAAGGCGCTGCCGCCCTTGTAGTCGACGAGCACGAACGTCATCTCGTCCGGCCGGTTGACCGCCGCCAGGGAGGCCACCAGCGTCTGGAGCAGTTCGGACTTGCCGGCGCCGGTGGTGCCCGCGATCAGGCCGTGCGGGCCGTCCTTGACCAGGTCGAAGGTGACCGGGCCGGTGTAGCCGGCGCCCAGCAGGACGCCGGTGGAGGCCGGGCGCTTGGTCCAGCGGGCGGCCAGTTCGGCGGCCTGCGGCGGCTCCAGGTTCAGCAGGTCCAGCAGCTTGACGCGGTCCGGCAGGCCGTCGGAGCCGTCCGGGGTGACGTCGCGTACGGGGGCCAGGGCGCGGGCGATCCGCTCGCACCAGCCGGTGTCGACCAGGTCGGGGCGGATGCCGGTGAGGTCGGCGCTGCCGGTGCGGCGCAGCGTCACCTCGCGGGCGCCGACCGTGCAGACGGTGACGCACTCCTCGGGGAGCATCCGCTCCTCCTGGTCGAGGCAGATCAGGAAGACCCGTACGGAGGGGCCCTCCTTGAGCACCTGCACCACACCGGGCACGTCCCGCAGCCGCCGCGCGCCGTCGAGGACGACGACGAGGTCGGGCTCGGCGAGCAGCGCGCCGCCCATCGCGGACTCCCGCGAACGGGACCGGGAGCGGATCGCGGAGACCAGTTCGGAGACCCGGTTGGCGACCGTCTCCGGGTCGTTGCCGACGGTCACGGTGGGCCCGCCGGCGGGCGGCGCGGTGACGCCGCCCTCGCCGGGGCGGGCGTGCGGCAGCCAGCGCACCCACTCCCAGGCGGGCGCGCCCGCCGCGTCGGTGAGGACGGTGATCCGTACGTCGCGGGGGCTGTGCAGGACCGCGGCCTGCGCCACCGTCCAGCGGGCCAGCGCCCGGGCCGCGTCGGTCTCGCCCGAGATGCCGATGACGCCGTCCCCGCACAGGTCCACGCCGATCGGCATGTCGGGGATCTGCCAGTTCACCGAGCGGTGGTTGTCCTCGCGGGAGCTGTCCTCGATGGTCAGCAGCGATGCCTGGCGGACGGTGCCGACCCGCAGCAGCAGGTGGTCGGGGTGGCCGCGGCGGCGTTCCCACAGCCGGGCGCCGGGGCCGACGGCCCACATGCCGGCGGCGGCCGGGTCGGGCCCGGCCGCGACCCGCAGGCCGCGCTCGCGCTCGACCATGCCCTTGACGTCGTCCTCCAGCGAGGCGCGCCGGGCGCGGTAGTTGGCGACCGAGGTGAGGAAGTCGCGCCAGCCGCTGCGCCGGGAGCTGATGTAGTTGCCGATGGCGAGCACCGGGCTGAAGAACGCGAACATCAGGTAGAAGTACGAGTGCAGGAAGACGACCATGCCGATGCCCATGAACATCGGCGCGATCACCACCAGCAGCGGGATGGTGCGCCGGGGCGGCGGCGCGGGCGGCGAGGGCAGCGTGAACCGCTCCGGCACCAGCGGCGGGACGATCCGCGGCGGCCGGTTGAAGTCCAGGTGGGCGCCGTCCTCGGAGGCCGTCACCGCGGCGTCCGCCTCGGTGGGCTCGGCGATCCGCAGCAGGAACTCGCCCAGCCGCAGCTCACCGCCGAGCGGCCACTCCACCCAGCCCTCGGGGACCGGCAGGTGGGTGTCGGCGTACGGGTCGGGCAGCTCGGGCGGCGGCGGGGGCGGCAGCGGGGCCGCGTCCGCGCGGGGCCGGGCGGGCGGCGGCTCGGGCACCGACAGGGCCACGTCGGTGCGGTGACCGGGCGTCTGCCTGCCGCTGTGCGCCGCCGTGCGGTCGGCGGACGGGCGGGCGGCCGCCGCACCGGCGTCCAGCAGCACCGTGCCGTCCGGGCGGACGGTGATCCGGATGCCGGCGCCGGGCACGTCGCGGCCCTGGAGCCGTACCGAACTGCCCGCCACGGGGCCGATGGTGTGCGTACCGAGGTCCAGCGGCCAGACCCGCCCGGCGCCCCGGCCGCCGATCAGCTGGAGTTCCACGCGGGGCGCGCGCGGCAGCCGCTCGCCGTCGGCGGAGCGGGACGGGGGCGGCAGCTCGGTGCGGTCGGGGCCGTAGCCGCCGTCCGGCTCGGGGGGTACGGGGCCGCCGATGCCGAGCGTCGCGCCGTCGCGGATGCCGGTGGCGGACACCGGCAGGTCGGCGGGGAGTTCACGGCCGCCGAGGAAGAGGGCGGGGGGCGTGTCGCCGGTGGCGTGGTCACCGGCGAGCCGCGCGGCCAGGGCGCCGACGGTGGTCGTGCCCGGGGTGTGCAGAACCAGGTCGCGCCGCTCGGGGGCGGGCTGCGGTGAGCCGGGCCGGGCCGGAGCGGCCGGAGCGAGGGTGACGAAGAGTCTCACGGGGTACGAGGGGTCCGTTCCTGGGGATCGGCGGGGTCGGAGTCGGCGCCGGAGGCGCCGCGGGTGCCGGAGGCGGCGGACACCCCGGCCAGGCCGGGCGGCGCGGCGGCGGCCCGGGGCTCGGCCAGGTCCGGCTCCGCGAAGTCGGCGGCCGCGTCGGGGCCTGCGCCGGTGTCGGGGCCGGAGCCGCTGTGGGGGCCGCTGTCGGGCTCGGGCTGAGCGCCGGGGGCGGCCGGCCGCCGCGCGGGTACGGGTGCGGGCGCGGCCTCGGGAGCGGTGGCCGGAGCGGGGGCGCCCGGCTCGGGCTCCGCGAAGTCGGCGTCGAATGCGGTGTCGGAAGCGGCGGTTTCGCGGGGGGCTGCGCCCTGGTGGGCGGCGCCTCCGTGGTCACCGTGCGCGGGCGGTGCGGCGGGCCAGGCAGCCGGAGCGGTCTGGGCGGCCGGAGCGGGATGGGCGGCCGGAGCGGTCTGGGCGGCCGGAGCGGGACGGGCGGCCGGAGCGGGACGGGCGGCCGGAGCGGGCTGCGGTGCCTGCGGAAGGACGGCCGTCTCGTCCCACACCGGCTCGGCGGGAGCCGGGGCGGGCACGGGCTTGTGCAGGTCCGGCCCGGCGAAGCCCGGTTCGGGTACGGGCCCGGTGGGACCGCCGTGACCGGTGCCCGGCCCCGTGCCCGTACCTGCCCCCATGTTCACGCCCATGCCCGTACCGGCGCCCGGCAGGACGCAGTGCGGTGCGGGCCGCCTGCGCCGTACGGTGCGGGCCACGGCGCCGCCGAGCGCGGGCGACTCCACGTCCACCCGCGGCCCGGGGCCGAGCAGCCGCCCGTCCGGCTCGGCGTGCAGCACCCAGCAGGCACCCGGGAGGCGCCCGCCGACGAGCGCGCGGGCACGTCCGCGTGCGCACAGGCCCGCCAGCCGTGCCGCCTGGTCGGCCGTGGGCGCCCAGCAGGCGACCACCGGGACCGCCGTCGGGTCCACGGTCCGCGGCCCCTCCTCCGGGCCCCGGTCCGAGTCCGTCCACCGGTCGGCGGAGAGTTCGTTGAGGATCTCGTCCAGCGGGCGGCCCGGGAAGCGCGGGTGCACGCCGTGCGCCACCAGGACCGGCGGCCCGTCCGGCAACCGGTCGATCTGGGCCGTCAGCGCCTGGAGCACACTGCGGGACACCCGCGGGTCACCCTCGACGCCCAGCGTCGCGGGGCCGCGCAGCCAGTCGACGAGCACCACACCCGTCGACTTGCGGTCCACACCGAGGACGAGCGGCAGCCGTACGGGGCGCCCGTGCGCCGCCGTCGCCCCCCGTACCGCGTCGGCGGGCGCCGACCAGGTCCACTCCCCCGGTTCCGCGGCCGCGTCCGTCCAGGGCAGAACCGGTCCTGCGGCACCGGCCGGGTCGCGGCCGGCGACGACGACGTGCACCCGGTCCCTGGCCTGCGCCAGCCGGACGGTCGGCGCGTAGCAGTCGTCGCCCGCGTCCGCGTCCGCGCGGTCGAGCGCCGCGCGGGACACCTCGTACGCGGCCGGGTCGGCGAAGTACGCGGCCAGGGTCCGGGCGCAGCGCCGGTGCCGCAGATAGGCGCGGAGCGGCGCGGTGAACGCCCGCGCGGTCATCCGGGCCTCCCAGGCGATCCGGCGGCAGGTGCGGCGGAAGCCGCCCTGCTTGCGCACGGTCCGGGCGAGCAGCCAGACGAGCAGGACCAGGACGACGAGGAAGCCGATGATGATCAGCCAGGAAGTGCGGTCCGGCATACCGAGGGCCAGCGGCACCGGGGACTGCGCCGGTGCCACGGCGGCCGCCGTTCCCGGCGGCGCGATCCGGCCCGGGCCGTTCATCCGCGGTCCCGGGCGTCGGGCGCGGCGGCCCGCCGCAGACGGTGCATCGCGTGGTGCAGCCGGGACTTGACCGTGCCGGGCGGTATGCCCAGCGCGTGCGCCGTGTCGGGTCCGGAACAGCCGAGCAGGTATGTGTACACCAGAACCTCTCGATGGGGGCGGGACAGTTGGGCGAGCAACTCGACGACGTGCGTCCGCTCCACGACGCGCGCGGCCTCGTCCGCCGGGCCGGCGGTCTCCGGCGGCAGTCCGGTCGGGACGGCCGGCCGGGAGCGGTCGCGCCGGCTCCAGTCGATCACGACGTTGCGGGCGACCCTGAACAGCCAGGGCAGACCGGGTTCCCACCCGGCCTCGTGCCGGGCGCTGCCCACACGGGAGAGGTCGCTCTCCAGCCAGGCACGCAGCAGCGTCTCCTGGACGACGTCCTCCGCGCGCTGCGGGTCGGCGGGCAGCAGGCCGGTGACGTACCGTAACAGCGTTTGACGGTACGACAGTACGAGGGCCGTGACGCGCTCCTCGGTGAGCGGCGGGGAGACCGGAGCGGGGCGTTCCGGCGCGGCGGCGGGGCCCCGGGCCGGTATCGCCGGTTCGGTCATCGCTGGGCTGCCTCAGGGGATTTCGGGTCGCCGGTCCGCGGGCCGACCGTGGCGGGTGGTTGCTACTACCACGGACCACACCCTAATCAGCCGTCGCGGACCACGGCAAAGCGCCCCGGGCGCGGACCGGCGCCCACCGCCCCATCCGGCCACCCCTTGGTGGTGCAAGATTGAACATCAGGTGCCAAAACCGGCAGCGGAGTGCTGCCGGAGGGCGGAACCGGGTGCCTGTGGGGCAGATCTGGATGCCCTCGGGGGCAGACCCGGGCACCATCAGGGCAGGTCGGCCGTCTTCGGGGCAGGTCCGACAGCCAGCGAGCCAAGCCCGGCCGCCATCGGAGCAGAACCGACAGCCACCGAGCCAGACCCGGCCGCCATCGGGACAGGACCGACAGCCACCGAGCCAAGCCCGGCCGCCATCGGGACAGGACCGACAGCCACCGAGCCAAGCCCGGCTGCCGCTCGGTCAGATCCACCCGTCCAGGGATTTCATGAACCCGTCGAAATCGTCCCGGTGGATGGTGTGCCCGGCGCCCTCGACCGTACGGACCTCGAAGCCGCGCGCCGCCACCCGCTCCTTGTCGGCCTCCGTGAACAGGAAGCCTTCCCCGGCCACCTGCACCAGGGAGGGGACCACCGGCCGCTCCGGTATGCGCTCGCGGAGGTCACTGCCGGACAGGGCCAGGGCCGTGTCCGGGTCCCACGCCTCGATCGTCGCCATCTCGATCTGCACGTCGGCCTCCTCCCAGCGCGGGTTGAAGCCCCGGATCATCTGGTGGGTGGCGCGCTTGAACTCGACGAACAGCGCGGGGTCCATCGGGCGCTCGGTGTTGCCGAGGGTCCAGGCCGGGTCCGAGTAGACGGCGCGCCGCGGGCGCAGCCGCTCCGCCGCCAGCGACAGCGCCATCGCGCCGAGCGAGTGCCCGAGGGCCACCTCCACGCCCGCGGGCAGGGTCTCCACCAGGTCGTCGGCGAACAGCTCGTCGCTGTACGGGCCGCGCGGGCTGGCGCCGTGGCCGCGCAGGTCGACGGCGATGACGCGGTAGCCGCGCGCGGCCAGCGCGGGGCCCACCCGGCGCCAGGTCCGGTGGTCCGACATGATGCCGTGGACCAGCACCGCGACCCGGTCGCCGGTACCCCACTCCTGGGTGTGCAGCTGCATGGACAAGCCTTTCCGTTCCGTTCCGCGCCACGGTCGGGCAGCGCGCCGGACCCTATTCTCACCTCATGAGCCATCCGCCTTTCGTACCTGCCGACTTCGTCGTCCCCCGGGAGCTGACCACCGGCCGCTTCCGGCTGGAACCGCTCACTCCGGACCACAACGCCGCCGACCACGCCGCCTGGACCGCGAGCATCACGCACATCAGGGCGACCCCCGGGTACACCGGCCGCGGCTGGCCGCCCGAGGCCGGGATGCCCCTTGAGGAGAACTTCGGCGACCTGCGGCGCCACGCCCAGGACTTCGAGCGGCGCACGGGCTTCACGTACTCCGTCATCGGGATACCGGACGGCGAGGTGGTCGGCTGCGTGTACATCTACCCCGCACCGGACGGACATGGCGGTACCGGGACGGAACCGGACGAGGTGTCGGACGCGGTCCCGGACGCGACGGTCCGCTCCTGGGTACGGGCCGACCGCGCCGAGCTGGACCTGCCCCTGTACGAGGCGGTACGGGACTGGCTGGCCGCGGACTGGCCCTTCAGGACGGTCGCCTACGCGGCCCGGCAGGCGTGACGGGACACCGGTGACCGTACGCCCGTGACCTCGCGCCCGCGGTCCCGCGCTTGCGCCGTCCGGCTCACAGCCAGTCGGTCTCGGGCGTGGCCGCGGCCAGGGCACGCGCCGCGCCCGTACGGACCGGGATGCCGTGCGGTACGCACAGCGTGTCCACGCCGGGCAGCGCGGCCAGCCGCCGGAAGGACGCGATGGCCACCTCACGGTCGACGTTGAAGGGACCGAGGATCACCCGGCCGTCCGGCCCCGTCGCCATGAGGTCGCCGGTGAACAGCACACCGGCGGCAGGCAGGTGCAGCGCCGTACTGCCCGGCGTGTGACCGGGGACGTGAAGGACGTGGGCGGGCTCGGGCCAGTCGTCGAGGACGTCCCCGTCGTGGAGTTCGTCGTCCACCCGTACGTGCTTCAGCGGCGGCGTGCCCGCCTCCGCCATGCCCGACTGGACCTGTTCGAGCAGGGGCGCTTCGGCAGCGGTGAGCGCCGGCGGCGGCTCGGGCGCGGCGCCGGAGACGGCCGGGGCGTCCGCCGCGCCCGCCAGGACGCGGGCGCCGGTGGCGGCCACCAGGTCGGCGGCCGACCCCATGTGGTCGACGTGGGAATGGGTCAGCACGATCTGCCGCAGCGCGTCCGGTTTCCCGGCGAGCCGGGTCACCGCCTCCAGGATCGCGGGGGCGGAGCCCGGGACGCCGGTGTCGACGGCCGCGAAACCGCCGTCGGACAGCCGTACGAGGTAGACATGGCCCACCGGGAACGGCAGCTGCCAGACGTCGGGGACGACCGGGACGGGGACGACCGGGTCGGGGCCGTCGGAAGCGCGACCGACGTCGGAAGACGCGGATGACGCGGAAGACGTGGGAGGCGGAGTCATGGTCCGGACGCTAGCGGTCAGCCCTCGCGACACCACCCGCTTTGCGCCCAGGGCGGATTGAGCGGACGGCGAACCTCACCACCGGCCACGGGCCACGGGCCACGGGCCACCGCCCACGGGCAGGAACCTACCCCTGCCCCCGAAAGGCCGGCAGCGCGAAGACCCGCTCCTTGGCCGGCTCGTCCATGATCTCCACCAGTGGCAGCACCGCGTCCCACAGGTCCTGCTTCTCGACCTCCAGCACCATCGCGTCCAGCTCCGCGTCCGGCAGCGCCCCCGCCGTGTCGGCCACCACCTTGCGCGACTCCGGCGGCAACTCTGCGACCAGCGGCAGGAACTCCGCCCACAGCCCCGTCGCGACGACCGCCCGGACGACCGTGCCGAGCACCTCGGCGTCGCGCAGCGACGGCAGGGCGGCGACCGCCCGCCGGTCCTCCCCGGACAGCAGGGCCACCAGCGGCAGCAGCGACTCCCACAGCCCCTGCTCGTGCGCGGTACGGACGAGCCCGTCCAGCCGTACGGGGTCCTGGCGGGCGGCGAGCGTGGCCACCCGCGCGCGCCGCTCCGGCCCGGCCAGTCCGGCCACGGCCAGCGCCTCGGGCCACAGTCCGTTGCCGGCCGCGGCCACCACCGAGGCCAGCCGCTCCTCCCCCATCAGCTCCAGGATGGCGTCCAGACGTTCCGGCAGGTCGATGAAGAACCCGACGCGCAGCACCACTTCGTCGTCGACGAGCTGGAGAATCCGCTCCAGGGCCCGGTCGCGCAGATGGCCGACGAAGCGTCCCATCGTCAGGTGGTCGCCGCGTTCGGCGAGGGCGACGGCGATACGGACCACGAGGTCCTCGTCCAGCCGGTCGACGATCCCGGCGATCCGGCGGGGGTCCAGGTGGCCGCAGGACTCGGCGGTGAAGGCGACCGGCAGCTTCTCGATGATGCCGGCGGCGCGGCCGGGGTCCAGCCGCCCGGCCACGGAGGCGGCCAGCCGCGGCCCGAGCGCCTTCTGCGAGATCGCGGCGGCGACCCCGGCCGGTACGAGCTTGGTGGCGGCGGCGATCCGGTCGAGCATGTCCGGCACGTCGTCGAAGAGCGTGTCGACGGTACGGGCGCGGAGCTGCCGTACGTCCTCGGCTGGCAGCCCGTGCAGGAACTCCAGCTGTTCCGGCAGGACATCGAGCAGCTGGGCGATCTTCTGTGCCTCGGCGCGGTTGCTGAGCGTGTCCATGGGGGTCACCGTTCGGTCGGCTGGGTCAGCGGAAGTCGGCCGGGTCAGCGGAACAGGATGCGGCGCACGGGGCCGCGGGCGAGGGCGGGCACCAGCTTCAGGGCCTCTTCGGCCGCGTCGTTGAGGCCCGCGGCGTGGCTCTCTTTACGGGTGCGCAACGCGCGCGTCAGTAGGCCGAGTTGTTCGGGCGCGGCAGCGGCGAGGCCGGGCGGCGCCGGGGCGCCGAGCGATTCGGCCAGGGCGCGGAACGCCTCGCTGTCCCCACCCGCGCCGGTCCGTGCGTCGGTGCTCGAACCTGTACCCACCAGTCCTCCCGGGGTGCGGCTACGACGGTTGCCCAGCAGCGTCGTTCCCGGCTGACTTTTAGTCAATAGTGCGGACGCGGCGGACCGCGCCCCCTCCCGGGACGTCGCCCTCTTCGAGCGGACTCCACGCCCTAGGCTCGCCCGTATGAGCCCTTCCATCGCCACCACCACCCGCGTGGACCTCGACGGACTGCTGGAGTTCGCGCGCCCCCGGCACCGCGCAGTCCTGATCACCCGGCGTTCCGACGGTATGCCGCAGGCATCGCCGCTGACCTGCGGCGTCGACGACTCCGGGCGGCTGGTGATGGCGACGTATCCGGAGCGCGCCAAGGTGCGCAACGCCCGCCGGGCGCCCTCGGTGAGCGTGCTCCTGCTGTCCGACGAGTGGACCGGGCCCTGGGTGCAGATCGACGGCGAGGCGGAGATCCTGGACGCGCCGGACTCGGTCGAGCCGCTGGTCGAGTACTACCGCAGCGTCGCGGGCGAGCACCCGGACTGGCACGAGTACCGCGCCGCGATGATCACGCAGGGCAAGTCGCTGATCCGGGTGACACCGCTGCGGTGGGGGCCGGTCGCCACGGGCGGCTTCCCGGCCCGCCTCGCCGAGGAGGAGGACCGGGCCGAGGGGACGAGCTGACCTCCGTCGGCCTCCGTCGGCCTCCCGCCCCCTCACCCTCGGCGGCCCGCGTGGCCACCGCCTCAGCGCGTCTTGTCAGCACCTCCGTTCACGTTCAGCACCTGACCCGTGATGTGCCGCGCCCCTTCGGACGCCAGGAACGCGACCGCCGCCGCGACATCCTCCGGGCGCCCGGCCCGGCCCGTGGCGGTGGCGTCCACCAGCCACGCCCGCCGCTCGTCGGAGAGCCGGTCCCGGAAGAACTCGGTGTCCTCGATGTAGCCGGGCGAGACGACGTTGGCGGTGACGCCGCGCGGGCCGAGCGTGTTCGCCAGGTCGAGGTTCCAGGTGGTGAGCCCCGCCTTGGCCGCGCCGTACGCACCCGGGGAACCCGCTCCCCGAGACGCTGCGATCGAGCCGATGTGCACCACGGCTCCGCCCGGGGTGAGCCGGTCTTCGACGGCCTTCGTGGTGAGGGCCGCGGTGAGCAGGTTGGCGTCGAGGTTGGCGCGGAAGGCCCGCGCGTACGAGGCAAGGTCGCCGCCCGGCGCGTCGTCCAGGTCGGTGTTGCCGCCGGCGTTGTTGACCAGGACGTCGATCCGCTCGGGCAGCTCGTCCAGGAGACGGGTCAGCGCGGCGGGGTCGGTGTGGTCGCAGACGACCGCGCGGGCGCCGGTCTCCTCGGCGGCCTTCTCCAGGGGTGCGGGACGGCGACCGGTGATGACGACCGCGTCCCCTTGTGCGGCGAAGTGCCGGGCGACGGCCAGACCGATGCCGGTGGCGCCGCCGGTGACCAGGATGGTGCGTGACATAAGCTGACTCCCGACGTCATGCGTTCAGGTCTAAATTCAGACCTGAACGCAGGTCTGAGGCCAGCCCCGCTGAGGCCAGCCCTGCATTTAGGCCTGAATTTAGATCTGAACGTAACATCCGCAGGAGGGCCCATGGCAAGCACGGACGCCCCGTACCCCGTCCAGGAGATCGCCGACGCCTGGGAACGCGAGCGCCCCGGCATGCCCGTCTCGTCCATCGGGATCGTCACGCCCCTGTGGCAGTTGGCCAAGCTGCTGGGCGACGACCGGCGCCGGGTACTGGCCCGCGCCGGAGTGGACACCGCCACCCTGGACCTGCTCAGCGTGCTGCGCCGCGCCGGCGCCCCGTACACCCTCAGCACCCGCGAACTCGCGGCCCGCTCCATGGTGACGGCCGGCGCGATCTCCCAGCGCGTCGCCCGCGCCGAGCGTGAGGGGCTGGCCGTACGCCGCCCCGGCGAGGGCCGCCCCCGTACGGTGCTGGTGGAGCTGACCCCGGCCGGACACACACTCGTCGAAGAGACCGTGGACCAGGTGCTGCACCGGGAGACCGAACTGGTCAGCGGCCTGAAGCCGGACCAGCAGGAACAGCTCGCGGGCCTCCTGAAGCTGCTGCTCCAGGACGTCCAGACGCGCCTGGGCGACGACCGGATCACACAGGTCGGGGAATAGCACCCACCCTTGCGCGGGCGTCCGCGCGCCTTCCACCCCTTGCGCGGGCGTCCGCGCGCCTTCCACGGCGGCCGGTTCACGACCGGTGCGGCGTTATTTCCACCATTGACACAGAAACGTTCATGCTGGATGCTCCTGCGGCGTGAATTGCGCTTTCCCGACGCGCACGTACGCAGCACCGGGCAGCCTGCGCCGGGGCAACGACCGAATTCCCCGGGCAATGCCCCGCCAGCACCCCTGTCGCCACACCTGCTTTCCACGCCCTGTCGGTGAACACGAGCAGAAAGACGAAGGAACACTTTGCGCCATCGAATACGCACCCTGGATTCCACCCGGCGGCGATTCTCCGCCGTGACGGTGCTCACCGCGACCCTGTCCTCGCTCCTCGCCGCCGCGGCCCCCGCAACCGCCGCCGAAGCTGCCGACGCACAGCCGGCGCTCCCCAAGGTGACCTGCACGTCCGCCAAGGACGGGCTCGCCGACCGGCTTTCCGAAGACCTCGGCCAGGTGTTGCGTGCGCACACTTCCGGCCATACCTCGTTCGCCCTCTACGACCGCACGAGCGACACCCGGTGCGCGTACGACGCGGACCGGCAGTACGACTCGGCGAGTGTCGTGAAGGTCGTGGTGCTGGGCACCCTCTTGCGGCAGGCTCAGGAAGAACAGCGCGCTCTGACCGCGGACGAGAAAAAACTCGCGGAAAAGATGATTACGAGGTCGGACAACGACGCCACCACCACGCTGTGGAAGCGGGCTGGCCTCGGGCGGATAAACAGCTTCCTGCGGCTCGCCGGAATGCACAACACCGTTCCCGACACGGAAGGGTACTGGGGACTGACCCAGATCAACGCCGCCGACCAGCTCACCCTGCTGCGGCTCCTCACCGCTGAGAACACCGTGCTCGACGGCGCCTCCCGCGCGTACGCCCTGGACCTCATGGCCCGGGTGGTGCCCGAGCAGCGCTGGGGCGTGCCCGCCGGTGCGCCGGCCGGGGCGAAGGTGCACGTCAAGAACGGCTGGCTGCAACGGAGCAGCGGCGGCTGGCGGGTGCACAGCGTCGGCGCGGTCACCGGCGGGGGGCATGACTACGGGCTGGTCGTCCTGACCGCGGACCATCCGGGCATGGACGCCGGGGTCCGCACGATCGAAGACCTGGCCCGCACCCTGCACAAGGACCTCAACGGGACGGCGCGTCCGGTCCGGGAGGCCCGTGCCAGGGTGCTGCCCCACACGTCGGACGGCTCACTGGTGCCCGAAACCGAACGGTGATCCGGTACACATAAGCCGATCCGGCACGCATAAGTCGCGGCGCCTGCCCTCCGGTCGGGGAGGGAGGCAGGCGCCGCGGGTGTTCCGCACGTCGTTGTACGGGACATCTGTGAGCCGGGGCCGCTACACGGTCAGTGCGCGGTCCGTCGGCTTGACGGGGGCGGGCAGCGCGCTGGCGCCCGCGAGGTAGCGGTCCACACCGCGGGCCGCCGAGCGGCCCTCGGCGATGGCCCAGACGATCAGCGACTGGCCACGACCCGCGTCACCCGCAACGTACACGCCGGGGACGTTGGTCGCGAAGTCGGCGTCGCGGGCGATGTTGCCGCGCGCGTCCAGCTCCAGTCCGAACTGTGAGACCAGCCCGTTCTCCTGGTCGGTGCCGGTGAAGCCCATGGCCAGGGTGACCAGCTGCGCGGGAATCCTGCGCTCGGTGCCCGGCTTCGGCTCCGGACGGCCGTCCTTGAACTCCACCTCGACCAGGTGCAGCCACTGGACGTTGCCGTCCTCGTCGCCCTCGAAGTGGGTGGTGGAGACGGAGTACAGCCGCTCGCCGCCCTCCTCGTGCGCGGAGGTGACCTTGTAGAGCATCGGGAAGGTCGGCCAGGGCTGGTCCGGGTTCCGCTCGTCGCCCGGCTTGCCCATGATCTCCAGCTGGGTGACCGAGGCCGCGCCCTGGCGGTGCGCCGTGCCGACGCAGTCCGCGCCGGTGTCGCCGCCGCCGATGACCACGACGTGCTTGCCCTCGGCGGTGATCGGGGAGACGGTCAGGTCGCCCTCCTGCACCTTGTTGGCGAGCGGCAGGTACTCCATCGCGAAGTGGACGCCGTTCAGCTCGCGCCCGGGGACCTTCAGGTCACGCGAGGTGGTGGCACCGGCGGCGATCACGACGGCGTCGTAGCGCTTGCGCAGCTTGGCGGCGTCGATGTCCCGGCCGATCTCCACCTCCGTACGGAACTTGGTGCCTTCCGCCCGCATCTGCTCGATACGGCGGTTGATGTGGCGCTTTTCCATCTTGAACTCGGGGATGCCGTAGCGGAGGAGCCCGCCGATCCGGTCCGCGCGCTCGTAGACGGCGACGGTGTGGCCCGCCCGGGTGAGCTGCTGGGCGGCGGCCAGGCCGGCCGGGCCCGAGCCGATGACGGCGACGGTCTTGCCGGACAGCCGCTCCGGCGGCTGCGGGGTGACGTCCCCGCTGTCCCACGCCTTGTCGATGATGGTGACCTCGACGTTCTTGATGGTCACCGGCGGCTGGTTGATGCCCAGCACACACGCCGACTCGCAGGGGGCCGGGCACAGGCGACCGGTGAACTCCGGGAAGTTGTTGGTCGCGTGCAGCCGCTCGCTGGCGGCCGTCCAGTCCTCGCGGTAGGCGTAGTCGTTCCACTCGGGGATGAGGTTTCCGAGCGGACAGCCGTTGTGGCAGAAGGGAATGCCGCAGTCCATGCAGCGCCCGGCCTGCTTGCTGATGATCGGCAGCAGCGAACCGGGGACGTAGACCTCGTTCCAGTCGCGGACGCGCTCCTCGACGGGGCGGGTCTTCGCGACCTCGCGGCCGGTGGTCAGGAAGCCCTTGGGGTCAGCCATTGATCGCCGCCTCCATCATCTTCTCGTGGGTCTCGGACTCGGAGAGCCCGGCTCGCTCGGCGGCGTCCTTGGCGGCGAGCACTGCCTGGTAGGTGGCCGGGATGACCTTGCTGAAGCGGGGCAGCGCGGCGTCCCAGTCGGCGAGCAGCTTCGCGGCGACGGTGGAGCCGGTCTCCTCCTGGTGGCGGCGCACGACGTCGTGCAGCCACTGCCGGTCGGTGGCGTCCAGTTCGGTGGAGACGGCGGCGGTCAGCTCACGGTTGACGTTGGCCGGGTCCAGGTCGATCACGTACGCGATGCCGCCGGACATGCCGGCCGCGAAGTTGCGCCCGGTCTCGCCCAGGATGACGGCGTGACCGCCCGTCATGTACTCGCAGCCGTGGTCGCCGACGCCCTCGGACACCACCGTGGCGCCGGAGTTGCGGACGCAGAACCGCTCGCCGACGCGGCCGCGCAGGAACAGTTCGCCGCCGGTGGCCCCGTAGGCGAGGGTGTTGCCCGCGATGGTCGAGTACTCGGCCAGGTGGTCGGCGCCGCGGTCCGGGCGGACCACGATCCGGCCGCCGGACAGGCCCTTGCCGACGTAGTCGTTGGCGTCGCCCTCCAGCCGCAGCGTGACGCCGGGCGGCAGGAACGCGCCGAAGGACTGGCCGGCCGAGCCGGTGAAGGTGATGTCGATCGTGTCGTCGGGCAGGCCCTGGCCGCCGAACTTCTTGGTCACCTCGTGGCCGAGCATGGTGCCGACGGTCCGGTTGATGTTGCGGATCGCGACCTGGGCCCGTACGGGCTGCGCGGCCTCGGCGGTGTCCGCGGACAGCGCGTCGACGGACAGCTTGATCAGCTCGTTGTCGAGCGCCTTCTCCAGGCCATGGTCCTGGACGGCGACCTGGTGGCGTACGGCGCCCTCGGGCAGCTCGGGCACGTGCAGCAGCGGAGCCAGGTCCAGGCCCTGCGCCTTCCAGTGGTCGACGGCCTTGGAGGTGTCCAGCAGTCCGGCGTGGCCGACCGCCTCCTCCAGCGAGCGGAAGCCCAGCTCGGCGAGGATCTCGCGGACCTCCTCCGCGATGAACTGGAAGAAGTTGACGACGTACTCGGCCTTGCCGCTGAACCGCTCGCGCAGCGTCGGGTTCTGGGTGGCGATGCCGACCGGGCAGGTGTCCAGGTGGCAGACGCGCATCATGACGCAGCCGGAGACCACCAGCGGCGCGGTCGCGAAGCCGTACTCCTCGGCGCCCAGCAGGGCGGCGATGACCACGTCGCGGCCGGTCTTGAGCTGGCCGTCGGTCTGCACCACGATCCGGTCGCGCAGGCCGTTGAGCAGCAGTGTCTGCTGCGTCTCGGCCAGGCCCAGCTCCCAGGGACCGCCCGCGTGCTTCAGGGAGGTCAGCGGGGAGGCGCCCGTACCGCCGTCGTGGCCGGAGATCAGGACGACGTCCGCGTGCGCCTTGGAGACGCCCGCCGCGACCGTGCCGACACCGACCTCGGAGACCAGCTTCACGTGGATGCGGGCCTGCGGATTGGCGTTCTTCAGGTCGTGGATGAGCTGGGCGAGGTCCTCGATGGAGTAGATGTCGTGGTGCGGCGGCGGGGAGATCAGGCCCACGCCGGGCGTCGAGTGCCGGGTCTTGGCGACCCACGGGTAGACCTTGTGACCGGGCAGCTGGCCGCCCTCGCCGGGCTTGGCGCCCTGTGCCATCTTGATCTGGATGTCGTCGGAGTTGACCAGGTATTCGCTGGTCACGCCGAACCGGCCGGAGGCGACCTGCTTGATCGAGGAGCGGCGCGCCGGGTCGTACAGGCGCTCCGGGTCCTCGCCGCCCTCACCGGTGTTGGACTTGCCGCCCAGCTGGTTCATGGCGATGGCGAGGGTCTCGTGCGCCTCCTGAGAGATGGAGCCGTACGACATCGCACCCGTCGAGAAACGCTTGACGATCTCGGAGGCGGGCTCGACCTCCTCCAGGGGCACCGAGGGGCGGTCGGACTTGAACGAGAACAGGCCACGCAGCGTCATCAGGCGCTCGGACTGCTCGTTCACCCGCTCCGTGTACTGCTTGAAGATGTCGTAGCGGCGCGAGCGGGTGGAGTGCTGGAGGCGGAAGACCGTGTCCGGGTCGAACAGGTGCGGCTCGCCCTCGCGGCGCCACTGGTACTCGCCGCCGATGTCCAGCGCGCGGTGCGCCGGGGCGATGCCGGTGGCCGGGTACGCCTTGGCGTGCCGCGCCGCGACCTCCTTGGCGATCACGTCGAGGCCGGCGCCGCCGATCTTCGTCGTGGTGCCGTGGAAGTAGGCGTCCACGAAGCCCTGGTCCAGGCCGACGGCCTCGAAGACCTGCGCGCCCCGGTAGGAGGCGACGGTGGAGATGCCCATCTTGGACATCACCTTCAGGACGCCCTTGCCGAGCGCCTTGATCAGGTTCTTGATCGCGGGCTCGGGGTCGGTGTCCTTCGGCAGGAACGTACCGGCGCGGACCAGGTCCTCGACCGACTCCATCGCCAGGTACGGGTTGACGGCGGCGGCGCCGTACCCGATGAGCAGCGCGACGTGGTGCACCTCGCGCACGTCACCGGCCTCGACGAGCAGGCCGACCTGGGTGCGCTGCTTGGTGCCGATGAGGTGGTGGTGCACCGCGGCGGTGAGCAGCAGGGACGGGATCGGGGCGTGCTCGGCGTCCGAGTGCCGGTCGGAGAGCACGATCAGGCGGGCGCCGTCCTCGATGGCCGCGTCGGCCTCGGCGCAGATCCGGGCGATCCGGGCGGCCAGTGCCTCGCCACCGCCGGAGACCCGGTACAGACCGGACAGGGTGACGGCCTTCATGCCCGGCATGTCGCCGTCGGCGTTGATGTGGATGAGCTTGGCCAGCTCGTCGTTGTCGATCACCGGGAACGGCAGCATGACGCTGCGGCAGGAGGCCGCGGTCGGCTCCAGCAGGTTGCCCTGCGGGCCGAGCGAGGAGATCAGCGAGGTGACCAGCTCCTCGCGGATGGCGTCCAGCGGCGGGTTGGTGACCTGCGCGAACAGCTGGGTGAAGTAGTCGAACAGCAGTCGCGGGCGCTCGGAGAGGGCGGCGATCGGCGAGTCCGTACCCATCGAGCCGATGGGCTCGGCACCGGTCTTGGCCATCGGCGCCAGGATGACGCGCAGCTCCTCCTCCGTGTAGCCGAAGGTCTGCTGACGGCGGGTGACCGAGGCGTGGGTGTGCACGATGTGCTCGCGCTCGGGCAGGTCGGCCAGCTCGATCAGGCCCGCGTCCAGCCACTCCTGGTACGGGTGCTCGGCGGCGAGCTGCGCCTTGATCTCGTCGTCCTCGATGATGCGGTGCTCGGCGGTGTCCACCAGGAACATCCGGCCGGGCTGGAGGCGGCCCTTGCGGACGACCTTGGCCGGGTCGATGTCCAGCACGCCGACCTCGGAGGAGAGCACCACCAGGCCGTCGTCGGTGACCCAGTAGCGGCCGGGGCGCAGGCCGTTGCGGTCCAGGACCGCGCCGACCTGGGTGCCGTCGGTGAAGGTGACGCAGGCCGGGCCGTCCCAGGGCTCCATCATCGTGGAGTGGTACGCGTAGAAGGCCCGTCGCGCCGGGTCCATGGAGGTGCTGTTCTCCCACGCCTCCGGGACCATCATCAGCACCGAGTGCGGCAGCGAGCGGCCGCCGAGGTGCAGCAGTTCCAGGACCTCGTCGAAGGAGGCGGAGTCGGACGCGTCCGGCGTGCAGACCGGGAAGAGCCGCTCCAGGTTGGCGCTGTCCCCGGTGGCGTCCGCGAAGAGCTTGCTGGCGAGCTGGGACTCGCGGGCCCGCATCCAGTTCCGGTTGCCCTGGACGGTGTTGATCTCACCGTTGTGCGCGACGAAGCGGTACGGGTGGGCCAGCGGCCAGCTCGGGAAGGTGTTCGTGGAGAAGCGGGAGTGCACCAGCGCGATGGCGGTGGCGAAGCGGCGGTCGGACAGATCCGGGAAGAACGGCTCCAGCTGGCCGGTCGTCAGCATGCCCTTGTAGACGATCGTGCGGGCCGACAGCGACGGGAAGTAGACGCCCGCCTCGCGCTCGGAGCGCTTGCGCAGCACGAACGCCTTGCGGTCCAGGGCAAGGCCGGTGTCCTTGCCGTGCTTGTCGGTGACGAAGAGCTGGGAGAAGGCGGGCATCGTGGCACGGGCGCCGTTGCCGAGCAGCTGCGGGGCCACCGGGACGACCCGCCAGCCGAGGACGTCCAGGCCCTCTTCGGACGCGATCGTCTCGATCCGTGAGACGGCGGCCGCGGCGTCCTCGGCCACGGACGGCAGGAAGGCGATGCCCACGGCGTACGCGCCGGCGTCGGGCAGGGCGAAGGTGACGCTCTCGCGCAGGAAGGCGTCCGGGATCTGGAGGAGGATGCCGGCGCCGTCGCCCGAGTCGGGCTCGGAGCCGGTCGCGCCGCGGTGCTCGAGGTTGCGCAGGACGGTGAGGGCCTGTTCGACCAGGGCGTGGCTGGGCTCGCCGGTGAGGGTCGCCACGAAGCCGACGCCGCAGGCGTCGTGCTCGTTACGGGGGTCGTACATTCCCTGCGGGGCGGGGCGCCCGTCCATGGGCGACCAGGGGGCGGCGCTGGCGCTGCCGGTGGTCGCGGAGTGCGTGGACGCGGAACGCATCGGCTCTCCCAACGTCGTCGTGGCATGTTCAGTGCCGAGGGACGACGTTGGCCCTCCGCGAAATTTCGTGCAGGCTACAGGATGGCTCGCTTCTCGAAAAGCGGATAGAGCCTTCCAGAATGCGGACACCACTCGTGGCGGGGACCGGGGGCGCGGGCGGACGGATCAGCCTCCACCGGCGCCATCTGCGTCGTTTTCGAGCAGGCGACATTGCCCGCAACGCTTGGGCCTTATGCCCGGCCCCGCACGCGACCAAACCGCCCGGTAACACTTTAGTTATGCGGGGGTCCGCATACTGCTGCACGTAGGGTCAGCCTACGGCCGTACCGAACAATGCGCCCAGGACGTACGTCACACCCGCCGCCGCGCCGCCGAGGGCCAGCTGCCGCAGACCGCTGAACCACCAGGACCGCGCCGTCACCCGCGCCACGACGGCTCCGCACCCGAAGAGCCCCACCAGCGCCAGCAGCACCGCGGGCCACAACTGGGAGGCGCCCAGCAGGTACGGCAGGACGGGCAGCAGGGCACCCAGCGCGAAGGAGCCGAAGGACGAGACGGCGGCGACGGCGGGCGAGGGCAGGTCGGACGGGTCGATGCCCAGCTCCTCGCGGGCGTGGATCTCCAGCGCCTGTTCCGGGTCCTTCGACAGCTGCCGGGCCACCTCACGGGCCAGCTCCGGCTCCACGCCGCGCGACTCGTACAGCGCGGCCAGCTCCTCCAGTTCGCCCTTGGGGTGCTTGCGCAGTTCCCGCCGCTCCACGTCCAGTTCGGCGAGGACCAGCTCCCGCTGGGAGGCCACCGAGGTGTACTCGCCGGCCGCCATGGAGAACGCGCCCGCGGCCAGGCCCGCGAGACCGGTGATGATGATGGTCTGCTGGGAGACCGCGCCGCCGGCGACGCCGGTCATCAGGGCGAGGTTGGAGACCAGTCCGTCCATCGCGCCGAAGACGGCGGGGCGCAGCCAGCCGCCGTTCACGTCGCGGTGGGTGTGGTTGTCGCGGTGGGCTATGTGCGTAGGCGCCGAAGCGTCCATGACATCCATGACAGACATATGGGGACCCGTTCCCTTCTCGCGAGGTGTGGGCCGATGCCGGCGCTTCCCCCTCCAACACCTCGAAGCTATGCGTCGCACACCCCGCCGCGCTAGCAAGGAAGGCCGAACTTACTGCGCTGACCTGCGGGTTTACGGGAGGCCCAGGCGTTGGTGAGGGGTGGATCACATCGGGCGGCGCGGCGGGGTGCGGAAAACCGCAGCCGATCATGCGGGAAACCGCAATGCGGTGGGGAGGTCCGGCGCGGGATGCTGAACGCAGATTCACCGACAGTGCACGGACTGCCGGTGTACGGACTGACGAGGCATGAGGGGGCAGGGGCATGAGCGGACGGCATCAACCAGCTTCGGGAGTCGCGGTGCGAAAGGTGGCCGACGTCGCGCCGGAGGTCCGGGACCGGCTCGCCGTCCGGTTCGGGGACGAAGTACGCGCCTGGTGCGACACCCTGCCGGAGCTCGTCGGCAACCTCACTGCCCGCTGGCGCCTGGAGCTCGTCGAGGCGAACGGCGGCGGCACCTCGCGGGTGTTCCGTTGCCTGCGCCGTGACACCGGCACCTCGGCGTGGCTCAAGCTCACCCCGGAGCCCGCCCTCGCCCGCGAGGAGGCCGCAGCCCTGACCGCCTGGGCGGGGACACCGTCGGTCGTCACGCTGCTGGCGCAGGACCTCGAAGCCGGTGCCCTGCTGCTGGAGGACGTGGAGCCGGGAGTGCCGGTGAGACGGCTGGACCGGCGGCTGCCCGAAGTCGCGGCGCTGCTGCGGGACCTGCGGGCTCCCGCTGCCCCACCGGGAGCTCCCGCTCCCCCGCCGGGAGCTCCCGCTCCCCCGCCGGGAGCTCCCGCTGCCCCACCGGGAGCTCCCGCTCCCCCGCCGGGAGCTCCCGCTCCCCCGCCGGGAGCTCCCGCTCCCCCGCCGGGAGCTCCCGCTCCCCCGCCGGGGGCTCCCGCTCCCCTTCCGGAACGTCCCCCGGCGGTGCAACCCCTGGCGCAGCGGGTCGAGTTCCTCTTCCGCCTGACGAGCCGCAGGCTGGCGGCGTCCGGCACCGGCGGCCTGCTCGATCCGGCGGTGCTCGGCCGGGCGCGTGGGGCGGCTCTGGACCTCGCCTCCGACGGGCCCCGGACGCTGGTTCACGGCGATCTTCACCCGGACAACGTGCTGTCAGGCCCGGGGGCCCGCATGGTGGCCATCGATCCGCGGCCCGCCTGGGGCGACCCCGACTTCGACGCGGTGGACTGGGTGCTGGACGGCGTCACGACGTTCGCCGCGCTGGAAGAGCGGGCCAGGGAACTGGCCGCGTTGGTACCCGGCCAGTCCCCCGACCGCGTACTGGGCTGGTGCCGGTCCCTGGCCGTCCTCAACGCGGCCCTCGGGATCTGCGCGCGGCGGGACGACGCGAAGACGCGGTTCCTCATAGCCCTGGCAAGCGCCTGAACCACCCGAGACCGGCCCGGAGTGGCTCGGAGCAGGGCTTTTACGACGGTAGCCACGGCAGCTGACACTAAGGTTCGAAGCCGACAACTCATATGACATGGAGCCGATCCGGACAATCGGGGGCGCATTCCGGCCGGGGGCCCGGGAGAAGATTGCCATGTACAGGTGTTTTACAGGATCGTCTTTTTTGTCAGGGCGAGACGATCTGACGACCGCGGTTCCGGGTCGTTCAGATATTCGTCGGCACGCCGCGATGTGCGTCGGTCGCCGCGTGCCCTCCGGTTCGACATTCGAATTGAGGAGAACTCATGCTGTCCAAGACGAAAAGGCTCGGACGTTCCGCCGTCGTGGCGTTCGCCGCGGCTGCCGCGTTCACCGTGACCATGCCGACCGGTAACGCATTCGCCATCAACAAGGTCGAGTGCCGCGCCGGGGAGAACTACCTGAAGATCTGGTCGCACAGCGGTAACAAGAACAGCGTGGACTGCTACGCCAACGCCGGGCGGATCAACTTCGGCAGTTGGTGGGTCGACAGGATCTACACGGGCAACAACGACCTGATCTACTACGACGACAACGGCGATTCGGTGCGGGTCGACCGGTGGACCGACATTTCCTACCCCAACCGTCCGCCGAAGGTGAAGGCCATCGAAATTGTGTGACGGCCGCGCATGAACCCGGTCGGCACCGGGAATGGGCATTGCCCCTGATGGCCCATTTCTGATACGCCGCGTTCCGGGCGGGAAATGGAATTCCCGTGCCGCGCATACCGGCGGAAACGGCGGAGGCCGCCCGGCCCCAGTGGGGACGAGCGGCCTCTGCCGGTCTTCGGCGGTGTGCCGCGCAGCGTGACGTCGGGCGTCACGATCGGCGTCAGGAGTCCTTGCCGCTGCGGCTCCCGGACCCGGCGTCCTTCGTCAGCTTCGCGGCACCGTCAGCCACGCTCTCCTCGCCGCTGCCCGCGGCCTTGGGCGCTCCCTTGACGGTCTTGGGCGCCGCCTTGGTGGTCCCGGCGTCACCCTTCTTCGACTCGGCGCCGGACTTCCCCGTCCCGGTGTCGTCCGCGGCCGCTTCCAGCGCGCCCGGCTCGACGACCTCCTCGCGGCCCGGGATCTTCTTCGCGGAGACCACGATGTAGACGACGGACACGACGAGGCCGATGAGCGCGGTCCAGACGTTCAGGCGCAGGCCCAGGATGTGGTGGGCCTCGTCGACCCGCATGTACTCGATCCAGGCGCGGCCGGCGCAGTAGGACGCCACGTACAGCGCGAACGCCCGTCCGTGGCCCAGCTTGAAGCGCTTGTCCGCCCAGATCACGAGCAGCGCGACCCCGATGCACCACAGCGACTCGTACAGGAACGTCGGGTGGTAGGTGCCGCCGACCCGGCCGATGGACGGGTCGTCGCTGATCTTCAGCGCCCACGGGAGGTCGGTGGCGCGGCCGTAGAGCTCCTGGTTGAACCAGTTGCCCCAGCGGCCGATCGCCTGGCCCAGGGCGAGACCGGGCGCCAGCGCGTCCATGTAGGCGGGCAGCGGGATGCCGCGGCGGCGGCAGCCGATCCAGGCGCCCACCGCGCCGAGCGCGACAGCGCCCCAGATCCCGAGGCCGCCCTCCCACACCTTGAAGGCGTTGAGGGGGTGACCGCCCTCGCCGAAGTACGGCTCGTACGTCGTGATGACGTGGTAGAGGCGGCCGCCGACGAGCCCGAAGGGCACGGCCCACACGGCGATGTCCGCGACGGTCCCGGAGCGGCCGCCGCGCTGGATCCAGCGCTTGTTGCCGAGCCAGACGCCGATGAAGACGCCGATGATGATGCAGAAGGCGTACCCGCGCAGCGGAATCGGGCCGAGGTGTACGACGCCCGTCGACGGGCTGGGAATGAATGCGAGGTCCATGGCAGGGACGACGCTACCGCGCCGGGTGGGCGCGGCGACAACCCACCCGGCTACGGCTGTGTAACGACCGTCACGGCAGACGGTCGGTTACGGGCCCGGTGAGTGGTCGGTTACGGAACCGGTGAGTGGTCGGTTACGGAACCGGTGAGTGGTCGGTTACGGACCCGGTCAGCAATCGGTCACGGGCCGTTCGGCGATCGGTTACGGGCCCGGCCGGCATCCGGAACGCGGACCCGGCCAGTGGTCGGTCACGAACCCGGCCGACACCCGGAGCACGGACCCGGACACCGGTCGATCATGAACCCGACCCACGCCCGCACACAAACCCGACCGACACCCGAAACACGGACCCCGACACTGGACGGTCACGAACCCGACCCACGCCCGCACACAAACCCAGCCGACACCCGAAACGCGGACGGCGACCGGGCCCACCCGGCACCGGCCTGTGCGCGGCCCCCAGCACGAGCACGAGCGTGAACCCACACCCGAGTCACGAGCGCGAACCCAAACCCGAGCACGGACCCGAGCACGAGCGCGAACGTGAACCCGAGCACGGACCCGAGCACGAGCGCGAACGTGAACCCGAGCACGGGCACGGCCCCGAGCACGAGCACGGCCCCCAGCGCAAGCGCGGAGACCGGCGCGAAAGGCACCGCACCGAGCCGTCGCCGAAGGGTGCCGGTCGAGGGGGCTGCCCAAGAGGCCGGGCGAGGGACCGGGCAAGGGGCCGCCCAAGAGGCCGGGCAAGGGGCCGGTCAGGGGGCAGGGACTCGGTCCGTGCTCCCGCCCGGGTGTCCGGCGTTCGCCCCGGCACTGTGTCCCTGCCCGGCGCCGTGGCCCGCTCCGGACCCGTCCCCGGCTCCGGCCCCTTGACCGGCCCCGGCCCCCTGTCCGGCGCCGTGGCCCGTACCGGCCGAGGAGCCCGCCGAGTGGCCTGAGCCGCTGCCCGCCGAGTGCCCGGTCCCGCTGCCCGCCGAGGCGCCGACCGTGCCGGCTCCGTGCTCCGCCCCCGCACCGCCGGGCTTCGCACCGGCCGCCTTGTCCCCGGAGGACCCGGCGGCCCCGGGCGCCCCGGACCCGCCCGCCTTCTTGTCCCCCGCGGCTTCCCGCACCTTCTGCTTGAGTCCGTCGGGGGTGAGGTTCTTCTCCTCCGCGAGGTTCTTGCCGTTCAGCAGGACCGTCGGGGTGCCCTGGTGGCCGGAGTTGGTGAAGGCGGTGTTGGACTTGTACACGAAGTCCGTGTAGGTGCCCTTGTCGACGCACTGCTTGAAGGTGTCGCTGACCAGCCCGTTCACCTTCCCGGCCAGCTCGATCAGGTACTTCTTGTCGGCGAACCGGTCCTGCTGCTCCGGCGGCTGGTTCTCGTACAGCACGTCGTGGTACTCACGGAAGCGGCCCGCGTCCTGCGCGCAGAGCGCGGCGTTGGCGGCGGTGACCGAACCCTTGCCGCGCATGCTGCCGTCGATGATTGTCGCGAGGTGGTAGTCGGTCCTGAGCAGTCCGGCGTCCTCCAGCTCGTGGATGGCGCCGCGGAAGCCCTTCTCGAACTGGGCGCAGGCGGGGCAGCGGAAGTCCTCCCACACCGTGAGCGTGGACGGGGCCTCCTTCTTGCCGACCGGCACCGCGGGCTTGTCGCTGTCCTGGGTGCCCTTGGGCAGGGCCACCTTGCCGCTGCCGGAGTCGTCGCCCGAGGAGGAGGCGGCCCAGACGCCGACGCCACCGGCGACGGCCAGCACCGCGACCACCGCCCCGGCGACCTTCAGCTGGCGGCCGCGCCGTTCGCGCGCCTTCTCCTTCTCGCGCTGGGCCTGCAGCCGCTCACGGGCGCTGCTCTTTTTGTCTTGATTGTTCTGGCTCACGCCCCTGAACAACGAAGCGGAGGGGCGCCCTCGCACCCCTCCGCCACGTTCTTCGTCCTAACGAGGGACAGCCTCGCCGGGCACCGGCCCGGACCGGCACCGGCGCCCACTCAGACGTACGACCGCACGCCGCCCGGGGCCACCCCCGCTCGCGTACGCACGCCGCCCGGCGTCACCCCCGCTTGCGTACGCCCGCCGCCAGGTCACCGGCCAGTGCGCGGACGCCCGCGAGGCCGGCCTCCAGGTCGTCCCCGGCCTCCAGCAGCCGTTTGACGAAGGCCGTCCCGACGATGACCCCGTCCGCGAACTGCGCGACCTCCGCGGCCTGTTCGGCGTTGGAGACGCCGAGGCCGACGCAGACCGGCAGGTCGGTGGTGGCCCGGGTGCGCGCGACCAGGCCCTGCGCCTCGCGGCCGACCGACTCACGGGTCCCGGTGACCCCCATCAGCGAGGCCGCGTACACGAAGCCGCTGCCCGCCTCGGTGATCTTCGCGAGGCGTTCGTCCCGGCTGCTCGGCGCGACCACGAACACGGTGGCCAGACCGTGCTGTCCGGCCGCCGCGCGCCACACCCCGGACTCCTCGACCGGCAGGTCGGGCAGGATGCAGCCGGCCCCGCCCGCGGCGGCCAGGTCGGCGGCGAAGCGCTCGACTCCGTACGCGTCCACCGGGTTCCAGTACGTCATGCACAGCACCGGCGCGCCGGTCGCCGCGTGCGCCTCGCCGACCGTACGGATGACGTCCTTGATCTTGACGCCGCCGCGCAGCGCGATGTCGTCGGCGGTCTGGATGACCGGGCCGTCCAGGACCGGGTCGCTGTGCGGCAGCCCGACCTCGACGACGTCGCAGCCGCCCTCGATCATCGCGGTGACGGCCCGTACCCCGCCGTCCACGGTCGGGAAGCCGGCCGGCAGGTAGCCGACCAGCGCGGCGCGGTTCTCCTCCTTGGCCGCGGCCAGGGTGCTGCTGAGCAGTCCGACGTTGCCCGCCATCACTTGCCCCCCTCGTCGTGCGCGCCGAGCGCGGTGTCGGTGGCGTCGGTGTCGCCGGCCTCCACCGTGTCGTCGGCGGGCACCCCGTACAGCCCGAAGTAGCGGGCCGCGGTGTCCATGTCCTTGTCGCCGCGCCCGGACAGGTTGACCAGGATCAGCCCGTCCGTGCCCAGGTCACGGCCGATCTCCAGGGCGCCGGCCAGCGCGTGGGCGCTCTCGATGGCCGGGATGATGCCCTCGGTCTGCGACAGCAGCCGCAGGGCCTGCATGGCGGCGTCGTCGGTGACGGCGCGGTATTCGCCGCGGCCGGAGTCCTTGAGGTAGGAGTGCTCCGGGCCGATGCCCGGGTAGTCCAGTCCGGCGGAGATCGAGTACGGCTCGGTGATCTGTCCGTCCTCGTCCTGGAGGACGTAGGAGCGGGAGCCGTGCAGGATGCCGGGGGTGCCCTCGGTGAGGGTGGCGGCGTGTTCGCCGGTCTCGACGCCGTGGCCGCCGGGTTCGCAGCCGACGAGCCGTACGGAGGCGTCCTGGAGGAACGCGTGGAACAGGCCGATGGCGTTGGAGCCGCCGCCGACGCAGGCCACCGCGGCGTCCGGGAGGCGCCCGGTGCGCTCCAGGATCTGGCGGCGGGCCTCGACGCCGATGACCCGGTGGAAGTCGCGGACCAGGGCCGGGAAGGGGTGCGGCCCGGCGACCGTGCCGAAGAGGTAGTGGGTGCGGTCGACGTTGGCGACCCAGTCGCGGAACGCCTCGTTGATGGCGTCCTTGAGGGTGCGGCTGCCGGACTTCACGGCGATGACCTCGGCGCCGAGCATCCGCATCCGGGCGACGTTCAGTGCCTGGCGCTCGGTGTCGATCTCGCCCATGTAGATGGTGCATTCGAGGCCGAAGAGGGCGCAGGCGGTGGCGGTGGCCACGCCGTGCTGGCCGGCGCCGGTCTCGGCGATGACACGGGTCTTGCCCATGCGCCGGGTGAGCAGCGCCTGGCCCAGCACGTTGTTGATCTTGTGCGAGCCGGTGTGGTTCAGGTCCTCGCGCTTGAGGAAGACCCGGGCGCCGCCGGCGTGCTCGGCGAACCGCGGCACCTCGGTCAGGGCGCTGGGCCGCCCGGTGTAGTTGACCATCAGGTCGTTCAGCTCGGCGGCGAAGGCCGGGTCCGCCTTGGCCTTCTCGTACTCGGCGGCCACCTCGTCCACCGCGGCGACCAGCGCCTCGGGGATGAACTTACCGCCGAAGTCGCCGAAGTAGCCCCCGGCGTTCGGGACCTGACCCTCCGGGTCCGGGATGAAGAAGTCAGAAGACATCCGACGTACTCCTCGATCGGGGCAACTGCCCCGGAAGTATGGATATACGGGCATCACGGTATGCGGTGCGCCCACGCCCGGCGCGCCTCCCGCGCGGTGCCACGGAGCGGCACACGACGACGAGGTGGAGGCGGAAAGGCGGAGGCGGGGCCGCGGGAACGCTGCGCACGCCACGACCTGCGGGCGGACGGCCCGTCCGGGACACCCCGCCGGGCACGGCAGGGAGCAGCGGGACGGAGCGGCACGGCACACAGGCCGGAGGGCGACACGGCGCGGACGAGCGGGCACCGGAGACAGAAACCCCGTACGGGGATCAATCGCCCACGCCCGGCAACGAGCGGCTACAGCGCGCCGTTACGACGCCATCGCCTGCCGTTGATCTGGCCGGGCTCCGCGCCGATGTGATACCTGACCCGCCGCCCACGCACCCGGCGGGCGGGCGCCCGGCAGCCGCGCGGACGGCACCCGCGTCCCAGCGCCGCGTGCGGATCGCGCGCGGCACCGGCCGCGGCGAGCACGCCGGCCGGCCCCGGGAGGGGTCCCGGGCCGGGGCGGTGGAGGCGGGCGGTGTCCATGGGGCGTCAAGCCCGTCCGTGCCGGATGGCGGGGTGCGAGCCGGCCGCGACCAGGTCGGCGACGGCGGTCTTCGGGTCCTTGCCGGTGACCAGCGACTCGCCGACCAGTACGGCGTCGGCGCCCTCGTTGGCGTAGGCGATCAGGTCGTGCGGCCCGCGCACACCCGACTCGGCGATCTTGACGATGTGGTCCGGGATCTCCGGCGCGATCCGCGCGAAGTTCCCCCGGTCGACCTCAAGGGTCTTCAGATTGCGGGCGTTGACCCCGATGATCCGCGCACCGGCGTCCACGGCCCGCTGGACCTCTTCCTCGTCGTGCGCCTCGACCAGCGGCGTCAGCCCGATCGACTCGGCGCGCTCGATCAGCGAGACCAGCGCCTCCTGCTCCAGCGCGGCGACGATCAGCAGCGCCAGGTCGGCGCCGTACGCGCGGGCCTCCCACAGCTGGTAGGCGGTGACGATGAAGTCCTTGCGCAGGACGGGGATGTCGACCCGGGCCCGGACGGCCTCCAGGTCGGCGAGCGAACCGCCGAACTTCCGCTGCTCCGTCAGTACGGAGATGACCGCCGCGCCGCCCGCCTCGTAGTCGGCGGCGAGGCCGGCCGGGTCGGCGATGGCGGCGAGCGCGCCCTTCGACGGGCTGGAGCGCTTGACCTCGCAGATCACCGTGACGCTGTCGCCCTTGAGGGCCGCCACTCCGTCCTTGGCCGGGCGCGCCTTGAGGGCCCGCTCCTTGAGCTCGTCGAGGCCGACGCGCGCCTGCCGCTCGGCAAGGTCGGCGCGGACTCCCTCGATGATCTCGTCGAGCACACTCACGCGAGCGGCCTCCTTCTTGAGCGGTGGAGGGTGACAGTCGCCCTCCCGGGCAGTGTCACCCCGTCAGGCTCTCCGATGGTATCCGGCGCGGGGCAAAGGTCTCACATCCGGTTGACGGCAGTCCCACCAGATGGACGGAGACGCCTCGCCGCGGACGGGAAAGTCGCAGGTGAGGGTAGCTTTCGGCGCCACGCCGCAACGATCTCCGCAGCCGTGATCCAGAGGCCGTGACAGGCTCTCCGTACCGCGTCCGGAGGCGGTACGGAAACGGAGGAAAACCCTCCTTCCCGACCTGCCCCGGCCCCGGGCGGCCAGGGCCGGTCAGGGAGTCAACCCCTCCCCGACCGGAAGATTGCGTACGGCCGTGAAGGCGAGCAGCAGCCCGGCCAGCGCCCACCAGTGCGCCGCTCCAGGCCGCGGAGCCACCGTCGGGAGCCCGCGTGCCGCCCGTACGGTCCAGACCGCCCAGAAGAGCATGAAAGCCGCATAACCGGCGACTGCCAGCACGTTGGCACCGGCGGCCGTGGCGAGGTCGCCGTGCGCGACGGCGTGCGCGCTGCGCAGTCCGCCGCAGGCCGGGCAGTAGATGCCGGTGAGGGCGAGCAGCGGGCAGGCCGGGTAGTGACCGGGCTCGTTGGGGTCGACGAGCCCCACGAAGGCGAAGGAGGCGATGACGGCCGTCATGGCGCCGAGCGGCGCCGCCAGCCGCCGGACGGCCGGTGCCACGGGTTCACTCACGTGGCGATTGTGCGGCCGCGCGGGCGGGGACGCAGCGTGGCGGCAGCCGTACGGGCGACCGCACCGCGCCCGTTCCGGCTCCGGTGCGGCGGCGGCCGTCCTACGGGGCGAATCGAACGTGATCGTCCCCCCGGCGGGGGAATACCCGGGGGCGGCAGGCGGGAACCGCGCTGGGCGGCCCCGCATCGGCCCGTCGCACACCCCACGACGCCTCGCCTGACCGCCGACCGCATCGATCACGCCGACCACGCCGACTGCACCGACCGCACCGACCGCGCCACCCCGCCGGACGCGTGAACGGCGCGGTCCCGGGCCACCGTACGGGTGGTGCCACGGGGGCACCCTCTCCGTACGGGCCACGAGGCCGCGCCGTCGTAGGATCCGCTGTCGCCGGGCCGGGCCCGGCGGGGACTCAGCCCTCCTGGGGCCGGACCTTGGCCGGACCGTGGGCGGTCGAGCCCTTCTTGCCGCCCTGGCCCATCCCGGCCAGGCGCATCACGCCGCCCACCACGGCACCGAGGCCGATCAGGACCATGCCCGCCCAGAAGCCGGGCACGTTCGCCAGCACGATGAAGGCGCCGGCGACGCAGAAGCCGATGAACGAGATGATGACGCCGGTCCAGGCGGCGGGAGTGTGTCCGTGGCCACTGCTCGACATGAGTGCTCCTCGTAGCTTTTTTCGCGCCTGAGTCGGGGCGCGGTGATCCCTCGTGGTCCATTGTCCCCGATGGCCGGGGTGCGGCCACTACCGGGTCGGGTCCTCGCCCCGGTCCAGGGACTTCCACATCTCTTCCGGGCGGTCCGGGTCGGCTGCAGCGGAGCGGCGCGGGCTGCGGGGAGCCGCGCCGGCGCGCTCGTAACGCGCGGACATCGCGGGCCAGTGGCGCCCGTACAGCAGTGCCAGCACCCCCGCGACCAGCAGCAGCAGGCCGCCGACGACCGCCACCCAGGGCCAGAAGGTGTGCGAGACGTCCTGCACGCCGGCGTCCGACAGTCCGGTCGCGGTGGCCGCCTTCTCGCGGAGCGCGGCGGTGTCGGAGATGCCGAGGTACGCGCCGACGACGGTGCCCAGGCCGCTGAGGGCGAGCAGCACGGCCACCACCGTCCGGCTCGCGCCGCGCACGGCGAAGAGGGCGACCAAGGCGGCCAGCCCGACGATGGCGAGCGCCCCGGGCACGCCCGTGACGTCCTGTCCCGACGCGGTCTGCGGCAGCTGCCCCTGGGCGACGACGGCGGTGGCCTTCGCCCAGGTGCGGCCGGAGGCCAGCAGCACGACGGCGGCGCCGGCCGCGCCGGCGATCAGCGCGAGGGCCAGGCTCTTGCCGCTGCGTGCGGGCTTGGGCGGCGAGGCCGACGAGGCCGCTGTCGCGCCGGTACGGGAGGGGTCTACGGCAGTCACACCCACCACTGTACGGAGGCGGCGCGCCCGCTTCCCCCGCGCGGTCCCCCCGCCCCGCGAACGCCCTGCTCAGGCCCGGGGCGACGGCCCCGGTCCGAAGGCCCTGCTCAGACCCCCAGCCCGTTGGCCGTGTGCACGGCCCGCAGCACGGCGGCCGCCTTGTTGCGGCACTCCGTGTCCTCCGCCACCGGGTCGGAGTCCGCGACGACGCCCGCGCCGGCCTGGACGTACGCGGTGCCGTCCCGCAGCAGCGCGGTCCGGATCGCGATGGCGGTGTCGGAGTCACCGGCGAAGTCCAGGTAGCCGACGCAGCCGCCGTACAGTCCGCGCCGGGTCGGCTCCAGCTCCTCGATGATCTGCATCGCGCGCGGCTTGGGGGCGCCGGAGAGGGTGCCCGCGGGGAAGCAGGCGGTGAGCACGTCGAAGGCGGTACGGCCGGGCGCCAGCCGCCCGGTCACGGTGGAGACGATGTGCATGACGTGGCTGTAGCGCTCGACGGACATGAAGTCGACGACCTCGACGCTGCCGGGTTCGCAGACCCGGCCCAGGTCGTTGCGGCCGAGGTCGACGAGCATCAGGTGCTCGGCGCGTTCCTTCGGGTCGGCCATCAGCTCGTCGGCGAGGGCCTGGTCCTCCGGGACGGTCGCGCCGCGCGGCCGGGTGCCCGCGATGGGGTGCAGGGTGGCCTGGCCGTTCTCGACCTTGACCAGCGCCTCGGGGCTGGAGCCGACGATGTCGATGCCGTCCTCGAAGCGGAGCAGGTACATGTACGGGCTGGGGTTGGTGGCCCGCAGCACCCGGTAGACGTCCAACGCGGAGGCGGTGCAGGCGGTTTCGAACCGCTGCGAGGGCACCACCTGGAAGGCGTCGCCCGCGCGGATGCGCTCCTTCACGTCCTCGACCGCCTCCTGGTAGGCGGGGCCGCCCCACTGCGCGGTGTACGGGGGCAGTTCGGAGGGCGGCAGGGCCGCGGCGCTCGCCTGGGCCGGGCGGGCCAGGTCGTAGGCCATCGTGTCCAGGCGGGCCACGGCGTCCGCGTACGCCTCGTCCACGCCGGTGTCCAGGTCGTTGTGGTTGATGGCGTTGGCGATCAGCAGGACCGTGCCGTTCCAGTGGTCCAGTACGGCCAGGTCGGAGGTGAGCAGCATGGTCAGCTCGGGCAGGCCGAGGTCGTCCGACGTGCTGTCGCCGATCTTCTCCAGCCGGCGCACGATGTCGTAGCCGAGGTAGCCGACCATGCCGCCGGTGAAGGGCGGCAGGCCCTGGCCCTCGATCAAGTCGCGCGGGGTGTGGAGGGCCTCGACGGTGGCGCGGAGCGCGGCGAGCGGGTCGCCGCCTGCGGGCATGCCGACCGGCGGGGTGCCCAGCCAGTGGGCCTGCCCGTCGCGCACGGTCAGGGTGGCGGCGCTGCGGACGCCGATGAAGGAATACCGGGACCAGGTGCGGCCGTTCTCGGCCGATTCGAGCAGGAAGGTGCCCGGCCGTTCGGCGGCCAGCTTGCGGTAGAGGCCCACCGGGGTGTCGCCGTCGGCGAGCAGGCGCCGGGTGACGGGGATGACCCGCCGGTCCTTGGTGAGCGCGCGGAAGTTCTCCAGGTCTGGCGTGGCGGTGCCGGTGGTTCCCGAGGTCATGGCGCGGAGCCTACTGCCCTTCGGTGAGCACATCCTCATCGAAGCAGGTCCGGGCTCCGGTGTGACAGGCCGCCCCGACCTGGTCGACCTTGACCAGGACGGTGTCCGCGTCGCAGTCCAGGGCGACGGACTTCACGTGCTGGACGTGTCCGGAAGTGTCGCCCTTGACCCAGTATTCCTGGCGGCTGCGGCTCCAGTACGTGCACCGGCCGGTGGTGAGCGTGCGGTGCAGCGCCTCGTCGTCCATCCAGCCGAGCATCAGTACCTCGCCGGTGTCGTACTGCTGGGCGATGGCGGGGACCAGACCGTCGGCGTCGCGCTTGAGGCGGGCGGCGACGGCCGGGTCGAGCTGGGAATTCAGGACGCGGCTGCTCATGTGTCCATTGTGCCGTGCGCCGGACGGCCGGTGCGCCGGGCGGTCCGGGCGGGGCTGCCGCGCCGGGGCTTCGCCGGCGGCGCGCGGTGCGGGTGGCGTACGGCATCCTGCCTCCATGACCCGCCAGCCGCCGCCTCCGGACGCCGACCGTACGGCGAAGGTCGCGGCGGCGGTGCTGTTCGCGGTCTTCGCCGCCGGGGTGCTGGTCACGGTCGTCCTGTTGCTGCGGGGCTGACGCCGTACGGCCAGGACGCCCGGCAGTCCGGCATCCGGCCGCGCATCGAGCCGCGCATCCGGACATACCTGACGTCGTGGCCGGAGCGCGGCGCCGTGGCACCGGCCGCACCCCGGTCGTAGGGTGGGCCCATGTCGACCCATGCGAAGCGCGAACGGCTGCTGCTTGCCGACCTGTTGGAGAGTGCCGGACCCGAGGGGCCGACGCTGTGCGAGGGCTGGACCGCACGGGATCTCGCCGCACACGTCGTGGTGCGCGAGCGGCGGGCGGACGCCGCCGGCGGTCTGCTCCTCAAACCGCTGGCGAGCCGCCTGGAGCGGGTGCAGCGGGAGTTCGCCGCGAAGCCGTTCGACGAGCTGTTGCGGCTGGTCAGGACCGGTCCGCCCAAGCTGTCGCCGTTCTCGCTGAAACAGATCGACGAGGCGTCCAACACGGTCGAGTTCTTCGTCCACTCCGAGGACGTACGGCGGGCGCAGCCCGACTGGACGCCGCGTGAGCTGGACCCGGTGTTCTCCGACGCCCTGTGGTCGCGCCTGGAGAAGATGGCGCGGCTGCTGGGACGCAAGTCGCCGGTGGGGCTGGTGCTGCGGCGGCCGGACGGCCGGACGGCGGTCGCCCACCGGGGTACGCCGGTCGTCACGGCCACCGGTGAGCCGGGCGAGCTGCTGCTGTTCACGTTCGGACGGCAGACGGTGGCGGATGTGCGGTTGGACGGGGACAAGGACGCGGTGGCCAAGGTTCTGGAGGCCGGGCTGGGCCTGTAGGCAGGCGGCGCCCGAAGACCGGTCAGCCGGCCTCCGGGCGCCGCGTTCACCGTTCCCTGACGACCTCGTAGAGCCCGCCCGTCTCCTGGAGTTCCAGCGCGCGCAGCCGCCGGTAGTCCGTCTCGATCTGCCGCTCGTCCTCGTGGAGGAGGTAGCAGACGCCGGGTGACGTCGCCGAGTCCACCGTGGGGCTGAGGAAGTCGCCGGCCCGGACGCCGAGGTGGTGGTCGGCGTACGACGGCAGCTCGCGCAGCCGCTCGAAGCCGTCCAGGGACGTCAGCCGCCCCGCGAACGGGGAGATCAGCGAGACGTAGCGCAGTCCGGTGCGCGGCTCGGCCGGGACGGCGGTGCGGGCGGCGAAGGCCGCCGGGTCGCTGCCGGCCAGGGCGGTGAGCTCCACGTGGTTGGTGCCGAAACAGCGGCTGACCACGTGCGGCAGGATGCTGCCGGCCAGCCGGGCGCCGGTCTCGATCAGGACGGGCCCCTCGTCGGTCAGCATGACCTCCGAGTGCGCGGGCCCCCACCGCACGCCGAGCGCGTCCAGGACGCCCAGGAGGTACGGGGCGAGCGCGGCGGCAGCGGGGTCATGTGCGGTCAGCGGCTCCTCGTAGTCGTAGATCGCCGCCCCGCTGCGGCCGCGCCGCTTGTGGTAGCGCCAGATCTCGGCGATGTGGTGGCGGCCGTCGACGCTGACGGTGTTGGCGAAGTACTCGGTGCCCGTCAGGCGTTCCTGGAGGACGACGGTCTTGTTGCGGCTGCCCTGGATGTTCGACGAACTGAGGATGTGACCGAAGGAAGTGCACAGTTCGACCGGGTCGGCACAGAAGAAGACATTGTCGGTACCCGCGCTGTCGGCGGGTTTGACGACCAGCGGCCAGCGGCCGTGGGCCCGCGCCCAGCCGAGGGCGGTGTCGAAGCGGGAGGTGCGCAGGGTGTCCGGGGCGCGCAGCCCGTGGGCCCGTACGGCCATCGCCATGTCGTACTTGTCGCGCCGTACCCGTCGCTCGTCCGGGGCGTTGCCGGGCAGGCCGAGGCGGCGGGCGAGGGTGTCGGCGAGGTCGACGCCGCTCTCGTTGCCGGGCAGGACGAAGGCGGGGGCGGCCGGGCGCACCGCGTCCAGCAGGGCCTCCAGGTCGCCGTCGTGCACCAGGCATTCGGTGAAGGCGTCCTGCGGGAAGGTCCGCAGGAGGTAGGAGGGAAGCGCCGGGGAGCTCTGTACATGGACGCACTTGACGCCGAGTCCGGCCAGGGCGGCGGGCAGGAACCGGCCGCTGGAGTAGGCGTCAACGATCAGACACTGCATGGATCCTGCTTTCCTGCGCCACCGCGGCCGGGGGCGCGCCCCGGCGGGCCAGCAGCCCGATCGCGATGAAGACGGTGATCACGGCGATGCCGAGGGTCGACGGCACCGAGAACGTCAGCCGGGAGTCGGCCAGCTGGAGGAGAAGGGTCATGGCGGGCGCGAGCGCGCAGATCATGGAGGCGGTCATCGGCGTCACCCTGCGCACCCCGATCTGCACCAGGTAGGCGGGGATCGACACGCCGATGACGGCCACCACCGCGCCCGGCACCAGCGCCCGGCCCAGCTGCTCGGCCCCGGAGAAGGACGCCAGCGTCCAGCCGACCGCCGCCACCAGGCCGAACCGCAGCCCCATGACGGTCGGTACGTCGACCCCGGCCGCACCCAGGCGGGCGGAGAAGACGACGTTGGCGGCCCCGCCGGCGCCGGAGACGACCGCGGCGCACAGGCCCAGTGTCATGGCCAGGGCGGCCCGGTCGCCGACACCGCTGCGGCCGTCCAGCGACGCCCAGACCAGTCCGGCCAGGGTGAGCAGGATGCCGGCCGCGGAGAGGATCTCGCCGGGCAGGACGCGGTCCCGCTTCCACCACAGGGCCTGGAGGAGGACGGTGAAGGCGGGGCCGATGGCGATGGACACGACGTTGGTGACGGCCGGCTCCAGAAGCTTGAGGGCGTACAGGAGCGTCAGCCAGGTCACGGCGGTGGTGATGTTGAGGACGACGAGGTCGGCGGCGTGCGTCCGGACGACGGCCAGCAGCCGGGCCGGGCGCAGCCGGACGGCGGTGAGCAGGCAGAAGAACGCCCCGGTCAGGGTGAAGGCGACCGCGGCCACGCTCCCCGGGTCCACGTGCTGCAGGCGTTCGGAGGCGAAGACGTCCACCAGGGCGGAGAACAGACTGAAGACGAACAGCGCGGTCACGGGACCTCCTCAGTGCCGCGGGCGCGGCCCGAAGACCGCTTCGCCGACCCGCACCGTGGTCGCGCCTTCGGCCACCGCGGTCTCGAAGTCGGCGCTCATCCCCATACTGAGCTGCCGCAGGCCCGACGCGGCAGCCAGTGTGCGCAGCGTTCTGAAGTGCGGGCGCGGGTCGCCCCCGTAGGGCGGGATGCACATCAGGCCGACTACGGGCAGCCCGTAGGTCTCCACGCACTCCTTGACGAACGCGTCCGTCCCGGCGACGGGCACGCCGCTCTTGTGCGGTTCGCCGCCGACATTGACCTGCACGAAGCAGTCCGGGCGGCGCCCGGTGCGCTCCATGGCGGCGGCCAGGGCCGCGGCCAGGCGCGGCCGGTCCACGCTGTGCAGCACGTCGAAGGCGCGGACGGCCGCCGCGGCCTTGTTGGTCTGGAGCGGGCCGATGAGGTGGAGCCGGGCGTCCGGGTGGCGCTCCCGCAGGGGCGGCCACTTGCCCTGGACCTCCTGCACCCGGCTCTCGCCGAAGTGCCGGTGTCCGGCCTCCAGGGTGGCGGCGATCGCGGGCGCGCCGTGGAACTTGCTGACGGCGACGAACCGTACGTCCCGGGGCGGCACCCCGGCCCGCGTACAGGCCAGATCGAGGCGAGCGGTGACGGCGGCCAGGCGCGCCGCGAGGTCCGGCTCCGCCGTGGACAGCTGCTCTGCGTTCATGAGTCCGTCTCCGCCCCGTACTGCTCGTAGCGGCCGTCCCAGATGCTGAGGTACTTCCAGGCGGAGTCGAACAGCACGGTGACCACGATCTCTTCGGGCGGCAGGGTCCTGGCCAGCCGCTGGGCGGCGAAGATGTTGCCGCCGGCGGTGGGCCCGACGGGCAGCCCTTCCTCGGAGATGAGGCGTTTCATGGTGTTCCAGCCGTCGTCGCCGGTGATCAGTTCGACCTCGTCGACGAGTTCCTCGCGCAGGTTGGCCGGTACCTTGCCCGGGCCCAGGCCCATCATGTTGTGGCTGTGGTGCTCGAAGGGCAGGCCGTGCCGCTTGGCGTACAGGGCGGCCGAGCGGTCCACCTCGACGGCCCAGGTGCGCAGGGCGGGGTGGGCGCTCTTGAGGACGTCGGCGATGCCGGTGAAGGTGCCGCCGGTGCCGATGGAGCAGATGAAGTGGCCGGGCGTCTCGCCCGCCGCGCGCAGGTCGGCGACGAGTTCGCGACCGCAGGAGCGCCAGGCGCGCCAGTTGAGCTGGTTGGTGGACTGGTCGAGGAAGTGGCTGCCGAGGTGTTCGGCCACGTACCGGCGGGCGGTCTCCTCGCCCTCCAGCAGGAAGCCGTCGGCGGAGGTCTCGACGACCGTGCCGCCCCAGGAGGCGATCTGTTTCCGGCGTTCTTCGGTCATGCCTTCCGGCATGATGACGACAATGCGGTATCCGCGTTGGGCGCCGACCCGGGAGAGCGCGGCGCCGCCATTTCCGGTCGAACATTCGACCAAGGTCATTCCGGGACTGATCGTTCCGGCCTGCTCCAGTTCATCGATCATGTAGGAGAAGACCCGGTCCTTGTGACTTCCGGTGGGATTACGGAATTCGCATTTCGCGAATATGCGGGCGGCTCCGGGTTCGGCGATGTGGCGCAGTTCGTACAACGGTGTGCGGCCGGTCTCGGCGCCGGGGCTGGTCGTGCTCACACGAAACTCCTCGGGCGGGTGTGAACGGTGGTGTTCCGGCATGCGTACGGAAGAGCATGCGTACGGAAAGGGGGGACGCGCGGCGCGAGGGCGTGCGGCGGCGTTCCCCGTGCGGCGGTCCCGTGCGGCGGTCAGCCCAGGACGGCCACGCGCCCGGACTCCGGGTCGACCGCGATGCGGATGACCGAGCGGACCTGGATGCCGAAGCGCTCGGCGACCCGCTGCCGGCCGCCGTTCTCCGGCTTCTCCACCGCCACCAGGACTTCCTCCACCCGGGCACCGGCCGCCCGGACGGCCTCGATCAGGGCGATCAGGGTGCCGCCGGTGCTGATGGTGTCGTCGACGATCGTCACCCGGTCGCCCGGCTCGACGCCGTTGACGTAGAGCGTGCCCGCGAAGTACTCGCTGTCCAGCGGCACCGAGATGCCGTGCCCGCTCAGGTCGTAGGTGTACCAGCGGGCGACGGCGAGCGGCAGCCCGACGGCCAGCGACACCGCGCCGCCGAGAATCGCGCCCTTGTCCTCCTCGACCAAGATCTTCCCGGTCTCGAAACTGCCCAGTTCGATCAGCCGGCTGGTCGCCTCCGCGAGCACTTCCGGGCGGAGCGCGGGTGACTGGTCGGTGAATTCATTGACGGTGGTGATATGCCGCCCCGATTTGACGGTCGGCGCACCCGCGTAAACCTCTTCCAGCAACATCGGCTTTCCTGTGCCTTTCCCCCGTGGCGCCCATTGCTGTGCCGTTGTTCGGCAAGTGCAGCTTTTTTACCGCCGCAAAGGTAGAAAAGGCAATGGTCGCCCTGGATTGTGCCCGGAAACAGCCTGTTCTCGTTGGGACCACTGTGCCTCGCGCCGGTTCGCGCCCCCTGTCACCTGGGCGGCACCCCGGGTGGGGGCGCGTATCTTCTCGGCCGTATGGCTGAAAAGCGCCCTTTACCCGGGCCCCGGCGGGGTCGTCGGCGCGCCATGTTCGCGTCAGTCGCCCGGCCGCTCCAGCCCCAGCTGCGTCAGCAGTATCCGCCGCAGCTCCCGGGCGGCCCGCGGCGGCGAGACGTCCCCCCGGTGCGCCACCGAGATCACCCGGTGCATGCCCCGCGTCGCGAAGCGGGTGACGCGCAGTCCCGAGCGTTCGGCGACCATGCTGGGCACGACCGCGACGCCCAGTCCCGCCCGTACGAAGCCCAGTACCGCGTCCATCTCGCCGCCCTCCACCGTGAACACCGGCTCGAACCCGGCCGCCCGGCACGCCGCCGTGGTGAACTCCCGCAGGTCGTAGCCGCGCCGGAACATCGCCAGCGGCCGGTCCCGCAGATCCTCCACGCGCATCCGCCGGCCGCCGCCCACCGGGGCCGGGCGGTCCGGCGCGGAGACCACGACCAGTTCCTCGCGCAGCAGTTCGGCGGTGGCCAGCGCCGGGGCCTGCTCGGGCAGGGGCGTGATGATGAGGGCGAGGTCCAGCTCACCGGCTGCCAGGACGCGTACGAGATCCTGCGAACCGTCCTCGTGGACGACCAGTTCCACGCCCGGATAGGCGGCATGGAAGACGCTCAGCACGTCCGGCACCAGGCTCGCGCACAGGCTGGGCGGCGCGCCGAGCCGCAGCCGGCCGCGTCTGAGCTGCGCGACCTCCTGCACCTCGCGCCGGGCGGTCTCGGTGTCGGCGAGGATGCGCCGGGCCAGCGGCAGCAGGGTCCGGCCCGCGTCGGTGAGGGTGATGTGGCCGCGCGCCCGGTGGAACAGATCGGCGCCCAGCTCCCGTTCCAGAGCCTTGATCTGCTGCGAGAGAGAGGGCTGCGCGACGTGCTCGCGCTCGGCGGCGCGGGTGAAGTGGCGGGTGTCGGCGACCGCCACGAAGTAGCGGAGCTGCTGGGGCTGCATACGGCCGATGATAGGCGTCGATAGAGAGAGCCTATGGAGATGAGCCGGACCATGTCTTGGACTGATGGCCCGGCCGGTCCTTACCGTCGGGACTCATGGCACTGGACACCCGGACGGAACGACGGCCGTCCTTCGCGGGCCTGCTGTGGCGCTCGACCGTCGGCAAGAAGACCGCGATGGCGGTCAGCGGCGTGGTGATGCTGCTGTACCTGGTCGCGCACATGCTGGGCAACCTCAAGATTTTCTTCGGCTCCGACGAGTTCAACGGGTACGCGCACTGGCTGCGGACCGTCGGCGAACCCTTCCTGCACCACGAGTGGTTCCTGTGGATCGCCCGGGTGGTGCTGCTGGCCGCCGTACTGACCCACGGCGTGGCCGCCTTCCAGCTCAGCCGCCGCGACATCAGGGCGCGGCCGAGCAAGTACGTGCACAAGAAGCCGCGGCAGAGCTACGCGACCCGCACCATGCGCTGGGGCGGCGTCATCCTCGCCCTGTTCATCGTCTGGCACATCCTGGACCTGACGACGCTGACGGTGAACCCGCGGGCCGAGGCCGGACACCCGTACCAGAACCTGATCGCCTCCTTCGACCGCTGGCCCGTCACCACGCTCTACATCGTGGCGATGCTCGCCCTCGGCCTGCACGTCCGGCACGGGTTCTGGAGCGCCGCGCAGACGCTGGGCGTCGGCAGCGCCGCCCGCGACCGGGTGCTCAAGACCGTCGCCAACCTCCTCGCCCTGGTGCTGACGGCGGGCTTCGTCGCCGTACCGGTGGCCGTCGTGACCGGAGCAGTGAGCTGACCATGACCGAGTACCGTCCGTACACCGATTACCGGACCGGGGAACCGGTCGCCGACACCAAGGCGCCCGAGGGCCCGGTCGCCGAGCGCTGGGACACCCGCCGCTTCCAGGCCAAGCTGGTCAACCCGGCCAACCGCCGCAAGCACACCGTCATCGTCGTCGGCACCGGCCTGGCCGGCGGCTCGGCGGGCGCCACCCTCGCCGAGCAGGGCTACCACGTGGTCCAGTTCTGCTACCAGGACTCCCCGCGCCGCGCCCACTCGATCGCCGCGCAGGGCGGCATCAACGCCGCGAAGAACTACCGCAACGACGGCGACTCCGTGCACCGCCTGTTCTACGACACCGTCAAGGGCGGCGACTTCCGGGCGCGCGAGTCCAATGTGCACCGCCTGGCGCAGATCTCCGTGGAGATCATCGACCAGTGCGTGGCCCAGGGCGTGCCGTTCGCCCGGGAGTACGGCGGCCTCCTCGACACCCGCTCCTTCGGCGGCGTCCAGGTCTCCCGTACCTTCTACGCCCGCGGCCAGACCGGACAACAGCTGCTGCTCGGCGCCTACCAGGCGCTCTCCCGGCAGATCGCCGCCGGCAACGTGGAGATGCACCCGCGTACGGAGATGCTGGACCTGATCGTCGTGGACGGCCGGGCCCGCGGCATCGTGGCCCGTGACCTGATCACCGGCCGGATCGACACGTACTTCGCGGACGCCGTGGTCCTCGCCTCCGGCGGCTACGGCAACGTCTTCTACCTGTCGACCAACGCCATGAACTCCAACGCCACCGCCATCTGGCGCGCCCACCGGCGCGGCGCCTACTTCGCCAACCCCTGCTTCACCCAGATCCACCCCACCTGCATCCCGCGCACCGGCGACCACCAGTCCAAGCTGACGCTGATGAGCGAGTCGCTGCGCAACGACGGCCGCATCTGGGTCCCGAAGGCCAAGGGCGACACTCGGCCGCCCGCCGAGATCCCCGAAGCGGAACGCGACTACTACCTGGAGCGGATCTACCCCTCCTTCGGCAACCTCGTCCCCCGCGACATCGCCTCCCGCGCCGCCAAAAATGTGTGCGACGAGGGACGCGGAGTCGGCCCCGGCGGCCAGGGCGTCTACCTGGACTTCGCCGACGCCATCGCCCGGATGGGCCGCAAGGCCGTCGAGGACAAGTACGGCAACCTCTTCGACATGTACGAGCGGATCACCGCGGAGAACCCCTACGAGGTCCCGATGCGGATCTACCCCGCCGTGCACTACACGATGGGCGGACTGTGGGTCGACTACGACCTCCAGACCACCGTGCCCGGCCTGTTCGCCGTCGGGGAGGCCAACTTCTCCGACCACGGCGCCAACCGGCTCGGCGCATCCGCCCTCATGCAAGGCCTCGCCGACGGTTACTTCGTCCTGCCGTCCACCATCAACGACTACCTGGCCCGCAACCCCCACCACGACGAGATCACCGCCGACCACCCCGCCGTCCAGGAAGCCCTGGCCGAGACGGAGGACCAGCTCAACCTCCTCCTGTCCGTCGACGGCGACCGCACCCCCGACTCCTTCCACCGCGAACTGGGCGAGCTGATGTGGGAACTGTGCGGCATGGCCCGTACGGAAACCGGCCTGCGCAAGGCGCTCGACCGCATTCCGCAGATCCGCGACGAGTTCTGGCGGCGCATCAAGGTGCCCGGCACCGGTGAAGAGTTCAACCAGTCGCTGGAGAAGGCCAACCGCATCGTCGACTACCTGGAGCTGGCCGAGCTGATGTGCCTGGACGCGCTGCACCGCGAAGAGTCCTGCGGCGGCCACTTCCGCGAGGAGTCGCAGACCCCCGACGGCGAGGCCGAACGCCGCGACGAGACGTTCTCCTACGCCGCCGCCTGGGAGTTCACCGGCACCGGCGCCGCGCCCGTCCTGCACAAGGAAGACCTGGTCTTCGAGTACGTCCACCCCACCCAGCGGAGCTACGCATGAAGCTCACCCTGCGCGTCTGGCGGCAGAAGAACGCCGACGCCGACGGCGGCATGTCCACCTACGACGTGGACGGCATCTCCCCCGACATGTCCTTCCTGGAGATGCTCGACACCCTCAACGAGGAGCTCATCCTCAAGGGCGACGACCCGGTCGCCTTCGACCACGACTGCCGCGAAGGCATCTGCGGCGCGTGCAGCCTGGTCATCAACGGCGACGCGCACGGCCCGGAGCGCACCACCAGCTGCCAGCTGCACATGCGGTCCTTCAAGGACGGCGACACCATCGACGTCGAACCGTGGCGTGCGGCGGCCTTCCCCGTCGTACGGGACCTGGTCGTCGACCGGTCCGCGTTCGACCGGATCATCCAGTCCGGCGGCTACATCACCGCACCGACCGGCGCCGCCCCCGAGGCGCACGCCACGCCCGTACCGAAGCCGGACGCGGACTCCGCCTTCGAACACGCGGAGTGCATCGGCTGCGGCGCGTGCGTGGCGGCCTGCCCGAACGGCTCGGCGATGCTGTTCACCTCGGCGAAGGTCAACCACCTCAACGTCCTCCCGCAGGGCACGCCCGAACGCGAGACCCGGGTGCTGGACATGGTGGGTCAGATGGACGACGAGGGCTTCGGCGGCTGCACCCTCGCCGGGGAGTGCGCCACCGCCTGCCCGAAGGGCATCCCGCTGTTCAGCATCACCAAGATGAACCGCGAGTACGTCCGGGCGGCCCGCAAGGGCAGGCGCTGACGCGGAAAGCCACCGCCTAGTCGAACGCCCCGTGCCGGCGCAGCCAGGCCATCGGGTCGACCGCCGACCCGTAGTTCGGTGTGGCCCGCACCTCGAAGTGCAGATGCGGTCCGGTGACGTTGCCGGTGGCGCCGGACCGCCCGATGCGCTCACCGGCGCCGACGGTGGCGCCCACCGGCACCCGGATCTGCGACAGGTGCGCGTACTGCGTGTACGACCCGCTGTGATGCCGGACGACGACCTCGTACCCGTACGCACCGCCCCAGCCCGCCTTCACGACGGTCCCGCCGCGGGCGGCGCGGACGGCGGTGCCGACGGGTACGGCGAAGTCCTGCCCCGTGTGCCCGTTGGCCCAGTGGCCGCCACCGGCCCCGAACCCGGCGGTGAGCGTGCCGCCCCTGACGGGCCGCACGGCGTCACCGGACGCGGCGCGCACGGCGGGCCGCTCGGCGGTCCGGGAGGCGCGCCGCTGCGGGGCCACGGCCGGACCGCCCAGCTTCAGTTTCGTACCGACCTTGATCAGGTCAGGATCACCGCCGACCGCCGAGCGGTTGCTCGCGTACAGCTTCGTCCAGCCGCCCTTCACCCCCTGCTTGGCGGCGATCCCGGAGAGACTGTCACCGGGGGCGACGGTGTACGTCCCGCCGTCCGCGGCGGAGGCGACGGACGCGCCGACGACCGGCAGCGCGAGGGTGGCGGCCGCGGTCGAGGCGCGGGTGAGTAATCGCCCGGCACCGCTGCGGCGACGGGGTGCTCGGTGACGGCCGGTCGGGGAGAACATCATCACGGGGGCGTCCTTCCGGTGGGCATCCGGGATCCGAACGCCAGCACGGTAGGGAGGCCCCGTCCATGAACACAAGCACCACGGGGGAATCGGGCAGCGGCTGTCCCGATAGGCCCGTTACGCGCCGGGGTTCCGGCCCTTCGCAGTCACGGTCACGTTCCCTTTCCGTCACTCGGGCGCAACGTGGCCCGTCCCGAACGGACCGGTGTCGCCGCTACGGGCCTGGCACTCGGCGGTACGCCGCTGCTGCCTTCGGCGTGCGACACCGCCGCGGACGATGCCGTACGCCAGGCGCTCGACCGAGAGACCCGATTTCTCGGCCTCGGCACGCAGTCCGGCCAGTTCTTCCTCGGTGAGCTCAACCGTGATCGCAGGCATGACCTCAGGCTAGGGCGGCCACCGGCGGACTCGCCGCCGCACAGCCGGAACGGGTGACCTGGTGCACGCGCGTTCCACCCGTCCAGGGTCCTGCCGGCCGGCTCACCGCACCGGATGCCCCGCCCCCCGCAGCGTCTCCTTCACCTCGCCGATCCGCAGATCACCGAAGTGGAAGACGGACGCGGCCAGCACCGCGTCCGCGCCGGCCTCGACCGCCGGGGGGAAGTCGGCCAGGCGGCCCGCGCCGCCGCTGGCGATGACCGGGACCGTGACGTGCTTGCGGACGGCGGCGATCATCTCCGTGTCGTAGCCGTCCTTGGTGCCGTCGGCGTCCATGGAGTTCAGGAGGATCTCGCCGGCGCCCAGTTCGGCGGCGCGGTGGGCCCACTCGACGGCGTCGATGCCGGTGCCCTGGCGGCCGCCGTGCGTGGTGACCTCGAAGGAGCCGGTCTCCGTGCGGCGGGCGTCGACGGACAGGACCAGGACCTGGCTGCCGAAGCGTTCGGCGATCTCGCGGATCAGGTCGGGGCGGGCGATGGCGGCGGTGTTGACGCCGACCTTGTCGGCGCCGGCGCGCAGCAGTTTGTCGACGTCCTCCGGGGTGCGGACGCCGCCGCCGACCGTGAGGGGGATGAAGACCTGCTCGGCGGTGCGGCGGACCACGTCGTAGGTGGTCTCGCGGTTGCCGGAGGAGGCCGTGATGTCGAGGAAGGTCAGCTCGTCGGCGCCTTCCTGGCCGTAGACCTTGGCCATTTCGACGGGGTCGCCGGCGTCGCGGAGGTTCTTGAAGTTGACGCCCTTGACGACCCGGCCGTTGTCCACGTCCAGGCAGGGGATGACTCGGACCGCCAGGGTCATGTGCTCGTGGCCTCTCTGAATGCTTCGAGTTCGACTTCGACCAGTACGCGCGAGTCGGCGAAGCCGGAGACCACGACCAGGGTCGCGGCGGGCCGTACGGCGTCGAAGAGTTCCTTGTGGGCGCGGGCCGCCTCGTCCACGTCCCGCGCGTGGGTCAGGTACATCCGGGTGCGGATGACCGAACCGGCCCCGAGCCCGAACGGCTCCAGGGCCACCAGCGCGTTGGAGAAGGCGACCTTCGTCTGTTCGTACGGGTCGCCCTCCCCGTACAGCACGCCGTCGACCAGTGGCATCGTGCCGGCGACCAGGACGCGGTCGCCGGCCGCCACGGCGCGCGCGAAGCCGATGATCTCTTCCCAGGGACTGTCGGTCTGCGCGCGCTCGATGGTCATGACGACACGGCCTCCAATGCCTCTTCCAGGGTGAACGCCTTGGCGTAGAGCGCCTTGCCGACAATGGCGCCTTCGACGCCTTCCGGTACCAGGGTGGCGATCGCGCGGAGGTCGTCAAGGGAGGAGACGCCGCCGGACGCGACGACCGGCTTGTCGGTCGCGGCGCAGACGCCCCGCAGCAGCTCCAGGTTGGGGCCCTGGAGAGTGCCGTCCTTGTTGATGTCGGTGACGACGTAGCGGGCGCAGCCCTCGGAGTCCAGGCGGGCCAGCGTCTCGTAGAGGTCGCCGCCGTCGCGGGTCCAGCCGCGGCCGCGCAGCGTGGTGCCGCGGACGTCCAGGCCGACCGCGATCTTGTCGCCGTGCTCGGCGATGACCTTGGCGACCCACTCGGGGGTCTCCAGCGCGGCCGTACCGAGGTTGACCCGCTTGCAGCCGGTGGCCAGCGCGGCCTCCAGGGAGGCGTCGTCGCGGATGCCGCCGGACAGTTCGACCTTGATGTCCATGCTCTTGGCGACCTCGGCGATCTGCGCGCGGTTGTCGCCGGTGCCGAACGCCGCGTCGAGGTCGACCAGGTGCAGCCACTCGGCGCCCGCCTGCTGCCAGGCCAGCGCGGCCTGCAGCGGATCGCCGTAGGACGTCTCGGAGCCGGACTCGCCGTGCACGAGGCGGACCGCCTGGCCGTCGCGGACGTCGACGGCGGGGAGGAGTTCGAGCTTGCTCATCGCGGAGGGTCCTAGAGGGTCTTGGTCCAGTTGGACAGCAGCTGGGCGCCGGCGTCGCCGGACTTCTCGGGGTGGAACTGGGTGGCCCACAGCGGGCCGTTCTCGACGGCGGCCACGAACGGCTCGCCGTGCGTGGCCCAGGTGACCTGGGGCGCGCGCATGTTGGGGTTGCCGACTTCCAGCTCCCAGTCGCGTACGGCGTAGGAGTGCACGAAGTAGTAGCGGGCGTCGGCGGGCAGGCCGTCGAAGAGGCGGGTGCCCTCCGGCGCCTGCACCGTGTTCCAGCCCATGTGCGGGACCACGTCGGCCTTGAGCGGGCCGACCGTGCCGGGCCACTCGTCCAGGCCCTCGGTCTCCACGCCGTGCTCGATGCCGCGCGAGAAGAGGATCTGCATACCGACGCAGATGCCCATGACGGGGCGCCCGCCGGACAGGCGGCGGCCGATGACCCAGTCGCCGCGGGCCTCGCGCAGGCCCTTCATGCAGGCGGCGAAGGCGCCCACGCCGGGGACGAGCAGGCCGTCGGCGTTCATGGCCTTGTCGTAGTCACCGGTGATCTCCACGTCGGCGCCGACGTGGGCGAGGGCGCGCTCGGCGGAGCGGACGTTGCCGAAGCCGTAGTCAAATACCACGACCTTCTTCGCGGGCGCGGTACTCAATTCCACACATCCAGACGGAGAATGCCGGCGACCAGGCACATCGCCGAGCCGATGCCCAGCAGGACGAGGACGCTCTTGCCCATGCCCTGCTTCCAGAAGGAGTAGAGCCCGCCGAGCAGGAAGAGGCCGAGGACGATGAAGACGGTGGACAGACCGTTCACAGCGCTCCCTTGGTGGACGGGAGGATGCCGGCGGCGCGCGGGTCGCGCTCGCTGGCGTAGCGCAGCGCGCGGGCCAGCGCCTTGAACTGGCACTCCACGATGTGGTGGGCGTTGCGCCCGTACGGGACGTGGACGTGCAGGGCGATCTGCGCCTGCGCGACGAAGGACTCCAGGATGTGCCGGGTCATCGTGGTGTCGTACGTGCCGATCATCGGCGCGATGTTCTCCGGCTCGGTGTGCACCAGGTACGGGCGGCCGGAGAGGTCGACGGTCACCTGGGCCAGCGACTCGTCCAGCGGGACGGTGCAGTTGCCGAAGCGGTAGATGCCGACCTTGTCACCGAGGGCCTGCTTGAAGGCGGCACCCAGCGCGAGGGCGGTGTCCTCGATGGTGTGGTGGGTGTCGATGTGCAGGTCGCCGTCGGTCTTGACCTTGAGGTCGAACAGACCGTGCCGGCCGAGCTGGTCGAGCATGTGGTCGTAGAAGCCGACGCCTGTCGACACATCGACCTGGCCGGTGCCGTCGAGATCGATCTCGACCAGCACCGAGGTCTCCTTCGTGGTGCGCTCCACGCGCCCAACGCGGTTCATCGGTTCTCCTTCAGTACTGCACGGACCGCGTCGAGGAACGCGTCGTTCTCGGCGGGGGTTCCCGCGGTGACCCGCAGCCAGCCCGGTACGCCGTTGTCACGGACCAGGACGCCCTGGTCGAGGAGGGCCCGCCAGAAGGCGTGCTGGTCCTCGAACGAGCCGAACTGGACGAAGTTGGCGTCGGAGTCGACCACCTCGCAGCCGGCCGCGCGCAGCTCGTCCACCAGCCGGTCGCGCTCCGCCTTGAGCTGTTCGACGTACTTCAGGAGCGTGTCGGTGTGCTCCAGCGCGGCGAGCGCGGTGGCCTGGGTGACGGCCGAGAGGTGGTACGGCAGGCGGACGAGCTGGACGGCGTCGACCACGGCGGGGTCGGCGGCCAGGTAGCCCAGGCGCAGGCCGGCGGCGCCGAACGCCTTGGACATGGTGCGCGAGACGACCAGGTTGGGGCGGCCCTCGATCAGCGGGAGCAGCGAGGGGCGGTGGCTGAACTCGCCGTACGCCTCGTCCACGACGACCAGCGCGCCGCCGGTGTCGGCGCGGGCCGCCTGCGCGGCCTCGTACAGCGCGAGAACCGTTTCGGCGGCGACGGCGGTGCCGGTGGGGTTGTTGGGCGAGCAGACGAAGACCACGTCGGGCCGCCGCTCGCCGATGGCCGCCACGGCCGCCTCGACGTCGATGGTGAAGTCGTCGTTGCGCGGGCCGGAGATCCAGCCGGTGCCGGTGCCGCGTGAGATCAGGCCGTGCATCGAGTACGACGGCTCGAAGCCGATGGCGGTACGGCCGGGGCCGCCGAAGGTCTGGAGAAGCTGCTGGATGACCTCGTTGGAGCCGTTGGCGGCCCAGACATGGGCCGTCGTGACCTCGTGGCCGCCGGTGCGCGTCAGGTAGGCGGCCAGTTCGGTGCGCAGCTCGACCGCGTCCCGGTCGGGGTAGCGGTTCAGCTCGCGGGCCGCCTCGGTGACCCGCTCGGCGATCCGCCGCACCAGCGGCTCCGGCAGCGGGTACGGGTTCTCGTTGGTGTTCAGGCGTACGGGGACGTCCAGCTGGGGCGCGCCGTACGGGGACTTGCCGCGCAGCTCGTCCCGGATGGGGAGGTCGTCGATCTTCGTCACGTGCTCGCTCACTTGCCCTGCGGGATCTTCCAGTCGAACCTGGCCTTCAGCGCCGCGCCGTGGGCCGGGAGGTCCTCGGCCTCGGCGAGGGTCACCACATGGTGGGCGACCTCGGCCAGCGCGTCGCGGCTGTAGTCCACGACATGGATGCCGCGCAGGAAGGACTGGACGGACAGGCCCGAGGAGTGGCAGGCGCAGCCGCCGGTGGGCAGGACGTGGTTGGAGCCGGCGCAGTAGTCGCCGAGCGAGACGGGCGCGTACGGGCCGACGAAGATCGCGCCGGCGTTGCGCACCCGGGCGGCGACGGCGGCCGCGTCGGCGGTCTGGATCTCCAGGTGCTCGGCGCCGTACGCGTCGACCACCTTCAGTCCCTCGTCCACGCCGTCCACCAGCACGATCGCGGACTGCTGCCCGCCCAGCGCGGTGCTGATCCGCTCGGTGTGCTTCGTGGCGGCCACCTGGGTCTTCAGCTCGGTCTCGACGGCGGCGGCCAGTTCGGCCGAGTCGGTGACCAGGACGGCGGCGGCCAGCGTGTCGTGCTCGGCCTGGCTGATCAGGTCGGCGGCGACGTGCGCGGCGTCGGCGGTGGCGTCCGCGAGGACCGCGATCTCGGTGGGCCCGGCCTCGGCGTCGATGCCGATCCGGCCCTTGAGCAGGCGCTTGGCGGCGGCGACGTAGATGTTGCCGGGGCCGGTGACCAGGTTGACCGGGCGGCACTCCTCGGTGCCGTACGCGAACATGGCGATCGCCTGGGCGCCGCCGGCCGCGTACACCTCGTCCACGCCGAGCAGGGCGCAGGCGGCGAGGATCGTCGGGTGCGGCAGGCCGCCGAACTCCGCCTGCGGCGGGGAGGTGACGGCGACGCCTTCGACGCCCGCCTCCTGCGCGGGGACCACGTTCATGACCACGGAGGACGGGTAGACCGCCAGGCCACCGGGTACATACAGGCCGACGCGCTCGACCGGGACCCAGCGCTCGGTGACCGTGCCGCCGGGGACGACCTTGGTGGTGACGTCCGTGCGGCGCTGCTCGCGGTGGACGATCCGGGCGCGCCGGATCGACTCCTCCAGGGCGGCCCGGACGGCCGGGTCCAGCTCCGCGAGCGCCCGCTGAAGCGCCTCGGCGGGCACGCGTACGCGCTCGATGGCGACCCCGTCGAACCGATGGGCGTACTCGATCAGCGCGGCCGTCCCACGATGGCGCACGTCCTCGCAGATGGGCCGCACCTTCTCCAGGGCGGCTTCCACGTCGAACTCGGCACGGGGCAGCAGGTCGCGCAGGGCGGCGCCCTCGGGGAGGGCGTCACCGCGCAGATCGATTCGGGAGATCACCCCTCCAGTGTCTCAGACCCGTTCCCGGGCCCGAGCGCCCGTATCAGTCGGTGATACACAGCACCGGGCCCGTACGGGGCCGGTCGGACCGCGAGCCCCGGCGCGCCGCGGACCGCCTCGAACCCGCCCTCACTTTCCGTGTTCACACGGTCACGCAGTGGGCATGTGGTTCGTACGGGCGTACGGAGTGACGGGGCGGACGCACGGGAGTCCGTACACGGCGGACGGGGCGGCAGGCGGCAGCGGGCGGGCGGCGTGCAGAAACGGTTGGACGCGGGCCCCGCGGACGCGGGACCGTACGGACCCGCTCGGGGGAGCGGTGAAAGGGGGAAGGCACGGTGGCCACGCCGGAGGAGGGCGACGCACCCGCGGCGCTGATGCTGAACCCTGCCGAGTGGAGCCTGTGGCAGGCGTTCCGCAACGGCAGTACCTGCGACCTGCGCACCGGCGACCCGGCCAGGGACGACCCGCACGGGCAGTTCCGGTGGGGCCCGGAGCGGCGGGTGCGCGCCCGTATCGTCGCGCTCCTGCTCCTGGAAGGGCCGCCCGCGCAGCCCGGACGGGTCTCCGCGCTGAAACTGGCGGGTGCGTACATCACCGACACTCTCGACCTTGCGGGCGGCACGATCAAGCCATTCGTGGAGCTGCGCGACTGCCGCTTCCAGAACGAGGTCGTCCTGCCCGAGAGCCGCTTCACCACTCTGCGCATGGTCGGCTGCGCGATCCCCCGGGTCGAGGCGGCCCGGCTGCACACCGAAGGCGACCTGCACCTGCCGCGCTGCGTCGTCCGCTCCGGCATCCGTCTGACGGACGCGCACATCGGTACGGACCTGCTGCTCAACCAGACGGTGGTGCACAAGGACCGGCAGGGCCGCTCGGTCATGGCGGACGGGCTCACCGTCGCCCAGGACCTCCAGGCCGAGATGATGGAGTCCTACGGCGAGCTGTCGCTGCGCGGCGCGACGATCGGCGTGTCGCTGAGTCTGCGCGGCAGCCGGCTGAGCAATCCGTACGGGCGGCGCGCCCTGAACGCCCCCCAGATGACGGTCGAGCGCACCCTGTACCTGACCGGCGCCGGCCTGGCCAGCTCGCCGTTCTCCAGCACCACCGCCACGCCCCCGTACGGCATCGCCCACACCCCCACCCGCGGCACCCGCATGCAGCGCTTCGAGTGCGAGGGCGGCATGCGGCTGGACGACGGGCGCTTCGGCGACGCCGTCGACTTCGAACAGGCCCGCTTCATCATGGAGGCCGACCAGGAGCTGTCGCTGCGCCGCATCCAGACGCCGGAGCTGCGCTTCCTGGGCGAGCGGCCGCAGCGCGGACGGGTCATCCTCTCCGGCGCGCGGGTCGTCAACCTGGTCGACAAGGCGGCGAGCTGGCCCGGCCTCGGCGGCCTGTGGATGGCGGGCTTCAACTACGAGACGCTCATCCCGCGCGGCCACTTCCCGCTGTCCCGGCGGCTGGAGTGGGTGGCCGCCGCCACGCCGGAGTACGCGCCGGAGCCCTACGAGATGCTCGCCACCGCCCTGCGCGGCAGCGGCGAGGACTCCGACGCGCGCGAGGTGCTGCTCGCCAAGCAGCGACGGCGGCGCGAGACGCTGCCGCTGGCCGCCAAGCTGTGGGGCGTCCTCCAGGACTGGACGGTGGCGTACGGCTACCGGCCGGGGCGGGCCGCGGTGTGGATGGCGATCCTGTGGGCCCTCGGCACGGTGTACTTCGCCCAGTCCCCGCCCCCGGCCCTCAAGCCCGGCGAGGCGCCGCCCTGGAACCCGTACCTCTACTCCCTCGACCTGCTGCTGCCGGTGATCGATCTCTACCAGGGCTCGTCGTGGAAACCGGACGGCGGCTCCCAGTGGGTCGCCGCGGTCATGATCCTGGCCGGGTGGGTGCTGGCGACGACGGTCGCGGCGGGCGCGTCGCGGCTGCTGCGGCGGCAGTAGCGGGGGTGCGGCGGGCGCGGGGGTGCGGAGAGCTGGGCCGGGGCGCGGGGGAGCCGAGCCGGGCGCGAGGGCGCGGGAAGCTGACCCGGGGCGCAGGGGCGCGGGCCCGGGCGCAGGGGCGCGCGGAGCGGGGCGGGGCACCGGGACCGGCGCGGTACCGCTCCGGCATCGGCCCGGCACCGGTCCGGCCCCGTTCAGGGGCTGATCCGAGGCCGTACGCCGCCAAAACAGGGCCCGCCCTCCCCTACCCCTCGCGTCCCGGATCGCGGGCCGCGAACCACTCCCGTCTCCACAGGCTCTAGGCTTACGGGCTGTGACCTCCGTGCGCCTACCGCTCTTCCCGCTGAACTCGGTGTTGTTCCCGGGACTCGTCCTCCCGCTCAACGTCTTCGAGGCGCGGTACCGGGCGATGATGCGCGACCTCCTCGCCCTGCCCGAAGACGAACGCCGCTTCGGGGTCGTCGCGATCCGCGACGGCCGCGAGGTGGCGCCCTCCGCCCCCGGCCTGCCGGACAGCACCGCGCTGCCCGCCGACGGTCCCGGCGCCGGTTTCGGCCCCAACCCGATCAGCGCCTTCCACACCGTGGGGTGCGTGGCCGACGCAGCCACCATCCGGGAGAAGAGCGGCGCCCCCGGTTCGGCCCTCGCCTCCGACGAGGGCGCCGAGGCCGCCGCGGACGCGGCGCTCTCCCCCGGCGCCGGGGCCGACGCCTCCGGGTACGAGGTGCTGGCCACCGGCACCACCCGCTTCACGCTGCTGTCGGTGGACGCCTCGGGCCCGTACCTGATGGGCGAGGTGGAGGAGCTGGCGGAGGCCGAGGGCGAGGGCGCCGGCGCGCTGGCCTCCGGTGTCGTACGGGCCTTCCGCACCTACCAGAAGCGGCTGGCCTGGGCGAACGAGCGCACGCTCGCCGGCGGCCAGGACCTGCCCGGCGAACCGTCGGTGCTGTCGTACCTGGTGGCGGCCGCCGCCGTGCTCGACATCCCGGCCAAGCAGCGGCTCCTGGAGGCGCCGGACGTCGCGGCCCGGCTCACGCAGGAGCTGAAACTCCTTCGCCAGGAGACCGCGGTGATCGGTAAGCTCCCGTCGCTGCCCGCGGTGGACCTGACCCGCCACCCGACCAGCCCCAACTAAGCGCGGGGGCATCGCCCCCTCCGCCACCCCGTACCCGTACCCGTACCGACGACCTTACGAGCGAGCCGAGGCGCGACGATCATGTCCAAGAAGCCGAAGCGGACCAAGCAGCCGAAGAACGGGAAGCAGCCCGCCGGCGCCGGCGGCACCCCGGCGACGGTCGCCCTCACCGAGGCGGGCGTCGACTTCACCCTCCACGCGTACGAGCACGACCCGGCCGCCGCCTCCTACGGCGAGGAGGCCGCCGAGGCGCTCGGGGTCTCTCCCGACCAGGTCTTCAAGACGCTGCTAGCCGAGGTGGACGGCGCGCTGACCGTCGCCGTCGTACCGGTCTCCGGCTCCCTCGACCTCAAGGCCCTGGCCGCCGCGGCCGGCGGCAAACGCGCCGCGATGGCCGACCCGGCCGCCGCGGAACGCAGCACCGGCTACGTACGCGGCGGCATCTCCCCGCTCGGCCAGCGCAAGCGCCTGCGTACGGTGCTCGACGCGTCGGCGGCCGTCCACGAGACGGTGTGCGTGTCGGCCGGCCGCCGCGGCCTGGAGGTCGAACTGTCCCCCGCCGACCTCCAGACGCTCACGGAAGCGACGCTCGCGGACATCGCGCGCGCCTGAGGGCAGCGCCCCACGCGCCGTACGCCCTGCCGCGCACGGCCGGATGTGCCCCGTACGCCCCGCCCGTCACGACGCCGGGCCTTTACGCCTGCCCCGTCCTCCGCTACGACCCGTGGAGGAGGTACGCCCATGTCGAAGAAGACCCGCAAGCGGAAGTGGCGCATCAAGAAAGGCAAGGCCAACCACGGGCGTCGGCCCGCCTGAGGGAGCGGACGGACCCGACGCGCGACGTGACCCCGTCGGCTGTCAGACGTCAGCCGTCCGAAGGCGGCGGGGTCTGCGGGGTCTGCGGGGTCTTCGGGCTCTGCGGAGGCTGCTGGCCTCCGGGGTACCACTCCGGCCGCGGCGGCTCCGGGTCGCGGGGGCCGAAAAGGCCGGTCAGGAGCAGGTGCGCGATCATGGCGCCGGCCGGCCAGGCGATCAGCGCGCCCTTGGCCTGAAGGCGCAGCGGCGCGTCGAACGGGACGCCCTTGCCGGCTTCCGTCGCGAGCTGCGCCAGGTCCGACGCCGGGCCCAGCCAGATGCCGAACCGCCAGGCCACCACGGAGCCGAGCAGCCCGCCCACCACCAGCGCCACCACCAGCGGGATGCCCCCGCCCCGGCGGAAGAGGAACGCGCCCGCCGCGCACACCACCCCGAAGCCGAGGGCCAGCAGGATGAACGTGCCGTCCCCGCCGATGGCCTCCTCGCCCTCGACGTGCTGGAGGTAGACGTTGCCGCTGCCGTCCGCGATCAGCGGGACGCGCGGCGCCAGCCACGCCCACAGGGCGCCCAGCAGCACGCCGCACACCGTCACCACGAGCGCGATCAGCGCGGCCTCGAACAGTTCACGGCGGAGCTCGGCCCGGTCCCGCACGGCGGACCCCCCGGAGGTCGGATGGTCGGACGTCGCCCCGGACGGACTGGCCCAGGGGTTGTACGCGTGCCCGGTCGCCCGGTCGTCGTGCGGCTGGTTCTCGTGCGGCTGCGGCGTCTGCGGTGCGGTCACCCTGTCATCGTGCCAGGTGGGCACGGTGCCGCTGTCGGCAGGACGGCCGTGCGGCCGGTTCCGGCCGGTCTGCCCGGCACCGTCCGCGGGGCCTTCGGAGGCCCCGGGCCCCGGCAGGCCGTCCGCCGGGTCCGTCACCGTACGGCCGCCCGGCGGTACGCCCAGGTCGCCACGGCCAGCGACAGGACGCCGACCGCCGCGCAGACCCCCAGGTCCGCCAGGACCGCCAGCCAGTCGGGGCGGGCGTCGAAGCCGCGCGCCAGGGCCTCGACCCCGTACGTGGACGGCAGCAGGTCCCGCGCGTACGAGATCGGCGCGGGCAGCCGGGCGGCCGGCAGCACGCCCAGCAGCAGGGCCGCCGACATGCCCAACTGGCCGCAGAGGGTGGCCAGTTCCGGGCGCGGCGCGAGCAGGCCCAGCGCCGCGCCGAGCCCGGCGAGGGCCGCTCCGGCCAGCGGGATCACCGCGATCAGCACCCACAGGTTCGTCATCGGCAGCTGGAACAGCAGACAGCCGGTGACGGCCGTGACCACGGTCCCCGGCGCGGTGAACGAGGCGTACGCGGCGGCCGCGCCGAGCACCACGGCGGCGGGCGGCACCGGCAGCGTGGCGTAGTGGTCGAGGCCGCCGCTGGCGCGCAGCTGCCCGAAGTACTGGGCCAGCAGGTTCAGCGCCACGAACGCCACGACCAGCACGCTGGAGCCGGCCACGACGGCCCGCGCGGCGTCGCCGCCGTCGACCACCCCGCGCATCAGGACCATGATCCCGACGGACTGGAAGGTGGCCACGAACAGCAGCGGGATCCGGGCGACCCGGGCCCGGGACAGCTGGGCCCGGTACACGGCGGCGAGCGCGGGCAGCAGCCGGGCGGCGGGCGCCAGGGGTGCGGCGGCCGGAAGGCCCGTACGCGACCCGGCGGCAGTCCCGGCCACCGCCGGTGCCACCGTCCGCGTCTCCGCCTCCGCCGTCTCCGCAGTCGCCTGCACCTGCTCCGCCGCCTTCGCCTGCGCCTCCGCGGGAACCACGCTCACGCCTTCACCAAGCCTTCCTCCGTACGGCCCCCCAGCGCGAGATACACATCTTCCAGGCTCGGCGTCGCGAGCGTGAAGTCGTCCAGCGCGGCGAAGGCCGGGCCCGCCGTCACGGCGGCCACCGCCTCCCGCGCCCGGTCCGGGGCCAGTCTCAGGGTCCAGCGCCGTCCGCTGGTCCGCGCGGCCTCGCCCAGGGCGGCCACCTCGGGCACGTCCAGCGGCGCCCGCTCCCGCCACACCAGCTCCAGCCGGACCTCTTCGCCCACCAGGTCCTTCAGCCCGCCGGGCGTGTCGCAGGCGATGACCTTGCCCCGGTCGATCACCGCGACCCGGTCCAGGACGCTCTCCGCCTCGATGACGTTGTGGGTCACGAGCAGCACGGTGGCGCCGCGTTCCGCCCGGCGCCGGTCCACGGCGGCCCACACGGCGCGGCGCGCCACCGGGTCCATGCCGGTGGTCGGCTCGTCCAGGACCAGCAGCGGCCGCTCGCCGACCAGGACGGCGGCGAAGCACGCGAGGCGGCGCTGGCCCCCGGAGAGCCGCTTGAGCGGGCGCCCGGCGAGGTCGCCGAGCCCCAGTTCCTCGACGACGGCGTCGCGCTCGGCGCGGGCCTCCCGGGCGGGCAGGCCGCGCAGCCGGCCGGTGGTCTCCACGGCGAGGGCGACCGTCATCTCGTCCAGGGCGCTGGACTCCTGGCCCAGGTAGCCGAGCAGGCGGGCGGCGCGCTCCGGATACCGGACGAGGTCGTGGCCCAGCACGGTGACACTGCCGGAGTCGGGGCGCAGCAGCCCGGTGAGCTGGCGGACCAGCGTCGACTTGCCGGCTCCGTTCGGCCCGAGCAGCCCGAAGATCTCCCCTTGGCGGACGTCCAGGCTGATGCCGTCACTGGCCCGTACGGCCGGCGCCCCCACCGCCCCCCGCCGCCCGCGTACCGCGGGGTACGTCTTGACCAGGTCGCGCACGGCACACACCGGCTCGCCGCACTCCACCCGCTTCGCACCCATCCTCACGAGCAACGAGCGTACGCGCTGCCGGGGCCGCGGCTGTCCGCACCCCCTGCCCGCGGCGGCCGCGGCACCCCGCTCCGCCCGTCGGCCAGGGGCCCGCCGCCTCCCGCCGGGCAGCGGCTGCCGCCTCCGCCACGAGGGCGCGGGCATCGCCACCGGGCGAGGCGCCCACCCGGGTGACCGGCGCCCGCGCGGGTGGCCGGCGCCCGCGCGGGTGGCCGGCGCCCGCCCCATCGCCCCGGGGCAGGGGCCCCCGTCCCCGGGCCGCCCCTACTCCCCCACCGGTACGTGCGACGCCGCCGTCCGGAGGTCGACTTCGCGCCAGAATCCGGCGCGGATCGCGTAGCGGTCGTGTTCGTCGATCTGGTCGTCCTTGTGGGCGAGCAGGCCGAAACGGGCGGCATAGCGGAGAAGTTCGCCGTCGATGCGGTGCGGGATGCGGGGGTACTCCGTGGAGATCTGCTGGAGGTGGGCCGTGTCGGAGAGCCGTTCCGTCCAGCGGCGGGCGAAGACCTGGCCCACTTCGAAGGGGTCGCCGCTGACGGCCGTGATGTCCTCCTCCCGGTCGGCCCAGCGCTGCTCGGCGCTGGTGAGCTGGGCGAGGGTCGGGAGCGAGGCCGTTTCGGGCGGTTCGCCGACCGGGCCGCCGCGCTCGACCCAGCCCTTGTCCGAGGACCAGCGCAGCGTCGCGCTGGGCACGGGCGCCGGGGCCGCGGGGGTCCCGCCCGGTCCGGCGCCGGGGCCCCGGTTCAGGTCGGCGAGGTCCTTCGGGGTGGGGACCGGGGTGCCCTTGCCGCCCGCCGGGCCGCCTTCGCCGTCCCGTTCGGCGGCGGTCCCCGGCCGGTCGCAGGCGCCCGTGGAGCCGGTCCGCCCCGCGGGGGCGGGCGCCGGGCGCGCCGCGCCGTTCGCGCCGTTGCGTTCCCGGGCGGCGGCCCGCTCCGCGTCGTGGGCGGCGGAGGCCGCGGCCGCGGCGGCCGCGACGGCGGACTCGGGCAGCGGCGCCGAGAGGATGGCGGCGATCTCGGGCCGCGGTACGGGCGGCGGCGCGCAGGGGCCGCCGAGCTCCTTCAGCCGTACGGCGCGGGTGATCCAGGAGCGGTCGAGCACCCGTCGCTCGTCGGCCTCGGCGACCAGGTCCTCCGACTGGTTGTAGTCGCCGTCGGCGGCCTGCACGGCCCACAGGTGCACGGCGACGCCGTGCTCCTTGGCCGACATCAGGCCGGGCAGCAGGTCGCCGTCGCCGGTGACCAGGACGATGTCGGAGCAGGCGCGGTTACGGGCCAGTTCGGTCAACTCCGCGTGCATCGCGGCGTCGACGCCTTTCTGCGCCCAGCGGCCGTCACTGCGGGTCAGCGCGCCCAGCCGGACGGTGACCCGGGGCATGACGCGCAGCCGCCGGTGCTCGGGCTGCGGTACGCGGTCGGGCGCGCCGTCGAACCAGTAGATGCGCAGCAGCGGCCGTTCGGTGTCGGCTTCGGCGCGCTGGCGCAGGCCCTGGATGAGGGCGGCGTGATCAACGGTGATCCGGGACCGGGTGGGCTCTCCGGCGAGCAGGCTCGCGGCGGCGCCCAGCAAGTATCCGGCGTCCACCAGGACGACGCAGCGATCCACGTTCCACCCTCTTTCCTGAGGTGCTGAAGTCGGACGCCCCCCGGCTCGGCCTGTGGCACGAGGTTTCCTCCTGCTTTACCTTCGAGTCTGCCCGACCGTACGGGGGTTAACTGCCCGAACTCGATCATCGGCGTGGCGGATTCGGCGTCCAGGGCGAACACAGCACGTGACGCGGCGCATGACGCACGGTAATTGTCCGAAATGCGCGCAGCAACGGTCCGTGTAAGCCTGGTCACGGCCCCGATCCCAGGATCCCCCTCAGGAGGCACGGTCATGGCCAAGAACAAGAATCGCGACCGTAATCAGCAGCAGAAGGGCGCTCAGGCCACCGAGCGCGGCCGGCAGGAAGCCGAGCGGTCGGCGATGGAGGCCCAGGCGTCGGCCCAGTCCGTGGAGGCGACCCCGCGCGACGTTGCCCGTAAGCACCAGCGCCGTTTTGGTCACAACTGACCTTCGCCGTACAGCAGTAGAGGGGCGCACCCGTGCGGGGTGCGCCCCTCTTGCGCGCTGTACGCGCCGGCGCTCCGGCGACTGCGGGAGAGCAGGCCCGGTCCGTCCCGGCGCGTGCAGCCGTGCCACCCGTCGGCCGCGAGACCGTGCCCGTGCCCGTCAGGACCGCTACTCGCGCAGACATCCGGTTTCCGCGCGCCCGCGGTGCCAGGGACCGGAGCCCCGGGCACCGCTCACCGGCTCAGCCCGCCAGGCAGGACGGTCCCAGCAGCACCTTCAGGTCACCGAAGAGCGACGGGTCCGGGGTCACCCGGTGCCGGTCCAGCCGGAGCACCGTCGTCTTGCGGGTCCCCTGGAGCTTGATCCGTACCTCGGTCGCGCCGCGGTGGCTGGTGAGCACCTCGCCCAGCTTCTCGACCAGCGGCGGGGTGACCTTGACCGTGGGGATCGTGATCGTCACGGGGGCGTTGGCGCCGGCCTCCGAGAGGTCGGGGACCATCATCTCCATGGCGACCAGCCGCGGGATGTCCTCCCGCTTGTCCAGGCGCCCCTTGACGAAGACGACGGTGTCCTCGACGAGTTGGGTGGAGACCAGCTGGTAGGTCGCCGGGAAGAACATGCACTCGATGGAACCGGCCAGGTCCTCGACGGTGGCGATGGCCCAGGCGTTGCCCTGCTTGGTCATCTTGCGCTGGAGGCCGGAGATGATGCCGCCGATGGTGACGATCGAGCCGTCCGAATAGTCACCGCCGGTCAGCTGGGAGATCGCCGCGTCCGCCTTGTCGGACAGTACGTGCTCCAGACCGAACAGCGGGTGGTCGGAGACGTACAGACCTAGCATCTCGCGCTCCTGGGCGAGCAGGTACGTCTTGTCCCACTCGATGTCCGAGAACTCGATGTCCAGCCCGAAGCCGGGGCCGTCGTCGGCGGTGTCGTCGCCCATCCCGCCGAAGAGGTCGAACTGTCCCTCAGCCTCCTTGCGCTTGACCTGCACCACGTTGTCGATCATGGACTCGTAGTGCGCGGTCAGGCCCTTGCGGGTGTGCCCCATCTCGTCGAAGGCGCCCGCCTTGATCAGCGATTCGGTGGTGCGCTTGTTGCACACGACCGCCTCGACCTTGTCGAGGTAGTCGGGGAAGGAGGTGTACTTCCCCTTGGCCTTGCGGCAGCGGATGATCGAGTCCACCACGTTCTGGCCGACGTTGCGGACGGCGGTGAGGCCGAAGAGGATCACGTCGTCGCCCTGGGCGGCGAAGTTCGCCAGCGACTCGTTCACGTTCGGCGGGAGCACCTTGATGCCCATGCGGCGGCACTCGTTGAGGTAGACCGCCGACTTGTCCTTGTCGTCGCGCACCGAGGTGAGCAGCGCGGACATGTACTCCGCCGGGTAGTTCGCCTTGAGGTAGGCGGTCCAGTACGTGACGAGTCCGTACGCGGAGGAGTGCGCCTTGTTGAACGCGTAGCCGGCGAACGGGACCAGGACGTCCCACAGGGCCTGGATCGCCTGGTCGCTGAAGCCGTTCTTACGGGCACCGGCCTGGAAGAGGACGAAGTTCTTCTCCAGCTCCTCGGGCTTCTTCTTGCCCATCACGCGGCGCAGGACGTCCGCCTCGCCGAGGGAGTACCCGGCGACGATCTGGGCGGCCTTCTGGACCTGCTCCTGGTAGACGATCAGGCCGTAGGTCAGGCCCAGGACCTCCTTGAGCGGCTCCTCCAGCTCCTTGTGGATCGGGGTGATCTCCTGGCGGCCGTTCTTGCGCTCGGCGTAGTTGATGTGCGAGTTCATGCCCATCGGGCCCGGCCGGTACAGGGCCGAGACGGCGGAAATGTCCTCGAAGTTGTCGGGCTGCATCTGGCGCAGCAGCGAACGCATCGGGCCGCCGTCGAACTGGAAGACGCCGAGGGTGTCACCGCGGCAGAGCAGCTCATAGGTCTTGGGGTCGTCCAGCGGGAGCTCCAGGAGCTCCAGCTTCTTGCCCTTGTTGGCCTCCACCATCTTGACGGCGTCGTCCATGATGGTGAGGTTGCGCAGGCCCAGGAAGTCCATCTTCAGCAGGCCGAGCGACTCGCACTGCGGGTAGTCCCACTGTGTGATGGTCACGCCGTCGGTGTGCCGCGTCCACAGCGGTGCGTGATCGACGATCGGCTCGCTGGACATGATCACGCCGGCCGCGTGCACACCCATCTGCCGGACCAGGCCCTCGACGCCCTTCGCGGTGTCGATGACCTTCTTCACGTCGGGCTCGTTCTCGTACATCCCCCGGATCTCGCCGGCCTCGCTGTAGCGCGGGTGCTGGGGGTCGGTGATGCCGGAGAGGTCGATGCCCTTGCCGAGGACGTCCGCGGGCATGGCCTTGGTGAGGCGGTCGCCCATGGCGTACGGATAGCCCAGCACACGGGCCGAGTCCTTGATCGCGTTCTTGGCCTTGATCTTGCCGTACGTACCGATCATGGCGACCTTGTCGGCGCCGTACTTCTCCGTGACGTACCTGATCACTTCGACGCGCCTGCGCTCGTCGAAGTCGATGTCGACATCGGGCATGGAGACGCGCTCGGGGTTGAGGAACCGCTCGAAGATCAGTCCGTGGGTGATCGGGTCGAGGTCGGTGATGCCCATGGCGTACGCGACGATCGAGCCGGCCGCGGAGCCTCGGCCGGGGCCCACCGCGATGCCGTTGTTCTTCGCCCACATGATGAAGTCCGCGACCACGAGGAAGTACCCCGGGAACCCCATCTGCAGGATGATGTCCATCTCGTACTCGGCCTGCCGCTGCCGGTCCTCGGGCACCCCGTCCGGGTAGCGGCGGGCCATGCCGCGCCGGACCTCCTCCTTGAACCAGGTGACCTCGGTGAAGCCCTCCGGTATGTCGAACTTCGGCATCAGGTCGCGCTTCTCGAACATGCCGGTGGTGTCGATCTGCTCGGCGACCAGGAGGGTGTTGCGGCAGCCCTCCTGCCAGGCGTCCGAGGAGTCGATGGCGTACATCTCGTCCGTGGACTTCAGGTAGTAGCCGGTGCCGTCGAACCGGAAGCGGTCGGGGTCCGAGAGGTTCTTGCCGGTCTGGATGCACAGCAGGGCGTCGTGGGCGGACGCCTCGTGCGCGTAGGTGTAGTGCGAGTCGTTGGTGACCAGCGGCGGGATGCCGAGCTTCTTGCCGATCTCCAGCAGGCCGTCGCGGACCCGGCGCTCGATCTCGATGCCGTGGTCCATCAGCTCCAGGAAGTAACGGTCCTTCCCGAAGATGTCCTGGTACTCGGAAGCGGCCTTCAAGGCCTCGTCGAACTGGCCGAGGCGCAGCCGGGTCTGGAGCTCACCGGAGGGGCAGCCGGTGGAGGCGATCAGACCCTCGGACCACTGGGAGATCGTCTCCTTGTCCATCCGGGGCCACTTCTGCAGCCAGCCCTCCTTGTACGCGTCCGAGGAGAGCTTGAAGAGGTTGTGCAGCCCGGTCTTGTTCGCCGCCCAGATCGTCTTGTGTGTATAACCACCCGAACCGGACACATCGTCGCGCTTCTGGTGCGGCTGGCCCCACTGGATCTTGCGCTTGGTGCGCCGCGACTCGGGCGCCACGTACGCCTCGATACCGATGATCGGCGTGACGCCGGCCTTCTGGGCGGAGTGGAAGAAGTCGTAGGCGCCGTGGAGGTTGCCGTGGTCGGACATGGCGATGTGGGTCATCCCCATCTCCTTGCACGCCTCGAACATGTCCTTCAGCCGCGCGGCGCCGTCCAGCAGCGAGTACTGGGTGTGCACGTGCAGGTGCGTGAAGGGCGGCTTGGCCACGGCGGAAGACCTCCGGAGACTCGGTACTGCGGGCACGCCGGCGCCTCGGCCCAGGGGGCCGGGCCACGGTGGGCGGAACGGGGACGGTCTCGAAGTCTACGACCCTCCGCCGACAACCTGACGGGGACGGCGGCTTGCCGGGGCGGGGCGCGGCGGGCAATGCCTCCGGGAGGACGGGCGGGCACTCGTGGGTAGCCTCGGCCGTTGGAAGAGGCGGTACACCCGTCCGCAGCACCTGCCCCAGGAGGCACCCCGCGATGTCGTCCCAGCTCGTCCCGGCGCCGGACGCCGCTCAGCGCGGCGAGGAGATCCTCGCCGTCTTCGACACCGCCTTCGGGGAGCTGCTCGCCGCCGACCCGGCGGCCTTCCGGGTCAAATTCCGGAAGATGGCCGCCTCCGCCTTCGCCTTCTACCGGGGCACGGCCTGCCTCTTCTACCACGACCTGCACGCCCAGGACGGCGGCCCGGGCAACGGTCCGTACGAGGACGAGCGCACCGGCCAGGTGTGGATCCACGGCGATCTGCACGCCGAGAACTTCGGCACGTACATGGACGCCACCGGCCGGCTGATCTTCAACGTCAACGACTTCGACGAGGCGTACGTCGGCCCCTTCACCTGGGACCTCAAGCGCTTCGCCGCCTCCGTCGCCCTGATCGGCTACGCCAAGGCGCTGAGCGACGAGCAGATCAGCGAGCTGGTGGGGATCTACGCCGCCGCCTACCGCGAGCGCATCCACGCCCTGGCCACCGGCGCCAAGGACGACGACGTGCCGCCCTTCACCCTGGACACCGCCGAGGGGCCGCTGCTGGGCGCGCTGCGGGTGGCCCGCTCGCTGACCCGCTTCGGCCTGCTGGACTCGATGACCGAGATCCGCGACTTCGAGCGCCGCTTCACCTCCGGCGGCGGCACGGTCGAGCTGGACGCCGCGACCCGCTACAAGGTCCTGGCGGCCTTCGACGGCTATCTGGAGACGCTGCCCGAGTCCAGCCTGACCCGCCCGGACTCCTACCGCGTCAAGGACGTGGTGGGGCGCCGCGGCATCGGCATCGGTTCGGCGGGCCTGCCCTCGTACAACATCCTGCTGGAGGGCACCAGCGACGCCCTGGAGAACGACGTCGTGATCTACATGAAGCAGGCGCAGACCCCGGCGGTCTCCCGGCACATCACCGATCCGCGGGTGCGCGGCTACTTCCGGCACGAGGGCCACCGCACGGTGATCTCGCAGCGGGCCCTCCAGGACCACGCCGACCCGTGGCTGGGCTGGACCGAGCTGGACGGCGCCGGCCAGCTGGTGGCCGAGATCTCCCCGTACGCGGTCGACCTGGACTGGTCGGACATCGACGACCTGACGGAGATCGCGGCGGTCGTCGCGGACCTGGGCCGGGCGACCGCGGCGATGCACGCCGCCGCGGACGACGAGAGCGGCCACTCCCTGGTGCCGTTCTCCACCGAGCGCGCCATCGACGCGGCCATCGCCGCCGACGAGGACGGCTTCGGCCGGCTGCTGGTGGACTTCGCGCACGCGTACGGCGCCCGGGCCCGCGCCGACCACCAGACGTTCGTGGACCTCTTCCGCAACGGCCGCATACCCGGTCTGTGAGCCGCGCCACGGGGCAAGGGGGCGGCCAGACGGCGAGGCGGCGTATTCGCGCCTCTTAGTGCCCACTTACACCGGATCATGGCAGACTCGCTGCAATGGACATCTCGGCGGCACACCTGCGGGCACTGCGCGCAGCGCTCTTCACGGCGCTGTGCGTGACGCTGTCCGCCGCGGGCCATGTGCTGCTGTCCCGGATGCCGCTGCCGCTGACCACCGTCGCCCTCCTGTCGGCCGCCGTGTTCGCCGTCGCGTACGCGCTGGCCGGCCGGGAGCGCGGCTACTGGCGCATCGCCGCCCTGCTCGTACCGCTGGAGCTGGCCGCCGACACGGTCTTCAGCGCCGGCCAGCACACCTGTTACGGGCGGGCCGGCGGCCCGGTCACCGGGCCGTTGCGGTCCCTGGGCGTGGATCTGCTGTGCGGCGGCGGTGATGTGGGCACTCCCCTGGCGCACCTGGCGCCGGAGGACCGGACGCCCGTCGCGACCTGGCTGCTGCTGCTCGCCGTGCACGTCGCCGTGGGGCTGCTCGCGGCGGCCTGGCTGCGGCGGGGCGAGGCGGCGCTGGCCCAGTTGCTGGGTGCGGTGACGGCGTTCGCGTTCCGGCCGCTGCTGCTGGCGGTGGCGGTCGTCCGGGCACTGCCCGTACCGCTCCGCCCGGCCGCCCGGCCCGCGCGTACGGAGCCGGCTCCGCGGGCCGTCCCGCTGCTCGTGCACTGCGTCGTACGGCGTGGACCGCCCTGCTCCCTCGCCGCGTAGCCTTCGGGCCGCGGCTTATGGACAGGCACCCGTTCACACCTTTCCCAGGAGCAGGACAGTCATGAGCAACCGCAACAGCCAGGCCAACAAGCAGGCAGCCCGCGAGCGGCTGCGCGTCGAGCGCGAGCGGCAGAAGAAGAAGGAGAAGGTCCGCCGACAGCTGACCGTCGGCGGTTCGATCGTCGCCGTGCTGGCCGTCGCGGGCGGCATCGGCGTCGCCGTGGCGAACTCGGGCGGCGGCGACTCGGGCGGCGGCTCCGCCAAGTGGGCCGACGCGGCGAGCGCCAAGCTGGTCCAGCCGGCCAACACCTCCGGCAAGAACGGCACGGAGATCATCGTCGGCAAGAAGGACGCCAAGCACACGCTGTCGCTCTTCGAGGACGCCCGCTGCCCGGGCTGCGCGGGCTTCGAGCAGAACGTCGGCGAGACGATCCAGAAGGACCTGAAGGACGGCAAGTACAAGGCCTCCATCCACCTGGGCACCTTCCTGGACAACAACCTCCAGGGCACCGGCTCCAAGAACGCGCTCAGCGCGATGGGCGCCGCGCTGAACGTGAGCCCGGACGCGTTCTTGAAGTTCAAGGAGGCGCTGTTCTCGAAGGAGTACCACCCGGAGGAGACCGGTCCGGACAAGTTCGCCGACAACAACTACCTGATCAAGGTCGCCGACACGGTGCCCGCCCTGAAGGGCAACGCCAAGTTCCAGGACGCGGTGAAGGCCGGTACGTACAACCGCTGGGCGATGGAGATGTCCGAGGCCTTCAACGGCTTCAAGGACGTCAAGAGCACGCCGACGGTCAAGATGGACGACACGGTGCTGGGCACCGACTCCGCGAACGGCAAGGTCGCGCCGTCCTCGCCGGACGCCTTCAACGACCAGGTCGACAAGGCGATGAAGGGCTGATCCGCCACCCCTCCCGGAGCCCCGGACCGGCCTCCCGGTCCGGGGCTTTGCCGTACGCCGATGCCAAATCTTGACCCGGCGGATCGCCGTGCTCATGGCAGACTCCGGGCACGAAGCGGACCGCGCGCCGCCGGGCACGGGGCACTGGGGACAGGGAGTCGGTAAGCACCATGAGCGACCGCAACAGCCAGGCCAACAAGCAGGCAGCCCGCGAGCGGCTGCGCGTCGAGCGTGAGCGGCAGAAGAAGAAGGAGAAGGTCCGCCGGCAGCTCGTGGTGGGGGCCTCGGTGCTCGGTGTCCTCGTCGTAGCAGGCGGCATCGGCTTCGGGATCATGAAGGCGAACGAACCCACCGGCTGGGAGGCGGCCAAGGAGGCCGACCTGGTCAAGCCCGCCAACACCAGCGGCAAGGACGGCACCGAGATCGTCATCGGCAAGCCGGAGGCGAAGGAGACCCTGGAGGTCTTCGAGGACATCCGCTGTCCGGCCTGCGCGGGCTTCGAGCAGAGCGCCGGCCCGGCCCTTTTGAAGGGCATGGAGGACGGCCGCTACAAGATCCGCTTCACCATGTACACCTTCATCGACGGCGGGCAGGGCGGCGAGGGCTCCAAGAACGCGCTCAGCGCGCTCGGCGCGGCCCTGGACGTCGGCCCGGAGGCGTTCCTCAAGTACAAGACCGCGCTGTACGCGGAGAAGAACCACCCCGAAGAGGCCGACGACGCCTACGCCAAGGACAAGAAGCTGATCGAGGTCGCCGATCAGGTGCCCGAGCTGAAGGACAACAAGAAGTTCCGGGCGGCGGTCGAGAACGGTACGTACGACCGCTGGACCATGGAGATGACCGCGCTCTTCGGCCGCAAGGGCGTGACCGGCACGCCGGCGTTCCTGCACGGCGACAAGAAGCTGAAGCTGCCGCCGGTCCCGCAGAAGCAGATGACCAAGGAGCAGTACCAGGAGCTGGCCACGGCCAACTTCAACAAGATGATCGACGACGAGTTCGGGCCCGCGAAGGACGCGAAGAAGTAGCCGCGGGGCCGGAGCACCGCCCCGGCGGACAGCGGTTTACGGGAGGGCGAACATCCTGCGCGAGCCCTCCCGTAGTGCGCTACTCGACAGTATGGTGATCGGCCGTGACCGATCATGACCAGATATCACGTCGCACCGCCGTCACGGCAGCGGCCGCCTCCGCCGCCCTGCTGCCCTTCGCCACCGCCACCCCCGCCCGCGCCGCCCGGACCGGTACGGACGCCCGGCCCCGTACGGACACCCAGGTCTTCCAGCACGGCGTGGCCTCCGGCGACCCGCTCCCGGACGGCGTCCTGCTGTGGACCCGGGTCACGCCCGAGCCCGGTGCGGTACCCGGCTCCGGCCGCGGCCCGGACACCACGGTGGACTGGGAAGTGGCGGCCGACCAGGACTTCGGCTCGGTGGTCGCGCGGGGAACCGCGACCACCACGGCCGCGGCCGACCACACCGTCAAGGCCGACGTACGCGGCCTGGCACCGGCCACCGCCTACTACTACCGCTTCACCGCCGCCGGCACCCACTCCCCCGTGGGCCGCACCCGTACCGCCCCCGCCCACGACGCGAAGGCCGGCAACATCCGCTTCGGCGTCGTCTCCTGCGCCAACTGGGAGGCGGGCTACTTCTCCGCCTACCGGCACCTGGCGGCCCGCCGCGACCTGGACGCGGTGCTGCACCTCGGCGACTACCTCTACGAGTACGCGACCGGCGGCTTCCCCGCCTCGAAGAAGGTCGTACGGCAGCACTCCCCCACCCACGAAATCATCACGCTCGCCGACTACCGCACCCGGCACGGCGTCCACAAGACCGACCCCGACCTCCGGGCCCTGCACGCCGCGCATCCGATGATCGCGATCTGGGACGACCACGAGTTCGCCGACAACGCCTGGTCCGGCGGCGCCGTGAACCACACCCCCGGCACCGAGGGCGACTGGGCGGCACGGGTGGCCGCCGCCAAGCGCGCCTACTTCGAGTGGATGCCCGTACGGACCTCCGTCGCGGGCACCACCTACCGCAGGCTGCGCTTCGGCAAACTCGCCGATCTGCACCTGCTCGACCTGCGCACCTTCCGGGACGAACAGGCCAAGCCGGGCAGCGGGAAGGTGGACGACCCGGACCGTACGATCACCGGGCGCGCCCAGCTGGACTGGCTCAAGGCCGGACTGGAGCGCTCGGACACCGCCTGGCGGCTGGTCGGCACCTCCGTGATGATCTCCCAGGTCGCCTTCGGCTCCGTACCGGCCCACCTGCTGGCGCCGCTCGCCGAACTCCTCGGCCTGCCCAAGGAGGGTCTGGCGGTCAACACCGACCAGTGGGACGGCTACACCGACGACCGGCGCGAACTGCTGACCCACCTGCGCGACCGCGGCATCGGCAACACCGTCTTCCTCACCGGCGACATCCACATGGCGTGGGCCAACGAGGTGCCGGTGAAGGCCGCGACCTACCCGGCCACGCCGCCGGTCGCCACCGAGTTCGTGGTCACCTCGGTCACCTCCGACAACGTGGACGACTTCCTGCACGTCGCCCCGCACACCGTCTCGCTGGTCGGCGTCGCCGCGGTCCGGGCCGCCAACCGCCATGTGAAGTGGCTGGACATGGACTCGCACGGTTACGGCGTCCTGGACGTCAGCGCCGAGCGCACGCAGATGGACTACTTCACCGTCTCCGACCGGACCGACCCGCACGCCACCACCGCACTGGCGCGCTCCTACCGGACCCTGTCGGGGACCCAGCGGGTGGAGCGGGTCCGGCAGCCGGTGCGCTGACCCGCTCCGCGCCCCCTGTACGGCCTGTGTACGGCCTCTGCACGGCCGCTACAGCCTTTACAGCGAGTCGAGGAAGCCGAGGGCGACCTTCCAGGCGCTCTCGGCGGCCTCCTCGTCGTAGTCCGGCAGGTCCGGGTCGGTGAACAGGTGCCCGGCGCCCTGGTAGCGGTAGACCTCCACGTCCGCGCCGGCCCGCCCCATCCGCAGGTACCAGGCGTTCAGCCAGTCGTGCGGCTCGAACGGGTCCGGGTCGGCGACGTGCAGCTGGACGGGCAGCTCGTCGACCGCCGCGTCGTCGGCGATGTCCGAGGTGCCGTGCATCAGCAGCAGGCCGCGCGCCTTCTCGTCACCGAGGGCGAGGTTCTGGGCGACCGCGCCGCCGAAGGAGAAGCCCGCGTAGACCACACCCCGGTCGGAGTACGGCGCGGCGGCGGTCACGGCACGGACCAGCAGTTCGTCCTTGCCGATCTCGTCCTTGATCGCCACACCGTCCTCGACGGTGTCCGCGGTCCGCCCGTCGAAGAGGTCCGGTACGACGACCTCGTGACCGGCCGCACGCAGCCGGTCGGCGGCGGCGTGCACCGCGGGCCGCAGGCCGCACACCGAATGGAACAGAACCACCGTCGAGGGTTTCGCGGACGGCGCGGACGGCGAGGCGGACGAAGAGGCCACTGCATTCACTTCCCTGTCATTGGATCGCACTTCCCCCATCGTGCCAGTTACGGTCAGTAGGTACCGGCACGAAGCTGACCACACCTAGGAGGACCGGAAGTGTCCATGGAGGACGTGCTTCGTCCGCTCATCGTCGTAGGCGGCTCCATAGTCGTGACGCTCTTCCTGGGCTGGCTGGCCGACCTGGCACTGCGCCGGGCCGACACGGCCCGCCCGGACACGCCACTGTGGGGCCTGCTGCGGCGCTGCCGCGTCCCCCTGCAGGTGGTGCTGGTGACCGCGCTGCTGCGCGGCTTCTACGACAGAACGGGTCTGGCGTTCATCGAGGACCACGAAGCGGGCCTCGGCCAGATTCTCTCCCTCGTCCTGATCGCGGCCACCGCCTGGCTCGCCATCCGGGCGTCGGCGGCCATCGTGGAGTCCTCGTACTCCCGGTACGCGGCGGGCGCGCGGGACGCGGCCCGGGTCCGGCGGGTCCGTACCCAGGTCACCCTGATCCAGCGGGTGGTCACAGCGATCGTCATCGTCGTCGCCGCGGCCTCGATGCTGCTGACCTTCCCGAAGATGCAGACGGTCGGCCAGTCCATGCTGGCCTCGGCGGGACTGGTCGGCATCGTGGCCGGTGTCGCCGCGCAGTCCACCCTCGGCAACCTCTTCGCCGGCCTGCAGATCGCCTTCGGCGACATGGTCCGCATCGGGGACACGGTGGTCGTGGACAAGGAGTGGGGCACGGTCGAGGAGATCACCCTGACCTTCCTGACCGTACGGACCTGGGACGAGCGGCGGATCACCATGCCCGTGTCCTACTTCACCAGCAAGCCGTTCGAGAACTGGTCGCGCGGCGGCGCGCAGATGACCGGCACGGTCTTCTTCCACCTCGACCACGCGGCCCCCGTGGAGAAGATGCGGGAGCGGCTGCACGAGATCCTGCAGAACAGCACCGACTGGGACGGCCGCGGCTGGAGCCTGGTGGTGACCGACACCACACCGACCACCATCCAGGTACGCGCCCTGGTCACCGCCCGGGACTCCGACTCCATCTGGTCGGTGCGCTGCGAGGTCCGCGAGCGGATGATCGACTGGCTGCGCGCGGAGCACCCGTACGCGCTGCCGAGGGTGGTCACCGCCGCCGCTCCCGACGGCGGGGAGGACACCGCCCGGCTGGCGTCGGCGGACGGGGAGCGGCGCCCGGGCACCCTGGACAAGGGACCGGGTCTGGACGGCTGACGGCACTGGGGGCGGGGTGCGACCGCAGTGACCGCACCCCGCCCTCGTGGCCGCACGGCCTTCCGCTCGCCGCCTCCCGGCCCTACGGCAGCGGAGCGCCCCGCAGGCTGCGCATGTCCAGCTGGCGCAGCACCCGGTCCACGATCTCCGGATCGGCGCCCGGCTCGCTGCGCGCCGCCAGCACCTCGTGGCGGGCGGCCGAGAGCATCTCGCTCTGGATGCTCTGCACCTTCTTCATCCGGGTGATGCGCTTCTCGAAGTGCTCCCGCCGGTCGTCGTCCACGATGTCCGGCGCGATGCGCGCACCCATGTCGTAGGCGCGCCGGGCGAGCTGCTCGCTGATCTCCTCCGGCAGCTCCTCGACCTCCAGGATCTCCTTCAGGCGCCGCTTGGACGCCTTGATCACCCGGAGCGCCAGCTCGTGCTCCAGCTTTTCCTCGGCCTCCGAGTCGGCCTTCACCCGCAGCTTCTTGACCAGGGTCGGCAGTGACAGGCCCTGGACGACGAGCCCGGAGAGCACCACGGCGAAGGCGATGAACAGGATCTCGTCACGGGCCGGGAAGTCCCCGCCGCCGTCGATCGTGTACGGGATGGCCAGCGCCAGCGCGACGGACGCCACCCCGCGCATCCCGGACCACCACATGATCACGGTCTCCCGCCAGCTCAGCGGGATGTCCTCGTCGAAGTCGCGGCGCTTGTGCATCCGCTTGGCCAGCCAGGCGGCGGGCAGCAGCCACAGCAGCCGGACGCCCACCACGACCACCACGACGGCGGCGCCGATGCCGAGCATCTCGCCCCAGCGGCCGGCGGCCACCTTGATGACGTTGTGCAGTTCCAGGCCGATCAGCCCGAAGGCGACACCGGTGACGAGGGTGTCGACGATCTCCCAGAAGGTGTAGCCGGCCAGCCGGCCCATCACGTCGTCGGCGTCCACCGCGTACTCGGCGAGGAACAGCGCGGTGGTCAGCACCGCCAGCACGCCGGAGCCCTCGAACTCCTCGGCGAGGACGTAGGCGACGAACGGCACCAGCAGCGTCAGGCCGATCTGCAGCGTCGGGTCGCCCAGCAGGCCCATCAGCTTGTTGGTGACCCAGCCCAGCACCAGGCCGACCGCTATCGCGACCACCGCGGACAGCACCAGCGAACCGACCGCGCCGGGCACCGAGAAGGAGCCGCTGACGGCCGCGGCGAGCGCGACGTGGTACAGCACGATCGCGGTGACGTCGTTGAACAGCCCCTCGCCCTCCAGGATGGAGACCATGCGGCGGGGCAGCCCCAGCTTGCCCGCGACGGCGGTCGCGGCGACCGGGTCCGGCGGCGCGACCAGGGCGCCGAGCACCACGGCCGCGGCGATCGGCATGCCGGGGACGATGGCGTGCGCGACGGCGGCGACGGCGGCCGTGGTCGCGAAGACCAGGGCCACCGCCAGCAGGAAGATGGGCCGGATGTTGGCCGTGAACTGCCGCCAGGAGGTGCGCTGCACGGCGGCGTAGAGCAGCGGTGGCAGCACCAGCGGGAGGATGAACTCCGGCGGTACCTCCACGTTCGGCACGAACGGCAGCAGCGCCAGCACCGCGCCCGCGAGCGTCATCAGGACCGGCGACGGCAGGCCCAGCCGGTCACCGACCGGGACCATGACCACGGCCCCGAGAAGTAGGACGAACATCAGGGCCAGCTGGTCCACGGTGGCTGCACTCCGGGGTCGGGATCGATCACGTTCCGCCCCAAGCCTGCCATGAAGCGCACAAAAACCGCTCGGACGAGCGGTCCGGCCGCTCGGCCGTCCGGCCTACCCGCGCACGGCGCGTACCGCCGTGTCCCGTACCGCCCGGCCGGAGCCCCCGGCTCAGGCGCTCTCGGCCCGCACCCGGTCCAGGGCGCGCTGGAGATCCTCGGGGTAGGCGCTCTCGAACTCCACCCACTGCCCGTCGGCCGGGTGCTCGAAGCCCAGCCGCATCGCGTGCAGCCACTGCCGGGTGAGGCCCAGCCGCTTGCCGAGCGTCGGGTCGGCGCCGTAGGTCAGGTCGCCGACGCACGGGTGACGGTGCGCGGACATGTGAACCCGGATCTGGTGCGTACGCCCCGTCTCCAGCTTGATGTCCAGCAGGCTGGCCGCCCGGAACGCCTCGATCAGGTCGTAGTGGGTGACCGACGGCTTGCCGTCGGCCGTCACCGCCCACTTGTAGTCGTGCTGCGGATGCCGGCCGATGGGGGCGTCGATGGTGCCGCTCATCGGGTCCGGGTGGCCCTGCACCAGGGCGTGGTAGCGCTTGTCGACCGTCCGCTCCCGGAACTGCTGCTTGAGCAGGGTGTACGCGCGCTCGGACTTGGCCACCACCATCAGGCCGGAGGTGCCGACGTCGAGACGGTGCACGATGCCCTGGCGCTCGGCGGCGCCGGACGTCGAGATACGGAAGCCCGCGGCGGCCAGCCCGCCGATGACGGTGGTGCCCGTCCAGCCGGGGCTGGGGTGCGCGGCGACGCCGACCGGCTTGACGATCACGACGATGTCGTCGTCGTCATGCACGATCTCCATGCCCTCGACCGGCTCGGCGACGATCTCCACCGGCGGCGCGGCCTGCGGCATCTCCACTTCCAGCCAGGCACCGCCGTGCACCCGCTCGGACTTCATGACTTCGGCGCCGTCCACCCGGACCTTCCCGCCGGCCGCCAGCTCGGCGGCCTTCGTACGGGAGAAGCCGAACATACGGGCCAGCGCGGCGTCGACGCGCTCGCCCTCCAGGCCGTCCGGTACGGGCAGGGTGCGGATCTCGGGAATCGTGCTCACATCACCGAGTATGTCAGCCCGCGGTGACACTCCCGCCGGCCCCGGTCGCCCGGGGCCCGCAGCCCGTACGGCACGGGCCCTCAGTCCTCGTGGACCGTACCGTCAGTCCTTGTGGACCGTGCCGTCCGGGTCCAGGCCGCGGAAGGACAGGATGACGATCAGGATGCCACCGCAGACGATCGCGGAGTCCGCGAGGTTGAAGACCGCGAAGTGGGCGGGGGCGATGAAGTCCACCACCGCGCCCTCGAAGACGCCGGGCGTACGGAAGATCCGGTCGGTGAGGTTGCCGAAGGCGCCGCCCAGCAGCAGGCCGAGCGCGATGCCCCACGGCAGGCTGTAGAGCTTGCGGGCGATCCGGATGATCACCACGATCACGATCGCCGCGATGATGGTGAGGAAGATCGTCAGCGCCTCGCCGATGCTGAAGGCGGCGCCACGGTTGCGGATCACCTCCAGGCGCAGCAGCGACCCGATCACCTCGATGGGGGCGTGGTGCTCCAGCTTCGCGACCACCAGCGCCTTGCTGCCCAGGTCGAGGAGGTAGACCACGGCCGCGACCAGGAACAGCGTGCCGATCCGCCGCTTGCCCCGGCCCTTGGCCCGCGCCGCGGCGGCACCGGCCTCGCCACCGTCCGCGTTACCGTCCCGGTCCTCGTCCGGCTGCCGCTCCCGCGACGCCGTCCCCTCGGCTCCGGGCACCGCCGCCGTCCCCGGCTCGGATTCCGGCCCGGTCTCCGGCGTACCGGTGATGCGCTCCGCCTCTGCCACGTTGTGAGCCCCTCAGCCCGTCGAGTCCCGCACGCCAGGCCGCCCCCGGCTGAGCACGAGGGTACGGCACAGGCGTACGGACACCGCGGGTACGGTCCCCTCGGCCTCGGGTGATTCATCCGGAGCCCGCCACCGGCCACGTGTCCCCACCGCCCCCGCCGGCCCCCGGCACCACCCGCTCGCCCTCCTCTCCTACCTCCTCTCCTGCCTCTGCTTGCACTCCACGCACAGCGTCGCCCGGGGGAACGCCTGCATCCGGGCCTTGCCGATCGGCTTGCCGCAGTTCTCGCACAGGCCGTACGTGCCCGCGTCCAGACGCTCCAGCGCGCGTTCGGTCTGGAGCAGCATCTCGCGGGCGTTGGAGGCCAGCGCCATCTCGTGTTCGCGGGTGATGTTCTTGCTGCCGGTGTCGGCCTCGTCGCCGGTGCCCTCGCCGGTGTCCCGCATCAGCCCGGCGAGCGCGTCCTCGGACGCCGTGATCTCCGCACGCAGCCGCTCCACCTCGTCGAGCAGTTCCGTGCGGGCCTCGGCGACCTCCGCCGGTGTCCAGGGGTCCTCCCCGGGCCGTACGGCCAGCTCGCCGGGGGCGGCCGCGGCGCGCGCCTTGGGCACCGGGCTCCCCGCCGTCCCGTCCTGCTCCGCCTCGGCGGCCGGTGCCCCGCCCGGAGTCTGCTTCTCCACCACCGTCTTGGCTCCCGTCTTCTTCGCGGGCACCGCCTTCTCGGCAGGTGCGGTCTTCTTGGCCGCCTTCTTCGCGGTGGCCTTCCGGGGCGCGGCCCCGCCGTCCGCAGGAGACTCCCCGGCCCCCCGCTGCACCGCCTTCTTCCTCCCCGCGCCCTTGCCGCCCGGCGTCTTCTCGGCCTTCTTCCCGGCCGCGGGCGGGTGCTCCGGCTCCTCCGCCGGGGTGTGCGGCACGGCCTCCGCGCTCATCGCCGTGGCGGCGGACACCTGCTTCTTCGCCGCGGGTCCCGGCTTGTCGGCCGCGGCCTTCCCGGCATCCGCCGTGCTCTTCTTCGCGGCGGTCTTCTTCGCCACCATGGCCGCGACCCCTTCACGTATGTGATCATGCTCGCGAATCGTGACCGGAACGATAAATCGCCTCAAGGCACGCGGCAACGGGACGCACCGCCCTTTCCGGCCCGGTCTCCCCCCACGGCAGCCGGGTCTTCATCCGTTGTGCCCCCCTGCCCGCCCGGTAATCCGCCAGCCCACGGCCCGCGCGGAGCCCGCCGCCGGGCGCCCCGCGCGCGGGGCGCCGACTCCCGCGCCCTGCGTATCGCCATTCGGGTCACCCCCTCGGCGCCCGCTACCTCACTCGGCGCAGCCGGTGAAACCAGGTCGGTCCGCACCTCGGGTGCCCCGTACACTGGCCCCAGCGAAAGGCGCGGACGGGACGAGTAGCGTCGTACGCAGCGATGAGCGATCCGGGGACGGTGCGAGCCCGGAGGCGTGCGCGACGTGAAGATCACCCCAGAGCCGCCGGAAGAACGTCCACGGGCGGCCAGCAAGCGGCCCGCGGGTCAGTAGAACCGGCCTCGCGACCCCAATGAGGGGGCGGTGGAGCGCACACCGCCAAGGAGGGTGGTACCGCGGGAGCCCAGGCTCTCGTCCCTTCGGACGGAGAACGCAGCAGGTGTCCGCCGGAGGAACGCCCCGATGTCACAGCCTCAGTACCGCCAGGTACCCGCCCAGGTAGACCTGCCCGCCCTTGAGCACGCGGTGCTCGATTTCTGGCGCGAGCAGAAGATCTTCGCCCGTACCCTCCAGCAGTCCGAGGGACGCCCCGAGTGGGTCTTCTACGAGGGCCCGCCGACCGCCAACGGCATGCCTGGTGCCCACCACATCGAGGCCCGCGTCTTCAAGGACGTCTTCCCCCGCTTCCGCACCATGCGCGGCTACCACGTCGACCGCAAGGCCGGCTGGGACTGCCACGGCCTGCCGGTCGAACTGGCCGTCGAGAAGGAACTGGGCTTCAACGGCAAGAAGGACATCGAGGCGTACGGCATCGCCGAGTTCAACGCCAAGTGCCGCGAGTCCGTGACCCGCCACACCGACGCCTTCGCCGACCTGACCACCCGGATGGGCTACTGGACGGACCTGGACGACCCGTACCGCACCATGGACCCCGACTACATCCAGTCGGTCTGGTGGTCCCTCAAGCAGATCTTCGACAAGGGCCTGCTGGCGCAGGACCACCGCGTCGCCCCCTGGTGCCCCCGCTGCGGCACCGGCCTGTCCGACCACGAGCTGGCCCAGGGCTACGAAACCGTCGTCGACCCCTCGGTCTTCGTCCGCCTCCCCCTCACCTCCGGCCCGCTGGCCGGCCAGGCGGCCCTCCTGATCTGGACGACCACCCCCTGGACCCTGATCTCCAACACGGCAGTCGCCGCCCACCCCGACGTCACCTACGTCGTGGCCACCGACGGCCAGGAAAACCTGGTCGTCGCCGAGCCCCTGCTCGAAAAGGCCCTCGGCGAGGGCTGGACCACGACCGGCCGGACCTTCACCGGCCGCGAGATGGAGCGCTGGGCCTACCGCCGCCCCTTCGACGTGGTCGAGCTGGAAGACGCCAATTTCGTCGTCAACGCCGACTACGTCACCACCGAAGACGGTACGGGCCTGGTCCACCAGGCCCCGGCCTTCGGTGAGGACGACCTCAAGACCTGCCGCGGCTACGGCCTGCCGGTCGTCAACCCGGTACGCCCCGACGGCACCTTCGAGGAGGGCCTCGCCCTCGTCGGCGGCCAGTTCTTCAAGAAGGCCGACGAACATCTCGTCGCCGACCTCGACGCGCGCGGCCTGCTCTTCCGGCACCTCGCCTACGAGCACAGCTACCCGCACTGCTGGCGCTGCCACACCGCGCTCCTCTACTACGCCCAGCCGTCCTGGTACATCCGCACCACCGCGGTCAAGGACGCCCTGCTGCGCGAGAACGAGGGCACCAACTGGTTCCCCGAGTCGGTCAAGCACGGCCGCTTCGGCGACTGGCTCAACAACAACATCGACTGGGCCCTGTCCCGCAACCGCTACTGGGGCACCCCCCTCCCCATCTGGCGCTGCGCCGAGGACCACCTCACCTGCGTGGGCTCCCTGGCCGAGCTCACCGACCTCACCGGCACCGACCAGTCGGGCCTCGACCCGCACCGCCCCTACATCGACGCCGTCACCTTCCCCTGCCCCACCTGCCAGGGCACCGCGACGCGCGTCCCCGAGGTCATCGACGCCTGGTACGACTCCGGCTCCATGCCCTTCGCGCAGTGGGGCTACCCGTACAAGAACAAGGAACTGTTCGAGAAGCGCTACCCCGCGCAGTTCATCTCCGAGGCCATCGACCAGACCCGCGGCTGGTTCTACACCCTCATGGCCGTCGGCACCCTCGTCTTCGACAAGTCCTCCTACGAGAACGTGGTCTGCCTGGGCCACATCCTCGCCGAGGACGGCCGCAAGATGTCCAAGCACCTGGGCAACACCCTCGACCCGATCCCGCTGATGGACCAGCACGGCGCCGACGCGGTCCGCTGGTTCATGGCAGCGGGCGGCTCCCCCTGGGCAGCCCGCCGGGTGGGCCACGGCACCATCCAGGAAGTCGTCCGCAAGACCCTCCTGACCTACTGGAACACGGTCGCCTTCCAGGCCCTGTACGCCCGCACCGCCAACTGGGCCCCCAGCGCCGAAGACCCCACCCCGGCCGACCGCCCCCTGCTGGACCGCTGGCTCCTGTCCGAACTCCACGCCCTCACCCGGGACGTGACCGACGCCCTCGAAACCTTCGACACCCAGCGCGCCGGCAAACTCCTCTCCTCCTTCGTCGACGACCTCTCCAACTGGTACGTACGCCGCTCCCGCCGCCGCTTCTGGCAGGGCGACAAGGCGGCCCTGCGCACGCTCCACGAGGTCATCGAGACCGTCGCCCGGCTGATGGCCCCCATCACCCCGTTCATCGCCGAACGCGTCTGGCAGGACCTGGTCGTCCCGGTCACCCCCGACGCCCCCGACTCGGTCCACCTCTCCACCTGGCCCGAGGCCGACCACTCCGCGATCGACCCGGAACTGTCGAAGCAGATGGCCCTGGTACGCCGCCTGGTCGAACTGGGCCGCGCCACCCGCGCGGAGTCCGGCGTCAAGACCCGCCAGCCCCTCTCCCGCGCCCTGGTGGCAGCCTCCGGCTTCGAGTCGCTCTCCCCCGAGCTGCGCACCCAGATCACCGAGGAACTGAACGTCTCCACCCTCGCCTCCCTCTCCGAGGTGGGCGGCTCCCTGGTGGACACCACGGCCAAGGCCAACTTCCGGGCCCTCGGCAAGCGCTTCGGCAAGGGCGTCCAGGCCGTGGCCAAGGCCATCGCCGCAACCGACGCCGCAGCCCTCTCCCTCGCCCTGCGCGAAGGCACGGCGACCGTCACCGTCGACGACGAGACGCTCCCCCTCTCCCCCGACGAGGTCATCATCACCGAGACCCCGCGCGAGGGCTGGTCGGTGGCCTCCGACGCGGGCGCCACCGTGGCCCTCGACCTGGAGATCACCCCCGACCTGCGCCGCGCCGGCCTGGCCCGCGACGCCATCCGCCTCATCCAGGAGGCCCGCAAGAACAGCGGCCTGGACGTGGCCGACCGCATCACCCTCCGCTGGCAGACCCCCGACGAAGAGGTCCGCACCGCCCTGACCGACCACCGGTCCCTCATCGCGGACGAGGTCCTGGCCACCGACTTCGCCCAGGGCGAGGCCGACGACACGTACGGCCAGGCATTCGAGGACGAGGCCCTCAACCTGACGTTCCGCCTCAAGAAGACCGAGGCGTAGCCACCACATACGGCAACGGCCCCCGACGCACCAAGCGTCGGGGGCCGTTCCCGTACCAGCACTTTGGGCGTTTCCAGGCCACACCAGCCTAATACAGACCGAAAGTCGCCCGACGGCCAGGGCTCGGGGGTACGCAGGGGTCTCCCCGCAGGCAGTCCGCACGCTGGCCAACGCCCGGGATTCACTGAAGCTAAAGGATGCTGAGGAGTGACCCCGGAGTGCCCCCGAGCCCCCCACCACCGGGCCAATCGCGCAAGACGCGCACCCCCACCGAGCCGGGTCGCAGGCCGCAGGCCAAAAAAGAACCGGGCCCCCGGGGATAACCCCAGGGGCCCAGCCCTGATTGCCGACCACGCACTACACGCGACGACTACGCGCGCAGCGCGGCTCCGCTCAGTTGTCGTCCTCGTCGATGAGGAACCCACGCATCGGCGACGGCGCCTGCTGCATCGGCTGCTGCCCCTGCGGCCGCACCGGAGCCATCGGCTGCGTCATCGCCGGCGACATCTGCTGCTGCCCGCCGTACGACGGCGCGCCGCCCGAGCCACCACCGTGACCGCCCATCGACTGCCCGCCCCCCATGGAGTGGTTCCCACCCATGGAGCCCGCACCGGCCGAAGCCATCGACGGCGACGGCGGCAGCGAGGCGGTCGCCGGCGTCCGCGGCGGCGCCAGCGAGTCGTCGGCCTGGTTCTCCAGCTGGCGCAGCTGGCTCTCCAGGTAGGACTTCAGCCGCGTACGGTACTCGCGCTCGAAGCCGCGCAGGTCCTCGACCTTGCGCTCCAGCGTGGCGCGGGCCGACTCCAGCGACCCCATCGCGACGCGGTGCTTCTCCTGCGCGTCCCGCTCCAGCGCATCCGCCTTCGCACGGGCGTCCCGCTCCAGACCCTCCGCACGCGACCGCGCCTCACCAACGATCTTGTTGGCCTCGGAACGGGCCTCCGCGATCGCCTGGTCGGCGGTCTGCTGCGCGAGCGAGAGCACGCGAGCGGCACTGTCACCGCCCGGCCCCTGCCCCGGCTGGGGCAGCTGCGGGCCGCCGTGCCCACCGGGACCGCCCATCGGGCCGCCCAGCGGACCACCGGGCCCCATCGGGCCGGGGCCGTGCGGGCCCTGGGGCCCAGGGCCGTGGCCACCGGGCCCGGCCGGGAGCTGCGGGGCTCCTCCGGTCAGCTGCGGTGGGCCGCCCAACTGCTGCTGTTGCTGCTGTTGCTGCGGCGGCACCGGCTGCGGTCCGGATATGGCGGCGGGCACCGGAGCGCCGGGCCTGCCCTGCTGGTGCTGCTGCCCCTGGTCCTGCTGCTGCTCCTGCTGCTTGCGCATGTTCTGCTGCTGGTTCTGCGCGGCGGCACGCGTCGCGGCGGCCAGCTTGGCGCGCAGGTCCTCGTTCTCCCGCAGCAGACGGGTCAGTTCGGCTTCGACCTCGTCGAGGAAGGCATCGACCTCGTCCTCGTCATAGCCTTCTCGGAGGCGGACGGTCGTGAACTGCTTGTTCCGCACGTCCTCGGGGGTCAACGGCATCTCTACTTCACCTCAACGTAGTCGTCGGCAATCGGCAAGACCGTATCGTTCACACCAACAACACCGTTCTCACGACGGTGATCAGGATGTAGACGATGATCATCAATACGAAGAAGGACAGATCGAGCGCCACGCCCCCGAGACGCAGCGGCGGAATGACCCGCCGCAAGAGCTTGAGTGGCGGATCGGTGACAGTGTAGGCGGCCTCCAGAACGACCACCATTGGCTTGCCGGGTTGCCATGAACGGGCGAACTGGAAGACATAGTCCATCACCAGCCGGAAGATCAACACGATGAGGAAGCAGTACAACGCGATGTAGATCACCTGTCCAGCGATGCTCATCCGCGGTGTCCTCTCCCCTTGCCATGCTGTCGTGTTGGGCGCTTTCGGCCCGGTGTGCCCGGTGTTGCGTCTCAGCTCTGGTTGAAGAACCCGCCCTCTGCGATGCGGGCCTTGTCCTCCGCCGTGACATCGACGTTAGCAGGCGACAACAGGAACACCTTCTGCGTCACCCGCTCGATGCTGCCGTGCAGGCCGAAGACGAGACCGGCTGCAAAGTCGACAAGTCGCTTCGCGTCCGTGTCGTCCATCTCCGTGAGATTCATGATCACCGGAGTGCCCTCACGGAAGTGTTCCCCGATGGTACGGGCTTCGTTGTAGGTCCGGGGGTGCAGCGTCGTGATGCGGTAAGGCTCCCGCTCGGACACAACCTTGGGCATGATCACCGGTGCGTTCTTCTCCAGATTCGGACGGTCGGGTGTGATGGACGCCACGGGGGCGATTCGGGCGGGTCGTCCGCTTTCGGCAGCCAGAGGGGCGGACTCACGCTGAGCGGGCGGCTGGGCGACTCGGACGGGTTCGTCCCGTTCCGGGTGCGGCTCGGTGGGTACTTGGGTCTGCTGTCGCCGCCCCCGTTCGGGCTCCGGGTCAAGCTCGGGCTCGAACTCGTCGTCGGGGTCGAACCCCCGGCCGTCGTACCCATCGTCCTCCACGAGGCCGAGGTAGACCGCCATCTTGCGCATCGCGCCGGCCATTCTCTGCGTCCTCCGCTCTGTGGTGGATCGGCTCCGTCACCAGGTGCCTTGAATCCACGCGGTCTGCCCTCCTTTTGGGGGCAATGACCATATTTTGTGCTGTGGTCCGACTTGCTTGGCGACGTTACCCGAGCCGTGGTCGGACTCCGAGTACCGCAGTGCCGACGCGCACATGTGTCGCCCCGGCAGCCACGGCTTCATCGAGGTCCGCGCTCATCCCTGCCGACACCATGTTCGCAGCAGGATGGTTCACGCGCAGGCCGGATGAGATTTCCATCAAACGCTCGAAAGCGGCACCGGGACGGCCGGCATAACGGCCGGTCAGCGGAGCCACCGTCATCAGACCGTCCAGACGCAGCCCTTCGGCGGCCGCGACGGCGTCGGCGAGCGCGGCCACCCCGGCCGGGGCGACCCCGCCGCGCTCCCCCGTCGCCCCCCGGGTGTCACCCGACTCGGCGTCAAGTGCCACCTGGAGCAGGCAGCCCAGCTCGCGGCCGGCCCGTACCGCTTCCTTCGACAGCGCGGTGACCAGCCTGGCGCGGTCGACCGACTGCACAATATCGGCGTAATTGGCCACAGACCGCACTTTGTTGGTCTGCAACTGACCGACGAAATGCCAGGTAAGGGACAGATCCGAGCAGGCCGCGGCCTTCGGTGCCGCGTCCTGGTCACGGTTCTCCGCCACCTCGCGGACGCCGAGTTCCGCGAGCAGCCGCACGTCGCTCGCCGGGTAGGTCTTCGTGACCACGATGAGGGTCACGTCCTCCCGTGCGCGGCCGGCCTTGTCGCACGCGGTGGAGATTCGTTCCTCCACGCGCGCCAGGTTGTCCGCCAGTTCGGTCCTACGATCCGTCACAGCTCAGCATCCCAGCCATACATAGCTCGCGAGCCGCCCGGTGACGCGGTCCCGCCGGTACGAGAAGTGGTCCGCCGACTCCAGCGTGCAGATGTGGGAATGCTCACCCATCTGGACGCCGTGCGCGGCGAGTTGGGCACGGACCCCGGCGGCCATGTCCACCGCCGGCGTGCCCCACGAGGTGGTGGCCCAGGCTTCGGGCACCACCGCGGCGACCTCGGCGCGCATCGCCTCGGGCACCTCGTAGCAGCGTCCGCAGACCGCGGGGCCGGTACGGGCGACGATACGGGCCGGGTCGGCGCCGAGCGCGGTCATCGCCTCGACGGTCGCCGGGACCACCCCGGCCACCAGGCCCGGACGTCCCGCGTGCGCGGCGCCGGTGACCCCGGCGACCGGGTCGGCCAGCAGCACCGGGGTGCAGTCGGCGGTCAGGACGGCGAGGGCCAGGCCCCGGCGGGCCGTCACCACCGCGTCCACGCAGGGGATCTCGGCGCCGTCGCGCCAGGGGCCGTCGACCACGGCCACGTCGCGGCCGTGCACCTGGTTCATCCACACGACCGAGGCCGGGTCCAGACCCAGCGCCTTGGCCGCCAGTTCACGGTTGGTCCGTACCGCGCCGGGGTCGTCACCGACCGCGCCCCCGAGGTTCAGCTCGGCATACGGAGCGGCGCTCACCCCGCCCCACCGGTCGGTGGAGGCGAAGTGCGCGCCGCTCGTGTCGTTCGTCAGCACCGGGTGCTGTTGCCCTATCACGTCGGGACTTCGGTCACTTCAGGAAGTCGGGGACGTCCAGTTCCTCGGCCGCGGTGTCCGAGTACGGACGGGCCGGCGGAACCTGCGGCGAGGCGGTCGGGGGCGGCGGCACCTCGCCGAGCGGGGACGGGTCGGCCGGGACCGGCTCCTCGTCCCGTACCGGCACCGAGCCCAGGCTGCCGAAGGACGACGGCCGGGACTCGGCCTGCGGGGCCGGGCGGCTGGGGGCCGGGGCCGGTTCCTCGCGCTTGCCGTTGTTCTGGCTGCCGAGCACGGTCTGCTGACGGGCCGGCGGCTGGCCGCCGTCGAAGCCCGCGGCGATGACGGTCACCCGGACCTCGTCGCCGAGCGCGTCGTCGATGACCGCACCGAAGATGATGTTCGCCTCGGGGTGGGCCGCCTCGCTGACCAGCTGCGCGGCCTCGTTGATCTCGAAGAGACCGAGGTCCGAGCCGCCGGAGATGGAGAGCAGCACGCCGCGGGCGCCGTCGATGGACGCCTCCAGGAGGGGCGAGGAGATCGCCATCTCCGCGGCGGCCACCGCGCGGTCGTCGCCGCGCGCCGAGCCGATGCCCATGAGGGCCGAGCCGGCCTCCGACATCACGGACTTGACGTCGGCGAAGTCGAGGTTGATCAGACCCGGGGTGGTGATCAGGTCGGTGATGCCCTGGACACCCGACAGCAGTACCTGGTCCGCGGACTTGAACGCGTCGAGCACGCTCACCTGGCGGTCCGAGATGGACAGCAGTCGGTCGTTGGGGATCACGATGAGGGTGTCGACCTCGTCGCGCAGGCCGGCGATGCCGTCCTCGGCCTGGTTCGCGCGGCGACGGCCCTCGAAGGTGAACGGGCGGGTGACCACACCGATCGTCAGGGCGCCGAGCGAGCGGGCGATGTTGGCGACGACGGGGGCGCCGCCGGTGCCGGTGCCGCCGCCCTCTCCCGCGGTCACGAAGACCATGTCGGCCCCCTTGAGGACCTCCTCGATCTCCTCGCGGTGGTCCTCGGCCGCCTTGCGGCCGACGTCTGGGTTGGCGCCTGCGCCCAGACCACGGGTGAGTTCCCGGCCGACGTCCAGCTTGACGTCGGCGTCGCTCATCAGCAGGGCCTGTGCATCGGTGTTGATCGCGATGAACTCGACGCCCTTGAGCCCGACCTCGATCATCCGGTTGATGGCGTTCACGCCACCGCCGCCGATGCCGACGACCTTGATGACTGCGAGGTAGTTCTGCGGTGCTGCCACGTCGAAGGCCTCTCGCCTCGAGTTACGTGTCGCCGCCGCACCGGGGTGCGGACGTCGACTGATGCCGATGGGACGGTTCGTAGTGCCGACCCGAACCCTAACGCTGAAGTTTAGGGTTACCAGTGCCTGTGTTCCTGGGACTCTTTGGAACGAGACACTAAGTCGACAAGTGGCGCACGTTCAACGAACACGCCGAACCTCCCGTTTTTCTTTTCACCCTATGTGATCACCCATAGTGGTAGCCATCCAGGGTGCTGGCCTGCGGGTACACACGTCAACTCCCCGACACCGCAGGAGCGGTGGGGACACTCACGTCGAAGTGGCGCGCGTCACGCGCCGCTTTCAGGGTCGCGGCGAGCACCTTGGCCTTCGCCGTACTGCGTTCGTCACTCCCCCAAACGACGGTACGGCCGCCCGTCAGCTTCAGGGTGATGGCGTCGAAGGAGCGCACCTCGACGGTGCGAACGTCCTGGTGGAGCGCCTTCGGCAGGGCGGTGACGACGGTGCCGGCCGCGCGCCGGAGCCGGTCGGCGCCGAACCGCCGCAGTCCGGGACTGTCACGTACGGCCATTTCCAGAAGCGGGACACCCTTCGGGGCGGCGGCGACCGTGGCGAAACGCGTCCCTTCAGCGTCCACTTCGACGAACTTTCCGCCCGTTTGAATAAGGAGTTCCGGCTGCCTTTCGGTCACTTTCAGGCTGACCGTGTGCGGCCAGGAGCGCCTGACCACAACGGACTTCACCCGCGGAAGTTTCGCGCGCACCCGGTCGGCGACGGCCTTCTTGTCCACCGAGGCGAGCGGGGTGTCCATCGGTACCGCGGCGGCCCGTACGACCTCATCGACCGTCAGCACGCCCGTACCGCTCACCTTGACGGCTTCCGTGCGCAGCCAGGTGGAGCCGTACAGGGACCAGGCGCCGAAACCGGCCAGCAGCACCGCGCCGGCCAGTGCGATGATCAGAGTGCGCCGGGGCGGCACTGTGAAGTGGACCCGCAGGCCGGAGCGCCCACCCGAGGAGCCGGATTCGCCCCGCTTTGCGGGCTTTTTTCCCCCTCCCCCGCTGCCGGACCCGGAGTTGCCGGCCTTCCCGGACGAGGGCGGGCCGGAGCGCGCGGACTTCTTCTCCCCGCGTCGGGCGGTCGTCGGTCCGGCCACGCTCCCTCTCCTTCCGGCCGCCGCCCCGGGGCTCGCCCCGGGGCAGTACGGCCGTACCGTCCGTCAGCGGCCGGCGACCGCCTCGTACACCATCCCGACCAGCAGTTCGTCCGCGTCCCGGCGGCCGAACTCGGACGCCGCGCGGGACATCTCGTACAGCCGGTGCGGGTCGGCGAGCACCGGGAGCACCTGGCCCTGCACCCACTCCGGCGTCAGCTGCGCGTCGTCGATCAGCAGGCCGCCGCCGGCGTTGACCACCGGCTGGGCGTTCAGCCGCTGTTCACCGTTGCCGATGGGCAGCGGTACGTAGGCGGCCGGGAGCCCGACGGCGGACAGTTCGGCGACGGTCATCGCGCCCGCGCGGCAGAGCATCATGTCGGCCGCGGCGTACGCGAGGTCCATCCGGTCCACGTACGGTACCGGTACATACGGGGGCATTCCCGGCATGTTGTCCACATGCGGCATTTCGTTCTTCGGGCCGACCGCGTGCAGCACCTGGATGCCGGAGCGCTGGAGCGCCGGCACGGCGGCCTGGATGACCTCGTTGAGCCGCCGGGCGCCCTGCGAGCCGCCGGAGACCAGCAGCGTCGGCAGGTTGGGGTCCAGCCCGAAGGCGGCCCGCGCCTCGGGGCGGACCGCCGCCCGGTCCAGGGTCGCGATGGAGCGGCGCAGCGGGATGCCGACGTACCGGGCGTCCCGCAGCTTGCTGTCCGGGGTGCTGACCGCGACGTACTTGGCGTACCGCGAACCGATCTTGTTGGCCAGCCCGGGGCGGGCGTTGGCCTCGTGCACGATGATCGGCACCCCGCGCCGCTTGGCGGCCAGGTACCCCGGCAGCGCGACATAGCCGCCAAAGCCGACCACGCAGTCCGCCTTCGTGCGCTCCAGGATCTGCTCGGCGGCCTTGATCGTGCCGCGCAGCCGCCCCGGGACGGTGATCAGTTCGGGCGTGGGCTTGCGCGGCAGCGGTACGGCCGGGATCAGCCCCAGCTCGTAGCCCCGCTCCGGCACCAGCCTGGTCTCCAGCCCCTTCTCCGTGCCGAGTGCCGTGATCCCCACGGTCGGGTCCTGCCTGCGCAGGGCGTCCGCGAGGGCGAGCGCGGGCTCGATGTGGCCGGCGGTCCCCCCACCGGCGAGTACGACATGCACCGAAATTCACCGCTCTCCGGACGGTCGCTTCTTGACGCGCCGTCTCATCGTCTTCCGTCTCACCCCAGCCAGTTTCCTGCCGAAAACAGGCTGCCGCATGGCCAGTGCCGCCCGCGCAGCGGGCTCGTCACGCGCGAAGGCGATCAGCAGACCGATGGCGAACATCGTCGGCAGCAGGGCGGAACCTCCGAAGGAGAACAGCGGCAGCGGGACCCCGGCGATCGGCAACAGACCGAGCACCGCACCGATGTTGATCACGGCCTGGGCCGTGATCCAGGTGGTCACGCCTCCCGCTGCGTACCTCACGAAGGGATCCTCCGTGCGTCCGGCCACGCGGATACCCGCATAGCCTAGAGCCGCGAAGAGGGCGAGCACCGACAGCGTCCCCGCAAGCCCCAGTTCCTCCCCGGTGATGGCGAAGATGAAGTCGGTGTGCGGTTCAGGGAGTTCACCCCATTTTTCCATACTGGCGCCGAGCCCCGAACCGAAGAATCCGCCGGAGGCCAGCGCGTAGATGCCGTGCACGGCCTGCCAGCACTGGTCCTGCGGCCCGGGGTCGGTCGCGCCGATGCAGGCGAGCCGGGCCATCCGGTTGGCGCTGGTCTTGATCAGCAGCGCCCCTATGACGACGGCCGCGCCGAGCACGCCCACGAAGAGCCGGGTGGGGGCGCCGGCCAGCCACAGCAGGCCGAACAGGATCGCGGTCAGGATGATCGCGGTGCCCATGTCGCCGCCCAGCATGATCAGCCCGAGCAGCAGGAAGGCCACCGGGATCAGCGGCACCAGCAGGTGCTTCCACTGGGCGAGCAGCTTCTTGTCCTGCTTGCGCGCCAGCAGGTCGGCGCCCCACAGGACCAGCGCCAGCTTGCCGAACTCGCTGGGCTGCATCTGGAAGGGGCCGCCCAGGTTGATCCAGTTCTGGTTGCCGTTGACCGCGACCCCTATCCCGGGGATCTGCACCAGGGTCATCAGGAAGACCGAGACGGCCAGCAGCGGATAGGCCAGCGTACGGTGCAGCCGGACCGTCATCCGGGCCGCCACCAGCATCAGGATGCCGCCGAGCACCGCCGCGAACAGCTGCTTGCGGAAGAAGTACGTCGGTGCCAGTCCGAGCTGGAGGGCCTTGATCTGGGAGGCCGAGTAGACCATCACCAGGCCGAGCACCGTGATCAGCAGACTGCCGCCGACCACCAGGTAGTAGGCGGTCAGCGGCCGGTCCCAGCCCCGGCGGACCTGGGTGTACAGGCCCCGCGGGCCGCGGCCGGCGCCGCCGCGCGGCAGGCGCGGGCCGGAGCCGGGGCGCCGTGCCGGGCGCGGCGGCGCGGCCTTCGCCGATCGGGCCGTCATCCTCGTCCCCTCCACGGGTGCGCTGCGCCGTGCGTCCTCGACGGCGGCGGGGACGTACGGACTACTGTTCCTGTGCGGCCAGCGAGCGGACCGCGTCGGCGAAGGCCTCGCCCCGCTTGTCGTAGTTCAGGTACATGTCCATCGAGGCGCAGGCCGGGGCCAGCAGGACCGTATCGCCCGGCCGGGCCAGGCGCGCTGCCTCCCGTACGGCTTCGGACATCGCCCCAGTGTCGGTCCGGTCGAGGTCGACCACCGGGACATCCGGGGCGTGTCGCGCCAGGGCCTCCCGAATGAGCGCCCGGTCGGCGCCGATGAGGACCGCGCCGCGCAGCCGGCCGGCGGACTTCTGGACCAGCTCGTCGAAGGTGGCGCCCTTGGCCAGGCCGCCGGCGATCCAGACGATGTGCTCGTACGCCGCCAACGACGCCTCGGCGGCGTGGGTGTTGGTGGCCTTGGAGTCGTCCACGTACGCGACCCCGGAGACGTCCGCGACGTGCTCGATGCGGTGCGCGTCCGGGTGGAAGGCGCGCAGGCCGTCGCGTACGGACTGGGGGCGCACGCCGAAGGCGCGGGCCAGGGCCGCCGCGGCGAGCGCGTTGGCGATGTTGTGCGGGGCCGCGGGCGTCACGTCCGAGATCTCGGCGAGTTCCTGCGCGTGCTGCTGCCGGTTCTCGACGAAGGCCCGGTCGACGAGGATGCCCTCGACGACGCCCAGCTGGGAGGGGCCCGGGGTGCCGAGGGTGAAGCCGATGGCGCGGCAGCCCTCCTCGACGTCGGCCTCCCGCACCAGGTCCTCGGTCACCTGGTCGGCGACGTTGTAGACGCAGGCCACGGTGTTGCCCTCGTAGATCCGGCCCTTGTCGGCGGCGTACGCCTCCATGGAGCCGTGCCAGTCGAGGTGGTCCGGGGCGAGGTTGAGGACCGCGGCGGAGTGGGCGCGTACGGAGGGCGCCCAGTGCAGCTGGTAGCTGGAGAGCTCGACGGCGAGGACGTCATAGGTACCGGACGGCTCCAGCACCACGTCCACCAGCGGCACCCCGATGTTGCCGACGGCCGCGGTGCGCAGCCCTTCGGCCTCCAGGATGGCGGCCAGCATCCGTACGGTCGTGGTCTTGCCGTTGGTGCCGGTGACCGCGAGCCAGGGCGGGGAGTCCGGGCCGCGCATCCGCCAGGCCAGCTCCACGTCGCCCCATACAGGGACGCCGGCCGCCTCGGCGGCCTGGAAGAGCGGGCTGGTGGGCTTCCAGCCAGGGGTGGTGACGACGAGGTCGGTGCCCTCGGGAAGCGTGTCGCCGTCGCCGAGGCGGACGGTGATGCCCAGCTCCTCCAGCGGCGCGGCCTGGGCCCGCTCCCGCTCGCCGTCGCTGCCGTTGACGACGGTGACGACGGCGCCGAGGCCGGCCAGGGCGCGGGCGGCGGGAACGCCGCTCACGCCGAGACCGGCCACGGTCACGTGCTGTCCGGCGAGGTCGAGGCCGGTCACTTGGCGGCCTGCCAGCCGCCGTAGAAGAGGCCCAGGCCGACGATCACGCACATGCCCTGGATGATCCAGAACCGGACCACCACAAGGACTTCGGACCACCCCTTGAGTTCGAAGTGGTGCTGCAGTGGCGCCATCCGGAAGACCCGCTTGCCGGTGAGCCGGAAGGACCCGACCTGGATGACCACGGACATGGTGATCAGGACGAAGAGGCCGCCGAGGACGGCCATCAGCAGCTCCGTACGGGAGCAGATGGCCAGCCCGGCCAGCGCGCCGCCCAGGGCCAGCGAGCCGGTGTCGCCCATGAAGATCTTGGCGGGCGAGGTGTTCCACCACAGGAAGCCGAAGCAGGCGCCCATCAAGGCCGAGGCGACGACCGCGAGGTCGAGCGGATCGCGTACCTCGTAACAGGCGGGCCCGGCGCTGATCGCGTTGGCGCACGACTCCTGGTACTGCCAGATGCCGATGAAGGTGTACGCGCCGAAGACCATCACCGAGGCGCCGGTGGCCAGGCCGTCCAGGCCGTCGGTGAGGTTCACGCCGTTGGACATCGCCAGGATCATGAACAGCGCCCAGATGACGAAGAGCACCGGGCCGATCTGCCAGCCGAAGTCCTGCGTGAAGGAGAGCCGGTCGGAGGCCGGGGTCTGGCCGCGCATGTCCGCGAACTGCAGCGAGAGCACCGCGAAGGCGATACCGACGATGAGCTGGCCGGCCATCTTCGCCTTGGCCCGCAGGCCCAGCGAACGCTGCTTGACGATCTTGATGTAGTCGTCCAGGAAGCCCACCAGGCCCATGCCGGCCATCAGGAACAGCACCAGCACACCGGAGAAGGTGGGATTGCTGCTGGTGATGACCTTGGTCAGCGCGTACGCGATGAGCGTGGCCAGGATGAAGGCGATGCCACCCATGGTGGGCGTACCGCGCTTGCTGTGGTGGTCGCGCGGGCCGTCGTCACGGATGAACTGCCCGTAGCCCTTCCTGGCCAGCAGCTTGATCAGCAGCGGGGTGCCGATCAGCGTCAGGAAGAGACCGATCATTCCGGAGAAGAGGATCTGCTTCATCGGGTGGCGGCTCCGCCCTCGACACCGGCGTCGCCCAGCAATGCCGCGGCGACCCGTTCCAGGCCGACCGACCTGGACGCCTTCACCAGCACGACGTCACCCGGCCGCAGCTCGCTGCGCAACAGGTCGACCGCCGCCTGCGCGTCGGACACGTGCACCGACTCCTCACCCCACGAACCCTCGTTCTTGGCGCCCATGTCGAGCCAGGCCGCTTCCCTGCCGCCGACCGCCACGAGCTTGCTGACGTTGAGCCGGACGACCAGGCGCCCGACCGCGTCGTGTTCGGCGAGTGACTCCCCGCCGAGCTCGGCCATCTCACCGAGCACCGCCCACGTACGGCCTCCCGTTTCCTTGGAGGCTTCGCCCATCGCCACGAGCGCGCGGAGCGCCGCCCGCGTGGATTCCGGGTTCGCGTTGTAGGCGTCGTTGACGACCGTCACACCGTCCGCGCGCTCGGTGACCTCCATCCGCCAGCGGGAGAGCGTGCCGGCTTCGGAGAGCGCCACGGCGATCTCGTCCACGGGCATGCCCGACTCATGGGCGACGGCGGCCGCGGCAAGCGCGTTCGACACGTGGTGCTCACCGTACAGCCGCATGGTCACGTCGCTGCACCCGGAGGGTGTGTGAAGCGTGAAGGTGGGCTGCCCGAGCGCCGTGAGCCGGACATTCTCGGCACGTACGGCGGCTTCCGCGGACTCGCCGAAGAAGACCGTACGGGCCTTCGTACGGGAGGCCATGGCACGGACGTACGGGTCGTCCGCGTTGAGCACGGCGACACCGCCCTCGGCCGCGGTGGGCAGCGCCTCGACCAGTTCGCCCTTGGCCTGCGCGATCTGCTCGCGGCCGCCGAACTCGCCGATGTGCGCGGAGCCCACGTTGAGGACCACGCCGATGCGCGGCGGGACCAGCTCCGCGAGGTAGCGGATGTGGCCGACACCGCGGGCGCCCATCTCCAGGACGAGGAACCGGGTGTCGTCATCCGCGCGCAGCGCGGTCACCGGCAGCCCGATCTCGTTGTTGAGGTTGCCCACCGGGCACACGGTCGGCCCGAGCCGCCCCAGCAGCTGGCCGATCAGGTCCTTGGTGCTGGTCTTGCCGGCCGAGCCGGTGAGCCCGACGACGCAGGCGCCCAGCCGGCCGACGACGGCGCGGGCCAGCGCCCCGAGGGCGGCGACCACGTCGTCCACGACGATCGCGGGGACGCCGACGGGACGGGCGGCCAGGACCGCCGCCGCGCCCGCCTCGACGGCGCGCGCGGCGTAGTCGTGGCCGTCCACGCGTTCGCCGGCGAAGGCCGCGAAGAGGCTGCCGGGGCGCACCTCACGGGAGTCGAACACGACCGGGCCGGTGACCTGGGCCGCCGGGTCCGGTATGTCGTGCTGCTGCCCGCCGACGATGGTCGCGATCTCGGCGAGGGACAGGGAGATCACTTCTCACCCCCGGCCGTGGGCAGGTCGTGCCGTTCGAAGGGTTTTGCGCGCATGGCGGTGTGTCATCCCTGGTGGTTCGGCTGCTGCGAGTTCAACGAAGCCTCGATGGCCTCGCGCAGCACCTGACGGTCGTCGAAGGAGCGGACCACTCCGGCGATGTCCTGGCCCTGCTCGTGGCCCTTGCCCGCGACGATCACGGTGTCGCCGGGTTCGGCGCGGGCGACGGCGGCCGCGATGGCGGTGGCCCGCTCCTCCTCGACCAGCACGGTGCCGCGCTCGTGGACGGGCACCTCGGCGGCGCCCGCCAGCATGGTGGCGAGGATCGCGAGGGGGTCCTCGCCACGGGGGTTGTCGGAGGTCAGTACGGCGGTGTCGGCGAGGCGGGCGACCGCCGCGCCCATCGGCTTGCGCTTGTGCGGGTCGCGGTCGCCGCCGCAGCCCAGCACGGCGTGGATACGGCCGCCGGTGACCTTGCGCAGGGCGCGCAGGACCGATTCGACCGCGTCGGTCTTGTGGGCGTAGTCCACGACGGCGAGGTAGTCCTGGCCCGCGTCGATCCGCTCCAGGCGGCCGGGGACGCCGGGCACCGCGGCGACGCCGTCGGCGGCGGTCTGCGGGTCCACCCCGGCCACGACCAGCGCCGTGATCGCCGCGAGCGCGTTGGCGACGTTGAACGGGCCCGGGAGGGGCGAGGCGGCCCGTACGGACACGCCGTCGGGGCCCAGCACGGTGAAGGTGGAGCCGAGCGCGCCGACCTCCACGTCGGCGGCGCGCCAGTCGGCGTCCGGGTGGCCCTCGGCGGAGAACGTGGTGACCGGCACCTCGGACTCGCCGGCGGCCAGCCGCTTGCCGTACTCGTCGTCGAGGTTGACCACGCCGGCCTTGCTGCGCGCCTTGGTGAACAGCTGCGCCTTGGCCTGGAAGTAGTCCTCCATCCCGGAGTGGAACTCCATGTGCTCCGGGCTGAGGTTGTTGAAGATCGCGACGTCGAAGACGCAGCCGTCGACCCGGCCGAGGACCAGCGCGTGGCTGGAGACCTCCATCGTCACCGCCCGCACGTCGCGCTCGCGCATGACGGCGAACAGGGCCTGGAGGTCGGTGGCCTCGGGCGTGGTGCGCTCCGACTTCAGGCGCTCGTCGCCGATCCGGGACTCGACCGTACCGATCAGGCCGGTCAGGCCCGCCCGGCGCCCGCCGCCGTCCCCCCGCGAAGCGGCCTCGCGCTGCTCCTCCTGGGCGGCCTGCTCGGCCGCGGCGCGCAGGCCGCCGTCGATGAGGTACGCGGTGGTGGTCTTGCCGGAGGTGCCGGTGATGCCGATCTGCAGGAGATCGCTGCCCGGGTCGCCGTAGATCGAGACGGCCAGCGCCCCCATCCGGGCCCGCGGCTCGTCCACGACCAGGACGGGCAGGCCCGTCGCGGCGGCGCGCTCGCGGCCCGCCGGGTCGGTCAGGACCGCGGCGGCACCGAGGTCGGCGGCCTGGTTGGCGAAGTCGGCGCCGTGGAAGCGGGCGCCGGGCAGCGCGGCGTAGACGTCGCCGGGGCGCACGGCCCGGGAGTCGTGGGTGATGCCGGTGACGGCGGCGTCGGCGGCATCCGCCACGGCCGGCACCGAGGTGCCCAACTGCTCGGCGAGGTCCGCGAGAGGGGTGGCGCGGACCCGCTCTGGGCGGGGCGCTCCCGGAAACTTCCCGGGGGCGTCCTTCTGGGCGTGGTGGGACTGATCAGCGTGTGACACGGCGGTGAGCGTACCGGGCGCGGCGGCCTCGGGGCGAAGTGAGGGCCGAGTGCGGGAGCGGTTCCCGGGGTCGGGGGTGATGGTCGTCACGGCGGTGCTGCCTCGTTTTCATTCGCCTGGCTTGAAGGTGACGGGCAGGCGCGGGGGCTGGGCGCCGCTCGGCGGGACCTGGAGCGTCTTGAGCGCGAACTCCATGACCTGCTGGTAGATCGGGCCGCACACCTGGCCGCCGAAGTAGCTCCCCCTGGTCGGATTCTGGACGGCGCAGTAGACGGTGATACGGGGCTGGTCGGCGGGCGCGAAACCGGCGAAGGAGGCGGTGTAGCCGTGGTAGCGGCCGGTTTTCGGGTCCACCCGGTTGGACGTGCCGGTCTTGCCGCCGACGCGGTATCCGTCGATCTTCGCCTTGGCGCCGGTGCCCTCCTTGTCGTCGACCACCGATTCGAGCATGGTGGCCAGCGTCCTGGCGGTCTTCTCGCTCACCACCCGGCTCTTGGGCGGCTGCGGTGCGGGCCGGTAGCGGCCGTCCGGGCCCGTGGTGCCCCTTATGAGCGTGGGGGCGATGCGTTCGCCGCCGTTGGCGATGGCGGAGTAGACCGAGGCGGCCTGGACGGCGTTGAGCGACAGGCCCTGCCCGAAGGGGATCGTGTACTGCTGCGAGGTGCTCCACTTCTGCGGCGGGGCCAGCAGGCCCGGGGTCTCGCCGGGGAAGCCGAGTCCGGTGGGCTGTCCGAGCCCGAACTTGCGCAGGTAGGAGTGGAGCACCCGGTTGGCCTCCTGGCGGGTCCTGCCGAGCTGTTCGGTGGCCAGGATGGTGCCGATGTTGCTGGACTTGGCCAGGACGCCGTTGAGGGTCAGGTGCCAGGTGGGGTGGTCGATGTCGTCCGCGAAGTTGCGGTCGCCGCGGTGCAGCCGGTTGGGGACGGTGACCCGGGTGGCGGGGGTCGCCACGCCCTCCTCCAGGACGGCGGCCATCGACATGAGCTTGCTGGTGGAGCCCGGTTCGAAGGCATCGGTGAGAGCGGCGTTGCCGAGCGCTTCCGGGTCGGCCTTCGAGATGTCGTTGGGGTCGAAGCCGGGGGCGTTGGCCAGGGCCAGGATCTCGCCGGTCTTCGTGTCCTGCACGACGACGTAGCCCCGGTCGGCCTGCGACGCGGCGACCTGCTTGGTGATGGCCTGCTGGGCCATCCACTGGATGTCGCGGTCCAGGGTCAGCTCGACATCGGTGCCCGGCACCGCCGGGTGCTCCTGGGCGCCCGCGGTGGGGACCCGCCGGCCGCCGGACTGGGCGTAGACCAGCTTGCCGTCCTTGCCCGCCAGCTGCCGGTCGAGCCGGGCCTCCAGGCCGCCGCCGCCCCGGCCCTCGCTGTTGACGAAGCCGAGCACCCCGGAGGCGAGGTCCTTGTTCGGGTAGACGCGCTTGCTGTGCTTGTCCGCGAAGATCCCGACCAGGACGTTGGGGCGGCGCTCGCTCCTGGGCTGCTTGGCCGCCTTGGCGTCCAGCTGCTTGCGCAGGTCCTTGATCTGCTTCCAGACCTGCGGGGTCTGCTGCCGGGACAGCCGTACGTAGCGGGAGCCGGGCGTGGCGAGCTTCTTGGCCAGGGCGGCGCGGTCCTCGTGGAGGATCGGCGCGAGCAGGGCGGCGGCCTGCCGCGGGGCGTCCTGGATCTTGATCTTGTCGGGCGCGAGCAGGCTGGGGTCGGCGGTGATGTCGTACGCGTCGACCGTGGTGGCCAGGTCCACGCCGTCCCGGTCGGTGATCGCGCCCCGTTCGGCGGCCAGCTTGACCGGGACGTACCGGTTGACGTTGGCCTTGGCCGCGTACGCGCCGGCGTCCACGGCCTGCACCTGGAACAGCCGGACGACGAAGACCAGCAGGATCAGCGCCAGGCCGAGGGAGACCAGCCGCAGCCGGGGGCGCGGGCTGCCCAGGCGCAGGGTCGGCGTGCGGGGGCGGGGGGCGCGCTTGGTGGTGGTGGGGCGCGCGGAGGCGGGGCGTTTCTGAGCTGTGGGGCGGCTCTGGGCCGTCGCGCGCTGGGGGCGGCTGCCCCCGCCGCTTCCGCCGCTCTGGCCCGGGCCGCCGCGGGCCTGGCCGGTGCGGCCGCCGGCCGGGGTGGGGCGGGGGACGCGGCGGCGGGGGTCCGGGGGGCTGGTGGCCTTGGAGCCGGGGGCGGAACGGGGGCCGGAGCCGGTACGGGAAGGGGTGCCGGAGGACGGACTCGTGCCGGAGCCGCTGCCGGTCTTACGGGGGGTCTGGGGGGTGGGCTTCGATCCGGTGGGCTTGGAGCCGGTGGGCTTGGAGCCGGTGGGCTTGGAGCCGGTGGTCCTGGAGGGAGCGGGGGGCTTGGCTCCGGCGGCCTTGGCGCCGGGGGCCTTGGGTCCGGAGGCTCTGGGTCCGGAAGCGCGGGAGCCGGATGCGCCGGGACCGGATGTGCCGGGACCGGAACCTCTCGAACCGGAGCCCGAGCCGGAGCCGCTGCTGCCGCTGCTGCCGGATCGCGGGCCCTTGGGGTCGGTCATGCGACGCCCTCCTCCGGTGCGGTCCTACGGGCGAGGGGGGCGCACCCGTAGGCGGGCTCGGGCGCGGGCGCTACGGCCACAGCTCCGGACAGAGCCGCGGCCCCGGACAGGGCTTCGGCGTTCTCGTACGTCACGGGTCACCTGCCGGAAGTCGTCGGAGCGGAGCCGGCTGCCGCGCCGTGGGCCGGGCGCGCCGGTCCGGCCGCCCGCCGGCCGTCGGCCCCGGCGCCGGGCAGGGGACGGCCGGGTGCGGAGAGGGCGGGGAACGGGTGGTCGGGCAGCGGCTGGTCGGGCAGCCCCGCGTCCGGGGCGACGGGCGCGGCGGACGGCTGCGGCCCGGCGGACGGCCGGGGCCCGGGGACCGGCGCGGCGGCGTGGCCCGGCGCCGTCCGGGGGCCCGGCACGGTGGAGCCCGACGGGGTGCGCGCGCTCATCGGCCCCGAGCCGCCCGGGGCCGCGCTCGGCTTGCCGCGTACCGTGCCGTCCGGCTCCAGGAAGGCCGGGCTGCCGCCCGGGACCATGCCCAGCTCGCGGGCGCGCTCGTCCAGCGCGCCCGGCGCCGAGTAGGCGTCCACCTCCTGCTGGAGGGCCTGCTGCTCGTCCGTCAGCTCGTTGGTTCGTTTCTCCAGCTTGCTCAGTTCGAAGGAGCCCTGGTTGAGCGCGGAATTGAGCAGCAGCAGCGTGATCAGGCCGGAGCCGAGGAGCACGACCACGAGGAGCACGAACGGCGTACGCGCCGCCGTGCCCCCCGCTCCGGAGGCGAACAGGCCCGAGAGCCGGCCCGCCCCCGGGCGCGTGCGCCCCGGCCGGTTCACGCGATGTCCTCGCGGATGCGCTCGACGCCGCGCAGCCGGGCGGGGGCCGCGCGCCGGTTCTCGGCGATCTCCTCCTCGGTCGGCAGCTCGGCGCCGCGGGTGAGCAGCTTCAGGCGCGGCTGGTACTGCTCGGGGACGACGGGCAGGCCGGGCGGCGCGGTGTTGGCCGCGCCCGCCGCGAAGACCTGCTTGACGATCCGGTCCTCCAGGGACTGGTACGACAGCACGGCGATCCGGCCGCCCACCGCGAGGGCCCGTACGGCGGCCGGCACGGCGTTCTCGACGGCGGCCAGTTCGGCGTTGACCTCGATGCGCAGCGCCTGGAACGTGCGCTTGGCCGGGTTGCCACCGGTGCGCTTGGCGGCCTGCGGCAGGGCGTCGCGGATCAGCTCCACCAGGCGCGCGCTGTGCGTGAAGGGCTCCTTGGCGCGCTCCTTCACGACGGCCTCGACGATCCGCTTGGCCTGCTTCTCCTCGCCGTACGCGCGCAGGATGCGGACCAGTTCGCCGGGCGGGTAGGTGTTGAGGACCTCGGCTGCGCTCATGCCGGTCGTCTGGTCCATGCGCATGTCGAGCGGCGCGTCCTGCGCGTACGCGAATCCGCGGTCGGCCTCGTCGAGCTGCATCGAGGAGACACCGAGGTCGAACAGGACGCCCTGGACGCGCGGGATGCCGAGGCGGGCCAAGACCCGCGGCAGCTCGTCGTAGACGGCGTGCACGAGGGTGGCGCGGTCCCCGTAGGGCGCCAGGCGCTCCCCCGCCAGCTTCAGGGCCGCCGGGTCGCGGTCGAGGGCGACCAGCCGCGCTGCCGGGAACGTGGCGAGCAGCGCCTCGCTGTGCCCTCCGAGGCCGAGCGTGCAGTCGACGACGACCGCGCCGGGCTCGGCGAGCGCGGGGGCGAGCATGTCCAGACACCGCTGGAGCATGACGGGTACGTGGCGATCGTTGCTGCTCATGCGCCTTCCGATGGGGTGGGCGGCAGGTGGGTCCCCCCGGCCGCTGGCTGGGGGAATGCCGCACGTACCGCTTGGTCCCCGCCCGCTCTGAAGGGGAAGTGGCCCTCCGACGACGGGGAAGTGCCGTCGGCGGACCGGTTGGAGCGGGAGGAGGCCGAGCCGTACGTGCAGATCGCACGCGAAAGATTCGGGATCCGAGGAGAGCGTCACGCCTCCCACTTCGCGCCACTTTAGTCCACTGCCGCGCGGGGTCAATCAACCGGTTCCGCGCGTCCCGCACCGCCCGTCCGGGGGTTTTCGACGGATTTCCGAGCGACTCCGGAGGGCCGTGGGACCACCCGGCCCGAGTAGCCGACCGAGGCCCGCGGCGCGGGCGAAAAGGCCGCTTTCACCCGATCGGCGGCACCCCATGGGGGCGTGTGGAAAACCTCACAAGACGCCACTGTGCCCCCTATGCCCGTCCCCACGTGCAGCCTTACCGGCCGGTGCCCCTTACCGTGTTGCTATGTCGATACCTGCCTCGCAGCCGCTGCCCCCCTCCGCCGACAGCGCCGTGGCCCCCGCGGGCGGCACGGTCACCGACCGCCTCGTCGAAGCCAACAGCAAATACGCCGCCGCCTTCACCGATCCGGGCATGGACGCCCGGCCCGTCCTCAAGGTCGCCGTCGTGGCATGCATGGACGCGCGCCTCGACCTCCACGCCGCGCTGGGCCTGGAGCTCGGCGACTGCCACACCATCCGCAACGCGGGCGGCGTCGTCACCGACGACATCATCCGCTCCCTGACGATCAGCCAGCGGGCGCTGGGCACCCGCTCGGTCGTCCTCATCCACCACACGGGCTGCGGGCTGCTCAGCCTGACCGAGGACTTCCGCCACGACCTGGCGGCCGAGGTCGGGCAGCGCCCCAACTGGGCGGTCGAGGCGTTCAAGGATCTCGACGAGGACGTCCGGCAGTCCATGCAGCGGGTCCGGACCTCGCCGTTCCTGCTGCACACCGACGATGTGCGGGGATTCGTCTTCGATGTGACGACGGGTCTGCTGCGGGAGATCGACCCGCGGTAGGCACCGGAATACCGGAAGTCCACGGCCGCGGGGCCCTGCTCCGCGGCCGTGGCGCCGTGTCCGGGACCGTGATGCCGTGTCCGGGACCGTGATGCTGTGTCCGCGGCCGTGGCGCCGTGTCCGGGGCCGTGCATGGTCGGGACCGTGGTGGCCTGGCCGGGGCCGTGGTCGCGCGGCCCGTCGGGTGAGTTATCCACAGGCCATGACGCGAAGCGGCACGGGCGGCGAGAATGCGTGAGTGACGTCGTCGCGGCCGTGCGGCCGGGGCGGCGCGCAGGGCGGGGAGGGCCGGTCCGTACGGAGGACGTGTGCCCGCAATGGGGTACCCGTGCTCCCCGGAGCGCGGGGCAAGGGCCGAGGAGGGCCGGGTGACGACCTATGACGAGCAGGCGAGCCTTGGAGGTCACCCCGCGCGGCCGGAGCCGGGCGCGCGGGGAGATCTGACCACCACGGCGGAGCGGGTCCGCAGGTCGGTGGAGGCCGTGATCGAGGGCAAGCCCGAGGTCGTACGGCTCTCGCTGACCGTGCTGCTCGCGGAGGGCCATCTGCTCATCGAGGACGTGCCGGGCGTGGGCAAGACGATGCTCGCCAAGGCGCTGGCCCGGTCCATCGACTGCTCGGTGCGGCGCATCCAGTTCACCCCCGACCTGCTGCCGTCGGACATCACCGGCGTGAGCGTCTACGACCAGCAGCGGCGGGACTTCGAGTTCAAGCCCGGCGCGGTCTTCGCCCAGATCGTGATCGGTGACGAGATCAACCGCGCCTCGCCCAAGACCCAGTCCGCGCTGCTGGAGTCGATGGAGGAGCGCCAGGTCACGATGGACGGGCAGACCTACGAACTGCCCGCGCCCTTCATGGTCGTCGCCACCCAGAACCCGGTCGAGATGGAGGGCACCTACCCCCTGCCGGAGGCGCAGCGGGACCGTTTCATGGCGCGGGTCTCGATCGGGTACCCGAGCCCGGAGGCCGAACTGCAGATGCTGGACGTGCACGGCGCCGCCTCTCCCCTGGAGGAGCTCCAGCCGGTCGCGCACGCCGACGAGATACTGAAGCTGATCGACGCGGTGCGCGCGGTCCATGTCGCCGCGCCGGTCCGCAGATACGCGGTGGACCTGGTGGCCGCCACCCGCACCCACCCCGAGCTGCGGCTGGGTGCCTCGCCGCGGGCGACGCTGCACCTGCTGCGCGCGGCGAAGGCGTCGGCGGCGCTGGCCGGCCGGGAGTACGCCCTCCCCGACGACGTGCAGGCGCTCGCGGTGGCGGTGCTGGCACACCGGCTGCTGCCGACCGCGCAGGCCCAGTTGAACCGCCGTACGGCCGAGCAGGTCGTCGTCGAGATCCTGCGCCGTACACCGGTCCCCGACCCCTCGGCTCAGCAGTGGCCCCGGCCGCACGCGCAGCAGCCGCCCGGCGCCCGGGGGTACTGATGACGGGCGGGGGGACCGAGGAAGCTCCGGAGCCCGGCGGGCTGCGGACCGCTCTCGCGGGGCTGACGACACGCGGCCGGTCCTTCCTGGCGGCGGGCGTGGCCGCCGCCGTGTGCGCGTACGCCCTCGGGCAGACGGACCTGCTCCGGGTCGGACTGCTGCTGGCCGTGCTGCCCCTGGTGTGCGCGTTCGTGCTGCACCGCACCCGCTACCGGGTCACGGGACGCCGGACCCTCTCCCCCGCCCGGGTGCCGGCCGCCGCCGAATCGCGGGTGCTGCTGCGGGTGGAGAACGTCTCGCGGCTGCCCACCGGTGTGCTGATGCTCCAGGACCGGGTGCCGTACGTGCTCGGGCCGCGGCCCCGGTTCGTCCTGGACCGGGTGGAGGCGGGCGGCCGCCGCGAGGTGTCCTACCGAGTCCGCTCCGACCTGCGGGGACGGTATCCGCTGGGGCCGCTGCAGCTGCGGCTGTCCGACCCGTTCGGCATGTGCGAGCTGACCCGTTCCTTCAGCGACGAGGACACCCTGACGGTGGTGCCGAGGGTCGAGCCACTGCCGCCGGTGCGGCTCACCGGAGAGGCTTCCGGGTACGGCGACGGGCGGCAGCGGGCGCTCGCGCTGGCCGGCGAGGACGACGTGATCCCCCGCGGCTACCGCCACGGCGACGATCTGCGCCGCGTCCACTGGCGTTCCACCGCGCGCTACGGCGAGCTGATGGTCCGCCGGGAGGAACAGCCGCAGAAGGCGCGCTGCACGGTCCTCCTGGACACGCGGCGCACGGCCCACCAGGGCTCCGGGCCGGACTCCGCGTTCGAATGGGCGGTGTCGGGCGCCGCGTCGACGGCGGTCCATCTGCTGGAGCGCGGCTTCTCGGTGCGCTTCCTGACCGACACGGGCACGTCCGTACCAGGCCCGGACGGAGGCGGCGGCTGGGCGGGCGGCACCGAGTCCGCCGACACCGTGGGGCTGCTGCTGGACACCCTCGCCGTGGTGGAGCACTCCGCCGAACCGGGCCTGGCCCGGGCCTACGACGTGCTGCGCGGCGGCAACGAAGGGCTGCTGGTCGCCTTCTTCGGCGACCTGGACGAGGAACAGGCCGCGGTCGCCGGGCGGATGCGGCAGCGCAGCGGGACGGCGGTCGCGTTCGTCCTGGACGGCGACGCCTGGTCGCGGGGCGCGGACGGGCCGCGGTCCAGCGCCGGCGAGGCCGGGCGGCCGCTCGCCGAGCGCCTGCGGATGCTCCGTGAGGCGGGCTGGAAGGCACTGCCGGTCTCGCCGGGCGATGCGCTGACGGCACTGTGGCGGCAGGCGGACCAGGTGGCGGGCGTACGCCAAGGCCCCTCGGGCGGTGGCGGGCCTGCCCCGGCGGACGGCCCTTCCACCGGGCCCGGCCCCGGACCGGCCGGGCCGGTCGCGGCACCGGGAAGCGGAGTGACGACATGAGCGGGCGAGCGAGGCTGACGGTGTGCGCGGCGGTGGCGACGCTGTGCGCGTCCAGTGCGCTGCTGCCACTGGTCGAACCGGTCGGCTGGATGATGCAGGCGGCCGTCCTGCTGGTGATCGTGTCCTGCGCGGGCGGGCTGGCCCGCCGGGTGCCGCTGGCCCGGCCATTGACCGTCGCGGCGCAGGCCGTGGTGGCACTGCTGCTGCTCACCGTGCTCTTCGTGAACGACCAGGCGATCGGCGGGGTGCTGCCGGGGCCCGACGCGTTCCGGGAGCTCGGCGAACTGACGCAGGAGGGCGTCGCCGACGTCAGCCGCTACGCCATACCGGCGCCGGTCACGGCGGGCATCCGCCTGCTGCTGGTCGGCGGGGTGCTGCTGGTCGGCCTCGTGGTGGACACGCTGGCCGTGACGTACCGCAGTGCGGCGCCCGCCGGACTGCCGCTGCTCGCGCTGTATTCGGTGGCGGCGGGTCTCTCCCAAGGCGGCGCGGGCTGGCTGTGGTTCCTGATCGCGGGAGCCGGCTATCTGCTGCTGCTCCTGGCCGAGGGCCGGGACCGGCTCTCGCAGTGGGGCCGGGTGTTCGGCGGCCGGGTCCCCGGCGGACGGCCGCCGGTCGCCAAGGGGCAGAGCTACGCCTCCACCGCGAGCGGCCCGGCGTACGCCCCGGTCCGTACAGGCCGCCGGATCGGCGCGCTGGTGCTGGGCGTCGCCCTGGTGGTGCCCGCGGTGCTGCCGTCCCTCGGCGGCGGGCTGCTGGGCCCGGCCGTGGCCGGCCGCGGCGCGGGCGGCGGCACCATCTCCGCGGTGAACCCGCTGGTCTCCCTGCAGAACAGCCTGAACCAGCCGGAGGACCGGCAGGTCCTCAACTACCGCACCACCGCTTCGGACACCCGAGACCTGTATCTGCGGATCGTCGCGCTCGACCAGTTCGACGGTACGGCGTGGAAGCCGTCCGAGCGTGCCGTAAAGGACGTGCCCGACCGGCTGCCCGGCCCCGCGGGGCTGAGTCCGAAGGTGGATGTCACCACCGTCAACACCTCCGTCTCCGCCGCTCCTTGGTACGCGCAGAACTGGCTCCCGCTGCCCTACCCCGCCTCCCACGTGGACATCTCCGGGCGCTGGCGCTTCGAACCGGAGGGCCGCACGCTGGTCGGCGATCGCGGGCAGAACACCCGGGGTGTGCAGTACCAGGTCGAGAGCCTGCTGGTGCGGCCCACCGCACGGCAGCTGGACACCGCGCCCGCGCCGCCCGCCGAACTGACGCGGGAGTACACGAAGGTGCCGGACTCACTGCCCCCGGTGGTGCGCGAGACCGCGCGGCAGGTGACGCGGGACGCCGGGTCGGCGTACGACAAGGCGGTCCGCCTCCAGGACTGGTTCTCGCTCAACGGCGGCTTCACCTACAACACGGAGGTGCGGGCCGGCAGCGGCACGGAGGCCATCGCCCGGTTCCTGGAGCAGAAGGAGGGCTTCTGCGTGCACTTCGCCTTCTCTATGGCGGCGATGGCACGCACGCTGGGCATACCGGCCCGGGTCGCGGTCGGCTTCACCCCCGGCACCCGGCAGAGCGACGGCTCGACCTCGGTGGGCCTCAAGGACGCGCACGCCTGGCCCGAGCTGTACTTCGAGGGGACGGGATGGACGCGCTTCGAGCCGACGCCGAGCCGTGGCACGCCGCCCGACTACACCCTCGCCGACACCCCGTCCACCGGCGGTACGAACGCCCCGGCGCCGCAGCCGTCGCATTCGGCGGCGGAACCCGTGGGGCCGTCGCCCTCGCAGAGCTGCGCTCCCGCCGAGCGGCGCGTGGGCCCCTGCTGGACGCCGCCCGCGCAGTCGGCGAGCGGCCCGGCGGACGACGGGCCCTCGCCGTGGGCGATCGCAGCCCTCTGCATCGGCGCGGTGGCCCTGCTCCTGCTGCCGGTACTGCCGCTGCTGTGGCGGCTGCGGGCCCGTTCCCGGCGCCTTCGCGGTGCCCGCCCGGGCGGGGACGGCCCGGCCGGGACGCTCACGGCCCATCTGGAGGCGGCCGACGCCGCCTTCTGGGGTCACAGCGGGTCGCCGGAGCCGCAGGGCAGCGCACGTCCCGGGCAGTACGGCACCGCCCGTACGCTCGCGGCCTGGCGGGAACTGGTCGACTCCGGCTGGGACTACGGCATCCTGCCGGACGAGTCCCTGACCCCGCGCAAGGCGGCGGAGCGCATCGTACGCATAGGTGAGCTGGACGGCACGGCGGCGGCAGCGGCCCACCGCGTCGCGGCCTCGGTGGAACAGGTCCTCTACGCACCGGCCCCGCGTCCGGCGGCCGGCCTCGCCGACGAGGTGCAGCGCGTCCGCACCGGCCTGCGGGACGGCGCCTCCCGCCGCCTGCGCCTGCGCGCTCTCCTGGCACCCCGCTCGGCCGCCCGGGCCGTGTGGACGCTCTCCTCCCGGTGGTCCGACTTCCTCGCCCGCTGCGCGGCGAGCCCACCGGCCACGGCGGTGCGCCGCGCGGCAGGTGCGGTGAGGCTCTCACGGGGCAAGCCGTAGCCACGGCCCCCGGGTGATGGACATCAGGTCGCCTTCGCTCTCACAGTCGCAAAGAGCGAAGGCGGCTGGGGCGGCCCCGCCATCGTGCGCCGAAGCTTCGTCGGACTGCGGGCCGGCTCGACGGTGGCGCGGGCCCGGACCCTCCAGACTTCGTCCTCCGGTCCCACACTCTCCCGAACGTGTTCGGCTATCGCGACGCGGGTGGGGGGACGCCTGCCCCCACCGGCCGTCGGACGCCCTACGGCGGGAGGGGCCGGACCGTAGGACGAAGTCCGTAGGGCCGGCCCCGTGCCCGGACCGAAAAGAGCGCCACCCAGTACAAACAGCCAGTCGGCCACCGAGTGCGCCCCGCCGCCGGGCACCGAAACTCCGCCGCACTGCGGGCAGCCCGACGGGGGTACGGGCCCGGGCCCTCCAGACTTCGTCCTCCGGTCCCGCACCCTCCCGAACGTGTTCGGCTATCGCGGCGCGGGTGGGAGGACGCCTGCCCCCACCGGCCGTCGGACGCCCTACAGCGGGAGGGGCCGGGCCGGAGGGCGGAGTCTGGAGGTCCGGGCCCGTGCCTGGCTGCGGAATCGCCGGGCTACCGGTGAGCGGAGGCCGCTCGACCCGGCGCGGGTGCTCGCGCGCACGAAAAGCGGCCGCCCGGTATCGGGCGGCCGCATCGTGAGGCGGGGACACGGACGAGGAGGAAGTCCGCGGGGTGTTTCAGTGGCCCTGTTCGTCGCGGCGGCGTTGCCAGCGGCTTTCGATCCGGTCCATCATCGATCGGCGCTGCCTGGCCTGGCGGCGGGCGGAGGTGCCGCCGGGTCCCGCGCGGCCGCCTGCCGCGGTCTGCTGCTCGCCCGGCTTGGGGGCCTTGCGCCATCCGGTGACCGCGAGCACCGCGCAGCCCAGCATGACGAGGAAGCCCACCACGCTGACCCAGATCTGCTGTGCGACCATTCCGGCCATGAGGAGCGCGATACCTACCAGGAAGCCCGCGACCGCTTGGTAGACCCGTCGCCGGGTGTACGTACGCAGCCCGCTTCCCTCAAGCGCTGTCGCGAACTTGGGATCTTCGGCGTACAGCGCTCGCTCCATTTGCTCGAGCATTCGCTGCTCGTGCTCCGAGAGCGGCACGGAGTCCTCCTACTCGTCGGTCGCGGGGGGCGACCGGGTGCGACCCTTTCAGGATAGGCAGGGAATCGCCCCCGTGAAACCCGCCCCTCTACGCCAATTCACTGTCCGGGCCGCCACGGCGGTCGGTGGTGCTTGCAGGCTGCATTCCCCACCCTCCGATCCGTCATGCCGGACGCTGTACCCCGATCATACGGGGCGAAGCGGCTGATCGGGTGGCCTGTGGCCGACTGCACGTGCGGGAAGGCGGGCCGGCGGTGTCAGCCGCGCTCGGCGAGGACGTGCAGCTGGGTGGCGACCGAGTGGAAGGCGGGCTGCTCGGCGGCGGCTGCCTCCAGTTTGAGCAGGGCGTCCATGGCGCCGGGCTCGGTGTCCACGAGCACGCCGGGCACCAGGTCGGCGAAGACCCGTACACCGTGCACCGCGCCGACCCGCAGGCCGGTGTCCGAGACCAGCCCGGTGAGCTGTTCGGCGGTGAAGCGCCGGGGGACCGGATCGCCGTCGCCCCAGCGGCCCGCCGGGTCCGACAGGGCGTTCTTGGCCTCGGTGAAGTGGCCCGCCAGGGCACGGGCGAGGACGGCGCCGCCGAGTCCGGCCGCGAGCAGGCTCAGGGTGCCGGCCGGGCGCAGCGCGCCCACCGCGTTGCGCACGCCCTCGGCCGGGTCGTCGACGTACTCCAGCACGCCGTGGCAGAGCACGGCGTCGTAGCCGCCGGGCTCGACCACGTCGAACAGCCCGTGGGCGTCACCCTGCACCGCGCGCACCCGGTCGGCGACGCCCGCCTCGGCAGCCCGCCGCTCCAGGGCGAACAGGGCGTTGGGGCTGGGGTCCACCACCGTGACGCGGTGTCCCAGGCGCGCGACCGGCACGGCGAAGTTGCCCGTGCCGCCGCCGGTGTCCAGGACGTCGAGGGCGTCCCGCCCGGCGGCTTCGGCCCGGTGTTCCAGGGCGTCTTTGAGAACCTCCCAGACCACGGCGGTACGAAGGGATGCGCGCGGGCGCAGCGGGTCAAACACGGCGGGTGGCTCCTCGGCGGGGGCATGAACTGATGGGTACCACCCTAATGGGACCTGCGGGGACGGCCCGGCAGCCCCGCTGCCGCCCGCCCCTCCCCCTCACCCCGCCCGCTGCGAGGGCAGCACCGGCTGGAGGAGCAGCATCCGTTCCACCAGGCGCAGGAACATCGCCACGTCGCGGATCAGGTCGTCGGCGTCGCGCGGGCCGGCCGCGCCGGCTATGCCCGCCTCGGCGCGGGCGCGGCGCTGGGCTCCGGAGGCGAACAGCGCGCTCCATTCGGCGAGTTCGGGAGCGACCTCGGGCAGGACCTCCCAGGCACTGCGGATGCGCTGCCGGCGGCGGAGGCTGGTCTCGGGGCGGCCGCGCACGGCGAGGACGGCGGCAGCCGTGCGCAGCGCGGCGAGGTGGGCGGTGGCGTAGCGCTCGTTGGGGGTTTCCAGGCCGCGGGCCTCGTCGATGCCGCGCTGCGCCTGGGCGAGCAGGTCGAGGGCGGCGGGCGGCGCGGCCGCCCGGCGCAGGACGGGGTGGACATCGCCCGGAGGGCCGTACGCCGCGGAGCTGTCCGCGGCCGAACTGGCTGCCATGACGAACCTCCTGTCGTCGCATGACGGTTCAGGACCGTTATGGGGCCATCGTGCGGCACACCACTGACAATCGGCTCTGACCTGCTCTTTCCCCGAAAAGCCGGGGTAATGCGAAGAGATCCTTCCGTTCGGCGGAAAGCGGGCGGACCCCGTCGACCCCCTTGCGGTGACATGACAAGGCTGCGCATACTTTTTGCACTGACTGGTCAGTTCAAGGGAGGGGATCGTGCACAGCACCCCGCACGGGGCGGCCGTCACCGCCACGGGCTACGGCCTCCAGGGCCCGCGCGGCTGGGCCTTCCGGGACGTCGGCCTCGCGGCGCAGCCGGGTTCGCTGATCGCCGTGGAGGGCCCGTCCGGCTCCGGACGCACCTGCCTCCTGCTCGCGCTCACCGGCCGGATGGCGACCACCGCCGGTACGGCCGAGGTCGCGGGCCTGCCGCTGCCGAAGAAGAAGGCAGCGGTACGAGCGGTCACCGCTCTTGCGCACGTACCCGGTGTCACCGATCTCGAACCCGCGTTGACCGTGGCCGAGCAGCTGCGCGAACGCGTCCTGTTGCAGCGCCGGTTCGGTGACTCCGCCCCGGCTGACGCTGGGGGTGCCCTCAGCGCGCTGCTGCGTCCGCGCCGGGAGCGTACAGCAGCAGCCCGCGTCCGGATCGACGCGGCCCTGGAAGCGGCCGGCCTGGACCTGGCCGCCCTGCCCAAGGGCGACCGGACGTCCGTACGTGACCTGGAACGGCCGGAGGCGCTGCGCCTGTCGATGGCCTTGGCGCTGATCGGGCGGCCCCGCCTGCTGGCCGTCGACGACACCGACATGAAGCTCTCCGACGCCGAACGCGCGGGCCTCTGGGCGACACTGCGCTCCCTCGCGGAGTCCGGCACGACCGTGCTCGCGGTGTGCAGCCAGGCGCCGGACGGCGCGGTCGTGGTGCGCACCGCCCCGCGGCGACGGAAGGGGCGCCGAATCCGCCCCCGGCACCGACGGCACGGGCACCCACGACGACGAGAAGGGGGCGGCGGATGCGCTCGCCGAGGCTGGCCGCGCTTGAGCTGAAACGGTTCGGGAGGGGCAAGCTGCCGATGGCGGCGCTGATCGCCCTGCTCCTGCTGCCGCTCCTGTACGGCGCGCTGTACCTGTTCTCCTTCTGGGACCCGTACGGGCGCCTGGACAAGATCCCGGTCGCCCTCGTCAACGAGGACGCGGGCGCCGAGGCCAAGGGCAAGAAGATCACGGCCGGTGACAGCATCGTGGACGGCCTGCGCGACAGTCACACCTTCGACTGGCACAAGGTGAGTGCCAAGGAGGCCGAACAGGGCGTCGAGGACGGCTCGTACTACCTGTCGCTGACCGTTCCCGAGGACTTCAGCAAGCGGATCGCGTCCAGTTCGGGCGACCACCCGGAGACCGGCGCCCTCCGCGTCCGTACGAACGACGCGAACAACTACATCGTCGGACAGATCTCCCGCACGGTCTTCTCCGAGGTGCGCTCGACGGCCTCGGCGAAGTCCTCGCGCAGCTTCTACGACAACATCTTCGTCTCCTTCTCGACGCTGCACGACAAGACGCAGGAGGCCGCGGACGGCGCCGGGAAGCTCAAGGACGGCATCGGGCAGGCCCAGGACGGCACCGGCAAGCTCAAGGACGGGCTGGGTACCGCCAAGGACGGCAGCGGCACGCTGGCCGCCGGTCTGAAGGACCTCGACGCGGGCGCCGGCCGGCTCGCCACCGGCACCGCGGACCTCGCCAAGGGCGCGTCCGCCGCGTCCCAGGGGGCGGACCGGCTGGCTTCCGGTTCCGGCCAGGTCGCGCGGGGCACCCAGCAGCTGGCCGACAAGGTCAACGGCGTGGTGGACGAGGTCGGGCCCTTCATCCGGGCGCACGGCAAGGAGATCGGGCGGATCGCCAAGGTGGTCGCCGACGGTTCGCAGGCCGTACGCGACAACTTGGACAAGCTGCCGCGCGCGGCCGACGCGGGCGCCCGGCTCTCCCGGGGGATGTCCGACCACCTCGCGGCCTTCTACCGGCAGCGGTGCGGCGAGGGGGCGCGGCCCGACGCCTCCTGCGCCGAGCTGAAGCAGCTCAAGGACCAGGCGGCGGCCGCCGCGGCCAAGGCCGAGGAGATCAGCGGCTACGTCCACGACCAGAAGAACCTCGACCAGCTGGGCCGCGACCTCGACTCGCTGCACCGGCTGGCGGGCGAACTGGCCCGGCGCGGCCCGACCCTCGGCGCCGACATGGACGCCGCGGTCGCGAAGATCAACCAGCTCAACGCGGGCGCCCACCAGGTCTCCGCGGGCGCCGGCCAGCTGGCCGCCGGCACCGGGAAGCTGGCGGACGGCGCGGGGCAAGCGGCCGACGGGGCCCGGAAGCTGCACGACGGCGCGGGCCGCGCCGCGTCCGGGGCGGGCGACCTCGACCAGGGGGTCGGCAAGCTGAAGGACGGCGCGCAGACCCTGTACGGCGGCATGTTCAAGCTCTCCGACGGTTCGGAGAAGCTGGCGGGCGGGCTGCACGACGGCGTGCGGCAGATCCCCGACTACGGCAAGCAGGACCGGGACGCCCGTACGCGCGTGATGTCCGACCCGGTGCAGCTCGCCTCCCAGGCGGCGCACCGCGCGCCCAACTACGGCACCGGCTTCGCCCCGTACTTCATCCCGCTCTCCCTCTGGGTCGGCGCGATGGTCGCGTACATGCTGATCCCGCCGCTGAACCGGCGCGCGCTCGTCATGGGCGCGGGCGCCTGGCGGATCGCGGTTTCCGGCTGGCTGCCGGTGTTCGCCCTCGGGGTGCTCCAGACGGCCGCGCTGATGTCCGTCCTGCACTACGGGCTCGGTCTCCAGATGGAGCGGCCGGCCGGCACGATCGGGTTCCTGCTGCTGGCCACGGCCTGCTTCGCGGCGATCGTGCAGTGGCTGAACGCCCGCTTCGGGCCGGCCGGGCGCATCCTGGTGCTGGCGCTGCTGATGCTCCAGCTGACGTCGGCGGGCGGTACGTACCCGGTGCAGACCAGTCCCGGTTTCTTCAACGCCATCCACCCGTACCTGCCGATGAGTTACATCGTCGAGGGGCTGCGGCGGCTCATCACGGGCGGCGATCTCGCGCCCGTGTGGCAGGGCAGCGCCGTCCTGCTCGCCTTCACCGCGGCCGCGCTCGCGCTGACCGCCTGGGCGGCGCGCGGGAAGCAGGTCCTCCGGATGAAGGACCTCCATCCGGAGCTGAGCCTGTGAGCGCGCGGGCCGCCGGGAGCGGCACAATCTCCCCCATGGACAGCTCCAGCACGCGCCGCCAGACCACCCGGCGCAAGCTCTTCGAGGCCGCCGTCACGCTCATCGCCGAACAGGGCTTCTCCTCGACGACGGTGGACGAGATCGCCGAGCGCGCGGGTGTCGCGAAGGGCACCGTGTACTACAACTTCGCGAGCAAGAACGAACTCTTCGAGGAGCTGCTGCGGCACGGCATCGAGCTGCTGGCCACCTCCCTCCAGGAGGCGGCCGACGCGTCGGCGGACCGGGGCGGCACCCGGGTGGACGCGCTGGACGCGATGATCCGGGCCGGGCTGGACTTCATCGCCCGCTACCCGGCGCTGACCCAGCTCTACGTCGCCGAGCTGTGGCGCACGAACCGGGCCTGGCAGTCGACGTTGATGGTGGTGCGGGAGCGGGCCATCACGGTCGTGGAGGGCGTGCTCCGGGAGGCGGTGGCGGGCGGCGAGCTGAGCGAGGACATCGACATCCCGCTGACGGCGTCCGCGCTGTTCGGGATGGTCCTGGTGGCGGCGCTGGACTGGCAGTCCTACCAGCCGCACCGGTCGATCGACGACGTGCACGCCTCGCTGTCCCGGCTTCTGCAGGGGCGGGTGAGCGGGCACCCGTAGACACGCGCCCGCCCGCGCCCCGGGGCGCACGCAGCGGCGGCGGCCGGCCTCGTGAGCCGGCCGCCGCCGCTGTCCTGTACCAGGCGCGCTGCCCCGGACCGGATCGTTCCCCCGGCGATCCGTCCAGGACAGCGCTTCCCCCGTGGGGCCCCGTACCCCCGTACTTTCCCCCGTGGAGCCCCCTATCTTCCCCCGTACTCCCCCGTCACGTCCGGGCTGCCGTGCCGATTCCGCCGCCCCGTGCCGGCGGTGCCGGCCCGGCGTCCCTTCCGTGCTGCACACTCTTCCGTCCGCGCAGGTCGCGGCCCATCCGCGTACCTACTCATCTCGGTGACTGAGTACGGATACTCAAACCTGAGCACCGGCGCGCAGCGGCTCGTTACGATCTCCTGCGTGTCGGTACTCCCCCTTGTCTTCACCAGCGGCTGGGCCAGCGGAATCAACGCCTACGCCGTCGTCCTGCTCCTCGGCGTGCTCGGTGCCACCGGAGCCGCCGACGAGGTGCCCGCCGCGTTGCAGCGCACCGATGTGCTGATCGTCGCGGGGGTGCTCTTCCTGATCGAGGCGGTCGCCGACAAGATCCCGTACGTGGACTCGGTCTGGGACGCCGTGCACACGGTCGTCCGGCCGGTGTCCGGCGGGGTCGTGGCGGCGCTGCTGGCGGGCCACGACGGGTCGCTGCCCGAACTGGCGGCGGGCGCGGTGGGCGGCACCAGCGCGCTGGTCAGCCATCTGGTCAAGGCGGGCACGCGGATGGCGGTCAACACCTCGCCGGAACCGGCCAGCAACTTCGTGCTGAGCACCCTGGAGGACCTCGGCGTCGCGGGCATCGTGGTCTTCGCGGTGTTCCACCCGGTGGCCGCGGCGATCGTCGCCGGGGTGCTGCTGGTCGGCGGGATCGTGCTGGTGGCGTTCCTGTGGTCGCGGGTACGGCGCTTCCTGCGGCGCCGGCGGCAGCGGCGGGAGGAGCGGCACCTGGCGGCGGCGCGGGAGGGATCGGCGCCGGTGGGCTGAGGCGGGAGGGCCGCCGGGCCGGGGTGTCCGCCGTCGCGGTACGGGCCCGGGCGGGCCGTCCGGCCGTCGCGGTACGGGCCGGGCGCGGCCGCCGGTGCCGGGTGGGAGCGGCGTTGTCAGTGGTGCCGGATAAAGTCGCAGGCATGGCACGGATTGCGGTGATCGGCGCCGGGATGGGCGCGATGGCGGCCGCCGCCCGGCTGGCCGTCGCGGGCCACCGGGTGGCGGTGTACGAGCGTACGGCGACGTACGGCGGCGCGGTGCGCCGGTTCGAGCGCGCGGGCTTCGGTTTCGACACCGGGCCCGGCCTTCTGCATCTGCCCGCCGTCTACCGCGACCTGTTCGTCAAGACCGGCCGCGAGCCGCTGGAGAGCGTCGTCGAGCTGTCCCAGGTCGACCCGGCCGCCCGGCACGTCTTCGCCGACGGCACGGCCGTCTCCCTGCCGAACGCCTCACGGGCCGGTGTCCTCGCGGCGCTGGACGGCGCGCTCGGCGCGGGCGCCGGTGAGCGCTGGAGCGCGTTCCTGGGCCGCGCCCGCGACGCCTGGGACCGTACCCGCCGCCCGCTGCTGGAGGAGCCGCTGTGGTCCGACTGGCAGGTGCTCGGCCGTGAGCCGTATCCGGCGCTGCCCCGGCGCGGACTGTTCGGGCGCCGGAAGGAGGTGACGGACGCGTCCCTCGCCGAGGTCGCCGCCCACGAGCTGAAGGACCCGCGGCTGGCCGCCCTCCTGGAGAGCTACGCCCTGGCGTACGGCTTCGACCCGCGCAGTGTCCCGGCGAGCGCCGCGGTCCTGCCGTACATGGAGCAGACTTTCGGAAGTTGGTATCCGCGTGGCGGCATCCGGGCGCTGGCCGACGCGCTGTACGAACGCTGCCTGGCGCGAAAGGTGGAGTTCACCTTCGGCGCCGAGGTGACGCGCGTCATCGAGGCGGACGGCCGGGCGGCGGGCGTGGAGTTGCGCGACGGCGGGAGCGCCGAGGCGGACACGGTCGTCGCGGGTGTGGCTCCGCAGCGGCTGACGGCCCTGCTGAAGGGCGCGGAGCCGTGGGGCGTGGACGACGTACGGCCCGACGACGACGCACACCGCCGGACGCCGGGACGGTTCACGGTCGCCCTCGCGCTGCGCGGCCCCCGCCCGGCGGACGCGGCCCACCGCACGGTGGTCCACGCGGCCGACCGGGCGGCGGAGTTGAGCACGCTTTTCGGGGCGGGCGGCCAGAGGGCGTTGTGCGAGCGCCCGACGGTGACGGTGCTGCGCCCGGACGATCCGGCGTCCCGCCCGGACGACGGACACGAGGCCGTGACGCTGAGCGCCGCGGTCGCACCGTACGGAGAGCCGGCGGAGCCGCCCGGCGGGGGCTCCGGGCCCGCCGAGGAGACGGCCGCGCAGGCGGCGGCCGCCGACCGGCTGGTGGCGGCCGCCGAAGCGGCGATACCGGGACTGCGGGAGCGGGTGCTGTGGCGGGCCGTGCTGCCGCCCGTCGAAGGCGCGGCGATACCGGGTCCGGCGCTGGCCGGGGCCGGGGGCCGCTTTCTGCGTCCCGGCAACCGTACGCGGATACCGGGGCTGTACGCCGTCGGCGGCTGGACGCATCCGGGCGGCGGACTGGCGCACGCCGGAATGTCGGGCGCCCTCGTCGCGGGCCTGATCGTGAACGGGGACGACTGGCGCGGCTCCGAGTGAGCCGACGGCGCCCGCGGGTGGGCCGACGGCGCCCGCGGGCCGCTCAGTAGCGGTACTGCTGCCCGTCGTAGCCCTGGTTCTGCGGGGGCTGGTAGGGCGGGTACGGCTGGTCGGCGGTGGGCTCGTTGCCACGCTGCTGGGGGACCCACACCCCGCCGGGCGGGGTGTCCCCGTACGAGGGCTGGGCCTGCGACGGGTCCTGCACGCCGGTGTACTGCTGCGCCGGGTAGGCCTGGGTGCCGCCGAAGGCGTCGGGCTGGTCGTACGGGTCGTACTGCGCGGCGTACTGCTGCGCGCCGGCGTACGGGTCGGTGTAGGGCGCCTGCCCGCCCTGTCCCTGGCCGTGGCCCTGGTCCGCGCCGTAAGCGCTGTAGTGGTCGGGGTAGGCGTCCTGCCCGCTCTGGGCGGCAGCGCCGTAACCGCCGTCGTAGGCGTAGGTGTCCTGCCCGTACTGCCCGTGCCCCCCGTAGCCGTCGTACGCGGCATAGCCGGGCTGCTCCGAGCGCGCGTCCGGGCTGTATATGCCGTACTGGCCGGTCTCCTCGGGGATCGGCTGCGGCGCGTACACCTCGGTGGAGTCGCCGCCTCCGTAGCCGTTCGGGGCGCTCTCGACGCCGGCGAAAGGGTCTGTTCCGTCGAACGCCGCCGCACCGTCGAACGCAGTCGTGCCGGCCGGCGGTGTGCCGCCGTCCGCCGTACCGGTGCCCGTTTCCTCCGGTGCGGGCACCGCCTCCAGGCCGCTGACCTGGAGGGTCGGGCCTGCGGCGGCCCGGCCGCCGCCCTTGGCCCGGCGCCGCCGGTTGTCGCCGCGCTTGCCGCTGTCCCGGCGCTTGCCGCGCAGCGCCCAGCCGGACTGGAAACCGCTCCGGAAGGACAGCGTGACGTAGGTCTGTCCGACGGCGAAGGCGATGGCGCCGGCCGCTATCACGATCACCGACGGGATGACGACCCCGACGACCACACCGAGAAAACCGGCGAAGGCCAGCAGCCGCCACCGCAGTCTGGCCTTGTACTGGAGCAGCACTTCACTGAGGAGCCAGAGGGCGACACAGCCGAATGCGATGTAGAGGACCACCCAGCCCATGTACGCCCCTCTTCCGCCGCCCCACAGGCCGCCCTGGTGCGGCAAACCGCCGTCAGGACTGCTGGTGCAGACCCAGATTCTCGTAGATTTCCAGCGTCGCCGTGGAGTGGTTCAGGGTAATGAAGTGCAACCCGGGACTTCCCTCGGCCATCAAGCGCGCACACAGCTCCGTCGCATACTCGATGCCAATGGAGCGTACAGCCGCCGGATCGTCCTTGACCGCGAGGATGCGCTCGGCCAGCTCGGGCGGGAAGGCGGCATTGCTGAGCTGCGCGAACCGCTCGATCTGGCGGACGTTGGTGACCGGCATGATCTCCGGGATGATGGGCGTCCCGCAACCCGCCGCGGCGACCCGGTCGCGCAGCCGGAGGTAGTCCTCGGCGTAGAAGAACATCTGGGTGATCGCGAAGTCCGCGCCGGCCCGGCACTTGTCGACGAAGTGCCGTACGTCGGTGTCCCAGTCCGACGAGCGCGGGTGCATCTCCGGGAAGGCCGCCACGCCGACGCAGAAGTCGCCCGACTCCTTGATGAGACGGACCAGTTCGGCGGCGTACAGGACGCCGTCGGGGTGCTGGATCCAGTCGCCCATCGGGTCGCCGGGCGGGTCGCCGCGCAGCGCGAGCATGTTGCGGATACCGGCGTCGGCGTACTGCCCGATGATGTTGCGCAGGTCGGCGAGGGAGTGGTTGACGGCGGTCAGGTGGGCGACCGGGGTGAGAGTGGTGTCGGTGGCGATCCGTTCGGTCGCCCGCACCGTGCCCTCGCGGGAGGTACCGCCCGCCCCGTACGTCACGGAGACGAAGGTCGGCGCGACCGCCTCGATCCGGCGAATGGCGTTCCACAACGTCCGCTCGCCCTTCTCCGTCTTCGGGGCGGCGAACTCGAACGAATACGACTGCTTGCCGGAAGCGAGCAGGTCACGCACGGTCCGTGCGCGATCAGTCCTGGTGGAAGCTGTGCCTAGGGCCATACGTGCAGATTATCCACCGGCTTCCCGCGCACCAACCGGCTCCGGCGAAATGCCCGGATAGCCGCGTTCCCGTCCACACCGTGGACACCGTCCGGCCGTCCCCCGGCCACCTGCCGTCCAGAAGCCCCGCGGCGGAGCCGCCGACGGCCTGCGGCGGAGCGGACCGGAGATCAGCGGCGGAAGCGCTCCGGCGGCCTGCGGCGCGTCGGTCACTCCCCGCGGGCGCGTATCCGCTTCGCCAGGCCGGCGGCCGCGGCCCCCGGGTCCTCGGCCTCGGTGATCGCCCGGACGACGACCACCCGGCGGGCGCCCGCGTCCAGCACCTGGTCCAGGTTGGACGCGTCGATCCCTCCGATGGCGAACCAGGGGCGCTCGGGCCGCCGCGCGGCGGCGTGGCGGACCAGGCCCAGGCCGGGGGCGTGGCGACCGGGCTTGGTCGGGGTGGGCCAGCAGGGTCCGGTGCAGAAGTAGTCCACGCCGGGCTCGGCCAGCGCGGCGTCCACCTCCGCCTCGGCGTGGGTGGACCGGCCGATCAGCACGTCGTCGCCGAGGACGGCGCGGGCGGCGGGTACCGGCAGGTCGCCCTGGCCCAGGTGCAGGACGTCCGAGCCGATGGCGTGGGCGACGTCGGCGCGGTCGTTGACCGCGAGCAGCTTGCCGTGCCGGCGGCAGGCGTCCGCGAAGACCTCCAGATGGGCCAGCTCCTCGGCGGCCTCCATGCCCTTGTCGCGCAGCTGCACGACGTCCACGCCCGAGGCGAGCACCGCGTCCAGGAACGGCGCGAGGTCGCCCTGGCGCTTGCGGGCGTCCGTGCACAGGTAGAGCCGGGCGTCGGACAGGGCGTGGCGTGCGGTGCTCATCGGGCGGGTCCCCCCAGGTCTGCGGCGTACGGGCCGGGCCTTCCGGCCCGTACGCCAGTGGTGCGAAGACGGTCGCGGCCACGGGTGCGGTCGCGACGGTGGTACGGCTGCGGGCACGCTCACGCACGGTTGTGCCCGCGGCCTGGAGCGGGCCTAGACGGCGAGCGCCTGGGCCCGGCGCTTCACCTCCGTACCGCGATTCTCACGCAGGGCCTGGGCTGGGGTGCCGGGCAGCGTCTCGTCGGCGGTGAAGAGCCACTCCAGCATCTCCTCGTCGGCGAAGCCGTCGTCCCGCAGGAGCGTCAGCGTCCCGACGAGGCCCTTGACGACCTTGCCGTCCTTGATGAAGTCGGCCGGCACATGCAGGGCACGGTTCTCGCCACGGCGCACCGCGATCAGCTGGCCCTCCTTCACCAGCTGCCGCACACGCGTCACCTCGACGCCGATCATCTCGGCGATGTCGGGGAGGGTGAGCCAGGCGGGGACGAGTCCATCGATCTTTGCGTCAATCTCGGTCACGGGACAAGCCTGCCACCTCGCACTGACAGCCGGTAGCCGGGCATCCCCGTCGGCGCAGCCCACAGCACCCGAACGCACCGTCGGACGGAACGCCGGAAGCACCGTCGGACGCACCACCGGGCACGCCGTCCACCCGGGCCGCAGGCCCGGCTCCCCCGGCCCCGGTTTCCGCCCCGGTCCGCCTCGGGCCACCCCGGTCCGCCTCAGACCGCCTCAGACCGCCGCCGACTTCAACGGTACGGACGCGTCCGCCGCCATCCGCCGGTCCAGCACCGCGCCCCGCTCGATGAGCCGGCGGCCCTGGGCCAGGTCGCGGGGCCGGCCGACCGCCAACAGCGCGACGAGCACGCCCTCGCGCAGCCAGACCACCGACCAGGCGGCGCTCTGCGGGTCGCCGCGCCACACCGTCTCGTCGGCGCCCGCGTGGTGCCCGGCGTACTGCACGAAGCGGCCGAACTGCTCGGACCAGAAGTACGGGACCGGGTCGTAGACCGGCCCCTCGGCGGCGCCCCGGACGATGGTGGCGGCGACCGTGCGCGGCCCGTGCAGGGCGTTGTCCCAGTGGTGGACCAGCAGGCGGCTGCCGTAGCGGGCGGACGGGAAGGAGACGCAGTCGCCGACCGCGTACACGTCGGGCAGCGTGGTGCGCAGCCGTTCGTCGGCCAGGACGGAGCGGTCCTCGGGCGACAGCTCGACGCCGGAACCGGCCAGCCAGGAGGTCGCGGGGCGGGCGCCGATGCCGACGACGACCGCGTCGGCGGTGAGCACCGTGCCGTCGGCGAGCGTCACCGCGCCCTCGGTGACCGCGGCGACCCGGGCGCCGGTCCGCAGCCGGGCGCCGCTGTCCTCGTACCAGGCCGCCATGGGAGCGGCGACCTCGGCGGGCAGCGCGCCGGCCAGCGGCCGGTCGGCGGCCTCGACGACCGTCACCCGGCAGCCCGCCTCGCGCGCCGCCGTGGCGAACTCCGCGCCGATCCAGCCCGCGCCGACGACCACGACCTCGCGCTGCCCGGTCAGCACCGGCCGCAGCCGCTCGGCGTCGTCGAGGGTGCGCAGCACATGGACGTCCGGCAGCCCGTCGCAGCCGGGCAGGGTGACCGGCTCGGCGCCGGTGGCGATCACCAGGTGGTCGTACGGCAGCGGCCCGGCGTCCGTCTCCAGCACCCGCGAGCCGGCCGCGAGCCCTATGGCGCGGCGGCCCAGCAGCAGCTCGATGCCGAGCGCCTCGAAGTCCACGTCGAAGGCGGACCCGTCGGCCTTGCCGAGCAGCACCGCCTTGGACAGCGGCGGGCGGTCGTACGGCTGGTGCGGCTCTTCGCCGAGCACCGTGACCGCTCCGCGCCAGCCCTGTTCGCGCAGGGCGACGGCGGTCTGCACACCGGCCAGTCCGGCGCCGACGATGACGACGCGCCGGTTGCGTTCGGCCGCGCGCTCGGCGGCTTCGCGGTCCTGGCGCGCGCGGTCAGGGTCCTGGGGCTGGGTCTGCTCGCTCACCCGATCACTGTAAGACGGTGTGTCTCGCGACCTGGAGCACCGCGCAACGAGATCTATGACACAACGTCACGGCCCGTGACCCGCCGGCGCGGCACCCGCTCCCCCGCACCCGGCGCTCCCTTACGGCGCGTCGCCGGCCCGTACTAGGGTTGCCGGTGAACGCACACGCGGGAGCCCGGACGCGACCGGGCTGAGAGGGAGGCTGAGGCGGCCTCCGACCGTACGAACCTGATCCGGGTCATGCCGGCGAAGGGAGGGGCTGGACGCCCATGCATCCACCCGTACAGAAAGCGGCGCCCCCCGGGGCTGCCTCCGTCTCCGGCGCGAGCCCCGACGTGCTCGTCATCGGCGGCGGCGTCATCGGCCTGGTCACCGCCTGGCGGGCGGCCCGGCTCGGGCTGCGGACGGCTGTCGCCGACCCCGCCCCCGGCGGCGGCGCCGCCCAGGTAGCGGCGGGGATGCTGGCCGCCGTCACCGAGCTGCACTACGGCGAGCAGACGCTGCTCGGGCTCAATCTCGCCTCCGCGCGCCGCTACCCGGAGTTCGCCGCCGAGCTGACGGAGGCGAGCGGTCTGGACCTCGGCTACCGCCGGTGCGGCACCCTGGCCGTCGCGCTGGACGCCGACGACCGCGCCCACCTGCGCGACCTGCACGCCCTCCAGCTCCGCAGCGGCCTGGAGTCCGAGTGGCTGACGGGGCGCGAGTGCCGGCGCCTGGAGCCGTTGCTCGCGCCGGGCGTGCGCGGGGGTCTGCGCGTGGACGGGGACCACCAGGTCGACCCGCGCCGGCTGGCCGCCGCGCTGCTCGCCGCCTGTGAGCGGGCCGGGGTCGGCTTCCACCGCGCCGCCGCCGAGCGGCTGACCGTCGTACGGGGCCGCGCCACCGGCGCCGATCTGGGCGACGGCAGCCGGGTCACGGCCGGGCAGGTGGTGCTCGCGGCGGGCAGCCGGAGCGGGCTGCTGGCGGGCGTCCCCGAGGACGTGCTGCCGCCGGTCCGCCCGGTCAAGGGCCAGGTGCTGCGACTGCGGATGCCGGACGGCCTGCCCGGCGGCGTACCGTTTCTGTCCCGCACCGTACGGGCCGTGGTGCGCGGCGGCCCGCTCTACCTCGTACCGCGCGAGAACGGCGAGCTGGTCGTCGGTGCCACCAGCGAGGAGCTGGGCTGGGACACCACGGTCACCGCGGGCGGGGTCTACGAACTGCTGCGGGACGCCCATGAACTGGTCCCCGGCATCACCGAACTGCCCCTGGTCGAGTCCCGCGCCGGCCTGCGCCCCGGCTCGCCCGACAACGCGCCGCTGCTCGGCCCGACCGCGCTGCCCGGCCTGCTGGTGGCGACCGGCCACCACCGCAACGGGGTGCTGCTGACGCCGGTGACGGGCGACGTGATGGCGGCGGCACTGACCGGCGGCCCGCTGCCGGAGGAGGCCCGGGCGTTCACCCCGGACCGCTTCGCGCCGGGCGCGGCCGGCCTCCCGGCCTCGTCCGGGCCCACGCCCTCGTCCGGCCCCACGCCGCCGTCCGGCCCCACGCCGTCATCCGGCCCCACGCCGCCGTCCGGCCCCGTGCCGCCGTCCGATCCCCTCCAGGCTCCCGCGCACGGCGCCGCCCAGGGACCCGCGACCGCCCCCGCCCCTCAGGAGCAGCCCGTATGACCGTCACCACGCCCATCACCGTCTCCGTGAACGGCGAGCCCCGGGAGTTCCCCGGCGGGCTCACCCTGGACCGGCTCGTCGCCGGTCTGACCACGGCACCGGGCGGCGTGGCCGCCGCCGTCAACGAGGCCGTGGTGCCGCGCGGCCAGTGGCCCGCCACCGCGCTCGGCGACGGCGACCGCGTCGAGGTCCTCACCGCAGTCCAGGGAGGCTGATCCGTACGTCATGGCCGACGATCTCCTCACCATCGCCGACACCACCTTCGACTCCCGTCTGATCATGGGGACGGGCGGGGCGCCCAGCCTCGACGTCCTGGAGCGGGCGCTGCTCGCCTCCGGCACGGAGCTGACGACGGTCGCCATGCGCCGGCTGGACCCGACCGTGCAGGGTTCGGTGCTGTCCGTCCTGGAACGGCACGGCATCCGGGTGCTGCCGAACACCGCGGGCTGCTTCACCGCGGGCGAGGCGGTGCTGACTGCCCGGCTGGCCCGGGAGGCGCTGGGCACCGACTGGGTCAAGCTGGAGGTGGTCGCGGACGAGCGCACGCTGCTGCCCGACCCGGTCGAGCTGCTGGACGCCGCGGAGACCCTGGTGGACGACGGCTTCACCGTGCTGCCGTACACCAACGACGACCCGGTCCTGGCCCGCAAGCTGGAGGACGTGGGCTGCGCCGCGATCATGCCGCTGGGCTCCCCCATCGGCTCCGGGCTCGGCATCCGCAACCCGCACAACTTCCAGCTGATCACCGAGCGGGCCGGGGTCCCGGTGATCCTGGACGCGGGCGCCGGCACCGCCTCCGACGCGGCCCTGGCCATGGAGCTGGGCTGCGCCGCGGTGATGCTGGCGTCGGCGGTGACCCGTGCGCAGGAGCCCGTCCTGATGGCGGAGGCGATGCGACACGCGGTCGAGGGCGGCCGGCTGGCGTACCGGGCCGGGCGCATCCCGCGCCGCCACCACGCGGAAGCCTCCTCCCCGGTGGAGGGCGTCGCCGCGCTGGACCCGGAGCGCCCGGCCTTCTGAGCCGCCACGGCCGGCCGGGGCACGGCGGGCGGCGTGCCCGATTAGGCGTCCCCGATCAGTCGCCACCCACCCCGCGAAACGGGCATCCCACACATCCCGGCCCGGCCGCCGGCCCGCCCTGTCACTGTTCGGATGCAATGGCCCGCGGTTCCCGGGCAGGGCGTCCGGCACCGCCGCGGCGGCTCGTAGACTCGTCTGCCGTGGATACGACCCTTCAGGACCCGCTGGTCGGGCAGCTGCTCGACGGCCGGTACCAGGTGCAGGCGCGCGTCGCCGCCGGCGGCATGGCCACGGTCTACCGGGCCATGGACACCCGGCTGGACCGGGTGCTCGCCCTGAAGGTGATGCACCCGTCGCTGGCGGCCGACGCCGCGTTCGTCGACCGCTTCATCCGCGAGGCCAAGTCCGCCGCCCGGCTCGACCACCCCAACGTGGTGGGCGTCTACGACCAGGGCACCGACGGCACGTACGTGTACCTGGCCATGGAGTACGTCGCCGGGTGCACGCTGCGCGACGTCCTGCGCGAGCGCGGCGCCCTCCAGCCCCGGGCGGCGCTGGACATCGTGGAGCCGGTCCTGGCCGCGCTGGGCGCCGCCCACCGGGCCGGGCTGGTGCACCGCGACATGAAGCCGGAGAACGTCCTGATCGGCGACGACGGCCGGGTCAAGGTCGCCGACTTCGGCCTCGTACGGACCGTCGGCACGCACAGCACCGCCTCGACCGGCTCGGTCCTGGGCACCGTCTCCTACCTGGCGCCCGAGCGCATCGAAGACAGTACGGACGGTACGGCCGGTCCGGCCGCGGACGTCTACGCGTGCGGTGTCGTGCTGTTCGAAATGCTGACCGGCGGCAAGCCGCACACCGGCGGCAGCGCCGCCCAGGTGCTCTACCAGCATCTTCACGAGGACGTGCCGGCCCCTTCCAGGTACGCGCCCGAGCTGGCGCCGCAGCTCGACGACCTGGTCGCCGCGGCCACCGCGCGCCGCCCCGAGCTGCGCCCGCAGGACGCGGTGACGCTGCTCGCGCAGACCCGCGCGGTACGGGCCGAGCTGACCGACGCACAGCTGGACGCGGTGCCGCCGCAGGCCAACGAGGCCCCGGCGGGCGGCGCGGCGGCGGGCTCCGAGGACCGTACGAGCGTGCTGCCGCGGGTCCCCGAACAGCCGCCGCTGCCCCTGGAGGAGCCGCTGAACCACACCAGCAGGCTGGAGACCCCGCCACCGGACCCGGTGTCGGCGGCCGAGCCGACCACCCGGCTGCGCCCGGCGGCGCCCGCCCCGCGGTCCGGGGCCTGGTCCGGGGCATGGACCGGGCTGCTGCGGACCCGGCGCAGGACAGCCTCGGTGATCGCGGCCGTGCTGCTCGTGCTGGTGGCGGGCGCGGGCGTCTGGTACATCAACTCCGGGCAGTTCACCACCGTCCCGGCCGTACTGGACATGACGCAGGCCAAGGCGGAGCGGACGCTGCGTGCCGAGGGCCTGGAGGTGGAGGTGAAACGCGCCTTCAGCCCGAACGTGGAGCGCGGCCACGTCATGGCCACGGACCCGGAGAACGGCAAGCGCATCCGTGGTACGGGCACGGTCACCATCACCCTGTCCAAGGGCCCGGAGATCGTCCAGGTGCCCGACCTGGCGGGCACGCCGGTCGCCGACGCCAAGCGCAAGCTGCGCGACCTGGGGCTGACCGTCGGCACGGTGCACAAGAAGTTCTCCGACGAGGTCGCCAAGGGCTCGGTGATCAGTACCGACCCGGCGGCGGGCAGCAAGCGGCGCCCGGAGACCGCCGTCGCGCTCACGGTCAGCCGCGGCGCCGAGGTCGACGTGCCGGACGTGACCGGCCGCGACCGGGCGGACGCGGAGGCGACACTGCGCGGCGCGGGCTTCGAGGTGAAGATCGCGGACGGCACGGTGCACTCCCCGCACGACCGGGGCAAGGTCGCCCGGCAGGCGCCGGGGGCGGGCGGCAAGCTGGGCCGCGGCGACACCGTGACGCTCACGCTCTCCGAGGGCCCCGAGATGGTCACCGTTCCGGACGTGACCGGCAAGACCGAGGCCGACGCGCGGCAGGCGCTGTCCGACGCGGGCTTCGAGGTCGAGGTCAAGAAGCCGTTCCTGTTCCCGAGGGACAAGGTCGAGAGCCAGTCGGCCGCGGGCGGCGGGCAGGCGGCGAAGGGCAGCAAGATCACCATCCGGCTGGAGAGTGTGCTGTAGGAGCCGGTGCCACGGCGGCCACCGGCCTCGCTGTGAGCAAGGACGCCCGCCCGCACGCCGGGGCGGGCGTCCGGCACCTGGCACCCTTGACGGGTGAGCACCTCCCCTTCCCCGCAGAACTCTCCGCAGAACGTTCCGCAGGACTCCCAGCCGGACGCCCGGCAGGACTCCCAGCGGCGCGCCCGTGAGCGCAACCCGGTCGGCGGCCATGTCCCGGTGGCCGGCGGCCTGGCCAAGGTAGGCGTGCCGTACGCCCGTGACATCGGCGGCGAGGCCGTGCAGGTCTTCGTCGCCAACCCGCGCGGCTGGGCGACGCCGCCCGGGAACCCGCAGCAGGACGAGGCGTTCCGGGAGGCGTGCGAGCGGGAGTCGCTCCCGGCGTACGTGCACGCCCCCTACCTGATCAACTTCGGCTCGCACACCGCGGAGACCGTGGAGAAGTCCGTGCTCTCGCTGCGCCACTCGCTGCGGCGCGGCCGGGCGATCGGCGCGCGGGGCGTGGTGGTGCACACCGGCTCGGCGACCGGCGGGCGGCCCCGTGCCGAGGCCCTGACGCAGGTACGTGAACGGATGCGTCCGCTGCTGGAGGAGCTGACGCACGACGACGACCCGTGGCTGCTGCTGGAGCCGACGGCAGGTCAGGGCGCGTCGCTGTGCGCGCTGGCGGAGGACCTCGGCCCGTACTTCGACGCGCTGGACCGGCACCCGAAGCTGGGCATCTGCCTGGACACCTGCCACGCCTTCGCCGCCGGGCACGACATGGCGGCGCCCGGCGGCATGAAGGCGCTGCTGGACGAGCTGGTCGACGTCGCGGGCGAGGGGCGGCTGAAACTGATCCACGCCAACGACTCCAAGGACGTCGTCGGCGCGCACAAGGACCGCCACGAGAACATCGGCGCGGGGCACATCGGCGCGGACCCGTTCGGGGAGCTGTTCCGGCATCCGGCCACCCTGGGCGTACCGCTGGTGATCGAGACGCCGGGCGGCAAGGAGGGGCACGCGGCGGACGTGGCCCGCCTGAAGGATCTGCGGCACCCGGCCTGAGGCGCGGGGCCGGATTGAGCGGTACGGTTGCGGACCGGAGCGGTTACGGCCCGGAGCGGCCACGGACCGGAGCGTTTACGGGCCGGTACGGCTACAGCTCCGGCCCGTCCCCCGGCTCCTCCTGGTACGAGTAGCGCTGTTCGCGCCACGGGTCGCCCAGGTTGTGGTAGCCGCGCTCCTCCCAGAAGCCGCGGCGGTCCGCTGTCATGTACTCGATGCCGCGCACCCACTTGGGGCCCTTCCAGGCGTACAGATGCGGGACGATCAGGCGGACCGGGAAGCCGTGCTCGGCGGTGAGCAGCTCACCGGAGCGGTGGGTGGCGAACAGGGACTTGGCGTCGGCGAAGTCGGCCAGCTTGAGGTTCGAACTGAATCCGTATTCGGCCCACACCATCACATGGGTGACATCCGGGGCGGGCGGCGCAAGGTCGAGGATCGTCCGGGTGGAGACGCCGCCCCATTCGGCGCCGAGCATGCTGAACTTCGTGACGCAGTGCATGTCGGCCACGACGGTCGTATGGGGCAGCGCGGAGAATTCCTCGTGCGTCCAGCAGTGCTTGCCGCCGTCCGCGGTGGCGCCGAAAGCGCGGAACTCCCAGCGTTCGGGCCGGAACTTCGGCACCGGGCCGTAGTGCGTGACCGGCCATCCCCGTTGCAGTCGCTGCCCCGGAGGCAGCTGAGGATGCTCCGCTTCGCGGCTTTCGGGCTGACCCATGCTCTCCATGGTGTCAGACCCTCGGGCGTGCCGGTGACCAGGGCGGCAGCGATTCGGGCAACTCGTACTAAGCGTGCACTTACTGGACGCCCAGCTCACGACGGTGCAAGGATGCGCGGCACCTGCCAGTACTCGCGTGGAAGGAGCCCGCTGTCATGCAGGGCGACCCCGAGGTCATCGAATTCCTCAACGAGCAGCTGACCGCCGAGCTGACCGCCATCAACCAGTACTTCCTGCACGCGAAGATGCAGGAGAACAACGGCTGGCACAAGCTCGCCAAGTACACCCGGCACGAGTCGTTCGACGAGATGAAGCATGCGGAGGTCCTCACCGACCGCATCCTCTTCCTGGACGGCCTGCCCAACTACCAGCGGCTCTTCCACGTCCGGGTGGGCCAGACCGTCACCGAGATGTTCCAGGCGGACCGGCAGATCGAGGTGGAGGCCATCGACCGCCTCAAGCGGGGCGTCGACGTGATGCGGACCAAGGGGGACATCACCTCGGCCAACATCTTCGAGTCCATCCTGGCCGACGAGGAGCACCACATCGACTATCTGGACACCCAGCTGGACCTGATCGAGAAGCTCGGTGAGCCGCTGTACCTCGCCCAGGTGATCGAGCAGCCGGAGGGCTGAGGCGGTCCGCTGAAACGGTCCGCTCAAGCGAACCGTTCCTTCAGCCGGGCCGCACGGAGAGCACTCCGGGCAGCGCGCCACGCCGGCGCGCCGTGTCCGGGGTGGCTTCAGGCTGCTTCCGGCAGGGCGCCGGGCGCCGCGTCGGGGGCCGGCTGCGGTGTGATGCCGTACGGGCCGCGCGTCCCGGCGGCCGGCGCCGCGGCCGCCTCGCCGGACGGCTCGGCGCCGAGTGGTTCGGGGGCGCCCCGGTCGATCAGTTCGCGCCGGGGGCAGGTGCCCCGGCCGAGCAGCGCCTGGATGCGGCGGACGCAGCCGCCGCAGTCGGTGCCGGCCTTGCTGGCGGAGGCGATCTGGCGCGGGGTGCAGGCACCGGACGCCGCGTGCTCACGGACCTGCTGCTCCGTGATGCCGAAGCACGAGCAGACGTACACGCGGGTCACCTCCGTCGACCTGTTCCGCAGTGAGGTTACCCTTACCTTACCCGGGACAAAAGTCCGCTCACAACGCCGATGGGGCGCGGATCCTGTGATCCGCGCCCCATCGGTGTGTGCGTACGGCCCGGCCGGGCCGGTGGCTCACTGGTCCCGGTACATCTCCGCCACCAGGAACGCCAGGTCCAGCGACTGGCTGCGGTTGAGCCGCGGGTCGCAGGCGGTCTCGTAGCGCTGGTGCAGGTCGTCGACGAAGATCTCGTCGCCGCCGCCCACGCACTCGGTGACATCGTCGCCGGTCAGCTCGACGTGGATGCCGCCGGGGTGCGTACCCAGACTCTTGTGCACCTCGAAGAAGCCCTTGACCTCGTCCAGCACGTCGTCGAAGCGCCGGGTCTTGTGCCCGGAGGCGGCCTCGAAGGTGTTGCCGTGCATCGGGTCGCAGATCCAGGCGACCTGCGCGCCGGAGGCGGTGACCTTCTCGACCAGCTCGGGCAGCTTGTCGCGGATCTTGTCCGCGCCCATGCGGGTGATGAAGGTCAGCCGGCCCGGCTCGCGCTCCGGGTCGAGGCGCTCGATGAGCGTGAGCGCGTCCTCGGCGGTCGTCGTCGGACCCAGCTTGACGCCGATCGGGTTGCGGATACGGGAGGCGAACTCGATGTGCGCGCCGTCCAGTTGCCGGGTGCGCTCGCCGATCCAGACCATGTGGCCGGAGACGTCGTAGAGGTTGCCGGTCCGCGAGTCGGTACGGGTCAGCGCGGACTCGTAGTCCAGCACGAGCGCCTCGTGGGAGGCGTAGAACTCGACCGTCTTGAACTCCTCCGGGTCCACCCCGCAGGCGTTCATGAAGTTCATCGCCCGGTCGATCTCACGCGCCAGCGCCTCGTACCGCTGCCCGGACGGGGAGGACTTCACGAAGTCCTGGTTCCAGGCGTGCACCTGGCGCAGGTCGGCGTAGCCGCCGGTGGTGAAGGCCCGTACGAGGTTCAGCGTCGCGGCGGAGGCGTGGTACATCCGCTTCAGGCGCTGCGGGTCCGGGACGCGGGCCGCCTCGGTGAACTCGAAGCCGTTGACGGAGTCGCCGCGGTAGGTCGGCAGCGTCACCCCGTCGCGGGTCTCGGTGGGCTTGGAGCGCGGCTTGCTGTACTGGCCCGCGATCCGGCCGACCTTGACGACCGGGACCGACCCGGCGTACGTGAGGACCGCGCCCATCTGGAGCAGGGTCTTGAGCTTGTTGCGGATGTGCTCGGCGGAGACGGCGTCGAACGCTTCCGCGCAGTCGCCGCCCTGCAGCAGGAACGCCTCGCCGCGGGCGACCGCACCCAGGCGCTCGCGCAGCTGGTCGCACTCGCCGGCGAAGACGAGCGGCGGATAGGACTCCAGCTCGGCGATCACATCGCGCAGAGCCTCTTGGTCCGGCCATTCAGGCTGCTGCGCCGCGGGCAGGTCTCGCCAGGTGTTGCCACCGGCGTGGATTTCAGCGTTCACGGTCACGCGTCAACTTTACGGGGTCCGGACAGGGGTCCATCTCGCCGACCGGGATGTGAGACGAAGGTCCCACTCCTGTGGACCGCCGGGGGCGTGCGCCCGGCCCGGTGGTGCGCCCGCGCGCCTCAGTCCGGTACGGAGTCCTCCGGGGCGCCGCGGGCGATGGCGGCCAGCGTGCCCAGCGCGTACGCCAGGTCGTCGGTGGCCGGGGCGGCGAGGGCGACGCGGACGGCGTTGGGGGCGGGCGCGGCGCCGTGCGCGCCCTCCGCGCCGACGGCGAACGCGGCGGCCGGGGTGACGGCGATGCCGTGCCGGACGGCGGCCGCGAGGAAGGTCTCGGCGCGCCACCCCTCGGGCAGCTCCCACCAGGCGAAGTAGGAGGCCGGATCGGCCCGCACCCGGAAGCCGTCGAGGTGCTCGCGCAGCAGTGCCTGCCGGGCGGCCGCGTCCCGGCGCTTGGCCTCGACGACCGTCGTCACCACGCCGTCCAGCAGCCAGCGGACGGTGGCGTTCAGGGCGAAGCCGCCGGCCGTCCAGCCGCCGGAACGCAGGGCGGCGGCGACCCGGTCGGCGTACGCGGGTGGCGCGAGGACCAGGCCGGTGGTCAGGCCGGGCGCCAGGCGCTTGGAGAGGCTGTCGACCAGGAGGGTGCGCTCGGGGGCCAGGGCGGCCAGCGGCGGAAGACCGGCCTGCCGGCCGTCGTCCAGGAGGAAGGACCAGACGGCGTCCTCGACGGCCCACAGGTCCAGGGCGCGCAGCGTCCCGGCCAGCTCGGCGCGGCGCCCGGCGGCCATGGTCACGCCGAGCGGGTTGTGCAGCGTCGGCTGAAGGTAGACGGCGTGCAGCGGAGCGCTTCGGTGGGCCTCGCGTACGGCGTCCGGGTGCAGGCCGTACGCGTCGCCGGCGAGCGGTACGAGGGTGCTGCCGAGGCGGGCGGCGACGGACTTGACCAGCGGATAGGTGAGCGCTTCGACGCCGAGGCGGCCGCCGGGCGGCACCAGCGCGGCGAGCGCGCCCGCGATGGCCTGGCGGCCGTTGCCCGCGAACAGCAGGCCCGCCGGGTCGGGGCGGAAGTCGCCGCGGGCGAGCAGGGCGGCGAAGGCGTCCCGGGCGGGAGCCGAGCCGGTGGCCGGGGCGACGGCCAGGGCGGCGCTCAGCACGTCCGGGCGCAGCAGAGGCTCCAGACTGCGGGCCAGGAGGGCGGCCTGCCCGGGGACCTCGGGGTAGTTGAGTTCGAGGTTGACGCGGGTGCGGCGGGCGGGGTCGGCGGGTTCGGCGAGGGCGGGTCCCGGGGCGTGCTGGGCGGCGCGTACGTACGTACCACGGCCGACCTCGCCGACGGTCAGCCCGCGGCGGGCCAGCTCGCGGTAGACGCGGGCGGCGGTGGAGTCGGCGATGCGGTGGACGCGGGCGAAGGCGCGCTGGGGGGCGAGCCGGTCGCCGGGGCGCAGGCGCCCGGCGGCGATGTCGGCCGCGACGGTGTCGGCGATGCGCCGGTAGTCCTCCACGGGCCCTCCCGGCCGTCACTGCAAGCACCCACTATTGCACCGAGCGCAATGTTTTCATTGCACCGAGATGATGCGCGCCCTAGCATCGAGCCGTCAACAGGCCGGCCGCCACGAACACCCACGGACAGGGGCGAGTTGTGTTGCGTACTGCTGCCGTCAACGGCATCACCACGACGTACGAGGACACCGGCGAGGCGGCCGGAGAAACGATCCTTCTGGTCCATGGGCACCCCTTCGACCACACGATGTGGGCCCCGCAGGCCGCCGCCCTGGCCGCCGCCGGGCACCGCGTCCTCGTACCGGACCTGCGCGGCTACGGCGCCACCCGGGTCGTCCCGGGCACGACCCGCCTGGAGACCTTCGCCGCCGACCTCGCCGCGCTCCTGGACCACCTCGGCGTGACGCAGCGGATCGTCCTCGGCGGCCTGTCCATGGGCGGCCAGATCGCCATGGAGTGCGCCCGCCGCTTCCCGGAACGGCTGCGCGCCCTCGTCCTCGCCGACACCTTCGCCCACGCCGAGACCCCCGAGGGCCGCCGGGCCCGCAACGCCATGGCCGACCGGCTGCTGCGCGAGGGCATGGGCGGCTACACGGAAGAAGTCCTCGACAAGATGATCGCGCCGCGCACCATCACCGGCCGGCCCGCCGTCGCGGAGCACGTACGGCGCATGATGCTCGGCGCACCGCCCGAGGGAGCGGCCGCCGCCCTCAGGGGCCGCGCCGAACGCCCCGACTACACCGAGACGTTGGCCCGCCTCGCCGTCCCCGCCCTGGTGGCCGTCGGCCGCGACGACACCTACACCCCGGTCTCCGACGCCGAGTTCCTGCGCGACCGCATCCCGGACGCGCGCCTGGCCGTCGTCGAGGACGCCGCCCACCTGCCCAACCTCGAACAGCCCGACGTCTTCAACGCCGCGCTGACCGCCTTTCTCGCGGCGCTCCCGGAGCGGGTCGGGTAGGGTGACGCCCATGTACGCGCAACCGGCCATGAACATGAACTGGTGGTGGACCGCTCATCCGGCGGCCCACTGATCGCGCGTAACCACTGACATCGCGAAGGCCGCCCCGAGGGGCGGCCTTCCGCGTTGTGCGGGCCGTTCCTCCCCTCCCGGAAGGAACCGCCGACATGCCTCGCTCCACCACCGACGCCGGCACCGCCGACGTCCTGCGCCGCCTGCTGTCCCCCGGCTGCCCGCCGTTCGCCCTGCTGCACCGCCGTACGCCCGGCCGTCCCGCCGCCGACACCGTCGAGGTGCTGGTCGGCGAGGTGACCGAGGTGTCGCGGCTGGACGGCATCCCGCTCGGCGACGGTGTGCCGGACGGCGGCGCCGCGGTCACCGACGCGCTGGCGCTCGTCCCGTTCCGGCAGATCCGCGAGCGCGGGTTCGACGTCCGCGACGACGGCACACCCCTGGCGGTGCTGCGCCCGGACGAGGCGTACGAGCTGCCGCTGGCCGAGGTGCTGGCGGAACTTCCCGCCCACGCGGTGCGGGTGACGGACGGCGCCTTCGACGTCTCCGACGACGCGTACGCCGGGATCGTCGAGCGCGTCCTGCGGGACGAGATCGGCACCGGCGAGGGCGCCAACTTCGTCATCCGGCGCACCTTCCAGGGCGACATCCCGGGCTTCGGCACTGCCGACGCGCTGGCCCTGTTCCGGCGGCTGCTGGCCGGTGAGCGCGGCGCGTACTGGACGTACGTCGTGCACCGGCCGGGCGTGCGCACGCTGGTCGGCGCCAGCCCCGAGGTGCACGTAAGGATGTCCGGCGGGACGGTCGTGATGAACCCGATCAGCGGCACCTACCGCTACCCGGCCGGGGGCCCGAGCACGGAGCACCTGCTGGAGTTCCTGGGCGACCGCAAGGAGGTGGAGGAGCTGTCCATGGTCGTGGACGAGGAGCTGAAGATGATGTGCACCGTCGGCGACATGGGCGGTGTGGTGGTCGGACCGCGCCTCAAGGAGATGGCGCACCTCGCGCACACGGAGTACGAGCTGCGCGGCCGCTCCTCGCTCGATGTGCGGAAGGTGCTGAAGGAGACGATGTTCGCGGCGACCGTCGTGGGCTCGCCGGTGCAGAACGCCTGCCGGGTGATCGAACGCCACGAGGCGGGCGGGCGCGGCTACTACGCGGGGGCGCTGGCCCTGATCGGGCGGGACGCGGGCGGCGCGCAGACGCTGGACTCGCCGATCCTGATCCGTACCGCCGACATCGACGCGGACGGCGGGCTGCGGGTACCGGTCGGCGCCACCCTCGTACGGGCCTCCGACCCGCGCGCCGAGGTCGCCGAGACGCACGCCAAGGCCGCCGGGGTGCTGACCGCGCTCGGTGTGCGCCTCGCTCCCGGCCGTACGGAGGAGACCGCCGGGCGGCCGCGGCTGGCCGACGACCCACGGGTGCGGGCCGCGCTCGACGCCCGCCGCGCGGACCTCGCGCCCTTCTGGCTGCGGATGCAGAGCACCGCGCCGACCGCCGCGCTGTCCGGCCACGCGCTGGTGATCGACGCGGAGGACACCTTCACCGCGATGCTGGCGCACCTGCTGCGCACCTCGGGGCTGACGGTGACCGTGCGCCGGTACGACGAGCCGGGGCTGCGGGAGGCCGCGGCGGCCCACGAGGGGCCGGTCGTGCTCGGTCCCGGCCCCGGCGACCCGTCGGACGCCGCCGACCCGAAGATGCGGCTGCTGCGCGCGCTGACCGCGCGGCTGGTCGGCGAGCACCGGCACGGGCTGTTGGGCGTCTGCCTCGGGCACGAGCTGATCGCCGCGGAGCTGGGCCTGGAGATCGTGCGCAAGGAGGTGCCGTTCCAGGGCGCGCAGGAGCGCATCGACTTCTTCGGCCGCCCGGAGACCGTCGGTTTCTACAACACCTTCACGGCCCGCTGCGACGAGGCGGCGGTGGCCGAACTGGCCATGCACCGGGTCGAGCTGAGCCGGGACACGGACTCCGGCGAGGTGCACGCGCTGCGCGGTCCCGGCTTCGCGGGGGTGCAGTTCCACCCGGAGTCCGTGCTGACGCTGGACGGGGCGGCGATCACCGCGCAGCTGCTGGCCGCTGTCCTGGTGTGACGAGGAGGTTCTCGTTGGTGCGGCCGGCCAGGTAGTCCTCGACGTTGCGTACGGTGGCGTCGAGGATCTGGCCGACCGCGTCCCCGGTGAAGTACGCCTGGTGCGAGGTGACCAGCACGTTCCCGAAGGTCATCAGGCGGGCGAGGGTGTCGTCGTGGACGACTTCCAGGGACTTGTCGAAGAAGAAGAGCCCGGCCTCCTCCTCGTAGACGTCCAGGCCGACACCGCCGAGCCGGCCGGCCTTGAGGGTCTCCACCAGCGCCGCGGTGTCGACCAGGCCGCCGCGGCTGGAGTTGACCAGGATCGCGTCGTCCTTCATGGCGGCCAGCGCGGCGGCGTCGACGAGGTGGCGGGTCGCCTCCGTCAGCGGCACGTGCAGGCTGATCAGGTCCGACTCGGCGAACAGCCGGTCCAGGCCGACGTACGTCATGCCCAGCTCGGCACAGCGGGGGTTCTCGGCGAGGTCCCAGCCCAGCAGCTTCATGCCGAAGCCGTGGGCGATCCGGGTGAACGCCTCGCCGATCTTGCCGGTGCCGAGCACGCCGACGGTCCGGCCGTGCAGGTCGCGGCCCATCAGCCCGTCGAGGCGGAAGTCGAAGTTCCGGGTGCGGTTGGCGGCCCGGACGATCCGGCGGTCGACGGCCAGGGCCAGGGCCCAGGCGAACTCCGCGACCGAGTACGGCGAGTAGGAGGAGACCCGGCCGACGGTCAGCCCGAGGTCGGCCGCGGCCTCCAGGTCGATGTTGTTGTAGCCGGTGGCACGCTGGGCGATCATCTTCGTGCCGCCGGCCGCCAGCGCCTGGATCACCTCGGCGTTCAGGTCGGCGTTGACGCTGACGCTGACGACCTCGTGGCCGGCGGCGATGGGGGCGGTGTCACGGTTGAGGAAGACGTCGAGGCAGCGGACCTGGTGGCGGCCGGCGAAGGCCCGCACCAGCAGCGGCCGCTCGTCCGCCTGCACGCCGAACGCGATGATCTCCACGGTGTCTCCCGACGTTGCCGGTCATGCGGTCCGGTCACCGCCGCCCGTTTCAGGGCTTTTGCGGTGACAGGGCCGAATATACGGCGCGGGGCGCGTCCCGGCCGCCCGTCCGACGCGTACGGCGACGAGCGGACCGGGAGGGAGACGTACCGGCGCGTACGGCGGCGTGCGACGGGACCCGCCGGCCCCCGGTCCGGCCACACGCCGCCGTACGCACCCGTGGGCCGGGCTCAGCCGAAGAAGACCCCGGCCTCCGCGTACAGCTTCGGATCGACGGTCTTGATCTTCGCGGTCGCCTCCGCCAGCGGCACCCGGACGATGTCCGTGCCGCGCAGGGCGACCATCGTGCCGAAATCGCCGTCCCGCACCGCGTCGATCGCGTGCAGCCCGAAGCGGGTGGCCAGCCAGCGGTCGAAGGCGCTGGGCGTGCCGCCGCGCTGGGTGTGGCCGAGCACCGTCGTGCGGGCCTCCTTGCCCGTACGGTCCTCGATCTCCTTGGCCAGCCACTCACCCACGCCCGACAGCCGCACATGCCCGAACGAGTCCGTCGAACCGTCCTTGAGGACCATCTGGCCGTCCTTGGGCATGGCCCCCTCGGCGATCACGACGATCGGCGCGTACCGCACCTTGAAGCGGGACTCGATCCAGGCGCAGACCTGGTCGACGTCGAAGCGCTGCTCGGGGATGAGGATGACGTTGGCGCCGCCGGCCAGGCCGGAGTGCAGCGCGATCCAGCCCGCGTGCCGGCCCATGACCTCGACGACCAGGACCCGCATGTGCGACTCGGCGGTGGTGTGCAGCCGGTCGATGGCCTCGGTGGCGACGCCGACGGCGGTGTCGAAGCCGAAGGTGTAGTCGGTGGCGGACAGGTCGTTGTCGATCGTCTTGGGCACGCCGACGCAGGGCACGCCGTACTCGCCGGAGAGCCGGGCCGCGACGCCGAGGGTGTCCTCGCCGCCGATCGTGATCAGCGCCTCGACCTCCTCCTTGGCGAGGGTGTCCTTGATCCGGCGGATGCCGTCCTCGTGCTTGAGGGGATTGGTCCGCGAGGAGCCGAGGACCGTGCCGCCGCGCGGCAGGATGCCGCGTACGGCGGGGATGTCGAGCGGTACCGTGTCGCCTTCCAGGGGCCCGCGCCAGCCGTCCCGGAAACCGACGAAGTCGTAGCCGTACTCCTGGACGCCCTTGCGCACCACGCCTCGGATGACCGCGTTGAGACCGGGGCAGTCACCGCCGCCGGTCAGTACTCCGACCCGCATCGCTTCTTCACCTTCATCCCGTGAGGGGCCGCGCACCCGCCGGTGGCCGCGCGCGGCCGTGCTGTGCCGACGCCGGTCACGCTAATGGTGAGGCACGTCACCCCGGGATGGGGCGGAAAGCGAATTCCCCGGAAATGCCGGGGACTTGACGCGATGCGTTCACTCGTACGAGCGCATGGCGCATGAGCGGCCGGTGCCCGCACGGAATTCCCGGACGGTGCGGGCCGGGACCCCGGACGGCGAGGACCGGGACCTCAGACCTCGTCCAGGCCCCGTTCTATCGCATACCGGACCAGTTCGACGCGGTTGTGCAGCTGGAGCTTGCCCAGGGTGTTCTGCACATGGTTCTGGACCGTGCGGTGCGAGATGACCAGCCGGTCGGCGATCTGTTTGTACGACAGGCCCTTGGCGACCAGGCGCAGCACCTCGGTCTCCCGCTCGGTCAGCCGCGGCGCGCCCGGCTCGTCCTCGGCGGCCGGGGCGGGCTCGGTCGCCAGCCGGCGGTACTCCCCCAGCACCAGCCCGGCCAGGCCCGGTGTGAACACCGGATCGCCGGCCGCCGTACGGCGTACCGCGTCCAACAGCTCCTCGGTACTGGCCGACTTGAGCAGGTAGCCCGTCGCGCCGGACTTGACGGCCTCCAGCACGTCGGCGTGCTCGCCGCTGGCGGAGAGCACCAGCACCCGCAGGGCGGGGTGGGCGCCGACCACCTCCCGGCAGACCTCCACGCCGGGCAGACCCGGCAGGTTCAGGTCCAGGACGAGGACGTCGGGCGCGGCGGCCTGCGCGCGGCGCACCGCCTGCGGACCGTCCCCGGCCGTCGCCACCACGTCGTACCCGGCCTCGGCCAGGTCGCGGGCGACCGCGTCCCGCCACATCGGGTGGTCGTCGACCACCATCACCTTCACGTTCCGCGGCTCGCTCACGCCGTGCTCCTCCCCCGTTTCCGGCCCGCGGGCACCTGGCCCTTGGGGACTTTCAGCTCCACTTCCGTGCCCTGGCCGGGGACCGAGATCCAGTCGGCGCTGCCGCCCAGGTCCCGCAGCCGGCCGCGGATCGACAGGGCCACCCCCAGCCGGCCCTCGCGCTCGGCGTCCGCGAGGCGGCCTTCGGGGATGCCGGGACCGTCGTCCCGCACCGTCACGACCACCTCGTCCGGCTCGTCCTCCACCAGGATCCACGCCTGTGCCTCGGCACCCGCGTGCACCCTGACATTGTCCAACGCGGCACTGACAGCGGCCGCCAGCTCCGCCGCGGCCGCCGCCGGGAGCACGACCGGACCGCCCGGCTCGGAGAACGTGACGCGCGCACCGGCGTGCGGCGCGAGCAGGGCCCGTACGTCGCAGGGCCCGGCGTCGGGGCCGTCCTCGGCGCACGGCACCGGCGCGGCCAGTGCCTCCTGCGGGGTGCGGACCGCGTCCTCCCCGGCACCGGGGGCGGCCGTACCGGGCCGCGGGACCAGGCCGCTGGAGACCAGCGTGCGCAGCGCGACCTCCTGCTCCCCCGCCATCCGGCCCAGTTCGGCGGCCTCGCCGCCGATCGCGGCACCGCGCCGCTGCACCATCGCCAGGACCTGCAGGACGCTGTCGTGGATGTCCCGGGCCAGCCGCTCCCGCTCCCGGGTGGCGGCCTCGATCTGGAGGGCGCGGGCGAGGGTGCGCTCACTGGCGCGGGCCACCTCGACCACGTAGCCGATGGCGACGCTCGCCACCCACACCAGGACGACGTTGTGGATCGTGTCGCGGGCGAGCTCCTGGCGTTCGACCAGGTTGACGACGGCGACCAGCGCGGAGGCCACCGCGGCCCAGCGCCAGCCGCCCTTGATGGCGAAGCCCAGCACCGCGCCCGCCGTCCAGATGGAGGGCAAGGTCGCCGCGCCGTCCATGATCCGCTCGTGGCTGTCCGCCACCAGGGTGAGCAGGATGCCGCCGAGCGCGAAGGACAGGTCGCCGATGAGGAAGGCGCGGGTGCAGCGCTCCGCCGAGGTCGTACGGCGCCAGGTGAAGGCCATCCACACGGTCAGCGCTGTCATGTAGGCGGCGGCGACGAGGGGATGCGCGTACTTCTTGTACGAGAACACGAACAGGACCAGGACGTAGGCCAGGGTCAGGACGCGGTAACCGGTCAGCGCCCGCCACAGCGGGAGCTCCACCGACATCCGGACCGCCCGCTGCGGCTGCCCCTTGCCCTTGCCCGCCGCCGCGCCGGCCGCGGGCCGTATCTCTGCCTCTGCCATCTCGCCCCCACCCTGTGCCGGGGCGCGCCTACGCCCCGGTGCCGGTCGTGCCCTGCCCCTTGCGGATCTTGGCGGCCACCCCGGTCTTCTCAGCCTTCTCAGCCTTCTCAGCCTTTTCGGCCTTTTCGGCCTTTTCGGCCTTTTCGGCCTTCTCCGCCTCGGCCTTCTTCTTGGCCGCGTCCGCGATCTGCCGCTTGGCGGCGGTCGCGTAGATGTCCACGTACTCCTGGCCCGACAACTTCATGATCTCGTACATGACCTCGTCGGTCACCGAGCGCAGGATGAAGCGGTCGCCCTCCATGCCGTGGTACCGGCTGAAGTCCAGCGGCTTGCCGATCCGGATACCGGGCCGGATCATCTTCGGCATCACCTTGCCGGGCGGCTGCACCTTCTCCGTGTCGATCATCGCGACGGGGATGACCGGGGCACCGGTGGCCAGCGCCACCCGGGCCAGGCCGCCGGGCTTGCCGCGGTAGAGCCGGCCGTCCGGCGAGCGGGTGCCCTCCGGATAGATGCCGAACAGCTCACCGCGCTCCAGCACCTCGATGCCGCTCTTGATCGCCGCCTCGCCCGCGCCCCGCGCGCCCGAGCGGTCCACCGGGAGCTGGCCCACGCCCTTGAAGAAGGCGGCGGTCAGCTTGCCCTTGACGCCCGGGGAGGTGAAGTACTCGGCCTTGGCGATGAAGGTCACCTTGCGGTCGAGCACCGCGGGCAGGAAGAAGGAGTCCGAGAAGGACAGGTGGTTGCTCGCCAGGATGGCGGGTCCCGTTGCGGGGATGTTCTCCAGGCCCTCCACCCAGGGACGGAAAGCCAGCTTCAGCGATCCGCCGATGGAAAACTTCATTGCGCCGTAGATCAACCCACTGCCTCCTGTGTGTGACGCAAAGACCTTAACCTGCCCCGGCGCCCCCCTCTTCTCGGCGGCCCGCCCGGACGGGCCCGGGGGCGCTCCCCGGCGGGGACCGGGGTAGCGGGCCGGTGGACCTATCCGCCCGGCGCCGCTCCGCGTAGGCTTCCGGTAACCCGCGTATCCCGTTGCCGCCCGGCCCCTCACCGATCGGAGTCCCCCGGTGCCGCTGCTCCCCGGAGCCGAGCCGTTCCGCCGCGACGGCGGCCGGACCGGCGTCCTCGTCTGCCACGGTTTCACCGGCTCCCCCCAGTCCGTACGCCCCTGGGCCGAGTACCTGGCCGACCGCGGCCTGACGGTCTCGGTCCCGCTGCTGCCCGGCCACGGCACCCGCTGGCAGGACATGCAGCTCACCACCTGGCAGGACTGGTACGCCGAGGTCGACCGCGAGCTGCGGTCGCTGTCCGGACGGTGCGAGCGGGTCTTCGTGTGCGGCCTCTCGATGGGCGGCGCGCTGGCGCTGCGGCTGGCCGAGCGGCACGGCGCCGCGATCAGCGGCCTGGCGCTGGTCAACCCGGGCAACAAGGTGCACGACGCGGCCGCCCCGCTGCTGCCGGTGCTGCGGCACGTCGTCCGGACGACCAAGGGGCTGGCCGACGACATCGCCAAGCCCGGCTCCCACGAGATCGGCTACGACCGGGTGCCGCTGCACGCCGCGCACTCGCTGCGCCGCTTCTTCCAGCTGGTCGACGCCGAACTGCCCCGGGTCACCCAGCCGTTGCTGGTGCTGACCAGCCCGCAGGACCACGTCGTACCGCCGGCCGACTCCGAGCGCATTCTCGGCCGGGTGTCCTCGCAGGACGTACGGCAGGTGCTGCTGGAGCGCAGCTACCACGTCGCCACGCTCGACCACGACGCCGAGCGGATCTGCCAGGAGACCTACGACTTCATCGCCCGACTGGCGCCGGACGTGCGCACGGGCGTGGAGAGTGAGGAGACGGCCCCCGGTGGAGGAGCGTAGCCCCCGCGACCCCCGCGACCCGCTGGACGAGGAAGCCGCCTGGGCCGAGATCGTGGCCGGGTACGGCAAGGCACCGGCCTTCCCGGACGAGGACGGGCCGGTGGCCGGTCCGGGCCCGGAGGCGGCGGACGGGCCGTCCGGCGGCGCCACGGGCACCGGACCGGACCGCGTCGACCTCGGCAAGACCGGCGAGGACCGGGCCGACGGCAAACCCGCCGAGAAGGCCGGCCAGGGCCCCACGGACCGTACGGACCGGGACGACGGCGGCCTGACCGTCGAGGAGCGCCCGCGCAGCGAGCCCTCTCCCGGTGCGCCGGACCGGCCCGGCGGGCCCTCCGTCGGCAGTTTCGTGGTCTTCGCGCCCGGCGTCGGGCCGCGCGACTGGTCGGCGGCCGAGGCGTCCGACGACGACCTCGGCGGGACGGACGAAGGGCACTTCGTGCCGCCCGAGCCGCCTCCGCTGCCCAAGGCCGACGTGACGGCCAAGTTCGCCTGGATCGCGGTGCTCGGCGGGCCGCTGCTGCTGGTGCTCATGGTGCTGCTGCAGCAGCCCGTCACCTGGTGGATCACCCTGCTGGGCATCGGCGGCTTCCTGGGCGGCTTCGCGACGCTGGTGGCCCGGATGAAGCACGACGACGAGGACGACGAGGAGCTGCCGGGCGGCGGCGCGGTCGTATGACCGCACCGGCCGCCGCCCGCGGCCGGGCCGCCGTCCCCCGCACGCCCGGGGATTCACCCTCGCGCGCCAGGTGTCCTGACCGGCGTTGACGCCGCGAACGGGGAGGATCACGCCGAGTATCCGGCCGTGTTCCCGGGAGGACCCCGTGCGCCATCCGCTCTCGTCATCATGTTCACGTCCACGCCGTCGGGGCCGGGTGGCGGCGGCCGCCGCGACGGCCGCCGCGGTGACGGGCCTGCTGGCCACCGTGCCGGCCGCTGCCAGTCCGCCGCAGCGGCAGGCTCCCGGTCCCGGCGCGGTGGTCTCGCTCGGCGACTCCTACATCTCCGGCGAGGCCGGGCGCTGGGCCGGCAACACCGACGCCAACCCGGCCAACTTCCCCCGCGTCGACGCGCTCGGCCCGACCGCGTACTTCGACAACGCGAACCGCACCGCCGAGCGCATCCCCAAGTGCCACCGCTCCCGCTCCGCCGAGATCCACCTCGGGCTGCCCGGCACCGCGAGCGAGAACCTGGCCTGCTCCGGCGCCCGTACCGACTCCTTCCGGTCCTCGAAGGGCGTCGCGAAGCCGGGCCTGGACTTCTCGGACGCGGCGGGCGTGCCGGGGCAGGCCAGGCAGCTGGAGGAGTACGCCCGCGACCACCCGGTGCGGATGGTCGCCGTCTCGGTCGGCGGCAACGACTTCGGCTTCGGCGACGTGATCACGTCCTGCGTCCTGGCGTACCTGAGCCCGCTGCCCAAGTCGTGCAGCCAGGACGCGGCCAACCGCGCCAGATTCACCGACCGGGCCGTGGAGCAGCGGGCGGACGACATCGCGGGCGGGCTGCGCAACGTCAAGCAGGCGATGCTGCGGGCCGGGCACGACACCGACGAGTACGACGTGATCGTGCAGAACTACCCGGCGCCCATCCCGCACGGCCGCGACTTCCGCTACCCGGCGGCGCTGGGCGCGCGCCAGACCCTGGGCGGCTGCGCGTTCAACGACCGGGACGCCGACTGGGCGGTGGACAGTGTGCTGCCGGCCGTCGGCCGGGCCGTGGAGCGGGGCATCGACAAGAGCGGCCTGGACAACGTCCGCTTCCTCGACGTCACGCACGCCTTCGACGGGCACCGGCTGTGCGAGCGCGGCGTCGGGCTGGTCGAGCCGGTGCGCGGCACGGTGAGCCGGTGGACCGACCCGGGGGCGTCCGACAAGACCGAGTGGATCAGCTGGGTGCGGACGGTCACCGCGGTGCTGCCGCCGTTCCAGGTGCAGGAGGCGCTGCACCCGAACCACTGGGGTCAGCTCGCCCTGCGGAACTGCCTGCGGCAGGCGTACACCGCGCTGGACCAGGCTCCCAGGAACCGTCTGACCTGCACCGGCGGCGGCACCGGACGCAACGGGCGCGGCGAACCGAGGATGCGGCTGTCCTGAGCACCGCCGGGTCCGGGCCCTACGCGGTGGTCGGCACCCGTAGTGCCGCCAGCACCGGCAGATGGTCCGTGGCGGCGAGCAGATCGCCGTGGCCCAGGCCCGGCAGATCGCGCGGTACGCCGCAGCCCAGCACCTCGACGCCGTCGGTCGTGAAGACGGCGTCGATGCGCTGGTGCGGGTCGTGAGGCGTGGAGGTGTATTCGCCGCCCCACGGCGCCGCCGCCCAGGCGTCGGTGAGCGAGCCCGCCAGCCGCCGGAAGGCGCGCCCGTCCGGCCGGTCGTTGAGGTCACCGGCCGCGACGGCGTACGGGGTGTCCAGCGCGCGCAGCCGCTCCAGCAGCAGGCCCGCCTGGGCGTACCGCTCGTCGGCCTGAAGGCTGAGATGACAGCTCAGCAGGCCGATCCGCGCGCCCCCGATGCGTACCACCGCGGTCGCGAAACCGCGCTGGTGCAGGCCGGGGGTGCGGGGCAGCAGGACGTCCTCGGTGCGCTCCACATGGGCGCGCAGCGAGGACAGGATCATCGGGCCGGCGGCGGTGGCACCGCCCGTCACGTACACCAGGTCCGTCGCCCGGCACAGCTTCGCCACGCTCTTGCGCCAGCGGAAGAACCGCGGCGCCTCCTGCACGAACACGACGTCCGGGGCGCAGGCCCGGATCACCCGGGCCAGCGCCGCACGGTCGTCGCGCAGCGAGCGGACGTTGTAGCTGAGCACACGGAGCACGGCCGGACCGCTCCGCCTCGCTCCGCCTCCGCTCGATGCGAAGTCCCCGGAAGCGGCGCCCGGCTCGGTACGGGATGCGGGCAGCTCGGCCGGCACCGCGGGTCAGCCCTGGCGTGCCAGGTCGGCGGCGCCGACCAGTCCGGCCTTGCCGCCGAGCTGGGCGGCGAGCACCTGGGCGTGCGGCCGCCACTGGTTGCCCACCAGCCAGCGGCGGAAGGACTTGCGGATCGGGTCGAGGACCAGTTCGCCCTCGTCCGAGACGCCGCCGCCGACGATGAAGGCGGACGGGTCGAAGAGCGAGGCCAGGTCGGCCAGGCCCGCGCCGGCCCAGCGGGCCAGTTCGCGGAAGGAGTCGACGGCGACCGGGTCGCCCTGGCGGGCGGCCTCGCTGATGTGCCGGCCCTCGATGCCCTCGGAGGTGCCGTCGCCCATGGAGAGCAGCACCTCGGCGTTCTCGGGGGTGGCGAAGGCGCGCTGGCGGGCGTAGCGCAGCAGGGCACGCCCGGAGGCGTACTGCTCCCAGCAGCCCTGGCTGCCGCAGCCGCACAGCAGGCCGTCCGGTACGACGCGGATGTGGCCGAACTCGGCGGCGACGCCGAAGCGGCCGCGGCGCAGCTTGTTGCCGATGATGATGCCGCCGCCCAGGCCGGTGCCCAGGGTGATGCAGATGACGTCGCTGTGGCCCTGGCCGGCGCCGAAGCGGTACTCGCCCCAGGCCGCCGCGTTGGCGTCGTTCTCGACGACGACGGGCAGGCCGACGCGCTGTTCGACCTTGTCCTTCAGCGGCTCGTGGCGCCAGTCGATGTTGGGCGCGAACAGCACGGTGGCCCGCTTCTCGTCCACGTAACCGGCGGCGCCGATGCCGACGGCCTCGACCTGGTGGTCGGCGCCGACGGTGCGCACGGCGTCGGCGATGGCCTCCGTCAGCTCGTCGGTGGCCTGCGGGGTCGGCACCTTGCACGTTTCGAGGATCGTGCCCTCTTCGTCGACCACGCCGGCCGCGATCTTCGTGCCGCCGATGTCGACGCCGATGGTGAGTCCCATGTGTCCCTCAGTTTTTGGTCGTACCCCGCCGCGTACAACCGTACCGGAGTGCGGGGCCGGGCCCGTGCCCTACGGCCGCGAGGGGCGGGTCAGTCGAGATCGATCCGCTCGGTGCCGGCCGGGCCGTCGTCGTCCCGGCGGGCGCCCGGGTCGTCCCGCTTGTCGCGGGCGTCACGGGTGTCGTCACCGTCGCGGCCGGCGCCCGGCCCGGCGGCCTCCCGCGGGTCGGCCTGCGCGGCCTCGTCGGCGGCCTGGCGGGTCCAGCGGCGCTCGCTGCTCTCGACGGCCGAGCGGTAGGCGGCCAGCAGCTCGGACCCGGCGGCGGCGAGGTGGTCGAAGACGTCCGGGTTGCGTTCGACGACCGGCTCGACGACGGCCTTGGCCTGCCGGAAGAGCTGCTGCACGGCGCCCTGGGCGGCCATGCCGGCGAGCGCGCCCGGCAGCTGGATGCCGGCGAGCTTGTCGGTGACGGCCTCCGCGAGGCGGCGCAGCTCCTCGGCGGCGCTGCCCGGCGGCGGGCCGTACTGCGCGCGGCGGCGGGCCTTCTCGGCCGCCAGGTCCTCGGCGCAGGCCGTTTCCCAGGCATCGGCGTCGAACCGGTCCGTGCGGTCGGCGGGGCGCTCGGTGGCATCGCTCATGGCGGACTCACTCCTGCGGCGAGGCGGATCTGGACCCGCGTGGGCGGCGGGTGCGCGGCGGTGCTGCTTCTCCCGACGTTACCCGAACGGCGGTGTGCCGTTCAGTGACCGCGGGGCCAGAGATCGGGGTCGGGGGTGAAGCGGATGTGCAGCGCGCCGTCGCGCAGCCCGGCGCCGGAGACCGAACAGCGGCGCAGGGCGGAGGGCAGGGTGCGTATCCGCCGGTAGCGGCCGGCGGTGACGACGACCTCGTCGCCACGCCGCAGCAGGCCGAGTCCGTCGCGTTCGGCGCCCGGCAGCGGCACCCGCCACACCAGGATGCCGTCCGTGGCGAGCCGGTCCTCCACGGTCCAGGTGTCGTCGGCCCCGCCGGGCGCGGCCGGTTCCCCGACCGTGCCGCGGAGCAGCTCGTCCAGTTCCTCGGTGCCCTCGGGGTCGCGGCCCAGGTGCGGCACCTCGACGACCGGCGCTTCGGGGAACTCCTCGCGCAGCGCCTTGAGCGCGCTCTGCTGCTGTCCGGAGAGCGCGGCCAGGAACGGGTCGGCCGATCCGGTGGGCAGCAGCCGGTTGGCGACGACGGCGTCGGTGCGGTGCCCGTACAGGGCGAGGCCCGAGCGCACCTCCCGCATGTCCGCGACGGCGGCCGGTCCCGCCTCGGTGACGATCCGGACGGTCGTGCCCGGATGGTCGATGATCCGTTGTACGGCGGCGAGTTCGTGCTCCCAGCGCTCCGCGGCCTCGTACAGCTTCTGGGTGGGCATCTGCACGCCCGCCAGCTGGGCCAGCACCGGCCGCAGCGCGCGGGCGGCCTGGCGTTCGGGCGGCAGCAGGCGGCGGAGGTAGCGGCGGGCCTGTTCGGGCAGGGCGAGCAGGGCGACGGTGTCGGCGGCGGGCGGCATGTCGACGACGACCGTCTGCGGGCCGTCGGGCCCGTCGGCCGCTTCGTGGGCCGCGCGCAGCTCGTGAAGCAGCGCGAACGCCTCCGCGCCGGGCAGTTCGGTCAGTTCGTCCTCGTCCAGGGGCGCGGCGCCCAGCAGGTCGAGGGCGGCGCCCGCGCGCTCCTGGAAGGCGAGCGCCTCCCGACGGAAGTGGTCGCCGGCGTCGACGCACCGGGCGTGCAGGCCGGGGACGACGGGCACCGGGCCGTCGCCGGGGCGGCCGAGGCGGGTGCCCAGGACGCGTTCCGCCGCGCCGCCGCGGGCGGTGAGCAGCAGGACGCGCTCACCGCGCCGGGCACCGGCCAGTGCGGTGGCGGCGGCGAGGGTGGTACGGCCGGCGCCGCCGGGGCCGGTGACGAGGACGGTACGCATGGTCAGAGGCTCTTGGCCTCGCCGGAGGGGGCCGCAGGGCCGCTCTCGACGCGCTTCTTCAGCCCGTCCAGCGCGCGGTCGATGATGACCTTCTCCGCCTTGCGCTTGATCATGCCGAGCATCGGGATCTTGACGTCCACGGTGAGCTGATACGTCACTTCGGTCTGCGCGCCGCCGGCCAGCGGGACCAGCCGGTAGGAGCCGTCGAGGGTCCGCAGCATCTGGGACTTCACCAGCGACCAGCTGACCTCGTGGTCGCTGATCCAGGTGTAGGCGAGGGTGTGGTCGTCCTTGATCGCGCCGGCGTCCAACAGCAGGCGGACCTGCTCGGCACGGCCCTGGTCGTCCTTGCTGAGGATCTCGGCTTCCTTGACCTCGCCGGTCCAGTCCGGATAGCGGTCGAAGTCGGCGATCACTCCCATCACCTCGGCGGGTGCCGCCTCGATCGTGATGCTAGAGCTGGTGTGTTCGGCCATCGCCGTGACTCCTCCATGCCGATTCGTGCCGGTCCGCCAGACGCGTATCCCTGCTGCTGAAGGCTACCGCGCGGCGAAAGCGCGCCGGACCGGCGTCCCGGCCGATCCGGTCGGCCCCGGAGGAGGCCCCCGGTCGGGCCTTCCGGAGAGGTCCCGCAAGGCCCGGTGAAAGTCCCCGGGCAGACCCCGGAAGGCCGTCACCACTCCAGGACGTACGGCGCTCCCGTCGCGTTGAAGTGCCCCACGTTGACGCACTCGGTGGCGCCGACGCGTACCCGCCGGACCAGCGGCTGATGCACATGGCCGAAGAGCGCGTAGCGGGGCCGGGTCCGGCGGATCGCGTCCAGGAGGGCGGCACTGCCGCGTTCGAAGCGGCGGGCGACGACGTCGTAGCAGAGCTCCGGCACGTCCGGCGGGATGTGCGTGCACAGCACGTCCACCTCGCCGACGGCCTCGACCTTGGCGGCGTACTCCTCGTCGCTGATCTCGTACGGGGTGCGCATGGGCGTCGTCAGGCCGCCACCGACGAAGCCGAAGACCCGGCCGCCGATCTCCACCCGCTCGCCGTCCAGGACGGTGGTGCCGGGTGCGGCGTACTCGGGCCACAGGTGGGGGAGGTCGACGTTGCCGTACGTGGCGTACGTCGGCTCGGGGAAGGCGGCGAACAGTTCGGCGTACTGCCGGCGGACGGCTTCCTCGATCACCGCCATCCGGCCGCCGCCCTCGCGCTCGATGTCGCCCCACAGGCGGCGGCCCAGCGCGCGGGCCTCCTCGAAGCGGCGGGCGGTGCGCAGCTCGACCAGCTTGTGGGCGTTCTCGGTGCCGAAGAGGTCGGGGAAAATGCCGCGGGAGTGGTCGGCGTAGTCGAGGAAGAGCACCAGGTCGCCCAGGCAGACCAGGGCGTCGGCCCCGTCGCCCGCCGTGGCGAGGTCCCGCCCGTTGCCGTGTACATCGCTGACCACATGGACTCGCATGCCGGTCACCCTAGATCGAAAGGCGGACGGCCGGGAGGGGGGCTGGAGGCGCCGCCGGGAGAGGGGTCCGACCTGCGGTTACTTCCGGGTCACCGAAAGCCTGGTCTAGTCTGCGCGAAGCAGTCCCAAGGCGTGTCCGGACGCGTGTCACGCAGCGTGTGACGCATCGAACATCTGGGCGTAACCCCCTATCCCAAAAGCAATACCGGTGGGTAACGTCCGGGCAGTCCACCACCCCCCCTGCCTGATCATGGACCGCAGCCGGCCAGCACACAGCGTCGTGACGCCGGCGCCATAGAGGAGCAGCAGTCTTGCGCGAGTTCAGCCTTCCGGCCCTGTACGAGGTCCCCGCGGACGGCAACCTGACGGATCTGATCCGCCGCAATGCCGCGCAGCACCCCGATGTCGCCGTCATGGGCCGCAAGGTCGACGGCCGGTGGCAGGACGTGACGGCCGCCGTCTTCCTCGCCGAGGTACGGGCCGCTGCCAAGGGCCTGATGGCCGCCGGCATCCGGCCCGGCGACCGGATCGGCCTGATGTCGCGCACCCGGTACGAGTGGACCCTGCTGGACTTCGCGATCTGGAGCGCGGGCGCGGTCACCGTCCCGGTCTACGAGACCAGCTCCGCCGAACAGGTGCAGTGGATCCTCGGCGACTCCGGCGCGGTGGCCTGCGTGGTCGAGTCCCCGGCGCAGGAGGCCGCCGTCGAGTCCGTACGGGACCGGCTGCCCGCGCTGGAGAACATCTGGCAGATCGAGCGGGACGCGATCGCCCGGCTGCGCGCGGCCGGCGCCGGCGTCAGCGACGCGGAGGTGGACGAGCGCAGCGCCCTCGCCGACGCCGACTCGCCCGCCACCATCGTGTACACCTCCGGCACCACCGGCCGGCCCAAGGGCTGTGTGCTCACCCACCGCAGCTTCTTCGCCGAGTGCGGCAACGTCGTCGAGCGCCTCAAACCCCTCTTCCGCACCGGCCACTCCTCGGTGCTGCTCTTCCTGCCGGTGGCCCATGTCTTCGGACGGCTGGTGCAGGTGGCCTCGGTCATGGCCCCCATCAAGCTCGGCCACGCCCCCGACATCAAGAACCTCACCGACGACCTCGCCTCGTTCCGCCCGACGCTGATCCTCGGCGTTCCCCGGGTCTTCGAGAAGGTCTACAACTCGGCGCGGGCCAAGGCGCAGTCCGAGGGCAAGGGCAAGATCTTCGACCGGGCCGCCGAGACGGCCATCGCCTACAGCCGCGCGCTCGACACCCAGGCCGGGCCCGCCTTCGGCCTGCGGCTCAAGCACAAGCTCTTCGACAAGCTGGTCTTCGGCAAGCTGCGCGCCGTGCTCGGCGGCCGGGCCACCCACGCCATCTCCGGCGGCGCGCCGCTGGGCGAGCGCCTGGGCCACTTCTACCGGGGCATCGGCTTCACCGCCCTGGAGGGCTACGGCCTGACGGAGTCCTGCGCGGCCACCGCCTTCAACCCGTGGGACCGCCAGAAGATCGGTACGGTCGGCCAGCCGCTGCCCGGCTCGGTGGTGCGCATCGCCGACGACGGCGAGGTGCTGCTGCACGGCGAGCACCTGTTCACCGAGTACTGGAACAACGAGTCGGCGACCAAGGAAGCGCTCTCCGACGGCTGGTTCCACACCGGCGACATCGGCACCCTCGACGAGGACGGCTACCTCGCGATCACCGGCCGCAAGAAGGAGATCCTGGTGACGGCGGGCGGCAAGAACGTCGCCCCGGCCGTCATCGAGGACCGCATCCGCGCGCACGCGCTGATCGCCGAGTGCATGGTCGTCGGCGACGGCCGCCCCTTCGTCGGCGCGCTGGTCACCCTCGACGAGGAGTTCCTGCCGCGCTGGGCGGCGGAGCACGGCCGCCCGGCCGGGCAGAGCGTCACCGAGCTGAGCAAGGACCCGGAGCTGCTGGCCGCGGTGCAGCGGGCGGTGGACGACGGCAACGCGGCCGTCTCCAAGGCCGAGTCGGTACGCAAGTTCCGCATCCTGCCGACGCAGTTCACCGAGGAGTCCGGGCACGTGACGCCGTCGCTGAAGCTCAAGCGCAACGTGGTGGCGAAGGACTTCGCCGAGGAGATCGAGGCGATCTACCGCGCGTAGCGCCTCGGAGCCACGGGCGCCGGGCGGCTGGTTCTCCAGCCCGCCCGGCGTCCGCGCGTCCGGCTACAGCAGCTCCTTGAGCCGCTCCGCCAGCAGGTCCCAGCGCCACTTCTCCTCCACCCAGGCCCGGCCGCGCTCGCCCATGCGGCGGCGGGCGGCGGGGTCCTTCAGGAGCGCGACGACACGTTCGGCGGTGACCGTCGGGGAGCCGCCGGGGACGACGTACCCGGTCTCGCCGTCCAGCACGGCGTCCGGCGCGCCGCCGGAGTCCCCCGCCACGACCGGCAGTCCGGTGGCGGACGCCTCCAGGTAGACGATGCCCAGGCCCTCCACGTCCAGCCCGCCGCGCCGGGTGCGGCACGGCATCGCGAAGACGTCGCCCGCGCCGTAGTGGGCGGGCAGTTCCTCCCACGGCACGGCACCGGTGAAGCGCACCGCGTCGGCGACGCCCTTCTCCTGGGCGAGCGCGTGCAGCTGCTTCTCGTACGGGCCGCCGCCGACGATCAGCAGCACCGCGTCCGGCACGTCGGCCAGAATCCGCGGCATCGCCTCGATCAGGGTGTCCTGGCCCTTGCGCGGCACCAGCCGGGACACGCAGACGACGACCGGCCGCTCGGCGAGCCCGAGGCGGGCCCGTACCTCGTCACCGCCCGAACCGGGGTGAAAGGTCTTCTCGTCCACGCCCGGCGGCAGTTGGGTCATCCGCCCGGCGGCGGCCGGCGTCAGCGCGGCGGCGATGCGCGAGCGGGTGTACTCACCGAGATAGGTGATCGTGTCGGTGCCCTCGCCGATCCGCCGCAGCAGTTGACGGGAGGCGGGCAGCTGCGCCCAGCCCGCCTCGTGCCCGTGCGTGGTGGCCACGATCCGGCGCGCTCCCGCCCGGCGCAGCGCGGGCGCCATCAGGCCGAGCGGCGCCGCGGCGCCGAACCACACCGAGGAGCAGCCGTGCCGGCGCAGCAGCGCGGCGGCCGTCCGGGTCACCCGGGGCGTCGGCAGCAGCATGGTCGTCCGGTCACGTACGACCGGGAAGGGCTGCTCGGCGTCGAAGCGGGCGGTGGCCTCGATGCCCTCCTTGCTCCGCTTCCAGGTGGAGGCATAGACCACGACCCGGTCCGGGTCCAGGCGCAGCGCCATGCTGTGCAGGAAGGCCTGGATGCCGCCGGGGCGGGGCGGGAAGTCGTTCGTGACGATCAGCGTCTTGTCCATTGCCCTGGCACAGTACCGGGTCGCCGGACACGACCGGCGGGGCCGCCCCGGCACGCGCGTGGCTCGTCCACGGTCGTGACACGGCCCCGCCCAACGGGACAGAGTAGGACAGACGCAGGCAGACGCAGGCAGACGCAGGCAGACGCAGTCGGGTGCGGACGGCGGCGGACGACGGGACGAGGTGGCGATGGGCGAGGCCGGCAGCCGGCAGCCGAAGGACCCGGTGCGCGCGCTGGGCCCGCCGGTGGCGGTCTGGGCCGCGACCCGGGCGGTCCTGCTGCTGTGTGTGTTCAAGGTGCTGGTGCTGCCCGGCCCGGACGTCACCAGCGACATCTCGGGGATCTACGCCGGCTGGTCCGAGGTCCTGAAGTCCGGCGCGTTCCCGCAGGACGACGTGGCCTGGCAGTACCCGCCGGCCGCCGCGCTCGCCGTCCTCTCCCCCGGACTGCTGCCCTTCCTGGACTACGCCTCGGCGTTCTTCCTCCTGGCGTGTGCCGCCGACGCGGTCACCTTCGCGCTGCTCCTGTACGCCGGCCGGCGGCCGGGCAAACGTCTCACCGGTGCCTGGGTCTGGGCCGCGGGGGTCGCCCTGCTCGGCCCGACCGCGTACGCCCGGTACGACCTGATGGTCACCGCCGTGGCCGTCGCCGCGCTCTTCGCCGCCGCCCGGCGCCCGCGTGTCTCCGGCGCCCTGATCGCCTTCGGCACGCTGCTGAAGGTCTGGCCGGTGCTGCTGCTGACCGGTGCTCCCCTGCGAGGCCGCCGCGCGCGGCAGTTGTGGGGCGCGGCGGCCGTCGGCGCGCTGGCGGTCATCGCGCTCTGCGCCGCCTGGGCTCCTGGCGGACTGGCTTTCCTCACCTTCCAGCGCGACCGGGGTACGGAGGTGGAGTCGCTCGGCGCGCTCGTCTTCCATCTCGCCCGGCAGTTCGGCTGGGACGGCGAGGTGCTGCTGCACTACGGCTCGGTGGAGTTCGTCGGCCCGTACGTGCCGCTGGTCAGTTCCCTGGCGCTGCTCCTGACCGTGGCGGCCTTCGGCTGGCTGCTGCTGTGGCGGCTGCGCGCGCGGCGGTTCACGTCCACCACCCTCGCCGACGCCGCCTTCACCGCCGTCCTGCTCTTCGTCACCACCAGCCGGGTGATCAGCCCGCAGTACATGATCTGGCTGGTCGGCGCGGCGGCCGTGTGCCTGACGCTGCGGGCGAGCCGGATGGGGCTGCCCGCCGCCCTGATCCTGCTCGCGACCGGCGCGACGCTGTGGGAGTTCCCCGTCCGGTTCGTGGACGTCGTGGCCAGTGAGGGGAGCGGCGTCGTCCTGCTGGCCGTGCGCAACGTCCTGCTCGTGGCCGCTTCACTGTCCGCCTGCCGCCGGCTGTGGCGCTCGACGGTCACCGGGCCGGGGCACGTCACCGCAGCTGCCGCACCACGTACGCCTGCCACCGCCGGGTGAACTCCGCCGGACTCAGGCCCAGTTCGTCGCGCATCGCCCGTCCGGCGCTCTCCGTGCCGCCCCGGCCCGCCGCCCGGTAGAACGCGCCGAGCCGCCGGTCGCCCCAGTCGTCGGCGATCATGCGGCAGGCCAGCCAGCCGCCCTCGTACGCGCGGGCCAGCTCGCGCGCGCCGCGGCTGAAGCGGAAGTCACCGTCGGCCGGGAGCCGGGACGGCGGGGAGCTCTTGGCCACGGCGTGCGCGAGTTCGGGGGCGACGGTGGCGGCCGGGTGGCTGCCGCCCCGGTAGGCGGCCCAGTCGGCGAAGCCCTCGGAGAGCCAGAGCGGGGTGGCGGAGGTGGTGGCCGTGCGCGTCGCGACGTGGGTGGCCTCGTGGGTCAGTACGGTCTGGCGCCCGGCGGCGGACAGTTCTTCGTACGCCTCCGGGTTGACGACGACCCGGTCGGCCGGCGCCGCCGGGGCCGCGCCCGACTCGCCGGTCGTGACCGCCGCTATGCCCCGGTAGCCGGAGGGGTCGTCGGCGTTCAGCAGCTCCGCCATCCCGTCCAGCGACTGCGGCGCCTCGACGACCACCCGCCCGGCCCACTTCCCGGTCCACGCCGCGCCGACGGCGGGCACCGCGTCGTCCGTACGGTCCGCCAGTTCGCGCAGGGCCGCTGTGCCGCGGCGGACACCGAGGACCAGGCTGTGCCGCCCCTTGACGACCTGGACCGGCCCCTGGTCCCACAGTTGGCGCGCGCCGCGCCGCCCGCTCCCGGCGCCGTCCGAGTCGGAGCTGATCAGCCACCGGCCGCCGCGGTCGGTGAGCGTCAGGTACTGCACGGAGGTGACCGGCGCGTCGTCGTACCCGGCCAGCCGGTAGCGCAGCCGTACCTCGGCGGCCACCCGGCGGCCCTCCGCCCCGACCACCGCCGGCAGGCCGAACGCGTCGGTCTTCACCAGCTCGTACGACCAGGCGCCCAGCGGCACCTGCGCGAGGTTGGCGAACACCGCCCGCTGCCGGTCACGGTACGCGGCCGCGTGCGGGTCGACCGAGGCGAGGAAGGCCCCGGCGTCCCGGTCGCGTACGGCCGCCGCGCGCCGGTCCAGCATCCGCTGGATGCCGGGCGGGGCGTCCTGTGCGCCCGCCGGGTCCCGGCAGCCCGCGAACAGCGGCAGCAGCGCCAGCGGCAGGGCCGCGCAGAGCGCCGTCCTGATCCGCCGGGCCGTCCGCCGCGTTGTCCGTCGCCCTGCCACGCGGTTGATCGTAAGCACCGCCCGCGGGTACGGACAGCGGTCAGGGTCGGGTTACGGACGAGATGGGCATCATGCCGACGGGGTCCGAGCGCACCCGGGCCCCCGGATACGGCGCGTGCACCACCTGCCCGTTGCCCACATACATACCGACATGACTGGCGTCGTCCCGGTAGATGACCAGGTCCCCGGGTCTGGCCTGACTGACCTGAACCTGCCGCCCCGCGCCGCGCTGGGCTTGCGAGGTGCGGGGGATGGAGACTCCGGCCCGCGCGTAGGCCCACTGCATCAGTCCGGAGCAGTCGAAGGCGGACGGGCCGGACCTCCCCCAGGCGTACGGCGCGCCGATCGCCCCGCGCACCGCCTGGACGGCGGCTCCGGCCCGGCCGGAGGCGGGGGACGGCCCGGACAGGTCGGGCAGCGACCGTCCGACTCCGCGGTTGGCCCGGTCGTAGGCGGCCCGGTCCGCGCCGGTCAGGGAGTTCAGCAGGCGCCGCGCCGAGGCCAGTTTGCCCTCGACGTCCTTCTTGTGGCGCACCACGTCCTGCCGGCTCGCCTCCAGGGCGGCCAGCTTCCCGGTCGCCTCCCGGCGCTCCTGCTCCAGGCCGCGCTGGGCACCCTGGAGTTCGCGCAGTTCGCCGGCCTGCCTGCCGTGGATGCGGTCCAGGGCGGCGGCCTTGTCGAGATAGTGCGCCGGGTCCTCGGACAGCAGCAGCTTCAGGGACGGGTCCAGGCCGCCGGAGCGGTACTGGGCGGAGGCGACGGCGCCGAGCCGGCCGCGCAGCCGGTTGACGTGTTCCTGGCCGCGGGCCACCCGGTCCTGGAGGGCCGCCACGTCGGCCCGCAGCCTGCGGGCCCGCTCGTTGGCCCCGTTGAACTGCTCGGTGGCCTTCTCGGCCTGCTCGTAGAGGGCGTCGACGCGCGAGGTGACCTCGGCGGGCGCCGGGGCCGGGACGGCGCTCGCCGCTCCCGCGGACAGCGCGGCGGCGGCGGTGACCGCGGCGGCGGACAGGACGGTGGCCCTGGTCGCACCGGCCAGGCCGGACTGTGAGACACGGCGGTGGGACGCCACGTGAGGCCGCACTCCCTTCCGTGCAGCCCCTGCCGCCCTGGACGGGCGGACGCGGACCGGCGGCTGCGAGGGCAGACAGTAACGGCGCCGGTGGCCCGCGGCCAAAGACCCGCAACACCCCCCACCGGTAGGGAAAAAGCCGCCCCGCCGGTGACTGCGCAGGTCACCGGCGGGGCGGGAAGTCAGCGGCGTACACCGCAATTCGCCCGATCGGGCGGCATGTCCGGCAGTGTCCCGCGAGCGCGGGACGCGGCCGAGGGGACGTCAGACGCGGACGCCGAACTGGAAGGGCATGTTGTTGATCGACTCGTAGCGCACGGACGCGCCCGGCTTCGGCGCGTGCAGCACCTGGCCGTTGCCCGCGTACAGGCCGATGTGGTGCAGGTCGCCGTAGAAGAGCACCAGGTCGCCCGGCTTGAGCGCGCTCTGCGAGCCGATCCGGGTACCGGCGTTGGCCTGCGCCTGCGAAGTGCGCGGCAGCGACTGGTCGGCCTGCGCGTACGCCCAGGAGGTCAGACCCGAGCAGTCGAAGGAGGAGGGGCCGGTGGCGCCCCACACGTAGGGCGAGCCGATCTTGGAGGCGGCGGCGGCCAGGGCGGCGGCGCCGCGCTGCGAGGCCGGCACGTCGTTGCCCAGGTCGGGACGCTCGTTGCCACGGCTCGAACGGCCCTGGCTCTGGCCCTGCTTCTTCTCCTCCTCCTTCCGCAGCTCTTCCTTCTCCTTGGCGGTCAGCGTGTTGAGGAGCTCCTGCGCCTTGGCGAGCTTGCCCTTGATCTCGTCCTTCTTGTCACCCAGCGCCTTGCGGGTGTCCGAGAGGTCCTTGATCTTGCCGGCGGCCTCCGCGCGCTCCTGCGCGAGCTGGCGCTGCTTGTCCGCGATGGTCTTCAGCTGCTCGGCCTGCTTGCCGCTCAGCTGGTCGAGGGTGGCGGCCTTGTCCAGGTAGGTGTCCGGGTCGCCGGAGAGGAACAGCTGCACGGAGGGGTCGATGCTGCCGCTGCGGTACTGGCCGGAGGCGACGGCGCCGAGGCCCTTGCGGAGCTCGTTCAGCTCGCCCTGGCCGCGGGCGACCTTGTCCTGGAGGGCGTCGACCTCCTTCTGGAGCTTCTCCTGGTCCTCCTTGGCCCCGTTGTACTTCTCGGTGGCCTGCTCCGCCTGCTCGTAGAGCTTGTCGACCTCGGACTTGACGTCTTCCTTCTTCGGCTTCGGGTCGGCGTGGGCGGCCTGGGACGAGAGGGCGACGGCCGCCGCTGCGGTCGCGGTGAGGACGGTCACGCGCGTGCGGCTCGGCTGCTTGGGTCGACGGTGGGACGCCACGGAGGCGAGCTCCTTCTTCCTTCAGCCGCCTACCGGGCGTGGGGGGTACGGGACCCCGGCTCCGCGCGTGAACACCGCGGACTCGGCGGTTCCTTCACTGTTCATCCCGGGTGGATGATCAACTGCATGAAGGGTTGAGGCCTGACCTTAGTAACCGAGTTGTGATCGCTTCAAATCCTCACCGGAAAAAACTGCTGGATGCTCCTCATCCTTTACCAACATCACACAGGCAGTAACGGTCACTTGACCCTCAGAGACGAACGTCAGGCATGAAACGCCTCGTTGATGGGTACACCTTTCCCTCCGCCCCGGGCGCCACGGCGACCACCGGCACCCCCTCGGGCACCCCGGCCAGACTGCCCCACGCCGCCCTTCGCGAAGCGCGTTCCGGACAAGTCGTACGGACGGAACGTACGACTCAAGTACGGGCAAGTCGCTTCAGCAGCAAGGCCGATGCGACCGGCCGCGCCCCCGCCTTGGCCACCCCGTCGGCCACCTCGCGGTCCGTGGAGACCACCACCACCGGACGGCCGGGCGGCTCGGCCCGTACGAGCTGGCGGATCAGCTCGTCCGCCGTCACACCCGGCTTGCTGAACAGGACCCTTACCCCGCGCGGCGGCGCGAGCAGCACCGGCGCGGCCAGCTCGGCACCGTCGAAGACACACGTCATCTCCGCGCCGGTCTGGGCGGCCAGCACCGCGAGGCCGCCCAGCAGCCGCAGCCGCTGCTTGTCCAACGGCATCGTGGGATAACCGGTCTTGGTGACGTTGTAACCGTCCACCACCAGATGGGCCTGTGGCAGCGCCAGCAGTTGGTCCAGCAGGGCGGGGTCGGTCTCCGACAGCGCGCGCGTGGCGATGTCCTTGGGCGTCATCTTGCCCGGGGCCACCGCGTCGACGGTGTCCGCCGGGTGGGTGTCGGCAGGCGGCAGCGCCAGCTCCCGGCGCAGCCCCTGGGCCGCGTCCAGGACGGTGTCCAGCAGCAGCCGCAGCCGCATGTCCTCGACACTGCGCCCCTCACGCGTGGCACGACGACTGGCCTCCAGCGACGCCTCGACCTCCGTGACACGGGCCTTCAGGCGGCGTGCCTCGCTGTCGGCCACGGTCTTCTCCTGCGCGGCGGCGGCCCGTACGGACTCCACCTCCGCAGCGGCCTTGCGTGCCGCCGCCTCGCCCCGCTTGACGTCGCTGAGCGCGCTGCGCAGCTTGCGCTGCAACGACTCGTTCTCCTTGCGCAGCGCGTCCAGGTCGCCCCGGGTGCGCTCGGCGTCGGCGCGGGCCTGCGCGCGGACCTGCGCCAGCTCCTCGCGCAGCGCGGCCAGCTCGCGTTCGGCCTCCTCGCCGGCCTGTTCCGCGCGGGCGCGCTGCGCCTCCTCGCCGGCCGCCGCGACCAGCTTGACCCAGCCCTCGGGGCGCAGCACATAGGCCGCCGCCGCGACATCGAGCGGGTCGGCGGCGGCGGGCGGGGTGCCGTTGTCCAGCGCTTCGGCCAGTTCCGGCTGGGCCTCGCGCAGCCGGCCCGCGATCCGTTGCCGGAAGACCGCGTCGTTCTCCAGCGCGGCCGCCATCGCGTTGCCCGCGAATTTGGCCCGGCGGCTGGGGGTGAACCGGGCGTACTGGCGCAGCGGCGGCGGTAGTTCGGCGACCGTCAGGCCGCCGAAGGACTCCGCGGTGAGCGCCACGACCCGGCGCCGCACGCCCTCGGGCAGGGGACGGTCGAGCACCTCGTCCGCCTCGGCCGCACCGGCCTCGGCTCCGTGCTCCGCCCCCGCAGGCCCTTCTGGACGCTCCACCACTGCTGCATCGCTCCGATCTCAGGCGCTCGACTCAGGCGCCGGCGCCCGGCCGGTCGACCAGCTCGATCTGGTCGACCGCGTTGCACCAGCGGCAGCGCACGGACTCGATGCTCTCACTGAGCACCTCGCGTTCCTCCACCTTCGGCTCCCCGGCGAGGTCGAGGTGGAGGTACTCCACGACCTCGGAGCGGCGGGTCACGTCGAAGCGCGTCAGGTTGCCGCACAGGGTGCAGCGCCACCGGGTCCCGTCCGTCGGCAGGGGAACAGCCATGGTGTCGTCCTCTTTCGTCGCGCTCGGGCGAGCGGGGCTCGTGCTGTCGTTCGGGGGCTTCCCGCGGTGCGCCGTCGGACTGCGGAAGTACGCGGGGTACTGACCGTCAGAGCCTGTGCCATCACCCCGGCCGGAACAGCGCACGGCGTCTGGTGCGTGCGATCGCAAGGCGCCGGAGTGCCCTCGTAGCGGAGCTACTAGGGCGCTTCGGCAACGCCGCGAGCGTGCGTGCCAGGCGACGGGCGCCCGGCCGGGGTGATGGCACAGGCTCTTACCCTACGGCCTGATGCCCTTACGGCGCGGCCCCGCCCGGGAGGCGGGACGCGGCGAGGCACTCTGTCCCGATTGCCCGTATTACGCCATGATCACTTCATGACGGCCCCGTTCCTGTCCCCCCGGACGCCCCGCGCCCGCTCGGTGCTGACCGTGTTCTCCCGCATGACGAACGTGCTGATCGCCCTGTGCTGTGTGGTCTTCGTCGTCGGGCCCGCCTCCGGCCTCAACGGCATATACGGCACCGGTGACGCCGTCGTCCAGGCGCAGACCGCGTACTTCGAACGCTGGGGCGTCATCCCCCGTGAACTGTGGAGCGGCTCGCCCGGACCGCTGCTCACCCCGCTGACCGCCCTGTTCGTGCACGGCAGCTGGCTGCACCTGCTGGGCAACGTCCTCTTCCTGTACGTCTTCGGCGGCATGGCCGAGGACCGCATGGGCCGGCTGCCGTTCACCCTCTTCTACCTCGTGACCGGCTACCTGGCCCTGATGGGCTACGCGGCCGCGCACGCCTCCTCGGGACAGACCCTGGTCGGCGCCTCCGGGGCGATCTCCGGGGTGCTGGGCGCGTTCCTCTACCTCTTCCCCAAGGCCCGGGTCACCAGCATCTACCCGTTCCTCTTCTTCCTGCCGCTGCGGTTCCCGGCGTGGATCGTGCTGCTGTTCTGGTTCGTCCTCCAGTGGATCGCCGCGCAGCGCGACCCCAGCACCCCGGGCGTGGCCTACCTGGCCCACGTCGTGGGCTTCGCGGTGGGCTTCCTGTACGCCTGGGTGCGCTACCGGCCGAGCCCCGCTCCGCCCGGGGAAACGGCCGCGGCCACCGGTAGGGTGGACTCCGCCGGAACGGCGAAGCAGCAGGCGGCCGAGGGAGAGAGCCAACCGTGATCACTTCGATCGTGCTCATCAAGACCAGCGTGGACCAGATCCCGGAGATCGCGGAGAAGATCGCCGCACTGGAGGGCGTCAGCGAGGTCTACTCGGTCACCGGTGCGCACGACCTGATCGCGCTGGTGCGGGTGGCCCGGCACGACGACCTGGCGGACGTCATCCCGGGCCGGATCAGCAAGGTGCCGGGCGTCGCCTCCACCGAGACGCACATCGCGTTCCGTACGTACTCCCAGCACGACCTGGAAGCGGCCTTCGCCATCGGCCTGGACGCCTGAGCGGAGCCCGCGCCGCGTACGGCGCCCGCTCCGCACACCGCACCCACGCCGCGGCGCCCGGACAGCGGAGCGCCGCGGCGGGGCGGTCTTCTGGTTACGCGGCCGCCGCGGTGTCCGGCACGCAGCGCCCGTCCTCGGTGCGGTAGCTCCACCGCGCGCCCTGCGTCACCAGTTCCTTGACGGCCGCCACGAAACGCTCCACGTGCTCGTCGGGCGTACCGGCCCCGAAGCTCACCCGGATGGCGTTCAGGCTCTGCTCCCCCGGTGCCCCTTCGGGCGCGCCGCATTCGCCCGGGGCCTGGGACTCGGCACCCAGCAGGGTCCGTACGAGGGGGTGCGCGCAGAACAGCCCGTCGCGCACGCCGATGCCGTACTCCGCGGAGAGCGCCGCCGCGAAGTGCGAGCTGTTCCAGCCCTCGACGACGAAGGACAGCACGCCCACCCGCGGGGCGTCGTCCCCGAACAGCGAGAGCACCGTGACCTCGGGCACCTCGGCGAGACCCGCCCGTACCCGCTCGACCAGCTGCTGCTCCCGGGCGACCAGGCCCTCGAAGCCTGCCTCGGTGAGCGCCTTGCAGGCGGCGGCGATGGCGTAGACGCCGATGACGTTGGGCGATCCGGCCTCGTGGCGGGCGGCGGTGGTGTGCCAGTCGACGTCCACCCCGCCGTCGGCGCGGCGCGCGACCGTGCGGCTGGCGCCGCCGCCCGCGAGGTACGGCTCGGCCGCCTGGAGCCAGTCCGCGCGCCCGGCCAGCACGCCGGCCCCGAAGGGCGCGTACAGCTTGTGGCCGGAGAAGGCGACCCAGTCCACGTCCAGCTCCGCGATGTCGACCGGGTGGTGCGGGGCGAGCTGGGCGGCGTCGAGCACGATGCGCGCGCCGTGCGCGTGCGCCGCGGCGGCCAGCTCCCGTACGGGCCACAGCTCACCGGTCACATTGGAAGCACCCGTCACGCAGACCAGCGCGTTCGCGTACGGCTCCCGCTCCGCCAGCGCCCGCTCCAGCGTCTCCACCGCCTGCCCCGGCGTACGCGGCGCGTCCAGGTACGTCACCTCGACGTCCGCACGCTGCTCCCAGGGCAGCAGCGAGGCGTGGTGCTCGGTCTCGAAGACGAACACCCGGGTGTCGGCCGGCAGCGCGGCGGCCAGCAGGTTCAGCGAGTCGGTGGTGGAGCGGGTGAAGACCACCTGGTCCCCCTCCCCGCACCCCAGGAACCGGGCAACCTCCGCCCGGCTGCTCTCGAACAGATCGGTGGAGAGCTGCGAGAGGTAACCCGCGCCACGGTGCACGCTGCCGTAGTACGGGGCGTACGCGGCCACGTCGTCCCAGACGCGCTGGAGCGCCGGGGCGCTGGCGGCGATGTCCAGCGCCGCGTACTCGACCTCGCCGCCGGTGACGAGCGGGACCAGCACGTCACGGCCCAGCACGGGCAGCGGGGCACAGACGGCGGCGTCGGCGGCGGAATCGGTGGTGGCAGAGGTGGCAGCGGCGGAAACAGGCATGGTGAACTCCCGTGCAGACAGGGCGACTTCGCTGCGGGGCCCACACGCCGAAGCGGGGCCGGACCGGCAGCGGTGAAAGAAGAAGGGGTGAGCAAAAACGGAAAACGGGGCCGAACGGCCCTAACGCATTCGCTGCGACACGGGAGATCTCCCTCAAGGACCAGGATCCCTGGCACGAGGGATCCGCGCTTGCCGCAGACCTCGCTGCCTGCGACCTGGTCATCACCCGGGGCACCCCGCCACGGACGGAGGGTTGCCGGACAGCGGGCCGGGGCCGTAGTCGCTGTCACTCGTGACCTGGGCAGAATCATGCCACACGATCGGGAACGCGCAAGGCCCGGTCCGTATCCCGGACCGGGCCCCGCGTCACACCACAGCCGCCTCAGGCGTTGCTGGCCGCCACCCACCGCTCCAGCGCCCGGCGGGCCGCCCCCGAGTCGACGGCTTCGGCGGCCCGCTCGATGCCCGCCGCGATCTGCTCGTCCAGCGGCGCCGCGGTCGGCTCCAGGGCCACCAGCGCCGCCGCCGAGTTGAGCAGCACCGCGTCCCGTACCGGGCCGGTCTCACCGCCCAGCAGGCGGCGCGCCACGTCCGCGTTGTACGAGGCGTCGGCGCCGCGCAGCGCCTCCACGGGCACCAGGCCGATACCCACGTCCCGCGGGTCGAAGGTCTCCTCGCGTACGCCGCCGTCCCGGACGACCCAGACCTTCGACGTGGCCGTGGTCGTCAGCTCGTCCAGTCCGTCGTCGCCCCGGAAGACCAGCGCGCTGGAGCCGCGTTCGGCCAGTACACCGGCCAGGATCGGCGCCATCCGCGCGTCGGCGACGCCGGTGGCCTGCGCCCGTACCTTCGCCGGGTTGGTCAGCGGGCCCAGCACGTTGAACGTCGTACGGATGCCCAGCTCGCGCCGGGCGGGCGCCACGTGCCGCAGCGACGGGTGGAACTTGACCGCGAAGCAGAAGGTGATCCCGGCCTCCTCGGCGACCTCGACGACCCGGCGCGGGGTCAGGTCCAGGTTGACGCCCAGCTTCTCCAGCACGTCGGAGGCGCCGCTGGCCGACGAGGCGGCGCGGTTGCCGTGCTTGACGACCTTCGCGCCGGTGCCGGCCACCACGATCGAGGACATCGTGGAGATGTTGACGGTCTTGGCGCCGTCGCCGCCGGTGCCGACGATGTCCACGCTCGGGCCCGGCACGTCGATGAGGTTGGCGTGCGCGTACATCGCCCGGACCAGACCGGTGATCTCGGCGACCGTCTCGCCCTTGGCGCGCAGTGCCACCGCGAAGCCCGCGATCTGCGCGTCGGTGGCCTCGCCGCGCATGATCCGGTCCATCGCCCACGCGGTGTCGTCGGCGCCCAGGTCACGGCCCTGGAGGAGCGCGTCCAGGACGCCCGGCCAGGTGCGGACCGCCACGCTGTCGCCGCCGTTCGGGGTCGCAACGTTCATGGTCCACACTCCTGGATTCGTGTCCTGCTGGTGCCGAAACCCTATCCGGCGCCCGGACATGCCGGAGGGCCCCGTCCATGGTCAGGAAGGGGCCCTCTGGGTGGCGTACTTACGCGGGGGTGCTGCCGTGGGTCACACGGCGGAGATCAGTGGTGGCCGTGGCCGCTGGTGATCTCCTTGTACTCCTCCGGGGTCGGCTTCGGGATGACGTTGTCCTCGCCGTAGTAGCCCTTCGAGAGCTTGGCGCGGAGCTTGGTCGTCCGCTTGACCTTCCGCTCGACACCGTTCTCGTCGACCTCCGGGCCGATCTCGAACGGCTTGGGCTGCTCGTGCTGGGTGAGGGTGTGCAGCTGCTCCTGGTTGAGCGGCTCGTGCACCTCGATGAACTCACCGTGCGGCAGCCGCTTGATGATGCCGGACTCGCGTCCGTGCAGCACCTTGTCGCGGTCGCGGCGCTGGAGGCCCAGGCAGATCCGCTTGGTGACGATGAAGGCCACCACCGGGCCGACGAAGAAGCCGATCCGGACGAACCAGGTCAGCGAGTTCAGCGACAGGTGGAAGTGGGTGGCCCACAGGTCGTTGCCGCCGCCGATCAGCATGATGAGGTAGGCGGTCAGCCAGGCCACACCGAAGCCGGTACGGGTCGGAGCGTTGCGCGGGCGGTCCAGGATGTGGTGCTCGCGCTTGTCGCCGGTGACCCAGGACTCGACGAACGGGTAGACCGCGATCGCCACCAGCACCAGCGGGAAGATGAGGATCGGGATCAGCACACCGAAGTTGATGGTGTGGCCCCAGATGTCCCACTCCCAGCCGGGCATCACACGGACCAGACCCTCGGCGAAGCCCATGTACCAGTCGGGCTGGGCGCCGGTGGACACCTGGTCGGGCCGGTACGGGCCGATGGCCCACACCGGGTTGATGCTGGCGACCGCCGCGATCACCGAGATCACGCCGAAGACCAGGAAGAAGAAGCCTCCGGCCTTGGCCATGTAGACCGGCAGCAGCGGCATGCCGACGACGTTCTTGTTGGTCTTGCCGGCACCCGGGAACTGCGTGTGCTTGTGGTAGAAGACCAGGATCAGGTGCGCCACCAGCAGACCCAGCATGATGCCGGGCAGCAGCAGGACGTGCACCGTGAAGAACCTCGGGATGATGTCGTGCCCCGGGAACTCCCCGCCGAAGATGAACATCTGCAGGTACGAGCCGACCAGCGGCATCGCCAGGATGACACCCTCGATGAACCGGACGCCGGTGCCGGAGAGCAGGTCGTCCGGCAGCGAGTAGCCGGTGAAGCCGGTGAACATGCCGAGCACCAGCAGCAGGAAGCCGAACAGCCAGTTGACCTCGCGCGGCTTGCGGAAGGCGCCGGTGAAGAACACCCGCATCATGTGCACCATCATGGCGCCCAGGAAGACCAGGGCCGCCCAGTGGTGGATCTGCCGGATGAGCAGACCGCCGCGCACGTCGAAGCTGATGTCCAGCGTCGACTCGAACGCCTGCGTCATCCGGATCCCGTGCATGGGCACGTACGAGCCGTGGTAGGTCACCTCGGCCATGCTCGGGTGGAAGAACAGCGTCAGGTAGACGCCGGTCAGGATGATGATGATGAAGCTGTAGAGGCAGATCTCACCGAGCATGAAGGACCAGTGGTCCGGGAAGATCTTGCGCATGTTGGCCTTGGCGAGGCTGTAGATGCCCAGCCGGCCGTCCGCCCAGTCGGCGATCCGCTCGCCCCGCGGCGCCTGGCCGCGGCGCGTGGTGGTCGCGCTCGTCTCGTTACTCATCCGCGCTCCCAGAAGCTCGGGCCGACGGGCTCCGCGAAGTCGCTGACGGCTTCGAGGAAGCCGTCCTTGACCGTGATGTGCAGCTGCGGCAGGGCGTGGCCGGCCGGGCCGAAGATGACCCGGCCGCCGTCGGCCAGGTCGAAGGTCGACTGGTGGCAGGGGCACAGCACGTGGTGCGTCTGCTGCTCGTAGAGGCTGATCGGGCAGCCCACGTGGGTGCAGATCTTCGAGTAGGCGACGATGCCCTCGTGCGACCAGTCCAGTTCCTGCTTGTCCTTGATGTTCTGCGGCTGGATCCGCACGAGCATCAGGGCGTCCTTGGCGATCTTCTGGTTGAACTCGTGGTCGTCCTCCTCCAGGCCCTCGGGCTTGGCGAAGGTGAGCGAGCCGACCGCGATGTCCTCGGGACGCAGCGGGAGGTTGGTCGACTGGTTGACGAGGCGGATGCCCTTCTTCCAGCCGGTCGTACGGAGCTTCTTCTCCGGCAGCGGACCGAGGTCGCGCAGCAGCACCACACCGGAGAGCGGCACCAGGGCCAGCGCGCCGAACATGGTGTTGCGGACCAGCTTGCGGCGGCCGATCGCGGATTCCTTCGCGCCTGCGCGGAAGTCCTCCATGACCTTGGCCTTGACCTCGGGGGCCGCCTCGATCGGGTGCCGGTCGTCGGCGACCTCCTCGTCCGACATCAGCGTGCGGGCCCAGTGGACCGCGCCGGCGCCGATGCAGAAGAGCGCCACACCGAGCGTCAGGCCGAGCCAGAAGTTCAGCGCGCTGACGTGGCCGAACGGCCAGATGTAGGTGATCTCGTCGACCGGGAAGATCACGTAGGCGGCGATGAAGCCGACCGTCGCGAGCATCGACAGGGTGAAGAGGAAGGCGACCGCGCGCTCGGAGCGCTTGGCGGCCCGCTCGTCGATGTCCTGGATGCGGGGCTCGTGGGGCGGCAGCCCCGGGTCGGCGAACGGGTTGTCCGCCGGCTCGACCGCGCCGCCGTGAGCCGTGTCCCGCTCACCGGGGAGGTTCTTTTCTGGCACGTCTTCGTGTCGTCCAGTCTCACTCATGACTTCTTGGCCTTCGTAGTCCGGGCTGCGACCCAGATGGCGACCGCGATCAGCGCGCCCAGGCCGGCGATCCAACCGAAGAGGCCCTCACTGACCGGGCCGAGACCGCCCAGGCCCAGACCACCGGGGCTGGGGGTGTCGTCGCTGTTGACGGCGCCGAGGTAGGACACGATGTCCTTCTTGTTCTGCGGGGACAGCGAACCGTCACCGAAGGAAGGCATGTTCTGCGGGCCGGTCTCCATGGCCTCGTAGATGTGCTTCGGGTCCACGCCTTCGAGCGTCGGTGCGAACTTGCCGTTGGTCAGGGCGCCGCCCTTACCGGTGAAGTTGTGGCACTGCGCGCAGTTCGTACGGAACAGCTCACCGCCCTTGGCGATGTCCGCGCCGTCCTTGCTGTACTGCTCCTTGCCCGGCACGCTGGGACCGGCACCCAGCGACGCGACGTACGCCGCGAGCTGGTCGATCTCGGCCTGGCTGTAGATATTCTTCTTCCGCGGCACCTGGGCGCCGGGCTGCTGCGCCGGCATCCGGCCGGTACCGACCTGGAAGTCGACGGCGGCGGCGCCCACGCCGACCAGGCTCGGGCCGTCGGAGGTGCCCTGACCGCCGGTGCCGTGGCAGCTGGCGCAGCCGACGGCGAAGAGCTTCTTGCCCTCCTTGATGGCAAGAGACTGGGCGGTGTCATCGGCCTGAGCCTTGTCCGCAGGCGCGAACGCGGCGTACAGCCCCCCAGTGACCGCCAGCGCGAAGAGTAGGACGACGAGCGCCGCCAGCGGATGGCGCCGTCGTGCGGAGAGCTTTTTCACGGATTACCCCGGTGTCAGGATCTTCTGCGTCGATGCTTTGGCTATGTCTGTCTGATGCGCGGTTCCGGTGCGTGACCGGTCAGCGGATCAGGTAGATCGTGGCGAAGAGGCCGATCCAGACGACATCGACGAAGTGCCAGTAGTAGGACACGACGATGGCCGCGGTGGCCTGTTCGTGGGTGAACCTCTTGGCCGCGTACGTCCTGCCCAGGACCAGCAGGAAGGCGATCAGGCCGCCTGTCACGTGCAGTCCGTGGAAGCCGGTGGTCAGGTAGAACACCGAGCCGTACGGGCCGGACGAGAGCGAGAGGCCCTCTTCCTTGACCAGATCGGTGTACTCGAAGACCTGACCGCCGATGAAGATCGCACCCATGATGAAGGTGACCACGAACCAGGTCCGGAGCTTCTTGACATCGCCGCGCTCGGCCGCGAACACGCCGAGCTGGCAGGTCAGGGAGCTGAGCACCAGGATCGTGGTGTTCGTCGCGGAGAACGGAAGATTCAGCGCATCGGCGGATTCCTTCCAATACTCGGTCCCGGTCACCGATCGAAGGGTGAAGTACATCGCGAAGAGGGCCGCGAAGAACATCAGCTCGGAACTCAGCCAGATGATGGTTCCGACGCTGGTGAGGTTCGGCCGATTGACCGACGGGTGCGCGTGCCCGGTTTCTACTGTCGTTGCTGTCGCCACGACCGACATTATGTCGGTCGCTTATCCCGCCCTCACTCCGGGGGGTGCCGTTCGGTGTGTCAAGGGCGTATGCCCTGCTCGTACGGCCCACACCGGCAGTCGCCCGAAGGGAGGACCCGGGGCCCGCCGTACGGCCCCGCGCCCCCGCTCCGACCAGTCCTGACGGGCCGTCGGTCAGATCTTGGATCGTGCCGAACCCTCCTGCGTGCCGCCGTACGAGCAGTAGCATCCGCGCTGGAGGCACTTCCCGGCGGCGTCCGGGTGAAGCCCCGCCCGAAGCCGTACCGCCGAGAAGCGTGGAGGAACGATGCAGGCGACTGCCACGGTGCTGGTCTACAGCGACAACGCCGACACCCGCGAACAGGTACGGCTCGCGACGGGCCGGCGGCCCGCCGCCGACGTGCCGCCGGTGGAGATCGTGGAGTGCGCGACCCTGCCCGCCGTCCTGGCGGCCCTGGAGCAGGGCGGCATCGACGCGTGCGTCCTGGACGGCGAGACGGCGCCCGCGGGCGGTATGGGCGTCTGCCGGCAGATCAAGGACGAGATCTTCCGCTGCCCGCCGGTGCTGCTGCTCATCGGCCGCCCGCAGGACGCCTGGCTGGCGACGTGGAGCCGCGCGGACGCCGCTGTGACGCATCCTGTGGACCCTGTGGAGTTCACGGACGCCCTGGCCGGGCTGCTGCGCCGCAGGCTGCTCACGGAGGCATGAGCGGCCTCCTGAGGGCTCTTCTGAGGGGCCTTCAGACCTGCGGGCGCAGCCGGGCGGCATTCTCGGGTCCCGGCCGCTGATCCTGCTCGCCTGTGGTGCTGGGCTTGTTCTTGTCCAGCGCGCTGCCCTCGCGCCACTGCTTCCACGGCATGTTCCAGTCGCCGAAGCCGTTGTCGAAGGGCGTCATGGTCTCGCCGCCGCTGTTGACGACCTTGACGAGGTCGCCGACCCGCACGGTGTCGAAGAACCACTTGGCGTTGCCGGTGGACATGCCGGTGCAGCCGTGGCTGACGTTGTCGGCGCCCTGCGACCCCACGGACCAGGGCGCCGCGTGCACGTACTCGCCGCTCCAGGTCACCCGGGTGGCCCAGTAGACCGGCAGGTCGTAGGAGTCCGAGCTGCCCGACGGGATGCCGATGCTCTCCCCCCGCATCCGGACGAAGCCCTCCTTGCCGAGGACGACCTTGGTGCCGTTGCGGGTGGAGTAGCCGGGCTTGCCGGTGGTGACGGGGATCGTATTGATCTCCTCGCCGTTGCGGGTGACCGTCATGGTGTGCGCCGCGGCGTCCGTGACGGCCTCCACCCGGTCCCCCGTGCGCAGCTTCACCGGCTTGGCGGCGCCCCCGTACAGCCCGCCGGTGATCTTCAGGCCCTCCAGGTTGCTGCGTACCTCGATGTCGGCGTGCGTGGGCCAGTACTCGCGCGGGCGGAAGTGCAGCGTCTTGCTGTCGACCCAGTGCCAGGAGCCCTCCACCCGCGGGGTGGAGCGGACCTTGAGGGCGCCTTCCACGATCGCTCTGGCCTTGGGGTCCTTGACGGGCTTGCTGAGCGCCGCGGTGACGGGCTGGCCGACCCCGTACGTGCCGTTCTCGGGCCCGAGCTTGACGTTCACCCGGTCGCCGGTGTCCTTGGTGTCGATCTGGAGGACCTTGCGGCCCGGCGCGCCGTCCTCGTCCTCGGTGCTCACCCGCACGGTGTAGCGGGTGCCGGCGGCCAGCGGGACGGTGGTGCGCCACTGCCTGCCGTCGGCCGCCAGTTCGCCCCTGATGTAGCGGCCGGAGGCGTCGGTGGCGGTCACGTCCGTGATCCGGGCCTCGTCACTGGTGGTGGAGACCTCCAGCGGCTTGTCCGGGTCCGCCTTGTGGCCGTCTCCGGGAGCGTTGGCCGAGATCTGCCCGGCGGCGTCGTACGGCGCGGCCGAGAGCGGGTCCGACGACGAACCGCCGCAGGCGGTGGCGCCTGCCGCCAGGGGCGCCAGCAGGATGGCGCAGCCGAGCGCCGTCCGGTGTCGTGGTCTGTGGCTCATGACCCCAAAGTAGGAAAATCCCCCGGCCGCGGCGCGCTGGAGGACTGCAAACGGGCGGGCCCGGACACCTGGAGAGGTGTCCGGGCCCGCCCGGTGCACGGGAGCCGCCGTTACTGCGTGCGGTTCTCGCCGCGGTAGTACTCGAAGACCCAGCCGAACAGGCCGATCAGGATGACCGGGGCCGAGAAGTACAGCAGCCACCAGCCGAAGACCACGCCCAGGAAGGCCAGCGCGCCGCCGACGCCCAGGGACAGCGGCTGCCAGCTGTGCGGGCTGAAGAAGCCCAGCTCGCCGGCGTCGTCGGAGACCTCGGCCTCGTCGTTGTCCTGCGCTCCGGCGTCCACCCGGCGCGCGGTGAACGCCAGGTAGTAGCCGATCATGATGCACAGACCGAAGGCGAGGAACAGCGCGGTGGTGCCCGCCGGCTCCTTCGACCAGACGCCATAGACGATCGCCATGGCGAGGACGAAGACGGAGAGCCAGATGAACATCTTGCCCTGGATCTTCACTTGCCGACCTCCTTGCCGCCGAAGAGCGCCGTGTCCTTCTGGCCCTCGTTCTCGATGGCCTCCATCGCGGCGATCTCAGGGTGGTGCAGGTCGAACGCCGGGGATTCCGAGCGGATGCGCGGCAGCGTGAGGAAGTTGTGCCGCGGCGGCGGGCAGGAGGTCGCCCACTCCAGCGAGCGGCCGTAACCCCACGGGTCGTCGACCTCGACCTTCTTGCCGTACTTGGCCGTCTTCCAGACGTTGTACATGAACGGCAGCATCGACAGGCCCAGCAGGAACGAGGCGATCGTGGAGATCGTGTTCAGCGTGGTGAAGCCGTCCGCGTTCAGGTAGTCCGCGTAACGCCGCGGCATGCCCTCGGCGCCCAGCCAGTGCTGGACCAGGAAGGTGCCGTGGAAGCCGACGAACAGCGTCCAGAACGTGATCTTGCCGAGGCGCTCGTCCAGCATCTTGCCGGTGAACTTCGGCCACCAGAAGTGGAAGCCGGCGAACATCGCGAAGACCACGGTGCCGAAGATGACGTAGTGGAAGTGCGCCACGACGAAGTACGAGTCCGAGACGTGGAAGTCCATCGGCGGCGACGCCAGGATGACGCCGGTCAGACCACCGAAGGTGAAGGTGATCAGGAAGCCGACGGCCCAGAGCATCGGTGTCTCGAAGGACAAGGAGCCCTTCCACATCGTGCCGATCCAGTTGAAGAACTTCACACCGGTCGGTACCGCGATGAGGAATGTCATGAACGAGAAGAACGGCAAGAGCACGCCGCCCGTCACGTACATGTGGTGCGCCCAGACGGTGACCGAAAGGCCCGCGATCGAGATCGTCGCCGCGATCAGACCGATGTAACCGAACATCGGCTTCCGGGAGAAGACCGGAATGACCTCGGAAATGATGCCGAAGAACGGCAGCGCGATGATGTACACCTCGGGGTGGCCGAAGAACCAGAAGAGGTGCTGCCACAGCAATGCGCCGCCATTGGCCGCATCGAATACATGCGCCCCGAATTTACGGTCCGCCTCCAGGGCGAACAGCGCGGCGGCCAGGACCGGGAAGGCCAGCAGGACCAGCACACCGGTCAGCAGGACGTTCCAGGTGAAGATCGGCATCCGGAACATCGTCATGCCGGGGGCGCGCATGCAGATGATCGTGGTGATGAAGTTGACCGAACCGAGGATCGTGCCGAAGCCGGAGAAGGCCAGACCCATGATCCACATGTCCGCGCCCACGCCCGGCGAACGCACCGCGTCCGACAGCGGCGAGTAGGCGAACCAGCCGAAGTCCGCCGCACCCTGCGGGGTGAGGAAGCCGGCCACCGCGATCAGCGAGCCGAAGAGGTAGAGCCAGTACGCGAACATGTTCAGCCGCGGGAACGCCACGTCGGGCGCGCCGATCTGCAGCGGCATGATCCAGTTCGCGAAACCGGAGAACAGCGGCGTCGCGAACATCAGCAGCATGATCGTGCCGTGCATCGTGAACGCCTGGTTGAACTGCTCGTTCGACATGATCTGCGTGCCGGGACGAGCGAGTTCGGCGCGCATCAGCAGCGCCATCAGGCCGCCGATGCAGAAGAACGCGAACGAGGTGACCAGGTAGAGCGTACCGATGGTCTTGTGGTCAGTGGTCGTCAGCCAGCTCACCACGACGGAGCCGGGAGACTTCTTTCGTGCGGGTGGTGCTGCCGGAGCCGTTGCGGCGGCGGCACCCTGAGGTTCGTTGAGGATGCTCACTTGTTGTTGGTCTCCGCGTTCCTGGCGTGATCCGTCTGCTTGATGCCCGACGGCAGGTAACCGGTCTGGCCCTTCTTCGCCAGGTCCTTCAGGTGCTCCCGGTACTTCTCGGGGGAGACGACCTTGACGTTGAAGAGCATCCGGGAGTGGTCGACGCCGCAGAGCTCGGCGCACTTGCCCATGAAGGTGCCCTCCTTGTTCGGAGTCACCTCGAAGACATTGGTGTGGCCGGGGATGACGTCCTGCTTCATCAGGAACGGCACCACCCAGAACGAGTGGATGACATCACGCGACGTCAGGACGAACTGAACGGTCTCGCCCTTGGGCAGCCACAGGGTCGGACCCGGGTTGCCGGTCTGCGGGTTCCGCGTGCCCGGAATGCCCTCGTCGTACACGCCGTCGGCGCCGGCGGGGACGTTCTTCTTCCACTTGTCCGGGATCGCGGAGAGTTCCTTGGAGTTGATGTTCGTGGTGTCGGGCTTGCCGTCCACGTTCTCCAGGTAGTTGAACGCCCAGCTCCACTGATAGCCCACCACGTTGATGACGTGGTCGGGCTTCTTGGAAGTCTTGAGGAGTTCGCTCTCATCGCGCGCGGTGAAGTAGAAGAGCACCGCGATGATGATGAACGGAACGATGGTGTACAACGCCTCGATGGGCATGTTGTACCGCGTCTGTGCGGGGACCTCCACCTTGGTCCGGCTGCGGCGGTGGAAGATCCAGCTCCAGATGATCAGGCCCCACACCAGCACGCCCACTGCGAGGGCGGCGGCCCAGGAGCCCTGCCAAAGGGAGAGGATCCGCGGCGCCTCTTCAGTAGCCGGATTGGGCATGCCGAGGTTGGGAAAGTCCTTGTATGTGCAACCGGTCGCGGTTGCCAGGACCAGTCCCGCAGCCAGCACCTGCGGCAGCTTCCGCCGCATCGGGCGCCGCGACGAGCGGTCGGAGCCGTTGGGACTCACGTAGCGCCTTCCCGAGAGTCTCGCCCGCGAGACCGGCTGCGGCCGTCTCGCTGGTCGGTCGCCGGCCCTGGCACGGGCAGGGGTTTGGATGTTTATGCGGACCAAACCCTACTGGACGCTATTTGGGGTCGCGCGGGGAGGGTGCCCAACGCGCCGCACCGCTCCCCGAAGGGGTGGCTGCGGCATCCGGGGGAAGCCCCCCGGGCCCCGGAATGCGGGGCTCCGGCGGCCATCTGACGCCACGCCCGGACACGCGTACGACGCGCTAGCGTCTGGGGCGTGTCCTACTTCGATGCCGCTTCGGCCGTTCCGCTGCACCCGGTCGCCCGGGAAGCCCTGCTCGCCTCCCTCGACGAAGGCTGGGCCGACCCGGCGCGCCCCTACCGGGAGGGCCGCCGCGCCCGGCTGCTGCTGGACGCCGCGCGGGAGGCCGCGGCGGAGGCCGTGGGCTGTCGCCCCGACGAGCTGGTTTTCACTCCATCGGGGACGCAGGCGGTGCATTCGGCCATGTCCGGCACGCTCGCCGCGCGTCGGCGTGTCGGCCGCCATCTGGTCCACTCCGCGGTGGAGCACTCCTCCGTCCTGCACGCCGCCGCGGCCCACGAGGCGGCGGGCGGCACGGTGACCGAGGTCGGCGTGGACCGTACGGGCCGGGTGGCCGCCGGGGACCTCGCCGCCGCGCTGCGCCCGGACACCGCGCTGGCGGCCCTCCAGTCCGCCAACCACGAGGTGGGCACCGAGCAGCCGGTGGAGGAGGCCGCCGCGGCCTGCCGGGAGGCGGACGTACCGCTGCTGGTGGACGCCGCCCAGTCGCTCCCCTGGGGGCCGGTCGGCGGCGCCTGGTCGCTGCTGACGGCCAGCGCGCACAAGTGGGGCGGCCCGCCGGGCGTGGGGCTGCTGGCCGTACGCAAGGGCACCCGGTTCGCGCCGCAGGGCCCGCAGGACGAGCGGGAGTCCGGCCGGGTGCCGGGCTTCGGGAACCTGCCCGCCGTGGTCGCGGCGGCGGCGTCGCTGCGCGCCGTACGGGCAGAGGCGGCGGCCGAGGCGGTACGGCTGCGGGAGCTGGTGGACCGTGTCCGGACGCGGGTGGCGGAGACGGTGCCGGACACCGAGGTCGTCGGCGACCCCGTGCGCCGCCTCCCCCACCTGGTCACCTTCTCGTGTCTCTATGTCGACGGGGAGACTTTGCTGCACGCGCTGGACCGGGCGGGCTTCTCCGTCTCGTCCGGCTCGTCCTGCACCTCCAGCACCCTGACGCCGAGCCATGTGCTGCGGGCGATGGGTGTGCTGTCGGAGGGCAACGTCCGGGTGTCGCTGCCGCCGGGCACCGCCGAGGCCGATGTCGACCGCTTCCTGGACATGCTCCCGGAGGCGGTCCGCTCCGTACGGGAACAGCTCGGCGCCCCGGCGGCCGCGCGGCCGGAAGCCACCCCCTCCCCCGCCGCGGAACACGTCGTGGACGCCCTCGGCAAGCGCTGCCCGGTGCCCGTCATCGAGCTGGCGAAGGTCATCGGCGACGTGCCGGTGGGCGCCACGCTGACCGTCCTGGCGGACGACGAGGCGGCGCGGCTGGACATTCCCGCGTGGTGCGGGATGCGGGGACAGGAGTACGTGGGCGAGCGGGCGGCCGGGCAGGGCACGGCGTACGTGGTGCGGCGCCTCGTGTGACCGGAGCCGGGCCGGAGCCGGGCCGGAACCGGGGCCTGGCCGGGGTGCGGAACGGGAGCGGGGTGGCGGGCCTGCGCGGCCCGCCACCCCGAACGGCGCCCCGGTCAGGCCAGGTGGCCCCGGATGTCGGCGGCCGCGTCGTGCCCGTACGCCTTGGTGAAGCGGTCCATGAAGTGGCTGCGGTGCAGCTCGTACTCCTGGGTGCCGACGGTCTCGATGACCAGCGTGGCCAGCATGCAGCCGACCTGTGCGGCCCGCTCCAGGCCGACGTTCCAGGAGAGACCGGACAGGAAGCCGGCGCGGAACGCGTCGCCCACGCCGGTCGGGTCGGCCTTGGCCTTCTCCTCGGCGGTGCCGACGACGATGTCCGGCTCGCCGGCCCGCTCGATGCGGACGCCGTCGGCGCCCAGCGTCGTCACCCGGGTGCCGACCTTGGCCAGGATCTCCTCGGCGGTCCAGCCCGTCTTGGACTCGATCAGGCGCGCCTCGTACTCGTTGTTGAACAGGTAGGCGGCGCCGTCCATGAGGGTGCGGATGCCGTCGCCGTCCATCCGGGCGATCTGCTGGGAGAAGTCGGCCGCGAAGGGGATGCCGCGGGTACGGCACTCCTCGGTGTGGCGGACCATGGCCTCCGGGTCGTCCGCGCCGATCAGGACCAGGTCGAGGCCGCCGACGCGCTCCGCGACGGCGTGCAGCTCGATCAGCCGCGCCTCGCTCATCGCGCCGGTGTAGAAGGAGCCGATCTGGTTGTGGTCGGCGTCGGTGGTGCACACGAAGCGGGCGGTGTGCTTGACCTCGGAGATGCGGACCGAGCGGGTGTCCACACCGTGCCGGTCGAGCCAGGCCCGGTACTCCTCGAAGTCGTTGCCGGCGGCGCCGACCAGGATCGGCGCGGTGCCGAGCTGGCCCATGCCGTAGCAGATGTTGGGGCCCACACCTCCGCGCCGGACGTCGAGTTCGTCGACCAGGAAGGAGAGGGAGATCGTGTGCAGCTGGTCGGCGACCAGCTGATCGGCGAAACGGCCGGGGAAGGTCATCAGGTGGTCGGTGGCGATGGAGCCGGTGACTGCGATACGCACGACGGGTCTGCTCCTGCGGGAGGCGGAAGGACGAGGCGGACGTTGGTCAACGGTACCGGCTGTCCTGATCTCGGCCCACCAGCAGAAACTACCCAATAGTAGGGCTTTCTTCGCGCGGCGCAGGATGCATACGGTGCGTGTATGACCAAGTATGTGAAGGGCGTCACACCACATTCGTCCACAGTTCGCCCCGCGCTCGAACCGGAGTCCATGGCTCAGCTTCTGGGCGACTGCGCGCGGATGGCACCGCACTGGCACAGCGGCCGCCAGGTACCGGCGCCGGCGGCCCGCGAGCTGCACGGGATCAGCGTCCCCGCCTCCTCCGCGGCCCTGGTCAAGGGCATGTCCGAGTACGGGGACTGAGCGCCCTCCCGGGCCCGGCCGCCGGGCCCGGGGAACCGCTGACGCGCCGGCTCCGTCCAACCCGCGTCCTCCCCACGGAGGAGGACGCGTCAGTTGTTCAGCGGAGCCGAAGGAGCGATGCGGTGAGCACCGAGGACACTCCCCCCGCGGCCGGCGGGGAGAATTCCAGCGACGACACCCCGGAGACGACCGCCCGGCGCCGGCGCAGCCCGCTGATCGCGGCCTCGGTGGCCGCGGCCGTGCTGCTGGCCGGCGGCGGCGCGGCCTACTGGGCCTCCTCCGCTTCCGGCGGCGGGGAGAGCGGCGCCGGTGCGCGCCCGGAAGGCGGCCCGCCGCCGCTCGCCCTGGACGGCCACGCGCAGGAGACGGGCTCGCACAACGGGATCGCGCCCGGCGAGCCCGACCCGCGGGGCGCGGGCTACCGGGCCGCGGCCAAGCTGCCCGAGGGGCCCGCCTCCGCCCCGGTCCACCAGCCGCGCGGCGAGGTCTCCCAGGAGGCCGTGGCCCGGCTGGCGAAGGCTCTGGACCTGCCCGGCAAGGTGCGTTCGGACGGCGACTCCTGGAAGGTGGGCGGCCTGACGCGGGACGCGCGCAGTCCCGTCCTGGAGGTGGCCAAGGGCGGTTCGGGCGCGTGGACGTACTCGCAGTACGGCACGCCCGGCGGCACCGGCTGCGCGGAGACCGCGCCGAAGGGCGGCGGCAGCGGCTCGCAGGCGAGCGGACCCGGCTGCCCCGGGGGCGACACCTCTGCCCAGAACGACAGCAGCACCAAGGACGCCGTCTCTCCGGAGAAGGCGAAGCAGGCGGCGCAGCCGGTGCTGGAGGCGCTCGGCCAGAACAACGCCGAACTGGACGCGAGCGGCCTGTCCGGCGCGGTACGGACGGTCAGCGCCAACCCGGTGATCGGCGGGCTGCCCACGTACGGCTGGCAGAGCGACATCCGGATCGGCTCGGACGGCCAGGTCGTCGGCGGCAGCGGGCAGTTGGCCCGGCCGGTCAAGGGTGACACGTACCCGGTGCAGAGCGCCGAGAAGACGCTGGAGCGGCTGAACGCCGCGCACCGCGGCGCGAACTCCGGCATCGGCGGGTGCGCGACGGCCGAGCCGCAGAAGAAGCAGGGCACCGACGCCACGAGCGTCGAGCCGTGCGCGGGCAACGCCGCAGCGCGCAAGCCCGTCGACGTGACCGGCGCGGTCTTCGGCCTCTCGGCCCAGTACGTCGACGGCCGACAGGCGCTGGTGCCCTCGTGGCTCTACAAGGTCCAGCGGACCGGCGGCGGCACGGTCACGCACCCCGCCGTCGACCCGAAGTACGTCAAGAACGGCGACGGCGGCGCCCCGTCCGGCCCCGCCCAGCCGCCCAGCAGCGGCAAACCGTCGGAGCCCTCGGGCAAGGCCGGGGCGATGGGCCTGGAGTCGTACGAGGTCAGCGCGGACGGCAAGTCGCTCAAGCTGCACTTCTGGGGCGGCGTGTGCAGCACGTACTCGGCGACCGCCGAGCAGACCGGCAAGAGCGTGAAGGCCGAGGTCATCGGCAAGGACAAGAAGCCGAACCAGATCTGCGTGAAGATGGCGAAGCAGTTCACGCAGACGGTGCCGCTGGAGAAGCCGCTGGCCGGGCGGGACGTGATCGACGCGTCGACGGGCAAGGAGGTGCCGGCGGCGAAGTAGCCGTACGCACGCCAGGCGCGGACACGACAACGGCGGCGCCCCCCGCGAAGGGGGCGCCGCCGTCGTACGTCCTACCGATCGCCTGGATCAGTTGAAGGAGTCACCACAGGCGCAGGAGCCCGTGGCGTTCGGGTTGTCGATCGTGAAGCCCTGCTTCTCGATGGTGTCGACGAAGTCGATGGAGGCGCCGCCCAGGTACGGGGCGCTCATCCGGTCGGTGACGACCTTGACGCCGTCGAAGTCCTTGACGACATCGCCGTCCAGCGACCGCTCGTCGAAGAAGAGCTGGTAGCGCAGTCCGGAGCAGCCGCCGGGCTGGACGGCCACCCGCAGCGCGAGGTCGTCGCGGCCTTCCTGTTCCAGCAGGGCCTTCACCTTCGACGCGGCCGCGTCGGACAGGATGATGCCGTCGCTGACGGTGGTCTCGTCCTGAACGCTCATCTAGATCTCTCCCGGGTTGGTACGGACCGCTTGCCCTCGGCTGCAACCGACGGGGCCCGGAATTCATTCCGGCTGGCGCGACGTGTTCTCTTTCTTTCGTCTTTCATGCTCGCACACTGCGCAACCGTCGCGGGCGGCCCGTGCACGGGGATGCGTCACACCGACACGATGCCCATCGTCAAAGTGACGTGAAGCAGTTATGATAGATAACGTCAAATAGACGAAAAGGGTTCCGGTGCCAGCGCCGGCCCTCGGCGCGGCCCCCGTCGGCCGTGCTCAGACGAAAAGAGAGGGTGCGTGTCGTGACCACCGCCCAGCCCCTGGACGTCCAGCCGACCCCGCTCGCGCTGCTCCTCCTCGGCCGCGAGGCCGACCCCAAGAGCGAGCGCGGCGTGGACTGCCCCGGCGACCTGCCGGCCCCGTCCGACCCCGGTCTCGTCGAGCGGGCCCGGGCCGCCAAGGCGAAGCTCGGTGACAAGGTCTTCGTTCTCGGGCACCACTACCAGCGCGACGAGGTCATCGAGTTCGCCGACGTGACCGGCGACTCCTTCAAGCTGGCCCGCGACGCGGCCGCCCGCCCCGACGCCGAATACATCGTCTTCTGCGGCGTCCACTTCATGGCCGAGTCCGCCGACATCCTCACCTCCGACGCCCAGCAGGTCGTCCTGCCCGACCTGGCCGCCGGCTGCTCCATGGCCGACATGGCGACGGCCGAGCAGGTCGCGGAGTGCTGGGACGTGCTCACCGAGGCCGGCGTGGCCGAGCAGGTCGTCCCCGTCTCATACATGAACTCCTCCGCCGACATCAAGGCCTTCACCGGCAAGCACGGCGGCACGATCTGCACCTCCTCCAACGCCAAGCGCGCGCTGGACTGGGCCTTCGAACAGGGGGACCCCTCAACAGGCAAGGTCCTGTTCCTGCCCGACCAGCACCTGGGCCGCAACACCGCCGTCCGCGACATGGGCATGTCCCTGGACGACTGCGTCGTCTACAACCCCCACAAGCCGAACGGCGGCCTCACCGCCGACCAGCTCCGCGCGGCCAAGATGATCCTCTGGCGGGGCCACTGCTCCGTACACGGCCGCTTCTCGCTCGAATCCGTCGAGGACGTACGGGCCCGGATACCCGGCGTGAACGTCCTGGTCCACCCCGAGTGCAAGCACGAGGTCGTCGCCGCCGCCGACTACGTGGGCTCCACCGAATACATCATCAAGGCCCTGGAGGCCGCCCCGCCCGGCTCCAAGTGGGCCATCGGCACCGAACTCAACCTCGTCCGCCGCCTGGCCAACCGCTTCGCCGCCGAGGACAAGGAGATCGTCTTCCTCGACAAGACGGTCTGCTTCTGCTCCACCATGAACCGCATCGACCTCCCCCACCTGGTCTGGGCCCTGGAATCCCTGGCCGAGGGCAAGGTCGTCAACCGCATCCAGGTGGACCCGGAGACCGAGAGCTTCGCGAAGCTGGCACTGGAGCGGATGCTGGCGCTGCCGTAGCGCGCGGGGCACGCCTTGGGCGCGCAGCCTCACGGCGACGTGGGGCTGCGCGCCGCACGGCACCCGGGGTCAGGGCACGAGGCTGTCGAGGTCGATGTCCACGGGGAACGGGACGGAGACCTTCAGGCGGCCTCGGTGGATGCCGGTGGCCACATAGGCGCCGGTCATGCCGTCGAGTTCGTAGGTGTGGACAGCGGGGACGCCGCCCTCGTCCTCGATGCGCCAGAAGTGGGGGATCTTCGCTTGGCCGTACTTGAAGGGCTTCAGGGACCTGTCACGGTCCGCGGATTCCTCCGAGACGGCTTCGATGACCAGGGCAACGTCTTCGGGCGCATACCAGGTCCGGTCGGGATCGTACGCGGCGGTGGCGACCAGGACGTCCGGCTCGGGGCGGCTCTTCTTGTCGAGCCGGACGGTCATCTCCCGCTCAGCCTCGAACCCGGCAGGGGCGGATTGCCGCAGCGCGAACGTCAGGTTCTCCACAAGCCGGGAGTGCCAGGACCGCTGCGGCGACATCATGAAGATCAGGGCTCCGTCGATGAGTTCGGTGTGCCGCGGCGCCTGGGGAAGGTGGTCGAGGTCGTCGGCTTCCCAGCCACTGGGCCTGGGCGGGATCATCCAGTCGGGGAGTTCGGCGGTCACGGCTTCCTCCAGGCGCCTCGGAAACGGCGGTCAGGGGCCTTGATCCCGGATCGCGGACGCGGTCGGACGGCTGCTGCCAGCGTAGTTGATGTGGCTCGTCCGCATCCCCCGCCGAGAGGCGCGAAGAGTACGGTTCAGCACATGAGTGCCACGCTGCCGATCACCGAAGCCCGCGCCCAGGAGCTCGCCGACCTGGAGGACGCCCGGGCGCTGGCGCAATACCGTGCGCGACAGGAATCCGGCGAGACCGCGGGGGTCCCGCACGCCGAGGTGCGCGCACGGCTTGGGCTGGAGCGCGGTTGACGGGCCCGCGGCCGCTCCGGCCCCGGCTCAGAGATAGATCTGCCGTCGGCACCCACCGCAGTACGTCTTGCCCTCGCACCTCTCGGTCACCCCGTGCTCACAGGGCTGCGCCTCTGCCTGCACCAACCGAGCGCCCCGGCTGACCGCGACGCGCAGTACGTCGCGCAGCGCGCCGAGCAGTCTCCGGGGCCCGGCGTCGGCCGCCACCAGCTCCTCCGCCGCCTTCAGTACCTCCTCCTCCGCCTCGTCGGCGAGCAAGGACAGCAGGCTTTCCGCATCGTCCGTACTGAGGTAGCACGCCTTGCCCTCAGGCGTGGTCCACGGCAGCAGCCGCAGCGACGCACCGCACCGCTCCCCCGTCATCGCGCTGCCACCTCGACACCGCGGCACGTCCGCCACGTACGGAACTCCTCCGGCGACATGGCGTACGGCCGCACCAGCGCGCTCGCCTCCCCGCACAACGGGATCTCGGGCCGCCGACGCGGCGCCCTGACGGCGGGTACGTACCGCCCGGCCGGGGCGGCCGGGGGCCCGGACGCGCGGTGACGGCCGCCTGCGGGCAGCAATCCACCCATCACCGCCTTGGCAGACCGCACGATGCGACGCAACATGAATTCTCGCCTTCTTCGAAACCCGTGACCACCCGGCGACTACCGTGTGCATCACCATCGTCACCGTGTGACGTGGGTCTCAACAGGGGCGTCCCGTCCCAGCGTTGGGAATGGGACGGCAGAGAGGCAGCGCCCGTGAAGTTCACGCCGCAGAACCTGACCCCGTACGTATCCGCCCGCCACTACTTCGGCTCCGAACAACGCCGCCACCGCGAGGCCGCGAAGCTGTCGCTGGTGCAGTTGGCGAGCGTGGTCAACTCCAGCAAGAGCGCGTTGGCGCGCATTGAAACGGCGGAGTTGATGCCGCCTCCTGACCTGCCACCCAGGCTGGACGCGGCCTTCGGAACGGACAAGCACTTCCACGGGCTGTACCAGCTCGCGAAGCGGGAGGCGCATCCGGATCAGTACCGGCGATACATGGAGCTTGAGGCGCGAGCCGAGGTGATCGAGCAGTACGGAGCGCAGATGCTCCCGGGATTGCTACAGACCGAGGCTTACGCCCGCACGGCACTCGGCGTGCAGGAGGACCTGAGTAGGGAACAAGTGGAGGATCTCGTCAACGCTCGCATGTCCCGGCAATGGCGGCAGCATTCGGACCCGCCGCGACATCGTTGGGCGATTCTCGACGAGAGCCTGCTCCGTAGGCAGATGGGTCCCGACGAGTGCATGCACGAACAGCTGGCTTCGCTGCTCAGGCAGGTAGATACTCCGGAGAGTAAGGTCCAGGTGATGCCCTTCAGCGCGGGATACCACTCGCTGTTGGGCGGTGCACTGACCTTGCTGTCACTCCCCGACGGATCGTCAGTGGCCTACGAAGAGGGCATCGAGGCCGGTCACCTCTACGAGGACCCGGACATGGTGAAGAAGCGGCGACGGCAGTACGAAACGCTGCGCGCGAACTCCCTTTCACTGCCGGCGTCGGCGGACCTGATCCGAAAGGCTATGGAGGATTGCAGGCCATGCGAAGCACCCCGGACCTGAGTACAACCCGCTGGCGCAAAAGCAGCTACAGCAACACCAACGGCGGCGAATGCGTCGAGATCGCCGAAGACCTCCCCGGCATCATCCCCGTACGCGACAGCAAAACCCCCCACGGCCCCATACTCACCTTCCCCACCGCTTCCTGGACCACGTTCATTACCGCCCTCAAGACAGCAGAGAGGTAGGTCCATGCACCATCGCCCGGACACCAGCACTGCTCGCTGGCGCAAGAGCAGCTACAGCAACGCCGGCGGGGGTAACTGCGTCGAGGTCGCCGAAGACTTCCCCGGCGCAGCCTGCTGGCGTAAGAGCAGCTACAGCAACGCCAATGGGGGCAACTGCGTCGAGATCGCCGAAGACCTCCCCGGCATCATCCCCGTACGCGACTCCAAAACCCCCCACGGCCCCATACTCACCTTCCCAACCCCCGCCTGGACCGCCTTCATCGCATCACTCAAGACGGCCTGAAGCGCAGCTCAGCCCGTCCCAGAGACCTCCTGGGACGGGCTGAGTCAGGTGCGCCGGAGGCGTCAGACGCCCGCCGGCTCCGTCGTACGGGGCTCGCTCTCGTCGGCTGCTCCGGCCCTACGGGCCGATCGCTTCGCCGCCCGCCGCTCCTTCCGCAGCTCGATCATCGCGTACAGCGTCGGGACGAGCAGCAGCGTCAGCAGCGTCGACGTGATCAGGCCGCCGATCACGACCACCGCCAGCGGCTGCGAGATGAAGCCGCCGTCGCCCGTGATGGACAGGGCCATCGGGAGCAGGGCCATGATCGTGGCGAGGGCCGTCATCAGGATCGGACGCAGGCGGTGGCGGCCGCCCTCGATGACGGCTTCGACCACGCCGTAACCCTGCGACCGGTACTGGTTGATCAGGTCGATCAGCACGATCGCGTTGGTGACGACGATGCCGATGAGCATCAGCATGCCGATCATCGCCGGGACGCCCATCGGGGTGCCCGTCGCGACCAGCAGGCCGATCGCGCCGGTCGCCGCGAAGGGGATCGAGATGAGCAGGATCAGCGGCTGGATCAGGGACCGGAAGGTGCCCACCAGCAGCATGAAGACGATCGCGATGGCGGCGAGCATGGCCAGGCCGAGCGAGGAGAACGCGTCGGACTGGTCGGCGGAGACGCCGCCGATCTCGGCGGTGGCGCCCTCCGGCAACTTCAGGGCCTTGATCTTGGTCTGGAGCTGGGCGGTGACCGCGCCGGTGTTGTCGCCGGTCGGCTTGGCGGTGACGGTGGCGGACCGGGCGCCGTCGATGCGGGTGCTCTGGACGGGGCCCGCGACCGTACGGATCGTGGCGAGGTCGCCGAGCTTGGCCGGGCCGGCCGGGGTCGGGACGGGGAGGGCGCGCAGGGCCGCCTCGGAGGTGACCGGGTGGGCGGACTTGACCACCACGTCCCGCTCGATGTCGCCGATCATCGCCTTGCCGCTGGTGGTGCCGCGTACCGCCTGGGCGACGACCTGGCCGAGGGCGGCCTGGCTGTAACCGGCGGCCGCCGCCTTCTCGTTGGCCTCGACGGAGATGCGGGGCACGCTCTGCGCGAGGTCGCTCTGCACGTCGGTGACGTGGTCGAGGCCGGCGACGGTGGCCCGTACCTGTTCCGAGGCCTTCTTCAGGACGTCCGCGTCGGCGGCCTTGACGACGACGCTCAAGTCCTGGTTGCCGAAGCCGCCGCCTCCGGCGGAGACGGTGGTCTCGCCGATGTCCTTGCCGAGCTTGTCGAGTTCGGCGCGGAGCTTGTCGGTGACCTTTCCGGAGTCCGCCGCGTCCTTCAGCTTCACCTGGTACGAGGCCTGGTTGGCGCCGCTGCCGCCCCCGAAGGCGGCCATGAAGCCGGAGGAGCCGACGGTGACCTGGTAGTCCTGGATGTCGTCGAGGCCGCCGAGGATCTTCTCGACGCGCTTCGCCTGGGCGTCGGCCGCCGAGAGGCTGGTACCGGGCTTCAGTTCCTGCTTGACGCTGAGGGTGTCCTGGTCGCCCTGGTCGAAGAAGTTGGTCTTGAGGAGGGGGGCCATGCCGAAGGTGCCCAGGAGGACGACGACGGCGATGACGACGCTGGTGACGCGGCGGCGCGTCGCGAAGCGCAGCACGGGGACGTACAGGCGCTGGAGCGGACTGCCGCTCTCCTTGGCCTCGGCGGCCCGGCGCAGCTCCTCGGGGTCGGTGCCCTCGGGTATCTCCGGGGCGCGCAGGAACCAGTACGAGAGGACCGGGACGACGGTCAGGGAGACCAGGAGGGAGGCGAGGAGGGCGACCGTCACGGTGATGGAGAAGGACCCGAACAGGGCGCCGACCATGCCGCCGACCACGCCGATGGGCAGGAAGACCGCCACCGTGGTCAGCGTGGATGAGGTGATCGCGCCGGAGACCTCGCGGACGGCGCTCAGGATCGCCGCGCGGCGCTCCTCGCCGTAGCCGAGGTGGCGTTTGATGTTCTCCAGGACGACGATCGAGTCGTCCACGACGCGTCCGATGGCGATGGTCAGCGCGCCGAGGGTGAGCATGTTCAGCGACAGGTCGCCGGTCCACAGCACGATCAGCGTGATGACGACGGACAGCGGGATGGAGACCGCGGTGACCAGCGTCGAGCGCAGGCTGAGCAGGAAGACCAGGATCACGATCACGGCCATGACCAGGCCGAGCAGTCCTTCGGTGGTCAGCGACTCGATGGACTTGGAGACCGCCGGGCCCTGGTCGGAGACGACCGTGACCTCGGTGCCCTTGCCGAGCGCCGTACGGATCTCCGGCAGCTTGTCCTGGACGGCCTCGGAGATGTCGACGGCGCTGCCGTCCTGGCCCATGGTCACCATAACGGCGAGGCTGGGCTTGCCGTTGGTGCGGGTGAGGGAGGTGGGGGTGGACGCCTCTTCCTTGACGGTGGCGACGTCTCCCAGGCGTACCGGCTTGCCCGACGCGGCACCCCCGGAGCCGCCCGCGCCACCGGACCCGCCGGGGCCCGCCGCCGGGGTCAGGGGCAGGTCGCGGATCTGCTGCACGGAGGTGAAGCCGGAGCCGACCTGGACGGTGTTGCTGCGGCCCTGCTCGGCGAACGAACCGGCGGGCACGGACGCGCCGCCCGCCTCCAGGGCCTGGCCCAGCGCCGCGGCCGTCGTCCCGGCCTGCGCGAGCTTCGCGTCGTCGGGGGTGACGGCGACGACACGGTCCCGGACGCCGTCCACGGTGACCTGGCCGACGCCGTCGATGTTCTTCAGGCCGGGCACCACGCCGCGGTCGAGCCGGTCGGCCAGCGCCTGGTCGTCCTTGCCGCCGGACACGGCGAGCACGACGGCCGGAATGTCGTCCGTCGAACCGGCCACGACCTGCGGGTCCACGTCCTTCGGCAGCTTGGCCCGGGACCGGTTGACGGCCTGCTGCACGTCGGCGACCAGCCGCTTGGAGTCGTTGCCGTAGTCGAACTGGGCCATGATGACGGCGGAGCCCTCGCTCGCCGTCGAGGTGACGCCCTTGATGCCGTCGACCGCCTGGATTCCGTCCTCCAGGGGCTCGATCACCTGCTTCTCGACGACGTCGGGCGAGGCGCCCTGGTAGGGCGCCAGCACGGACACCATGGGGAGTTCGATGGTGGGCAGGAGCTGCTGTTTGAGCTGGGGGATCGCGATGGCGCCGAAGGCGATCGCGACGATCGACATCAGCGCTACCAGGCCCCGTTGTACGAGGCTGAGTCGGGACAGCCAGGACATGGGTGGGGGTCTCTCTTCTGTTCTGTACGGCATGCGGGACGACGACGGTTCGGGACGACTCTGTACGGCGGTGCGTACGGCGTCGTGTACGGCGTTCCTCGGGCGGGCGTCATGAGCCCGACTAAACGATCCGCCAAGCCTCACCGGCTTTTCCTCGCTCGCAAGTCGGTTTCCGCCCCACCCGCCGTACAGCGTCCGGAGTACGGCGGTCTCCACCCCCCGCTGCACCCGTGGGCGCACCGGTCCCGTCACCCCGTGGGCGGACCGGCCCCTACTGCGCCCGTGGGCGCACCAGCCCCGATTCGTACGCGATGACCACGAGCTGGGCCCGGTCGCGCGCGCCGAGTTTGGCCATGGCCCGGTTGACGTGCGTCTTGACGGTCAGCGGGCTGACCGCGAGCTGCTCCGCGATCCCGTCGTTGGACAGCCCGCCCGCGACCAGCGACAGCACCTCGCGCTCCCGCCCGGTCAGCGTGTCCAGCCCGGCGGTCCCGGGCCGCCCGGGACCGCCCTCGGCCGGCCCCTCCCCCTGCGCGAGGAACTTGGCGATCAGCCCTTTCGTGGCGGCCGGCGACAGCAGCGCCTCCCCGGCCGCCGCGATCCGGATGGCGCTGAGCAGTTCGTCCGGCTCGGCCCCCTTCCCGAGGAACCCGCTCGCCCCGGCCCGCAGCGCCTGCACCACGTAGTCGTCGACCTCGAAGGTGGTCAGGATGACCACGCGTACCGCGGCCAGGTCCGGATCGGCGCTGATCATGCGGGTGGCGGCGAGCCCGTCCACGCCCGGCATCCGGATGTCCATCAGCACCACGTCGGCCCCGGTGGCCCGCGTCAGCTCGTACGCCTCGGCGCCGTCGGACGCCTCCCCCACCACCTCCATGTCGGCCTCGGAGTCGACGAGGATGCGGAACGCGCTGCGCAGCAGGGCCTGGTCGTCGGCGAGCAGTACTTTGATGGTCATCCGGTGTCCCTCGTGCGGCAGATGCGGGTGGGCGCTTCGGCCCGGGTGGTCTGGCTGGGCTGGGGGGTCTGGAGGGGCAGCCGTACGCGTACCTGGAAGCCGCCGGACGGACGGGGGCCGGTTTCGGCGGTGCCGCGCAGGGCGGCGACCCGCTCGCGCATGCCGATCAGGCCGTGGCCGCCGCCGGGTTCCCGGGCGTCGGAGGGCAGGCCGGGGGTGCCGCCGTCGTCGAGGACCGTGACGGTCAGGGTGCCGGCGTCCCGCTCGATGCGGACCGTCGCGCGGGCGCCCGTGCCGGCGTGCTTGTGCACGTTGGTCAGCGCTTCCTGGACGACGCGGTACGCGGTGAGGTCGATGGCGGCGGGCAGCGTGTCCGCCGGCTGCGGGACGTCGAGCGTGACGGGCAGGCCGGCGCGGACGAAGCCGTCCACGAGGTGGTCCAGCACGGCGAGGCCCGGCGCCGGTTCGGTGGGTGCGTGCGGGTCGTCGGACTGGCGCAGCAGGCCGACGGTGGCGCGCAGTTCGTCGAGTGCGGAGCGGGACGCCTCGCGTACGTGCGCCAGCGCCTGCTTGGCCTGGTCGGGGCGGCTGTCCATGACGTGCGAGGCGACGCCGGCCTGCACGTTGACCAGGGCGATGTGGTGCGCGACCACGTCGTGCAGTTCGCGGGCGATGCGCATCCGCTCCTCGGCGACGCGGCGCCGGGCCTCCTCCTCGCGGGTGCGTTCGGCGCGTTCGGCCCGTTCCCGTATGGCGGTCACGAAGGCGCGCCGGCTGCGGACCGCGTCGCCGGCCGCGGCGGCCATGCCGGTCCACGCGAAGATCGCGAGGTTCTCCTGCGCGTACCAGGGGCGGCCCCCGAAGAGCATCGCGGCGGCAGTCAGGCCGAGGACGGTCAGCGCGCCGACGCGCCAGGTGGTGGAGCGGTCCGTGCGGGCGGCGAGGGTGCACAGCGCGATGACCACGGAGCAGAAGACCGGGGCGCGGGGCACCCCGCTCTCCAGGAGCAGTTCGAGGACGGTGCAGAACGCGGTCGCCGCCAGCACGCTGCGCGGGAAGCGGCGGCGCAGTACCAGGGCGCCGCCCGCGGCGACGGCGAGGACCACGGTGGTGGCGGTCAGTTCGCGGTGGCCGAACCGGGGCCCGAACGGGCCGTGCGGGCCGTGCGGCTCGGCCACCGCGCCGACCAGGATCGCCACGACGACGGCGAGGGCCAGCGCGCCGTCGAACGCGTACGGATGGGCGCGTGTCCAGGCGAGCGGGCCGCCGCCCGGACGCGGACCGGGCTGCCCGGGGGCGAGGGGAGTCACGGGAAAACGGTAGCGCCCCGGTCCCGTGCGGGATCCGGGGCGCTGCCTGCGCTGGAGGTGGTACGGGCCGCCCGGCGGACCGGGCGGCGGATCAGCCCGGGATCAGGCCGTCGTCGCTGAGCATCTGCCGGACCTCGTCGAGGGTGGCGTCCTCGGAGGGCAGGATCAGCTCGGACGGTTCCAGGGAGTCGTCCGGCAGCGGGGCGCCCAGGCGGCGCACCGCGTCCAGAAGGGCGCTCAGGGTGCGCCGGAAGCCGTCCTCGTCGCCGCTCTCCATCTCGTCGAGCAGCTCGTCGTCCAGCTTGTTCAGCTCGACGAAGTGCGCGTCGTCGAGCTTCACCTGCCCCTCCCCCATGATCCGTACGATCACGACGGTCTCCTTCTGCTCCGGTGCGGCGGCTGGTCCGGTGCGACGACCGGGCCCGGTGGTGCGGCGGTACCGCTGAGGCTAGCCGCCGCCCGCCGTCACTGCTTGTCGAAACGCGGCTGCCCGGGCTGCGCCTGCGGGGCCTGCTGGCCCTGGCCCGCCTGGCCGCCCTCGATGGCCTGCTTGTCGGCGCCCGGGCCGGCCAGCTCGGCCTTCATCCGCTGGAGCTCCAGCTCGACGTCGCTGCCGCCGGAGAGCCGGTCCAGCTCGGCGGTGATGTCGTCCTTGGCCATGCCGGTCGGGTCGTCGAGCGCGCCGGAGGCGAGCAGCTCGTCGATGGCGCCGGCCCTGGCCTGCATCTGCGCGGTCTTGTCCTCCGCGCGCTCGATGGCCATGCCGACGTCGCCCATCTCCTCGGAGATGCCGGAGAACGCCTCGCCGATCCGGGTCTGGGCCTGGGCGGCGGTGTACGTGGCCTTGATCGTCTCCTTCTTGGTACGGAAGGCGTCGACCTTGGCCTGGAGGCGCTGGGCGGCGAGGGTGAGCTTCTCCTCCTCGCCCTGCAGCGTCTGGTGCTGCGTCTGCAGGTCCGTGACCTGCTGCTGGAGGGCGGCCCGGCGGGAGAGGGCCTCGCGGGCGAGGTCCTCGCGGCCGAGCGAGAGGGCCTTGCGGCCCTGGTCCTCCAGCTTGGAGGACTGGTTCTGGAGCTGGTTGAGCTGCAGTTCCAGGCGCTTGCGGGAGGTCGCCACGTCGGCGACGCCGCGGCGTACCTTCTGGAGCAGCTCCAGCTGCTTCTGGTACGAGTAGTCAAGGGTCTCGCGCGGATCCTCGGCCCGGTCCAGGGCCTTGTTGGCCTTCGCGCGGAAGATCATCCCCATCCGCTTCATGACACCGCTCATGGGCCTCGCGCGCCCCCTTCTGACCGAGTTACATCGGGCTTCGGCTCCAGCACATCTACAGACCCCACAGTACGGGCCTCGGTTCCATTACCGCACTGTTCGGCCCCGGATGCGCTCCTCCTGCAGGACGATCAGGGTGCCGCCGCCATCCGGCGCAAGGAGTAGGGACCGTCCCGGGAACCCACATCACGCCCCTTTCGCGCCGAATGTCCGCCGCGCGACGTCGCCCGGAGATCCGCGCCGTTGCCGGATCGTTCCCCATGCCGCTGTGGTCCATGCGCGGCCAACCCGTACTCTTGCGTGTGTGTTCCGAAGCCGTTCGAAGGATGAGCAGGCCGCGACCACCAAGGTGACCGCGTCCGAGCCGAAGCAGCCCCGCGACCCGCAGGCCCCCAAGGGCCGCCCGACGCCGAAGCGGAGCCAGGCGCAGTCGCAGCGCCGTACGCGCGCGCAGACGCCGGCCAACCGCAAGGAGGCGGCGAAGGCGTCGCGTGAGGCGCGCCGCGCCGACATGGCCCGGCAGCGCGAGGCGTTGGCCAACGGTGACGAGCGGTTCCTGCCGATCCGCGACAAGGGCCCGGTGCGGCGGTTCGCCCGCGACTTCGTCGACTCGCGCTGGTGCGTGGCGGAGTTCTTCCTGCCGATGGCCGTGATCATCCTGGTGCTGACGATGCTGCGCCAGCCGGGGATCCAGAACATCGCGCTGCTGCTGTGGCTGTTCATCATCGTGCTGATCGTCGTCGACTCGTTCGTGCTGTGGTTCTCGCTGAACAAGCGGCTCAAGCAGCGCTTCCCGAACGAGAACCACAAGGGCGTCAAGCCGTACGCCCTGATGCGCACCCTCCAGATGCGCCGGCTGCGTCTGCCGAAGCCGCAGGTCAAGCGCGGAGAGCGGCCCTGAACGCAACCCCTTCGGGCTTCTCGCCCGGTGCGGAACGGTGGCTCGGCGGTCTCGGCGGACTGCGCAACACGGTCCGCCAGGAACTGATCGCCCGCCAGCTGGAGGAACAGATAGCCGCCCGCTTCCCGGTGGGGCAGCGGCTGCGGGTGCTCGACGTGGGCGCGGGCCAGGGCACCCAGGCGCTGCGGCTGGCCCGGGCCGGCCACAAGATCACCGGCCTGGAGTCCGACCCGGCGATGCTGGCGGCGGCCCGTACCGCGCTGGCCGAGGAGCCGGCCGGCATCCAGGAGCGCATGGAGCTGATCGAGGGGGACGGCCGGGACACCGGCGTGCTCTTCACGCCCGGCGCCTTCGACGTGGTGCTCTGCCACGGCGTACTGATGTACGTGGCGGAGCCGGACCCGATGCTGGCCGGGCTGGCCCGGGTCCTGGCACCCGGCGGGCTGCTGTCCCTGGTGGTCCGCAACGCCGACGCGCTCGCGATGCGGCCCGGCCTGGCCGGCGACTGGGACGGCGCCCTGGGCGCCTTCGACACGGCCGAGTACGTCAACCGCATCGGCCTCACGGCCCGCGCCGACCGGCTGGCGGCGCTGACCTCGACGCTCGACGGGATCGGCGCGCCGCTGGAGACCTGGTACGGCGTACGGGTCTTCACCGACCTCGCGGCGGACGACGCGCCACTGCCCGCCGACGGCGAGCTGGAACGGCTGCTCGCCGCCGAGGCACGGGCCGGACGCACCGACCCGTACCGCGCGGTGGCGGCCCTGCTGCACCTGTGCGGGGTCCGGGGCGGGACGGGCGGCGAGGGGCGGCAGGGCGGCTGAGCCGACGGCTGGCTCTCAGTGGCGGCGCCGGGGTTCGACGGTGACGATGTCGTACCAGCTGCTCTCCTTGGCGATGCCGCGTGCTTCCGCCTTGCTGAGAACCTTCTTCCCGCACTTCCCGCATGCGTAGCGGTACGTTCCGGTGCGCGAACTGAGGCGGCTGGGCGTCATGGCCAGGACCGCGTCCACGGCGCCTTCCATCCAGTTGAGGTGCTTGCGGGTGCCCTCCCAGAGCCGCTGGCCCGCCGCTCCGCGGCTCGGCAGGGGGACCCGTTCGGCCGCTGCCAGGGGATTCTGTCGGCGGCTGCTGCCGGCGGCGCCCGCGCGGGTGCGTGCATGGGTACTGGGTACGCGGCCCGTTCTCGGCCTCGATGCGTTCGGACTCCCGCTGGGTGTGTGAGCGTCCGGAGCACCGGATCATGCGTTGTACGTGCGGTGTGTGGCCGCAGCCCTGGCCGCACACCGCGTGCTGGTCCTGGCCCTGGCCCGGGCCCTGCCGGCCCTGGGCGAGCCGCTGGACGACGGCGGCGTTGCCCGCGGCCTGCTGAAGTCCCATGACCTGCGCGGCCGTCAGCGGCCCGGCGCCGCGACGGTCTTCTGGACGGCCGACGTGTGCGACGCGTCCCTCACCGGCCGTACGGGCCGACCGGCGGCACCGCGCCGGTCCCGCTCTCGCTCTCGCTCTCGCTCTGCGTGCATACGTCCACTCCGTCGGGGTCCAAGGGGCGCCTTACGCCGTTGTCCTCGGCCTCCTTGTCTACGACAGGCGGGAGCCGCGCGTGAAGAGCCATAAGGGCAGCCCTGCCGCCCTTGGGTGCCGTAAGAGCGGGGACGGGGCCGGGGCCGGGCGACACAGTTTCTCGCCACGGCGCCCGATGGGGCGGCGGACCGGGCGCCCTGACGGGACACTTCAGCCATGACGCCTTCACTGACTTCCCGCCGCCGGGCGGTGGCCGCCGCGGCCGCCGTCCTGTGCGCGGCCGCGCTGGTGGCCGGCTGTTCCGGTTCCGACTCCTCCGCCGGGCCCGGCAAGGACGTCTCCTCCTCGGCCGCCGTCACCTCCCCCGCCAAGGCGGCCGCCCCCAGCGTCAGCACCGACCTCCAGGACGCGTACCAGAAGGTGGTCAAGGACGTCCTGCCGTCGGTCGTCCAGATCACCACCGGGGAGGGGCTGGGCTCCGGGGTGGTGTACGACGCGCGCGGCCATGTCGTCACCAACGCGCACGTCGTCGGCGGGGACAAGAAGTTCAAGGTCACCACGGCGCGCGGCAGCCGCTCCCTGGACGCGTCGCTGGTCGCGTCCTACCCGGAGCAGGACCTCGCCGTCATCAAGATCGACGATGCGCCGAAGGACCTGAAGCCCGCGACCTTCGGCGACTCCGCCAAGGTCGAGATCGGGCAGATCGTGCTCGCCATGGGCAGCCCGCTGGGGCTGTCCGGCAGCGTGACACAGGGCATCGTCTCGGCGACCGGACGCACCGTCAGCGAGCCCAGCAGCGGCGGCGGCACGGGCGCGACCCTCGCGAACATGGTGCAGACCTCCGCCGCCATCAACCCCGGCAACAGCGGTGGCGCGCTGGTCAACCTCTCCGACCAGGTCATCGGCATCCCGACGCTGGCCGCCACGGACCCGCAGATGGGCGAGGGCGCGGCGCCCGGCATCGGCTTCGCGATCCCGGCGTCCACCGTCCGCAACATCGCCGACCAGATCCTCAAGAACGGCAAGGTCACCAACTCGGGCCGGGCGGCGCTCGGCATCACCGGCCGCACCCTGGTCGGCCAGGACTTCGAGGGCGCCGGAGTGAGCGTCGCGAGCGTCAAGGAGGGCGGTCCGGCGGACCAGGCGGGCATCGAGGCCGGTGACGTCGTCGTGAAGTTCGACGGGACGGCCGTCCGGACGATGCAGGACCTGTCGGAGGCGCTGGCCGGGCACAAGCCGGGCGACAAGGTGGACGTCACGGTCGACCGGGACGGCACGCAGAAGACGGTGCGGGTGACGCTGGGGACGATCTAGGTCCGCCGATCGTCACCGGTTTGCCGCTTCAGCAACGTCCCTTGCCGTTCTGCGCGATGTGCGCGCACTCTGTGTCCGGAAAGTCAGCACGCGGAACGCGCAATCGCCTTGCGGGGCGGAGGAGACAGCAGATGGAAGACCGCCATGTCGTCATCATCCCGATCGAGATCGACGCGGAGAAGGAGAGCGCGTATCTCGACGCCTGGCAGGCTGCGGCGGAGGTGATGGCCGCGCAGCCCGGGTTCGTCCGGACGTACATGTTCCGCACGGTCGTTCCGGGGAGCACCTTCCGTCTCGTCAACGTGGCGGAATGGGAGTCCACCGCGCACTGGGAAGCGGCGATGAACGTCTGCCCGATGCTGGGGCAGCAGCTAGCCGTCGCCCATGCCTCGAACTACGAGGCGGTCCGGACGGTCCTGCCCGCCACGCCGCGGAGCCTGGGCCCCGGCGACAGCCACACGCCCGCCGACCTGTCTCCCGCCGAGGCGCATCGCCGCGTCGTGGACGGGGAACTCACGCTGGTCGATGTCCGGGAAGACGATGAATGGGCGGCGCGCCACCCGGCCGGCGCCGTGCACGCCGCGCTCGGCACGCTGCCGGCTTCGCTGCCGGATCTGCCCGACGGCCCACTGGCCTTCGTGTGCCGTACGGGCGCCCGCAGCGTGCAAGGCGGCGCGCAGGCGATCCGCGCGGGCCGGTCTTCCGTTCACACCGTGGCGGGGGGCCTTGAGGCGTGGGAAGCCGCCGGGCTTCCGGTCGTTGTCCCCGGCCGCTAGTGCTGTGACCGGGAAGGTTTGCCGGGTTGGTGGTCAGGTCGCGGCAGGCGATGGTCTGCCGCCCCAGCGGACGCCTTTTTCGCTGCGGGTGCGGGCGCGTTCGCGTCGTTGGGCGGCGAGGATGTCGGGGTGACGGGTGTGCTGGTTGCGCCAGCGCAGGTAGGCGTGCAGGGCTCTGGTCTGGACGGTGTGGTTTGGATGGTCGGAGTTGGCGAGGGTGAACTGCCGCAGGGGCCCGAAGTGGGCCTCGATGGGGTTGGCCCACGACGCATAGGTCGGGGTGAAGCACAGCTCGACGTTCTTGCGGACTGCCCACCTGCGGATGCGCCAGTTCAGGTGGGCGGAGAGGTTGTCGAGGATCACGTAGACCGGGGCGCCGTCGGGGCGGGCCGCGCGGATCGACCGCAGGGCGGCCCAGGTGTGGTCGATGCCTTTGCGCTTGCGGTTGACGCCCCACAGTTTGTCGTCGCCGACCGAGTAGCAGCCGTGGAAGTAGGTGATGCCGTGGGTGCGGCGGAACGTGGCCGGCAGCCGCTCGGGCCTGCCGCGTCCGGCCCAGCAGGAGCCGGCAGTGGGGCGGATGCCCAGCGGCCCGAACTCGTCGAACGCGAACGTGCGGTCCGCGCGCTCATTGAGCGCGTACTCGATGTGTTCCAGCTTGGCGTCGAACGTCGGGTCCGGGGACTCCTTCCAGGTCTTGGTGCGCTGGAAGGAGATCCCCCGGCGGGCCAGCAGGCAGCGCAGTGTCTCCCGGCCGATCCGGACGGGCCTGGCGGCGTCGCGGCGCAGGTGATCGGCGAGTTTGCGGATCGACCAGCGGGTGAAGGGCTTGCCCAGCACAGTGGGGCGGGTGGCGGCCGTCTGGACGACGAAGTCCTCGTCGTCACCGCTCAGCAGGCGGGGACGGCCTCCCGTCCACTGAGGGTCCAGGCATGCGAGCCCGATCTCGTTGAAGCGGTGGATCACGTCACGGACGGTGTCCTCGTCCGCCTGGACCAGGTGCGCGATCACTGGGACCGTGCTGCCGCCGGCTGAGGCCAGGAGCATCATCGCCCGCCGGAATCGCACAGAGTTCGTGCTGCCCCGCCGAACGATGTGCTGGAGCTTCTGTCCTTCCTGCTCAGTCAGCCTGCGGACCTTGACCGGTAAAGCCATACCCGCCTCCCCATGCCAGTCGGCGTCCTCACACCCGACTAGCACAACCGACAACCCGGCAAACCTTCCCGGTCACAGCACTAGGAGGCGGAGCACGACGCACAGCGCGACGGGCGGGGCGCCGGCCGGGCCACCCGGCCCGTCCGGCGCCGGGGCGCGGTCAGCCCGCGTCGGCGTGCAGGCTCATCGGCGCCGCGTACACCTCGGTGCCGTCCTCGAACAGCCTGACCTGGTCCACGCCCCCGTCGAGGAGGTCCTTCCACACCTCGCCGATCCAGGATTCCGCGTCGCCCTGGGTCGTGAAGTCCTCAGGCTCCACCGCGGGCGCCGTCTCCGTACCGTCGGCCTTCTCGAACCGCCACGTCCACGCCATGTCCGCCTCCTGGGTCCCACCGAGTGCCTGCTGGTTCGTGTACCGCTGCCGCGCCCCGGCGTGCCGTGGCGCGGTCCTGCTGCTGTCCTCCGTACGAGCGCCGTATTCCCCGCGAACGCGCGGCGTACGTCCCGCGTACGTGCTGTTCCGCAGCCTAACGGCCGTGTCGAGACGGGCCCCCGCGCGCCCGCTCGGCACCGTCGGGGGAAAATCGGCGGGTGGAACTGACTCTCCTCGGCACCGGAGCCCCCAGCGGGCTGCCGCGCCCCGGCTGCCCCTGCGCCGCCTGTGCCTGCGCCGTCGGCGACGAGGCGCGGGCGGCCACCGCGCTGCTCGTCGACGGGGCGCTGCTCCTGGACCTGACGCCGGGTCCGGCCTTCGCGGCCGCCCGCGCCGGGCACTCGCTCACCGCCGTACGGCAGGTGCTGCTCTCGCACCCGCACGACGGTCCGGCCATGGAGGTGCCCGCCGGGCTGCCGCAGCCGGGGCGGGTCGCGGACGGCCGGGAGCTGGCGCTGCTGGACGGGCACCGGGTGCGGGCCGTCGCCGTGGACGTGCCGGGCACCGGTTACGAGGTGGGCGGCGCCGAGGGCGAGCGGCTGCTGTACCTGCCGCCGGGTGCCGCGCCGGCCGGGGCGGCCGAGGGCGAGGGCGGCCGTGGTGTCCGCCCGTACGACATGGTCCTGCTGGACGTCCTGGGGCGGCCGGACGCGCTGGCGCGGCTGCGGGCGAGCGGCGCGGTGGACGCGGCGACGGATGTGCTGGGCGTCCATCTGGACCACACCGTGCCGCCCGGCCCCGAGCTGCACCGGCGGCTGGCGGCGGCGGGGGCGCGCACCGTGCCGGACGGCACGTCGTTGCTGGTCGGCGAGTACCACGCGGTGCCCGACCTGCCGCGCCGCACGCTGGTGCTGGGCGGCGCGCGCAGCGGCAAGTCGGCGGAGGCCGAGCGGCGGCTGGCCGCCTTCCCCGACGTGCTGTACGTCGCGACCGGCGGCACCCGGGACGGGGACACCGAGTGGGCGGCGCGGGTCTGGGCCCACCGGGAGCGCCGTCCGGCGTCCTGGCGTACGACGGAGACCTGCGACCTGCTGCCGCTCCTGGAAGGCGGCGCCCGGCCGGAGGACCGGGCGGGCGGGCCCGCCGCGCAGGCCGCCCCGGACGACTCGCCGCTGCTGATCGACTGCCTCGCCCTGTGGCTGACGCACGCCATGGACGAGGTCGGCGCGTGGGACGACGGGAAGTGGGCGGCGGGCGGTGAGCGGGAGCTGCGCGCGCGGGTGGACGAGCTGGTCGCGGCGGTGCGCGGGACCCGGCGGCCGGTGGTGGCGGTGAGCAACGAGGTCGGCTCCGGGGTGGTGCCGGCGACCGCGTCCGGCCGCCGGTTCCGCGACGAACTGGGGCGGCTGAACGCGATGTTCGGCGCCGAGTGCGAACACGTCCTGCTGGTCGTCGCCGGGCAGGCGCTTGCGCTGCGCGGATGACACGGGCCGGGCCGCGCCCGTGTCCGCTTGCCCGGGCCCGCCGGGGCGGGTGATCTGGTCCGGTGACCGATACGCATGGTCCGGCGACCAGCACCTCGTACCGTCTCGACGCCGCCGTACGCGCTTACGTACGGCGGCACCCCTTCGCCACGGTCGTGGCGCTCGGCGAGGGGCCGGGCAGCGGCGCCTTCTGGCGGCTGGACGACGGACGGCTGGACTGGCTGGCCGTGGAGCCGCCGGAGGCCGCAGCGGTCCGCCGGATGCTGCTGCCGGACGGGCCCCGGCGGCGGACCCTCGCGCATCCCGTGGCCGACCCCGGCTGGCTGGAGGCGGTCCGTGCGCCGGAGCGCGGGGTGGTGGTGGCCGCGCGCGGGCTGCTGATGTTCCTGCGGCCGTCCGAGGTCCGTGCGCTGTTCGCGGCGTGCGCGGAGCGGCTGCCCGGGGGCGCGCTGGTCTTCGACGCGGTGCCCCGCTGGTGCGTGGGCAGGGACCGGCCGCGTACGGGCGTACGTACGGCGCCCGGCGTTGCGCCGCTGCGCTGGGGCATGAACGCCGCCGACCGGCCCAGGGTGGCGGACGCGCACCCGAACATCGTCGCGGTGCGCGAGGTGCCGCCGCCCGGCCGCGGACCGCTCGCCAGGTGCCTGGCGCGGTGGCGGGAGCACGTACCGCTGCTGCACACCCCCGCCCGCACGGTCACCGAGATCCGCTTCGGCACGCCGCGGGCCGCCCCGGGCCCCGGCCGGACGGCCCCGGGCCCCGGCACCCGCGGCGCCCCGGCCGACCCGGAGCGGGCCGCCGGGCGCCGTTCCCGGTAATCTGCGCCGAATGAGCGCCCTGAACCTCGATGACTTCGCCCACCTGATCGAGCGCCCCGACGGCGGTGCCCGCCGCGATGCCGAGGAGCGCCGGCAGCGGCTGGCGGTGCCGCCCGGGGCCCTGGGGCGGCTGGACGAGCTGGGCGAGTGGCTGGCCGCCGCGCAGCAGCAGGTGCCGGTACGGCCGATCGAGCGGCCGCGCGCGGTGCTGTTCGCGGGTGACCACGGGGTGGCGGCGCTGGACGTCTCGGGCCGCCCGGCCGGTACCGCGCAGAAGCTGGTGCGGGACGTGCTGGACGGAGCCAGCCCGGCGGCGGTGCTGGCGCGCCGGGCCGGTGTCCCGGTGCGGGTCGTGGACATAGCGGTGGACTGCGACCCGGCGGAGCTGCCGGAGGACGTCACCCGGCACCGGGTGCGGCGCGGCTCGGGCCGGATCGACATCGAGGACGCGCTGACGGCCGAAGAGGCCGAGCGGGCCTTCCGGGCGGGCATGGCGGTCGCCGACGAGGAGGCGGACGCCGGTACGGACCTGGTCGCGCTCGGCGACCTGAGCGTGGGCGGCACCACCCCGGCGAGCACGCTGATCGCCGCGCTGTGCGGCACCGACGCCTCGGTGGTCACCGGGCGCGGCGGCGCGGGCATCGACGACCTGGCGTGGATGCGCAAGTGCGCGGCGATCCGCGACGCGCTGCGCCGGGCCCGGCCGGTCCTCGGCGACCAGCTGGAGCTGCTGGCCGCCACCGGCGGCGCCGACCTGGCCGCGATCACCGGTTTCCTGCTGCAGAGCGCGGTCCGGCGCACCCCGGTGATCCTGGACGGGGTGGTCTCGGCGGCCTGCGCGCTGGTGGCGCAGCGGGTGGCGTTCCGGGCTCCGGACTGGTGGCTGGCCGGGCAGGTGAGCGGCGAGCCGGCCCAGTCCAAGGCACTGGACCGGATCGCGCTCAACCCTTTGCTCGATCACGGCGTCACTGCTGGCGAGGGGACGGGATCGCTGCTCGCTCTGCCACTGGTGCAGGCGGCCGCGGCCCTGGCGGCAGACCTGCCCGTACGCGACTGAGGGACGCCGGCCGGTAACGGCTCGCGGCTCTGGAGTGACCGGATTCCAGCGAATCCGGGCATCGGCGCGCCCCCATATGATCAAGTTTTATGGGAGAAGTCCGTTTGAGCCCGGATGAGGACCGCACCCGCGGTCGGTGGTCACGACGCGGCGCCGCGTACGCCGTCTGGTACCTGCGTGCCGTCACCTTCATCAATTTCCTCAGCGCCGTGTGGGTGTCGGTCGGACAGGACATCCGCCGGCACAACGTCGATGAGTTCTTCACCCCGTACCTGCTCACCGCGGGTTTCGCGTCCGGCGTCTTCTCGCTGTTCTTCGCGGTCACCATGCGCCGCCGCAAACGCGCCGCGTGGATACTGAACCTGATCCTGTCCGGGCTCTTCCTGGCGTTGTTCGCGCTCGCGATGGCGGCGGCGCCGGAGTTCCGGCGGCACGGGCAGAACTGGTTCTCCTTCGTCGTGACGCTGCTGTTCGTCGTCTCGCTGCTGGTGGGCCGCAAGGAGTTCTACGCCAAGGGCGACCGCTCCAACCCCAAGCTGGCCGCGGCCGTCGCGCTCGGCGGGCTGCTGGTCACCTCGCTGCTCGCGGCGCTGCTGGTGACCGTCGCCAACACCGCGCAGGGCAGCCACCACGCGACGTTCCTGGACCGCTGGCGCTACGGCGTCATGCGACTGGTCTCCATCGCCGCCGAGGAGGACCGTTTCCCCGGCATCGCCACGCCGAACTGGGCCAACGTCGTCATCAACGTCATGAGCACCGTTCTGCTGCTGCTCGTGCTGTGGGCCGCCTTCCGCTCCGTACGCAGCACCGACCCGATCACCCCCGAGGACGAGGAACGGCTGCGCGGCCTGCTGGCCCGCCAGGGCGACCGGGACTCGCTGGGCTACTTCGCGCTGCGCCGCGACAAGAGCGTCATCTGGTCCCCCACCGGCAAGGCCGCCGTCACCTACCGCGTCGTCGGCGGGGTCTCGCTCGCCTCCGCCGACCCGATCGGCGACCCGGAGGCCTGGCCCGGCGCCATCGACCTGTGGCTCGCGGAGGCCCGCTCGCACGGCTGGGCGCCGGCCGTGATGGGCGCGAGCGAGGAGGGCGGCACGATCTACGCCCGGCACGGCCTGGACGCGCTGGAGCTGGGCGACGAGGCGATCGTGGACACCGGCGAGTTCACGCTGGAGGGGCGCGCCATGCGCACCGTCCGGCAGGCGTACAACCGCGTCAAGCGGGCCGGCTACACCGTCCGCATCCGCCGCCACGAGGACATTCCCGAGGCCGAGATGGACCGGCTGCTGAGGCTGGCCGACGACTGGCGGGACGGCGAGACCGAGCGCGGCTTCTCCATGGCGCTGGGCCGGCTCGGCGACCCCGGTGACGGGCGCTGCGTGATGCTCGAATGCACCGACGCCGACGGGGAGCTGCGCGCGCTGCTCAGCTTCGTGCCGTGGGGCGCCAGGGGGCTGTCGCTGGACCTGATGCGCCGCGACCGGGAGTCCGAGAACGGGCTGATGGAGTTCATGGTGCTGGAGATGGTCCAGCGGGCGAAGGAGGTGGACGTCACTCAGGTGTCACTGAACTTCGCGATGTTCCGCTCCGTCTTCGAACGCGGTTCGCGGCTCGGCGCGGGTCCGGTGCTGCGCCTGTGGCGCTCGCTGCTCAGCTTCTTCTCCCGGTGGTGGCAGATCGAATCGCTCTATCGCGCCAACGCGAAATACCGGCCCGTCTGGGAGCCCCGGTACATGCTCTTCGAAAAGAGCACCGACCTGCTGCGCATCGGCCTCGCCAGCGCCCGCGCCGAGGGCTTCCTGGAGGCTCCCGGGCTGCCGAAGTGGCTCAACCGCAAACACCTGGAGACCAAGAGATGAGCGAGCCGGTCCTGCGCCGCGCCGTGCGTGCCGAGTGGGGCCTGCTGTTCCGTACCGTGTGGTCGGGGCTGCGCAGGAAGAAGCTGCTGGCGATCCCGATGACGGTCTCCGCCGTGCTGCTCACCTCCCTCTTCCAGATCGTCCAGAACCAGTCCTGGGGCTACCGGTTCATCCAGAACATCGGTTCCGTGCAGGCCGACGAGCACCTGTGGCTGGCGCTGCTGCGGACGCCGCTGTCGCTGTTCGTGCCCGCCCTGGACCTGCCGGTGTGGGGTGCGCTGGCGCAGCTCCTGCTCGTCTTCGGGATCTGCGAGATCTGCCTGGGCCGGGCCCGGACGCTGCTGATCGCGTACGCGGCCACGCTGGCCGGGACGATGTACGCGCGGATCGGCATCTGGCTCGGCCCGGACAACCCGATCGGCCTGCCGCCGACGGACGCGTTCGTGCACGACACCGGCCCGTCGGCGGCCGTGGTCGGTCTGGGGATCTTCGTGTGCTGGGTCTACCGGGCGTGGTTCACCTGTGCGCTGGTGGTGCTCTCGATGGTCTACGAGGTGGTGTTCATCAAGAACAACCTGGCGGGCCGCGAGCACATCGCCGCGGTCGTGGCGGTGCTGGCGCTGTGCGGGGTGTGGGAGGTACTGCACCGGCGCCGCAAGCCGCGGGACGAGCAGCAGGTACGGGCCGGCGGCTGACCCGGGCGGACGCACCGGCCCTCAGTGGGTCGGTGCGCCGCCGATGACGTGGTTCACCCGGCGGCGCAGCCCGTTCCAGCGCCGGTCGTGCCGGAAGGCACGGACCTTCGCCTTGGCGCGGGCCTTGGGGCGCCGCCGGTAGAACCGTTTCGCCCACGGTGAGTTCGGCCGGGCCAGCCGGACGGCGCCGAACAGCGCGACGAACGGTACGAACACCCCGATCACCGCCATCCGGCCCTTCCCCTTGAAGAGCGCCACCAGCGCGAAGAGGAAGTTGACCCCCACCGTCCGGACCACCCGGAAGCGGTTGTGGAACTCGTCGGGCCCCAGTTCGTTCACCCCGAACGGCAGGGCGCCGCCCAGGATCAGCGCCACCAGCGCGGCCGTGACGATCACGATCTCCACGCTCTTGGTGCCCTGCTCGCTCCAGTACACGTCGTCCAGGTGCAGGATCAGCGCGAACTCGTCCAGCACCAGCCCGACCCCCATTCCGAACAGCACCGCCGCCATCCCCGACCCGTAGCCGTGCCGCCCGCCGGCCAGCGCGGTGAACCCGCCGACCACCATGAGCACCACGCCCGGCACGACGTGGTGGATGTGCAGGCCGCCCGGCGAGATGTTCCGGAAGGGGCCCTTCCCGGCCCGGATCAGCCGGGTGATCATCCGGGTCACGACGAAGGTCAGCACGAAGGAGACGAGCGCGAGCAGCAGGGGCAGCTTCCCCGGCTCGATGATGTTGCGGAACCACCAGTGACCCATGCCACGTACTCCCCATTTGTCGCGTATAGGGGCAATTTAGCGCCGTCCGGTCCGCGACAGCCGGGTTAGCCTGCCGCGATGAACGACGCCGCCGCCCCGTCCGGCCCCTCGCCTTCCCCCACCCTCGGGGACGCCATGCGCTTCACCTTCGGCACGCTGACCGTGCTGCCCGTACGGCTCCGCCGCTGGGACCGGCCCGCCGCACGCGGCGGCATGCTGTGCGCGCCGGTGGCGGGCCTGGTGATCGGTCTGGCCTCGGCGGCCCTCGGCACCCTGCTCCTCCTCCTGGGCAGCGGCCCCCTCCTCGCCGCCGTCGCCACCGCCGCCGTCCCCGCCGTCCTCACCCGCGGCCTCCACCTGGACGGGCTCGCCGACACCGCCGACGGCCTGGGCAGCGGCAAGCCCGCCGAGGACGCGCTGCGCATCATGAAGCAGTCCGACATCGGCCCGTTCGGCGTCATCACCCTGCTCTTCACCCTGCTGGCCCAGGTGGCCGCCCTCGCCCAGCTCTACGGACGCAGCTGGGCCGACGGCGCGACGGCCGCCGTCGTCGCGGCCGTCACCGCCCGCTGCGCCCTCACCCTCGCCGCCCGCCCCGGCGTCCCCCCGGCCCGCCCCGGAGGACTGGGCGCCGCCGTGGCCGGCACGGTGCCGCTCCCCGCCGCCGCCACCGCGGCCGCCGTCGTCGTCGCCCTCTCCGCAGCCCTCGGCAGCACCCACTCAGGCGGTTACGGCGCCCTCCACACCGCCCTGGCCGCCCTCCTCGCCCTCGCCGTCGGCGAGACGGCCCTGCGCCGCTGCCGCCACCGTTTCGGCGGCATCACCGGCGACGTCTTCGGCGCCGTCGCGGAGACGACGGGGCTGGCGGCGGTGGTGGTGCTGGCGCTGGGGTGACGGGGCACGGCAAAGCCCCCGTAGCCGGGTCGGGCGCCGGGGGCCGTGGACTGCCGCGTGCCGGGGGTCAGCAGGCCTTCCGCCAAGCGTCCAGGTGCAGGCGCTTCTGGAGGGAGCTGAGGCCGAGGCGGTTCGTCGAGGCGCAGAACTTGGCGGCCGGGAGCTCGTACTCGACGTGGAAGACGGCCTTGCCCGCCTTGACGAACGGGGTCATCTTCGCGCACTCGTCGTACTGGGCGCACTGCTCGTTGACGGCGAAGTCGAAGTCGCCGACGAGCTGGGGGATCTGGTCGAGGTCGTTCTTGAGGCCGACGGACAGGCCACGGTCGTGGGCCAGCTTGGCGATCATGCGGTTGAAGGCGAGCTGGTCCTCGGCGGTCAGGTCGAAGCCGGTGTCGTTCTTGTAGCCGTCGACGTTGTCCGGCTCGACCGCGTCGAAGCCCTTCTCACGGCACATGTCGAAGCGCTTGGCCATCAGCGGGCGCAGCACGTCCAGGCGCCGGATGTCGAGCCACTTCTCGCCCTCCCAGCCGTTCTCCTCGCCGATGACGTCCTTCGGGAAGCGGGACGCGTCCGGGCGGAAGTCCTCGTACGCGCCGACGCTGATGTAGCAGATGGCCTTGCGGCCGCGCCGGTGGAGGTCGGCGACCGTGGCGGCCTTCTCCCGGAAGCCGTCGATGTCGTAGACGGGCGCGTCCACGGAGAGGTCGAGCTTGCCGGTGAGCTGCCACTGCCAGTCGACGCCCGGCTTCGGGTGCCAGACGGGGCGCGGCTTGCCGCCCCCGGGGCTGCTGGGCGCACCGGGGCTGCTCGGGCTGCCGGACCCGGAGCTCGGGCTGTGGCTGGGCTTGCCGTGCGGGCCGGGCGGGATCTGCGAACAGGCCGTGCTGACGAACAGGAGCGCGCCGAGGAGGAGCAGGAGTCTCTTGCGGTGGTGCGGGGGGTGCGGGGCGTTCATCGGGGGGTCTCCAGGTAGGGCGGAAGTGCGTCCCAGGGGTGTGGCGCGGTGCCGGGGACGGCGCAGTGCACGGCGGCGCCGCGCTGCCGGGCCAGTTCGGCGGCGGCCTCCGCGCGGGTCTCGGGAAGGCCGTGGATGAGGTGGCAGAACCGTTCGGGCGGGTGGTGGGCGGTCCACGGCGGGACCTCGGCGGTCTCGTACGCGGCCCAGGTGTCCTCGAAGGTGACCAGGAGATCGGCGAAGTCCAGGTAGCGCGGGTGCGGATGGACGCCGTGGTTGAGGACGACGGTACGGGCCCCGGCGGCGCGCGCGGCGACCGTCAGGCGGCTGTAGTGCGTGAGGAGCCCGGCGCCGGACGCGGCCTGGTCGAGGAACACGCCGTCGGTCCCGTACCAGTCGCGGTGCCGCAGCAGGTCCTGGACGACGGCCGCGTGCGGGCGGCGGCCGTAGTCGGTGTCGGCGTAGCCGAGGATCCGTACGCCCGCGGCCCGCAGCTGTCCGGCGACCTCGGCGAAGTGCGGATCGGGGGCGGTGCCCGGTCCGCTGGCCGGATTGAGCACCACGCCGTACAGGTCGGGTGCCGCGGCGACCAGCCGCCGCCAGGCGTCGGGGCGTTCGGCGGGGTGTTCGTAGAGCGGGACCAGTAGCTGGCGGGAGGGCGGACGGGGCGGCCCCGAGGACTGCCGGGTCATGGTTCGGGGGCTCCTGTCGGAAATGGGACGAGATGCTGAGGATACGAGGGTGGGCGACGGTACGTGGACCCGGCGTCGGATACCGGCCAAGTGGCGGGGTGTGCGGGTGGATTCGGGGCCCGGCCCCGAACCCACCACCGTCCTCAGCGATGCGCCGTGGCCCGCCCCAGCAGTGCGGAGCCCACCGCCGCCAGGACGAGCCCGGCGGCGCCGCAGACCGTCAGTTGGGCGACGGCCGGGGACACCGGCCCGGTCACCAGGACCACGGTCTGGGCGGCCGCGGCCGGCCCGCACACCGCCGCCGCGACCGGCACCGCCCCGAACGCCTGGAGGAGCAGCGCGGTCCACAGCACGACGCCCAGACACAGCAGCCCCAGACCGTGCGCCGCGTCCATCGGCGGCCCCTGCCGCCACAGCAGGCTGCCGACGCCGCCGAGGAGGGCGAGCACGGCGAGGTAGGAGGCCAGGCACCGGGCCAGCGCGCCGGAGGTGGCGCGCCAGAACCCGGCCGGGGTGGTGCTCGCGCGCAGCCCCGCGACGGCCCGGCTGCGATAGCGGTACAGCAGCCATTCGGCCGGGCCCATGCTGAGCGTGAGGGCCACCGCCGCGGGCGCCGCGACCTCGGCGTGTGCCCCGTACCGCAGTACGTCACCGAGCGCCGTGAGCAGCACCAGCACCCCGATGGCCAGCCCGAAGATTCCGTACGGCACGGAGGCCACGGCCCTCGGCGCCGGCCCGTCCTGCCGCGGCTCGCGGCGGCAGCGCAGGACGGTGACGGCGGCCAGCGCGACGGCCGCGCCCAGCGACAGGACGAGCAGGGCGGCCCGTACGGCGTCCGGCGGCACGTACACCGCCATCAGCGCGGCGCCGAGCGCGACCGGGGCCAGGGCGCACAGCAGCCACCGCTCCCGGCCGAAGACGAGCAGGGTGGTGGCCGCACCGAGGTAGGCCGCCTGACCTGCGGCGAAGGCGACCGAGCCGGGCGCGTCCGCGTCGGCGGACCCGACGATCCAGGCGACCGCCGCACCGGCCAGCGCGCCGAGCGGCGCGCCGACGGCCAGGGCGCGGGCGGCGGCCCGCCGCGCGCCGAGGCCGAGCCAGGAGTACGCGCGGTGGGCGAGCGCCTGGTTCCAGACCCAGCCGGCCAGGGCGCCGGCCAGCAGCGGCATCGTTCCGGCGGGCAGCCCCCGGGCGTCCGGCGGACCGGACAGCAGGTGGGAGCCGACGACGTAGGCGAGCCCCGGCAGGGCGAAGACCAGGGCGCGCAGCAGACAGCCGAGCAGGCTGACCCGCCAGGGGTCGGTGACCGCACGCTCCGGTTCGGGGTAGCTGCGCGGAACCCGCGCGTACAACTCCTCGGCGAGGGCGAAGGAGTTCTCCCGCCCGTAGGTGAGTCTGATCTGGTCGTCGCTCATGCCGTCGGACTCGATGACGGCGGCGATCTCGTCGGGGTGCACGGCGGCGGCGATCAGGTCCCCCATCCGCGCGGCGAGTTCGTCGACCGGGTCGGGGGCCGCCCAGTGCGGGCGCCGGGGCCGCGGCACGTCCGGCAGGTCGTCCGTCCGGTCCTTGCCGCCCTCCCCCGGCACCAGCCACAGGGAACCGCTCACCAGCCGGCCCCGTCGGCGGCGAGGGGGCTGTTCCAGGGCCCGCGCAACTGGAGGGTCCACTCGTCCGGCCGCTGCTCGGCGGCCTGCCGGCCCGCGCCGTCGAGTTCGCGGTAGATGGTGCGGAAGCCGTCGACGGAGCGGCGCAGCGTGAACTGGTCGATGACCCGCTGCCGGGCCCGGCTGCCGAGTTCGGCACGCTTCTCCCAGCCGCCCTTGAGGAGTTCGAGGGTGGCCTTGGCCATCGCTTCGGGTTCGCGGGGCGGTACGACGAGCCCGGTTTCACCGACCGCCTCGCGTACCCCGCCGACGTCGGTCGAGACGGTCGAGCGGCCGCAGGACATGGCCTCTATCAGGCTGAACGGGAAGCCTTCGGAGATGCTGGAGAGCATGACGACGCTGCCGGCCGCGTAGGCGCGGGCCACGTCGTCGATGCGCCCCTCCCAGCTCAGCCCGTCGGTCACGCCGAGCGAGGCGGCCAGCTTCTCGCAGCGGGTCTTGTACGCCTCGCCGCCGGCCGGCACCCCGCCGAACAGGCGCAGCCGCAGGTCGGGCACCTCGGCGCGGCACAGCGCGTAGGCGCGGACGAGGGTTTCCAGGTCCTTGATCGGGTCGATCCGCCCGGCCCAGCTCAGCGTCGGCACGTCCGGCTCCTGCTCGGCGTGCGGGAACTGCTGGACGTCGACGCCGTTGTAGACGGTGCGGATCTTCTCGGGCGGGGTGCCGCCGCGCTCCTCCCAGCGCTTGTTGTACTTGTTGCACGGCGTGACGAGGTCGGCGGCCCGGTAGCTCTCGATGGTCAGCTGCCGGTAGAAGCCGAGCATCAGGGCCTTGACGGGCCAGCGCTGGGCGTCGGAGCGGTAGCCGAGGTAGCGCTCGCGCAGGTAGATGCCGTGCTCGGTGAGGAGGAACGGTACGTCGTCGAACTCCTTGGCGGCGAGCGCGGGCAGGCAGGCCAGCCCGTTGCTGACCGCGTGCGCCACGCTGTCCTCCGGCACCCGTACGGACAGCGGCCGCAACGCGTGTTCGAGCAGGTCGGTGGCGGTCAGGGCGTCGTGCACGGTGGGGCCGGCCGCGCGCGTGGCGACGTGCGGCAGGGTCCAGATCCACATCAGGGAACGCAGCGCGGACTCGGTGCGCAGCGCGGCGCTCAGGCGCCCCTCGCGGGCCAGCGCGGCCAGTGCGTACAGCTCGGTGCCGAAGTCGGTGCAGGACTGCGGGTCCAGCATGGACAGCAGGAAGCGCTCGTAGGTGTCGACGAAGCGGCGGCGGTCGCGCCCCCGGAGGAGCCCGGCGGTGCGCCGGCCCGGCGGCGGGCCCCACATGGGCACGGAGGAGCGCGCGTAGACGTTGTCGGGCAGGTCCCAGGTCACCGGCTCACGGCCGCTGCCGGTGAGCGCGATGACGTTGAAGCGGACTTCGGGCATGCCCCGTACGAGCTGGTCGCACCAGGTGGAGACGCCGCCGTGGACGTGCGGGTAGGTGCCCTCGGTGAGCATGGTGACGTGCCGGCCGGGCTGCGGTCCGTCGTCGGGCTGCCGATGTGGGCTGCCGACCTCGTACAGGGTTGCGTTCATGGCGAAATCCCCCCGGGAGTGAGTGCTGGGTGGAGCGGTACGGAACGCGCGCGCGGTTGCTGCGGGCACCGTGCGGGCGCGTCGCGCGTCGCGCGTTGCGCGGCCGGCGGCCGTGCCGGCCTGGTGCGGTGGGCGCGTGCGGAGGTGCTGGGGACGTGCACGTGCGGACGTGCGGGGACCTACGGGTGCGGACGTGCGGGTGCGGGCATGGGGGCGTGCGGTGCTGCGGGGGCGGGGTGCGGTGGGCCGGCGCCGGTGCGCGGGCACGGCCGCGGGACACCGTACGGACGCGCCCGTACCTGCGCGTCCGTGGTGTGGAGTGCTGTGCTGCGGAGTGCTGTGGTGGCAAGTGCTGTGGTGTCGAGCGCTGTGGTGGCAAGTGCTGTGGTGCGGGAGCGGCCGGGCGCGGGCTGCGGTGCGCGGGCACGGCCGCCGTGCGCCCTCGGGGACGGTGGCGCGCGGGCAGGGGTCGGTGCGGGACAACGGTGGTGGTGGTGAGGGGATGCGGCGGTCGCCGGCCGCCCGGTCCCGGCGCGCCCGGCCGGGTGCGCGGGCCGGGCGGTGCCGGAGACGTGTCAGGCGGTCGTCGGAAGCTTGAGCGTGATGGCCGCTCCGGGCGACTGCGCTGTGGCCCACTCCGATACCCGTCCGGCGTAGCGTTCGCCGAATTCCGCGGTCCCGTCGGCGAGTTGCTTTCTGGTTCCGTCGGGCATCGTAGCCGCAGCCGCCACCCCGGCCGGCGACGTGACGGTGACAGTGTCACCAATTCTGTACGCCGTCACCGAACCGGCGTCCAAGGCCTGCTGCCAGGCCGCACGCTGCTGCATCTCGCGTCCGATGTCCCGGTGACGCTGGTTGACGACCGGGGTGCCGTCCTCGAAGAACCCCCGATAGTCGGCCAGAACTTTGTCCAGAACCGGGTAGGCGATCCGGTCCTCGGCGAGGTTCGACTGGTGGATGTAGTGCGGCCGCGGATCGTTGGCCAGAGCATGTCCGAGGGCGGTCCGCGCCTCCTGCGGGACGATGTACGAGGCATAGCCCGTGTCGGTCGGCAACGGCTCCGGCATGCAGGTGGAGTTGGGGTCGGTCTCACAGATCCCGCTGCCGCCGTCGGCCTTGCTGGTGTAGATCCAGTTGTACTCGTCGACCTCTTCGGCCGCCTTGCCCACGTTGTAGTACACGTTCATCGGGTAGCGCGGCACGGTCAGCGCCGCCCCGGCCGGGCGCTGCGCGGACTCCCGCGAGTTGTCGCTCGCCAGCCACTTGACGCCGGTGGCGGCGAGCGCGGGCCCGAGGTTGGGGTTGTCCTGCGGCTGCTGCGGCAGGGTCTTCAGGCCGGAGTGCTCGCCGGTGACCAGCTCCGAGGGGTCCACGTCCAGCCCCTTGGCCACACCCCAGGCGTGGTTCTTCTCGATCTCGGCGGTGATCTCGCTGCGGCTGGTCCACCGGGTGTTGCCGAACCAGTCCTTCGCGCAGCGCCAGGGCACGGTCGAGGTGTCCTGGACACAGCCGAGGAAGGGGTGGGTCCAGGTGTGGTTGACCCAGCGGTACGCGTCCTTGTCGGCGAGCAGCCGGTCGGCCATCGCGTCCACCCCGCCGTGCTCCGCCTTCCACTCCTCGCCGGAGCCCGCGTTGTAGACCATGTCGAGCCGGTAGCCGCTGTCGCGCTGCCACTGGGCGGCGTACGCGGCGTCCGCCTCGCTCATCCGGACGGGGGTAGTGTCCGGGACGCCGGAGGGGCAGTCGAAGTCGCCGGGGGTGCAGTTGTTCTCGACGTCCCAGCGGGCGTCCGGGGCGAAGATGTCGTCGACCTGGACGGAGAAGTAGTTACGGCTCTGCCCCAGGTGGACGCCCTGGGTGAGCCAGTCCACGATGCCGCGGGCGAGCAGCCGGAACTGCTGCTGGTAGCGGTTCTGCGCGAAGGTGACGACCAGTTCGCGGCGGCCGTCGCGGGCGTACTCGCCGATCAGCGAGCCGCGCGCGGAGGTGCCCGGCACCGCCGCGTCCAGGTACGACGTGAACGTGGCCCCGGCGGGCGGATCCGCGAGCGGCTGCGCGACGTAGCCGTAGCTCTCGGAGACCTGCGGGTCGGCGTCCTCGAAGGGCACCGCGCCCTTGAGATAGCCGAAGGGGCCCGCCTTGCCCGCCGCGGTGGTGCGGGTGGCGAAGCCGTCCAGGACCCCGGCGTAGCCGCCGTCGTCGGGCGTGCGCAGGCCGACGTCGGGCCGGGCGTAGGTGTACGCGTCCACCTGCGGGATCTTGTACGTGGTCTCGTACGCCTTCAGGGCGGCCAGCTCCGTGGACGCGGTGCTGCCGAACGGATTGTCGTTCGGCAGCACGACGCCCTGGAACTTGGCGCGCGGCCGGCCGTCCACGGTGTCGCTGAGGAACGCCGCGTCGATCACCGGACGGCCGGGGCTCGTCAGGTCGACGGTGGTGTACGGGACACCCTGGCTGCGCAGTTCGGCGGCGATCGCTTCGGTGGATTCGCCGCCGTCGCTCACGACCAGGACCCGCAGGTCGACACGGGGCACCAGGTCCGCCGTCGCGGGCGCGTTCCGCGCGGCGGCGGGGGTGCTCACCGCCAGCGGAAGTGCCGTGATCATCGCTGCGGCGAGTACGGTCAAAACCTTGGCCGGTCTGGTGGCCGGCATGCCGTTGCTGCCCATGGGCGCAGTCCCTTCCCCCCGGAAGTCCCCCTGCCTCCGGAAGCGGTACCGGGCAGGCTCGTGCACATCATGCGAAGGTTCGCGTCCGTCTATCCCGCAGTCACCACTACTGTGACGCACGTCTCATTCGGCGCACGGAGATTGACGGCAGAGCCGGTGCGCGGGCGGCTCCGGCGGTCCGCGGAATCGCCAACTCTCCCAGCACACGGCGACATTGAGGCCCCTGTGACAGGTGATGAAGATGTGACAGGCCGGGCCGATACGGCATCAAGCGGTTACGTCCGGCGCCCCCGAGCGTAGGCTCGGCCGCAGCAGCGCCCTCGGCGCGAACGGACAACCGGACGGAACAGGACTCTCATCACCGTGACTGCACTGACCCTCAGCACCTCCTCCGCCGCGACGTTGCGTGCGGACACCGTTGTCGTCGGCGTGGCCAAGGGCGCCAAGGGCGTCGTACTGGCCCCCGGCGCCGAAGCCGTGGACAAGGCGTTCGACGGCGGGCTCGCCGCCGTCCTGGAGACCCTCGGCGCGAGCGGTGCCGAGGGCGAGGTCACCAAGCTGCCGGCCGGCTCCGGCCTGAAGGCGGCGGTCGTCCTGGCGGTCGGCCTGGGCGACGCCCCGGCCGCGGACGAGGAGTACGACCCCGAGGTGCTGCGCCGCGGCGCCGGCGCCGCCGCCCGCGCCCTGGCCGGCACCAAGAAGGCCGCCTTCGCGCTGCCCAACGGGGACGCCGGGGACACCGCGGCGGTCGCCGAGGGCGCGCTGCTCGGCGCGTACGCCTTCACCGCGTACCGCGGCGGCGACGCGAAGACCGCCCGCGGCGGCAAGAAGGCCGAGGGCAACGGCAAGGCGCCGCTGGCCGAGATCGCGATCCTCGGCGGCAAGCCGCGCGACAAGGCCCACAAGGCCGCCGCCGAGCGCGCCGAGACGCTGGCCGCCGAGGTCAACCGCGCCCGCGACCTGATCAACACCCCCTCCAACGACCTCACCCCGAAGTCCTTCGCCGCGCAGGCCCAGGCCGCCGCGAAGGAGTTCGGCCTCAAGGTCGAGGTGCTGGACGAGAAGGCCCTGAAGAAGGGCGGCTACGGCGGCCTGACGGGCGTCGGCCAGGGCTCGGAGAACCCGCCGCGGCTGGTGCGGATCGCCCACACCCACCCGAAGGGCGAAAAGACCCTGGCGCTCGTCGGCAAGGGCATCACCTACGACTCGGGCGGCATCTCCCTGAAGCCGGCCGGCTTCAACGAGACCATGAAGTGCGACATGAGCGGCGCCGCCGCGGTGTTCGCCGCGGTCGTGGCCGCCGCCCGGCTGGGCCTCGCGGTCAACGTCACCGGCTGGCTGGCGCTCGCCGAGAACATGCCCTCGGGCAACGCGATGCGCCCCGGCGACGTGCTGACCATGTACAACGGCAAGACCGTCGAGGTGCTGAACACCGACGCCGAGGGCCGCCTGGTGCTGGCCGACGCGCTGACCCGCGCCTCGGAGGAGCAGCCCGACGCGATCGTGGACGTAGCGACGCTGACCGGCGCGATGGTGATGGCGCTGGGCAACCGGACCTTCGGGATCATGTCCAACGACGACGCCTTCCGGGCGAGCCTGCACGAGATCGCGGCGGCGGCCGGCGAGCCGTCCTGGCCGATGCCGATGCCGTCCGAGCTGCGCCGGAGCATGGACTCCCCGGTCGCCGACCTGAAGAACGTCGGCGAGCGGGCGGGCAGCGGCCTGCTGGCCGGGGTCTTCCTGAAGGAGTTCGTGGGCGAGGGCATCACCTGGGCGCACCTGGACATCGCCGGCCCGGCCTTCCACGAGAGCGCGCCGTTCGGCTACACCCCCAAGGGCGGCACCGGCTCCGCGGTCCGCACCCTGGTGCGGCTGGCCGAGCGCACCGCGGACGGCGACCTCGGCTGATCCTGGCGCGGTTACGTTTGTGGCGTTCACAACGTTTTGCCGGTACGGCCCCGGGCCCGGCGCCCGGGGCCGTACGCGCGTGTTCGCCCTCGACGAAATCCGTACGCCCGTACGCCTGAGTAACCGCACGCGCAACCCCCGGGAACGGCCGTCGTGCCGTCCCACAGCCCGGCCCGCCGTCCCGTCACCGTTCAACAAGTGCGAAGATGGGTTCTTGGCAGGACAGGGCCCCCCTTACCCAGGGCCGATCCAAGAAGCGGCCGATCAACAGCCGCCGCCCGGTCACCGACGACCGGCTCCGGCGTACCCATGCATGGAGGACGTGACGTGGCGAACGACGCCAGCACCGTTTTCGACCTAGTGATCCTCGGAGGCGGTAGCGGTGGTTACGCCGCTGCCCTGCGCGGGGCGCAGCTGGGCCTGGACGTCGCCCTGATCGAGAAGAACAAGCTCGGCGGCACCTGCCTGCACAACGGCTGCATCCCCACCAAGGCCCTGCTGCACGCCGGCGAGATCGCGGACCAGGCCCGCGAAGCCGCGCAGTTCGGTGTCAAGGCCACCCTCGACGGCATCGACATCGAGGGCGTCCACAAGTACAAGGACGAGGTCATCTCGGGCCTGTACAAGGGGCTGCAGGGCCTGGTCGCCTCCCGCAAGGTGACCTACATCGAGGGTGAGGGCCGGCTGTCCTCCCCCACCTCCGTCGACGTGAACGGCCAGCGCGTCCAGGGCCGCCACATCCTGCTGGCGACCGGCTCCGTGCCGAAGTCCCTGCCGGGCCTGACCATCGACGGCGACCGGATCATCTCCTCGGACCACGCGCTGAAGCTGGACCGGGTGCCGAAGTCCGCGATCGTGCTGGGCGGCGGCGTCATCGGCGTCGAGTTCGCCTCGGCGTGGAAGTCCTTCGGCACCGACGTGACCATCGTCGAGGGCCTCAAGCACCTCGTCCCGGTCGAGGACGAGAACAGCTCCAAGCTGCTGGAGCGGGCCTTCCGCAAGCGCGGCATCAAGTTCAACCTGGGCACCTTCTTCGACAAGGCCGAGTACACCCAGGACGGCGTCAAGGTCACGCTGGCCGACGGCAAGTCCTTCGAGGCCGAGGTGCTGCTGGTCGCCATCGGCCGCGGCCCGGTCTCCCAGGGCCTGGGCTACGAGGAGGCCGGGGTCGCCATGGACCGCGGCTACGTCCTCGTGGACGAGTACATGCAGACCAACGTGCCGACCGTCTCGGCCGTCGGTGACCTCGTCCCGACCCTCCAGCTCGCGCACGTCGGCTTCGCCGAGGGCATCCTGGTGGCGGAGCGGCTGGCCGGCGTCAAGACCGTGCCGATCGACTACGACGGCGTGCCGCGCGTGACGTACTGCCACCCCGAGGTCGCTTCGGTGGGTATCACCGAGGCGAAGGCCAAGGAGCTGTACGGTGCCGACAAGGTCGTCGCTCTGAAGTACAACCTCGCGGGCAACGGCAAGAGCAAGATCCTCAAGACCGCGGGCGAGATCAAGCTCGTCCAGGTCAAGGACGGTGCCGTGGTCGGCGTCCACATGGTCGGTGACCGTATGGGCGAGCAGGTCGGCGAGGCCCAGCTGGTCTACAACTGGGAGGCCCTGCCGGCCGAGGTTGCGCAGCTCATCCACGCGCACCCGACGCAGAACGAGGCGCTCGGCGAGGCCCACCTGGCCCTGGCCGGCAAGCCTCTGCACTCCCACGACTGATCCCGGTCCGGGCGCGACCACATCCGCACTTTTCTGTAAGGAGCAAGAGAAACCATGGCGGTTTCCGTAACCCTTCCGGCGCTCGGCGAGAGCGTCACCGAGGGCACCGTCACCCGCTGGCTGAAGGCCGAGGGTGAGCGCGTCGAGGCCGACGAGCCCCTGCTGGAGGTGTCGACCGACAAGGTCGACACCGAGATCCCCGCCCCCGCCGCCGGCGTGCTGGCCTCCATCAAGGTGGCCGAGGACGAGACCGTCGAGGTCGGCGCCGAGCTGGCCGTCATCGACGACGGCAGCGGCGCCCCCGCGGCCGAGTCCGCCCCGGCGCAGGCCGAGTCCGCTGCAAGCAGCGGCTCCACCGGAGCGGCTGACGCCGCGCAGCCTGCTGAGGCCCCGGCCCAGCCGGAGCCCGCCGCGGCCCCCGCCCAGGAAGCCCCGCAGCAGGAGGCTCCCCAGCAGGATGCCCCCGCCGGTGGCGCCCAGGGCACCGACGTCGTCCTCCCCGCGCTCGGCGAGAGCGTCACCGAGGGCACCGTCACCCGCTGGCTCAAGGAGGTCGGCGAGGAGGTGGCCGAGGACGAGCCGCTGCTGGAGGTCTCCACCGACAAGGTCGACACCGAGATCCCCGCCCCCACCGCCGGCACCCTGCTGGAGATCCTGGTGGGCGAGGACGAGACCGCCGAGGTCGGCGCCAAGCTCGCCGTCATCGGCCAGAAGGGTGCTGCCCCGGCCCAGGCCGAGGCCCCCGCCGCCCCGGCTCCGGCCCAGGAGGCCCCGAAGCAGGAAGCCCCCAAGCAGGAGGCTCCGGCTCCCCAGGCCCCCTCGGCGCCCGCGCCGCAGCAGGTCACCACCCCCGCCCCGGACCCGGCCCCGGCCGCGGGTGAGGCGGACGCCGCGTACGTCACCCCCCTGGTCCGCAAGCTGGCCCAGGAGAACAGCGTGGACCTGGGCTCGGTCAAGGGCACCGGCGTCGGCGGCCGTATTCGCAAGCAGGACGTCATCGCCGCCGCCGAGGCCGCCAAGCAGGCCGCCCCGGCCGCTGCCGCCGCCCCGGCCGCCACCTCGAAGGCCCCGGCCATCGAGGCGTCGCCGCTGCGCGGCCAGACGGTCAAGATGCCGCGGATGCGCAAGGTCATCGGCGACAACATGATGAAGGCCCTGCACGGCCAGGCGCAGCTGACCTCCGTGGTCGAGGTGGACATCACCAAGATCATGCGGATGCGCAACAAGGCCAAGGACGCCTTCGCGCAGCGTGAGGGCGTCAAGCTCTCGCCGATGCCGTTCTTCGTCAAGGCCGCCGTCCAGGCGCTGAAGGCCCACCCGGTCGTCAACGCCCGGATCAACGAGGACGAGGGCACGATCACCTACTTCGACACCGAGAACGTCGGTATCGCGGTGGACGCGGAGAAGGGCCTGATGACCCCGGTCATCAAGGGTGCGGGCGACCTGAACATCGCCGGCATCGCCCGGAAGACCGCGGAGCTGGCCGGCAAGGTCCGCACCAACAAGATCAGCCCGGACGACATGTCGGGCGCGACCTTCACGATCAGCAACACCGGCTCGCGCGGCGCGCTGTTCGACACGGTCATCGTGCCCCCGAACCAGGTCGGCATCCTGGGCATCGGCGCCACCGTCAAGCGCCCGGTGGTCGTCGACCACCCGGAGCTGGGCGAGACCATCGCCGTGCGCCACATGACCTACCTGGCGCTCTCCTACGACCACCGCCTGGTGGACGGTGCCGACGCGGCCCGCTACCTGACGACGGTCAAGCAGATCCTGGAGGCCGGCGAGTTCGAGACCGAGATCGGTCTCTGAACACGCTAGCCACCGCGTAGGTGTGCAGGGTCGGCCCCGGTTCGTACAAGTTCGTACGAGCCGGGGCCGACCCGTTTTCGTTGCACGGATAATGGCCGTCCCGCGGTGGCCCCGTACCGCCCGTCGGCGCGGGAGCCCGGCCGCCACCTGCCACACGCTCTGAAGGAGCACCTCATGACCCCGCCCGTCGTCCATTCGCTCCGCGAGCAGATCCGCGAGCACATCCTGGAAGGGATCGTCAGCGGCCGCTGGCAGCCCGGTGAGCGGATCGTGGAGCGGCGGATCGCGGTGGAGCTGGAAGTCAGCCAGACGCCCGTACGGGAGGCGCTGCGCGAGCTGGAGTCGCTCCAGCTGATCGAGTCGGCACCGAACAAGGGCGTACGGGTACGGAATCTTACCGCCGACGACCTCAAGGAGAGCTACCCGGTACGGGCCGGTCTGGAGCAGGTGGCCGCGGAGCTGGCCGCCGGACGGCTGGCCGAGGACTGCGCGGCGCTGGACCGCGAGGTGGCGGCGCTGTGCGAGGCGGACCGGCACGGCGACGGCGAGGCGCAGGTGCGGCACACGGTGGCCTTCCACCGCGAGATCGTGCGCGCCGCCCGTAACGCCGTCCTGCTGCACACCTGGGAGTCGCTGGGCGTCGAGGTGTGGACGACGCTGTCGATCCGCTGGTTCAGCCCGGAGCCGCGCTCGCACGCGCGGGACCACCAGGAGATCGTGGACGCGTTCCGGCGGCGCGACCCGAGGATCGGCGAGCTGCTGAAGACCCACGTACTGAGCTGCGCGCCCAGGGTCTGACGCGCAGGTCAGAAACCCTCCCGCCCTTCGATTCGGAGCCGCAGACAGCCTGGCATCCCGTGCCCAAAAGGCTGGCACCCCGTGCCGACCTGCGGTTTTTCCTTCAACTTGCGTTGATCGATCATCGATCAGAGGCGTATCGTCGTCCGTGGGGCGCGACCCCTGCCTGCCAAAGCACTCATCGCACCTCCCTCCTCCGTCCGGAAAGGGGCCACCCATGCCCGATCCCGTACGTATGCCGTACAGCCAGCTCGACCAGGTCCCGGACCGCGACCCGGAGGAGACGGCCGAGTGGCGCGCGTCCCTGGACGCCGTCACGAAGGCGGCCGGTCCGCACCGCGCCGCCTACCTGATGCGCCGTGCCGTGGAGCACACCGGTGCCCCGGGCCTCGCGCCGCTCGAAACCGACTACGTCAACACCATCCCGACCGCCGCCGAGCCCGAGTTCCCGGGTGACGAGGCGATGGAGGCCCGGATCACGGCCTGGAACCGCTGGAACGCGGCCGCCATGGTCACCCGCGGCTCCCGCCTCGGCCTCGGCGGCCACATCGCCACCTTCGCCTCGGCGGCCTGGCTCTACGAGACCGGCTTCCAGCACTTCTTCCGCGGCAAGGAAGACCCCTCCTCGGGGGGCAGTGGCGACCAGCTCTACATCCAGGGCCACGCCTCCCCCGGCATCTACGCCCGCGCCTTCCTCGAAGGCCGCCTCACCGAGGACCAGCTCGACCGCTTCCGCCAGGAGGCGGCCGGCGACGGCCTGCCCTCGTACCCGCACCCGCGGCGCCTGCCCTGGCTGTGGGAGTTCCCCACCGTCTCCATGGGCCTGGGCCCGCTCTCCGCGATCTACCAGGCGCGCTTCAACCGCTACCTGGAGCACCGCGGCATCAAGGACACCTCGAACTCCCACGTGTGGGCGTTCCTCGGTGACGGCGAGATGGACGAGCCCGAGTCGACGGCCGCACTGGCACTGGCCGGCCGCGAGGGCCTGGACAACCTGACCTTCGTCATCAACTGCAACCTCCAGCGTCTCGACGGCCCGGTCCGCCCCAACTTCAAGATCGTGCAGGAGCTGGAGGCCCAGTTCCGCGCCGCGGGCTGGAACGTCATCAAGTCCCTGTGGGGCCAGGCCTGGGACGAGATCTTCGCCCAGGACACCGACGGCGCCCTGCTGCGCCGCCTGCGCGAGACCCCCGACGCGCAGTTCCAGACGTACGCCACCCGCGACGCCGCCTACCTGCGCGAGCACTTCTTCGGCTCCGACCCGGCGCTGGGCCGCATCGCCCAGGGCCTGTCGGACGCCAAGCTGCTGGAGCTGTTCCAGACCTCCCGCGCGGGCCACGAGCCGCGCAAGGTGTACGCCGCGTACAAGGCCGCCGTCGAGCACAAGGGCGCGCCGACCGTCATCCTGGCGCAGACCGTCAAGGGCTACACCCTCGGCGAGGGCTTCGAGTCCCGTAACGCCAACCACCAGATGAAGAAGCTCACCGGCGAGCAGTTCCGCACCATGCGCGACCTGCTGGAGCTGCCCATCCCGGACAGCGCCCTGGACGCGGACGTGGTGCCGTACGCCCGCCCGGACGAGAGCTCCCCCGAGATGGAGTACCTGCGTCAGCGCCGCGCCGCCCTCGGTGGCCCGGCCCCCGCCCGCAAGGTCGTCGCCAAGCCGCTGCCGATGCCCGCCGACAAGGCGTTCGACGCGCTGAAGAAGGGCTCCGGCTCGCAGGAGATCGCCACCACCATGGCGTTCGTCCGCCTGGTCAAGGACCTGATGCGGGACAAGGAGACCGGCAAGCGCTGGGTGCCGGTCGTGCCCGACGAGGCCCGCACGTTCGGCATGGAGTCGCTGTTCCCGTCCGCCGGGCTCTACTCCCCCGTCGGCCAGACCTACGACCCGGTCGACCGCGACCAGCTCCTGTACTACAAGGAAGCCAAGGACGGGCAGATCCTCAACGAGGGCATCACGGAGGCCGGTTCGCTGGCCGACTTCACCGCGGCTGCGACCTCGTACGCCACCCACGGCGAGCCGATGATCCCGTTCTACATCTTCTACTCGATGTTCGGCTGGCAGCGCACCGCCGACCAGTTCTGGGCGCTCGCCGACCAGCTGGGCCGCGGCTTCGTCATCGGCGCCACCGCCGGCCGGACGACGATGACCGGTGAGGGCCTCCAGCACGCGGACGGCCACTCGCACCTGATCGCCTCCACCAACCCGGCGGCGCTCTCCTACGACCCGGCGTTCGCCTACGAGGTCGCGGTGATCGTCAAGGAGGGCCTGCGCCGGATGTACGGTCCGGACGCCGAAGACGTCTTCTACTACCTCACGGTCTACAACGAGACCAAGGTGCAGCCCGCCATGCCGGAGGGCGAGGGCATCGAGGAAGGCATCCTCAAGGGTCTGTACCGCTTCAAGGAGGCCGCCTCGGCCGCTGCCGACGCCCCGCGCCTCCAGCTGCTGGCCTCCGGCACCGCCATCCACTGGATCCTGGAGGCCCAGGAGATCCTGGCCCGCGACTGGGGCGTGGCGGCGGACATCTGGTCGGCGCCGTCCTGGACGGAGCTGCGCCGCGACGCGCTGGAGTGCGACGCGGCCCGCCTGGAGGGCGAGGACCGTATCCCGTACGTGACCCGTGCGCTGGCCGGTGCCCCCGGCCCGGTCGTGGCGGTCAGCGACTGGATGCGTGCCGTGCCCGACCAGATCGCCCCCTGGGTCGAGCAGGACTGGACCTCCGTCGGCACCGACGGCTTCGGCCTCTCCGACACCCGCGAGGCCGCCCGCCGCCACTTCGGCGTCGACGCCCAGTCGGTCGTCGTACAGGCGCTGGCCGCACTGGCGCGCCGCGGCGACGTGAAGGCGGAGACGGTCAAGGAGGCGAAGGAGCGGTACGGACTGTAGGCCCCGGCGGGCACGGCGGCCTCCCGCCGTGCCCGCACCACCCCCGCCGGGCCCGCGCCTGCCGCAGTGCCCGCACCCCGCGCCGGACTCCGGTCCGGCGCCCCCCGCTCCCGTGCGGAGACCACCTCAACCGCGCCCGGGGTCTCCGCACGGGATCTCCGTCGCGCACGGGAGCACCGCCCGTGCGCCGGGCCGCGCTCCCGCGCGGCATGATGCAGCCATGCGCGCTGCCCGACTGATCAAAATGGTGCTGCTGCTCCAGTCCCGCCCGTCGATGACCGGCGCCGAACTGGCGCGGGAGCTGGAGGTGTCGGAGCGTACGGTCGCCCGCGACGTGCTCTCCCTCTCCGAGGCCGGGGTGCCCGTCTACGCGGACCGCGGCCGGGCCGGCGGCTACCGCCTCATCGGCGGTTACCGCACCCGGCTGACCGGCCTCGGCCGCAGCGAGGCCGAGGCGCTGTTCCTGTCCGGTGTGCCCGCCGCGCTGCGCGACATGGGCCTCGCCGACGCCGCCTCCGCCGCCCGGCTCAAGGTCTCCGCCGCACTGCTGCCCGAACTGCGGGACGCCGCCGACGGCGCCGCCCAGCGCTTCCACCTCGACGCCCCCGCCTGGTACCGCGAGCCGGCCACACCCGAACTGCTGCCCGCCGTCGCGGACGCCGTCTGGGACGACCGGCGCATCGCCACCCGCTACCGCCGCAAGGACACCGAGGTGGAGCGCGAGCTGGAGCCGTACGGCCTGGTGCTCAAGGCGGGCGTCTGGTACCTGGCGGCGCGGGCCGGCACGGGGGCGGAATCCGGCACGGAGGCGGAGGCCGGCACGGCGACGGAAGCCAGCACGGCGATGGAAGCCGGCACGGAGGCGGAGGCCGGCACGGAGGCGAAAGCCAGTACGGACCTGCGCGTGTACCGCATCGACCGCTTCACCTCCGTCACGCCCCTCGACGACCGCTTCACCCGCGGCCCGGACTTCGACCTGCCCGCATTCTGGGCGGAGCGGGCCGCCCAGTTCGCCCGCTCGATCCTGCGGGACGAGGTGGTCGTACGGCTGACACCGGCGGGCACCCGCCAACTGCGGCACGTCACCGACCGCGCCGGTGCCGACGAGGCCCTGGCAGCAGCGGACGAACCCGACGGGCAGGGCCGGACCACCGTCACCCTGCCCGTCGAATCCCTGGACGTCGCCTACGGCCAGCTGCTGGGCCTCGGACCGGAGGCGGAGGTACTGGCGCCGCCGGAGCTGCGGGAACGGTTCGCCGCGGCGGCGGCACGTATGCACGGGCTGTACGGCTGAATGGTCTTCACGTCCTTACGGTCTTCACGGGCAGCCGTGAGACGCGCCCCGCCTCTCCCCGCCCCGTACCCGTGCCGCCTACCGATACCCCGTCGTGTCCGCGGGCTTCCCCTCCTGCTCGACCTCCGTGATGTAGCGCCAGGCGTCCGGAGCCGACCCGTCCACGTCCGTGAAGCCGTACACCTTCGCCAGCCCGCCGCTGGACAGTGCCTGCCCGTTGACCCGGGCCACGTCCGGGTCGCAGGCCAGGGCCGCCAGCGCCCGCCCCACGAACACCGGCGTCTCGGAGATCGCGAAGTGCGGGTTCTGCGCGCAGCCCGCCCGCCAGTCCTCCTCGGTGACCTTGAAGTGGGTGTCCAGCATGGCCTCCGACCGCAGCCAGCCCGGTGTCAGGCACACCGCCGTACACCCGTACTCCGGCAGTTCCTGCGCCAGCCCCTTCGTCATCCGGATCGGCCCGCTCTTGGCCAGGTCGTAGTAGAAGGGCTCCCGGTAGCGCCGGTTGAACTCCTCCGTACCGTCCGTCACCTCCACCAGCAGCCCGCCGGGCCGACGGATCAGCAGCGGCAGCGCGTACCTGCTGGTGACGATGTGGCTCTCCACCCCGAGCCGCAGTACCCGCAGTCCCTTCTCCAGGTCGTGCTCCCACATCTTCTTGCCCCACTCGACATGCACGTCCCCGCCCCACAGGTCGTTGACGAGGATGTCCAGCCGCCCCTGCTCACGGTCGATGCGCTCGGTCAGCGCCCGTACCGCCGCCGGGTCCAGATGGTCCGTCGGTACGGCGATGCCGGTGCCGCACCCGGCCGGGGCCGCCGCACCGCCTTCGGCCGAGGCCCATCGGGCCGCCTCGCCCGCCGCCGTCACCAGCTCCGCCGTCTCCTCGATCGTCTCCGTCGCCCGGCCGACCTCGCTGACGTGTTCCCTGGTCGTACGGCCGGTGACATAGACCGTGGCACCGGCCCGGCCCAGCTCCACCGCCATCGCCCGGCCCGCGCCGCGCGTGGCCCCGGCGACCAGTGCGACCTTCCCGGTGAGCGGTGTCCGTGTGGTGGTTTCCTCGGCCATGGTGGTCTCTCCTTCTCGCATGCCACGACCTTCCCGCCGAAACCCGACACCTTGTGTCCGCTTTTCCGCGCGAGGCACCGCGGATAACGACACCGTCGCATCTGGGGCACTCCGCGTGCGGCGCCGTGCGGCAGGAACGATGCTGTACCCGTGATGGACGAGACGGAGTTCTGGCAGCTGATCGACAGCTCCCGCGAGGCCGCCGAAGGCGACCCGGAGGAGCAGGCGGACGCGCTCGTCGAACGACTGGTCGCCCTCGACCCCGACTCGGTGGTGGACTTCGCCCGGCACTTCGAGTCCCGGGACAGCCGCGCCTACACCTGGGACCTGTGGGCCGCGGCCGGCATCCTGCTCGGCGGCGCGAGCGACGACGCCTTCGACAACTTCCGCAGCTGGCTGATCGGCCAGGGCCGGGAAGTCTTCGAGGGCGCCCTGCACGACCCCGACCACCTCGCCGACCTGCTGGACACGTTCGACGACGAGGTGGACGGCGACGCGGAGGAACTCGGCTACGCGGCGGACGAGGCGTACGAACAACTAACCGGCGCCGAAATGCCCGACCTCGGTCTGCCACCCCAGCCCCGCGAACCCCTCGGCACCTACCTGGACCTGGACGACGACCGCGTCCTGGCGGAACGGTTTCCGCAGTTGTGGGATCGGTATGGGACCTGATGCCTTCACGCTGCACGTCGAGACAGCGAGCCCACCGGTCGGCATCGATGAAAGTGAGTAAAAACCGCCGCGTCGGCTGACAAAGCCGCTGGTCGCGGCCTGTGGTCCCCGCGGGTGCGGGGCTGTCCCCTCGCCGCGCCACGAGTCAGGCCGCGCACGACTGCCGGCTGCTGGCTGCTGGCTGCTGGCTGCTGGCTGCCTAAATCCGTTGCCGCGCCTAGAGCCCGTCGGCTATACCTAGAGTGCCTAGGAAATAATTAGCACCCCTAGGCTCCACCTAGAGGTTCTAGGCTAATGGCAGGAGGGGGCAGACCCATGGCACGAGCCGGTTTGACGGCGGACCGAGTGACGCTCGCGGGTGCCGAGCTGGCGGACGAGGCCGGGTTCGACCAGGTCACCATGTCGCAGGTGGCGCGGCGGCTCGGTGTGAAGGACGCGAGTCTGTACACGCACGTACGCGGCCTGGACGACCTGCGCGGGCGGATCGCGCTGCTGGCAGCCGACGAGAAGACCATCCGCATCGCGGAGGCGACCGCCGGGCTCGCGGGCAAGGACGCCCTGGTCGCGTTCGCCGACGCCTGGCGGGAGTACGCGGCCGCGCACCCCGGCCGCTACATGGCGACGCAGTTGCCGCTGAAGATCGACCCGGAACTGGCCGCGAATGCCCCCGGACCGCGGCGCGCGGTCGAGCTGACCTACGGCATGTTGCGCGGCTACGGCCTGGCCGAACCCGACCTGACCGACGCGGTCCGTCTGCTGCGCAGTACGTTCCACGGCTTCGTCGCCCTGGAAGCCGCTGGCGGCTTCGCCCACGAACGGTCGCCGCAGGACTCCTGGGTCCGTGCCCTCGACGCCCTCCACACCGCCCTGACGCACTGGCCCTCGCCCCGCCGCGAAGCCCGAGAAGCCCGAGAAGGAGACCCGACATGAACGGCCCGACCACCGGCCCGACCACCGGCAGCCTGCGCGTGAACGGCGCGACCCTGCACTACGAAGTACGCGGCCAGGGTCCGCTGCTGCTGCTCATACCCGGCGGAGCGGGCGGCGCGGCCTCCTTGGACGGCATCGCCGACGAGCTGGCCACCACCTACACCGTCGCGGCCTACGACCCGCGCGGCATGTCCCGGAGCACGCTGGACGACCCCGAGGCCGAACAGCACGTGGCCGAGCACGCCGACGACGCGTTCCGGATGCTGGAGCTGTTGGCGCCCGGCGAACCCGCCCGGGTACTCGGCATCAGCTCGGGCGCGATCACCGCCCTGCACCTGCTCACCACCCACCCCTCACGCCTCACGCGCGTCGTGGCGCACGAGCCACCGGTGGTGGAGGTCCTGCCGGACGCCGCCGAACACCGCGCGCTCGTCGCCCGCGTACAGGAGACGTTCCGTACCCAGGGGCTCATGCCGGCGATGGCCGTTTTCGCCGCGGGCCTCAAGAAGGACGGCAGCGATACCGCACCTCAGCCGGAGATGAAGCTTCCGCCGCAGGCCGCGGCGCGGGCCGAGCAGACCATGGCCAACCTGCCGTACTTCGTCGGCCGGATCGTGGCCCCCTTCATGTCGTACGCCCCGGACACCGCGCGCCTGGCGGCCCTGACCGACCGCCTCGTCCTGGCCGGCGGCCAGGACTCCCGCGGCGAGCTGGCCTACCGGCCGGCCGCCTTCCTGGCCGAACGTTTCGGCACGGAACTCCTGCACTTCCCGGGCGGGCACACCGGTACGACCACACACCCTGCCGAGTTCGCCGACGTCCTCCTCAAGGCGCTCATCGCCTAGAAGCGCACCACCAGAGCCCCCACCTCGGCCGCTCAGCTCAGCTTCTTGCCCATCAACACGTCATCGACGTACTTGCCCTCCAGCAGGAACTCCTCGGGCAGAATGCCCTCCACCACGAACCCCGCCGACTCGTAAAGCCTGCGCGCCGGAGTGTTGTGCCCGAGGACCCGCAGGGTGATCCGGCGCGCGCTCTCGTCCGCCGCCTGCGCGCACGCCGCGTCCAGCAGCGTACGGGCGATGCCCCGGCCACGCGCCCAGGTGTCCACGGCCAGGCCCTGGATCTGCCGGACGTGCGCGTTGCAGGGCAGCGCCGTCGGCGGCACCATCCGCAGAAAGCCGGCCAGCTGCCCCGCGACCTCCGCCACCAGCAGATCTTCGGGCCGGTGCCGGTCGTCGAAGAACCGGCCGTACGGGGACTGCGGCCGGGGCGTCACGGCATGCAGCGTCGACCACGTACGGCGGTCGATGACCGCGAGCTGCTCTTCGTCGGCGAAAACGGCAGTACGGACGAGCGATTCGGACATGCGTGCCACTGTGCCATGTATACGCTCCCCGAACCGGCAGTATGGCTGCCATGCGGATCGCGATCACCGGCTCGACCGGTCTCATCGGAACGGCACTCCTGCGCTCCCTGCGCGCGACGAACGCCACCCGCCCGCCGGAAGCCGGGACGCAGCAGCCCGACATCGTCCGGCTCGTCCGGCGCCCGCCGCGCGGTGCCGACGAGGTGCGCTGGGACCCCGAACGCCAGACGGTGGACGCCGCCGGGCTCGCGGGCTGCGACGCCGTCGTACACCTCGCGGGCGCCGGCGTCGGCGACCACCGCTGGACCGACGCGTACAAGCGCACGATCCGGGACAGCCGCGTCCTCGGCACGGCGGCGCTCGCCGAGGCCATCGCCTCCCTGGACACCCCACCGCGCGTCTTCGTCTGCGGCAGCGCCATCGGCTACTACGGGAACACCGGCGACCGGCGGACGGACGAGTCGGCGCCACCCGGCGACGACTTCCTGGCCCGCGTCTGTGTCGAATGGGAGGAGGCCGCCGCCCCGGCCGTCGAGGCCGGCATCCGGACGGTCTTCCCCCGCACCGGGCTGGTCGTGGGACGCCAGGGCGGTGCCTGGGGACGGCTGTTCCCGCTGTTCAAACTGGGCCTGGGCGGACGGCTCGGCAGCGGCCGGCAGTACTGGAGCTTCATCTCCCTGCACGACCACATCGCCGCCCTCCGGCACCTCATCGACACCGAGGAGCTGAGCGGCCCGGTCAACTTCACCGCGCCCGAACCGGTCACCAACCGGGAGGTCACGGCGGCGATGGGCCGCGTACTGCACCGCCCCACGCCCTTCCCGGTCCCGGCCCCCGCCCTGCGGCTCGCCCTGGGCGAGTTCGCCGACAACGTCCTGGCCAGCCAGCGCATCATCCCCCGACGCCTCCTGGACTCCGGCTTCACGTTCACCCATCCCACCGTGGACGACGCGATCCGCTCGGCCCTGGACGACTAGGTCTTCTCCCGCCCATCCGGGCAACACCCACGTCTTGTCTCTTCCCCCACCGGGGCGCGGCCCGCCACAAGACCGAGGGGCCGGGGCGGAGGGGTGGGTTCCAGGACGTAAAAGCGAAGCAGTCCTGGAACCCACCCCTCCGCCCCGGCCCCGCCCGCACCACCCACCACCAGCGGGCCCCGCCCCACACCCCCTCCCGCCGAAGGCGACACCACAACGCACCCGCACCCAAAGTCCCCTCCCCCGCCGAAGGCACTCGCCGAAGGCACCCACCAGGCACCGCCGACGGCATGTCACCCGGCAACGAACAGCACCCTCCCGCCCCCTCGCGGCACTCCGTGCCGCATCGTGCGCCCGTGCGCGGTCTACGCGCGATCGCGCCCCCGCCGCGGGGTTTCTTATGGTTCCAACCTCACGAACTCGGCATCCCGCGCGCCGGTTCGGGGCAGGAGCCCCTCAGCGCCGGCACCGGGACCGACCTCGGGAGGGCACGTGCTGCGCACCGCATCGACCGTGGACGTCGTCATCGTCGGGGCCGGCCTCGCCGGCCTCGCCGCCGCCCACCATCTGACCAGCGCGGGAGCCACGGTCACCGTGCTGGAGGCCGCCCCGCACACCGGCGGCCGGACCACCACCGACCATCTGGACGGCTTCCGGCTGGACCGCACCGGCCAACTGTTCGTCACCTCGTACCCCGAACTGCGCACCACCCCCGGCCTCAACGGCTTGGTCCTGCGTCACTTCTCCCCCGGGCTCTGCCTCCACAACGGTCAGCGGACGCACCGCGTCGGTGCTCCCCGGAGCACAAGGGGCGCACTTTCCGCCGCGCGCGCCCTTTCGCGCTCCGAGCGGCGCGCCGACCGCCCGGTCGCCCAGGCGCTGGCCGCCCGGCCGCCCTTCCCGCCGTACATCCCCGACGGGTTCCTGCGCCCCCTCCTGTCCGCCCTCCTCTGCGATCCCGGGCTCTCCGGCTCCAGCCGCAGCGCCGCCCAGGCCCTGCGCGCCTTCGCCCGCGGCCGGCTGTGCCTGCCCGCCGGCGGCGCCTCGGCGCTGCCCGAACTCCTCGCCGCCTCCCTTCCCCCCGGCACCGTGCGCACCTCCGTACGCGCCGTCTCCGTCTCGACCACCAGCGTCACCACCGCCGGCCACGGGCGGTTCCCCTGCCGCTCGGTGCTCGTGGCCACCGGAGCGCGCGACGCGGCAGAGCTGCTCCCGGGGCTGCGCATCCCCGATTTCCACCCGGTCACCATCGTGCACCACACCACTGACAGTCCCCCGGTCCGCGAACCGGTGTTCTTCCTGCCCGCCGACGGCCCGGTCGCGCACACCTACGTCGCCAGCGAGACCGACCCGTCCCGCGCCCCCGCGGGCCGCGCCCTGATCACCACGACCGTGCTGGGTGCCCCGGCGACGCTGCCCGCCCGCGCGCTGGACAAGACGGTCCGGCCCCAGCTCGACCGGATCTACGGCACGTCCACCGACGCCTGGGAGCTGCTGGCCGCCCACCACGACCCGGAGGCGGTGCCGGCCATGCCCGTACCGCACGACCCGGAACGGTCGGTCCGGCTGCTGGCCGGGCTGTACGTGTGCGGCGACCACCGGGACACCGGCACCGTCCAGGGCGCCCTGCGCTCCGGCCGCCGGGCCGCCCGCGCCGCCCTCGACGACCTCCGCCTGCCCCCGTTCCGCGAGCCCTGCGAACTGTCCGCAGCGGCCTGACCCTGCCCGCAAACCTGACCCACCGACCCTGACCCACCGCCCCTGACCCACCGACCGGCCGGGCCACACACACCCACAGGGCCCGGCCGGGCCTACCACGCCGGTGGAGCAGGCCGCGCCCCGCCCCACCGGTCCCCACCCGGCTCCCGCCCGTCACCCCTTCATGGCCGCCACCCGGTCCCGGTACCCCCGCACCGCCGCCGCGTCCCGGTACGGCTCCAGCCGGCGCTCGAACTCGCGGACGTACTCGTGTGCCCGTACGGACCGCATCTCGGACGCCTGGAGCGCCGCCTCCGCGCCCAGCGCGCACGCCTGCTCCAGCTCGCCCAGGCCGAGCCGCGCCGTCGCCAGCACCACCCGGCAGAACAGCCGGCTGCGGGCGAACCCGGCGCCCCGCAGCTGGAGCGAGCGCTCCGCGTGCTGCGCGGCCGCCCGGAACTGCTGGAGGTCGCGGTGGCAGTGCGCCAGCTCGTCGGCGAGCTGCGCCTCGTCGAAGAACCGCGCCCAGTAGGGCGTGTCGTCCCCGGGGCGCGCCGTCTCCAGCGCCCGTTCCGCCCGCGCGAGCGAGGCCGTGCACGCCCGTACCTCGGTCAGTACGCCGTGGCCGCGCGCCTCCGCCGAGTGCAGCAGGGCCTGGACGACGGGCGGCGCGTTGCTGCCGACGCCCTGCTGGGCGACCCGGGCCAGCTGGACGGCCTCCCGCCCGTGCCCCAGGTAGACGGCCTGCCGGCTCATGGTCACCAGGACGTACGCGCCGTACGCGCGGTCCCCGGCCGCCTGCGCCAGCCGCAGCGCCTGGACGAAGTAGCGCTGCGCCAGGCCGTGCGCGGCGATGTCGTACGACGTCCAGCCGGCCAGCCTCGTCAGGTCGGCGGCGGCCGCGAACAGCCGCCGCCCGGCCGCCTCGCCGTACGTGCCGCGGAGCATCGGTTCGACCTCGTGCTCCAGGTAGCGCACCAGGGCCTGGCGCGCGTGCCCGCCGCCGTACGCGTGGTCCAGCGCCCGGAACAGTTCGCCGACCGACCGGAGCGCCTTGATGTCACCGGCGGACACCCGGTAGGCGTGCGCCCGGTCGGAGCGTTCCGTGCGCTCGGGGCGCTCCGTACGCCCGGCGCGTTCGGCGGCTCCCGCGCGCTCCGCCCGTTCGGGATGGCCTGCGCGGTCGTGGCCGGCCCGGTCCATCTGCCGCTGCCGGGGCACCGACACCTGCATCCGGCCCGGTGTGGTCAGCCGGCCCGCGGGCTCGGCCGCGTCACCGTGCGCGACCCGCTCGTCGGCCCGTCCGATCAGCCAGTCGCGGCTGGGCACCACCAGCCCGGCCGGGGTGAAGGCGATCTTGCGCAGCTCCGCGTGGCTGCCGGAGTCCTTGCGCCACAGACCGCTGACGATGTCCACCGCCTCGCTCGGCGTGGACGCGAACTCCAGCCCGGCGTACACCGGCGCGCAGGCGTCCAGGCCGAGATCCTGGGCCGACAGCCGGCGTCCCAGTCTGCGCGTGAAGACCTCGGCGATCAGTGCGGGCGTGGTGCCTCTGGGCTGCTGCCCGCGTAGCCAGCGCGTCACCGACGTCTTGTCGTACCGGAGGTCGAGCCCGTGCTCCAGGCCGAGCTGGTCGACCCGGCGGGCCAGCCCGGCGTTGGAGAATCCCGCCTCCGCGATGAGCGCGGCGAGCTGTCGGTTGGGCGTGCGCTGTGGGGGTCGTTCCGTCATCAGCTTTACCGGTCTCCTGCCTTCCGGGCCGAGCGGCCCGGGTTCGGCTGACCCTGTCCGGCGCTGCTCCCTGCCCTCGTGGAACGGCGTGAATGTAACGGCCTTCAGCGGGTTTCTCGCCGCCTTCGCCACGCGTTCATCCGATCGTGTGAGCAGGGCTCGCACTGCCCTCCACGCGTGTCCGGGCGGCCCCGCCCCGGTTCCGCAACGGCGGCCCCGGGAGTGCCCCGGGGCTCACGAAGCACTCCCGCGCGCCCGCGCATCAGACGCCCGCCCCGGGCGCGTGCGGGCACCGTCCGCCCCCGCCGTACAGTTGGCGTGGGCGCGAAGGACGTATCAAAGTTCGAAGAGGAGCTGCCGTGACTGCGATCTCTCGGGGGACACCCCCGTACCCGAGGGGCTGCGATTTGAACAGCTGGGCTTCGGCGCCGACGCCGTCGATTACGAGACGGCCTGGCAGGAGCAGCGCAGGGTGCACGCCGCCCGGTTCGCCGACGAGATCCCGGACACCTGCCTGCTGCTGGAGCACCCGCCCGTCTACACGGCGGGCCGGCGCACGGACGACAGTGAGCGCCCCCTGGACGGCACTCCGGTCATCGACGTCGACCGCGGCGGAAAGATCACCTGGCACGGTCCGGGCCAGCTGGTCGGCTACCCGATCCAGAAGCTTCCGCGCCCGGTCGACGTCGTCGCCCACGTACGGCGTCTCGAAGAGGCCATCATCCGCACCTGCGCCGAGTTCGGCGTGGAGACCACCCGGGTCGAGGGCCGCAGCGGCGTGTGGGTGCTGGGCGACCCGGTCGCCGACCGCCCCGACCTGGGCGGCCTCTCCCTCGACTTCGACCCCCGTACGGCCGACGAGGAGTTCGACCCCCGGCTGAACGGCCCGGAGTACGCCCCGTCCAACGCCGGCCAGCGCCGCGAGGACCGGAAACTGGCCGCGATCGGCATCCGCGTCGCCAAGGGCGTCACGATGCACGGCTTCGCGATCAACGTGAACCCGGACAACACCTCGTTCGACAAGATCGTGCCCTGCGGCATCCGGGACGCCGGGGTGACCTCCCTCGCGGGCGAACTCGGCCGGGAGATCACCATCGCCGACGTCCTGCCCGTCGTCCAGAAGCACCTGCGCGACGTGCTGGAGAACGCCGTGCTGCTCCCCCGGGCGGTCTGAGCCGGTCCACGGACCGGCCGCGCCGGTCTCCCGGGACCGGCCGGTACGGCCTCTGCGGACCGGTGAAACCGACCGCGCGGAATGCCCCCCTGCCATACGGGGTTGGCCTGCACGTAAAGACGTGCGAATTGACGGGCGTACCCTGGTGTACGCCGAAGAAACGAAGTCGTAGGGAGCCGGACGTGTCCGCTGTCGCACCCGACGGACGCAAGATGTTGCGCCTGGAGGTCCGGAACAGCCAGACCCCCATCGAGCGCAAGCCCGAGTGGATCAAGACCCGGGCGAAAATGGGCCCCGAGTACAACCACCTGCAGGGCCTGGTCAAGAAGGAGGGCCTGCACACGGTCTGCCAGGAGGCAGGCTGTCCCAACATCTACGAATGCTGGGAGGACCGCGAGGCGACCTTCCTCATCGGCGGTGACCAGTGCACCCGCCGCTGCGACTTCTGCCAGATCGACACCGGCAAGCCGCAGGAACTGGACCGCGACGAGCCGCGCCGGGTGGCCGAATCCGTCCGGACCATGGGACTGAAGTACGCCACCATCACCGGCGTCGCGCGCGACGACCTGGACGACGGCGGCGCCTGGCTGTACGCGGAGACCGTCCGCCAGATCCACGCCGCGATGCCCGACACCGGCGTCGAACTGCTCATCCCCGACTTCAACGCGGTCCCCGAGCAGCTCGCCGAGGTCTTCTCCGCGCGCCCCGAGGTGCTCGCGCACAACGTCGAGACGGTGCCGCGGATCTTCAAGCGGATCCGCCCCGGCTTCCGTTACGAGCGGTCCCTCGAAGTCATCACCAAGGCCCGCGAGGCCGGGCTGGTCACCAAGTCCAACCTGATCCTGGGCATGGGCGAGGAGCGCGCGGAGATCAGCCAGGCGCTCCAGGACCTGCACGACGCGGGCTGCGAGCTGATCACCATCACGCAGTACCTGCGTCCGTCGGTGCGGCACCACCCCATCGAGCGCTGGGTCAAGCCCGCCGAGTTCGTGGAGCTGAAGGAAGAGGCCGAGGAGATCGGTTACGCCGGCGTCATGTCCGGTCCGCTGGTCCGCTCCTCCTACCGCGCCGGCCGGCTGTACCAGCAGGCGATCGAGCGCCGCCAGGTCGAGGAGTCGGCGCAGGCCGTCTGACCCTCACGGGGCTCGTCCGCCCCTCCCAGGGCCGTTCGGCCCATGGACCGGACTGTGAAACGTGGCACAGAGTGTCATGACGCGGCCCGTACCTCCCCAGGCAGGGGCGGTGCGGGCCGCGTCAACGTTTCATCGGTGTTTGACCGGCGGGTCATCAGTTGGTAACACCGATCTGTAACGATGGCTTCACAGAACGCGTCCACCATTCCTCCAGAAGGGGAACCCGCCATGCAGGCCGCGCCCGCTCGCGCCACCGCCGTTCTCCCCCTCCCGTCGGTCACCGATGCCTTGCGCGCGGTGGAGTCCGTACTGCTGCGCGGAGGCCAGCGCACCGCCCGCCGGAACGCGTGGACATCGGTGCTGGAGGACCGCCGCCGCGCCAGGGACCGGCGCGAGGCCCAGCACGTACTGGAGGCCGCGGCGACCGAGGGTCCGAACGCCACGTAAACTGCGCCCCATGGCGAGGAAGGCAAAAGCAGACAGCGCTGAGGGCGCTGCGAACCCCGGGCGACTGAAGCAGATCGCCCAGACCTACAAGATGACCCGTCGGGTCGACCCCAAGGTCGGTCTTGTCGTCGCCGGCGTGGGCATCGTCGTTTTCGGCGTTCTCCTCGTCCTCGGCTTCCTGATCGGCCACCCCGTCTACCTGGGCATCCTGGGATTCGTCCTGGCCTTCCTCGCGATGGCGATCATCTTCGGCCGCCGTGCCGAGCGGGCCGCCTTCGGACAGATGGAGGGCCAGCCCGGCGCGGCGGCGGCCGTACTGGACAACGTGGGCCGCGGCTGGACCGTCACCCCGGCGGTGGCGATGAACCGCCAGCAGGACGTCGTGCACCGCGCCGTCGGCAAGGCGGGCATCGTCCTCGTCGGCGAGGGCAACCCGAACCGCGTACGCGGCCTGCTGGCCGCCGAGAAGAAGCGGATGGCCCGGATCGTCGCCGACGCCCCGGTCCACGACTTCGTGGTCGGCGACGGCGAGGGCGAGGTCCCGCTCAAGAAGATCCGTACAACTCTCCTGAAGCTCCCGCGCACCCTGCCCGGCGCCCAGGTCACGGCCACCAACGACCGCCTGCGCGCGCTCGGCGACCTGATGAGCAACATGCCGGTGCCGAAGGGGCCGATGCCGAAGGGCATGCGGATGCCGAAGGGCGGCGGTGGCAAGATGCGCTGAGGCGCGACCGCGCGTGTGACGCGCGGCTGCGTCACCGGAACGGCCGAGGGGCCCAGGACCTGGTGGTCCTGGGCCCCTCGGGATTTCGGGAGGTCTTCGGGGAGGCCGCCGGGGTGGCCGTGCACCCCGCGTACGCCCCACAAAGACCACACAGCCTGTATAGCCCGTACAGCCCGTACAGCCCGTCCCTACGCCTCTACATCTCTACGAGCGCGCGCCCGTACGCCCACGACGTCTACGCGCCGTGCAGCCCGTACGTTCTCGCCCACCTCGTCTCGCCTCAGATCCGAACCTGTATGGCGCGGGCCAGCCGGTCGTGGAGGCCGCGGCCGTCGCGGTCCCAGATGACCGCCGGGATGACCACGGCCAGCAGCACCGTCCGCAGCACCACGCGCAGCAGGGGCAGCCGTCCGCCGCCCTCCGCGACCACCCGCAGGCCCAGCAGCCGCTTGCCCGGCGTGAAGCCCACCGTCCCGACCGTCAGCACGCTGAGCACCACGAAGACGGCCAGCGCCCAGTTGCTCGTCGACTCGGCCCGGCCGTGGCTGAGCAGCCCGTACGCGACGAGCGTGCACAGGGCCCAGTCGATGAAGAGGGCGGCGAAGCGCCGGCCGGGACGCGCGATCGAGCCCGGTCCCTCCTCGGGCAGCCCGAGCTGCTGTCCGCGGTAGCCGAACTCGACACCCATGTCCTCGGCCGCCGCGCGAGGCCCGGAGATCCACGATCCGATTGCTTGCCTGTTGTCCACCCGTCCACGGTACTGCGACCGCATACGTTCGCCCGCTCGCGGGGCGCCGCCGAGGGCGCCGGGGGCCCTGCCGGGGGCCGTCGCGCGACACCCCCGCCACACGGCGCGACGCTTTCGGCTCCGCCCGGCCCCGCCCTCTTCTCACCGCACGCGGCCGTGCTCAGCCGGATGCCGCGCCTCGCCGGAATGATCAATTCCACCGCCCTTTCCCCCGCACATCACCTCCCCGGGCGGGCCGCGCGGCGGTTAACCTCGGCGAAACAAATGGGTCATGCTTGGGAAATCCCGCCTGCCTATGGTCGGGCAAGCGCGCCACCGCACATGGTGCGCTCCGCGTAGCAATCCCGCGTCCGCCGACCGCCGGTGACCGGGCTAGGAGGAGTTGGATGTTCCAGAACGCCGATGAGGCCAAGAAGTTCATCGCGGACGAGGACGTCAAGTTCGTCGACGTCCGGTTCTGCGACCTGCCCGGTGTGATGCAGCACTTCACGGTTCCGGCGGAGGCGTTCGACCCGACCGAGGAGCTCGCCTTCGACGGCTCCTCGATCCGTGGCTTCCAGGCCATCCACGAGTCCGACATGGCCCTGCGCGCCGACCTCTCCACCGCCCGCGTGGACCCGTTCCGCCGCGACAAGACCCTCAACATCAACTTCTTCATCCACGACCCGATCACCGGCGAGCAGTACAGCCGTGACCCGCGCAACGTGGCGAAGAAGGCCGAGGCGTACCTCGCCTCCACCGGCATCGCCGACACCGCGTTCTTCGGCCCGGAGGCGGAGTTCTACGTCTTCGACAACGTCCGCTTCGAGACGTCGGCGAACCAGTCCTTCTACCACATCGACTCCGAGGCCGGCGCCTGGAACACCGGCTCCGAGGTCAACAACCGCGGTTACAAGGTCCGCTACAAGGGCGGCTACTTCCCGGCTCCCCCGGTCGACCACTTCGCCGACCTGCGCGCCGAGATCTCCCTGGAGCTCGACGCGGCCGGCCTGAAGGTCGAGCGCCAGCACCACGAGGTCGGCACGGCCGGCCAGGCGGAGATCAACTACAAGTTCAACACGCTCCTCGCCGCCGCCGACGACCTGATGCTCTTCAAGTACATCGTGAAGAACGTCGCCTGGCGCAACGGCAAGACCGCCACCTTCATGCCCAAGCCGATCTTCGGCGACAACGGCTCCGGCATGCACGTCCACCAGTCCCTGTGGACCGGCGGCGAGCCTCTCTTCTACGACGAGCAGGGCTACGCGGGCCTCTCGGACACCGCCCGCTACTACATCGGCGGCATCCTCAAGCACGCCCCCTCGCTCCTCGCCTTCACCAACCCGACGGTGAACTCCTACCACCGCCTGGTCCCCGGCTTCGAGGCCCCGGTCAACCTGGTCTACTCGCAGCGCAACCGCTCCGCCGCGATGCGCATCCCGATCACGGGCTCCAACCCGAAGGCCAAGCGCGTCGAGTTCCGCGCCCCGGACCCGTCCTCGAACCCGTACCTCGCCTTCTCCGCCCTCCTCCTCGCGGGCCTGGACGGCGTCAAGAACAAGATCGAGCCCGCCGAGCCGATCGACAAGGACCTCTACGAGCTCGCCCCCGAGGAGCACGCGGGCGTCCCCCAGGTCCCCACCAGCCTCCCGGCCGTCCTCGACGCCCTGGAAGCCGACAACGAGTACCTCCAGCAGGGCGGCGTCTTCACCTCCGACCTCATCGAAACCTGGATCGACTACAAGCGCACCAACGAAATCGCCCCGATCCAGCTCCGCCCGCACCCGCACGAGTTCGAGCTGTACTTCGACCTCTAAAGGGCGGGGTCGGGAAATCCGGGCAGACGATCCGGAAGCAGGACGTGAACTGCGGAATGGGTGCCGCCCTGGCGGCTCCCTGACGTAATCCCAGGCCAAGGGTCGCTACTCCACATTCGGGTAGCGGCCCTCGCTGGTTCTTCGTCCAGACTCTGTGTGCGGCGACAGCCTTCTTGCCGCCGGTCAGAGTCTGGGGCACAGTGAGGTTCCTGGCTCCGGGCGGCGAAGGAGTTCACCCCCGGCCACGTGGCCGGGGGCACCACCATGTGTACGGCTATCGGTGATACAGGTTTTGCTGCACGCCCTTACGGCAATCCGGGGCGTCCAAGGGTGGTAGGTGCCCGTCGAGCGCGTGACACAAGGCAGCGTGCAAGAGTTCGCTTTCGGCAGGCGTCATGATGAGCTCGACGAGCACGTCGGCATCGCCCCGGGAAAGGCACAGGGGCAGGGCCAAGCAGTCGTCTTCGGTGCGGCGGATTGCGCGGCCGGAGGCTCGTCCGATCACCCAGTCGCCCATAGAGCGACTGCGCGGCGTAGGCGTATTCACCAAGCCACCTCCGATTCCGGCTGAGAAGGAACTGAGGGTGCGCAGTCGGGGCACGCGAAGATGTTCCACCCCGGGCCACTGGCTGCCTCGACCATGGCAATGAGGACGGGACTCTCGGTGACGCGCTCGCAGCGGCAGCACTCACGTACGAGCTGACGTGTGCTGCGGTCATGGGCAGGGTCAGGCATACAAGCTCCAAGTGACAGGTGACGTTCAGTCAGTCATATGGTGGCCAGCCGGACCCTTGCCGAGTTTCACGAGCTGTGAAACATCAGGTGATGCTGGCCCATGCGGCGAAGCCGGAGAGTGCGTGTTTGCTGTAGCGCTCCAGTTCGATCAGGGTCCGGACCGTCTCGCGCACCTGCGGATGGTTGCGCGTCTGCTGCGGTGCGACTCGTCGTGCCGCCTGGAGAGCGCTGAATGCCTTTTCGCGCTGTCCGTGATCGAGCAATCCCTTTGCGGCGTCGATGTACCAGTGGCCGGCCCTTACGGGCGCAACCGTGCTCGGCAGATGCGTGATTCGCGTCAGGCGAATGACTTCGGGACCGTCGTACGTCTCCACAGCAACACCGAGGCGATGTATCGCGACGTTGGTCGGTCCGAACTCCAAGCCGTAGTGGTTGGCGTCCTCGCCCAGCAGCCTGGCGGCGTCGGCGGCCGCGTCCAGGTGTTCTTGTGCGCCACTCGCATCGGAGGTTCGTGCGGCGAATATCGCCGCGCGGAGGTGGGAGGCGCCGTGCACGCTGAGCGTGGCCGGGTCCATGTGCGCGATGTCCTCGCCGAGGTCATGACGTACGCGGTCCAGCAATTTCCTGCCTTGGCTGTACGCCGCGGCCTGGAGGAACAGCGTCGAGCGCTGCCACTGTGTGCGGGCGATCCGCAGGTGATCGTCGGACTCGCGCGCTGCCCACTGGACTCGGTCCATGGCTTGGGAGCGCAGGTCGAAGAGGCCGAGTACGTACGCGATGGCCGTCACGCTGGAGTACGCCTCGGCAAGCAGGCCGAAACCTCGTCGGCGGTCCGCGCCGTCCGCCGTGTGGCAGGCGGCCGACAATTCGTCGAGCAGCGCGGGAAGGGCTTCGCCGAGCTGTCCGTACCGGGCCTTGCGGCCCAAGGCTGAGACGCGTGCGACATCGGCGGCGAGCGCGTCGAGGGAGCGGGCCGGCAGATCCTCTTCGGGTAAGTCCCAGCTCAGCATGGAGCGTTGGATGCCGGGAATCGTCGTGTGGACGCGTCCCCGGTGGGGGTCTTCGTAGGGCTGGCCGGTGAGCTGGCCCAGCCGTACGTTCAACGCCCGGGCGGCCCCGGCGGTGAAGGAGGGCGAGGCCTGCTTGTGGCCTCGTTCCACCTGCGCCACCAGGGACTTCGAGCACGGGATGCGCTGAGCCAGCTGCGACTGTGTCAGGCCACGGGCTTTGCGGGCCCGGGCGATGTTCCGTCCGATGCGGGGGGCGGCGTCCGAGTCGTGTCCGTATGTCATCGGCTGACTCCGGTGGTCGGTGGTCGATGTCGAGACTACGCCGCCCGGAGTCGGCTCCAGCCGGGCGGAGCACAGGGGGGTGGGTGGCGTGGCGGTAGAGCTTCGGCAATTCCCCCGACGATCGCACGGTAATCGGATATGCGTGCGATGGGGTTGTCGGGCGGTACAGCCGGAATCATATGTACTTACGGCCTGTCAAGAGGGTGGATAAGTGGCGGGTGGGGTGGGTAGTGCTGTGGCCGCTGGGCGGGTGGTGTGGGGAGGTGGGTGGGGGCCTGCCTGCGTGATGTGGGGGCGCGCGTCCTGTTGGATGAGGAGAGTTGGTCGACGAAAGGATTTTGCAGTGGCCGGGCAGCCGTTTGAATTGCCGGGGTTCTACCTGCCGTATCCGGCGCGATTGAATACGCATCTGGAGAAGGCTCGTGGGCATTCGAAGGAGTGGGCCCGCGGGATGGGGATGCTGGAGGGGTCGGGGATCTGGGAGGAGGGAGATCTGGATGCGCATGATTACGCGTTGCTGTGCGCGTACACGCATCCGGATTGCTCGGCGGATGTGCTGTCCCTGGTGACGGACTGGTATGTGTGGGTGTTCTTCTTCGACGATCATTTTCTGGAGGCGTTCAAGCGGACGCAGGACCGGGTCGGCGGGAAGGCGTATCTGGACCGGCTGCCGCTGTTCATGCCGATGGAGCCGGGCACGCCGGTGCCGGAGCCCACCAATCCGGTGGAGGCGGGGCTGGCGGATCTGTGGGCGCGGACGGTGCCTTCGATGTCCGAGGCATGGCGGGCGCGGTTCCGGGAGAACACCGAGCATCTGCTGAACGAGTCGCTGTGGGAGCTTTCGAACATCAACGCGGGGCGGTTGCCGAATCCCGTCGAATACATCGAGATGCGCCGGAAGGTCGGCGGTGCGCCGTGGTCGGCGGGGCTGGTGGAGTTCGCGGCGGGAGCCGAGGTGCCGGCGACGGTTGCCCGGTCGCGGCCGCTGCGGGTGCTGAAGGATTCGTTCTCGGACGCGGTGCATCTGCGGAACGATCTGTTCTCGTACCAGCGGGAGACCGAGGAGGAAGGGGAACTCAGCAATGGGGTGCTGGTGCTGGAGAATTTCCTCGGGTGCGGCACTCAGGAGGCGGCGGATGCCGTCAATGATCTGATCACCTCTCGGGTCCAGCAGTTCGAGAACACGGTACTGACGGAGCTGCCGGTGCTGTTCGCGGAGAAGGGGTTGAGTCCGCGGGAGTGTGCGGATGTGCTGGCTTATGCCAAGGGGCTGCAGGACTGGCAGGCGGGTGGGCATGAATGGCACATGCGGTCGAGTCGGTACATGAATGGGGGCGGAGAGGGAGTAGGTGAAGGGGCGAGGGGCTGGTCGCCGTTTGCGTGCGGAGGGGTCGGGACTTCGGGGGTTGATGTCCGGCGGGCGATGGCGGTCACGGGGGCCAAGCGGCTGCGGAATTTCACGCATCAGCCGTACCGGAAGGTGGGTCCCTCGCGATTGCCGGACTTCTACATGCCGTTCGCGACGATGCTGAGCCCGTATCTGGACGGTGCCCGGGTGAACGCGGTGGAGTGGGCGGAGCGGATGGGGATGCTGCGGCCGCAGGCGGGGGTGCCGCTGTCGGGCGTCTGGAGCGCCGAGAAGCTCGCGGATTACGACTTTCCGCTGTGCGCTGCCGGGCTGCACCCCGACGCGACGCCGGAAGAACTGGACCTGGGGTCGCAGTGGCTGACCTGGGGGACGTACGGGGACGATTACTACCCCGTGGTGTTCGGGGCGACGCGGGACATCGCCGGGGCCAAGGCGTGCAATGCGCGGCTTTCGGCGTTCATGCCCGTGGATGACGCGGCGGAGGGCGCGGCCTCGCCGGAGCCGGCGAATGCGATGGAACGCGGGCTGGCGGATCTGTGGCGTCGTACGACGGAGCCGATGGACGCCCCGGCGCGGCAGCTGTTCCGGGACTCCGTCGAGGTGATGACGGCCGGGTGGATCTGGGAGCTGGAGAACCAGGCGCTGCACCACATTCCCGACCCGGTGGACTACATCGAGATGCGGCGGGCGACGTTCGGCTCCGACATGACGATGAGTCTGAGCCGTATCGGGCACGGGCGGCGCGTTCCGGAGGAGGTGTACCGGAGTGGAACTATGCGTTCCCTGGAGAACGCGGCCGTCGACTACGCGACGCTGCTGAACGACGTGTTCTCGTACCAGAAGGAGATCGAGTACGAGGGCGAAGTGCACAACGGGGTTCTGGTGGTGCAGAACTTCTTCGACTGCGACTACCCGGCGGCCCTCGCGATCGTCCATGACCTCATGACGTCCCGCATGCGGGAGTTCCAGCATGTGGCGGCGGACGAACTTCCGGTGCTGTACGACGATTTCGATCTGTCGGCCGAGGCGCGGGAGCTGCTGGACGGGTATGTGAAGGAGCTGGAGAACTGGATGTCCGGGATTCTCACCTGGCACCAGGGGTGCCGTCGGTATCGCGAGGAGGATCTGCGGCGTCATAAGGGGGGAGCAGGGGCGCGGAGGGAGAACGGGGTCGGGGGCAGTATTGGGGGTGGTGCTGGGATTGGTGTTGGTGCGAAGGGCAGTACGGGGGTGGGTGGTACGGGGATCGCTGGGTGGAGTGGTCGGCCCACCGGGTTGGGGACTTCGGCGGCCCGGGTTGTGCCTCGGGCGGCCGACGGGATGGCGGCACAAGTGCGGGGCCGGCATCGCTGACCTGTGGTTTCAGGCATGGCTGTGGCCCCTCCCGGTCAGGCCGGGAGGGGCCGGTCAGGTCAGGACGTCAGGAGTCGAGCGGGAAGGGAGTGGCAGCGGCTCGGGAGCCGGGCCGAAGGAGGTCCGGAGCAGGTCGGGGGTGCGCGGCGGATGCTCGGCCGTGGGCGGTCAGGGGCGGTGGGAGTCGTCGCTCGTGTTCGCGCGCAGGCGGCGGCGCGTCGCCTGCCGGTTCAGCGGGCGTTCTCAGTGATCAGGGAACGGACCAGGCGGCAGGTCGTGTTGGAGGGCGGGTGCACTCCGATCCGGGCCGCGGTGGTGCGGATGGTGCGGTTGCGGGCCCGCTCCGGGGTGTAGACCCCGCCGTCGAGCAGGGCTATCGCCAGGCGCATGGCTTTCAGGCGGCGGTTGTGGGCTTCGTACCACTCGCGCGGGAGGCCGGCGGGCAGCGGCTTCTTGACCATCGGCGTACGGCGGGCCGCCCGGCGTGCGGCGGTCTTTCCGTACGCGGACGCCGTGGCCTTCCCGGCCCTCGTGGCCGGCGTGTTCTTCTTCGCGACTGCGGTGCTCGTGGGCAGTGTGGCTACGGCCATCGGCAACCTCCTGGGACAGCGGAGAAGCAGTCCTGGACTGCTTCCTTACTGCCTCCGATTTTAGTGCCGACCACTGACAAAGCCGCCTGGTCAGGGAGTACTTCGGGGGCGGGGGGCCGGGGGCCGGGGAGGCTCATGGGGTGGAGGGCGGGGAGGTTTTCGTAGAGGCGTCCGAGGAGGTGTACGGGGAGGCTTACGGAGTGGATTCCGGGTCGGCTCTCGGGGTGGGGTTCTGCGCGGTGTCGGGACCGGTGGCCGGCAGGGCGAGTCCGTTGCTGGAACAGCGCACCGTCCACGGGCGGCCCTGGCTCTCCGGCTCGTACATCCGGACGTCGACCTGAGTGGCCGGGCGGCCGCCGGGGATGGCGGCGTGGGCCGCGGTGCACGCGATCTGGTGGATCGCCGCCGCCTCCATCCGGGCCACCGGTGTCGGCAGGTGGACGCTGACCGCGCCGGTCGCGGGGACGGCGGTGAGCCGGCCGGGCATCGGCGGCACCACGCTGACCAGCCCGCGCGCCTGTTCGGCGGCGGTGGGCCCCTTCATCAGCAGGTCCAGGGCCTCCTGGGGGCCGACCGGGCCGTCGGCCGGGCGGGCGGCGGCGTGGATGCCGAGCGGGGAGAGAAAGAAGATCCGGGCGGTGTAGGTGTCGGTGCCCGGCTGCCGGATGCCCTGGGCGGGTGCGCCTGCCTGGACGTAGCCGGTGGGAGCGATGCCGCAACCGGTGAGGAAGAGGGCCGGGACGAGGAGGATCGTGACGAAGAGCGCCAGGTAGGAGGCCGGGACCGTGGCCGACGCCGCTCGGGTCGGGCTCCTCATGAACGGTCCTCGGGGGCGGGAGGGGTGGGGGCAGATGTGTCCCGGGGCGCTGGCGGGTCCAGTGGCAGTTCCACCGTGAAGACCGCTCCCCCGCCCGGCCCGTTGGCCGCGTGCAGCGTGCCTCCGTGCAGCCGTACGTTCTCCATCGCGATGGCCAGGCCCAGACCGCTGCCGCTGGAGCGGGCGCGGGCGGCGTCGGCCTTGTAGAAGCGGTCGAAGACGTACGGGAGTGCCTCCGGGTCGATGCCGGGCCCCTGGTCGGCCACGTCGATACGGAGCCGTCCCGGCGTCGTGTGCGCCGTCAGCCGTACGGGGGCGCCGCCGTGCCGCAGCGCGTTGCCGACCAGGTTGGCCACCACCACGTCGATACGGCGGGGGTCGAAGCGGGCCCGCAGGCCCTCCGGGAGGGCGGTCTCGACCTGGCCCTGCCAGCCGCGCAGCTGGAGCGTCTTGCGCAGGGCGACGGCGACGTCGATCTCGTCGAGGAGCAGGTCGGCGGCGCCCGCGTCGAAGCGCGAGACCTCGATCAGGTCTTCCACCATGCGGGCGAGCTTGGTGGTCTCGTCGCTGATGAGACGTACCGCGTCGGCGGTGTCCGGGTTCAGCCGGGCGGCGTCCTCGTCCAGGACCTCGGTGACGGCGGACATGGCGGCCAGGGGGGTGCGCAGTTCGTGGGAGACGTCGGCGGCGAAGCGCCGCGCGTTGGCCTCCATGCGCCGCAGTTCGGCGTCGTCCTTCTCCAGGGCGCGGGCCATCTCGTTGAAGGTGACGGTGAGGTCGGCGAGTTCGTCGCGGCCGGTCACCGGGGAGCGGGTGTCCAGTTCGCCGGAGGTGATGCGTTCGGCGGCTTCGCGCAGACGGCGTACCGGCCGCAGGACCCGGCGGGCGGCGAACAGCGCGGGGACGACGGCCAGCGCGAGCGCGGGCAGTGCGCCGGCCTGGGCGGCGGTGACCAGGGCGGAGACGTCGGCCTGCTCCTCGGCGAGGGCGAACTCGGCGTAGACGATGAGGCCGGAGGGCTTGGGGGTGCCGGAGGGGGCGGGTGAGGGCGAGGAGGGGGAGGGGGAGGGAGATGATGAGGGGGCGGGTGCGCCGGGTGAGCCGGCTGTCTCGGATCCGCGTCCAGGGGCGCCCGGGTCCGTGAAGTCCACCGGCATGCCGATCGCGAGCCAGGGCCGCCCGCCCCGGTCGACGCGCTGGAAGATGGGCGCGTGGTGCTCCCGTACGGCGGTACGCAGGCCGTCGGTGACCGCGCTCCCGGACGCCCGCGCCCCGCCCGCGGCCGCCCCGCCTTCCCCGCGCCCCGCCTGGCCGCCCTCCGCGCCCCACGGCCCCGGCGCCACCGGCCCGTCCTCGTACTGCGCGTACGTGTGCCAGTTCCGGGAGCCGCCCGCCCGGTCGAGCTGGACGACGAGGTTCTGCAGGTCCTCGCGTTGCGGCGGGAAGGGCAGGTCGGGGCCGAGGGACTGCAGCTGGGCGCGCAGGTCGTGCACGGCGGTGTTCTGCGTGCGGGCCAGGATCGCCGTACGGGCCTGCCGGAAGGTGAGCGCCGCGGTGATCAGCGCGCTGAGCGCGGAGACGACGAGGAAGCCGACGACGAGGCGGGTGCGCAGCCCGCGCAACCGGGTGTACGCGGCGGTCAGCCGCTCCCTGCCCCGTACCGGTGTGGTTCCGCGCCGGGACGGTCCGGTGCTCACAGCGGTCCGAAGCGGTAGCCGAACCCCCGGACCGTCTGGACGTACGTGGGCGCGCGCGAATCGTCCTCGATCTTGGCGCGCAGCCGCATCACGCACGCGTCCACCAGCCGTACGTCCCCGTAGAAGCTGTGCTCCCAGACCTGTTCGAGGAGCTGCTGGCGGCTGAAGACCTGGCCGGGCGCGTCGGAGAGGAAGAGCAGCAGCTTCAGTTCGGAGGGGGCGAGTACGAGTGCATGGCCGTTCTTGCTGACCAGGAGGGCAGCGCGGTCGATGGTCAGCGCGCCGTACGTCGTGGCGGAGGAGCGGGGCGGTGCAGCGGCGGCCACGGCATCCGCCTGCCGTGTCCCGTCTCCGCGCCCCTCCCCCGCCACCCGCCGCAGCACCGCCCGCATCCGCGCCTGGAGCACCTCGCCCCCGGCGGGTTTGACCACGTAGTCGTCCGCGCCGGCCTCCAGCCCCACCACCATGTCGATGTCGTCGCCGCGCGCGGAGAGGATGATGATCGGGATCTGCTGCGTCTCACGGATGCGGCGGCACACCTCCAGGCCGCTCATGCCGGGCAGCATCAGGTCCAGCAGCACCAGCTCCGGCCGGAAGCGGTCCAGCGCGAGGAGTCCGGTCTCGCCGCTGGCCGCCGTCTCGACCTCGTGCCCGCGCCGGCGCAGGGCGAGGTGGACGCCCTTGCGTACGGCGGGGTCGTCCTCGATGAGCAGCACTCGGGTCATGGGGCGGGTTCTCCGAAGCGGGGGCCGGGCGGACGCTCGTCGAAAGCGTACGGCGGGGGCAGGGGCTGACCATGGTGCGTGCTGTTCGTGATGTCGTGTCTCGCATTGTGTGAGGAATTGATGACGGATGCCGGGCCCCGGCTCCGTCCCCGGGCCCGGCCCCGACTCCGGCCCCGACTCCGGCCCCGGCTGCCGCGCCCCGCCCCCGCCGCCGACCCCGGCCCCGACTCCGACCCCAGCCCCGCTACCCCTCCCCCACCTCCGCCTTCAACCGCTTCTTGTCCGGCTTGCCGACGGACGTGAGCGGGATCGTGTCCACCTGGTGCACACCGCGCGGCGCGTACATCGCGCCCTTGTGCGTCACCACGAATGCGGTGATCGCGGCGGGGTCGACCGTGCGCCCCGGCGCGGGGACGACGGCGACGTGCACCTCTTCCACCTCGTCGGCGGTGCGGACGCCGAAGACCGCGCAGTGCGCGACGTCCGGGTGGGTGTGCAGCAGGTCCTCCAGCTCACCCGGGTAGACGTGTCCGCCCACCACGATGATCATGTCCTTGACCCGGTCCATCAGATAGAGGTAGCCCGCGTCGTCCAGGTAGCCGACGTCGCCGGTGCGTACCCAGCCGTCGCGGATGACCTGTGCGGTCAGTTCGGGCTTCTTCCAGTAGCCGGTCATCATGCCCTCGGAGCGGACGTACACCTCGCCGCCGGTGTCCGGCGGGAGGCGGTGGCCGTCCTCGTCGCGGATCTCGACGGTCACGCCGGGTACGGGCCGGCCGACGGTGATCTGGCCGCCCTGCCCGGTCCTGCCGTGCTCCTCGGGGCTCATCTCGGTGAGCAGCAGAGCCTCGGACTGGCCGTACCAGCCGTAGAGGACCGGGCCGAGGACGTCCAGGCCCTGCCGCAGCCGGGACGGGGAGGCCGGGCAGCCGCCGTAGGTGATGCGGGTGAGGCTGCTGAGGTCGGTGGCAGCCAGGTCGGGGTGGTCGAGCAGGTGGTAGAGGAGGGGCGGCAGCAGCCACATGTGGGTGATGCGTTCCCGGGCGACCGCGGCGAGGACCGCACCGGCGTCGAAGCCGTCCTGGAGGACGATGCTGCCCCCGGCGGCCAGGGTCATGTCGGACAGCTGTCCCGCCAGGTGGGCGAGCGAGGTGCAGACGAGCAGGCGGGGCGGGTCGCCGGCGGACGCGAAGGGGTACGCGACCGCCTGCGCGTACGGGCGGTGCGCCATCTGGATGCCCTTGGGGACGCCGGTCGTGCCGCCCGTGTAGCGGACGCACCAGTCGTCGTCGGGGCGGGCCGCGCTCTCGACCGTACGGCCCGAGGGACGGGCGGCGGCCGCGGCGGTCAGGTCCTCGGCGTCCAGGCCGGCGAAGTCGCCGGGACCGCCGGGGGCGAGCAGCAGGACGTCCGGCGCGGCGCCGTCCAGATGGGCCAGCAGTTCCGCGGCGGGCTTGGCCGATTCCGGACCGACGAGGAGCAGGACGGTCTCGGCGCTCTCCACGACGCGCGCCTGGGTTTCCGGGGCCTGGCCCTCGTACAGCAGGACGATCCTGGCGCCCAGCAGGTTGACCGCGTACCGGGCGGTCAGGGCTTCCGGCCGGTTGCCGGACAGCATCGAGACGGTGTGGCCGCGCCCGATGCCGCGGCCGGCCAGTTCCGCCGCCGTGCGGTGCACGCTGTCGTGGAACTCCGCGGCGGTGATGTCCCGCCCCTCGGAGGTGGTCAGCACCCGGCGTTCCGGGTGGTCCGCCAGCTCCTGGAGGATGTTTTCGACGTAACTCGTGAACGCCGCCATGAGCAGCGCCTCCTTGTCGTACGGCGCACCGGCGCGCGGCGCGGGTGCGGCGCGGAGTGCGTACGGATGGGAAATGCGTGCGGGTAGGGAGCGCGAAGGGCGCGAGCACGACGTTAGGCAGGATCTCTCATGCCTTCCAAGACCAATTCCGGCATGTGGCGATAGCCGGGGAGGCATAAGGGAGAGGGGGGTGCGGGGCGGATGGATACGCGCCGTGTGCGCGGGCCGTCCGGCGTCCGCGGCGGTACGGAAATGCGCCGTCGCCACGCGTTGTCATACCTTCGGCCATTTCTTTCTCCCCCGTTACGGTGAGGAAAGGAGCGGGCCCGCTGATTAGCGTGGACGGCTCGTCACTCCGATTCCCTATCGCGTTGTCGCGGGAAGAGAGCCTTTCGTGCGTTCCAACATGCTGTTCGGAGGCGTGTACGGAACGGTGCTCGCCAGTGCGCTGCTGGCGGCCCTGCAGAGCGAGGGAACGCCGTTCACGCCCGTGTACGACGCGCTGTGGGTCCTGGTCACGGCCGCCACCGCGGCGCTCGCCCACGGCTACGCCCACCACATGTCCACCCACCGCGGCAACAGCGCGGGCCACCGCTGGTACGCGCTGGGGCACCGGCTGATCGACGAGTGGCCGCTCGTCGTCGCCTCGCTGCCCACCGTGGTGCTGCTGCTGGCCGCCGGGGGCTGGGGCTGGCCCGAAGGGCCCACCACGGCGGCCGGGCTGGCGCTCAACGCGACGCTGCTGTTCGGCTGGGGTACGGCCGCCGCGTTGCGGATGGGCTACCGCCGGCGCGGGGCCGCGCTCATCGGGGTGGCCGACGCCGCGCTCGGGCTGCTGATCGCGGTGGCGAACGCGCTGATCAAGTGAGGGGCACCGGGCCGCCCGCACCCGCCACTCAGGAACCCCCGGGCTCTCCCTGGCCCCTCAGGAACCCCGCGGCCCTTCCCCCGCCCCTCAGGAGCTCCCCGACCCCGCCCCCAACGACGCCTCTGCCGCCGCCAGCACCTCCGTCACCCGCAGTCCGAACCGTACGTCGCACGGGTGCCGTTCACCGGTGCGTACGGCGCTGAGCAGCGCGTCCACAGCGCGCTCGTACGCCACGTCCGGGCCGTCCTGGCGGCCCGGGAGCGAGATGGTGCCCGAGGTGCCGTGCAGCGTGACGGAGACTCCGGAGGCCGCGCGCGGGGCGGTCAGGCTGACGGTCGCCGAACTGGCCGCGCCGCCCGCGTGCCGCAGCGTGAGCAGCACGGTGTCGCCGGGGCCCAGGGCGGCCGTGACGTGTTCCGCGTCCCCGAGGACGGGCAGCAGGAGGGACAGCACGTGCGGGCCGACGTCCCACAGGGCGCCCTTCTCGCGGCGCCACGGGGAATCCACGTACGGGCTGTCGCTGTCGGCGGCGAAGACCGAGCCGAGCCAGTCGGCGTGCGCGGTGAACCAGCCACCGGCCGCGGCCGCCCGGTCTGTCCACTCCCCCTCCGCGACGCCGAAGCGCGCGGTGAAGAACACGACGGAGGCGACGCCTGCGCGGTCGGCGGCGTCGGCCACCGCGCGCGCTTCGGCGACGGTGGTGGCGACGGGCTTGTCCAGGAGCAGGTGCCGGCCGGCTTCGGCGGCCCGTACGGCGAGGTCCGCCTGGACGGAGGGCGGCAGCGCGACGGCGACGGCGTCGGTGTCGGCGAACAGGTCCTCGGGGGTCGCGTACGGGCGGGCGCCGTGGCTCGCGGCCAGTTCGGCGGCGGCTTCCGGGCGGCGTCCCCAGACACCCGTGAAGGAGACGCCGGAGTGGGCGGCGAGGGCGGGGGCGTGGACGCGCTGTGCCCAGGGGCCGGTGCCGAGGAGTCCGATGCGCAAGGTCGTCGTCATGCCCGCCAGTGTGCCCGGCCGCGCAAGGGCGCCTCCGTACGGCGGCGTGTCGCGCGAGGCCGGCACGCCCCCCTGGCTCCGGACTGTCCCGCACGCCACATCCTGGCCCTCCCGCATCCGCGCACCCCGCGCCCGCGCGCGCACGTCGCGCGCGTCGTGGCGCGCCACGCACCGGCCCGCAAGGTCCGGCCGTGCCCGTTCTCCATGCGGAAGTTCTCTGTGGCCGGGGCGTCCCGTTTTCGGTGGGAATCTCGTGCTGATGGCGGGGCAGTTCGGGACAGATGACGTAGCAGAGGGCCATCCGCAAGAATTCGCCGCATCTTTCGTTGTCCGGCTCCCGGGACCGCAGTACAAGGAGAGGACTCCTTCGAGGAGAACTCCCACAGTGCACCGCGAGACCCGAGAGGCCCGGTGACCAGCAATGCCGATCGAGTTCCACACCGCCGTCTCGAACGAGCCGGAGGAACAGCAAGTCGTCTTCACCGCTGAGGAGTTGGCCGTACAGCAGCCGTCCGAGGGGCCGCAGGGCGACGCGGCCAGGGCGACGGCCGACGGCCTGGAGAACGTACGCGGCTACAACCGTCCCGAGGGCTCGCCCGAGCAGCTCTGGCAGCCGCCGACCGCGGTGCTGCCGGACATCGGCGAGGCGTCCTTCGGCCCGCCCCCGGTCGCCGCCGAGACCGTGCACGGCCCGGACGACCGGGTGCAGATCACCGACACGTCCGTGTACCCGTGGCGGGTGCACTGCTCGCTGCTGATCACCGCGGCGGACAACTCCCGCTGGATCGGCACCGGCTGGTTCATCGGCCCGCACACGCTGGCCACCGCCGGGCACGTCGTCTACATCAAGAACAGCGGCGTCGCCGGGCGCGACGGCTGGGTCAAGAGCATCAACGTGATGCCGGGCCGCAACGGCAACACCCTCCCGTACGGCGTCGTCACCAGCACCAGCTTCCGCACCGTCAACGGCTGGGCCAACAACGGCGACGAGAACTACGACTACGGCGCCATCATCCTGCCCAACAACCTGGGCAACACCACCGGCTGGTTCGGCTTCGGCGTGTGGTCCGACGCCGACCTGCTCAAGACCGTCGGCAACATCTCCGGGTACCCGGGCGACAAGCCGGCCGGCACGCAGTGGTACGACGCGCGCGGCGTCGCCTCCGTCGGTCCGCGCAAGGTGTACTACGACATCGACACGGCGGGCGGCCAGAGCGGCAGCTCCGTCTACCACTTCTACAACGGCGGCCGCTACGGCATCGCGATCCACGCGTACGGCGGCGCGGTCACCAACTCGGGCACGCGGATCACCACGCCGGTGTACAACAACTACGTGGCGTGGAAGGCGTGACCGACCGGCCGTAGGCATCCGGCAACAGAAACGAAAGGTCCCGGTATGGCGGTGATCTCCGGAGTCGTGGTGGACGCGGACGGCCGGCCCGTCCCGGACGCCCGGGTGTATTTCGCCGCGGGCCCCGGGTCCTTCCCGGACGTGGCCGCGCTCACGGACGACGAGGGGCGCTTCACCCTCGCCGCCGGCACCGACGGCGGCTACACCGTCGAGTGCCGGTCGGAGCGGGGCGGTGTGTCCCAGGTCGCCGGGACCGCGGTCACGGTGCGGGGCGGATCGGCCGGCCCGGTCGAGATCCGCCTCGCCTGAACCGGGGCCGCGGCACCGGCAGGCACCGGCAGACACCGGCAGACACCGGCAGACACTGACAGGCACCGGCCGGACACCGGCCGACCGCCGGCTGGACCAGGCCCCGGGGCCGGTCCGGCCGGCAGGGCCTGCGGCCAGGGATGATGGAGGGCATGAAAGCGTCCTCCGCCTACGCCCCCTGGCTCACCCCGCTGTACGTCGGCGCCGTCCAGCTCGGCGCGTACGCCACCGCGCGGCTGCCCGCGCAGGAGCGCGCCGAGCTGCTGCGCGCGCACTCCACCAACGTCGACAACCTGCGGGCGGGCCGCTGGCGGACGCTGGCCACCAGCGCCGTGTTCGTGGAGAGTCCGCTGCCCGTCCCGTACGGACTCGCGCTGCTCGCAGCGCTCGGCACGGCCGAGGCGGCGTGGGGCACCCGGCGCGCCGCCGGGATGTTCGCCGCCGGACACATCGGCGCCAGCCTGCTCGTGTACGGCGGGCTGCGGGCCGCCAGGGCGCTGTCCCACAAGGCGGTCACGCCCGACACCGAGCGGGCGGTGGACGTGGGCGCGAGTTACGGCTTCTACGCCACGGTGGGCGCGCTCGCCGTCTCCGTACCGCACCGCGGCGCACGGGCGGCGGCCACGGCGGGGGTACTGGCGTTGGGCGTGAGCCCGGTCCTGCACCGGCGGCGGGACTTCACGGACGCGGGGCATCTGACGGCGCTGCTGCTGGGCATGGGCGCGGGCGCCGCGTTCAAGATCCGCCATCGAATGGCCGCCCCCCTGCGCCTCCCGTCCCGCGCTGCCCCGCGCAGCCGCAGTACGGCGGAGCCGCGCATCCGCCGTACGGTCGCCCTGCTCCGCCGCCGTACAGCAGCTCCGCGCAGCCGTCCGTTTCGTACCGGTCCGCAGGCCGCGTGAAGGACAGATCAACGGCTGTCTGATTGAATGGGGGCATGGCCAGCCTTACCGACACCGCGACGGGTCGCAGCGACCTTGAGCCCTTCTGGCCGTCCCGGCAGGGACATCACTTCGACCGTCTGTGTTGCCGCGCGCACTGAGCGCGGGCCCGCACACGCCTCTCAGACGCCTACCAGCGCGTCTCCAGCCCTGCCCGCGCGCACGACGTCCCCCGACGCCCCTCTGCGCGAAAGAGCTGACGATCATGACGAACGTCCGTACCCTGCCTGCCCCTTCCGCCGCCTCCACCTCCGCGACGGCCACCGCCTCCCCCGTCCCCGCCGTGCCCGGCCGGCAGCGGCAGCGCCTGCGCGCCGTGGCGCCCGACGAGCTGCCGCCGGTCGCCGAGCTGCTCACCTCCGGCGCGACCTGGCTCCCCGCGCCGCAGCACAGCCTCCCGGCGCTCCCGGGGCAGCCGGCGATGGTCGGCTACCTCGTGCTCGTCCCGGCGGAACAGGTCCCGGCCGCGGCCGTACCGCCCGTGTCCGCCGGGGAGCCGGACCCCGCCCCGGCCACGACCGGTGACGCGAACGTCCGCATCGACCCCGAGCAGCGGACCGTGCACGTGCACGGCCGGGCCCTGGACCTGACGTACCTGGAGTTCGAGCTGCTCGCCCACCTCGTGGCGCACCCGCACCGGGTGCACACCCGCGACCAGCTGGTGACCACGGTGTGGGGGTACGGGCACGTCGGCGACGGCCGTACGGTCGATGTGCATGTCGCCCGGCTGCGCCGCAAGTTGGGCGCCGGCCTGCGCTCGTCGATCGTGACCGTACGGCGCGTCGGCTACAAGTACGTACCGAGCGCCTGACCGGTACGTACGGGGACGGACCCGGTGATGACAGCCGCGCGGGCGCGTTCCGCCAGCGCGCGCCGGTCGTGCGCGCCGAGGTGCGGCAGCAGCGGCGGGTGCACGGTGACGCGGACCGTCAGGCCGCGTGCGCCGATCACCCGCCGCACGGAGGACAGGAATTCCTCGTCGCCGAGGAAGCCCGCGACCGTGCTGGGCAGCCCGTGCTGCTCGTACGCGATCGTCACCGGCCGTACGGGGGCGCCCGCGTCCAGCGCCGCCTGGAAGGTGGCCCTCCGGAAGGCTCCGTACCCCACCGAACACCAGGTGGTGGCCTGCGGGAACGCGGCCACCGACCGTCCGGAACGCAGCAGGCCGGCCAAGGACGCGACGGCGGCGGGCAGTTGCCGTGGGCTGTCGCGGTCGATGAATCGGGTTCCGGCGCGGCGGGCGAGGGTGCCGACCAGCGGCCAGTCGCCGACCTCGCGCTTGGCGAGCAGGGTCACCGGCTCGACGGCGAGGAGGGCGGGGATGTCCAGCCAGGAGATGTGGTTGGCGACGACGAGCGTGCCGCGGGGAGGGGACGCGGCGGGGACCGAGAGGCCCGCCGCCGTCTCCCCCGTCTCCGTCGCCCCCGCCGTCTCCACGACGAGCCGTACCCCGATCGAGCCGAGCACCGCGCGCGCGTGGGCCCGCAGCCGCGCCGGTTCGGCCATCCGCTCGCCGTCGCGCAGCGCGCGGCCGGCGGCCTGCGCGAAGGCGGCGCAGCGCCGGGCCGTCTCCGTGAACGGAACGCGCGGCACGGCGTGCGCGGCACAGCCCGTGGTGCACTCGGACCGTACGTCCCAGGTACTCACGCCCGGCTCCCGGACGGCCCGGCCGAGCCGGACGGCCCACCCGGCTGATCGCCCAGGAAGAAGCGCCGGTACCGGTCGTTCAGGCGCTCCATGTCCAGCACCACGAAGAAGTCGGCGACGTCGAACTCCGGGTCGTGCGCGGGCGGTCCGCACACCCACGCGCCGATCCGCAGGTACCCCCGGAGCAGCGGCGGGAGCAGCGACAGGTCCGGCCGCGCGTCCGGGCCCGGCCCGGCGGGCCGCCACGGGCGGTGCGGGGAGACGCGCAGTCCGGGCGGCGCGGCGTACCGGGTGCGGCCCAGCTCCCAGGCGGCGGCCGCGGCCGCGCCCCCGTCCCCCAGCGGTACGGAGGCGCAGCCCGCCAGGTAGCGGTGTCCGGAGAGCAGGGTGTAACGGGCCAGCGCGGCCCACATCAGGTTGATGACGGCGCCGCCGCGGTGGTCCGGGTGGACGCAGGAGCGCCCGGCCTCGATGAGCGAGGGGCGCAGCGCGGCCAGCGCCGTCAGGTCGAACTCGCCGTCGGAGTAGAGGCGGTCGCCGCGTCCGGGCGGTACCAGCCGGTAGGTGCCGACCACGTCGCCGGTCGCGGTCTCGGTGACGATCAGGTGGTCCGCGAGGTCGTCGACGGGGTCGATGTCGTGGCCCGCCAGGGGCGAGTGCAGGGTGGCGCCCAGTTCCTCGCCGAAGACCTGGTGGCGCAGGCGCTGGGCGGCGCGTATCCGGTCCGGTGTGCCGGCGATCGAGGTTGTGTACGCGGCCGGCGGGGTGGCCGGTGCGGGGGCCGGGGCGGGGATCGGCGGGGTGGTCGGCGGGGTGGCGGACACGGTCGCGGGGACGCTCATGGGGCTCTCCGTCCGGGGAAGTCGAGACGTGGTGAGGCCGGCAGGGGTCACGGATGCGGGAGGAGAAGTCGCGGACACGGGAGCGGGCACGAGACAGGACACGGGAGGCGCAGGGGGAAGGGCCGGGCCGCCGCACCCCGCGGGACGCGACGGGTACCGGGCCGCGGCACCGGCCGGTCCCGGTGGTGCCAGCTACACCCCCGCCAGGGGGTGGCACCCAGTGACCTGGTCTTCTCCACCCGGCAGACTGTTCCCGTGCCCGACGTCCGGGCGCGTGAAGCGCAGGGAGCGTACGGATGAGGGTCCGCCGAACACTGGTTGCCGGAGCACACGGGCTCGGGCTCGCCGTCGTATCGCTGGTGGGCTCGGTCCTGCTCTTCTCGCTCACCCTGATCTCGCTCGCCCTGCTGCCGATCGGCGTCGGCTGGCTGACCACCCCGCTCGTCGTGCGGCTGACCCGGCGCTTCGCCGACCAGCGGCGGGTGTGGGCGCACGACTGGGCGGGGATGCGCGTACCGTCCGGGTACCGGCCGCCGCCCGCCCGGCAGCCCGGCCTGCCCGGTGTGGTGCAGCGCTGCCAGCACGTGCTGAGCGACCTGACCACCTGGCGGGAGCTGCTGTGGCTGCCGGTGGACATGACGGCGGGGTTCTTCACGGCGCTGCTGCCGGCCCTGCTGCTCATATTCGGCGCCGAGGGCTTCGTCCTCCCGGCGCTCGCCTGGAACGGTACGGACCTCGACGGCCAGATGTACGGATTCCTGTCCACCTCGGACCCGCAGCAAGTGGCCCTGATGCCGGCGCTCGGCGCGGCGGTTCTCGCCCTCTCCCTCTTCAACGGGAAGCTGCTGCCCCTGCACTTCCGCCTCGCCGCGGTGTTCCTCACGCCGCCCAAGGCCGAGCTGGCGGCCCGCGTGGAGCGGCTCACCGAGACCCGGCACGACGCGGTGGACGCCTCGGCGGCGGAGCTGCGCCGCATCGAACGCGATCTGCACGACGGCGCGCAGGCCCGGCTGGTCGCGATGGGCATGGACCTGGGCACCATCGAGGCGCTGATCGAGCGGGACCCGGCCAAGGCCAAGGAGCTGGTCGCCCGCGCCCGTACGTCCTCGGCGCAGGCGCTGACCGAACTGCGCGACCTGGTGCGCGGCATCCACCCGCCGGTCCTCGCGGAACGCGGGCTGGACGACGCCGTACGGGCCCTGGCCCTGCGGATGCCGCTGCCGGTGGAGGTCACCGGGCGGCTTCCGGGCCGGCTGGAGGCGCCGGTGGAGTCGGCCGCGTACTTCTCGGTGAGCGAGCTGCTCACCAACACCGCCAAGCACGCGGACGCGGCACGGGCGTGGGTGGACCTGGAGTACGCCGACGGGCGGCTGCGGGTGACCGTCGGCGACGACGGCCGGGGTGGCGTGGTCCTGCCGCCGGCGGGCGGCGCGGACGGCGCGGACGGGCCCAGCCGGACCGGTACAGGAATGCCCGGCCAGGGCGGTAACCACTCCGGCCTGCGCGGACTCGAACGGCGACTCGGTACATTCGACGGCATATTGGCCGTCAGCAGCCCAGCGGGCGGCCCCACCCTGGTCACGCTGGAGATCCCGTGCGCGTTGTGCTCGCCGAAGACCTCTTCCTCCTGAGAGACGGTCTGATACGGATGCTGGAGGCGTTCGATTTTGAGATCGCCGCCGCCGTGGACAACGGACCCGACCTGGCGCGGGCGCTGGCCGAGGAGCAGCCGGACGTCGCGGTCGTCGACGTCCGGCTGCCGCCCTCCCTCACCGACGAGGGCCTGCAGTGCGCGCTGGCCGCCCGCCGTGCCCGGCCCGGTCTGCCGGTGCTCGTCCTCTCCCAGCACGTGGAGCAGCTGTACGCGCGCGAGCTGCTGGCCGACGGCACCGGCGGCGTCGGCTATCTGCTCAAGGACCGGGTCTTCGACGCCGAGCAGTTCATCGACGCGGTACGGCGGGTGGCCGCCGGCGGCACGGCCATGGACCCGCAGGTGATCTCCCAGCTGCTGTCCCGGCGGGCGCAGGACCGGCCGCTGGCCCGGCTGACGCCCCGGGAGACCGAGGTGCTGGAGCTGATGGCCGAAGGGCGCTCCAACACGGCCATCGCGGCCAAGCTGGTCGTCACCGAACGGGCCGTCGCCAAGCACACCTCCAACATCTTCGGGAAGCTGGCGCTGCCGCCGTCCGACGACGACAACCGCCGGGTCCTGGCGGTGCTGGCCTACCTGGACCGCGGCTGAACCCACCCGCCCCACCTGGCTCCTGCAGCACACCTTTGAGGACCGCTGGAAGCTCATCCGGCCACCGCGTACGCTGACGATCCGTACGCAGACCCGTACGGACCGCGAGCGAGGAGTTCACCGTATGAGTGCCGCAGCTGACAAGGAGTGGCTCTACGCCCTCGACATCTCCGACGCCACCTGGCAGCGCGCCCCCGGCGAGTCCGAGGAGGCGGTGGAGATCGCCTTCCTGGAGCAGGGCGCGGTGGCGATGCGCAATTCCAAGGAGCCGGACGTGGTGCTGCGGTACACCGAGGCGGAGTGGCGCGCGTTCGTCCTGGGGGCCCGGGACGGGGAGTTCGACCTGGACCGTGCGCAGCCCCCGCAGTAGCGGGCCGGCAGCGGTACGGGCGGGGAGCCCGTACCGGCGCGAGGGGGCGCGCGCCGTCGTCCGGGAGGGCGCGCGCCGGGCGAAGTGACCATCCCACGATTCCCTCGTTTCACGGAACGTGGAGCAGCAGCAGGCAACAGCAGCCCGTCCGGACGCCCGGCATCCCGGCGCCGGTGGCGTCCCGGCCGCCTTCGTCGGTGTCGACCAGGCCGAGGCGGCCCTGGTCGAGCACTATCCGCGGCTGACACGGCTGGCCTACCTGGTCCTGCCGCCCACGCTGGGGCGCAACCGGCGGGTCCTGACGGCGCACTCGGTCGTCCAGCGCGCGCTGCCGCGCAAGGACACTCCCGCGCAGTCGCCCGCCCTGCCGTCGCAGCGCCGCCCCGGCCGCCCGGTCACCGACCCCGGGTACGCGCTGGTGCGGCTGCGGGTGCTGCGCGCGGCCCTGGCGGCCGAGAACCCCCGGTTGCGGGTGCCGTTGCTGCGCCGCGAGGTGCCCGTACCCCCGATGCCGCCGCTGCTGCCCCAAGCCTGGGGCCTGCGACTGTTCCCCCGTTCCGGCGGCATGGACGAACTCACCCTGTACCGCGCGCTGTCGGCGCTGTCCGCACCGGCCCGCGCGGCGTATGTGCTGCGCGCGCTGGAGGGTCTGGGTGAGGCGGACGTACGGGCGGTCCTGGAGGCGGCCGGGGCCGAGGACGTGCCGCGCGCGCTCGCCGCGGCGGCCGGTGCGGCACCGGCGGCGGGCGGCCGGGACCGTTCGCTGCTGGAATCCGCCGAGTTCGACCCCTGTTCCCTCCAGGCCCGGCCCACCGACCTCCTGCGGCGCCGCAGGCACGCGCGCGCGGCGCTGGCGGGGGCGGCGGTGCTGGTGTGCGGTGCGCTGCTGACTCTGCCGGGCGGCGGGCGGGGCCCCGATGGCGCCGCGGCTCCCCCGTACGCCGAGAACGCGGCAGCGCAGGCCGCCCTGGACCCCGCCCAGGTGACGCGGGCCGCCGCCGGCACATGGCGGAACGCGACGCGGCGGGGCCTGTCGGCATGGCCCGCCCGGGGAGACCGTACGCACGACCGGGCGCTGCTGCGGCGCGCGCTGGCCGTGTGGGCCAGGCCCGGCCCGGACGTGCAGGTTTCGGCCACCCCGGGCACCGCGCAGGGCCCCGCGGCCGGTCCGCCACAACTGCTCTACGCGGGTGTGGCGGACCGTGCCGCGGTGGTGCTCCTGTACGACGGGCTGCGCGTGGTGCGCTACGCGGAACCGGCGGACGACCCCGACGGTCCGGGCGGCGCGGCGCTGGACTTCGCCCGCACGGACGGCGCGGACGACACCTCCGTCACGGCCTTGGTGCTCAGCCGCGCGGACAGCAACGTCCGCTACCTGACCGCCCCCTGGACCGAGCACGCCGAGCTGGCCGACCTGCTGGACCCCACCGGCGCGGCCCGCCGCCTGCCCCTCGGCGAGGACGGCACGACCGGTCCTGTACCGACGCCCGCGCGGGCCACCGCCTGCACGGCCTGGCAGGCCCTGCGGCTGGACGGCGGTCTCTTCACCGACCTCGGCGAACTGCTCCCGGCCCGGCTGACGTCCGGCCCTCCGGACCGGCCCGGCACACCGGACGGGCCGCAGGCGCGTACGGCCTGGGCGCGCACGGCGTGCCACCTCGGCGGACTGCGCGGCCAGGGCGTCCGTACGGTCAACTCCTGGGCGTTCGCCCAGCAGCAGCTGCCTGCCGGGGGCGGGGCCGCGACGTGGGTGTGCACGCGCGCCGAGACCTGGCGGGGCGCGGGCAGCCGTACCTTCGCGCAGGTCCAGACGCCGGGCGGACGGCGGTACGCGCCGGGCACGGTGGTGGCGCGGTCCGAGGGCGGGCCGGGGTGCGGCCCGCGTGAGCCGTGGGCGCTGGCCGGGGTGTTGTGGAAGGCGTCCGGCGGACAGTGGTGGCTGGTGGCCGCGGGCAGCGCGCAGCTGACGGAGGTCGGCGCGAGCGGCGAGGTCACCGGCCGCGCGGCGGGCTCGCAGCTGGCCGTACCGGCCACGGCGGGCGCCCGGGCGGAGCTGTCGGGGAAGCTGCGGAGCGGCGGGCGGGTGACGGGGCTGCGGTAGCCCTGGGGCCACGGACGGCGCCGGGGCAGCAAGTGGCGCCGGGGCAGCAGGTGGCGCCGGGGAAAATCCCCGCCCGGGGCCTGTTGCCGATCCCGTACCCGCCAGTACATTGACGCCATGTCTAATACGGCCTCGTTGCGGCCCCGGCCGGTCGCGTCCGAGCACACCCCGCTGAAGGCACGCAACGTCGCCTTCGACTGGGCGGACACCCCCCTGCACTGGATACCCGGCGACCCGGACAGCACCCACACGATCAACGTGCTGCACCTGCTGCTGCCCGCCGGCGAACGCTGGTTCGTGCACGTCTACAAGCAGGTGCTGCCGCAGATCCGGGACGCGCGGCTGCGCGAGGACGTGATCGGGTTCATCGGCCAGGAGGCGATGCACTCCCAGGCGCACGACGACGTGCTGCCGCACCTCGAACGGCTCGGGCTGGACCCGACCCCGTACACCGCGCAGGTCGACTGGCTCTTCGAGAAGCTGCTCGGCGACCGTCCCCCACTGCTCAACGCGTGGGCGGTGCCCCCACTTCCCCCGGGACGGGCGAGCCAGTGGTGGCTGATGGAACGCGTCGCGATCATCGCCGCGATCGAGCACTGCACGGCCTTCCTCGGGGACTGGGTGCTCAACGCGGAGGCGCTGGACGCCAGGGGCGCCGATCCGACGATGCTGGACCTGCTGCGCTGGCACGGCGCCGAGGAGGTCGAGCACCGCTCGGTCGCCTTCGACCTGTTCCTGCACGTGGACGGCGGGTACCGGCGCCGGGTGCGGACCTGGGCCACCGCCTTCTCCGCGCTCGTCTTCCTCTGGCAGCGCGGCACCCGCTTCTTCATGGAGAACGACCCTTCGCTGCCGGACGGCAAGGCCAGCTTCAGGGAGTTCTTCCGCGCGGGACGGGAGGGCGTACTGCCCGCGCCCGGCGCCATGGCCCGCCTCGTCCCCCAGTACCTCAGCCGCACCTATCACCCCTCGCGGTACGGCAGTACCGAGCAGGCCGCCGCCTATCTGGCCGGCTCCCCCGCCGCGACCGCCGCCGAGGCCCGTCCGGCACAGCACCCGGCGCACCATGCGACGCAGCAGCCGACACAGCACCCGACAGGAGCCGCCTGAGATGCCGTCCCTCCCCCGGATACGTACGGTCCTGGTCGCCGCCGGAGCCGCGCTGGTCGTCCAGCGGGCCCTGCGCCGGCGCATCGGCCGGTCGCCGCTGTGGCCGATGCCCGCGCTGGAACGGCCCGTCTCCGGCCGGAGGCGGGACCGTTCCGGTCCCCTGCGCCTGCTGGTCGTGGAGCGCGCGGAGGAGGCCGAAGGCGTCGTACGGCTGCGTCTGGAGGGCGACGGCCTGCCGGGCTGGGAGCCCGGGGCCCACCTCGACGTGGTGCTGCCCTCGGGGGCCGTACGCCAGTACTCACTGTGCGGCAGCCCCGCCGACACCGGCTCGTACACCATCGCGACACGGCTGATCGAGGACGGCCGGGGCGGGTCGCGCGAGGTGCACGAGCAGCTGCACGAGGGCACGACCGTCGAGGTGCGCGGGCCGCGCAACCGCTTCCGGCTGGAGGAGTGCCACGCCTACCTGTTCATCGCGGGCGGCATCGGCATCACGCCGATCCTGCCGATGCTGCGGCAGGCCGAGTCCGAGGGCGTGCCGTGGCGGCTGGTGTACGGCGGGCGGACGCGCGCGTCGATGCCGTTCCTGGCGGAGATCGAGAAGCTGGCGGGCGCCGCGTCGGACCGGGTGACGGTGGTCGCCGAGGACGAGGACGGCCTGCCCGACCTGGCGGGCGCACTCGCCGACGCCCCGCCGCACGCCGCCGTCTACTGCTGCGGCCCCGACCCGCTGATGGACGCCGTGGCCGGGCTGCTGCCGCAGGGGGCGCGCGGACTGGCCCTGTACACCGAGCGGTTCGCACCGGCCGCGGCGACGGCGCCGGGCGAGAACACGGAGTTCGAGGTGGAGCTGCGGCGCACCGGCCGCACGGTCACCGTCCCGGCGGACGGCAGCGCCCTGCGCGCCATCCGCGAGCAGGCCCTGCCGAACCTCCCGTACTCCTGCGAGCAGGGCTTCTGCGGCACCTGCCAGCAGCGGGTGGTCTCCGGCGAGGTCGATCACCGCGACGAACTGCTGACCGACGCCGAGCGCGACGACTCGATGCTGATCTGCGTCTCGCGGGCGCGGGGGGAGCGTCTGGTGCTCGATCTCTGACGTCCGTGCGCCGGGCCGGGCAGGTCGCCGCCGTCCGGCCCCGGCCGCTCGCTTCCAAGCCGGGCCGGTCCCCGCCGTCCGGCCTCCGGTCACTCGATTCCGCGGTACGTCCCCGGTCGTTAGGGTGTGCGCATGACCAACGGGGCGCGCCGCAGGATGGGTGTCGAGGAGCGACGTGAACAGCTGATCGCCGTGGCGCTCGGCCTGTTCAGCCACCGGGCACCGGAAGAGGTCTCGATCGACGAGATAGCCGAGGCGGCGGGCATCTCGCGGCCGCTGGTCTACCACTACTTCCCGGGCAAGCAGAGTCTGTACGAGGCGGCGCTGCGCCGGGCGGCCGACGAGCTGGCCGCCCGGTTCGTGGAACCGCACGAGGGACCGCTCGGGGCCCGGCTGCTCCGCGTGATGGAACGGTTCTTCGACTTCGTCGACGAGCACGGCCCCGGCTTCTCCGCGCTGATGCGCGGCGGCCCGTCCATCGGCGCGATGGAGGGTGTGGGGTCCGGCCGGACGAGCGCGATGATCGACGGGGTGCGCCAGGCCGCGTACGAGCAGATCCTCTCCCACCTCGGGGTGGAAGAGCCCGCTCCGCGCATGGAACTGGTGGTCCGCTCCTGGATCTCGCTCGCCGAGACCACCGCGCTGATCTGGCTCGACAGCCGTGCCATCGCGCGCGGTGAACTGGAACGCCAGCTGGTGCACGACTTCGCGGCGCTGGCGGCGGTGAGCGCCGCGTACGACGCGGAGATGGCCGCGGTCCTGGGCCGGGTGCTGGCCGACGAGCCCTCCGACGGGCCGTTCGGCGATCTGCTGACCCGGCTGATGGCGCTGGCACCGCAGCCGGGCTGAGCCGGACGGGACCGTTCCGGCGCCCCTGCGGCACAATCCGCGCATGGAAACGATCACTTTCCGCCTCGCCGCGGACACCGACGCCGACGTGACCGCCCTCGTCGCGCTCTACGACGGCGCCGCCCGCTGGATGCAGGGCCGGGGCATCGACCAGTGGGCGCCGGGTGAGCGGGACGCGGACCACTTCCGGCTGCGGATCAAGCAGGACGAGGTCTGGTTCGCCGAGGTGGGCGGGGAGGTCGCCGGTGCCTGGGAGCTGTGGTGGGAGGATCTGCCCGCCTGGGGGCCGCAGCCGCCCGCCGCGGGGTATCTGCACCGGCTGATGGTCGACCGCGACCGGGCGCCGGCGGGCACCGGCCGCGCGATGCTGGCCCGTGCCGAGCGGCGGATCGCCGAGGCGGGCCGTCCGCTGAGCCGCCTCGACTGCAAGTCGGGCAATCCGCGGCTGCGGCCGTACTACGAGAGCGCGGGCTACCGGGTCGTCGGCGAGCAGCGGGCGAAGGAGGGCTCGGACGGGAGCAGGTACAGCGTCACGCTGCTGGAGAAGCGGGTGCTCGGACCAGGGGCGTAGGCGCGGGCGCAGGGGGCGCACACCCGGCGCACTTCACCGGCGCGCGCCGGTCCGGCGCGCAACCGGGACGGGTTGTACGGCCTTTTGTCCGGCGCCGCCAGGGCTTTCGGACAATTCCCGGACGGCGCACAGTGGTGTCACCGGGGCCTGAGGGCACGGGATCACGGGGGCCCATGGAGTCCGCTGCGGCGGACGGATGGGGGAACCATGGGGGACGATCCACGGGGGAAACAGGCCCCGGCACCGCCATCGGCGGGATGGGCCGTCCATGGGCAGGGCGGCCCATGGACGGCCCCATGACGTGACGGACAGCGGCCGTGCGAGGCGGCCGCCCGTGAGGAACGGGGCCGTTCACCGCGCGGCGAACACCGCGACCGTCCGCGCCGGGACGCCGAACGTCCCCGTCCGCTTCTCGTACGAGGCCGTCCTCACCACCGGGTCCGCGCCGCGCGCCTGCACGCGGTGCAGGCCGTACCGCTTGCCCGCGAGTGACGGCAGGTGCTGGAGCTGCCGCTGCGGCGTCGCGTTGAAGACCACGACCAGCTCGCCGAGCCGCATGGTGACGACGCCGGGTGTCTCTTCCGTCCCCGACAGGGGGAAGGAGAGCGCGTCCTGTACGGCCTTGGCGCTGTCGAGCCCGAAGGCCGGTTCGGTGGCGTGGATGCGGAGCAGGTCGCGGTAGGCGGCGGAGGCGTCGGTGATCTGCCGGCAGCCGGGGCGCAGGGCGGGGTCGGCGAGCAGCGGCCGGGCGTACGGCCATTTGTCCTTGTTGTCGGCGGCGGGCGGCAGTCCGCGTCCGAAGCCGTTGCCGTCCCGGCAGTTCCAGTGCAGGGCGTTGAACCAGTCGCCGCTCTCGTAGGAGTTGCGGTCCAGGGACTTGGAGCGGAGCAGGTCCGTTCCGGCCTGGGAGAGGGCCGGGCCCTGGGAGAGCGCGGCGGTGGCCAGGGCGAGGACCTGCATACGGGCGCGGTCGGCGGCCGGGGTGCCCGGGGGGAGTTTGTAGGCGAGTGCGTCGTAGAGCGTTTCGTTGTCGTGGGCGTCGGCGTAGGCGAGGGCGTCGCCCGGGGCGGCGGCGTACCCGGCCGGGCTGCCGTTGTAGTCGACGTCCGACCCCTTGACCGTACGGCCGGTGGTGTCGGTGAAGGTGTAGTCGGCGAGGTTGCCGGTGAGGCCGACCTTGAGCAGGTCCTGGTAGTGGAGCAGGCGCGCGCGCTGTTCGGCCGGAGTGCCATTGGCGGGCGAGGTGTTGGGGTCCGTGTGGAGGCCGGAGGCGAAGCCCTGGACGCGCGGGTCCGCGTCGAAGGGGCCGCCGCCGCGTACGGCGTCGCGGGCGCGGTCGTTGAAGGTGGCGATTCCGGTGCCCGCCATGTTCCGCTGGGTGGCCTGCACGAAGCGCGCGTCGTCCGCGACCTCGCCGAAGTTCCAGCCCTCCCCGTACAGGACGATCGCCTTGCCGTCCACGCCGTCCTTGGCGGGGGTCAGCGCGTCCAGGGCCTTGCGTACGGCGAGGATGTTGGCCTTCGGATGGTGTCCCATCAGGTCGAACCGGAAACCGTCGATCTTGTACTGCCGGGCCCAGGTGACGACCGAGTCGACGACGAGCCGGCCCATCATCGTGTGTTCCGGCGCGGTGTTCGCGCAGCAGGTGGAGGTGGCCACGGAGCCGTCGTCCAACAGCCGGTGGTAGTAGCCGGGCACGATCCGGTCCAGTACGGACAGCGCGTCCTGGCCGCTCGCGGCGGTGTGGTTGTAGACGACGTCCATGACGGTGCGCAGTCCGGCGCCGTTCAGGCCCTGCACCATGCGGCGGAATTCACCGGTCCGGGCCCGTGGCGAGTCGGGGTCGGAGGCGTACGAGCCTTCCGGCACGGTGTAGTGGAACGGGTCGTACCCCCAGTTGTACGCGTCGCGGGCGGCGGTCTTGCCGACGCACTCCTGCTGCCGCTCGGAGTCGGCGGGCAGCGCCGCCAGGTCGCAGTCCGGGCGGGCCTGGTCGGAGCGCCGTTCCGGGATGGTCGCGATGTCGAACGCGGGCAGCAGGTGGACGTACGAGGTGCCGGCGTCCGCGAGGGCCTTGAGGTGCCGCATGCCGTCCGAGCGGCGGTCGGTGAAGGCGAGGTAGCGGCCGGGGTGGCGCGACGTGCGGTCCTCGACGGAGAAGTCGCGGATGTGCAGTTCCTGGATGCGGGCCCGGTTCAGCGGCACCGCGGCGGGTTTCCTGAGCCGGTCCCACCCCTTCGGCGCGAGGCGCGGGTCGGCGAGGTCGACGACGAGGCTGCGGGTGGAGTCGGCGGTCAGGGCGGTCGCGTACGGGTCGGTGACCTTGTTCGTGACGAAGCGGCCGGCGGTGGGCGCCCAGACGGTCACGACGTACCGGTACGGCTTGCCCGCCCAGCCGCGCGTGCCCCGCGCCTGCCACACGCCGCTCGCGTCGTCCCGCCGCATCGGGACCGTACGGCCGTCGAGTTCCAGCGCGACGGTGCGGGCGGTCGGCGCCCAGACGGAGAGGGTGGGGCGGCCGCGCCGGAAGACCGGGCCGAGCGGCGTCCCGGCCGCGGCCGGGGCGTACAGGTCGTCCAGTACGCCGGGGATCTGGACGCCGGTGCTGACGCGCCGCCCGCCGGCGTCCGGCTGGACGGCGACGAGCCGGTCGCGCAGCGCGGTGAGGGTGAACTTCCGGTCCCGCGGGTCGACGGCGAACGCGGGGAAGTTCCGCAGATGCGGGTACGCGGCCTGCTCGTCCGGGGTCAGGGCGCTGGGCGTGAGCCGTATCCGCCGTACCCCCGGCCCCTCCCCTTCCGTCCCGAACTCCAGTCGGGCGTCCGCCCGCCGGGCGTCCTTCCAGACCACAGTGTCGCGGTCGATCCACTGGGCCGCCGCCGTGGCGGGAGCCGGTGGCGGTGCGGCGTTCGCGGAGAGCGGGGCGGGCAGGACGGCCGCGCACAGGGCCATGGCCACGGCTGCGACGGTACGGCGGAGGGTGCGCCTCACGTAAGGACTCCTTCAGGACGTTCGGAACGTGCGCGGTGGGCCGGGGGCGCCCCGGCCCACCACCTCGGGCGTCGGGTCTCTGGCGCGGACCTCGGGCCTCGGGCGCGGGTCAGCCGCAGCTGCGCGCGCCGACGTGCAGCGCCAGCGCCGTGTTCGGGGCGACCATGGCGGTGAAACGCCCGTCGCCGCCCACCGTCACCGGCTTGCGGCTCTGGACGTCGCAGTACGTGCCGGCCGGCAGCGAGGTCTGGAACGTGCGGGTCAGCGCGCTGCCCTCGTGGTTGACCACGGCGTAGCCCTTGTCGCCGCGTCCGAAGGCGATGGCGTCGTCGCCGTTGTCCCACCAGTGGGTGACGGCCGTGCCGCGGGTCGCGTTGCGGAAGGCGACCATGCTGCGGATCTCGGGCCAGTTGTGCTGGCACTTCCAGCCCTCCTGCCAGCAGGCCCTGACCGCGCCCCCGTTGGGCGGCCCCGCGTCGTGGTCGGAGAACTCGTACCCCGAGTGCACGTCGGGCGCTCCGTACGGCCAGGCCAGCATGAAGACGTTGGCGAGGGTGTAGTCCGCGCCGTTCTTGTAGCTGAGCGTGGAGCCGTTGCGCTCGGTGTCCCAGTTGTCGACGAAGACACCGGACCGCGCGGAGGGCAGGTACGCCCAGCCCTCGCCGAAGTTCTTCAGGTAGGCCAGTTTCTCGTTCTGGAAGACGCGCTTGAGGTCGCGGCCGTACCGGAATTCCTGTACGTCGCCGTTTCCCAGGTACTCGGTCGGGGAGACTGCTTCGCCCTCCCCGTGGATCGCTTCCTGCTTCCAGTAGACGGAAGGATTCTTCAACTGCCGCTTGATCGCGGCGAGGTCGTCCGCCGGCAGGTGCTTGGCCGCGTCGATCCGGAACCCGTCCACGCCGAGTGACAGCAGGTCGTTCAGGTACCCGGCGATCCGGGACCGGACGTACGGCTCGCCGGTGTCCAGGTCCGCCAGGCCGACCAGTTCGCAGTGCTGCACGTTCCAGCGGTCGCGGTAGTCCGTGATCGGCCCGGTGCAGTCGTCCATGTCCTGGCGCTGGTAGATCCCCGGGTAGTCGTACTTCGTGTACGGCGAGCCGCCGGTGCCGGTGCCCGACCCGGCCGCCATGTGGTTGATCACCGCGTCCGCGACCACCTTCACCCCGGCGGCGTGGCAGGTGTCCACCATCTCCTTGAAGGCCGCCCGGTCACCGAGCCGCCCGGCGATCCTGTAGCTGACGGGCTGGTACGAGGTCCACCACTGTCCGCCCTGGATGTGCTCGGTGGCCGGGGACACCTCCACGTAGCCGTAACCGGCGGGCCCCAGCGTGGTCGTGCACTCCTTCGCGACGGACTCGTAGCGCCACTCGAAGAGTTCGGCGGTCACGTCCTTCGCCCCGGGCGGCGCCGCGTTCGCGGGCTGCGGCGGCGGGGCGAGGACGGCCGCCGCGGCGCCGGAGAGGAGCGCGAGCGCGGCGGCCATGGGTCTGCGCGCGGGACGCCGGGGGCGGTCGGGGGCCATGGTTCCTCCTGAGGGGGTGGGAGGTGTTCAGCCGTTGTTCTACCCGCCACGGTTGATTGTTGCAAGAGTTTGCGCAAGAGATTGCAACGGTGTTACGGCGGGCCCGAACCACGGCGCTACGGCGGTCCCCACCACCAAAGCGCCGCGCCCGGCGGGGTGTACAGCCCCGCGGCCGCTACGGCCCCACCTCGTTCCTGGGGGAACTCCTCGGCAAGGGACGGCCCCGGCGGACGGCACCGGAACCGCGAAGAGTCCGCGCCCCGGTTGGTCAGACCGGGACGCGGACTCTCTCGGCCGCGCATCAGCGCAGCTCTTCCCCGCCGGACGACGGGCAGCGCTCAGTGCTCAGTGCTCAGCGGTGACGGACCGGCATGATCGTCGGCGAGCACCGGCGGCTACGCGTGGGCGCTGATCACCCCACCACTGCTGAGCACGATGTACACGCCGTTGGCGACGACCCCGGCGTCCTGCTGGTTCGCCTCGACCGTGCCGTACACCACGCCTCCCCTGCCGAGGATCTGCGCGCGGTAGCGCAGTTCGCCGGCCTTGGTGACCTTGGCCGTCCAGCCGCCCGCCAGCTTGAAGGTGCCCGGCCCCTGGTGTCCGCCGCCCGTCCAGGAGTGCACCGTGCCGTCCAGCGACAGCACGACGAACATGTCGTTGGCGTCCAGCCCGGCGTCGTGCCCGCTGGTCTCCAGCGTGGCGAGGACGTCACCACGGGCGACGATCTTGGCCCGGTAGTGCTGGTCGCCGAGCCGCTGGATCTCCGCCTTGCTGATGCCGTCCGCCAGGGGCACGGTGCGGACCGGGGCACCCGCCTTGGGCTTGGCGGCCTGCTCGCCCACGGCTCCGGCCTTGCCCTCCGCCTCGGAACCGGCGCCCGCCTCGGTCTCGGCCCCCTGCGCTCCGGCGGACGAACCCGCGTCGCGGGACTCGGCCACTGTGTCCATGTCCGTCTGCCCCGCGGCCTTCGTGCCGGTGGCATCCGAGCCGGAGCAGGCGGTCAGGGACAGGCCGGCCGCTGCGACCAGGGCCGCGGCGGCGACCCGCAGCGTACGGCGACGAGCGGTGCGGACGGTGGTGATGGCGCTCATTTCGAACCCCCGGGGCAGTCGGTGACGTCGTGTCTCTCGGAACATCACCCACTCTGTCCGGGATCACTAGCGCAGGACTGCCGCTCCACTAACACCCGGCTAACACGGCTGCGACCAGTGGCAGAACGCCACGCCGGCCCGCAGTACCCACCCCACCGGACAACCTGACCCGAACCGTCGTTGACCGCGCCCCGCCCCGGCAGTTGCATGGAACGCGCCCCTGACGCCCCGCGGAAGGACGGTGGGTGCGATGGCGACCGACGCCTTGGACCGCAAGTTCAGCATGCTCTTCGACTGGTTCGACCGCACCGAGGACGGCTGGCTCACCCATGAGGACTTCGAGGTGATGGCCGGGCTGTTCATGGCGGTGGCCCGCCCCGAGGACCACGAGAACCGGGCCGCGCTGCGCGAGGCGTTCGGCCGGTGGTGGGAGATTCTGCGCGACGCGGGCGGCACGGACGAGGAAGGGCGGGTGGGCCGCCGGCCCTTCATCGACCTGATGCACTCGCACGTCACCGACCCGAAGACCTTCGAGCACGTCGTACTCCAGATCGTCGACGCCCTCATGCAGGCCCTCGACACCGACCGCGACGGCGTGCTCACCACCGACGAGTACGTCCGGATGTACGAGGCGCTGCACATCCCCCAGGAGACTTCGGGCCCGGCGTTCCAGCGGCTCGACCTCGACGGCGACGGCGTCATCAGCCACGCCGAGTTCCGCCGGGCCATCGAGGAGTTCTACCTCAGCCCGGACCCGGACGCCCCGGGCAACTGGCTGCTCGGTTCGCCGCTCGGCGGGTGAGCGCGGCCCACCCGGCTTTCACGGCATGGCGTGCGCCTCCGCGGGCCTCAGTCCGACGCCTCGTGCACCGTCAAGAACACTCCGCGCGCCTGCTCCCCCGCCGGCCCGGTCCACGTCGCGCTGAGGTACCCCTGCGTGGCCCCGCCGTCGGTCCCGCCCGGTGTCAGGACGCGGTGGACGCGCAGGAGCAGGGGGCGGGTGGAGCGGACGAGGATGTCGGTGGCGGACGGGGCCGGGGTCACCGCGGCGGGTCCCGCTACGGTGCCGTGGCCGGTGCCGGTGAGCTGCGCGTGGACGGTGGGGTCGAGGGCGTCGTTGACGCTCTGGGCGTGGGCCTCGGCCCGGCCGGTGAGGAGGGCGAAGAGCTGGGCCACCAGGACCGGGTCGTGGGTGCCGTCGTAGACCCAGCGCTTGCCGAGTACGCCGTGCTCCAGGGTGCCGATCAGCGCGTGGTCGGCGCCGGGCAGCGGTGCGCCCCGGTAGGTGAACGGGACGTGGTAGTGGACCGGTCCGGCTCCGGAGGAGTCGGTGGCCACCATGAACTCCATGCCGACCTCGCCCTCCGGGTCGTCCAGCCGGAAGCCGCCGGCCTTGGTCAGGTCCGGGGCGGCCCCGTCGCCCGCGTACCAGGGCTGGGCGGGGAGCCAGGGGGCGAGGAGTTCCAGCTTGGTGGGCGAGAGGGTGGTCTGGTGGATGACGGCCATGGCCTGGGCACCTTCCCGTGAGCGGCACGGTTGATCGCGTGGTTGCGGTGGTCATCCTGCCATCCGCGGCCCGGTGCGCTACCCCGCCGTATCCGGGAGCCGGGCGGTCGATCCCCGTACGACCAGCTCCGGCTGGAAGACGAACTCCGTGTGGCGGTCGGGCGGTCCGTCGCCGTCCGCGCGGGTGCGGATCTCCTCGATCAGTGCGTCCACGGCCGCCGAGGCCATGGCCCGTACCGGCTGGCGTACGGTCGTCAGCGGTGGGTCGGTGAAGGCGATGAGCTGGGAGTCGTCGAAGCCGACGACGGAGATCCGGGAGGGGACGTCGAGGCCGCGCTGGCGGGCCGCCCGTACGACGCCGAGGGCCATCAGGTCGCTGCCGCAGACGACCGCCGTGCAGCCCGCGTCCAGGAGGGAGACGGCCGCCGCGTGGCCGCCTTCGACGCCGAAGAGGGTGTGGCGGATGAGCAGTTCGGCCGCCGCCTTGCGCAGGCCGAACTCCTCTCGCAACGCCGCTGCGAAGCCTTCGGCCTTGCGGCGGGACGGTACGTAGCGGGCCGGTCCGACGGCCAGGCCGATGGTGCGGTGGCCGAGTTCGGCGAGGTGGCGTACGGCCATGCGGGCGGCCGCCCGGTCGTCCGGGGAGATGAAGGGGGCGGCGATGTCCTCGTGGTAGCCGTTGATGAGGACGTACGGGAGGCCGCGGTCGGTGAGGCGGGTGTAGCGGGCGGGGTCGGTGGTGCTGTCGGAGTGGAGGCCGGAGAGGAAGATGATGCCGGTGACGCCGCGCGCTTCCAGCTGCTCGACGAGTTCGTCCTCGGTGGCTCCGCCGGGGAGCTGGGTGCACAGGACGGGTGTGTAGCCGTGGCCCGCGAGGGCCTGTTCGATGAGCTGGGCGAAGGCCGGGAAGATCGGGTTGGTCAGCTCCGGGACGATCAGGCCGACCAGTCCGGCGCTGGTGCGCCGCAGCCGTACCGGGCGCTCCCCGCCGAGCAGGTCGAGGGCGGCCAGGACCCGCTGCCGGGTGCCGCGGGCCACGCCCGCCCTGCCGTTCAGCACCCGGCTGACGGTCGCCTCGCTGACCTGCGCCTGCGCGGCGATGTGCGCCAGCCGGGGGCCGGTGCCCCCGGCCGGCGGCGCGTCGGGGTGGTCGGTCACGCTTCCCACCACACGGCGGTGTCCGCCGGGAGGGTGAGTTCGTCGTCCACGGTGCGGAGTTCGCCGGAGGAGAGCAGCGGGCGCCAGGCGGCGTGGGCGGGGGCGCGTACGGGCTCCGGTGTGGTGTTGACCGTGCAGACGAAGCCGCCGGGGCGGCGGAAGGCCAGCACGCCCTCGGGTGCGTCCAGCCATTCGACTCCGTCGCCCGCCCCGAGCCCGGGGTGGGTGCGGCGCAGCCGGAGGGCCGTACGGTACAGCTCCAGCATGGAGGCCGGGTCGCCGGTCTGGGCGGCGACGCTCAGCCCCGCCCACTCCGGCGGCTGCGGGAGCCAGCTGCCGCCCGTACCGAAGCCGTACGGGGCGGTGTCGCCGGACCACGGGATCGGTACGCGGCAGCCGTCGCGCAGGCCGTCCTGGCCGTCGCCACGGAAGAACGCGGGGTCCTGGCGTACCTCGTCGGGCAGGTCGGTGACCTCGGGGAGGCCCAGTTCCTCGCCCTGGTAGACGTAGGCGGAGCCGGGGAGCGCGAGCATGAGGAGGGCGGCGGCGCGGGCGCGGCGGGCGTCGCCGCCGAGGCGGGTGGCGTGCCGGACCACGTCGTGGTTGGAGAGGACCCAGGTGGTGGGGGCGCCGACCGGCCGCATCGCGGCGAGGGAGGCGTCGATGACGGTGCGCAGCGCGGCCGCGTCCCAGTCGGTGTTGAGGTAGTGGAAGTTGAACGCCTGGTGGAGTTCGTCGGAGCGGAGGTACAGGGCGGTGCGGTCGGCGCTGGGGGTCCAGGCCTCGGCGACGCCGATGCGGTCGCCCGCGTACTCGTCCAGGACCTTGCGCCAGGAGCGGTAGACCTCGTGCACGCCGTCCTGGTCGAAGAAGGGCAGGACCTGGTTGCCGAGGAGTTTGAGCTGGCCGGTGCGGCCCATGTCGGGCAGTCCCGGCGCCTTGACCAGGCCGTGGGCGACGTCGATGCGGAAGCCGTCCACGCCGAGGTCGAGCCAGAAGCGCAGGATGGAGCGGAACTCGTCCTGGACCGCCGGGCTGTCCCAGTTGAAGTCGGGCTGTTCGGGGGCGAACAGGTGGAGGTACCACTCGCCGTCGGCGACACGGGTCCAGGCGGGGCCGCCGAAGACGGACTCCCAGTCGTTGGGCGGGAGTTCGCCGTTCTCGCCCCGGCCCTTGCGGAAGTGGAAGCGGTCCCGGAGCGTCGAGCCGGGGCCCTCGTCCAGCGCCTGCCGGAACCAGGCGTGCTGGTCGGAGCAGTGGTTGGGGACGACGTCGACGATGATGCGCAGGCCCAGGGCGTGGGCGTCGCGGATCACCGCCTCGGCGTCGGCGAGGGTGCCGAAGGCCGGGTCGATGACGCGGTAGTCGGCCACGTCGTAGCCCGCGTCGGCCTGCGGGGAGGAGTAGAACGGGCTGAGCCAGACGGCGTCGACGCCCAGGTCCTTGAGGTAGGGCAGACGGGTGCGGATGCCCGGGAGGTCGCCCATGCCGTCGCCGTTGCCGTCGGCGAAGCTGCGCGGGTAGACCTGGTAGATCACCGCGTCGCGCCACCACCGGGTGGCCCCGGGTGCGGTCGCGTCCGCGGCGTCGGCGGTCGCTCCGGTGGCGTGGTGCCGGTTGCTCTGGTCGGTCATGTCATCCCTTGGTGGTGCCGGAGGTCAGTCCGGCGACGAGGTGGCGCTGGGCGAAGGCGAAGACCAGGCCGGCCGGGACCGCGATGATCACGGCGGCGGCGGTCATCGAGCCCCAGTCGTTGACGTACTGGTTGACGAAGGTCTGCAGGCCCCCGGCGAGGGTCAGGTTCTCCTCCCCGGTCATGAACGCGGAGGCGTACGCGACCTCGGCCCAGGCCGTCACGAAGGTGTAGAAGCCGGTGACGGCCAGGCCGGGGCGGGCCAGCGGCAGGACCAGGCGCCAGAAGGTGCCGAAGGGGTTGAGGCCGTCGACGCGTCCGGCTTCGTCGATCTCCACCGGGATGGTGTCGAAGAAGCCTTTCATCATCCAGGCGCAGAACGGGACGGCGATGGTCAGGTACGTGACGATCAGGCCGGCCGGCTGGTTGAGCAGGCCCAGGCTCGCCATCAGGTTGTACAGCGGCACGATCAGGACGGCGACCGGGAACATCTGCGTGATCAGCAGCAGCCACATCAGCGGGCGCATCCCGGGGAACCGGAAGCGGCTGACGGCGTAGCCGGTGGTGGCCGCGACGAAGACGCCGACGAGGGTGGTGATGCCGACGACGAGCAGCGAGTTGCCGAACCAGGTCAGGAACTGGGTGTCGGCGATGACGTGCCGGTAGTTGGCGAAGGTGAAATGGGTGACGAGTTCGGTGGAGAAGGCGTCGTTCTTCGGCTTGAAGGACGTGACGAGCAGCCACAGCGGCGGGAAGACCGCGACGACTGCGGCGACCAGGAGGGTCGCGTGCAGGCCCACGGAGGCCAGCGGGCTGCGCCTGTTGCGCAGGGTCTTGGCCATCACCACACCTCTCCCTGCTTGCGGAGCGAGCGCCGGTAGACGACCGCGATGAGGGACAGCAGGAGCAGGATCAGCACGCCCCAGGCGGCCGAGCCGGCGAAGTCCCGCGGGCTGTCGACGAAGGAGAGCCGGTAGGCGTACGTCACCAGGATCTCGGTGGCGTCGCCGGGGCCGCCCCGGGTGAGCAGGTAGATCACCGGGAACATGTTGAACGTCCAGATGGTGGAGAGCAGGATCACGGTGCTGCTCACGCCGCGCAGGCCGGGCAGGGTGATGTTGCGGAACCGCTGCCAGGCGCCCGCGCCGTCCATCTCCGCGGCCTCGTACAGCTCGCCGGGGATCGACTGGAGACCGCCGAGCAGCGCGACGAGCATGAACGGAACGCCCAGCCACACGTTGACGGCGATGACCGACAGCTTGGCCCAGGTCGGGTCGTTCAGCCACGGCACCGCGTCGATGCCGCCGCCCGCCAGCACCTTGTTGAGCAGGCCGTTCTTCTCGTTGTAGAGCAGCCGCCAGGTGAAGACGGAGACGAAGGCGGGGATGGCCCAGGGCAGGATCAGCGCCAGCCGGTAGAAGGTGCGGCCGCGCAGGGTGCGGTTGAGCAGGTTGGCGAGGGTCAGGCCGATGGTGAAGGTGAGGCCGACGCAGGCCACCGTCCACAGGACGGTCCAGCCGAGGCGGCCCCAGAAGACGTCGTCGCCGAGGATCTCGGTGTAGTTCTCCAGGCCGGTGAACCGGTAGGTGGCCGGGATGTGGTTCATGCCGATGTGGCGCTCGACGTTGGCCTCGTTGGCGTCCGTCAGCGACAGGTACAGGCCGCGGACCAGGGGGTAGCCGATGATGACGCCGATGACGAGGACCACCGGGGCGACCATGGTCCAGGCGTACCAGTGGGTGCCCAGGGCTCTGCGCATCCGGCCCGGCGGCGCGGTGGCGGTCTCCTTCCGCCGGGCCCGGGGCATCCGTGCGGTGTCCGTCACTTGTAGTCCTTGAGGATCTTGCGGTAGCTGTCGCCGACGGCCTTGGCGGCCTGCTCGGGCGTGCTGGAGCCGGTGAGGACCTTGTTCATCTGCACCTTGACCGGCTCGAAGAGGGCGTTGCCCTCGGCGATCCAGGGGCGTTGGACGGCCTTGTCGACGGCGGGCTTGAAGAAGCCGACCATCTCGTTGTTCTTGACGGACGGCACCTCGTACACGGACTTGCGGGTGGGCAGCAGGCTGAGCTGCTCGGTGGTCTGCTGCTGGATCTTGGCCGAGCTCATGTACTTCGCGAAGGCGTAGGACGCCTGGAGGTTCTTCGAGCCCGCGTAGACGGAGAGGTTCCAGCCGCCCTGCGGGGAGCCCTGGGAGGCGCTGCCGCCGGGTACGGGCGCGACGCCCAGGTTCTTCTTGTCCTTGAACTCCTTGCCCGCGCGGACGCCTTCGATGTCCCAGGGGCCGCTGACGGCCATCGCGACGCTGCCGTCCTTGAGGGCCTTGAGCTGGTTCTCCTGGCCGTCGGTGGCGTCGGTGACGGCGGCCTTGGAGCCGACCAGGTCCTTGATGGCCTTGAACGCCTTGACGCCGGCGTCGTCGTCGATCGTCACGACCTTGTCGCGGGCGTCGACCATGTCACCGCCCTCGCCGTAGAGGTACGGCAGGAACCAGTACGGGTCGTCGCCGCGCAGGTACAGCGCGGTGGCGCCGGTCTTGTCCTTGATCTGCTCGGCGGCCGCGGTCAGCTCGGCGAAGGTCTTGGGGACCTCGACGCCGGCCTGCTTGAGCAGCCGCTTGTTGTAGAAGAGGCCGAGGGTGTCGGTGACCTGCGGAACCGCGTAGGTCTTGTCCTTGAACTTCGTGCTGCCGAGCGCCTGCGGCAGATAGTCGCCGGTGTTGTCCAGGGCCGGGGTGTCGTCCAGCGGGGCGAGGTAGCCGAGGTTGGCGAAGTCGGCGACCCAGGCGACCTCGGTGCGCATCACGTCGGGGGCGCCCGCGCCGGCCCCCGCGGCGTTCTTGAACTTGGCGTTGGCCTCGCCGAACGCGACGCTGACGTACTTCACGTCGACCTTCGGGTGCTCCTTCTCGAAGCTCTCGGCCAGCTTCTTGTACGTCGCCTTCTCGGCGTCGTTGGAGGTGTCCCAGAAGGTCACGGTGCCCGACAGCTCGCCCCCGCTCTGCTGGTCGCCTCCGCCGCCGCTGCCGCACGCCGTCGCCGCCAGTGCCAGACCCGCGACCAACGCGGTAGTCGCCATGCCACGTCGCATGTGAACTCCTCAAGGTAACGCCCGAGATGGCGTCGGAACGCCTTGCCCGGCCGTTCGGAACGCCTGTGATGGCGGACAGGAACGTAACAGCGCCGTCATGAATTCGAAAGACCTTGCGGCAAATTTCTGCAAGACGATGGACAGGCGTTACAGGGGGCGGCGCCCGCGCACGCCCCGCCCGCCGCACCCCCGCACGCCGCTCACCAGGGCCCCGAGCGCCTCCAGGCCCGTCACCCCGCCGTGCTCCGCGCGTTGAGCCCGTAGACGACCGTCCGTCGATCGATGCCTGGACCCTGCAAGACGATGCATGGACGCTCTGCCCCGAATCGCCCCACTCTCGAACAGGGATGCCAGATGACCCAGGAGCTGACCTCGACCGACCCCGGCCGCGCGGCGGCGGCGGAGCCCGGCGGGCGCCCCGGCTGGTGGCGCGACGCCGTCATCTACCAGGTGTACGTCCGTTCCTTCGCCGACTGCGACGGAGACGGCATCGGCGACCTGCGCGGCGCCCGCGAACGCCTGCCCTACCTGCGCGAACTGGGCGTGGACGCCGTCTGGCTCACCCCGTTCTACGCCTCCCCGCAGGCCGACGGCGGGTACGACGTCGCCGACTACCGCTCCGTCGACCCGCTGTTCGGCAGCCTCCAGGACGCCGACGACCTCGTACGGGCCGCCCACGCGCTGGGCCTGCGGGTGATCGTCGACATCGTGCCCAACCACACCTCCGACCAGCACCCCTGGTTCCAGGACCCGGAACTGGCCCGGCGGCGCTACCTCTTCCGCCCCGGCAAGGGCGTCTGCGGCGAGCTGCCGCCCAACGACTGGGAGTCGGTCTTCGGCGGGCCCGCCTGGACCCGTACCGAGCGCGGCGACTGGTATCTGCACTTGTTCGCCCCGCAGCAGCCCGACCTGAACTGGGACGACCCGGACGTGCACGCCGAGTTCGAGTCGGTGCTGCGGTTCTGGCTCGACCTCGGCGTGGACGGCTTCCGCATCGACGTCGCCCACGGCATGGTCAAGGCACCCGGCCTGCCCGACATCGGCCGCAAGGAGCAGGCCAAGCTCATCGGCAGCCAGGTGCTGCCCTTCTTCGACCAGGACGGCGTCCACGAGATCCACCGCGCCTGGCGCCGCCTGCTGGACTCCTACCCCGGCGAGCGCATCGGCGTCGCCGAGGCGTGGGCCCCCAGCCCCGAACGGCTCGCCCTGTACGTCCGCCCCGACGAGTGCCACCAGGCGTTCAACTTCCAGTTCCTGACCGCCGACTGGTCCGCCGCCTCGCTGCGCGCCGTCGTCGACGCCTCCCTCGCCGCGACCGCCTCGGTCGGCGCCACCACGTCCTGGGTGCTGTCCAACCACGACGTGGTCCGGCACACGACCCGCCTCGGCGGCCTCCAGCGCGCCCGCGCCGCCACCCTCATGATGCTCGCACTGCCCGGCTCGGCCTACTTGTACCAGGGTGAGGAGCTGGGCCTGCCGGAGGTCACCGACCTGCCCGACGAGGTGCGCCAGGACCCCGCGTTCTTCCGCGGCGACGGCCAGGACGGCTTCCGCGACGGCTGCCGCGTCCCGCTGCCCTGGTGCGGCGACTCGGCCGCGTACGGCTTCGGCCCCGGCGGCAGCTGGCTGCCCCAGCCGCGCGCCTGGAAGGACCTGTCCGTGCGGGCCCAGACCGGCGATCCGGCCTCCACCCTGGAGCTGTACCGCGCGGCGCTCGCCCTGCGCCGCGCGCACCCGTGCCTCGGCGACGGAGGCCTCGCCTGGGCCGACGCCCCCGACGGGCTGCTGGCCTTCACCCGTACCGGCCGGGCGGGCCGTACGGAGCTGCTGTGCACCCTCAACACCCTGGACCGTGCCGTCGAACTCCCCCGGCCCGGGCGGCTGCTGCTCTCCTCCGCGACGGTCACCGACGACGGCGCCACCGCCGTCCTGCCGGGCGACTCGTGCACCTGGTGGGCCCTGTGACGAGCGGCCTGCGCGGACCGGCGGGCCGCCCGGCGGCACCGCCCGGCGCCAGGCGGTGCGGGCAACGTGTGCAATCCGACAGGCGACCGGTACAGTCCCACCCATGACCGCCCGGCTGGCCGACATCGCAGCGCAGGCGGGTGTCAGCGAGGCCACCGTCAGCCGGGTGCTCAACGGAAAACCCGGTGTCTCCGCCACCACCCGCCAGTCCGTGCTGGCCGCGCTCGACGTGCTCGGGTACGAGCGGCCCGTCCGGCTGCGGCAGCGCAGCGCCGGGCTGGTCGGCCTGATAACCCCGGAGCTGGAGAACCCGATCTTCCCGGCGTTCGCCCAGGTCATCGGCCAGGCGCTGACCCGCCAGGGCTACACCCCGGTGCTGGCCACCCAGACGCCGGGCGGCTCCACCGAGGACGAGCTGACCGAGATGCTGGTGGACCGCGGCGTCGCCGGGATCATCTTCGTCTCCGGGCTGCACGCGGACACCTCCGCCGACATGCAGCGCTACGAGCAGCTGCGCGGCCAGGGCGTGCCCTTCGTCCTGATCAACGGCTTCTCCGACAAGGTGCAGGCGCCCTTCGTCTCGCCGGACGACCGGGCCGCGATCCGCCTCGCCGTCACCCATCTGGCGGCACTGGGCCACCAGCGGATCGGGCTCGCCCTGGGGCCGAAGCGCTTCGTGCCCGTCCAGCGCAAGATCGAGGGCTTTCTGCACAGCATGAAGGACCAGCTCGGCCTGGGCCGGGAGGCGGCCCAGGAGCTGATCCAGCACTCCCTGTACACCCTGGAGGGCGGGCAGGCCGCGGCCGGCGCGCTGCTCGCCCGCGGCTGCACGGCGGTGGTCTGCGCCAGCGACATGATGGCGCTCGGCGCGATCCGGGCCGCCCGGCAGCAGGGCCTGGACGTGCCCCGGGAGGTCTCCGTCGTCGGTTTCGACGACTCCCCGCTGATCGCCTTCACGGACCCGCCGCTGACCACGATCCGGCAGCCGGTCACCGCCATGGGGCAGGCGGCGGTGCGCGCCCTGCTGGAGGAGGTCGGGGGCACCCCGGCGCCGCACAGCGAGTTCGTCTTCCATCCGGAGCTGGTCGTCCGCGGTTCCACCGCTTCGGTGCCGAAGACCGTCCGGTTCCCCGGACAGGGCGACCGCTCCACCACGGACAACAGCCGGTCCGGTGCGGACGGCAGCTCCGCCTGACTGGTCCGCCGGTGTCCGGTACGGGCCGGTCCGTCCCTGCCGAAAGGCAGAGGCATCCCCGACCGGGGTGGGGGTCGCGCCTCCCTCTGAGGTGCTAGGCGGGCCCTCTCAGGACCCGACCGGAGGGTGATCGGCCCTCGACCCCTTTCTGGCAGACTGTCTGCCTATGGGTGAAGCGCATGTGAAGACTCTTGACGGCCGTACGGCCGTGCCGCCGCCACCCACCGAGGACGACGCGCCGAGTGCGTCCTGCGGTGGCCGGCTGGCCCGCCTGCGCGCTCCCCGTACCCCGCGGCTGTGGTTCGAGATCCTGCTGATCGCGGTCAGCTACTGGGTCTACTCCCTCATCCGCAACGCCGTGCCCGAGCAGAAGGCCCAGGCGCTGAAGAACGCGGACTGGATCTGGGAGGCCGAGCAGACCCTCGGCATAGCGGTGGAGAAGACCGTCAACCACGCCGTGGACTCCGTGACCTGGCTCATCGTCTCGATGAACTACTACTACGCCACGCTGCACTTCGTCCTGACCATCGGTGTACTGGTCTGGCTCTACCGCTGGCACCCCGGCCGGTACGCGGCCGCCCGCCTCGCGCTCTTCGCCACCACGGGTGTCGCCCTCGTCGGCTACTACTTCTACCCGCTGGCCCCGCCCCGCCTGATGAACGGCGGCGGCTTCATCGACACCGTCATCGTCCACCACACCTGGGGCTCGATGGCGTCCGGCAACCTGGCGTCGATGTCCAACCAGTACGCGGCGATGCCCTCGATGCACATCGGCTGGTCGCTGTGGTGCGGCGTGATGATCGCGCTGATCGCCAAGCCGGTGTGGGCCAAGGTGCTGGGCCTGCTCTACCCGACGACGACCCTGGTGGTCATCGTCTCCACCGCCAACCACTTCTGGCTCGACGCGGTGGGCGGCATCCTGTGCCTCGCCTTCGGCATCGGCCTGGCCTTCGCCTGGTACACGGCGCTGCCGCACCGGCTGCCGCGGCGGGTGGCCGCGGTCTGAGGCCCCGGGCGCCGGGCCCGCCCGGCGCGGGCCGGACCTGCCCAGGCCGGCGCGTCCTCAGCCCGCCGCCCCGTAGAAGATCTCCTCCACCACCGCGCGGGCCCTGCGGGTGGTCCGCCGGTAGTCGTCCAGCATCTCCCCGACGTGCCCCTCCTCGTACCCGAGGTAGCGGCCCACGGCCGCCAGCTCCCGCGCGTCCGACGGGAACGTGTCGCCGGGACGGCCCCGTACCAGCATCGTGGCGTTGCGCACCCGCGACGCCAGCACCCACGCCTCGTCGAGGATCTGCGCGTCCTCCGTGGCCAGCAGCCCGGCGTCGCGGGCCGCGGCCAGCGCCGTGCGGGTACGGGTGGTGCGCAGCCCCGGCTCGTTCCAGGCGTGCTGCATCTGGATCAGCTGTACGGTCCACTCCACGTCGCTGAGGCCGCCGCGCCCCAGCTTGGTGTGGGTGGTCGGGTCGGCGCCGCGCGGCACCCGCTCGGTCTCCATCCGGGCCTTGAGGCGGCGGATCTCCCGTACGGCGTCCTCGCCCAGGCCCTCCATCGGATAGCGCAGCGGGCCGATCAGCTCGATGAAGCGTTCCCCCAGGTCGGCGTCGCCCGCGACCGGCTCGGCGCGCAGCAGGGCCTGTGCCTCCCACACCAGCGACCAGCGCCGGTAGTAGGCGGCGTAGGAGGAGAGCGTGCGGACCAGCGGTCCGGTCTTGCCCTCCGGGCGCAGGTCGGCGTCGATCGGCAGCGGCGGGTCGGAGGACGGCAGCTGGAGGAGGCGGCGCATCTCGTTGGCGACGGCGTGCGCGGCCTTGGCGGCCTCCTGCTCGTCGGCGCCCTCGCGCGGCTCGTGCACGAACAGCACGTCGGCGTCGGAGCCGTACCCCAGCTCCCGGCCGCCGAAGCGGCCCATGCCGATGACGGTGAAGCGGGTGGGCAGGGTGTCGCCCCACTGGTCGCGTACGGCGGCGCGCAGCGCGCCCGCGATGGTGGCGGCGGTCAGGTCGGAGACGGCGGTGCCGATCACGTCCGCGGCGTGGCCGCGGTCCGCCTCGGCCGGGTGCCCTTCGGTGCCGTACGCGCCGATCAGGTCGGCGGCGGCCGTACGGAACAGTTCCCGCCGCCGTACCCCGCGGGCCGCGGCGACGGCCTGCTCGGCGCCCTCCGCGCGGCCGACCGCGGCCAGCACCTCCTGCTCCAGCGCGGCCCGGCCGCGCGGCAGCAGCCCGTCCTTCGCGCCGAGCAGCGCGACCGCCTCAGGGGCGCGCAGCAGCAGGTCGGGGGCGAAGCGGCCGGCCGACAGGACGCGGGCCAGGTTCTCGGCGGCGGCGCCCTCGTCGCGCAGCAGCCGCAGGTACCAGGGGGTCTTGCCGAGCGCGTCGGAGACCTTGCGGAAGTTGAGCAGTCCGGCGTCCGGGTCGGCGGAGTCCGCGAACCAGGCCAGCAGGACCGGCAGCAGGGTGCGCTGGATGGCGGCCTTGCGGGTGACGCCGGAGGCCAGCGCTTCGAGGTGGCGCAGCGCGGCGACCGGGTCGGCGTAGCCGAGCGCTTCGAGGCGCTGGCCGGCGGCCTTGGCGGAGAGCCGGGTACCGCCGGGTTCCAGGTGGGCGACGGCGTCCAGCAGCGGCCGGTAGAACAGCTTCTCGTGCAGCCGCCGCACCTCGCGGGCGTGCCACTTCCACTGCTTGCGGAGCGTCTCGACCGGCTCGGTGCGCATGCCCATGGAGCGCGCCAGGCGCCGCAGGTCGGGCGCGTCCTCCGGCATGAGGTGGGTGCGGCGGAGCTTGTAGAGCTGAATGCGGTGTTCGAGCGTGCGCAGGAAGCAGTACGCGGCGTCCAGCGCCTTGGCGTCCTCGCGGCCGACGTAGCCGCCGGACGCCAGCGCCGAGAGGGCTTCCAGGGTGCTCGGGCTGTGCAGCGTCCCGTCGCTGCGGCCGTGCACGAGTTGCAGGAGCTGGACGGCGAACTCCACGTCGCGCAGTCCGCCGGGCCCCAGCTTCAGTTCGCGGTCGACCTGGGCGGCGGGGATGTTCTCCACGACGCGGCGGCGCATCTGCCGTACGTCGGTCACGAAGTTCTCGCGCTCGGAGACCTGCCAGACCAGCGGTGTGACCGCGGCCACGTACTCCTTGCCCAGCTCTTCGTCGCCCGCCATCGGCCGGGCCTTGAGCAGGGCCTGGAACTCCCAGGTCTTGGCCCAGCGTTCGTAGTAGGCGAGGTGGCTGTTGAGGGTGCGCACGAGCGGGCCGTTGCGGCCCTCGGGGCGCAGGTTGGCGTCCACCGGCCAGATCGTGCCCTCGGCGGTGACCTCGGAGCACACCCGCATCATCCGGCCCGCCAGCCGCGTCGCGGCCTGGAGCGCCTTGGCCTCCTCGGTGCCGTCGCGGGCCTCGGCGACGAAGATGACGTCCACGTCCGAGACGTAGTTCAGCTCCCGGCCGCCGCACTTGCCCATGGCGATGACGGCGAGCCGGCAGGCGGCGGCGTCGGTGGGCTGCTCCTCACCGGCGATCTCCAGCGCGGCGCGTACCGTCGCGGTCGCCAGGTCGGCCAGCTCCGCGGCGGTCTCGGCGAGATCGGTCGTCCCGCACACGTCGCGCGCCGCGATGCCCAGCAGGCACCGGCGGTACGCGGCACGCAGCGCGTCCGGGCGCGGCCGGTCCCGGCCCCGCTCGCCCCAGATGCCCTCGGCCAGCGCCGCCTCGAACTCCGGCGTGGTCGGGTGCAGGTCGGCCGCCTCGTACGTGACCAGCGACTGCCAGTCGCGCGGATGCCGTACGAGGTGGTCGCCGAGCGCCTCGGAGGCGCCGAGCACCCCCAGCAGCCGGTCGCGCAGCGGCTTCGCGGTGATCAGCGTGGACAGCAGCTTCTGCCGCTCGTCCTCGTCCTGCGCCTCCGCCAGCCGCACCAGCGCGGTCAGCGCCAGGTCCGGGTCGGCGGTGCCGCCCAGCGCCTCCAGGAGCACCGAGTCGTCCCGTACGGCGGCCAGTTCGGGCGCCTCCAGGAGACGCCCTGCCGCCGACGGGTCGGTGAAGCCGTACCGCAGCAGCCGGGAGAAGGCGCTGCTGCGCCGCCCCTGACCCTGCGGAGCGGGGTGCGCGGTCACAGGACCGGCAGCATCTTGCGCAGCTCGAACGCGGTCACCTCGGAGCGGTATTCCTCCCATTCCTGCTTCTTGTTGCGCAGGAAGAAGTCGAAGACGTGCTCGCCGAGGGTCTCCGCGACCAGTTCGCTGCGCTCCATCAGGTCGATGGCCTCGCCGAGGTTCTGCGGCAGCGGCTCGATGCCCATGGCGCGGCGCTCGGAGTCGGACAGTGCCCACACGTCGTCGTCGGCGCCGGCCGGGAGTTCGTAGCCCTCCTCGATGCCCTTGAGGCCGGCGGCCAGCAGCACCGCGTAGGTGAGGTACGGGTTGGCGCCGGAGTCGATGGAGCGGACCTCGACCCGGGTGGAGCCCATCTTGCCCGGCTTGTACATGGGGACGCGGATGAGCGCGGAGCGGTTGTTGTGACCCCAGCAGATGTACGAGGGGGCCTCGCCGCCGGCGCCCGCGGTGCGGTTGGCGCCGCCCCAGATGCGCTTGTAGGAGTTGACCCACTGGTTGGTGACGGCGGAGATCTCGCCCGCGTGCCGCAGCAGGCCGGCGATGAAGGAGCGGCCGACCTTGGAGAGCTGGTACTCGGCGCCCGACTCGTGGAAGGCGTTGCGGTCGCCCTCGAACAGCGAGAGGTGCGAGTGCATGCCCGAACCCGGGTACTCCGAGAACGGCTTGGGCATGAATGTCGCCTGCACGCCCTGCTCCAGCGCGACCTGCTTCATCACCAGCCGGAACGTCATGATGTTGTCGGCGGTGGACAGCGCGTCGGCGTACCGCAGGTCGATCTCCTGCTGGCCCGGGGCGCCCTCGTGGTGGCTGAACTCCACCGAGATGCCCATCGATTCGAGCATGGTGATCGCCTGGCGGCGGAAGTCCATGCCGACGTTCTGCGGGGTGTGGTCGAAGTAGCCGGAGGAGTCCGCGGGGCTCGGTCGGCTGCCGTCCACCGGCTTGTCCTTGAGCAGGAAGAACTCGATCTCGGGATGGGTGTAGAAGGTGAAGCCGAGGTCGGAGGTCTTGGCCAGGATGCGCTTGAGGACGTAGCGCGGGTCGGCGTAGGACGGGGAGCCGTCCGGCATCAGGATGTCGCAGAACATCCGGGCGGTGCCGGGGGCCTCGGCGCGCCACGGCAGGATCTGGAAGGTGCCCGGGTCCGGCTTGGCGATCATGTCGGATTCGTACACCCGCGCGAAGCCCTCGATCGCGGAGCCGTCGAAACCGATGCCCTCGTCGAACGCCTGCTCAAGTTCGGCGGGCGCCACCGCCACGGACTTCAAGAACCCCAGCACATCGGTGAACCACAGTCGTACGAAGCGGATGTCGCGCTCCTCCAGCGTACGGAGCACAAACTCCTGCTGCTTGTCCATGGCTCACCAATCCTTGCAGGTCAATCGGCCTGTCCCCACCCCATCGGGCAACGAGGTGTGGCACACCAGTATCACGTGAGGGGGTTACCGTCACATTACGCACCCTCGGCCGGGAACAGAACCGCCGGACCCGGGGCGACACCGGCACGTTTGCCCGGGAGCGGCGGGCGGTACTCCGGGAGAGGGCGGACCGGTTCGTCCCGCTTTGTTCCAGGGGTGCCCGGGACCGTACCGCCGCGCCGGACCGGCCCTGGTCCGCGCCCCCGAGTGCCCGCCGACGGCCGAGGAGAACCCGTGAGCAAGCACTTCGACGTCACGGCCGTGACGTTCTACTTCGACTCCGCGTGCCCCTGGACCTGGCGCACCGCGCGCTGGCTGGTGGACGCCACCGAGCGCCGGGGTATCCCGCTGTCCTACCGCGCCTTCGACCTGACCGACGGGGCGCCCCTGGACGAGCTGCCCGCCAAGCGCCGCCCGGCCGCTGCCGGGAGCCGCTGCCTGCTGCGGCTGGCCGAGGCCGCGCACGCCGACGGCCGGGACACCCTGACCGGCACGGTGTATGCCGCGTACGGCGCCGCGGTGTTCGACGGCGACGCCGACCCGTCGCCGGAGCTGGCCGAACGGTGCCTGGCGGAGGCGGGCGCCGCGACCTATGCCGACGTGCTGCACGACGCCGCGCTGGACCGGCCGGTGGCCCGGGCCCGCGAGCAGGCGCAGGAGTTCTCCGGCGAGGACGCGGGCTCGCCCGTCACGGTCCTCACCACCCGCCGGGGCGAACGCGGCTTCTTCGGGCCCGTGGTGGCACCCACGCCCACCGGGGCGGAGGCCGACCGGCTGTGGGACGCGCTCGTCGGCGCCGTGTCCGTACCGCAGTTCTTCGAGCTGCGGGCGCGGCGGACGGCGAAGCCGTGAGCGCCCGCGCCCCCATCGGCCCGGTCCGGCCGGCCGGCTACTTCACGACGTAGCTCTCGATCCGGTCGATCACGACGTCGGGACGGCGGTATCAGCGTCCGCGCTGCGGATCCTCCAGGTCAGGGGTGAGCGACAGGACCGCCGTGGCCACCGCGTCCGGCGCGTCGGCCATCACCAGGTGCCCGGCCGGGGCGGCGATGGCGAAGGTGCCGCCGAGTTGCGTGGCCAGCGCCCGCTGCCGCTCCAGCCAACGCAGTTCGCGCGGCGTCTCGCTGCCGTCGTACGCCGCCAGGACCGTCACCGGCACACCCTGCAGCGGACGGTCCGGGCGCAGCGCGGCGACCTCGGCGGCCTGGTAGGCGTACGTCGCGTTCTCCAGGGCGCAGGCGCGCAGCACCCGGCTGGTGCGGTAGGCCTCGGCCTCGTAGGGATCACGCGGGTGGTCGCGCACGGTCAGGACGCGGGTGGTCAGCCGGCGCGCGGCCGGGCCGAGGGCGCGCGGCACCCCGGCCGCCGAGAGCACGGAGGCCAGGCCGCCCGCCCAGGCCGTACGGACGGTACGCGGCAGCAGCGGCCTCGGGTCCTCCTCCACGCTGCCGTCGGCCAGCACGATGCCCGCCGCGCGGTCCGGGTACAGCCGGGCGAACGCCTCGGCGTGGAAGGCGGCCAGGCTGTGGCCGACGACGGTGCACGGGCCGGGCAGCCCGAGCGTGTCCAGGACGTGCGCGATCCGGGCGGCCTCGCCCGTCGCGGTGGGCGGCTCCTGGGCGGGCGCGCTCAGCCCCAGGCCGGGCCGGTCGAAGCGGACGACCGTACGGTGCGGGGCGAGGCGGGCCGCGACCGCGTCCCAGTCGAACCAGCTCATGCCCAGCCCGCCGCTGAGCACGCACACCGGGCCGCTGCCCTCGCGCAGCAAGTGCAGCACGACGCCGTCGACGCGCAGCATGCGGCCGGGGGCGGGGCTGGGGTGGCCGGGGCCGGAGCCAAGGCCGACCCTCGGGTCTGGCTCCGGCCCTCGCCCGGGCACCGGTCCGTCCGGGAACATCTCGCTCGTGCCGTCTCGCGTGCTCTTCCGCCTCCGCCGCGCGCCGTCCCCGCTCATACCGGTTCCCCTTCCCTCCCCGTAGTGGTGCCCGCTCGCCCGACACACCACGCGAGCAGCCCGACGTACAGGGCGACGAGCAGGACCTGGAGGCGCTGGCCGACGCCCAGCGCCCAGTTGCCGTGGCCTTCGGTGAAGGCCGCGATGGAGGAGAGGGTCCAGGCGGTGGCGGCCAGTTCGGCCAGGGTCAGCCACGGCGCGACGCGGCCGAGCGGCGGCCACCAGCCGTACCGGCGGGCGGCCACGGTCAGCAGCACCAGCGCGGCCAGCGCCCCCACCATGGCCAGCGAGCTGCTGATCGCGTGCGCGGTGTGGGTGGCGGGCACCAGACCCGCGGTCTCGCGGGCCGCGCACTCAGGGTCGCTGGTCGGGGCGCAGCTCAGCGGCAGCCGGGAGTCGACGGCGGTGGCGGCGCCGAAGAGGGCGAGGGCCGCCCAGCCGGCCGTCGCCCACGGACGGCGGCGGAGGGTGAGCAGCGCGGCGACCGCGCCCGCCAGTACGAGCAGTCCGGCGAGCAGGTCCGTCGCGCGGAACAGGCCGCCGAGCGGCTGGTCGGCGGCGGCCAGTTCACTGACGTACGTCCGGACCGGGTCGAGGCCGGTGGACAGGACCACCTCCAGGACCCAGGCGGTGTACGCCACCGCACCGAGCAGGAGGAGTACGGGGGCGGCACGGCGGCTCTTGCTCGGCTGCACGGACATCCTGGAGGTCGGGCTGGGACGCCAGGGGCGCTTCGGAAGGTCAAGGATAGGCAAAGTGGGTACGGACCGGGGCACCCGGGAGCCGCATACCCCGCAGGGGTAGGGTGCTGGACAGTGGTACCGGGAGGACCGTCGACATGCCGTACGAAGTGCGAGGCCGGGGGAAGGCAGCCGCGTGGTGCGGCCGTCTGCTGCTGTTCGCCGCGCTGATCGTCGGCATCGTGGGCATGCACACGCTGGGGCACCCGGTGGGCGGGCACGGCTCGGGGCCGATGCCCTCGGCACACCAGACACACCAGCCACATCAGGCACATCAGGCACGTCATGCACCACAGACGCACCACGCACCGCAAACGCACCACGCGCTTCAGGCGCCGCAGGAAGCGCGGTACTCCTCCTCCATCGCCGACGACCACCACGCCATGAACCCCGGCGCGGTCTGCCTGGCCGTGCTCTCCCTCTGCGTACTCGTCCTCGTCCGTACGGGACGGCTGCTGGGCCGGCAGGCCGCCGACCTCCTGGCCGCCGTACGGGCCCGGCTGCTGCGCGGCCTGCGGCCCCTGCCGCCGCCGCTCCCCCGCCACAAACACCTCGCCCGGCTCTCGGTCCTGCGCGTGTAGACGCGCGGCCCGGCCGCCGACGCCTGCGCGCGTCCGCGGCCCGGCCCACGCGCGCCGACCGCAACCGTTTCCCACCATCACGAGGTGTTTTTCCACCATGCGTACGCACACCCGCCGCGCCGTACTCGGCGCGGGCATCGCGGCCGCCGGCGGCGGCCTGCTAGCCGCCTGTTCGCCGGACTCCGGCACGGACGGCACGAAGGGCGCCGGCCACTCGGGCCACGCCGGCGATCCGGCCGCGGCGCCGGAAGGTTACGTCTCCCCCGACGGCCCGGAAGCGGCCGCCGCGGAGAAGAAGCGCGGCTCCGGCCCCGTACGGAAGGTCGCGCTCACCGCCACCGCCGCCGAACTCGACCTGGGCGGCCGTACGGTCGGCAGCTGGGCGTACGGGGACGACCTGCCCGGCAAGGAAGTACGGCTCACCGCGGGCGACACCCTGGAGCTGACGCTCGCCAACCACCTGCCCGAGGCCACCTCCCTGCACTGGCACGGTCTGGCCCTGCGCAACGACATGGACGGCGTACCGGACCTGACCCAGCGCCCGGTGAGGGCGGGCGGCTCGTTCACGTACCGCTTCGCCGTCAGCCACCCCGGTACGTACTGGTTCCACCCGCACTCGGGCGTGCAGCAGGACCGCGGCCTGTACGCGCCGCTGATCGTCGAGGACCCGAAGGAGCCCCTCGCGTACGACAAGGAGTGGGTGGTCGTCCTGGACGACTGGGTCGACGGGGTGGACGGCAGCACGCCGGACGCGGTGCTGGCCGAACTCCGCAAGGGCATGGGCGGGATGGACCACGGGTCCGGGTCCGGGTCCGGGTCCGATTCCGGGGGTATGGACCACGGAGGGATGGACCACGGCGGTTCCGGCTCCGGGGGCATGGACCACGGGGCGCACTCCATGGGCGGCCGCGCGGCGCCGTCCCCCACCGGCCCCTCCCGCATGCTGATGGGCGCCACCAGCAAGCTGCTGGGCGGCGACGCGGGCGACGTGGACTACCCGTATCACCTGGTCAACGGCCGTACGCCGCAGGATCCGCAGACCTTCCGCGCGCGGCCCGGCGACCGGGTCCGCATCCGCTTCGTCAACGCAGGCGGCGACACCGCGTACCGCGTCGCGCTCGGCGGCCACACCATGACGGTGACGCACACCGACGGCTACCCCGTCACCCACGCCCCGACGGACGCCCTGCTGCTCGGCATGGGCGAGCGCTACGACGTGGTGGTCACGGTCAAGGACGGCGTCTTCCCGCTGACCGCGCTCGCCGAGGGCAAGAAGCGGACCGCGCTGGCCGTGCTGCGCACCGGCGGCGGGGCGGCGCCCGAGGAGTCCGTACGGCCGAAGGAGCTGGACGGGCGGTTGCTGACGGCCGACCGGCTGAAGGCCGACGGGCCGGTGCGGCTGGCGTCGCGCGAGCCGGACCGGACCATCCGGTTCGACCTCACCGGCTCGATGGCGAAGTACGACTGGGCCGTCAACGGCAAGAAGTACGCGCCGGACCAGCGCTATCCGGTACGGGCCGGGGAACGCGTACGGCTGTCGTTCCGCAACAACACCACCATGTGGCACCCGATGCACCTGCACGGGCACACCTTCGCGCTGCCGGACGGCGGCCCGCGCAAGGACACCGCGATCGTGCTGCCGGGCCGCCGGCTGGACGTCGATCTCGACGCCGACAACCCCGGCCTGTGGATGCTGCACTGCCACAACGTCTACCACGCGGAATCCGGGATGATGACGGTCCTCGGCTACCAGAAGTAGGCGGTACGGGAGCGGGGCCGGCCGTCCGGTGACCGGCCCCGCTCGCGCTCACCCCGCGCTCACGCACCTCACCCCTTGCCGAACGCGTGCGCGGGGAAGGCGCCCGCGGCCCTCAGCGCCTTGGCGAAACCGTCGGCCAGCTCGGTCAGCCGCGCGGTGGCGGCCGGGCCGAGGTGGTCGTACGGAGCCGCGTCCAGGCGGTCGGTGAGGGCTTCCGCCTCCCCGCGCAGGGCTGTGCCCGACTCCGTGAGGTCCCCCGCCCCGTCCAGCAGGCCGCGCTCGCGCAACCCGTCCCGGGCGGCCGCCCACTGCTCGGCCGACCAGCCGCGGGTCTGCATGAAGAGCGCCGATGTCGGCGCCGTACCGGTGGCGTTGTGCAGCACCAGCGCCTCGATCCCGGACAGGCCGGCCATCGTCAGGGCGACGAGGTGGCCGTCACCCCGGTGCTCGCGCAGCAGCGTCGCGGCGTGCCACAGGGCCAGGTGCGGCTCCTCGGGTACGGGAAGTCCGGCATTGGCGGCGTACAGCGGCCGTGCCTCGCGGCGGCACGCCTCGGTGGCGCGCAACGCCAGTCCGGCGGCCTCGGCCATGTCCCGTGACGCGCAGGCGTCCTCGCCGAGCAGCCGCCGCAGCGCCTTGTCCATGCCGCGCTGCCGGGCCGCGACCACTGCCTCAGGGGTGGTGACCGTCCAGGCGGCGGGGATGTACCGCCGTACGTGCTCGTGACTGAAGTTGTAGAACGTCGCCGTGACGGTGCCCGCGTCGACCGTTCCGAGCGGGGCGGCGCGGCCCGCGTAGTAGGTCATGGGCCCGCGTTCCAGCCCGAGCGCCGCGAGTTCGTCCTGGTGCTCCGGCGCGAAGTACCCGCAGACGTGCAGGGGGGAAACGGCGTGGTGGCAGCGGCGGCCCGCGCTCGCCTCGTACGCGGTCATAGCGGTGATAGCAGTCATCGCAGTCATCGCGGTCATGCCGTGGGTCCGTCCTGTCCGTCGTGGAAGCGGCCGGACAGTCCGGCCGCGGTCCGGGTGAGGTGGTGGGTCAGTACCTCGGCGGCGGTGTCGGCGTCGCGGGCCAGCGCCGCCTCCTCCAGGCGCCGGTGTTCCTCGGCGCCGTTCCGGCCGGGGTTGCGGTGCGCCGACCAGCGGCGGGCCAGTTCGCTCGCGGTCCACATCCGGTCGAAGGTCTCCAGCAGGGCGGGGTTGCCGCACCCTTCCAGCAGGGTGCGGTGGAAGACCCGGTGCGCTTCGGACCATGCGGCGCTGTAGTACTCGCCCTCCTCCGGCACGTACGCCGGGGTACGGGCCAGACGGTGGTGGGCGGCCCGTACGCGGGACTCCCAGTCGAGGTCGCCGCGCTCGACGGACAGGCGCAGCACCGCCGGTTCGACGGTCCGGCGCGCTTCCGCGATCTCCTGCCAGCGACGGTCGGAGAAGGCCGGGACGGCGAAACCGCGGTTGGGCAGCCGGTCGGCGAGGCCGTCGCCGACCACGCGCACGAGCGCCTCGCGTACGACGGCCAGGCTCACGCTCAGTTCCCTGGCGAGGTCCTGCGGCTTGAGGGGGTCGCCGGGGGCGTGGTCTCCGCGCATGATCGCGTCCCGCAGGTGGGCGTAGACCTGCTCGGAAAGCATCCGCTTGCCCGGCGCGACCGGGCCGGGGGGCGTGTGATTCATGGACTCATCATAGATCAAACCTTGGATAATCGATTATCGGTGCTATGGTCGATTCATCGGCGGGCGAGGGGAGCCAAGCCGCCGACACCGCGAGAACACCGCGGACACCGCAGAACCTCGGGTGGCCTGGCGTGACTGCGCTTGGCCTCGCGTGACTGCGCTTGGCCTCGGGTGATTTCGCTTGGCCACGAGTGGCCTCGCGTGCACTCGCTGCGGTCACGGGGCTCCCGCGTGGTCTCGCTGCGGCCACGAGAGCTCTCGCGTGGTCGTACCGCGGCCTCACGTCGGCCTCGGCCTCGGCCTCCCCGGCCCTTCAGCGACCACCACCCCTCGCCACCGCCTTCGCACCAGCACCTCCGCACCACCACCCACAGCACGGCCCGAAAGGAACAACGCGTTGCGCGCCAACGACCCCTTCGCCCGCCTCCCCGAGGCGGCTTCCTTCACCGTCACGAGCACCACCGTCACCGACGGCGCCGCCTGGGCGCCCGAGCAGCACTCCTCCGGCGTCCCCGGCGGGAAGGACCGTTCCCCGCAGCTGTCCTGGAGCGGCGCCCCGGAAGGCACCAAGAGCTACGCCGTCACCGTCTACGACCCCGACGCCCCCACCGGGTCCGGGTTCTGGCACTGGGCGGTCGCCGACCTGCCCGCCACCGTCACCGAGCTGCCCGAAGGCGCCGGCGACGACACCGGCTCGGGCCTGCCCGAGGGTGCCTACCAGCTGCCCAACGACGCCCGCGCCGCCCGCTACATAGGGGCCGCCCCGCCCGCCGGGCACGGACCGCACCGTTACTTCGTCGTGGTGCACGCCCTCGACGTCGAGTCCATCGGCGTCCCGGCCGACGCCACCCCGGCCGTCCTCGGCTTCACCATGTCCGGCCACACCCTCGGCCGTGCGGTTCTGACCGCCACCGCCGAAACCCCCGCCGCCTGACACTCCGCACCCGGAACAACGCGAGCGGCCCGACAAGAGCGGCCCGGCAAGAGGGGCGCAACAAGAGCGGCCCCCGGCCACAGTCGTGGTCGGGGGCCGCTCGCGCGACGGTGCGGCGGGGCCGGGTCAGTTCACCCGGTCCGGCAGTTCCGCCGGTACGTCGTCGGCGTCCGCGCTGCTCGCGACGATGCGCGAGGAGCCGGGGCCGCCGCGGTCGAGCAGTCCGGCGGTCACCGCGATGCCCAGGCCGATGACGGCCAGCACCGCGCCGACCAGCGCCGGGGAGGTCCAGCCCCAGCCCGCCGCGATGGCCACGCCGCCGACCCAGGCGCCGCCCGCGTTGGCCAGGTTGAACGCCGAGTGGTTGGAGGCCGAGGCCAGGGTCGGCGCGTGCTGGGCCTTCTTCATGACCAGCATCTGCAGCGGCGTGGTGGTCATGAAGCCGACCGCGCCCAGGACGACGACGCAGACCAGGGCCGCCCACTTGACGTGCACCGCGTAGGTGAAGACCACGAGGGTCACGGCGAGAGCGCCGAGCGCCCCGTACAGCGTGGGCCGCAGCGCGCGGTCGGTCAGCGGGCCCGCGGCCAGGGCACCCAGCGTCATACCTGCGCCGAAGAGCGCCAGGACCAGCGGGACGGACCCCTCGGCGAAGCCGGAGACCTCGGTCATCATCGAGGCGAGGTAGCTGTAGACGGCGAACACGCCGGCGAAGCCGAAGACCGCGGTGACCAGGCCGAGGACGACCTGCCGGTTGCCCATGGCGCGGATCTCGTGGGCCACGCCGCCGTGCTCCGCGCGCGGCATGTGCGGCACGAGGCGGGCCAGCGCGGCCATCGCGACCAGGCCGATGGCGGCCACGACCAGGAAGGTCGCGCGCCAGCCGAGGTGCTGGCCGAGCAGGGTCGCGGCGGGTACGCCGACGATGTTGGCGACGGTCAGGCCGAGGAACATGGTGGCCACCGCGCGGGCCTGCCGGCCCTCCTTGACCAGCCGGGCGGCGACCACCGCGCCGACTCCGAAGAACGCGCCGTGCGGGAGCCCGGCGAGCAGCCGGCCGGCGATCAGCAGACCGAAGTTGGGCGCCAGCGCCGAGGCCAGGTTGCCCACGGTGAAGACGGCCATCAGCAGCAGGAGCATCCGCTTGCGCGGGATGCGCGACCCGAGGGCGGTCAGCAGCGGAGCGCCGATGACGACGCCGAGGGCGTAGGCGGAGACGAGATAGCCGGCCGTGGGCACGGACGTACCCAGATCGCCCGCGACATTGGGCAGCAGGCCCATCATCACGAACTCAGTAGTGCCGATGCCGAAGGCGGAGACGGCCAGCGCGAGCAGCGCCAGGGGCATGAGAGACCTTTCGAAAACGGGGCGTACGGTCCCGGGCACGGTGGTGCTGCGGTGCGCTGGGGCACCGGAGTACCGGAGCGGTCCGTGCGGGCGCGCGGGGCGCCGGGGGTTCCGTACGGCGTACGCGGCTGGATGTCCGTAAGTTCTTCTACGGAACAAAGTCTCTCAGCCCATTCATTCCGACGGGAGAACGGAATGTTACGGAGGAGCGGCGACGGACGGCAGCGGCGCCCCGGTGGAGCGGGAAGAGCCTGCTCCGCCGGGGCGCCGCGGCCGGCCGGGCTTTGTCAGATCTTGACCGAAGCGGCGAGCGGAAGGTGATCACTGCCGGTCCGGGGCAGCGACCAGGAGGAGACCGGGTCGATCCCCTTCATCATGATCTGGTCGATCCGCGCCATCGGGAAGCCGGCCGGCCAGCTGAAGCCGAAGCCGTCGCCCGCCGCGCCCTGGGCCGAGCGCATCTGCGAGGTGACCGGGGCCAGCGAACGGTCGTTCATGGTGCCGTTGAGGTCGCCGAGCAGGATGACCTGCCCGATGCTCTCCTTGGAGATCGCCTCGCCGAGGGCGGCCGCGCTGTCGTCCCGCTGGTTGGCGGTGAACCCCGCGTTGAGCTTGACCCGTACCGACGGCAGGTGCGCGACGTAGAAGGCGACCTGCCGGCCGTCGGGCGCCTTGACGGTGGCGCGCAGCGCGCGGGTCCAGCCCATCTTGATGTTCACGGGCGCGGCGTCGGAGATCGGGTGCTTGCTCCACAGTCCGACCGTGCCCTGCACCGTGCGGTACGGATACGTCTTGGCCAGCCCTTCCTTGTACTTGGGCAGCGCGTCACCGGTCAGCTCCTCCAGGGCCACCACGTCCGCGCCGGACTTCACGATGTCCCTGGCCGTGCCCGCCGGGTCGGGGTTGTCGGCGTCGACGTTGTGGGTGGCGACGGTCAGATTGCCGCCGGTGCCCTTCTTGTCCGTGACCTGCCCGCCGAAGAGGCTGACCCAGACGACGGCGGGCAGCAGCAGTGCGACGACCGCCGTCGTGGAACGCCGCAGCACGGCGGCGATCAGCAATACCGGGACACCCAGCAGCCCGAGCCACGGCAGGAACGTCTCCAGCAGACTGCCGAGGTTGCCGACGGTGTTGGGGACGTGCGCGTGCACGATCATCAGCAGCCCGAGCAGGACCGCCAGCACCGCCAGCACGATGCCCCGCCGCCACATGCCCTCCGGGCGCCACCAGTCGCGCAGGCGCCGCGCTCCGGAGGCGGCCCGCTCAGGGTCTTGGCCCTGCCCCGACTCCGTCATGTATGCCTGCGCCATGCCGCTGCCCTCACTGCCTTGCTCCGTACGCCCCACCTGTGATCTCCGACCCTAGGCGATGGCCCGTAATGCGTTTTCTTAGAAGTGGAGACGGCGCGCTGACGGCTCGGGGTTCCTGCTACAGAGGCTGCGGCGGGGGCTGTGACAGAACGGGCATAGTCCCGTCATGGAGCGGTCAGGTGATGTGCCTTTTGCGACTGCTTGTCGCTCGATGGGGCACGGTCCTCCGCCGGTTGACGACCGGACCTCTCCGACGCCGGGCCACGGGCGGGCGCCCGGGCGTGCACCCGAACCAGGCGTCCGGCGGCCCCCCGTCCCGTCAGACCCGCGGCCGGACGCCCTCCAGCACCGTGTCGACGATCTCCTCGGCCAGCCCCTCCGGCAGGTCCGCCCACTCGTGCAGCACGGCCCGGGACAGCACCGGCCCGACGAAGAGGTCGGCGAGCAGGTCGATGTCCCGGTCCGTACGCACCTCACCGCACTCCCTGCCGCGCCGCAGCACGGACAGCAGCACCTCGCGGCGGGCCTGCACCACCGTCTCGTGGTACTCCCGCCAGAGCGCGGGCTGCGCCTTGACGTGCGTGACGACGGTGCGCAGCAGTGCCGAGTTGCGCTTGGCCAGGCCGCGGATGCGCAGGAACTCGATGATGCCCACGAGGTCGTCGCGTACGGACACCCCGGCCGGCGGCGGGATGTCCGTGTCCAGCGAGCGCATCACGTCCAGCATCAGGGCGCTCTTGCCCGGCCAGCGCCGGTAGACGGTGGCCTTGCCGACCCCCGCCTCGCGGGCGATGCGCTCCATCGACAGTTCCCCGATGGAGACACCGTCCTCGATCATGCGCAGTACGGCTTCGATGATCGCAGTGTCGGCGGCGGGACTGCGGGGGCGCCCGCGGCGGGGGTCCGGGGCGGCCGCGGCGGGCGGCGGGCCGTCCGCCCGGCCCGTCGTGTCCGTCGCCGCCGTGTCCGCCCCCGCCGCGTGCGTCCCCCTCGCGTCCGTCGCCGCCGTCCCGCTCATGCCCGTGCTCCCGCCTTTGCCCGCTCCGCCCGGTCCGTACCGCGCGTGCCGTTCCCCATCCTGCCGGGCAGGAAGGCCCCGACCACCACGGCGCCGACGATGGCGACGGCGGCGGAGCCGAGCGCGGTGACGTGCATGGCGTGGATGAACGCGGTGTTCGCCTCGTCGGTCAGCGCCTTGCCCGCCGGGCCCAGGTGCCGGGCCAGGCCGAGCGTCGCCTCGATGGACTCGCCCGCCGCGTGCCGGGCGCCGTCCGACAGGCCGGGGACGGCCCGCAGCGTCCCGTCGATGCCGTCGCGGTAGACCGTGGACAGCAGCGAGCCCAGTACGGCGACGCCGAGCGTGCCGCCGACCTGCCGGAACGTGTTGTTGAGCGCCGATCCGGAACCCGCCTTCTCGCGCGGCAGCGCCTGCATGATCGATACCGTGACCGGCGGCATGATGTGCGCCGTGCCGGTGCCCTGGACGAAGAAGAGCACCTCCAGCACCCAGATCGGGGTGTCCGCGTCCAGCAGCAGGAAGCCGGACATGCTGACGGCGACCAGCAGCATCCCGGCCGTGCAGACGACGCGCGAGCCGAAGCGGTCGACGACGTGCCGGGCCCGCGGCGAGAAGATCATCTGGGAGACGGCCAGCGGCAGGATCAGCAGGCCCGCCTGGAGCGGGGTGAAGCCGCGCACGCTCTGGACGTAGAAGACGATGAAGAACGTGACGCCCATCAGCGCGAAGAAGACCAGCGCGATGGCGCCGACGGCGGCGGAGAAGGCCGGTTTGCGGAAGAGATTGACATCGATCGACGGGTGATCGATGCGCTTCTCGTACAGCACGAAACCGACCAGGACGAGCAGTCCGCCCAGGACCGTGCCCAGCACCTGCGGATCGGTGAAGTCGGCGAGCTGGCCGCCCTTGATGATCCCGTACACCAGCAGCACCAGGCCGACGACCGAGAGCAGCACGCCGACCGGGTCCAGCTTGCCCGGCCGGGGGTCCTTGGAGTCGGGCACCAGGAGGATCATCGCGACCAGTGCGACGAGCACGATCGGAACGTTCACCAGGAAGACCGAACCCCACCAGAAGTGGTCCAGCAGCAGACCGCCCGCGATCGGCCCGATCGCGATGGCCAGGCCCACGCCGCCCGCCCAGATGCCGATCGCCCTGGGCTGCTCGTCCCGCTCGAAGACGTTCATCAGGACGGCGAGGGTGGACGGCATCACGAAGGCGCCGCCCAGGCCCATCACGGCCCGGAAGGCGATGAGCTGGCCGGGGGACGCGGCGACGGCGGCCAGCACCGAGCCGGCGCCGAACACCAGCAGACCGAAGAGCAGCACTCTCTTGCGGCCCAGCCGGTCACCGAGCAGGCCGGAGGTGAACAGCAGCCCCGCGAAGACCAGCGTGTAGGAGTTGATCGCCCACTCCAGCTGGCTCTGGGTGGCGCCGAGGCCGGTGGGGGCCGGGGTGGCGATCGTCTTCATCGCCACGTTGAGGATCGAGTTGTCCAGCACCACGATCAGCAGGCTGAGCATCAGGACGGACAGGATCACCCAGCGACGACGGTGGATGTGTTCGGGTACGTGCCGGGGCGCGTCGGCTATGCCGGAGGTCGGTGAGCTGGCCATGGCCACCACCCTACGCCGATTCCGATACGGGCCCGTTCCGTATCGCCGGGGCTCCGTGGCACCCCTTCGACGCTCCTCCGCCACCCCTTCCACTCCCCCCGCGGCACGTGCCAGCATGGAAGGGAGTCCGGAGACGCCGTCAGGGCGCTTCGAGATGACGAACAGGAGCCGTCGCCATGACGCAGCTTTCGCCTGCCCGGAACCCGTCCGCGGACGGGACGCCCACGCCCGGCGGAACCGCCGCCGCGTCCGCACCCGCCGCCGCCAAGCCCGCATCCGACAGCAGCAAGGCGCTGTACGGAGGAAAGAGCTCGCGGCGCGTGACCGTGCGCGACATCGCCGCCGCCAAGGAGCGCGGCGAGAAGTGGCCCATGCTCACCGCCTACGACGCGATGACCGCGTCCGTCTTCGACGAGGCCGGCATCCCGGTGCTGCTGGTCGGCGACTCGATGGGCAACTGCCACCTCGGGTACGAGTCCACCGTGCCGGTCACGATGGACGAGATCACGATCCTGTCCGCGGCCGTCGTCCGCGGCACCAAGCGCGCCCTGATCGTCGCCGACCTGCCCTTCGGCGCCTTCCAGGAGAGCCCGGTCCAGGCCCTGCGCAACGCCACCCGCCTGGTCAAGGAGGCCGGTGTGGGCGCGGTCAAACTGGAGGGCGGCGAGCGTTCCGCCCACCAGGTCGAGCTGCTGGTCTCCTCCGGCATCCCGGTCATGGCCCATGTCGGCCTGACGCCGCAGTCCGTCAACGCGTACGGGGGCTACCCGGTGCAGGGCCGCGGCGAGGAGGCGGCCCAGCAGCTGCTGCGCGACGCCAAGGCCGTCCAGGACGCGGGGGCCTTCTCCGTCGTCCTGGAAGCCGTACCGGCCGAGCTGGCCGCCGAGGTCACCCGCTCGCTGCACATCCCCACGGTGGGCATCGGCGCGGGCATCGGCTGCGACGCCCAGGTCCTGGTCTGGACGGACATGGCGGGCCTGACCAGCGGGCATGTGCCGCGCTTCGTGAAGCAGTACGCGAACCTGCGCGAGGTGCTGGGCGGCGCGGCCAAGGACTTCGCGGAAGAGGTCGTCGGCGGCTCGTTCCCTGCCAAGGAGCACAGCTTCCGCTGACGTGACGCCGGTGGCGGCGCCTTCCCGGCACCGCCACCGGCCCGCCGTCACCGGTTCACCGCCACCGGCCCGCCGACCCCGGCTCCGCACCGGTTCCCGCACCGGCCTCCGACCCCCGCACGGCTCCCACCTGGCCTGTCGGTCAGCTGTCGGTCGTTTGTCAGTGGGGCCTGTCATCGTGGGGGGCATGACGCGAAAGACGACATCCAACGGCGCGGGGAACGCCGTCGAAGTGCGGGGGCTGGTCAAGCACTTCGGCGAGGTGAAGGCCGTGGACGGGGTGGATCTCGACGTACGGGAAGGCACCGTGCTCGGCGTGCTCGGGCCGAACGGCGCGGGCAAGACGACGCTGGTGCGCTGCCTGTCCACACTGCTGGTCCCGGACGCCGGCACGGCGACCGTGGCGGGCTTCGACGTGGTGCGCCAGCCGCGTGCGCTGCGCCGCACCATCGGCCTCACCGGCCAGTACGCCTCGGTCGACGAGAAGCTCTCCGGCCGGGAGAACCTGTACATGATCGGCCGGCTGCTGGACCTCTCCCGCAAGGACGCCCGCGCGCGGGCCGACGAGCTGCTGGAGCGGTTCTCGCTCACCGAGGCCGCCGGCCGGGCCGCCGCCAAGTACTCCGGCGGTATGCGCCGCCGGCTGGACCTGGCCGCCTCGATGATCGGCCGGCCCGCGGTGCTGTATCTGGACGAGCCGACCACCGGCCTCGACCCCCGCACCCGCAACGAGGTCTGGGACGAGGTCCGCAGCATGGTGCGGGACGGCGCGACGGTCCTGCTCACCACCCAGTACATGGAAGAGGCCGAGCAGCTGGCCCATGAGCTGACGGTCATCGACCGCGGCCGGGTCATCGCCGAGGGCAAGGTCGACGAGCTGAAGACCAAGGTCGGCGGCCGCACGCTCCAGATACGCCCGGCGCTCGGCGCCGAGCTGGACCGGATGGTCGGCGCCATCGCGCAGGCCGGCCTGGACGGCATCGCGGGCGCCACCGCCGACCACGAGGACGGTGTGGTCAACGTGCCGATCGTCAGCGACGAGCAGCTGTCCGCCGTGGTCGGCATGCTCGGCGAGCGGGGCTTCACGATCTCCGGCATCAACACCCATCTGCCCAGCCTGGACGAGGTGTTCCTGGCCATCACCGGCCAGAAGACCTCGGAGGCCGGCAGCGGCGGCCCCGAGGACGGGCCGCGGGACCAGCAGGGCGTTCAGGACAAGCAGTTCGAGGAGGTTCCGGCATGAGTGCCGCGACGGTGGCGGCGCCGGGCAAGCCGCAGCGGCCGGGTGCCGACGAAGGCCGGATCGGCCTGCGGGCCCATCTGCGTCACACGGGCGCCCTGGTGCGCCGCAACGCGATGCAGATCAAGAACGACCCGGAGTCGATGTTCGACGCCCTGTTGATGCCGATCGTCTTCACGCTGCTGTTCGTGTACGTCTTCGGCGGCGCGATGGGCGGCAGCCTGGGCGGCGACCGTTCCGCTTACGTGAACTACATCATCCCCGGCCTGCTGGCGATGGGCGGTCTGAACATCGCCATGTCGGTCGGTTCCGGCGTCAACGACGACTTCAACAAGGGGGTGATGGACCGCTTCCGCACGATGCCGATCGCCCGTTCCTCGGTGCTGACGGCGAAGATGCTCGTGGAGTCCGGGCGGATGCTGGTCTCCACCGTCATCCTGCTGTCGCTGGCGTTCCTGATCGGTTTCGACCTGCGGACCGGCCCGCTGGAGCTGCTGGCGGCGGTCGCCCTGGCGCTGCTCTTCGGCTCCTCGCTGACCTGGATCTTCATGCTGCTCGGGCTGACCATGAAGACGCCGCAGGCGGTGCAGGGCGTGGGGTTCATGGTGCTGATGCCGCTGCAGTTCGGCTCCTCCATATTCGCCCCGCCCACGACGATGCCGGGCTGGATGGAGGCGTTCACCAAGATCAATCCGCTGTCGAACCTGGCGGACGCGGCCCGGGCCCTGATGAACGGCCAGGGCGCGGTCGCCCAGCCGGTGCTGATCACCCTGGCCTGGACCGCCGGCATCACCCTGGTCTTCGCGCCCCTCGCGGTGAACAAGTTCCGCAAGAAGACCTGAGAATCCTGACGCGTCACCTTCGCCCGGCTCGCGTCAGACGAGGGTGGTGGCCTCTTCGAGAGAGAGGCCGCCGCCTTCGGCGTACGCCCGGTCGTAGGCGGCGTCGTCGCCGAGCGCCGCGCGCGCCTCCGCCTCGGCCGCCGCCCGGTTCTTCCGGATGATCCGCTGCGGCCGGTGCGAGCGGGAGCGAAGCGCGTCGTACGCGCCGATCAGCCGCGCCGCGTCCGCGCCGCCGGCCGCCGGGCCCCGTACGCCCAGCAGCGCCCGCGCCCCGGTCAGGAGCTGGATCACCGGCAGGTCGGGCGCGACGATCTGCGTCAGTTCGTCCTGGAACAGCTCCATGGCCGACCGGATCCGGGGCAGCATGTCGGCGGCGTACTTCCCCTCCTCGATGTCCACGGAGACCAGGGACATGGCCAGCACGCCCTTGAACATCTCCGGTCCGCGCTGGCCGAACGCCTGGCGCACCTCCTCCAGGTGACCGCGCGCTTCCTGGAGACGGCCGGCGAACGTGAGGTGCATCGCGAGTGTCAGATGGGCGAACGACACCGCGTCCCGGCCGCTGTTCTGCTCCTTCGCCAGCTCCAGCACCTCGTACAGCAGTCGCTCCCCGGTCGCTTCGTCGTCATCCTCGATCAGCACGCTGCCCAGCCGGGTCTGGAGCAGCAGAACCTGGCTGCGCGCCCCGAGCTCCTCGGCGTAGCGGATGGCCGCCCGGTAGTCCTCGGCGGCGAGCGCGTACTCGCCACGCCCCTCGCGCGACTCGCCGCGCCCCGCGATGGCCTCCGCCGCGCCCCACGCGTCCCCGAGCCTGACGAAGATCTCCAGGGATTCGTCGGCGTCCCTGCGGGCCTCGGCCAGGCCGTCCGGCCGGTCGTTGAAGATCTTGGAACGCAGCTGGAGGACGAAGGCCAGCTCCCACGCGTAGCCGTACTCCCGGCAGGCGCGTACCGCGTCCTCCGTCATCTGCGCCAGCTCGTCGAACCGGCCCGTCAGCAGCACCGCGTAGTACCACATCACGCCCGGCAGCTTGCAGGTCTGCGGCATGCCGCTGCGGTAGGCGGCCAGGATGCCGGCCAGCTCGTCCCGCAGCTCCCGTTTGCGCAGCACCTCGATGTCGCTCTCGACGCTGGCCAGCCTGACCAGCCGGGCCTCGCGGCGCGCCTCCTTCAGTTGCTCGGGGTCCATCGGCGGCGGCCCGTCGATGGGCCGGGCGTGCAGGACGGGCGCCGGTTCGACGGGCAGCGCGAAGGGGTCGGGGCCGAGGGCCGCCGCGGCGGCCGACCAGGCGCGGGCGTCGGCGCGGTGGTCGCGCAGCGTCCAGAACCACTGGAGCGAGAGCACGAGGCACAGGGCTTCGTGCTCGTCGTGGGCGGCGACGGCCCGGCGCAGCGCGGTGCGCAGGTTGTCGTGTTCCAGCTCCAGCCGGTCCAGCCAGGCGCACTGCTCGGGGCCGCGCAGCAACGGGTCGGCGTTACGGGCGAGTTCGCGGTAGGCGACCAGATGCCGCCGTTCGGTCGCGGGCCGCTCCCCCGCCTCGTCCAGGCGCTCACCGGCGTACTCCGAGACGGTCTCCAGCAGCCGGTAGCGCATCCGCCCGTCGCCGTCCTGGGCCGCGACCACCAGCGACTTGTCGATCAGCGAACCGAGCAGGACGGCCACATCACGGGGCGCCACCCGCGTCCGGGAGCCCGCCACCCCGTCCGCCCCGCGCCGCCCGTCCGCCCCGTCCGCGCCGTCCGCACCCTCCACCCCGTCCCCACAGACCTCCTCCGCGACGACCAGATCGCAGCCGCCGGAGAAGACCGACAGTCGCCGCAGCACGGCCCGTTCGGCGTCGTCGAGCAGGTCCCAGGACCAGTCCACCACCGCGCGCAGCGTCTGCTGTCTGGGCAGTACGGTACGGCTCCCGCTGGTCAGCAGCCGAAACCGGTCGTCCAGCCGGTCGGCCAGCTGGCGCGGTCCGAGCAGCCGCAGCCGGGCGGCGGCCAGTTCGATGGCGAGCGGCAGCCCGTCGAGGCGCCGGCAGATCTCGGCGCAGGCGACCGGGTCGTCCTCGATGCGGAACCCGGGGCGCGCGGCGGCCCCCCGGTCGGCCAGCAGCCGCAGCGCGACCGGGTCGGGCAGCGGTTCCACCGGCCGCACCGCCTCCCCCGGCACGGCCAGCGGCTCCCGGCTGGTGGCCAGCAGCGTCACGCCGGGGCACTCGGCCAGCAGCCGGTCCGCCAGTTCGGCGGCGGCGCCGATCACGTGCTCGCAGTTGTCGAGGACCAGCAGCATCCGCCGGTTCTCGCAGAACTCGGCGAGCTGGGCCATCGGGTCGCGCGCCGACCGGTCGGAGGCGGCGCGCAGTTCCTCGGCGGTGGTGCCGCGCAGCACGGTCTCGCGCGCCCCGAGAGCGGTGAGCACCGCTTCCGGAACGGTCTGCGGGTCGTCCACGGGCGCCAGCTCCGCGAACCACACCCCGTCCGCCCAGGCGTCCGGCGCCGCGGCCGCAGCCGTCTCGGCGCTCTCCTGCGAGAGCCGCGTCTTGCCGGCACCGCCGGGGCCCAGCAGGGTCACCAGGCGGTGCGCGGCCAGGTCGGCGCGGATCGCGGCCAGGTCGTCCTCCCGGCCCACGAAGGAGGTCGGCCGCGACCGCAGGTTGCCCGGCCGGGCACCGGACCCGTTACGGGCACCGGCCCCCGCCGACGGGCTCACAGCCGTCTCCGCACCCCGCCGGCCGGACCGTCCACCACCGGGCCCCGCAGGCGGCGCCACCGCTTCCGCCGCCTCCGGCCGGTCCCCGGAGCTTCCCTCCACCCGCAGCAACTCCCCATGCAGGGTGCGCAGTTCGAGGCCGGGCTCGACACCCAGCCGATCGACGATGGCAGCCCGCACCGAGGCGTACGCGTCGAGCGCCTCCGCCGTGCGGCCCGCGGCCCGCAGGGCGCGCAGACGCAGGGCCTGGAGCGGCTCGTCCAGCGGATGGTCCGCGCACAGGGCCGCCAGCGCGGGCAAGGCCTGGCCGGGACGCCCGAGGGCGACCTCCGCGGCGAGCCGGGCACGGCGGGCGTCCAGGTGACCGCGCTCGGCGCGGGCCGCCTCACCCGCCGCCTCCGGGAGGTCGGCCAGCGCCGGGCCGCGCCAGAGCGCGAGGGCGTCGTCGAGCAGCGCGGCGGCCTTGACCGGGTCGGCGTCGGCCAGGGCCTGCGCCCCCTCGGCGGCCAGCTCCTCGAAACGGTGCAGGTCCACGTCGGACGGATCGGCAGACAGCCGGTACCCGCCGGGTACGGAGTCGATCGCGCCCCGTCCCACGGACCGGCGCAGCCGCGCGATCAGGGCCTGCAACGCGCCGGTCGCGTCGGCGGGCGGCTCCGGCCCCCACACGTCCGCGATCAGCAGGTCGGCGGCGAGCGCCCGGCCGGGCCGCAGCGCGAGCGCCGTGAGCAGTGCGCGCAGCCGCGAGCCACCGAGCGCGACGGGCGTACCGTCGCTCCGGTGAGCCTGGGCCGTACCGAGGATTCCGTAGCGCACCGCCCCATTGTCCTGCACGGGCGGCGGCTTCACGCGCCACGCTCCGCGCCCGCCACGTCCACCTCGACGAGGACACCGCACTCGACGCGGCGGCGACCCCGCCGCTCCCGCCGGGCCCCGCCCTTCCCGGCGGCCAGGTCCGTACCAGTGCCCGTACCCGCGCCGCCCCCGTCCTCCCCGACCGGATCCGCGAACCACTTCGGACAACGCTCGACCGGCCGCAGCCACCGTTCCCCCGGCACCGGATCGGCCCCCCGATACCCCACGACCACCACCTGGATGGACCGGACCCGCCCCGCGATCCTGGACGCGCCGGACCTCTTGTCCGCCGCGCCGCCGTGCAACGTGACCGTCCGCAGCAGCCCCCGCTCGTCCAGGCAGTCCGCCCAGACCGCCACGTCCGCCTCCGCGACACTCTCGAAGACCAGCGGCCACGCGACCTCGTCCCCCACCGAGAACGGCGTGCCGCAGCACTCCATCTCCCAGTCGCGGTGGAACACCCGTACCGTCCGGCCCGCGCCCGTATCCGTCATGGGCCCAGACTGCCCGGAACCTCCCGCCCGCCGCCCGTCGTTTTCCGTGCACGGCCGCCCCGTCCGCAGATACGGTCGTGGCTGCCCCGCAACAGCACCGCGCCCCGACACCGACAACGCCCCCGCACCCCCACACCCCCGCACTCCCACCCCACACCCAACCCCACGGCACCACCCAGGAGCACCACACCATGACCACATCAGCCCAGCGCGCCGACCGCCGCGTCAGCCCGGTCTTCCTCGCGCTCGTCGCCGTCATGGCGGTGTCGGGATGGGCCGTCTGGACGGGACGCCTCGCCGCGAGCCCCGGCTTCGCCGTCTTCCTCTTCGTGGTCTCCGGCTGGATCGTCTCCCTCTGCCTGCACGAGTACGCGCACGCCCGCACCGCGCTGCACAGCGGTGACATCTCCATCGGCGCCAAGGGGTATCTCACCCTCAACCCCCTCAAGTACACCCACGCGCTGCTCAGCATCGTGCTGCCGGTGATCTTCGTGATCATGGGCGGCATCGGCCTGCCGGGCGGCGCGGTCTTCATCGAACGCGGCCGTATCCGCGGCCGCTGGCGGCACAGCCTGATCTCGGCGGCCGGTCCCCTCACGAACATCCTCTTCGCGGCCGTCGTCTCGGCCCCCTTCTGGCTGGGCGCCATGGACGGCGTCCCCCAGCAGTTCCGCTTCGCCCTCGCCTTCCTGGCCCTCCTCCAGGTCACGGCCGCCATCCTCAACTTCGTCCCGGTCCCCGGCCTGGACGGCTACGGCGTCATCGAACCCTGGCTCTCGTACAAGATCCGCCGCCAGGTGGAGCCCATCGCCCCGTTCGGCCTGATCGCCGTCTTCGGCCTGCTGTGGATCCCCGGCGTCAACGCCGTCTTCTTCGACGCGGTGGACGCCATCCTGCGCGCTCTCGGCATCACCAACTGGGACACGTACTTCGGCCAGCAGCTGTTCCGCTTCTGGCAGGGGGAGCCGATGGTTCCGTAAGGGGCGCGACGGGGCCGTTCGCGCACGTCGCGCCCATGGTCGGCTGCCCGCTGTCCGTACGCGGTCAGCCGGGCACCGGCCTCTCCGGCGAATCCAGCCACACCCGCTCGCCCTCGCCGTCACCGGCACCGCCCACGGTCAGCCCGAAGCGCTCGAATCCCGGCCGCCCCTGCCGCTCCCACCAGCGGTACGCGACAACCACCTCGTCCCACAGCTTCCGGGGCCCGTACTGGTACACCTCGAACTCCCGGCGCCCCGGTACGTGGTCGACCGTCGCCCAAGACGTGACCGCCGTGTCCCGGAGCCACAGCGTGCAGGAACCGTCCGCGTACGGCTCCGTCCACGGCAAGGCGTCCGGGACCTGCACTCCGATGGCGAACATGACATGCCAGTCCCCGACTTCCTCCGGGGAAAGAGAAGTCGTACTGCGCACTCCGTCCGCCGGCCACGCGCGGCCCCCGAGATATTCCCGTACGTGTTGACGTCCGACGCGTTGGGCGCGGAGCCGCATGAACGCCGACGACCCCACGAAACGGCCCGCCGCCGTACCGTCCCCGAAGACCGTGAGGCGGACCACCGCCTCGCCACCGTAAACCGGCCCCCAGGGAGCGACGATGACGCCGCCCGACCTCGTCTGCGCGACCCACGGGCGGGGCACACTGCCGACGGAACATGTGGCGATCACCCGGTCGTACGGGCCGCTCCCCACGCACCCCTCGGCCCCGTCCCCGACCACCGTGACCGGCTCGAACCCCGCCGCCTTCAGGCGCCGCCGCGCGTCCCGGGCGCTGCCTTCGTCCACCTCCACGGTCACGACGTTCTCCGCCCCGGCCCGGTGCGACAGCAGAGCCGCGTTCCAGCCCGTACCGGTGCCGATCTCCAACACCCGGTGACCCTTTTCGACGCTCAACGCGTCCAGCATCGAGAAGACCATCGTCGGCATGGAACTGGAGCTGGACGGAACCTTGCCCTTTCCGGCCCCGGTGTACGCCCCGTCGTCCCACTGCGTCGTGATCGGCGCATCCCGGTGAACGGCCGCCCACCACGTATCGGGGTCGTCGTCGCGGACCACTCGGTCGTCCTGCCTGTTCATGCCGCCATGACCGGGCCAGATCAGTTCGGGCACGAACAGATGACGCGGTACGGCCTCGTACGCGGGCAGCCAGTCACTCGTCAGCGTGCCCTTTTCCATGAGTACAGCGGCGAGCCTTTCCGGGCCCGCCGCCATGCCGTCGTGCACGGTCACCGGCCCTCCGCCGGACCCTGGCCGTCGTTCGTGTTGCCGCCCTCGTCGGAGCCGCCGCCACCGTGCTTGTTGCCGCTGTCGCTGTCGTCCTGCGGGTTGCCGCTCATCACGGGCCAGTGGCGCGGGTGCCGCCGGATCTCGCGACTCGCTTCCACAGCCACAAAGACGAGCCCCGCGGCCCGCGCCCCGGTACGACGCTCCCCCTCCGCGACGCAGCGGGCGCAGCCTTCCTTGGGGGCGGGGTCGATGTCCCCGGCGAAGGGGTCGAGCAGGTGGACGGGGCGGTCGAGGATTCCTCGGTGTTCGTTCATGAGGCCATCGTTCCGGCGTACCGTGAGTCACGGAAAGTGGTGACGTGATGACTTGGCGGTGACTCGTGGTGGCACAGTTCGGGGAGCAGCTCCGCAGAGCCCTCAAAGCCCGTGGTCTTTCCATCCGCGAGGCCGCACGCCGACTCAGTTACGACCCTGCCTACTTGAACAGAGTGGTGAACGGCCGCCAGATCCCTTCGTCACACCTCGTCGATCGGCTGGACCACCTGCTCGGCGCCGAGGGCGCCATTGTCACTGTCGCGGCCTCGCTGACCCCGGACGACCGCGGACGCATCAGCCGCGCCATCGCGCGCCCGACCAGGCTGGACCGACAAGCGGTTGACGCACTGGCGGGCGTGCTGGCCGCGCAACGCCGGCTGGACGATGCCGTCGGGGCGGCGCCTCTGATTCACCCGACCGAAGCACAGCTGCTCACCGTGAAACATCTGCTGCGCGATGCTCGCGGGCCACACCGCGACGCACTGCTCGGCGTTGTCGCGGAGTACGTGCAGTTCACCGGCTGGTTGCATGCGTCGGCCGGAAACCACGTCGAGGCATCGATACACCTGCACGACGCCGTGGACCTCGCTGACGAAGCGGAGGACGGGACGCTCGCGGCTCAGGCACTCAACTTCCGGGGCTACATCGCGCGTCGCCAGAGGCGCCCGACGGCCGTCGCCCGGTGGTTCGAGTTCGCGTACCGCACACCGGGCGCCCACGCCGCACAGCGCATGGGAGACGCGGCACAGGCGGCCCAGGGATATGCGCAGACCGGGGACCGGGAGACGGCCAAACGCCTCCTCGGCGAGGCGGCGGGCCTCACGGATGCCGCCCGCGAGCAGCCGCCCGGCACGGCTTACTGGCTCACGCCCGATTTCCAACGTCTGTCCCTCGGCCTGGCCCACCTGGGCATGGCCGAGTACGGCGTCGCAGCCGACCATCTCCGTGCAGGGCTGAACGGTCTCCCTACCGAGCAGCGTCACGCCGACTGGACCTCTGAGTACCGGACGGCGCTGCGGGACGCGGAAAGGGCTCGGTGAGGAGAAGAGAGGAAAGCAACGAGGCCGGGTCTAGCTGCCCCCTGGCTCAGTGCGCGCCGGCGACCGGGGTCCCTGCCCCTTCCCGCCTCTGGCGGTCCATCTTCGCCTTGCGTACGTAGAACCACGCCATGTTGCTGGAGATGCCCGCCATCAGGATCCACACGATGCCGAGCCAGCTGCCCTGGACGAAGGAGACGACGGCCGCGGCGACGGCGAGGGCGAAGACGACGAGGGCGAAGACGGCGAGGCGGGGCATGGGGTCGGCTCCTGTGCGAGGGGTATGGGGGTTTTCCTCCAGTGTCCACCATGGGGTCGGAGGCGTGGCCCCAGGCCCCGGTGGCCGGGACGTACGGGCAGGGCACCGGGGCCGGCGGGCCCGGGTGGGGGGCCGGAGGGGCCCGTGGTGGGGCGGGGGCGGCCCGGCGGCCGCCCCCAGGATCAGTCGGTCAGCTCTCCCGTGACGTAACGCCGCGCCTCGCGGCGCCCCGCGTAGCGGGTCCTGCGGTTGCCGGCCTTGGCGTAGTCCTGCCACTCCTTGACGCAGCCGCGGCGATGGCAGCCCGCGCAGCAGGTGGAGCCGGACAGGATCATGCCGGGGTCCTCCCACCGGCAGCGGGTCTCCGCGGGCCTCCGCGTCGGGTGCGGCGGCAGGTCGCAGGGGCCGTAGCGGTGGTCGTGGACGGGGCGGGGGCCGTGTTCCGCGTGGCGTATCCACAGGGGTTTCGTCTTGTCCGTACGGGACATCGCGTTCCTTCCGGAACCCGCCGCCCGTGCTCCCGGACTGTCCGGGCGGGCGGCCGGGGCAACCACCGCATGGGTCACGCTCCTTCCCTCGCCCGCCGTACCGGGCGCCGTGCCCTCCACGGAAGTGGACAGCCTTGCAGGATATCGGCCGGCCCGGCCGGAGGCTACCGGTGGCTAGACATCCGTGAGCCGCAGGCCCGCGTGTGCCTTGTAGCGCCGGTTGGTGGAGATCAGGTTGGCGACCAGGGACTCCACCTGGTGCGCGTTGCGCAGGCGGCCGGCGAAGACGCCGCGCATGCCGGGGATGCGGGCGGCGAGGGCCTGGACCTGGTCGGTGTCGGCGCGGGACTCTCCGAGGACCATCACGTCGGTGTCGATCTCTTCGATCTCCGGGTCCTGGAGGAGGACGGCGGAGAGGTGGTGGAAGGCGGCGGTGACGCGGGAGTCGGGGAGCAGGGCCGCGGCCTGTTCGGCGGCGCTGCCTTCCTCCGGCTTGAGCGCGTAGGCGCCCTTCTTGTCGAAGCCGAGCGGGTTGACACAGTCGATGACGAGTTTGCCGGTCAGCTCTTCGCGGAGGGACTGGAGGGTCTTGGCGTGGCCTTCCCACGGGACGGCGACGATGACGATGTCACTGCGCCGCGCGCACTCGGCGTTGTCCGCGCCTTCGACGCCGTGGCCCAGCTCGTCCGCGGCGGTCCGGGCGCGCTCCGCCGCGCGCGAGCCGATGATCACCTTCTGGCCGGCCCGGGCGAGCCGGTAGGCCAGGCCGCGCCCCTGGTCGCCGGTGCCGCCGAGGACGCCGACGACGAGGCCGGACACGTCGGGGAGGTCCCAGGGGTCCCGCTTGAGCGCCTTCTTGGCTTCGGTGGCGACGTTCACGGGCTGCGCGTCGTTGCCGGTCGTCGCGTCGTCAGGAGTAGTCATGACAGCGATACTGTCACGCCTTCACGCTGCCCTCGGTGAGCCCCGTACGCCAGTACCGCTGCAGGACGGTCATCAGCACCATCAGCGGCACCACGGACAGGAACGCGCCGCCCACCGTGTACTGGTACAGCTCCGGCCGGCGGTCCGCGTAGCCGGTCCAGGAGGTCAGGCCGAGCTGGATCGGATACAGGTCGGAGTCGGAGAGCATGACCAGCGGCAGGAAGTAGTTGTTCCAGATGTGGACGAACTGGAAGAGGAAGACGGTGACGAGGGCCGGGGTCATCAGGCGCAGGCCCAGGCTCGCGAAGATGCGGGCCTCGCCCGCGCCGTCGATGCGGGCCGCTTCCAGGAGCGCGTCGGGTACGGCGGCCGCCGCGTAGATCCGGCAGAGGTAGACGCCGAAGGGGCTGACGACGCTGGGGAGGAGGACGGCCCAGTAGGTGTTGGCGAGGCCCATGGTGCTGAAGAGGAAGTAGAGGGGGAGGGCGAGGGCGGTACCGGGGATCAGGACGCCTGCGAGGACGAGGTTGAAGACGGCTTCGCGGCCCGGGAACGGGAATTTGGCGAGCGCGTAGCCGGCCGCTGCGGAGAGCAGGGTGGCGGCGAGCGCGCCGGCGCCCGCGTACAGGAGCGAGTTGGTGAACCAGCGGACGTAGATGCCGTGGTCGTAGGTGAGGACGTCCCGCAGGTGTTCCAGGGGGCGCGGGTGGGCGAACCAGAAGCCGAAGGTGCCGAAGAGGTCGGCGCTGTTCTTGGTGGCGGAGACGACGAGCCAGTAGACGGGGGTGAGGAAGTAGAGGGCGGCGACGGTGAGGAGGGCGGCGGTGATGATGCGGTAGCGGAGGGGTGGGCGGGTGGCGGAACGGGAGGGGGCGGAGCGGCGCGTGGGGCTTGCGGACTGCCGTACGGAAGCGGCGCGTCCGACGGAGTCGCGGCCGGCGGCATCGCCTCCGGCGGCCCCGCTCACCGCTCGCGCCCGTCGCCGCGCTGCCCGACCAGCCGCAGGAAGCCGAACGACAGCACGCAGGCGACCAGTGCCAGCAGCACCGCCTCGGCCGCCGCGACGTGCTGGTTGTTGCTGACGAACGCCTCGCTGTAGGCGTGCAGGTTGGGCGTGAAGCCGGAGTCGATGGTGGCGGCGAGGGGCCGTAGCACCATCGGCTCGGCGAACATCTGGAGCGTGCCGATGATGCTGAAGACGGTGGTCAGCACGAGCGCGGGCCGGATCAGCGGGATCTTGATGTGCCGGGCGATGTGCCAGGCGTTCGCGCCGTCGATGCGCGCCGCCTCGTACAGCTCGTCCGGTACGGCTTTGAGCTGGGAGATCAGTACGAGCATGTTGTAGCCGGTGAACTGCCAGACGACGATGTTGGCGATGGACCACAGGACGGTGCCCCGGGCGAGGAAGTCCACGTGCAGGCCGAGCGACCCGGCGATCTCCACGAGCGGGCTGATGCCCGGCACGTACAGGAAGCCCCACAGGATGGAGGCGATGACGCCGGGGACGCCGTACGGCAGGAAGAACGCGCTGCGGAAGAACGTGACGCCGCGCGCGCTCGCGCTCTCCAGGAGGAGGGCGAGGACGGTCGCCAGGGCGATCATCAGCGGTATCTGTACGACACCGAAGAGCAGGACCCGGCCGAATCCGGTCAGGAAACGGTCGTCGGTGAGCGCGTGCGCGTAGTGGGTGAGGCCCGCGAAGACCTCGCGCTCCTCACCGCCGAGGCCGAGCGGGCCGGTGCGCTCGGTGCGGTGCAGGCTCTGGTGGACGGCGTAGCCGATCGGGGCGACGAAGCAGAGGAGGAAGAGGGTGAGGAAGGGCAGGACGAAGGCGGCCGCGGCGCGGGCGTTGCGGGCTTCGGTACGGGTGAGGCGGGCGTGACGAGCATGGCGGGTATGACGGGCGTGCCGGGTGCGACGGGTGCGACGGGTGCGCTGTACGCGGTCGGTGGCGGCCCGGCCCCGGTCCGTTCCGCTCACCCGCCGCTCTCCACCTTCAGGCCCTTGCCCCGCAGGTCGGAGACGGTCTGCGCCTGTACGGTCCGGAGTACGGAGCGGAACGATCCGCCGCTGTCCAGCGCCTCGGTGAACCCGTCACCGAGCCGCTGGTAGAGGGTGTCCACGCCGGGCCCCCACTGCCAGCTGGTGTCGACGTGCGCGCCCGCGTCCGCGAAGACCCTGCTGTACGCCTGTCCGCCGAAGAAGTCCTGGTACACGTCGAGGTCGGACGTGGCGTAGCCCTTCTTCGCGCTCGGGAAGCCGTAGCCGCCGTCGATCAGCAGCGCGATGGACTTCGGGTCGCTGTTGAGCCACAGGGCGAAGTCCAGCGCGTCCTTGGGGTAGGAGGCTTTCGCGAAGACGGCGGTGGTCGAACCGCCCCAGTTGGCGTGCGAGTCGGCGCCCTTCTGCCACTGCGGAAGGGGCGCGGCCCGCCATTTCCCCTTGGTCCCGGGCGCGTTGCCCGCCAGCAGCGCGTCGCCCCAGCTGGCGCCGATCCAGGCCGGGACGGCGCCGGTCTGGATGTCCTTGTACCAGGCGTTCTGCCGGTCGGGGATGGTCTTGACGAGCTTGCGCCGGACCAGCGACTCCCAGTAGTCGGCGACCTTGCGGGTGGGCTCGTCGTCGATGTGCACGGTCCAGGTGTCGCTCTGGGCTGCGTACCACTTGGCGCCCGCCTGCCAGGCCAGCCCGGCGAACCGGTTGCCGTTGGTGGGGGAGAACGTCTCGATCCAGGCGCCCTGCCGTCGCACCGCTTTGGCGGCCTCCTCGTAATCGTCCCAGGTCTGCGGGATCTGGATGCTCCACTTGTCGAAGAGGTCCTGGCGCAGGAAGAGCCCCATCGGCCCGGACGCCTGCGGGACGGCGTAGACGCCCTTGCCGAACACCGACTGCTGCCACTGCCAGCCCACGAAACGGTCCTTGTAGCGGGTGGCGCCGAGCGCGGACAGGTCCATCAGCGCGTTGTCGAGCAGGAAGCTGGGGACGACGGGGAACTCGATCTGGGCGAGGTCCGGCGGGTTCCCGGCTTTGACGGCGGCGTGCATCTTGGCGTACTGGCGGCCGTCGACGGCGGACACCGTCTCCACGTCGACCTGCACGTCCGGGTGCTCGCTGTTCCACAGGTCCACCGGCTTGTCGATGCCCGGCACCCAGGACCAGAAGGAGAGCGTGATCTGCTGGCCCTTCTTGCGCTCCTTGGGCGCCGCTCCGTTGTCACCGTCGCCGCTGCCGCAGCCGGCCAGCGTGAACCCGGCGGCCGCGGCGGCCCCGCCGAGCAGGGCCCGGCGGCGAAGGCGGCCCGGCCCCTGGCCCCGGCCGTTGTCGTCCGTACCGGTGCTCATGCCAGCTCCTCCACGGGGATGCGGCGGAAGGTGATGGTCGAATAGGCGCTGAAGTCGCCCGTCTCGTAGAGCAGCCCGACGGTCGCCGCGTCGATCCGTACGAGGTCGGAGTAGGCGGCCGGGAGCCCGTCGACGGTGTGCGCGGGGTGCCAGGTCAGGCCGCGGTCGCGGCTGGCCCGTACGGTCATCAGGGCGCGGGCGTCCGGGTCGGCGGGGCCGGAGAAGAGCAGCACGTCGGGCTCCCCCAGGTGCAGCACGCTGCCCTCGACGACGGGCCCGGCCAGTCCGGCCTGCGGGCGGAACGGTCTGATCAGGCGCTCACCGGCGTCCGCGGGGGCGGAGTGGGCGTCGGCGCGGTTGCCGGGGGCCGGGGAGTCGTTGCGGGTGTTGAAGTAGAGGGTGCCGTCGGGGAGTTCGGCGGCGGTCGTCTCGTTGGCGTTGATGTAGCCGTTGGGGTTGCTGTCCAGGTAGCCGATGCGCCAGTTCGCGCCTTCGTCGTCGCTGAGCAGGACGTGGCCGCCGTTGTAGCGGCCCTCGGTGCCGTTGTCACCGGAGAAGGTGGGGGCGATGGAGTGGTTGGCCGGGACGACCAGGCGGCCGGCGTGCGGGCCGTGCCGGAGCTGGAGGGCGTGGCCGGGGGTGGTGGCGTACCAGCGCCAGTTGGAGCGCTTGGCCTGGTCCGTGATCTCGCGCGGCTCGGACCAGGTGGCGCCCTCGTCGTCGCTGTGCTGCACCCAGACGCGCCGCGCGTCGGCTGCGGACACCAGGCCGCGGCGGATGCGGTCCTCGGTGGCCGTGGCGGCGCTGCGTACGTGGACGAGGACGATCCGGCCGCCGTCCAGCACGACCGGGGCCGGGTTGCCCGCCGTACCCGTGCCGTTGCGGGCGACGGTCTGGAGCGGGCCCCAGGTGCGGCCGCCGTCGGCGGAGCGTTTCAGCACGATGTCGATGTCACCGTGGTCGGCGGCGCTGTGCACCCGGCCTTCGGCGAAGGCGAGCAAAGTGCCGGGGTCGGTGGCGGAACCGGATCCGGGGCCGGAATCGCTGGAGGCGCCGGACCCGGGGTCGGTGGCGGTGTCGTCGGAAGCCGTGGCGCCGGTGCCGACCACGGCCGGGATGCGGAAGCTCGCGTAACCCTCGGACCCGGCACGGAACGGAACGGAAGTCTGGTGAGCCATGGGTCCTCCCCCGGCAGACCGGACGTAGGACGTCCTCTGTCAGCGTGACCATAGGGAGCCCCCAACTGACCGTCAAGGCACGGCACACGGATGGCGCGGGCCGCCACCCGACTGCGTCACCACGGCGCCCTGAGCACCGGAAAGCCGCCTGTCGGACACCTGGCGTACACCTCCGTCCGGCCCGGCCGCCCGCCCGATATTCCGTTGCCCGCCGCACCGGCGCCGCCGCACGATGGTGCGTTGTGACCGAAGAAGACCCTTCCCCTCCGAAACGTCCGCGCCGGGCCGCCGCCCTGCTCCCCGACCTGGCGCCGTGGCGCTCCTCCGCCGACTTCCGCCGGATGTGGTGCGCGGGCGCGGTGACCGTGTTCGGGTCGTTCCTGACGCTGGTCGCCGTACCGTTTCAGCTCAAGGAGCTGACCGGGTCGACGCTCGCGGTCGGCGCGGTGGGCGCGGTGGGCGCGGTGGAGATCGTGCCGCTGATCGTCTTCGGCCTGTACGGCGGTGCGCTCGCGGACGCCATGGACCGCCGCAAGCTCATCCTGTGGACCGAGGCCGCCCTCGGGCTGCTGTCGGTGCTGCTGCTCGTCAACAGCCTGCTGCCGGCCCCGCTGATCTGGCCGCTGTACGTGATCGTGGCGGCGACCAGCGCGCTGACCGGGCTCCAGCGCCCGGCCCTCGACTCGATCGTGCCGCGCATCGTCCCGCACGACCAGCTGCCCGCCGCGTCCGCGCTGAATGCCCTGCGCTGGCAGGTCGGCGCCATCGCCGGGCCCGCGCTGGCCGGTGTGCTGCTGGCGTACGCGGGGCTGCGGTGGGCGTACGCGATCGACGCCGTCACGTACGCGATATCCGTCGCCCTCGCGGTCGGGCTGGCGGCCTCGCCGCCTTCGCACGACGCCGAGAAGCCGTCGCTGCGCGGCATCTGGGAGGGCGCGCGTTACGCCTGGAACCGCAAGGAACTGCTCGGTACGTACGCCGTCGACCTGACCGCCATGCTCTTCGCCTTCCCGATGGCGATCTTCCCGTTCCTCGCGGACGATCTGGGCGCGCCGTGGGCCCTGGGACTGATGTACGCGGCGCTGCCGGCCGGGTCCTGTCTGGTCAGCCTGACCAGCGGCTGGACCTCGCGGGTGCACCGGCACGGTCGGGCGGTGCTGTACGCGGCGGCGGCCTGGGGGCTGGCGATGACCGCGGCGGGCTGGGCGTCCAACGTCTGGCTGGTGCTGCTGAGCCTGGCCGCGGCCGGGGCGTGCGACATGGTCAGCGGCATCTTCCGGTCCGCCATGTGGAACCAGACCATCCCCGACGAGCTGCGCGGCCGGCTGGCCGGCATCGAGCTGCTGTCGTACTCGGTCGGGCCGCAGCTCGGCCAGGTCCGCTCGGGCGGCATGGCGGCCGTCACGTCCGTACGGACGTCGGTGTGGGCGGGCGGCGTGCTGTGCGTGGCCGGGGTGGTGGGGCTGGCCGCGGCGCTCCCGAAGCTGCTGGCGTACGACGCGCGGACGAACGAGCACGCGGTGCGCATGCGGGAGATCCGTACGGCGCGGGCGGAGCCGGGGAGGGCGGAGACGACACCGGCGGCGTGACCGGGAGCGGGCCCGGCGGCGTGACCGGGAAGCCAGCCCGGCGGCGTGACCGGGAGCGGGCCCGGCGGGGCCCGGGCCGGGGTGCGCCCCCGGCCCTGCCCCTGCCCCTACTCCTGGCCCTTCTCCTGCCCCGTCCCCTGCCCCTTCTCGTGCCAGCGGGGGTCGGTCTCCCACTCCAGATTGCGTTCGCGGGCGGTCTCCATCGCGTGGGCCGCCTCCTCGCGCGTCGTGTACGGGCCGAAGCGGTCGGCGGCGCGGCACTCGGGGCCCTCTTCGACCGTTCCGTGCTTGAGGCAGTAGTACCACTCGCCGGGCCTGCCGGCCGTCCGCCTCTTGAACAGCGCCATCACGCCTCCTGTCTGCGACACCTGTGCCGCCATCCTGCCCGATGGGCCACGGATACACTCGCTGGCATGTCTGGCCAGTCGCTTCTTGTCCCGGGGAAGATCTCCCCCACCCGCCCCGTCCCCGCCTCCGTCCCGCGTCCCGAGTACGTGGGCAAGGCCGCGCCCACCCCGTACACGGGCCCGGAGGTGCAGGACGCGGAAACGATCGAGCGGATGCGCGTCGCGGGGCGGATCGCCGCCCAGGCGATGGAGGAGGCCGCCAAGCTGATCGCCCCGGGTGTGACCACCGACGAACTGGACCGGGTCGCGCACGAGTTCATGTGCGACCACGGCGCCTACCCCTCCACCCTCGGCTACCGGGGCTTCCCGAAGTCCCTGTGCTCCTCGGTCAACGAGGTCATCTGCCACGGCATCCCGGACTCGACCGTCCTCCAGGACGGCGACATCGTGAACCTGGACGTGACCGCGTACATCAACGGCGTGCACGGCGACAACAACGCCACGTACCTGTGCGGCGACGTGGACGAGGAGTCCAAGCTCCTGGTCGAGCGCACCCGCGAGTCCCTGAACCGCGCGATCAAGGCGGTCAAGCCGGGCCGCCAGATCAACATCATCGGCCGGGTCATCGAGTCGTACGCCAAGCGTTTCGGCTACGGGGTCGTCCGCGACTTCACCGGCCACGGGATCAACTCGTCGTTCCACTCCGGTCTGATCGTCCCGCACTACGACAGCCCGCACCACACCACCGACATCAAGCCCGGCATGACCTTCACCATCGAGCCGATGCTGACGCTGGGCACCCACGAGTACGACATGTGGGAGGACGGCTGGACGGTGGTGACGAAGGACCGCAGGCGCACCGCGCAGTTCGAGCACACGCTCGTCGTCACGGAGACCGGCGCGGAGATCCTCACCCTTCCGTAGCCCTCGTCCTCCCGTAACGCTCGCCCTCCCGTAGCGCTCACTCCCGTAGCGCTCGGCGTTCCGGCCCCCGCGGCTTCCGCCTTCCCGTGCCGTGGGGGCTTTCGTCGCGGGGTTTTTACCGACATGATGTCGGGAACATTGCCGACACGACGTCGGCACAGTTGCCGACACCCCGTCGGGAACGGGTTGACTTAGGTAAGCCTAACCAACCACAATCTGTTCCCGTACGCACCCCATCGGTCCCCGGAGGTCCGCCTTGGCCGCGCCCAGCTCGACCCCGTCCGCGCACGCCGCCGCATCGGTGCCGTTCTCCACCCTGATCCGCACCGCGTCGCACGAGCAGCACACGGAGGCCGAGAACTCGTCCTTCATGGGCGACCTGCTCGGCGGCAAACTGGGCGTCACGGCCTACCGGCGCTACACCGAGCAGTTGTGGTTCGTCTACCGCGCGCTGGAAGGCGCCGCCGAGGCGCTCGCCGGGGACCCGGTCGCAGGACCGTTCCTGCGGCCGGAACTGGTCCGTACGGCAGAGCTGGAGCGGGACCTGACCCACCTCGGCGGCCCGTCCTGGCGTACGGGCCTGGAGCCGCTGCCGGCCACCGCCGCGTACGCCGACCGCGTCACCGAATGCGCCGCCCGCTGGCCCGCCGGTTACGTCGCGCACCACTACACCCGCTACCTCGGCGACCTCTCCGGCGGCCAGATCATCCGCGGCACGGCCGAGAAGACCTGGGGCTTCACCCGCAAGGGCGACGGCGTGCGCTTCTACGTCTTCGAAGGGATAGGCAACCCCGCCGCCTTCAAGCGGGAGTACCGCGAGCTGCTGGACGCGCTGCCGGTGGACGACCTGGAGAAGCAGCGGGTGGTCGACGAGTGCAAGCGCGCCTTCGCGCTCAACACGGCGGTCTTCCGTGAGCTGGGGGAAGAGTTCCCGCTGAGCGCGTGAGGTGACGGGCAGGGCCCCCGGGCCCCGTCCCGTTCCGCTCCGGCATCCGGTCAGGGCGTCGTCCGTACGGGCACGACCCGGCCGCCCAGCGCGATCGTGCCGTCCGCGTGCGGCCGCGTCAGGATGCGGGAGCCGGTGCCCTGGCGGACGTCCAGGGCCCGGCCGAGTTCATGGGTGAGGGTGAGCGCCGCCGCGCCGGTGGCCTCGTCCTCCACGATGCCGTCTCCGCGACGCGGGAAGAAGCGGGCGCATACCGTGCCCGCGCCCCGGTCCCGCCACGCCCACACGTAGAGCGGGCCGTCCCCCGGCGGCGGTCCGGGCAGCGCCTCCACGTCCGCCGCCGTCGCGTACTCCTGCGTACGGCGCCCCGTGGACCACTCCGGACGCCCCCGCACCCAGACGCACTCCCCGTCGTACGTGACCGGCACCTCGCCGGCCGGCGGGCGCAGCATGCTTACCGGCTGCCCCAAGTGCCGCAGCAGCCACGCCGTACCGACGAGCGGGTGTCCGGCGAAGGGCAGCCGGACGCTGGGCGTGCGGATGTCGATCCGGCCGGGCCGGCCACGGCCCGGGCCGTCGAGGAACACCGTCTCGCTGAAGCCGAGTTCGGCGGCGAGGGCCTGACGCGCGGCGCCGTCCGGTACGGCCGCTCCGTTCCGTACGACGCCCAACGGGTTGCCGCCCCGGCCGTCCGGGCCGCAGAAGACGCGTACGACGTGCAGTTCAGGGGTTCGGATCGCCGGCATGGCCGTATTCCATCGCAGGTGCGGCAGCGGCGGGCCACCGGGGGCTCGCCGGAACGCCGAAGTACCCGCCGCGCGGAGGCGTGCGCGGCGGGTACGGCCGGCCCCTGGGCCCGGGGCGCGCCTGTGTGGGGTGTGGGGGACGCGGCCCCTGGGGTGCGGAGCCCGGGGGAAGTGGGGGGGTGGGTCCGGGTCGGCCGGAGGCGCTGACCGGGGTGGTGGCTCTTACAGGGCGGTGCGGCGGCGTACGGCGTAGGTGGCCGCGCCACCCGCGACGATCAGGGCACCGGCCACGCCCGCCAGCGCACCGGTGGGCACGGTGGCGCCGGTGGCCGCGAGCGAGCCGCCCGCGCCGCTGCCGCTGCTGAAGCTCGCGGTGCCGCCACCGGCACTCCCGGCACTCCCGGCGCTCCCGGAACCGCCGGTGACGGCCGAGGAGCCCGCCGCGTCGCCGCCGGCGGGCAGTTGGGCCTTGCGGTCGACCGTCACGGCGGCCGTCACCGGGTCGAGGGCCTGGCCGGGCTTGTACATGGCGTCGAACGCCTTGGAACCTGCGGCGGTCAGCGTCGCGGGCACGTTCTTGAGGGTGACGACACCGTTCTTGGCGGTGAGGGCACCGGCCGGGATCTTGAGGTCGGCCACCGCCATGCCCGGCGTATCGGTGACCTTGCCGGTGGCGCGCGCCTTGGCCGAGACGTCCGCGATCAGCGTGCCCTTGGTGCCGTTCGCCGTGACCTTGAGGTTGCTGAACTTCAGGTCCAGGACACCCTCGTGGCCGGTGAACCGGACGGAGCCGTTGAACTGCGCGGCGAGGGAGGCCTTGGCGGTGTCGTACGTGCCGTGGCCCTTGGGGAAGCGGTAACCGGCCGCGGAGGTGACGGCGCCGCCCGCGAGTTCGGCCTTGCCGTGCGCGATGGGGCCGGTGATGTACTCGCGGAAGGACTGCTTGACGCCCCAGTCGAGGGTGCCGTCGAGGACCTTGCCGGAGGCGGCGGCGGACGCGGCGGCGCCGGAGGCGGGGGTGGTGGACTTGTGGTCCGAGGAGCCGGTTCCGGTACCGGAGTCCGGGCCCGAAGCCGAGCCCGTCCCCGAGCCCGCGTGCACGCCCTGCTCACCGCCGGACTCACCGCCCGCCTGCTCCCCCTCCTTGCCGTCCTTGCCGTCCTCGCCGCCCTTGCCGCCCTTGCTGCCCTGGCCGGTCTCGCCGCCCTTACCGCCCTTGCCGTCCTCGCCATCCTGCCCGTTCCCGCCCGGCGGCGCGGGCTGCGCCGGCTTCCCGGGCGTGCCCTCCGGGGTCACCGTCAGCGTGGCCGGGTCGAGTTCCTGGCCTTCCTTGTACATGCCGTTGAACGCCTCGGCGCCCTTGGCGGTCAGCTTCACCTGGATCTTCGCGAACGTCATCGCGCCGCCCGTACCGCTGCCCGGCCGCACCGCCGACAGGTCGAGCGAGGCCAGGGCGACGTCACCCTGCGTCTTGCCCGCCGCCGTGACGTCCGCGGTGATGGCGCCCGACGTGCCCTTCGTGGCGACCTTGAGGTCCGCCAGCTTGATGTCGAAGCCGTGCACCTTCGAGGTGAAGCGGACGCTGCCCTGGAAGGTGGTGGCGACGGCGTGGGTGCTCATGTCGTACGTGCCGGTGCCGTTCGTGAAGGTGAACGGGCCGTTGTCCGGGGCCTGCCGGGCGCCGTCGGCGGCGGTGATGTCGCCGTGCGCCATGCCCTTGACGTACTTGCGGAAAGACTCCTTGACGCCCCAGTCGAGCGTGCCGTTCTTCAGCTGGATCTTCGGCGCCGCCGTGCCGGCCGCGGGGGCGGCGGTGGCGACGGACGGCAGGCACAGGGCCGCGGTGGTGGCGGCGGTGGCGATGGCTGCCGCGAGGGCGAGCGGGCGGCGGATGGCGGCCATGGTCGGTGGCTCTCCTTGGTGGGTGGGGATGCGGTGGGGGTGCGCGGTGGGTCAGTCCTGCGGGGGCGCCGAGGGGGCCGTACGGCGACGGCGGGCGCGCAGGACGGGGAAGGCGGCGACGGCGACGAGCAGCACGCCGGCCGCGACGAGGAGGACGACGACGGTGCGGGTGGAGCCGGACGAGGCGGGCGCGGCCTGCCCGGGGGCGGCCTGCTTCGCCTGCTTCCCGTCCGCCTTCCCGTCCGCCGCGGCGGCCTTGGGGTCGGTGCCGAGGTCGGGGAGGGCGGGCAGCGTGGCCTTCTTGTCGACGGCGACCGCGAGCGATACGGGGTCCATGTCCGTGCCCTCCCGGTACAGGCCGCCGAACGCCTTCGCGCCGTCGGCGGTGAGCCGTGCCGGTGCCTCGGTGAGCTTGATCAGGCCCTTCTCGGGCGTGAGCCGCTTCGCCTCGAAGGTGGCCAGCGGGGCGCCCTCGGTGGTCGTGCCGTCGTGGGTGACATCGGCGGCGAGGGTGCCGCGGCCGTCTTGGACCGTGACCGAGACGGCGGTGAGGGTCAGGTCCAGGTTCTTGCCGGTGAAGTGCAGCTTTCCCGTGAAGTCGGCGTTCAGGGTGCCTTTCTCGGCGTCGTACGCGCCCTTGCCGTGCGGGAAGCGGAAGAGCGCGCCGCCGTCCTGGGCGCCGTCGGACAGCTGCCACTTGCCGTGGGCGAGGGTGCCGGTGACGTACTCGCGGAAGGTGCGGCGGACGCCCCAGTCGACGGCGGCCTCGGTGAAGGTGCCGCGCCGGGCGTCGCCGCCCTCGGCGCTGTCGCCATCACCGCCGCCGGAGGGGGTGGCTTCCGGACCCGGCCCGGCGTCCGTCCGTACGTCGGCGGACAGGCTCACCGGGTCGAGCTGCGTGCCTTCCGTGTAGTACCCGGCGAAGGCGCGGGCGCCTTGCGCGGTCAGCTTCGCGGGGACGTCGGTGAGCGCGATGGGCGTGCCGCCGCCCCGGGTGTCGACACCGCCGAGTTCCAGGGTGGCGAGCGGCACCCTGGAGGCCGTGGTGACGCGGCCGGTGCCCTTCTCCTTGCTGGTCATGTCGGCGAAGAGGGTGCCGCGTCCGTCGGCGACGGTGACCCGGGGACGGCTGATGGTCAGGTCCATCTCGTAGGAGCCGTCCGGCTTGCGGTGGCCGGTGAAGTGGACGCCGCCGGAGAAGCCCGCCGTCAGGGCGCCGGTGTCCGGGTCGTAGCCGCCGGTGGCGGAGTGGAAGCGGAACCGGCTGTCGCCGACCGTGGCGGCACCGCCGTTCAAGGTCCAACTCCCCTGCGCGATGGGCCCGGTGACGTACGACTGGAACGAGGACTTGATGCCCCAGTCCAGCCGGCCGCCCGCGACCGTGCGGGCCGCCGCCTGGGCGGGAGCCGCGGGCAGCGCGGGGAGCAGCGTGCCCAGCAGTGCCGCCAGGAAGGCGGCGGCGAGCACGCGGGCGCGGCCGTGTGTACGGCCGCCGGCCGGTCTGAACGGCAGCATGGAGGACCCCTCCGAGGGCTAGCGATTAAGGTAAGGCTAACCTAAGCTAAGCGCGACCGAAGCGGAACCCCGGGAGCCGACCGGGCCCCCGCCCGCACCACCGGTCCCGGTCAACTCACGTACACAGAAAGGCGGGACAGTGACAGCAACCTTCCGGGAGCCGGCCCGCCGGCGCCTGTCACGCCCCGCCGCGGCCCTCGCCGCCACCCTGGCGCTCGCCCTCGCGCTCACCGGCTGCGGCGGCGGTACGGATGCCACCACTCCCCCGGCGAAACCCGCCGCCCGGCCCGCCGCCGACCGCGTGGAGCCGCTGTCCGGTCCCGCGCCCCGGCCCGAGCTGCCCGCGACCGTACGGTCCGCCGACGGCCACGACGTGACGGTGCGCAAGGCCGACCGGATCGTGCCGCTCACCGGCTCCCTCTCCGAGATCGTCTTCTCCCTCGGGCTCGGCGGCCGGGTCGTCGCGCGCGACATCACCGCCACCTTCGAACAGGCGGCGAAGCTGCCCGTGGTGACCCGCGCGCACGACGTGTCGGCGGAAGGCGTGCTCTCGCTCAAGCCCGACGTGGTCCTCGCCGACACCACCACCGGACCGGCGGAGGCCGTCGGCCAGATACGCGACGCCGGGGTCCCGGTCGTCACGTTCGGGCCCGCGAAGCAGCTCGCCGACGTGGACACCCGGATCGACGCGGTCGCGGCGGCCCTCGGCGTCCGTACGGCGGGCGACGCCCTCAAGACCCGGACCGGCCGGCGGATCGCGGCCGTACGGAAGAACATTCCGCACGGCGGCACGGAAGCGGCCGACCGCCCTCGGGTGGCCTTCCTCTACCTGCGCGGCTCCGCCTCCGTCTACCTCATCGGGGGCGCCCGCTCCGGCGCCGGCTCCCTCATCGAGGCGGCGGGCGGCATCGACGCGGGCAAGGAGTCGGGCCTGGCGAAGGACTTCACCCCGATCACGAGCGAGGCGCTCGCCAAGGCCGCTCCGGACGTCATCCTGGTGATGACCAAGGGTCTGGAGTCCGTCGGCGGCATCGACGGACTGGTGAAGATCCCCGGCGTGGCCCAGACCCCGGCCGGGATGGACCGGCGGGTGGCCGCCGTCGACGACGGTGTGCTGCTCAACTACGGGCCGCGCACGGACGCCGTACTGCGCTCCCTGATCCAGCAGATCCACGCCGAGGGGAAGTGAGATGACGGCACTTCCCCGGACGGACGCGGGTACGGGCACGAATACGGACGGGAGCACACATACGGTCGCGGCCCCGGACGCTGCCGCCGGCCCCCCGGACGCCCCCACCCCGCCACCCCCTCGCCGCTTCCCCCGCACCACCCTCCTGACCACCGCCCTCACCCTCGCCCTGCTGGCCGGCTGTCTGCTCTCCGCCGGGCTCGGCGCGTACCGCATCCCGCTCGGCGACGTCCTCGGCTCACTGCTGCACCATCTGCACCTCGGCGGCGCGGAGCTGGACCGGGTCGGCGAGAGCGTGCTGTGGAACGTGCGGCTGCCGCGCGTCGTGCTGGCCCTGCTCGTCGGGTCGTCGCTCGGCTGCGCGGGCGCCCTGATGCAGGGCGTGTTCGGCAACCCGCTCGCCGAGCCGGGCGTCATCGGCATCTCGTCGGGCGCCGCGGTCGGCGCCGTCGGGGCGATCGCGCTGGGCCTCGGCTTCCTGGGCATGTGGACGGTCCCGGCCTGCGCGTTCGCCACCGGCCTGCTGACCGTCCTGGTCGTCTACGCGCTGTCCCGCTCGGGCGGCCGTACCGAGGTCGTCACGCTGATCCTCACCGGTATCGCGGTGAACGCCTTCGCGGGCGCGCTGATCGGCCTGTTCCTCTTCTTCGCGGACAACGCGCAGGTCTCCCAGATCACCTTCTGGCAGCTCGGTTCGCTGTCCGGGGCCGTGTGGCCCAAGGTGCTGGCCGTCCTGCCGTGCGCCGTCGCCGGGCTGGCCGTCGCGCCCTGCTACGCCCGCAAGCTGGACCTCCTGGCGCTCGGCGAACGCCCGGCCCGGCACCTCGGTGTCGACGTGGAGCGGCTGCGCGTCGTCCTGATCCTGGTCGTCGCGCTGCTCACCGCGGCGGCCGTGGCGGTGGCCGGTGTCATCACCTTCGTCGGCCTGCTCGTCCCGCACCTGCTGCGGATGGCGGCCGGCCCGGGGCACCGCTTCCTGATTCCGGGCAGCGCCCTGGGCGGCGCGCTCGTGCTGGTCGTCGCCGACCTCGCCGCCCGCACCGTCGCCCAGCCCGCCGAGCTGCCGCTGGGTGTCCTGACCGCCCTGTTCGGCAGCCCGTTCTTCTTCTGGCTGCTGCGCAGGACCCGCCGCAAGCAAGGGGGCTGGGCATGAGCCGGGGCCGGATTCCGGTGATCGGTACGTGGTTCGGCGGACGCTCCAGGACGCTCCCCGCGCCCGTCGCCGCGGGTACGGCGTACGCGCGGGCCGACGGTCTCGGCGTACGGCTGGGCGGCCGTACGGTGCTGGACGGCATCGACCTGGAGGTGACCGCGGGCCAGGTGCTGGCACTCGTCGGGCCGAACGGCGCGGGCAAGTCCACGCTGCTCGCCGCGCTCGCCGCCGACCTGCCCGCCACCACCGGCGAGGTACGGATCGACGGCCGCCCGGCCACCGTCTGGACCGCGCCCGAGCTCGCGCTGCGCCGGGCCGTCCTGCCCCAGGCCGCCGCCCTGTCCTTCCCGTTCACGGTGGCCGAGGTCGTACGGATGGGCCGCGCGCCCTGGGCGGGCACCCCGGGCGAGGACGCGGACGAGGCGGCCGTCGCGGAGGCGATGGCGGCGACCGAGGTGACCGGCTTCGCCGGCCGGCCGTTCTCCGCGCTGTCCGGCGGTGAACGGGCCCGCGTCGCACTCGCCCGCGTCCTGGCACAGCGCGCCCCGCTGCTGCTGCTCGACGAGCCGACCGCCGCACTGGACCTGCGCCACCAGGAACTGGTGCTGCGGCTCTGCCGGGAACGGGCGGCGGCCGGAGCCGCGGTGGCGGTGGTCCTGCACGACCTGGGGCTGGCCGCCGCGTACGCGGACCGGGCCGCCCTGCTGCACGGCGGACGGCTCGCCGCGCAGGGTCCGCCCGGCGAGGTCTTCGGCGCCGGGCTGCTGAGCCGGGTCTACCGGCAGCCGGTCGAGGTGATCGGACACCCGCGCACCGGCGTTCCCCTGGTCATGCCTTTGCGTGACGCCTGAGCCGGGCCGTGTCCGGGCACGGCCGTTGCGTCCCGTAATGGCCGGTGGGGCCGGGCGTCCGCAAGGTCACGGTGCGGACGCTGTTGCCGGTCCCCGCGCCCGCCCGCTCCCCCGCCCCCGGTAGGGTTGCGCCGAATCTCGCCACCCCGGCGGCCGCCCAGGCCGCCCCGGCCCCGGTCGCCCCGAAGGAGCCCGAGTCCCATGACACGCAGGTCGCCGTTCCGGGTGCCCGTAGCGCTGACCGCCGCGAGCGCGGCGCTGCTGACGCTGAGCGGGTGCATGACCGTGCACGGCGAACGGGAGATGCTGCCGGCGGTGTCGAAGGACGAGGCCGCCACGGCGCTCCAGCAGTTCGTCGACGGCTTCAACACGTCCAACACCAAGCTGGACCCGAAGGTGAACCCGACCTACGAGACGGACTCGCTGCTCGCCGTCGACCAGGCGCTCACCAAGGCGGGGCAGGCGATCAGCCCGCAGGGCAACCCCAAGTTCCCGCCGCTGAAGCTGACCAGCCCGACGTTCACCGTGCCCAAGCAGGCGGGCTGGCCGAAGGTGTTCCTGGCGGACGCGGTGAGCAACCGCAACAACACGCGGTGGTTCCTGGTGTTCACCCGGGACGCGGTCGGCGCGAAGTGGAAGGCCAGCTATCTGTCCTCGCTGGCCGACAAGGAGATTCCGCAGTTCAAGACGGACCAGGACGGCTTCGCCGAGGTGGTGCCGGCCGACGCGGAGAACTCCGGGCTGAAGGTCGCGCCGGGCAAGCTGGGCGCGGCGTACGCGGCGTACCTGAACACCGGCAAGGGCGACACCTTCGCCCCGGGACCGCACACCGACCGGTGGCGGGCGCTGCGCGAGCGGCAGGGGCGGCAGCCGGGCTCCCGTATCCAGTACGAGGACCAGGCGTCCTCGTACGCGCCGGTCGCGCTGCGCACCGCGGACGGCGGGGCGCTGGTCTTCTTCTCGACCTACTACCACCAGCAGAAGACGGTCTCCGCGGGGTCGCGGATCAGCATCGGCCCGGAGCTCAAGGGGATCATGGACGGTCCGGCGAAGCCGTCCGACCGGATGACCTTCACGACGCTGTCGGAGCAGGTGGTGAAGGTTCCGGCGGCGGGCGCCGCCGGGCAGGTCGGTGTCCTGCACCGGCTGGAGGCGAAGACCTCCGCCAAGTCGCTGTAGGCGGGACGCACCCGGCATACGGGAGGCACGGCGTACGGGACGCCGGTCGCGGGACGGGCGTCAGCGGCCGATGGGCCAGGCGGCCGCTTCGTGGTCGTGGTCGGGCTGCTGGTCCGCGTACGCGGCGCAGGCGTCGGTCAGCGACTCCAGCAGCGTCAGCGGGTCCGGCACCGGCCGCTCGGGGCCGCGCAGCCAGGACACCGCGGGCTGGTCACCGGGCAGGCGGGAGGGCGGCAGGAGGACGTAGCTGCCGCGGCAGTGCCAGCGCAGGCCCGGATGCTCGTCCATGGTCTCCGGATGGCAGTCCAGCTCGCAGGGCCACCACTCGTCCTCGTCGTCCGGGGTGCCGCGGGTGGCGGTGAAGAACAGCATCCGGCCCTGGCCGAGCGCCGCGCCGCTCAGCGCGACCGGGCCGACCTCGATGCCGGCCGCCTCCAGCCGCTCCAGGGCGCTGCGGCCCGCCTCGGCGGGGACGTCCAGCACGTCGTGGGCGATGCCGGTGGCGGTGATGAAATTGGCCTGCGGATAGGCGCGCGCCCAGCCGGCGACCTTCTCGCGGTCGGTACTGGCGACGGTCTGCCAGCCGAAGGAGACGGGGTGCCGGCCGGGCGTGGGACAGCCGATGCGCTCGCAGGAACAGCCGTAGCCGGAGGGGTGGGCGGCGGGGGCGAGCGGGAAACCCGCGTCGGCGACCGCCAGCAGCAGGTCCTCGCGGCCTTGCGCGGCCGCCGATCCCGTGTCCGTATCGCCGCCGTCCGAACCGCTCCTCGGCCGGCGAAGCCACTGGGAGAACCTGCTCTTGCGTTCCATCTATCCCCTCACTTCGAGCGGTGGTCTGGGATCAATGCTGCCACCATCCTCCTCTTCGGGTGACCGGAGTACGGATCCGGGGGGACCGGAGAACGGGCGAATCCCACCAATACGGTCGGTTTCCACCCCACTTCGTTCACTTTCCTTTACCTTTCACGCCCCCTGGGCGATCCCGGCGCCTCATCCCGGAGTGCGGGCCGCCCACGGGCGCGGGCCGGACGGGGTGCGGCGGGTCAGGCGGAGGCGCGCGGCCGCAGACCGGCGAGCACCATGTCGACCAGCGTGTCCACGTACGCGTACGTCAGCTCGCCGGTACGCATCAGCCAGCGCTGGGAGAACGGGCTCAGCACCATCTCGGCCGCCACCCGTACATCCACCTCAGGCCCGATCTCCCCCGCCTCCTGGGCGGCCCGCATCCGGTTCACGTACACCGCGATCCCGGGCTCCAGCAGCCGCTCGACGAAGCGCGCCGACAGCTCCGCGTCGTTCGCGCCGGCCGCCGCGAGGGCGCGGTAGGGAGCCTGCCACTTCTCGTCGTTGAACTCGTCGGCGGTGGCCCGCAGGACGAACTTGAGGTCGGCCGCGAGGTCGCCGGTGTCCGGCAGCCCGGCCTCGTACCCCTCGACGTCCTGGGTGAAGGCGTCCAGCAGGACGGCGGCCTTGGAGGGCCACCAGCGGTAGATCGTCTGCTTGCCGACACCGGCGCGGGAGGCGATGCCCTCGATCGTGAGCTTGTCGTAGCCGACCTCGCCGACGAGGGAGAGGGCCGCGTCGAAGATGGCGCGGCGGGAGCGTTCGCTGCGGCGGGAGGCGTCGGGCGCCGTCTTGTTGGCCATGCCCCGAGTCTACCGACAGGTGAGGCGAGACGTATCGTCTTGACAAGACGGAGCGTCTCGCCCAGACTCGATATCGAGCGAGACGAACCGTCTCGTCATATCGGCGGACGAAGGAGACGACCCCATGAGCAAGGGAAGCGCGGGCAACATGCTCGGAGTCGGCGGCACCCGCAGCAAGCTTTCCCGCGGCGCGCTGCGCGGCGGCCGGGGCGGCAACGGCGTGGGCGGCGGCACCGACCCGATGGCGCAGCGGCGCGCGCTGCTGCGCAGGCTCCAGGAGCAGCGCGGCGCCGGAGAAACCCGTCAGGGGTGAAAACCACCCGACCGGCTCACTGCGCAACGGCTCCTCACGGTGGACCATTTGAGCGCGTACACACCTCGTACGCCTTCGCGTCCCACCACCGTGAGGAGCCTTCCTTGCGTACAGCCCGACGCAGCGCCCGGTTCCGGCGCTACCTGATGTGCCCGCCGACCCACTTCAAGGTCAGCTACTCCATCAACCCCTGGATGGACCCGGACAAACCCGTCGATCTGCCGCTGGCGCTGGCCCAGTGGGAGGTGCTGCGCGACCGCTACCGCGCGCTCGGCCACACCGTCGAGGAGCTGCGGCCCCGCCCCGACCTGCCGGACATGGTCTACACCGCGAACGGCGCCACCGTCGTGGACGGCCGGGTGCTCGGCGCGCGGTTCGCCTTCGAGGAGCGCCGCGGCGAGGCCGCCGTGCACGCCGCGTGGTTCCGGGAGCACGGCTTCACCGAGGTCCGCGAGCCGGAGAACGTCAACGAGGCGGAGGGCGACTTCGCGGTCACCGCTTCCTGGCTGCTGGCCGGGCGCGGCTTCCGCAGCAGCCCGCTCTCGCACGGCGAGGCGCAGGAGTACTTCGGCCGCCCGGTGATCGGGCTGGACCTGGTCGACCCGCGCTTCTACCACCTCGACATGGCCCTGTGCGTGCTGGACGACGCGACGGACTCGGAGGTCATGTACTACCCGGGTGCCTTCTCGGCGGGCAGCCGGGCCGTGCTGGCCCGGCTCTTCCCGGACGCCCTGATCGCCTCGCACGCGGACGCGGAGGCCTGCGGGCTGAACGCCGTCAGCGACGGGCGGCACGTGCTGCTGCCGCAGGCCGCGGTGGGCCTCTTCGCGCCGCTGCGCGAGCGCGGGTACGAGCCCGTCGGCATGGACCTGACCGAACTGCTCAAGGGCGGCGGCAGCGTCAAGTGCTGCACGCAGGAGCTACGGGCGGCCTGACGCCCGGGCCGCCGGGCGCGCGGGCGTCAGGCCGGCCGCTCCCAGGCGTCGCCCCATTCGGCGTCCCGGCCCGCCTTGTAACGGTCGCCGTGCCGCTTGGTGACCGTGTCGCGCCGCAGCCCCTCCTCCGTGCACAGGTCCAGCAGGACCTGCCCCTTGCGGAGCTGGGGCTTGCGGACGATCCGCGCCGGGGCGGGGGCGGCCGCCGCGCCGCCCACCACGTCCGGCCGCACCGCCGCGACATAGCTGAACTTCTCGTCCTCGTACGGCAGCGAGCCGCCCTTGACCTGGCGGTGCAGCGAGGAGCGGGTCACCCGGGCGGCCATGTGGCACCAGTCCTCGCCCGGCACGATCGGACACGTACCGCTGTGCGGGCACGGCGCGACGACCCGCAGACCGGCGTCGGTCAGCTGCTCGCGGGCCTCGCGGATGCGCAGGTAGCCGTCCGGGGTGCCGGGTTCGATCAGTACGGCGGCCCGCGCGCCGGCCGCCGCCGCGACGACCGCGCGGCGGTCCTCCGGGCGCAGCTCGCCGAGCACGTACGAGACGGTGACCAGGTCCGTGCCCTCCGGGACCGTCATGCCCGCGCCGATGACCCGGCGCTGCCAGTCGGTGTCCGGCAGGACGCCGTCGGCCAGCTCACGGCCCAGCTCCAGGGCCGGTTCGGCCCAGTCGTACACGGTCGTGCGGTGGCCGTCCCAGGTGGCCGCGACCGCCCAGGTCGCGGCGCCGGTGCCGCCGCCGATGTCCACGTGGGAGGCGGGTGCCCAGTCCGGCAGCCGTGCCGCGAAGGCGTCCAGCGCGTGCCGTACGGCCTCGAAGGTCGCGGGCATCCGGTAGGCGGCGTACGCGGCGACATCCGCGCGGTCCCTGAGGACCGGGGCGTCGGTCGGTGTCCGGCCCCGGTAGTTGGCGATCAGCCGGTCGACGGCCCGCGCGGCCTGCGTGGGCGGCAGGCCGTCGAGCAGGCCGGCCAGTGCGGCGCGCAGTTCGTCGTGCATTCCCGCAATTTTACGGGGCCGGGACGGACGTCCTGACCCGTCTCACGGTGGGGCGGGACGCCCCGGACCGGCCGGGAGCCGCCCCGGGCCGCCCCGCCCGGCGCCCGGCGGCCCGCCGCCGGCCCGTACCGCCCGCGCCAGCCGGGTCGCGGCGGCTGCCCGCGGCGCGCTGCCCGCCTCGCGCCGTCGCGGGTGGACGGTGTTGGCCAGCAGCACCAGGAACGTGTCGGTCGCCCGGTCCAGCACCAGGCTCGTGCCGGTGAACCCGGTGTGCCCGGCCGCGCCGCGCCCCGCCAGCTCGCCCATGAAGTACGGCTGGTCCACGCCGAAGCCGAGGCCCGGCGGGTCCAGCAGCAGCGCCACCGACTCCGCGCTCAGGATGCGCTCCCGGCCGTACGCGCCGCCGCAGAGCAGTGTCCGGCACAGCACCGCCAGGTCTTGCGCCGTCGAGAACAGGCCCGCGTGCCCGGCGACGCCGCCCAGCGCCCACGCGTTCTCGTCGTGCACCGCGCCGCGCACCATGCCCCGGTCGGCCTTGGCCCACGGCCGCCGCTGGTCCTCGGTCGCGGCCACGCCCGCCGGGGCCAGCGGCCCGAACGCCGTGCTGGACATGCCCAGCGGGCCGGTGATCCCGCGCGCCACGAGGGCGTCCAGGCGCAGGCCGGTGAGCCGTTCCAGGATGAGCTGGAGGACGATGAGGTTGAGGTCGGAGTAGCGGTACGTGCCGCCGGGCGGCGCGGCGGGCGCCGCCGCCTCCTCCCACAGCAGCTCCAGTTGGGCCGCGCGCCCCCGGCGCTCGTAGAACGGCAGCTCGGGGCGGAGGCCCGAGGTGTGGGTGAGCAGGCTGCGGACGGTGATGCCGTCGGCGAAGCCGGGCAGCCAGCGGCCGGCCGCGGCGTCCAGGTCCAGCAGACCCCGCTCGGCCTGCTGGACCGCCACGACCGCGGTGCACAGCTTGGTCAGCGAGGCCAGGTCGAAGACGGTGCCGACGCGCATCGGCTCCCGGTGCTCCCGGGGCAGCTCCACCCCTCGGTCGCACTCGGGGTCGTACCCCGCGTAGCGCAGTGCCCAGCCCGCCGCCTCCTCGGCGGCGACCACCGGGCCGCGCCCGGCGAGCACCACGGCACCCGCGCACCAGGGCGCGGGCCCCTCGGTCGCCTCCCGCACCCCGTCGACCAGGCACCGCATCCAGGCGGGGTCCAGCCCCGCGGCGGCGGGGGTGCCGTGTCGCAGTCCGGTTGCGTTCAGAGCCTGGTCCTCTCGCCGGTCCCGGTGGCGGTCTCCTCCCTACGCTGCCACGGGCGGCACATTCCCAGGAAGCTCAGCAGCGCCAGTACGCCGCAGGAGAGCTGGACCACGGCCATCGGTACGGCGGTGTGCTCGCCCGCGATGCCGACCAGCGGCGAGGCGACGGAGCCGAGCAGGAAGGTGGAGGTGCCCAGCAGCGCCGAGGCGGAGCCCGCCGCGTGCCCCGAGCGCAGCAGCGCCTTGGTGTTCGCCGACGGCATGACCAGGCCCATCGCGGACATCAGGACGAACAGCCCGGCGGCCATCGGCCACAGCCCGACGTCACCGAAGACGCCGCCGGCCATCAGCAGCAGCACGGTCGCGGCGGCCGTGATCAGGCCCAGGCCGATGCCCAGCACCACGTCCAGGCTGACCCGGCCGACCAGCACCTTGCCGTTGATCTGGCCGACCAGGACCAGGCCCACGGAGTTGACGCCGAACAGCAGGCTGAAGGTCTGCGGGGAGGCGCCGTAGATCTCCTGGATCACGAACGGCGAGGCCGAGATGTACGCGAACAGCGCGGCGAAGGCGAACGCGCCGACGATCAGGTAGCCGGAGAAGGCGCGGTCGGCGAGCAGGCCGCGCATGGTGTGCAGGGCCTCGCCGAGGCCGCCGGAGTGCCGCCGCTCGGGCGGCAGCGTCTCGTGCAGGCGGCGCCAGACCAGCAGGGTGAGCAGCACGCCGACGACGGTGAGCACGACGAAGACCCCGCGCCAGTCGGTGACCTGGAGGATCTGCCCGCCGATCAGCGGCGCGACGACGGGGGCGACGCCGGAGATCAGCATCAAAGTGGAGAAGAAGCGGGCCATCGCCACGCCGTCGTACAGGTCGCGCACCACGGCCCGCGCGATGACGATGCCGGCCGCGCCCGCCAGGCCCTGGAGCAGGCGGAAGGCGATGAGCAGCTCGGCGTTGGTGGCCAGCGCGCACAGCGCGGTGGCGATGACGTAGATCACCATGCCGGCCAGCAGCGGCCGGCGGCGGCCCCACTTGTCGCTCATCGGACCGACGACCATCTGCCCCAGGGCCATGCCCGCGAGGCAGGTGGTCAAGGTGAGCTGGACGGTGGCGGCCGGGCTGTGCAGCGCTTCGGTGACCTCCGGCAGGGCCGGGAGGTACATGTCCATGGAGAGCGGGGGCACCGCGGTCAGGCCACCGAGGACGAGGGTGACCAGCAGGCTGGTACGGCGGGACGCGGCGGGCGCCGCCGCCACGTCCCGCTCGGCTATCGGAACGCTGTCCTGGGGCTCCGTCGTGCCGGTGCCGGGGTCCGTCATGAGTGTCTCCATGGATGATTGATGGCTTGACCATGGTGTCATGCACGGAACGGGCCCCGCGCCCTTTCGGACAGGACCTTCGGCGGGGGTCCAGGGTCCTAGGACCGGAACCGGGCCCCGGTGGTACGGGGATCAGTGGGCCCCCGGTGATACGGGAGTCAGGGGCCCCGGTGGTACGGGCCTCAGGCCGGCTTCAGCCCCGGATCGCCCGCCTCGGACACGAACGACCCGGCCGTGATCACCGGCGCCCCCGGCTTCGTCACCTTCGCCACCGTACGGAAGTCGGCCCGCGCCTTCTCGCGGTCCAGCGTGACGGTCACGTAGCCGCGCCGGCCGTTGTAGAACTTCAGGTGCGGGTTGGCCGCCATGTAGGTGCCCCAGTTGGCCGGCTTGTCCGCCCCGTCCTCGCCGCTGGCGATCGAGGTGGTCACGAACTCCACGCCCGCGGTCCGCGACGTCTCGTCCCGGAAGTCCCGCTTGATGTCGAACGCGTAGTGCACGTGCACGTCGCCGGTCAGCACGACGAGGTTGTCCACGCCCGCCGCCTCCGCGCCCTTGAGCACCCGCTCCCGGGAGGCCGGGTAGCCGTCCCAGGAGTCCATGCTCAGCTTGTAGCCGGGTCCGGTGGCGTTGCGCCGTTCGGCGAAGGTGACCTGCTGCGGCAGCACGTTCCACAGCGCCGAGGAGGAGCGCCAGCCGTCGATCAGCCAGCGCTCCTGCTTCGCGCCGGTCAGGGTGCGCTTAGGGTCGGTGGACTCGGGGCCCGGGGTACGCCAGCCGTCGCCGTACGCCTGGTCGGAGCGGTACTGGCGGGTGTCCAGCACGTCGAACTGAGCGAGCTGTCCGAAGTGCACGCGACGGTAGAGCTGGGCGTCCGGCCCGTTGGGGCGCTGCGGGCGGCGCAGCGGCTGGTTCTCCCAGTACGCACGGTAGGCGGCGGCCCGGCGCAGCAGGAACTCGCCCTTGGGGGCGTTGTTCTCGCTGATGTCGTCGGCGTAGTTGTTCTCCACCTCGTGGTCGTCCCACGTGACGATGAACGGGTGCGCAGCGTGCGCGGCCTGGAGGTCGGGGTCGGACTTGTAGAGCGCGTACCGCAGCCGGTAGTCCTCCAGCGTCACCGTCTCGCGGTTGAAGCGCGCGGGCAGCTTGCGGTCGGTGTACTTGCGGGCGCCGCCGACGGCGTCCACCGGGTACTCGTACAGGTAGTCGCCGAGGTGGAAGACCACGTCCAGGTCCTCCTTGGCCAGGTGCCGGTGAGCCGTGTAGTAGCCGTCGTGGTACGCCTGGCAGGAGACGACGCCCAGCCGCAGCTCGTTGTTCTTCGCGCCGCGCGCGGGAGCGGTACGGGTGCGGCCGACCGGGCTGATCCAGTTTCCGGCCCGGAAGCGGTAGTAGTAGACGCGGTCCGGGGCGAGGCCGGTGGCCTCGATGTGCACCGCGTGGTTGAACTCCGGGTGCGCCTCGGCCCGCCCGCGCCCCGCCAGCCGCCGGAACTTCTCGTCGTACCCGACCTCCCAGCGCACCGTCACCCGGGCCTTGGGCATACCGCTGCCCGGCTCGTACGGCTTCGGCGCCAGCCGGGTCCACAGCACGACGGAGCCGGGCAGCGGGTCGCCGGAGGCCACCCCGAGCGTGAAGGGGTTCTCGGTGATCTTGCGGGCGTCGGCCTCGACGGCGGCGTACGCGACGCCGGTGCCCGGCAGGTTGGCCGCGAAGGCCAGCGCCGCGGCGGCCCCGGTACCGGTGAGGAAGCGGCGCCGGGCGAGCTGTGCGGCGGCGGCCCGCAGCTCCTGCGTGTACGGGGCGTCCTGGGGCCCCTGCTCGGGCCGCGCGTCCTGCTCGTACTGACCTTGACGGGCCATCTGCCCCTCCCTGGACTGGTGTTGTCACCAGCGATTGGAGGGGCGGACGAGGGCGTTCCGCTGTCCCAGGTTCGACGCACACATGACAACCGGATGATGTCTGCGCCCGTATCGGACGCCCCCGGACAATCACGGCGCGGCCCGGCGGCCCCGGGGCCGCCGGGAGCCCCGGGACCGCCGGGCGCAGCCTCCGCCGCCCGAGCGGCGCTTCCGTAGGATTCGGGGCATGGCTGAACTGATGGTGCGCGACGGCACGTGGTCCTTCGACGGCGACCGGGTGTGGATCGTGCCGGGGCAGGAGCGGAGCGTGCACCGGCTGCGGCAGGACCTCGGCGAGACCTCCGTCCCCCTGGAGGCGCTGGCGGGCATCGCGTACGAACCGGCGCGCAAGGGCGGCCGGTTGCGCCTGCGGCTGCGGGACGGCGCCGACCCGCTGCTGCACGTCACCGGCGGCAGCCTGCCGGACGACGCCAACCCCTACCAGGTGAGCGTGGACCCGGACCGTACCGGCGTCGCCGAGTACTTCGCCGACGAGGTGCGCCAGTCTTTGCTCCTCGACCAGGTGGTGACCGGACCCACCGACCGCTACCTGCTGCCGGGCCCCGCCGTGCCGCTGTCCGCCGCGGGCGTGGACGGTGTGGCGACCTTCGACGGGGAACGGGTGCGCATCGACTGGCGCTGGACCACCAGCGAGAGCAAGAAGCACGCGGGCGCGCGGGACTTCGCCCTCGCCGACCTGGCCGGGGTCGACTGGCGGCCCGCCTCCGGGCTGGAGTCCGGCTATCTGCGCTTCCGCCCGAAGGGCGTCACGGCGAAGCTCAAGCCGGAGCACGACCCGAACGCCATCGAGCTGTGGGGCTTCAAGAAGGAGAGCGGCCGCACCGCGCTGCTCGCGGCCGCGGTCGCGGCACGGCTGCCGCACCCGTCGGGCGGTTCCGCACCGACCGCGGCGGCCCCGGTGGCCGCGGCACAGCCCGTACCGTCCCTGAAGGCTGCGGCGGACCCGGGCCCCCAGGGCGGCGGCCAGGACGCCGACGTCCTGCTCCGCCGACTGCGTGAACTCGGCGAACTCCACCGGGACGGCATCCTGACCGCCGAGGAGTTCGCCGCGGCCAAGGCGGCCGTGCTCAAGAACTTTCACGGGGCGGGGTGAACGGTTCGTCCGCGGCGGCTCCGCGAGCCCGCCCCCGCGGGCGTGCGGGCCGCGCGCCCGCTCGATCGGCCGTGACCAGTCCGGCGCCCCCGCCCCCCGCGGGCGTGCGGTCCGCGCCTTACCCTGCCGCCATGACGACACCCGAGACCCGCCCCGGAACCACTCCCCCGCCCGCGCCGACCGCCCTGATCACCGGCGCCGGTTCCGGCATCGGCCGGGCCGTCGCCCTGGCCCTCGCTGGGGCCGGCTGGTCGGTGGTGCTCGCCGGACGGCGCGCCGACGCGCTGGAGGAGACCGCCCGCCTGGCGGAGCGGAGCGGCGACGGCCCCGAGGGCCCCGCCGCCCTGTGTGTCACGGCCGATGTGACCCGCCCCGACCAGGTGGACGCCCTCTTCGCCGCCGCTCGCGCCCGCTTCGGCCGGCTGGACCTGCTCTTCAACAACGCCGGAACGTTCGGCCCGCCCGTACCGCTGGAGGAACTGGCGTACGACGACTGGCGTACGGTCGTCGACACCAACCTCACCGGCGCCTTCCTCTGCGCCCAGGCCGCCTTCCGCGCCATGAAGGAACAGGACCCGCGCGGCGGCCGCATCATCAACAACGGCTCCGTCTCCGCACACACACCGCGCCCGCACTCCGTCGCGTACACCGCCACCAAGCACGCCATGACCGGCCTGACCAAGTCGCTCTCGCTGGACGGGCGTCCGTACGACATCGCCTGCGGACAGATCGACATCGGCAACGCGGCGACCGAGATGACCGGACGGATGCAGACCGGCATCCTGCAGGCCGACGGCAGCACCGCGGTCGAACCCGTGATGGACGCGGCCGACGTGGCCCGTACCGTGCTGCACATGGCGCAGCTGCCGCTGGGAGCGAACGTGCAGTTCGCGACGGTGATGGCGACGGCCATGCCGTACATCGGCCGCGGCTGACGGCCTCCCGTCCGCCGCCCCGCCGGCCGGACTTCGGCGCGACGCGCTCCTGACAGACGGCGCGTCCGGTGGGACTCTTCCTGACGCACGTCCATCCGCACCGCTCATCTGCCGGGCCGCGGAACCCGCGGCCACGTAGTCGACGGCCGCGCGGTTCGCCACCACGCGGCCTTGCAGAAGGAGTCACGCGTGAGACGAAACGTCAGCACCTCCCCCGGCACCCGTCGGCGCGGCGCGTCCCGTGCCGTCGCCTGCGCCCTGACCGCCGCCGGCGCCCTGCTCGTCTCGGCTCTCCAGACCGGTGCGGCGGGTGCGGCCGGTCCGGCCGGCACGGATGCGGCCTCGGCCTCGGTCCGTACGGGTACGGGTGCGCCCTCCTCCGTGGCCGACTTCTGGACGGCGGAGCGGATGCGCGAGGCCACCCCGCTGGACCTGCTGTCGGCCGGGACCGACGGGTCCGCGAAACGGTCGGCCACGGCGGAGAATCGATCCGCCGCTGCGAAGAGCCGATCCGCCACCGCGGAGAAACGGCCCGCCACTGCGGAGAAACGATCCAGCAGCGCGGCGGGCGCGAACCCCGCCACCACACCCACCCGACGCGGTTCCGAACGCACCGTACGCCCCACCCTCCCCGCCACCGCCACGTCCACCCCCGCGTCGGCCCCGGCCCCCAAGTCGTTCCCGCAGGCGGGCGCCCCGTGGACCGGTGACGGCGCCGTGACGAACACCGCGGGACGGGTGTTCTTCACGTACCAGGGCCGTACCGCCTCCTGTTCGGGCAACGCCGTCACCAGCGCGAACAAGAGCACGGTGCTCACCGCCGGGCACTGCGTGAAGCTCAACGGCGCCTGGCACGGCGACTGGGTCTTCGTGCCCGGCTACCACGACGGCCAGGCCCCGTACGGCAAGTGGGCCGCCGCCAAGACCCTCGCCACACCGCAGTGGACGGCGAGCGAGAACATCAACTACGACATCGGCGCCGCGGTCGTCGCACCGGTCGGCGGGCAGCGGCTCACCGACGTCGTCGGCGGCCAGGGCCTCGCCTTCAACACCGGCTACAACAAGCCGATGTACGCCTTCGGTTACCCCGCCGCCGCGCCGTACGACGGCAGCAAACTCATCTACTGCAGCGGCAACACCATCAAGGACCCGCTGTTCTCCACGGACCACGGCCTGTCCTGCAACATGACCGGCGGCTCCAGCGGCGGGCCGTGGTTCACCTCGTTCGACGAGGCGAGCGGCACCGGCCTGCAGTCCTCGGTGAACAGCTTCGGCTACACCTTCCTGCCGAACACCATGTTCGGGCCGTACTTCGGTGACGATGCCGAGAACCTCTACGACGAGGCGCAGTCGAGCTGACCGGACCGCCCCGCCCGGCCCGGACTCCGAACCGAGGGGCCGTCACACACGCCGTCCGGAGGGGTGCGCCCAGCGGCCGCCCCTCCGGACGGCAGGCACCGCACGGGGTTGTTCCCCGGAGTTCTCCTTTCCGGGGCTGCCCGACAATTCACGCACACGTTATGCGGAAATCGGTATGCCCCCGGCGCCATTCTCACGCTTTTCATGACCTTCTCATCAAAAACTCATCAACCCCCGTCCACCAGCCGCCTTAGCGCCGGAGCAGCCCTCGAACGGATCATGAATTCCCCACCCGCCACCGTCCCCCCACTGTCCGATTTTTTCTCTTGCGGAATGAAAGACCCCCACTCCGGGCAATTCGGTGCTAGCGTCCACCGAGCGGAAGTGCACTTCCTGCTCACTGATTCCTTGCCCGACCATCCGTCGCGAGGGGACTTCCATGGCAGTGACCGACAGCAGTGCGAGCAGCGGCCCGGCGCCCGCCCCCGAAGAGGTCGGCGCGATGTACGACCGGTTCGGCGACCTGCTCGCCATGGTGCTCGGCCGCAGCGCCCTGCACGTCGGCATGTTCGTCCCGCACGGCGAACGGACCGCGGCCACCTCCCTCCTCGGCCTGTCCGACCTCGCCCAGGACCGGCAGACCGAGTTCCTCGCGGACATCCTGGCCGAGGGCCTGCCGCCGGACCCGCGCCTGCTCGACATCGGCTGCGGCACCGGCGGCCCCGCCATTCACCTGGCCCGGCGCACCGGCGGCCGGGTCACCGGCATCACCGTCAGCCGGGAACAACTGGCCCGCTGCGGGGAACGGCTGAACGCCGCCACCGGCCTCGAAGGCCGCGTCGACTTCACGTACGGCAACGTGATGCGGCTCGACCACGCGGACGACACGTACGACGCGGCCTGGTCCGTCGACTGCTTCCCGCACCTCTCCGACCGGCCCGCCGGACTGCGCGAGGCCCGGCGCGTCCTGCGGCCCGGCGGCCGTCTGCTGATGACGGAGTTCGCCCGGCGCGGCACCGGCATTCCCCCGGAGACCGAGGCATTCACCCAACTGTGGGCGTCCCCGCCGCCCACCCCCTTCGCCACCCTTCTCGGAGAGGTCGAAGAAGCCGGATTCCGCGTCGCCCGCGTACAGAACATGACAGCGAACGTCGCACTGTGCGGCGAGCTGATGTACGTGCTTTATCAAGAACGGCGCGACGAGATCGAGCAGCGTTTCGGAAAAGAGGCCGTCGCGCACACCGATCCACTGATGGAACCGTTCCGTGCGTTCTGCCGGGACCACGTGGACTATTACCTGCTGCTGCTCGGCAAGCCGGAAATCTGACCGGCTGATCCGATCCGGGCCCGGCAGCCCCGCCCGCACCGACCCGAGAGCTGACTTCCCCCTATGGTCGCCAAACCGCCCTCCGGCCTGCCCGTTTCCCCGCCCTCCCCGCCTTCCGCCGCCTCCCCCACGCCGGCCGCACCGCTGTCACCCCCCGCCCAGCGCACGCCCCCCTTACCTCCGGACACCGCACCGGGCCGGCGGCCGCGCCGCCGCTGGGAGGTGTGGCGCTCGCCCGAAGGCCAGCCCCGCTGGGCGCGACCCGCGCTGCTCGGCGTCGCGGCCCTGGCCGCGCTCCTCTACGCCTGGAACATCACCGCCGGCGGCCTGGCCCCGTACTACTCGGTCGCCGCCCGCAGCATGACCGAGAGCTGGAAAGCCTTCCTCTTCACCGCCTACGACCCGTCCGCCACCATCACCCTCGACAAGATCGGCGGCTTCCTCTGGCCGCAGGCCCTCTCCGCCCGCCTCTTCGGCTTCCACGACTGGGCCCTGACCCTGCCGCAGTGCATTGAAGGCGTCGTCGCCGTCCTGGTCCTGTACCGGGTCGTACGCCGCTGGCAGGGCCCCGCGGCCGGCCTCCTGGCCGCCGGACTGCTCACCCTCACCCCCGTCACCGCCTCCCTCTTCGGCCACCCGATCCCCGACGCGGCCCTGATCATGTGCCTGGTGCTGGCCGTCGACCGCTTCCAACTCGCCGTACGCGGCGCCCGCCTGCGCTCGCTGGTGTGGGCCGGCGTGTGGGTGGGGCTGGCCTTCCAGGCCAAGATGATGCAGGCGTGGCTCATCGTCCCCGCCCTCGCCATCGGCTACCTCGTCACCGCCCCCGTCACGCGGCGCGCCCGGATCGGCCACCTGCTGACCGCCGGGGCCGTGCTGTTCGCGGTGTCCTTCTCGTGGGTGCTGATGATGACCTTCACCCCTAAGGACGTACGTCCGTACGCGGACGGCTCGACGAACAACAGCGCGCTGTCGACGGTCTTCGAGTACAACGGCTTCAGCCGCCCGGCGGACAACGGGCCGGGTGGGCAGGGCGGTCAACCCGGAGGCACCGGAGGTCACCCCGGAGGCCCCGCCACAACCGGAGGCCCCACCGGCCACACCGCCACCCCACCCGTCGCAGGCACGCGACCGCGCCCCCGCCCAGCCACCGCCACCGGCGGAAAACCCTCCCACTCCCACCGCAAAATGGTCAGCCTCGGCAGCGAAAAGAACACCTGGTACAAGCTCCTCACCCCCCGCTTCACCCCGCAGATCGGCTGGCTGTACCCCCTCGCCCTCATCGGCCTGGTCCACGGCCTGGTGCTGCGCGGCAGGCGTCCCCGTACCGACCGGCTGCGCGGCGGCTATCTGATGTGGGGCGGCTGGCTGCTGACCACGGCCGTCGTCCTGAGCGTGGTCGACATCCCGCACACCGCGTACGTGGCGGGCCTGGCCCCCGCGCTGGCCGCGCTGGCCGCCGCCGGAGCCGTCACCCTGTGGCGCACCCACCGCACCGCCACCAGCGCCCCTGCACGCCTGCTCCTCCCCCTGACGATCACCGTCCAGGCCGCCTGGGCATCCTCCCTCGCCGCCGACCACACCGGCTTCGCCCCCTGGCTCATCCCGACGATCATCACAGCAGCGCTCGTCAGCATCACGACCCTTCTCTCGTACGGCCGCACCACCGGCCGCCGCCTGCGCCCCGTGGCCCTCACCGCCCTGACCGCCACCTGCGTCGCCCTCTTCGCCGCCCCGGCGGCCTGGTCGCTGTCCGTACTGGACCAGCGGTACGCGGGCTCGTCCTTCGAGGCGCACGCCGGCCCCGGCGGCCAGAACGCCTCGGCCGGCGCACCGGGCAGCGCGGTGTACGGAGGCGCGGGCGGCGCCTCGTACGACATGTCACCGGCCCCGCTGACCGCCGCCCAGAAGCGCCTGCTGGGCTACGTACAGCGGCACCACGGCAACGCCACGTACACCCTCTCCGCCGACGGCGGCTGGGCCCGCTCCCGGGCCATCACCCACACCGGCCTGCCGATCCTGCCCCTGGGCGGCTTCGCCGGAATGGCCACGTCCGTCACCCTCGCCGAGTACCGGCACCTCGTGGCCTCGGGCCAGCTGCGCTTCGCCCTCCTGAACCCCACCGTCCCCGCGGCCGGCCGCCCCTCCGAGACCTCCAAGATCAACACCTGGGTCCGCGCCACCTGCACCAAGGTCAACCCGAAGGCGTACGCCTCCGACCCCACCACCCCCGAACCTCTCTACGACTGCGCCCCACCCTCCTGACCTCCGCTCTCCCTCCTTCTCCTCCTCCTCCTTCTCCTCCCTCCCTCCCCGTGCCCTCCCACCCCTCTCCTCGTTCACCGTGATGTGTCTCACGAGGCGTGTGGTGGCCCGTGAGGCGGGTATCCGCCCCGGAGTCACGGGGCAGAGCACCGGTATGAAATGGTAGAAATACGGAGCAATGCCCCCCGCGGAGAGGAGACGTCATGTCGTCGAAGCGACGCCGTAAGAAGAAGGCACGCCGGAAGAACGGCGCCAACCACGGCAGCCGTCCCCAGTCCTGAGCGGCCCCGCCCGCCGGACTCCGGACATGCGAAGACCCCCGGGACACCGTCCCGGGGGTCTTCGCTGTCTCAGGGCGCTGCGTACCCGTTACGCGGCGTCCACGACGCCCGAGGACTTCACCTCGACGTTCGCGGAGGTGGCACCGGAGCGGGAGCCCAGCCCCTCGATCTTCTTGACCAGGTCCGAGCCCTCGACGACCTCGCCGAAGACCACGTGCGCGCCGTCCAGCCACGGGGTGGCCACGGTCGTGATGAAGAACTGCGAGCCGTTGGTGTTCTTGCCGGCGTTCGCCATGGAGAGCAAGAACGGCCGGTCGTGCTTCAGCTGGAAGTTCTCGTCCTCGAAGCGGTCGCCGTAGATGCTCTTGCCGCCGGTGCCGTTGCGGCGGGTGAAGTCGCCACCCTGGAGCATGAACTCCGGGATGACCCGGTGGAAGGGCGACCCCGCGTAACCGAAGCCGTGCTCGCCGGTGGCCAGCTCGCGGAAGTTGCGCGCGGTCTTGGGGACGACGTCGTCGTACAGCTTGAAGACGATGCGGCCGGCGGCGTCGCCGTTGATGGTGATATCGAAAAATACGTTGGAACTCATGGAGCCCATCCTTCCACTTCCCCCGCCCACCCTGACGCCCCAGGGCGACGCTGGTCGCCGGCCGCCCCCGCGCTGAGCATGAAGAAAGCCTCCACCGCTCCGGTGAGGAAGTGACGCGGGACACATGGCCCCGAACCGATCGCACAGGCCGGCCGACGGCCTGCCGGGCGAACGCGACCAGCCCGGCGAAGGCGGTGGGTGCGGCGTCAGGGCCGGCCCGTCCGGGTCGTTGCGGTCACGGACAGGGGCCACGCCATGCGAAGTGGCGAGGTTCGTGGCGACCTGTTGCCACTGTGGAAGGACGGGCGCCAGATGAAGGCCCGGGAGCCGGACGTCACGAGATGCCCTTCCGCGCCTGCTGAAGCAGTACCCCTGGTCCAGCCCGAGAGCGCTTCGGCCTGTAGCCGAGGTATTACCGCAACAGCGTTAACGCGCACGCGGGTTACCCATCCAGCAGCGCACCCCGCCGCTCCGTCGGGGAGCGGCGGGGCGCGTGCGCGGACCGGCCCCGCCGGTCAGACGGCGGCTCGCCGGGCGAACTCGACCAGCCCGGCGAAGGCGGTGGGGCGCAGCATCAGGACCGGGCCGTTCAGGTCCTTGCTGTCACGGACGGGGACCACGCCGCGCGAGGCGACGAGGTTGGTGGCGACCTCTATGCAGTCGCCGCCGTTGTCACTGTATGAAGACTTGGCCCAACGAGGGGCAGGGGGATCGATTATCACAAGGTGCCCTTTCGCAACTGCTCGATCATGGCCACAGACGCCGCCTGCGACAGCGATTCGGCCTGGAGTTGATGGTAGGCCGTCATCATGGGCATCACGACCGTGGCCTCTCGGTCTAAGTTTCCCTGAGCCTGGGACTCGGCATAGCAGACCACAGACCGGTCTGGGAGCGTCAGGATGTTGACGGGCAGATTGAGCGTGCGACGCTCACCCATTTCATATGGGGCCACCTGAAGGATCGTGTTCGGCCGCGCAGCGAACTCCACTAGACGTTCCTGTTGCCTCGCCATGAGCTCGGGGCCGCCAACGGGTCGGCGGATGCAGCTTTCGTCCATGATCACAAACACCATGGGTGCACGGGGCCGAACAAGCATGGCCTGTCGCTCCGCCAGGAGCGCGACCCGTTCGTCTGCCTGGGCCCTGGTGATCGCCTCCCTCTCCACTGCGCTCTGCGCCAGTACCGCCGCGTACTCCGGCGTCTGCAACAGCCCAGGAATGATCCCGATGTTGTACAACCGGATCTCCACGGCCCGGCCCTCGTACCCGACGTACTCCGGGAACCCTTCCAGCAAACTTCCGTGCTTGATCTCACGGAACTCGCGCTCGAACGAGTTCGCGACGCCGACAAGGCCCAATGCCCTGTCGGTACTACGCGAGAACGGAAGGGTTGGAGGTTTGCGACCAGTTTCGACCGCCGAAATGTGCACGCTGGAGTACCCCATGCGTCCGGCGAGATCTTCTTGGGTCCAACCTCGCCCTTCACGCAGACTGCGCAGGCGCGCCCCGAAGGCAGCCTGCGGACTGCTGCCCGGCCTCAACTCTTTGCGGTTCAGGTGGATTCACCAGCTCTCCATGCGGGTTCGGCAAGTTGAAGGAGCACCGACTCTAGGCCACGCTGAACCCCTCCGGTAGCCAATCGACCACGGAGCGGAGTGAAATCCTCGCCGCGCAGTGAATCCCGATTGACGGGGCTGCGCGACTTGATCGTATTTCGGCGTTCCCCCCACGAACGGTGACCACAAGTGACCAATTTCCACCCCAGCCCCGGCCGGCAGAACCTCACCCGGCTCATGCGCTCACGCGGACGCGACGGCATGCTCCTTTTGCGCACCAGTAGCAGCAGTGACGCCGCCGTCAACACCCCTCAACCCGAAGGCGAGACCATGACATCTCCCGCCCCCGTACCCACCCGCAAGGAAATCCAGATCACCGGCATCCGGAGGCACGTCGCCGAGTGCGTCACGTCCGTCAAGGACGGCCCGTGCGGCGCCCGTTCGAATTCCTGGGACTCCGCCCTGCACCTGGACGTGTGGATTCGCGCCCACGCGGACGAGTACGAACACAAGAAGTTCGTGAAGCGCACGGAAGAGCCGGTCAACGTCTACACCAAGCCCACCCAGGGACGGCAGTGAGAGGCAGCGGTGACGCGTCAGCGCCCGGACGCCGGCCGCCGGGAGGCCGGTGGGCCGGCGGGCCGGCGGCCGAGAGGTTCCCCTAAGGGCGGTCGAATACTGCCGACATACTGGTGAACGGTAGGGCACCCGCAGTGTTCGCGGGGCAACTGCGCTTGTGCTGTGCGGGGTTGGCCTCAGGGGCGCAGCAGGGTGGGCTCCTACCGGGGGAAGACGACACCTGGCGGCGCGTCGCCGATGGTGGTGGTCCACGAGTCGGATCCTACGGCCCTCCGGGAGGACGTATGCGTAACCGCCACCTCACCCTGCCCACCCCCACCGCGGGAACGGTGACCACCTCGGACGACGACCAGGACCGGGCGGCTCTCGATGCACTGCTCCGCAGGCAGGAGCAAGCCTGGGCGGACAAGGACGGCGCGGCATTCGCCGCCACGTTCGCCAAGGACGCCGACCTCGTCACCTTCAACGGTGATTACCTGCGCACCCGGGAGGCGATCGCGCAAGGCATGCAGTACTACTTCGACCACTACATCGAAGACACCACGCTCCGCACGCTCGATGAACATGTGCGCTTCGTCAACCGGCGTACAGCCGTCGTCGTCCGGACGACCTGCCAGTTACCGGCGGGCGAGAGCGAGTGCCGGGCGGGCTCGGAGTCCGTCAACACCAATGTGCTGACCAAGAAGAACGGGATATGGCTCCAGCAGTCCTTCCAGAACACCCGTAAGACGGCGCTGCCTCGCTCATGACGTGACAGTCGCAGTCTCCCTCCGGCCCGGCGTCCTGCCGGGCCGGAGGGCCTTGCGACGGCTGGCGGCGGACGAGTCGGCCTGTACGCCGGGTTCTGTCACCGAAGGGCCTTGCGGCCCGTCGGGAGACGGCCATCCATCTAGGGCTGCCGTTGCCGGCAGCCTCGTGCGGTCTACCCGCGGACTCGGGCGGGCCGCCCTCGATCGTCCGCGCAGAAACACCGGGGTGTTTCCTCTTGACCTTGCTCCGGGTGGGGTTTACCTAGCCCTCCGAGTCACCTCGGAGGCTGGTGGTCTCTTACACCACCGTTTCACCCTTACCGGCGCCTTGCGGCACCGGCGGTCTGCTTTCTGTGGCACTGTCCCGCGGGTCACCCCGGGTGGGCGTTACCCACCACCCTGCCCTGTGGAGCCCGGACGTTCCTCGGGAGGATGCGGTGCATCCCCACGCGGCCGTCCGGCCGGCTCGTCCGCCGTGCGGACCATGGTACCTCCCGGTCGGCCAGGGCTTGACCTTGTCGCAGCGGCAACGTTTTTACTGTCCTTACTGGGTGCAGGAACGTATCGGGAGGGGGCGTTACGTGGACGAGGGACGCGGTGGAGGCGCCGGGCGGCGGTTACTGGCGTACGAGAAGCGGTGGATGGCCAGTCTGGGCCTGTGGGTGACGCGGCGGCGGGACGGCGTGGGGGCCGGGGAGCGTGCGCTCGGGTATGCGCGGGCGCAGGCGCCGATGTGGTACGGGCTGCTGTTCGTGTGCGTGGTGGAGACGGTCGGCGCCACGATGCTGCTCGCGAAGATTCCTGTCGCGCACTGGGTCATGCTGGTGCTGGACGTGTACACCCTGGCCCTGGTGCTGGGTCTCCAGGCCGCCGCCGTGACCCGGCCGCACGTCGTGGGGCCCGGCGGGCTGCGCGTGCGCAACGGCGCGCTGCTGGACGTGTGGATACCGCTGGAGCGGATCGCGTCCGTCCGCTACGACCTGCGCTTCCCGAAGACGGAGACGGCCGGGCGGCAGACGCAGGAGCAGGACGGTGTGCTGGAGCTGGCGGTTGCGGCGCAGACCTGTGTGACGGTCGAGCTGACCGAGCCGGTCACCGCCGTGAAGCTGCTGGGGCAGCGGGTGCAGGCCCGTACCGTGCGCTTTTACGCGGACGAGGGGCGGGCCGCGGTCGCCGCCGTCAGGGAGGCGATCGCCCACCGCGAAGAGGGGGCGGGTGCGGACGGCAGGAGCGTGATCACGCCGGTGTGAAGCGGACCGGGGACCGCCCCGGGTCGGCTTCGGTGAGGCGGACGGGCAGGCGGTGGCCCAGTGGCAGCGCCGGGACCTGCTCGCCGCCGTCGAGGCGGCCGATCACCGCCGGGTCGTCCAGGTGCACCGTGCCCCGGTCCGGCCGGTCGTCCCGGACGTCGACCACATAGCCGTCGAAGACCTCCCCGAGCCGGTGCTGCATCAGCGCCGCCTCGACCAGGTCGACGCACTCCCGCTCGACCCGGGCGGCCCGGCGGCCGCCCTCCGTCATCTCGCCGGGCAGGGCAGGCAGTGCCGTACGCACCCAGTCGGGCGGTTCCCTGCCCGCCGCGGCGGCCAGGCACAGTTCGGCGCCGTAGCGGTCGGCGAGGCGCCGCAGCGGCGCGGTGACGTGCGCGTACGGGGCGGCGACGGCGGCGTGCCGGGCGTGTTCGGGGGGCGGTGGGTCGCCGTCGAAGACGGTGTAGCCGGCGCCGCGCAGCAGGGCCGTGCAGTCCTGGAGGAAGGCGGCGTGGGTGGTGCGGGTGGGGTCGAGGGTGCGGACGAGGGCGGCGTACGAGGTGTGGGGCGGCCAGTCGACGCCGAGGGCGTGGGCGGTGCGGCGCAGGCGGGCGACGGCGCCGTCCGGGGCGGCGGGGAGCGTCCGCAGGACGCCGGTGCCGGAGGAGAGCATCAGCTCGGCCGCGGCCATGCCGGTGAGCAGGGAGATCTGGGCGTTCCAGGCGTCGGCGGGGCGGGGCGCGCGGTAGGCGAGGGTGTAGCCGTCCGGATGCTCGACGATCTCCTGCTCGGGGACGTTGAGGGAGATGCCGCCGCGGGCGACCTCTTGGTCCTCGCGGAGGCGGCCGATCGTGCGGAGGAGGGAGAGGGGCTCCTCGGCGGTGCCGGTGTCGATGGCGCGTTGCACGCCCTCGTAGTCGAGGCGGGCGCGCGAGCGGACGAGGGCACGGCGTACGTCGGTCGAGCGCAGCGCGCCGTCCGCGTCGAGGTCGAGCCGCCACAGGACGGCGGGGCGGTCCTCGTCGGGGAGCAGGCTGGCGGCGCCCTCGCCGAGGACGGGCGGGTGCAGCGGGACGTGTCCGTCGGGGAAGTACAGGGTCGTCACGCGGCGGTGTGCCTCGGCGTCCAGCGCGCCGCCGGGAGTGACGAAGGAGGCCACGTCGGCGATGGCGTAGTCGACGCGGTAGCCGCCGCCGGGGCGCCGGGAGAGGTACATCGCCTGGTCGAGGTCCATCGAGCCGGGCGGGTCGACGGTGAACAGCGGGATGTCGGTCGCGTCGGTGGCGGCGGTGTCGGCGGGCGGGTGCGGCCAGCGCGCGGCACTGTCCGCCTCGGCCTGCGCGGAGAGCGGGAACGTCTGGGGGATGTCCAGCCGCGCCCGCAGTTCCCGCAGCGCGGCACGCACGGGTGCCTCTGCTGCTGCGGTCACGCGGAGGTGGCGGCGGGGCATGTTTTTGAGCGTAGGGCGGTTGGGGGGCCGGGGCACCTCAGGGAGAGGGCGGCGGGAGGGAGCGCCGGGGCGGGGGCCCTCGGGCTGCGGTTCGTGCGTGCGGCGAACCGTAAAGTGGCGGGGCCAGTGCACAGAAGGCTAAGGAGAAGCGCGTGCTCGTGTTGTTGCCGCCGTCCGAAGGGAAGGCCGCGTCCGGGGGCGGGAAGCCGTTGGACCTGGGGGCGCTGTCCCTGGCCGGGCTGAATCCGGCGCGGGAGGCGGTGCTGGAGGAGTTGGTCGGACTGTGCGCGGCGGACGAGACGAAGGCACAGGAGGTCCTGGGGCTGAGTGACGGCCTCAAGGGCGAGATCGCCAAGAACGCCGGGCTGCGCGCGGCCGGGACCCGGCCGGCCGGGGAGATCTACACGGGCGTGCTGTACGACGCGCTGGGGCTCGCCACGCTGGACGCCGGGGCGCGGCAGCTCGCCGAGTCGTCGCTGCTGGTGTTCTCGGGGCTGTGGGGCGCGGTACGGGTGGGCGACCGGATTCCGTCGTACCGCTGTTCGATGGGGGTCAAGCTGCCGGGCCTGGGCGCGCTGGGCGCGTACTGGCGTGCGCCGATGGCCGAGGTGCTGCCCGAGGCCGCCGGGGACGGGCTGGTCCTCGACCTGCGGTCGGCGGCGTACGCGACGGCCTGGAAGCCGAAGGGCGAGGTCGCGGAGCGTACGGCGACGGTGCGGGTGCTTCAGTCGAAGATCGTGGGCGGGGTGGAGAAGCGGTCGGTGGTGAGCCACTTCAACAAGGCGACGAAGGGGCGGATGGTGCGCGACCTGCTGACGGCGGGACGGACACCGGACGGTCCCGCGGAGCTGGTCGAGGCGCTGGGCGATCTCGGGTACGTGGTGGAGGCCGAGGCGCCGGCGAAGGCGGGCAAGGCGTGGGCGATCGATGTGGTGGTGAAGGAGCTGTAGGGGCGCAGCCCTGGCGGCACCCATAGCGTTGCAGCATCCGCAACGATCGTTGCGGATGCTGCGGGACGGGCGCACTATGGGCACCGTGACTGACGCTGCCCCCTCCCCCGCCACCCCGCCCTCCGTGCTGGGCCTCGCCCCCGTGATCCCGGTCGTCGTCCTCGACGACGCGGCCGACGCCGTCCCGCTCGCCCGCGCGCTCGTGGCGGGCGGGCTGCCCGCCATCGAGGTGACGCTGCGTACGGCGGCCGCGCCGCGGGCGATACGCGCCATCGCCGACGCGGTCCCGGAGGCGGTCGTCGGCGCCGGTACGGTCCTGACCCCCGAGCACGTGGACACGGCGGTCGCGGCGGGCTCCCGCTTCCTGGTCAGCCCGGGGTGGTCGCCGCGGCTGCTGGCCGCGATGAAGGCCACCGGCCTGCCGTTCCTGCCGGGTGTCTCGACGGCGTCGGAGGTGGTGACGCTGCTCGACGAGGGCGTGACCGAGATGAAGTTCTTCCCGGCGGAGGCCGCGGGCGGCACGGCGTACCTGAAGTCGCTCGCCTCGCCGCTCCCCCGGGCCCGGTTCTGCCCGACCGGCGGTATCGGCCTGGCCTCGGCGCCCGCCTATCTGGCGCTGCCGAACGTGGGCTGCGTGGGCGGTACGTGGATGCTGCCGTCGGACGCGCTGCGCGCCAAGGACTGGGGCCGGGTGGAGCGACTGGCCCGCGAGGCCGCGGCGCTGCGCTGAGGCAGCGGCGCGGCCGGGCGGGCGCTGCGGCCGCGTGCGCCTGCGAACAACGCCGCGGCCGGGCGGGCGCTGCGCGCCGAAGCTCTACGGCGTGACGATCGGGAACGACGGGTCCGGCACCGTCAGGTAGCCGAAGACCGTGTCCGCGGCCGGCTGGTCGTCGACGTGGATACTGCCCGCCTTGACCGCCGCGTCGAAGTTCCGCTGGAACAGCGGCCCTTCGAGGACGAGCGAGTCGAACGTCGCCCTGGTCAGGGAGATGGTGGCCTGCGGCTTGCCCGCGTACAGGTCCTTGCCGTCCACGTAGACCAGCACGCCGTTGCGCAGCGTGGTGGTGCACTCCTGGCCGGTGTCGGTGAACTGCCACTGGAGGACGATCGCGGCGCGCTGCTCCTGTGCCGCCGTCGGCCCGTCCACGCTGCGTGCCATCGCCGCGAAGACCTGCTCCAGGGTCATGCTGTGGACCAGGTCCGGCGCGCCCTTGCTGGTGGGCTGCTGCGGGCCGGTGCGCAGTTCCTCGGCGCCGGTCAGATAGAAGTTGCGCCACGGCCCGTTCTCGGCGCCGTAGCCGAGCTGGGCGAAGACCTTCCTCTGGAGGGTCTTGGCGTCCTGGACCGCCTTCTCGGAGACGGTGGCGGGGTCGGCGAAGAGGACGTGGTTGAGCAGTTCGGCGATCCAGCGGTACGTCCGCGAGTCGCCCTGGGGGCTGTCGTACGCCTCCTGTGCCTTCCGCACGACGGCTTCGGCGCCGCCCATCGCCGCCACGTACCGCGTACCGGCCTCCGTCGGCGGCAGGTTCCACAGGTGGGCGGGATTTCCGTCGAACCAGCCCATGTACCGCTGGTACACCGCTTTGAAGTTGTGGCTGAGGGAACCGTAATAGCCCTGGTTGTACCAGTGCTCGGCGAGACCGGAGGGCAGGTGCTGGAGTTCCTCGGCGATCTCGATTCCGGTGTGGCCCCGGTTGATGAGCCGCAGCGTCTGGTCGTTGAGGTACGCGTACATGTCCCGTTGATTGCTGAGGAATTCAAGGATGCTTTCCTTGCCCCAGCGCGGCCAGTGGTGCGAGGCGAATTCGGTTTCGGTGTGCTCGCCGAAGGTCTGGATCGCGTCGGTGAGGTATTTCGCCCAGGCGTGTGCGTCCCGCACCTGGGCGCCGCGCAGGCTGAGGATGTTGTGCTGGTTGTGGGTGGCGTTCTCCGCCATGCACAGGGCGCGCAGTTCGGGGAGGTAGATGTTCATCTCCGCGGGGGCCTCGGTGCCGGGCGTCAGCTGGAAGAGCAGCCGTACGCCGTCGATGACGCGGCGGTGCAGCCCCTCCCGCCACGGGATGACGTCGGCGGGCGACCAGTCGTCGCTGGTCACGGCCTGGGCGCTGCCGATGTAGTCGGTCGGCGGCAGCAGGGTGACCTCACCGGTGGAGACGGTCAGGCCCAGGCCCGAACCGACCTGCGCGTACGGGCTCTTGCCCAGCTCCGCCGCGTACATGTACTCGGCGCGGCGCTGCATCGCCGGGCCCGCGTAGACGTTCTCGCTGACGGCGTGCTCCAGGAACCCGTCGGGCGCGACGACCGGGAGGCCGGCGGGAATCTCGTCGTTCCGCTCGGCGAACAAGCCGCGGGCGCCGCCGAAGTGGTCGACGTGGCTGTGGGTGTAGATCAGCGCGCGGACCGGGTTCCGGTTCCCGGTGGTGTCGCGGTACAGCTTCAGGGCGGCCTGCGCGGTCTCGTAGCAGGCCAGCGGGTCGATGACGATGAGCCCCTGGTCGCCCTCGATGATCGTCATGTTGGACAGGTCGTAGCCGCGCACCTGGTAGACACCGCCGCGGGCGCCGGAGGTGACCTGGAACAGTCCGGCCACCGCGGTGAGCCGGCCCTGGCGCCACAGGCTCGGACTGACGGTCGGGGGCGCCTGATCGTCACCGTCGGTCAGGAAGTCGTACGCGGTGAAGCTCCACACCACCTTGCCGCTGTCCGACCGGGAGTAGATCACCGGTACGTCCGGCTGCGCCAGGAGCCCCCGCTGCGCGTCCTCGAAGTCCTGCGAGCCGCTCTGCCGGAGGCGCTCCGCCGCCTTCCGGTTGGCCGCCGCGACGGACGCGGAAATCTCGACGGGCTCGGTGTACTCGCTGGGCATACCAACCTCCGTACAGGCATGCGGAATTCACGCATGTGGCGAGGGAAAAGGCGCTGGTCGCGCCGTGGTTGCGAGTGACGTTATGGAACCGGTGCACGGGTTACAAGGAACCAATCAAGCCAGCAGCGGTAACCGGTCCCGCACCGGAGAAAAGCGCAGGATTCACGCCAGATGAAAGGGGCTGGAATGGAGGGGGCGGGAGGCCGGCAGCGGCACGGAAAAAACCGACCGGTGATACGGAAAACCGCCCGCGGCCCTTCTGGGGCACACGGGCGGGGAGGTTCCTCAAGGCGCCTCAGGGACGCACGGTCCGCAGCGTCAGCGCAGATGCGCCGTCTCGTTCAGCAGCCGTACCGACGCGTTCCCGTCGGAGTAGTACGCGACGGCCGACAGGGACGCGGCGGAGAGCTCCATCCGGAACAGGGAGTCCGGCGGGGCGCCGAGGGCGAGCCGTACCAGCGTCTTGACCGGGGTGACGTGCGTGACCAGCAGCACCGTACGGCCCGCGTACCGGGCCAGCAGCTTGTCGCGGGAGAGGGCGACGCGGCGGGCGACCGAGGCGAAGGACTCGCCGCCGGTCGGCGCGGCCTTGGCGGAGCCGAGCCAGGCGGCCAGGTCCTCGGGGTGGCGCTCCTGGACCTCGGCGAAGGTCAGCCCCTCCCAGGCGCCGAAGTCGGTCTCGCGCAGCCCCTCGTCGACGCGTACGTCCAGGCCGAGGCGGGCCGCGACGGTCTCGGCCGTCTGCCGGCAGCGCTTGAGCGGCGAGCTGACGACGGCCTGGACGGTGCCCCGGGCCGCGAGCGCGGCGGCGACCGCAGCGACCTGCCGGTGCCCGGCCTCGGACAGCTCCGGGTCGGAGCCGCCGCTGCCGGAGAACCGCTTCTGCGGTGTCAGCGCGGTCTCGCCGTGCCGCAGCAGGACGAGGGTGGTCGGCGCGCCCAGGTCGGCGGGCGCCCAGCCGGCCGGCGGCGTCTTCGGCCCGTCGGCCGTACCGGTCTCCGCGGCCTCGGCCGCCGCGTCGGCCGCGCGGGCGGCGGCACTGCGCGCCGGGCCGCCCGCGTCCAGCTCGGCACGGGAGTCGCGCGGCTCCCACTGCCGGCCGGCCTTGCCCGCGTCCATGGCCTCGTTGGCGAGCCGGTCGGCGTGCTTGTTCTCCTCGCGCGGGATCCACTCGTACGTCACCCGCGAGGGCGGGAAGACGCTGCGCGCCTCCGCCGCCAGCGGCCGCATGTCCGGGTGCTTGATCTTCCAGCGCCCGGACATCTGCTCGACGACGAGCTTGGAGTCCATCCGCACCCGGACGTCCGCCTCGGGGTCCAGCGCGTGCGCGGCGCGCAGACCGGCCAGCAGCCCCCGGTACTCGGCGACGTTGTTGGTCGCCGTGCCGATGTACTCGGCGGCCTCGGCGAGCGCCTGCCCGGTCTCCGGGTCGATGACGACCGCGCCGTAGCCCGCGGGCCCCGGGTTGCCCCGGGACCCGCCGTCGGCCTCGACGACGAACGTACGGGCCACGGTCTACAGGCCCGAGTCGGGCGTGCGCACCAGGATGCGGCTGCAGTTCTCGCAGCGCACGACCTTGTCGGCGGGCGCGCTGCGCACGTCGTTCAGCTCGGTGATGTCCAGCTCCAGGCGGCAGCCCTCGCAGCGGCGCTGGTAGAGGCGGGCCGCGCCGAGGCCGCCCTGCTTCTCGCGCAGCCGGTCGTAGAGCTTGAGCAGGTCGGCGGGGATGTCGGCGACGGTCAGCGCGCGCTCCTTGCGGACCGTGTCGGCCTCGGCGTCGATCTCGGCCCAGGCGGCGTCCCGGCGGCCGGTGGCGTCGTTGACCTTGGCCTGGACGGACTCCACGCGCCCGGTCAGCTCGGTGACCCGCTCCTGGGCGGACTCGCGGCGCTCCATGACCTCCAGGACGACGTCCTCCAGGTCGCCCTGGCGCTTGGCGAGGGAGGCGATCTCCTTCTGGAGGTTCTCCAGGTCCTTGGGCGAGGTGATGGCGCCGGAGTCCAGGCGCTGCTGGTCGCGGGCGGCGCGCTGGCGCACCTGGTCCACGTCCTGCTCCGCCTTGGTCTGCTCGCGGGTGGTGTCGCTCTCCTCGGTCTGCGCGGCGACGAGCAGGTCGCGCTGCTGGGTGAGGTCGCCCTCCAGGGTCTGGATCTCGGCCAGCTCGGGGAGGTTCTTGCGCTTGTGCGCGAGCTGGCTGAGCCTCACGTCCAGGGCCTGGACGTCGAGGAGGCGGATCTGGTCGGCGGGCGCGGCGTTCAGCGGGGGGCTCCTGATGTATTCGTCGGGGTCGTGCGGGCGTCGGACGCCGCGTGGGCGGTCCAGGGGTCGGTGACCGTGCGCGACACATGGGTGCGCAGGTTCCAGCCGTGCCGGTCGGAAATCTCGTCGAGCTGGGCCGCGGCCTGCTCGCACCAGGGCCACTCGGTGGCCCAGTGGGCGGCGTCCAGCAGCGCCAGCGGGCTCTTCTGGGTCGCCTCGGAGGCGGGGTGGTGGCGCAGGTCGGCGGTGAGGAACGCGTCCACACCGGCCGCCCGTACGTCGTCGAAGAGGCTGTCGCCGGAGCCGCCGGAGACGGCGACCGTGCGGATCGTACGGTCCGGGTCGCCGGCGATCCGGACGCCCTGCGCGGTGGCGGGCAGCCGGGCGGCGGCGTACGGGCCGAACTCCGCGAGCGTCATCGGGCGCGGCAGCTCGCAGATCCGGCCCAGGCCGCGGCGGCCGTGCGGGTCGGTGTCGTCCGGCACCAGCGGACGCAGGATCCGCAGGTCCAGCGCGCCGGCCAGGGCGTCGGAGACGCCGGGGTCGGCGGTGTCGGCGTTGGTGTGCGCGACGTGCAGCGCGACATCGTTCTTGATCAGTGTGTGCACGACGCGGCCCTTGAAGGTGCCGGCCGCGACCGTGGTCGTACCGCGCAGGTAGAGCGGGTGGTGCGTGACGAGCAGGTCGGCGCCGAGCCGGACCGCCTCGTCGGCGATCTCCTGCACGGGGTCGACGGCGAACAGGACCCGGCGCACCTCGGCGTCCGGATCACCGCAGACCGTGCCGACGGCGTCCCACGATGCGGCCCGCTCGGGGGGCCAGAGGGCGTCGAGCGCGGCAAGGACTTCAGACAGTACGGGCACGGGTGGAAGGTTACCTCCCAGCCGTACCGGTGTGCCGGGCCGCTTCGGGCGGCGGTCCGGCAGGCCGGGGGCCGCGCGGCCGCCGGGGCGTACCGCCAGGACGGGCTCCGCCGGGGCGCTCCGGCGCCGTGGCCGTGCCCGCCGCCGCCCCGGCCTGCCGCACAGAGCACATCCACCCCCACACCTCAAGGCGAACCGGACATCGGCCACTCTTTTGCGTGAAGTGCCGCAACCTTCCCTGCTCGTTTGAGAGTGCGAAAACTAGCTTCGACCGCACTGACTGGAGGTGAGCACCCGATGACAGCCTGTGTCACCGAGGACGCCGCGGCGCCGGACACCTGGCAGCACGGCGCGGCGCTGACGATCGCCGCCGACGGCTCCTACGCCGCCCGGCTCGCGCGGCACGCGAGCACCGGGAGCTGGTACCCCGAGCGCTGGACGCTGGCGGGGCCCGAGCCGTACGCGGTCCCGCTGCCCGGCCACCAGCCCGAGGAGGCGGACACCGGGCTGCTGCCCCTCACGGACGGCCGGGTGCTGATCCGGCGCCGGGCCGCGGACCGCTGCACGCTCGGCCTGCTGTACCCGACCGGTCCGGGCACCGGCGAGCTGCCGCTGGGCGCCGTCGAGGCGGCGGAGCTGACGCTGCTGCCCGCCGCGCCGTGCGGCTCGCGCGCGTACGCGCTGGCGCCCGGCGAGCACTCCACCGTGCTGTGGCTGGTGCACGACGGCCGGCAGTCCACCGTCCCCGGCCGGGCGCGCTCCGTCCCCGCCTGCGTCGCCGAGATCGAGGGCCGCTGCACGGGCGGCGTCTGGCTGGACCGTACGGGCCGGCTGCTGGCCCTGGACCAGGAGCTGGCGGGGCGCACCAAGACGGTCGCGGTCGACCTGGAGCGCGGCGGTGAGATCAGCCCGCTGCTCCAGATCACCGAGGAGAGCAACGACCGGCTGCTGCTGGCCGACCCGGACAGCGGGCTGCTGGTGCTGCGGTCGGACGCGGCGGGGCACGACCGGCTGGGCTGGGGCGTGCTCGGCAGCGCGCTGCCGGTGCGTTTCCCGGAGTGCCTGCGGCTGCCGGACGCGGCGCTCCGGCCGTTCGCCGTGCAGTCGGGACAGGCGCTGGCGCCGGAGAGCAGCGCGGTGGCGTTCCGTGTGGACGCGGCCGCCGGGACCTGGCTGGGCGTCTGGCGGCCGGCGGAGCGCCGGCTGCGTCAGCTGCCGCCGCCGCGCGGCTGGCTGGCGGGCACCGGGCTGTGGACGCGGGACGGTGAACTGCGGCTGCCGTTCGAGACACCGGCGGTGCCGTGCGGGGTGGCCCGGCTGCCCGCACAGGCCACGGGGGCGCAGACCCGGGATGCCGCGCCCCTCGTGCTGTCCGGCGGTGCCGGGCGCCGCGCGGAGCCGTCCGGCGTGCCCTGTTTCGCCGGTGATCCCTGCGGTGCTCCCTCCGGCGACCTGTCACCCACCGGTTTCCCGGTCAGAGCGGCACGATGGGTACGTATCCCCGCAACTCCCGCGGGGATGCCCGTCCGTACGCAGCCACCGCCCGCCCCCTCCACATCATCCTCACAAACGGAACCCGTGACGCAGGAACCGTTCGACGCTGCCGGACATCCCTCTCCGTGCAGACCGGTGCCGCTGCAACAGGCGCCGCTGGCGGTCCGGGAGGCCCGGTAGAGCAAGATCGTTCGCTTCGTTAGTATCGGCGGTCGACCGGCCGCCGACGGCATCTCGCCGCGGCACTTCCCAGTGGTGACTGGGAGAGGTCCGACGCGTACCGCCGTAAGCGATCCGACGGAGTGACTCCCCGCATGTCCGAAGCCCGAACCGATACGACCCAGGCGCGCCCGCAGGACGCCGGCCGGGCCGCCACGGCGGCAGGCGCCGGCAGACACCGCGGCCCGGCCGCCTCGGAGGACACCGAGGCGTCCCCGAACGGCAGGCACCGCCGGGACCAGCAGCCCCAGGACGCCTGAGAGCCCGCGTCCGGGTTTCCGGGGCGCCCCCCCGGACCGGGCGCCACCCGACGGCCGTGACCTCCGTACCGCCCGGTCAGGGGTACGGCGGGCACGGCCGTCGGGTGTGTGCGGGGCCGGAGGGCTCGCCTCAGGAGGCCGGAGGACGCGGCTGGTTCAGGAGGCCGGAGGACGCGGCTGGTTCCGGAGGCCGGAGGGTTCACCTCCGCTTGAGGCCGAGCACCTCCGCCGCCGCGAACGTCTCGTGCGGCGGGCGCTCCGCGTAGTACGGCGTCAGCACACCGTCCAGCTCCGCGTACGTGAAGGCGTCCTTCGCGGTGTCGAACTGCGCCGCCACCTTGGGCCGTTCGACCACCGCGACCATGCCGCCGTGCACCACGAGCAGCTGCCCGTTGACCCGCGCCGCGGCGGGCGAGGCCAGATAGCCGACGAGGGGCGCGACGTGTTCGGGGGCCAGCGCGTCGAGGGCGCCGTCCCCCGGCACCTCGAACCCGGCGAAGACGTCCTCGGTCATCCGGGTGCGGGCGCGCGGGCAGATGGCGTTGACGGTGACCCCGTACTTGGCCAGGGCGAGCGCCGAGGAGGTGGTGAGGCCGACGATGCCGCCCTTGGCCGCCGCGTAGTTGGGCTGGCCCGCCGAGCCCGCGAGGAACGCCTCGGACGAGGTGTTGACGATCCGCCCGTACACGGCTTCGCCGGCGGCCTTGGACCGTTCGCGCCAGTGGGCGGCGGCGAAGTGCGTGGTGTTGAAGTGGCCCTTGAGGTGGACGCGGATCACCGAGTCCCACTCGTCCTCCGTCATGGAGAACACCATCCGGTCGCGCAGGATGCCCGCGTTGTTGACCAGGACGTCCAGCTTGCCCCAGCGGTCCACGGCCTGCTGGACCAGGCCGCGGGCCGTCGCGTGGTCCGCGACGTCACCGGCGTGCGCGACGGCCTCGCCGCCCGCCGCGCGGATCTCGGCGGCGGTCTCCTCGGCCGGGTCCGCCGACGCGGCGCCGGAACCGTCGCGGCCGGGCTGCCCGTAGTCGTTGACGACGACGGCCGCGCCGAGCCGGGCGAGTTCCAGCGCCTCCGCCCGGCCCAGGCCGCGGCCCGCCCCGGTGACGATCGCGGTCAGGCCGGCGAGCGGCCGTTCGGTGGGAGCAGTCACGTTCTCGGCTTCCTCTCGTTCGTCGGGGGCGTGCCGCCCGCGCCGGGACGGGTCACATCTCGATGCACGTACGGAGCGCGACACCGGTCCGCATCTGCTCCAGCGCCTCGTTGATCTCCGGAAGCCGGACCCGGTGGGTGATCAGCCCCTCCAGGTCGATCCGGCCCGCCCGCCACAGCGCGATGACCTGCTCGTACGAGCGCAGCACGGCCCCGCCCCCGTAGAGCGACGGCAGGATGCGCTTCTCGTCGAAGAACAGCTCGAACATGTTGACCCGGAAGTGATCGTCCATCGCCCCCGCGCCGACCACGCAGAGCGTGCCGCCGCGCCGGGTCGTCTCGTAGGCGGTGCGGGCGGTGGCGGACCTGCCGACGACCTCGAAGACGTAGTCGAAGCCCTCGCCCGCGGTGATCCGCTGGATGGCGTCGGCCAGTTCCTCCGGGGCGACCGCTTCCGTGGCGCCGAAGCGCAGCGCCGCCTCGCGGCGCGCGGCCACCGGGTCCACCGCGACGATCTGCGCGGCGCCGCACACCCGCGCGCCCTGCACGGCCGAGATCCCGACGCCGCCGCAGCCGATCACCGCGACCGACGCGCCGGGCGCCACCCGCGCGGTGTTCACCGCGGCGCCCAGCCCCGTCGTCACACCGCACCCGACCAGCGCCGCGATCTCGTACGGCACGTCGTCCGGGATCGGTACGGCGCAGTTGGCGGCGACCACCACCTCCTCCGCGAAGGTGCCGGTGCCCGCGAAGCCGAAGACGTCGCACGGGTCGGCGCCGGGACGGCGGAAGTTGGGGGTGCCGGCGTTCATGAACCCGGCCAGGCACAGGTGGGTCTGGCCGCGCTTGCAGGACGGACACGTACCGCAGGCGGGCAGCCAGCACATCAGCACCCGGTCCCCCGCCGTCAGCCCCTCGACACCGTCGCCCACCTCCACGATCTCGCCCGCGCCCTCGTGGCCGGGGACGAAGGGCGCGGGCTGCGGCAGCACCCCGCTCATCGCGGACAGGTCGGAGTGGCACAGCCCGGTGGCCCGGATGCGGATGCGCACCTTGCCCGGCCCGAACCCCACCGCCTCGACGCCGTCGAGGACTTCCAGCTTCTCCTGCCCTGTCTGGTGCTGAATCGCTGCGCGCATGTGCGCTCCCTTCGCGGGGCGGCCAGAGTGGGGTGGTCATGTACGGCCGGGCGTGTCCTTACACACCCGGCGAGCCGGTCTCGACGACGGTGTCCGCCAGCACCGGCGCGTCCTCCCGATCGGCCGCCGTGACCGACACCAGGACCCGCTCCGGCTCCCGCCACATACGGACGCGCAGCGTCTCGCCGGGGAAGACCACCCCGGCGAACCGGGTGGTGTACGCGGCGACGCGCGCCACGTCGCCGCCCAGCACCTCGTCCACCACCGCCTTCAGCGTGATGCCGTAGGTGCACAGCCCGTGCAGGATCGGCCGGTCGAAGCCGGCCAGCTTCGCGAACTCGGGGTCGGCGTGCAGGGGGTTCCAGTCGCCGGACAGGCGGTAGAGCAGGGCCTGGTCCTCCCGTACGGTCCGTTCGACGGTACGGTCCGGCGCGCGCTCGGGAAGTTCCCGCCGGCTGGACGGGCCCCGCTCCCCGCCGAAGCCGCCCTCCCCCTTGACGAAGATCTGCGTGTCGCACGTCCACAGCGGCCCGTCGTCGTCGGCCGTCTCGGAGCGCAGCACGATGACCGCGGCCTTCCCCTTGTCGTACACGGCGGGCACGGTGGACGTCTGGACGGCCCGGCCCCGTACGGGCAGCGGACGGTGCACGGTCACGGTCTGGCCGCCGTGCAGGACGGCGGCCAGGTCCACGTCGATGCCGGGCGCGGAGAGGCCGCCGGCCAGCGCCATGCCGCCGCCCGCCACCGTCGCGAAGCTGGGCAGGACGTGCAGTCTGCTCTCCAGGGTGTAGCGCAGCTCGCCGGGGCCGGTGGCGGGCACGCCGGCGCCGATGCCGAGGTGGTAGAGCAGGACGTCCTTCGGCTCCCAGGCGAGTTCGGTGGTCCGCGGCTCGGCGGAGGTGGCCTTGGCGGCGTCGATGGGCATGGGGCTGCTGCTCCTTCACCACGGTGGGAAGACCCCGGCCCGGCCGTCCGCACCGTCGGCCGTGCCGGGGTCGCCTGCGGTCGGCCGTCGCGTCGGCGGTCCGGCGGTACGGGGCCGGCCACGGCGTCCGGCCCACCGTTCTAGAACGCGTTCTATCCGACGGCTCCCATGTATAGCCGATCCGGCGGAAGCCCGGAACCCCTGACGCCCCGTCAGGTGGGCGCGACGCCCCCGCCCGCCCGGCTCTGTGACATTTGTCGGTACCGACCGCGTACATTCACCCCTGCCGGGGCCGCGGGCGCCGTCGGTAGCGTCGCGGACGGAGTACGGACAGCGGCGCGGAACAGGGAAGAGGCAGTACGGAACGTGCGCAGGAACCGGCAGACCGAAGCGGACAGCCAGGACGGACGGGGCGGCCTGGAGGCGCAGGAGGCGCGGGACGCGTGTGACGGGCGGGGCCGGCTCGGCCGCCGCCGTACCCGTAAGCCCACCGCGCCGGGCTGGTCCGGTCTGCTCGACGTACCGGTCGAACCGCACAAGGGTGCCGGGGCCGAAGAAAGCGACGGGCGCGACTCCACCAAGGGCAAGGGCCCGCGTGCCTACACCTTCCTGCCGTGGCTGCTGATGGGCATGGGCGCCCTGTCCAACATCATCAGCGGCAAGTCCCAGAACACGTGGCTGGCGGGCGTCGGGCTGCTCGCCTTCAACTCCCTCTACATCTTCGTCGTCTTCTCCGCCTTCAACCCCCGCTACCGCGACTCCCGCGTCCCCGTGTACGGGCTCGCCGCCCTGACCGCGGTCACTTACACCATCTCCATCGCCTTCGGCCACGCCTGGCTGCTGTTCTTCCCGCTCCTGTCCCTGGCCTCCGGCGCGGTCCGGGCGATCCGCGGCAAGCCCCACTTCATCCTGCTGTTCGTCCTCAGCGGCTCCGCCGGCACCATCGCGGGACGGCTCGTCGGCGACCACTGGGAGGCCGCCGCCATCGGCTACGGCACCTTCATCTCCGGCATGGTCACCGCGACCGTCCTGAGCCTCTTCGACACCGTCAAGCAGCTCGACGCGACCCGCCAGGAGCTGGCCCGCACCGCCGTGGAGAAGGAACGCCTGCGCTTCTCCCGGGACCTGCACGACCTGCTCGGCCACACCCTGTCGGTGATCGTGGTCAAGGCGGAGGCGGTACGGCGGCTGGCGCCGCGCGACCTCGACGCGGCGCTGGCCCAGACCGCCGACATCGAGGCGGTCGGCCGCCAGGCGCTCACCGAGATCCGCGAAGCGGTCACCGGCTACCGCGAGGGCAGCCTGAGCACCGAGTTGGACCGCGCCCGGTCCGCCCTGGAGGGCGCCGGCATCGAACCCGTCGTACGCCAGTCCGGGCCGCCGCTGCCCCCGCAGGCGAGCGCGCTGCTCGGCTGGGTCGTCCGTGAAGGTGTCACCAACACCGTGCGGCACAGCGGCGCGACCCGCTGCGAGATCGAGGTCCGCACCGACGCCGCCGGCGACCGGGCCCGCCTCACCGTCACCGACGACGGCCACGGCCCCGCCCCGGCCGCCACTCCTCCCGTGACCGGCGGCACCGGCCTCAAGGGCCTCACCGAACGCCTCGCGGCCGCCGGCGGCACGCTGGACACCGGGCCGGACGGCCGCCGGGGATTCCGACTGGTGGCGGAGCTGCCGTTGGGCGGCGAGGAGCCGATGAGGCGCTAGCGTGTTCCTTACCGCACAGTTCCGCCCCACGGTGCAACTTCGCTCTCATGGGATAACTCCCGCCCCGTCCGGGACAACCTCTAGCTGAGTTCCCGCGACTACGAACGGAGAACCCCTGTGCGCATGACCGACATCCAGCGGTGCGAGGTCCGGCCCGGACGCCTCGTGGAGTGGACGCTGCACCCGGCGGTGGTCGAGGCCGCCATGAGCCTGCCGAACGACGTACGCCCGCCCGCGTACATCCAGGAGTCCCACGTGCGCACGGCACGATCCGTACGCGAGGACGGGCTGTTCGTCCCCACCTGGCTCGGCACCGCCTTCGACATACCGCGCAGAGTCGACCTCGACGTCCTGCAAGAGGCGCTGCGGACCTGGACCCTCCGCCACGAGACGCTGCGCAGCGGTTTCCGCTGGGCGGGCGACGAGATGCAGCGGTTCACGCTCGACGCCGACGACGTCGTGCTGCACCGTACGGAGGTCGGTGAGTTCACCGACGCGGCGGCCCTGACCCAGCATCTGCAGGACCGTTTCGACACCGCGGCGGACGCGCTCAGCTGGCCGAACTTCATCTTCACCGCGGTCGTACGGGACGACAGTACGAGTGTCTACATGGCGTTCGACCACAGCAACGTCGACGCGTACTCCATCCAGCGGATCACCGCCGAGATCCACGAGCTCTACGCGGCCGGCCTCGACCGCCGCACCGTGGACACGGCGCCGGTCGCCAGCTACGTCGACTTCTGCGCGACCGAACGCAGCACCGCCGACCAGGTCGACGACACCCACGAGATCGTCGCCCGCTGGCGGAAGTTCATCGCCCAGTGCGACGGGAAGCTGCCGAACTTCCCCCTGGACCTCGGCCTCGACCCCGGCGGCCCGCTGCCCACCCAGAAGTTCCTGCACGAGATGCTGGTGGACGACGCGGCGGCGGCCGCCTTCGAGGCGTACTGCCGCCCGTACGGCGGGAGCTTCATCGGCGTCCTCGCGGCCACCGGCCTCATCGTCCGCGACGTCGGCGGCCACCCGGTGTACCGCACCGTCGTGCCCTTCCACACCCGGGCGAAGTCCCAGTGGTCGGACTCCGTGGGCTGGTACGTGGGCGGCGCGCCGATCGAGGTGCCCGTGGGGCAGGCGCCGGACTTCGTCACCGCCATGCAGATGGTCCGTACCGCGTTGCGCGAGAACCGCTCGCTGTCCCGGATTCCCCTCGCCCGGGTCCTCCGGCTGCTGGGCTCCGACTTCCGGCCCACGTCCCCGGACCTGTACTCGATCGTCTCGTTCGTCGACGCGCGCGGCGTCCCCGGCTCCGCACAGTGGCAGGACCTCAAGGCGTACGGGCTGATCCGGGTCTCGTACGGCGACCAGGTGTGCGCGTGGATCACCAGACTCCACGAGGGCCTGCAGTTCGCCGGCCGCTACCCGGACACCGACGCCGCATACGGCAGCCTGCGGCTGTACGTCGAGCGGCTGCGGGAGATCGTCCTCTCGGTGGCACGCGAGGCCGCCGTGACGTCCGTCTGACGCGGCCTGGTTCCCTGGTCCACGCCGGACCGCCGGCCGGGACCCGTTCCGTACGGGGCCCGGCCGCTTCTCCGCACGGGCCCCGGCCACGTCCACGGACGGGCCGCTCCCCCTTACCCCCGGCCCCGGGCACGCCCCATAATCGGTGGGCACAGGACCTCTTCCACCGGCTGCCGGTCCGTCGGGCAGCCGGCCGGCCCGTCCGCGGGGAGGAGCGATGTTCCTGGCAGCCGGCGATTCCCAGTCCAGCCTGGCGATCGGGCTCTCCCTGCTGAGCCTGCTGACTTCTTCCGCCGCCGCGTGGTTCGCCCTGCGCAGCGCCCGGGCGTCCGAGGACTCGGCCCGGGCCGGTTCGCGCAGCGCCTGGGCCGCCGAGCAGTCCGCGATGATCGAACACGGTCGCTGGAGCCAGGACACGTCGGAACGGCAGCAGGCCAGGCTCGCCCCGAGATTCGAGCAGGACGAGGAGGGCCAATGGCACCTGGTCCTCTACAACCGGGGGCGGTCCGACGCGCACTCCGTCGGTGCGTGGCTCAACCCGGTGGAGGGCCCGTCCCCGGGATTCACGGCCGAAGCGATCAGTGACCTGGAGTTCGGCATGACCATCGACTCCGAGGACAAGGCCTGGCTGCCGCTGGTCGTGCCGCAGGGCAGGACGACCGTGGTCCATGTCCATGTGCAATGGGAAGACGGCCAGGGGATCAACTACGACGACTGGAACTGCCGCGTTCCCTGGTGACCGTGCGGCCGCCTGACCGCACCCTGCCCAGGCCCCGCCCCCGCGCTGGCTAGGCTTGCCCCATGACTGATCCGGGCGGCGAGCAGGCCGAACCATGTGTGAAGGTGCTCCTCGCCGAGGACCAGGGCATGATGCGCGGCGCGCTCGCGCTGCTGCTCAACCTGGAGGACGACATGGAGGTCGTCGCCCAGGTGTCGGCCGGGGACGAGATCGTACGGACGGCGCTGGAGGCGCGGCCGGACATCGCGTTGCTGGACATCGAGCTGCCGGGCCGCAGCGGGCTGGACGCCGCGGCGGAGCTGCGGGAGGCGCTGCCGTCCTGCAAGGTGCTGATCGTGACGACGTTCGGCAGGCCCGGATACCTGCGGCGGGCGATGGAGGCGGGCGCCTCCGGTTTCCTCGTCAAGGACGGGCCGGTGGAGGAGCTGGCGGCGGCGATCCGGCGGGTGCTGGCCGGGGAGCGGGTCATCGATCCGGGGCTGGCCGCCGCCGCGCTCAGCGCGGGGCCCAATCCGCTGACCCAGCGTGAGCGCGACGTGCTGACCGCGTCCGTGGACGGGGCGACCGTCGCCGACATCGCGGGGAAGCTGCACCTGTCGCAGGCGACGGTGCGCAACTACCTCTCCGGTGCCATCGGCAAGACCGGCACGCGCAACCGTATGGAGGCGGCGCGTACCGCCCGCCAGAACGGCTGGCTGTAGTGCCGGGCCGGTCCGTCAGCTCTGTGTGCCCTCCTGGAGGTAGCTCTCGTACCCCTTCGCGTCCATCAGGCCGTCGAGTTCGGCGGGCCGGGACAGTCGGAGGACGATCAGCCAGCCCGCGCCGTACGGCTCGTCGTTGATCTGCTCGGGGGCGTCGTTGACGGTCTCGTTGACCACGAGGACCGTACCGGTCAGCGGTACGTAGACCTCGGTGACGGCCTTGACCGACTCCAGCGACCCGAACGCGTCGCCCGCCTCGAACCGTTCGCCCTGCTTGGGCAGTTCGGCGTACACGATGTCGCCCAGCTGCCGCTGCGCGTGGTCGGTGATGCCGACGGTGACCTGATCGCCTCTGACCCGGACCCACTCGTGGTCCTTGGTGTACGAAAGATCCGCGGGGATGTTCGCCATGCCGCGGACGGTGCCACCGCGCCCGGGCGGAGGGAAGGCTTCCGGCGGCCGGGGTCCGGGCGGCCGGTCACGTCCGCAGGTACGACGCCCCGTTGAGGTCCAGCACCGCGCCCGAGCTCCACTGCGCCTCCGGGGACGCCAGCCACCGTACGGCGGCCGCGACCTCCTCCGGGACGGCGACCCGGCCGAACGGGCTCTGGGTGCGGATCGCCGCGCCCTCGGCGCCGGTCAGGCGGTGGGAGACCCGCTCCGTGTCGATGAAGCCCGGGGCCACGGAGGCCACCGCGATGCCGTACGGGGCGAGGGCGACGGCGAGCGACTGGCCGAGGGAGTGCACGGCGGCCTTGGTGGCACCGTAGGCGGGGTGGTCGGGTTCGCCGCGGAAGGCTCCTCGGGAGCCGATGTTGACGATCCGGCCGCCGGTGCCCTGCGCGATCATCGCCTGGGCAGCGCCGTGGCTGAGGTGGGCCGTGCCGAGCAGGTTGACGGTGACGTGCTGCTGCCAGGCGGCGGCCCACTCGTCGTACGGGGTGGTCGCGGGCGGGTGCGCGGTGTTGACGGCGGCGTTGTTCACCAGGACGTCGAGGCCGCCGAGCGCCTCGACGGCCGCCCCGGTCAGCGCGGCGGCGCCGGACGGGTCGGTCAGGTCGGCGCCGAGCAGGACGTGACCGCTGCCGGGCAGCGCGGCGAGGGTCTCCTCGGCGTCCGCGCGCCGCGATCCGTAGTGCACCGCGACCCGGTCACCGTTCTCGGCGAAGGTGCGGGCGAGGGCCCGGCCGAGGCCGCGCGAGGCGCCGCTGACCAGGACGCGGCGGCCGGTGGCGGGGAACGCCGGGACGGGGGTCGCGGGGGCGGGGGTCACGGGCGCGGGGGTCACGGGCGCGGGGTCAGTCATGGTGGGCGTCCTCGGGTCGGCGGGGCAGGGCGAGAACCATCAGGAGCACGCTCGCCAGCAGGATGACCGTACCGACCTGGAAGGCGAGGCCGTACCCGTCGGCCATCGCGGCCCGGCCGCCGTGGTCCGCCGCGATGCGGGTGGCCGCGACCGTGGACAGGATCGACAGGCCGAGCGCGCCGCCCATCTGCCGCGAGGTGTTGATCAGACCGGAGACCAGGCCCTGGTCGGAGAGCGCGGCGCCGGAGGTGGCGATGGAGGCGATCGGGGTGGCGGTCAGGCCCGCGCCGAAGGCCATCAGGACGCCGGGGCCGAGCAGCGTGCCGAGGTAGGTGCCGTCGGCCTCCATCTGCCCCTGCCAGAACATGCCGGCGGCGGAGATCAGCGCGCCCGCGACGGCCAGCGTCTTGGCGCCCGCCCGGTTCATCAGGCGCGGCGCGATCTTGGAGCCCAGCACGATGCTCAGCGAGTGCGGGATGAAGGAGAGGCCGGCTTCCAGGGGCGTGTAGCCGAGGACGTTCTGCACGTAGAGGGAGAGGAAGTACCACATGGAGAACATCGCGGCGCCGGCCAGCACCATGGCGCCGTTCGCCGCGTACACCGAGCGCAGCCGGAAGAGCGTGAGCGGCATCAGCGGTGCCTTCGTACGGGCCTCGACGGCCACGAAGGCGAGGAGCACCAGCAGGCCGGCGGCCAGCGGCAGCAGCGCGCTCGCGGAGGTCCAGCCGTCCGACTCGGTCTGCACGATGCCGTACGCCGCCAGGGCGAGGCCCGCCGTCACCAGCAGGGCCCCCGGCACGTCGAGCCGCCGCCCCTCGCCGCGCCGGCTCTCGGTGAGCCAGAGCAGCGCCCCGGCCAGCACGAGCGCGCCGACCGGCACGTTGATCAGCAGCACCCAGCGCCAGGTGAGGTACTCCGTCAGCACGCCGCCGACCAGGCCGCCGACGGCGCCGCCGCCCGCGCCGACCGCGGTCCAGGTGGCGATGGCCCGGGTCCGGGCCGGGCCCGCGGGGAACGCGGTGGTGAGGATGGTGAGCGTGGCCGGGGAGAGCACCGCCGCGCCGACGCCCTGGACCGCGCGGGCCGCGATCAGCTGCCACGGCTCCTGCGCCAGGCCGCCCGCCAGGCTGGCGACGGTGAAGAGGGTGAGCCCCACGACGAATATCCGCTTGCGCCCGAAGAGGTCGGCCACCCGGCCGCCGAGCAGCATGAACCCGGCGAAGGTGATCACGTAGGCGTTGACCACCCATTGCAGCCCCAGCTCGCTGAGCCCGAGGCCGGCGCGCATGCTCGGCAGCGCGACATTGACGACCGAGACGTCGAGGACGACGAGGAACTGACCGGCGCAGACCAGCAGCGTCACCAGCCAGACGGGCGGGGTGCGGCGGGCGTTTTCGGGCAGCGTGGCGGGGGTTGCTGTCGGGGGCATGGTCTCCATAGTTGCACCTGACACGCGTCGGTGGCATCGGATTATCGGACCGGAAGTGGCCGGTCCGGGGGCTTAGGCCGAAGATCGCCGGGGGTGGACCGAAGGGCGCAGGGCCGGACCGGGGGCGCCGGGCCGGACGGTGCGGTGCGCGCGCGTCGGCGGCCTCTAGGGTTACCGCAATTGATCACCGGGAGCGCGCGGTCGACCACGCGCGCCCCCTGCCAGGGGAGACACCATGCGCTTACGCAGCCGTGCAGCATTACTCATTGCCTTACCCAGCGTGGCCGTCCCGGCCACCCGCGCCACGACCGGCCCGGCCGCCCCGACCGCATGCTGACCGCCGTCTTCCGCGGGCACGAACAGTTCGTCGCCCTCGCCGTCGTCCTCTCCTGCGCCGCGGGCGTGGTGACCTTCGCCGCCGCCCGCAGGAGACAGGGCCCTCCGGTGGCCTGGGGGCTGTGGGGCGCCTGTACGACCGCCACGCTCGCCCTGACACTGTGGAGCACCGGCGACGGGGGCGAGGCGGCGTCGTGCACCGTGAACCTCGATGTCTTCGAGCCCTTCCGGCAGACCCAGGGGCTGCTCAACTTCGGGATGCTGGTGCCGTTCGGCCTGCTCGGTGTCCTGGCCACCGGGCGCCCGGTCCTGACCGCCGGTCTCGGCCTGCTGCTCCCGGCCGCGATCGAGACGGTCCAGGCGCTGGCCCCGATAGGGCGGGCGTGCGACACGAGCGACCTGGTGAGCAACGGTCTGGGCGCGCTGCTCGGGACGGCGGTCGGCACCGTACTCGCGAAGTTCGGCCGCGGTACCCCCTTGTCCCCGGGCGTGACCAGGAAAGCTTTGCTCGGCGGCGGAGCGGCGGCCGCCGTCATGGCGGCCCTGCTGTTCTCCACCACCGAGTTCACCGTCGTCAGCCGCACGGTGAACGCCGTGCCGGCCACGGCGGAGCAGCAGGCCGCGATCGACGGCCGGCTCCGGGCCGCCTTCGGTGGCGCGTACCGCGCCGACGACCACAGCGTCACGCTCGGCGAGGACGGTACCGGCACCGTCACCGCCTTCTTCGGCGTCGGCTCCGCCGAGCTGAGCTGGCCGGACCAGGCCGAGTTCACCGCCTCGATGCCCCCGGCGGACGTGGCGCCCGGTGCGGCGTTCGCGGTGCCCGGCACCACGCGGCGGCCCGCGACCGGGCCGGACGCCGTACGGATCGCCGAGGCGTACGGCGGCCGGTACGCGCCCGGGTGGCTGAAGAACGCGAAGGTCCAGGTCTCGCGCAGCGGCCCGGAAGCCGGCCTCGGCTGGCGCGTCCGCTGGCGCCGGTGGGAAGGCGAGGTCCTCCTCCCCGGAGGGCTCGACGTGCTGGTGGACAGCGCGGGGCGCATCAGCGAACTGACCGAACGGACAGCGGTCGATTCCGCACGCGCCGACGCTGACGGATGACCGGGGCGGGGCGGGGCCGGGCCTGAGCGGGAGCCAGAGGCGGGAGCCGGGCCGGGGCGGGGCGGGGCCTTCGGCCCCTCCCTCACCCCTTCCGCAACACCGTCACCACCGCCGCACCCCCCAGCCCGATGTTGTGCGCGAGCCCGACCCGTGCTCCGGGTACCTGGCGGGCGCCCGCCGTTCCGCGTAGCTGCCACACCAGCTCGGCGGTCTGGGCCAGGCCGGTTGCGCCGAGCGGGTGACCCTTGGAGATGAGGCCGCCGGACGGGTTGACCACCCAGCGGCCGCCGTGGGTCGTGGCGCCGTCCTCGGCCAGCTTGCCGGACCCGCCGTCCGCGCACATGCCGAGCGCCTCGTACGTCAGCAGTTCGTTGACCGAGAAGCAGTCGTGCAGCTCGATCACGTCCACGTCCTCGATGCCGAGGCCGCTCGCCTCGTACGCCTGCCGGGCCGCCGCCCGGGACATCGGGCGGCCGACCACGTCGACGCAGGAGCCGGAGGCGAAGCTGTCCTGCGTGTCCGTCGTCATGGCCTGTCCGGCGATCTCCACCGCCCGGCCGGCCAGGCCGTGTTCGCGGACGAACCGTTCGGAGGCGACCACGGCGGCGGCCGAGCCGTCCGAGGTCGGTGAGCACTGGAGCTTGGTCAGCGGCCGGTGGACGGTCCGGGCGGCGAGGATCTCCTCGACCGTGTACACGTCCTGGAACTGGGCGTTCGGGTTGTCCGCCGAGTGCCGGTGGTTCTTGGCGCCGACGGCGGCGAGCTGCCGTTCGGTGGTGCCGTACCGGTCCATGTGCTCGCGTGCGGCGTTGCCGAAGATCTGGGCGGTGGGCGGGGTCGTCTCGAAGCCGTGCGCGGCGGCCATCACGCCGTAGTGGCGGGCCACGGGAGAGGTCGCGAAGTCGCCGCTGTCCGCGCCGCCGCCGAGCGCGCCGCGTTTCATCTTCTCGAAGCCGAGGGCCAGTACGCAGTCGTTGAGGCCGGAGGCGACGAACTGCCGGGCCATCATCAGGGCGGTGGCGCCGGTCGCGCAGTTGTTGTTGACGTTGTAGACGGGGATGCCGGTCAGGCCCAGTTCGTAGACGGCGCGCTGGCCGGCCGTGGAGGCCTGGTAGCAGTAGCCCACCGCTGCCTGTTCCACGGCGCTGTACGGGATGCCCGCGTCGGCGAGAGCCTTGCCGCCCGCTTCCCCGGCCATGTCCCAGTACTGCCGGTCGCGGGTTTCCGGCTTCTCGAACTTCGTCATGCCCACGCCGATGATGTACGCCTTGCCGGCCATGTGCGTCCTCCTCCTCGGGGGCGCCCGGGGCCCTGGTGCCCGGGCGCCCGGGGTCAGATCAGCGGGCGCGGCTCCGGGTCCCTGGGCAGGCCGAGCAGCCGCTCCGCGACGACGTTCAGCTGCACCTGCGTCGTACCGCCCGCGATCGTCAGGCAGCGCGACATCAGGAAGCCGTGCAGGGCGCGTTCCGCTTCGCCCTCGCCCGTCGCGCCCTCCGGGCCGAGGAGTTCGAGCGCCAGCTCGGCGACCTTCTGCTGGTGCGCGGTCTGCACCAGCTTGCGGATGCTGGCCCCGGCGCCCGGCTCCCGGCCCGCCACCTGCTGGAGGGTGGTGCGCAGTCCGATGCAGGCCAGCGCGTGCGCCTCGGCGGCCAGCGCGCCCACCCGCTCGCGGACCGCGCCGTCCAGCCCGGCGGTCCGCTCGATCAGCGCCTCCAGACCGGTGCTGAAGGTCACCTGGTCGGCCATGTGGACGCGCTCGTTGCCGAGGGTGTGCCGGGCCACCTTCCAGCCGTCGTCCACCTCGCCCACCACCGCGTCGGCGGGCAGCAGGACGTCGTCGAAGTACACCTCGCTGAAGAGCGCGTCGCCGGTGATCTCCCGCAGGGGCCGTACCTCGATGCCGGGTGCCGACATGTCGACCAGGAAGAAGGTCAGGCCCTGGTGCTTCGGCGCCTCCGGGGCCGTCCGGGCGAGCAGGATGCCGTACCCCGCCCACTGGGCCGCCGAGGTCCACACCTTCTGGCCGTTGACCCGCCAGCCGCCGTCCACCCGCTCGGCCCGGGTGCGCAGCGCCGCCAGGTCGGACCCGGCCTCCGGCTCGGAGAAGAGCTGGCACCACAGCCGGTCGCCGCGGAGCGTCGGCAGCAGATGGCGTTCCTGCTGCTCCGGGGTGCCGTAGGTGATCAGGGAGGGCACCACCCAGGTGGCGATCCCCAGGTCGCTGAGCCGGACCCCCGCGTCCCGCAGTTCCCGCTGGACGGCCAGTTGCTGCACGGGGCCGGCGTCCAGGCCGTACGGGGCGGGCAGGTGCGGCGCCGCGTACCCGGTGGGCGCCAGCTCGCGCCGTACGGCTCCGGGGTCGAGGCCGCGTACCTTCGCGATCACCGCACGGGCCTCCTCGCGGTACCGGGCCGCCTCCCGCGACCGCTCCGCCGGCAGGTCCGTCCGCAGCTCGCGCCGGGCACCCCCGGCGCCGTACCCGGCCGCCCGCAGCCGGTGTTCCGCGCCGCCGCCCAGCAGTTGGCGGGCCACGGTCGCCCGCCGCAGATACAGGTGCGCGTCGTGCTCCCAGGTGAAGCCGATGCCGCCGAGGATCTGGATGCAGTCCTTGGCACAGGTGAAGGCGGCGTCCAGGGCGGTGGCGGCGGCCAGTGCGGCGACCATGCCGCGGACCGGCGGGGCCTCGTCCGCCGCGCGCGCCGCGTCCCACGCCAGGGCGCGGGCCTGCTCGACGCGTACGAGCATGTCCGCGCAGAGGTGCTTCACCGCCTGGAACTGGCCGATCGGCCGCCCGAACTGTTCCCGCACGCGGGCGTGCTCGGCGGCGGTGTGCAGGGCCCGGTCCGCCGTGCCGCACGCCTCGGCCGCGAACAGCGTCGCGGCCAGGTCCCGTACGAGGGCGGAGTCGAGGTCCAGCACCCGCGCGGCCGGGACCGTGACGTTCTCGGCCGTCACGCGCGCGGCCGGGCGGGTCGGGTCGGCGGCGGACGGCACCCGTACGGTGAGCGTGTCGGCGTCGACGGCGAGCCAGAGGGTGCGGGGCGGGGGCGGGTCGGCGGGCGATGCCGGTGCTTCCGACCGGCCCGCCGGTTCCATCGCTTCCGCCGCTTCTGCCGGGCCACCCGGACCCGCCGCTTCCGCCGGACCCGCCGGACCCGCCGCTTCCGCCGGGCCCCCCGGACCCGCCGCTTCCGCCGGTTCCACCAGCTCCGCCGCCAGGACGATCAAGTCGGCGTCACCGCCGCCGAGGACGGGCGGCGCGGCGCCGTCCAGCACATGGCCGTCCGCCGTCCCGGCTATGCGGAGCGTGCCCGCGCCGAGCGCGACGGCACCGATGCGATCGCCGGTGGCCAGGGCGCGCGCCAGGTCGGGGGCGCCGCCGCGCAGCAGCAGTTCGGAGGCGAGCACGCTGGGCAGGTACGGGCCGGGCAGCGCGGCACGGCCGGTCTCCTCCAACACGACGGCGAGGTCGAGCAGTTCGCCGCCGCCACCGCCGCACGCCTCCGGCAGGTGCGGCCCGAGCAGGCCCATCTCGGCGAGCCCGTCCCAGTACGCGGGGCGCCCGCGCCGGCCGGGCCCGGCGTCGAGCAGCTTGCGCACCTCCTCCGGAGGCACGGCCCGGGCCGCCCAGCCCCGTACCGCCTCGGCCAGCTCCCCTTGCTCCGGTGTGATTCCGATGCCCATGCCGGGCAGACTAGAACACGTTTCAAACTGACGGTAGGTCAGATCGGGCATCGGAAGGGCCCGTCCGAGGCGGGCCGGGCGGCCCCGCCCCGGGCCGCACCACCGGCCGTACGGCACGGCCGTCCGTACGCCCCCGCCCGCGCGGCACCCGGCCTCGAACTCCCGCACCGCCGGATTCCCCACCGCCTTCCCCCTCCGCATTCCCCCGCCCCCGGAATTCACCACCCCATTCCCCGCCACCCCGCCATACCCGGCACACCTCCGAACACCCACCCGCCCCTCCACCCGTCCGTCCCCCGCATTACCGGCACGTACGATCCGTCGTTATGAGTCACCGCCGCACTCCGGTGACCGTACGACCGAGGAGGAATCCCCATGGCCGCCGCGAACACCCCCAAGCCGGAGATACTCGCCGCATTCGAGGCGGCAAAAGGGTTCATGCCGGTCGACGAAGGGCTGGCCCTTTACGCGGCCGCCGGTGAGGCCGCGGCACTGGGGCTGCCACTCGTCGAGGTCGGCACCTATTGCGGGCGCTCCACGCTTCTGCTCGCCGACGCCGCGCGCGCGGCGGGCGTGACAGTCGTCACCGTCGACCACCACCGCGGCAGCGAGGAGCAGCAGCCCGGCTGGGAGTACCACGACCCGGCCGTGGTCGACCCCGAAGTGGGCCTGATGGACACCCTGCCCACCTTCCGCCGCACGCTGTACGCGGCCGGGCTGGAGGACCACGTCGTCGCCCTGGTGGGCCGCTCCCCGCAGGTCGCCGCGCTCTGGAACACCCCCGTCGGCCTGGTCTTCGTCGACGGCGGCCACACCGACGAGCACGCCACCGCCGACTACGAGGGCTGGGCGCCGCACGTCGCGCCCGGCGGGCTGCTCGTCATCCACGACGTCTTCGCCGACCCGGCGGACGGCGGCCAGGCCCCGTACCGCGTCTACCGGCGCGCCCTGGAATCCGGCGCCTTCACCGAAATGTCGGCACACGGATCGCTGCACGTCCTGCGTCGTACCGGTGAAGGGCACTGACCCCACCACTACGATCGCGATGTGACGAACGGCAGTACATTCCCCCCGCGCCGCCGTTTCGGCGGCACCCTCGTCGTCGTCCTGGCCGCACTGCTGGCCGCCTGCGCGGCGGGCTGGCTGATCTGGCGGTCCGCGAGCGGGCACGGCGGTGACAAGCCGCCCAAGGCCCTGCCCGCCGCGAGCCCGGCCTCCCCCGGCGGCCGGCCCGGCACGGACGGCGCCCCCGGCAAGGACGGCACTCCCGGCGCCGGCGGAGCGGACCGGGCGGACGGCGGCGGCGCCGGGCAGGGCGGAGACCGGGACGGCAAGGGAGACCAGGCCGGGCCCGGCGGCCGCACCGGAACCCGGCTCCAGGGCAAGACCGTCCTCCTCGACCCCGGCCACAACCCCCACAACCGCGACCACACCCGCGAGATCGCCCGCCAGGTGGACGTCGGCAACGCCCGCAAGGAGTGCGACACCACCGGCACCTCCACCAACGACGGCTACGCCGAGGCGTCCTTCACCCTCGACGTGGCGCGGCGCGCCCGTACCCTCCTCCAGGCCGAGGGCGCGAAGGTCGTCTTCACCCAGGACGGCGACCGCCCGTACGGCCCGTGCGTCGACGAGCGGGCCCGCGCCGGGAACGCGGCGAAGGCCGACGCCGCGGTGTCCGTGCACGCCGACGGGGCGGGCGACGGCAACCGCGGCTTCCACGTGATCCTGCCCGCGCGGGTCATCGCGGGCGCGGCGGACACCTCCGCCATCGTCGGCCCGTCCCGGCAGCTCGGCGAACGTCTGGCGGGCCGCTTCGTGGCGGCCACCGGGAGCGCCCCCGCCAATTACCTGGGCGGCGGGACCGGGTTGGTCGTCCGGTCCGACCTCGGCGGCCTCAACCTCTCCAGCATTCCCAAGGTGTTCCTGGAGTGCGGCAATATGCGCGATCCGAAGGACGCCGCGCAATTGACCGATCCGCAATGGCGGGAAAAGGCGGCCCGCGGGATCGCCGAGGGCATTACGGGCTTCCTGACCCGGTAGCGGCCGGCGCCGATACCGACTCGATACCTGACCGATACCGACAAGACGGCCCACAGGATCCGGCGGTAGGTTCCCCCTTACGATGGGGGGCCACCCCGTGCCTCGCCACGCGCCCACCAGCGCTTACGGCAGCGACAGCGAAGACCAGAACACCGGAACCGACAAAGGACCCTTACGTGAACATCCGCTCCCTCACTAGAGGCGACGGCGTGGTGATCGGAGCAGCGGTGTTGCTGTTCATCGCCTCGTTTCTCGACATCAGCTCGTACGACGGATCCGACTGCACCGGCAGCTTCTGCCCGAAGATCACGTCCGCGAACGCCTGGGACTCACTGTCCCTGCTGATGGGCATGTTCCTGGCCGGCGTGATCGCGGCCGCCCTGATCGTCGTGGCCCGCGCCCTGCCGCAGCCGCTGAAGGTGGCCGGCCTCGACCTCGGGCAGTTCGGCGTCGCGTGGACCGTGTTCGTCGCCTGGTTCGCCTTCTGGACGACGGTCAACAGCGGCGGCGCAGGCGCCGGCCTGATCCTCGGCCTGATCGCCGCGCTCGTGCTGGCCGCCGCGGCCGTGGCCACGCCGCTGGTACCGGCCCTGAAGGCCGGGCTCGTGCCGGCCCCGCGGCCGCAGACCCCGTCCCCGTACGGCGCGGCCCAGGGCCAGGGGTACGGCTACCCCGGCGCCCACCAGCAGCAGCCGGGCCACGGCGGGTACGGCTACCCGGGCGCCCAGCAGCCCGGCCAGGGCCAGCCGCAGCCGGGGCAGGCCCAGTCCGGCCCGCAGTCGTACGGCGGGCAGCAGCCCTCCCCGGCCGCCGCGCAGCAGCCCGCGCCCGCCGCGGACTTCGCGCCGTTCTGGTTCGCGGTGCCGGTGGCGCGTCCGCTGTACGGCGAGGACGGCGCGCCCACGCCGATCGCCGAACTGGCGCCCGGTACCTGGTACCTGGCCGTGGACCAGCGGGGCCAGGCCCTCGTCGCGCAGACGCAGGACGGGCGCCGCGGCGTCCTCCAGGACACGACCGGCATCCAGCGCGGCTGACACCGCCCGCCGCCCCACCGCACGGCCTCTCTCCCGTTCCGGGTGAGGGGCCGTCGCCGTACCCGCCCTTCCTTTCACCCCCCACCCTCCGTACAGTGCACCGACCACCCACGGCACCTGACGGACCGTCACCTCTTTGGGGCTCACCATGCGACTCGGCCTGGCACTCGGCTACTGGGGCCGCGGCCCCGACCCCCGGCACGTCGAACTCGCCCAGGAGGCCGAACGGCTGGGCTACGACTCCGTGTGGACCGCGGAAGCCTGGGGCTCCGACGCCTTCACCCCTCTCACCTGGATCGCCGCCCGCACCACCCGGATCAGGCTGGGCACCGCCATCGCCCAGATGGCCGCCCGCACCCCCACCGCCACCGCGATGCAGGCCCTGACTCTGGACCACCTGTCCGGCGGCCGGATGATGCTCGGGCTCGGCCTCTCGGGACCGCAGGTGGTGGAGGGCTGGTACGGCCGCCCGTTCCCGGCCAGTCCGCTCACCGCCACCCGGGAGTACGTGGACATCGTGCGCCAGGTGCTGCGCCGGGAAGCCCCGGTCACCTCCGACGGCCGCTTCCACCCGCTCCCCTACCGCGGCCCCGACAGCACCGGCCTCGGCAAACCCCTCAAGCCCATCACCCACCCCCGCCGCCCCGGCCTCCCCGTCCTCCTCGGCGCCGAGGGCCCCAAAAACATCGCCCAGACCACGCGCATCGCCGACGGCTGGCTCCCGCTGTACTGGTCCCCGTACCGCACCGACGCCTACGAGGCGTCCCTCACCGGCGCCCCCGAGGGCTTCCTCGTCGCCCCGATGGCCCGCGCCCGGCTCTGCGACGACGTGGCCGAGGGCCTGCTCCCCGTCAAGGCCATGCTCGCCTTCTACATCGGCGGCATGGGCCACGCCTCCCGCAACTTCCACGCGGACCTGATGTCCCGCATGGGCCACGAGGAAGCGGCCCACCGCATCCAGGACCTGTTCCTCCAGGGCCGCCGCGACGAGGCCGTCCAAGCCGTCCCCGACACCTTCGCCGACGACATCTCCCTCGTCGGCCCCCGCCCCCGCCTCGCCGACCGCCTCACGGCCTGGCGCGAGGGGCCGGTGACCGACCTCCTCGTCACGGCCCCTGACGTGCAGACCTTGCGGGTACTGGCGGAGCTGAACGGATAGGGCGCACCTCGCGGCGGCCGGCGATCCGGCGGATCACCGGCCACAGTGCCCGTCACCTCAGCCGAACACCGCCATCCCCAGCCACTCCTCCAGGAACGCCCGGTCCCCGGTGACCTCGATGCCCGGTGTGCCGACCGGGAGGCGGCGGTAGTAGACGCGGAGGAGGTCGGCGGCGGGGCCCTGGAGGGTGGTGGTGGCCGGTTCGGTGGAGTGACGGTAGGCGGGGGTGGTGCCGGTGAAGTCGAGGAGCCAGTCGGCGGGGGCGCCGGGCGGGGTGTCGGTCGCGTGCAGACGGAGGGTGCGGTCGCTGCCGAGGAGGGTGTTGAGCGGGTGGTCGGGCCGGAGGGTGGGGAGCAGGCACATCAGCTGCGACCACTCCTCTATGGTGTCGGCGGCGACCTCCGGGTCCAGGGGGAAGGCGGCGCCCGTGGTGGCGGCCGCGTCCGCCCGGTGAATGATCGTCTCGTGGGTCATCCGCCGGGGCCAGAAGCCGGACGGCTGCCCCGGGGCCCAGGCCCAGACCGGTGCGTCGGGGCCCGCCTCGCGCATCGCCCCGGCGGCCAGCTGCGCGCCTTCGTCGAGCCAGGCATCCAGGGCCGCCGGGTCGTCGGCGGACGGGCCCTTGGCGTCGGGGACCGACTCGTAGGACACCATCTCGGTGGCCCGGGTCCGTACGGTCATGGCGGCCCAGCGGTAGGCGCCGCCGACATGCCGGACGAGGTCTTCCAGGGTCCAGTCCGGGCAGGTCGGCACGGTCGCCGTCAGGTCGGCGCCCCGTACGGTCTGCCGGAACCGGTCGGCCTCCACGAGGACTTCGGCACAGTAACGGTCGTGGTCGAGTGTTCCGTTCATGGTCGTCATGGGTCGCACAGTAGCGGGTATTAGCGGTGGGTGCCTCCGTTTATTTGGAACGGAGGGTGGTGGGCGGGGAGTTGTTTAGGGCGGGAGGGGGCGGCTACCCGTGCGTCATGTCCAGGAGACACCGGTACGCAAGCAGTCACGCGGCCACGGCCGTCACCGTCGTCGCGGACGTCACGGCCGTCATCCTCGGCCTGTGGATCGCGATGTACCTGCTCGACGCGAACCGCGCCAACGACCTGGTGCACTTCGTCCAGGGCGCGGCGCGGTGGCTGGCGGGCTGGTCCTACAACCTCTTCACCTTCGACGCCGACTGGCTGCGGACGCTGCTGAACTACGGGCTGCCCGCGATCGTGTACCTGTTCGTCGGGCACGCGCTGGCCGCCCGCATCCGGCGGATCGAGCGGGTCGAGCGGTGAGGAGGGGCGGGCCCGGGGCGCCCCTCCGTACGCGTCAGCGGCAGCAGTCCGGGTCGAGTCCGGTCGGCAGGCGCTCGCCCCCGAAGACGGCGGTGGTGGCCTCGTCTCCCCCCAGCGCGGCCACGGCCAGCAGCATCGACCCGGCCGTCCAGGAAGTCTGCTCCTCGGGCCAGACCGCGTCGTCGTCGAAGACGTAACCGGTCCAGTACATGCCGTTGTCGGCACGCAGGTGCTGGACCCATTTGAGGATCTGCACGGCGCGGTCGGACTCGCCCATCGCCCAGAGCGCCAGGGCCAGTTCGGCGCTCTCGCCGCCGGTGACCCACGGGTTGGGCAGGACGCAGCGTACGCCGAGGCCGGGGACGACGAAGTCCTCCCAGGCGGACTCGATGCGGTCCTTGGCGGCGGTGCCGCGCAGGGCGCCGCCGAGGACCGGGTAGTACCAGTCCATGGAGTAGCGCGCCTTGTCGAGGAAGCGTTCGGGGTGGTGCCGGATGGCGTGGCCGAGCCGCCCGAGGGCCAGTTCCCAGTCGGGCTGGGGCTCCTCGCGCTGGTCGGCGAGGGCGAGGGCGCAGCGCAGGGCCTGGTAGACCGAGGAGGAGCCGGTCAGCAGGGCGTCGGTGACGGGTGTGCCGTCGTCCTCACGCTTCCAGCCGATCTCGCCGCCGGGCTGCTGGAGTTCCAGGACGAACTCCATGGCCGCGTACACGGCGGGCCACATGCGGTCGACGAAGGTGTCGTCGCCGGTGGACAGGTAGTGGTGCCAGACGCCGACGGCGAGGTACGCGCAGAAGTTGGTCTCGCGGCCGCGGTCGGTGGGGGCGGCGGCGTCCCCGTCGGCGTAGGCCGCGTACCAGGAGCCGTCCGGGTTCTGGTGCCGGGCCAGCCAGGCGTACGCGGCCTCGGCGCGCTCGTGCTCACCGGCCGCGTCCAGGGCCATGGCGGCCTCGGTGTGGTCCCACGGGTCGAGGTGGTGGCCGCGGAACCAGGGAATGGCACCGTCCGCGCGCTGGGCCGCCAGGATGCCGGCGACCGTGCGGGCCGCCTGTTCGGCGGTCAGCACTCCGGGCAGGACCAGGCGTTCGGTACGTCCTGGTGTGGTCACTTGGCGGCCCCGGCGGCGGCAGTGTCCGCGGTGGTGGCGTCCGCGGCGGCGTCCCCGGCGGCCGGTGCGGGCAGGTGCGGCTTGGTGGCGTAGGCGACGAAGCTCTTGCCGATGACCGGGTTGAGCAGCTGCTCGGCCATCCGCGTGGCCAGCGGCTTCTTCATGATGTCCCAGACCAGCAGCTTGTGGTACGCCTTGACCGGCAGCGCCTGGTCGTTGTCGACGCCGAAGGCGCACTTGAGCCACCAGTAGGGGCTGTGCAGCCCGTGCGCATGGTGGGTGCCGTACGGCTTCAGGCCCGCCTCGCGCATCTTGCCGAGGAGTTCGTCGGCCTTGTAGATGCGGATGTGGCCGCCCTCGACCTCGTGGTATTCGTCGCTGAGCGCCCAGCAGACCTTCTCCGGGCCGTAGCGCGGCACGGTCACCGCGATCCGCCCGCCGGGCCGCAGCACCCGCACCATCTCGGCGAGCACCCCCTTGTCGTCGGGGATGTGCTCCATGACCTCGGAGATGATGACGACGTCGAAGCTCTCGTCGGGGAACGGCAGGGCCAGCGCGTCGCCCTCCATGGCGGTGGCGGTGGCGCCCGCGGGGGCCTCCCCGGCCTCCTTCATCGCGGCGAACCACTTGGCGACCTCGCGGATCTCCTCGGCGTTCTGGTCGAGCGCCACGACCTGCGCGCCGCGCCGGTAGCACTCGAAGGCGTGCCGGCCCGCGCCGCAGCCCAGGTCCAGGACGCGGTCGCCCTGCGCCAGCGGGAATCGGGAAAAGTCGACGGTCAGCAAGGGCTCTCTGCTTTCGTCCTGGGGGGGAAGCCGGGGGCGGGCTAAGCCCGGCGGCGGGTCCTGGCGGTGGTCGTGACGGTGGTGGTGACAGTGGTGGTCGGTGCCCGTCCGGGCCGCATCAGGCGCGGCCTGCGGGGGCCGGGGCGGGCGCGGTGGCGCGGCGGGTGCGTGCGGCGCGCCCGCGCGGGTTCTGCAAGGCGATGGCCTCCCGGTAGCGCTCGGCGGTGCCGATGGCGGCCTGGCGCCAGGTGAAGCGGGCGAGGACGCGTTCGCGTCCGGCGGTGCCGAGGCGGCGGCGCAGCCGGTCGTCGTCCAGCAGCCGGGTCAGTCCGGCGGCCAGCGCGTCCGCGTCGCCGGGCGGTACGGACAGACAGGTCTCGCCGTCCGGTCCGGAGACCTCGGGGATGGCGCCGCCGGTGGTGGCCAGCAGCGGCGTACCGGTGGCCATGGCTTCGGCGGCGGGCAGCGAGAAGCCTTCGTAGAGGGAGGGGACGCAGGCGATCTGAGCGCCGCGGACCAGGTCCACGAGTTCGGTGTCGCTGATGCCCTTGACGAATTCGATGGCGTCGCCGAGGCCGTGCCGGGCGATGGCGGCGGCCACCGGGCCGTCGTCGGCGCGCTTGCCGACGACCACCAGGTGGGCCCGGGGGTTGCCGGCCCGGACCTTGGCCAGGGCTTCGACGAGGTGGACGAGGCCCTTGAGGGGGACGTCGGCGCTGGAGGTGGTGACGATGCGGCCGGGGATCTCGGGGACCGACGGATCCGGCGAGAAGAGGTCGGTGTCGGCGCCGATGTGCACGACGTGGATACGGCCGTCCCGTACGCCGAGGTGGTCCACGATCTCCTGACGGGAGGAGCCGGAGACGGTCAGCACCGACGGCAGGCGGCGGGCGACGCGCTTCTGCATCCGGGTGAAGCCGTACCAGCGGCGGACCGAGGCGCGCCGCTTCCAGCCGTCGGCGGCGTCGAGGTCGAGCTGCCGGTCGACGGTGATGGGGTGGTGGATGGTGGTGACCAGGGGCGCGCCGAGGTCGCCGAGCAGGCCGTAGCCGAGGGTCTGGTTGTCGTGCACGACGTCGAAGTCGCCGCGGCGGGCGGCGAGGTGGCGGCGGGCGCGCAGGGAGAAGGTGAGCGGTTCGGGGAAGCCGCCGGTCCACATGGTGCCGACCTCGACGGCGTCGATCCAGTCCCGGTACTCGCCGCGCTTCGGCGTGCGGAACGGGTCGGGCTGGCGGTAGAGGTCGAGGCTGGGCAGCTCGGTGAGGGTGACGCCGCCGCCGGACGCCGTCCGTACGGTGTCCGCGTCGTCGAGGACCGGGTACGGCTGGGCGCCGATCACTTCGACGGTGTGGCCGAGGCGGGCCAGTTCGCGCGAGAGGTGGCGGACGTAGACGCCCTGGCCGCCGCAGAACGGGTTGCCCTTGTAGGTCAGCAGGGCGATGCGCAGGGGGCGGTCGCCGTCCGGCCCGGCGGAGGCGGCGGGGGCCTCGGCGGGGTGCTGCGCGGCTGCCTGGACGGCCTCGGCGGACACTCTCGGCCCCCTTCTCGCTGGACTTTCGCCGGAGCGTAACCGCTGGCGCTAATCTAGAACAAGTTTCAGTACGGTTCGGCCGCGGCCGGCCGGCGACCGGCCCGCGGCGTCTGCGGGCCACGGCGGCCGGCAGGCTACTGATGAGTTCAAGGAGCTTCGAATCTACCGGCCGGAAACCCGGCGGAAAGAGCCGCACCAGGTGATTCGCGCCACCACCTGCGCCCCTGCCATGCTGTGCCGATCGCAGGACCGGTACGCGCCGCACCGCGGACGGACTGTCACGGAATGGGACATATGACTACGGACTCCACAGCGACCGGAGCGGCGCTCCCTCCCAGTCCGCCCCTGACCGCACGTCAGGAGGCCCGGCGCCGCCGCATCCTGCACGCCAGCGCCCGGCTGGCCGGCCGCGGCGGGTTCGACGCCGTGCAGATGCGCGAGGTCGCCGAGTCGTCGGACGTCGCGCTCGGCACCCTCTACCGGTACTTCCCCTCCAAGATCCACCTGCTCGTGGCGACCATGCAGGACCAGTTGCAGCACATGCACGAGACGCTGCGCAAGCGCCCGCCGACGGAGCGGGAGCCGGGCGCCCGGGTGGCGCAGACCCTGATGCGGGCCTTCCGGGCGCTGCAGCGCGAGCCGCAGCTGGCGGACGCCATGGTGCGCGCCCTGACGTTCGCCGACCGCTCGGTGAGCCCGGAGGTGGACACCGTCTCCCGGCTCACCACCGCGATCATCCTGGACGCGATGGGACTGGACGGCGCACCGACGCCGGAGCAGCTGTCCGCCGTCCGGGTCATCGAGCACACCTGGCACTCGGCGCTGATCACCTGGCTCTCCGGGCGTGCCTCGATCGCCCAGGTGAAGATCGACATCGAGACGGTGTGCCGGCTCATCGACCTCACCGCGCCCCGGCAGCGCGGCTGACCCGACGGCTACGAACGGGTAACCCCTAACCTGGCGCATTCGGGGCGCGCACACCCCCAACGCGCGCCCCCGCGCCCCCGCTTGGCCAATTCTTCGGGTCCATGACAGCGGCATTGCCGGTATGAATTCCGGGTACTCGCAACGGTGCCGGTACGCGGGGTCTTGGAGGGGGACTGCAGTGATCCGGGTGCTACTCGTGCATGACATCTGTCTGTTCCGGTGGGCATTGGCAGAGGTGCTCGACCGGGAGAACGACATCGACGTCTCCGCCGCCACCACCCGGGACGCGACGGACCGGGTGCGCGCCGTGCGCCCCGACGTCTGTGTGGTGGACGCGGAGAGCCCGGAGCCCACCGGGCAAGGCATATTGCGCAAGTTATCCAAACTCGCGAAAGGGAAAGGCCCGGGGAAATCACCGGCCCTGCTGGTGCTGGGCTCGGCGCACCGGCCCGGACCGCTGCGCCGGGCATTCGAGGCGGAGGCCCTCGGGTACGTCGACAAGGAGGCCTCGCCGGTGCAGCTGACCACCGGAATACGGCAGGTGGCGGCGGGGAAACGGTTCATCGACGGATCGCTGGGCTTCGGTTTCCTGCAGGCCGCCGACATCCCGCTGACCCGCCGCGAGCTGAGCGTGCTGTCACTGGCCGCCGAGGGCTCCTCGGTCTCCGAGATCGCCGGCGTCCTGCATCTGTCGACCGGGACCGTGCGCAACTACATGTCCGCCATCACCCGCAAGACGGGTGCCCGCAACCGCGTCGACGCCATCCGCATCTCGCGCGGCGAGGGCTGGCTGTAGCGGCGCGGCGGCCGGGGGCTCCGCGTGGGCCCACCCGCCGGTCAGCTCGCGGTAGAGCGCGGACCGCCGCAGCAGTTCGCCGTGCCGCCCCGTACGGACGTGTGTACCGTCCATCACCAGCACCCGGTCGGCCCGCAGCGCCGAGCTGATGCGGTGCGCGACGACGATCAGCGTGCCGCCGGGCCGGGCCGCGAAGGCGCGTTCGGCGCGGGCCTCGGCCTCCGGGTCGAGGTGACAGGTCGCCTCGTCCAGGACGATCAGCGGCGCCCGCGCGAGGTAGGCGCGCACCAGGGCGAGCAGCTGGCGCTCCCCCGCGGACAGTTCGGCGGGGGCGAGCGTGGCGTCCGGCCCGCCCAGGCGCGCGAGCAGCGCGCCCGCGCCGATCTCCGCGGCGGCCGCCAGGAGGTCGGCGTCCGGGACCCGGCCGCCGGGACACAGGTAGGCCAGGTTCTCCCGCACGGTGCCGGAGAAGACGTACGCCTCCTGCGGTACGAGCACCCGGTCCGCGGTGGCGGGGCGGCGGACCTCGCCGCTGCCGGGCTCCAGCATGCCCGCGACCAGCGCGGCGAGGGTGGACTTGCCGATGCCGCTCGGGCCGACGACGGCCAGGTGCCCGCCGGCCGGCACGGTCAGGTCCAGGCCCCGCAGGACCGGGTCGGCGTGCGGGCCGTACGCGAAGGTCACACCGGTGAGTTCGACGGCGTACCCGTCACGGGGCGTACGGTGCGACCCGGCGCCGGCCGCGCCGGTGGCCGGTTCGGCGGTGAGGCGGCGCAGCACGACGCCCAGGCGGGTGCCGGCCGTACCGAGTCCGTGCATCAGGCTCTGCAGCGCGGGCAGCAGCGACTGGGTGAGGTACGCGAGGGCGCCCACCAGCGCGCCGGGCGTCACCCCGCGGCCGAGCAGCCAGGGCGCGGCGAGCAGCAGCAGGACGATGGGCAGCCGGCCGCTGATGCCGAGGGCGAGCACCCGGCTCACGCTCCAGCGGGCCAGGGCGCGGGATGCCCGCAGTTCGGCGTCGAAGCGTTCGCCCGCCGCGGCGGCCACGGTCCGCTCCGCGCCGGCCGCGGTGATGTCCCGCAGCCCGCCGACCGCCGTGCCGGTCTCCGTGGCGATGGCCTCGTCCGCGGCGAGGAACGTCTCCTGCCGGCGGGCCATCGGCCGCAGCGCCCCGGCGAACAGCGCCAGCCCGAGCACCAGCGGCGGCACCACCAGCAGCAGGAGTACGGGTGCGAGCGAGCACAGCCCGACCAGCGCGCCGGCGGTGACGAAGACGAAGGAGCGGGACACCAGCACCAGTCCGGCGAAGGTGTCGCGGGCGATCTCGACCTGGTGGGTGAGCCGGGAGACGGCCGCACCGTCCGGTGCGTACAGCCCACGCGTGACGACCTTGCGCACCAGGGTGTCGCGCAGCGGTTCCACCAGGTCGGCCACGGCCCCGTAGACCCGGGCCGTGCCGTACGCCCCGGCGCCGACGCAGACCGCCGCGGCGGCCAGCCAGGCGGCGCCGACGACGGGGCTGCCGCGCAGGAACCCGTCGTCGAGGGCGTGCGCGAGCGCGAACCCGAACAGGAACGTCTGCCCGGACTCGACCAGCGACCAGCCCGCGAGCCGGGCCAGCACCGTACGCCGCCGCTTGAGGAAGCGCAGTCCGGACCGCCGCAGCGGGGCCCCCGGGACGACCCTGTGCCGCTGGGCCTCAGACATGCGCGGTCTCCTTCGGGGCCGTGGCGAACAGCGCCCGGTACGCGGGCAGTTCCCACAGTTCGGCGTGCGGCGCAAGGGCGCGAATCCGCCCGTCGTCGAGCCAGGCCACCAGGTCGGCGCGGGCGGCGGTGGCGGCGCGGTGTGCGATGACGATCCGGGTGCCGGCCTTGACGTCGTGCAGCAGGGCGTGGGTGACGTTCAGTTCGGTGACGGTGTCCAGGCTGGAGGTGGCGTCGTCCAGGACGAGCAGCCGCTCGGCGTGCGCGAAGGCGCGGGCCAGCCCGAGGCGTTGCAGTTCGCCGCCGGACAGCGGGGCGTCCGCGCACGGGGTCGCGTAGCCGTCCGGCAGCCGGTGGATGAAGGGCGCGGCGCAGGCGGCTTCGGCGGCGGCCTCCACCTCCTCGCGTTCGGGGGCGTACGAGCCGAGCGTCAGCGTGTCGCGGAGGGTGGTGCCGAGGAGCGCCGGGCGTTCGAAGGCGTAGCCGACCGCGCGGCGCAGCGCGTCGTGCGACAGGTCGCGCAGCGGTACGTCGTCGAGGGTGATCATGCCGGAGTCGGGGTCGGCCAGCCGTCCGGCGACGGCGGCCAGCACGGACTTGCCGGTGCCGGAGCGACCGACGACGGCGAGCGAGGTGCCGCCGGGCACCGTGAGGTCCAGGCCGCGCAGCACGGCCCGGTCACCGCGCCGCACGGTCACGCCGTGCAGCTTCAGCGTGCCGTCGCCCGCGCCGAGCTGCCGCCTCCCGTAGGGCATCGCGGGCACCTCCAGGGCCTCCGCGATGCGCCGGGCGGCGGCGCGCGCGTGCACCAGGCTGTTCAGCCGGCCGACGATCTGGCCGACCCCGGTGGCCAGCGCCGCGTACCGGGAAGCCGCGAGCAGCGCGCCGACGGTCAGCGCGCCCTGCGACAGCCGGACGCCCGCCACGCACAACACGGCGATCTGGAGCAGCGGTACGAGCATGGCGGCCTGGGCCGTGGACCGTCCCAGGACGTGCCACATGCGGTGCCCGTGCCCGGCGAGGCCGGGCAGCGGGGCGAGGATGCGGGCGGCCTCACGGCGCTGGGTGCCGGCGGCGGCGATGGTACGGGCACCGCCGACCGCTTCGACCAGGCGTCCGGCCATGTCGCCCTGGCTCTCCTGGTACCGCCCGACGCAGTCGCCGGTGTCGCGCGCGAACGCGCGCAGCAAGAGGGCCAGCAGCGGCATGCCCAGCAGGAAGGCGACGGCGGTCCACACGTCCACCAGCGCGAGGGCGGCCAGCGCGCCGACCGGGGTGAGCACGGCGGCGACGGAGGCGGCGAGGGCGGTGGGCGCGGTACCGGCGTGCGTGGCGTTGCCGACGACGCGGGTGACCAGGTCGCCGGTCCCGTACCGCTCGGTGGCGCGCGGTCCGGCGGCGAGCAGGTGGCGGGTCAGGCGCCGCCGTATCCAGGCGGTGCCGCGGGCGTCGGTGGTGCCGGTGAGCAGCCCGTCGAGGGCGTCCAGCAGGACGATCAGGCAGGTCAGGACCGCGCAGAGGGTGAGCCAGCCGGCCGCGGGCCGGTGGTCGAGCAACAGGTCGAGGGTGTGTCCGAGGGCGGCGGGCAGCGCCAGGCCGAGGCCGGCCGATGCGGCGGTGAGCAGCAGGAGCGCGGTGGCGCGCAGGGCACTGTGGCGCAGGGCGCCGGCCAGCAGCCGGTCGGCGGGGGTCACGGTCACAGCCTCTCGACGGGGTGTGCGTGCGGCCCGCGCAGGGGCCGCACGCACGTCCGGATCACAAGTCCCGGATCTGGGCTACCGGTTCAGGCATTCCGGCAGCGGTTCCGACCGGTCAGGTCAGAGACACAGGACGATGCTGGCCTCGCTCCAGCAGAGCAGCAGGCTGGCCTCGCTGCCGCCACCGCCGCCGCCGTGCTCGGGAGCGTCCATCGCCTGAAGGTCGAGAAGCGCCATGACACTTTCCTCTCACTATGGGGACGTAGTTGTACTGGTGTTGCTGTACTGCTGTGTTACTCGGTGGTGCTGTGTTGCGGGTGTTGCTGCGGTTCCGGATGACGGGTCTCCCCGTGGCACCCGGTGGTACGGCTCCGGCACGGCGGCCGGGGCCGGCTCTAGGGCCGCCGGACCTCCGCGGAGGGCGGCGGCGGGAGGAAGGGCAACTGGACGGGCCGGTCGTGCAGCGCGGCACCGAGGGCCAGCAGGCAGCCCGCCGTACCGGTCGCCAGGTCCATCGACAGGCGCATCATCTGGTCGCCGGGGAAGGCGAGGTGCTTCTGGTAGGGCATGGCGTACCAGCCCAGGTAGGAGATCTGGGCCGCCAGCGCACCGTCCAGGTCGGCGCCCGGCGTGGTCGTACGCGCCAGGTGCAGGACGCACCCCGCGCGGCCCCGGAAGAGGCCGGGCTGCGCGTAGAAGCGGGACCGGGCGGCGGGCAGGATCGCGGTCCGCGCCTCCTGGAACTCCTCGTCCGCGCGGTGCGCCAGGTAGTCGTCCAGCACCGCCGCGATGCCGACACTGCCGGCGCCGAGGTACGGCAGCGTCCGCCAGCCCTCGTCGACGACCAGGGTGCCGTTCTTGTTCCGTACGCAGCGCGCCAGGTCGCGCCGGAGCGCCTCGGCCGCGAGGTCGAGCAGGCCCGGGTCGCCGGTGGACTCGTACAGCCGCAGGAACAGCAGCGCGGGTCCGCTGGCGCCGCGCAGCAGGCCGGCCCGCTTCCCGCAGGCGTCCAGCCGGTCGGCGGTGTGCCCGGCGGCCTCCAGGGCCCGGTCGCGCAGCTCCTGTTCGCCCCGGGTGCGGGCGAGGTGGTCGAGGGCCAGGCCGACGCCGGCCAGGCCGCCGTGCAGGTCGGGCGCGAGGCGGTGCCACTTCTCGGCGAGGACCCGCTCCATCAGTTCCATGGCCCGCTCGGGGTGGCCCAGCCGGTCCAGCACGCAGGCGACGCCGGACAGCCCGTCGTAGAAGCCCAGCGAGGTGCCGGGAGGAGGCGGGGCGGTCTGCCGCAACAACCACTCCTCGCCTTCCCCGTACCTCCCGGCACCGGTCTCGGCGAGCGCGTACAGGACGCCGGCGGCGCCGTACGCGATCCCCAGTCCGCCGCCGTCCGTGAACTGGGCGATGTCGCCGGGGAAGAGCCGGTCGGTGCGTTCGGGGGTGGCGGAGGCCAGGATGCCGGCGACCATCGCGTCGCGGCTGTGCGGCCAGTCGGCGGGCTCGGCGGGGAGGTAGGGCGCAAGGCCCGTACGGCGCTTCGCGGACGGCACGGGGGCCGTCCCGGACGCGGCCGGTTCCTCCGGCTTCCCCTGGATCACCTCCACCGCCTCGGCCAGGAACTCCGCCGGGACGCCGGGGAATTCGTGCGCCACGATCTCGGCGAGGTGCGCGGCCTTGTCCCGGTCGATGACCAGCAGCGTGGTCATCGGCAGGAACAGCGCGAGCCGCAGGCAGGCGAGCGCGTACCGGTCCACCTCGAAGCCGGTGCGGTCGGCCGGGGCGATGAAGCCCGGGTGGGCCAGCGTCTGCCGCTGGGCCTCGCCGGCGTCCGCGGCCGCCTCGAAGTCCAGGAGTTTCACGCCGCTCTCGTCGGGCGCGACCATGATGTTGAACATGTGCAGGTCGTTGAAGACGACGCCGCGGCGGTGCACGGCGGCCACCACGTCCTCGACCGCCGCGTGGACGCCCAGCGCCCACCGCGTGTAGTCGGCCAGCGCGGACGGCTCCGGCGTGGGCCCCATCAGCGGGTGCCGCTCGGCGAAGAACGCGTTGAGGGTGCGCCCCTCCAGGAAGTCCATGACCAGGAAGCGGTGGTCGTCCAGGGTGAACCAGTCACGGACCTCCGGCGCGACGCCCAGCCCGGACAGCTTCTCCAGGGCGGCCCGTTCGCGCTCCAGACGGGTGACGGCGTCGGCCCGGTCGGCGGCCAGCCCGGCGTGCGGCCGGGCCTCCTTGAGGACCACCTTGTCGCCGGTGCGCCGGTCCCGGCCGAGGTAGACGCCGCCGCCGTTGGAGAAGTGCAGGGCGGACTCGATCTGGTACGGCAGGTCGGTGACGGTGGTGGAGTTGCGGGCGGCGAGCTGCGGGGCGAGGAAGTCCGGCAGCTCGATCCACTCCGGTACGTGGAATTTCGGCTCGCGCCGGTCGGGCACCAGCTTGCCGTCGGCGTTCTCGATCGCGCCGACCAGGTTGCCGTGCTCGTCGACGCAGTAGCGCCGGGTGAAGCCGCCGTACCGCACGTAGAGCGGGCCGTCCTGCCAGCGCAGGTCGCTGAGGATGTACGGGCCCGGCTCGCCGGCCAGCAGCGCGCCCAGTTCCCGCAGGACGGTGTGCAGCTGCTGCTCGTCCGACGGGTAGATCGTGGCGAACTTGCCACTGGAACCGCGGTCGGCGTACTTGGAGTTGCGCAGGTGCAGCGGGCGCGGCCCGGGGACGAACTTGAACGGGACCAGCCGGGCGACGCAGTAGTCCCACACCTGGGACGCCAGCTTCTCCGCGTTGTCGGTACAGGCCGAGACGTGGATCTTCCAGCCCTGCGGGGGCAGTCCGGGACGCGGCTGTCCTGCGTCGTCGACCGGGTTCACGTGGAGCCAGTCCCCGGAGAGGAAACACCGCCACCCTTCGGGGACTGCGCGCTGCGCCGCTTCGTACAGGGGTCCGTGGCCCGACGCGGCTCCGTTCCCTGCGGACAGACGGTCCGGGGTCTCGTAGAAGAATCTGTCGGCGAGACAGTAAACCTCGTACCGCTTGTCCATCGTCTCCCCCCTCGGCGGCGTGGCACAGAGATTTCCACGCCGCCGGGGAGCGTTAACAGTCACAGATGTCACGAGGTCACCGTGAGAAGTTCACGGGTTACTGGCGGTACGTCCCGGTGGGCGCGGGCCTCGCACCCGTACCGCCCGGCGGGCGGGACGGTTCACTCGTCGGGCGGGAAGACCGCCTCCCCCGTAACGGCGAGCGTCACGGTGATCGCTTCGACGGGACAGCCCTCGGCCGCCGCCAGCACGTCGTCGCAGGCGTCGCACTCGGGCCGCACGGGGTGCGACTGGCGGGCCGCGTCCAGCTCGAAACCGCCGGGGGCGGTGGCCGCACACAGGCCGGAGCCGATGCAGACGCCCCGGTCGACCTCGACGTGCCAGCGGGGCCCCTCCGGCCCGGCCCCCGCGCCCTTCCCGCCCTTCCCGCCCTTGCCGTCCGTACCGCTCATACCGTCCCTCACCCCTCCGCCGGCAGATGGATCATCTTGTGCTCCAGGTACTCGCCGAAGCCCTCGGGCCCGAACTCCCGCCCGATGCCGGAGTTCTTGTATCCGCCGAAGGGACCCAGCATGTCGATGCTGAAGGTGTTCACGGAGTAGGTACCGGTCCGCACCCGCCGGGCGACCTCGATGCCGCGCTCGGTGTCCGCGGTCCACACCGAGCCGGACAGCCCGTACTCGGAGTCGTTCGCGATCCGGACCGCCTCGGCCTCGTCCTCGTACGGCAGCAGGCAGATCACCGGGCCGAAGATCTCCTCGCGGGCGATGCGCATGGAGTTGGACACCTCGCCGAACAGGGTCGGCTCCACGTACCAGCCGGTCTCCATCGCCTCCGGCCGCCCGCCGCCGGTCAGGACCTTGGCGCCCTCGCGCTGTCCGAGGGCGATGTAGTCCAGCGACCGCTGCTGCTGGCGCCGGGCGACCAGCGGCCCGAGCTCGGTCGCCGGGTCCAGCGGGTCGCCCACGCGCAGGGCGGACGCGGCGGCGGCGAACCGCTCGGCGATCTCGGCGTAGCGCTCGCGCGGCGCGAGGATGCGTGTCTGCCCGATGCACGCCTGCCCGTTGACCAGCCACGCGAACGGCGCGATGCCCGCCACCGCGGCGTCCAGGTCGGCGTCCGGCAGGATGACGGCGGCCGACTTGCCGCCGAGCTCCAGCGTCACCCGCGTCAGGTGGCGCGCCGCGACCTCCATGACACGCCGGCCCGCGGCGACCGACCCGGTGAAGGCCACCTTGTCCACGTCCGGGTGCCCGACCAGGTACTCGCTCACCTCCCGGTCGGCCGGAAGGATGGACAGCACGCCCGGGGGCAGCCCGGCCTCGCTCACGATGTCCGCCAGCAGGTAGGCGTCCAGCGGCGTCTCGGGCGACACCTTGAGGACCACCGAACAGCCGGCCAGCAGCGCCGGCGCCAGCTTGGCCGCCGCGGTGAACTGCGGCACGTTCCACGGCACCACGGCCGCCACCACCCCCACCGGCTCGCGCCGCACCAGCAGCGGCCCGAGCACACCCGCCCGGCGTTCCTCGAACGGGAAGTCCCGGGCGACCGTGATCGCCGCGTCCCACGCCATCATCGCGGCCAGCGCCTGCACCATCACACTGGAGGTGTACGGGGTGCCGTTCTCCGCGCTGATGACCCTGGCGATCTCCTCGCTGCGCACGGCGAAGGCGTCCTTGACGCGGGTGACCACCGCGATCCGCTCCGCGAGCGGCGTCTGCGCCCACACCCCGGAGTCGAAGGAGGCGCGGGCCGCGGAGACGGCCCGGTCCACATCGGTCCGCGAGGCGTGCGGCACCCGGCCGATGACCTGCTCGGTGTGCGGCGAGACCACCTCGATGGTGCCGCCGCCGGCCGGATCGGTGAACTCGCCGCCGATGTAGAGCTGTTCGTACTCGACGAGTGCGCTCATGGCTGCCGCCTCCTGGGGTCGGACGGGATCGCGTGGCGAACCGGACTGACACGGAAAGTTCCTGACACAGCATCAGGACTGATACCAGTTCTAGTTATGCTGGGCAATGCTCGACACCGGCGGCCCGGCACGGGGCTCCGCACGGTGGCGCGGTGGTTACGGGGGCGCGGCACGTCCGCGCGGACGCGGAGGTGCGGCGGATGACGGCAGCGGCCCGGACCGGGACGGCGGCGGCCGGGCCCCGGGTGACCGACCACCGGGGCGGCGTGTGGTCGATCGCCGTCCCCATCCCGGACAACCCGCTCGGCCACACCCTCGTCCACCTCCTGGAGACCGGCCGCGGCCCGGTCCTCGTGGACACCGGGTGGGACGACCCGGACGCCTGGGACACCCTGACCGCCGGGATCACCGCCTGCGGCTTCGACGTCACCGACCTGCACGGGGTCCTCGTCACGCACCACCACCCCGACCACCACGGCCTCTCCGCCCGCGTACGGGAGGCGTCCGGCGCGTGGATCGCCATGCACGCGGCGGACGCCGCCGTCGTGCGCCGTACCCGGGAGGCCGAACCCGGCCGGTGGCTGGACCACCTGATCACCAAGCTGGCCGCGGTCGGCGCGCCCGACAGCCACCTGGCGCCCCTGCGCCGGGTGCGCGCCAAGGGCCCGGTGCGCGACCTCCCCGGGCAGCGGGCGGCGCTGCCCGACCGCGAGATCGCGCCCGGCGCGCTCCTCGACCTGCCCGGCCGCCGGCTGCGCGCCGTCTGGACGCCCGGCCACACGCCCGGCCATGTGTGCCTGCACCTGGAGGAGGAGCATCCGGCCCGGCGGCCGGGCCACGGCCGGCTCTTCTCCGGTGACCACCTGCTGCCGGGCATCAGCCCGCACATCGGGCTCTACGAGGACCCGGACGACGCGACACCCGGCGATCCCCTCGGCGACTACCTGGCCTCCCTGGAACGCGTCGCCCGGCTGGCGCCCGCCGAGGTGCTCCCCGCCCACCAGCACCCGTTCACGGACGCGGCCGGCCGGGCGCGCGAGCTGCTCGCCCACCACGAGGAGCGGCTGGCCGGACTGCGCGCGCTGCTCGCCGTACCCCGCACGCCGTGGCAGCTCGCCGAGGCCATGGAGTGGAACCGGCCGTGGGAGCGCATCCCGTACGCGTCGCGCACCATCGCGGTCGCGGAGGCGGAGGCGCATCTGCGGCGGCTGGTGCGGCTGGGGCTGGCGGAGGCGGTGCCGGGACCGGAGCCGGTGGAGTACCGGGCGGTGTGCGGCGGGCACCTGCCGACCGGCCCGTACCCGGGACGCGCCCGGCCCGCCGGTTAAGGTGTGCGAGACAATTTCATCCTGTGCCCGATCGGGGGAAGCCGGTGGAAATCCGGCGCTGACCCGCAACCGTGATCCGGGACGTACGGCCGCCGTGCGCCCGCCGAGCCGGAGCACCCGCTGGGGCACGACCAAGGCTCCCGCCACCGGAAGGCCGCGTCTCCTCGCGCGGACGCCCGGCGCGCGGCACCGTCGAGGTATGCGGAGCTGAGCCCGGTGCCACCGCGGCCGGTCGTCGACCGGCGGGCGGCGGGGCGTCCGAGTGCGGCTGCGCACCCACCGCAGCACTCACCGCAGCACCCACCACCGGCCCACCGCGGACCCACCGCGGCGACCTGATCCGAGAGGCACCGACCCGATGGCCACCACGGCTTCCCAGGCTCCCCTGGCTCCCAGGGCTTCCACGGCCCCCACCTTCGCCGTCCTGGCGCGCCGCGCCGCCGCGGCGCTGGCCGGGGCCGCCGTGCTGTGCGCGGCCGGTGCCCCCGTGGCGGCCGCCGACTCCGCCGCGCCCGCCGCGCAGGCGTCGAAGCTGCCGGACGGGCTGTACGGCACCAAGGACCCGCAGTACGACGGCGTGTGGCGGCAGTCGCTCGCCCTCCTGGCGCAGCGCACCGTCGGGGTGCGTCCGTCGGTGACGGGCGTCGACTGGCTCGCCGGGCAGCAGTGCTCCGACGGCGCCTTCAGCGCCTACCGCGCCGACCCGGCCAAGGCGTGCGACGACAAGACCATGCGGGACACCAACCAGACGGGCGCCGCGGTCCAGGCACTGGCCGCGCTCGGCGGGCACGACGACGCCGTGCAGAAGGCCGTGAAGTGGCTGAAGTCGGTGCAGAACGACGACGGCGGCTGGCCCTCGACGGGCGGCTCGCCCAGTGACGCCAACTCCACCTCCGTGGTGATCGGCGCGCTCAAGGCGGCGGGTGAGAAGCCGGAGTCCGTGCAGAAGGGCGGCAAGTCCCCGTACGACGCGCTGGTCACCTTCCAGCTGGGCTGTGACGCGAAGGAGGGGGAGCGCGGCGCGTTCGCCTTCCAGCCCAAGGACGGCAAGCTGGCACCGAACGCGGACGCCACGGCCGCCGCCGTGCTCGGCGGACTGGGCGACGGCTTCGTCGTCGACCCGGCGGGCAAGGACGTCAACGAGCCGGTCAAGCCCCTGAAGTGCGACGGCGAAGCGGCGGACAAGGACGCGGGGCGGGACCCGAAGCAGGCCGCCGAGGGCGGCGCCGCCTACCTGGCCGCGGTGCTCGGCGCGAACGGCCAGCACCTGAAGTCCGCGATGCCCGGCGCCGAGGACCAGCCCGACGTCGGCAACACCGCCGACGCCGTGGTGGCCCTCGCCGCCGGCTCGCACGGTGCCGCCGCGCAGGCGCCGCTGAAGTGGCTGGAGAAGAACTCCGCGAACTGGGCCAAGGAGGCCGGCCCGGCCGCGTACGCGCAGCTGGTGCTCGCCGCGCACGCCGCGGGCGCCGACCCGCGCTCCTTCGGCGGCGCCGACCTGGTCGCACAGCTCAACGCCACCGGCCCCAAGCCGGCCGGCAGCTCCGCCCCGTCCGCCACGCCCGAGAAGGACGCGCAGGACCAGGACGACCAGAACTCCGGCGTGTGGTGGATCTTCGGCATCGTGTTCGTGGCGAGCGTCGGCGCCGGGTTCCTGCTCAGCGGCCGCCGGAAGAAGAGCGACATCTGATGCGCCTGCCGCGGTCCCGCTCCGCCCGTCTCCTCGGCGCCCTGGCCCTGGCCGGTACGGTCACGGGCCTGGGCGCGGCGCCCGCCCAGGCGCAGGAGTACCGCTACTGGTCCTTCTGGGACGGGCCCGCCGCCGGTGCCCCGGCCGCCAAGGACGGGGGCTGGTCGTACGCGACCGAGGGGCCGGCCACCAGCCGCCCCCGGGACGGCGCCGTGGCGGGCTTCCGTTTCACCGTCAGCGCCGACTCGGCGGCGGCCGGCAAGCCGCGCCGGGCCGCGGACTTCGCCGCGATCTGCGGGCAGACGCCCGCGCAGGACGGCACCAAGCGCGTCGGCCTGGTCCTGGACTTCGGTACGCAGGCGGAGGCGGCGGCCGGGGAGAACCCGCCGCCGGTCCGTACGGAGTGCGCCCGGCTGCCCGAGGACGGGACGGTCGGTGACGCGCTGGCGGCCGTCGCCAAGCCGCTGCGGTACGACGCGAACGCGCTGCTGTGCGCGATCGCCGGATATCCGAAGGCGGGGTGCGCGGACAAGGCATCCGGTGCTGCCTCTGAGTCGGCTTCCGGTTCGGCTTCTGGTTCGGCTTCCGGTTCCGGTGCGCCGGAACCGGGTGCTTCCCAGGGCACGGCCGCCGCCGGGAAGCAGGCGGACGACGACGCTTCGGGCGGCCCCTCCGCCGGACTGATCGGTGGCCTCGCCGTCCTGGTCGTCCTGGGCGCGGCGGCCGGGTGGCAGGCTCGCCGCCGCCGCGGATGAGCGCCCGCGTCCTCGGCGTCCCCCGCGCCACCCGCTCCACCGCACTGCACGCGGGCGCCTGGTGGCTGTGGGCGCTGGGCCTGGCCACCGCGGCGTCCCGGACGACCAACCCGCTGCTGCTGGGCCTGCTGATCGGCGTCGCCGGATACGTCGTCGCGGCGCGCCGCACGGACGCGCCGTGGGCCCGCTCCTACGGCGCGTTCCTCAAACTCGGCCTGCTGGTGATCGTCATCCGGCTGGTCTTCGCGTTCCTCCTGGGCTCGCCCATCCCCGGTACGCACACCCTGGTGACGCTGCCGGAAGTGCCGCTGCCCGAGTGGGCGCGCGGGGTGCGCATCGGCGGCCGGGTCACCGCCGAGGGCATGCTCTTCGCCTTCTACGACGGGCTGAAGCTGGCCACCCTGCTGATCTGCGTCGGCGCCGCGAACGCGCTCGCCAGCCCGGCACGCCTGCTGAAGTCCCTGCCGGGCGCCCTGTACGAGGCGGGCGTCGCGGTCGTCGTCGCGATGACCTTCGCGCCCAACCTCGTCGCCGACGTCCAGCGGCTGCGCGCCGCACGCCGGCTGCGCGGCCGCCCGGACCGGGGGGTCAAGGCGCTGCTCCAGGTCGGGCTGCCGGTCCTGGAGGGCGCGCTGGAACGTTCGGTGTCGCTGGCGGCGGCGATGGACGCGCGCGGCTACGGCCGTACGGCGCAGGTGCCGTCCGCCGTACGGCACACCACCACCGCGCTCACCCTCGGCGGCCTGCTCGGGGTCTGCGCCGGTACGTACGGGCTGCTGGCCGGCACCGGGGCCGCGTACGGGCTGCCCGTGCTGCTCGCCGGGCTCGCCGCGGCCCTCGCCGGGCTGTGGCTGGGCGGCCGCCGGTCCGTACGCAGCCGCTACCGGCCCGACCGGTGGGGCGTGCGCGCCTGGCTGGTGTCGGGCTCCGGCATCGCGGTGGCCGCCCTGACGATCTGGGCGAACTCCTACGACCCGGCCGCCCTGCACCCGCCCGCCGTACCGCTCACCGCCCCCGTCCTTCCCCTGTGGCCCGCGGCCGGTGTCCTGGTGGGACTGCTCCCGGCGTTCGTCGCGCCACTGCCGCAGCGGGCGGCGGGGGCCGAGGTGGCGACGGGACCGGAGTCGGGGGCCAGGACGCGGGCCGGGTCGGAGGCCGGGACAGGAGCCGGGCCGGGGCCGGGAGAACCGGGCGCCGGGCGGGCACGGGTAAGGAAGTCTCCGGCGCAGGGCGCGCCGCACACGAAGGAGTCCCCTCAGTGATCCGCTTCGACCAGGTGTCGGTCACCTACGGGGACGCCGCGCAACCCGCCGTCCAGGGCGTCGACCTGACCGTGCCCGAAGGTGAACTGTGCCTGCTCGTCGGCCCCTCCGGCGTCGGCAAGTCCACCGTGCTGAACGCCGTCTGCGGCCTGGTGCCGCACTTCACCGGCGGCACCCTGCGCGGCCGCGTCACCGTGGCCGGCCGGGACACCCGTACCCACAAGCCGCGCGAACTGGCCGACGTGGTCGGCACCGTCGGCCAGGACCCGCTCGCCCACTTCGTCACCGACACCGTCGAGGACGAACTCGCGTACGGCATGGAGTCACTGGGCCTGGCCCCGGACGTCATGCGGCGCCGCGTCGAGGAGACCCTGGACCTCCTCGGCCTCGCCGACCTGCGCGACCGCGCCATCACCACGCTCTCCGGCGGGCAGCAGCAGCGCGTCGCCATCGGCTCGGTGCTCACCACCCACCCCAAGGTGCTGGTCCTGGACGAGCCGACCTCCGCCCTGGACCCGGCCGCCGCCGAGGAGGTGCTCGCCGTGCTGCAGCGCCTGGTGCACGACCTCGGCACGACGGTCCTGCTGGCCGAACACCGGCTGGAGCGCGTCGTCCAGTACGCCGACCAGGTCATCCTGCTGCCCGCACCCGGCGCGCCCCCGGTCGTCGGCGCGCCCGCCGACATCATGGCCGTCTCCCCCGTCCACCCGCCGGTGGTGGCCCTGGGCCGGCTCGCCCACTGGTCACCGCTGCCGCTGTCGGTACGCGACGCCCGCCGCAAGGCGTCGTCGCTGCGGGAGCGGCTGGCGGGGGTGGAGCCGGAGGGGAGTGGAGGGCTCCCCGGGGCGACGGGGTCGGTGACGGAGGCGGTGACGGAGGCGGAGGCGGGCGCCGGTTCCGGGGCGGCCGGCTTCGACGCCGGTTCCTTCACCGGTCTCGGCACCGGTCCGGAGGACGCCGGCTCTGCCCGCAAGCGCTTCGGGCGGTGGCGCCGCCGCGCGGACCGGCACCGGGCCGGGGCGACGCCAGGGGCCGGGTCCGGGTCCGGGTCCGGGTCCGGACAGGCGTCCGTGTCCCCGTCGGCCCCCACGTCCGTGTCCCCGTCGGCCCCCACGTCCCTGTCCCCGTCGGCGCCCACGCCCGGGTCCGGGTCCGCGCCCGCGTCCGCGGGTTCCGGTGGCCCGCTCGCCGCCGAGGCCGTCGGGCTCTCCGTACGGCGCGGCCGGATCGACGCCCTGCACCGCGTCGGCCTGACCGTCCGCGCCGGCGAGACGGTCGCCCTCATGGGCCGCAACGGTGCGGGCAAGTCAACCCTGCTCACCACCCTCGTCGGCATGCACGAGCCCGCCGCCGGCTCGGTGCACGTCGGCGGCGCGGCTCCGCACCGCACCGCACCGCGTACGCTGCTGCGGCACGTCGGCCTCGTGCCGCAGGAGCCGCGCGACCTCCTGTACGCGGACACCGTCGCCGCCGAGTGCGCCGCCGCCGACCACGACGCGGACGCCGCCCCCGGCACCTGCCGCGGCCTGGTCACCCGGCTGCTCCCGGACGTACAGGACGGCACCCACCCGCGCGACCTCTCCGAAGGCCAGCGGCTCGCCCTCGCGCTGGCCGTCGTACTGACCGCCCGGCCGCCGCTGCTCCTGCTCGACGAGCCGACCCGAGGTCTCGACTACGCGGCCAAGGGCCGTCTCGTGGAGCTGCTGCGCGGGCTGGCCGCCGAGGGGCACGCGATCGTCCTGGCCACCCACGACGTCGAACTGGCCGCCGAGCTGGCCCACCGGGTCGTCATCCTCGCGGACGGCGAGATCGTCGCGGACGGCCCCACCGCCGAGGTCGTCGTCTCCTCGCCCGCCTTCGCGCCGCAGGTCTCCAAGGTGCTGGCGCCGCTGCCGTGGCTCACCGTGCCCCAGGTCGCCCACGCCCTGGAGGCCACGGCATGACCCGTACGCTCCCCGCTCCGCCGGACCGGCAGGCACGGGCGGTCCGGCTGGGCCCGCGCGCCGTGGCCGCGCTCGTCCTCGTCTCCGTTATCGGCGTGATGGCCTTCGGCTGGCCCCTGCTGGCCGGCTCCGCCTCCGGCCTCGCGCACTCCGCGGACGCGCCGTGGCTGTTCGCGGCCCTGCTGCCGCTGCTCCTCGCCGTCGTCGTGGCCACGATCGCCGACACCTCGGCGTCCTCGGCGACGGGCGGCGCGCCCGGCCTCGACGCGAAGGCCATCGCCATGCTCGGTGTCCTGGCCGCCGCGGGCGCGGCGATGCGCCCGCTGGGCGCGGGCACCGCCGGCATCGAGCCGATGTTCTTCCTGATGGTGCTGTCCGGACGGGTACTGGGGCCGGGCTTCGGGTTCGTGCTCGGCTCGGTGTCGATGTTCGCCTCCGCGCTGCTGACCGGCGGGGTGGGGCCGTGGCTGCCGTTCCAGATGCTGTCGATGGGGTGGGTGGCGATGGGCGCGGGCCTGCTGCCGGGACCGGACCGGCTGCGCGGCCGCCGCGAACTCACCATGATCGCGGTGTACGGCGGGCTCTCCGCCGTCCTGTACGGCCTGGTCATGAACCTCCAGGGCTGGCCCTACATCGGCGGCATGGCCACCGGCGTCTCCTTCGTGCCGGGCGACCCGCTGCCCGAGAACCTGGCGCGCTTCGTCGCCTACTGCCTGGCGACCTCGCTGGGCTGGGACCTGCCCCGGGCCGCGGTCACGGTGATCCTCACCCTCACCCTCGGCCCCACCCTCCTCAAGGCGCTGCGCCGCGCCACCCGCCGCGCGGCGTTCGACGCCCCGGCGACGTTCGGCCCGGGGCCGAACCGTAACCTCTGAAACCACACTCTGCCCCTTACCACCACCCCGTCCCCTGTGACCCCACCCACAGGACTTCCGCCCCGGTACGACCGCCCTTCGTAGATCGCGCGCCTGCGTCGATCCGCTCCCCCTCGGGCCGGGACGGGCGGGACCTTTCACCTCGCGTGCGAGATCCACTAGTACGTCCGGGTATTGCCAACCCCGCCGACCACTTCCCAGGGTGGATGTCGTCGCCGAGCGCAGCGTGCTTCTTCCCCCCTGGCCGCAGCCTCGGCGGCGCCCCTTGCACCCGTCGGAAGGTTCCCCCTCCCGTGAGCGTCACCTCGTCCACGATCACCAGCCGTCTCGCCGCCCGCAAGAAGGCCGCCGTCGCCGTCGGCGCCGTCGCCCTGGGTGCCTCGGCCGCCGCCTTCGGCGCCACGCCGGCCCAGGCCGCCGCCCCCGCGCAGGCACCGTCCTCCGCGAGCGCGAGCGACGCCAAGGCCGCGGCGCACAAGCTGATCCCGGACCAGGCCCAGTACCAGTGCTTCAGCAACATCGTCGAGCGCGAGAGCGGCTGGGACCCGACCGCCACCAACCCGTCCAGCGGCGCCTACGGCCTGGTGCAGGCCCAGCCCGGCTCGAAGATGGCCTCGGCGGGCGCGGACTGGAAGACCAACCCGGAGACCCAGATCAAGTGGGGTCTGGACTACATGAACTCCACCTACGGCAGCCCCTGCGACGCCTGGAAGTTCTGGCAGTCCCACAACTGGTACTGAGCGGCCCGCGGCAGCTGACTGCTCCTGAAGCGGCCGACGCCCCGGCGTCGGCCGCTTTCGTGCACCCGGACTGCTGTACGTCCGGATGATGATCACTTAGCGTTCGGCGCATGACAGAGCGACGTGCGATTCTCAGCGGTTCGGCCTTCGAGGAGCAGATCGGCTACGCCCGTGCCGTGGTGGACGGCGACTGGGTGCATGTGTCCGGGACGACCGGGTTCGACTACACGACCATGACGATCTCCGATGACGTGGTGCAGCAGGCCGAGCAGTGCCTGCGCAACATCGAGGCCGCGCTGACCGAGGCCGGGTGCGGCTTCGCCGACGTGGTGCGGGTGCGCTACCTCCTTCCCGACCGCGCGGACTTCGAGCCGTGCTGGCCGGTCCTGCGGCGCTGTTTCGGCGAGGTCCGGCCGGCCGCCACGATGATGGTGTGCGGCCTCGCCGACCCCCGGATGAAGATCGAGATAGAGGTGTACGCACGGCGGGTCACGCCGTGACCGGACGGCGAGGAGGCCGGGGCGGGGCCCGGCCCGGTCAGCGCCCGGTCGCCCCGTCCATCCGCTCGCGCAGCAGGTCGGCATGGCCGTTGTGCCGGGCGTACTCCGCTATCAGGTCGACCATGACGCGGCGCAGTGAGACCGGATCACCCGAGGCCGCGTGGATGCCCGTCGCGTCCAGGGACGGTGCGCCGGCCACGATACGGCGGGAGTGCTCGCACTGCTCCCGCCAGACGGCCAGGGCTTCCTCCGGGTCGCCGGACAGGTCGTCGAAATCCTGGTCGGGGTCCTCGTCGGAGTAGTGGAGCATCGGGGTCCGTTCGCCCGCGAACTGGATGTGGAACCACCACCGCTCCACCCCGGCGAGATGCCGTATCAGCCCGTGCAGGCTCATGCTCGACGGCGGCACCGTCCGCTCCGAGAGCCGCTCGGCGGGCACTCCCGAGCACTTCAGCTCGAAGGTGGCGCGGTGCCACTCCAGATAGCTGGTGAGGATGTCCCGCTCGTCCCCCACCAGCGGCGGGCGCTGCCGCGCGCCGCCCTCGTCCGCCCACAGCGGCGCGTGATTACCCGGCGGTACCGGTGGCGGCCACGCGCCCCGAGCCCCTGATCCAGCCCCCGGTCCGGCCCCGGCTTCAACCCCTGATTCGGTCATGAGGCGAGTGTGACAGGGACCACTGACAACGCCCCTTCGCCTCCGCCCGTCACAACCGCTGAAGGATCGTCCCCGTCGCCAGTCCTCCGCCCGCGCACATCGTGACCAGCGCGAACTCCTTGCCGGTCCGCTCCAGTTCGTGCAGCGCCGTGGTGATCAGGCGGGCGCCCGTGGCGCCGACGGGGTGGCCCAGGGCGATGGCGCCGCCGTTCACGTTGACCTTCTCCAGATCCTGGTCGAAGACCCGCGCCCAGGACAGGACGACCGACGCGAACGCCTCGTTGATCTCCACCAGGTCGATGTCCTTGAGCGACATCCCGGCCTTGCCCAGCACGGCCCGCGTCGCGTCGATGGGCCCGTCGAGGTGGTAGTGGGGGTCGGCGCCGACCAGCGCCTGGGCGACGATGCGGGCCCGTGGCTTGAGTTTGAGCGCGCGGGCCATCCGCTTGGACGCCCACATCACCGCGCTCGCGCCGTCCGAGATCTGGGAGCAGTTGCCCGCCGTGTGCACGGCGGTCGGCATGACCGGCTTGAGCCCGCCGAGCGCCTCCATGCTCGTGTCGCGCAGCCCCTCGTCGCGGTCCACCAGCCGCCACATGCCCTGCCCGGCGGCCTGTTCGTCCTCCGTGGTCGGCACCTGCACGGCGAACGTCTCGCGCTTGAAGCGTTCCTCGGCCCAGGCCGCCGCGGCCCGCTCCTGCGAGCGCAGCCCGAGCGCGTCGACGTCCTCGCGGGTCAGCCCCCGGTTGCGGGCGATGCGTTCGGCCGCCTCGAACTGGTTGGGCAGGTCCACGTTCCACTCGTCCGGCCAGGGCTTGCCGGGCCCGTGCTTGGAGCCGCTGCCCAGCGGCACCCGGGACATCGCCTCCACGCCGCACCCGATGCCGATGTCGATGACGCCGCCCGCGACCATGTTGGCGACCATGTGGTTGGCCTGCTGGGACGAGCCGCACTGGCAGTCCACGGTGGTGGCGGCCGTCTCGTACGGCAGGCCCATCGTCAGCCAGGCGGTGCGGGCCGGGTTCATGGACTGCTCGCCGGCGTGGGTGACCGTGCCGCCGACGATCTGTTCCACGCAGTCCGGCTGGATGCCGGTGCGGTCGAGCAGTTCGCGGTAGGTCTCGCCGAGGAGGTAGGCGGGGTGGAGGTTGGCGAGCGCGCCGCCGCGCTTGCCGATCGGGGTGCGTACGGCTTCCACGATGACGGGTTCCGCGGCCATGACTGACTCGTCCTCTCCTCACGTCCCGCAGGACGTCCCGGCACCCCCGACGACGGAACTGGTACGCGTTCTAGTTCCCTGGTCAGTCTCTTTGAGCCGCGGGCGGCGGCGCAAGGGTGCTGCACGGGCCTTCCGCCCCCAACGGGCGCGCGGAGGCGGCACTTGACGCCCCGCTCCCCCTTGCCACTTATAGAACTCGTTACTACCTTCACCGCCATGAGCTGACGGCCCGTCAGGACCGCCGGTCGGCATCCGCACGACGACGGGCCGCCAGGACCCCCGACCGGCACCGGGCCGGACCAGAGCTGGAGTCACCGAGATGCCATGCCCCGAGCTGCCCGACGGGTTCGACTTCACCGACCCCGACGTCTACCACCGCCGCGTACCGCTGCCCGAGTTCGCCCGGCTGCGGCGCACCGCGCCCGTATGGTGGAACGCCCAGCCGCACAACATCGCCGGCTTCGGCGACGACGGCTACTGGGTGGTGACCCGGCACGAGGACATCCGGGAGGTCTCCACCCGGCCGGAGGTCTTCTCGGCGAACCGCAACACCTCGATCATCCGCTTCAACGCGGCCATGACCCGCGACAAGATCGACGTCCAGAAGCTGATCATGCTGAACATGGACCCGCCGGAACACACCCGGGTCCGGCAGATCGTCCAGCGCGGCTTCACGCCCCGCGCGATCCGCGCTCTCGAAGGCGCCCTGCGCGACCGCGCGCGGACCATCGTCGCCGCCGCCCGCGGCAAGGAGTCCGGCGACTTCGTCACCGACATCGCCTGCGAACTCCCGCTCCAGGCCATCGCCGAGCTGATCGGCATCCCCCAGGACGACCGGTCCCGCATCTTCGACTGGTCGAACAAGATGATCGCGTACGACGACCCCGAGCTGGCCGTCACCGAGGAGGTCGGCAGCACCGCGGGGGCCGAGCTGATCTCGTACGCGATGAACCTGGCCGCGGCCCGCAAGGAGTGCCCGGCGCAGGACATCGTCAGCCGGCTGGTCGCGGCGGAGGACGAGGGCAACCTCGCGTCCGACGAGTTCGGGTTCTTCGTCCTCCTGCTGGCCGTCGCGGGCAACGAGACGACCCGCAACGCGATCACCCACGGGATGCACGCCTTCCTGACCCACCCCGACCAGTGGGAGCTGTACAAACGGGAACGGCCCGGCACCGCGGCCGAGGAGATCGTGCGCTGGGCGACGCCCGTCGTCTCCTTCCAGCGCACCGCCACCCAGGACACCACCCTGGGCGGCGAGCGGATCGGCGAGGGCCAGCGCGTCGGCCTCTTCTACGCCTCCGCCAACCACGACCCGGAGGTCTTCGAGAACCCCGGGACGTTCGACATCACCCGCGATCCCAACCCCCATCTGGGGTTCGGCGGGGGCGGCCCGCACTTCTGCCTCGGCAAGTCGCTCGCCGTCCTGGAGATCGACCTGATCTTCCAGGCCATCGCCGACACCGTGCCGGACATCGCCCTCGCGGGCGCCCCGCGCCGGCTGCGGTCGGCCTGGCTCAACGGGGTGAAGGAGCTGCGGGTCCGGTACGCGTAGGCCGTGCGCGTACGCGAAGACGCGGCGGAGCCGGGCGGTACGGCGGCGCGCCGGTACGGCGGTGCTGCCGGGCGGCGGGCCCGCGTGTCTCTTTTTGCGTCTCCTGTGGTTCCTTCGGTCCTCAACCTTGCCAACGGCTACTGGCAGACTTACATTCAACTCGCCAGTAACACCGGCCAGTTCTTCACACCCTCCACCTGATCGCCACACGCTTGCCGTTTCCTGGCCCGGTGCCCAGCACGTCCCCCCACAACTCTCGGCTGCGCGATCCACCGCACTTCGAAGGGGACCACTCTCATGAAGGACGCACACGGCAGACACGTCACGGGGCGGGTCAGCTGGCGCAAGTTCGCCGTGCTGTCCGTCCCGGCCTTCGCCGGGACCGCGGCACTGGCCATCGCCCTGGCCAACGGCGCGCTGGCGGCCTCGTTCGCCGTATCGGGACAGCAGTTCAAGGTGTCCGCCGCCTCCCTCAACGGCGAAGGCTTCGCCCAGTACGGCGGCGTGGACCAGAACGCCCGCGGCGACCTGCTGCCGGTGGCCGTGACCGCCATCAAGAAGGCCGACCTGCACAAACTGTGCCAGTCGGTGGTCACCACACTGCCGGTCATCGGCGACATCTCCCTCAACCTCACCGCGGGCGGCGGCAAGACACCGGTCCATGCCACCGACCTCTTCGTGGACGCCACCCAGCTCTCCGGCAACGCGTCCTTCAACAACATCGAGATCGGCCGGGACGCCTCCACCCTCGACAAGGGCCCGGCGACCGCACAGGGCATGCAGGACCTGTTCGCCCAGCAGGCCGACGATGTCAACATCACCGACCTCAAGCAGACGGCCTGGGCGACCAACGCCGGTACCTTCCGGCTGTCCGGCCTGAGCATGAAGATCTCCAAGGGCAAGAAGGAATGCTTCTGACCGGGCAGGGCTCCTGGCGGCGCGGGCGGGCGGCCTGGCGGCGCTGGCGCAAGGGCCGCCCCTTCTGGGGCGGGCTGGCGGCCGTCGTCGCCGGTGCGGAGATCTGCGCCATCCCGCTGGCACCGCTGAAGGTCATGCTCCAGCAGGGCATCGCCGGAATCCCGTCCGTCCTGATGGGCCTGGTGATGATCCTGATGGGCCTGTCCGCGTGGTTCGCGCCGCACTACCGGGGCCTGGCCGGCATCCTCACCGTCCTGGTGTCCACCGCCGCACTGGTGATGTCCAATCTCGGCGGGTTCCTGTTCGGCACGATCGTCGGCATCCTCGGCGGCGGCATGATCTTCGCCTGGCAGCCACGCCCGCTGCCGGAGCCCGAGCCGGGGCCGCAGGCGGATGCGGGTACGGGCCCCCGACCGGAGCAGGGGCCGGAACCGGTTCCGGGTCCGGGGCCGTCCGACGGCGAGCCGTCCGCACCGCACCGCACCCAGCCGCAGAGCTGACCGGGCCGCGCGGCAGGTCAGCGACGTAGGTGTACTTCGACGCCCTGGTACGGGTACGGCGACGCTTCCGTACCCGTACGGCGCCGCCCTCGTCCCCGTAAGACAGCTTCCGTACCCGTACGGCGCCGCCCTCTCGCCCGCAAGACCGCACCTCCGTACCCGTACGACGGTGTCCGCCATGGTCCCACCGGGTCGCCGGGCCCCGTCCCACGCGTACGGCGGGCTCGCACACCCCCCTGACCCGCAGGTGTTCGCAGGCACCTGCGTCGCCCCATCAACACCGCTCGCAGAAGGAGAACCGCGATGACGCACAGACCCGCACGCTCTCGCGCACACCACTCCGTCGCACGGCGGCCGCGCGCCCTGCTCGCCGCCGGTACGGGCATCCTCGCGACCGCATCCCTCTCCCTGGCCCTGACCGGCTCGGCCACCGCCCAGCCCACCGGGGCACCGGTCACCCCCGGCGCGACCACCGTCACCCCGGCCGGTCATTCCTACGCCGCCACCCTCAGCGGCAAGGCCACCTTCAAGGCCGGTTCGGTGACGGTGACCTGCACCGTCTCCAACGCCACCGGCCAGGTCCCGGACGCCCCGGGCAACTCCAACGCCTCCGGCCCGGTCAGCAACGGCATCTCGGCGCCCAGCTACACCTCGTGCACCACCAGCATGCCGGGCGTCAGCGCCACCATCCAGACGTCCGGCGCCTGGGGCGTCACCATGCAGAACGGCGCACCGAGCACCGCCGGGCTGACCATCCCGACCGGCGGTTTCGTGCTCAAGACCAGCGGTCTGGCCAGTTGTACGGTGACGGCCGCCCCCACCGGCGCGGCGACGGTGACCGGTGCCTGGGCGAACGGCGCGCCGTCCACCCTCACCTTCACCAACGCCTCGGTACCGGTGAAGGTCGTCGGCGGTTTCGGCTGCCCGACCAGCGCCACGACGTCGGCCTTCAACGCCACGTACAAGGTGGCCGACACCACCGACCCGGCGTCGCAGATCACCGTCACCGGCTGACGGGCGGTCCGGCTGACAGCCGCTCCCGGCTGACGGCCGGCTCCGGCTGACGGCCGGGAGGCGTCCGCCGCCGCCCCCTCAGCCGCGGGCGCCCCCGGCCGTCGTCAGTCCGTCGCCCTCACCCGCCGGTGAGGGCGACGGCAACCGTCACCGCGCCGGTCACCAGCAGCCCCGCCACGACGAGCAGGCCCGTCAGCAGGCGACGGCGCAGCACCCGGTACACGCCCTCGTACTCGGCGCGGAGTTCTCCGCTGCGGGCGGCGATCCGCCGCAGGCAGGCCCGGGAGAATTCCAACTGGTCGGCCTGGTACTGCTGCTCGACCTCCGCCTGCTGCGCGCGGGTCAGCCACGGCAGCCGGGCGCTGAAGTCGCGGGCGCGCTCCTTCTCCGCCTCCCAGAGCAGATATCCCTCGATCTCGTTGACGGCCTCGGCTGTGCTCATCGGTGTGCTTCCGCTCATACCAGCACCTCGTGTTCCTTTTCACGGTCCAGGCCGGGCGTACCGACTTCCGGGTGGTGCAGGTCGAATGCCGGGGATTCGGACCGGATGCGCGGCAGGGAGGTGAAGTTGTGCCGCGGCGGCGGACAGGAGGTGGCCCACTCCAGCGAACGGCCCCAGCCCCACGGGTCGTCGTCCGTGACCTTTTCCCCGTACTTCGCGGTCTTCCAGACGTTGTAGAGGAACGGCAGCAGCGACAGGCCCAGCAGGAACGAGGCGATCGTCGAGACGGTGTTGAGCGTCGTGAAGCCGTCGGCGGCCAGGTAGTCGGGGATGCGGCGCAGCATGCCCTCGGCACCCAGCCAGTGCTGGACGAGGAAGGTGCCGTGGAAGCCGATGAAAAGCGTCCAGAAGGTGATTTTCCCGAGCCGTTCGTCCAGCATCCTGCCGGTGAACTTCGGCCACCAGAAGTGGAAGCCGGCGAACATCGCGAAGACGACGGTGCCGAAGATGACGTAGTGGAAGTGGGCGACCACGAAGTAGGAGTCCGTCACGTGGAAGTCCATCGGCGGCGACGCCAGAATGACGCCGGTCAGCCCGCCGAAGGTGAAGGTGATCAGGAAGCCGACGGCCCAGAGCATCGGTGTCTCGAAGGACAGCGAGCCCTTCCACATCGTGCCGATCCAGTTGAAGAACTTCACCCCGGTCGGCACCGCGATCAGGAATGTCATGAAGGAGAAGAACGGCAGCAGCACGCCGCCCGTCGCGTACATGTGGTGGGCCCAGACGGTGACCGAAAGGCCCGCGATCGAGATCGTCGCCGCGATCAGCCCGAGGTAACCGAACATCGGCTTCCGGGAGAAGACCGGAATGACCTCGGAAATGATGCCGAAGAACGGCAGCGCGATGATGTAGACCTCGGGGTGGCCGAAGAACCAGAAGAGGTGCTGCCACAGCAATGCGCCGCCGTTGGCCGCGTCGAAGACGTGCGCGCCGAATTTACGGTCCGCCTCCAGCGCGAAGAGGGCCGCGGCCAGCACGGGGAAGGCGAGCAGGACCAGTACGCCGGTCAGCAGCACGTTCCACGTGAAGATGGGCATGCGGAACATCGTCATGCCGGGCGCGCGCATACAGACGATGGTGGTGATGAAATTGACCGCGCCCAGGATCGTCCCGAAGCCGGACAGCGCCAGGCCCATGATCCACATGTCGCCGCCGATGCCCGGGGAATGCACGGAGTCGGAGAGCGGCGCATAGGCGAACCAGCCGAAGCCGGCGGCGCCCTGCGGCGTGAGGAACCCGCCCACCGCGATCAGTGAGCCGAAGAGGTACAGCCAGTACGCGAACATGTTCAGCCGGGGAAAGGCGACATCGGGGGCGCCGATCTGCAGCGGCATGATCCAGTTCGCGAAACCGGAGAACAGCGGCGTCGCGAACATCAGCAGCATGATCGTGCCGTGCATCGTGAACGCCTGGTTGAACTGCTCGTTCGACAGGATCTGATGGCCCGGCCTGGCCAGCTCGGCGCGCATCAGCAGGGCCAGCAGGCCGCCGACGCAGAAGAACGCGAACGAGGTGATCAGGTACAGCGTGCCGATGGTCTTGTGGTCGGTGGTCGTCAGCCACTTCACGGGGGACTTCATGCACCGTAGGTGTCCGGGGCCGCCGGAAACTTCACCGCGGCAGGGTGTGAAGATCGCGGACGTGCCGGACACCAACAGATCATGAGCAAGGACGCAGCCGCCGGGGACGGCCCGGACGAGGACCTCGGCGCGGGCCCCGGCGCGGACCCCGGCCCGGACGTCGACCGGGACGTGGACGAAGCCTTCGCCGCCGCCTACCGCACGCACTACTGGGCGGTCAGCCGCTTCGTCGCCCGCCGGCTGGACAGCGGACAGGAGGACGACGTCGAGGAGGTGGTGGCGGAGGTCTTCTCCATAGCCTGGCGGCGGCGCGCCGAGCTGCCGCCGTCTCCGCTGCCCTGGCTGTACGGCGTGGCCCGCAACTGCCTGTCGAACACGGTGCGCGGCTTCGGCCGTTACCGGCGCCTGCTGCACCGCCTCGGCAATCACGAGGCCGCGCACCGCCGTCAGACCGTGGACAGCCCCGACTCGGAACGTCCGGGGTCCTGGGTGCACGAGGCGCTGGAACGTCTCTCCCCCGCCGACCAGGAGGTGTTGCGCCTGACGGCCTGGGAGGAGCTGACCCTCCAGGAGTTGTCCGTCACCCTCGACTGCAGCCAGAGCGCGGCGGCCATGCGACTGCACCGGGCGCGCAACCGGCTCCGTACGCAGATAGACCGTCTCCGGCCGAAGGGGGCGCCGGAGCCAGGGCCCGACCCGGGGCCCGTCGCTCCCCCGCCGCGCCCGCGCGCGCACCGCACACCCGCACGCCGTACCCCCGCACGCCCCCCTTTGCCCGCACCCGCGGTGCCGACCCGAGCCGGAGGCCGCAGCCTTGACTGACGAACTGGAGCTGCTGCGGCAGGCCGATCCCGTACGGTCCGACGAGGGGCCCTGGCGCGACCGCCCGCTCACCGCGCGCGCCGAACACCGGCTGGCCGCGCTGACGAGCGCCGACGCGCCGTCTTCCACGCCGGAGCGCATCCCGGAGCGCGGCCCCCGTCTCCCCCGTGCTGCCCGGCCCCGCCGCACCCGCCGCCTGCTCATCGGCGCCACCGCCGCCTCGGCCGCCGCGATCGCAGCCCTCACCCTCACCTTCTCCGGCGTCAGCACGGCACCGGCGGCGGCCTCCCCCACGGCGCTCGTCGTGCAGCCCGACGCCCCGGCCCTGCCGCTGGACGAGGTCGCGCGCCGGGCGGAGGCGTACGCCCGCGCCCGGCACGACGCCCCGAAGCCGCACCGGGGCAGCCACCTCCAGAGCTGGTACCTCAGCATGGAGACCGGCCCCGACGCCCAGCCGCCGGTCACCATCCCCGAGGAGCGCATCACCCGCTGGAACCCGGACGGCAGCGGCTCCGAACTCGTCGTCGCCACCGACCCCCGGCACCCCGGCCGCCCGGTGATCAACGACGCCGACGGCACGTGGCGCACCGTCAACGACGGCAAGGTCCTGCACCGCAAGACGTACCCCCCGGGCACCCGCCTGGACGACCCGGCCACCGGCGACGGCACGCTGCCCGCGCGGCCGCCCGCCGATCCGGACGAGCTGCGCTCCTACCTGTCCACCTTCTACAGCGGCGCCGGCACCGAGACGCAGCCGCTGCTGATGGCCCTCTCCTCCTTCCTCCAGGAATGGACCCCGGGCCCGCGCGAGTCGGCGGCACTGGTCCGGATGCTCTCCCGGATCAAGGACCTCCGCCCGGCCGGCCAGGTCGTCGACCGTCTCGGGCGGCGCGGCCAGGCGTACGCGTACCGGGGCACGGACGCGTCGCAAGGGTCGATGGACGGCACCCTGCAACTGGTCGTCCTCGACGCGGAGACCGGTCGGATCCTCGGCATGGAGACGACGTTGACGAAGGACGTCCCCGACTTCAAGATCAAGTCGGGTGACGTGCTGTCGTACGAGGCGTGGATGCCGTGAGGTGCGGGCGGGCCGCCGGCCGGTGTCTCTCCGGCGGCCCGCGCCGTCCGCCCAGCGGCTGTCGCCTCTCCGGCAGGCCCGTGCCGTCCACGCCGTCCGCCCAGCGGCTGTCGCCTCTCCGGCAGGCCCGCGTCCATCCGTTCAGTGACCAAGCCGCTCCAGGGCCTGCTGCGGATAGCGCGCGCCCGCCACCGCGTCGGCGGGCACCGCCGCGCGCAGCCGCGCGACCTGCTCCGCGGTGAGGGTCAGGTCCGCCGCGGCGGCGTTCTCGGCGACATATCGCGCCCGCTTCGTACCGGGAATCGGCACGATGTCCTCGCCCTGCGCCAGCAGCCAGGCGAGCGCCGCGCGCGCCGGCGGCACCTCCAGCTCGTCGGCCACGCGGCGCACCGCGCGGACGAGCTGCAGATTGCGCTCGATGTTCTCGGCGGAAAACCGCGGCCAGCGTCGCCGGTTGTCGTCCTCGCTCAGCTCCTCGCGCGAGGCGAGCGCCCCCGCGAGCATCCCGCGCCCGAGGGGCGAGTACGCCACCACGGTCACGCCCAGCTCGCGGCAGGTGGCGAGCAGTTCGCCCTCGACCACGCCCCGGGTGAACAGCGAGTACTCGACCTGGACCGCGCTGACGGGATGCACGGCGTGCGCCGTGCGCAGCGTCCGCGGGCTGACCTCCGAGAGGCCCAGGTGGCGCACCTTGCCCGCCGCGACCAGCTCCGCCATCGCGCCGACGGTCTCCTCGACCGGTACGGCGGGGTCGCGGCGGTGCGCGTAGTAGAGGTCGATGTACTCGACGCCGAGCCTGCGCAGCGAGGCGTCGCAGGCGACCGGTACGTACCCGGGCGATGTGTCCACCGTGTCGACCCGCCCGGTCGCCGGGTCGTGCCGCAGCCCGAACTTCGTCGCGAGGACGACGTCCTCCCGCGCGCTCCGGCCGCGCAGCCAGTCGCCGACGAACTCCTCGTTCGCCCCGCGCCCGTACGCGTCGGCCGTGTCGAGGAACGTCACCCCCAGCTCCGCGGCCCGGTCGAGCGCCCGTCGCGCCTCCGCCGGATCGGCGGGCCCGTACGCGACGGACATCCCCATGCACCCGAGCCCCACGGCCGACACCGCGGCCCCGCCCGGCCCACCGAGCCGTCGACACCTCATGGCGTTCCTCCATCACTCGCCGGGTCTGCTCCGCCGAGTGGCAGGGTACGGCCGGATGGCTGATGCTTGATGGGCGCGACGATCCCGCGGCGCGGCAGCCCCACGCTGCCGCGCCGCTCGCGTCCGGCGCCCGGCACCCGCGCCAGGCGCCCGACCACGTCAGGCCAGGGGAACGTTGACGCAGGCCAGGCGGGCACCCGCGGTCCCCGCCTGGCCCGGTTCGGTGTGCGTCTTGTGCTCGTGGACGACCACCGAGCGGGCCTGTCCGTAGCGGACGTGCCAGTTGACCCTGGCGACCGAGGAACCGTCGCCGTCCGCGTCCGTCTTCAGGTCGAGCCACACCTCGTTGCGCGGGTTGGCGTAGGCGGGGTCGGTGGAGGGCTGCACCGGGTCGGGGACGTTCTGGTAGTGCGGGCCGGAGTCGGCCGGTTTGGGCCCGCAGGGCTTGGTGTGGACATGAGCGCCGTACGTACGGTCCGGGAGCAGGCCCGCCAGGCGCAGGCCGACGACCGTACGGGCGTCCTTGCCGGAGCCGTACCGCTTCTCCACGACCGTGACCCTGCTGCCCTCGGGCACCAGGGCCGGATCGTGGGTGACGGCCTCCCCCGTCGGCGACGCGGTGAAGTGGGCACGGACGGTCACGCTGGTGCTCTGCGCTCCCATGGACGGCGCGACGGCGGGCGCCATCGCCAGTGATGCGGTCAGCACTGCTGCCGTAGCGATAGACATGCGACGCACCCTCGCGTCCCGGCGCGCCGGCCGGAACCGGGTATTCGGTCAGGCGGGGTGTACGGGGACGTTATGGAAGAGGTGTGGGGGAAGGGTTGCGGGAGGGTTTGCGGGGCACACGGGAGGCGGGGTCGAGGAGGCCCTGAAGTGGGCCCGGTGAACCTTGGAAAAATTGTCGGTCATGGCCCGCATACATCCGCCCGGAGTGGGCAGGGTCAGGTCCGTGCCGTGCATATCCGGCGCACAACAGGGCAATTCGGTTGCGGTGATCCTGGCGAGATGGATCACATTCATAAAGGCCGGATAAGGCCCCTCGGGGCGCTTCCTTCCCTGCCAGGAGCAGGGATCCACGCTGTTGCGCCGCCATGCGCTCACTGTCCGTGATGAGCCGCTCTGCCCCTATGGTCGACCTTTGCCCGTCACGCCATGGCGGGCCCGACCCGCCAGGTGCGGGTGTTCCATGCAGTCGTCCCAGAGAGCGCAGGCGAGCGAGCACGTGCCGACGCAGTCACCCGTCGCACCGCGGACCCGTACCGGTGGTCCCGTAACCGAGTCGGAGAAACCGGCGAAACCGGAGAAGCGGGGGCCGGGCAGCGGCAGCGACGACGTCACCGTCGTCGATCCGTCCATGGTCAAGCGGGCCGTCTCGGCAGCCGCCGTCGGCAACGCGATGGAGTGGTTCGACTTCGGCGTCTACAGCTACATCGCGGTCACGCTCGGACAGGTCTTCTTCCCGTCCGGCAACCCCACCGCGCAGTTGCTGTCGACGTTCGGCACCTTCGCCGCGGCCTTCCTGGTCCGCCCCATCGGCGGCATGGTCTTCGGCCCGCTCGGCGACCGTATCGGCCGCCAGAAGATCCTCGCCATCACCATGATCATGATGTCGGCGGGCACCTTCGCGATCGGCCTGATCCCCTCGTACGCCTCCATCGGCGTCGGGGCACCGATCCTCCTGCTGGTCGCCCGGCTGATCCAGGGCTTCTCGACCGGCGGCGAGTACGGCGGCGCCTCCACCTTCATCGCCGAGTACGCGCCCGACAAGAAGCGCGGCTTCCTGGGCAGCTGGCTGGAGTTCGGCACCCTCGCCGGTTACGTCGGCGGCGCCGGCCTGGTCACGCTGCTGACCTACCTCTTCCGCCACGACCACGACGCCCTGCTCTCCTGGGGCTGGCGCATCCCGTTCCTGGTCGCGGGGCCGATGGGCATCATCGGTCTCTACCTGCGGATGCGGCTGGAGGAGACCCCCGCCTTCGCGCAGCTGGAGAAGGATGCGCGGTCCAAGGAGAAGGAGCGCCGGGAGGCCGAGAAGAAGATCGGCCTGCGCGAGATGATCTTCGGTCAGTGGCGCCCGATGCTGCTCTGCGTCGGCCTGGTCCTGGTCTTCAACGTCACCGACTACATGCTGCTGTCGTACATGCCCAGCTACCTGACCTCGGAGCTGAAGTACGACGAGACGCACGGACTGCTGGTCGTGCTGGCGGTCATGGTCGTGATGATGTGCGTGCAGCCCTTCGCGGGCCGGCTCACCGACCGCTTCGGACGCCGTCCGGTCATCGCGACCGGCTGCGTCGGCTTCCTGGTGCTGTCCGTGCCGTCGCTGCTGCTGATCCGGCAGGGTTCGCTGGCCGGCATCGCGCTGGGCATGGCCGTCCTCGGCCTGCTGCTGGTGTGCTTCACGTCCACCATGCCGTCCACACTGCCCGCGCTGTTCCCGACCAAGGTGCGCTACGGCTCGCTGTCCATCGGCTTCAACGTCTCGGTCTCCATCTTCGGCGGTACGACTCCGCTGGTGGTGACCGCGCTGATCGGCGCCACGGGCAACAACATGATGCCGGCGTTCTACATGATGGCCGCCGCCGTGGTCGGCGGGATCGCGGTCCTGCTGATGTCGGAGAGCGCGCGCAAGCCGCTGCCGGGGTCGCCCCCCTCGGTCGAGACGGAGTCGGAGGCGCGCGCGCTGCGCCGGGCCGCCGGTGCGGGCTCAGGATCGGGTTCGGGTCCCAAGGCCGCTTCGGGCAAGCGACGGGTGACAGCGGAGTCGCCTGCCTGATACGGCCGGTGGCGCGAGCCTAGGCCCCGTAACCCCCGCAACGCCGGTGCGCGAGGACGAGACCGTCCTCGCGCACCGGCGTTTTCGGCTGTGTGTGAGGCCTCTGCCTCAGGTGTCGCTCGGGCGGTTCGGGCCCACCCACCCGCCGTTGTCGCAGGTGCGTCCCGTCGGGTCCTTCCGGCCGTGCGCGTACAGTCCGTCCCCCGTGGTCGCGCCGGACGGCGAGGGGAAGAAGCTGGTGTAGGCGAAGCGGCAGCTGTCACCGCCCGCCGAACGGTCGTGCGCGGGACAGGCCGACGCGACGGGAACGGCGGCCAGGACGGCGCCGGCCGCGGACACCGACACCACCGCGGCACGGGTGAACTTCCGCAAGGAGTACAAGGGGTTGCCTTTCGTCACCGGGCCGCGCCCTCGCGCGCCCCGGCCGCCATGCTGGCGGGAAACCGCCGTCCCGGCCCGGCCACACTCCGGCGCACCGGCGGCTGCAACCCCAACAGCGGACGCGACCGTCACCACCGCGCCGCCGCCCCGTTGAACCCCTTCGGGTCACTGCTCCACGAGCCGTACGAACGGTATGTTCTCCCCCGCCTGCCGGTAGCCCTCCGCCGTGCCGTCCACCTCGAACCCCATGTACGCCGTCAACTGGCGGGCCGCCTTCGGATGCTTCGGCGCGTACCGCGCCATGATCCGGCCGCCCTCGTCGGCGGGGAGGAAGTGCGCGATCACGGCACACCGCCTGCGGCCCACCTGGATGGTGGCCCTGGGCTGCGCCTGAAGGTTGCGGTACCACTGCGCACCCGGGCCGAAGCCGGAGGCCAGCGTCCACGTACGGGCCTGCCGGTCGTACGACACCACCTCCAGGACGACGCGCCGGGTCTTGCCCGACGTACGGCCGAGGTGCTCCAGAAGCAGCAGCCGCTTGCCGAAAAGGCCACCGAGACCGAGCCGGTAGAGGTGGATCGGAGCCCGGAAGGCCAGCCGCTTCCAGCCCGTCGGCCGCGCCGGCCTGCCGACCCGCCGCGCCGCCCGCGGTGCCTGCGACGGCCCCTGTCCCGCTTCTGAGTTCGACATACTCCGACGCTAACCCCGACCACCGACAACGGAAGTGGCGCAACCGGCCGAGCTGCGGCACTCGGACGGACCGGCCCTGCCCCCGGGGGCGCGCCAGCGTTCAATACGGCGCTCCGCGTCCGGACGACGCTCACCGCATGAGCACAGACCTGACTGCCGCCCCGTCCCGCGAACCCGTCCTGTGCTTCGCCGCCGACAACCTCGACCTGGCCGGTGTGGCGGTCCACGCCCCCCGCAAGCCGGTCGACAAGGTGATCAAGGGCCTGAAGCTGCACGGCTGATTTCCCGGCCGGCCCCGGCCCCCGGCCGCCGCCCGCCGGGCGGCCCTGGTCTCCGTCCGCCGGACGGTATGGGGCACGATGTTCGGTATGAGCATCGTGAAGATCAATGTGCTGACCGTTCCCGCCGAACAGCGGGAGGTCCTGGAGAAGCGCTTCGGCGCGCGGGCCGGTTCCGTGGAGTCCTCGGACGGCTTCGAGTGGTTCGAGCTGCTGCGCCCGGTCGAGGGCACCGACAGCTACTTGGTGTACACGCGGTGGCGTGACGAGCAGGCCTTCGAGGCGTGGATGGAGGGCCCGATGAAGGCCGCGCACCAGGGCGGTGGCGCGGAAGGCGGCGAGCGGCCCAAGCCCGCCGCTTCCGGGTCGACGCTCTGGTCGTTCGAGGTGGTGCAGCAGGCCGGGCCGAAGGAACAGGGCTGAGCGTCCGGGGTCCGGGGGCGCCCGGGGCGGCTCAGAAGTCGAGCAGACGCTGGGCGGTCTCCCGGTAGTGGCGCAGGGCGACGCGGAGCTGTTCGGTGTCGGCGTTGCCCTGCTCCCAGGAGGTGTGCAGGGAGCGGCGGCGGGCGGCCAGGGCCTCCGGCAGGAGGGCGGCCAGCTCTTCGTAGATGCCGTCGGCTTCCTGCACGGCCTCACGGGGGCGGTCGACGAAGCCGTTGACGGCGTGGTCGAGCCGCTGCCGCAGCTTCTCCCGGGCGTCGGAGGGGAGCAGAGGCTCGGGGGTGCCCGCTCCTCGGCCGAAGCCCTCGCCGTGGGTGGAAGAGGCGGGTGCGGACGAGGCAGGAGAGCCCGGTGTGCCGGGACCGCCGGTCGTTCCTGCCGGGTAGTCGGTCTCGGTGCCGGGCAGACCGGCGTACACACCGGGTACGGACTCGGTGGCGCCCGACGTGGCGGTGGGCGGCGGTGCGGCCGGCTGCTGCGCGCTGCGGTCGCCCTCGTACGCGGCGGCTCCGCGCTCCGGAGGCGGCATACCTTCGCTCGCCGCGCGCTCCTGGGGCGTCTCGACGGGACCGGTCCCGCGCTCGTCGTAGGTGCTCATCGCGCACCGCCTTCCGCGGTGTCGTGCCCGTGGCCGCCGCCGTGCGTCCAGGGGGAACGCAGCCGGTCGCCGAGCCGCCGGGCGGTGGGCTTGTGGTTCCGGGTGCCGGGCCGGCCGGCCGACGGGGCGTGGCCGTCGCGGGCCGGGTCGGTGCGGCCGTGCGCCGTGCCGCCACGGCCGTGGTCCCGGGGGCCGTGGTCACGGCCGTGCGAGGTGGCCGAGCGGCCCGTACCGGCTTCGAGGAGTTCGGTGAACAGGGCGCGCGCGTGCACCACTGCGGCCCGCAGTTCCTCGGTACCGGCGGCGTTCTCGGGCCGGTTGTTCCGGGCGCGTACGGCGGTCTCGTGGGCCTTGCGGTAGTCGTGGACGCCCTGCGCGTGGTGGACGGAGAGCGCGTCGGTCTGCTCGTCGTAGGTGTCCGCGGGGTAGCCGCGCTCCCGGGCGAGCCGGCCGATCAGCAGGTCGGCCTCGACGACGGCCTGTTCGGGCTCGTCGACGAACTGCCGCTGCACGGCCTCCCACCGCTCCTCGTACTGCAGGCGCAGTTCGGCGGTCAGCGGCGTCGGGCGGAACGCGCCGTGGCGGTCCAGCCGCTGGTTCAGCTCGCGTTCGGCGGCCGCGGTGTCGCCGTCGTGCACGGCGACGGCCCGTTCGTACTCCGGGCCGAAGCGGCGCCGCAGACCTCTGCTGCCACTGCGCGCGACCTTGGCGCGTGCCATGAGGACGAGAGCGGCGATCACCAGGAGCGCCACCACAGGGACGATGATCAAGGTGATGGACATACGGATCGGGTAGCCACGCCGCCGGACGCCAAACACGGGCTGCTGACGGGCCCTTGGGGCGCGCGGTCCGGCCGGCACGATGCCGACGGCCCGGCCCAGCACGATACCGACGGCCCAGCCCGGCACGATGCCGACGGCCCAGCCCGGCACGATGCCGACGATCCGGCCCGGCACGATGCCGACGATCCGGCCCGGCACGATGCCGACGATCCGGCCCGGTGGGCGCCACCGCCCGGCCCGGCGAGCCGCCCGCGCGATATCCGCAGGCGGCGCTCCCGCCCGTACCGGCACAATGCCGCCATGACTGAAGCCGCCACCAGGCGTCTGCCCGAGACCTGGCACCTCACGGTCGAGCCGGACGACTCGCCCGCCGCGACCGCCCTGTTCCGCGAGTACTACACCGAGGTCGCGCAGCGGTACCACACCCTGCGCGGGCAACCGCGGATCACGTCCGAGGAGATCGACGAAGGCGTCGCGGAGTATCCGCCCGGTCAACTGGTGGCACCGGGCGGCGCGTTGTTCATCGCCCGACAGGCCGGCGAAGCCGCCGGCTGCGCCGGGCTGCTGCTCATCGACGGCGGGCGTACGGCGGAGCTGAAGCGGGTCTTCGTCCGCGAGCCCTGGCGCGGCCGGGGCGCGGCGGGCGTGCTGCTGCGCGCCGTCGAGCGGCATGCGGCGGAACTGGGCGCCGAGCGGCTCCGGTTGGACACCCGGCGGGATCTCACCGAGGCCGTCGCGCTGTACCGGGCGTACGGGTACAGGGAGATCCCCGCGTACAAGGAGGACCGTTACGCGGAGATCTTCTTCGAGAAGGCGGTGGCGGCCCCGTACCGCTGAGCCCGGCTCGCCTCTCGGGCGGCGGCTCTGCTCAGCGCCCCGCCGGCGGCCGGCGTCGGCGGGTGTCGTCCCCGCGCGGGCTCTCCGCGTCCGAGCCGCACAGTTCCGCCGTCAGCTCGTCGACCAGCTCCGTGAGGTCGGTCGGCCGGTCCTCGGTCCACCAGTCCCCGAGCAGTTCGGCCAGCGACGCGCGGCGCGCCGCGGCCAGCCGTTCCGCGATCGCCCGGCCCTTGTCGGTGAGGACCAGCGGCAGCCCCTCCCGTACGGCCAGGCCGCGCTCCTCGATCTGCCGGGTGGCCTCGGCGATCACCCGCAACGGCACGATGCTGCGCTCGGAGAGCAGCGCGGGCTCCACCGACCCGAAGCGGTGGATGCGCAGCAGCATCCAGCTCGCCGCGGGCCGGAGGTCCAGCCCGGCCGTTTCGGTGATCCGCTCGTAGACCGCCTTGCGGCCCTCCAGGCTGCCCAGCCGGGACAGCGCGCGGCAGACCTCGTCGTACGAGGAACGGTGTACGGGGTTCGAGGAGAGCACCTCGGAGGTGTCGGGCGCGGTGACGCCCCGGCGCAGCGGCTCCTCGCGCAGGAACCAGGCCAGGACGAAGGCGATCAGGACGACCGGGACCGCGTAGAGGAAGACGTCGGTGATGGAGGTCGAGTAGGCGTCGAGGACGCCGGACGCGGCGTCGGGGGGCAGCTGTCCGACCGTCCGCGGGTCTTCCGCGATCCTGGACGGGTCGGTACCGGGCGGCAGCTGCTTGCCCGCGAGGGCGTCGGCGATCCGTGGCCCCAGCTTGTTGGCGAAGACCGTGCCGAAGATGGAGACGCCGAAGGAGGAGCCGATCGAACGGAAGAAGGTGGCGCCCGAGGTGGCGACGCCGAGATCCTGGTAGTCGACGGCGTTCTGCACGATCAGGACCAGGACCTGCATGACCAGGCCCAGCCCGAAGCCGAAGACGAAGAAGTACAGGCTCATCACGGTGGTGCCGCTGTCCGGGCCGAGCTGGTGCAGGAGCAGCAGGCCGACGGCCGTGACGGCGGTACCGGCGACGGGGAAGACCTTGTAGCGCCCGGTACGGCTGACGAGCTGCCCGGACCCGGTCGAGGACAGCAGCATGCCGATGACCATCGGCAGCATGTGCACCCCGGACATGGTCGGTGAGACGCCCTGCACCACCTGGAGGAAGGTCGGCAGGTAGGTCATCGAGCCGAACATCGCGAAGCCGATGACGAAGCCGATGACCGCGGTGAGGGTGAAGGAGCGCAGGCGGAACAGGCGCAGCGGGAGGACCGGTTCGGCGGCCCGGCGCTCGACGGCGACGAACCCGGCCAGCAGGACCAGGCCGAGCACCCCGAGGCCGATGATCTGCCAGGAGCCCCAGCCGTAGCTGACGCCGCCGAGCGAGGTCATCAGGACGAAGCAGGCGGCGACCGCGGCGATCAGGAGGGTGCCGAGGTAGTCGATGCGGTGCGGAGTGCGGCGGACGGGGATGTGCAGCACCCCGGCGATCACGGCCAGGGCGACGATCCCGATGGGCAGGTTGATGTAGAAGACCCAGCGCCAGCTCAGGTGGTCCACGAACAGGCCGCCGAGCAGCGGCCCGAGCACGCTGGTGGCGCCGAAGACCGCGCCGAACAGGCCCTGGTAGCGGCCGCGGTCGCGGGGCGGCACGATGTCGCCGACGATCGCCATCGACAGCACGATCAGGCCGCCGCCGCCCAGGCCCTGGACGGCGCGGAACGCGATCAGCTGCGGCATGTCCTGCGCGATGCCGCACAGCGCGGACCCGATCAGGAAGATCACGATGGCGGTCTGGAACAGCCGCTTGCGCCCGTACTGGTCACCGAGCTTGCCCCACAGCGGGGTCGCCGCGGTCGAGGCCAGCAGGTACGCGGTGACCACCCAGGACAGGTGGTCCAGGCCGCCGAGGTCGCTGACGATGGTGGGCAGCGCGGTGGCGACGATGGTCTGGTCGAGTGCCGCGATGAGCAGACCGAGCAGCAGCGCGCCGATCGCGACGAGGACCGTCCGCCGGGACTGCCCCTCGCCGGGCACGGCCGGGGCACCGGTGTCCTGCGCCATGAGCGTCTCCCTCCTCGTGCGGAGCGGGGCCGGGCTTCGGTTCCATCCTGATCGTTTCGGTGGGATACGGCCTGCTGGGCGCCGCGCGGACCGGTGGTGCCCGAAGGCTCCCTGTGCAGGAAGGGATCAGACCGGGATAATCACTGACCGATCGAGAGGTTCAGGAGGGGGAACGCTCGTGACGGCTCAGTCCTGCCCGCACTGCTCGGCACCCACGCGTGACGACGGACGGCCGAGGTGTCTGTGCGAGGCGGCCGGCGCCGAGGACTTCGATCCCCTGCGGGTACGCCCGTACGTGCGGCTGCCGGACGGGGCGGACGTCACCGGGACGGCGGCGGGCACGACGGCGGACGCCATGCGTCCCGACCCGCGTCCCGCGCCGCGGTTCGGCTCCCGTACGGTGCCGCCGGCCGGGTCCCGGACGGGGGCGCGCGCCGGGTCACGCGCGGGCCTGCGCTCCGGAGGGCGGACGGAAGCACAAGCCGGTTCGCACGCCGGCCCGCAGGGCGGTCCGCACGCCGGTTCACCTGCCGACACCCGCGCCGTCCCCCGTACCGACACCCGCGACGAGGCCATGGCCGACGCCCGGGCCCGCACCGGCGCCGGGGCCGATGACCTCACCTCCACCGCAACCGACACCGACGCCCCCGCCCACGAAGCCTCCCGGCGCCGTAAGAAGCAGGCGGCTCTCGCCGCCATGGCCGTCTCCGCGGCGGGCCTGGCCGCGGGCGCGGTGCTGCTCAGCGGCGCTCTGCTGGCCGACACGGACCAGGACCGCGCGCTGCCCGACAACCACCGGCACATGCCCAGCGCCGCCCGCTCCTCGGGCAGCGGCGACGGCAGCCCCGGAAGCGGCGGCGGCCCGGGGCGCCGCGCCGCGCCGCCGCCCGCGGTGCCCACGCCGGCGCCGCAGCAGGTCACCAGGGCCGAGCCGTCCGCCGGCCCGTCCCACGCCTCGTCCCCGGCCCCCGGCCCGTCGTCGGCCCCGAGTACGGCCACGGCGTCCGGCAGCATCACCAGCGCCCCGGAGAGCCGTGCGCCGAGCAGCCCGCCGGACGGGCCGATGGTGCTGCGGGAGGGGGCCAGTGGGCCGGAGGTCCTGGAGCTGCAGCGGCGGCTGGAGCAGGTGGCCGTGTACCCGGGTCCGGAGAACGGCCGTTTCGACGTCGCCGTACGCGAAGCCGTCGCCGCGTTCCAGCGGTTCCACCGGCTGCGACAGGACCCGGCCGGTGTTTACGGGGTGCAGACCCGGCGGTCGCTGGAGGCCCGTACGGTCGAACCGTGAGCCGGTGCGCGGGGCGTCCGAGGCCGGTGCGCGCGGGGCGCCCGGGGCCGGTGCGCGCGGGGCGCCCGGGGCCGGTGCACACGGGCCGTCCGAGGGGGCGGTTGGCCTCTCGCGGAGGCTCTTTGTATCGTGTAGGAACAAAGTGGTTCCGCCCGCACTCCCTGACCGGCGGGCGGAGCCGCTTGACTCTTTCCTCAGCGCCCAGGAGCCCGCCGATGCCGGCAACCACCCCGCTCATAGCCCGCGCCCTGCTGCTGGACATGGACAGCACGATCGTGAACTCCGAGGCCGTGGTCGAGCGCTGCTGGCGCCGCTGGGCCGCCGAGCAGGGGCTCGACGCGGACGAGGTGCTCAAGGTGGTGCACGGCCGGCAGGGCTGGGCCACGATGGCCGCCCTGCTCCCCGACCGCCCGATGGAGCTCAACCACGAGGACAACCGGCGGATGCTGGAGCAGGAGACCGCCGACGTGGACGGCGTCGTCCCGGTGCCCGGCGCGCCCGCCTTCATGGCCGCCCTCGCCCGGCTCCCGCACGCCCTGGTGACCTCCGCCGACATCGCCCTGTCCGACGCCCGCATGGGCGCGGCCGGGCTGCCGATGCCGGACGTACGGATCACCGCCGAGTCGGTCAGCGCCAGCAAGCCGGATCCCGAGGGCTTCCTCAAGGGCGCGGCCGAGCTGGGGTACGCGCCCGAGGACTGCGTGGTCTTCGAGGACTCCGAGGCCGGCATCGCGGCCGGGCGCGCGGCGGGGATGCGCGTGGTCGGCGTCGGTGAGCGGGCCGCGGCCTTCGGCCCCGACGCCCATGTGCGCGACCTGGAGCAGATCCGGGTCGAGGCGCTCGCGAACGGGTCGATCGCGCTGCACATCGAGGGCTGAACCGGCCGGGACAGGCGCCACCCGCGCCGGTGGCGCCGCCCGTCCGTCCTGCACTCAGCCCACGATCGCCTCGTACAGGCTGAATCCCGCGAGCAGCACCATCACCGCCGCCGCCACCTTCGTGATCAGCTTGAGCGGTACGTACTTCATGAGCGTGCGGCCGCCGAGGATGCCCAGGCCCGCCACCGCCCACAGGGCCAGCACCGCGCCGACGCCCACCGAGACCGGGTCGTCGTAGCGGGCGGCGAGGTTCGCGGTCATGATCTGGGTCAGATCGCCGAACTCGGCGACCAGGATCATCATGAAGCCCGCCCCGGAGACCTTCCAGAAGCTCTGGTCGGCGGGCTTCTTGACCTCTTCCTCGTCCTCGTCCTTCTTGAAGAGCAGCACGGCCGCGCCCGCGAGGAAGAGCACGCCGACGACCGCCTGCACGAGGCGGTGCGGGAGCAGGGACAGCACGCTGCCCGCGGCGATGGCGAGCGCGACGTGCACGGCGAAGGCCGCGGCGACGCCGGCGAACACGTACGAGGCGCGGTAGCGGGTGCCGAGCATCAGCCCGGCGAGGGCGGTCTTGTCCGGCAGCTCGGCCAGGAAGACGACGCCGAAGACGACGGCGGCGACGGTGAAACTGAACACGGGGTGTCTTACCTCGATCGGTCGGGCCGCACCGAGGGGCCCGGAAAAGGGGTCGCTTCGGCACGGCAGCGTCTCTTGCGCACACGTGCGTCTGCGCAAACACTGCGGCCGAAGGTCTCGCTGGCGCGGCAGGGACACCGGTCTCCTGCCACGCTCCGGGCGCCGGCCCACCGCGGGCGGCCTGTCACCTGGGCGGTGGCGGCCGACGGGCGGGCAGTATGTCGACGGTCCGGCGAAGAGCTACTCCCCTTCTGCTGCGGCCAAGGGTACGCGGTGCAGCCGCCCGCGGGCCACCAGCTCCAGCACCACCGCCACGGCCGCCGCCTGGACGGCGAGCAGCGCCACCAGGACGAACATCTGCACGGCGCCCGCCTGAACGGGTGACGCGCCGCCGAGCAGCATGCCGACGAAGGCCCCGGGAAGTGTGACGAGCCCCACGGTGCGTGTCTGGTCCAGGCCCGGCAGCAGCGCGTCGGACGCGGCCGGACGGGCGACCTCCATCCGGGCCTCCCGGTCCAGCAGGCCCAGCGCCAGCCCCGCTTCCACCTCCCCGTGCCGCGTCTCCAGCTCGTCCAGGGCCCGCCGCCCGCCGAGGACGGTGGCGGTGAGGGCGCCGCCGATGAGGATGCCCGCGACGGGGATGAGGGTGATGCCGCGCGGCGGTACCAGGCCGGTGAGCACCAGGGCGCCGACGACCGGCACGACCCCGGCGGCGAGGGGCGCCGCGGCCCACCACCAGGTGCGGTTCGGGGTGAGGCGGCGGCCCGCGGTCCGTACGGCGACCGTGAACATCAGCACGAGGAAGCAGAGCAGCCAGGGCACGGACCGGACGACCCAGCCGATGAGGTACGAGACGGCGGCGAGCTGGAGGGCGGCGCGCAGGCCCGCGAGGGCGACGGCCCGCGCGTGGCCGAGGCGGGCGAGCGCGGCGGCGGCCACGGCGGCGGCCAGCAGGACGGCGAGAGCGACCCCGAGGGTGGCATTGACCGGCAGCAGCACGCGCTCACTGTAGGGCGGCGGCGGAAGGGCGCGCCGGATGCGCCACGGCGGAGGCCGGCGCTCCGGAAGGGGCGCACGCGCCCGCGCGAGCCACATTCCGGAGCGCCGGGGGCGGGTGACGTCACGTCAACCCCTTGAACTGACGTGACCATGTCGCCACTCTGTTACCTGGAGCCCGCCCGGTGGCAACCCCACGGCGCCACCATGAGCTCCGTCCAGCCCTTCAACTTCCCCCCACTGACAGGGAGTTACGATGCCCAAGGTCTACGCGCGTCGCGTATCGGTCGCCGCCGGGTCCGCCGCCGCCCTCGCCTGCACGCTCGTGCTCGGCGCCCAGAGCGCCCAGGCCGCACCGCCCACCCCGCCGGACGCCGCCACGGCCCGTACGTACCTCGCCCAGCTCAAGGAAGCGCCCCAGGGTTCGCAGGACGGCTACAGCCGCGACAAGTTCCCGCACTGGTCCGACCAGGGCAAGAACTGCAACACGCGCGAGGTCGTCCTCAAGCGGGACGGCGAGAACGTGCAGACCGACGGCAAGTGCGCCTCGACCAGCGGCACCTGGAAGTCGGCCTACGACGACGGCGTGTGGAACAAGGCGTCCGACGTGGACATCGACCACGTCGTCCCGCTGTCCGAGGCGTGGAAGTCCGGCGCCTCGAAGTGGACGACCGAGCGCCGCAAGGAACTGGCCAACGACCTCACCCACTCGCAGCTCATCGCCGTCACCGACAACGTGAACCAGGAGAAGGGCGACAAGGACCCGGCCAAGTGGCTGCCGCCGAAGACCTCGTACCACTGCACGTACGCCCGGATGTGGGTGTCGGTGAAACACGTGTACGGGCTGACGGCCGACGCGGCCGAGAAGGCGGCACTGAAGAAGATCCTGGACCGCTGCTGAACACCGCCTCCCGGCGGCCGCTGCTGAATGGTTACTCCTGCTGCCACGCCGACCGGCGCAGGACCCGGCAACCGGCTGACGCAACCGTACGACCGGATGGCTCCGTCTTTCCCCGCGAGGAGGCCGGAGCCGTCCCGTCGCCCCGCGACCGGCTCCTATCCTCTGAGCACATACGTACGGGCACCGGCCCGTACGAGGGGAGGATCGCCGATGGCCGAGCTGCTCCTGGGGCCGCTGCTGCGGTACGTGGACGAGATCAGCGCGACGGTGTGGGTCGAGACCGACCGGCCCTGCGAGGTGCACGTCCGCTGCGAGAACGGTGCCGGCGGCGCCGAGCGCACGTGGCAGGTGGCCGGGCACCACTACGCGCTGGTGCCCGTCGCCGGACTGACACCGGCCGGCGAGACCCCGTACCGGGTCCTGCTCGACGGCGAGCAGGTCTGGCCGCAGCCCGGCAGCCGGTTCCCGCAGAGCACGATCCACACACCGGCGGCCCCGGGCGGCGACCCGGCGGACCAGCACCTGCGGGTCGCGTTCGGCTCCTGCCGCTGGGCCGCGCCGCCCGCCGACGCGCACGACCCGGTAGGCCCGGACGCCCTGGACACCCTCGCCGCCGCGCTCGCCGCCGACCCGACGCGCCCGCGCCCGGACGTCCTGCTCCTGCTGGGCGACCAGGTGTACGCCGACCAGACCTCGGACGCGACCGCCCGGCTGCTCGCCACCCGCCGCGACACCTCCGAGCCGCCCTGGCAGCAGGTCGCGGACTACGAGGAGTACACCCACCTCTATGCCGAGTCCTGGCTCGACCCGGAGGTCCGCTGGCTGCTGTCCACCGTCCCCAGCTGCATGATCTTCGACGACCATGACGTCATAGACGATTGGAACACCTCCGCCGCCTGGCAGACCCGGATGCGCGCGACCTCCTGGTGGCGGGAGCGGGTGCTGGGCGGCCTGATGTCGTACTGGGTGTATCAGCACCTGGGCAACCTCTCCCCCGCCGAACTGGAGAAGGACGAGCTGTACGCCCGGGTGCGCGCGCTACCGGACGGCACCGACCTGGTGCGGGAGTTCGTCTCGGCGGCCGACGCCGACCCGGGCTGCGCGCGCTGGAGCTACCGCCGCGACTTCGGCCGCGTACGGCTGGTCATGGTCGACACCCGCGCCACCCGCGTCCTGGACGAGGGACGGCGGGCGATGCTCGACCCGGCCGAGGCGGAGTGGCTGCGCGAACAGGTGCTGGCCGACCACGGCGCGTACGACCACCTGCTCATCGGCAGCTCCCTGCCCTGGCTCCTGCCGAACCTGATCCACGACGCGGAGGGCTGGAACGCCGCCCTGTGCGCCGGGGCGCGCGGCGCGCGCTGGGCGCGCCGGAGCGAGTCGCTGCGGCAGCGGGCCGACCTGGAGCACTGGGCGGCGTTCCCGGAGTCTTTCGCCGCGCTCACCGACCTGCTCACCGAGGCCGGTTCGGGCGACGCGGCACCGGCGACGGTGTGCGTGCTGTCCGGCGACGTGCACCACGCGTACGTGGCCGAGCCGCACTGGCGCGACCGCTCCGCACCCGACGCGCGCGTTCTCCAGCTGACCTGTTCACCCGTGCACAACAGCATTCCCGCCACCATGCGGGCCGGCTTCCGCTTCGGCTGGAGCCGGCTCGGCCGTCTGCTGGGCCACGCGCTGGCCCGGCACGCCCGGCTGGAGCGGCCGTCGATCGGCTGGCGGCGCACGGGCGGCCCGTGGTTCGGCAACCAGTTGATGACCCTGGCGCTGAACGGGCGCACCGCACGGCTGCGGCTGGACCAGGCGCAGCGCGAGCGGGGCGACGGCGCACGGCTGGTCTGCGCGTGGGACGAGCAGGTCGCGGGGCGGCCGGAGCGGGAGACGGCGAAGGGGCCGGAGGAGGCGAAGGGGCGGGGAAAGGGGAAGGGATAGGTCCGGGACAGGAGAAGGGCAGGTCTTCCCTCTCACTTCCCCCCCTTTCGCCGCGTTCTCCACCTGTTCTTTTGCCTGACCTGTCGCCGCGCTTTCCGTCGGACCGGGCTTCTGCTGCCGTCGAAGAGTTCCGCCCGGCGGACGGCCGCATTCCGGGGCATCCCGGGGTGAATTCGGTGGCCAGTACAAATACTCGCGCCGCCGCGCGCCGCCACACGGGCGCCACTTCGCGCCATGACCGTTTTCGGCCAACGGCCGGATATGGCCAGATGTTGAACTTGCAAGTACCTATTAGGTCTCCCTAACCTTTCTCCTTGTCGGTTCCCGTCCCCGAAACCGCAGGAGTTCCCTCATGTCCGCTCCCTCCCCGGTGACCGAGTTCACCGAACGAATCAAGCCGCACACCCTCTCGCTCTTCCGCATCGTCACCGGCCTGCTCTTCGCCTGCCATGGCGCGTCCTCGCTGTTCGGCATCCTGGGCGGCGCGATGGGCAAGGGCCTGACCGTTCCCGCGGGCAGCTGGCCCGGCTGGTACGCGGCCGTCATCCAGTTCGTCGGCGGCCTCCTGGTGATGCTGGGCCTCGGCACCCGCGCCGCGGCCCTGATCAGCTCCGGCTCCATGGCGTACGCGTACTTCTCGGTGCACGCCGGCGAGTCCCTGTGGCCGCTGCAGAACGGCGGCGAGCTGTCCGTGCTGTTCTGCTGGGCGTTCCTGCTGCTGGTCTTCACCGGCCCCGGCACCTGGTCGCTGGACCACCTGTTCTTCCGCTCCCGGCAGCCGGCCGACGCCGCGGCCGGCGTCCAGCGCGAGCCGAGCGCGGCCTGACGGCAGACCGGCGGCCCGTACGGCCGCCACCCGGCGACGAGCGGCGGCCCCCGGTGCACACCGGGGGCCGCCGCTCTTTCGGAGTTGTGCCGGAGTCCGACGACGGGCAGCACCGGCGCCGCCGCCGGAATCACCGGAACCGTCAGAAGAGCTTCCCCAGGAGGCCGCTGACGGCCTTCGCGGCTTCCTTCGACTGGTTGAACGGCACGGAGTAGCAGGCGACCACCCGGCCGGCGGTCCCCGCCACCCCGGCCTTGGTCGCGGTACGGCGCTCATGGATCACCACGGACCGCGCCTCGCCGGACCGGAAACGCCAGGCGTTCCGGGACGCGGAGCTCGCCTCGCCCTTCCCGTCGGTCGTGAAATCCAGCCAGACCTCGTTCTTCGGGTTGGCGTACGCCGGGTCGACGGAGGGCGTACGCGGGTCCTTGCGGTGCTGGTAGTGCGGCCCCGAGCTCTCCGGGCGGACTCCGCACGTCCCCGTGTGGACGTGCGCCCCGTACGTGCGGTTCGCCACCAGGCCGGCCACCTGCAGGCCGACCCGGGTGCGGGCGCTGTCGGCGCGCTCGCTGACCGTGACGCGGGAGTTCACGGGCACCAGCTTGGGGTCGTACGTCAGCGCCCGGCTCAGCATCGCGCCGTTCGGGCGGGTGAACTGCGCCGCGATGGTGACCGAGTAGTCCTGATTGACGGTGTTCTTCGTGACCTTGTCGCCGTCCGCCGCGACCGCCGCCGGGGCGAGCAGGAGTGTGCCCGCCGTGGCGAGGGCCGCCACGGAGGCGCCCGCCGCCCTGGCGGCCGGGCGCGGCCACGTCCGCGTCGCCGGCGGTGTCACGCCACTCCTGGCCCGCCCCCCGTTCACGGACCGCCCGCGGCCGGCGGCCGGCCCCGCCGCGCTCTCCGACGATTCCGGCGCCGCCGACGACTCCCTCAACCTCTGCATCCCTGTCTCCATTCGTGTGCCGTTCCGCTCCGGAGCACCCTGTTTGCGCGCTTCACAAGGCACTTATTTCGGCACATAACATGCCCAAAGCCGCGCTCTTTTGCGCCACGACCGGAGCAGACGGGTGACAGTGCCGCCCGGGGCGGTCCCGCGGGGGTGTGAAGCCGACAACACCGTGCGCCCTGGAACGTCACGGCGGACCGGCCAGGCGTACGCTGTATGGCGGTACAGCCGCCCCAGCCGCCGATGCGACGTCGCGGCAGGGGATCGGATCAGGAGCAGTACGTTGTTGGAAAGCCTGGGGTCGTTGAGCGACACCCCTTGGGTCTACGCGATCGTCGGACTCTCCGTACTCCTCGACGTCTTCGTGCCGATCCTGCCCAGCGGTGTCCTGGTGATCACCGCCGCCACCACGGCCGCGGGCACCCGTACCGCGGCCGGCGCGGTGGGCGTCTCCACCTCCGTACGCGGTGACGCCGACCTCGCCGAGATGCTGGCCCTGGTGCTGTGCGCCGCGACCGCCTCGGTGCTCGGCGACATGGTCGCCTACCGGCTCGCCTGGCGCGGCGGCGACCGCTTCGACCGCGCCATCGCCCGCTCCCGGCGGCTGACCGCGGCCCAGGAACGGCTCGGCGCGGCGCTGACCCGGGGCGGCGGCGGCATCGTCGTCCTGGCCCGCTTCGCGCCCGCCGGACGGTCGGTGGTCAGCCTCGGCGCGGGGGTCGCGCACCGTACGGTCCGGGAGTTCCTGCCGTGGTCCGCGCTGGCCGGGCTGGCCTGGGCCGCGTACGGGGTGAGCCTCGGCTATGTGGGCGGCCAGTGGCTGGGCGTGTCGTGGATCAGCACCGCGATGTCGGTGTTCGCGCTGTTCGCGGCCGGGTCGGCGGCGGTCTTCCTGATGCGCAGGCCGGAACGCCGGGACGCGGCGTTCACGGCGGCCGGCTCGGACTGACCGGCTGCCGGAGGCCAAAAGACGCAGGTCCGGGGCCGGAAACTCAAGGCCGGGGAAAAGCCCGAGCCGATTGTCAGACCCCGGTGCGACCATGTGGGCATGGACAACTGGCAGTGCCGCCCCGAGACTCCCGAGGACGTTCCGGCCGTCCGCCGGATCATCCTCGCCGCCTTCGAGACCGCGGGTGAGGCCGACCTCGTCGACGCGCTGCGGCAGGACCCGGCGGCCTGGCTGCCGGGTCTTTCGTACGTGGCCGGGCCCGCCGCCGGGCCGGCCGGCAGCGCGGCGGCGCCCGCGCCCGTCGTCGCGCACGCACTGCTCACCCGCTGTCACATAGCCGGCGAACCAGCCGTCGCGCTCGCGCCGTGCGCGGTGCTGCCCGCGTACCACAAGCAGGGCGCGGGCAGCGCGGTCGTCCGGGCCCTGCTGGACGCGGCCCGGGCGGCCGGCGAGCGGACGGCCGTCGTGCTGGGCCACCCGCCGTACTACCCCAGGTTCGGCTTCGAGCCCGCCTCCCGCTTCGGCATCCTGCCGCCGCAGGAGTGGCCGGACGAAGCGTTCCTGGCCCTGTCCCTGGACGGCAGTACCCCTCCGCGCGGCACGGTGCGCTACGCGGCGGCGTTCGGCATCGACTGAGGAGACGGGCAGAAGGAATCAGGCGACCGGGGCGGCTCGGGCCGCCCCGGTGGGTCGGGCGAGTGGTGCGCGGGTTGCGGGCGCTCGCGCTACTCCGCTTCCCGGCTCCGCTCCGTCTCCTCCGGCACGACCGCGATCGGGCACACCGCGTGCAGCAGTACGGCGTGGGCGACCGAGCCGAGCCGGCGGCCGACCGGCAGCCGCCTGCGGTGCCGGGCGACCACGACCAGATCGCCGGCCTTGGACGCCTCGACGAGCTGCCCGGCCGCGTCCGCGTTCCGCAGCTCTGCCGTCACCGCCACCTCGGGGTAGCGCTCGCGGTACGGCGCGAGCGTCTGCGTCACCTGCTCGACCAGGGCGTTCTCGTACTCCTGCTGGGTGCCTTCGTAGGCCGCGACGTATTCGAAGGACGGCGGCGTCAGCATCGGCCAGGCATAGCCGGAGACCACCTTGAGGCGGGCACCGCGGCGGCTCGCCTCGGCGAAGGCGAAGCCGATCGCGCCCGGCTCGTCCGAGGAGGCGTCGACGCCCAGGACCACCTGCGGCGGGTCCGGGCGGACCACCTCACCGTCCGCACCGACCGCGGCACCGGCCCGGTCCGGGCGCGGCACGACCACCACGGGCCCTTCCGAGTGCGCCGCGCACGCCATGCCGTTCGAGCCGAGCAGCAGGCTGGCGAAGCCGCCGCGCCCGCGCGAGCCGAGCACCAGCAGCTGCGCCTCGGCGCCGAGGGCGGGCAGCAGCGTGTCGGTGAGCCCGCTGAGGCTGCGGAACTCGATGCCCGGCAGCCCGGCCGTGTCGGCCCGCCCGTCCAGCGTCTTGCGCAGCTCGTCCAGGACCGGGTCGCCGATGCCGGATTCGGCCGCCGCGCGGCCCTCCGAGGTGACGTACGGCCAGACGTGTACGACCTGCAGCGGCGCGGACCGCAGCCGGGCCGCCTCGATCGCCCAGCGCAGCGCCCGTTCGCTGTCGGGAGATCCGTCCACCGCGACAATGACCGGCAGGGTGTCCATGTACGCCTCCATACGACCAACAGCGTGTGCTATGCCCAACTATTTCCATACTCCTACCCCGTGCCGTCCCGAAGACAGGGGACGAAGGTCCCTCCCCGGCACGGAGTAGAGTCGAACGTCACTTCTCAGCCCCTTACCTGGGACGCAATGAACACACTTCAGGCCCCGCAGTCCGTCGAGTGGACCGAGGCCGGCGCGGCCCGCACCGCACGCTGGCGTTCCGAGAGCGGCACGCCGGCGCCCCGCCGGGTGGTCGTCGCCGACGACCGTACGAAGGCCGACGACGCCTACAAGCTCGCCTGCGAGGGCACGGCGCTGCTGTGGCGCGGCGACTTCCACAACGCCCGCCAGCTGCTGACGGCACTGGCCCGCCGGATCGACCGCCGCCCGCGCAAACGGCCGCCGGCCGACCCCGCCCAGGCATTCCACCTGCACCGGGCCGCGCAGAGTCAGCGCGCCCGCGTCCTGGGGATGCTGCTGGTGTCCCTGGACCCCGGGTACGGGCTCGCACTGCGCCGCGCGCCCGACGTACGGGAGGCGTGCCTACAGGCGTACGGCCCGGACACCCAGGACACCCAGGACACCCAGGATGCGCACCCCGCCCCGCCCCTGATCGTCTCGCTGCGCGAACTGCTCGGGGTGATCGGCGCGTACGAATGGCGCAGAAACGGCGTCCGCATACCGGCGCTCGGCGGCGACCGCGTCCACCCCTACTACGGCGTCTTCTCACCCGTGCGCGGCGAGTACGTCGACCTGGTGGCCCGGGCGCCCCTGCCCTCCGTCCCCGGGCCGGCGTTCGACATCGGTACCGGCACCGGCGTCCTGGCCTCGGTGCTGGCCCGGCGCGGTGTGTCCCGTGTGGTGGCCACCGACCAGGACCCGAGAGCCCTGGCCTGTGCGCGGGAGAACACCGAACGGCTCGGCGTGGCCGACCGCGTGGAGATCCTGGAGGCCGACCTGTTTCCGGCCGGCCGCGCGGCCCTCGTCGTCTGCAACCCGCCGTGGGTGCCGGCCAAGCCCACCTCCCCCGTCGAGTACGCGGTCTACGACCCGGGCAGCCGGATGCTCCGCGGCTTCCTGAACGGCCTGGCCGCCCACCTCGAACCGGGCGGCGAGGGCTGGCTGATCCTGTCCGACATCGCCGAACACCTCGGGCTGCGCTCCCGCGCCGAGCTGACCGCCGCGTTCGACGCGGCGGGCCTGACGGTCCTGGACCGTCTGGACATCCGGCCCCGGCACCCCCGCGCCCGCGACGCCGACGATCCCCTGCACGCCGCCCGCGCCGCCGAGGTGACCTCGCTGTGGCGGTTGGGGGCGGCGGAAGCTGCGGGGACCACAGGGGCCGAAAGGGCCGAAAGGGCCGAAGAGGAACCCCGGACATGACCGAGACCAGGAGCGAGACCGAGACCGAGACCGCGCACCTGCCACGACTCGTGGAGCGCGCCCGGCGGCTCGCCGCCTCCGCCACCCCGGCCCGCCGCCGGCTCCTCGGGATCGCGGGGCCGCCCGGCTCGGGCAAGTCGACCCTGGCCGCCCGTCTGGTGGCCGGGCTGGCCGGGTCGGCGGTGCTCGTGCCCATGGACGGTTTCCACCTCGCCGAGGCGGAGTTGCGCCGGCTGGGGCGCACGGACCGCAAGGGCGCGCCGGACACCTTCGACGCCGCCGGTTACGCGGCCCTGCTGGCCCGCCTGCGCTCCCCCGCCCCGGACACCACCGTCTACGCCCCGGCCTTCGACCGCCGCATCGAGGAGCCGGTGGCGGGCAGCGTCCCCGTGCCGCCCGACGTGCCGCTCGTCGTGACCGAGGGCAACTACCTGCTGCTCGACGGCCCGTCGTGGCCGGACGCCAGGAAGTGCCTCGACGAGGTCTGGTACGTGGATCTGGACGACGCGGAACGGGTGCGGCGCCTGGTCGACCGGCACGCGCGGTTCGGCAAGTCACGGGCGCACGCCGAGCGGTTCGTGCGGATCTCGGACGAGGCCAACGCCCGTCTGGTGACGGCCGGGCGGGAGCGCGCCGACCTGGTCGTCAGGTTCGGCCCGGACACGGCGCCGGAACCGTACGGCGGGGCGTGAGCGCTTCCGTGGCCGGTCAGCGCGGCCGTAGCCGTAGCCGTAGCCGTAGCCGTAGCCGTAGCCGTACGGCGGAGCGTGCGGGCTCCGTGGCCGGTCAGCGCACCTTCTCGTAGACCTCTATGCGGCGCCCGACGGTGTCCGTGCGGTCGGTCCGCTCGAAGTGCCGGCCGAGGACGCGGAGTTTCTCGGTCTCGCGTACGGGTGCGGGCGGTGCGGCCCGGCGGGTGTCGGTGACGACCACGATGCGGGACTTGGCCAGCATGGCGCTCCGTATGTGCGCGGCGCTGCCCTCGACGCCCTTGATGGTGCCGGAGGCCGCCGGGCTCTCGGCCAGCGCCAGGTCGTCGAGCCCCGTGAAGGCCGTCGGCGTCACCAGCGCCGTGTCGCGCCGGGCGGCCGGTATGAACAGCACGCCGTCGCCCGTGCGCGCGGCCGCCGCGACCCGGTCGGCCGCCCGCAGCACGTCGTCCGCCCGGCTCTTCGGCGCGCGCAGGCCGGTCTCCACGGGCAGCAGCGCCACAAAAGCCGTCGCCGTCACCCCCGCGAGCAGCACCCCCGTACGGACCGGGAGCGCCTGGACGGCAGCGGCGACACCGACGCCGAGCAGCAGGGCGAAACCGAGGTTGGTGTAGAGGACGTAGCGGTCCAGGTAGACGGGCTCCACGAGAGCAGAAGCCAGCAGGAGACCGCCCTGCGGCACGGCGAGCAGCGGCAGCCCGACGGAGGCCGGTGACACGGCCGCGCGGCCACGGCCCGGGTAGGGGACGCGGGCGCACGCCAGCGCCACGAGCAGCAGTACGCCGACACCCAGCAGCGTGGACACGGCGACGGGCTTGATCCACGACACCTGGCCCGCCTGGGCCCGGCTGGCCAGGATGAGCGGCAGCGCGCCCGCCAGCACCAGGGCCGCCGACACCGACCACGGGGCGAGCAGCGGGCGGGCACCGCGACGGCGGGCGACGAGCACGGTGACGGCGTGCGCGGGCAGGACGAACAGCGAGAACCAGTTCAGCAGGGCCGTGGTGAGCATGACCGTGCCGTAGCCCGCCCAGCGCGGCCAGCGGCGCCGCCGCACGGCCGCCGCTTCGTTCTCCGACGCGTCCGCCGCGCTCACCAGAAGCCAGGTGGCGACCGCCGCACCGGCCGTGACCAGCGCGTACGCCCGGCCTTCCTGGGCGTAGTGCTGGATGTTGGGTATCAGTGCGAGGACCAGCCCGGCGGCCAGACCGGCCCACGGCCCGGCGAGGCGGCGTCCGGCCGCGGCGGTGGCGGCAGCGGCCGCGGCGACGGCCAGGACGGACGGCATCCGGAGTACCGCCGGGCCGGCGCCGAAGAGCTCGAAGACACCGTGCATCAGCACGTAGTAGAGGCCGTGCACGACGTCCACCTGGCCGAGCAGGTCCCAGATCTCCGCCACCGAACGCTGCCCGACCTGCCAGGTCACGGCCTCGTCCCGCCACAGGCTGTCCTCCCGCCGGATGCCCCACAGACCGAGCGCCAGCGCCAGCAGGGCGGGCAGCACCGGGACGGCGAGCCGCGCGAAGGCAGGAGCGGGTGCGGGTGCGGGGGCGGGGGCGATTGCGGTGGTGATGCCGCGTCGGGTGGGGAGGGCAGCGACCGGTGGGGCGGGGGCGGCTTCAGCGGGCATGGCGAGGACTCTACACTGTACGTATACACCACATGCATACATCGCATGTATACACCTGATGCGTAGGCCGCTACCTGCAACTTCGCAGGTAGCGGCGCTGTATCGCCCTACCGCCCCTTCCCGCTACCGCCCCGCCCCCCGTACGAACGGAGCCCTCGGCGCAGTGCCCGACCAGACCGCCGCCCGCGCCACCGCCGCAGTCACCCATGCGTCCGCAATCGCCCATGCGTCCGCACCCGCCCCCGCGTCCCCGCCCGCAGCCACGCCCGCGTCCGCCCGTCTCCGTACGGCGTTCCCGCCCCTGCTCGCCGCCTGGTTCCTCACCCGGCTCTGGCTGGTGCCCGCGGCCCTGAAGATCAGCCCGTTCGTGGGCGGCGGCGGGCTCGACCCGTCCGTGAGCAAGGTCTACACCGGCTGGTACGCGGTCCTGAGCGGCGGCAGCTTCCCGCTGCACGACGTGAGCTGGCAGTACCCGCCGGGCGCGGCCCTGCCGATCCTGGCGCCCGGTCTCGTCCCCGGCCTCGGCTTCGGGCACGCCTTCATCGTGCTGGCCGCGCTGTGCGACGCCGCGATCTTCGTTCTGCTGGTGCGGGTGGCGCGGCGGCGTGGCCGTTCGCTCGCCGGGCCCTGGCTGTGGACCGTGGGCCTGGCCGTCCTCAGCACCATGCCGTGGAACCGGTTCGACCTGCACGTGACCGCCCTGGCGATGCTCGCCCTGGTGACCGCGTCCGCGCGGCACGCCTGGGCCGGCCGGGCCTTCGGCGCCGTGACGGCGCTCGCCGCCGTCATCAAGGTCTGGCCCGCGCTGCTGCTCGCCGGTACGGCGCGGGGCCGTCGCACCCGTACCGCCTGGGCGGCCGCCGCTGTCACCGGTGCCGCCGTGACCGCCGCTCTCGCCCTCGCCATGCCGAACGCGTTCTCCTTCCTCTCCGCCCAGGAGTCGCGCGGCATCCAGATCGAGTCGGTCGGCTCCCTGCCGTTCCATGTGGCGCGGCACCTCGGCTGGAGCGGCACCTGGGCGGCGAAGGACGGGTCGCACGAGTTCGTCGGCCCGTGGGTGGACGGGGTCAGCGTCGCCATGCAGGTGTCGACCGTGCCGGCCTTCGGCTGGCTGCTGTGGTGGCGGCGCCGGTCGGACCGCACCGGTGCCCGGGTCCTGCCGGACGCCGCGCTGACCGCCACGCTCCTGTTCGTGGTCACCAGCCGGGTGATCAGCCCGCAGTACATGGTCTGGCTGCTCGGTCTGGCCGCGGTCTGCCTGCTGCGCGGCGACACCACCCAGCGCCCGGTCGCCCTGCTGATCCTGGCGGCCTGCGTCTTCACCACGCTGGACTTCCCGCTCCTGTACCGGGGACTGCGGGACGACGCGTCCTGGCTGTCCATCGCCAACCTGTACGCGCGCAATCTGCTGCTGCTCGCCGCGGCCTGGCTGTCCGCCCGCCGCCTGTGGCGCGGGACCGTGCCCGCACGCCGCCCGTCCGCACCCCCTTCCCGATGAGGCAGGAAAAGACAGCACAAGACAGCACCGGCTCGGGAACTTCGGCGTCCTCTCATCCGTACACAGAACGGAATCGTCGGATCTCGCGGATGCGGCACGCGCCGCGCGGGGTGACAACTGCCGGGCCCAGGGCGCAACTTCCGTAACGACACCGTCGATGTCATCATGACACCATGAGTGTCACCGAGGGCAGCGCGGACTCCGCCGAGCACCTCGCGTACGCGGTGCTCCGCCGCCTGTGGCCGCTGCACCGGAACCCCGCGCGCCCCGGTCTGTCCGATACGACGCATCCGCCCCGGAAGTCTCGAACACCCCGGGAACCTCGAACACTCCAGGCACCTCAAACCTCCCGGGGGCCCGAACGGCCCGCACCTCCCCAGCAGACCGAGCGCCCCACACGACAGCAGCACCCCACACAGGACGGCACGGAGCATGACGACCGAAGACATCCAAGGAACCCGAGAAGACCAGGGCATCCAAGGAATCCAGGTGGCCGGGGCCTGGGGCACGGAGGTCGAGAACGACACGGTCCCGGTCGAGAACGGCGAGCTGTTCTACGAGGTGGCCGGCGTCGGCACGGAGGGCGACCCCTCGGTGGTGCTGCTGCACGGCGGGATGCTCGACCAGCGCATGTGGGACGAGCAGTTCACCTGGCTCGCCCAGTCGGGCCTGCGCACGGTCCGCTACGACGCACGCGGCCACGGCCTGTCCTCCACCGTCGACGGCGACTACGCCAACCACGAGGACCTGCGCACCCTCCTCGACCACCTCGGCATAGCGCGCGCCATCCTCGTCGGCCTCTCGCACGGCGCCCGTATCGCCCTGGACATGGCGCTCGCCCACCCCGACCGCGTCTTCGCGCTGGCCCTGGCCTCGCCCGGAGTGAGCGGCCGGGCCTTCACCGACCCGTTCATCCTGGAGCACATCAAGGAGCAGGTGGCCGCCGTCACCGACGAGGAGGACGGCACGGAGCGCTACATCGAGCACTTCCTGCGCATGTGGGTGGACGGCCCGCACCGCGCCCCCGACGCCGTGGACCCCGCCCTGCGCGAGCGGCTGCGGGCCTCGGCGGACGCCAACGTGGTCGTGCACGCGGGCGGTATGGGCGCCGGAGTGCCGATCGAGGTCGGCGCGTACGAGCGGCTGGCGGAGATCCGCGTACCGACCCTGGTCCTGGACGGCGACCTGGACAGCTCCGACATCTCCGCCAACGCCCACGCCATCGCCCTCGCCGTGCCGGGCGCCCAGCGGGTACGCATCCCGGGCGCGGCCCACATGGTGAACCTGGAGAACCCCGGCCACTTCGACCAGGCCTTGCACGGCTTCCTCTCGGGTCTTCCGTACTGAGCCTGCGTCCACACCGGCTCACGCGCCTGCCCCTGTCCCCCGTCCCTGCCCCCTGCCCCTGCCCCTGCCGTCGGGCGTCCGGGGCGGGGTGCAACGATGAGCGGGTCATGATTGCGGGGCGTCTTCTCAGGGGATTGCGGTCCGGGGTGTTCGCGGCGGTGTGTGTACTGCTCGCCGCCCTCGGCCACGCCCTCATGTCCGACGCGCCCGTGCCCTGGTGGGTGCTGCTCGGCGCGGTGACGGCAACGGCCCTCGGGGCGTGGAGCCTCGCCGGCCGCGAGCGGGGACCGCTGTTCGTGACCTCGCTGACGCTGGCGACACAGGCCGCACTGCACTGTGCCTTCTCCTTCGGCCAGTCGGTGGCGGCCACCGTGTCCGCCGGCGCCGCCACCGGGGGCGGACAGGCTTCCCTGGCCCAGCGGTGGGCGGCCTCGCTGATGTGCGGCACGGTCGGCCCGATCCCGCAGCGCGAGGCCGAACAGATGCTGCACGAGGCGGGGATCGGACGCCGGTACGGCGAGGCCATGGCCGGCATGCATACGGTGCACTCCGCCCACGGCACCCACGGCACCCAAGCCGCGCACGACATGCACGCCCTGCACGACATGCCGGGTATGGGCGGCAGCATGACCGGCATGGTCGCGGCGCACGTCCTGGTCGCGCTGCTGAGCGCCTGGTGGCTGTGCGGCGGCGAACGGGCGGCGTTCCGCGTCGTACGGACCGTCTCCGTACGGCTGTTCGTGCCGCTCGCCCTCGTCCTGCGCGCGGTCCTGCCGGAACCGCCCCGGCCTGCCCGCCCGGTACGCCGCGAACCCCGGCAGCCGCTGCGACGACTGGTCCTCGTCCACGTCATCTGGCTCCGCGGCCCGCCCCGGGAGACCGCTGTCCGCTGACAGCACGGTCACACCCAGGACTTGGTGCCGCACGCCGGCCGGTCCTGGTCCTCGTAATCGTCACCGGTCCCGATCGTCGTCCGTCGAGTACACGGCGGGGCCGGGTCTCCCGAAGGACTACTGATGATGACTCCTGTCCTCGCCGTCCCCGTATGCGGCGGACCGCCGCAGCCGGTCGAGCAACCCGCCCAGCGCCGATGCGCGCTCCGACCAGAGACGGCAGTCCGCGCACCCCGCCAGGTGGGCGTCGAGCAGCCCGCCCGTGACGCCCGGCGGCAGCTCTTCGCCGTCGAGGCGGGCGGAGACGGCGGTTCGTACGCGCGAGCAGTGCATGACCCCATCCTCTCCGACGTGCGCGGCAGCGGTTCCGCGACCGGCAGCGGGGAGGTGCGGCGTGCGCGATGACCGTACGGTGACGGCCTGGGCCCTGGCGGCCCGTACCGGGGACGAGACGGCCGTGGAACGGTTCGTCCGCGCGACACAGCTGGACGTACGCCGCTACGTCACGCACCTCAGCGGCGACGCGCAGGCCGCCGACGACCTGGTGCAGGACACCTACCTGCGGGCCCTGCGCAGCCTGCCCCGCTTCGAGGGCCGGTCGTCGGCCCGTACGTGGCTGCTGACCATCGCCCGACGGACGGTCGCCGACCGGCTGCGGTCGATGGCCGGCAGACCGCGGCTCGCCGGGACCGACGACTGGCAGACCGCGGTGGAGAAGGCCCAGCCGCGCGGCGTGCCCGGTTTCGACGAAGGCATCGCCCTCACCGAACTGCTGTCGGCGCTGCCCGCACCCCGCCGGGAGGCGTTCGTACTGACCCAGCTGCTGGGCCTGCCGTACGCGGAGACGGCGGCCATCGCCGGCTGCCCGGTGGGAACGGTGCGCTCCCGGGTGGCACGGGCCCGCGAGACGCTGGTGTCCTTGCTGGCGGAGGAAGCGGATCCGGCGGAGGAGCGGGAGGGGGAGCGGGGAACAGCCCGTACGACGTGCAGCGTGGGCGCGCTCGGGCCCGCACGCACCGCCCGCGTCTCGGCAGGCTCCGCCGCGTGAGGCGCTGGGCCGGGCCGGAAGCCTGAAGGCCGGTGTCCCGGGCGCGCGCCCGGGACACCGGCCTCCGGCTCTCTGCGTGCGGTCGGATCAGAGCCGCATGTGGTCGGATCAGAGCCGCGTGCGGTCGGATCAGAGCCGCAGCTGACCCGGTCGTACGGCGACAGCCTCGGCGGTGACAGGGCCGCTGTGCCGGAAGTGCAGCGTGAAGGTGAGCCGGTCGCCCGGTGCCAGGCGCGGTGGCGGGCTGACCATGACGTCCAGGCCGGTCGGCGCCATCCGCAGTGCGCCGCGCGCCGGGACGGCGACGGCGCCGGCCATCTCCATCCGGTGCGCCCCTTCGGCGACCTCGACATCGCGGCCGACCATGGCCCGCAGCCCGGCGGGGCCGGTGACGCCCGTCAGTTCGTCAGCGGTGGTACCGGTGTTGCTGATGGTGAAGAAGGCCGCGGTGGCTTCCGTGTTGGAGGCGGTGAGGATACGGCCGTCGGTCACGTCCAGCCGGGGCGGGGTGCCCGCGTTGCCGGTGACGGTCCAGGCGGTGAGACAGCCGAGGGTCAGCACACCCGCGAGGAGCGGTACGGCGGCGGCGCGCAGAGTGGCAGAGGTCATGGGGTGTCCGGGGTGATCGTGGAGGAGGTGCGGGAGATGCGGGAAGGACGGGAGGTGCCGGGGGCGCGAGAGGTGCGGGAGGCCGGCCGCCATGCCCGTAGACGCAGACTGTTGCCCACCACCAGCAGTGAACTCGCGGACATCGCGGCGGCCGCGGTCATCGGGTCCAGCCGTCCGACGGCGGCGAGCGGCACGGTGACCAGGTTGTAACCGAAGGCCCAGACGAGGTTGGCGCGGATGGTACCCAGCGTGCGCCGGGCCAGCCGTACGGCGTCGGGCACGGCCTGGAGGTCCTCGCGCAGCACGGTGACGTCGGCCGCGCCGATCGCGGCGTCCGTACCGCTGCCCAGGGCGATGCCGAGGTCCGCACGGGCCAGCGCGGCCGCGTCGTTGACTCCGTCACCGACCACCGCGACCCGGCCGCCGTGTTCCTTCAACGTGGTGACCAGCGCGGCCTTCTCCTCGGGGAGCGCCCCGGCGTGGATCTCGGTGATGCCGAGGTGACCGGCGACAGCCCGCGCGGTGGCCGTCCGGTCCCCGGTGGCCAGCACCGGCCGCAGGCCGAGGCGGCGCAGGTGGTCGACGGCCCGGTAGCAGTCGGGCCGCAGCGTGTCGCCGATGGAGAAGACGGCCTGCGGGGTGCCGTCGACGGTCACCAGTACGGCGGTGTGCCCGGCGGTCTCGGCCGTACGGACCGCGTCCGCGAGCGGGGCGGGCAGCGCCGACAGTTCGCCGGGCCGCCCGACGGTCACGGACCGGCCGTCCACCTCGCCGGTCACGCCGTACCCAGCGGTCGCGGCGAAGTGCCGCGCGGCGGGTGGCGGCCGGTGCTCGGCGAGAGCTTCGCGGCGCAGGTCGGCGTACGCGGTGATGGCGCGCGCCAGGGGGTGTTCGGAGCCGTGCTCCACGGCGGCGGCCAGCCGAAGGGTCTCGTCGGCCGTGAGGCCGGGGGCGCCCGCGGCACCCGCCACACCACTGACCCCGGTAGCCCCCGTATCCCCCGCACAGACCGTCATGGCGATCACGCTCATCCGCCCCGTGGTCAGCGTGCCGGTCTTGTCCAGCACCAGGGTGTCGATGCGCCGCAACCGCTCCAGGGCCTGCGGTCCGCTGACCAGAATGCCCAGCTGCGCACCCCGGCCCGTGGCGGCCAGCAGGGCGGTGGGGGTGGCCAGTCCGAGCGCGCAGGGACAGGCGACGACCAGGACGGCCACCGCGGCGGTCACCGCCACCTGCGGGTCGGCGCCCGCGCCCAGCCAGAACCCGAGGACGGTCACGGACACCGCCAGCACGGCCGGGACGAAGACTCCCGCGACCGCGTCGGCCAGGCGCTGTGCCTGGGTCTTGCCGGTCTGCGCCTCCTCGACGAGGCGGGTGATCCGGGCCAGCCGGGTGTCCGCGCCGACCGCGGCCGCCCGTACTTCGAGGAGGCCGCCGACGTTCACCGCGCCGCCCACGACCGCCGAGCCCGGCCCGGCCTCCACCGGGCCGCTCTCGCCGGTGACGAGGGAGAGGTCGAGGGCGGAACTGCCGTCCACCACCGTGCCGTCGGTGGCCACCCGCTCCCCGGGGCGTACGAGGAACCGGTCGCCGACCTGGAGCCGGGCCACCGGAATACGACGTTCCACAGTGGCGGCACCGTCCGCGAGGCCGCCACCGGCGCTCTTGCCCGCCGTGTCGGCCGGTACCCGTACGGACACGTCCTTGCCGACCAGTTCGGCCAGCGCCCGCAGCGCGGACCCCGTACCCCGCCGGGCCCCGGCCTCCAGCCGCCGCCCCGCGAGGACGAACAGCGGTACGCCGACCGCCGCTTCCAGGTAGAAGTGCGCGGTGCCACCGCTCAGGAAGAGCGCGTACGCGGACCAGGCGAACGAGGCGGCCACCCCGAGGGAGACCAGCGTGTCCATCGTCGCGGCGCCGTGCCGCAGTCCGCGTGCCGCACGGCGGTGGAACGGCAGCGCGCCCCACACGGCGACCGGCGCGGTCAGCGCGAAGCAGAGCCACTGCCAGTTGCGGAACTGCCAGGCGGGGACCATCGACAGGACGAGTACGGGGACGGACAGCAGCGCGGTGACGAGCAGGCGGTTGCGTTCGCCGTCCGGTGCCTGCCCTTCAGACGGAGGGACTTCCTTCACCGGACCGGTCGGTTCGCCTTCCGGGAGTTCCGCCGTGAACCCCGCGGCCTCCACCGTCGCCAGGAGATCGGTCACCGGCAGTCCGGGCGGGTGGCGGACCCGGGCCTTGCCGGTGGCCAGGTTCACCGTGGCGGTCACTCCGTCGAGCCGGCCCAGCTTCTTCTCCACCCGGTTCACGCAAGCGGCGCAGGTCATACCGCCCACCGTCAGTACGGTGACGCGCTCGCTCATTCCCTACCGCCCATGCCGTCCATGCCGCCCATACCGTTCATGCCGTCCATGCCGTCCATGCCGTCCACGGAGTCGCCGTTTCCGGGTTGTTGCGGCGCTCCGGGGAGCGTGCCGCTCGGCCGCATGCCCGGCGCCACGGGTCCGGCGGCCGAGCCCGCCCCGTACGCGCCCACGAACAGGACGGCGAGCAGTGCCACGAACCCGGTCACCGGTTTCGCGGGCAGTGCGGATGACAGACGCTCTACGAGAGACATGGCCGCTCCGATACACGTGCACAGACGACGGAATGAGGAAGAGGAAAGGGGAACGGGGTAAGGGGAACGGGGTAAGGGGAACGGGACTCGCCAAGCCCGGAAGCGAGGCAAGAGAAAGGGGAAACGGGAACGGAAACGGAAACGGGAACGGGAACGGGAAACAATGCGCGGGGCAGCTCAGGGTTCCCGGTCTCCGGTCCCCGCGCTTCGCGCCTCGCGCCTCGCCCCCCGCCCCATCGCCCGAAGCCGCCATACTGGCACGGCGATCAGCCCCCTCCCCCTCTCTCACCGCCTCTTGCCCCACGTGAGGTTTGTCCTGGTCACCCGCCGGAACCCGCCCGGCCACCCGTCCGACTACCTAGGGCTGCGACCGCCTTTCGCGACACCACCCCACCGGAATTGCCGTATCCCTCGCCGGAATTCCCGTACCGCGCCGGGAACTCCTCCCCCCTTTCACCCGACCTCTGAGTGAAGCGTGCGCACGACCGGTCCCGGGCGTCCGCGCGGACAGTCGCCGATCGCCGAGGAGTTCGGTCCATGTGTGGCATCACCGGATGGATTTCATACCGCGAAGTCCCCCGAGCCCCCCACGCCCAGGCCTCCGTCATCGAGCGGATGACCTCCGCGCTGGCCCGCCGCGGCCCCGACGCCTCGGGCACCTGGTGCGGCCCGTACGCCGCGCTCGGGCACCGGCGCCTGGCCGTCCTGGACCCGGAAGGCGGTACGCAGCCCATGACCGCGCCCGCCACCTCACCCTCACCCGCACCCGCACCGCACCGACCGCCGCACGCCGTCCTCACCTACAGCGGCGAGATCTACAACCACCACACCCTGCGGGCCGAACTCCGGGCGCGCGGCCACCGCTTCGCGACCCGCAGCGACACCGAAGTCGTCCTGCGGGCCTACCTGGAGTGGGGCGACAGCCTCACGGAGCACCTGGAAGGCATGTACGCCTTTGCCGTCTGGGACACCCATCGGGAGCGGCTTCTCCTGGTACGCGACCGGCTGGGCGTCAAACCGCTGTTCTTCACCGAGGTCCCGGGCGGTCTGGTCTTCGGTTCCGAGCCCAAGGCCCTGTTCGCGCACCCCGCGTGCCGGCCGCGCGTCGACGCGCGGGGGATGCGGGAGGCGTACGGCCTGCTCTTCGGCACCGGGGAGACGCTCTGGTCGGGCGTACGGGAGGTACAGCCCGGCGGCGTGGCCGTCTTCGACCGGAGCGGTCTGACCGAGCGCGTCCACTGGCGTCTCGAAGCCCGCCCGCATCCGGACCGCGGGACCGCCGCGACGGTGGACACCGTCCGCTTCCATGTGGAGCGGGCCGCCCGTGCCCAGCTGGAGGCGGACGTCCCCCTCTGCACGCTGCTCTCCGGCGGTCTCGACTCCACCGTGCTGACCGCGTTGCTGGCGGACGAACTGCGCGTACGGGAGGGGCCGGCGGCCCGGCTCCGTTCGTACGCGGTCGACTACAGCGACCAAGCGGAACGTTTCACCGGCGATGTCCTGCGCACCGGCCACGACACCCCGTACGCCGCCGAGGCCGCCGCCTTCATCGGCACCGACCACCGCCTCGTCGTCCTCGACCCACGGGAATTGCTGGACCCGGCACACCGCGCGGCCGTGGTGGCGGCCCGCGACTCGCCCATCGGCGTCGGCGACATGGACACCTCCCTGTACCTCCTCTTCGGCGAGATGGCCCGGCACTCGACGGTCGCGCTGTCCGGCGAGGCGGCCGACGAGGTCTTCGGCGGCTATCCCTGGTTCCGCAGCCCCGCCGCGCGGGACGCCGACACCTTCCCCTGGCTGCTGGTGACCGGCGACGAGGCCGCCATGCCGCTGCACCCGGCGCTCGCGGACACCCTGCGCATCGGCGAGTTCCGGGCCGACACGTACCGGTCGGCGCTGGCCGCCGTCCCGCACCTGGACGGCGAGACACCCGCACAGCACCGCCGGCGCGAACTCCAGCACCTGTCCCTGACCCGCTGGCTGCGCCAGCTGCTGCACCGCAAGGACCGGCTCAGCATGGCGCGCGGACTGGAGGTACGGGTGCCGTACTGCGATCACCGCCTCGTCGAGTACGCCTTCAACGCCCCGGTCGCGCTCCAGGACTTCGACGGGCGGGAGAAGAGCCTGCTGCGTGCCGCGGGCGCCCGCCTCGCCCCGCACTCCGTACTCCACCGCCCCAAGAACCACTACCCGGCCACCCACCACCCGGCGTACAACCGCGGCCTCCAGGACATGGCCCGCGACGCGCTCGCGACCGGTCAGGGCCGCGTCCGCGACCTGGTGGACGAGGGCGTCGTCAAAGCCCTCCTCGACACCCCGCCCGAACACCTCCAGTGGGGTCACCGCCTGCGCCTGGAACGCGTCGTCGACCTGTCGCTGTGGCTGGAGGAGTACCGCCCGGAGCTGGCCTTCTGATCCCCTCGCGCACCTACGAGCCCGCGCACACCCTCGGCGCACACCCTCGGCGTACGCCTCCCCCGACCGGCCCACCCCTGAGGAGCACCCGCCCCATGCCCGTTCCCGAACCCGAACCGCTCCCCCTCTACGGAGAGAGCTACAAGCGTGACCCGTACCCCCTCTACACCGCACTGCGCGAGCGCGGCCCGGTCCACCGCGTCCGGTTCCCGAGCGGTGTGTGCGCCTGGCTCGTGACCGGCTACGAAGCCGCCCACCGGGCGCTGAACGACCCCCGGCTCGGCAAGCACCACTCCCGGGGCAACGCGGCCTGGCGCGCCCGGGCCTCGATCATGCCGGAGCCGCAGCACTCCCAGCTCCAGGTGCACCTGCTGCACCAGGACCCGCCCCGGCACACCGCCCTCCGCCGACTGGTCACCGACGCCTTCGCGCCCCGGCGCGTCGCGGAACTCCGCCCGCGTCTCCAGGCCCTGGCGGAAGCGCTGCTGGACGAGCTGCCGCCGACCGGGCACCCGGAGTGCGGCGGCACCACCGATCTCGTCGCGTCGTTCGCCGCCCGTTTCCCCTTTCTCGTACTCGCCGAGGTCATCGGCCTGCCCGACGAGTTCACCAGGCGCTTCGACCAGGACTGGGGCAAGGTCGTCCAGCCCGTCGGTCCGACGGATCCCGGCCGCCAGGCCTACGAGGCGAGACTGCGCGGCCTACAGGGTTACATCGCTGACCTGGTACGCCACAAGCGGCGGGAACGCGGCACCGACCTGCTCTCCCGTCTCGTCACCGCCCACGACGACGGGGCCTTGGACGGCGCGGAACTGGACTCCATGATCTTCCAACTCCTCGTCGCCGGACAGGAACCCGTCACCCACCAGATCACGACGGCCCTGACCGCCCTGCTGCGCCACCCGCACCACCTCGCCGCGCTCCGCGACGACCCCGCGCTCCTCCCCCGCGCCGTCGAGGAACTGCTCCGCTACGACAGTGCCTTCGAGCTGACGACCTGGCGCTTCCTCGCCGAGGACGCGGACGTGTCCGGCACCCGGATCCCGGCCGGCGACTCCGTGATCGTCTCGCTGTGCGCGGCCAATCGCGACCCCGCCCGCTTCCCCACACCCGACACCCTGGACCTCGGCCGGTCCCCCAACCCCCACCTCGCCTTCGGCCACGGCATCCACTTCTGCCCGGGCGCCACCCTGGCGCGTACCGAACTGCACATCGCCCTGGAGACGCTGCTCCGCCGCCTGCCGGGACTTCGCCTGGCCGTACCGGACAGCGAGCTGAACTGGATACCGGCGGTGCTCGCGCGGGGAGTCGCGGAGCTTCCGGTGGTGTACGGCGCCTCTCGCGGCGAGTGGCCCGAAGTAGAGCGTTCCCCGGCCGCGAGCTCCGGTGCTGCGCCCGGTTGCCCCTTCGGCGCCACCGACGCCCCCGCCGCCATCACCCCCGCTCCCGTACCCGCCCCCGGAGAGGGCCGATGACCAGCACAGCGGCCGCCATCCTCAGCACCCTCCTCCCCCACCACCGCACCCCGGAGGCAACGGCTCCCGCCGAAGCAGCCACCCCCACCCACTTCCCGCACCAACTACGCCATCTGGAAACCCTGGTAGCGGGCCGCCACCCGATCCGCTTCACCCTCCCCGGCTTCCCTTGCAAGTCCCCCAACCCCGCCAAGGTCGTCGGCCGGCTCCCCGACGAGGGTGAACGTCTCGCCCTGCGCTTCCTGGACCGGCTGTGCGCCCGGATCGGGGAGCTGTACGCGCCGGGCGCGCGGCTCGTCATCTGCTCCGACGGGCACCTCTTCAGCGATCTGATCGGCGTCCCGGACCCGCACGTCGACGCGTACAACGACGCGCTGCGCGCCATGATCCGTACGGCCGGACTGTCCCACCTCACCACCTTCGACCTCCGGGACGTTTACGGGGACCGGCCCTGCGACGCCAAACGCGCCGAGGCGCACCGCCGGTACGCGCCCTCCCTGGACTCCCTGCGCGCCGAGACCCGGAACGCGGCCGCCCACGGCGGCGAAACGCTTCGCCTCTACCGCGGCGTCACCCGCTTCCTGTTCGAGGACACCACCGGCTTCGAGGGCACCCGCTCCGCCCTGCAACGCGCCTGCCGCACCCGTGCCTACGGAGTCGTCCAGCGCAGCCGCGCCTGGGGCGCGCTGATCGCCGAGCACCATCCGGACGCCCTCCGGCTGTCCATCCATCCGCAGCCGCCCGGTACGGCGAAGTTCGGCATCCGGCTGCTCGACGCGCCCGACGTGTGGATGACGCCGTGGCACGCCTGCGTGCTGCGCGACGCGGACGGAGGCGGCGTACGGCTGATGCGCGCGGCGGACGCGGCGCGGCTCGGGCGGCTCGTCCACCGGGACGGCCGCCCGAGCCATTACGTGCGGGACGTGCACGAGGCCGGGCGGCCGGCACCGGCGCGGACGGCGACCCCGACTCAGCTCTCCTGACCCGCGACCGCGCCTGGAACGGGCGCTGAGACTGCGGTCGGGGCTGCGGTCGGGGCTGCGGTTGGGACTGCGGTTGGGTTCGCGGTTGGGATCGCGGTTGGGTTGGCGACTTCACGCTGATCGACGGCGATCAGCGGGCCCCCCGTCAACGGATGCTCGACCACCACCGCCCGCACTCCGAACACTTCGGCCAGCAGCTCCGGCGTCAGCACCTCGCGCGGCGCGCCGGACGCCACCACCGTCCCTTCGGAGAGCACATGGAGCCGGTCGCAGACCGAGGCCGCCGCGTTCAGGTCGTGCAGGGAGACGAGCGTCGTACAGGCCCGTCCGCGCAGCAGGTTCAGCAGCTCGACCTGGTGCCGTACGTCCAGGTGGTTCGTCGGTTCGTCCAGGACGAGAACGTCCGGTGCCTGGGCGAAGGCACGGGCGAGCAGGGCCCGTTGCCGCTCCCCGCCGGAGAGCGCAGAGAACCGCCGCCCGCCGTACTCCGCCAGCCCCACGTCGGCCAGGGCACGGGCCACCGTCTCCCGGTCGTCGCGGTCGTCGCCCGCGAACGCCCGCTTGTACGGGGTGCGGCCCATCGCCACCACCTCGTGGACGGTGAGTTCGAAGTCACCGCCGCGTTCCTGGGGCAGGGCGGCGATGTGCCGGGCGGTGCGCGACGGCGGCATGGCCCGGATGTCCTCCCCGGCGAGCAGCACCCGGCCCGCTTCGGGGTTCAGGTGCCGGTAGACCGTACGCAGCACCGTGGACTTGCCGCTGCCGTTCGGACCGACCACGCCCGCGATCTCGCCCGGCGCGGCCATCAGCCGCACCCCGGCCACCACGCACCGGCCGGCGTACGACACCCGCAGATCCTCGATGTCGATCCGCATGCCGTGGCCCGTGACGGCTTCCGTACGTCCTCCTCCACCGGCCATGCCGGCACTCCTCCCCGCCCTCATGCGCCCGCTCCCGATCCCGACGCCGGTCCCGATCCGGCTCACGTTCTCGACCCCGCTCCCACTCCCGCTCCCAGGCGCCGGTCCAGCACGTACAGCAGTACCGGCGCGCCGATCAGCGCCGTGACCACGCCCACCGGCAGTTCCTGGCCGTCCAAGGCCGTACGGCACACGATGTCCACCACGACCAGCAGGAGCGCCCCGGTCAGCGCGGCCAGCGGCAGCAGCCTGCGGTGGTCGCCCCCGACGATCAGCCGGCACAGGTGCGGCACCATCAGCCCCACGAAGGCGACCGCCCCGGACACCGACACCAGGACGCCGGTGAGCAGGCTGGTCACCACGAACAGCACCCGGCGCAGCCGCACGACGTCCACGCCGACGCTCGCCGCCGTCTCGTCCCCCATCGTCAGCGCGTTCAGCGCACGGGCCCGCGCCTGGAGGACCAGCAGCCCGGCCGGTACGGTGACGGCCGGCAGCAGGAGCGTGCCCCACGTGGCGCCGCCCAGGCTGCCCATCAGCCAGAACAGCACGCCGCGCGTCTGCTGCTCGTCCCCGGCCTGCAGTACGAGGTAACTGGTGAACCCGGCCAGGAACTGCCCGATGCCGACCCCGGCCAGCACCAGCCGCAGCGGCGCGAAGCCGCCGCCCCGGCGGGCCAGCGTCCACACCAGCGCGAACGAGGCGAGCGCCCCGGCGAAGGCGGCCAGCGACAGCCCCACACCTCCGCCCAGCCCGAACGTCCCGTCCCCGCCGAACAATCCGTCCGTCCCCGCCACGGTGCCCGCGCCCAGCACGATCGCGGCCACCGCGCCCAGCGAAGCGCCGTTCGAGATGCCCAGCAGGTACGGGTCCGCCAGCGGGTTGCGCACCAGCGCCTGGGTGGCCGTACCGACGAGCCCGAGACCCGCGCCGACCAGCGCGGCGAGCAGCGCCCTCGGAACGCGCAGCTGCCAGACGATCAGATCGTCCGTACCCGGCCGGGGTGGCTCGCCTCCCAGTCGCCGGAGCACCACCGACCACACCTCGGCCGGGGCGATGCCGGTAGCACCGAGTGCGACGGCCGCGGTCAGCGCGACGAACAGGGCGACCAGCAGCCCGAGAGCGAGCCAGACGGTACGGGCCTGACCGGCTGCCCTTCCCTCAGCTCCGCCAGCCTGGCCGGCGTCCCTCCCCCCAGCTCCGCCAGCCTGACCGGTATCCCTACCCTCAGCTCCGCCAGCCCGCCCGACACCCTGCCCTGGAGCCTGCTCGACGGCCTGCCCAGGAAGCTGCTCGACGGCCTGCCCAGGAGCCTGCTCGACGGCCTCTCGCCTCTCAGTCGGCGATGCCATCAGTGGTTCGCCCCGGGACCGGACCCGGCCAGCCGATCCGGGTAGAGCGTCGCAGCGATCCGCCGCACCGTATCGGCATTGCCCACCCCGGCGATGGTCGTCTGCTCCGAGCCGATGCGCAGGAATTTCCCTTCCCGCACCGCGCGCAGTCCCGCCGTGGCCGGGAATTCCCTGAGGAACTTCGCGGCCTCGTCGAATGCCTTGTCGGTGGCCGCGGCACTTCCCCGGTTCCGTACGCCGAGCTGGATCCAGTCCGGGTCCTTCGCGACCACGTCCTCCCACGACACCGGCCGGAAATCGCTCGCGCAGTCCGCGAAGACGTTCCGCGCCCCGGCCTCGGTCAGCACCGCGTTGGCCACCTGCCGGTTGCAGACCGCGACGGGCTGTTTCGTCCCCGCGTCGAAGTCGAAGAAGAAATACGACGGCCGCTTCGCCACAGGCACGTCAGCGAGAGCCGTACGTACCGAAGAAACCTTCTTCTCCATCTCCGCCACCAGTTGCACCGCACGTCGCGAGGTACCCGTGAGCTGTCCGAGCCGCCGGATGTCGCCTTCCACGGCGGACAGGTCCTGCTGCGGCACCTTCTTGCGCGGCGCACAGGCCGTGGAAGCCAGATAGACGTGCTTGATGCCCGCCGCGGCGAATTCCTCCTCGGTCGGACCGGCCGCAGCGCCCCCCATGGCGCCCATGGAAGCGAACGTGTCGATATAGACATCAGCTCCGGAACCGAGCAGCTTCTCCTTCGGAATCACCGTCTTTCCCAGCACCGGGACGCGCTGCGCCCGGGCGTCGAGTTCGGGCGGCAACGCACCCTTACCCGGCGGGAATCCGGTACCGACGACCCGGTCGCCCGCTCCCAGCCGGAGCAGCATTTCCAGGCTCGCCGCATTGCTCGTGACAATCTTTCGCGGCGCCTCGGAAAGCGTCGTCCGCCGCCCGTCGCAATCGGTGACCGTGACGGGAAAGCCCCCGGCTCCGCCGCCCTGCCCGTCCGCGGCCCCCGTCGCCGTACGCCCGTCGGCACTGCCGCAACCGGTGGCCAGCGCGGCCACCGCGAGCGCCCCCGCCACCCCCACTACCGCCGCCATCGACCGGCTCCCGGCCACCGGCCCCACCAGATTCGTCCGAGGACGCATACGTCCGCTCTCCCTGCCACTCGACGCCCGACGGCCCGCACGTGCGGGCCCGGGACCAGGTAGTCGAGCGGGCGGCGCCCCGGGTTCCCGCCGCATTCGTCCGATGACCACACCGCGGCCGGGCGTTAGAGTGTCCGGGCCGTGGTGTCGGGAAGACCGGTGAAGACCGTCAGGTCCAGACCGGAGCGGCCCTCGCCACTGTGATCGGGAAGTTCCCGCCCCGTTCCGTACGCGCCCCGCGCCCGTACGGAGCCACTGGCCGCAGCCCGCGGCCGGGAAGGCAGGGGCGGGCGCGCACACCCGTCAGCCAGGAGACCGGCCACGGCATCTCACGAACTGATCCACGAGGTGCTGGAGCGTGACCACCGGATGCCCCCGTCCGCCAATTCCCCGTCTTCTTCCCCGTCTCCTTCCCCCTCCCCCACCCCCTCGCCGTCCCCGCCTGCCGCTTCCACCCCCCTGCCACTGCCCGGGTTCCGCTGGCGGCGGCAGGACACCGTGCGGACCGCGGGACTGATGGCGGTCATAGCCGCCCTGCACGTCGTCGCCTTCGGTGTGCTCTTCCTGCTGGTCGTGCCGCAGCACTACACCGTGGGCTCGCAGGTCTTCGGGGTCGGTCTCGGCGTCACCGCGTACACCCTCGGTATGCGGCACGCCTTCGACGCCGACCACATCGCCGCCATCGACAACACCACCCGCAAGCTGATGGCCGACGGCAAGCGCCCGGTCTCGGTGGGCTTCTGGTTCGCGCTCGGGCACTCCAGCGTGGTCGTCGCCATGGCGGCACTGGTCGCCGGCGGCGCGCAGCTGGCCGGCACCCTGCTCGACGACGGATCGAGCGCCCACCAGGTGCTCGGCACCGTGGGCACCACGGTCTCCGGCGGCTTCCTCTACCTCATCGCCGCGCTCAACCTCGTCGCGCTGGCGGGCATCTGGCGGGTGTTCCGGGCGATGCGGCAGGGCCGGTACGACGAGACGGAGCTGGAGCAGCACCTCGACTCCCGCGGCTTCATGAATCGCGTACTGGGCCGCTTCACCCGCTCCATCACCCGGCCCGGCCAGATGTACCCGCTCGGCCTGCTCTTCGGCCTCGGCTTCGACACCGCGACCGAGGTGACGCTGATGGTGATGGCGGGCAGCGGCGCGGCGGCCGGTCTGCCCTGGTACGCGATCCTGGTGCTGCCGCTGCTGTTCGCGGCGGGGATGAGCCTGTTCGACACGCTGGACGGTACGTTCATGAACTTCGCGTACCAGTGGGCGTTCTCGAACCCGGTGCGCAAGGTCTACTACAACCTCACGATCACCGGCCTGTCGATCGCCGTCGCGTTCTTCATCGGCACCATCGAGCTGGTCACCGTCCTGCACGACAAGCTGGACCTCAAGGACGGCGTCACCGACTGGATCTCGTCCATCGACCTGGACAACGTCGGCTTCATCATCGTCGGCCTGTTCGTGGTGGTCTGGGCGGCGGCGCTGGCGTACTGGCGGCTGGCCGGAGTGGAGAAGCGCTGGTCGGCACGGGCGACGGAGGCGGCCCGAGAGACCGCCTGACCACTGCCTGAACCCTCTGTCCCCGGCGCCACCGCCTCCCGGCCCGAGTCTCCGCCGACGGAAGCAGGCCACCACCCCGCCCCGCCCTACCCGCGGGTCAGCGTGGCGGCCTGCTCCCCACCCTGCCTTCGAATCCCGGTGGCAGCCCGCTGCACCCCACCCTCAAATCCAGGTGGCGGCCCGCTCCACCCTCACCCTCAAATCCGAATCATGGCCCGCCCAGTCCTCAGGTCACCCTCAGATCGCCCTCAGATCGCCCTCAGATCGCCCTCGGGGCGCCCTGAGGACGACATCCTCAGGACACCCTCAGGTCGCCGACCCGGCCGCCGCGCCCGTCTTCAGGTCGCCGACCCGGCCGCCGCGCCCGTCCTCAGGTCACGGCCCCAGCGCGCCAACTCGGCTTCAAGGTCGAGCGGGCGCAGCCGGTCCGGCTCGTCCGGGCCCGGCCACTCCGTACGGGGCACCCGCCACATGACCTCGAACTCGTTGCCGTCCGGATCCTTGGCGTACAGCGACTTGGACACCAGGTGGTCGGTGGCGCCGACCAGCGCGCCCCGCTCGGCCAAGTCCTTCGCCACGTCCGCCAGCTCCCCGAGGGTGCCGACCTCCCAGGCCAGGTGGTAGAGCCCCACCCGGCCGTGCTCGGGCCCCGGCGCCCCGGCGCCGACCGCGAACAGCCCGAGATCGTGATCGTTGGCGGTCCCCTCGGCACTGAGGAACGCGGCCCTCCCCGGTATCTCGGTGTCCACCCGGAACCCCAGCGCCTCCGTGTAGAAAGCCACGGCGCGCGCCACGTCCCGTACGTAGAGCACCGCGTGATTCAGCCGCCGCACTGCCACGTCAATCCCTCACCTTTCCGCTTCTCTCCACAGACACCACTCCACCCGGCTCCTTACGGCTCCACACGCCTCGGCCGGGGGTCAGTCGCGCACCAGCAGCATCACGAACGCCACGATCACGCCGAACACCAGGGCAGCCACCCCGTACGCAAGCCGGTGGTTACGCAGGACCGGGAGCAGCCGGTCGACCGCGTACCGGCCGGGACCGGTCAGCGCCAGGGCTCCCGCACCCGCCGTGAGCAGCAGCTCGTACTCGACGCCCTCGGGCGCGAAGAAGCCGCCGCCCCACTTCACCGCCAGCGCGTTCACCATCGTCCCGACGACCGCCGCGCCCGCCAGCGGCGTCAGCAGCCCGAGGACCAGCCCGAGGCCGCCCAGCGTCTCGCTGAGCCCGGCCACCACGGCCATGGCCTTGCCGGCCGGGTAGCCGCTGGCCGTGAAGAACTGTCCGGTTCCGTCCAGCCCCGGCCCGCTGAACCAGCCGAACAGCTTCTGCGCGCCGTGCGCGGCCATGATCAGCCCGACCGCGAGCCGCAGCACCAGCAGGCCGATGTCGTACGCGTGCGGAGTCGCGGCATGGCGGTCGTCGACGCCGTTGCCGTAGTCACGGAGGGGGCTGCGCAGAGGGCTGAGGGGGGAGGACATACGAACGCTCATTTCTGTCTGGTCTGTCCGGGCCGGCGGCCCAGCAAGAGGACCGGTGCCGCCCATCCAAAAAGTACTTGAAACTTCAAGTCACACGCCCGACGATACACATCACTTGAAAGTCGAACAACACCCCCACGCCCTCACCATCACTCTTCGGCCACCACCCCACACAATGCGTAACCCCCGAACCTACCCCCAACACCCCCACCACACACCCCCTCACCCCTCACCCCCACCCCTCATCCCCACCCCCTGACCGCAAGACCACTCACTCTCACTCACCCCGACACCACCCCACCCCCTCCCTTCCCCCGCCCCCTCCGGCACCTCCCGTTCCCCCCACCCATGTGTCCTTGTCCCCACCGCGCCACTCCACGAGCCCCGGCGCATCCAGATCGATATCCTCCGCATCCGGCGCCAGCCCCGCGTGCCGCAGAAACTCGGCGACATCACCCCGCCCGTGCGCCAGCCCGACAATCTGCCCGTGAACAGTGACCCGCCGCCCACCGGACGAGGAGGGCGGGTGAACGATCACCGGCGGATGCTCAGCCATGCTTTCAGCGTGCACCGGGACCGACCACCACGCATGTCGACCGCATCTCACGCACCACCTCGCCCGCCACGGGGGTACGACCCAGGGCACACCGCCCAGCAGTCCCTGACACAGAACGAGTCCCCAACCGCCGAGCAAACGGCCAAGCCACCACCCCGACATGCCGGGGCCGCCGGCGAACGCGTCAGCCAGTTCCACAACCCACGATCACGAGGCCCCCAGGCCGGGTTCGGCCCCCAGCCCACGCCATGCAAGACACGCAACGCAAGGCCGTGCGCCACATGGACCGGCTCCTCAAAGAGCCCCCGCAACCAACTAGTCAGTAACCAACCGACCAGCACCGTTGATGCCAACCCTGCACGCCGAAGACCCCTCGTCGTGATCGACGAGGGGTCTTCGCGGGGTGGGCACAACAGGATTTGAACCTGTGACATCTGCTTTGTAAGGGCATAGTGTCCGATCTTGTGTAGTAGTGAGTACTGCCAAGCCTCGGCGAGTTTCGGCGCCTGCGTGACGATCACTCGAATGCGAGTCTCAGAGAGACTGATCTAGCCTCGCCGAGTGGGCTTTGTGGACTTTTCGCGGACTCCGGCGCTGCACCTCACGACACAGACCGGAGTCCACGTTCGCCGCCCAGAGCTGCACGTACATGCTCCCGCGCCCCCTCACGCTCATGGGTGTAGACCCACGTGACGCGCCCGCCACGGTCATGGCCAAGCACCGCTTGCGCGTCCGCCTCCGGGACTCCATGCGCATGGAGCCGACTCGTCACGTCATGCCGGTAGAGACCCAGCTCCGGCCACCAGTCCGTTCGCCCCGTCTCCGGGTCCATGACTTCCCGAGCGACGCCCGACTGAATGATCGCCGCGCGCCACACGCGGCCACTCAAGTTGTTGATGTTGAGGACTGCGCCCCGCGGGCCCCGGAAGATCAGCTCCTCGACGTGCAGGTCGAAGCCATCACCGATAGGCGACCGGGACCGGACCGGCTTCCACTTCTTCCGCATGAAGGCGATGGCGCCGGCCGCCCGCGGGGTGAGCGGCACCGTCCGGAAGCCAGCCGAAGTCTTCGGCGCGGCCTGCCTGCGAAGTCGGCCCCGATCGCTGACGATGATCTCCTTGATGTGCACGATCATCTCTTCCTCGTCGAAGCAGTGCAGGCGCAGGCCGGCGTACTCCCCCGGCCGCATCCCAGTCTCGTTCGCGAAGTCGCGCAAGATGATCTGGTAGTACGGCGGCAGCGCGGCGTGGATCAGTTCGTACTGCGCGGCCGTCGGCGGTTTGAGGTCGTCGGGGTGCTTCTGTGCCCGCGTCGCCGTGACCGTCAGTGCGGCGGCTGGATTCTCCGGGATGCGTTTCCCGTCTAGGACCGCAGCCCGAAGAAGGGCGGTCAGGATTTCCTTGCACTTCTTCTGGGAGTCGTAGCCCTTCACCTCGCGGGTCAGCCACCGCTGAAGATCCATGGTCTCGATGCTGTTCAGTGGGTAGTCGCCCCACTTCGGCTCGATGTGCGCTCGCCACACGGCGAGGATGCGATTCCGCGTAGTGACGCGGCCCTGTTTCTGGCGGATCTCCCACCACTTCTCCCACCACTCGCGCAGCTTGATCTGCCCGCGCTTCGGGTCGTGGTACGTCCGGCGTCGGACGCTGGTGCGGACCTCGTCGAGGAAGTCCTCCGCCTCCGCCTTCTTCTGGAAGTTCCGTGCGCACTGCTTGCCTGCGGGGTCCCGGTACCGGGCCTGCCACGAGCCGATGCAGTCGCGGCGCGGCCGACGCTTCGGCTCCGGGTACTCCTCCAAGCACAGGGCGCAGCCGCAGGACTTCGAGCGGATCTGTCGCGGGTTGTTGGTCGCTCTACGCGCCAATGTCGATCACCTCTTCGGTGTGTCGCTGCTGCGGTATCAGCCCCAGCCCATGGAGCGGGGCGCCGCAGAAACAGCGTGCACCGAACGGCCCCTGGTCTACCCCGAGTTCGGCCAGAACGGCGCGCAGCGCCATCACGGAGCGTTCAGGTGAGAGACCGGACGGGATCGATATGACCAGTCGGTCAGAGTCCCAAGGACGAGTCGGAGCTGAGACGCGATCAACGCGCACGCACATGTGCCCTACCCCCGTTATCGCAGGCAGACGAGATCGGATGCCGTGGGGGAGGACAGCGGCCGTGTGATCGAAGGTAGCGCTCTCGGGTGGGATATGCGACTACCGCGCGCAAAGTGGCTACAGTTCAGGCACGTTGAGTAACGAACTCCATTTAGCGGAGACTCACGAACTGCCCAACTGGTTGCGCTCGGCGAGGGCACGCATCTCGATCTCCTTCATCTCCTGCTGCTCAGCGGTGAGGCTGCGGTACAGGGCGAGGATGCGGGCCTCAGCATCGTCGTCGACCGGGCCGGGTACCTTGCGGCCGGCGGCGGCGAAGATTTCACGTTCGGTGAACCGAGGGAACTCCTCCGCGAGGCGGCGGAGCTTGTCTGGGTTGGGGCCACGGCCAGTGCCGCGCGTGCCGTTCACCCACGCATTGACAGTGGCGGGAGCAACGCCGATGCGGCGCGCGATCTGCGTCTCCTTGACGTCGTACTCGTCCTTGAGTCGCTTGATCAGGTCCGCGAGGGTCTCGGGGCGTTCCTCGGTGCTCACGCCGTAAGGATGCCGCTCGCCTTCTACTTTTCGCAAGTAAAAGTAGAAGCGTGGCCGGTACCGGCGTGCTCCCGTGCGCCTCCCCGCGCAACCCCAGACTAGGACAGGCGTTCGAGCGCGGGCAATCCTCCCCGAAACTCGGCGCCGCTCCGTTGACCTAGCTAACACTCACACTGTAGAAATGTGTCAGCGGCGCACCGCAAGGAGCGCAAGACACCACACGCACCGAGGTGCCCATGTCCACACTGATCCGCAAGGGCGATGGCCAGCCACTCAGAGCCGCGATGAAGGCGGCGGGACTCTCCGGTCCCGCACTCTCCGCGGCTACGAAGCGCGTCGACCCGACCGGCCGCGGCGTCAGCCCGGCAGCGATCGGTGTCATCGCCGGACGCGGCCGTACGGCCCGCCCTCGATGTCGGCTGCGTACGGCGTGGCTCATCGCTGACGCACTGGACGCGCCGCTGCAAAGCCTCTTCGCCATGCCCACAGCATCTACTGACACAGTAGAAAGGTAAACCCCATGGCCACCAAGACCCTCGCCGCGCGCACCGCGCAGCTCGCCGAGGTCGGCCTCACCCCGCTCCTCACCCAGGCGCAGGTTGAGGCGTTCTACGGCGTCTCGGACTGGACCGTGAACCAGTGGGTCAAGCGGGGGTGCCCCGTCGAGCAGACCCCGTTCCGCGGCCGGCGCTTCGACCTGGACCGCGTGAAGGCGTGGATCTCCCAGGACGTGGCCTCCGCCGCCTCCGCCTGATCTTCCCTCGATGTGAGTCGGGGCCGCACCGGATGCAGCCCGGATGCGACCCCTCGGCTCACCTCACCCACTCACCTACCGAGAGATGAGGCTCCCCGTGAGCACACAGATTACGTCCCCGCCGGACGCTGCCGAGGCGCAGCGCCGCGGGTACACGGCCGCTCTGGCGGTCGTCGAGCAGATCATCAGCACGTGCCCGATCGTCCCGCCGTCGGTCTCGGTCACCTGCTACGACTTCGCCCCGGAGAAGCCGCGCGTGGAGGTCCACTTCACCTCGGCGGCCGGTATGGAGGCGCTGGCGCCGCTGCTCGACGCGACGATCACGACCGAACCGTTCGGACCCGACGACCCGCGCCCGTACATGATGATGCACGGGGAGCTGGCTGGTGTGCCGGTCCGGGCGTCCGCGCTGCTGGACGCTCCGGCGGAAGCGGCGGTGACGCCGTGAAGGACACGAAGGCGATCAACGCCCTGGCGCTCGTGATCAACGAGGCCATGAAGTGCAAGCAGACCCCGGCGGGTATCGCGCTCGCGATCATCTCGTCGCAGGCGTGGAACGCCCTCGCGCGGCAGTGCTCGGGCCAGGTCCTGTTGGACTCGGTGTGGGGCGAGTCGACGCGGGCTGTGCCGCTGTCGGTGCAGGAGCGTGGTCTGATCTCAGAGGAGATCAACGACGACGCCACGCCGGAAGCGCGGCTGCGGCAGCTGTGCCGTGTCCTGCTGGCCGACTCCGGGTTCCGCCGCAACGAAGTCCACCGGCTTCGGGTTCAGGTCGCCGAGGTGAAGGCGTCGCGCGCCCGCTACCGCACCGCGTGGAGGGTCGCCCGCGCCCGGGCCCGCGCGGCGCTCGGTGACCCCGAGCCTGCCCATGAGGTGCCGCCGGAGCCGAACGCCTGCGCCCGGTGCGACATCCCCCGCCGCCTGCACGGTCGGCGGTACACGGAGCAGGGCGGGCACACCTGGGTGCGGCCATCCGACGAGCAGGTTCTTGCCCGTACGAAGGCGCGTGACGCCGACCGCCGAGGGGGTGTCGGCCGTGGCTGAGACGACGCCCGTTGACGGGCCGTTCTGGATCTCCGTCGAGCGCACGCCCACCGGCGTCGCGCTGGACGTGCGCCACTTCGTCGAGGCACTGCTCGTCGAGCTGTTCACCGAGCACGCCGACGCGGTCGCGGACATCCTCGCCGAGCAGGCCGAGGCGCGGCCGTACGACGGTCACCGTGCCGAGGCGCTGCTCGTCGAGCGTCTGCTCGCCGAGGTGTCGACGCGGCTGCCGGTGTACGGGCGGCAGTGTGTGGCGCTGGCGGACAGCATCCGGGCTGCGGCCGGTCTGCGAGGTGCGGCATGAGCGCCCGCGACTTGATCCGCCGGTACGTGTCCCTGCTCGGGGACTCGTGGACGCCGCGCGCGACGACGGACGCGCGGGTGGAGCAGGTGTACGCCGCCGTTCGCGCTGAGGTGCTGCGAGAGGAGGCGCGACGCCTGCGCCGACTGGCCGACGAGATGTCCGAGGTCGGCCGCGCGCGGCAGGCCGAGGGCCTGTACCGCGCCGCCCTGGTGCTGGAGGAGCGCGCCGACGAGGCCGGGAAGGACACCCGCAAGGGCGAGTCCACCCGCGCCACGTCGCCGTGGCAGCGCGCCGTCGACGGCCTCAACGCCCTCACCGACGCCGAGGTCGACTTCCACATCGAGCCGGACGGCCACATCGCCAACCCCTCCGGGGACGAGCACATCGAGTGGGACCGGAAGGCCCAGCGGTGGCGGCTCGTGCACGACGACGAGGACGGGTCCGCCCCCGACCCTGGCATGACGGCCGCCGAGCTGGCTGCCGCCGGGCCCGGCGCGTACCAGTGCCGGTGTGGTCACGGGAGCAACGTGCACGGGCCGTTCTGCTTCGCGCAGGGCTGCCAGTGCGGCAGCTTCACTCACCGCTCGAAGGGCGGTGACGCGGATGTCTGAGACCGCGCAGGCCGGGGCCACCACGGCCCCGGCCGCCGGTCGGCGGATCACCCCCACCGGCCGCCTCATCCTCTCCGCCGACGCCGACCGCACCACATGGCTCACCGCTCGCCGCTCCGGCCTCGGCTCCGCCGACATCGCCGCCATCCTCGGCATCTCCCGCTACGGCAACGCGCTCAGCGTCTACCACGACAAGACGGGCGGCCTGCCGCTGGAGAGCGACGACTCCGAACCCGCCCTCTGGGGCCGGATCGACGAGGAAGGCGTCGCCCGCGAGTGGGCCCGCCGCAATCGCAGCGTGGTCCGCCGCGTCGGCCTCGTCGCCAACATCGACCGCCCGTGGCAGATGTGCACCCTCGACCGCCGTGTCCTCGAATGCCCCCTCGCCGACGGACGCGAGCGGTGCGCCGTCGAGATCAAGTGCCGCGACAAGATGAAGGCTGGGCAGTTCCGCAAGGGCGTCGCGGACGACGTGCTCGCCCAAGTCCTGTGGCAGGCCGACACCTGCGGGTTCGACCACATCCACGTGGCCGTACGCCTCGGCGGCAACGAGTTCAGACAGTTCGTCGTGCGCACCGCCGACCACGCGGACCTGATCGACGACCTGCGCGCCGCCGGCGCCCGCGCCTGGGAGCAGATCCAGACCCGGCGCCCGCCGGTCCTCGCCGACGATGCCGACCCCGATGTCCTGCTCGACCTGTACGACCGGCTGCACCCGGACCGCTCCGGCGCGATCGACATCACCCGCGATGTCGACACGCAGGACGCGGTCGCGGACTACCTCGACGCGCACAACGACGAGCGGGAGGCGGCGGGCCGGAAGAAGGCGGCCAAGGCCCGCATCGTCGGCGCGCTCGGCGACGCCGCCGAAGCGATCGTCCTGGACCGCACCTTCGTCCGCCTCGACGAGACCAGCCGTGAGCACTGCGACACCCGCCGTCTCGCCGAGCGCTGGCCCGAGGCGTACGCCGACTGCGTCGAGGACCGCGTCAGCCGCCGCCTGACCATCCCCCGCGTGATCCGTGAGGAGCACAACGCATGACCACCTTGCAGGAGCGCGCAGCGGCTGCAGCCGGCCGCGCCACCGACGCCCCGTCGGGCCCGTCCGACGACGCGTCGTCGACGCCCGTCGAGACGTACGTCCCGGCGCCGGACCCGATGGCCGACTACGAGCCGGGCGACGGCGACCCGGAGATGGTGCCCGTGCACATCGCGTGGCTCCGCGTCCGCCGCGAAGTCCGCGCCATCGCCAAGAAGGAGCAGTACAACGGCGGCGGCACCCGCTTCAACTTCCGCGGCGTCGACACCGTCGTCAACACCTTCGGGCCCGTGACGCTGCGGCACGGCATCAGCGTCTTCCCCGTCGACATCGACGCCGAGCACCGCGACACCACCTCGGCCAAGGGCAGCAAGATGCGCGAGTGCACCGTGACCGTGTCGTGGATGGTCATGGGCCCGAAGGGCGACACGCTGCCGGCCCTGCTGAAGACCCGCGGTGAGGCGCTGGACTCCGCGGACAAGGGCACCGCCAAGGCGCAGAGCGTCGCGCTACGCGTGCTGCTCCTCACCGGCGGCCTCACGCCCACCCATGACGCGGACCCCGACGCCTCGTACGTCGAGCGGGGCGAGGCACCGCCGCGTACGGCCGCCTCGTACCGGGACGAAATTTTGGAACCGGGCACCTCCCGCCAGCGCCTCGCGCAGATCAACTACGAGATCAAGCAGGTCGGCCTGTACGACACGAAGGTCGTCAACGAGGTCGGCGAGGAGGAACCGCTCGGCTCCTTCCTGTTCCGCGTCGGCCAGGAGCGCATCCAGGGCGGTGCCGCATGAGTTGGCACCTTGGCCGCCTCGCAGGCTTCGACCTGGAGACCACCGGCCCCGACCCCGAGACCGCCCGCATCGTCACCGCCTGCGTCGTACAGTGCGGCGGCAGCCAGCCCACCCAGGCCGCCACGTGGCTGACCAACGTGGACGGGCACGAGATCCCCGACGAGGCCGCCGCGATCCACGGCGTCACCACCGAGCGGGCCCGCGCCGAGGGCGTCGCCCTGCGCGCGGCCGTCGAGCAGATCCTCGACGCCCTCGGCCAGGTGGTGCTGGCCGGCGTGCCGGTCGTCGCGATGAACGCGCGGTACGACTTCACCGTCCTCGACCGCGAGGCACGGCGGTACGGGATGAAGCCGCTCACCGATCACCTCGCCGAGACGCGGGTCGTCGACCCGTTCGTCATCGACAAGGCCGTCGACAAGTACCGCCGTGGCTCCCGCAAGTTGACCGCCCTGTGCGAGCACTACGAGGTACGCCTCGATGGCGCGCACTCCGCCGACGCCGACGCCATCGCCGCGTGCCGCGTCGCCTGGCGGCAGGGCACGCGGTACGCGCAGCTCTCCGCCATGAGCCTGGACGAGTTGCATACGGCTCAGGTGGCGTGGGCCGCCGAGCAGGCCGCGAGCCTTCAGGAGTACTTCCGCCGGAAGGACCCGGCCGCGGTCGTCGAGGGCGCGTGGCCCGTCGTCCCGCACCAGCGCGCGGGAGGCGACCAGTGATCAGCGACCTCGCCTGTCTGCTCGCCGCGGTGCCGGGCGCGCTGTTCGCCGCCGGTGTCGACCGGGTCCTCCGGCCGGCACCCGCCGCGCCGGTCCGGGCCGCGCACGCCCGCGCCGCCGCATCCCGGTTCGAGGACGTCCCGCCCGGCGCCCGGTGGCTCGCCTGCGACACCACCACGTGCGCCCACCTCACCACCCGCCACGTGCCGGACGGCGCCACCTACCGCTGCACCGGGTGCGACACGCTCAAGGGGGCGCAGTGACCAGCACTATCCGCTCCATCAGCTACGGCGGAGGCGTCCAGTCCACAGCCCTCCTCGTCCTGGCCGCACAGCGCCGGATCGACTTCCCGCTGTTCCTCATGGCCAACGTGGGCGACGACTCCGAGAACCCGGCCACCCTCCGGTACGTCGACGAGTACGCCCGCCCGTTCGCCGCCGAGCACGGCATCGAGCTGGCCGTCCTCGACCGGGTCAAGCGCACCGGCGCGGTCGAGACGCTGTGGGGGCGCCTCGTGGACCCGCGGCAGTGCGACCGCTGCAAGGGCGCAGGTGTCGTCCACTACTCGGACACCGACAACGAGGACGATGGCTTGCCGCCCGACCTCGACTCACCCAGGACATGCCCCCGCTGCCGCGGCGAAGGAAAGGTTCAATCCCGCTCTCTGCCGATCCCCGTGCGCATGTCCAACGGTGCCCCCGGCACGCGAAGCTGCACGGCCGACTTCAAGATCAAAGTAATTGCGAAGGAACTCAAGCGGCGCGGCGCTACCCCAGCGGACCCGGCCATCATCGGCATCGGCATCAGCGTGGACGAGATCCACCGCGCCAACAACCGCAAGGTTGAGCCGCACGAGCAGATCGTGTACCCGCTGCTCGAACTCGGCCTGCGTCGCACCGACTGCGCCCGCGTCATCCGCGAGGCGGGCCTGCCCGTACCGCCCAAGTCGTCGTGCTTCTTCTGCCCGTTCCACCGGCCCGAGACGTGGCACGACCAGCGACGGGAGGAGCCGGAGCTGTTCGAAAAGTCCTGCCAGCTCGAAGACCTCCTCAACAAGCGGCGCGCCACGCTCGGCAAAGACCCGGTCTATCTGACCCGGTTCGGCCGTCCGCTGCGCGAGGCGATACCGGACGGCGTGGATCTGCTGCCTGGCTTCGACGAGGCGGATGGCCTATGCGACTCCGGATGGTGCATGACATGACCGCACCGACCCTGTTCGACGCCGCCCCGGCCGCCACCACGGCGGCCGGGCCCCGGCCCCGCTACCGCGTCGCCGGACTCGACATCAGCCTCACCGGCACCGGCATCGCCACCCTCGGCGGCACCACCCGCGTACCCACCACTGGCCGCCGCCGCGACACCATCGTCCAGCGCCGCACCCGGATGCGGCACATCACCGAGACCGTCCTCACCGAGGTCGGACACGTCGACCTCGCCTGCGTCGAGGGCCCGTCGCACCACTCGGTGGGCGGCTCCGTGTGGGACCGCGGCGGCCTGTGGTGGCTGATCGTCGATGGCCTGTGCGCCCGCGACATCCCCGTCGCGGTGATCCCGCCGACCAGCCGCGCCAAGTACGCGACGGGCAAGGGCAACAGCAGGAAAGCCGTCGTCCTCGACGCCGCGCAGCGCCGGTACGGCGCCATCCTCCCGAGCGACGACGAAGCCGACGCCCTCATCCTCCGCGCCATGGGCCTGCACCACCTCGGCCAGCCGCTCGCGGAGGTGCCGGACGGGCACCGCGCGGCGCTCGCCGGGTGCCAGTGGCCCGACCTCGGACCGGCCGCATGAGCACCGCCAGCGTCCTGACGGGCGCGCTGTTCATCGACCTCGGCGAGGGCCGCGAGGACAAGGGCACCGGCCGCATCCGCTGGAGCCGCCCGCCACGCGCCCGGTACGAGTGCCTGCGCTGCGGCACCACCGAGGGCCCCGTCACCGGCGCCCGGGACGTGGCCGCGTTCGTCGCCACCATCCGCACCACCCACCCCACCCGATGCACCACCACCCACGAAGGAGCCCGCGCCGCATGATCAGCATCAAGATCGACAGCAAGGTTCTCGCCGACGTAGAGCAGGCCATCCGCCCCCACGCCAAGGCCCTGTTCGACGATCTCGGCACCACCCGCATGGCCATCGTCGAACTCGCCTCCGTCGAGCGCACCGAGCAGGGGCCCGACGAGGACAAGGACGACATCGTCAAGGTCCGCATCGTCGACATCGAGATCGCAAGCGACGAGTTCACGGACGAGAAGCTGCGCCAGCAGGCATCCGCGATGTACCGGCAGCGCAGCGCCGAGGGCACCCTCGACGAGGTCGCCTGATGGCCGGGCGCGCGGCAGCCGACGGCACCACCCGGTGCCCCGCCTGCCGCGCGCCCATCCTCCGGCAGCTCGTCGGCCACCGAGCCGCACTCACCGTCACCGCCGATCTGACGCCCCTCACCTCCGCCGAGCAGGCCGCCGCCCGCACCCCGAACCGCCTCATCTGGTGCCTCGTCCAGCGCCCCCACACGCCGCACCAGCTCCGCTGGATCGACCGCTGGCACCCCGCCGCCTGCCCCCACCCCCACGTGACCGAGCACCACTGCCCCGGCCCCGCCCGGCAGCACCCGCTGTTCTGAACCAAGGAGCACCGTGGACAACGTCCGCCGCATCCCACCGCGCAGCAACGCGGTCAACGACGAGGCACCTGATGCCCTCGCGCGGACACCCCACGACGCGGAGGCCGAGAACCTAGTAGCGGGCGCCATCATGCACAGCGCGCAGGCGTACACCGACTGTGCGCAGGTCATCGGCCGAGACGACATCTACCAGCCGGCCATTCGGCTCATCTGGGACACCGTGGCTGGCATGGTCGCCGCGGGACAGGACCCTCACCCCGTCCTCGTACGCGCGGAGATCGACAAGCTCGGCCAGCTCCGCATCGTCGACGGTGGCGCCCTCATCGACCGCCTCGGGACCGAGTACATCACCGCGCCCATGGCGCCCACCTTTGCCGAGCGCATCGCCGAGACCGCCCGCGAACGCCGCTACGACGAGCACTCGACCGCGCTCAAGGCCGCCGTACTCCGCAAGGCCACCGGCGACGAACTCGCCGAGATCGTCGCCGCCTTCCAACAGGCCGAACAACTGCGGGAGTCCACCGGCCACGGCCCGAGCCACCTCACTGCTGCCCTCCTCGACTGGGACGCCTTCTTCGTCACCGACTTCGGCGCCATCCAGCTCCTGCCCGGCAAGCTCATGGGCCCCGGCCAACAGATCACCGTCGTCGGCGACGGCAAGGCCGGCAAGTCCCTGTTCGTCCAGGAGTGGATGTGGCGCATGGCCACCGGACAGCCCTTCCTCGGCGACGCCCCGCAGCCGCCCGTACGGGTTCTGTACCTCGATGCCGAGAACGGCCAGGAGCAGGTACAGGAACGCTTCCTCAGCTTCGGTGGCGGTCTCGGTCGCATGGGCGAACTCCGCTACGCCAGCTTCCCGCCCGTCCGCCCCCTCGACACTGCGGGCGGCGGCGTCGACCTCCTCGCCCTCGCCAAGGCCACCGCCGCCGAGGTCGTCGTCATCGACACTGTGTCCCGCTTCATCTCCGGCCCCGAGAACGACGCCGACACCTGGCTCTCCCTCTACCGCCACACCCTGCTCCCCCTCAAGCGGGCCCGCATCAGCTCCGTCCGCCTGGACCACTTCGGCAAGGACCGGGACCGCGGCGGCCGTGGCTCCTCCGCCAAGACGCAGGACGTAGACCACGTGTGGGAACTGTCCGCGCAGGGCGGCGGCGCCCTCACCCTCAAGCGCACCCACACCCGCACCGGCATAGGGCCCGATCACTTCGCCCTCCTGCGCCAGGCCCGCCGCGACGGCGACAACTGGACCCCCGGCGGCACCCGCCACGTCCTCATGACGTGGGAGGAGGAGCCCACCGGCCTCGCCACCGTTCCCGGCACCGTCGAGCACATCATCGCCACCCTCGACGCCGCCGGCGTACCGGCCGACGCCGGCAACCGCATCGCCCGCCAGACCCTCGCCGACCGCGGCGTCCCCGGCGGCAACGAGAAGGTCGCCGAAGCCGTCCGCCGCCGCAAAGCACGGGCCACCACGCCCGCCCCAGACGTTTCCGGAGAGCGTTCCGGAGACCCCGCCCAGCAACGTTTCCCGGAAACGTTTCCCGGAACGCACCCCCGGAACGATGAAACCGCAGGTCAAACGTTTCCCGGAAACGTCGCGGAAACCCCCGGAACGCCCTCCGTTCCCCCCGTTCCTCCCTCCAAGGGAGGGAACGGGGAGGGAACGCCGGAAACACCAGACGACGGCAGCCCCCTCTGCGCCATCTGCGACCAGCCCCTCACCGGCTACCGCCTCCACCGCGGATACGACACCCACCTCGGCTGCGACCCCGCCACCGGCAGCCACCCCAACCGCCCCACCGACAACGTCCCCGCGCCCGAGGAGGACTGACCCCATGACCACCACCCCACCCCTCGGCCGCCCCGCCTGCGCCGCTGACCCCGAACCGTTCTTCGGCACCACCGAACAGCAGCGCGCCGCCGCCACCCTGTGCGCCACCTGCCCCCTCATCGAGCCATGCCTCACCGCAGCCATCGACAACGAGGAGCGGTACGGCATCTGGGGCGGCCTCACCCCCACTGAACGCCACCGCCTCACGCACACGGATGGTTCGTGGATCGACGACGCCGGCGCCGTCCGCGCCGCGTGCGGTACGGACATCGGGCACAAGCAGCACAAAGCCCGCGGCGAGCAGTGCGCTACCTGTCAGCAGGCGCACGACGAGCGCACCGCCGGCGGGCGCCGGGCGCGGCTGATCGTGGAGCACGCGAAGGGCGGGACGTTCTACGGTTACCAGCTGCACATCCGGCTTGGGGAGGACGCGTGCGGGCCGTGCACGGCGGCGCAGGCGCGGTCGTCACAGAAGGGCCGGGACACGCGGGCGGCGCGGCTGGCGGTGGCGTCGTGAGCGCCCTCCGCGCCGCCGTACGCGCCGTGGCGTGGCTCGGGGGACGCCAGGCCCGCCGTGAGGCGCGTGAGGCCGCTGTGCGCGCCGAGAGAGCCGCACGCCCCACCGAGGCCGCGCCGCTCATCACCGCGTGCTGCGAGACCTGGTGGCTCACCGCCGGCCGCGCCCACGACCGGGCGTGCCGGAACTCACCCACTCGATCAGGCACCAGCCCACTGACATGAACCCCACCCAGATCGACGCGACTGCCACCGAATCACCCCACGGATCACCGGACACCCACCGCCGAACCGCCACCACGGCCAACCAGCAGACGACCGCCGCGACCGCCGCGTACACCCACCGTCGAGTCATACCCGCCGACTACCCGCGAAGGGACACCGACGTGCCCACTGACCCCGCCCGCGAGATCGTCAAGGCCGTCGACCGGCTGACGACGCAGGTCAGACGCCTCGCCGACACCATTACGACGCCCGTCACCACCGAGCCGACGACGGGTAGCACGACGCCACGCCAGCCTGACGCTGCTCGCGCTGGCCGCTTTACCCATGGGAATCAACACCACCGAGTTCGTGACGATGGCGCTGCCTACCGCGACGCGCTGCTGGTGCTCCTGTCCCGCGCCGCCCGCGGCGTCCTCACCCCCGACGAGGGCCCGCTCCTGCGGCAGCACGTCGAGCACCTGCTCCATGACCGCGACCAACTCGCCGTCGCCGATGTCAGCCCTCGGCGTCCGCCTTGTTCTTCAGCTTGCGCACATACTCCCGAGTCCAGCCCGTGATCCGGGCAACAGTGGCTTGCGCCCCGCGTTCGTCGGTCTGCCGGAGCGCGGCCACGGCCTCGGCCTGGAGGTCTGCGCGGGCTGCGTCGAGGGCCTTCTCCGCGTCGCGGTAGCGCTGGGCTGCAAGTTCGAGCTTGGCGGTATCCATGGGGCCATGATGCCTCACCCTTGTTGGCCAACACAGTACGCCAACACGGTTGACAATGTGAATCGAGTAGGCCAACATAGTTCTCGCAAGGTGACGAGTGAACAGCCAGCGGAGGGGCGAGAGCATGAACAAGACCTACGAGCGCACCGAGAACGGCATCGCCACCAAGAAGGGCGCACAGCTCACCGACACCATGAAGGCCGCGCTGAGGAAGCTCTACGCGGGCGAGGTTCCCTTCATGGGCGCGTCAACGGTCCGCGCGCTGGAGCGGCGCGGGCTCATCACAGCGAACACTGCACCGCGGAGCCCGAAGCAGGGGATTCGCTCCCTCTACATGCTGACGGGCGCGGGGCGGGACACTGTGCGAGAAGAGGCGGGCGCGCGGGTCGGTCACGTAACCGACATCCACGACGCCCGCCCGGCGTTCGGGATCCTGTACCGCCGGTACCAGGACACCCGCAGCAGCTTCGTGCGGGTGCAGGCGGACAACGCCGAGGCCGCGATGGCCGCCCTCACCGCGCACGTCGGAAACACCCAGTACGTGGTGACGTCGATCCGTCCCGAGTGATTACCCGTTGGCCATGGTCACACCGATGCCCCGGCTGAAGGAAGCAGCCGGGGCATCGCCCGTACCGCAGATGAATGGAGAGCAGATGGCCGCCCCGGAGCCCGCGCCCGACCTGATCAACACCCTGTACGCCGCAGCACTCCGGCTGGAGAAGGCAGCGGCCAACGCCCGCACCATCGCGGAGCAGCTCACCGCCGGGGCCGCCGAAGCCCGACGTGCCTACGAGGCGGCATCGCGGACCGCCGACGGATCGGGCTGCGGCAGAGGCCCTCGCGACACGTGATTCACCTCGCCCGCCACCGAGACATGCTGGGACGCCCCCACCCCAGCCCTCCGTCAGCCACCCGGCCGACGGGGCGCAGTGCTGTGCGGGCCGCGGCGCGTCAGAGTGAGTACCGCTGCACGTCCGTCACACGGCACTTGATCGAGCCGGACGCCTTCACGAACCCCTGCGCCGTCGCCTTAGCGCGCTGGCCCGACGCAAGGTTGTTCTCCGCCGCCGCACCCGTACCGATCCGCGTACCGGAAGCGTCCACGAACTCGACCTGCACCATGTAGTTGAAGGTCCGCTCCGTGCGGTTCGTGATCAACAGCTTCGCCGCCGGCCACCCCGTCGCCCCGTCCACCGAGCAGCCGGTGACCTTCACGTCGTCCTCCGCTTCACCGCCGGCCGCGGCGGCCTTGCTCGGCGACTCGGCCGCCTCGGGCTCGGCCTTCTCCGGCGCCGCACTCGCAGGCGCCGGCGTCGCCTCGTACTTCGGTACGCCCATGCAGCCGGTGAGCGCGACCGCCCCCACGATCAGACCGGCTGCGGCGAAACGTATGCGCATGATCCCCCCACGGGACGCTAGTTGAGGACGCAACCGTAAGAGCCGGACACGCACTCGTGGGAGTGGCGTGGCGATCCTGTGACCATTCCGCAGCCGTCCCCACACGACGCGCAGCGGGCCCCACCGTGTCACTGTTCGATCACAAGCCCAACGCACCGCCCCCACGCGCCGCATGATTGCCCCCTCAACCACCGTGGGGGCCCACATGAACATCCGCACCACCGCCGTCGGAGCACTCACCCTCGGCCTGCTGCTCGCCGCTTGCGGCACCCAGGAGCAGCCCAAGGCCGAGCCGACGCGCACGCCGTCAGACAAGTTCCTCGGTGCGATCGTCGACCATCCGATTCATAGCTGGGACGACAACGGTCCCTCGCAGACAGAGCTGCTCGCGTACCCGCCGGAGTGGTGCACAGCCCTCAAGCAAGGGCACAGCGTCGATTACCTCTTCGGCAAGGGGGGCCTCTACCCGATCGGCATGGAGTGGGGGACCAACAAGGAGGACGCGCGGCAGGTGCTCATCATGGCGGTAGAGGCGTACTGCCCACAGCACCGTGAACGGGTCGTGCAAGAACTGCGCAGCAACGGCGACTACTGACCCGTCGGCCACTCACCCGGCCCGCCGCCGCGCCACTCGATCAACTCCGGATCATCCGGCCGAACCGCACCCTCGTCGAGGCCCGCGCGGCGCAGGAACTCCACCACGTCACGCCAGCCGTACGCGAGCCCCAAGATCGTCCCGTCGACCGACACCCGCCGGCCGCCGGTCGGGGATGGTGGATGCACGATCACGGGTCGCCGCTCCATGTGACCACGGTGCGCGGCGGGCGGCGACGACGCACGTCAACGGCCGTCGGACGGGCTACTCGCCGTCGGCGTCGCGCTTCGGGGCCCGCCACTTCCCCGCCGCGATCTGCCCGACCGCCTCACCGGAGATGTCGCCCATCCGCTTCCCCAGTTCCCGGTAGGTCACGCCGCTCGCCTTGGCCGTGATGACTGCCTGCTGCCGCATGTCCGCGACCATCCGGTGCAGCTCCGGCCACTCACGCAGCAGCTCGGCGCACGCCGCCGCCCGGTCCGTCGCATCCGGGATCGCCTCCAGCGCCCGCAGCGCCCGCCGGACCCGCTCGACCTCACCCGCCACGCTGATCACCTCCGGCCGGAGCGTATGGCGCGCACGAGCGCGCCCAAGGGGTACCCATTGGGAATAGCCAAGGGGTACCCTTTGGCTCGTCGCGACGGGCCGACGACGCCCGTCGACGCTCCTAAAACAAGATCGGCCCCCGGCGGTGTGGCTGCACTACCGGGGGCCTGACCAGGAGAGGTGAGTCTCCATGGCTGAGCAGCAGCCTACCCGCGACGACGACGCCGAGGCCCGCGTTCGCGACCTCCAGGCGCAGGCCGCCGTCGAATACGCCCGCCACCACGACCCGGCCACGGCCGCCGCCGCCCGCGACCAGTCCGCCGTCGCCCGCGCCCACGGCAACGAGAACGGCGGCAACCGCGGATGAAGCTCCTCCCGCGGAACCTCTGGCGTCGCCTGACACGCAGCCTCCGTGCCCGCCGCACCGCGCCGCTCCCGTCGTCGAGCGCCCGCATCCCCTGGTGGGCATCGCTGTTCACCGACGCCGGGCGCCCCATCGTCGCCGTCCTCGTCATGGTCATGTGCGCCCCCGGCGAGCACCACCTCGGCGTACTCGCCGGATGGGACACCCGCCTCGCGTGGGGCATGGCCTCGGTCCTCGCCGCGTACGCCGGCATCGCCGCGGTGGTCGCGTCGCGCCGGCCGAAGGGCGCACCGGGCAAGACGAGCGCGGTCGTCGGTGCGTGGCTGGCGCTCGGCGCCGCCATGGCCGCACAGCCGATCTCGCATCTTTTCGTGACCGGGCATTGGTCCGCCAAGCCGCACGCTCCGGCGTGGCTCGTGATCGTCGTCTCGTGCGTGCCGCCGCTCGTCCTCGGCCACCTCCTGCACCTCGCCGCGACGCCCGTCCCGGCCCCGTCGACCAGCGTCGACACCGAGCAGGAGACGCCCGTCGACGAGCACGCCGACGAGGAGCCCGCCACCCCGGCTCCGGCCGCACCACCGGCAGGAGGAGCGCCCGCTCCTCAGCAGCCGCCCGCCGCTCCGCCGCCGGTCGTCTACCGCGACCCCAGGTGCGCCGCCATCCGGCCCCTGTACGACGGCGGCACCCGCCCCGGCACCGCCGCCATGCGCGATGCGCTGGAGGGCGCCGGTTACGGCCGCGTCGGCGACTCCACGATCCGCGGCGTGATCCGCGCCGAGGTCGAGGAGCACGAGCCGCAACTCGCCGCCTACCCGCCCGCGCTCCCCGCAGCGCACTCCGCCTGACGCCGTGACCGCCCCCGGCGCCGACGAGCTGCGGATGCGCTACCTGCTTCGCCGCCTCGGCGTCGGGCCCGACGCTTCACCCGAGGACCCCATGCCCGAGAACACGCACCAGCCGCGGCCGGTCACGCCGACCCGCGTCATCCCGGCCGGGCAGCCGTGGCCGCCCATCGCCCGGCCCTTACCGCCCGGACCGCCGGGGCCCGGCGCCGTACCGCCGTGGCGCACCGCCCCCGCGGCCCCGCCGCCGCCCCCGCCGGTCGTCCCGCCGCGCACCCAGCCGTGGCCCGACCCGCCGCCGCCCGGCCCGGTCGAGGTCCGCGTCACCGTCGACCTCGTCCGGCCACCCGAGCCGGAGCCGTCCCGCTGGCGGTGGGACTGGCTCACCGCGCGCCTGCGCCCGTGGGCGTCGCTGATCTCTGCCGTCGTCGTGCTCGGCCCGTGGTTCGGCGGGCACAGCATCGCCGGAGCGTGGTCCGCGACGCTGCACGAAGCGCGCACCGAGGCCGGGCTCCTGCCTGCCTATCTCCTCGCCATCGGCGCTGGTGCCCTCGTCTTCTTCGCCGATGACCGGCGCCCGCGCTGGTGGACGCGCGGCGCGCTGATCGTCGGCCTCGTCGGCGGCACCGGCGCCATGGGCTGGTATGACCCCGTGACTCTGCTGACGGGGGTACGCCCGTGAACACCGCCACCAGCCTCTCCTTGGGCGGCCTCGCCCTGTCCCTCGTCATCGCCTACGCCAACCTCTGGCCCTGGTGGAAGTCGGGCCACGACCCGAAAAAGCTGATCCCGTTCGGGGAAGGGCTCGCCCTCGGCAGCGTGTCGACCATCTGCGCGGGCGGCCTGCTCGGCGTTCTCGCCGGGTGCTCCGCAGGTGCCGGTAACACCGTCGGCGACAAGACCCTGTCGGGCGTGACTGGTGTTCAGGGTGGCGCCGCGTTCGGCCGCGGCGATCTCGGCCACCTCACGCCGGAGGGCGCTGTCGTCGTCCTGCTGATGACCGTGGGCGTCGTCCTCGCATGGAGGGCCGCCGGGAAGAACGACAAGAAGAAGATCGCTGGCGGAGTGTTCGTCGGTACCACCCTGTCCCTGACGGCCGGTGTCGCGGGCCTGCTCGGCTTCCTGCCCGACGCGATCAACATGATCGGTCAGCAGGGCCGCGCCACGCTGGAGGGGGCGGGCATCCTGTGAAGCGCCTCCGCCTCCTCGGTGACCGGCTCTGGTACGGGTCGATCACTGTCGCCCGGCGCCGGGCCGCTGCCCTCGCCGCGTGGGTCCGCGCCTCGCCCACCCCCCGGGGCCGCGGCTTCCGCTTCGCGGTGCTGCTCATCGTCGGGTGGATCGCGGTACGGACTGCCCGCGCGATGCCCGCCCTGCTGTGGGTCGCTACTGCCGCGTGGCTCTGGGCCGCTCACCGCGCCGGCCGCGGACGCATCGCTGCCCCCGCCGAATCGCCTGCCGAGGAGACTCCCGCAGACACCTCCGAGGGGTCTGCGGAGGACGCTTTCCGCACCCTCGTCTGGGACGCCATCGGGGACCGCCAAGGGGTGCACCTGCGGGACCTCCTCGCCGCCCTGCATCAGGCCGGGATGCACCCCGAGTGGGAGGTGGCCGATGTGCGGTCGGTGTGCACCCGGCTGGGCATCCCCGTGCGGGATCGCGTGAGGGTGCGCGGGAGGGGCGTCACGGTGGGCGTGCACCGGGCTGATCTGGCACCCGCCGAGGCCCCTTCCGGCCCCTCTCCCGAGAGCGGCCCCGTGGAGACGCCCGGGCCGGGACTACGCGTGGCGTGACCTGCGGAACTACACCTCGACCACACCCTAACTACGGGGCCGACTACAGCCCTGGGGCAGCCGACTGCTGCCAGACCGCTCGTCCGCCCCAGCCCCATCCCGACACAGGAGCTACATCATGGCGCTGAGCCGCGACATGCCCATCCGCGACGAGAAGCGCAGTAGCGATGAACCACAGCACGCACGCTACTACGCGGCCAGTACAGGCGGATGGACTAAGCCAGTGAGCAACCCCAATAGTGATGGAGATAGGCAGTGCCAAAGGCCCAATTAAACACTGCTGTTAAGACAACAGCGCACTGCGGAGTGCGCTACGGTGAGGTCACTCGCGTTGTTGAAACCTAGGGTGTAATTGTCACAGGCACCAGTGGTCCTGGGACGCCACCACCTGTGTTCATCAATGCAGGTAGCCCGCCCCCAGTGCCCAAACCGGAGGCGGGCCGAGCAGTACAGCTCAGAGCCCGGCCGTACACCCACCGGCCGGGCTCTGTGAGTCCGCGACCAGGACGCCGGGATCGCACCTGCCGACTGCTACCGGCAGTGCTGCACCACTTCCGCGACAATCAGCGACAGTACGGGCCAACAATCGATGATGGCCTGCACCCACTTCTGTCGGCCACGATGGCACCGACAGTCACAGTCGTCCTGATCGTCCACATGCATCACCTCCCCGTCCCTGAGACCCGTGGTCGGGTCACGGTCGCCCGCGCTGGTGGCACGGGCTCACCAGCCCATGTACAGCTGGCTAGTTGAGGTGGGACGAGGCGGAGCAGGCTCAGCATATGGGACCGGCCGGGTCACGGATGCACACTCCCGTATATCCGTGTCGCTCTGCGCGCCGCGGCCCTTGCTCTGCTGCGAATGACACCACCCAAGATCCCGGCCGCCGGAAAATCCTTACCCTCCCCACCAGGGAGGCGAGCGGACATGGCAACGAAGATCAACCAGGACATCGCGACAGCACGCGAGCAGCAGGTCATCGACATGCGCGTCCGCCGCCGCATGCAGTTCCGTGAGATCGCCGCCGAGCTGGGCATCAACGTGAAGTCCGCCCACGAGGCGTGGAAGCGCGGGATGCGCCGCTGGGCCGAAGCCGCCGCCGAGCAGCGCGACGCCGAGATCGGCCGCCAACTCGCCACCCTCGAAGCCCTGCTCGACGGCCTCATGCCCAAGGCCGTTAACGGGGACGCCCGCGCCGCCGAGGTCATCATCAAGGCCCTCGACCGTCACGCTCGGCTCCTCGGCCTCGACGCCCCCGTCAAGGTCGACGCCAAGCTGACCGACGCCCTCACAGCGGAAGTCGAGGCGCTGGCCGACGAGATCGCCGAGCGGGCCCGGTGAGCAGCCTCACCGCCGAGCAGCGGGCGCGGCTGGAGCGCATGAGCCCGGCCGCGCTCCGCGCCCTGCGCGACCGCCTCGCCGCCCGCCTGTGGCAAGACCGGTGGGACGCGTGGACCCCGTACGAGTGGCAGGTCCCTCCGGCCGAGATCGAGACGCACGGCATGTGGCTCCAGCTCGGCGGCCGAGGCACCGGCAAGACCGACGGCTGCGCCCGGTACGCCGTTGCGCACGTCAACGGGCCGCCGTGCGACGAGCGCGTCCCCGGCGGCCACCGCCTCAGCATCATCGCCCCTACGCAGGGCGACGCCGTCGAGTCCGCCGTCAACGGCCCCTCCGGCATCCGCGCCCACGACCCGCGCGTCGTTGTCCGTACGACCGTCGGCGGCACCCACGTGCGGTGGCCGTCCGGCGCCGAGGCCAAGCTGTTCGGCGCCCACTCGCCCGACGACATTGAGCGCCTGCGCTCCGGCGGTAACAGGTGCTTGGTGTGGCTGGAGGAGGCCGCCGCCATGCGGCGCCTCGGCGACGCCCTCATCCACTCCGCGATGGGTCTGCGTCTCGGTCCCCAGCCGCACTACATCGCGTCGACCACGCCGAAGCCGCGCCGCGAGATCCGCGACCTGATCACCCGAGACGACGTGCACGTCACCCGCGGCCGGACCCGCGACGCCATTCACCTGCCCGCGCTCATGCGGTCGAAGTTGATCGCACAGTACGCCGGCACCCGGCTGGAACGCCAGGAGCTGGACGGCGAACTGATCGCCGACGTGGAAGGCGCCCTGTGGTCGTGGGGCCTGATCGACACGACCCGTGTCGGCGCGGTGCCGGACACCGCCCGCCTCGTCGTCGCCGTCGACCCGGCCGCCACCTCGCACGACGAGTCGGACGAGATGGGCATCATCGTGGCCGGCCTGTCCCGCCAGTACATTCCGGACCTGAACGGAACGGTGAGGCAGCACGGGTACGTGGTCGATGACCTCTCCCTTCGGATGCCGCCGATCGAGGCCGCCCGGCGGGCCGTTGAGGCGTACCACGCCCATCGCGCCGACGCGGTGATCGCTGAGGTCAACAACGGTGGGGAGTGGATCGGTGAGGTGATCCGGCAGGTCGACCCGACGGTCAACTACCGCACCGTGCACGCCTCGCGCGGGAAGGCGACGAGGGCCGAGCCGGTGGCCGCTCTCTTCGAGCAGCGCGCCGCCCATATCGTCGGCGCGTTCCCGGAGCTGGAGGAACAGCTGACCACGTGGGTACCGGGCGACGACTCCCCGGACCGGCTCGACGCCCTCGTCTGGGCCCTTACCGATCTCATGCTCGCCCCCGCGGGCAACCTCGCCGCGGTCGCATAGGAGGACGACGACGTGGGACGACTCAAAGACGCGCTCGACGTGGCGCGCGGCCGGCGCTCCGTCGGCGGCCTCGACCAACTACGGGACCGCCGCCCAATCACCGTCGCGTCGATCGGTGGGCAGCAGTCCCTCACGCTGGACCTGGACGCTGAGGCTCGCGGGTACGCACACTCCGCGGTGGCGTACCGGTGCGTAGCGGCCATCGCCGACAACGGCTCGTCGGTGCCGCTGGTGGTTCGGCGGCCGGACGGCGAAGCCATCAACGGGCACCCGGTGGCGCACCTCTTCAACAAGAAGCCGAACCCGCAGATGAGCGCCCGCGTCTTCAAGTCGCTCATCCTCCAACAGGCGGAGTTGGCCGGGCAGAGCTTCGTGTGGCTCGACCGCGGCGAGACCGGCCTCGGCCCGATCACCGAGGCGCACCCGGTGTACGACGACGTGCAGGTCGTGGTGAACAAGCCGATCGCCGCGCGGCCAACGACGGCCGACATCGTGGGCTTCGTGATCAACCGGGCCGACGGCCAGCGTGTGCCGGTCCTGCCAGACGAGATGCTGTGGCTGCGGTACCCGCATCCCTTCGACCCGCTCGGCTGCCTCGCCCCGTGGAAGGCCGCACGGCACGCGGTGGATATGGACGCGTACGCCCGCGAGTGGCAGCGCCGGTCCTACGCCAACGGCGCTGCGCCGAGCGGTGTGCTGTACGTCGGCGACCAGACCGAGCAGCAGTTCGCGCAGACCCGCGCGTCGTGGCGCACGTCGATGCAGGGGCCGGAGAACGCCGGCAAGACGCTGCTCGTCGCCTCGCCGCCGGGCTCGCAGGGCAAGGGCATCGAGTACGTCCGTGTGGGCCTGACCACGGAGGAGATGGACTACCTCGAATCCCGCATGGCCAACAGCGCGGAAGTGATGTTGGCGTTCGGGGTGCCTCACGACTACCTCGCCAGCGGCACGACGTACGAGAACCGCGCCGCCGCCCGGGGCACGCTGTGGTCCGACACGATCAAAACGAAGCTGGAGATCATCGGCTCCGAGATCGACCGCATCTTGCTGCCCTCGGACAGTGAAGAGGCCGAGTTCGATCTCTCGGGAGTCGAGGCTCTGCAAGAGGCGCAGGACTCCAAGGCGAACCGGGCCCGCGCGAGCATGTACGCGGACATCACGACCGTGGACGAGGCGCGGGCCGTCCTCGGCTACGACCCGCTCCCCGGCGGCGTCGGGCAGATGACGTTGACGCCGTACCGTGCCCAGTTCGCGCCCGTGCAGGGGCAGGCCGGCACCGACGATGCCCGGTCGTGGGATGCCGACTTCTCCCGCCTGCCGGGCCCGGACGTGGACACCATCGTCGTGCGGGCCGTCGAGACGACGCTCTCCCGTCTGCTGGGAAAGACGCAGGTAGACGACCCGTCGGCGCCCGTCCGACATGAGCTGACGCGTACGGACGACGGCCCGTCGGCGCCGTCGCTGGCGGAGATCGCCGAGGCGTACGAGGCGCTGGAGGCGTCCGGCCGGGCTGCGGTGCGGGCCCTCGGGCGGGAGCAGCGGGAGCGCGTGCTCCGGGACTTCGATCGGCTGATGAAGAAGCCGCAGCGCTCCACCGACTGGCTCGCCGAGGTCGGCGCGGAGGCGTGCGCGCTGGCCCGCGAGAACACCGTCCGTCTCGCGCCGCCGGACCCCGAGGTGACCACCGCGGATCGGATGACGGACCTCGATATCGCCGTCGGCCCGGAGGGCTGGGAGCAGCGGATCAAGGTCCGCGATCTGTTCGACGGCGGGTACTGGCGGCGCCGGACGCGGGAGATCATGAGGCCGTTCGTCGAGCGGGCATGGCGCCGCGGTGGAGCATCGATCACCGCGTCGTTCGACCTCGACGAACCCGCCGTCGCCGAAGCCTTGGACGACCGCATCGACGAGCTGGCCGGCCGCGTGACCGCGACGACCGAGGCCGTGCTCCGGTCGCAGCTCCTCGCGCACGGCGTCGCCGAGGGTGAGTCCGTGCCCGAGCTGCGGGCCCGGATTCAGAAGGTGTTCACCGACCTCAGCGACTACCGGGCGACGATGATCGCCCGCACCGAGTCCGTCGGCGGGTACAACGCCGCCAGCCACACGGCCGCCCTCGACGCGGGCGCCGTGCGCAAGACGTGGCTCGCCACGGTCGACACGCGCACCCGCGAGACGCACCGCGAGGAGAACGGCCGGTCGGTCCCGCTGAACAAACGATTCGTTCTGACCAAGTCGCGGTGGCCAGCGGACCCGACGGCGCCCGCGTCGCAGGCAATCCAGTGCCGCTGCACCCTGACCTATCAGTTCGAGGAGGACTGACCATGGCCAACCCCCGGCCGCCGATCATGGCGTACTTCCAGTTCACCCACCTGCCAGCGGGCCCTCTGCAGGAAGTCTCATGCCGGTTCTCGAAGTTGGCGTACGAGCTGTACACGACGCTGCCCGCGGGGCCAGAACTGTCCGTCGCACTGCGAAAGCTCCTGGAGTCGAAGGACGCCGCAGTCCGCGCCGCGCTCGGTGCCCCGACCTCGGGTGACTTCGTGGCCGAGCACACCAACTGGGACATGATCGGGCCAGGTGAGTGACCATGGCGACGCTGCTGCGTGGTGAGGTCCGCGCGATCCTCCAGCCCGCCGGCCATGCCCAGTACAAGGGCGCCTACTGCCCACCCGGCGTGCCGTTCGCCCAAGTGCGAAGAGGCCCGTTCGACGGCAAGACGGACGTCGCCGTCCGCCCGGACGCCGACGGCAGCTTGCCCGCGCACATGACGTTCGGCGGCGGCTCCGTCGTATACGAGTACGACGGCCGGGACAAGAGCGGCCGCGCCGTGTACCGGTACGCGCCGCGCCTCTCGCCGTCGCACCGGACCGTGATGGACGGCGTCGCCGAGGTGTACGCCGAGCACACCCTGAAGGGGAAGCGATGACCGAGATCGAATTCCGCACGGCCGTCGACATCGACCTCCGCGCCGCCGATGCCGATGACGGCACGTTCGAGGGCCTGGCCTGCCGGTACGGCGTGGTCGATAGCTACGGCACCACCTTCCATCAGCGGGTGTTCCGCAAGGGCCTCAAGGGGCAGTACGCCATGTTGTTCATGCACTCCCCGATGCAGCCCGTCGGGGTGTTCAGCGCCGAGGAGCGCGACGACGGGCTGTACATCTCCGGCCGGTACGACGACACGGCCGCCGGCCGCGACGCCCGCACCATGGCCCGGTCCGGCAGCGCGCCGGAGCTGTCCGTCGGGTTCGTACGGACGGACCTGCCCGACTGGGACAAGCTCGCCGAGATGGACGACGACAAGCGCCGCGACGTGATGGAGAACATCCGCGGTGCGCGCCTCGTGGAGGTCAGTCAGATCACCGCGCGGATGGCCGCGGTGCCCGGCAGCAAGCTCAAGACCGTACGGCACGCCCTCGGCGCTCTGTACGAGGACATCGAGGCGCCCGCCCCCTCTCTCGACGAGCAGGTTGACGCCGACCGCGATCGGGTGGTCGAGGAGCAGCGGCGGGCCCGGCAGCGGCGGGCGGCGGCGCTGCGTCTCGCCGTGATCGGAGGTGCGTGATGGCGCGGCGGTTCACGAGCAAGGCGCAGTGGCGCGCGATGTTCGCGCGGAAGATGCCGTTCGCCCGGCGGTGGGCGCACCGCAACCAGCGCACCGCCCCGTACCGTTCCCTGCCAGCACGCAAGGGACGCCGCACTGGGAGGCACAACTGATGCACTGGTTCCTGATCGCGGTCGCGGCTCTTCTCCTCCCACCCACCTTCGCCGCTGAAGGCTGGGTGCGCATCTACCTCGGCGTGCTCGCCTTCGCGTGCACGGTGGGTGCGATGGTCGCCAGCCGGTTGCGGGACTAGGACGCCGCCGATAGTCGCCGCGAATGACACCACCCCCCACCGCGACACGCGGCATGTGATCTACCCTCGCCGCATCGATCCGGGCCGCCTGTACCGGACGTGAAAGCCACAGGCTTGCCGGGCGCGATCCACCGGCCGTGAAAGACGGACGCAACCCCCAGACATCTGGGCGGCTGCGACCCGCCCACGGACCGGAAGGCACCGCGATGAGCACACGCGCGAAGCCCATCGGTCGCCGCCGCGACGGACGACCGATCTACCCCATCAAGGGCGCAGCCCCGACCCTCACCGAACAGCGCGACGAGATCGTCCGCCTCCTCCAGGACGACTCGTACGAGGGCGACCTCGACGAGCTGATGCAGCGCGCCGACACGATCGCCGCGCAGATCGAGCAGGCCAACCAGCGGGACGCCCGGCTGCGTGCCCTGCGCGCCGCCGCCCTCCCCGCCGGCGACCCCGACCCTCAGCCGCAGCACCGCCGCACCGAGCCCGGCCAGCAGCCGGACGACCAGGGGCGCGAGCATCCGGTCACCGCAGCCGAAGCGTTCGTCCGGTCCGCTGCTCTGGCGCACTTCCGCAGCAACGGCATGGTCGGCAAGTTCAGCGTCGAACACCGGGACGCGCCGACTGGCACGGTCACCACCACGAACGGCGTGCCGGTCGTTCCTCAGCGCGTCCCCGGCCAGATCCCTGTCAACCCCGACTTCCCCCTCCTGATCGCCAACTTGATCGACCGGCAGACCAGCAGCGGCAACACGCTGGAGTACGTACGCGACACGTCCGGCCCGGTCGCCGGTACCGGCACGTGGAACAAGGCCACCGTCGTACCCGAGGGGACGATGAAGCCACAGAGCGGGCCGTTCTCCTGGGACCTGATCACCACGTCCCTCAAGACGTGCGCGCACTGGGTGCCGATCACCCGGCAGGCCGCCGACGACGACGGTCAGATGATGGGGTACATCAACGGCCGGTTGCAGTACGGCCTTGAGTACAACATGGATCGCCAGGTCCTCATCGGCAACGGAACCAGTGAGATGCAGGGCATCCTGACCACGCCCGGCATCGGCACCTACCGACCCGGCGTTGGATCGACGGACGCCAAGCTGATCACCGTCCGCAAGGCTCGCACACAGGGCGAGTTGGCGCTCTACCCGCCGGACGCCGTGGTGATGAACCCGCTGGACTGGCAGGACATCGAACTGGACACGGACGCCAACGGCCAGTTCCGCGTGATCACCAGCGTCACCGAACCGGGCGCCGCGATGCGCCTGTGGGGCCTGACCGTCGTTACCTCTGTTGCGATGGCGCAGGGCACTGCCCTGCTCGGCGGCTTCCGCACCGGCGCCACGCTGTGGGAGCGGCAGGGGATCACGATTCTGATGACTGACTCGCACGCGGATCTGTTCCTCGCGAACACGCTGGTCATCCTCGCCGAGCGCCGAGCGAACGTGGCCGTCCACACGCCCCGCGCGTTCGTGAAGGTCACCTTCGCTGCCGCCACCGCCTGACCCGGCCCCCGCCACCACGACACCGTGAGGAGGCCAGCGATGGCCGCACGCAAGAACCCCGACGAGCCGACCCCCGCGGCCGTCGTCCGCACGCAGGAGTACGCGGCCGGCGTCGGCTGGGAGGTCGGCCAGACCGCGCCGGACGACGCGTACCGCTCGCTGGACGACCACTCAGCGCCGACCGGTCCCGTCGTCCACTCCCACCCCGGCGGCCATGCCCGGCTGATCGTCGCGAAGGACGCCGTCGTCACCGAGGGCGCCCGGCGCGAGCTGGACGCCGCCGACACCGAGCAGACCGAGGGCTGATCGGTGTACTGCTCCGTGGCACAGGCGCGCACCGCGGGGTGCACCGGGTCGGACCCGGAGGTCACCGCGTGGATCACGGCTGCCATGGAGCGGATCACCGCGTACACGCAGCAGGCGTTCGAGCCCACTGTGATGGCGGTGGTCGCGGACGTGGCGCCGGGCGGCTTGGTGCTCCTCCCGCGCCGCGTCCGCACGGTCACCACCGTGACGCCCGTCTGCGACGGGTACGAACGCCCGTCGCTCCCGTCGTCGGCGTACCGCGTCACCTCGTCTGACGTGCTCGGACAGGTCGACGCCGTACACCTCGCGTGGGGCGGCTGGGACGACCTGATCGCTGGGGCCGAGTCGTGGAACGGCGGGTGGCACGCGCTGTTCGAGGGCTGGGGCGCGGAGCAGGTGCGCATCGAGGGGGAATTCGGGTACGCCTATGTACCGCCCACGGTCGTGCAGGCCACGGCGCTCCTCGCTGCGCACGTACAGGCGCAGGCCGCGCCGTCCGACGCCGACGCCGCCCGTGACCCGCGGCTCGACGTGGACGACGAGGGCAACAACGTCCACATCGAGGACGAGTCGGCCACGGAGACGGTCGTCGTCTCGGCTGCCGCGTCGACCGGATCGACGCAGGTAGACGCCCTCCTCGCCCCCTACCTCAACAGCGGCGCGACCGTGCTGGGGGGCGTGTGATGGCCCGCTACTTCGACACCCGAGCCACCGCCCGCATCGACACCCGCGCGTACGAGCGTGGCCTCCGGCGCTGGCTCGGCCGCATGTCGGACGACGTGAAGCGCGCCGTCGAGCGCACCGGCACCGACGTGCAGAACGAAGCGAGGAGGCTGGCGCCGGTCGACACCGGTCGGCTCCGCTCCTCCATCGTCGCGCGGCAGACCGGCGGCGGTCGCCGTGTCGGCTACGAGGTCGGCACCAACGTGACGTACGCGGCGGCGGTCGAGTACGGCACGGCGCCGCACGTCATCGTGCCGAAGAACCGCAAGGCCCTGTACTGGCCCGGTGCCGCGCACCCGGTCGCCAAGGTCAACCACCCCGGCACCGCCGCCCGGCCCTTCCTGCGGCCGGCCGTGGAGAAGACCTCGTTCTTCTTCCGCTTCCACATGGCCGGTATCCGGGGAGGCCGCTGATGTCTGCGACCACCGGCGGCGCCATCAAGGCGTACCTCGAATCGCTCGGCTCCGGGGTGCCCGTCTTTCGCGACGGGCCCCGGGACGGGCAGGCCGAGCCGTACATCGTGGTGCAGGAGGCCGTGAGCGTTGGCCTCGACGGTCGGGCCAACGGGGACTTCGGCGATCCGAGCGCCGAGATCAACGTGACCGAGGTGGCGACCGTCGACCTGGTCCAGCGGGCGCGCACCAAGACCGGCGCCCGCACCGCCAAGAACGCCGAGCGGTACGGCCTCGCCGAATCCCTCGCTCACGCGCTGCACGGCTGCCGCCTCCCCGCCCATCCCGCACCCGTGCACGCCGTCCGCGTCCGGGACATGGACCGCTTTCCCATCTCCGACAATCGCATCCGTGTCTCGATCACCGTCGAGATCCGGCGCGGCCTGCTCTCCGCCGAGGTGACCCCCGCATGACCTCCATGTACATCAGCCTCGATCGCGCCGAGGTCGTCCTCTGCCTCGACCGGCGCATCCCCGCGCAGCCCGGCCGGCCGATGGTCCGCGTCCCGGCGGACGCCGAGGTGCAGACCGGCGGCGTCGCCGTGCACCGCGTCGAGGGCCAGCCCGGCTACCTCTACTACCTCCTCGACGGCTGCATCTACGAGCAGGACGCCGGCCGCCTGGACGACCTCCCCGACCACATCCCGGGCGCCGCGCTGACGGTCGTGCCGGGCGACATCCCGCCCGACAAGCCGCCGTCGACCACGCCGGACTACCCGTGGGACCCGCCGGTGCCGCCGGAGGGCGACGCCACGACAACCCCCGCCGAGTAAGGGCCGGCCCCCGGCACCAGGAAGGACACCACCATGCCGCTCTCACCCGTCACCAAGGTCTACAGCGTCAAGGACGCCAAGGTCTTCAGGCTCACCGCCGACCCTGCCGGAGGGGCCGCTACGTACGGGCCCGCGGTCGACGCTCCGGGCATCCAGTCCATGGAGATCAGCGGGGACATCGAGACGAAGAAGCTCCGCGGCGACAACGGGCCGCTGGCCTCGAACAGCACGCTGTCCGGCATCACGGTGAAGGTCGAGCACGCCAAGCTGTCGCTCGCCGCTCTGGCCGTCATCACGTCCGGCACGGTCACCGAGTCAGGCACCACTCCGGCGCAGAAGTCGGAGTTCACCCTCACTGGCGATCAGGCCGACATGCCGTCATTCAAGATCGAGGGAGTCACGCCGCCGAACGGCGTCGACATCATCGGCGGTGACCTGCACTGGACACTGTACTGCTGCACCCTGTCGAAGTTCCCGGAGCTGGGCTTCGCGAACGAGGAGTACCGCATCGTCTCGTTCGAGGCTGACGCCAACCCCCTGATCTCCTCCGGCAAGTGGATCAGCGCGGTCATCAACGAGACCGCCGTCCCCATCGCCACCACCTGACTGCGGGCGGGCCGCCGCCCGGCCGCCCGCCCGGCCACCCATCCGCAGGCCGAAACCCGGCACTGACCAAGGGGCACACGCACATGACCACTGGCCTTGACCTGCTCGCCGAGGGCGGGACCATCACCCTCACCGACGGCACGACCGTCCCCCTCCGCTACAGCTTCCGCGCCCTCGCCCTGTTGGAAGCCCGTTTCGGCAGTGTCGCCGCCGTACAGGACGCGATCGACAGCACGGGCAAGGGCGCCGCGTTCGGCCCGCTCATGCAGATCATCGGCGCCGGAAGCCTCGGGCCCGGTGGCTTCGAGCCGCACATCCGCGAGCACCAGGACGCCAAGGGCAACCGCAAGGTCAGCGATGTCGTGTTCCGCCGCCGCACCGACGGCGCCGACCTCGCCGACCTGCTGCACCCCGGCCGCCTCGACGAGTACACGAGCGCATTCACCGCCGCCCTCGAACGCGCTCTGCAGAGCCAGGGAAACGACGGAGCGGCGACCACCGCCGCGACTCCGGTGACGACCGTTTCCCCTGGTCTGAGTGCTATTACCTCGCCGTCGGTGCCCTCCACATTCAGCCCGGCGCCTTCTGGGACATGACCCTCGGCCAGCTCCTCACGCTGGCCGACGAGCACCAGGCCGCCCACCGCACCAGCGGCCACACCACCCCGCAGCAGTCCGGCCCCGGCCTGCTCGACCTCGCCGCGATGGCCCGTGCATAGGAGGTGACCTGCGATGGCTGAGGAGATCAACCTCCCCAACCTCGTCTCGCACTTGCAGGTCAACCTGCAAGGGACATCCGGCGTGATCGCGGACGCCGCCCGGCAAGGCTCCTCCGTTGGCGCGGCGCTGGGTAACTCGCTGCGGGAGACGCTGCGGGACCAGCTCGCCTACCTGCCTGAGATCGAACTCGATGCAGACTCCACCGAGCTGGACCGTGATTTCGACCGCGTCCGCCGCGAGATCCAGCGCCTGTCCGAGCAGCGCATCGGCATCGACATCTCCATCGAGGACGCGCTCCGGCAGATGGAAAGGCTGGAGCCGCACCTCGATCGGCTTCAGCGCACGCATCCCAGCATCGCCGTACAGGCTGCCGTCGGCGGTGCGCTCGCTGACTTCGCCGAGGTCCGCGAGGCGGCGCGTGCGGTCGACGACACCGACATCGAGATCGACGCCCACGTCGACACCCACAACTCCGAGGCGACAACCGAGCGTCTGCGCGGCGCGCTGGCCCGGCTCGGCGCCATGGGCAGCAGCATCGTCGGCATCTCGGCCTCGTTCCTCAAGGTCTCGGCGGCGGTGGGCGCCGTCATGCCGCTCGTCGCTGGGCTGTCCGCCACTCTGGCCAGCATCGCGCCGGCCGCCGGTGTCGGGGCTACGGGCCTGCTTGCGTTGATCGCCCTCGTGGGCACGGTCAAGATCGCTTTCTCCGGGGTCGGGGAGGCGATCTCGGCAGCGTTCGATCCGTCGAAGCCGGAGGCGTACGCCGAGGCGCTGAAGAAGCTCAGCCCCAATGCACAATCGTTTGTCCAGCAGCTACGGTCCATGTCGCCCGAGCTGGACAAGATCAAGCGCAGCGTCCAGGACCGCGTCTTTGCTGGACTGGACACGCAGCTCAAGAGCACCGCATCGGCGACGCTGCCCGTGTTCCGGCAGGCGCTCACCTCGTCGGCCACGACGCTCAACCAGATGGCCAGCGGGGTTCTGACGACCGCGCGGCACCTCGGCCAGTCCGGCACGCTCGGCGCCGCGCTCAAGGGCGCGACGGCCGGTCTCAGCGGATTCTCCAAGCTGCCGTCGGTGCTGGTGCAAGGGCTGGTGCAGGTCGGTGCCGCGGCGGCGCCCGCCTTCAAGCGGCTCGGTGACGCTGCATCGTCCGGTCTCGGTTCCCTCTCGCAGAAGATGGACGCCGCGTTCAAGAGCGGCGCGATGCGGCAGGCCATCGAGCAGGCGATCAGCCTGGTCAAGCAGTTGATCCAGGTGGCGGGCAACATCGCGTCGATCTTCGCGAGCGTCTTCCAGGCCGCGCAGGTCAGCGGCGGTGGCTTCGTCGGCATGCTCCAGACGATCACCGGCCACATGCGGCAGGCGTTCGCGTCGCCGGAGATGCAGGCCGGTCTCCGGGCCCTGTTCACCACTATGGCGCAGCTGGCCCGTACGGCAGGGCCGCTGCTCGCGCAGGCGCTCGGCGTCGTCGGGCAGGTGCTCGCCAAGCTGGGCCCGCCTGCGCAGGTGCTGATCCGGACCCTCGGCACCGCACTTCAGCCCGTGATCCGCGCGCTTGGCCCCGTCCTAGTGCAGGCGGCGGGCGCCGTCGGTCAGCTCGTCGTAGCGTGCGCGCCGCTGATCACGGCCGTGGGGCAGATCGTCGCCGCCATCCTGCCCGCACTCGGCCCCGTGTTCGGCGCCCTCGGCCGAATCTTCGCCGCGCTCGCGCCGATCATCTCGCAGATCGCGACGGGCATCGCCGCGTACCTGTCACCGGTCCTCTCCGGCCTGGCGCAGGTCATCGCGCAACTGATCACCGGGGCCGCCGATCAGCTCGTCGTGATCCTCAAGAGCCTCGCCCCCCTCGCCCCGCAGATCGCGCAGGCGATGGGCGCCATGGGCCAGGCGATCGGACAGGTGCTCGTAGCCGTGGCGCCGCTGCTCCCCGCGATCATGCAGCTCGGGACGCAGCTCATCGCGGGTCTGCTGCCCGCCGTGCTCCCGTTGGTGCAGCCCATTCTGCGCATCGCCACCGTCCTGATCCAGTTCGCGGTGGTCGCCATCCGGCAGTACGCGGTCCCGGCGATTCAGGGGCTGGTGGGCTTCATCAACGGGCTGGGGAGCGCGTTCGGCCCCGGCATCGCCGCCGTCCGGGCGCTCGTCAAGGCGATCAGCGTCCCGTTCGAGTGGCTGTACGACCACCTCGTCGGTCACAGCGTCATCCCCGACATGGTCCGCGGCATCGTCTCGTGGCTCACCGGCCTACCCGGCAAGGCGCTCAACGCGATCTCCTCCCTGCCTGGCTCACTGGGCCGGAAGGCGAGCGAAGCCGCCCGCGACTTCCGGTCCTTCCTGGAGAGAGGCATCAGCGACGCCGTGGGATGGCTGCGCGGCCTGCCCGGCCGCGCACTCTCCGCGCTCGGTGACCTCGGCGGCGTGCTGCGGAGCGCTGGCGCCTCCCTCGTCCGAGGGTTCATCCGCGGCATCGAGTCGGCGATCGGCGGAGTCCAGGCCGTACTGGGACGGCTCACCGCGATGATCCCGGACTGGAAGGGCCCGAAGCGCAAGGACGCATCGCTCCTCACCCCAGCCGGTAAGACGCTGATCAAGGGCCTGATCGACGGCATCACCGCGTCGACCTCCTCCCTGAAGTCGAAGTTGGCGCAGGTCACGACGTTGATCGAGCGCGCGATCAGCGTCAACGCGGGCAACCGGAAGAAGCGGGGCGGCCTGTCGAAGCTGCTCGCGCAGGTCAAGAAGGACAACGCCGCCCTGGTCAGCCTCGCCCTGCGGCGTGATGCTGCGGCCAAGCGTCTGTCGGAGGCCACGAAGAAGCTCAACGACCTCGTATCTGAGCGGAACAAGGCGGCGCAGGAGGCCACGAACAAGGCCCTCGGCGAGGCGAACATCGTCACCGGACACGAACAGGTCAACAGCGCTTCGGCGATCACCGTCGGCCTCCAGCAGTCCTTGAAGAAGACGCAGAAATTCGCCGACACCCTCGCCGCCCTGAAGAAGAAGGGCGTACGCGGAGACCTACTCCAGCAGATCGCCGACGCTGGTGTCGCAGGTGGGTCGGCCACCGCCGACGCCCTCAACCGGGCCACCCCGGCAGAGCTGAAGCGGATCAACGATTTGCAGGCGAAGCTCACCACGGCCGCCAACAAGGTGGGCAGCACGGTCGCCGACCAGATGTACGGCTCCGGCATCCGCGCCGCTCAGGGCCTCGTCAACGGCATCAAGGTCTCACAGAAGGCCATCGAGGCGCAGATGCTCCGCATCGCCAAGGGCATGCAATCCGCGATCAAGAAGGCCCTCGGCATCCGGTCGCCGTCCCGCGTGTTCGCGGAGATCGGGCGGCAGACCGGCGAGGGCCTGCGCCGCGGAATGCTCGCCACGACCGGTGCTGTCGCGGCGGCGTCCGCCGCGATGGCTGGTGCCGCGACCGGCGCCGCCAGTGCCGCTACCGCCGTTCCCGCGCCGGGGGCCCTGGCTGCCGCGTCAGCGGGCGCCGGGCCGACGAACAACACCTTCAACCTCTACAGCACCGACGCCACCCCGGACGGCATCTTGCGCGCTCTGTCGTGGGCTGGCCTCGTAGGGAGGCGGTGACCATGCCCTCGTCCGAGGCCATCGGCCGTATCCAGTGGGGCGACCTGCTGTTCGGCCCCGGAACGCCGTACGGCATCGAGGCTCTGCCCGATATCGACGACCTGCCGGACGTACGCGGCGACGACACCGACCGGCCGGCACAGCACGGGACTTACTCGGGCCCGGACTTCACCGGGGCCCGCGTGATTCAGCTCGGGCTGGCCATCCGCGGCGACGACCCGTCCCACCTCCGCGCACTGAAGGTCGCACTTCGCGCGGCGACACAGCCCGGCCGCAGCCCGGCGCCGCTTCAGTTCCTCGACTGGGATCTCCTCGCGTACGGCAAGGTCAGAAAGCGGAGCATCCCGTACGACGCCCACTACCTGTGGCGCACCGGCACCGCCGCCATCGAGTGGTACTGCCCCGACCCGCGCCTGTACTCCCTCGCCGAGCACACCGCGACCACGACGGCGTACAGCCCGTCGGCCGGCCGCACGTACCCGCTGACCTTCCCGCGGGTGTACGGGGCCGCCGGGTCATCCGGCCGTCTGACCATCTCCAACTCGGGGGATAGCGAAGCATATCCACAGCTGCGGATCGACGGTCCGGTCGCGCAGCCCATCGTCGAGCACATCGGCTCGGGCGCCACGCTCGCCCTGTCCGGCACGCTCCAGCCCGGGGAATACCTCGTGATCGACACCCGCACGCGGGCGGTCCTGCTGATGGGGTCGGCGCCGCGCCGGGACTGGGTGCGGGCAGGGTCGGCGTGGCCGGTACTGACGCCGGGTGACAACGAACTCGCCTTCAGAGGAGCTGCCCTGCCGGGCGCCCCGGGGCAGACCAGCACGCTCACCGTGACGTGGCGGGACACCAGCCTGTGACAGCGAAGGAGGGCCCGTCGTGGCCGAAGTGAATCCGCCGACGTGGATGCAGGCGGGCAGCTACCCCGCCCGCAACGACCGGCTCGGAGCCATCTCGTCGATGCTCTGCTATCCCGGCTTCGCGGCCGACGAGTCGGCGCCGCTGCGCATCCGGCAGGGCGTGAAGCCCAGTTACCAGAATTACCAGCTCAAGGTGCGTCCCGCGGCTACACCGAACATGACGGTGATCGTCAGTGCGGGGTATTGCTGGGTGGACAACCACGATGTCGGCGGGTTCGGGGCATACACCTGCGTCAACGACGCCGACAAGATCCTCACCATTGCGCCGGCGGGCGGCGCCGGGCAGTACCGGCGGGACGCGATCGTCGCGTCGGTGTACGACGCCGAGACCAGCGGCAGTGTCTCCGAGTGGCGCCTCGAAGTGATTCAGGGGGTGTACGCCGCGTCGGCGGGCGCCGCTGTTCTGCCGACCCTGCCGTCCTCGGCGGTGCTCCTCGGGTCCGTGCTGGTGTCCCCGGGGCAGACGAGCGTCACCGCGGCGAACATCTCCGATCACCGCAACTACACCGTCGCCGCTGGTGGCATCCTGCCGGTGCCTGCCTCGATCATGCCGAACCGGCTGCATCCCGGGCAGGTCGTCTACCTGTCCGATGCCGACCTTTTCGCGTATGGCCGCTCTGACGGCAGCTATGCGCCGCTCATTCTCGGGGTCGGGGCGGGCGGGTTTGCACGCAAGACCTCTGACACCTCGCGCGCGAACACGGAGGCGATGACCCCCGACCCCCACCTGTCCGTGCCCGTCGCGGTGTACTCGACGTACACCGTCGACGCCTACCTCGTGTATACGGCGGGCACCACCGGGGACATCAACATCGCGCTCAATGGACCCAGCGGAGTCGAAGGGTCGTGGTCCGCGGTGGGCTTCGGACGCGGCGTGCCACCGGCGAGCGGCGTCGAGGGGTACACGGTCCGGCTCAACCCGAACACCATCGCCTCGACTCAGCCGCGCTCGTACGGCGGTGACGGCGGGGAGGAGACGCTGCACCTGCGCGGCATCGTGCGTACGGCGGGCACGTCGGGGACGTGCTCGGTGGTGTGGTCGCAGGCCGCCAGCAACAGCACAGCGACAGTCATGCGTGCGGAATCGTGGCTGCGCGTACAGCGGGTGGCGTGATGGATCTCCTCGACATGGCGCCTGACCTCACCATCGGCATGGAGCAGCAGGCGCACACGTACACGTACCTGTTCTGTGACCTGCGCACAGATACGGTCCTCGCCGAGCTGCCGCTCCGGGACGTTAAGTACAGCACCGAGTTGAACGGGATCGGCTCGCTGAGCGCGGTCGTGCCGTACACCGATGACACCCTGCCGCTTGACCCCGACACCGCCACCCGGCCGGGCCGGACCGCGGTGTACGTGGACCGGGACGGCGTTCTCGTGTGGGGCGGAATCTTGTGGACGCGGGATCGCGCCGAGGGCGGCAAGGCCATCCAAGCGGGCGAGTTCCTGTCGTACTTCCAGCGCCGGTACGTGAAGACGACGCTCAGCACGGACACCAGCGTGATCCTCAATCCCGCGTACGTGCCGGACGGGCAGAAGTTGTACCCGGACCAGCGCTTCATCGTGTGGTCGCTACTCAAGTACGCCGAGGTGCAAACCGGCGGATCGATAGGCATCGACATCACCAGCATGATCGCGGAGCCGAACACCGGGATTTTCCCCACGATCACTTACTTCGGTTACGAGCGGCCCGCCATCTACGACGCCATCGCGGCCCTCGCCAAGAGCGACAACGGGTTCGACTTCGGAATCGAGACGTTCTGGACGCAGCCCGGCAACAACGACGCGCCGTCTCGGGTGCGTCGGATGCGCGTCTGGTATCCGCGGCGCGGCCGTCAGTCGGCCGCCGAGTCCGGGCTCGTGTTCTCCAACGGCGGGCCCGAGCCCAGCATCCTCAGCTACGACTGGCCGGAGAACGGGACCGAGCTGGCGACCGAGGTGAGCGCGCTCGGCGCCGGGAACGGCGAAGCGAAGCTGGTCAGCGTTCAGCCGGCCGCCGACCTGATTGCCGCCGGGTACCCGCTGATCGAGACCGTCACGACCTACTCGGACGTGCTGGAGCAGGCGCGGCTGGACGCGACCGCACGGGCCGACCTCGCCGCCCGGACCAGGGCGGACGTGCAGCCGTCATTCGAGGTGATGGCGGACGCCGACCCCGTGTACGGCTCGTACACCGTGGGCGACGTGGCGCGGTTCGTGATCGAGCCGGACGGGCAGAGCCCGGCCGGCCGGTCGGCGGAGCTGCGCATCCTGTCCATCGAGGCGACGGCTGGCGCGGGGGCCGAGCGGGTCACGCTGAAGTGCGGGGCGGTGTAGGCGATGCCGCAGTACGCGAAGCAGCGGGACCCGATGGAGCGGCTGGCGATCCTGGAGGAGAGGCTGGCTCAGCTCGAACGGGTGGGGCGGACCACGTCGGAGATCCCGTTCTTCCCGACGGCCAGCCACGGCCTGTTCTGGGAGGACACGGCGGCTTTCGCCACGACGTGGGAGACGATCATCACCCCGCGCGCCGCCGTGGTGTCCCTTGGCCTGGTGTTCATCGGTGACCTCGTCGGCAGCGTGTACACGGGCGGTGCGTGGCAGGTCGTGGTGAACGACGGCGCGGCCGTCGTCGGCTCCGGGGCGGTGCCTGCGTCCGCGACGTACGCCCTGCCGACGGTGTCCCTCGACCTCGGCCCGTATCGCGGCGCCCCCGACCTCAAGATCCAGATCCAGACGCGCCGGACTTCGGGCGCCACGACCGGCGGGCGGTACGGCGGTGGCGGGGCTATCGGGTCCGCGCCGCGCTTCGCCCGCCAACTCTGAGAGGAAGCATCATGGCCCCACCCCTGTCCGCAGACCGGTTCCTCGCGGCGCTCAGATCCGAGGGTGTCCGTGTCATTGAGGTCGGCAACTGGCGCGCCCACAACCGCAACAGCCGGGGCGCCTGGGGCCCGGTGCACGGCATCGTCGTGCACCACACCGTGTCGTCCGGGACCGCATCGTCCGTGCAGCTCTGCCGTGACGGGTACAGCAGCCTGCCAGGCCCGCTGTGCCACGGCGTCATCGCCAAGGACGGCACGGTGCACCTCGTCGGCTACGGCCGCGCGAACCACGCCGGAGGTGGCTGTCCCACGGTGTTGCGGCAGGTCACCGACGAGTCGTACGGCACGGCACCATCCCGCCCGACCCGGGGCAACCTCGACGGCACCGACGGCAACCACGCCTTCTACGGCTTCGAGTGCATCAACCTCGGCAACGGCAAGGACCCGTGGCCCGCCGCGCAGCTCGACGCCATCGAGCGCGTCTCGGCGGCGATCTGCCGAGCGCACGGCTGGACTGCGAAGAGCGTGATCGGCCACCTGGAGTGGTCCAAGGACAAGGTCGACCCGCGCGGGTTCACCATGCCGCCCATGCGCGCCCGGATCGCCAGGCGCCTCGCCGGAAAGCCCAGCACCCCCACTACCCCCGAGGAGCACACCGTGGCACTCACCGACGCCGACGTGAAGAAAATCTGGGCGTACGAACTGATCAACCCCATCGACAAGGGCCCGGACCCCACGCGGCAGGCAGGAACGTATCTGCGGTACGCCGACCACCGGCAGGTGACGCTCCTCAGTCGCCTCGACGCCGCCCTCGCCCGCCTCGACCACATCGAGGCCGCGCTCAAGACCATCACCGACCGGCTCGACACCGACTCCTGAGAGGAACCCCATGAACACCGCTGCATTCTGGAAAGCCACCTTCGAGCGGGTCGTCCGCACCTTCGCCCAGGCGCTGCTCGCCGTTCTCGGCGCCGGCGCGACCGGCGTCATCGACGCCCCGTGGCTCGGCGCCCTGTCCGCCGCCGGGCTCGCCGCGCTCCTGGCCCTGCTCACCGCCATAGCTGCCAGCGGCGGTGGCACGGTCGGGCCCGGCGTCACGGAGTCCGCGGTCGACCGTACGCCGAGACTCATTCCGTAGGAGGTGCTGCTGATGACGACGCACCCGTCGCCGTCGGACCCGGCCGCCGTGGCGGTCGAGCTGGAGCGCCTGCGTAGCTCTGTCGACGTAGGGTTCGCCCGCGTCGACGGGAGCCTCGCTCTTCTGGTGCAGCGTTCTGACCAGACCGACCGGGCCATCGCCGATCACGAGTCCAGGCTCGATGCGCTGGAGCGGAGCCGCTGGCCACTGCCCTCGCTGGCGGTGCTGGTGTCGGTGGTCGGGGCGGCGGTCACGATCTGGACCGCCGCTGGCCGCTGACCGCGCCCCCGCCCTGCCGTCTCGGCGGAGCGGGGGCGTGCGGCTACTCAGCCTCGGGGTCCGGGTGCCTGACCCGCTTTTTCAGGGCCTTCTCCACCTCGTACCTGCTCTGGCCGGTCGCCTCAGCATGTGCGGTGATGGCCGACTGCACCCGCTCGGCGGTCTCTACCGTCAGCTCGCCTGCCTGGATCTCAGCCCAAGCGGCGATCTCCGCCTTGATCAATTCGTCTGTGAGTTCGATAGTCACTGGCCGATATTACGCTTCGGTGGCTTGATTTCCGCCCTCGTGGCAGCGCGACACGGGCCCGCCCATGCGCGCAATCCGGGCTTCGGCCTCGGAGTCAGGCAATCTCCCGCAATCGCCAAGCAGGACGGCGGCATTCCGCGCATCCTGAAGGGCGCACCCAACCGCGGGAGGACTCACATGACGCTCCGCTTCATCGGCACCACCAGCGACGACGGCGACTGCCCCACCCTGTACGAAATTGAGGGCACGGACGACATCCTCGTCCAGGGCGACCGCGTCACCGACCCCAGCCACCTCGCCGAGCTGCGGGACGTGAAGGAGTCGGAGACCTTCGTGACCGTCCCCCGCGACCTGCTCGTCCGCTTCGCCCCGCGGTCCGCGCCGCGCGACATGGTTCCCTTCGCTGAGGTGGCGCCCCTCTTCCGCACCTTCAAGCACACCGCGTGGCGATTGGAGACGCGCCGCGGCTACGCGTCCGACCGCGGCACCCCGAAGTGGGAGCGCTGGCAGCGCGGCGAGGACATCGCTGCGGAAGAGAATGAGTGGCGGGTGAACGTGCGCGAGCAGACGAAGCGCGGGAAGCGCTTCGAGCGCGTACGGCTGGTCGACGACCCGCCCACCGAGGGGCAGCGCTTCCTGCTGGCCAGCGGCCTCGGCAACGTCGCGGCCGGCGAGGACATCCGCAACCTGCCCCGGGCCGAGGCCGAACAGCTCGGCCTGCCCGACTGGGACTTCTGGCTCTTCGACTCCCGCGTCCTCGTCCGCTTCGTCTTCGACGAGCAGGACACCACCCTCGGCGTCATCGTTTCCGAAGACCCGGCCGAGGTGCTGGCCGCCTGCCAGGCACGCGATGCGGCATGGCACCACGCTGTCCCGACGGCTGAGTTCCATAAGCGGGTACGTTCCACCATGTGAGTTCCGACTACCTGACATCCCGTGCCACCCTCGGCGCCCGGCTCCGTGAGCTGCGCACTGAGGGCGGCATGAACGGTAAGGACTTCGCGGCCCGGCTCGGCTGGCAGGCGTCGAAGGTCTCGCGCCTGGAACTCGGGAAACAGACGCCGACCTCCGCGGATCTCCGTGCCTGGGCGGACGCCGTCGGACGGCCTGATGCGGTGGCGGAGCTGATCGGTCGCCTGAACGGGCTGGAGACGCACTACCGCTCGTGGCGCCGCCAACTCGCCGGCGGCCACCGGGCCCGGCAGGAACTGGCGATCGCCGAGACTGCAAAGACCCGCTCGATCCGGGGGCTGGAGGTGGCCCGCATCCCGGGTCTCTTCCAGACTGCCGAGTATGCGCGGCACCTCTTCACTGCACTTGCGGAGTTCCGGCAGTCGCCGCGGGACACCGAGGACGCGGTCCGCAAGCGGATGCAGCGGCAGGATGCGCTGTACGAGCCCGGCCGGCGGTTCCGGTTCCTCGTCTGGGAGGGCGTCCTCCACACCCTTGTGTGTCCGCGCGTGGTCATGGCCGCTCAGCTCGATCGGCTCATCTCCCTCATCGGGTTGGACACCGTGGATCTCGGGATCATCCCCTTCGCGGCGCAGTTGCGGCGCACGCCGGCCCACGGGTTCTGGATCTACGACACGCGGCTGGTGATCGTCGAGACGATCCACGCCGAGTTGTGGCTCGACGACACGGACAGCCTCGCCCTGTACGCGCGGGCGTGGGACTGGCTCGACGAGGCGGCGGTGTACGGCCACCAGGCACACCGCCTCATCGCCCGCGCGCGGGCGGCTCTCGACCTGTCCTGAGCAGCAATTCCCGCAACCCGACCCTCGGATTCGCAATCCCGCGCAATCGCCGAGCAGACGCGCAATCGGCCGCTCTACGGTCCTCCTATGACGACCAAGCCGACTGCGGCTGAGGCCGGTACGGCCTGGCTCGCACAGTGCAGTGACCAGCCTGCGGCCCTACGTAGGGTGTGGGCGGCCGACGGGCTGGCGGCCGTGCGGTCGGACGTATGGCGTGTCGTCGAAGCCGACCTCCTGCGCTCTGTCGACGCCATGCGCCCGCTCGGTCGCGCCGGTGTTCTGGGCCCTGTCCTCGTCTCCACTGAGGCCCGGCGCGCGTGGTGGCTCACTGAGGTGAGCGCCGAGGACCATCTCGACGACATACCCGCGCTCACCGTCCGCCCGGCCCGGTGGCCGCTGCTCTGCCCCGAGGTGGGGCACAGCCTGTACGGCCGTGGGTGGCTGGAGGCGCCGGACGGTACCGGCAAGCTCACCGACCCGATCGCGCTCGGCGTCGTGTTCGGCCCGACCAGCTCTCTCTCCGCGGAGGCATTCCGATGACCACCCCGCCGCCCCTCGCGTTCATCTATGACCGCAACCTCGCGACGAGCAGCCCCTACCTCGCCATGCGCTTGAACGGCTGCGACCACTACGCCCACCTGCGGCATGGCTGGCAGGTCGCAGGCGTGTGGATCGATCGCGGGCAGAACGCGCTGGACCCGGACCACCGCCCGGAGTTCTCCGCCCTGCTGCAGATCATGAAAACGCAGGCCGACCGGCGGACGGTGATCTGTCTGGTGCACACCTGGGATCGGCTTGCCCGTGACCCGGACCAGCGCATCGCTCTCCAGCAGCGTGTCGCGCAGGTCGGCGGGTACTGCGCGACGACGTTCGACGAGTCCGACGAGCGAGCACATGCCGTGCTCGTCGGCCGCGGCGATGCGTGATCGTCGGCTCGTGGTGGCGTACATCGTCGTGCTGACTGCTCTGACGGCGGCCCTCGCGGTCGGCATCAGCCTCGGGTGCGGTCGCACATAGGTCGACCCCCGCGCCGTGCGCACCACCACGTAGCGGCGCGGGAAGGCGGGCCGACTGGTCTGGGACCGTCCGCCCGCAGCGCCGCTGCGGTGCGGCGCAGGGCGGCTGCTCGGTCTCGTCCGCCGGGCAGCCGTTCTCCTGGCTCCCGCGCCGAGTGTGTCCACCCATGGAGCGGCGCGGGAAGGCGGGTCGGTCGCTGGTCGCGCGGCCGGCCCGCCGCACAAAAGATGGTTGCCGTTTGAAGTATTCCCGGTACACATATTCCGACCGCAGGCGCACGCCGCGGTTCACGAAACGGTGCGGCTGGCGTATGCGTGTCCGCCAGATCGCGCCGTTAGACGCACCGATGTAGTCGAGTGCGTCCCGGCCCGTCCCGCTCAGGGGCGGGCCGGTCTACGTTGGGATGCAGACGGCCCCGCCGATAGGTTCGGCGGGGCCGCGCCTGTGGGTCCGGCCTCCCCGCCAGAGCACCACAGGTGGTGAGAGGTGCGTGTCAGGCGCGGTGTGGGGAGGCACGCCCGCCCCTCTCGTACGTCGCACTGTACGCGGATCTTCCGCCCGAGCCACCCCCTGCTGAGGAAGATGCTCATGGGAATGTGGACTCTTAGTGGACTCCCAAGATCGAAAAGGCCCCCAACCGATCATGGTTGGGGGCCTCGATCTAGCCGCTCACCTGCGGACTAGCACCCTGTGGGCACAACAGGATTTGAACCTGTGACATCTGCTTTGTAAGAGCAGCGCTCTACCGCTGAGCTATGCGCCCTGGCTGAGCCGACAGACTACCTTGCTTCCCGGGCTGCTTCACAAACCAGGGGTGCCGGCTCCGGCGGCGGCCTGGGGAACCAGCCCCCGAGATCGCGAACCAACCGGGCCCTGTATTCGTTCCCACTGGGTGGGAGAATGGCAGCCGGGCCTGGGGCGATGCGATCGGGAGAGGGATGTGACGGCGACACACACGCAGCCGCACGAGCAGCGAGCACGCCGTGCAGTACGCCGTCGCCCCCGCGGGGGCGCGTTCCGGGACACGATGACTCTGCTCCTGCTGCCGCTGCCCTTGCTGGCGGCCGCGGCGCCGGCCGCGTTCGCGGGTGGCGGTACGCGGCGCTGGTTCGGGCGCGGAGAGAGCCAGCGGGCGGACGCGCAGGCCGCGAAGGACGCCGCGGCTGCGGCGTTCTACGAGTTGGACACAGCACAGCGCGATCTGCGGATCTCCATAGAGACGATCACGGCGGTCGACAGTTCGCCGGCCGCCGCACGCGCCGCGAAGGATTACGAGAACTTCGGGCGGCGCATCGACGAAGTCAGCCAGGGTTACATCAGCGCTGTCGACGCCCATGATCTCGACCGGGACGACCTCGACGCCGGTGCCGCCTCGCGGGCCCGCGCCGACCTGACCCGGGCCAAGGAGGAACTGGAGCGGGTCAAGGCCGACCTCGACCGGTTCGCGCAGGGGCTCGGCCCGCTCCTGCAGACCGCGGAAACGCAGCTGGCGCGGCTCGCACCAGCGGTGGAACGGGCACGGCAGGCCCTGCTCGCGGCGAGCAACGCGCTGGACGCCGTCCGGGCGCAGGACTTCAAGGCCGACGATCTGGCGGCCCGGCTGGCCGCCCTGTCGCCCGAGCTGACCAAGTTGAACCAGGGCGCCGGTCAGCACGGCGTGCAGGAGACGATCCGGCGCGCCGACGACGTACTGCGCCAGGCCGAGTCCGTACGGACCGAGGCCGAGCGGCTGCCCGAGAAGGCCGCGGAGATCGACAAGCGGCTGGTGTCGCTGCGTACCCGGGCGCAGGCCATCACGACGCGGGCGAGCAAGGTCGATCCCGTACTGAGCGAATTGCGGCGGCGGTACAGCGCTGCCTGCTGGCAGGACCTCCAGCACGTACCGGACCAGGCCGCCGACGCCGTCGCCCAGGCCGAGAGCAAGGTGCGGGAAGCCCAGCGGGCACGGGACGAGCAGCGCTGGGCCGACGCCACGAGCCTGCTGGCGACCGTGCGGGCCCTGCTGAACACCACCGACGAGGCGGTCTCGGCGGCCGGCGACCGGCTGCGGCGGCTGGACGAGGTGTCCTTCGATCGTGAGAAGGAGGTCGAGCGTACGCGCTTCGCCGTGCGGGACGCGCAGCGTCTGGCGATGGCCGGACGCAGTACGCCCGATCCGCGGCACGCACGGCCGCTGGACGATGCGGTGGCGCGCCTGGAGCGCGCGATCGCCGGTCTGGAGGGGCGGCATCCGGACTGGTGGCACTTCCTGACCGAGACGGAGGCGGTACGGCAGACCGCGACCCGCGTCGTCCAGGAGATCCGCGACGAACGGGGCGGCGGCGCAGCGGGCTGAGTCGGTTCCGGTCCCAGCCCTTCGTCCCCGGCACGCCATCACATCGGCACGCCACCTCGTTGGCACGTCGGCACGCCACCACGTCGGCACGTCGGCATGTCGGCACGCCAGTAAGCGATACGCCGATACACCGGCTCGCCAGCACCCCGCCCCGTCGCTCCGGCGGCTCCTCCTCCCCTCCCCGCCCAACCCCGTGACCAGGCGCTATGGCGTTACGCCCGGTACGGGCGGATGCTGGTGTCAGGCACGGCCCAGGCGGTTCATCGCGCTAAGGAGGCCGGAACATGGACGCTGGCCAGGCCCTGCACGGGCCCACCCGGACGCTGCGCGGCAAGGTGCGGCACACACGGCTCGACGAACATCTGCCCGTCGATCACCGGCTCAGCACGGTGTACCGGTTCGGCGCCGGGCTGATGGGGTTGGTGCTCGTCGCCTTCGGCATTCTCGGACTGATCAACAAGATCGGATTCTTCGACACGGGCGGCGACACGGTCGCGGGCCTGAACACCAACGGTGCGCTGAGCGTGCTGTCGATCATCGTGGGCCTGGTCCTCTTCGGCGGCATGGTGATCGGCGGAAACCTCGCCTCCACGCTCAACATCGTGCTCGGAGTGGCTTTCCTGCTGAGCGGCTTCATCAATCTCGCCATCCTGGAGACCGGCTTCAACTATTTGGCCTTCCGCATCCAGAATGTACTGTTCAGCTTCTTCGTCGGCCTGATGCTGCTGGTCTTCGGCATGTACGGACGGGTCTCCGGCGGCCTGCCGCACGACAACCCGTACTGGCGCGCCCGGCACCCGGAAGTGGCGCAGCGTCAGCCCCGGCGCCCTGTCCCGCCCCCGCCCCGTACCGGCGCTCATGTGTCACCACGGCACGAGACCGCCACCGGCGGCCGCCACCGCCGCCCGAAACACCGCAGGCATGCGGTGTGACACGGTCAGCACGGGTGACGTGATCGGCTCTTCCGCGCCCTCTCTCCTTCGCATCCACCCACCGATTGATAACCTCCGCCCCACGTGCCAGCCTCTGACCAGCCACGATCAGAGGAAGGGCGGCGGCCTGTGAAGATCAGCCGTGTCGAGACGTTCCTGGCTCCGCCACGCTGGATGTTCGTCCGCGTGGAGACCGACGACGGCCTCGTCGGCTGGGGCGAGCCGGTGGTCGAGGGCCGTGCGGAGCCGGTACGCGCCGCTGTCGAGGTCCTGTCCGAGTACCTCCTCGGCCAAGATCCGTCGCGCATCGAGGATCACTGGCAGGTCATGACGAAGGGCGGCTTCTATCGCGGCGGACCGGTGCTCTCCTCCGCGGTCGCCGGGCTGGACCAGGCCCTGTGGGACATCAAGGGCAAGCGGTACGGCGTACCCGTCCACCAACTCCTCGGCGGCCCCGTACGGGAACGGGTCCGCGCGTACGCCTGGGTCGGAGGCGACGAACCGGACGAGATCCGGGACGCGCTGACCGCCCAGGTCGAGGCGGGCTTCACCGCCGTCAAGATGAACGGCTGCGGGCGGATGTCGCCCGTCGCCACCCGCGCGGAGGTACGCGACTGCCTGCGCCGGGCCGAGACCGCCCGAGACGTACTGGGTGATGCGCGGGACTTCGGCCTGGACTTCCACGGCCGGGTCTCGCCCGCCAACGCGCGCCGCCTCCTCCCTCTCCTGGCCGAGCACGCACCGATGTTCGTCGAGGAGCCCGTGCTCTGCGACTACCCGCACGCACTTCCCGACCTGGTCAACGCCTCCAACATCCCGCTCGCCCTGGGCGAGCGTCTCTTCACCCGCCAGGAGTTCCTCGCTCCTCTCCAAGCAGGTGTCGCCATCGTCCAACCGGACATCTCGCACGCGGGCGGCATCTCCGAACTGCGCCGGATCGCCGCCCTCGCGGAGACGTACGGAGCCCAGCTCGCGCCGCACTGCCCCCTCGGCCCGGTCGCCCTCGCCGCCAGTCTTCAGGTCGCTTTCACCACCCCCAACTTCCTCATCCAGGAACAGTCCGTCGGCATCCACTACAACCAGGACGCCGAACTGCTCGACTATGTGGCCGACCCGGAACCCTTCCGTTTCCACGACGGTTTTCTCCTGCGCACCGACCGCCCAGGACTGGGCGTGACGGTCGATGAGCCGGCCGTACGGGCCGCCGACAGGCAGGGGCACGCCTGGCGCAACCCGGTCTGGCGTCACGCGGACGGTTCGTTCGCCGAGTGGTGACCGGCAACCGCGCCCCGACCAGCAGGCCGCACAAGGACACAGCGGCGATACCTCGGCGCACGCCACAGAACGCGCACCGAAACACGCATCCCCGCGCATCAGAGAGGCACGGATCCATCGCATGAACTTCGCCGACGCGCTACGGACCTCCCGTCTGGTCGCCATCATCCGTGGCACGGACGCCGACGCATCGTTCCGTACGGTCATGACACTCGCCGAAGCAGGCGTTTCCCTGATCGAGGTCTCCCTCACCGGGCGCGACGCACTTCACGTCATCCACCGGGCCCGCGCCGAGCTGGGCACTGACGCCTGGCTCGGCGCCGGAACCGTACTCACCGCCGACGACGCCCAACGCGCCGCCGAGGCCGGAGCGAACCTGACCGTCACGCCCGGTCTGGGCGCGGGCCTGGACACTTCCGTACGTCTCGGCCTGGCGGTTCTCGCCGGGGTACTCACCCCCTCCGAAGTGATCGCTGCCAATGTCGCGGGAGCGACAGCTCTGAAGCTCTTCCCGGCCTCGGTCGGCGGTCCCGACTACCTCAAGGCGCTCCGCGCGCCGTTCCCGGACGCGTCGTTCGTGCCGGTCGGCGGGGTGGACGCGGCAGCGGCCCGTGCTTACCTGGCCGCCGGAGCGGTGGCTGTGGGAGTCGGCTCGCCCTTGGTCGGAGACGCCGCGGACGGCGGCGATCTGGCCGCCCTCCGCACCCGCGCAGCCGACTTCCTCTCGGTGTGCGGCGGATGAGCGCGGGCACGGAACGCGCAGCACCCGAAACGTCCGACGGCGCCGGTCCCGGCCCGAGTGCTGGAGTCGACCCGAGTGGCGGCGTGGGCCCGCGTGGTGGCGTGGGCGCGTGCGATGGCGGCAGCGTCCTCACCTTCGGCGAAACCATGGTCGCGCTGCGCGGCAGCGGACCGCTGAAGCTGGGCGGCACGATGGACGTCTCCATCGCGGGGGCCGAGAGCAATGTCGCCATCGGTCTCGCCCGGCTCGGCCACACCGTGCGCTGGGTGGGTGCGGTCGGGGACGACGAGGCCGGGGAGCTCGTGCTCCGTACCCTGCGGGCGGAAGCGGTGGACGTCTCCGGAGCCTGGAAGGACGCCGGCGCTCCGACCGGCCTGATTCTCTTCGAGCCCCGACTGCCGGACCTGACACGGGTGCACTACTACCGCGCGGCCTCGGCCGGCTCTCGCCTGTCTCCGGACGTTCTCGACCGGGCCTTTGCCACCGCCGTACCTCGGATTCTCCATCTGACCGGCATCACCCCGGCGTTGAGCCCCACTGCCCGCGCGGCCTCGACGCATGCCCTTCGACTGGCCCGCGACCACGGCGCCATGGTGTGCCTCGATGTGAACCACCGCGCCCGGTTGTGGTCGGCCGACCAGGCATCGGCGGAGTTGCAGAACTGGATGCCGTACGTGGACCTCCTGATCGCCTCGGCCGACGAGCTGCCGCTGTGCCTCCCGCCCGGCTCCCCGACCGACACCGGTGCGCAAGCCCGAGCCTTGCTTTCTGCCGGCGTTCAGGAGGTCGCCGTCAAACTCGGCGCGGCCGGCGCCACCTCTTACGCACGCCCGTCCCGCCCTGGCGCTCCGGCCGGAAGCACAAGCAGCGCACGCTGCGCGGAGGCTCCGAGCGACGCGCAGGACGCCGGTGGCGACGCGCAGGACGCCGGTGGCGACGCGCAGGACGCCGGTGGCGGCTCGCTGCACCAGCCGGCCGTAGCCGTGCGGGCCGTGGACGCGGTCGGCGCCGGTGATGCCTTCGTGGCGGGGTACCTCTCCGCTCTGCTGGACGGCGAAGGGATCGCCGGACGCCTCGAACGGGGCGTGACGACCGGCGCCTTCGCGGTCGCCTCGCCCGGTGACTGGGAGGGCGCTCCCACCCGAGCCGAACTGGACCTTCTCGGCGCGCCTCCCGGCACGGTCGTACGTTGACCCGGACCGCTTCCTCTCCACGCCCCGCCCCCTCTCCCCCGCTCGCGGGCTAATCTGTCGCCATGCCTCGTTACGAATACCGCTGCCGTTCCTGCGGCTCGACCTTCGAGCTGAACCGCCCGATGGCCGAGTCCTCCGCCCCGGCCACCTGCCCGGACGGGCACGAGGACACGGTCAAGCTGCTCTCCACGGTCGCCGTCGGCGGCTCGGCCACCGCTCCTGCTCCGGCCCCCGGCGGCGGCTCAGGCGGTGGCTGCTGCGGAGGCGGATGCTGCGGGTAGCACCGGTCACCGGTAGTTCCGGTGGCACCGGGGCGCCGGTGGCACCGATGGTTTCGGCTTGCCAACGGTCGCTCCGGGGCCGCATCCGCACCCAGCCGTCACAGCTTGCGTGCCACCGTCAGTCCGTCTGCCACGGTGAGTATCACCGCCTCTACCCGCTGGTCCGCCATGACGTGGTCGTTGAACTCCCTGATCGCCGCGGCTGCGCCTGTCGCCTGCGGGTCGGTGACGGTGCCGCCGAAGAGGACGTTGTCCGCGACGATCAACCCACCCGGCCGCAGGCGCGGCACCAACTCGTCCCAGTAGGGGATGTAGTTGCCCTTGTCCGCGTCCAGGTAGGCGAAGTCGATGTGCGGCTCGGCGGGCAGCGTCCGCAGGGTGTCCAGTGCCGGTGCGATGCGCAGGTCGATCCGGTCAGCGACGCCGGCTGTCTCCCACGCTTCACGTCCGTATGCCGTCCATTCCTCGGACACGTCGCAGGCGATCAGCTTGCCGTCCGGGGGCAGGGTCTGGGCCATCGCCAGGGTGGAGAAGCCGGTGAAGGTGCCGACCTCCACGATGCGGCGCGCAGTGCACAGACGGGCCAGGAAGGCCAGCAGCGGGCCCTGCTCCTGGGCCGACTGCATCTGCGCCTCGTCGGGAAAACGCTGGTAGGTGGTCTCCACCAGCTTCCGCTGGACGGCGTCCAGCGGCGGGTTGTGCGCGAGGACGTAGTCGTACAGCTCCTCCGTGATCGCGGTGGATTTGCTCTTGGTCACCGGTGCTCCTCAGGTCCCCAGATAGCGCAGAACAGCCAGAACGCGGCGAGAGTAGCCCGAAGTGCCCGCCAGGCCGAGCTTGTCGAAGATCGCGTTGGTGTGCTTCTCCACCGCGCTCTGCGAAATGTGCAGCCTCCCGGCGATGGCGGCGTTGGTGTGGCCTTCGGCCATCTGGGCGAGCACTTCACGCTCACGTGCCGTGAGCGAGTTCAGCGGATCGGTGCGGCTGCTGCGGGAGAACAGGACGCGTACGACCTCCGAGTCGAAGGCCGCCTTGCCGGAGCCGACCCGTTCCAGTGCGTCCAAGAACTCGTCCACCTGTACGACTCTGTCCTTGAGCAGATAGCCGACCCCTTCACTGTCCTCCGTCAGCAGTTCGGTGGCGTACCGCCGCTCGACGTACTGCGAGAGGACGAGTACGCCGACATCCGGCCAGCGCTCACGGATCTGCACCGCCGCTCGCAGTCCCTCGTCCGTGTGGGTGGGAGGCATCCGTACGTCCACGACCACCACGTCGGGCCGCTGCTCCGCCGGTGCGCGCTCCAGCACGGTCATCAGTTCGGCGGCGTCCGCGACCGCGGCTGTCACCTCGTGGTCCTCTTCCGTCAGCAGGCGCACCAGGCCCTCCCTCAGCAGGGTCGAATCGTCGGCAAGCACTACGCGCACGGCAACTCCGCGGTGATCGTGGTGGGTCCGCCGACCGGGCTGTCCACCCGTAACCGGCCGTCCAGGGCGGCGACCCGGCGGGCCAGCCCGAACAGCCCGCTTCCCGAGGCATTCGCACCGCCCCAGCCGTCGTCCTGGATCCGGACGGACAGGATGTTCCCGTTCCGGTCGACGGTGACGGTTATCCCTTCAGCACAGGAGTGTTTCACCGCGTTGGTCACCGCCTCGGAGACGACGAAGTAGGCGACGGTCGCCACGGCGGCCTCGGGCTCCCGGGTGAGGCGCCAGGTCAGCCGGACCGGGACCGCTGAGCGCTCCGCGACGGTTTCCAGAGCGGCCTGCAAGCCTGCTTCGTCCAACACCGTCGGGTAGATACGCCAGGCGACCTCGCGCAGCTCGGTCAGGGCCTGGCGGCTTTCGGCGTGGGCCTGTCGGAGCAGTTCCACCGCATGGGCCTCGTCCTTGCTGCGCACCGCGCGACCGAGCAGCATGCCGAGGGCCACCAGCCTCTGTTGGACACCGTCGTGCAGGTCGCGCTCGATGCGGCGGCGTTCGTCATTGACCGCTGCGACGACTCCGGCTCGGCTGGAGGCCAGTTCCGCGACCCGGCGTTTCAGTTCTCTCTCGTGTGTGGGGCCGAGGAAGTGTCGCGCCAGCCGGGCTTCCAGGGCCGCCACCCCGAACACCGCTTGCAGACTGAGGAAGAGCAGGAACAGGGCGCCCACGCCGGTCTCCGCGACGTCGACCGGATGCTCGACATGCGTGAACGTCCATACCGTCGACGCCCAGAGGACTATGGTCGCCCCCGTGAGCGCGGCGAAGACCACACCCGCGCCGAGAAGCCCCAGGAGCCAGCGGACCGCGAGGTACTTGAGCGCACGCTCGTCGTCGTATCCGTAGGCGAAGTCGGCGCCGCCGAACTGCAGGCGGCGGCGCGCCGACTCGATGAGCCACCGGGCCACGGCCATCACCGGCTCCAGCACCTTGCGTCTCCCGCGCGGCCAGACGAAGACGCAGAGCAGCGCGATTCCCGAGAGCACGATGAACGGCAGCTCGACCGCCACCGTGCCCGCGCCGACCAACAATCCGACCGTGAGGCGCATCCCGCGCCGTGCCATCCCCCGCATGATCGAGACGCTAGTGGCTGCGCCGGCACCGTCGCACTGCGGAAAACCGCAGTGTTCCGTGCGGTTTTCCGCAATGTGCCGGCGTCCGCGAATTTCTAGCGTCGAAGCATGAACGAACAAGCTGAAACCAGCTGGATCACCGGACTCATGGACACGCTCGGCGCGCCGGGCGCCGGCTTGGCCATCGCCGCCGAGAACCTCTTCCCGCCCCTGCCCAGCGAGCTGATCCTGCCCCTGGCGGGCTTCGCGGCGGGCCAAGGCCGGATGACTCTGTTCTCCGCTCTGCTGTGGACGACGCTCGGGTCGGTCCTCGGGGCCCTTGCTCTTTACGGCGTGGGCGCGCTGCTCGGCCGGGACCGGATGCTCGCGATCGCGGCCAAGCTGCCGCTGGTCAAGGTCTCCGACGTCGAGAAGACGGAGCGCTGGTTCCAGCGGCACGGCAACAAGGCGGTCTTCTTCGGCCGGATGGTGCCGATCTTCCGCAGCCTGATATCCGTGCCGGCCGGTATCGAGCGGATGTCGATACCGGCCTTCCTCGTCCTGACCACTCTCGGCAGCCTGATCTGGAATGCGATCTTCGTTCTCGCCGGCTACGCGCTCGGCGAGAACTGGGAAGAGGTGACCGGCTATGTGGACGCGTACTCGAAGGTGGTGCTGGTGGCCGCCGTGCTGGCGGTCCTGGCCTTCCTCGTCGTACGGCTCAGCAAGAGCGGACGGGGGCAGCGACGCCGCGGGTGAATGCCCGCAGAATCTCCTCGCCCGCCACGGCCCCGCGCGCGTCCAGCGCGGTGACGTGGGGAGCGCTCCACCCGGAGTCCGCCAGCTCACCGTGGCCGGGACGCCATCCGCGGTCCGCTGCCAGCAGCAGGTCGGCGTCCAGCAGCGAGTCGCCGGCGGCGAGGATCTGCGAGGCGCCGGTCCGGCGGACGACTTCGGCGACGGCGGCGCTCTTGGTGAGCGGCTTCGGCACGGCGTAGACCTTCCGTCCCTGGAGCGAGACGGTCCAGCCCAGGGCATCCGCCCACTCGGCGAGTTCCTTGACCCAGGTCTGCGGCAGCAGCGAGCGCTCGACGACGAGGTAGGCGAAGAGGTCCTCGGCCACGCGTTCCTTGAGCAGCCAGGCCGGGTCGGCGGTCCGCAGCAGGTGCGCACGGACCTCGTCGAGCGTTGCGCACTCCGCGCTCAGCCGGGCGGCGACGGTGCGCTGCCAGTCCTGGTCGGACTCGCCGTCGACGAGCAGGTGCCCGCCGTTCGCGCAGATGGCGAACTGCGGTGCGGGGCCCGGGAGGTGGACGCGTCCGTACTGCTCGCGGGTGCGCGTGGTCGTGGGGACGAACGTGGTGGCGTCGGCGAGAGCGGCAAGCAGCTCCGCCGCCGTCTCCGTCATGTAGGAGAGCGGTCTGTGCTCGTAGACCTCGACGCAGAGGAGGCGGGGCGCCTCGGCGTCGGATACGGCCAGGTCCAGTGCGGCGGCCGAATAGATCAGGGTGCGGTCCAGGTCGCTGGCGACGATCGTGCTCACGGCGCGGTCACCGCCTTGCCGTCCGCACCCGTCGCGCCCCGCGTGAAGCGGGGGTGAATCAGACCGACACAGGTGTAGGGGAGCTCGTCGACCTCTTCGACAGGGACGCCCCGCTGTTCAGCCAGGAGACGCACATGATCCAGATCCGTTCCGGCGCCGCGCCGGGCAAGAATCTTCCAGGGGACGCGCCGGAGCAGTACCCGCGTGGTCTCGCCGACACCCGGCTTGACGAGGTTGACGTCGTGGATGCCGTACGCCTCGCTGATCCGCTCGACCGCGGCCCAGCCCGCCCAGGTGGGTGTCCGGTCGGCCGCGGCCAGTTCCTTCACGTCGATCTCGACCTGCTCGGCGACTTCGTCGAACCGCGCCGCGACGGTGTCGATGAGCACGCGCGACAGGTCGGACGGCGCGAGGTCCCGGTAGAACTTGGCGCCGTGGAAGTCGTCGGGTCCGACCAGATCGTCGCGGAGTACGGTACGCGAAATGAGGCCGGACACGGTCGAGTTGAGGCACGCCGAGGGGATGAGGAAGTCGTCGCGGGTGCCGTAGGTGTCCACACAACCGCCGGGGTCGGCGAGGACGGCGATCCGCGGGTCGAAGCCGGGGAAGTCGCGCAGCGCCTGGGCCAGTTCCCGGGTGATGGCGCCCTTGCCCGTCCATCCGTCGACGAAGACGACATCCGCCGGGTCGTGGTGGGCGGCGAGCCAGCGCAGTGCGGTGGTGTCGATACCGCGGCCGCGCACGATCGAGACCGCGTAGTGCGGCAGGTCGAGTCCGTGGGCGTGCAGGGCCCAGCGGCGCATCAGAACGCCCACCGGGGTGCCGGCGCGGGCCAGCGAGACCAGTACCGGACGGGCGGAGCGCTCGGCGATCACCATTTCGGTGACGGCACCGACTGCCCGCGCGATACGGTCGGCCGAAGTCTCCAGAGCGCTGTGGAACAGCGCCTGGTATCGCTCGCTCGGCTGGTATTCGACGGGCAGCGACTCGGCGTAGTGGGCGCCACCTGCCTGTATCGCTTCCTCGCGCTCCTCCGTCGGCGCTTCGAGGGTGATCGAGGACAGGTCCTGGAGCAGCCAGCCGACCTCGTCGGGGGCGTAGGAGGAGAAGGCGGGGCCGCGCAGCGGCTCGGGGAGGGGCATCGGTCAGACCTGTCGTCGCGTGGCGTGGAGCGTGGGCTTCGGGGCGGATTCCGGCGTCTGCGGCAGTGGGTCTGCCGGTGTGTAGGAAGGGATGACGGCGAGCAGCAGCCGGTCGGTGTGGGCGGCGAGCCGGCTCAGGAGGCCGTCGGCAGAGTGGAGTTCCGGGGTGTCGCCGTGCGAGTCGGTGACGGCGACGACCGCGTCGAAGCGCCGCTGCGGGTCCGCGCCGGCCGCGACGTTGTACGCGTACCGCTCCCCCGGACCGTCAGTCGGCCGGTCGTGGGCGGGGAAGGCCAGTCGGGTCCGTATGGCGTAGCCCGGGTCGTCCACGGCGAGGACCGGGGAGCGGGTGGTGGTCGAGAAGTACACCTCGGCCGATGTGCGGGCGTCGAGGGCTCCGGCGAGACGCAGCGGCGCGTACATCAGCTCTTCGTTGCCGAGGACCAGCACCCGGCGGGCGCCGGTGAGCCCGTCGGCGATCCGGGCCGCCATGCCGGGAAGCGCCGTCTCCAGCCGGGACCGGTGGGCCGCGGTGAAGCCGTGGCGACCGCCGTCCGGCACGCCCTCCGGCCAGCCGAGGTCGATCCGTACGGCCTGCACCGGGCCGCTCGGAGCCACGGGCGCGTCCGGGGTTGTGCCCCCGGTCCTGCGGCTGCTGCCGCTCCCGCCGCTGGCGCTGCCGCCCTCCCAGGCGTCGGCCGCCGCGGCCCCCGAAGCCCGGCTCACGGGCGTCGGCGCGGGCTCGGGCGCCGTGTCCTGATGGGCGGCCACGAGGGCTTGGCCACGTTCGAGGGCGTCGGGCGGGAGATGTACGCCGCCGGTGGCCAGGGCGATGAGGTCGACCCGTGCGCCGAGGTCCGCGGCGAACTTCCGCAGGTGACCGCGGTCCGCTTCCGAGCGCATGTCGACCAGGGCGACGACGACGTACCGCTCGCGGGGGAAGCGGGAGTGCAGCGCCTTGATGGTGTTCAAAACCGTGCGGCCGGTGGAGAACTCGTCGTCGACGAGGACCAGGGGGCCGTCGCCGGCCAGCAGCGCCGGGTCCTCCGGGAGCAGCAGGTGCGAGGTCGCGTGGCTGTGCTCCTCCTCGAAGCCGCCCGCCTGCTCGACCCCCGCGACCGGCCGTCGTGTGGAGTGCAGATAGGGCGCGAGGGCCAGCCCGTCGGCCACGCTGTGCCCGAGTCCGGTGGCGGTCTCGGCGTAACCCAGGACGACGGCGCGCGCCGCCTCGGTGTCGCCGAGCAGTTCACGGACCTGGCGTCCGAGCCCGAGGCCCGCGCCGTGGACCGTGTCCGGCCGCTGCGGTACGTGCTTGCCGAGCACGTTCGACACGAGCAGGTGAGCCCGCTTTGGATTGCGCCGCAGCGCCAGCCCGAGCAGCCTGGGCAGCTCCGCCCCGCCGCTCAGCGAGACACCGAGCCGCTGGGCGACCCACTCTCCCGTCCACACCACTGTGCCCGTCTCCTTCGTCTCTTCCGCCGTCGTCATCGTCCGTTGCTTCCCGGACGTCGTCGGCCCGGTGGGGCGGTGACCGCCAGGCTCGAACCGTTCGCCGTCTCAGGTGTGCGGAAGGCTGGCCGTCAGCAGTTCCACGAAGCCGACGCCCTCGCGGGCGACGCCGAACGCCTCGGCACGCAGCAGGGTCCGTTCGGCCCAGGCACGGTGCGGCTTGATCTCGTTCATCTTGTTCGTGTACGCCGAGCGCAGCACGCCGCCGGCGCCGCGCTCGGGCCGCAGGATGTCGACGGCGTCGCTGAACTCCTCATGGCTGACGACCGAGAGGGCGTGCACCGGTGCCACGTGCGAGGGGTGGATGCAGGTCTTGCCCTGCAGGCCGTTCGCACGGTCGAGTTCGATCTCGCGCAGCAGGCCGTCCATGTCGTGTTCGATCAGAGCCGTCCGGAGTTCCTCCGCCCGGCCGAGGAAGGGGCTCTGCCGCAGCTGGGGCTTGAACATCCGCTCGTGCAGCCGGAAGTACTCCCACACCGGGCCGGTGACCGTGAAACCGGTGCCGTCCGCCCGGCCGAGGACGTTCACCACGTCGGCGATCACGGAGGCGACGATCTGCACGTCGTACGCGGTCATGTCGGGGGCCCGGCGCAGGCCGTAGGCCGAGCAGAAGTCGGTGACGCCGAGACGCAGGGCCAGGATGCGGTCACGGTACTTGTCCACCGTGCGCGCGATGCCCCGCAGTGTCTCGCCGCGGCTCTCCAAGTGGAGCAGGTCGGGCGATTCGAGCACCGGCATGGCGAACAGCCGCCGTCCGCAATCTCCCTCCGCGCCGGTCAGCGCCTCCAAGAACGGGACGCCTCGCTCCTCGGTGAACTTGGGCAGTACGAATCCGGACAACAGACGCACGTCACGGCCCAGTCGGCGCACCAGGTCGGGTATCTGCGCGGCCGTACGCACCCGGATGAACAGCAGCGGGAGGGCCGTACCGTTTTCGGCCTCCGCGCCGAGGGCCGCGAACTGCCGTACGAGATTCTCCTCACCAGCGGTCACGTCCGCGTCGCTGATGGAGTCCTCCAGGCACAGCACCATGGAGACCACCCCACGTCCGGCCTGTTTGACGATGTCCTCGGCGAGCCGTGGACGGGTGGCCGGGCTGTAGAGCGTCGCGCCGAGGGCGACCGAAAGCATGCCGGGCGGAGAGTCGGCGGTGAACTCGGCCGGCTCCTGGTGGAACAAAGCGTTCCGGATATCGGGCGCAAGGTGCCCAAAGTGATGCATAGAACTCCCCGTGAGCAGGCGGGGCCGGGGCCACCCCGCGGCGACTCGCTGTCTGGATCCGGCCGGTAATCGTACGTGCGGCCGTGAGGGGAAAGTTCCCGCCCATGTGAAAAGCACGTAACCCGCACACGACGGCCAGGTGTCGCGGGCACCGGGCGGGCCACGCCGGAACGGCCCCCGCGTTGTCCCCCCGACCTCCGGGAAGGCAGGATTACGGACATGACGCACGCGATGCTGAAAGGGTCCAACGTACCCCTCGACACCACGGCGGTCCGGGCCGTACTGCGCTGGGCCCCCGGCGCGGGGGTGCCCGATGTCGATGCCTCGGCCCTGCTCCTCGGTGCCGACGGACGCGTGCGTTCCGATGCGGACTTCGTCTTCTACAACCAGCCACGGCACCCCAGCGGCCTGGTGCGGCACCTGCCGAAGATGCAGCTGGCCGACGCAGTGGCGGACACCATCGAGGCGGACCTGTCCGGACTCGATGCGTCGGTGGACCGTGTCATGCTCACCGCGTCGGCGGACGGCGGAACCTTCGCGCACGTACGGGATCTGCGCGTACTGCTGCATGACGCCTCCGCGTCGGACGACGAGCCGGTCGCGGTCTTCGACGTAGTGCCGGAGACGGGCAAGGAGACGGCCCTGATCTGCGGTGAGTTGTACCGGCGCGGAGACGGGTGGAAGTTCCGTGCGCTCGGGCAGGGCTACGAGAACGGGCTGATCGGCCTGGCCACCGAGTTCGGGATCTCGGTGGAGGAAGAGGACGAGTCCGCGGCGCAGGAAGCCGGTGCGTCAGCCGGCTCGGCGGCCGCCGCGTCGTCGGCCGCCACCGCACCGGCTGACGGATCTGGGTCCGGCACCGGGGCCGGGTCCGGCGAGGCGGAGGGACTGGCGGCGGCCGCCGCCGACCCTGAGGCCGCGACACAGCACCTTCCCGATCCGAGCCCGAGCCCTAGCCCTAGCCCGAGTCCGAGTCCGGGCCCTGGCCCGAACCAGGCGCCGGCACCGGCCCCACCCCCCGCCGCAGGCCAGGTCCCGGCCCCCGCACCTGCTCCAGGCTCCGGAGCCCAGTCAGAACCGGACTCGTTTCCGCTGTTGCCGCCCACCGCTCCGCCCGCGACCGCCCCGCACGCGGCTGCGGCCGCGCCGGCTGCGGAGTTCCCGCCTCCGCCGCAGCCCACCGGCGGGGGGTACGGCTATCCGCAGCACGCTCCGAACATCCCGCCGCCTCCGACGCAGCCCCCGGCCCAGCCCGCGTACGGGTACCCCGGTCCGATGCCGCAGCAGCCGCAGCCCTCGTACGGCTATCCGCAGCCTCCGCAGCAACACCAGCATCAGCCTCAGCACCAGCCGTATCCGACGGGCCCCCTGGCTCCGGCCGTCCCGGCGCCTCCGGCCTACGGTTACCCGCAGCAGTCGCCTGGCCCCGGCCCGGCGCCCGGACCCGGGCTGGACCCGAACTTCGTCCTCCCGCCGCAGGGGCCGCAGTTCCAGCACCGCTGACGGGCGGGCGGCGGCAGCGGGTCACCGCTCGCCATCATCCGCTCACCCGTCACCGCGCAAGGGGGTGTGGCGCCCGGCGATGGCTTTGTTCGGGCCAGCCGGGGCGGCGGTGTGCCCTCCCGGGCTCGCTCGGCGGGGTGTGGAGAGTGGAGCGGCCGCTCAGGCGCCGGCCCGCAAGCAAGCGCCTGCCCCACACGGTCGGCCCACGGCCGGTCAACAGCCGGTGCACGGCCGGTGCACGGCCGGTGCACGGCCGATCGGCTAGCGGGCTGGGTCGTCGAGCCGCTGGACTGCCGAGCCGCCGAGCCACCGAGCCGCCGACCCGCCGAACCATCGAGGCAACACAGGGCCAGCCGGGCACAATCACAATCGCGAGCCCTGGCCCCCGCCAGCCCCCCGCACCAGCCGTAACGTTTCCGCTCACCCGGCCCACCCGCCCCCGTACTCCCCAGCACGCCCTCAGCGCCGACTCACGCCTCCGCTCACGGCCCTCAGCCCTCGGACTCTTGACCCGCAGCCCACGGACTCTCAGCCCACAGCCTCTCAGCCCTCAGCCCACGAACTCTCGCCCCACAGTCTCACGCCCCTCAGCCCAAGGCCCACGGACTCTCGACCCGCAGCCCGCAGACCACGGCCCGCAGACCTCAGCCCACACCCCAACCCCCACCTCACACCTTCGTCTTGTACCCCCGCCCCCACTGCAGCCCCCAGCCGTACAGGCGGTCCAGTTCGGACTGGAAGCCGTAGACGTACTTCACCTCGCGGCGGACGGTGAGTTCGCCCTTGTTGTTCTCCAGCATGAAGATGGCGCAGGAGCGGGCCTGTGGCGCGCGTTCGTCGAGGCCGATCTCCACGCGGGGGCCGCTGCTCGGGTAGAGCGTCACGACGGCGTGAGTGCGGTCGAAGGCCGGTGTGCCGTCATAGATGTAGACGAAGATCAGCAGGCGCTTGATCTCGTCGCGGTGGTCGAGGTTGATGTAGAGCGTTTCGCCGGAGGGCGAGCCGAACCGGTCGTCGCCGCTGAGCTTCACGTACGGCGCGGCGTTGATGTCGCCCAGGAAGTTGCCGAGCGGCTGCACCACGCCCTTGGTGCCGTCCTTGAGCTCGTACAGGCAGGCCAGGTCCAGGTCGATCTTGACGACCGCCGGCCCCTGCGCCTGCACCACCTCCGGTTTGAACATCTTGCCCGGATTGCGCAGCAGGCTGCCACCGCGCTGCGAGCTGCGCATCCCGATGTCGGTCGTGCGCATCTGCCAGGACAGGTTGACCCGCAGGTGCCCGGAGGCCGCGCCCTGCTTCGTCAGCGAGACGACCGGATTGCGTTTGGTCAGCTCGACCACGTACGACGCGCCACCGGCTTCGAACTTCGGCGCCCCGCCCCGACGCCAGTTGTCCAAGAACGACACCTTGCCCCACCCCATCGATCCGACCCGGAGGCCGCCCGCCCGGATGGCTCGGCGACCCGACTGCTGCGTGCCGCGGCTGTACCGGTTCTCCCGGGATGTCCCGGCCGCCCCGCGGCCCGGTACGGCCGCGGGGCGGCCATGGAGTGAGCACTCCATGGCCGCCCCGCTGAGAGCGTTCCTCAATCAGACCCGCGTCACACTCCGGAGGCGACTTCCGGCTTTGCCGCGGAATCTTCCCCTGACTTGCCGTCCTGCCGGTTCTTGCGCACGGACGACCAGAAGGACAGCGCGATCAGGACGATTCCGACCAGACCGGTGATGACCTCGTTGATCTCGTACTTGATCGTGGCGAGCAGGATGACGGCCAGCGCGCCGATGGCGTAGTGCGCGCCGTGCTCCAGGTAGACGTAGTCGTCCAGGGTTCCCTTGCGGACCAGGAAGACCGTCAGCGAACGGATGTACATCGCGCCGATGCCCAGACCCAGCGCCATCTCGAAGATGTCGTTGGTGATCGCGAAGGCGCCGATGACGCCGTCGAAGGAGAACGACGCGTCGATGACCTCCAGGTAGAGGAACAGGAAGAACGCGGCCTTGCCCGCGAGTCCCACGCCCGAGACGGAGCCGCGCTTGGACGCGGCGCCGTTCTGGCCGGCTTCCTGGGCCGCCGCCGCAGGCTTCGCCGCGGAGCCGTTCCCGGCGTCCTCGGCCTCCTGTGCTTCCTCGGCCTCCTCCAGTTTGTCCTCGAAGTAGCCGGAGACACCGCCCACGACCAGGTACGTGAGCAGGCCGGCGACTCCGGACAGGAGGACCGTCGCGCTCTTGTCACCCCCGCCGTGCGCGACGTCGGTGGCCACCGTCATGGCGACGACGAGCAGCACGACCAGCGCGACGATGACGGACAGCATGTCCAGCTTGCCCATTTTGGCCAGCGGGCGTTCGAGCCAGCCCAGCCACTTGTGCTCGCGCTCCTCGAAGATGAAGTCGAGGAAGATCATGAGGAGGAACATGCCACCGAAGGCCGCGATGGCCGGGTGGGCCCCCGTGACCAGGTGCTCGTACTGCGCCTTGTCGTTGATCGCCAGATTGACGGCCTCGATCGGTCCGATCTTCGCGGTGACCGCGACGATGACGACCGGGAAGACCAGACGCATGCCGAAGACGGCGATGAGAATGCCGACGGTCAGAAAGATTTTCTGCCAGAAGGCGTTCATCTTGCGCAGGATTCCGGCGTTGATGACCGCATTGTCGAACGAGACCGAAATCTCCAGGATCGACAGGATGCCGACGATCGCTAGCCCCTGCCACCCCCAGAGGACGCCGGCCAAGGCCAGGCCGGCCGCCGTGACGGCGAACGACCAGCCAAAGGTTCTCAGGAGCACTGCCTAACCCAATCCCTCGCTGTATGGGGTCCCCCGCGCGCAGTGCGCGGCGCTTTACGAAACGTTGACCCCGAAGTCTAGAGCGATGCCTCGCAGCCCCGACGCGTACCCCTGGCCCACCGCGCGGAACTTCCATTCACCGCTGTACCGGTAGACCTCACCGAAGATCATCGCGGTTTCGCTGGAGGCGTCCTCGCTGAGGTCGTAGCGCGCCAGCTCGCTGCCGTCCGCCTGGTTGACCACCCGGATGAATGCATTGCTGACCTGGCCGAAGCTCTGGCCGCGGACATCCGCCTCATGGATCGAGACGGGAAAAACGATCTTGTCGACCTCTTCGGGGACCGTGCTGAGGTCCACGAGGATCGACTCGTCGTCCCCTTCACCCTCACCGGTGAGATTGTCGCCCGTGTGCTCGACCGAGCCGTCCGGACTCTTGAGGTTGTTGTAAAAGACGAAGTACTCGTCGCCGAGCACCCGCCCCGACCTGCACAGCAGTGCGCTGGCATCCAGGTCGAACGGCGCTCCCGTGGTCGAGCGCGCGTCCCAGCCGAGGCCGACCATGACCTGCGTGAGATTCGGAGCGGCCTTGGAGAGGGAGACGTTGCCTCCCTTTGCGAGCGTGACGCCCATGGTGTTCGCATCCTCCCCGGTGACGGTAGTGCCGCGGTTGCCCACGGCTTTCATACGGGTTCGTACAGGGCCCGTACGGCACGGACACGGCCCCGGATACGCCATCTTTACGGCGCTCACCTGGACTCCGGCGGTGCGCGTCCGCCGCGCGCCCGGGAGCCGGGTACCGCACGGTCTGCGTACGGGCGTCAAGCGCGCCCGGCGCCGTACTCCCCGGGCAAGGGGGTACGACGCCGGGTGCGCAAGGGTGATGGCTCGGGTCAGACGTTGACGCCGAAGTCCTGCGCGATGCCGCGCAGACCCGAGGCGTAGCCCTGGCCGATGGCCCGGAACTTCCACTCCGCGCCGTTGCGGTACAGCTCGCCGAAGACCATGGCGGTCTCGGTCGAGGCGTCCTCGCTCAGGTCGTAGCGCGCGAGCTCGTTGCCGTCGGCCTGGTTCACGACGCGGATGTAGGCGTTGCGGACCTGGCCGAAGCTCTGCTGGCGGTTCTCGGCGTCGTAGATGGACACCGGGAACACGATCTTGGCGACGTCGGCGGGCACGCCGGCGAGGTTCACCTTGATGGCCTCGTCGTCGCCCTCGCCCTCACCGGTGGTGTTGTCACCGGTGTGCTCGACCGAGCCGTCCGGGCTCTTCAGGTTGTTGAAGAACACGAAGTTCTGGTCGCTCGCGACCTTGCCCTGGTCGTTGGTCAGCAGCGCGCTGGCGTCCAGGTCGAAGTCCGTACCGGTGGTGGTACGGGCGTCCCAGCCGAGACCGACGAGCACGGCGGTCAGATTGGGGGCTTCCTTCGTCAGCGAGACGTTTCCGCCCTTGCTGAGGCTGACTCCCACGAGTCCTCCCTGGGTTCGAGGGGTACGAATTGCTTTGCGCCCCCATCGTGCATGGCATCAGATCAACGATTTGATCCTAGTGACCGGTTCCCACCGATTACAGGTAGCGGTACGGACACCGCGCCGATGTCGCGGCGGGAGCCGGTCACGGCGGGATCAGAGAGTGCCGAGCGCCTTGAGGTAGTCGTTGAGGTCACGGGCGTCGGGCAGGCCGTTGACGACCGTCCAGCGCACCACGCCCTCCTTGTCGATGATGAAGGTCCCGCGCACCGCGCAGCCCTTCTCCTCGTCGAAGACGCCGTACGCCCGCGAGGCCTCGCCGTGCGGCCAGAAGTCCGACAGCAGCGGGTACTCCAGGCCCTCCTGCTCGGCGAAGACGCGCAGCGCGAAGGGCGAGTCGTTGGAGACGGCCAGCAGCTGCACGTCGTCGTTGACGAACTTCGGCAGCTCGTCGCGCAGGGCGCACAGCTCGCCGGTGCACACGCCGGTGAAGGCGAAGGGGTAGAAGAGGAGGACGACGGCCTTCTCGCCGCGGAAGTCGGAGAGCTTGATCAGCTCTCCGTGCTGGTTCTTCAGCTCGAACTCCGGAGCCTTCGAGCCGACCTCGATCGCCATGGGGACCGTTCCCTTCGCAGACACCGTGCGCGGACGCCTTTGCCGTGCCCGCGCCGTCACCGGCGTGCGGCGCGGGGCACCGCCGGCAGCGGCCGCTCCGGCGGATTCCAACAGGTTGCGGCCAACCCTACGCGCCGGGGCGCACACGCCGAGCCCCCCACCGGATCATCCGGCAGAGGGCTCGGTACGGAACGTGGGGGCGCAGCTCAGCGCTTGCCCGACTTGGCACTCTTGGGGGTGACCAGGCGGCTGCCGCTCCAGTCCTTGCCCGCGTTGATGCTCCTGGTCTGGGACAGGCCCGCGGTCTGCGCGGCTTCGTTGATGTCGCTCGGCTCGACGTACCCGTCGCGGCCGGTCTTGGGCGTCATCAGCCAGATCTCGCCGCCCTCGTCGATCAGACCGATGGCGTCCACCAGCGCGTCCGTGAGGTCGCCGTCGTCATCGCGGAACCACAGCACGACGACGTCGGCGACGTCGTCGTAGTCCTCGTCAACGATCTCCTGGCCGATCACGGCCTCAATGGCTTCGCGGAGCTCCTGCTCGACGTCGTCGTCGTAGCCGATCTCCTGGACCACCTGTCCGGGCTCGAACCCCAGCTTGATGGCCGGGTTGGTCCGCTCCTCCGCGTGGTCCGCGGTCGCGCTCACGGATTGCCTCCTGTCATGTTTCGGTAAATGGCTTGCACCCACGCGTGCGCGGGGCATTGGGCGTAGTCCACACGGGCCGGGCGGATCGCGCAAGTACCCGGCGTCCGAGACCGTCGAAACGGTGACGTTTACCGCCGTCTCGCCGCAACTGCGACCCCGCACACCGGGCGGGAAGTGATTCACCCCACACCTCTTTATCACCTTTATTACGTTTTGGTAGGGGACTGGGCTCTTTGGGGGTCGCCACTCGGCGTCCGCACCTCTTCTCGGGGTTCGCACGACCGTACGGCGACCGGTTCCGGCGTGGGCGTATGGTTGCGATTTGGCCGACCTCAAAAACCGGCCTGCGAGCGCCCGTCTCTTAGGGGGTGGTTACCCACCGGTAGAGATGACGTATCCCGGTGAGCCGGTACACGATGGAAGACGGCGCGACACCAAAGCAGAGCAAGACCGAACAGCGAAGGAACAGCGTGGCTTCCGGATCCGATCGCAACCCGATCATCATTGGCGGCCTTCCCAGCCAGGTCCCGGACTTCGATCCCGAAGAGACCCAGGAATGGCTCGACTCGCTCGACGCAGCCGTCGATGAGCGAGGCCGGGAACGTGCCCGCTACCTCATGCTCCGCCTGATCGAGCGGGCCCGCGAGAAGCGCGTGGCCGTGCCCGAGATGCGCAGCACGGATTACGTCAACACCATCGCGACCAAGGACGAGCCGTTCTTCCCCGGAAACGAGGAGATCGAGCGCAAGATCCTGAACGCGACCCGGTGGAACGCCGCGGTCATGGTGTCGCGGGCCCAGCGCCCCGGTATCGGCGTCGGCGGCCACATCGCCACCTTCGCGTCCTCCGCCTCCCTGTACGACGTGGGCTTCAACCACTTCTTCCGGGGCAAGGACGACGGCAAGGGCGGCGACCAGATCTTCTTCCAGGGCCACGCCTCGCCCGGCGTGTACGCCCGTGCGTACCTCCTGGACCGGCTCACCGAGAAGCAGCTCGACGCCTTCCGCCAGGAGAAGTCGAAGTTCCCCGACGGCCTGTCCAGCTACCCGCACCCGCGGCTGATGCCGGACTTCTGGGAGTTCCCGACCGTCTCGATGGGCCTCGGCCCGCTCGGCGCGATCTACCAGGCCCGGATGAACCGCTACATGGAGGCGCGCGGCATCGCCGACACCTCCGACTCGCACGTGTGGGCCTACCTCGGCGACGGCGAGATGGACGAGCCGGAGTCGCTCGGCCAGCTGTCCCTCGCGGCGCGTGAGGGCCTGGACAACCTGACCTTCGTGGTCAACTGCAACCTGCAGCGCCTGGACGGCCCGGTCCGCGGCAACGGCAAGATCATGCAGGAGCTGGAGTCGCAGTTCCGCGGCGCCGGCTGGAACGTGATCAAGCTGGTGTGGGACCGGAGCTGGGACCCGCTGCTGGCCCAGGACCGCGACGGCATCCTGGTCAACAAGCTGAACACGACCCCGGACGGCCAGTTCCAGACGTACGCGACCGAGACCGGTGCGTACATCCGCGAGCACTTCTTCGGTGACGACCACCGCCTGCGCGCGATGGTCGAGAACATGACCGACCAGCAGATCCAGCACCTGGGCCGCGGCGGTCACGACCACAAGAAGATCTACGCGGCGTACGCGGCGGCCAAGGCCCACAAGGGCCAGCCGACGGTGATCCTCGCGCAGACCGTCAAGGGCTGGACCCTCGGTCCGAACTTCGAGGGCCGCAACGCGACCCACCAGATGAAGAAGCTGACGGCCGAGGACCTCAAGCGCTTCCGTGACCGGCTGCACCTGCCGATCTCGGACAAGGAGCTGGAGGACGGCAACCCGCCGTACTACCACCCGGGCCGCGACTCCGAAGAGATCCAGTACATGCACGACCGCCGCAAGGCGAACGGCGGGTACGTCCCGACGCGTATCGTGCGCGCGAAGCCGCTGCCGCTGCCGGACGAGAAGGCCTACGCGGGGGCGAAGAAGGGCTCCGGCCAGCAGAAGATCGCCACGACCATGGCGTTCGTGCGGGTCCTGAAGGACCTCATGCGGGACAAGGAGATCGGCAAGCGTTTCGTGCCGATCGCGCCGGACGAGTACCGCACCTTCGGTATGGACGCGTTCTTCCCGTCCGCGAAGATCTACAACCCGCTGGGCCAGATCTACGAGTCGGTCGACCGCGAACTGCTGCTCGCCTACAAGGAGTCGCCGACCGGCCAGATGCTGCACGACGGCATCTCCGAGGCCGGCTGCACCGCCTCGCTGATCGCGGCGGGCTCCGCCTACGCCACGCACGGCGAGCCGCTGATCCCGATCTACGTCTTCTACTCGATGTTCGGGTTCCAGCGCACCGGTGACCAGTTCTGGCAGATGGCCGACCAGCTCGCGCGCGGCTTCGTGCTAGGTGCGACCGCCGGCCGTACGACCCTGACCGGTGAGGGCCTGCAGCACGCGGACGGCCACTCCCAGCTGCTCGCCTCGACCAACCCGGCGTGTGTCGCCTACGACCCGGCGTACGGGTACGAGATCGCGCACATCGTCAAGGACGGTCTGCGCCGGATGTACGGCGAGAACAGTGAGGACATCTTCTACTACCTCACCGTCTACAACGAGCCGATCCAGCACCCGGCCGAGCCGGCGGACGTGGACGTGGAGGGCATCCTCAAGGGCCTGTACCGCGTCAACCAGGGCGACAAGGGCGAGCACGCGGCCCAGATCCTCGCCTCCGGCGTGGCCGTGCCGTGGGCCATCGAGGCCCAGCGGATCCTGGCCGACGAGTGGAACGTCAAGGCGGACGTCTGGTCGGCGACCTCCTGGAACGAGCTGCGCCGCGACGCGGTGGAGGCCGAGGAGCACAACCTGCTCCACCCGGAGGAGGAGCAGCGCGTCCCGTTCGTGACGCGGAAGCTCGCCGACGCCGAGGGTCCGAAGGTGGCCGTCTCCGACTGGATGCGTGCCGTTCCCGACCAGATCGCGCGCTGGGTGCCCGGCACCTACCAGTCGCTGGGCGCCGACGGCTTCGGCTTCGCGGACACGCGTGGCGCGGCCCGCCGCTTCTTCCACATCGACGCGCAGTCGATCGTCCTCGGCGTGCTCACCGAGCTGGCCAAGGAGGGCAAGGTCGACCGTTCGCTGCTGAAGCAGGCGATCGACCGTTACCAGCTGCTGGACGTCGCGGCCGCGGAGGCCGGCGAGGCGGGCGGCGACGCGTAGTCGCCCGCTGGACAGCTGACACAGCGAGGCGCCCCCGGCCGGATCTCTCCGGCCGGGGGCGCCTCGTGCCGCTGTCACCGGTGGCCCGGCCCGTCGGTGGCTCCGGGGGCGGGCACATGATCACGTACGGCTGCCGCCAGGTCCGCTCAGAACGGCGCTCCGACGGCCGTGGTGGTGATCCTGATGATCGCGAATATCGTGTCGATCACACCGAGGACGACAGCCACCAGCGCCGGGAGCGCAGGGCTCCCGCTGTTCCACCGGCGGCCCATCGCGAGCCAGCCGAGGAGCACGGACACCGGCCCGAGCACGATGCTCAGGATGAAGAATCCGGCGACCGCGCAGATCAGTCCGATCACGCCCAGCGTCGCGCGGTCCGGCCCGGTCCGAGGCCCCGTCCGGCCTCGTGAGCGGGGGTTGCTCCGCAGGTGGGTCCGCCATCGGGTGCGGCTGTGCTGTCCGAGGCCCGCCATCATCCCTCCCGAGGGTCGCGTGGTTCGGGCTCGGGCTCCGGGTACCCCGCGTCGCGCTGCCCACTCCCCCGGTCAGCTCTCCCAGATTTTGAACGCCCTGACCTGGTAAGGGGATTCGGGCACCCAGCTGCCGCCGCCCGGGTAGGTGTCGTACTCCCCGGTCTCCGCGCACTCGGCGCTCTGGTACGTGGTGACGGGCCGGCCGGTGCGGTTGGCGAACGAGACGCCGCGGGTTCCGGCGGGCAGCGTGACACAGCTTTCGATGTCGGTGCCGGACAGTTCGTAGGTCTGCCGCTCGCCGCCGAAGCCGCGGCCCGGCCAGACGCAGAACTGGCCGGTGGCGCAGTCGCCCGCGGCCGGTCCCGGGTGTGCCCGGGACCGTTGCTGCGGCACTCCGTGCGCGGTCGGGACGCCGAGGTGGGCGGCGGCCAGCGCGGCTGCTCCGGTCAGCAGGGCGACAGCGTGGATCGTACGCATGTGCATCACTCCCCCGTGGAGTACGAAGTGGTCTGCCGCGGCGGGCGGTGGTCCGCCGCGGGCCGGTGATCCGAGCTTGGCCGGGTGTGGGTGCCGGAGCCAAGCCCGCGCCGGGCGTCCCACCCTGATAGGCGATGCGCCGCTGCCGGGGCCTTCAACGGGCGCCCGGCGGCGCGCCGTTGACGCTGCTTCACCGCCGTACGGCCGGACGGCGTACACCGGAGTGCGGTAAGCCGCAGGCCCGTACGGGGGACGGCACGCCTGTGGAGAAACGAAACGCGCGGCCGGCCGGAGCGGGAAGCTCCGGCCGGCCGCGCGTCAACGCGATCCGGCATTCCGGCGGACGGCCGGACGCCGGACGTCAGATGTGTCCGACGCCCGCGCCCGCCTCCGCGTTGGCGCCGCGCTTGGTGAACAGCGCGACGACGGCCGCGACGACCGCCACGGCACAGGCGACGGTGAAGGCCAGGCCCATGCCCGACACGAAGGTGTCGTGCACGGCGGTGCTGATCCGGTCGACGATCTGCGGCGTCATGCCCGGGGCCTGGGCCACCTGCGGCGGCACCGCGCCGACCTCGGCGGCGGCCTTGAGCGCCGGGTCCGGGGCGCCCGGCAGGCCCGCCTCGGTCCAGTTGCCCGCGAAGTCCGAGCTGACCTTGCTGGACATCACCGCGCCGAGCACCGCCGTACCGAGGCTGCCGCCGACCTGCATGGCGGCCTGCTGGAGGCCGCCCGCCACACCGGACAGCTCCAGCGGCGCGTTGCCGACGATGACCTCGGTGGCGCCGACCATGACCGGCGCGAGGCCCAGGCCCAGCAGCGCGAACCACAGGGACATCGTCAGCGTGCCCGTGCTGGTGGACAGGGTGGTCATGCCGAACATGGCGACGGCGGTGAAGACCATGCCGCCGACGAGCGGGACGCGGGGGCCGAACTTGGTGATCAGCGCGCCCGCGGCCGGCGAGCCGACGATCATCATCGCGGTCAGCGGCAGCAGGTGCAGACCGCTGTCGACGGGGCTCAGGCCGTGCACGTTCTGCAGGTAGAAGGTGACGAAGAAGAGGCCGCCCATGAAGGCGAAGGCCATCAGCACCATCAGGATCGTGCCGGCCGTCAGCGGTACGGAACGGAACATCCGCAGCGGGATCAGCGGCTCGCGGACCTTGGTCTCCAGGACCGCGAAGGCGGCGAAGACGACGACCGCGGCGGCCAGGAAGCCCAGCGTCTTCGCGTCGCCCCAGCCCCACTCACCGGCCTTGATCAGGGCCCAGATGAGGCAGAACATGGCACCGGAGAGCAGCACGATGCCGGGGATGTCGAAGGAGCGCGGGGCGTTCACGGCGCGGTGGTCCTTGAGGATCACCAGGCCCAGCACCAGGGCGAGGACGCCGACCGGCACATTGATGAAGAACACCGACTGCCAGTTCACGTGCTCGACGAGCAGACCGCCGACGATCGGGCCGCCGGCGGTGGAGGCGCCGATGACCATGCCCCAGATGCCGATGGCCATGTTGAGCTTCTCGGCCGGGAAGGACGCGCGCAGCAGTCCGAGGGCGGCGGGCATCAGCAGCGCGCCGAAGATGCCCTGCAGCACGCGGAAGGTGATGACCAGCGAGACCTCGCCGGACAGACCGATGGCTCCGGAGGCGAGCGCGAAGCCCACCACGCCTATGAGGAACGTCTGCCGGTGGCCGAAGCGGTCACCGAGCTTGCCGGCCGTGATCAGCGAGACCGCGAGGGCCAGCAGATAGCCGTTGGTGATCCACTGGACGTCGGCGAGCGACGCCTTCAGGTCCGCCTGGATGGCCGGGTTGGCGATGGCGACGATGGTGCCGTCGAGGGCCACCATCATCACGCCGATCGCGACGGAGAACAGGGTCAGCCACGGATGGCCCCGGAGTCCCTTGCGAGGCTCCGGTACGGAAAGGTCCGGCGCGGCTTGGGCAACCGGGGTCTTAGAGCTCATTCCCCGAGGCTAATGTCAGCCACTGACAGTTGACAAAGTAATTCATCAGTCGGTAACTGTCATTTAGCTCACAGGTATTCTGAGCAGCGGCAACAACGAGAAAGGCGGCGCAGGATGACCGGCTCCACGCCGCAGGTGACCCGACCTGAAACCGCCCGTCCCCCCGGAGGCGAACCCTCCGGCAGCACCGGGACCGGCGGCCTGCGCGAGCGCAAGAAGCAGCGCACCCGTGACGCGCTGATCCGCTCCGCCCTGGAACTGTTCACGGCGCACGGCTACGACGCGACGACGATCGACGAGATCGCCGAGGCCGTGGACGTCTCGCAGCGCACGTTCTTCCGCTATTTCGCGAGCAAGGAGGAGGTCGTCTTCGCCGTCCACGAGATGGTGGAGGCGCGCTTCGCCGAGGAGCTGGCACGGCGGCCGGCGGCCGAGGCCCCTCTGGAGGCGCTGCGCAGCGCCGTGATGACCTCGTGGGACGACATCGGCGGCGCGATCCAGTCGGTGATTCCGCTCGAACTGCACATGCGGACGTACCAGATGATCGAGTCCACGCCCGCCCTCATGGCCGCCCACTGGCGCCGCTACTCGGAGCTGGAGGAGCAGATAGCGCGGCTCATCGCGCGGCGCGAGGGCGTGGACGTGACGGCCGACCCGCGGCCGCGGGTGGTGGTCGCGGCGTTCAGCGGGGTGATGCGGGTCGCCGGGAAGGTGTGGGGCGAGGGCGAGGACGTCAGCGTGGAGTCGATCCGCGAGATCACCGAGGAGTACCTGGCGCAGATCGGCCCGGCCGTGTGCGGCCACTGGCGCGACTGAGCGGAGGCCGGTGGCGGCCCCGTAGGCAGCATCCCGGAGGCAACGCCCCCGGGACCGGCCCCCGTCGGCCGCCCGAGTGCCTCCGTGAGTACGTTCCCGCACGTCTGAGCGACGACCGTTACCGCACCGTGTCCGAAGTGGCCCCATATGACCAGCGTGAAACGTGATATCGCTCACCCCCTCGGCGGGCACCCCGTCATGTCTCCTAGGGTGGCCCGCGGTGACTTCTTCCTTTCCGGGCCTCGGTGCCCCCTCCTTCGGCTTCCTGCAGTCCACCGCCTGGCGTGCCGCGCTCGCCCTGCTGGTGGTGTTCGTGATGCTCGCGATGACCGGCTGGACGGCCGTCAGAGGCAGCAAGGACGACGCGAACCCGCTGGCCACCGCGCGGTCCGCCTGGGAGCACGCCTCCTTCCGCGGCCACCGGCTGCCGGCCACCGACTCCGCGCCCGGCACGCTCGCCGCCTTCTTCCGGAAGCTGAGCCGTGCCGACCGGGCCACGCTCGCCGACCGCTACCCGCTGGTGGTCGGCAACATGGGCGGCGCCCCCGTCGACCTGCGCTACCAGGCCAACGAGCGGGCGCTGCGGCAGGCCGGCGAGCTGGAGCGGAAGCGGATGCACGACCGGCGGCTGACGCCGGTGGGCCGCCAGGAGGCGAGCCGGCTGATGCACCGCTTCGCGTCGATGCGCGGTCCCGGCCGGCAGATCCTCGCGTTCGACCCGGCCGGCGGCGGCCGGGCCGCGGAGGTCTTCGGCGACCTGCGGCAGGCCCGGCACGTCTCGGTGGTGGTGCCCGGTGTGGACACCAACCTCGCGACCTTCGAGCGCACCGCACGGGCGACGAGCGCGCCCGCCGGGATGGCCAAGTCGCTCTACGACGCCGAGCGGTCGGTGCGCGACAGCGACTCCCGTACGGCCGTGATCGCCTGGGCCGACTACACCGCGCCCGCCGGGCTCGGTGTCGGCGCGGCCACCGGGCGGCTCGCCGAGGCGGGCGCGGTACGGCTGAACGCGCTGGTGCGGGCGCTGCCGAAGGCGGCTTCCGTGGCGCTGATGTGCCACAGCTACGGCTCCGTGGTGTGCGGCGTCGCGGCCCACCGGCTGCCGTCCAGCGTCACCGACATCGCGGTGGCGGGCAGCCCCGGGATGCGGGCGGAGACCGCCGCGGGGCTGCGTGCCGGCGCCCGGGTGTGGGCGATGCGCAACCCCGACGACTGGATCCAGGACGTGCCGTACATGGAGGTCGGCGGGCTCGGCCACGGTGCCGACCCGGTCACCGCGGCCTTCGGTTCCCGGGTGCTGTCGGCCGCCGGCGCCGAGGGCCACGCCGGGTACTTCGTGCCCGGCACGGAGAGCCTGCGCAACTTCGCGAAGATCGGGGTGGGCGCGGTCTCCTCGGTCCACTGCGCCGCGCAGGACCGGGAGTGCTCGGCCGACCTGGCCTGAGCCGACGGCGAGCGACGCCGCGCCCGGGTCCGCACCTGTGCCCGGCTCCGGGTCCGCAAGGCGTGAACCGGACGGGCCGGGCGCAGGGGTGACATGGGGCAAAAGCGGCTTGACGCGCGTAGCGCATGATGTCCGGAAGGGGGACGGGCGGGCGACCGCCGCTTACGATGAGCCGCATGGGTGATGTGCTGGCCGGTTCTCACGCCGTCTGGGAGTTCGACACGGACTCCGTGCTCATCCGCTTCGAACGGGGGATCCGCAGGCCGAAGCTGTTCCAGGCGCTCGGCGAACGGCGCGTCCCCTACGAGGCGCTGAGGTCCGTCGAGCTGTCGCCGGGCAGACGCGGCACCGTGGTGCTGCGCGCGGTGCCCCGGCCGGGCGCCGACCCGCTGATGGAAGCCGCCGACGGCCAGCTCAAGGACGATCTCGACCCGTACCGCCTGGCGCTGCCCGCCGACCGGGAGACCCTCGCCGAGTACTACCGCGACGAGCTGCGCGGCGTGCTCGGGCCCGCCGCCGCGCTCCCCGCCGAGGAGCATCTGGTGGCCGCGCCGGAGCCGCCGCTGACCTTCAAGGCGTACGACGGCAAGGCGTCCTTCGACGGCAGTTCGGTGGCGTTCCGCTGGTTCTGGACGGGCGCGTCGTCGGCCAAGTGGAAGTGCGGCGACCAGCACTTCCCGGTCGGCGGGCTGACCGGGGTGGAGTGGCGCTCGCCGGAAGGCGGCGCCGGGGTGCTGTCGGGCAACGGGTACCTGCGGCTGGTGGAGCGCGGCGCGGAGGACCGGCGGCCCGGCGAGGCGGACCAGGACCCGGCCTCGGTGGTCTTCGGGCTGGGGTACGGGCCGGTGCACGAGTCGCTGCCGTTCGCCGCCTCGGTGCTCCAGGCGGTACGGGCGGCCACGCCCGGCGCCGACGCGGGCCCCCGTCAGCCGGTGCGGACCCGTACCGACGACCGCCGCGACCCGGCCGACATCGCCGACCGCATCCGGCAGCTGGGCGAGCTGCACACGGCGGGCCTGCTGACGGACGCCGAGTTCACGACGAAGAAGGCCGAGCTGCTGGCGGAGCTGTAGCGGGCGCGGGGACGACGGGCCGGCCGGAGCACCCGCCCGCCCGGCCCGGGCACACCACCCGGGCTCCCGGCCGGCCCGTCCCCGTACCGGGGTATGACGGCAGAGGCCACCCTTGGTATGACGTCCCGGCCCCCGGCCGCCGCTTACGCTGATCAGGCCATGCAGACCACATCCCGCCCCACCGGCGACCACCCTTCCACCCGCACCCGCGTCCTGCGGGCCGGGCAGCACGCGCTGCGCACCCTCGCCGAGGACCTCGGGAGGCCGACCGGTCCCGGCGCCGCGCTCTTCGGCCAGGTGCAGAACCGCTGGCTGCGCCTGCTGCCGTACGTGGTCGCCTTCGCCTTCATGGCCTCCCTGCTGCCCTCGACGGTGCACGTGCTCACGCACGACTACGGGCTCAGCGGCGGCCCGGCGGGCGCGCTGGCCACCGCCCAGACCGTGCCGCTGCTGCTCGCGGTGACCCGGCCGCTCCAGGCGTGGTGGGTGATCTTCGCGGCGGACGTCCTCGGCGGCATAGCGCTGGCCTTCGTGCCGGTGGGAGAGGGCCGCGCCTGGCCCTGGCCGGCCACGGTCATGATCGGCTATCTCGTGCTGATGCTGGCGCTCTCGCTGCGCGAGCGGCGCCGCACGCTGATCGCCGTCTGGGGCGCGACCGGCGCCGTGAGCGTCCTGTTCGAGCTGGTCCGGCCGGACCGCAGCGACGGCACCTGGGTGCTGATGTTCGTCCTGTCCGGGCTCTTCCTGCTGGTCGGCGGCGCGCTCCGGGAGCGCGGGGCGGCCCAGCGCAAGCTGATCGAGCAGGAGAACATCAGTGAGGCGGAGCGGGCCATGCGCACCCTGCTGGAGGAGCGCACCCGGATCGCCCGTGAGCTGCACGACGTCGTCGCCCACCACATGTCGGTGATCACGGTCCAGGCCGACAGCGCGCCGTACCGGATCAGCGGCATACCGGAAGCCGCCCAGGAGGAGTTCAGCACGATCGCCGCCACGGCGCGCGAGTCGCTGGCCGAGATGCGGCGGCTGCTGGGCGTGCTGCGCAGCGAGGAGACGGAGCGGCACGGTGGCCCGGAGAAGGCACCGCAGCCCGGACTGGAGCAGGTGCCGAAACTGGTCGAGGGAACGGTGCGGGCGGGGGTGCCGGTCGAGTTGGCGCTGCCCGACGGACCGGTGGCCCTGGCGCCCGCGGTGGGCCTGTCGGCGTACCGCATCGTGCAGGAGGCGCTGGCCAACGTCGTACGGCACGCGCCGGGCGCGCACACCCGCGTCTCGGTCACGGCCGACGAGGCCCGCGGCCGGCTGACCGTCCTGGTCGTCAACAACGCCCCGCCGCGCGTCGCCGCGCCGCTGGAGACCTCCGGTACGGGACACGGTCTGGTCGGCATGCGCGAGCGCGTACGGCTGCTGGACGGCACCCTGGACACCGGGCCCCTGCCCGACGGCGGCTTCCGGGTCGCCGCCCAACTCCCCATAACAGCAAAGGACCACCACCCCGCATGACCACTCGGGTGATCATCGTCGACGACCAGGCCATGGTGCGCGCCGGCTTCGCCGCGCTGCTCGCCGCGCAGAGCGACATCGACGTCGTCGGTGACGCGCCGGACGGCGTGCAGGGCGTCGAACTGAGCCGCCGTACGCACCCGGACGTGGTGCTGATGGACGTGCGGATGCCGGAGATGGACGGACTGGAGGCGGCCCGGCGGCTGCTGGACCCGCCGCCCGGTGTCGTGCACCGGCCGAAGGTGCTGATGCTCACCACGTTCGACGTGGACGACTACGTGTACGAGGCGCTGCGGGCGGGGGCGTCGGGGTTCCTGCTGAAGGACGCGCCGCCGGCCGACCTGATCTCGGCGGTACGGGTGGTCGCGGCGGGCGAGGCGCTGCTCGCGCCGTCCGTGACGCGGCGGCTGATCGCCGACTTCGCCCGGCAGCGGCCCGCACCGCGCAAGGACCGGACCGCGCTGCGCCTCAACGGGCTGACCCCGCGCGAGACCGAGGTACTGGAACTGATCGCCCGCGGGCTGTCGAACCAGGAGATCGCGGAGGCGCTGGTGCTCGCCGAGCAGACCGTGAAGACCCACATCGGCCGGGTGCTGGCCAAGCTGGAGCTGCGCGACCGCGCGCAGGCCGTGATCTTCGCGTACGAGTCGGGCCTGGTGTCCCCCGGCGTGAACTGAGCGGGCTCCCCCACGCCCCCAGGCCGCGCCCGCCGCAGCACCGGCCGATGGGGGCGGGGTGGGGGTAACCCCCCAGGGTGCCCGGGGGATGGCCGGTCGTGCTGAAGGACGAGCAGGTCAGGCACCCCCTACCCCGGTATCAGCGGACAGTTGGCTCCGCGGTGTGACGCCGTGTCACCCACCCGCTTCCTACGTTTCCCTCCGTCACGCCAACGGAAGAGGGAGACCCCACCATGTCCTTGCTGCGCCGGTTCACCCCACGCGGTAGGCGCACGCTCGTCGCGCTCACGCTGGCGGCGGTGGTCGTCGGCGGCACCGGCGGCTGGGCGGCGGGGTCCACCCAGGAGGCCGTCACCGGCCCCGCGCCGGGCGCGGCCGCCTGGCGCGCCGACCACTCGCTGGGCAAGCGGCTGCCGGACCCGGCGACCGCCTCCCCGGCGCAGATCGCCCGCTTCTTCGCCGCGCTGAGCGAGGCGCAGCGGCAGGATCTGGCGGCCCGTCACCCGTTGACCGTGGGCAACCTGGACGGCGCGCCGGTAGCCCTGCGCTACCGCGCCAACGCCCTCGCGCTGGCGGCGGAACGCGACCGTCAGACAGCCCGTGCCACCGATCCGGCCGGCACCCTCCAGGACCACCGGAAAGCCCGCCGGCTGGCCGCCCGGTACGCCGAACTCCTGCGCCCCGGCCGCCAGATACTCGCCTTCGACCCGCGCGGCCGCGGCCAGGTGGCCGAGGTGTTCGGAGACCTGGTGGCGGCGCAGCGCACGTCCGTGTTCGTGCCGGGCTCGGACATCGACCTGTCCTCGTCCGACCGCGCACGCGACCCGTACGGCACGCCGTCCGGCATGGCGAAGTCGCTGCGGGCCCGGATGGCCGCCGAAGCGCCAGGTGTCCGTACGGCCGCGATCGCCTGGACCGGCTACACCACGCCGGTCGGCCTCGGCCCGGACGCCGTGACCGGCCGGCTGGCGGAGGCCGGCGCCCCGCGCCTGGCCCGCTTCCTGGACGGGCTGGCCGCCGCCGGCGTCCGGGCTCCCGCCCTGCTGTGCCACAGCTACGGCACGGTCGTGTGCGCTCAGGCCGTACCGCTGCTGGAGCCGGGGCGGATCGCGGACCTCATCGTCTTCGGCTCCCCCGGGATGCGCACGGACAGTGTGGCGGCGCTGCACACCACCGCCCGGGTGTGGGCCGCCCGGGACGCCTCCGACTGGATCGGCAACGTGCCGAACGTCGAGTTCCTGGGCCTGGGGCACGGTACGGACCCGACGGACCCGGAGTTCGGCGCGCGCCGGGTGCCCGCCAGGACGGCCGAGGGGCACACCGGCTACCTCGCGCCCGGTACCGACTCGCTGCGCAACTTCGCCGACATCGCGCTCGGCCGCTACGACCGGGTGCGCTGACGACTGCGCCGCAGCCCGCTCTTCCTCCTCCCCGCCCGAACCTCCTCCGAAGGAGGCCCTCATGGCCGCCCCACTCCTGGCTCCCGTCCGCAAGACCATCCGCACCATCGAGGGCCGCACCCCCGCCCACCGCGACCGTGCCGTCGACGGCCTGCGCGCGCTCGCGCTGCTCGCCGTGCCGACCGGGCACTGGCTGCTCGGCGGTTTCACCCTCGACCCCGGCGGCGCGCTGCACAACGCGAGCCCGCTGTCCTCCTTCGCCGCCCTGGCGCCCGCGAGCTGGGTGCTCCAGATGCTCGGCATCTTCTTCCTGGTCGGCGGGTACGCCTCGGTGCTGTCCTTCCACCGGGCCGCCGCGCGCGGGGAGTCGACCGGCCACTGGCTGCGGGCCCGGCTGGCGCGGCTGGGCCGTCCCGTCCTCGGGGTGACCGCTGTCTGGGCGGCGCTGATTCCCGTACTGTCCACGCTCGGCGTGCCCGAGGCGACGCTCCGTACGGGCGCGACGCTGGTCATCCAGCCCCTGTGGTTCGTCGGCGTCTACGCGGGCATCACGGCGCTCACGCCGTACTGCGTCCGCGCGGCGCGCCGCCTGGGTGCCTGGGCCGCGGCGCCGCTGCTGGGCGCCGTCGCCGTCGTGGACTTCCTGCGGTACGGGCCGTACGCCGACGCGATGCCGTCGTGGCTGAGTCTGCTCAACCTGCTGCCGGGCTGGTTGTTCGCGTACCAACTGGGCGTGTCCTGGGGGGAGAAGCGGCTCGGCAGGCGTGCTGCCTGGGTGCTGCTGCTCGGTGGTACCGCCCTGTTCGCCGCGCTGCTGCTGTTCTTCCACTACCCGGCGAGCATGGTCGGTGTCCCGGGCCAGGACCGTACGAACTCCCACCCGCCGTCGCTGCTGGTCCTCGCGCTGGCGGCCGCCCAGTCCGGCGCCGCGATCCTGCTGCGCGACCGTATCGCCCGGCTGCTGCGCCGTCCTGCTCTCTGGGCGCCCGTGGTCGTCGTCAACCTCTGTGCGATGACGGTGCTGTGCTGGCACCAGACGGCGATGTTCTCGACGGCCGTCCCCGCGTCCTTCCTCGGTGCCGTGCCCGGTCTCACCACCGCGCCGGACACCGCCGGCTGGGTCCTGGCCCGCCTCGCCTGGCTGCCGGTCTTCGCGGTGTTGCTGCTGCTCATCGGCCGTCTGACCCGCCGTTTCGAGGCGCCGTGGACCGGTGTCACGACGGCCCGGCGGGCCGTGGCGGGGACCCTGGCGGCGGCCTTCACGGTGTTCGCGCTGGGGCTCGCCTGAGCCCGGCGCGGGCGCGAAAGACACGGCGGGTGGAGCCGGTCGGGGGACGGCTCCACCCGCCGCGCGAGCGGGGTGTTACTCCCGGCCCGCCGATGTGAACGACATGTCCGCGTACCGTTCACCCGCGACCTTGCCCGCGACGGGCGCCAGCAGCGCCAGCTCCGCCTCGCTGAGCACGAGGTGCGTGGCGGCCGCGTTCTCCTCGATCCGGCTGCGCTTGCGCGTTCCCGGGATCGGTACCACGGCCAGGCCGTGCACCTGCGCCTGCTGCTGCACCCAGGCCAGCGCGACCTGCCCGAGCGAGGCCCCGTGGGCCGCGGCGACCTCACGGACCGGCTCCAGCAGGGCCGCGTTGGTCTTCGCGTTGTCGCCGGTGAAGCGGGGCTGCTGACGGCGGAAGTCGTCGTCGGTCAGCTCCTTGTCGGCGCTGACGAACGAGCCGGTCAAAAAGCCGCGGCCGAGCGGCGAGTACGGCACGAAGCCGACGCCGAGTTCGCGTGCGGCCGGCACCACACTGTTCTCCACGTCCCGGCTGAACAGTGACCACTCCGACTGCACGGCCGCGATCGGGTGCACGCCCTGCGCCGCGCGCAGTTCGCCGCCGGTGACCTCGCTCAGGCCCAGGTGCTTGACCTTGCCCTCGGCCACCAGCTCGGCCATCGCGCCGACCGTGTCCTCGATGGGGACGGCCGGGTCACGGCGGTGCATGTAGTACAGGTCGATCTCGTCGACGCCCAGGCGGCGCAGGCTCGCCTCGACGGCCTCGCGGATGTAGGGGCGGTCGTTACGGATGGCCCGCTTGGCCGGGTTCAGCGGGTCGGCCGGGTCCGCGGCGATCGCGAACTTCGTCGCCACCACGACCTCGTCGCGGTGCGCCTGGATGAACGGGGCGATGAACTCCTCGTTGTGGCCCATGCCGTACATGTCGGCGGTGTCGTAGAGCGTGACGCCCAGTTCGAGCGCCCGCTCCAGCGTGGCCCTCGCCTCGCCCTCGTCCTCCGTCGGGCCGTACGCGAAGCTCATGCCCATGCAGCCGAGGCCCTGGACACCGACCAGCGGTCCGGAGGCGCCCAGCTGAACGGTGCCGATGTGCTCTGTGGTCATGCCGTCCTCAGACTCTCTCCGACGCCCGGCGGGCGTCGGCGTAAACGTCGATCTTGTAGTCGAGGACCTGGAGCGTGCTCTGCAGTTCGGCGATCCGCTGCCGTACGTCCTCGCGGTGCGCGGTCAGCAGCCGTTCCCGCTCGGGGAAGGTGTGCGCGCCCTCGCGTACCAGTTCGGCGTAGCGGACCATGTCCGCGACCGGCATGCCGGTCAGGCGGAGCTTGGTCACCAGGTCCAGCCAGTCCAGGTCGCGGTTGCTGAAGCGGCGCTGGCCCGTGTGCGTACGGTCCACGTGCGGCATCAGCCCGATCCGTTCGTACCAGCGCAGGGTGTGCGCGCTCAGGCCGGTGACCTCGGCGACCTCGCTGATCGCGTACTGGTCGCGGCCGGTGGGCCGCGGGTGCAGGACCGGCCCTTTGCAGGCCGTCAGCCGTGCTGGTTCCCGCACCGTCCGGTCCGTCGCCGTCACCGTCATGCCGCGCCTCCCGTAGTCGCCGGATGTTCCGTCGCCGGAACGTTTTCTCCGGATCTCTCACGACGGCTTCAACGCTAGAGACTTGGAGTGCACTCCAAGCAAGCGAAGTCTTGACCCGGTCTTGAGGCGATCCGGAGATCCGCTGCCCGCGCGGCCCGGACGCGCCTTCTCCCCCGGCCCGTCCCGGCCCCGCGACCCGGAGCGTTAGGCTCGTGGCCATGCCCTTGCAGAGCCTTCGGATGATCGAGAACTGGCCGGTGCCGACCGCGGCCGTCGCTGTCGTACGGACCGACGGGACGGTGGCCGGATCGTACGGTCCCCAGGAGCACCGCTTCCCGCTGGCCTCGGTCACCAAGCCGCTCGCCGCGTACGCCGCGCTGCTCGCCGTCGAGGAAGGGGCGGTGGAGCTGGACGAACCGGCCGGGCCGCCCGGCTCGACCGTCCGCCACCTGCTCGCGCACACCGGCGGGCTGGCCTTCGACGAGGACCGGGTGCAGGCCGCGCCGGGCGAGCGCCGGCTGTACTCGAACGCGGGCTTCGAGGCGCTCGGCGACCACATCGCCAAGGCCACCGACATCCCCTTCCCGCAGTATCTGCGCGAGGCGGTCCTCGAACCGCTCGGCATGACCGCCACCGACCTGCCGGGCTCACCCGCCAAGGACGGCGTCTCGACCGCCGCCGACATGGCCCGCTTCGGCGCCGAGCTCCTCGCGCCGCGGCTGCTGGCGCCGCAGACGCTCGCCGAGGCGACCTCGGTGGTCTTCCCCGGCGTACGCGGTGTGCTGCCCGGCTACGGGATGCAGAACCCCAACGACTGGGGCCTGGGCTTCGAGATCCGGGACGGCAAGTCGCCGCACTGGACGGGCGCTTCGTCCTCGCCGCGGACATTCGGTCACTTCGGCCAGTCGGGCACGTTCCTGTGGGTGGACCCGGACGCGGGCGCGGCCTGCGTCGCGCTGGCCGACCGGGCCTTCGGCCCCTGGGCGATCGAGGCGTGGCCGCCGCTCACGGACGCGATCCTCGCCGAGCTGCGCTGAACACGCGCCGCGGTGCCGCGGGGCCCCGGGCCGTACGGCGGCCCGCCACCCCCTCAGCCGTACGACGGTTCGCCCGGCATCTCCCACAGCAGGCACTCGGCGGCGCCCTCGGCGGCCAGCTCCAGGTCCGCCGCGTCCGTGACCCGCGCCGCGTCCCCGGCCGCCAGGCGCTCGCCGGCCAGCAGGACCGCGCCGCGTACGACGTGCACGTACATCCGCTGCGCGTCCGGCACGGCGGACCGTTCGCCGTCGGCCAGCCGTCGTACGTGCAGCATCGAGGCCGCCCCGGGCAGCGCGTACGGCGTGCCGTCGGCGATGCCGCGCACCACCTCGTACTCCGGCTCGCCGCCGGGCCCGGTGGGCGTGAGCCACATCTGCACGAACCGCAGCGGCCCGGCGCCGTCGTTGCGCTCCTCGTGCCGCACGCCGTCCGCCGAGCTGAGCCGCTGCACGTCGCCGGGCCGCACCACCGTCTCGTGGCCGGTGGTGGAGTCGCGGTGGGTCAGCTCGCCCTCGACGACCCAGGTGACGATCTCGGTGTCGCGGTGCGGGTGCTCGTCGAAACCGGCGCCGGGCGCCAGCCGTTCCTCGTTGCAGGCGACGAGCGGGCCGAAGCGCAGATTGTCCGGGTCGTAGTGCGGGCCGAAGGAGAAGGCGTGCCGGGTCTCGATGCCGGCCGCCGCGTCACCGCCCGGATAGCGTTCGTCGCCTCTGTGTACCTGGATCACCCGACCACCGTAGCCCCCGCCCCCGAGAGCCCACCGCGCCATCACACCGCCCCGATAAGGCAGGCTTGTCCCCGTGTCTGAACCCGCATCGCGCGACCCGCACCCGCATCCGCACACCGCGACCCTCCGCCGCCTGGAGAAGTCGTCGGGAAAGCTGGCTGCCAACGCCATCGCCCGCATGGACGCGCAGCTGCCGTGGTACCGCGCCATGCCGCCGGAGAACCGCTCCTGGATCGGGCTGGTCGCCCAGGCGGGCATCGCGGCCTTCACCGAGTGGTTCCGGCATCCCGAGACGCCGCAGGCGATCAGCACCGACGTGTTCGGCACGGCGCCGCGCGAGCTGACCCGGGCGATCACTTTGCGCCAGACCGTCGAGATGGTCCGTACGACCATCGAGGTCATGGAGGCGGCGATCGACGACGTGGCGGCCCCCGGGGACGAGGGCGTGCTGCGCGAGGCGCTGCTCGTCTACGCGCGGGAGATCGCGTTCGCCACCGCCCAGGTGTACGCGCAGGCCGCCGAGGCGCGGGGCGCGTGGGACGCGCGGCTGGAGTCGCTGGTGGTCAACGCGGTGCTGTCCGGGGAGGCGGACGAGGGGGCGATCTCGCGGGCCGCCGCGCTCGGCTGGAATTCTCCCGAACATGTGTGCGTTGTACTGGGCACGGCCCCCGACGGGGACAGCGAGCTGACGGTGGAAGCCATCCGCCGCGCCTCGCGGCACGCCAAGCTCCAGGTGCTCACGGGCGTCCTGGGCAGCCGCCTGGTGGTCATCGCGGGCGGCTCGGACGATCCGCTCAAGGCGGCGAAGGCCCTGATCGGACCGTTCGCGGCGGGCCCGGTGGTGGCCGGTCCGGTGGTGGCCGACCTGCTGGCCGCGACGCGGTCCGCGCAGGCCGCCGCGGCGGGACTGAAGGCCTGTGCCGCGTGGCCGGATGCCCCCCGTCCCGTACTGTCCGACGATCTCCTGCCGGAGCGGGCGATGGCGTCCGACCCGGCGGCGCGTGACCAGCTGGTGGAGGAGATCTACAGACCGCTGGAGGAAGCAGGCTCGGCGCTCCTGGAGACGCTGAGCGTGTATCTGGAACAAGCCAGCAGCCTGGAGGGCGCGGCACGGATGCTCTTCGTGCACCCCAATACCGTGCGCTACCGGCTGCGACGTGTGACCGACGTCACCGGGTGGTCACCTTCGGACGTACGCTCCGCCTTCACGCTGCGCATCGCGCTGATCCTGGGGCGTCTGGCCGACGGGGACAGCCAACTTTAGTCTTTTGTAGAACACCGACAATTCCCCTGATGGTTCTTCGTCCCTGTCCCCACGGGCGGGCGGGACCTCCCACAAGAGAGAGTGTGAGGGTGCTCGTACTCGTCGCTCCCGGCCAAGGCGCTCAGACGCCCGGCTTCCTGACCCCCTGGCTCGACCTCCCCGGTGTCGAAGACCGGCTCCGTGCGTGGTCGGCCGCCATCGACCTGGACCTGGTCCACTACGGCACGAACGCGGACGCGGACGAGATCCGCGACACCGCGGTGGCACAGCCGCTGCTGGTGGCGGCCTCCCTGGTGTCCGCCCGGCAGCTCTTCGCGACCCCGGAGGACGTCTCCCGGCAGGTCGGCGCCGCCGCCGGACACAGCGTCGGCGAGCTGGCCGCCGCGGCCCTGACCGGTGTGCTCTCCGAGAACGACGCGCTGACGCTGGTACGCAAGCGCGGCCTGGCCATGGCCGAGGCCGCCGCCGTCACCGAGACGGGCATGGCCGCCCTCCTCGGCGGCGAGCAGGACGTCGTCCTGCCGCACCTGGACAAGCTGGGCCTGACCCCCGCGAATGTCAACGGCGCGGGCCAGATCGTGGCCGCCGGTACGGCCGAGCAGCTGGCCGCCCTGGCCGCCGACAAGCCCGAGGGCACCCGCCGGGTCGTACCGCTGAAGGTGGCCGGCGCCTTCCACACCGAGCACATGGCCCCGGCCGTGACGGTCCTGGAGGAAGCGGTCGGGCAGGTCACGGCCGCCGACCCGCACACCCGGTACGTCTCGAACCGGGACGGCCGTGTCGTCACCGACGGGCAGGACGTCGTGCGCCGCCTGGTGGGCCAGGTGGCCAACCCGGTGCGCTGGGACCTGTGCATGGAGACGTTCAAGGAGCTCGGCGTCACCGGCATCATCGAGGTGAGCCCCGGCGGCACCCTCGTCGGCATCGCCAAGCGCGCGCTGCCCGGTGTGCAGACCCTCGCGCTGAAGACCCCGGACGACCTCGACGCGGCCCGCACGCTGATCGCCGAGCACTCTGCCCAGGCCGAATAGGAGCCCCGAGAGCATGACCTCGAAGATCAAGCCCGCCAAGGGCGCCGCGTACGCGCGCATCATGGGTGTCGGCGGCTACCGCCCGACCCGGGTGGTGCCGAACGAGGAGATCCTCAAGCACATCGACTCCTCCGACGAGTGGATCCGCTCGCGCTCCGGCATCGCCACCCGCCACTGGGCCGGTCCGGACGAGACCGTGGCGGCCATGTCGGTGGAGGCGGCCGGCAAGGCCATCGCGGACGCCGGGATCACGCCCGAGCAGATCGGCGCGGTGGTCGTCTCGACCGTCTCGCACTTCAAGCAGACCCCGGCCATCGCCACCGAGATCGCCCACAAGGTCGGCGCGGGCAAGCCCGCCGCGTTCGACATCTCCGCAGGTTGCGCCGGATTCGGTTACGGTCTGACCCTCGCCAAGGGCATGATCACCGACGGCAGCGCCGAGTATGTGCTGGTCATCGGCGTCGAGCGGCTCTCGGACCTGACCGACCTGGAGGACCGGGCCACCGCGTTCCTCTTCGGCGACGGCGCCGGCGCCGTGGTCGTCGGCCCCGGCAAGGAGCCCGCGATCGGCCCGACCGTCTGGGGCTCGGAGGGCGACAAGGCCGAAACGATCAAGCAGACGTTCGGCTGGGATGTCTACCGCCGCACCCCGGTGCCCGGCGGCGACGGCCCGGACGCCCGGGTGGCGCTCGACGAGATCCGCTACCCCGCCATCACCCAGGAGGGCCAGGCGGTCTTCCGCTGGGCCGTGTTCGAGATGGCGAAGGTCGCCCAGCAGGCGCTGGACGCGGCCGGAGTCAGCCCGGACGACCTGGACGTCTTCATCCCGCACCAGGCCAACATGCGGATCATCGACTCGATGGTGAAGACTCTGAAGCTGCCGGAGAGCGTCACGGTCGCCCGCGACGTGGAGACCACCGGCAACACCTCGGCCGCCTCGATTCCGCTCGCCATGGAGCGGCTGCTGGCGACCGGGCAGGCCAAGAGCGGGGACACCGCGCTCGTCATCGGCTTCGGGGCGGGTCTCGTCTACGCCGCGACGGTCGTTACCCTCCCCTAGGCGAGATTCGCGCAACGCGTCCGGTGACCTCGCGTCCCGGTGCCTGCGCGGAGCTCTCCACATCCCCGGAACTGCAGACTTTCTACCGTTCCCCCGACCCATTACCGAAGGAGCGCCATCATGGCCGCCACCCAGGAAGAGATCGTCAAGGGTCTCGCCGAGATCGTGAACGAGATCGCCGGGATCCCCGTCGAGGACGTCCAGCTGGACAAGTCCTTCACCGACGACCTGGACGTCGACTCGCTGTCCATGGTCGAGGTCGTCGTCGCCGCCGAGGAGCGCTTCGACGTGAAGATCCCCGACGACGACGTCAAGAACCTCAAGACGGTCGGCGACGCGACCGATTACATCCTCAAGCACCAGGGCTGATCCAGTCCCGGCGCATGTCGCCACCCCGCGGTGGCGCCGTCGATTCTCAACCCCTCAACCTGTGGAGTAGGAATTTCCGTGAACGCGACCAATCGCACCGTGGTCGTCACCGGTATCGGCGCAACCACACCGCTGGGTGGCGACAGTGCCTCGACCTGGGAAGGGATGCTCGCCGGACGTTCCGGCGTGACCGCCCTCGACCAGGACTGGGCCGCCGACCTCCCGGTCCGCATCGCCGCCGCGGCGGCCGTCGACCCGGGTGAGATCATCCCCCGGGCGCAGGCCCGCAAGCTGGACCGCTCGGCGCAGCTCGCGCTGATCGCGGCCCGTGAGGCGTGGGCGGACGCCGGTTTCGAGGCCCGGGCCGGCGAGGACGCCTCGGTGGACCCGGACCGGCTCGGCGCGGTCATCGCCTCCGGCATCGGTGGCGTGACGACCCTGCTGAACCAGTACGACATCCTGCGGGAGAAGGGTTCGCGCCGCGTCTCCCCGCACACCGTGCCGATGCTGATGCCCAACAGCCCGTCGGCCAACGTCGGCCTGGAGGTCAACGCGCGGGCCGGTGTGCACACCCCGGTCAGCGCCTGTGCCTCCGGCGCCGAGGCCATCGGCTACGGCATCGAGATGATCCGTACGGGCCGTGCCGACGTCGTCGTCGCGGGCGGTACGGAGGCGGCCATCCACCCGCTGCCGATCGCCGCGTTCGGCAACATGATGGCGATGTCCAAGAACAACGACGACCCGCAGGGCGCGTCCCGTCCCTACGACGCGGACCGCAACGGCTTCGTGCTCGGCGAGGGCTCCGGCGTGATCGTCCTGGAGTCGGCCGACCACGCCGCCAAGCGCGGCGCGAAGGTCTACGCCGAGGCCGTCGGCCAGGGCATCTCCGCCGACAGCCACGACATCGTGCAGCCCGAGCCGTCCGGCAACGGCATCGCGCACGCCCTGCAGAACCTGCTCGCGGGCACCGACCTCAAGCCCGCCGAGATCGCGCACGTCAACGCGCACGCGACCTCGACGCCGCTGGGCGACCTGGCCGAGATCAAGGCGCTGCGCAAGGTCTTCGGCACCGACGTCGACCACATGGCGGTCTCCGCCACCAAGTCGATGACCGGCCACCTGCTGGGCGGCGCGGGCGGCGTGGAGACCGTCGCCTCGGTGCTGGCGATCCACCACCGGGTGGCGCCGCCGACCATCAACATCGAGAACCTCGACCCCGAGGCGGCGGACGCGGACATCGTCCGGGACGAGAAGCGCGCGCTGCCCGCCGAGGGCACGATCGCGGTGCTGAACGACTCGTTCGGCTTCGGCGGTCACAACGTGGTGCTGGCCTTCCGGACCGTGTGACCGGGGCCGGACCCGCTGGTCCGTGATGCGGGGGAAGGGGCCGTGCCGTGTGGCACGGCCCCTTCCTCGTGTCCGGGGCCGAGCGTGCGGCCTCCTGGTCCGCGTACTCGGGGCCGCGTACGCCTCAGAAACTGGCGTAGTACGCCGCCGCGCCGTCCTCGTCGCCGTGCCCCTGCGCCTCCGCCCGGCGCAGGCGTTCCGCCGCGGCAGCCGTCAGGTCCATGTGCACCCCGCCCGCCGCGGCGGCCTCCTCGATCAGCCGGGCATCCTTGCGCGCGGCGGACACCGTGAAGCTCGCCGGATACGCGCCGGACAGGATCAGCTCCGACTTCATCCGGAGGTAGGGCAGGTCGAGCGGTCCGCCCTCGACCGCTTCGAGGAAGGAGCGGGGGTCCACGCCGAGCCCCTGGGCGAGGGCCAGCGCCTCGCCGGTGCCGTTGATGACGGTGAGCACCCAGCTGTTGACGACGAGCTTGAGCCGGCTGGCCGCGCCCGAGGAGGCGTCCTCGTCGACCCACAGGGTGCGCTGTCCGACGATGTCCAGGATGCGCGCCGCCCGCTCCCTCACGTCCTGCGGCCCGGCCGCGAGAACGGTCAGCAGGCCCTTCTCCGCGGGTTCCTTCGTGCCGACCACGGGCGCGTCCACGAGGTCCAAATGGTGTTCGCGGGCGAGGGCGGCGAGCGGGGCGGTTCCGTCGGCGCCCACGGTGCTCATCTGGAGCCAGAGGGTCCGCGCGCGCAGGGCGGGGGCGCTCGCCCGTACGGCGTCCAGTACGGCCGGTCCGTCCAGCAGGACGGTCAGCACGGCGTCCGCGCCGTCCACCGCCTCGGCCGGGGTTTCCACGACCCGTACGCCGTCGGCGGCCAGGGGTTCGGCCTTGGCGCGGGTACGGTTCCAGGCGCGGACGTCCAGACCGGCGCCGGCGAGGTTGCGGGCCATCGCCGAGCCCATGATTCCGGTGCCGAGCACCGCCACTGAGGTCTTGTCAGGCATGTCCGCACGCTACGGCCTGGAGCGGGCTCCAGGGCAAGGGCGGCACCGGCGCGCCGCGGCGGCCGCCCGCGGGCCGGTGCGACAGGTCAGACGACCTGGTGCAGCCAGCGGACCGGGGCGCCCTCGCCCGCGTACCGGAAGGGCTCCAGCTCGTCGTCCCAGGGCTTGCCGAGCAGCTTGGCGACCTCGGCCGCCAGCTCGGTCTCGCCGCCCGCCGAACGGGCGAGCGCGGCGCGCAGCCGGTCCTCGGGGATCAGGATGTCGCCGTGGATGCCGGTGACGGCGTGGAAGATGCCCAGCTCGGGCGTGGCGCTGTAGCGCTCGCCCTCGGCGGTGGCGCAGGGTTCGGCGGTCACCTCGAAGCGCAGCAGGTGCCAGCCGCGCAGCGCGGAGGCGAGTTTGGAGGCCGTGCCGGACTCGCCCTGCCAGGAGAACTCGGCTCTCCAGGTGCCGGGGGACGCCGGCTGGCGGATCCAGTCGAGGTTGACGCGCACACCGAGGACGCCCGCGACGGCCCATTCGACGTGCGGGCACAGCGCGCGCGGTGCGGAGTGGACGTACAGAACTCCACGTGTCGTCACCGGGACCTCCGATACGGTTCGAGGTTCGCCTTCCCCAGCGGCCTCGTGCCCGTTCCGGTCGCGGCCGGGACAGCTGCAAGCATTCTGCCCCAGTGATCACGTCGGCACCAGCATCCGAGGTTACCTACAGTAAACACCATGAGCCCCAATTTGCCGCAAAAGGGACAGTTAATGACGTGATGTACTACACGCGTGCCGACTGTGCCGGTGCCGTCGGGCGAGGACCCTACGGGTCACGGCACAAGCTACCGCGCGGCAGGCGTCGGGGGGTGACGTACCGTCGGTACCGGAACAGATATCACTCGCACGCCGGAGGGGGACAGGGGATGACCGAGGTCGATCAACCCTTTCGGCCAACCCGGGCCCGTACCGCCGCGGCCGCCGTCCTCACGGCGGCCGCGCTCGCCGTCTCCCTGACGGCCTGCGCCGGCGACCCCGACGACGGCGGCCGCCCGGCCCCGCACCCCTCCCCCAAGCCCTCTCCCGCCTGGCGCACCGACCCCGCCTCGGTGGCCGCGGTCGGCGACTCCATCACCGTCGGGTTCGACGCCTGCTCGGTGCTGTCCGACTGCCCCGCCGTCTCCTGGGCCACCGGCACGGACCCGGACGTGAACAGCGTCGCCCGGCGACTGGTGAAGGACCCCGCCACACACAGCTGGAACTTCGCGAAGACCGGCGCGCTGATGCGCGACCTGCCCGCCCAGGTAGAGCAGGCCGTACGGAAGCGGCCCGAGCTGGTCACCGTCCTGGTGGGCGCCAACGACGCCTGCCGTACCGACGTGGGCGCGATGACCACGGAGACCGCCTTCCGCGCCGACTTCGAGGCGTCCCTGCGCGCGCTGCGGCGCGCCCTGCCCAAGACGCAGGTGTACGTCGCGGCCGTACCGGACCTGATGCGGCTGTGGTCGCAAGGGCGGCAGAACCCGCTGGGCAAGGAAGTGTGGAAGCTCGGGATCTGCGGCTCGATGCTGCGCGACCCCGACGACCTGTCGAAGGCCGCGGACACCCGCCGGCAGAGCGTGCGGGACCGGGTGATGGCCTACAACAAGGCCCTGGAGTCGGTCTGCGAACGCGACAAGCTGTGCCGCTTCGACCGGTCCGTCTTCGACTTCCGTTTCACCGGCGCGGAGTTGAGCGCCTGGGACTGGTTCCACCCCGGCCGGGAGGGGCAGCGGGAGCTGGCCCGGATGGCGTTCCAGGAGATCACCCGTAAGGGGACGTAGCGGCCCTGACGGGGCGGCACGGGCACCCTTAGGGGGAAGGGCGGGCAGATCGTTCCTGCTGGGGATGGGGACGGAACGCGGGGCGCGCGAGGATGGCAGTCGGCCCGAACCGCCGTGTGCGGCGGGCCCGTACACCGCTCAGCGCGCTCGCGCACCGCTTTCCGCACCCGGGGGGACCCGCCATGACCGCACGCCGTACGACCAGACCGGGGCACCGCACCACCCGTACCGCCCTCGCCGCGGCCGCCCTCGTCACCGTGACCGTCGCGGTCACCGGCTGCGAGCTGACCGAAAAGGCCACCGACAGCGAGCAGACCTACACGGTGGCGGGGAAGACGGCGAAGCTGGACGTGACGACGCCGGGCGGCAACATCACGGTCGTCGCGGACGACACGGCCGGCGACCGGGTCAAGGTGACGGAACGGCTCGTGTACGGCAAGCGGAAGCCCGCCACCCGGCACTCCCTCGTCGGCGGCAACCTACAGCTCACCGCCGACGACTGCGGGGACGTCCGGGGCAAGTGCAGCGTCGCCTACGAGGTCAGGGTCGCACCGTCGGTCGCCGTGAAGCTGCACACCGACGGCGGCGACATCGACGTCAAGGGGGCCGCGGGGGCCGTCGACGTGAAGACCAGCGGCGGCGACATCGACCTGCGGGACTGCACGGCGAAGCAGGCGACGGCGGACACCGACGGCGGCGAGATCGACGCCCGCTTCACCGGTGTGCCGGACCGGGTGGACGTCCGGAGCAGCGGCGGCGCGGTCTCGGTACGGGTCCCGCAGGGCCGTTACGCGGTGGACGCCACCACGGACGGCGGCAACCGCAAGGTCTCCGGCACCGTGGACAACAGCTCGCCGCACAAGATCAAGGTGCACAGCGACGGGGGCGACGTGGAGGTGCTGGCCGGAGGCTGAGGCACCCGGCCGCCGCGCCTGCGGGCCGCCGTGACGTGCGCGGTCAGGCCACCGTGACCTGCGCGGCCAGCCGCCGGTCGGTGACGCTGCGGGCCGCCTCGATCGCGTACGTCCCGTCCACGAAACGGCGGGCACCGGCCGCCTCGTCCCAGATCTCGAAGGCGCGGCGCGGCAGCACGATCTCGGCCTCGGCCGTCTCGCCCGGGGCGGCCTCCACCGTCGCGAACCCGGCCAGCCAGCGGTCCGGACGGTCCACCGGTGCCGGGCCCGCGACCCGGTCCAGGGGCGCGAGGTAGACCTGTACGACCTCGCGGCCGTGGCGCGTACCGGTGTTGCGCACCCGGACGCGGGCGCGTGCCGGGGTCGCCTCCAGGGACTCGTAGCTCCAGTCGGTGTAGCCCAGGCCGTGCCCGAAGGGGTACGCCGGTGCCGGGCCCGCCTCCTCACGGGCCCGCCGCTGCCAGGCCCGGTAGCCGATGAAGACACCCTCCTCGTACGTGATGCGGCCGCCGGCCGGGGTCACCTGGGTGACCGGGGCGTCCGCCAGGCGGGCGGGCCAGGTGGTCGGCAGGCGGCCGCCCGGTTCGTGCGTCCCCAGCAGGACGTCGGCCAGCGCGGCCCCCGCCTCCTGGCCGGGGAACCAGCCGAGCAGGACGGCGGGCACCTCCTCGCGCCACGGCATCTCCACCGGGGAGCCCGCGTTGACGACCACGACGGTGTACGGGTTGGCGGCGGCCACCCGCGAGACCAGCTCGTCCTGGCGCCCCGGCAGGGCCAGGCCCGTACGGTCGAAGCCCTCCGACTCGGTCTCCTCGGTGGTCGCCACGACCACGACCACGGCGTCCGCTTCGGCGGCGGCCCGTACCGCCTCCTCGATCTCGGCGTCCGGGTCGAGCCGCGGCTCCGCGTGGCCGAGCGCGAAGGTCAGTACGGGCAGATCGGCGCCGAGGCCGGTGCCGCGCGGGACGAACCGCAGCGCCACGTCCAGGGTCTGCCCGGCCGTCAGCTCCGCCGCCACGCGGTGCTCCGCCGGGTTCATGAACGCCTCGAACGGGTCGTCCGTGTCCGGGGCGCTGGGGGCGTCGAACAGCATCCGGCCGCCGACGGTCAGCCGCAGTTCGCCGGTGCCGGAGACGGCGAAGGTGTGCGCGCCGCCGGTCTGCGGGGTGAATGTGCCCGCCAGTTCCACGGTGTGCAGGTCGCGCTGCGTGACACCGTCCGGGAACCGGCCCATGGCCTGCACCTTGCCGTCGAACTGCGGCTGTTCGGCGAGCAGCGCGCCGTCCGCGCCGTAGTAACGGGCGCACAGCTCGAAGCCCGCGCGGGCGTGCGGGACCTTCGTGCGCGGGTCGGCGCCGACCGAGAAGGTGACCTCGGTGTCCGGCAGCGCGGCGCGCAGACCCTCCAGCGGGGAGACGATCCGCTCGGGGAAGACGGTGGCGGAGCCGCCGCCGAGCACCCGGGCGTCCTTGGCCGCGGCACCGATGACGGCGAGCTTGCGGAGGGGGTGGGGGGTGAGGGGGAAGGGGGTGAGGGGGAGGGCGCGGCGTGGGGTGGGAGCCGGTGCGGTTTCCGGGGTCGGCTCGTTCCGTACGACCGGCTCATCCTGTACAGCCGGTTCATTCCGTGCGACCGGCTCATCCCGTACGACCGGCTCGTTGCGTACGAGGACGAAGGCGCGGCGGGCGATCTCGCGGGCCAGCGCGCGGCCGTCGATGTCCTGCGGCACGTCCTCGGGGGCGACGGCTGCCGGAACGCCCTCCAGGCAGCCCGTGCGCGCGGCGAGCAGCAGCACGCGGCGCACCGCGTCGTCCACCTCCTCCTCCGTCACCCGCCCGTCGCGGACGGCCGCCGCGAGCGGAGCGCCGAAGACCGTGCGCGGCCCCGGCATCGCGATGTCCAGGCCGCCGCGCAGCGCCCGTACCGTGTCGCGGGCCGCCGTCCAGTCGGAGACGTTGGCCCCGTCGAAGCCCCACCCGCCCCGCAGGACGCCGGCGACCAGCTCGCGGTGTTCGGTCATCGTCACGCCGTTGACCTGGTTGTAGGCCGTCATGACGGCCCAGGGCCGGGCGGTTTCGACGATGTGCTCGAAGGGCGCCAGGTACAGCTCGCGCAGCGGCCGGGGGGCGATCCGGTTGTCGACGGTGAAGCGCTCGGTCTCGGCGTCGTTGCCCACGAAGTGCTTGACGGTCGTCCCCACCCCGCCGTCCTGGACCCCGGCGACGTACCCCGCGCCGATCACGCCGGTCAGGTACGGGTCCTCGGAGAAGCACTCGAAGTGGCGGCCGCCGAGCGGGGAGCGGTGCAGGTTGACGGTGGGGGCCAGCAGGACGTGCACGCCCTTGCGGCGCGCCTCCTGGGCGAGCAGCCGGCCCGCGCGGCGTGCCAGCTCCCGGTCCCAGGTGGCGGCCAGCGCGGTGGGGCTGGGCAGGGCGACGGACGGGTCCTCCGCGCCCCATCCCTGGCCGCGCACGCCGACCGGTCCGTCCGACATGACCAGGGACCGCAGCCCGATCTCCGGGACGGCGGGCAGCGTCCAGACGTCCTGCCCGGACAGCAGCCCGGCCTTGGTGTCGAGGTCCAGCTTGCCGAGGGCCTCCTCGACGGCCACGGCGGCCGCCGTGGTGTGGGCGCTTCGGTGGTCGGTCATACGGCTCTCCCTGGCGTGGACGTACGGCTCCGGGCCCCCGGGCCTGATTGTGACCGGCTCGCCTGGCGAACGGTAGGCGTCGTTATCTTCTGGTTACCTTATGACCAGGGTGGGCGGGGTTACGCTCGCCCGGTGACTGCACCGGACCAGGTACGGACGGACGGCCGCCGGAGCGGCGGCGGACGCGAGGCGCGGCGCGCGGAGCGGCGCGAGGCGATCCTCCAGGCCGCCATGGAGCTGATCGCCGAGCGCGGCTACCGCGGTACGTCGCTCGCCGCCGTCGCCGAGCGCGCCGGACTGACCCAGCAGGGCCTGCTGCACCACTTCCCGAGCAAGGAACTGCTGCTGGTCGGTGTCCTGGAGGCGCGCGACCGCTGGGACACGGCCGCGGCGGCGGCCACCGGCGCCTGGCGCACGGACACCCTCGCCGGGCTGGTCGAGTACAACGCCGGGCGGCCCGGGGTCGTCCAGACGTACACGGTCCTGGCCGGGGACAGCGTCACCGAGGACCACCCGGCCCGTGACTTCTTCGAGCGGCGGTTCCGGCGGGTGCGCGAGGGGCTGGCCGGGGTGCTGCGGACGGAGTACGGCGACCGGCTGCCGGGCGGGCTGACACCGGAGCGGGCCGCGCCGCTGCTGGCCGCCGTGATGGACGGGCTCCAGTTGCAGTGGCTGCTGGACCCGGCGGAGGTGGACATGGCGGCGGCGTTCGGGGACTTCCTGGCGCTGCTCGGGGCGGCCGAGGGGGAGGAGGACGCGTCGGCGGCCGACGGGGGCAGGGACGAGGGCTGAGGGCGGCCGGTCCGCGCGGGAAGGAAAGGGATCAACCCCTTCCGCCCACGGCACGGCGCCGGTTTACTCGCCCCATGAGACGCATACGTACCTCGGTGGGCGTGTTCGGCGCCGCGCTGCTGACCGCGGCCCCGCTCGCCCTCACCGCCCCTTCCGCCACGGCGGCCTCCCCCGCCGCCGTCGCCGCCCGGCCGACGACGGCCGCGCCGACCGTCGAGGAGCAGCGGCTGTCGCAGCGCGCGCCGCAGGAGATCCTGCGGCGCAGCGGGTTCGCGGACGTGGCCGGGACGTTCGGCGACGGGCTCGCGCGGGTGCACTCGTACGGGGCGGCGAAACGGTACGTCACGGAGGCGGGACGCGGCCTGTGGCGGCGCGCGGTGGACCGCGTCCAGGGGCGCGGGCCGCAGGGCGGCGACCTGAGCCGGGACGACGACCGGCCGCTGTACTGGGCGCGGCTGGGCATGACCAAGGCGCTGCGCGAGTGGAAGCCGCAGTTCCGGCTGACCGCGGGCCAACGGGACATCCTGGCCGGGGCGCTGGAGCGCGGGTCGCGCGGGCAGGACTCGATCGGCCTGCCCGGCGGCGGGCACGGCGGCAAGCGGACCCTGCGCGTCGTCGTGACCGGCTTCGACCCCTTCCAGCTGGACGCGGACGCCCGTCGCAGCAACCCGTCGGGAGCCGCGGCGCTCGCGCTGGACGGTACGACGGTCCGTACGTCCTCCGGACGGCTCGCCCGTGTCGAGACCGCCGTCTTCCCCGTACGATGGGCGGACTTCGCGGCGGGCACGGTGGAGCGGACGCTGCTGCCGCACTTCCGGCGCGGGCCGCGGCAGGTGGACCTGTTCACCACCATCAGCCAGGGGCGGCCGGGGCGGTTCGACCTGGAGCGGACGAACGGCGCCTGGCGGGGCGGTTATCCGGACAACGCGCGCGAATCCCGTACCGAGACGGTGCCCGTCCCGAAGGGCGTGCCGACCGTACGGCCGCAGCCGCAGTGGACCACCACGACCCTGCCGTACGCGCGGCTCACCACCACCCCCACCGGACCGTTCCCGGTACGGGACAACACGGAGGTGACCGAGATCCCGGCGGGCGGCGGGGCGCCCGTCGAGCGGCCGGACGGGCCGACGCCGGGCTCCACGGCCCGCGCGGGCGGCGGCGGTGACTACTTGTCCAACGAGATCGGCTACCGGGCGACGCTGCTGCGGGACGCGCTGAGGCTGAAGGTGCCGGGCGGCCATCTGCACACGCCGGTCCTCCAGTTCGGCGCCGGGAACACCGATCCGGCGACCGGCGCGGTCACCGATCCCGACTTCGTACGGAACCGGACGGCCATCACCGGGCAGGTGCGGAGCATCCTGACGGCCGCGTTGTCAGTGGCACCGGGCATCATGGAGAAATGATCGTCGCAACAGCACAATTCCCGCCCGCGCCACTGGACATCGCGGCCAACGCGGCACGGATGGCCACGCTCCTCGCCGAGGCCGCCGGCCGCGGCGCCGAGCTGGTCGTCTTCGCCGAACTCACCCTGACCAACTACGAGCTGGACGCGATAGCGGCCGCCCCGGAGGAGTACACCCTCGCGCCGGACGACGCGCGGCTGGCCCCCGTCCGGGACGCGTGCCGGACGGCGGGCGTCGCCGCGGTGGTCAACTGCCCGGGCGTCGGCCCGGCGGGCACGGCGGACGGCATGACGATCTCGTCGTTCGTGTACGGGCCGGACGGCGCGCTGCTGACCCGCTACGACAAGCACCACCTGCACGGCCGGGAGAACGGCCTGTTCACGGCGGGGCCCGAGGCGGGCGGCCGGTTCACCTTCCGCGGCCTGAAGTTCGCCCTCGCCACCTGCTACGACAACGCCTTCCCCGAGGTGGCCGAGCGGGCCGCCGCCGACGGCTGCCAGGTGTATCTGGCCAGCTCGTTCCACGACGAGGTGGAGCGCACGGAGCAGTACGCCGCCAAGGCGCGGGACCACGGGATCGACGTGCTGCTCGCCAACGGCGTCGGCCCGGGGAGCGACGGCGTGGCCTGCGGGTACAGCGGCATATGGGCGGCGGACGGGACCTGCCTGGCGCGCCTGGCCGACGGGGCCGGGGCGGCCGTGGCCGAGGTGGGCCGGGCCGCCGGGCGCGCGGCGGCGGGTCCGGAAGGCGTACGGGAGCCGGTGGGCAACCGGTGATCCGGGACCTGTACGCCGTCCGGCAGCAGCCTGCGGGAGGCGGGCCCACACCGCTGACGACGCATCAGAGGTGAGCGGGCCCGGGCGGGGCCGGCCTGCGTACGGCCGCCCCCGCCGCGCCCCCGCGGCTGCGCCCTCCGCTCAGGACGGCAGTTCGTCCGGCGTCGGGTAGGACGGCTGGGCGCCCGGCTTGGTGACGGCCGCGGCGCCCACCCGTACGGCGAAGCGGGCCGCGTCCGTGAGGGAGTCGCCGCGGGCCAGGCGGGTCGCGAGGGCGCCGGTGAAGGCGTCGCCCGCGCCCGTGGTGTCGACGGCCTCGACCTTGACGCCGGGGACCCGGCCGGTGCCGCCCTCGCCGTCCACGACCAGCGCGCCGTCGCCGCCGAGGGTGACCACGACCGAGCGGGCGCCCTGCTCGCGCAGCGCCCTGGCCCAGTCCTCCGGAGTGCCTTCGCTGCTGCCGCCCGCGAGCTGCTGCGCCTCGTGCTCGTTGACCACGAGGGGGTCGGCGGCGGCGAGCAGCTCCGGGTCGAGGCTGTCGGGGGTCGGGGACGGGTTGAGGACGACCCGGGTGCCGGTCTCCGTGGCGGTGGCGGCGGTGGCCCGTACGGTCTCCATCGGGACCTCGAACTGGAGAGACACCGCGGCGGACGCGGCGATGACGTCGCGGGCGGCCGCCACGTCCTCCGGCGTGAGCGCCGCGTTCGCGCCCGGGGAGACGACGATGCTGTTGTCGCCGTCCGGCCCCACGACGATCATCGCGGTGCCGGTACGGGCGCCGGACTCGACGATCACGTGCGCGACGTCCGTGCCCGCGGCGCGCTGCGCGTCCAGCAGCAGCTCGCCGTACGCGTCGTCGCCGACCCGGGCCAGCAGGCCGACCCGGCCGCCGAGCCGGGCGGCGGCGGCCGCCTGGTTGGCGCCCTTGCCGCCCGCCGACTCGACCAGGTCGGAGCCGTGCACGGTCTCGCCCGCGCCGGGCCGCCGCGCCACCCGGACCGTCAGGTCCGCGTTGGCCGAGCCCACTACCAGTACGTCGTACATCTGCTTCTCACCCATCGAATTCCGCCGCGTTCTTGCCGGTCACCAGGACCACCGGCACCTTCACCTGCTGCGGCAGCCGCTCGCCGCGCGCCGCCTTGAGCGCCTGCGTCACGGCCTGCCTGCCCAGCAGCCTGGGCTGCTGGGCGACCGTGGCGGTCAGCGTTTTGCCGCGTACCGCCGCGACGCCCTCCGGCGTCCCGTCGAACGCCACGATCTTCACGTCCTTGCCCGCCCGGGCGCCCAGCGACTTGGCGGCGCCGAGCGCCATCTCGTCGTTGGCCGCGAAGACGCCGCCGATGTCCCGGTGTACTTGGAGCATATTGGACATCACGTCCATGCCCTTGGCCCGGTCGAAGTCGGCGGGCTGCCGCGCCACCACCTCGATGCCCGGATACGCCTTGATGCCCTCCTCGAAGCCCTGCCCGCGCTCCCGGGCGGCCGAGGTGCCGGGCTGCCCCTCCAGGAAGGCCACCTTGCCCTTGCCGCCGAGCGACTCGGCCAGCGTCTTCGCGGCGAGCCGGCCGCCGGCGACATTGTCGGAGGCGATGGCCGTGCCGACCCGGCCGCCGTTGACGCCGCGGTCGAGGGAGATCACCGGCACGTCCGCCCGGTTGGCGACCCCGACGGCCGGCACGGCGGCGTCGGAGTCCACCGGGTTGATGATCGCCGCCTTGACGTCCTGGCTGGTGAACGTCTCCATCTGGTTGATCTGCTGCATGGGGTCGTTCTGCGCGTCGGTGATGTTGATGTGCAGGCCGCGCCGGTCCGCCTCGGCCTGCGCGCCCTCCCGGACGGCGACGAAGAACGGGTTGTTCAGGGTGGAGAGGGCCAGCCCCAGGTCGGTGTCGCCGCCGCGGTCGCAGCCGGACAGGGCGAGGGCCCCGGCCAGGACGGCCGCGCCGAGGAGGCCCGTACGGTTGCGGAACGAGCCGGTGCCCCTGACGGGCGTACAGCTCGCGGGCAGACCCGTACGCCGTTTGCGGAACGAGCCCGCGCTCCTGCCGGGCGTACCGGCGTCGAGCGGCCCCGTACGCCGCTTGCCGAACGAGCCCGTCCCCCCACCGGGCGTACCGCCGCCGAGCGGCCCCGTACGCCGCCTCATCGCGCGCTCCGGCGCCGCAGCGTGTCCAGGAGCACCGCCAGCGCGATGACCAGGCCGGTCGCCACCTGCTGCCAGAACGCCGAGACGCTCAGCAGGTTCAGGCCGTTGCGCAGCACGGCGAGGATCAGGGCGCCGATGAGGGTGCCGGACGCCTTGCCGGAGCCGCCGGAGAGGCTGGCGCCGCCGATCACGACGGCGGCGATGGCGTCGAGTTCGTAGCCGACAGCGGCCTGCGGCTGGGCGGAGGTCAGCCGGGCCGCGAGGACGATGCCCGCGACCGCCGCGAACAGTCCGGACATCGCGTAGATCACCAGCTTGCGGCGCTTGACGTCGATGCCGGAGAGCCGGGCGGCCTCCTCGTTGCCGCCGATGGCGAACATCGTGCGGCCCGCGTACGTCCGGTTGAGGACCAGTGCCGCCACCAGCCCCATCGCGATCATGACCAGGACCGGGACGGGCAGCCAGCCGCCCAGCGTGTCCCCCAGCCTGCTGACCGAGGCCGGGAAGGGGATCGGCGTGCCGCCGGTGATCACCAGGGCGAGGCCGCGGCCGACGGAGAGCATCGCGAGAGTGGCGATGAAGGCGGGCAGCTTCCCGTACGCGACCAGCGCGCCGGAGACCAGACCGGCCGCCGCGCCGAGCGCGAGCCCCAGCAGGACGGCGGCCCACACCGGCAGGCCCGCGTCGGTCGCGGCCCAGGCGACCACGGTGGCGCTGAGGGCGGCCACCGAGCCGACCGACAGGTCGATGCCGGCCGAGACGATCACGAAGGTGACACCGAAGGCCAGGACGGCGGTGACGGACGCCTGGACGCCGACGTTGAGGAGGTTCTGCCCGTTCAGGAAGTCCCCGGACAGGATCGCCATGACCACGACCAGGGCGATCAGCCCGCCCAGCGGGCCGTTCCGCAGGACGGCCCGGGTGAACCACGGGCCGAAGCCGTCACCGGGCGGGGCGGTGCCGACCGCCTCGGCGGCCGCTCCCGTCTTCACATCAGCGGACATCGGAGCCCTCCTTCGCGCTCTCGTTCGTCGTGTGCGGGGTCGTGCCCGAGGTCGTGTGCGGGGCCGTCCCGTGCGGTCCGGACGCGCCGCCGTCGGACCGCACCGCCAGTTCCATCACCGCGTCCTGCGTCGCCTCGTCGCCGGAGAGTTCACCGGCGAGCCGCCCCTGGGCCATGACCAGCACCCGGTCGCTCATACCGAGCACCTCGGGCAGATCGCTGGAGATCATCAGCACCGCGCGGCCGGCTGCCGTCAGCTCGTTGACCAGCTGGTAGATCTCGACCTTCGCGCCCACGTCGATGCCGCGCGTCGGCTCGTCCAGGATCAGCAGCCGGGTGTCGGCCAGCAGCCACTTGCCGATGACGACCTTCTGCTGGTTGCCGCCGGACAGGGTGCGGGCGTGCTGCCCCAGACCGCTCATCCGTACTTTCAGCTGGGCGGCCACCTCGGCGGCCGCCCGGCGCTGGCCGCGCCGGTCGACCAGGCCGGCGCGGGTGTCGCGGTCCAGCCGGGCCAGCGTCAGGTTGTCCTGGAGGGAGGCGTCCAGGACCAGCCCCTGGCCCTTGCGGTCCTCGGGGACCAGGCCGAGCCCGGCGCGCATCGCGGCCCGTACGTCGCCGGGGGCCAGCACCTTCCCGTCGACCTCGACGCTCCCGGCGTCGTAACGGTCCACGCCGAACACCGCCCGCGCGACCTCGGTACGGCCCGCGCCGACCAGGCCCGCGAGGCCGACGACCTCACCGGCCCGCACCTCGAAGCCGATGTCCTCGAAGACGGGTGCGCCGTCGGTGCCGTGCCGGGTCAGGCCGCGGACGCGCAGCAGCGGCGCGCCGGGCCCGTCCGGGCGCTGCCGCGGGTACTGCTCGGCGATGTCCCGGCCCACCATCAGGCGGATCAGCTCGTCCTCGCCCGTACCGGCCGGGACCTCGGCGACCGAGCGGCCGTCGCGCAGTACGGTGACGCGGTCGCCGAGGGCGCCGATCTCCTCCAGGTGGTGGGTGATGAAGATGATCCCCACGCCGTCGGCACGCAGTTCGCGCACGATGCCGAAGAGGGTCTCGACCTCTTCGGAGGTCAGTACGGCGGTCGGCTCGTCCATGATCAGGACGCGGGCGCGCAGGCTCAGCGCCTTGGCTATCTCGACCATCTGGAGGCGGGCGATGCCCAGTTCGGCGACCGGGGTGTCCGGGGAGACGTCCAGGCGTACCCGGCGCAGCAGGTCGGCGGCGCGCGCCCGCATGGCCTTCTTGTCGATCAGGCGGAGCGCCGTGCGCGGCTGCCGGCCGAGGAAGATGTTCTCCGCGACGGTCAGCCGGGGGACGAGGTTGAACTCCTGGTAGATGGTGGCGATACCGAGGCGTTCGGCGTCCTGGGCGGTGCGGATGTGCACTTCGCGGAGAGCGTCGGGAGGGGTGTCTCGGGGGGTGGCGGCGGCCGGGGCGGGGCCGCTGTGACCTCCGTCATCGACGTGATCGCCATGATCGCCGTGATCGCCCGTCGGTGCGTCGGCCGCGAGGATGCGCCCCGCGTCGGGCCGGTGGGCGCCGGAGAGCATTTTGATCAGGGTGCTCTTGCCCGCGCCGTTCTCGCCGAGCAGGACGTGCACCTCGCCCGCGCGCAGGCTCAAGTCCACGCCGTCCAGCGCGCGCACGCCGGGGAACGTCTTCGTCACCCCCTCCACGCGCAGCAGTTCGCGGCCTGTCGGTGCGTCGTCCCGAACGTCGTCGTTGACGTCGGTCATGCGCTGCCCTCCTCCTCTTGGGTGTCCTCACGGGCGGTGCCCGGTTCGCCGCAGGAGCGGCGGGTGACGAGGCGGGCCGGCAGCAGTACGGAGCCGGGCGCGCGCCCCTCGATCCGTTCCAGCAGGGTGTGCAGGGCGGCCCGGCCCAGCTCGCGGGTGGGCTGCGCGATGGCGGTGAGCGGCGGGTCGATGTGTGCGAACCAGGGCACGTCGTCGTACACGACCAGCGCCATGTCGTCCGGCACCCGCAGCCCGCGTGCGCGGAGCTCGTCCATCGCGCCGAGCGCCATCAGGTTGTCGGTGGCCAGTACGGCGTCGGGCGGCTCGGGCAGGTCCAGGAGACGCCGCATCACCTGGCGGCCGCCGGTGGGCTGGAGGTCGGGCGTGGAGCCGACGCGCTCGTCCGGCAGCGCTATGCCGTGCGCGGCCAGCGCCGTACGGAAGAGTTCCAGCCGCTCGTCGCCGGTCGGTGTGCCGGCCGGAGCCACGATGATCGCGGGGCGGCGCCTGCCGAGGGCGGCGAGGTGGGCGGCCAGGTCGGTGAGCGCCGCGGCGCCGTCGGCCCGTACGCACGGCGCGTCGACGCCCGGCACGATCCGGTCCAGCAGCACCAGCGGCGTGCCGGAGGCGACGACCTCGCGCAGCATCGCGGAGCCGGTACCGGCCGAGCTGACCAGCAGGCCGTCGATACGGCGGTCCAGCAGCGTACGGATGTAGTCGTCCTGCTGGGCGGTGCGTTCGGCGGCGTTACCGATGATCAGGCTGTAGCCGAGGCCGCGCGCGGCGTCCTCGACGGCATCGGCCAGCTCGGTGAAGAACGGGTTGGTCAGGTCGCTGATGACCAGGCCGAGCGTGCCGGTACGGGCGGTCCGCAGGGCGCGGGCGACGTTGTTGGGCCGATACCCGAGCGCCTCGACGGCGGCGAGCACCCGTTCCCGCGTCTCGGCCACCGGACTCCGCCCGTTGAGCACCCGGGAGACGGTCGCCACGGACACCCCGGCCCGCTCGGCCACATCCTTGATCTTCGCCATCCCGCCCCAGCCCTTCCGTGCAGGTCCGCGCAGGCAGGTCGAGGACACCACGGCGCGGGGCGTCTCGATCGCACAACGGCGTGTAATCGATTTCGTGTGGGCTTACGTAATCGATTTCACGCCATCGCCGTCAAGATGGTGTACGAGTGGCCTGCGTCACAGGCGGGCCGGAGGCGACGGAGGGGGCAGTGGGGGGCGCAGAGGAGACCGTGGGATGACGGTGGGCGGCGACACGCGGCCCGACTCTGCCGCCACTCACCCCCCGGAAGCCTCGCACCATCACGTCAACCACTGTCCGCACGGCACCCCAGAGCGCGGCCGGAACCGAAATTGGCGCGAACCTGACACTCGCGCGGGTGGGCCGACCCTGGGGGCGGATCGGGCTTGGAGCTGATCGGACCTGAAGGCCGATCGGCCCTGAAGGCTGATCAGCCCTGGGGGCGGATAGGTCCTGAAGGCTGATCGGCCCTGGGGGGCGGATAGGCCCTGAAGACGGAAAAGCCTTGGGAGCGGATAGGCCCTGAAGGCTGGCCGACCCTGGGGGCGGATAGGCCCTGGGGCTGATCGGCTGGACCGAACTGCCTCGGGAAGGCGAACCGCCGCGGGACGCCTTTGGGCGCGCGCAACCAGAAGGCCCCCCGGGCGGGCCGCCCCCGGGCAGGCCGCCCCTGGGCAGGCCACTCCAGGACAGGCCGCCCCTGGGCAGGCCGCCCCTGGGCAGGCCACTCCAGGACAGTCCGCCCCTGGGCAGCCTCCGGAGCGACCGGCACTCCTACGCCCGACGCTCCTGCCCCCGGCACTTCGACGACCGACACCCCGGCCGAAGGCGTGGAGGCACCCCCACAGCAGCCGGAACGAGTCGAGGGCCGCACCCCGAGCAGGAGTGCGGCCCTCAGCCCTGACCTCGCGTCAGCCGACGCTGAGCTTGACGTCGATGTTGCCCCGGGTGGCGTTCGAGTACGGGCACACCTGGTGGGCCTTTTCGACCAGGTCCTTGGCGGTGGCCTCGTCCACGTTCGGGATGGTGGCGTTGATCTCGACGGTGAGGCCGAAGCCGCCGGACGGGGTCTTGCCGATGCCGACCTTGGCGGTCACCCGGGAGCCGGAGACGTCCGCCTTCTCCCGGCGGGCGACGACGCTGAGCGCGCCCTGGAAGCAGGCGCTGTAGCCGGCCGCGAAGAGCTGCTCGGGGTTGGTGCCGGCGCCGCTGCCACCCTGCTCCTTGGGCGGGTTGACGACGACGTCCAGCTTGCCGTCGTCGCTGGCGACGCGGCCGTCCCGGCCGTTCTCCGCGGTGGCGACGGCGGTGTAGACGACGTCTACGGGCTGGATGGACATAGAGATCCTCCTGTGGTTCGCCGCGACTCGCGCCCACGGTCGCGACGGCTTGGGGCCGAGCCTAGTGGCCCGGCGCAACCGGCTCCGTAACGGGTCAGTCCGTGAGATCGACGACCATCTTGCCGGTGTTGTCGCCGCGCAGCAGGCCGACGAACGCCTCGAAACCGTTCTCGATGCCGGCGACCTTCGTCTCGCTGAACTTCAGCTCTCCCGAGCGCACCCAGGCCGAGACCTCGGAGACGAACTGCTCCTGGAGGTGGCTGTGGTCGGCGACGAGCATGCCCTGGATGCGCAGCCGCTTGCCGATGACCAGCGCGAGGTTGCGCGGCGCCGGGGTCGGCTCGGTGGCGTTGTACTGCGAGATCATGCCGCAGACGGCGACCCGGCCGTGCACGTTCAGCGAGTCGATGGCGGCTTCCAGGTGGTCGCCGCCGACGTTGTCGAAGTAGACGTCGATGCCGTCGGGGGCGGCGTCCCGGAGCTGCTCCTTGACGGACCGGTCGGACTTGTAGTTGAAGGCGGCGTCGAAGCCGTACTCCTCCGTCAGCAGCTTGACCTTCTCGTCGGAGCCCGCGCTGCCGATGACGCGGGAGGCGCCCTTGAGCTTGGCGATCTGGCCGACCTCGCTGCCGACCGCGCCGGCCGCGCCGGACACGAAGACGGCGTCGCCCTCCTTGAAGGAGGCGACCTCCAGCAGGCCCGCGTAGGCCGTCAGGCCCGGCATGCCGAGCACGCCCAGGTAGGCGGAGAGGGGCGCCAGGGAACCGTCCACCTTGGCGATCTTGGCGGCGTCCACCACGGCGTACTCGCGCCAGCCCTTGAAGTGCAGGACGTGGTCACCGACCGCGAAGCCGTCGGCGTTGGAGGCGACGACCTCGCCGACCGCGCCGCCCTCCATCGGCTCGTCCAGCTTGAAGGGCGGGGTGTAGGACTTCACGTCGTTCATCCGGCCGCGCATGTACGGGTCGACGGAGAAGTACAGGTTGCGGACGAGGAGCTGCCCCTCGCCGGGCTCGGGGACCGCGGCCTCGCGCAGCGCGAAGTCCTCCGGCTTCGGCCAGCCGTGCGGACGGGCGACGAGGTGCCATTCGCGGGCGGACGTGGGCAGTGCGGACATGGGCTGCTCCTCCTAAAAATGCTTCAGGTGCTGAAACAACAATGCTCCTCGATATTTCATGTTGTCAAGCAATTCGCTACCCTGGTGTCATGACTCCTCGCGCAGACCACCTGACCGCCGAGGTCGTCGAGCTGATCGGCACCGTCGTGGCCCGCTATCACGAGGAGTACGAGCACGCGGCGGCCGAGCATTCCCTCACCGGCGCCCAGGCGCGCGTTCTCGGCCTCCTCGCCCGCGAGCCGATGCCGATGCGCCGGATAGCCCTGAGCCTGAAGTGCGAGCCGTCGAACGTGACCGGGATCGTGGACCGGCTGGAGTCCCGCGGCCTGGTCGAGCGCCGCCCGGACCCGGCCGACCGCCGGGTCAAGCTGGCCGCCCCCACCGAGACGGGCCGGGCGACGGCGGCGCAGCTCCGCGACTCCCTGGACTTCGCACGCGAGCCGCTCGGTGAGCTGTCCGTCGCGGAGCGCGCGCTGCTCAAGGAGCTGCTCCAGCGGATGCTGGGCGTCACACCGGAGTAGCCCGGCCGGCTGAGGCGGGAGGCGAGTCCGCGTCCGCCGGTCGGCGGACGCGCCCCGGAAGCCGCCCGTCCGGACGTGCCCCCTCCGGAAGCCGCCGCCGTAACTCCCGGCCGGAAGTTGCGAAGCGAACTATCGTGGCGTCATGACTGCTCAGAATGCGTCTTCCCCGGACAACACCCGTCACACAGTCGACTTCTACTTCGACCCGCTCTGCCCGTTCGCCTGGATCACCTCGCGCTGGATCCTGGAGGTGGAGGCCCACCGCGACATCGACCTGCGCTTTCGCGTGATGAGCCTGTCCGTTCTCAACGAGGGCCGTGAAGGGCTGCCGGAGCAGTACCGGGAGCTGCTGGCCAAGGGATGGGGGCCGGTGCGGGTGTGCATCGCCGCCGCCCAGAAGCACGGCGAGGAAGTACTGCGCGACCTGTACACCGCGCTCGGCACGCGCCTGCACAACGACAGCCGTGAGGACTACGGCACCGTCATCGAGGAGGCACTCGCCGAGGCCGGCCTGCCTGCGGAGCTGGCCGCTGCCGCCGACAGCACGGAGTACGACGACGCGCTGCGCAAGAGCCACCACGAGGGCATGGACCCGGTCGGCGAGGAGGTCGGCACGCCCACCATCCACATCGACGGCGTGGCCTTCTTCGGCCCGGTGCTGACGGCGATCCCGCGCGGCGAGGACGCCGTACGCGTCTTCGACGGTGCCCGGCTGCTCGCCGGTTACGACAAGTTCTTCGAGCTGAAGCGGACGCGGACGGGGGACCTGGACTTCAGCTGACCCGAAGCCGGTTGTCAGTGGCGGGACTTACCGTGGCGTCATGAACGCTTCGACGTACGACCGCCACTGCTCCGAAATCGTCGCGCAGACCGACCTGTTGAGGTCGCTCGTACGGGGCGCGGCCCAGCTGAGAACCCCGGTCCCCTCCTGCCCCGGCTGGAACGTCGGCCAGCTGCTGCGACATCTGGGCGGTGCGCACCGCTGGGTCGAGGAGGTCGTCCGCACCGGGACGGAAAGGCCCCCGCCCGACGGGCACTTCCGCGATCTGTCGCCGTACGCCGACGAGGACCCGGCCGTGCTGGACGGCTGGCTGGGCGAGGGAGCCGCCCTGCTGGCCGAGACCCTGCGGACCGCCGGGCCGAGCGCGGAAGCCTGGGTGCCCCTCCCCCAGCTGGGCCCGGCGGCCGCGTTCTTCGCCCGGCGGATGGCCAACGAGACGGCGGTCCACCGCGCCGACGCGTTCCTGGCCGAGGGCGCGCCGTTCACCCTCGGCGAGGAGACCGCCGCCGACTGCTTCGGTGAGTGGCTGGAACTGGTCGCACAGCCGCAGACCCTCGATCACCGCCCGGAGCTGCGGGAACTTCTCGGCCACCCTGGTCGCACGCTGCGCTTCCGGGCCAGTGGCACGGCACCGGGGACGGCGGCCGACTGGCTGGTCGACCTCACGGGTGCCGCCATCTCCTGGCGCCACGCGCCGCGCGAGGAGGCCGCCGTCACCGTCAGCGGCCCGCTGACCGACCTGCTGCTGGTCCTCTACCGCCGGCTGCCCGCCCGCAGCCCCGGCATGGTGATCGGCGGTGATGCGGAACTGCTGGACTCCTGGCTGGAGCGGGTCAGCTTCGGGTGATGGGGCGATGAGAATCGGCATGGGCAGAAGGGGAAGCAGCAGAAGGGGAAGCGGTGACGGGGGCGACGGACTCGCGCCTGCCCGTGACCGGCTTGCATCCGGTCGCCTCCTCCCCCGGCTCCGGAGACTGCATCCGTACGCCCCTGAGCAGCCCCGCGGCCAGCAGTGCGCCCAGGGCCATCACGGCCGCCGCCCCGAGCAGCACCGCGTGCAGACCGTCGAGGAACGCCGTACGGGCCGCGGTGAGCAGCGCCTCCCCTGCCTGCCCCGGCAGTTCTCCCGCGACTGCCGCAGCTCCGGCCAGGGTTTCCCGTACGGTGTCCGCCGCGCCCGCGGGCAGCCCATCGGGGACGGCGCCGTCGACGGTGCCACGGTAGACGGTGCTGCCGAGGGTGCCCAGAAGCGCCAGGCCCAGGGCACCGCCCAGTTCGGAGCCGGATTCCAGGAGGGCGGAGGCCGAGCCCGCGCGCTGCGGCGGGGCGACGCCGAGGGCCAGTTCGGTGCCGAGCGACATCACCATGACCAGCCCCGCCGCGTAGACGCCGGCACCCAGGAGCACGATCCAGAGCGGAGTCTCCGCCGCCACCCGGGACACCCACAGGAACCCTCCGGCGGCGGCCAGAAAGCCTCCGGCGATGACGAACGCCCGGTCCACGCGGCGGGCGAGGGCGGTGGCGGCCGGGGCCATGCCGCCGACCGCGACGGTCGGTACGACGTTCCACAGGGCGGCTTCCAGCGGGCTCATGCCGCGTACGGACTGGAGGTATTGGGTGAAGAAGACCGCGCTGCCGACCAGTGCGGACATCGCCAGCAGGTTCATCAGGACGGAGCCCGAGTAGCCGCGGTGGCGGAAGAGTTCCAGATCCAGCATCGCGTGCCGGGCGGTGCGCTGGCGGCGTACGAACGCGGCGGCGGCCAGCAGTCCGGCCGCGACGGCCAGTACGGGCAGCGCCTCGAAGCCGTCGCGGGCCAACTCCTTGATGCCGTAGACGACCGGGAGCATCGCCGCCAGGGAGAGCAGCGAGCCCGGCAGATCGAAGCGGCCCGCCGCCGGGTTCTTGAACTCGGGCAGCAGCAGGGGTCCGGCCACGAGCAGCAGCACCATCGCCGGAGCGTTGATCAGGAAGACCGAGCCCCACCAGAAGTGCTCCAGCAGCACCCCGCTGAGCACCGGACCGAGCGCGATGCCGCCCATCATGCCGCCGGACCAGATCGCGACGGCCTTGCCGCGCTGTCCGGCGTCGTGGAAGAGGTTGCGGATCAGGGCCAGGGTGGACGGCATGAGGGTGGCGCCGCCGACGCCGAGCACCGCGCGGGCCGCGATGAGCATGCCGGCGCTCTGCGCGTAGGCGGCCAGGGCCGAGGCGACGCCGAACAGGACGGCACCGGTGAGCAGCAGCCTGCGGCGGCCGATGCGGTCGCCGAGCGCGCCCATGGTGATCAGGAGCCCGGCCAGGACGAAGCCGTAGACGTCGAGGATCCACAGCTGTTCGACGCCGCTGGGCGCGAGTTCGGCGGAGAGGAACGGTACGGCGAAGTAGAGCACCGAGACGTCCATCGAGACGAGCAGGCACGGCAGCAGGAGGACGACCAGGGCCGTCCACTCGCGGCGCCCGGCGCGGGGTGGCGGTGCATACGGTGTAAACGTCATAGCCAGGAAGGTAGGCAGGGCGCGCTTACAGCGCAAACCCCAGACACGACAGGGCACTTGGACATGCATCACACTAGTGCACCTGGACCGCTCCCACCGGCGCCGTCGCGGTCTTGCTACTCTCACAGCCCCTTGGTGCACTAGTACGGAGAGCCCGGAGGCCGCCGCCATGGACCGTTCAGCCAGCCCCGCCGCGAACCGTTCGGCCACCCCTCCGTATCGCCGGATCGTCGCGGAGCTCCGGCGGCGTATCGACGCGGGAGAACTGTCCCCGGGCGACCGCGTGCCCTCGACGCGGCGGATCACCCAGGAGTGGGGGGTGGCGATGGCGACCGCGACCAAGGTCCTCACGACACTGCGCCAGGAGGGTCTGGTCCGGGCCGTGCCGGGGGTGGGAACGGTGGTCGCGGACCCCGGTGCGAGCGCGGCCGGGGACCCCGCGCCCCGGCCGCGCGGCAACATTGGTTCCGGCGGCGGTCGGCACGCCCTCCCGCCCGGTGACGACCAGGCCGCCGGCCGGCCCCCCTCCCTCAGCCGCGACCGCATCGTCCGGGCCGGTGTCCGGATCGCCGACGCCGAAGGGCTGCGCTCGCTGTCGATGCGCCGCGTGGCCGCCGAGTTCGGCGCTTCCTCCATGGCGCTCTACCGTCATGTGGCGAACAAGGACGAGCTGGTCATGCTGATGGCGGACGCCACCTTCGCCGAGATCGAGCTGCCCGACCCGGCGCCGCGGCACTGGCGCGCGCGGATGGAGGCCGGGGCCCGTCTCCAGTGGCAGTTGTACCAGCGGCATCCGTGGGTCGCCCAGTGGCTGTCGATCACCCGTCCGCAGCCGATGCCGCACGCGATGATCCTCATCGAGTGGACCATGGGCGCGGCGACCCGGTTCGACCCGCTGACCAAGCTGCGGCTGGCCCTGACGCTGCTCAACCACGTACGCGGCACGGCGGTCGCCCTGGAGGAAGACCTGGAGGCCGAGCAGCAGACCGGCATGGACCAGGAGCAGTGGATGGCGTCGCTGGAGCCGGAGTACGAGCGGATCCTCGAATCCGGTGCGTTCCCCATGTACGCGGGCATCGGTGACGAGGACGACGCGGGGACGCTGCGACTGGACGCGATGTTCGAGTTCGGGCTGGCCCGGCTGCTGGACGGCTTCGAGGTGTTCAACGACGGCTGGACGGGCCGCCCGGCACCCTGAGTTCGCCGCGCAGCCGCCGGGCCCGCAGCACCAGTTCCAGTTCGAAGCGGCGGTCCGGATCGTCCACCTCGTCGCCCCACAGCTCGCGTATCTGGCGCAGCCGGTAGCGGACGGTCTGCGGGTGGACGCCGAGCCGGGCGGCCACCTCGGGCGCGCCGCCGCGCGTCTCCAGCCAGGCGAGGAGGGTCTCGGCCAGCCGACGGCCGTGGGTGGGCCCGCAGTGCGCCAGGGGTTCCAGCCGCCGCCGGGTCAGGTCCTCGATCAGTTCCTCAGGCGGCAGGAGGACCAGCGCCTCGGTGTGATCGGTGCAGTGCAGCAGCTGCCCGGCGGGCAGCAGGCCCCGCTCGATCAGATCCACCGCGGTGTTCGCCCAGCGCAGCGACTTCGCCGCGTGCGCCAGCGGTACGGCCGGGCCGAGCGCGCCCGACCACCCCGCCGTGGCGCGCTGGAGCAGTTCCCTTCGACCGGCGGCGTCCGGCTCCGGCACCACCATGCGGGGCCGTTCGCACTCCATGTCCAGGAGGACGTCCGTACCGACGGCGGGTGCGACGGACTCGCGGGCGGGGCGCAGCAGTACGGCCACGGCGACCTGTGCGGGCAGTGCCCAGCCGATCCTGGCGGCGCGGTCGGTGAGCGCGGGGGCCGTGTGCGCGCGTGCTCCGACCGCGAACAGCTGCTCCATGAGGCGGCGTTGGTGCCGCAGCCGTTCGCCCGCCTGGCGGGCCGCGGCCTCGGCGAAGCCGCGTACCGATTCGGCGACCAGCCCGTCCAGGTACTCGAAACCCGATTCGGCCAGTTCGTACATGGCCGGGGCCGGAATCGCCACCTGCTGGCCGATTTCGGCCAGCCGCCGCCAGGCCAGCCGTACGCCCAGCCGGTAGATGGCTTGCAGGGCATCCAGACTGCGGCCCTGGATGCCCGCGCCACGGCCGAACTCCTGGAAGATGCGCGGGTGTACGTGTGGACTGTCCAGGCCTGCGGACATGTGCTCCACGAAGTGCTCCAGCGACTGCCGGATGCCTACCAGCGCGCGCGGCTCGCCGCACTCGTCAAGGGTCAAGGGCAGTTGCGGATACTCGCGACGGATCTCCGCCAGGATGCGCTGTGCCAGTGCCGGCACCTCGTCCAGAGCGCGCGCGGCGAACTCCCGTACCTGCGCCGGGGGCACGTCGCGCCAGGCCGAGCGGACCGTCTCCACCACGCCTGCGGCCTCCCCTAAGGCGTCCGGTCGAAGGTCACCAAGGGCACGTTCGGCTGCTCCGGCGTGGCGTCCAGGGCGGCGACGATGCCGAGGGACGCGCCTACGGCCAGGGCGGCGGCGCCCAGCGCGGTCAGTACGGCGGCGAGCAGTCTGTGCATGGCGCGGCGGGCCCCTTCGGTGGCAGGTACGTCGAGGGTTGCGCGGCGCACCGGCCCGGCCCGGTCCGCGGACGGCCTCGGGCGCACGCGGGACCGCACGGCGGCGGCCGCGGTGCCGTACCGCGCCGGCAGGGCGCCGGGCCGCGGCGGCCGCGGTGCCTGCCGAGTGTGTGGGGGCATTGACGGCATGTCAAGGATGCGCCTACGGTTCCCGCCCGTTCACCCGGACCACCGCCACGCCGCACGTGCACTGCCCCCGCCGCCCTCAGGAGTGCCCGTATGCGTAAGACCGCCTCACCCTTTTCCCTGGTCCTGCTGGGACTCGGCGTCTTCCTCCTGGTGCTCGCCCCGATGCTCGCCTGGTACGTCGCACCGCGCGCCCAGCGCACCCCGGTGGACATCGACGCGACCACCGTCTTCACCGGCACCGGCAGCTACTTCGACACCGGGACGCTGCGCACGAAGAACCGGCAGAAGATCACCATCACCCGGCACGTACTGGGGGACGTGGCGGAGAGCGAGCGCAGCGGGCGGGCCGTGTGGGACGTGTCCACGACCGTCGACACCCCGGTGACACTGGAGCTCAAGGACCCGCGCAAGGCGTTCCAGTGGACGCTGGAACGGTGGGTCACCGACCGGCGCACCAACGCACCGGTGCACTGCTGCAAGGAGGCGCCGACCCGCTTCGAAGGGGACGCGTACCTGAAATTCCCCTTCGACGTGCAGCGCCGGACCTATCGCTGGTGGGACAACACCCTGGGCGCCGCGGTCCCGCTCCGCTTCGCCGGCACCAAGCACGTACAGGGGTACGAGGGGTATCGCTTCACGGGGACCGTCGCGCCCACCAGGACGGGCAGCCGGCAGGTGCCGGGGCGGCTGGTCGGGCGGCCGGCGCAGGGCCAGGTGCAGGCCGAGGAGTGGTACGCGAACAGCGGGATCGAGATGGTCGTCGAGCCGCGCACCGGCCGGATCATCAACGCGTCGATCTCGCCGCACAAGACGCTGCGGGCGCCCGGGGCACGGACCGACGCGGTGACGCTGCTGCGCGGGTCGGGGCTGGAATTCACGCCCGCGACCCAGCGCACGCAGGTGGCGCTGGCGGACGCGGACAGCACCAAGCTCAAGACGGTCGGCGAGACGGCACCGCTCGCGGCCGCCGTGGCGGGCGGCGGATTGACGCTTTTCGGGGTGGTGCTGGTGGTGCGCGGGAGGCGGCGGTTCAGCTGATCCTGCGCGAAGTGATGAGGCGTCAGGCGAAACCGGGGCGGAAATTGTCACGCCGGTGAGTAGCCGCATCGAACAGGGCGGCGAAAACTATCCAGCTCACCCACCCGCGTCCCCGTTCGCGGCCCCAGGCCGGCAGGTCCGCACGACTCAGTACGCAGTACATCCCCCCACACCACTGGTACCGCACCCTGAGACGAGTTGGAGCGCACATGCCCCAGCACGTACGACCGTCCTTGTCCGCCGCACCACCCGCACGCCACGAACCACCCGCACGCCACGAACCGCTCGCACGCCCCGCACCACCCACCCGTGCGGCCCCACCAGCCACCTCCGAGCACTCCGAACACCCCACACCCCCACTCCCCCGCCGCATCGTCTTCCTCGCCCGCCGCGACCTGGGCAATCCCGCCGCCGGCGGCTCCGAACTGCTCGTCGACCGCATCGCCGAGGGCCTGACCGCGCACGGCCACGAGGTCACCCTGCTGTGCGGCGGACCCGCGGCGGACCGCGGCTACCGGGTGGTCTCCGCGGGCGGCGACGCCGGTCACTTCCTCCGGGTGCGACGGCAGTTCAGCCGCCGGGTCGGCGCGTGCGACCTGCTGGTCGAGGTCTGCAACGGGATGCCGTACCTGGCGCCCCTGTGGCACACCGGACCGACACTCTGCCTGGTCAACCACGTCCACACGGACCTGTGGGGGATGCGCTACCCCGCGCCCGCCGCCCGGCTCGGCCGGCGGCTGGAGCACTGGGCGCTGGCCGGTACCCACCGCGGCAACCTCATGGTCGCCGTGTCGGGCTCGACCGCCACCGCGCTGCGCGGCCTCGGGGTGGAGCGGGAGCGTATCCGGCTGGTGCACAACGGTGTGGAGGAGCCGGGGCCGCTGCTGCCCGAGGCGCCGGAGCCGCTGTTCCTGGCCATGGGGCGGCTGGTCGAGTACAAGCGCGTCGATCTGCTGCTGCGCCTGTGGGAGCGGGTACGGCCGGTCACCGGCGGCCGGCTGGTGATCGTCGGCGACGGCCCGGAGCGCGACCGGCTGACGGCCATGGCGGGTCCGGACGTGCACTTCACCGGCCGGATCAGCGAGCAGGACAAGCACGAACTCCTCTGCCGCGCCTGGCTGCTGCTGCACCCGTCGCTGGTCGAGGGCTGGGGTCTGGTCGTCATGGAGGCAGCCGCCCGGCACACTCCTGCCGTCGGGTTCGACATCCCCGGCCTGCGCGACTCGGTGGACGACGGGGTGACCGGGCTGCTGGCGCGCGGCGAGAGTTCCTTCGCCGCGCACTGGTGCACGCTGACGCTCAGCCACCCGCGCCGGCAAGCGCTGGGCGCCGCCGCCGCGCAGCGTGCCGCGCGCTTCCGGTGGAGCGCCACCGTCCGCAGTTTCCGGTCCGTGGCGGCCGAGTCGTACGCCGAGGCGCACCTCGACCTCCCCGCCGGGCGGTGATGCTGAGGTGCGGGACCCTTCCCTGCGCAGATCTCTCACCCTTTTCCGCGCCTTCCTGCGCGAGCAGCACGACCCCGAGCACTGCTACGGCCTGCTCGCCCGGGACGCCGCCGACCAGATCGAGCGGTACGAGCCGCTGAAGGGCCGGGTCGTGGCGGACATCGGCGGCGGCAGCGGGCACTTCACCGAGGAGTTCCGGCGCCGCGGCGCGCACGGCTACCTCTTCGAGCCCGACCTGCGCGAGCTGTCCGCGCGCGGCCGTCCACCGGGCGGCGCGGTGCTCGCCGACGGCTATCTCCTCCCGATGGCCGACGGCACCGCCGACATCTGCTTCTCCTCCAACGTCCTGGAGCACGTGGCGGACCCGCAGACCTTTCTCAGCGAGCTGGTGCGGATCACCCGGCCCGGCGGTCTGATCTACCTGTCGTTCACCAACTGGCTGTCCCCCTGGGGCGGGCACGAGACGGCGCCCTGGCACTACCTGGGCGCCCGGCGGGCCCGCGAGCGCTACCGGCGGCGTACCGGCCGGGCCGCCAAGCACACCCTGGGGGAGAACCTGTTCGCGCTGCACGTCGGCCGGACGCTGCGCCAGATCAGGCGGCGGGACGACGTGTGGATCGTGACGGCCCGCTCCCGGTACGCGCCGTTCCTCGCCGAAACGATCCCGCGCCTGCCGGGCGTACGTGAAGTAGCCACCTGGAACCTCCTCCTCATCCTGCGGCGGTTGCCATGACCCAGACGCTCGTGTCCAGCTCACCGGGATCGCCGGACGCCGGAGGCACCCCGGCGTCCGCGCCGGGCGCGCCGCCGCCCGGGCCGCCGCGGTCCCGGCGCTGGCTACTGGCGTTCTGGGCCGTCACCTTCGTGCTCTTCCTCGCCCCGTCCGCCGGGAAGATGACCTTCGAGACGAAGCTGGGGGTGACCACCGACCCCTGGCGGTTCCTGAGCGACCTGGGACAGCTGTGGCACGACCGGGCGGGCTTCGGCGGCATCACGGACCAGTATGTCGGCTACGCCTTCCCGTCCCTGCCGTACTACGCGCTGACGGACCTCGTGCACCTGCCGGTGTGGCTCGCCGAGCGGCTGTGGATGTCGCTGATCGTCACCACCGCCTTCTGGGGAGCGCTGCGGCTGGCCGAACGGCTGCGCGTCGGCACGCCGCCGTCCCGGCTGCTCGCCGCCGCCGCGTACGCGCTGTGGCCGACGTTCACCATGGTCGTCGGCTCCACGTCCGCCGCCGCGCTGCCGGGCGCGCTGCTCCCCTGGGTGCTGCTGCCGCTGACCAACCACCGCGCGCCCGCGCGCTTGGCCGCCACCCGCTCTGCGCTGCTCATCCCCTTCATGGGAGGCGTCAACGCAGCATCCACACTGGCGTCGCTGCTGCCCGTCCTGCTGTACGTGCTGTCGCGTACGGGCGCCCGGCGCAGGACGCTGCTCGTGTGGTGGATACCGGGCGTCGTCCTGGCGACCGCGTGGTGGGCCGTACCGCTGCTGCTGCTCGGGGTGTACGGCGAGGACTTCATGCCGTACATCGAGCAGGCCAACACCACGACCGGCACCATGTCGGCGACCGAACTGCTGCGCGGCGCCGGCAACTGGACCGGCTACCTCAACTTCGGCGAACCCTGGCTGCCGGCCGGCTGGACCATGGCGGCGGGTGTCGTCGCGATCCTCGGCTCGGCGCTGGCCGCCGCGCTGGGGCTGGCCGGGCTCGCCCGCCGGGACACGCCGGAGCGGCGCTGGCTGCTGCTGACGGTGCTGGTGGTGGCCGGTATCTGCCTCACCGGGTACGCCGGTGCGCTGGGCGGCCCGTTCCACGGGCTGTGGCAGGACTGGCTCGACGGCTGGCTGCGGCCGTTCCGCAACATCTACAAGTTCGGGCCGGGCCTGGCGCTGGCCCTCGCGTTCGGTCTGGCGCACCTCGTCGGGGTGGCCGGTGAACGGCGCGGCACCCGGCGCATCCCCGGACGCCGCCGTATCCCGCTGGTCGTCGCGCTGCTGACCCTGCCCGCGCTCGCCCTCCCGTTCCTCAACGGGACCGTCCTCCAGCCCGGCGCCTTCAAGAAGCTGCCGAACGCCTGGGAGCGGACCGCCGACTGGCTGAAGAAGAACACCCCCGACAACCGCGCCCTCGTCGTCCCCGCCACCGCGCACGGCATCTACACCTGGGGCTCCCCGATCGACCAGCCCCTGGACGTGCTCGCCCGCTCCCGGTGGGCGCAGCGCGACTACGTGCCGTTCGGGACGCCCGGCGTACGGCGCGCCCTGGACGCCGTCGAGCAGGCGCTGCTGTCCGGCTCCGAAGTACCGGGGCTGCGCGACTTCCTGGGGCGGGCGGGTCTGTACGACGTCGTCGTCCGCAACGATCTCGACCCCGACCAGATCGGCTACCTACCGACACAGACCGTCAAACGCACCCTGGAGGCGTCCGGCTACCGCCGGGTCGCCGCGTTCGGGCCGCTGACCACGGACGGCAAGATCGCTCCCGACACCCCCGTACAGATCCAGGGCCTGTACCCGCGCCAGCGCTCGGTGGAGATCTACGAACCGGTGGACACCCCGCGCCCCGGCCCGGTCACCGCCCAGCCCGTGTCGGACACCGCGCAGGTCAGCGGAGGGCCGGAGGCACTGCTCCCGCTGTCCGCCGACCCCACGCTGCGCCACCGGCCGGCCGTGCTGACCGGCGACAACCACCCGGGCGTCGGCACCCCGCCGCTCCAGCTGACCGGCGACGGGCTGCGCCGTGCCGACACCCGGTTCGGACTGGTCAACTCCAACACGTCGTACACGTACACGCCCGGGGAGAAGAATCACCCGGACAGCGTCCAGGACCCCGGACGCCCGCCGCGGCAGATCCTGCCCTCCGAGGGCATCGGCCACCAGACCACCGGGGTACTGCGCGGCGCCGCCTCCGTCACCGCCTCCAGCAGCGGCAACTGGCTGTTCCACCTGCCGCAGTACGACCCGGTGCACGCCTTCGACGGGAACCCGGACACCGGCTGGGCCGAGGGCAGCGCGGGCGAACCGGTCGGCCAGTGGCTGCGGATCGGCTTCACCCGGCCCACGTCCGTACCGTCCGAGATCGGGCTGACACCGCTGCCGGGCGACGGCATGCGGGCGGCGCCGACCTCCGTACGCGTCCAGACCGATCGGGGCAGCATCGAGAGCCAACTACTGACCAACGGCACGAAGCAGCAGGTCAGAGCACCCGCCGGGGTCGCGAAGTGGCTGAAGATCACCATCACCGGGTCGCAGACGCCGCGCGCCGGACTCTCCGGCGCGGGCTTCTCCGAGGTGTCCGTACCGGACGTGCAGGTCACCCGGCTGCTGCAACTCCCCACGGACGACGAGAAGTCCACGGCGCCGTCCGCCACGTACTCCCTGCACCGCGGCAGCGACCCCGGCGGCCTCTCGCCGGTCTCCGCCGAGGTCGGGCTGCACCGCCAGTTCCGTACGGGCGCGAGCGCGTCGTACGCGGTGGCGGCCAAGGCCGTGGCCGTACCGGGGCCGGAACTCGACCAACTGCTGGACCGCGTGGCCCCACAGCGGAAGGAACGCATCACCGCCACCGCCGACTCCACCAGCTTCGGCTCCGGCCGCTCGCTCAGCCCCCGCAACCTCGTCGACGGCGACCTGACCACCGCCTGGATCGCGGGCGACAAACCGACCCTGCACCTGCGCTGGCCGGGCAAGCGGGCCGTCGGCCAGATCGTGCTGGCCGCGGCGGGCGGCATCTCCACCCGCCCCGAACAGATCCTGGTCAACTCCCCCGACGGGGCCGCGACCGCCGGGGTCGACGAGAACGGCCAGGCCCGCTTCGACCCCATCACCACCGACCGCCTCGACATCACCATCAGCAAGGTCAAGGAACTCACCGTCCACAACCCGGTCGCCGACCAGGCCCTCCAACTGCCCGTCGGCCTCAGCGAGGTCTACATCCCGGCCCTGGACGCGCTCCGCACCCCGCCCCCCTCGGCCGCCGACCGGTTCTCGCTGGCGTGCGGCCAGGGCCCGCCGCTGGCCGTGGACGGCACCCTGCACGCCACCAAGGCTTCCGGATATGTCCGCGACCTGACCGAGCGCCGGCCCGTCGATGTCGAACTGTGCGCGGGCGAAGCACGCGACGGGAACCTCGAACTCCCCTCCGGGCAGCACCAGGTGGAGGCCGGCGACCAGGGTCCGCTGGCGCTGACGGACGTCACCCTCAGCCGGGGCAGCGCCCCCGCGCCCGCGAGCGAGCGGCGGACGGTGACGGCGCAGGACTGGGCGGGCGACCAGCGGTCGGTGCGGGTGGGCACCGGTGCCGCCGCGTACCTCCAGATGTACGAGAACGCCAACGCCGGCTGGCACGCGACGCTCGACGGCCGCGAACTGTCGCCGGTCCGGCTCGACGGCTGGCAGCAGGGCTTCCTGGTCCCGGCGGGCAGGGGCGGGCTCGTGAAACTCTCGTACGCGCCCGCCACGACGTACGATCTCGGGCTGCTCGGCGGCGCGCTGGGCATCGCCGTACTCATCGGCTCCGCCCTGATACGCCGCACACCGCGTACGCCACCGGAACCGCAGGCGCCGCCCGCGCCCTCCTGGGTGCTGGGCGTCGTCGTCCTCACCGTGGTCGTGGCGCTGGCCGCCGGGCCGTACGCCGTGATCGTGCCGCTGCTGGCGCTTGCGGCCCGGTTCCGGCCGGGGGTCCTCGTGCCGGTCGCGCTGCTGGCCATGGTGGGCGCCGGCGTCACGGCGGCACTCGGCGCGGGCGAACCGGCCGCCGCCGACGCCGGGGCCTTCAGCGCCACGGCGCAGGCGCTGGCCCTGCTGGCGCTGGCGGCCGCGGTGGTGACGGTGCCCGGTTCGTGGGGGCGGCGCGGGGCGCGGGCGGGAGGCGGGGCGGGGCCTCGGGGAGAGGCGGAGTTGGCGGAGGAAGCGGAAACGGTAGCCATGCCGCCGGTCTCCGGGCCGGTGGCGTCGGGGCCGCCGGCACCGCCGCTGCCCAGACGCCGGCGACGGCGTGGCGTGGCGTCGGAGAGCGCGGCGCCTTCGGGCGGCGAGCCGCCACGCGGCGAGCCGCCCTCGGGCGACGCGCCCCCGAGCGACACTCTGCCGAGCGCCACCCCACCGAAAGACTCGCCACCTGACGGCACTTCACCGGACCGGAGCGGGGAGGAACCCACTCGATGACCGCACTGCAGCCGGCACGACGGGGACCGGCCGGGGACGGGCCGCCCGGCGCGGCGGACCGGACCGTACGGCGCATCCCGTTCCCGGTAGTCGACGAGATCACCCGGCACTGCCTCACGGACGACGAACCGGAAACCGTGCACATCGAGGTGCACCTGCCCGGAAGGCCGGACCCCGACCGGCTGCGGGCGGCCTTCCGGGAGGCGCTGTGCCGACACCCCCGCATCCTGATGCGCCAGGCTCCGCACCGCTGGTGGCGGCGCCGGTACGCGTGGGAGCTGACCGGCGTGCCGGACGTGGACCCGGTCGTCTTCCCGCCACCGGGCCCGGACGCCCTCGAACGCGCCCGGGAGCGGGCTCTGGCCGACTGCCCGCCGCTGGACGCCTCGCCGCCGGTACGTCTGGAGGTCGTCGAGCGGGGGCCGGACGGGGGCGGGGACGAAGGCGGGAAGGGAGCGGCGAACGGCGGCACCGTACTGCTCGTCACCATCAACCACACCGCGCTGGACGGTCCGGCCTGCCTGCGGGTACTGGCCACCGCCGCCCAGCTCTACGGGGGCGCCGACAACTCCCCGGCGCCACCGCCCGTCCGCGCGCCCGGGGCCGCCACGGGTGGCGCTCTTCCGGACACGCCGCCGCTCGGCGGGCACCGCCTGGCCCGGCCGGTACGGATCGCCGCCGAACGCGGGCCCCGGAGCGCGGACGGCCGGGGCGGCTCGGGCACCCGGGGTGGTTCGGGCGCTCGGGGTGGCTCGGACACCCGGGGTAGCTCGGGCACCCGGGGTGATTCGGGCGCTCGGGGTGGCTCGGACACCCGGGGCAACGGGATGCTCATCACCGAGCTGCCCGTTCCGGCCCGGCCACCCCGGGTCGGCGGCGTCGCCGCCTTCACCGTCAACGACCAGCTGCTCGTCGCCACCTGCCTGATGGTGGCCCGCTGGAACCACGTCCACGGACGGCCGAGCGCCCCCGTCGTCGTGACCATGCCGGTGGACGACCGCCCACGCGGTACGGACATGCCCATCGGCAACGGCACCCGGCTGGTCTCCGTCGGTTTCGGCCCGGAGGAGAAGCAGGACGCGGCGCTGCTCACGGCTGACCCTCCCGACCCGGCGGCGGTCGCCCGGCTGCTGCGGCGCACCGCTGCCCGCACCCGTTCCCTGAAGGCCGCGCCCGGCTCTCAACTCGGCCTCGGCGCAGCGCTGCTGACCGCGCCGGTGCTCCCGGTCGGCGCGCGCGGCGTCCTCACCCGGGCGTTGCGCACCGCCGCCGCGCCCCTGGCGTCCACCACGCTGCTGTCCAACATCGGCCGCATCCCCTATCCGCTCGACTTCGGGGACGCGGGACGCCCCACCGCCGTGTGGTTCTCGGCCCCGGCCCGGATGCCACGCGGCCTGACCGTCACCACCGTCTCCGTCGGCGGGCGCATCCAGCTGGCGCTGCGCTGGTCGCACGCACTCCTGGACGACGAGGCGGGCGCCCGTCTGGGCACCCTCTTCGCCCGGTCGCTCGCGGCCACCTCCTGGACACCACCGGCCGGAGAAGACCACCCGGACCACACAGACCGTACGGACCACCCGGATCACCCGGATCACCCAAACCGCCCGGACCACACGGACCGCACAAACCGCCCGGACCACCCGGACCACACGGACCGCCCGGAAGGAACCGCCCCGTGACCCGGCAGACCACCACGACCCGGGACGGCGCTCCGCAGGCCACAGCGGACCGCGAACCACCGCCCACACTCCGGGAGTTCTACGAAAACCCCGCCGTCCCCGTCGCCTCCGGTGACGCCCGGAGCCACCGCCAGGCGCTGATGCTGGCCCGAGCCCTGGGACCGGTACGTCCCGGCGCGCCCCCGGCCACCGTCCTGGACGTCGGCTGCGGCGACGGGAGCGCCGCCGCCATCGCGGCCACCGCCCTCCCCGGCCACCGCATCGTCGGCGTCGACTGGTCACAGGACGCGCTGCGCCGCGCGGCGGCCCGGGTTCCGTACGCCGTACGGGGTGAACTGGGCGACCACGGGCTGCCGTTCGCGGACGGCGGTGCCGACGCCGTCCTCTTCAGCGAGGTCATCGAGCACCTCGTCGACCCCGACGCGGCCCTCGACGAACTGCGCCGGGTCCTGCGTCCCGGCGGTCACCTGATGCTCTCCACCCCCAATCTCGCTGCCTGGTACAACCGTGGACTCCTGCTCGCGGGGGTCCAGCCCGTCTTCTCGGAGGTGAGCATGCGCGGCATCCACGGACGGCCCGGTACCCAGGTCGTCGGCCATCTGCGCCTCTACACCGCCCGCGCCCTGCGCGGCTTCCTGCCGGCCTGCGGCTTCGAGGTCGTACGGATCGCGGGCGCGCCGTACCACGACGTGCCGCGTCCGCTGCGGCCCCTGGACCGCGCCGCCTGCCGGCTGCCTTCGCTGGCCTCCGTCCTGCTCGTCCATGCCCGCCGGAGAAGGGAGTAGGGCAGTGCTGTGGTGGGGCGTGGCGGCCGCGCTGCTCGCCAACGTCCTGTACAGCACCGGGTTCGTCCTGGAGAAGCGCGCCCTGTCCGCGCTGCCCGCACTGAACACCCGCCGGCCCGCCCGGCTCGTCCGCCACCTGCTGAGCAGCCCGCTGTGGCTCGGCGGCTCGCTGGCCCTCGCCGCCGGTTTCGCCGCCCAGCTCGCGGTCTACCGCACCCTGCCCATCGCCGCCGCCCAGGGCATCTTCGTCTCGGGCCTGGTCCTGCTGCTCCTCCTGTCGTCGGTCTTCCTGGGCGAGCGCACCACCGGCCGCGAACGCCGGAGCATCCTGGCGATCCTGCTCGCGCTCGGCATGGTCGTCGGGTCACTCCAGGGCAGCGGCGCCGGCACCGTCACCCGCACCGCACCCACCGGCACCCTGCTCGCCCTCGCCCTGCCCTCGCTGGCCGCGGGGCTGTGGCTGTACGGGTCAGCCGAGCGGCGCGCCAAGCGCCGTCACCGCCAGCCCACCTCGGGCGTCCCCTACGGTGTGGCCGTCGGCCTGCTCTACGGCGTCAGCTCGCTCGCCATCAAGGGCGTCTCCGGACTGCTGAGCGCGCACGACCCCGCGGGCGCCGTCCGTGACGTGTTCACCTCCCCGTATCCGTATCTGCTGCTCTTCACCGGCCCGGTGGGCCTGGTGCTGTCGCAGACCGCGCTCCAGCGCTGCCGTGCCTCCCTCATCGTCCCCGTCTGTACCACCGTGACCTGCGTCTTCACTGTCGCCTGCGGCACGGTCGCCTTCGGCGAGCCGCTGCCCGCCGATCCCCTGCGCCTGGGCCTGCGCCTGGGCGGCACCGCGGTCGCCGTACTCGTCCTGCTGGCCCTGCCCCGCCAAAACGCCCCGTCACCGGAACCAGAGCTGGAACCGGAACCGGAACCGGGACCGGAACCGACGACGGATACGCCCGACGCCCGCCCCTCCCCAAGGAGCTGAGCCGTGACCCCCGACGACCCCCTGCTGCGAATCCTCGCCTGTCCGATCGACAAGGGCCCGCTGACCCTGCTCGTCCCGGACGACATCCTCTACAACCCGCGGCTGCGCCGCCGTTACCCGATTCTCGACAACATCCCCCAGCTCCTCCCCTCCTGCGGTGAACAGGTCACCGAGACCGAACACGAAGCCATCCTGCGCCGCCTGCCCCCGGACGAACGCCCACCCGAGGAGCCCCGTTAGGGTGCTCGCCCGCCCTGTCGTCCGCGAACATTTCCATCATGAACCCCACCACTGACAACGGCCCGGGCAACGCGCCCGCCGACGGCCCCCGCGTCTTCCAGCTCGTCCTGCTGCGCCGCATGGCCGACCACCAGCCCGGCCTGGTCGAGGACGCGCTGCGCACCCTCGGTGCCTCCCGCGCCGAGCTGCGGGAGGCCAACCGCCGCTGGCAGGCGTGGGCCCACTCGCCCCGGTCGCGCGGCGCGGTGCAGCGCTACCGCTCGCTGCTCGGCCGCCCCGAGTCCGTCACCGCCCGCCGCCTCGGCGATCTGACCTGCGAGGCGCTGACCTGGCCCGTACCACTCTGGCCCGATCTGCGGTTCGAGGTCCTGACCGGTCCGCAGGGCACCGCGTGGAACGCGTGGCTCGTCCGGGCGCCGGGCGCCGCCGCCCCCGCCCTGCGGACGACCGACGACCTGGTCCCGTGGTCCTGCACGGTCGACGAGGTGGCCCGCGCGTTCGCCCCGGCGCGCCCCATGGAGGGCACGGCCCCCACCCGCTGGCGCCTCGCGTTCACGGCGCCCGACACGAACGGCGAACAGCGGCCGGCGGTCGCGGAGTTCACCTGGGGTCTGCTCCAGCGCACCGTCGACTGAGCCGCAGCCAGTCAGCCGCCGCCCGAGGCCGCAACCAGTCAGCCGTCGACTGAGGCCGCAGCCAGCCGGCCGCCGAGCGAGCCCCGCAGACAGTCGGCCGTGACCGAACCGCGCGCCGCCAGCAGGCCGCGCGGCGTCCCGGCGTACACGATCTCGCCGCCGCGCCGGCCGCCGCCGGGCCCGAGGTCGACCACCCAGTCCGCCCGCTTGACGACATCGAGGTCGTGCTCGATCACCAGGACGGTGTTGCCGTCGTCCACCAGCCGGTCGAGGAGTTCCAGCAGGCCCGCCACGTCGGCCATGTGCAGCCCGGTGGTCGGCTCGTCGAGCACGTACACACTGCCCGTACGGTGCAGCCGGGTGGCCAGTTTGAGGCGCTGCCGTTCGCCGCCCGACAGGGAAGACACCGACTGTCCCAGCGTCAGGTAGCCGAGCCCGACCTCGACGAGGGCCGCCAGCTTCCGTTCGATCCCTGCCGCCTCGTCGCCGCCGCTCCCGGCAGCGGCCGGACCACCCGCCCCGAAGAACGCCACCGCCTCCTCCGCCGTCATCTCCAGCACCTCCGCGACCGACCGGCCGCTCAGGGTCAGGCCGAGCACCTCGTCCTTGTAGCGCCGCCCCCGGCACGCCTCACAGGTCGAGGTCACCGGGTCCATGTACGCCAGGTCCGTATGGATCACCCCGCGCCCCCGGCACTCCTCGCACGCCCCGGCGGCGTTGAAGCTGAACAGCCCCGCCGGTACGCCGTTCTCGCGCGCGAAGAGCGCCCGTACCGCGTCCATCGCCCCGAGGTACGTGGCCGGGGTGGACCGCGCGGACACCCCGATCGCCGACTGATCGACCACCACGGCCTCCGGGTGCGCCCCCACGAACGCCTCGGACACCAGCGTGCTCTTGCCGGAGCCCGCCACCCCGGTCACGACCGTGAGCACCCCGGTGGGCACGCGGAAGTCCACGCCCTTGAGGTTGTGCAGCGTCACGTCCCGTACGGTCAGCCAGTCCACCGGCGTACGGACGTCCGCCTTCACACCCGTCACGCGCCGCAGCCCGCGCCCCGTGGGCGTGTCGGCCGCCGCCAGCCCCCGCACCGTCCCCGCGAAGACCACCTCGCCGCCCTGCGCCCCGGCCCCGGGCCCCATGTCCACCACGTGGTCCGCGACGGCGATGACGTCCCGGTCGTGTTCGACGACGAGCACGGTGTTGCCCTTGTCGCGCAAGCGCACCAGGAGGTCGTTGAGGCGGCGTACGTCGCTGGGGTGCAGCCCGGTGCTCGGCTCGTCGAAGACGTACGTCATGCCGGTCAGGCTGCTGCCCAGGTGGCGCACCATCTTCAGCCGCTGCCCCTCGCCGCCGGACAGAGTGGCGGCCGGCCGGTCGAGACTGAGGTAGCCGAGGCCGATGCCGGTCAGCCGGTCCAGCGCGGTGACCGCCCGCGCCGCGACGGCCGCGCCCACCGGCTCCTCGGCCGGGTCGATGCCGCGCAGGACGTCGCTCAGCTCGGTGACCTCCAGCGCCGCCATCTCGGCGATGGACCGCCCCGCGACCAGGGACTTCAGGGCCGCCGCAGTCAGCCGCGCGCCCCCGCACACCGGGCAGGTCCCTTCCCGTACGAAGCCGCGCACCATGGCTCTGGCCTTCTCGGAGAGCGCCGAGACGTCCCGCTTCACATAACGCCGGTCGAAGTTCTCGACCAGTCCCTCGTACGTGTTGTTGTAGGCCCGCTCACCGCGCTTGACGGTGAACCCCTTGCCGTACAGGAGCAGGTCCCACTCCCTCGGGGTGTACCGGTCCAGGGGCTTGTCCGGGTCGAAGAGGCCGGAGGTCGCGTAGATCTGCCAGCCCGCCGTGCCGACGGCGAGCGGCGGGAAGCGGATCGCGCCCCCGTTGAGGGAGCGGCCGGTGTCCAGGAAGCGGTCGAGGTCGATGCGCGTGGTGCAGCCCAGCCCGGCGCACTCGGGGCACATGCCGGCCGGGTCGTTGAAGGAGTACGCGGTGGCCTCACCGGCGCTCGGCGTGCCGCAGCGGGAGTAGAGCACCCGCAGGATCGCGTAGATGTCGGTCAGGGTGCCGACGGTGGAGCGCGCGCCGCCGCCGAGGGGCCGCTGGTCCACGACGATCGCCGGGGAGAGTCGCTCGATGGTGTCGGCCTTGGGCCGTTCGTGTTTGGGCAGCTGGTTGCGTACGTACCAGGTGAAGGTCTCGTTCAGCTGGCGCTGCGACTCCACCGCCACCGTGTCGAAGACCACCGAGGACTTGCCCGAACCGGACACCCCGGTGAAGACGGTGATGCGCCCCTTGGGGATCTCCAGGTCCACGTTCTTGAGGTTGTGCTCCCGTGCGCCGGTGATCCTGATGCTGTCGTCGTGCGTTGCTCCCATACGGCCACGCTAGGAATGAAGTAGGTCAGAACATGACCGCCTTCTGCGGCACCCTGGGAGCATGAGCGACACCCCGGCGCGCCTTCTGAAGCTGCTCACGCTCCTCCAGACCGGCCGCGAACGGACCGGCACCGAACTGGCGGAACGGCTGGGCGTCAGCCCGCGAACGGTCCGCCGCGACATCGACCGGCTGCGCGGCCTCGGCTACCCCGTGGACGCGGCCATCGGCGCCGTCGGCGGCTACCGCCTCGCCTCCGGCACCGCGATGCCGCCGCTCCTCCTGGACGACGAGGAGGCCGTCGCCATCGCCGTGGGCCTGCACGCGGCGGCGGGCGGCACGGTCGCCGACGTGGCGGAGACCTCCGTACGGGCGCTGGCCAAGCTGGAACAGGTGCTGCCCGCCCGGCTGCGGGACCGGGTCACCGCCCTCCAGGAGGCCACCGTCCCGCTCTACGGCCTGCTCACCGGCGGTGGCGAGGCCCCCGTCACCGACCCGGCCGTGCTGACCGCCCTCGCCACCGCCTGCCGCCGCCGCGAGCGGGTGCGCTTCGGGTACGCGGCGGCGGACGGCGCCCCGAGCAGGCGGCACGCCGAGCCGTACCGCCTGGTCAGCGCGGACCAGCGGTGGTATCTCGTCGCGTACGACCTGGACCGCGCGGACTGGCGTACGTTCCGGGCGGACCGGGTCGACGGCCCGCGGCTCACCGGGGCCCGCTGCGTACCGGACCGCCGGCCGCCCACACCGGACGCCGCCGCGTTCGTCGCCGAATCCGTCACCAGCCACCGCGCGCGGCACCGGGCCCTGGTCACGCTGCACACCACCCTGGAGGACGCGACGGCCCGGCTCCCCGCGGGCACCGGCCTCCTGGAACCGCTCACCCCGGACTCCTGCCTGCTGCGTACGGGAGGTGACGCGCTGGACTGGCTCGCGTTCCGGCTCGGCCTGCTGGGCGTCCCCTTCGAGGTGCACGAACCTCCGGAACTGATCGCTTACTTGCACGATCTGGGCGGTCGGCTGATGGACGCCGCACGGCGCTCCACAACCCCGCCACCCTCCGGCCTCTGACATCACGCCTGCCCCCTCGGACCCCCGGCGTCCCCCAACCGGACCTCCCCAACGCGCACCTGACGACCCGTTGGCACACGATGGATCACGAGTGGCCGCCGGCGGCCACTCGGCCCGTACTGCCGAACGCTCCCCGGGGAGGCACCATCCATGACCGCCAGCCTGGCACAGTTGCTCCGTTGCTCGGTCGCCGTCGATCTGGGCGCGGCCCGCACCCGGATGTACGTCAAGAACCAGGGCCTGGCGGTGGACCAGCCGACCGTCGCGGCCGTCAACATCCGCACCGGCGCGCTGATCGCCGTCGGGGACCGCGCCGAGGTGATGGACGGCCGCACGCCGGACCACATCCGGGTCGTACGCCCGGTCGCCGGCGGCACCGTCGTGGACATCGACATGGCCCAGCGGCTGCTGCGCAACCTGGTCGACGACAGGCTGCGCAAGGCGTGGCGGCGCAGACCCACCATGCGGGCCGCGATCTGCCTGCCGTACGGCAGTGAGCCGCTGGCGCAGCGGGCCGCGGTGGAGACCCTGAACGGGATCGGTGCCCGCCGGGTGGAGATGGTCGACACGCTGGTCGCCGCGGCGGTCGGCTGCGACCTGCCGGTGGAGCAGCCCGAGGCCACCATGATCGTGGTGTGCGGGGCGGGGACCACGCAGATCGCGGTGCTCTCGCTCGGTTCGATCGTGGCGGCGGAAACCGTCCCGGTGGGCGGCAACGCCATCGACCACGCCGTCGTCCAGCACCTGCGGCTCCAGCACAAGCTGCTGCTGCCGGGTCAGTCCGTACGTCCGCTGCACCTGATGCTCTCCAGCAACGGCGACCTGGCGGCGGGGCCGACCGAGGTGCACGGCCGGGACGTGGTCAGCGGGCTGGCCCGTTCGGTCATGGTCGAGACCGAACCGGTCCAGCGGGCCATCGCCTCACCGCTGACCACCATCCTGGACGGGATCGGGTCGGTGCTGCGGCGCTGCCCGCCGGACCTGGTGGCGGACCTGGGCGAGCGCGGGATCATGCTGGCGGGCGGCAGCGCGCTGATTCCCGGCCTGCAGTCGATGATCCGGCAGGCCACGACCATGCCGGTGCACATCGCGGACCGGCCGGACACCTGTGCGGTGCTGGGGCTGGGCGCCATGATCGAGGGCAAGGTGGAGCCCCTGCACCTCGATCCGATGGCCACCTGAAGGGCCGGACGGCAGGGAGCTACGGCCCGGCCGGCCGGCCGGAACGTACGACCTGGCCGGCCGAGGGGCGGCCGGCACAGCCAGGCGGCCCCGCCCCGTCCCCGACTCTCACAGCGTCCGGGTGTTCCACCCCACCACCGCGGGCCGCCCGTGCTCCTCGCCGAGGATGCCCACCGTGCCCGTCTCGAAGGTGAACAGCGCGCCCGCCGACGCCGGCAGGCCCAGCCGACGGGCCGTCAGCACCCGCTGGAAGTGCCCGTGGCCGACCAGCACCACATCGCCGTCCGCCGTGCGCAGCTGTTCCTCGATACGGGCGAGCACCCGGTCGGCGCGCGCGCCGACCTCCTCGGGCGACTCGCCCGGGTGTTCCGGGGGCCCGGCGGTCACACCGTCGGTGAACAGGAACCAGTCGGGACGGGTCCGGTGGATCTCGTCGGTGGAGATGCCCTCGTACCCGCCGTAGTCCCATTCGATCAGGTCGGCGTCGATCTGAGGGTCCGGCAGGCCGGCCAGCTCGGCGGTGCGCCGGGCCCGCTGCAGCGGGCTGGAGAGCACCGCGCCGATCTTCCGGCCGGCCAGGACCGGCCGCAGGGAGCGGGCCTGCTCCTCACCGCGGGCGGTGAGCGGCAGATCGGTCCAGCCGGTGTGCTGCCCCGATCTGCTCCACTCCGTCTCGCCGTGGCGGATCAGGAGCAGTTCATTCACCGGCGGCCTGCCCGTCCTGCTTCTGGGCCTCCTGCTTCTGGGCCTCTTCGACGGAGGCGCGGACCTCGTCCATGTCCAGGTTGCGGGCCTGGCCGATGACGTCCTCCAGGGCCTCCTCCGGCAGCGCGCCGGGCTGCGAGAACACCGCGATGTTCTCGCGGACGATCATCACGGTCGGGATCGACTGGATCTGGAAGGCGGCCGCCAGCTCGGGCTGTGCCTCCGTGTCGACCTTCGCGTAGACCAGGTCGTCGTTCTTGTCGGACGACCGTTCGAAAACCGGGCCGAACTGCTTGCACGGGCCGCACCACTCGGCCCAGAAATCGATCAGGACGAAATCGTTGCCGGAGACGATCTCGTCGAAGTTGTCCTTGGTGAGCTCTACCGTGCTCATGCGTACTTCCCTGCTTCCGGTTCCGGTCTCTTCTCGGTCCCGCTGCGACAACGGGCTCATCGCCCGCCCTATTCCGCACGCCGGACCGTCCCGCACCCCTGCCCAGCAAACGCCGTCCTATCCATATGAATTTCCTCGCCCGTACGGCGGCGTCCCCGGCCCCTCTCGCGACAGCTCCCGCCACACCCGGTCCCGGGCCAGCGGCAGCCGGGTGAAGCGCACCCCGGTGGCGGCACGGAGCGCGTTGGCCAGGGCCGGCGCGACCGGATTGAAGGGGCTCTCGCTCATCGACTTCGCGCCCGCCGGGCCGATCGCGTCGGACGTCGGTGTGAAATACACCTCGGTCCGGGGCACGTCCGCGAAGGCCGGCAGCCGGTACTCGCGGAACGCCGCCGTGCACACCGCCCCGCGCCCGTCCAGCCGTACGTCCTCGAAGAGCGCCACCCCCAGCGCCTGGGCCACCCCGCCCTCGACCTGTCCCCGGCACTGCATGGGGTTGATCACGGTGCCCGCGTCCGCCACGTGCACGCTGCGCAGGATGCGGATCTCCCCGCTGTCCGGGTCGACCGCGACGCGGAACCAGTGCGCGTTGAAGGCGACCGTACGCGGCGTCCCGGCGGAGCGGCCGTACCCGGTCAGCGGTCCGTCACCGTCCCCGCGCGCGGCCCGGACCCGTACCAGCCGCGCCAAGGAGCGCGCCGCGCGCAGCACCGCCTCTCCTGCGACCACGGTCCCGGCCGAGCCGAAGGCGCCGGTGTCGTGCCCGACCACGTCGGTGTCCGCCTGCCGTACGACGATCCGCGCACTCGTGATGCCGAGTTCGGCGGCGGCGATCTGGCGCAGTGCGGTGGTGGTCCCGTTGCCGGATTCGATCGATCCGACGGCCAGTTCGTACGTGCCGTCCTCGGTGAGCGTGACCCGGGCGTCGGCGAAGTGCCCGCCCGGCCCGGCGGCGGCGATCATCGAGACGGCACTGCCGTCGCCCACCAGCCATCCAGGTGGCGCCTCCGGACCGTCCGACCCGGCCGGCCCACACGCCACATCCACCCCTGTCGACGCGGAAACCTCCCGCAGCTTCCGCAGACACGCATCCAGCCCGTAACTCCCGATGCGCAGATCGGTCACCCCGCCCACCACCGTCTCCAGCGCGTCGCCGGGCCGCACCACGTTGCGCTCCCGCAACAGCAGCGGGTCGACGCCCAACCGCCGCGCCAGCTCGTCGAGCGCGCTCTCCAGCGCGAAGACGACCTGCCCGAGCCCGTACCCGCGGAAGGCGCCGGCGGGGACGGTGTGGGTGTGGACGGCGAAACCGTCCGCCTTCTTGTTCGGGCAGCGGTAGAGGGCCAGGGCGTCGACGCACCCGTGCGACAGGACGGTCCGGGCGTGGTTGCCGTACGCGCCGGTGTCGGACACCACGTGCAGCTGGAGCGCGGTCAGGGTCCCGTCCCGGCGCGCGCCGGCCTTGACCCGTACGGTGAACGGGTGCCGCGTCGTCGCGCCGTGGAACTGCTCGGCCCGGGTGAACTCCAGCTTGACCGGCCGCCCGGTCCGCAACGCCGCCAGCGCCACGACGTCCTCGACGAGCATCTCCTGCTTCCCGCCGAAAGCACCGCCGACCCGCCCCGCGACGACCCGTACCGCCTCGGGCGGCAGGTCCAGCAGCGAGCAGAGGGAGCGGCGCACGAGGTACGGCGCCTGCGTACTGGTACGGACGACCAGGCGTCGGGGGCCCGGGGCGTCCGGGCCGTCCGGGACACTGCCTTCGAAATAGGCGACCGCGCCATGCGTCTCCAGACTCGCGTGCTGCGCCCGCGGCGTGCGGAAGGTCTCCTCGTACACCGCGTCGGCCGCGGCGAACCCGCGTTCCACGTCGCCGATCTCCCCATGCACCTCACCCGCCACATTGGCCCCGGACAGCCCGGCCTCGGACAGCTCCGCCGCTTCCCTCGCGTGCACCACGGGGGCGCCCGGCAGCAACGCCTCCTCCGGGGTGAGGACCGCGGGCAGTACCTCGTACGTCACCTCGACACGGCGGCAGCCCTCCTCCGCCGCCGCCTCACTGTCCGCGACCACCGCGGCAACCCGCTGCCCCACATGGCGGACGGTGTCGTCCAGCAGCCGGGTGTCGTGCGGATCGTCCTCGGGATGTTCGTGCTGAGCGGTGGAGAAGCGTCGGTCAGGGGCGTCGTGGTGGGTGAAGACCGCGTGCACGCCCGGCACCCGCAGCGCGGCCCGGGTGTCGACGGCGGTGATCCGGGCGTGGGCGTGCGGCGAGCGCAGCAGCTTCATGTGCAGGAGGCCGGACAGCGCGCCGGTGCCGCCGTCGAGGTCGAGGTCGAAGGTGTAGCGGGCCGTGCCGGTGACCACTTCCCGGCCACCGGGTGCGGGAGCGTTGCGGCCGACGGCATCGTCCGCCGTCGGTTCCTCGATGTGCCGGACGCCCCGTACGGCGTCCTCGATGGCCCGGTAACCGGTACAGCGGCACAGGTTCCCCTTGAAGGCGCGCGGCAGATCGGCGAGCAGTTCCTCGTCGAGCGCGGCAGCCGTCATCACGAACCCGGCGGTACAGAACCCGCACTGGAATCCCTGCGCCTCCAGGAACTTCCGCTGTACGGGATGCAGGCGGCCGCTCGCCTCACCGTCCGGCCCCGCGTCGGCCAGTCCTTCGACGGTGGTGACCGACCGGCCGTCAACACGTACGGCCGGATACACGCAACTGTGCACGGGCTCACCGTCCACGTGCACCGTGCATGCCCCGCAATCTCCGGCGTCACATCCCTTCTTGACCCCGAAGCTGCCACGCTCCCGCAAGTACGTGCGCAAGCACTGGCCGGGGCGAGGTGCGGTGCTTGTGGAAGTGCCGTCGACCTCGGCACGAAAGGAAGCGCGGGAACGCGGACGTACGGACGCGGACGGAAGCGGGACGGCCGACCGGCCCCATGCCCGCGAAGGCGCCCCCTGCCCCAATGACACCCCCGACCGCCCCCACCCCTCTCGCCCCAGCTCCTCCCGCCCCAGCTCCTCCCGAATCTCCTCCCCCATCCGATACGTCATGTGCCGCCGCCACTCGGGCAGTCCGTGCACGTCGTCGAACCACCCGTCGTCCGGTACGGCCCGCCCGACCGCCGCCCGCAGCTCGGGTGCGGACGGCGGCTCCGGGAACCGCAGCCGCACCGGCCGTACGGTGGCGGCGGTGATCGTCAGGGTGAACGCCCCGTCCACCGGGTCCCGCGTCCCGATCAGCAGCGCGGCGGAGCGCCCGAGCCCGTACAGCGACGTCTGCCGGAACGCCGTACGACGCTCCAGCGCGCGAGCCGGCAACGTGACCGAACGCAGCAACTCGCCCTCCGCCAGCGCGTTGCGCCCGGCGCCGGTGACGAGGTCTGTCACCGGCAGTCGCCGCTCCGTACCGTCCACAGCCAGCAGCAGGCAGGTACCGTCCAGCGCCGCCGTCAGAGCGACCATCGGCGCGGCGGGCAGCGCAAGGCACAGGTTCCCGCCGACGGTGGCCGTGTTCCAAATCTTGAACGAGGCCAGGAAAGCACGGCAACACTGCTCGAAGAGCACCCCCACCGGCAACCCGCCGATGCCGCTACTACTACGGCCGCCACCACCCCCACCACCACTACTCCCGAACCGGGACACCTCAGCAACCGTGCACGTCGCCGCGATCTCCAACGCACCGTCCGGCAGCCACCGGAACGGTTCCCAGCCCGCCCGGCTCAGATCCAGCAGCCGCCGCACCCCCGGTTGAGGCTCGGAGAAGAGATACGTACCGCCGCCCAGCCAGGCATCACCCGCCCGCCACTCCGAACGTCCCCTCGCACCCCGTATCTCCCCGGCCTCCCCGGCCGTCCCGACCCCCAAGACCTCCCGCACCGCATGCAGATCCATGCCCCGAGTGAAACAAGCGAGCCCCTCCACCACCCGCAGCCACGCACACGACACACGCCCGCACACCCGTCTCCACCGCCCGCCCCCTCACCCCGCATCAGCGCAACTACACACCCATCCCGCTGGCATTTACGATGCTTTTCCGCGCTCTCACCTGGCGAGTGCGCACGGCAAGGTCCGGGCCGCGCCCGGCGCCCGGACGGTACGAGGAGCACGCCCCATGCCGCACACCACCCCGCCCGCCCCCGGGGGCAGCTCCGCCCCCGCCACCCTCGAACGGCTGCTGTCCGCCGTACCCGCCGACGTCCGCGCCGTCTTCAGTGCCCGCGCCCTGCGCCCGCTCCTCCCCGAGCACGACAGGACCGGCACCCTGCTGCACACCCTGGAGGTCTTCCTCCGCCACGACGCCTCGTGGTCCCGCACCGCCGCCGCGCTCCACCTCCACGTCAACACCGTCCGCTACCGCATCCAGCGCATAGAACACCTCACCGGCCGCGACCTCACCCGCCTCCCTCACCGCCTCGACCTGCACGCCGCCTTGCTGTGCCGCGCGGGGGCGGCCGGCGGCGAAGCGTAGGCCCCGGACCACGCCGCCCCACGCGAAAGGCGGGACGGCAACCGCCGTCCCGCCCGGAACCGGCCGGATCAGATGTGCAGCAGGTACACGTACTTCCCGCCCGCGCCCGCGTTCAGGTCCTTGTCGTAGCGCTCCCAGGGCTTCGGGGGCTGGTAGTCACGGTTGTCGGTGAGCGCGACGTCCAGCGAGTTGATCGGCGAACCCTGCTCGCCGCTGCGCGTGTACGCGGCGTAGATGTACTCGCCGCCCGCGCCGGCGTTCAGGTCCTTGTTGAGCTTGCGGTAGCCGTGCGGGGGCTCGTCGCCCTTGGACAGGAAGATGATGTCGGTGATGGGGCCGAACGCGGCGTTGGGCGCGGAGAGCTTGCTGTCCGTCTCGAAGGCGAAGTACAGGTACTGGCCACCGGAGCCGGCGTTCAGATCCTTGCTGATCTTCGTCCAGCCCTCGGGCTCCTGCTCGTCCCCTTCGAGGATCATAAGGTTGATGACGGCCATGGCGTCTCTTCCTTTCTCGTCGGCGTACGGAGAAGAGGCGGGCTCACGCTATGGCCGCCACCCCGGGACCACATCGGGCGCAACCGGCCAGCGGGGCGTTCGAATCGGCATCAGGTCACGGCGTTGCTGAGCTGCCGACCATGTGGAGCCGCCGGCCAACGGACTCGAACAACCGAGCGGAACGGCAGGTGGCCTTCTGTCCGATTCCACCGTCGGACCCCACTCGCTCCACCCTGGACGGCGCGTTCCGGAGAAGTTGACCGGCCTGCTCCACGTTCTCCGCACGCGACCGCCCCGGGCCGGCAACACCAGATGAGCAGTGGGCCGCCCCGCTCTCGCCGGGGGCAGGAGCGAGGCGGCCCGGCGCTGAGGCGTCACGCGTGGTCGCGCGAGTCACTTGGCCCAGTCATAGAAAATGATCTCCCGGGCCAGGGCCACGCGGTTGGTCACGTTGAGCTTGGCGAAGCTGCTGCGGACATGGGTCCCCACGGTGTGCACCGACAGCACCAGGAGGTCCGCTATCTCCTTGTTGGTCTTTCCCTCCGCGACCAGTCTTGCCACGGCCAACTCGGCCCGCGTCAACGCACACACCCTCGTCGGCACGGAAACGTGGGACGGCACGGGCGCCCGGCCTTGCGGCTGAACACCGGTCCGGTCCGAGGAGGGTGTCGGTACGGGGACGCGGCGCGGGTTCGGCACCCGGGCCGACGGAGCGTGTGTGGTGCACGTGGGGCCCTGGCTCCGGGGAAGAGACCCCGGGACCGGGCCGGCCGCCTGCCCCAGGTCCATGAGGACGGCCGGATGCCTGGTCTCCGGGCGCTGCGGGCGGATGGTGAGGCTGACGGCCGTGGCGGGGGCGACGAGTTCGATGTGCTGGCAGCGGCCGGCCGAGTCGACGACATGCAGGTGCCGGGCGGCCCGCAGCGCGTCCTGGCGCGGCGAGCGCCGGTCCGCCTCACGTCCGCGCTGCCCCCATACCGGGCATGCCGGTGTGCATTCGGACGACTCCAGGACAACGCCTCTGTTCAACAGCAAGGTTCTGGAGCGCCCGCCCGCCACCAGTTCGCCGATCCACAGGATGATGGCGGCATAGCGCGCGGGGACGCTGATGCCCGCTTTGAGGATGCCGAGCAGGACCAGTAACTTGCCCATCCTGGATTCCTTCGCCAGGCAGACCCGCTCGCCCGCTGTCGCCCGCTGGGCACGGAGGGCACGGGCGATGCCGTCGGACATCCGGTCGACTTCGGCGTAGGACAGGAAAGTGCCCGAGCTCTCGTCGACCACGGCGGTGATATGAGGCTTGCGAGCGGCTTGTTCGGCAAAGAGTTCGCCGAGGGAGGCGTCGAACGTGGGACACATCCTCATGCTGTCGCTCACCGGGTGGGAGTTTCTCGTTCTGCCCGCCAGGGCGCTCTCCATCGGTTCGCCCTCAATGTGCTCGCCATCCGTTCCAGCAGCACTCACGACAGCATTCCTCCCGTTGGGTGTATCCACTTGCGGGGCCGGCGCACTCCCACCCGCGCAGTCCGCGGGGCTCGACACCGGCAGGAAAAAGCTCCCCAGCGACCTCGCCGCACAGCTCTGACGTGCGGGGATGCTCACCAGGCTGAGCCTTGCACCGTTCTCCAGGGGCCCCGGTCAGGTCACGGCGACAACCGGGTACGAGCCACCCGCCCGGCTGTCACCGGCGAGAGGCGTCAAGTCGGTTTCTGGTTGAGGTTTCGGCGGACGAGATGCCCGAGGCGAGGACGGGTGGCGGCCACGTTCGGGGGGCGGAGATGAGCTGGCGATGCGCTGCCCTTCTGTCGCCGTCGGCCGCGCTGCGGACGTCTGGGCACCTGCGGCCGCGCGTACGGATTACGTGTCGATCACCACGAAGGGCGGATCGCCCGGTCGGCGGGCCCACTTGAGAGTTCCGGGTTCCGACGACCGAATCCGGCGTGAGCCCGGCCGGCGGGGCGGAACATCAGGTCGGCATGGCGTCGCCTCGGCGTCCGGAGCAGAACCTGTACGAACGACACATGGAAAGGCTCAACCCAATTTTTCTAAGAACATTGGTAAACCTGCGACAGGAAGGCGCACCACTACAGCCTCGACCAAGAGCACTTAGCTGCGCAAACCGTCGCACAAAGCGATGCAGCGCCACGCTGTTTCCGCCGCGCAAAGTGACCCCCTGTACCCCGTTAGCGCGCCCTCGGTTCCAGCGACTCGCGCCGGGAACTTCATTGAGCAATCACGGCGAAGATGCTGCCGAAGATGCGTGCCTATGTCAACCACATTACGCACGGCAACCGACCCCGGCGAGCGCGGGACTTACCCACGGTGATCGAATAAATTCGGGAAGGTTAGTCACAGCAGGCCATGTGGCCACCCTCCGGAAGAGGCGTCACCGTCTGCCACGTTTGACAAAATTCCCGTGAGCACCATCACACGCGGCGCCGGGTTCACTATCCACCATTCAGCTGCGCCCATCAGCCGCGACAACCGAGCCAATACCGTACAGAACTCACAACACGGAGGACGGACCTTGTCGGAACATGTCCAATGGGCGAGACGCAAGCCGCAATGGCACGAGAAACATACAGGTGAATACACCGTTAACGGTGGATGACCAGGTGTTCAGGTGGGGCACCCGTCTTGACTGCGACGGCGACACTCCCGAAAGGACATACGGTCCGTCTTGCTCCGTGGCGCACAAGGAAGTACGCAATCAACCGCCCGGTTTCCCGCGGCCCGCATCTACAGCCACGCCCAGGCACGCGCCCCCGGCCGGCGGACACGCACGCTCACCCGGCCGGCACACCGTTGCCGCGGCACCTGACCCATCGTCGAGGCGTAAGCGGCGACCTCAGGCAGAACGCCGGGAATAGTGCGGGTCGTTCCGGAATTCGGCGACCTTCGCCTGCAGCTTGCTCTCCACCTCGGCAAGCGCCGCCAACTTGGCCCGGACAGCCCGGAGTCGCTGCTCGTAGAGGCTGTAGGCTTCCTGGCAGACGGGAACATGGTCGAGGGGCTGCTCGTCGAGACACGTGTTGAGTTCACGAATGTCGTCGGCGTTGAGCCCTGCGTCGAGGAGCGCGCGGATGTTGTGGACCCGCGTGACGGCAGAATCGTCGTACGTCCGATATCCGTTGTCCTGGCGACGGGATTGGAGCAGACCGCGCTGTTCGTAGTAGCGGAGCGCCCGCGTTGAAACTCCAGCCGCGTCGGCAAGTTCCCCAATCCTCACTGTGCCCCCTTTTCCATGGCCGTGATGATACCCACCCCGTCGGTGAACCTCCACCGTCCCGGCTCCGCGAGCGGCGAACGCGCCTGTCCAGCAGGGCATTTCAGGCTCGTCGCCCTACACACTTGTCGGGTACGTCGGCTGAATCACGTACACGTCATGACGCGAACCTTTCCCATGCTCAGGGAAGTTGGGACACTCCGGGCTTTATGCGAACCCCACCGGCACATCCAGTGGACGCGCCGGCCGCGGGCTCCGGGCGGGCTGTATCAGGGTGAACAGGACTCTGCTACGGGTCTGTTCGTGTTGTGGGTGGGGTGGTTCAGGTGGTGGCTTTCTCGGGGGTGTCGGTGGTGCCGGTGCCGGTGTTGGTGGGGGTGGTGGTGTCGGTGGGGGCGGGGGTGTCGGTGTTGGTGTCGGTGGTGTGGCGGGGGGAGGGGTAGCGGTGGACGGACCAGGCCATCACCGCGATGGTCAGCAGGCCGGCGGCGCAGGCGAAGGCCAGGACGCCCAGGCCGCCGTAGAGGTTGACCGCGCCGCCGCCGACGGCCCCGGCCAGGGCGATGCCGGCGTACAGGCCGCTGGTGTTCAGCGCCAGCGCCTCGGTGGCCGCCTCGCCGCCCATGTGCAGGGCCCGCGCGTTCATCGGCGGGTTGTTGCCCCAGCCGGGCACGCCCCACAGCACCAGCACCGCGGCCACCAGCCACACCGGTGCCGCACCCCGGCCCAGGCCGCCGACCAGCAGCAGCACCAGGGCGGCGGCCACCACCCCGCCGAACATCACCAGCAGCGTGCGGTCCACCCCCCACCGGTCGGTCAGCCGGCCGCCCAGCACCGTGCCGGCCGCACCGGAGACCCCCACCACCGCGATGAACATCCCCACCAGATGGCCCCCGGCCCCGGTCAGGTCATCGGTGACCGGAGCCATGTAGATGTAGGGCATCAGCCCCCCGCAGGCCGCCAGCAGCGTGCCCAGCACACACAGCAGCACCGGCGGCCGGCGCAGCAGCCGCAGCCGCTCGGCCACCCCCACCACCGGCGTCTGCGGAATCCCGGGCAGCGTCCACGCCGTCATCACCACCGCCAGCGAGGTGAACACCCCCACCGCCACGAAGGTGGCCGGCCACCCCGCCACCTGGCTCAGCCACGACCCGAACGGCACACCGACCACCAGCGACAGCGTCAGCCCCGCGGCCACCGTGCCGATCGCCCGGCCGGTCCGCTCCGGCGCCGCCAGCCGCCCCGCCACCGCGAACGCCGCCGGCGACAGCGTCGCCGCCACCAACGCCGCCGCCACCCGCAGCCCCATCAGCACCGCGAACGAGGACGCCAGCGCCGTCACGAAATTGACCACCGCGAACGCCCCCAGCCCGCCCACGATCAGCGCCTTGCGCGGCACCCGCCGCGTCGCCACCGCCAGCACCGGACAGGCCACCGCATAAGTGATCGAGAACACCGTCACCAACTGACCCGCGGTCCCCTCACTCACCCCCAGCTCACCGGAGACCGCCGGCAGCACCCCGGCAATGATGAAGTCATCCGTACCGATGACAAACGTCGTCAACAACAGACCGAAGAGCCAACCAGACCCAGCCCGAAGCGGCATCCGCTCACCTTGAGTTCCCACGTCTTCACTGATCCTTCGCGTGTCCCGCGTGTGCAGAGTCGGTTGTCACGCTACGACCTTGACACTGCGTCAAGGTCAAGCCCGTTCGGTCGACTGCTTTCCGGCTCGCCCTGCGTGAAGCCGCGCGAAGCCGCAGGCGGTGCCCGCTTCCTCGGGCCGGACGGGTGCCGCCCCCAGATCGGCGGCGGGAGTCTCCGGCAGCAGCCGTGGGCCGGCCTGCCCCGTGCAAGCGGCGCTCCGCCGGATCGCCCCGCGGGCCGCCGGACACCCCGGCTCCACGTGGGGACCTCGTGCCTGTCGAGCCCGCTCTCGCCGACATCGCACATTTGCGTGATCCGCGCGAGACACCACCTCCCCTAACCTCCGATGGCGCGGGAAACGGGCGCCGGACGCGCTCGCACACCTCGGACGGAGCAGAATGGATATCGCCATTCGGAAGTACGGAGGAAGCTCGCTGGCCACCGACCAGCAAGTCGCCTCCGCCGCGGAACAGGTGGCACAGGCACACGGCCAGGGGAAGTCGCTCGTTGTCGTGGTGTCGGCACGCGGACGGAAGACAGACGAGCTGGTGAGGTCCGCAGCGGGTCTGGGGCGTGTTCCCGACTCCCTGGAAATGGACAAACTACTCGCGACCGGTGAAGCGGAGTCGGCTGCTCTGTTCGCCATCGCGCTGCGGAACCTAGGGGTTCCCGCAGAATCGCTCTCCGGTGCGCAGGCCGGATTGCGTGCGGTCGGCCGCCATGGTGCGGGATTCGTGTCGGAAGTGGATCCGGAACCGCTGAACAGCAGGCTCGAAATGGGCCGGGTCGCAGTAGTCGCGGGCTTCCAGGCACAGAATCCCGAAGGGGCGACCATGACCCTGGGCCGGGGCGGCTCGGACATCTCGGCTGTCGCACTGGCCGTCGGACTCGGAACACGGGTCTGCGAGATCTATACGGACGTGGACGGCGTGCACCGGGCGGACCCGCGAGTGATTCCCGGAGCACTGCTCCTGCCCTGGGTCGACGCCGAAACCATGTCCGAGATGGCGTTCTCGGGCGCCGGGGTCATGCATGCCAGGGCTGTGGAACTCGCCGCCGCACACGGCGTCGACGTCGTGGTACGCAATGCGGCCGATTGGACCAGGCAGACCACCATCGTGGGAAGGAGCACAGACGTGCCGGGAGCGGGCGGGATCGAAGGACGGGCCGGCGTGGTCGCCGTGACGCACGACCGGGCCGTCACCCAGGTCGTCGTCAACGGAGGCGCCGGTTTCGCGGCACTCGACACCGTGGCGCGCATGCAGATCGCCGTCGACTCCGTCACCTGGCGGTCGGCGCCTTCCGACGACCTGCACATGGCTTTCTGCCTTCCCGAGGCAGCTCTTGAGGAAGCCCTCGCCGAAATGGCGGGTGTGGTGCGCGCCGAAGGCGGCTCCGTGGAGACGAGACGCTCGCTCGCCAAGGTGTCGCTCGTCGGCGTCGGACTGCTGAGCAGGCCGGCTACGACGATCGGCGCGCTGACCGCCCTGAAGAACCGCCGGATCGACGCCCATTGCGTCTCCGCGACCCAGGCCAGGACCACTTTCCTGGTGCCCCGGGCCCGCGTGGACGAAGCCGTGGCGGCGCTCTACGAGGAATTCCTGCTCGACCTTGACGAGAACGACCTGGAACTGATGAGCGCCTGACGGTGCTCCGGGCGCGTGGACACCTCCCAGAAGACATGTCCGCGGCACCCCCTGACCCCAAGTGGCCGAAGAACTCCGCACACACAGACGGACCTGGAGACATCTGCATGAGCAAGATCAGTTGGCTGGACATCCGGACGGCGGGCGACGCGAAGGCCGCCATCCTCCAGGAGGCGATCCACCAGCGGGTGGAAGCCGTCCTCGCGGCCGACCCGGCGGATCTGGCCGACCTGCCGCCCACCGTCAAGAAGGTCCTCTTCCCCGTCGGGCGGCCGGGGCCCGAGGAGATCGCCGCGGTGGACGTCGTGATCGTCGACCCGCGGGTGCACGGCGCGGTCGAGACCTATGCGCTCGACCACCCCGACACCGAGTTCGGCGAGTTCGTCGAGATCGTGGACGCGCCCACCCTGGAGCAGGCGTGCAAGGCCGCGAGCTCCCGGAGCACCAGCCTGCTCCAGTTCCGCGACCCGACGAAGATCCCGCTGGAGATCGTGATCGCGGCCGCCGCGGCGGCCACCGGCAGCATCATCACCGAGGCCAGGGACGTGGCGGAGGCCGAGATCATCTTCGGCGTTCTCGAACACGGCTCGGACGGCGTGCTGCTCGCACCGGGCAAGGTCGGTGACATCACCGAACTCCGGGCCGCCGCCACCGAACGGCCGCCGGAGCTCGACCTGGTCGAGCTGGAGGTCGTACGCACCGAGCATGTCGGCATGGGCGAGCGGGCCTGCGTCGACACCTGCACCCACTTCAGCGAGGACGAGGGCATTCTCGTGGGCTCGCACTCGAAGGGCATGATCCTGTGCGTCAGTGAGACCCACCCGCTGCCCTACATGCCGACCCGCCCGTTCCGTGTGAACGCCGGAGCGATCCACTCCTACACGCTCTCGAAGGACGCCCGCACCAACTACCTCAGTGAGCTGAAGGCGGGCAGCAAGGTCCTGGCCGTCGATGTCAGGGGGCAGACCCGCCTCGTCACCGTGGGCCGGGTCAAGATCGAGTCGCGCCCGCTGATCTCCGTGACCGCGAAGAGTGCCTCCGGGGTCGAGGTCAACCTCATCCTCCAGGACGACTGGCACGTCAGGGTCCTCGGCCCCGAGGGCGTCGTCCTGAACAGCACCGAGCTCAAGCCGGGTGACAAGGTGCTCGGCTACCTGCCTACCGAAGACCGGCACGTCGGATACCCCATCGACGAGTTCTGCATAGAGCGGTGAGCTGAGCCCCCCCGAGGCACGGGACGTCATGACCCGAACGGCTCCCCACCGCGTGCCGCCGCTCGCGGGCCGGGGAGCGGGAATCTGAACCCTGGACGACATGGATGTGCGAAAAGCCCCCCAGTTGCGGCCGGCTCGCTCCGGCACCGGCCGGCCGTTGCCGTCCGGCGGAATTGGTACGGCTGGATTCCCGGCTGGGGCGTGTCCCTCGCACCGGGTGCTGATGGGCTTCCGCAATTCCATGACGTGGTGCGCCGCTGAGTTCCGCAGCCGCCCGAAGCTCATCGAGCCGGGCGGCTGCGCAACCGATCGGGGAATTGCCCCGCCTGCGGCCCAGGGCGGCTGGACGGCTTCGGGCGGCCGTGCACGCCGGACCTCCGAGAATCACGTAAACGCGGGATGGTTCCCGGCGAGGTGAATCAGCGAGACTCGCAGAACAGAACCGAAACACAGGAAGGATGCGAAGAGATGGGCAACCACCGCACCACTGCCGCTCTCATGCGTATGTGCCGGCTCCATCGTTTCGGCGACGACCGGCTTTTCATTGTTCCGCTGGACCACTCGGTGGCCGACGGTCCGATTCTTCCCGGGGACCAATTGGACCCGCTCATCGGTACGCTTGCCGACAACGGCGTCGACGCGGTGGTGCTGCACAAAGGGCGAGTGCCGTTCGTGGACCCCCGCCGCTTCGCCGACATCGGACTCATCGTCCACCTGAGCGCCAGCACCATGCACGCGCCGGACCCCGACGCGAAGTATCTGGTCGCCAGCGTGGAGACGGCCGTACGGCTGGCCGCTGACGCGGTGAGCGTCCACGTGAACCTGGGCTCGGACGACGAGAGCACACAGATCGCGGACCTGAGTGCGGTGGCCGACGCCTGCGCCACCTGGCGCGTCCCGCTTCTGGCCATGATGTATCCGCGCGGTCCGCGCATCACCGATCCGCGTGACCCCGTCCTGTTGGCGCATGCCGCCTCCCTCGCCACGGATCTCGGCGCGGACATCGTCAAACTCCCCTGGGCGCACAACGCCGCGGAGATGAAGGACGTGGTGCGGCAGAGCGCCATTCCCGTGATCACCGCAGGGGGTCCCGTCGAGCGGGATCTCTCCGGAATCCTCTCCCAGGTCTCGCACATGCTGGACGGCGGGACCGCGGGCGTGGCGATGGGCCGGAACGTGTTCCAGGCCGCCGACCCGGGAAAGGTCGCGCGTCGAGTGGCGGAATTGGTCCACCCGACCCTCGGTTTCGACGCGGAGTTCAGTGCTGGGCCGGCGCTTCTGGCACCGAGCTGATATGCGCCTGGGAACGTTCGTCCCGACAGCCGCCGTCATCGGCGACCCGGCGTTCGTCGAACCGCGAACTCTGATCGCCGGGCCGGAGAAGGGGAACCGAGAGGTGAGTTTCCGGTGACCGGTAGCGAGAGTGGGCCCCGGACGGTCGCCGCCGAGGACCTGCGCGCCTGCATGCGTCGGTTTCCCACCGGCGTCGCACTGCTCACGACGGGCGAGGGCGACGGTGCGGTGGGGCTGACCATCAACTCCGTGGTCAGTGTGTCGCTGTCCCCGCCGGCCTTGCTGGTCTCGGTGCACCGGCACGCCAGGATCACCGAACGCCTCGTACCGGGGGCGGACTTCTCGGTGAGTTTTCTCAGCGCCGGTCAGGCCGATCTCACGTGGCAGTTCGCCTCGGCCGACCGCCCGGTCGGCGAGGCAGCGGTGTCGGCGATGGGCCGGGCGAAAGGGTCCAACGGTGTCCCGTTTCCCGTCGGGGCGCTGGGGGTCCTTGAGTGCGTGGTGGAAAAGACCGTGCCGGTCGGCGACCACGTCCTGGTGATCGGCCTGGTGGCCCGCGCGGAGCCGGGCCCGGCGGACCACCTGCCGCAAGTCTTCCACCGTGGCGAGCTGACCACGGTGAACCGTGCGGCACACCCGGTCGACGCGAAGGTATAGGACAGAGGAGAGCACGGTGCACGAGAACGACGGTCATGCGGACTGCGGCATAGTCGGCGGCGGTCCGGCCGGACTGCTGTTGGCTCTGCTGCTCGCCCGGCGCGGATGGCGGGTGACGGTGGTCGACAAGAACGCGATCCGTGATCCGCGGATGGCGAAAATCGCCCCGTTCCTGTCTCCGCCGAGCCTGGAACTCTTCGAGGAGCTGGGCTTCCTGGACGAACTGGCCCGGGTCGGGCAGCCGGTGCGGGACGTGGTCGAATTCACCGCCACCGGAGAACAGCGCGCGATGGATTACGCCTCGTACATCTGGCGCCGTCATCCCTACATCATGAGCGTCCCGCTGCCGACGCTGACCGGTGTACTGCACGACGCACTCGAACGCGAGGCGACCGCTGCCGTCCTGCCCGGCACATCGGTGCGGAAACTGACCGACGCCGACGGTGAATACCGCCTCGACCTGGCCGACGCCCACCGGGAGAAGACGCTGACGTGCCGCTACCTGATCTGCAGTGACGGCAAGTTCTCACCCATGCGCACGGCGGCCGGCATCGAGGCCGACGTATTCGACTTCGACCGGCCCGCGGTGTTCTTCATCCATCCGCAGCCGTCCGCATGGCCCGCGCGCGTCGACGTGCACCACGCCCCGGACGGCTCCTGGCTGGGCGTGATGCCGCTGGCCAATGAGCAGCTGGCCGTGCAATGGGCCGCCGACCCCGAAGACTTCGAACACGTCCGGTCGGCAGGAGTGGCGGAGCTACGCGCGCGGGTGCTGGCTTTCCGTCCGGATTTGCACGAGTGGATCGGCAACCTGACCGACTGGGACCAAATAACGGTGGCTTACCACCATGTGGTGCAGCCGAAGGTGTGGTCGCGTGGCGGCCTGGGGCTGCTGGGTGACAGCGCCCACGGCATGCATGCGATCGGGGCCCAAGGGCTGAACATGGCGATCCAGGACGCACTGGTACTGGCGGACCGGCTGATCAGGGCGGCGGAGGGCGAGCTGGCCGCGCCGTTGGAGTCCTACGAAGCGCTGCGGCGGCCGTTCGTCACGGAGCTCCAGCGCTACCAGATGAGACTGCCGCATGCCACCACGCAGGGCGACCAGGACCGCGCCGGCGACAGCATGTACGCCGGTATCGCGGAGCTCATGGCAAATGGGCAGCCCGAGGTCCGCCCCTGTTTTGAGCGAGTCGTCGCCGGCGCCAAGTGATGCGGCTGTCCAGCCTGACGCGAACGGGCACATCAATTCACCGGCGGACGCCAGGGCTGCACCGGGGCCGCACTCGACCGAGCGGAGTCCGGCCGGACACCTGTACCAGCGCGAGGAGGACATGACGATGGAAGGCCAGCTGATCCAGGACTATCTGCATCGTCTCGGCGTATCGGCACGTGCCCCCGACGCGGAATTTCTCCGGGAATTGCAGGAACGCCATCTGATGGCGGTCCCGTTCGAAAACATCGACTTCCACCTGGGCAGACCCATCCGACTGGGCGAGCACGCGCTGGAGAAGGTCGTCCGCCGCGGCCGGGGCGGTACCTGCCGTGAGCTCAACGGGTCGGTGTTCCCTGCGCTGCTGCGGGCGCTCGGATACCGGGTCACCCTGCTGGGCAGCCGGGTCTTCCGCGGTGACCGCCCGAGCTTCCCCCTCGGGCACACGGTGATCCGGGTGGACACCCCGCAACCGTGGCTGGTCGACGTCGGCTTCGGCCGGGACGGCGCCCGCTACCCACTCCAGCTGGACAGCCGCGCCCCACAGCCTGACCCGAACGGCACCTTCGCCTTCGTCCCCGGCCCTGACGGCGACCTCGATCTGCTGCGGGACGGAGCCCCGGTGCTGCGGATCGAGCAGCACCCCCGCACCGTCGACGATTTCCTGCACGTGCTGTGGTGGTACGAGAACTCACCCAGCTCGCCTTTCAGGAAAAGCCTCTTCTGCACACGCCAGTCGGAAAACGGGCGGATCACGCTACGGGGAAATCTTCTGACGCGCACCGGGAAAGCACACCGCGAAAAGCTCCTGCTCAACGGGGACGCTGAGATACGACAGGCGTACCGGGAGCACTTCGGAATCACACTGGACCGGCTTCCGCCGATACCGCAGGAAGTGCCGGAACACTCACTCTGAGGTCCGGGTGAAGAATCGGACGGACAATTCAGCGATGTTGAGGTAAGTGGGGCGTATCAGTGGGAACTCAAGGTGAGCGGATGCCGCTTCGGGCTGGGTCTGGTTGGCTCTTCGGTCTGTTGTTGACGACGTTTGTCATCGGTACGGATGACTTCATCATTGCCGGGGTGCTGCCGGCGGTCTCTGGTGATCTGGGGGTGAGTGAGGGGACCGCGGGTCAGTTGGTGACGGTGTTCTCGATCACTTATGCGGTGGCCTGTCCGGTGCTGGCGGTGGCGACGCGGCGGGTGCCGCGCAAGGCGCTGATCGTGGGCGGGCTGGGGGCGTTCGCGGTGGTCAATTTCGTGACGGCGCAGGCGTCCTCGTTCGCGGTGCTGATGGGGCTGCGGGTGGCGGCGGCGCTGGTGGCGGCGACGCTGTCGCCGGCGGCGTTCGCGGTGGCGGGGCGGCTGGCGGCGCCGGAGCGGACCGGCCGGGCGATCGGCACGGTGGCCGCGGGGCTGACGCTGTCGCTGGTGGTCGGTGTGCCGTTCGGGTCGTGGCTGAGCCAGGTGGCGGGGTGGCCGGCCACCTTCGTGGCGGTGGGGGTGTTCACCTCGCTGGCGGTGGTGATGACGGCGTGGACGCTGCCCGGGATTCCGCAGACGCCGGTGGTGGGGGTGGCCGAGCGGCTGCGGCTGCTGCGCCGGCCGCCGGTGCTGCTGTGTGTGCTGGGCACGCTGCTGGCGGCCTGCGGGGGGCTGATGCCCTACATCTACATGGCTCCGGTCACCGATGACCTGACCGGGGCCGGCGGCCATCTGGTGGGGATGTTCATCGCGGTGGTGGGTGTCTCCGGTGCGGCCGGCACGGTGCTGGGCGGCCGGCTGACCGACCGGTGGGGGGTGGACCGCACGCTGCTGGTGATGTTCGGCGGGGTGGTGGCCGCCGCCCTGGTGCTGCTGCTGGTCGGCGGCCTGGGCCGGGGTGCGGCACCGGTGTGGCTGGTGGCCGCGGTGCTGGTGCTGTGGGGCGTGCCCGGCTGGGGCAACAACCCGCCGATGAACGCGCGGGCCCTGCACATGGGCGGCGAGGCGGCCACCGAGGCGCTGGCGCTGAACACCAGCGGCCTGTACGCCGGCATCGCCCTGGCCGGGGCCGTCGGCGGCGGCGCGGTCAACCTCTACGGCGGCCTGGGCGTCCTGGCCTTCGCCTGCGCCGCCGGCCTGCTGACCATCGCGGTGATGGCCTGGTCCGTCCACCGCTACCCCTCCCCCCGCCACACCACCGACACCAACACCGACACCCCCGCCCCCACCGACACACCCGACACCACCCCCACCCCCGCCTCCGAGAAGGCCACCACCTGACCCACCCCACCCACAACACGAACCAACCCCCGATGACCACAGCAACTGGAAAGGGCAGGACTCGATGACACGCCAACGCCAACCCGCTCCGGGCCAGCACCGAGCGGCCCCCGGCTCCCTTGGCGACCCGATCGAAGGGATGGACGTCACCGCACCTGTCCCCGACGGTGCCGGCGGAGCCACCCCTGTGGGCGCCGCACTGGATCGTCTGGCCGCGGAGTCCCCCGATGCCCCGGCGGTGACCTGCGACGGTGTCACGCTCAGCCGCGCGGACCTGGCCAGGGCGAGCAACCGTTACGCCCGTGCGCTGGCCCGGAAAGGAGTGGGCGTCGGCGACTTGGTCACCATCGGGCTGCCGAACGGGATCGAGTTCTACGTCGCCACCGTGGCCGCTTGGAAGCTCGGAGCGACCCCGCAGCCGGTGTCTGCACGCCTGCCCGGGGCCGAGCTGTCGGCAGTCATCGACGTCGCGAACCCGGCGGTGGTCGTGGGGCTGCCCAGTCCGGACGGCAGGCCGAGCCTGCCGGCCGGGTTCGAGCCGGACCCCGCGCTGTCGGACGAGCCGCTGCCTCCCGTTGTCCCGCCGTGCTGGAAGGCGCCGACCTCCGGCGGCAGCACCGGTCGCCCCAAGATCATCCTGTCCCAGGATGCCGGGACGGCCGAGGCCGTGCTGGCACGGGCCGGCTCCCTGCGCATCGACCCCGGCTGCACCTTCTTGGTGACCGCCCCGCTCTACCACAACGCGCCGTTCACCTTCTCCCTGGTAGCGCTGGTCAACGCCGGGCACGTGGTGGTGATGCCGCGCTTCGACGCCGCCGATGTGCTCCGGCACATCGAGCGGTACCGGGCCACGTGGGTCTACCTGGTGCCCGCCCTGATGGGACGGATCCTGCGGTTGCCCGGCGAGATCCGCGCCGCCGCCGACCTGTCCAGCGTTCGCACACTGTTCCACGTGGGCGCCCCATGCCCGGAACACGTCAAACGCGGCTGGCTGGACCGGCTCCCCCCGCATGTGGTGCTGGAGCACTACACCGGCACCGAGGCCATCGCGATGACCGCCATCGACGGCGAGGACTGGCTGCGGCACCCCGGGTCCGTCGGCCGCCTGGTCTCCGGCGAGATCCTGATCACCGATGAGGATTTCCGGCCACTGCCGCCGGGCGAGGTGGGCGAGGTGTGGATGCGTCCCCCGGCCGGCAGACGGACGTACCAGTACGTGGGTGCCACCCCGCGGGCGAGGGACGGCTGGGAGTCGCTCGGCGACATGGGCCGGTTCGACGCCGACGGCTACTTGTACCTGGCCGACCGGCGCAGCGACATGATCCTGGTCGGTGGCGCCAACGTCTACCCGGCGGAGGTCGAGGCCGCGCTAGAGGCGCATCCGTCCGTGCGATCGGCCGCGGTCATCGGGCTGCCGGACGAGGACCTGGGCAATCGGGTGCACGCGATCGTGCAGACCGACGCGCCCGTCGAGGACGACGCTCTCGACCGGTTCCTTCGTGACCGGTTGGCGCCGTACAAGATTCCGCGCACCTTCGAACGTTCCGACGTCCCCCTCCGCGACGACGCGGGCAAGGTCCGTCGTTCCGCACTGCGAGCCGCCCGGATGTCCCCGGCGGCCCCTTGACGCCCGGCTGCTGCCGCGGCACCCATGGCGCCCCGGCCGCGTAGCTCCCGTTCCACAACCCCATGCGGACGGCCCCGCTACGGCCCGGCCGGACGCGATGACCGAAGAATCCGCCCGCATCGTGCAGCCCCGGGTGCCGGCATCCCACCAATCCGCAGCATATGGAGGAAGAGCAGTGTGGAACTCCGAGGAATACCTGAAGTACTCGGACGCACAGTCCAGAGCCTTTGAGGACCTCTCCGCGCGGATCGGCGCTCGCAATCCGCGGCGGGTGGTGGACCTGGGGTGCGGCCCCGGCGACCTCACCGCGGCACTCGCGCGGCGTTGGCCGCAGGCCCAGGTCACCGGAATCGACAGTTCGCCCGCCATGGTGGCAAAGGCGCGGGAGCACGGCGTCCAGGCCGAAATCGGTGACATCCGGGAATGGAACCCCAGCGCGGACACCGACGTCCTGCTGTGCCACACGGCCATCCACTGGGTGCCTGAGCACCCCGAACTCATGGCCTCGTGGCTGCACGCTCTCCCCGACGGCGCCTGGTTCGGAATGTGCTCACCGGACGACGCCGGCGACGGTATCCACTCGGTCATGGAAGAAGTGGCGGACCGCCCGCATTGGCGTGAGCTGATATCGGACTGCGTGCTGCGACTGGGTGAGGTCATGCGCCCGCCGGACGTGTACTACGACATTCTGGAACAGCAAGGATTCCGGCCTGAGGTGTGGCAGTCACGGCACTGGCGGTGCCTGCACGGGAAAGACGCATTGCTGCACGACCTCGAAGCGGCACCGCTGCGTCCGATTCGGGCGAGGCTCGACGACGAACAGTGGGAGGCGTTTCGCGCCGAGTTCGCTCCGTTGCTGCGGAAAGCATATCCGGAACACCCGGACGGGACGACGCGCCTCTCCACCCGCATGCTGTTCGTTGTCGGGCACCGCACCCAACGGTGACGAGAACGCCGGCGAACTTTTCGACGTCCGGTACTTCCGTGTAGCGCGCTGACCGAAAAGCGGCCTGGAAGACGACACGGCGATGTACAAAGGTCCCGCCCGAGGCCGGGGGCGGGACCTCGCGGCTGTCCCAAGTACCGCGCGTACCGCGCGTACCGCCAGGACGATGCCGCACACCACCAGCGACAGCGCTGCCTCAGCAGCCTCTGCGGTCCCTCAGCCCCCCAAGGACGTACCGCAGCTCACGAGCGTCCGCCGACAGAGCCGACGTCACAAAGCGTTGCGCTGTCGTCCCGCTGCCCACCTCGGACGGAGGTGCCCTCCACCAGCTCCGACCGAGCGCGCTCAGAGGTACTGCGCGTAGTCGTCCAGGGTGCGCAGCACCTCGGCCTCGCCCGCGGACGGCAGTTGCAGCACGACCTCCTCCACACCCAGGTCCCGGAAGTGCGCGAGCTTCTCCGCGGAGGGCCGTACCCCGTACAGCACCACCTCGGGCTTCTTCTCCCGCCCCTCCCGCTGCCATGCCTGCTGCAGCGCGGGGAGCGCCTCCGTCAGATCGTCGCGCCCGTCGTTCGGCAGCCAACCGTCGGCGTACTGGGCGATGTGGGAGAAGAGTTTGGGACTCGCCACCCCTCCGAGCAGCGTCCGCGGGGCTCCCCGCACCGGCTTGGGGTGGGCGTGGCTGGCGCGTACCGATCCGAATGCGCCCTCGTACGCGGTGGGTTCCACCGCCCACAGTGCCCGCATCAGCGCCAGCCGGTCGCGCACCAGCTCGCGCCGCGTCGCCCACTCCACCCCGTGGTCGGCGGCCTCCTCCTCGATCCAGCCGAGGCCGACGCCGAGCGTGAAGCGGCCACCGGACAGGAAGTCGAGCGTGGCGACCTGTTTGGCGAGGTTGATGGGGTCGTGCTGGGCGACCAGCGTGATGCCGGTGCCGAGCGCCAGCCGCTCAGTGACGACCGCTGCCTGCCCGAGCGCCACAAACGCGTCGAGTGTGCGCCCGAACTCGCGCGGCAGCGGATCCCCCATGTGGGCCGACGCCTTTCTGTTCACCGGAATATGAGAATGCTCGGGCAGATAGAGCCCGGTGAAGCCGCGCTCTTCCAACGCGCGCGCCAGCCGGTCCGGCCGGATCGTCTCATCGGTCAGGAAGATCACGGTCGCTGTGCGCATCGGCTGCGGTACCTCCGGGGCTCGGCGTTCAGGCACTTCGATCATGGCAAGTACATCTTGGGGCGCACAAGGAATCAAGGTGTCGCCTGACGGGCTGCGGCTCATCCCTGATCCGTCAGGCCCCGCTCAACTCAGCCTTTCACACGCGGCGTTGCACCCGGACGACTCCCCTCACGGGCGCCACTGTGTCCGGCGGCCGGCACCATCATCTTGCGACGGAATACGCAGACCAGGGTGCCGTCCTGCTTGTAGCCCCGGGTCTCCACGTGCACAATGCCGCGGTCCGGCTTGGACCTCGACAGAATCTTGTCCAGAACGGTTGTCTCGCCATAGACCGTGTCCCCGTGAAAGGTGGGCGCGACATGCTTCAGCGACTCCACCTCAAGGTTGGCGATCGCCTTGCCGGAGACGTCCGGGACGGACATGCCCAGCAGCAGCGAGTAGACGTAGTTCCCGACCACGACGCCTTTCTCGAAGTCGGAGTTCTGCGCGGCGTAATGGGCGTCCATGTGCATGGGGTGGTGATTCATCGTCAGCAGACAGTAGAGGCGGTCGTCGCACTCGGTGATGGTCCTTCCGGGCCAGTGCTTGTACGTGTCACCGACGGTGAACTCCTCATAGATTCGCCCGAACTGCACGGTGACTCCTTAACGGCGCCTCGTCAGGTTGTTCTGCTCGTGGGGTACGTGACGCTTCATGCTACCGTTCGCGACCCTTGAGGTAACGGTTAACTACGGTACTCATAAAGCGACTTCACTTCCGAGACGCCCCGCCCCGCCCCGCCGATACGCCAGGTTCATCACGGATTCAGGAACCGTGATCCGCGAAGCCTGACGCCGAAGGAAACAGCCCAAGGCAGCTCGGCCTCGGTCCGCCCGGCGATCCACTCGCGGCCGGCACGACCGGCCGTTGGCCGGCAGCAACGACATCGCTGATGTCGCTGCGCATCCACCCACAGCCACCGAGGCGGAACTGGAGCGGAGTGGCCGACCTTCCTCCACACAGGACAGACCTCGTCAGAGCTACAGGGAAGCAAGTCCACCGACTGCCGGCAGTAGCGTGATCGGTCACTGAGCGTCCGCCTCGAACGCCCCTCGTAGGACGAACCGGCTGAGGAGAGCCGAGTGGAGTCGGAGGCGAAGTAGCGGGACGCACAGACCAACTGGCCCCGCGTCAGCAGCAGCCCGCAGCTGTACGCCCGTGGGTGGCCGATACCCTCGGACGTTTCCGGTCCACCTCGAAGCCCGCCTCGGCGACACTTTGGCGGTTCGCTCCACGCTGCCGTCGTACTTGAACGCGATCTCCGGAATGTGCTCCAGGAACTTCCCGCCGAAGTGCCGGTGGCAGAAATCGCGGTAGTGCTTCGTGTCCAGGATGAAGTTGTGGACCGCCGGATCCACGAGGCGGCCGGCGCACAGCTCCAGGCGCCGGCCCCACTTCTCCATCGCGGTGATCAGGTACGAGACCGCGGCCCCGAACAGCCGGTCGGCATCACCTCGTCCACCGGGTGGTCCCGCATCAGAAGCTGGATCTGCCAGTCCCACACCTCGCGCGTCACGTAGTCCCGCGGATCGCGGACCTGCGCCCTGATCTCGATCGCTGTCACCATCGTGTCCTCCCGTGTGCCGCGACTGTCCGGCCCGTTGCGGGCCGTACGCCCACGACACCACCGGCCGAGCCCGGCCGGTGGTCAACTTGCGTGCTGTGCAGACGATTTGCAGATGCTGCACACGACATCGACGCGGGCACGATGTGTCACTACCGTGGACGGGACCCCGGCCCTTGGCGCGCGGGAGGTGCGGTGTTCGGCGACACTCTGTGGTCTTCCGAGAAGGCCCGCTCCCTTGTCGCCGCCCGGCACGCCGGCGGGCTCGTCAAGGTCGGGCGCACCGCGCGCGGATGGCGGCAAGAGGACCTGGGCGGGCGCCTGGGGTGCTCAACCTCCACGGTCTCCCGGCTCGAAGCCCGCCGCTGCCCTTCCGACCTGCGTCTGCTGCGACGCGCCGCCGAAGAGGCGGGGGTACCGACGGATGTTCTGACGGCGTCGCTCGCCCTCAGCGGGGCCCCGGCCGCCAGGGTGTCGCTCGATGGTCCACAAGACGAGGAGGCCCCGATGCGCCGCCGCACCCTGCTCGCCGCCGCCGGACTCGCGGCCCCCGCGCGAGAGCTACCTCGCCGGCCCCCACCTCCGCACCGCAATGATCTGGATCGACGGCCTACTGGACCACCGACTGATCACGACATCGCACAGGCCCTAGGTGGACGGGGTGACGCTGTGCCGGGGGTGAGGCGGTTCGGTCATCTGCTGAGTGCCGATGACGTCGAGCAGTCCGAGACGGCTGGCGGAGTCGCTGCCCGGCGGGGCGGTGAGGATGACGATGCGCAAGTCGCCGCCGGGTTCAGTGAGGATGTCGCAGTCAAGGTGAACGGGCCCGACCTCGGGATGATGGACGGTCTTGGTGTGCAGCATGTGACCGCTCACCTCGTGGGCCTCCCACAGAGCGGCGAAGCGCGGGCTCGTGCCGCGCAGGTCCGTGACAAGGCGGCGTAGGACCGGGTCCGTGGGGTAGCGCGTGGAGGCGGATCGCAGGTCGAAGACCACGGCGGTTTCGAATCGGGACTGCTGGTCGGGGGTGTGGCGCACCGGGCCGGGCACACCGGTGAAGTGCTGCCGGACCAAGTTGCGGTCACGCTGCGGAAGTGAGGACGGGTCGCCCAGTAGTGCGGCGTGCAGTCGGTTGAAGGCAACGAGGGTCCAGGCCGCGTCGTACACGCCGACGGGTGTGCTCGGCATCTGATCGAGCAGCCGCTGCACCCCCGGCGTGACCCGGTGCGGCAGCCGGCCGTCGACGGGTTCGGGCTGTCCGGCCAGGGCGAACAGATGGGCACGCTCGGCCTCCGACAGGCGAAGCGCCCGCCCCAGAGCGCCGAGCACCTGGGCGGAGGGGGACGTCGCCCGTCCCTGCTCCAGGCGGATCACGTACTCGGCGGATATGCCTGCCAGGAGGGCCAGTTCCTCGCGGCGCAGCCCGGGCGTCCGACGGGTTCGTCCTGCCTGCAACCCGACCGTGGCAGGAGGTATGCGGTCACGCCACCGGCGCAGTGTTTTCCCCAGATCGCCGTCCCGCCGGGAAGGTCCGCTGTCGCCCTGTGCGCTCATGGTCCCAGTATCGGCCTCCCGCTCAACGCCGTCCTGGTACCGGCGTTACCAGGAACAGCAGTGGCCTGTCCGGCCGGCCGCCGGGCGGCGAGGCTGCCTGGCATGACGACGACGCTCATCACCGGGGCCAACAAGGGCCTGGGACTGCAGACCGCTCGCCGCCTGACCCGGGCGGGGCACACCGTGTATCTGGGGGCCCGTGACCCGCTCCGTGGCGATCAGGCCGCCCGGGCGGTCGGCGCCCGCCCGCTGCTCCTCGACGTCGCCGACGACAATTCCGTCGCGGCGGCCGCCGAGCAGGTTCGCGAGCACACCGGGCATCTCGATGTCCTGGTCAACAACGCGGGCGTGGCCGGCCCCGTGCGGACAGCCGACGAGGTCACCGCCGCGGACATGCTCGCGGTCTACGACACCAACGTCTTCGGGGCTGTGCGCGTCATCCAGGCCTTCCTGCCTCTGCTGCACCGAAGCGCGTCACCGGTCGTGGTCAACGTCAGCAGCGGCCTGGGCTCGCTGGCCGTTGCGGCCGATCCCGCCGCCCACGCCCTGCTCGTCCCGCTCTGGATCTCCTCGCTGCCCTACAACTCCTCCAAGGCTGCCCTTAACATGGTCACGGTGTTGTACGCGCGCGCCCTGCCACGCATGCGGTTCAACGCCGTCGACCCCGGCCACACCGCCACCGACCTCAACGGCCACACCGGCCCCCAGAGCGTCGAGCAGGGCACCGACATCATCGTCCGCATGGCTTCGATCGGCCCCGACGGGCCGACCGGCGGCTATTACACGGCCGCCGGCCCCATGCCCTGGTGACACCGGGCCGCCGCACACCCCCGCACCGACAGGAGTCCGGTCATGCACCGTCCGCGCCGTGTCGAGGCCGTCCTCGACTTCGTCTGTGTCCACTGCTACCTCGGCTTCACCCGCTACCTCCGGGCCGCTCGCCGCCACCGCGCGGACGGCGGCGCCGTCGAAACCGTATTGCGCCCTGTGCAGCTCCGTCCCCAGGCATCGCCCGAGGGTGAACCGCTGGTCGAGGTCTGGGCGCGCGAGCGCGGCGCTGCTGTCGCTGCCCGGCTCGCCGCCAACACCTCGTTCGGCGCCGACGTTGGCCTTACACTCGACGTCCGCCGCGCGGTGTTCACCAACACCTTCGACGCCCACCGACTCGCCGCGCAGGCATCCGCACAGGGCAAGGGCGAAGAGATGGCCGAGCGGCTGTTCCGCGCATACTTCGCCGACGGCCTGAACATCGCGGACGCCGCCGTGCTCGACCGGCTCGCCACCGAGACGGGCGTCATGACCATCAGTGGCGGCGCGGACGCGCTGCGGGCCGAACTCGCCCGCATCCGCGCACTCGACCTGCCGGCTCCGCCGGTACTCCTCCTCGCCGACGGCCTTGTCTTGTCCGGGGAGATATCAGAGGAGGACATCCTCACCGCCCTGCGCGCGTGACTCCGGTGCTCACCCCGGCCTCACACGCAGCTGCCGGCGTGCCAGCCCAGGCACGTTGACGGCAACGGCTTCTAGATGCTGAAGAGCAGCCCGTAAAGGTTGGCGACGGCCTTCGGGGCATAGCCCGCCACGCGGTCCCGGGCTCGCGATGCGGCCCCGGGCATCCCTCTTCGGAGTCATTGATCCACTGAGCCTTTTCCAACCTCAGTTTGAGCATGTCAGGTGCAGGGTGAGGACGGCCTGGACGAGGCTGGTGATACGGCTGGTAGAGCATCGCAGTTTGCGCATGAGCCGCCAGGTTTTGAGGGTGGCCATGGGCTGTTCGACGAGTGCACGGATCTTCGCGTGTGAGCAGTTGACGGCCCGCTGACCAGGGGAGAGAGTCTCCCAGCGCCCCCAGTAGGGAACTCGCACGGTGCCGCCGGCGCCCCGGTAGCCCTTGTCGGCCCAGCATTCCACTCCGGCCCCCGCCAGGGCACCGATGATGCCGTGAGTTCGCGCGGCCTTAATGTCGTGGACAGACCCGGGCAGCGCGGGCGAGGCCCACAGCAACCGTCCCGCCGGGTCGGCGATCACCTGCACGTTCATGCCGTGCTTCTTGTGTTTCCCGGAGTAGAAGGGTCGGTCGGCGGCGATCCGGTCGATCGACAACAACGTACCGTCCAGGATCACGAACGCCTTGCCGGAGGCTGTCCTCACCGCCTCGGCGAGGGTTGGAGCCAGAGCGGCCAGGATGTCGACGGCCTCGGCGATGTACCGGTAGGCGGTGGTGGTGCCCACGCCGAATCCGGCGGCGAGCTGGGCGTAGGTATGGCCGCATCGTAGATGAGCCAGCACGAGCAGCGCCTGCCGTCCGGCGGCCAGCCGGCGCCATCGTGTCCCTTGCGCAAGACGACGTGCGGTCAACTCACGGGCGAGGAAGCGCAGAGCGGAGGTGGACAGATCGACCCCGGCTGGGTAGACGAGCATGCGGAAGCTCCTGGCAGGATGGCTTGGACTCGACACGCACCCGTCTACCAGGAGCTTCTCTACGCCCGGACCCCGCCCGCATCCCAGTGGCCCCGCTCCACAAGCAGGTTGAGGAAACCTCAGTGGGTGGTGGCGTGAGGGAGCGCGCGCGGAAGTGCTCGGCGCCAATCACGAGCGCGGGACGGTGGTCGAAGCGACACCGATCCCCTTCGTGCCCGCGTTGTGCCCGGCTACCTGCGAGCCGGGCGTGAGCTGGATTCGGTCGAGCTCGCGGCTCAGGGCCGAATCGGACTCCCCTCCGGTGTGCTCAGCGAGGAGCGGTATCGGCCGGGCGCCCTGCTCCCAGGAGCGCGAGGAGCCCGGGGAATCTCTTCTCGATGTCCGCGCGTCGTAGTCGGATGCCCTTGCGGTTGCCGTAGTCGATCTCGTCAATGAGACCTGCCTCGCGCAGGACCCGGAAGTGGTGGGTCTGGGTCTGCTTCGAGATCGGAAGATCGAACGAGTTGCAGCCCCGCTCGCTGTCGCTGCGGTCGGTGGCCAGCTCCGTCATCACCGAACGACGGTGCTCGTCGGCGAGGGCACGAAACACCGCACCCAGATCGAGCGCATCGGCCTCCGGACCGTCCAGGTTCCTCCCGGCCACGCGGCACCTCCTTCAAGTACGACTTGCATCGTACCTGAAAGGCATGCTTCCCTGAGGTACGAAAATGATCGTACCTTGGTCCGGTTGCACCGCCCCGTGCCGCCGCGCCCCCAGACCCGGCCCGGCACTCGCCGGAGACCTGGTCATCGACACTCCGAGAGGTCCTCGTCATGAAAAAGCCCGAGGTGCTGATAGTCGGTGCCGGAATCGCAGGGCCCGCACTCGCGTACTGGCTCTCCCGGAACGGCTACCGGCCGACGGTCGTCGAACACGCCCGGCAGCTGCGCTCCGGTGGCAGCGCGATCGTCGTGAAGGGGCCCGCGATCCCGGTCGCCGAGCGCATGGGTATCCTCCCGCAGCTCCGCGAACTCGCCACCCGCAACCGGTCGCTGACCCTGCTCGACCCCGGCGGCAGGCGCATCCTGCAACTCCCGCTCACCTCGGACAAGGCGCCGACGGTCGAGGTGACCCGAGCCGACCTGTCCGAGGTGCTCCACCGGTCGGCGCAGACCGAGGCCGAGTTCTTGTTCGACGACACGGTCACCGCTCTCGACCAGGATGAAGACGGGGTGGACGTCACCTTCCGGCGCTCCGCGCCACGGCGCTTCGACTTGGTGGTCGGTGCCGACGGGATGCACTCCACCGTACGGCGCCTGGTATTCGGGCCCGAGCGGCAGTTCGCGGGCGACCTGGGCCTGTACGGCGCGACCGTCCCGCTGGAACCCGACGCCATCGAGGACCCGACCGAGATGACGATGCTGACCGTGCCGAACCGGATGCTGGTCCTCCACCCCTCGCGGACCACCCCGCTCGCGATCTTCACCTTCCGGGCCGCACAGCCGGCGCCCCACGACCGCAAGAACATCGCCCTGCACAAACAGACCGTGGCCGACGCCTACGCCGACGTGCGGTGGCGGGCACCGGAACTCGTGGCAGCCTTCCTCGACCATCCGGCTCCGTTCTTCGACCCCCTGACCACCGTCCGGGTGCCCTCGTGGTCCCGCGGACGGGTCGTCCTGCTCGGGGACGCGGCGGCGGCGACGGCCCTGCTGGGTGACGGGTCCAGCATGGCGATGGCGGGCGCGTACGCCCTCGCAGAAGAGCTCGCCGCCCATCCCGGTGATCACGCCCGTGCCTTCGCCGCCTACGAGTCGCGGCTCCGCCGTGAGATAGGCCCGCGGCAGCGACGCGTCGGCCTGCTCTCCAGGCTCATGGTGCCCCGCACCGGGCCGGGCCTCGCGGTGCGCAACACGGTGGGCCGCGCGGTCGGTCGCACGAACCGGACCGCCTCTCGCGAAGCCGCGAACCGGTAGACCGGGTCCGCACCGACCGGTCACCGGTCGGTGCGCAGCTCCGCGGTGGCTCTCAGCCGGCTCGGCGCCGCCATGTCCGACGAGCCCGGCTCGGCGTGGCAGGTCATCGCCCATGCGGCAGATCGACTGCTGTCGGCCCCACCCACCGTTCCCGGCGCTCGCCACGACATGGGACCTGCCGGCGACCACGCCCCCGCGACGCGGAGGTGAAGTGCTGGGCGGACAAGGCGTATCAAGGCGGCGACGGCATCATCCCGGGGACCCTTCCGCAGTCCGCATCTCAGGCTGCGGCAACGTCGGCATAACAGCACCCACGCCAGGAGTCACTCCTCGGCGAGCAAGCCATGGCCGCCCTGAAGGCTTGGTGCCTCCCCCGGAAACTCCGCTGTAGCACCAACCGAGTCAGCGCCACCGTGAAGACCATCCCCGCCCTTCGTCACGCCTCAACCTGAGGTTGGAAAAAGCTCACTGGCTGACGTGATCACGCGTGACCTTGTTCGCGTCAGCCAAGGCTGCCCGGACCCCGGAAGCCGTTCACCAGGTCACGCGCACGTTCCGCCATGGCCTCGTCATCGACGCTCTCGCCCTGCCTCTCGACGAGACGTTTCCGCAGGCCACATCGTTTCTGCACCGTGATGCAGGAGTGGGGCGGGTGGGACTCGAACCTCAACGGGTGGCCCATCTCACCTGCGGTTTTACCGGAGAGACAGACATATCCATCCGATTCGATCCTGCTCCGTCCTCTCCGGTCCCGCCCAATCCGGGGCGGTGAGGCAATTGCCTCACCGGCCTTCGACACCCGAGCGAGACACGGAGACCGGGGCGGCGACGCCGGATACATCACATAGCCGACCCATCAGCACGCGACACCCGCGTGACCGGGGCCCGGCGACGGCACCCCGTTCCCCGTTTCGGAATAACTATTCCGACTTCGGAAGGTCTTCATACCGAGTGACCTGCGGTGTACGCGACAATCGCGCGGACAGCAAGACACTGGGCTCGCAGAGCCCTGAAGAACCACAACGGGGGAACTGAGGCATGCCCTTCTCACCTACATATCGCGCCAAGGGCTCCGCCGGAGCATCCGGACCGCGTGACATCGACCGGGCGCAGGTCATCGAGCTGCCCGCGCCGACCGCCCGCGCCGGCCAAGGCGAATTCGTCCGGGACGCGGACACCGTGGGGCTGGGCGCGGCCCTGCGTATCGGGGAAATGGTGGACGCCACCGGCGTGAGCGAGCGGCTTCTGCGCTATTACGAGAGCCGCGGCCTGCTCACACCCCGCCGCACGAACCGGGGCCATCGGCTCTACACGCAGGCGGACGTCGCCCGCGTACGGCTGATCAGGCTGCTGCTCGACGGCGGGATGAGCACGAAGGACATCCAGTTCCTCCTCGAATGCGTCCATGAAGAGGTCGATCTGACGTCGGTCTGCGGGCAGCTCGATTCCGTCCTGGAGCGGGAGTTCGGCCGGATCACCCGGGAAATCCGGTCCCTGGAGCTGACGCGCCAATACATCGCCGTACTGACCGGGCGGACCCTCCAGGGACAGGTTTCCTGACCGCGTTCACCCGCGCGTGCCCGGCGCTCCGGCCGCGAGGTCGCCCAGCACCGACCGTACGTTCGCATCGGCGGCGATCAGCGAGAGACCGCCGTCGATGACGAACGACTGGCCGGTGATGTATCCCGTGCTGCCGTCGGCGAGGTAGCGGATGAGCCCGGCGACCTCCTCCGGGCTTCCCGGGCGTCCGGCCGGCAGGACCGGCCGGGCGACCGTGCGCGGGTCGACGGACGCGTCGTGACCGTTCATCGGCGTGGCGGTCTCGCCCGGTGCCACCGACGCGACCGTGATGCCGTGCTGCGCCAGTTCCAGCGCCATGGTCCGGGTGAGCATCCCCAGAGCGCTCTTGGCCGCGCAGTACGTGCTGCCGCCTGTGATCGGGATCTGCTCGTGCACGCTCGTGACGTTGATGATCCGGCCTCCGCGCCCCTGCTCCACCATGGCCTGGGCGGCTGCCTGGGCCAGGAAGAACGGGCTGGTCAGGTCGATGGCGAGCACCTTCGACCACGCGTCGTGGTCCTCTTCCAGGAACGGCGCACGCCAGTTGACGCCCGCGTTGTTCACCAGGACGTCCACGCCCCCGGCCGTGGCGACGGCCTCGCGCAGGGCGGCGGCCGCGGCCGGCGGCTCGGCCAAGGGGAACTGCACCGGCCAGGTACGCACCCCGGCCTCTTCGGCGATCTCCCGGGCAGCCTCCTCGGCCGCGGCCCGGTTGCTGCCGTAGCCCACCACGACATCGAAGCCCGCCCGGCCCAGTTCGAGGGCGGTGGCCCGCCCGATGCCCGAGCTGGCGCCCGTCACGATGGCTACGCGTCCCATGGTCTTCTCCTTCTCCCGTACAGTTCGGTCGGCCGTGGCCGTCACGCGTCGGCCTTCAGCAGATCGGTGTTCATCTCGACGACGAGGCGTACGACGAGTTCGCCGTCGACCAGCCGTCCGCCGTCGACGAGGCGGTTCATCAGCTCGGTGCCGCTCTCCAGCGCGCGCCGGTGCGTCAGCAGACGGCGGTAGCGGTCCGGCCGCCGCGTCAGCTCACCGGCGGCCGCCGCCAGCGCCGCGCCGGTGACCCCGCGGTTGCCGGTGAAGCGCACACCCGGCCCGGTGCCGCCGGACCAGGTGACGCGGCGCGGGGGCAGGGGACCGCCGGTGTTCGCCGCCCGTACGCCGGACAGGTCCACGCCCGGGTAGTGCCGTCCGGCGGCTCCGCCGTACACACCGCCGATCACATGGAAGGCGCGCAGCGAGGAGCCGAGCCGCTCGTGTGCCAGGTCGACGGCGTCCACGGTGCGGTCCCGGTGGGTGGCGATCAGGACGTGGGCGGGCGGATCGCCCTCGCCGGGGCACAGGTCCTGCCAGCGGACGTGGCGGATCGCCGGGTCCAGATGCCGCTCGGACCAGGCCAGGCCGGCGTCGCTCGTGTGCACGAGTGTCACCCGTACGTCCTCGAACAGGTGGCGGGCGCGCTCGGCGGCCAGGTTTCCGATGAGCCCGTCGCCCACGACGACGAGTTCCTCGCCGGGGGCGAGGTCGAGACAGTGCCAGGCGTAGTCCACGACCGCGAGCGGTTCGACGAGGGTCGCCTCGTGGGAGCCCAGCGCGTCCCCGATCGGCACCAGCAGGCCCGCCTCCACCGCGGACGCCGCGATCAGCACCCGCTGCTGGAACAGGCCGTCCACGTTGTGGCCGAGCAGGAACGACGGGTCGCCGGGGTGCGTGGGGTTGACCACGACACGGTCGCCGGGACGGACCCGGGTGACTCCGGCGCCGACCGCGACGACCTGGCACGCGCCCTCGTGGCCCAGCACCGGTGAGGGGTCGTCCCGCAGCCCGCGCAGCATCTGGATGTCGGTACCGCACAGGCTGACCGCCTCGGGCGCGAGCAGCACCTCGCCGGGGCCCGGGTCCGGGGTGGGGCGGGCCTGCACGCGGCTGGCGCCGCCCTGGCGTACGACAGCCCGGTGGGTCGTCATGTCTCTCCTTCGTCCACTCATGTCTTGACCACCGACAGGAAGCCGTCGGCCAGCAGCTGGGCACCGCGGATCGGATCGGTCTCGCCGGGGGCGAGCACCCGGACCACCTGGCGTCCGGCGTCGCCCTGGGAGTAGTTGGCGTCCCGGTTCAGGTGACCTTCCAGAGACCGCTGGTAGTGCGCCCCGAGCGCTTCGGCGACGCCGCCGCCGATCCCCGTCACCGTCAGCCGCGGCTGTGTCGTCCACAGCCAGCGGATCGCCTGGGCGAGGGGGTACGTCACGGTGTCCAGGAGGTGCCACGCACCGGTGTCACCTTCCGACAGCCGTCCCGGGAACGCCGCCGCGTCGAACGGCTCCAGGCCCAGGGCCTTGGCCACACGCGGGATGGCGGGTCCGGCGGACACCGCTGCGACGTGGCCCGCTCCCCCGCACGCGCAGGGCAGGTCGAGCAGGCGGCCGAGCCCGGCGGGGACGGCGGCCGGCAGATGTCCGATCTCGCCCTGCAGACCGCTCCCGTCGACGGTGACGGTACGCGAGCCCAGGTCCGCGATCTTCAGGGCGATACCGCTGCTCACGGTCAGGTAGCCGACGTGTCCCGCCTCCGCCGGAAGGCGCGCGGCGAAGTCGGCCAGCGCGCAGGTGACGTCGTTGTGGACGTGCCACTCGACGTCCGGCCGCCGCTGCCGCAGCTCCATACGCAGGTTCCGGGACAGCCGGGCGTCCCCCCACAGCGGGCTCGACCCGTGGACCTGGGAGGTCAGGTCGTCCATGGCGGCCCCGAGGGACACCACGACCCGGCCGTTCCGCGGCTCCGCGGTGGTCAGTTCGCAGACGAGCATGTCCCACAGCGTCTCGACGGAAAGCCCCGGGTGGTTGAGGAGGCTCGGTGCGGGCCGGCGGGTCACCGTGTCCCCGCTGCGGTGGCGCAGCCACGTCCCGCCGATGTCGAAGCCCGTCAGCGGGTCCGTCCGCTCGCGGAGGCTGTCCGTCATGGCCGGGCTCCTTCCGCGGACCGGGCGGGCAGACGCAGGCGTACCGGGCCGGCTCCGGTGGCGGTGACCGTGATGCCGCGCAGGTCGTCCACGGACGCGTCAGCCCGCGACGCGTCCGCCCCGATGCCCACGCACCGGCATCCGGCCGCCTGTCCGGCGCGTACGCCGACGTCGGCGTCCTCGAAGACCACACAGTCCTGCGCCCGCACCCCGAGGCGACGCGCGGCGTACGCGTACCCCTCCGGGTCCGGTTTGCCGCGGGAGACCGTTTCGGCGGAGACCAGCACACGGGGCACCGGCAGGCCGGCCGCCGCCAGCCGGGCGCGGGCGATCTCTCCGTACGCGGCGGTGACCACGGCCCACCGGTCGGGCGGGAGGGCGGCCAGCAGCTCACGGGCGCCGGGCAGCGGACGGACGTCGTCCGCGTAGTACCGCTGCATCTCCCGGACGCGCCGGGCGCCGGAGCGCACCGCTTCCGGCCCCGGCAGGAAGCCGGTGAGGATGTCCGTGGCGGTCCGCCCGGGCAGCGCGGCCAGGACCGCGTCGGTGGGCAGCCCCTCCTGCCGGGCGAAGGCGGCCCAGGCCCGCTCGATGGAGGCGGCCGAGTCGATCAGTGTGCCGTCCATGTCGAACAGCACGGCGGAACAGGGGAAATCGGTCGTCCCGGGCATCAGGGCTCCACCGACTGGGCGTGGTGGAAGGCGTTCGTGGGATCCCACCGTCGTTTGACCTCGCGCAGCCTGGCGTAGTTCTCCCCGTAGTACAGCTCTCCCGCCGAGAGGCCCGAGGTGTTGAACCGGGCGTCGGACAGGTCGCTGTCGGGGTAGTTGACGTAGCTGCCGGCGGTCACGGAGTTGTAGACGGGCACACCGCCGGTCTCCCGGAAGATCCCGTGGTACGCGCGGCGCAGCCAGGCGATGTTCGCGTCGTCGTGGCGCCGGTCCGCCCAGAACGTCTGCACCAGCATCTTCATCGTGGCGTCCCGTTGGAAGACGGCCGTGTCGTGCGGCCCCGGGCGCGCGATGGCACCGCCGAGGGCCGCCACGTCGACACCGGCGGAGAGCGATCCCTTGATCGGCTCGTGCAGGGCCCGGTGGATCTCCGCGGCCTGCACCTTCGTGAAGCGTCCCCGGAAGTTCGCCGACCCTTGCTTGCCCCGGCGGTTGGGGTCGCTGTTCTCGTCGCTGGAGGTGCCGATCAGCCGCACCGAGTTCATCCACGGCATCCAGGCCCGCGTCACGTACGAGGGCCCGGCGTCGTACCCGAGGGCCGCGCCCAGTCGCTCGACCAGGTCGTCCGCGACGCCGGTCGACGCGCTGTCGGACACCTGCATCACCATGCCGACGCCGCCGTTGTCGCGGTGCCTGATGGTCAGCCAGGGGAAGACGGCGTCGGTGACGGGCGCGCTGGTGTGGTGGTCGGCGCACCAGTCGGCGAAGACGTCGAGGAAGGCGGCGAACTTCTCCGGCCCCACCCCGTCCCACGGCCAGTCACACGTCACGATCTGCACCGAGGACGGCGGGGAGGGCAGCCCGCGCGGCGCGCCGGGCGTGCGGAAGTCGAAGCGCGTGACGACGCCGAAGTTGCCTCCGCCGCCGCCGGTGTGCGCCCAGAAGAGGTCACCGAGCGCGCCGGTCTGGCCGCGGTGGCAGTAGGTCAGCGACGCCTTGCGGTGTGCGTCGACCGTCACCACCTCGACCCCGGCCAGGTGGTCCACGGTCAGGCCGTGCCGGCGTGACAGCAGGCCGTAGCCTCCGCCGGTGACGTGACCGCCGACGCCGACGGAGTAGCAGACGCCCCCGGGGATGGTCACGCCGTGGTCGCGGTAGAGGGTGTCGTAGACGTTGAGCAGGCGAGCGCCCGCGCCCACCGAGTACACCCCGCGCGAGGCGTCGTGGGCCACCCGGTCCAGGGCGCCCATGGAAATGAGGCACTGGACGTCCGGCGAGAGGACGAAGTCCTCGAAGCAGTGGCCGCCGCCGTAGACGGTGAAGCGGCGCCCCGCGTCCAGGGCACGCTGGACCGCCGCGACGGCCTCGGGGGCCGTACGCGGGGTCAGGATCTCCTGGGGGCGGACGTCGAAGCGCCGGTTGAACCCGGTACGCAGCGAGTCGTACTGCGGATCCCGCCCTTCCCGTACGACCGGTACCGAAGCGCTGCCCGGGGCCGGAGCCCCCGCGGCAGCGGCGGGCCGGGACAGCAGGCCAACGGCCCCCGCGCCGGCGGTCCCGGCGAGGAAACCGCGCCGGCCGATGCGTCGCGTCATCGTCAGGGCCCCACCTTCACGCCGAGGGCGCTTCTGAGGGCCGCCTCGTAGGGGGCCAGGAACGCCTCGATCTCCGGGAGCGGAGCCGACGGGGCGAGTGTCGCGACCTGGTCGACGCCGGCCTCGGCCAGCGCGGCGACGACGTCCGGGTCGTGCGGCACGCCCATCACGACGACCGGGATGTGCCGGCCCAGCTCACGGGCCACCTCCCGTATCTCGCCGAGCCGTTCCAGCAGGACCTTCAGGCCGACCGAACCGTAGTCGGGCATCCACCCGTCGCCGAAGGCCCGTACCCGGGCGCAGGCCTGGGGGCCGGCGCCGCCCACGTAGATCGGCGGGCCGGGCTGCTGGAGGGGCGTCGGGTGCACGACGATGTCCTCGAAGGAGACGTGCTCGGAGGAGACGGTCGTCGGTTCTCCCGACCACAGTGCCCGCACCGCCAGCGCGTGCTCCGTCAGCCGGGCGTTCCGGCGCCGCGGGTCGACGCCGTGCGTGCGCATCTCGTCCTCGATCCACCCGGCTCCCACGCCGACGTCCAGCCGGCCGCCGATGACCCGGTCGAGGGTGGCGAGGCGCTTGGCCATGGCGATCGGCTCGTGCTGGGCGAGCAGCGTGATGGCGGAGCCCACGCGCAGTCGCTCCGTCACCGCGGCCGCGGCATGGGCGGCCACGAACGGGTCGAAGGTTTCCCGGAAGCGCGGCTCCAGGTCCGGGGCCTGCCGGGCGAACCGCAGGGACTGGTGGGTGTGTTCGCAGAAGTACAGGGCGTCGTAGCCGGTGTCTTCGAGGCGGCGCGCGAGGTCGCCCACCGGGGCCGTACCGGTCGTCTGGAAGACGGAAACACTGATCTTCACGCTGTTGCCGCCATCTCCAGTTGGTGCAGTGATGTCTTCAGGGCCCGGATGAGGGATCCGGCGCGGTGGTCGTCGTTGCCGATGTCCAGCAGCCGGTTGGGGGTGTAGGACAGGGCGATCCCGGCGCCCGGCCAGCCGAAGTGCGCGGAACCGCCGCCGCCGTCGTGTCCGAACATGTCGGCGTCGACGCCGGTACGGGGAGTGCCCTTGAGGCGGAAACCGCCGCGCCCGTAGGCGAAGGGGAAACCGAGCATGGGGTCCTCCTGCCGCACGTACGGCGTGAGGGCCGCGCGGACCGTCGAGGAACGCGCCAGGTTGCCCGGTACGCCGTCGGGCCGGTGCAGGTCCTCGATGATCAGGGCGTACAGGCGGGCGATGTCCCGCGCGGTGCCCACGATGTTCGCCGCGGGGATGTACGCGTCGCGCAGGGCGGCGTCGTTCCACACCACGCCCCCTTGGGGAAGGGGACGGGGTTGGCCCAGGTCGCCCGTACGAGCGGGTCGTCGCTGGTGTTGAACCGGTCGTACTGGGCGGCGAACGCGTCGTCGTACACGATGGAGGCCACCCCGGCGGCGGGGCGCAGACCCCAGTCGATGGCCAGCCCGTGCGGTGCGGCCACCTCCTTGCGGAAGAAGTCGCGCAGGGTCAGACCGGTCGTCCGCAGCGTCAGCTCGTCCAGGAGCCAGCCCAAGGTCCAGGGCCCGTAGAGGAGACGGGGCGCCGGCACGGGTGCCTGGCCGGCGAGGAGCTCGGCCATCAGCCGCGCGTCGCCCAGATCGCCCAGATCGACGACGCGGCTGGTGATCGCGGGCAGGCCGGCGCTGTACGTCGCGCAGTCGCCGACGGTGACGTGCTCCTTGCCGTGCGCCGCGAACTCCGGCCAGTAGCGGGCGACGGGCTCGTCGAGCGCCAGGACGCCGGCGTCGCACAGCCGCAGGAGGGTCGCGGCGATGATCCCCTTGGAGCCGGAGAAGATCTGTGCCCTGGTCTGCTCGGTCCAGGCACGGCCGGTCGCCTCGTCCGCCGTGCCGCCCCACAGGTCCACGACGGCGCGGCCGTGGTGGTAGACGGCGAAGGCCGCGCCGGTCTCCACCTCCCGCAGATTCGTCTCGAAGCAGGCGCGGACGCCTTCGAAACCGGCTGCCGTGTAGCCGTTCACCTGGGTGCCGGTCATACCGCGGCCTCCTGGAGTTCGTCGGCCGCCGGGGCATGGGCGGCGACGAACGCGACGCCGGCCGCGATCTCCGCGGGCGTCACGTCGTTGACGAAGACGTGCCCGCCGATGCCGCGGGTGAGCGGCAGCCGCTGCAGTCCGTCCCGGTGACGCACGGTGTCCTCCAGGGCCCTGCACAGCAGGTCGTGGTTGCCGAGCGCGTCGTTCCACGGGTTCAGTCCGAGCCCGCGCATCGCCCTGAGGACCCGTACGCCCTCCTCCTCGCTCATCAGGCCGCGGCCGACGGAGAGGCCGGTGGTGAGGGCCATGTCGACGGCCACCGCCTCGCCGTGCAGGAGTTCGGCGACCGAGTGCATCTCGACCGTGGGGCTGAAGGTGTGCCCGTAGTCCACACAGCGTTCCAGGACCGCTTCCCAGAGGTTGGGCTGCAGTTCCTCCAGCATCAGGTGGATCGACTCGTAGGTGATGTACTCGGCGAGGTCGGCGTGGAAGGGGTCGTCGAACAGGGACCGTGTCCCGCACCGCGCGGCACGCTCCAGCGAGGTGAACAGCGCGTCGGACTTCACCAGGGCGACCTTGAGGATCTCCGCCAGGCCGTTGCTGAGATGCCGTGCCGGGAGCGTGCCGAGGAAGCTGGTGTCCAGCAGGCTCAGCAGCGGCTGGGCGTAAGTGCCGATACGGTTCTTCCCGGACCGGTGGTTCACTCCGGTCTTCACGCCCACGCCCGCGTCGATCAGGCCGATCAGCGTGGTGGGGATACGGACGTACGGGGTGCCGCGCCGGTAGATGCTGGCGGCGAACCCGACGACGTCGCACAGCACGCCGCCGCCGATCGCGATGACGGGCTCCCGGCGCCGGTCGACGCCGAAGTCGTCCATGGCCGCGAGGACGGCCTCCACGCTGTTCCAGTCCTTGACCTGCTCGTGGGCGTCGAGGACGAGCTTGGCCGCCGCGAAGCCGTGCGCCGCGAAGTAGGCGTCGATGGCCTGGCCGTACAGGGTCTCGACGGTCCGGTCGACGATCAGCAGCCGTCGGTCGCTGGGGGTCCCGGAGCCGGTCACGCAGTCGCGGAGGGCACGGGCCAGGTACGGGTCCTCGACGGCCAGCAGGTCGCGTCGTACGAGGACCTCGTAGGACACCTGCTTGACCGCGTCGACCCGCCAGCGGCCGCCGGGGCGGCGGCTGAGCTCGTGTCTGTAGGACGGGGTCGTCGGGGTCGGGGAAGGCATGGGAATCTCCATCGGTTCAAGGTGTGTCGGACTCCGTTGTCCGACGGAGGGCGGAAAAGGTCTGTCGCGCGCTCAGGTGCCGGCCGGTGCGCCTGCCTCGACGGCGGCCGCACGCCGCGCCTCGGCGCGGGGGCCGTAGGTACGCACCAGGTACCAGGCGAGGGCGGAGGCCAGGGCGGCCGGGGGCAGCGCGAGGAGCGGGAGGTGCTCGACGGCGCGGCCGGAGTTCAGGTAGGCGGAGCCCAGCCAGCCGGCGGCGGCGATCCCGATGTTGAAGGCGGAGCTGTTGAGCGCCAGGGCCAGGTTGGGCGAGAGCCCCTGGGAATTGGTGGCGACCCAGGTGTTCAGCGCCGGGAAGGTGGCGAAGTAGGCGAGTCCGACGAGGACGGTGAGGACGACGGACCCGAGGGTGTTGCCGGACACCAGGGCCAGCAGGGCCAGTACGAGGAGCGTTCCGGTGACGGTGGCGGCCATGGCCTGGACGACCTTGCCGTTGGCCAGCCGGCCGCCGAGCGTGTTGCCGAGGATGCAGCCGATCCCGTACGCCAGCATGATCCATACGAGCAGCGAACCGTCGACCCCCGCGCCCTGGGTGAGGAACGGCGCCACATAGGTCACCACGGTCAGCGCCGCCATACCGGTCAGCGCGGTGGTCACCGCCCCGAGGACGACCTGGGGGCGGCCCAGCCCGCGCAGGCTGGCCAGCTTGCCGCCGGCCGGATCCGGGGAGGGGGCGTCCGGGTCCGCCGGGAAGGCCACGAGCACCACCGCCAGGCTCACCGCGGCGAGCACCGCCACCAGCGCGAAGGCGGCCTGCCACGCGAGGTGCTGGCCCACGAAGACGCCGATCGGCACACCGAGCACGGTGGCCACCGACAGTCCGAGGGTGATGGTCGCCGCGGCCGACGCCTCCTTGCCGGGCTCGGCCAGCCGCATCGCCGTGGTCATGAAGACCACCATGATGGTGGTGTGCACCAGCCCGGTCAGGACACGGGCGACGACCACGACGGTGAAGGAGGTGGAGACCACCGCCAGCACCGAACCGGCCAGGTACAGGGCGATCGACAGGGTCACCAGCTTCTTGGCTCCGACCCCGTCGAGGAACAGGGTCACGACCGGCCCGGCCACCGTGACCGTACCGGCATAGGCGGTGACCAGCAGCCCCGCCGACCCCTCGGTGACCCCGAGGCCGTGCGCGATGTCGGGCAGGATGCCGGCCACCACGTTCTCACTGGTACCCAGAGCGAAAGCCCCGATGACAAAAGCCACGAAGAGCAGCTTTCTGGCTGTTTCTCGGCTGCCTAGCTGAATCATGGCGGTGACGCTATAGCCTGACATGATGTGAGGTGCTAATCACTGAACGTGTGACGTGAGCCACGGGCCGCAGGAGCAGAATCCGCCGCGGTGCGGTTGTTCGAGTACGGCTCGACGCCGGGCGCGACCGGGTCGCCGACACCCTGACCCAGCCGGGCGCGCGGCCGTCCGGTGCAGCCGTTGCTCCCGGGGCCGCGGACGCGTCCGACGCCGGGACGGCATCCCACCACCGCCCCTTCGGACGGACGGCAGCCCGCCCCTTCGGATGCACATGGGGCCCACAACGCGCGAATGCCTTCAACAGCAGGCCAGTTGGAGACCTGAACCTCCCAAGCCCCGAAACCGGTCGGCATGCCGTACAACGTGGGCGACCACTACGAGACCACCGGCGCTCTCGGCGCGGCGCCGCTGGAGCGGGCCGCGCGTACCGTCGTGGACGAGACGGGGTCGCTGGGCGCGCGGTTCGTAACCGAGGTCGACGACACCCCGTGCATGAACCGCAGCCCGCAGAACAGGAATGCGTGGCCCCGGCATAAAGCGCGGATCCCGTCCAGACGGTCAGGCCGTGGCCTGGATACGGACCCACCCGGCCCGGCCGGTCGACCTCACCACCGGGCCACCGACCGGCGAGCACGTGACCGGGACGATGACACCCGGAGCGTGGTCCCCGCGCGCACGGAACTGATCCGAACGCCACGGAAGGCGGGACCTTCGATGCCCCCTCGTCATCGGCCGGCCGATCGTCGCCGACGCGATGGAAATATCCCGCCGCCGCCTGATCACCGGCCGCCCGGCCTCATCGGCGGCCGCCGGGCCTCGTCGGCGCCGTGCTGTCATCGCATACGGCTTTACCGCCGTCCGACCCTTCCCCGGAAGGACGCAAGCGGGGCACGTCACATCGCCGCCCTCGGAGCCGCGACGGTCGCGACAGTGCTTCTGGCTGCGAGACGGGCAACACAGGCCCTGGCCGAGTGAGGATCACAACGAGTTCTCGTTCGTCCCGGGTCGGGTGCCTTCCCCAACAACCGTGGGCGCATCAACCACGACTTCCACCCCGGCGCCACTCCAAAACCCCAGATCACCAGGAGATCGGAGTCTCGACCGGGCCACACAGGCCCACGTCTGCCTCACCACTCCGAGGCAAACGCCGCACGCAATCGGCCTCTCCGACCACGTTCGCGCAGGTCAGAACGATTCTTTGGTGGGGCGGGTGGGACTCGAACCCACGGCCGACGGATTATGAGTCCGCTGCTCTAACCGGCTGAGCTACCGCCCCGATACGGCGCGCCGCGCACATTTGTGCGCGCCGTCTGCCGCAGCATAGCCGCTCATACGATCTGTTGCGCGGGTGGGTCCTCGTTGGGCGGCCATGCACGTCCAAGAGGACTTCGACTGCCGGGTGTTCGGTTCCCGCGCACAGAAAAGAGGACCCCCTCGGGGGTCCTCTTCCGTCCTGCTCCCCCGACTGGACTCGAACCAGTAACCCTCCGGTTAACAGCCGAATGCTCTGCCAATTGAGCTACAGGGGACCGAGCTCCCCCGACTGGACTCGAACCAGTAACCTGCCGGTTAACAGCCGGCTGCTCTGCCAATTGAGCTACAGGGGAATGCTCTGTGTGCCTCGAATGCACTCCGATCCGGGGGCTCCGGACGGCGTGCGCTCGCTGCTGCACATACATTAGCGCAAGCAGGGGGGTGCTCCGCCAATCGGTATGGCCGCGGGTGGTCCCGGATGATCTTCTGGTCCGCGGGTAGGCGGGCAGCACAGCCCCGCGGCCCGCGGGCAGACGGGCAGCTCAGCCCGGTGGACGCGCGGGTGGACGGGCGGTACGGCCCGGTGGGCCCCTGCACAGTGCGCGCGAGCGAGACCGACGAGAGGGAAGGTGGAGCGACGATGCGCTACCGGCTGACGTTCATCACGGGACTGGCCATCGGATACGTGCTCGGCAGCAAGGCGGGCCGGGAGCGGTACGAGCAGCTCCGTAAGAGTGCCCGGCGGATCGCGCAGAACCCGGCCGTCCGGAACACCGCGGAGTCCGCCGCGCTCGGCGGCCGCGAGGTGGCCACCAAGGCGTTCGACAAGGTGTCCGCCAAGGTCGGGGACCGGATGCCGGGACCTGTGGCGGAGCGCATCCGTGCGCTGCGCGAGCAGCGCGGCAGCGGTGAGGACGACTGGGGGACGAGCAACACCTGAGCGAAGCCCCGTCGACATCTGAGCGAAGACTCGCCGAGACCTGAGCGAAGACTCGCCGAGACCTGAGCGAAGACCCGCCGAGACCTGAGCGAAGACCCGCGCGGACGGCCGGGGAGAACCGGTCGCCCGCGCGGACGGCCGGGGAGAACCGGTGACCCGCGCGGACGGCCAGGGAGGACCGGTGACCCGCGCGGACGGCCAGGGAGGACCGGTCGCCCGCGCGGCGCCCCGGCCCTGGCCTCGTGCCCGGCCGCCTGCCCCAAGGGTGTGAACCTGGCAGCCGTCCCGTCCCGTCCATGGGGCATCATCTGGGGGCATGGGGATAGTCGCCGGGCTGGACAGTTCGTCCGAGAGCACACGGATCGTCGTCTGCGACGCGGACACGGGTGCCGTCATCAGGCAGGGGTACGCGCCGCACCCCGCCGAAAAGGGACACGAGATCGACCCGCAGGCGTGGCTGATGTCACTCGGCGAGGCCGCGGGCAACGGGCTGCTGGAGGGTGTGCAGGCGATCGGGGTCTCCGCCCAGCAGCAGGGGCTGCTGCCGCTGGACGCGGACGGTGCTCTCGTGCGGGCGGCGCTGGTCGGGAACGACAAGCGGGCGCAGAGCGCGGCGGCCGACCTGATCGACGCGCTCGGCGGGCGGGCCGCCTGGACGCAGGCCGTCGGTGCCGTGCCGCACGCCGCGCAGCCGCTGACGAAGCTGCGCTGGCTGGCGCGGAACGAGCCGGCGAACGCGGCGCGGGTCGCCGAGGTCCTGCAGCCGCACGACTGGCTGGTGTGGCAGCTGCTGGGGCGCCCGGCGCGGCGTACGACGGACCGGGGCGGCGCGTCCGGCACCGGGTACTGGTCGGCGGCGGCCGGTGCGTACCGGCCGGATCTGGTGGAGCTGGCGCTCGGGCACCAGGTGCGGCTGCCGGAGGTGCTGGGGCCGTCCGGTACCGCCGGGTTCACGCCCGAGGGGCTGCTGATCTCCGCCGGGACGGGCGAGACGATGGCCGCGGCGTTCGGCCTGGGGGTCGGTGCGGGTGACGCGGTGGTGTCGCTGGGCGCCTCGGGCTCGGTCTTCGGCATCCATCACGAGGCGCTGGCGGACTCCAACGGCACGATCACCTCGTTCGCCGACGCGACGGGGATGCATCTGCCGGTGGTGCACACGAGCAACGCGGTACGGGTGCTGCGCGGCACGGCCGAGATGCTGGGCACCGATCTCCAGGGGCTGTCCGAGCTGGCGCTGAAGTCGACGCCCGGCTCGTACGGCATGGTGCTGCTGCCGTACCTGGAGGGCGAGCGGACGCCGCACCTGCCGCACACGGCGGGCTCGCTGCACGGGCTGCGGCGGGAGAGCATGAAGCCGGAGCATCTGGCGCGGGCGGCCTTCGAAGGCATGCTGTGCGGTCTCGCGGACGCGCTGGACGTGCTGCGCGGGCGGGGCGTCGAGGTGCGCCGGGTGTTCCTGCTGGGCGCGGCGGCGGAGCTGGGCGCGGTGCAGGCGGCGGCGCCGGGACTGTTCGGTGCGCAGGTCGTGGTGCCGCAGCCGGCGGACTACGCGGCGCTGGGCGCGGCGCGGCAGGCGGCCTGGGCGCTGGGCGCGGCGCACGGCACGCTGGCTCCGCACGAGCCGCCGCGCTGGCCCGCGGCGGCCAGCCAGGTGTTCGAGCCGGGTGAGGACCTGCCGGTCGGGCAGGCGGTGCGCCAGCAGTACATCGCGGTGCGGGAGGAGAGCTACGCGGGAGCGTTTCTCTCCGCACAGTGAGGAGGAGGTAAGGGACTCAGGGGGCGAACAGCCTTCAGTCCAGGTAGCCCCGCAGCTGGTCCGCGAAGGCGTGGTCGCGGAGTTTGTTCAGGGTCTTGGACTCGATCTGGCGGATGCGTTCGCGGGTGACGCCGAAGATCCGGCCGATCTCCTCCAGGGTGCGGGGGCGGCCGTCGACGAGGCCGTAGCGCAGCTGGACGACCTTGCGTTCCCGTTCGCCGAGGGTGGACAGGACCGCTTCGAGGTGTTCGCGCAGGAGCAGGAAGGCCGCCGACTCGACGGGGGACGCGGCGTCGCCGTCCTCGATGAGGTCGCCGAGGGCGACGTCGTCCTCCTCGCCCACGGGGGCGTGCAGGGAGACCGGCTCCTGGGCCAGGCGCAGCACCTCGCTGACCCGTTCGGGGGGCAGGTCGAGCTGGGCGGCGACCTCCTCGGGGGTGGGCTCGTAGCCGCGTTCCTGGAGCATCCGGCGCTGGACCCGGACGACCCGGTTGATCAGTTCGACGACGTGCACCGGGACGCGGATCGTGCGGGCCTGGTCGGCCAGGGCGCGGGACATGGCCTGGCGGATCCACCAGGTGGCGTAGGTGGAGAATTTGTAGCCGCGGGCGTAGTCGAACTTCTCCACGGCGCGGATCAGCCCGAGGTTGCCCTCCTGGACGAGGTCGAGCATGGTCAGGCCGCGGCCGACGTAGCGCTTGGCGACGGAGACGACCAGGCGCAGGTTGGCCTCGATGAGGCGGCGCTTGGCCATCCGGCCGAGGACGACCAGCTTGTCGAGGTCCAGGGCGAGTTGGGAGTCCAGGTCGGGGGCGAGCCGCAGCCGTTCCTCGGCGAACAGGCCGGCTTCCACGCGGCGGGCCAGTTCGACCTCCTCCACGGCGGTGAGCAGCGGTATCCGGCCGATCTCGCGCAGGTACTGGCGGAACAGGTCGGAGGAGGGGCCGCCGGCCTCGGCGCGCGGCGGCGGCTCCGGGGCGATCTCCTCCACGAGGATTTCGGGCGCGGGCGGCTCGGCCTGCTGCGGCACGGTGGCCGGTTCCGCGGCCGGCGCGTCGGCGAGGGTCCGGGTCTGCACGGGGGCGACCTCCAGTGTGATCGCTGCTGAGGCGGCGGAAAGGCCGGGACCGTCTGCGGCCGAGCCGCTGTCCGTCCCGTACATCAAGAGCGGTTCCGCGGGGGTTTCCGGTTCCGTACGTCCGGACCCGCCGCGCTCCGAGGACTCAGGCACCGCTCCTCAGTGTGGAGTACGACACAGTCCCGCCACGAGGGGCGTGCGGGCACTTTTTGGGTCCGGACGGTGACCGGGCGGCTACGGCGGGGTGGGTACGGGGATGCGGGTGCGGGGGTGCGGGGGTGCGGGTACGGGGATGCCGGGCGTTCGCGGCCGTGTCCCGGGCAGGGGGCCGCACGCCACGCGTCCACGGCCGCCGGGAGCGCGTACGGGCCCCTTCGCGCGGGCGGCGGCTTTCCGGTGCCCGCCTGCCGGTCCCGGGCGGTTACAGCGCCGCGTAGCCGCGTTCGCGGAGGGACTGGCCGTACTGCTGGAGGACCCAGAGTTCGTTCTGGACGGCGGCCAGGTGCTGGGGGTCGGCGTTCGGGCCGAGGCGCTGGAGGGCGCCGCGGATCTCCGTGACGCGGCGGTTGACGGCGGCCAGCCGGACGGCGACCAACTGGACGCCCGCGTACGCCTCGTCGGGGTCGCGGCGGGTGTGCAGCGGCTCCACGGCCAGCTCGGTGACCATGGCGCGGACCGTGTCGTCGGGGGCGGCCTCGCGGACCCGGGCGAGGTAGGTGTTGTCGCCCCCGGCGGACAGGGCGCCGCCCGCGTCCTCGATGCAGCGGCGCACGGTGGCGTACGGGGGCGCGGTGAACTCGTCGGCGCCGTACGCGTCGAAGGCGGGCGAGACCAGGTCGGGGCGCTGGAGGGCCAGCTTGAGCAGTTCCCGTTCGACGCGGTGGGCGGGGCTGCGGAGGTTCAGGGCGGGGCCGCGCGGGCCGGCCGGGGCCTGGGCGGCCTCGGGGGCCTGCGGTCCGGCGCGGCGGCCCGTACGGGACGGGTCCTGGCCGTCCCGGCCGCGCTCGCGGGCCCAGCGGGCGAGCTGGCCGACCCGGCGGACGACGAACTGGGTGTCGAGGATGCCGAGCATCCCGGCCAGCTGCACGGCGGACTCGTGCTGGATGGAGCTGTTCTTGATATTGGCGACGATGGGCGCCGCCTCGTCGAGGGCGGCGGCGCGGCCCACCGTCGTGTCGAGGTTGTGCCGGGCGACGACCTGGCGCAGCGCGAACTCGAACAGCGGCGTACGGGACTCCACCAGGCCGGCGACGGCGGCGTCGCCCTGGGCCAGGCGCAGGTCGCAGGGGTCCATGCCGCCGGGGGTGATGGCGATGGAGGTCTGGGCGGCGAACTTCTGGTCGTCCTCGAAGGCGCGCAGCGCGGCCTTCTGGCCGGCCGCGTCGCCGTCGAAGGTGAAGACGACCTCGGAGCCGGAGTTGTCCATCAGCAGCCGGCGGAGGATCTTGATGTGGCCCTCGCCGAAGCTGGTGCCGCAGGTGGCGATGGCGGTGCGGACGCCGGCCAGGTGGCAGGCCATGACGTCGGTGTACCCCTCGACGACGACCGCCCGGTTGGTCTTGGCGATCTCCTTCTTGGCGAGGTCGATGCCGTACAGGACCTGGGACTTGCGGTAGAGGGGCGTCTCCGGGGTGTTCAGGTACTTGGGGCCGTTGTCGTCGTCGCGCAGTTTGCGGGCGCCGAAGCCGACGACCTCGCCGGCGATGTCCCGGATCGGCCACATCAGGCGGCCGCGGAAGCGGTCGATGGGGCCGCGGCGGCCGTCCTGGGAGAGGCCGGAGAGGATCAGCTCCTGGTCGCTGAAGCCGCGGCCGCGCAGGAACCGGGTGAGGTGGTCCCAGCCGGCCGGGCTGTAGCCGACGCCGAAGTGCTGGGCGGCGGCCTGGTCGAAGCCGCGGTCGGCGAGGAACTTGCGGCCGATCTCGGCCTCGGGGCTGTCGAGCTGCTCGGTGTAGTACTGCGCGGCGATCTTGTGGGCCTCGACCAGGCGGGTGCGCTCGCCCTGCTGGCGGCCCGGGGCGTAGCCGCCCTCCTCGTAGCGCAGCGTGATGCCGGCCTGGGAGGCGAGGCGCTCGATGGTCTCGGCGAAGGAGAGGTGGTCGAGCTTCATGATGAAGTCGACGACGTCCCCGCCCTCTTGGCAGCCGAAGCAGTGGTAGAGGCCCTTGGCCGGGCTGACGTGGAACGACGGGGACTTCTCGTCGTGGAACGGGCACAGGCCCTTGAGGTTGCCGCCGCCGGCGTTCCGCAGCTGGAGGTACTCGGACACGACGGCGTCGATCGGGACCGCGTCCCGCACCGCCTTCACGTCGTCATCGTTGATCCTGCCAGCCACCCCTGAATTCTACGGGTGGGGTACGACAGTCCCCGCCGGGCCCGCCCGGCGGCGGGCGACGGGCCGTCCGGAAACCGGCCGGAACGCCCGGTACGCCCGGGACGGCGGCCCTCAGGCCATCAGCTCCAGAAAACGGTCCAGCCCGATGTTGCCGCCCGAGATCACCACCCCGACCCGGCGCGGCAGCGGGTCGACGGCACCGGCCAGCAGGGCGGCCAGCGCGGTCGCCCCGCTCGGCTCGGTGACGATCTTCAGCCGTTCGAAGGCCAGCCGCATCGCGGCCTTGATCTCGTCGTCGCCGACCAGCACCACCGAGTCCAGCAGCCGCCGGTTGATCGGGAACGTCAGTTCGCCGGGCTCCGGCAGCGCCTGCCCGTCGGCGATGGTGCGCGGTACGGGGATGCGGACCCGCTCGCCGGCCGCCAGCGAGCGCCGGGTGTCGTCCCCGGTCTCCGGCTCGACGCCGATCATGCGGATGCCGGGGACGAGCGCGGTGGCGGCGACGGCCGAGCCCGCCGTCAGGCCGCCCCCGCCGACCGGGGTGAGCAGGGCGTCCAGCGGGCCGGTCTCCTCGATCAGCTCCAGGGCGGCGGTGCCCTGCCCGGCGATGACGTGCGGATGGTCGTACGGCGGGATCAGGGCGAGGCCGCGTTCGGCGGCGAGCCGCGCACCGATCGCGGCCCGGTCGCCGGTGTAGCGGTCGTACGTGACGATCTCGGCGCCGTAGCCCTCGGTCGCGTCCCGTTTGGAGCGCGGCGCGTCCTCCGGCATGAGGATGACGGCGCTGCTGCCCAGCTCCCGGGCGGCCAGGGCGACCGCCTGGGCGTGGTTGCCGGAGGAGAACGCCGCGACGCCGCGGGCGAGCTGCTCCGGCGCCAGCCGCGACATGGCGTGGTAGGCGCCGCGGAACTTGAAGGCGCCGGCCCGCTGGAAGTTCTCGCACTTGAGGTGCACCTCGGCGCCTACGAGGGCGTCGAGGGTGCGGGAACGCAGTACGGGGGTGCGGTGGACGACGCCCTTGATGCGGGCGGCGGCGTCCTGGACGTCGTCGAGCGTGACGGTGGCTCCGCTCACGGGTGGGTGTCTCCCTGGGCGTCGGCTGCGGTGCGGGGGGCTGCTGCGCCGGGCGCGCGGACGCGCCCGGCGTCCCGGGCTCAGAGCAGCGAGTCCAGGGCCACCTGCGGATTGGCCAGCGCGTTCGGGTCGAGGGCCCGGCCCGAGCGGATGAGCTGCTGGATCGGCCCGGTGACGTCCCACATGTTGACGTTCATGCCCGCCAGCAGCCGCCCCTCGCTCAGCCAGAAGGCGATGAACTCGCGCTTGCCGACGTCGCCGCGGCAGACCACCTGGTCGTACGAGCCCGGGGGCGCGTAGCCGGAGTACTCCAGTCCGACGTCGTACTGGTCGGAGAAGAAGTAGGGGATCCGGTCGTAGGTGACGTCCTGGCCGAGCATGGCGCGGGCCGCGGCGGGGCCGCCGTTGAGGGCGTTGGCCCAGTGCTCGACGCGCAGCCCGGCCGGTTCGCCGTCCTCGGCGGACAGCAGGGAGTACGGGAAGGCGGCGATGTCACCGGCCGCGTAGATGTGCGGATCGGAGGTGCGCAGCGCGGCGTCCACGGCGACGCCGCCGCCGTGTGCCGGGTCGACCAGGGTGAGCCCGGCCTGTTCGGCCAGGGAGGTGCGGGGGGCGGCGCCGATCGCGGCGAGCACGTCGTGGGCCGGGTGCTCCTCGCCGTCGTCGGTGCGCGCGGCCAGCACCACGCCGTCCTGTCCGGCGATCTCGGTCAGCCGGGCGCCGAAGTGGAAGCGGACGCCGTGCTCGCGGTGCAGGTCGGTGAAGAGGCTGCCCAGTTCGGGCCCGACGACGCTGTGCAGCGGGGTCGGCTCGGGTTCCACGACGGTCACCTCGGCGCCGTACGAGCGGGCGGCGGCGGCGACTTCCAGGCCGATCCAGCCGGCCCCGGCGATGACGAGGTGGCCGTTGTCCCGGCCGAGGGACTGCAGGACGCCGCGCAGCCGCTCGGCGTGCGCCAGGCGACGCAGGTGGTGGACGCCGACCAGGTCGGTGCCGGGGATCTCCAGGCGGCGCGGCTCGGCGCCGGTGGCCAGCAGGAGCTTGTCGTACGCGATCAGCGTGCCGTCGCCGAGCCGGACCGTGCGGGCCGCCGGGTCGAGGTGGACGGCGGGCTGGCCGAGGTGCAGTTCGATGTCCGCGCCGGCGTACCAGGCGGGCTCGTGGACGAAGACGCTGTCCCGCTCCTCCTTGCCGAGCAGGTACCCCTTGGAGAGCGGGGGGCGCTCGTACGGGTGGTCGCGCTCGTCACAGATCAGTATCACCCGGCCGGTGAAGCCTTCCGCACGAAGGGTCTCGGCGGCCTTTGCCCCGGCCAGGCCACCCCCGACGATGACGAACGTCTGGTGTGCGTCGACCACTTGCTTCCTCCTCGCTGCGGCGCGGTGCGTCCGCGTCCGTGAACGCCCCCGGTCGTGCCCCCGTTCTCCGTTCTACCCCCCGCAGTGCTTGCGCCGCCTACTGCCCGGCGCGGGCGGCCGCGTGTCCCCGCCCGGTCGTGCGACGCGGCTCTGTCATATCGCGTTCCGCGGCCGTCCACCCCGGCGTGTCGTCGTGCACCTGTTTTTGTTTCCCCGGTACGCCGCACTCAAGCCCGAGCGTCCCGCAGCGGGCGTGCCGCGGGAAGAGGGCCCGTTGCCCAGGGGGCGCGCCGGTCCCGTCCATGGTGGCCCGGCGGCGCGGGCGCCGCTGGTCAGAGCGTGCCCCGCGGCCGGGTGAGCCGGGCGTGCAGGGAGCGTGCCGAGGCGTCGGTGAGGGCGGCGATCTGGTCGATCAGGGCGCGCATCCTGGCGGTGTCGTCGCCCGCCGCCTCGGCCCGGTCGTACAGGGCGCGGAACTGCGGGTCCAGGCCGTCGGGTGCGCGGGCGACCAGTGCCTCGGCCAGTTCGGCGATGACGACGCGCTGGTCGGCGCGGAGCGCCTCCTGGTCGGGGCGGCGCATGACGTAGCGTTCCGCGACCGCCTTCAACACGGCGCATTCCAGCCGGGTTCCGGGCGGTACGACGAGCCGGGCGCGGTGCCGGGTGAGTCCCCCGGTGCCCGGCCGGCCCGGGAGGTGGCCCCACTCGGCGCGGGTGGCGGTCTCGGCGGCGAGGCAGAAGCGGCCGATGAGCTGGCTGGTGGCGTCCTTCAGGCGGGCCTGGGCGACGGCCGTGCCGTCGTAGCCGTGCGGCCACCACTCCTGGTCGAGCAGGCGGTCGAGGGCTTCGCCCAGTTCCGCCGGGTCGGCGCCGGGCGCGTAACGTGCGGCGGCGATCGCGAACACTTCGGCACGTTCGGGCTCGGCGAGCAGGCAGTTCGGGTCCAGGTAGCCGGCGTGCAGGCCGTCCTCCACGTCGTGCACCGAGTACGCCACGTCGTCGGCCCAGTCCATGACCTGCGCCTCGAAGCTGCGGGCCGCCTCCGGCGCGCCCTGCCGGAACCAGGTGAAGACCGGCAGGTCGTCCTCGTAGACGCCGAACTTGGCCGAACCGGGGTCGGTGGGGTGGCCGCCGCGCGGCCAGGGGTACTTGGTCGCGGCGTCCAGGGCGGCGCGGGTGAGGTTGAGGCCGACGCTGACGGCCGTGCCGTCGGTGTCGGGGACGAACCGTTTCGGTTCCAGGCGGGTGAGCAGCCGCAGCGACTGGGCGTTGCCCTCGAAGCCGCCGCAGGGCGCGGCCACCTCGTTCAGCGCCTGTTCGCCGTTGTGCCCGAACGGCGGGTGGCCCAGGTCGTGGGCGAGGCAGGCGGTCTCCACCAGGTCCGGGTCGCAGCCGAGCGCCGCGCCGAGTTCGCGGCCGACCTGGGCGCACTCCAGGGAGTGGGTGAGGCGGGTGCGCGGGCTGGCGTCCCACAGGTGTTCGGTGCTGCCCGGGGTGACGACCTGGGTCTTGCCCGCGAGGCGGCGCAGCGCGGCGGAGTGCAGCACCCGGGCCCGGTCGCGTTGGAAGGCGGTGCGGCCCGGGCGTTTGTCGGGCTCGGGGACCCAGCGTTCGGTGTCGGCCGCTCCGTACCCCGTACCGTTGTGGCCCGCTTCGCGGCCCGTCGTTCGTGTGCCCGTCATACGGTGACGGTAGCCGCCCCGAGGGTGTCCTGGACGCACCCGCCGCGGGCGGCGAGTGCCTGGTCGTAACGGTGCAGGACCAGCCGGGCCAGCGCGGGGTGGTCGCCGAGCGGTGCGGCGGCGGGCCCGGGGGCGGCCGCGGCGCACTGGGCGGCGAAGCGGCCGGGCGCGGCGAAGCAGGAGGCGAGGGCGGGCCGCCGGTGGCCGCGGGCGGCGAGGGCGCGCAGCGCGGCGGGGACGGAGAGCGGGGTGCCGGGCGGGCCGTCGTCCGTGGGGGCGGAGGCGTAGGCGGGCAGGACGGGTACGCCGCCGAGCCGATGGGACAGGAGCCGCGCCGTACGGGCCGTGTCGGCGGCCGATTCGGGCGCGCGCGACCCGGCGGCGGCCAGGACGACGGCGTTCGGCCGCCGGGCGCCGGCCTCTTCGAGGCGGGCGTGCAGGGCTTCGGCGAGCAGGGGGTGCGGGCCGAGCGGGCGGGCGAGGCGCGTCACGAGGTGCGGCGCGTCGGCCAGCGCGGCCGGGATGTCGTGGTCGGCGTGCAGCCCGCGGGCCAGCAGCAGCGGTACGGCGACGGCCTGGCCGTCCAGTTGCGCCAGGGTGTCCGGGAGCAGAGGCGCGTTCAGCTCGATGTGACCGAGGCGGACGGCGAGTCCGGGGCGCAGTTCCCGTACCCGGTCCAGGAGGGCGGTGACGGTACGCAGCGCGGCGGGGTCGCGGCTGCCGTGCGCCACGGCTACGAGGGTGGGGCGAGGGGCGTCCGGCGGACGGACGGGACGAGGGGCCTCCGACGGGCGGAAGGCCGGGGGCCGCGGGGGCAGGCCGCGCAGCCGGACCCGGCTGAGCCGGTCGCCGAGCTGGGTGCTGAACTCCGTCATGAGCTGCGCCGTACTGTCGAAGGGGACCGCGGTGCCCGAAGGGGCCGCGGGCGGCGGGGGCGGGGTCGACGCCTTCATGGGGGAGCCTGGCAGCCGGGCGTTGCCGGGCCGTTGCGCGGATGTGACGGCTGGTTTCCGGTGGCTGACGGGCCGCCGGGGGCGGGCGTGAGGGGTCCCCCGGCCTCCTCACCTCCCCCGTACGGGCACCGTGAGGCACGCTTCCCCGGCTCGTAACGCCGCCCCGGACCGGCGGAAACACAGGCGGCGCAGGCTGGCCGTATGAACGCCGCCACCCCCCGCACCACCGCCACCCCGGCGGCCCCGGCCACGGTCTCGGCCCCGCTCCCGGACCCGGGCGAGCCCGTGGACACCCACTGTCCGTACTGCTCCCTCCAGTGCGGCATGGGCCTGCGCCGCCTCCCTGCGGGCACCTCGGACGCCCCCGCCGAGGTGGTGGAACGCCCCGCCTTCCCCGTCAACCGCGGCGCCCTGTGCGGCAAGGGCCGTACCGCCGCCCGCCTGCTCGCGCCGGGCGCCCGGCTGACCGAGCCGCTGGTCCGCGACCCGGCGACCGGCCGTCTCGTACCGGCGGACTGGGACACCGCCCTCGCGCGGGTCGCCGCGGGCCTGTCCCGCACCGGCGCCGCGCACGGCAAGGACGCGGTGGGCGTCTTCGGCGGGGGCGGGCTGACCAACGAGAAGGCGTACGCGCTGGGCAAGTTCGCGCGGGTGGTGCTCGGCACGTCGCAGATCGACTACAACGGCCGGTTCTGCATGTCCTCGGCCGCCGCCGCACACCAGCGGGCCTTCGGCCTGGACCGCGGGCTGCCCTTCCCGCTGGCCGACATCGCCCGCACCGGCTGCGTCGTCCTGGTCGGCTCCAACCTGGCCGAAACCATGCCGCCCGCGCTGCGCTACCTGACCGAGCTGAAGGAGAACGGCGGCCGGCTGATCGTCGTCGACCCGCGCCGTACCCGTACGGCCGAGCAGGCCGACCTGCACCTGGCGCCGCGCCCCGGCACCGATCTGGCCCTCGCGCTCGGCCTGCTGCACCTGGTGGTGGCGGAGGGACGTACGGACGAGGAGTTCATCGCGGCGCGCACCAGCGGCTGGCCGGCGGCGCGGGCCGCGGCGATGGCGCACTGGCCGGAACTGGCCGAGCGTGTCACCGGCGTACCGGTCCCCCAACTCCGTGCGGCCGTACGGCTCTTCTGCGCGGCGGACAGCGCCATGGTGCTCACGGCCCGCGGGCCCGAGCAGCAGTCCAAGGGCACGGACACGGTCGGCGCGTGGATCAACCTGTGCCTGGCGACCGGCCACGCCGGCCGCGAGCACTCCGGGTACGGGTGCCTGACCGGCCAGGGCAACGGGCAGGGCGGCCGCGAACACGGCCAGAAGGCCGACCAGTTGCCGGGCTACCGGAAGCTGTCCGACCCGGCCGCGCGGGCGCACGTGGCGGAGGTGTGGGGCGTACCGCCGGAGTCCCTCCCGGGCCCCGGACGCAGCGCGTACGAGCTGCTGGACGCGCTGGGCCGGGACGTACGCGCCCTCCTCCTGATGGGCTCCAACCCCGTCGTCTCCGCACCCCGCGCCGCCCATGTCGAACAGCGCATCCGGGCACTGGACTTCCTCGCGGTGGCCGATGTGGTGCTCTCCGAGACGGCGACCCTCGCGGACGTCGTCCTTCCGGTGGCCCAGTGGGCCGAGGAGACCGGCACGACGACCAACCTGGAGGGCCGGGTCCTGCTGCGGCGCCGCGCCCTGCCCCCGCCTCCCGGCGTCCGTACGGACCTCCAGGTCCTCCATTCCCTCGCCGCCCTCCTCGGCTGGGAGAAGGGGTTCCCCGCCGACCCGGAGGAGACCTTCGACGAACTGCGCCGCGCCTCGGCCGGCGGCCCCGCCGACTACGCCGGCATCACCTACCGCAGAATCGCCGCCGAGGACGGCGTCTTCTGGCCCTGCTCCGGCGAGGACCACCCCGGCACCCCGCGCCTCTTCCTGGACCGTTTCGCGACCCCCGACGGCCGGGCCCGCTTCGCCCCGGTCACCCACCGCCCGGCGGCCGAGGAGCCCGACGACCGCTACCCCGTGGTGCTGACGACCGGCCGGGTGCTGGCCCAGTACCAGTCGGGCGCCCAGACCCGCCGCGTCCCGGAGCTGGCCACCGCGGCGCCAGGGCCGTACGTGGAGATCCACCCCCGGCTCGCCCGGCAGTACGGCATCGAGGACGGCCGGTTGGTCGCGGTGGTCTCCCGCCGCGGCCGGGCGGTGGCTCCCGCCCGCTTCAGCGAGGCGATCCGCGCGGACACCGTCTTCATGCCCTTCCACTGGCCGGGCCCCGGCCGCGCCAACACGCTGACGAATCCGGCGCTGGACCCGGTGTCGGGGATGCCGGAGTTCAAGATGTGCGCGGTACGGCTGGAACCGGTGGAGGAATCGTAGAGGCGAAGGCTCGCGCCTTTACGGCGTACAGGCCTCGGCGATCGAGACGCTGTTCTCGTAGAGGTGGTGGCGGGTGATACGGCCGTTCTCGACGGTGAGGCGCAGGGCGAACGGGCCCTCGAAGGTCTTGCCCGTCGCGCGTACGGTTCCCGAGACGTGGCCCGTCAGGACGGCGTCGGTGCCGTCGACCAGGAAGGCGTCGACCGAGGCGCGGGCTTCCTCGGGGACGGTGTGGGCCGCCAGTTCCTCCGCCTGGGCCGCGCATTCGGCGCCCGTGGTCCGGGGGCGGATCCACGGGACGGCGGGGTTCTCGGCGAGCAGCCAGTCGACCTCGTCGGCGAACAGTTCCGTGAGCCTCCCGGTGTCCCCGGCCATCCGGGCGGCGAGGAACTGCTGCACGACGGCCCGGGTGGTATCGGCGACCGGTGTCCCGTCCGTGGCCGTACCGGGGGCGCCGGCGGTGGGATCGGCGGTGGGGTCGGCGGTCATGGCGCTCTCCTCGCGGGTGCGGCCGGGCCCGGCGGGGGTTCCCGCCGGTGCGTCCGATGCTGCCGTGGGCGGGGAGGCCGGTCGATTACCCCGGAGGTAAGGGGACGGACCGGCGCCCTCAGTGGTGCCACATCTTCCCGTCCACGTTGTGGATCATCCGCTGGAGCACCTTGAGCGTGCGGACGTACTCCTCGTCGCTGATGCCGTCGTGGATCCGGGCGCGCATCTCCACCTGGAGAGCGGCGCAGGTGGCGTGCAGGGCCGCGCCGTCGGCGGTGATGTGCAGCCGGTCGCCGTCGGCGGCGGCGAGGCCGCGGTCGAGGAGATCGTCGGCGGCCACGCCGATGCCGTCGGCGCCGGTGTCCAGATAGCCCTTGAGCATATCGGCCACCTCCGCCCGGTCGCGGCCGCCGGCGTGGCCCACGAGCTGGTTGAGCACCCACCACTGGGGCTGGCTCAGACCGTGGCGGGCCAGCCCGGCACGGATGTGGGTGACGGCCGCCGTGTGGGCGGCCCAGGCCCAGTAACCGATGGGCTGGCCGGCCAGTGCGGCGTCGTCGTGCGAGTACTCCATGGTGGTGCCTCCTCCGTCCGTCGCGAGCCGCTGCGGGCTTCGCGTCCGATGAGGAAGAACCTAGGAACTCAACCGCACTTGAGGTCAACGGTGGCGCCGGTCACGCGGCCGGCAGCCGGGGACGGCCGTGCCCTGGCCCGGCCCGACCAAGCCCGGCCCGACCCGGCCCCCGGTCACCCCCGCCCGTGCGCCTCGACCTCCTTGAGGTACGCCTCGCGGGTCGGCTCGTCCAGGAAGGACGCGCGGAAGGAGTTGCGGGCGAGGGTGCGCAGGGTCTCCTCGTCCAGGTTCAGGGCGTCGCGTACGGCGGTGAAGTTGTCGTCGGCGTAGCCGCCGAAGTAGGCGGGGTCGTCGGAGTTGACGGTGACCAGCAGGCCCGCTTCCAGCATGGCGGGCAGCGGGTGGTCGGCCAGTTCGCCGATGACACGCAGCCGGACGTTGGACAGCGGGCAGACGGTGAGCGGCACCTGGTCGGCGACCAGGCGGGCGACCAGCTTCTCGTCCTCCAGGCAGCGCACGCCGTGGTCGACGCGGTCCACGCCCAGGACGTCCAGTGCCTCCCAGACGTACGACGGCGGGCCTTCCTCGCCCGCGTGCGCCACGCACTTGAGCCCGGCCTCCCGCGCCAGCGCGTAGACCTCGGCGAACTTCGACGGCGGGTGCCCGACCTCGGCCGAGTCCAGGCCGACGGCGGTGATCCGGTCGAGGTAGGGGCGGGCCGCCTCGAAGGTGGCGAGGGCCGACTCGGCGCTCTCGTCGCGCAGGAAGCACATGATCAGGCGGGTGGTGATGCCGTACCGCTCCTCGGCGGTGTCCAGGGCGCGCGTCAGGCCCTCGATCACCGTGCCGACGGGCACGCCGCGCGCGGTGTGCGCCTGCGGGTCGAAGAAGATCTCCGCGTGCCGGACGCCCTGTGCCTGCGCGCGGGCCAGGTAGGCGTGGGTGAGGTCGGCGAAGTCGTCCTCGGTGCGCAGGACGGCCATCAGCGCGTAGTAGAGGTTCAGGAACGACTGGAGGTCGCTGAAGGAGTACGCGCGGCGCAGTTCGTCCTCGGTGGCGTACGGCAGGGTGACGCCGTTGCGCTCGGCGAGGGCGAAGGCCAGCTCGGGTTCCAGGGTGCCTTCGATGTGGAGGTGCAGTTCCGCCTTGGGGAACGGGCCGTCCGCCGCGTTCTGGGCCGGGTCCGGGGCCGGGGAGGTGGGGGGCACGCTGGGATCACACCTGTCTGCTGCTGGGACTGCCGGGGCTCCCGGGTCCTGTGTGGTTCGGGGAAGTCGTCCAGATTAACGGGGCGGCGGCGCCGGGTGAGCAGCCGGGGCGGCCGTCCGGCGCGCCGTTCCCGCAGCTCTTCCTTACGCGCGCCGCTCCCCGGCGGGCCTGGAGAAGACGTTGACGGCCTCCTCCGTGTGCTTCACGTACTTCTTGTGCTCGTGCTCGTCCGCATGGGCGCGAATCCACACATCCAGGGGCCGGGGCGAGTCCCAGACGTCGGAACGGGCTCCGCACGGCGCGTCCTCGACGGGCGTGACGCATTCGGCGACGTGCTTCCGGATGCCGGTGATCTGGAGGTCTGTACGCGTCGGGATGGGAAAGGTCATGGCCGTGCCTTCGCGTCGGGGGTGGTCGGGGGCGGCGTCACTGCCGCCGCCGGTGCGCAGGAAGAGCACGCCGTCGTGCCCGCTGGAGCGCATGAGCCGGGTGAAATCTTTCCGGCTGGAGCCGGGGTTCGGGCTGGTCACTCGCGGTCCTCCGTTCCTCTCCGTGTTCGTTCAACTACCGGAGGGGGCCAGAATGGGCCTACGGTTGCCCCGTCTTCAACGTTCTGGAAACGGAGGGCATGTTGGTCAACCTCAAGGAGCTCAACCCGGAGGCCGGGCCGAAGGCGGCGTACGGCGCGCGTCTGCGCAGCGCGCGGGAGGCGCGCGGATGGAAGCAGGACGACCTGGCCGCATGGATCGGTTACTCGGGCAGGCATATCTCGGCGGTGGAAACCGGACGCAAACCGCCAACGCTCCGCTTTTCGCGCGCTGTCGACACCTCCCTCGGACTGGCGGGAACCACCGAATCGTTCGAACGCGCGTGGGCGGAGATCCGTAACGGCAGCTTGCTGGAAGGCTTCCCGGAGTACCTGGGGCAGGAGGCCCGCGCGGCGGAGATCCGGCTGTTCGAAGTAGGAGCGATTCCCGGGCTGCTCCAGACACCGGAGTACGCGAGCGCCCTGGAAGAGGGCAACGTGCGGCGGGGCACGATCAGCCCTGAACAGGCTTGTGAACGCGTCGACTTCCTGGTGGCGCGTCAGGCATCGCTGGTGCGGCGCGTCGCTCCCGTGGTGATCGTGGTCCTGGACGAGAGCTGCATCCGGCGGCCGATCGGCGGGCCTGCCGCGATGGACGCCCAGTTGGCCCGGCTGGTCGAGTTCGCCGACCAGCCGGACACCACTCTCCAGGTGGCTCCCTTCGCCATGGGCGAGCGGCGGCCGTTCAACCGGCTCGTGAACCTGCTGACCCTGCCCGATCGATCCGTGATGTCCTACGTCGAGTCGGAAACCCAAGGCCTTCTGGATCGGGAACTGACCTCCGTCCTACCGCTGGTGAAGGCCTACCATCAGCTACAGACGGCCGCACTTTCCCAAGCAGAGTCAGTAGCCATGATCCAGCGCATACGAAAGGGCACCTCGTGACCACCGACCGCCAAACCCTCATCTGGTCCAAGTCTTCCTACAGCGGCAACGGTGGCTCCTGTGTCGAGTGGGCCCCGGCGCAGGCGACCACCGGCATAGTCCCCGTCCGGGACAGCAAGAACCCGAACGGCCCCGTTCTCTCCGTCCCCACCCGTGCGTTCGCCGAGTTCGTCGCGGGCGTCAAAGGTGGCGCGTTCTCCGTCACGTGATGTGGCGCGGTCGCGTTGCCCGGGCTTGAGCCCCGCCGCTCCCACCGGAGTGGCGGGGTTTTCAGCAGGTGCGTCCGCTCGGCCATTCGCCGCCGTGTACGGGCGTGCCGGACGCGCGCAGGTGGTCCGCTAGCGGTTCGGCGGCCACGTACACCCAGGCCCGTACGGTCCGGCCGTCCGCGCACTCGGCTCGCCGCACCACCCGCTCGTAGAGGTTGCCGGGGCCGCCCGGTACGTATCCCTCCAGCCGGTCCAGGGCGGCGCGCACGGCGTCGTGGACGTCCGCGCGCGGCGCTATGAGGTCGCCGTGCACGACAGCTTCGACGGGGCCCGGAACGGCGTACGGGTAGCCTGGCCCCTCGTACAGCGAGACGCCTCTGACCAGTGCGGATTCCTCGGCCGTCGTGCGGCCGCGCAGGCACCGGGCGTAGTTGGCCCGGCCGGGGCGCAGCGTTCCGTAGACGAAGAACGGCAGGCGCTCGGGCTCGGTGGTCATCCGGGCGGGCTCCTTCGTGTGCGGTTCGGGGCGGGGACCGGCCCCGGGTTCCCGCAACCATGCCAGGCCTCGGCGCGTCGCTGCTTGCGGTGGCAACAAGAACAACGGGGGCAACAGATGACACAGCAGGCACAGCCGGAAGGGCGGCTGCGGCGCATCCGGAGCCGGGTGCGTCTGCCCCGGACGCGGCGCGGGCAGCGGCGGGCCTTCCAGGTCACCGTGCTGGCCTGCGTCCTGGCGCTGCTGCCGGCGACGTGGCTGAACGCCGCGGTGGCGTCCCGCATCCGTACGGTGGAGGACGTGCCCGCCGCGCCGGTGGCCGTCGTCTTCGGCGCGGGCCTGTGGGACGGTGAGCCGTCCCCGTACCTGGCGCACCGGCTGGACGCCGCCGCCCGCCTGTACGAGCGGGGCACGGTCCGCGCGCTCCTGGTGACCGGCGACAACAGCCGCGCGGACTACGACGAGCCGGACGCCATGCGCCGGTACCTGGTCGCGCACGGCGTCCCGACGGACCGGATCGTCAGTGACTTCGCCGGTTTCGACACCTGGGACTCGTGCGCCCGCGCCCACCGGGTCTTCGGCGTGGACCGGGCCGTCCTGGTGAGCCAGGGCTTCCACATCCGGCGCGCGCTGGCGCTGTGCGGTGCGGCCGGTGTCGACGCGTACGGGGTCGGCGTCGACGACCGGCACGATGTCACCTGGTACTACGGCGGGACCCGCGAGGTGTTCGCGGCGGCGAAGGCGGCAGCCGAGGCCGCCGTACGGCCCGATCCGCGCTTCCTCGGGCCGAAGGAGGACGGGGTGGCGGTGGCGCTGCGGTGACGGCGGCGCCGCGGTGTGCCACGGCAGGGTGATGTGCCACGGCTGTGCGGTATGCGACGTCAGCCGGTGGCCGGCACGTGCGGCGCCCCCGTCCGGCGGGCCGTGACGACGTCCAGCATCTGCTCGCACGCCGTACGGAGCAGGGAGGGCAGGTCCACGTCGGCCATGGAGCCGCACATCGCGTCCTCCAGCTGCGTGCGGACGCTCAGCAGAGCCGGGTCCGGCTCCCCGTACGCGTCGAGCAGTTCGAGGGCGCGCCGGGCGCCGTCGGCGCAGCGGACCGGGCCGTACGCCGGGGGTTCGTCCAGCAGGCCGTGGGCGCTGCTGAGGAGGAAGGCGGCCAGCAGGACGATGTCATCGGTCAGGTCCGGTGCGGTCGTCGGCCGGTCAGGTCCAGGTGCCATGGCGGATCACTTCGTCACGGTGGCGTCGGGCGGAGGGGCGCACCGGGCCCGCCGGATGGCCGACCGGTACGAGGAGGAGGGGTTCGAGGTGCGGTGGCAGTGCCAGCAGGCGGCCCACGGCGGTCCGGGAGAAGCTGCTGACGGGACAGCCGCCCAGGCCGGTCGCGTGCGCGGCCAGGAGCAGGTTCTGTACGGCCATGGCCACGCACAGCAGCCCGACGTCCGCGGACCCGCTGTCCTCCCGGGCGGCCCGGTCGCGGTCGAAGCACGCCGTGACCACCAGTGGCGGCAGGCCGATCATGCCCGGCGCGAAGGCCCGCAGGCAGCGCACCGTGTAGGGGTCCCGGACGGCCACGAAACCCCATGCCTGCTTGTTGGCGGCCGTGGGTGCCGCGGGCATGACGTCCAGCAGTGCGTCGAGCAGCGTGTCGTCGACCGGTTCGCCGGTGTAGCGGCGCACCACCGCCCGCGACCGCAGCAGGTTCAGGAACGCCGTTCGTGCCGCCGCGGAGTCGGTCGCCTCGGGCGTGGTCCCGGCGGGGCGTGTCACCAGAGCACCGGCAGGCGTTCGGGGGTGCGCTTGATCCAGCCGGAGCGCCAGTTCACCTCGTCGGCAGGGATGGCGAGCCGCAGGCCGGGCAGGCGCGCGAGCAGGGCGGTGAGCGCGGTGGCCGCGTGGGCCCGGGCCAGCGCGGTGGCCGGGCAGTAGTGGCGGCCGCTGCCGAACGCCAGGTGGGGGTTGGGGGTCCGGGTCAAATCCAGCCGGCCCGGGTCACGGAAGACGGCCGGGTCGTGGTTGGCGCCTTCGACCAGGACGAGCACGAGATCGCCCGCGGCGACGGGGGTACCGCCCAGTTCGGTGTCCCGGGTGGCGACGCGCGCCAGCGCGTCACCGATGGACAGGTTGTAGCGCAGCAGTTCCTCCACCGCCGGGCCGATGGCCTCGGGGTGGTCCGCCAGCCACTGCCGTTGTCCGGTGTCGCGGAGCAGCAGCATGATCGCCAGCGTCAGGAAGGCGGCGGTGCTGACCGCTCCCGCTTCGAACAGGGAGTGCAGCGTCATCGTGAGGTGTTCGTCGGTGTCCGCCTCCTCCCCGTCGCCGCTGTCGGCGCGGAGCCGTGCCAGCGCGCCGAGGAGGCCGGGCGCGTCGGTCGCGCCGGGCGCCCGCAGCAGCCCGGCCATGTGGGCCATGCCTTTGTCCCAGTTGGCCAAGGTGCCTTCGAAGGGGCGGGGCGTGGTCATGATGCTGATGTCCAGGCCGCTCATCAGCCGTCGCCAGTCGTCGTCGGGCAGCCCCAGGACGGTGCACATCACGTACGCGGTGTACGGGTCGGTGAACCGTGCCTTGAGGTCGACGGGCGGGCCCTCGGCCAACACCTCGTCGATCAGCGCATCGGCCCGTTGCCGGAACCGGCCGGCCGCCTGCTTGACCGCGCGGGGCGACAGGGCCTGCATCACGGCGTCCCGCATCCCCTCGTCCTTGATGCGCGACAGGTTCTTGCGGATCTGGACGGGGAAGGTGGGCGCGTACTGCTGGCGCGCGCCGGGGGCGGCGGTGGCGGAGAGGCTGAAGGTCTCGTCTTCCAGGACGCGGGTGGCCAGGTCGTAGGTGGACACCAGCCATGCCGGGTCGCCGGCCAGCGTGCGCACCCGGGCGACCGGGCGCTCGTCGCGCAGCCAGGCGCACTCGTCGGGGACGACGTCACCGCGCCGGGAGAGCGGGAAGGCCACGTCCGTACCGGCGGGGTGGGCGGCCGGCTCGCCGGGAGGCTGTCCGCTCATGTCACGTCCCCTTCCCCGTTCGTGGGAGCGTCGTTCGGCGTCACCGCGAGGAACGCCTGGTTCTCCGCCGCTCGCAGACCGTTTTCCCTCATGCACAGCGGCCCGAGGACGGGCGTGAACAGGTGGTAGCAGGAAACCGACGAGGGAACGCCGAGAATGCTCGGGGTGTCCACGAAGAAAGGCAGTTCGCCGCACAGGTACTGCAGGCCGGCCCGTAGCTGGTCGGATTCCGCCACGTCTGCCGGGCCGCCGTCCCCGGATCCGGCAACGGCATGCGTTCCGTCCGCCTTCTGCGGCTGGCTCAGCATATGGAGACGGACCATGTCGTGGCAGGCTTCCGAGAATTCCGTGTCCTCACACAAGGCCTTGTCGATGTCCGCCCGCAGACGCTGGTAGGCGTCATTGTGCCGGAAGTCAGACAACATGTGGGCGCCGGGCAGCGGGCCGTCGGGCGAGGCCGCCTGGACGGCTTTGCGGATTCTCCGGCGCGCATCGGTGACACGTTTGCGAGCGCGCTTTCCGACACTCTCCGGAGCCGCCCCCTCAGCGGTCAGCACGGTGTCTATGTGGAGGTCGGCACAGATGATGTCGACGGCCCGGAACTGTCCCTGCGCCCAGTGCACCAGCGCGGTGAGCCGTTCAGCGCTGAAATAACTGTTGTTCGTGCTCACTCCGATCAGCGCGTGATCACCGCGCCGGCGAATACGGTCACACCGGTCAGTGAGAGGACGCGTGCGGAAATTCACCGCAGCCCGCGGCACACCCATACCCAACCTCCTGACTGCCGGAAACGGGACAGGGAAAGCGGCCGCCCGGTCACCCCCGCGGTTCGTCGCGCCCTGCCCGCACCACCGAGTGCGTTACTTTCTGAGTGCCCGGAGCCGCCGCGTGCCGACCGCCACCCCCGCCCATTTCACCCGTTCAGCCCACCTGCACGTTTCCCGCATGGCGCGCAGTACGAATGAATGCTCCGGCGCGCCGGTGTGCGATCTTTTCGACGCGTTCCGCTTACGGACCTGGCGAACGGGAGAGCATGGCAAATGAAGCGCATCCGGAAAGGCGAGCCCTCATGACAGCAGAGGAAATGACTCCGTACGGCAGAGAGGCCGCGCGAGTGGCCGACCGGGTCGCCGCACGCTATGCCGAAGTGGCACCCGCCCACCAGCATTCCCAGATCGCCGTCGTCGAGCGGCTGCTGACGCGCCTGCCACGCGGGGCCCGGGCGCTCGACGCGGGCTGCGGCACCGGACAGCCCACCTGTGCACAGTTGTGTGCGGGCGGGCTGGACGTCACCGGGATCGACGTGTCGGAGGCGATGCTGGCGGCGGCGCGCGCCAACGTGCCCCAGGCCCGCTTCCTCCTGGTGGACCTGCTCGGCGAACAGGCCACCGCACTGGGCACGTTCGACACCGTGGTCAGCTTCTTCTGCCTGATGAACCTCCCCGAGCCGGTGTTCGTCTCGGCGCTGGCCCGCTTCGCCTCGCTCACCCGGCCCGGCGGGACCGTCGTCGTCGGCGTTCCCGAACGCCCTGGCGACACACCCGTCGAGGGCCTTTACGGGACGTATCAGCCACCTCGGTGCACCCGCCAGGACCTGCGGCGCCGCGCCGAGCTCGCCGGGCTGACGGTCGAGGAGATCGAGGTGCGGCCGGGCACCGGCATCATGGGCGCGGAGGAGGAACACCTCTTCCTGCACGCCCGGCCGGCCCCGCCGGGGACCTCCAGCAGCTCCGCCCGGCCCGCGTCCCCTTCGGACCGCTCCGGGTAGGCACGGAGCCGCACGGCACCGCGATCCGTACCCGTCACCGGGCGACGGCGCGGGCGTAGAGCCGGAAGATCTCCGAGCCGTAGTACGGGCTGTAGGACGTCCGGTGGCTGTCCGGGCCGGACGGGCCGCCGCCGTTCAGGCCGCCGATGTTGCCGACCACGTACCCGGTCTTCGTCCGCTCGTCGAAGCGGCTCAGCCACGGACCGCCCGACGTGCCGCCGTAGAACCCGCCGCACTCCATGCGCAGTTGCCGCTGTCCGGTGAGCCGGCTGGTCCGTACGTCGCACCGTACGGCCTGGTCGGCGGGGTCGTTGCGGACGGTCGGGTAGCCGATGACGGTGACGTCCGTGGAGTAACCGGGGGTGCGCAGCAGGACGTTGCCGCCGGTCACCGACTCCAGCGCGCGGCCCTCGCCGTCCGGCGCGACCGTCGCGAACGCGAAGTCCAGGTCCGATCCGGGGCCGCTGCCGGTGCGCCGCGGGTCGGTGAAGCCGCGTTCGACCGCCCAGACCCCGTACGGCTGGGCGGTGGCGCCGGAACGATACTGCGGGACGAAGGCCGCACGGGACCCCGGCTTGCAGTGCCCGGCCGTCAGGATCAGATTGCGGTGCGGGCTGCGGACGACGCTCGCGGTGCAGTGGTGGGCCCGCGCGTCCTTGTCGACGGAGAACAGCACGCCGACGGAGGGCACGCCGTCGAAGTGCCGGGCGGACCGGGCGGCGCCCGCCGTGGCACGCGCGCCGGGCGCACCGGCGCTCTCCCCCGGCGCAGCCGCGCTCTTGCCGCTGCCCGTACCCGCCGGGACGGCCGCCGCCATCCGCCCGGCCGTCCAGTACCGGGCCGCGGCCTCGCTGGTCCAGCCGCCCGCGCCACGGCCGCTGCCGCCGCCACCGTCCGCGTCATCGGCGGCGGTGGTCGCACCGCTCGCGGGCGCCACGAGGAGGCACAGCGCGAGCCCGGCACCGACGGCGCTCACCCGGCCGCGGACCGGCCACCCGCCCCGGCGCCCGCGCCGCCCCGCCGGTCTCCGTACCTCGGATCCCCGCGCCTCGGGCCCCCGTACCTCCTCGGCTCGCCGTCCCACGTCAGCTCGTCTCCTCCGCGACCCACGCGAGATAGCCGGCCCCGCCCCGCGTGACGGGCGTGGCGATGATCTCCGGCGTGTCGTAGTCGTGCGCCGCGACGAGGTACGTCTCCAGTGCCTCGTACCGCGCGGCCGCCGTCTTGAACAGCACCTGCCACTCCTGTGCCGTCTCGATCGCCTGCTCCCACCGGTACACGGACGTGACGGGCGCGCTGATCTGGGCACACGCCGCCACCCGCGCCTCCACCGCGCCGCGCGCCAGCGCCTCCGCCTTCTCGGCACTGTCGGTCGTCGTCATGACGGTCAGGAAGCCGGCCGGGCCGCCGTCCGCCGCCGCGGCGGATTCCGGCCGCCCGCCGTGTTCCGCCGGTTCGTCTCGCATCCGGACGCCTCCTTCGGGCACTGGGTCGCTGATCAGGTCCACGCATCGTACGGACCCCGGTGATCACCCGGCGGCCGGACACCGGCCGTCGTGGCGGCCACCGGCCATTCGGCAGCCGACCGGCCACCCGTCAGGATGGTCCGGGAGGCACGGCGGTGCGGTGGGCGGAGGCGATCCGGGTACCAGTACCGGCACCGGTGCCGGCCCCGGCGCCGTGGACACTCGATGGATCCCGATCGAAAGGCCGCGTCATGGACGACCTCAGCTCGCTCACCCGTCGCCAGCTCGACGACGCCAGGGCCTCCGCTCACGGGCGCAGCGCCCACCTCTTCCTCCAGGACGGCCCGCTCCGGCAGACCGTGATCGCGCTCATCGAGGGCGCCGCCCTGGACGAGCACGTCACACCGCCGGCCGCCAGTCTCCAGGTGCTGCACGGGCGGGTGCGGCTGACCGGCACGAGCGACGACCGGGACCTGATCGCCGGGCAGGTCGTGCCGGTGCCCCACGAGCGGCACGGACTGAAAGCCCTCCAGGACTCCGCCGTCCTGCTGACCGCCGTCACCGCGACGAAGTCCATGAACTGACGGGAACCGGCCACGACCGGCCCTCGGGCCGGTCACCGCCGAATCCCCGGGCCGGCCACCGGCCGGGCCCTCAGGCCAGCCACTGGTCGAAGGCCAGCTTGCACAGCAGCGACACGACGACCACGACCAGCACCCCGCGCACGAACCCGGCGCCCCGCTTGAGGGCCATGCGCGCGCCGACCGTCCCGCCGACGAAGTTGAACGCCGCGAGCAGCGCGCCCAGTTGCCACAGGACCGTGCCCTGGTAGGCGAACATGGCCAGGGCGCCGATGTTGGTGCACACGTTGACGACCTTGGCGGTGGCCGAGGACGTCACCAGGTCCATGTGCAGGATCGCGGCCAGCGCGACGACGAGGAAGGCGCCGGTGCCGGGGCCGATGAGGCCGTCGTAGAAGCCGATGCCCAGGCCCGCCACCAGGAGCGCGAGCAGGAGGCGCCGCCAGGTGACGGGCCCCGAGGGCGGCGGTGCGGTGCCGAAGGCCGGGCGGAGCAGGACGAACGCCAGCACGCCCACCAGGACGGCCATGATCAGCGGGCGCAGCACCTCGCTGTCGATGCCCGCCGCGAAGAACGCGCCGCCCAGTGAGCCGCCGAGTGCGGCCAGTCCGATGCGCAGGGCGGTGCGCAGGTCGATCGGGGCCTTGCGTACGTAGGTCCAGGCCGCGGCGGCGGTGCCGACGACGGCCGTGGACTTGTTGGTCCCCAGGACGTACGCGGCGGGTGTGTGCGGGAGGCCGACGAGCAGGGCCGGCAGGAGCAGCAGACCGCCGCCGCCCACGACGGCGTCGATCCAGCCCGCCGCCAGGGCGGCCAGGCACAGCAGGAGAGTCGTCGTCAGAGATATGTCTGCGGGCACCGGGCGATCTTAAGGAGCCGGGCGGGACGGGAGGGGGCCGCGTGGCAGGAGTCACAGAAGTGGCGCGCGAGGAGGCGCGGGAACCGCGCAAGGGGCGTGCGGTGCACGGGTGATGGGCGGGCGATGGGCGGCCCGTGACCGCCGCCCACCACCCGTCCGTATCAGGGGCGCCCCGCCCCGGCACTGGTGGGGCGGGGCGCCGCGTCCGTCATCCGGCGAGGGCCTTGGTACGCCGGTGAGGACGGTCAGGGGCGGACCGCTGCGGGCGGTCCTTGGGGAACCGCTGCGGGCGGTCCTTGGCGGAACGTTGCGGACGGTCCTTGGCGGGCCGCTGCGGACGGTCGGCGAGCGGCTGTTGCGCGCGGTCCGGGGCGAGCCGGTGCGCACGGTCCGTCGTGACGCGTTTCGGGCGGTCCGGACGGCGTTCCGTGGCCGCCGGGGCTGCCGGGTCCGCCGACCTGGCCGTACGGAAGCGGGGCGTGCGCAGGATCGCGTGGTACGCGCGGGACTTCAGGACGTAGTACGCGAGGCGCGGCGTGCGGGGCTTCATGCGGGCCCCGGTGTTCCGGCGTCGGTGTCCGGCCGGCCCAGCAGGTCCGCCAGTCCTTCCGCCAGTCCGCCCGCCCAGCAGGCGTGGTCATGACCGCCGTTGTACTCCCTGTACGTGACGGGATGGCCGAGGACACGCAGCGTGTCGCGCAGTTCCCGGGAGCGGGTGCGCGCGTCCCCCTCGTACCGGCCCGCCCGCAGGTGCGTCCGCAGCTCACGGCGGCCTCCCGTGGCGAACCGTTCCGCCAGCCAGGAAGGCCGTTCCGCGGCGTCCGTCCCGTTCACGGGCCCCGCCCCCTCGGGCCGCCACCACAGCGCGGGCGACTGGGCCAGCACGTTGCCGAACCGGCGCGGCGCCGCGAATCCGGCGTACAGCGCGGTGAGTCCGCCCAGACTTTCGCCCGCGACCACCGTGCGCGACGGGTCGAACGTCACCGGCAGCCGCGCCGCCGCCCAGGGCAGCAGTTCGGCGGCGAGGAAGTTCGTGTACGCCTGCCGGCCGCCGAACTCTCGGGCGCGGGTGGCGTTGTCCACGGCGTCCGGCGCCAGCACGACCAGCGGCGGCAGCACGCCGTCCGCGATCAGCCGGTCGAAGAGGCCCTGCACGCCGAGCCGCCCGAACCACATGTCCCCGTCCAGCAGCACCAGCGTGTCGGCTCCGCCGTCCGGGAGCGGCCCCGGCGGTAGGTACGTCCAGACGTCGCGGCGGGCGGCGAGGGCGGCACTGGTCAGCCGGTGCCGTTCCACCGTGCCCCGGCCCATGCCCTCGTCCGGTCCGGCAGCCGGGGCCCACGGCCGCCACCGCTGCGGCGGGGCGTCCGGCAGCTCGAAGACCGAGCCGCCCTCGCCGCGCCAACGGGACGGCATGACGTGCGGGTTGAGCGGGTCGGGCCGGGCGGCGGCGAGCAGCGGGAGCAGCCGGGCCTGGAAGTCGTCCGCGGGCTCGGAGTCCGGCGCGGACGGCAGGGCTGACACCTCCTGCATCGCCACGGACACCTCCCCCGTATGGCCCCGGCCGCCCTCCGCCCCCGTGTCGGGCGCGATGACGTACGAGCCGCGGTGGTCGGAGGGCAGCCGGTAGGTGAGGTGCCAGACGTCGGTGCCGTGGATCCGGCGCATCAGGCTGCCCGCGAGGTGCGAGCGGTCCACGAGGCGGTTGACCAGCAGGAGGACCCGGCGGGTCCGGTCCGTGCCGCGCCACAGGAAGGTGACGGCCCGGTGCTCGGGGTCCCAGGGGAGCGGCTCGACGAGCGGGGTGCCCTGCGCCTCGGCCTCGGCCCAGAACTCGCGTACGGCGGCGTCGCGTCCGCCCGCGACGGAGGCGGCCAGCGCGACGATCCGCGGGCTGTCCACGATCTCGGCCGGTGCCGGGCGCGACGTGTGCGGCGGGCCGGCGGGTACGGCTTCCGCCGCCCCCGTTCCCGCCGGTCCGCCGCACCCGCCGGAAGGTGCGCCCGGCACCGTCCCCCGTACCGCCCCCGTCGCCGTACCCGTCGCGGCACCCGGCAGGGCTGCCCCGACCGCGCCCGTCGACGTGCCCACCGATGTCTTCATCGACGCTCCCATCGACAACCCGCTTCCCGCCCGGCGCTCCGGCGCGGGCACAGATGACTTCGGCCGAAGCCGTACGCAGCACGCCCCGACCTCGACTTAGGTAAGCCTAACCTAATCGCACATCGATCGCCGGGACAACACCCACGGAAACCGCGGATCAGGGCCGCCACCTGGGCTCTCAGGAGTCCTTTCAGAATGCTCCGCGGGCAAGGTTCGGGCAGGCGGAGAGCTGAAGGAAGGCGTCGTGCAGGTCGTCGGTGTGTCTCCCCGCTCCCCTCCCACCACCCCGCCTTCGCCGCGGTCGGCCCCGCGCGGCGCCGACCGGTCAGCCCTGCCGCATCGGGCATCATGCGGCGCATGAGCCACTCCGAACCGACCAGCGCACCCGGCAGGAGCGTGTTGTCGCACCGCCTGGTGCCGATGACCGGCCGCGACCCGGAGGAACACCACCGGGCCGCCTCACCACTGGAACTGCTCTTCGACCTGACGTTCGTCGTCGCCGTCGGCACCACGGCGACCCAGTTCGCCGAAATGCTCGCCGACGGCCACACCGCCCAAGCGATCACCGCGTTCGTGATGGCGATGTTCGCCATCAGCATCGCCTGGCTCAGCTTCAGCTGGTTCGCCTCCGCCTTCGCCACCGACGACTGGCTCTACCGCGCCCTGACGATGGTGCAGATGATCGGTGTCGTGGTGTTCGCACTCGGCCTTCCGGCGATGTTCCACTCCGTCGAAGCGGGCGGCCATCTCGCACTGCGGACCATGGTGATCGGCTACGTCGTGATGCGGATCGCGATGGTGGCGCAGTGGTGGCGCGCGGCCCGGGAGTCTCCCCCGTTCCACGACGTCGGGATGGCCAACATCCGCTGGACCGTGGTCGCCCAGGCCGGCTGGATCGTGGTCGCCTTCACCCGGCTGCCGCTCGCCGTCGTGTTCGCCTCGTTCCTGGTGCTCGGAGCCCTGGAACTGCTGGTACCGCTGCTCGCCCAGGGCCGCGCGGGGGGAACCCCCTGGCACCCCCACCATGTCGCCGAGCGGTACAGCCTGTTCGCCATCATCACCCTCGGCGAAGGAGTCGTCGGCACCATCGCCTCGTCCGGCGAACTTCTCGGCGGCGCGGACGGCACTCGGTGGAGCGCGAACGCCGTCGCCGTCGTCATCGCCGGCGTCGGACTCACCTTCGGCATGTGGTGGGTGTACTTCGTCACTCCCTTCGGCGACATCCTCACCCACCGCCGCGACCGCGGATACCTCTTCGGCCACGGACACATCCCCCTCTTCATCGGCATCGCCGGCGCCGGCGCCGGGCTCCACGTGGCCGGACTGCACCTGGAACACCACTCCAGGACCAGCGACACCGCCACCGTCCTGGCCCTGGCCCTCCCCGTCGGCCTCTACCTGATGACGATCTATGCCCTGCACACCCTGCTGCTCTCCACCGCAGACCGCTTCCACCTGCTGCTCATCGGCCTCACCCTCGCCGTACTCGCCGCCGCCGTACTGCTCGCCGCGGCCGGCGTCGCCGTCGCGGTCTGCCTGCTCATCGTCATGCTCGCCCCCTTCGTCACCGTGATCGGCTACGAAACCGTCGGCCACCGGCATCAGGAGCACATGCTGAAAGACATCGCCGCGCAGGATCACTGACCACCCGCCGGCCGAGCACGGACGGGACGCCGCGCGCCCGCCACCGAAGCGAAGCCCTCCACCGCCTCCTCCCCGCACGGCGGCCGGCCGACCGCTGTCGGCAGGGCGAGGCTCCGCTGTCCTCATTCAATGAGACACCCTTCGGACCGAGGGTTTTACAGCTGATCGACCAGGGCAGTGACAGCGTGCCAGAAGATCAACACAGTCCTTCAGTCCGGGAGTTGAAAATGCCCCCCTCTCTCTTGACGAGATCGTACGGAAGTGGGCCGAGCGGACCATCGCGTACTACAACAAGGGCAAGGGAAGCTTCAGCTGATCCTACGCGACCAACTGGGACCACTCCAAGAGCGACCAATTAAGCAAGCACGCCGCCGACGAGCTGAGGAAAATCGACGATGTAGCGGTCGACTATCACTACCCGCAGCAGGACATAGGGAACGCCTGGGAAATCCTGGACCACCAGGAGCTCGTCAACGATACGTCAAATGTTCAGACACAGACCGCTACCTTCAAGACGAAAACCACGGACACCTATTCGTGGAAGCTGGGCGGTGGATTCAAGATCGGCGTTGAGGTGTCGGGCAAGGTCGACCTGCCACTCATCGCCGAGGGTGCGGTGAAGTGGAGCGGCGAGATCAGCTTCAGCGCAGAACACACCTCGACCACGACGCAGGAGCGCGAATGGGAATTCTCCTCCCCGGTGACAGTTCCCGCGCGGCGGAAGGTGACCGCCACCCAGTCCATCAATGAGCAGTCGATCAAGATTCCTTTCAGCGCATCCGTCAAACTGAAAGGCGCCGCCGTCGTCCAGTTCGACCAAGAGGTCCCGCTGGACAAGAACGACCCTCACCACCGGATGTGGTTCATGGCCATCGGCGATATTTTCCACGATCTCAAGTGGTACAACGACAACGGGGGATACGGTGACCCCGTCGACCTTACCGGGTATGTGGTGACCGCTTCCGACACCGTCATCGCCCGGGTAGAGGGCACCATGACAGGAAAATACGGAATGACCAGCAGGAGTGTATATACCGAGAGCTGCATCAAGAAGCAGTCGCATACCAAGGCGACCGACGAGAGCTGCGACGACTCCGACGGCGGACAGGAAGCGTCCTGGACGCAATACGAGTCGCGGACATTCGGGGCCTAGTACCGGATCGAGCAACGTCCGCCCTGTCGATGACGGCGCGTAGGCGCGGGCGGTCGATTGCCGGTTTCGCCACGTGATGTGGCGGCGGACGCGGCACCTCATGGTTGCGCGTCGGCCAGTGTCGAGGGGGTCGGCCCACGCCGACAGTCCGGCCCGCGCCGGGACCGTGTAAGCGACCGGTGCCCAGGGCACCCCGTTGCGGTTGCCCCTCACCGGCGGCCGCCATGGTGCCGTCACCCAGCTGTCGCGAAGGACTTCTTAGAGAGTTCTTAACCCCGCGCACTATCCACGTGTCCATGGATTCCAAGATCGCCCCAACCGGCGGCAGCCCGCGCCCCGGCGCCCGACCCCGCACCCGCACCGGCACGCGCGTGCTCGCCGTCTCCCTCGCGCTGACGGCCACGGCCACCGTCGGCGCCTCCGGGTGCAGCGGCCAGGCCGTGGCCGGGACCGTCGAAGGGCGGCATGTCGACATTCCCGTACGGGGCGGCACGGCCACCGTCGACACCGGCACCCTGGCCGTCAACGCCCGTGCGGCGGACGGCAGGAGCCTGGCCCTGTCCGCCCCGTCCGGCTCCGCCCTCGGCAAGCCCGGCCCGGTCGAACGCACCGACGGCGGTGCCCGCTGGAGCTACCCGGACAAGGGCCTGACGGTGACCGCGCGCGCCGACCACGGGCGGCTGCGGGTCAGCATGAAGGCGGACCGTGACGGCTCGCTTACCTGGCCGGTGACCGGCACCGACCGGGCCGCGTCGTCCGTGCAGCTGCCGCGCGGCGAGGGCCTGGACATCCCCGTACGCGACACGTTCTGGAACTCCGCGAAGGCCGGTCTCACGGGCGACGCGATCGACATGGGCGGCCAGCTCGAACTGCCGCTGTGGGGCTACTCCCTGGGCAAGGGGCGTGGCGTCAGCTACCTCACCCCCACCGACATAGGCACCGCACTGCAGTTCCGCTCCGACGGCGGGCAGCTGCGCACCTCCACCACCCACGACTTCAACGGCGGCGACGGCACCCGCGACTACACCGTCACCTTCGCCCTCACCGACGGAAACCCTGTCGCGCCCGGCGCCGACTACCGCTCCTGGCTCTCCGAGCACGGACAGCTCGGCAGCCTGCGCGAGAAGATCCGCAAGAATCCGGCGAACGGGCGGCTGCTCGGCGCCTTCCACGCGTACGTGTGGGGCGACGCGCGCAAGGCCGGCGGCGTCGAGCGACTGCGGAAGCTGGGCGTGGACCGGATGTGGCTCGGTTACGACGCCGGGGCCGACCCGATGGACGCCGAGGCCGTCAAGGCGGCGAAGAAGGCGGGCTACCTCGTCGGCCCGTACGACACGTTCGCCAACGGCCAGGATCCGAAGACCGCCGACTCCCCCACCTCCAAGTGGCCCGGCACGGTCTACCCGGACTTCTGCGTACGGGACGCCCGGGGCAAGCCGGAGACCGGCTTCGGCGACCGCGGCTGTTACCTCAGCTCGCGCGCCTTCGAACAGGCCGAGCCGGAGCACCACTACCTCGCCGACCGCACCCGCGCCATGACCGCCAACGGCGCCGGCAGCTACTTCCTCGACGTCGACGCGACCGGCGAGGAGTTCCGCGACCACAGCGCCGCCCACCCGATGACCAAGGCGGACGACCGCGCGAACCGGCTGGCCCGGATGCGGCGCCTGGCCGAGGACAAGAAGCTCGTCCTGGGCTCGGAGAGCGCCCAGTCCTGGGCCAACCAGGTGCTGGCCTTCGATCACGGGGCGGCCACACCGGTCGCGGACGGCCTGTGGAAGCTCCAGCGAGACAAGGAGACCTGGGGCGGCTGGTACCCGCAGAACGCCCCCAAGACGTTCTTCAAGCCGGTGGACCTGCCGGCCGACCTGGCGAAGGCGATGTACGACCCGGCCTACCGGATACCGCTGTACGAGACCGCGCTGCACAGCTCACTCGTCAACGCCGAGCGGTGGGAGCTGTCGTACGACAAGCTGCCGAAGCAGAAGACCGACCGCGCGCTGCTGGCGATGCTCTACAACATCCCGCTGAACTACGTGCTCGACGGCCCGTCCATCAAGAAGTCCGGTCCGGAACTGGCAGCGTTGCAGCAGTACTTCGCGCCGCTGCACAAGGCGGCGGGCACCGAGAGGCTGACCTCGTTCCGCCGACTGACCGACGACAACCTCGTGCAGCGTACGGAGTTCGGCAACGGCAAGCTCACCGTCACCGCCAACTTCGGCACGGTCCCGTACGCCGGGCTGCCCGCCGGCTGCGTCGACGCCGAGCTGCGTGGCGACAAGCAGCCGCGGCGCCTGTGCCCGGCGAAGGCCGCGGGCTGACGTGGTGACGGGGCGGGGCGCTCCCAGGCGCCCCGCCCCGCCTCACGGCCGCCTCACGGCCGCCTCACGGCCGCCTCATGGATGCTGTCACCGCTGCCCGGCACAGCGCCGTAGCCCCGCTCCCGGCGGTACCGGCATCAACCTACGACGCCGGTCCTCACACCCCGGCCTCCCCCACGCTGAGGGCAGCGTTCCCCGCGGGTAACAACGCAGATGCGGACGGGTAACAGCCGGACCGCACGCTGGCGGACATGACCTCGCAACAGCGTGTGCGTGTGGTGGTGATCGGCGGCGGCATGGCGGCCGCCCGGCTCGCGCAGCGCCTCCGTCCGGCCGGTGCCGGCGGTCCGGCGCTCACCGTCCTCGGTGAGGAGCCGCACGCGCCGTACAACCGTGTCCTGCTCGCCGAGGTGCTGGCCGGCCGGTACGCGCCCGAGGTCATCGCGCTGCCCGCCCCGCACGACGGTGTGCGGTGGCTGGGCGGGGTGCGGGCGGTGCGGATCGACCGGGCGGCCCGTACGGTGCTGTGCGACGACGGGCAGGCCGTGCCGTACGACCGGCTCGTCCTCGCGACCGGCTCCAACCCGGTGCTGCCACCGCTGCGCGGCCTCTTCCCGCCCGGCCACGACGACCTTCCCGACGGCGTCCACCCCTTCCGCACCCTGGACGACTGCACGGCGCTCGCCGCGGCCGCCGCCCGGCCGGGGGCGCGCGCCGTGGTGATCGGCGGCGGGCTGCTCGGTGTGTCCGCGGCCCGGGCGCTGGCCGAACGCGGGGTGCCGGTGCTGCTCGCGCAGCAGGGTGAGCACCTGATGGAGCGGCAGTTGGACGCCGGTGCCGCGGCCCTGCTGCGCGCGCACATCGAGGCGCTGGGCGTGGAGGTCCACACCAAGTGCCGGGTGCGCGGGCTGCGCGTCGAGGACGGTTCCGTACGCGGTGTGGAACTCGCGGACGGTTACGTGCCCGACGCCGACGTGGTCGTCCTCGCCTGCGGGGTACGGCCGCGCACCGGACTCGCGCGAGCCGCCGGACTGCCGGTGGACCGCGGCATCGTCGTCGACGACGAGCTGCGGACGGCCGATCCCCGCATTCACGCGATCGGCGACTGTGCGCAGCACGACGGTGTGGTGTACGGGCTGGCGGGCGCCGCCCTCGAACAGGCGGACCTGCTGGCGCGGCTCCTCTCGGAGGAGGCCGCCGCCCGTTACCGAGGCACCCGCGCCCTCACCCGTCTCACCCTCACCGGCCCGAACCCAGGCCCGAACTCCGGCGCGCGCCCCGGCACGAACCCCGGCCCGAACTCCGGCGCGAACCCCGGCCCAGGCTCCGGCGCGGACTCCGGCGTGTACCTCGGACCGAACTCCGGCGCGCAAAGCACCCCCCTCGACCTCGCCGCCTTCGGCACCCCTTCCCCCCGCCCCGGCGACGACGTGATCCGCCTGTCCGACGCCACCCGCAGCGCCTACCGCAAGGTCATCGTCCGCGGTGACCGCCTGGTCGGCGGCATCCTCCTCGGCGACCTCGGTGCCGTCGGCACCCTCGCCCGTACCTGGGAGGCCGACGACCCGCTGCCCGACGCCCCCCTTCTGCACCTGCTCACCACCGACCGCCCCACCCCCGACGGAGGCTCCTGACGATGGCCGCAACCGCCGTTCCCACCCTCGTGCTCATCGGCCACGGCATGGTCGGCCAGCGGTTCCTCGAAGCCCTCGCCGACCGCGGGGTGACCCGCCGGTCCCGGGTCGTGGTGCTCTGCGAGGAGCCCCGGCCCGCCTACGACCGGGTCCAGCTCACCTCGTACTTCGCGGGCCGCACGCCGGACGAGCTGTCCCTCACCGACCCCGGGTTCATGGCCCGGCACGGCATCGAACTGCACCTCGGCGACCCGGCCACCGCCGTCGACCGCGCCACGCGCACCGTCACCGCCCGTTCCGGCCTGACGGTCCCCTACGACACGCTGGTGCTGGCCACCGGCTCGTACCCGTTCGTGCCGCCGGTGCCCGGCGCGGACAGCACCGGCTGCTTCGTCTACCGGACCGTCGAGGACCTGCTCGCCATCGAGGAGTACGCCAAGAACTCCCGCACCGGCACGGTCGTCGGCGGCGGCCTGCTCGGCCTGGAGGCGGCCGGCGCCCTCAAGGGACTCGGGCTGCGCACCCACATCGTGGAGTTCCAGCCGCGGCTGATGGCCGTCCAGGTGGACGAGGGCGGCGGCAGCGCGCTGCGCCGGACCGTGGAGGAGATGGGCCTGAGCGTCCATACGGGCGTCGGCGGCAAGGAGGTCGTCACGGGTGCGGACGGGGCCGTGCAGGCCATGGAACTGTCCGACGGCTCGCGCGTCGATACCGACCTGGTGGTCTTCTCGGCCGGGGTGCGCCCGCGCGACCAGCTCGCCCGCGACTGTGGGCTGCCGGTGGGCGAGCGCGGCGGCATCGTCGTGGACGAGCGGTGCCGTACCGGCGACCCGGCCGTGTACGCGATCGGCGAGTGCGCGCTGGCCGCGGACGGCAGGGTGTACGGCCTGGTGGCGCCCGGTTACGAGATGGCAGAGACGGCGGCCGCCGCGATCGCCGGTGATCCGGACGTGCCCGCCTTCGCCGGCGCCGACACCTCCACCAAGCTCAAGCTCCTCGGCGTGGACGTGGCTTCCTTCGGGGACGCGCACGGCACCACTCCGGGCTGCCTCGACGTCGTGTACGCCGACTCCCGTTCCGGCGTCTACAAGAAGCTGGTCGTCGGCGCGGACGGCGCACTCCTCGGCGGTGTGCTGGTCGGCGACGCCGAGTCGTACGGGCTGCTGCGCCCGCTCACCGGCACCGTGCCGCCGGTCGCCCCGGAACAGCTCGTGCTGCCCGCGGGCACCGGCGCACCCGCCGGCGCCCTCGGCCCCGCCGCGCTCCCCGACGACGCGGTGATCTGCAACTGCCACAACGTCACCAAGGGCACCATCCGCACCGCGGTCTCCGAGCACTCCTGCACCACCGTGCCCGAGGTGAAGAAGTGCACCAGGGCGGGCACCGGCTGCGGCAGTTGCGTCAAGGCGCTGACGACGCTGGTCAACGACGAGCTGGCGGCCGGCGGCGTGGCCGTCGACCAGGGCCTGTGCGGCTGCTTCCCGCACACCCGCGCCGAACTGTACGAGATCGTCCGCACCCGCCACCTCACCTCGTACGCCGCACTGCTGGACGGCCACGGCCGGGCGGAGGCACGCGGCGGCGACGGCTGCGAGACCTGCAAACCGACCGTCGCCTCGATCATCGCCAGCCTCGCTCCCACGGTCGGCGCCGACGGCTACGTCCTGGACGGCGAGCAGTCCGCCCTCCAGGACACCAACGACCACTTCCTCGCCAACCTCCAGCGCAACGGCTCCTACTCGGTCGTCCCGCGCATCCCCGGCGGCGAGATCACCCCGGAGAAGCTGATCGTCATCGGCGAGGTGGCCCGCGACTTCGGCCTCTACACGAAGATCACCGGCGGCCAGCGCATCGACCTCTTCGGCGCCCGCGTCGACCAGCTCCCGCGCATCTGGGCCCGCCTGGTGGACGCCGGGTTCGAGTCCGGACACGCGTACGGCAAGGCGCTGCGCACCGTGAAGTCGTGCGTCGGGCAGACCTGGTGCCGCTACGGCGTCCAGGACTCCGTCCGGATGGCCATCGACCTGGAGCTGCGCTACCGGGGCCTGCGCTCCCCGCACAAACTCAAGTCGGCGGTCTCCGGCTGTGCGCGCGAGTGCGCCGAGGCGCGCGGCAAGGACTTCGGCGTCATCGCCACCTCCAACGGCTGGAACCTCTACGTCGGCGGCAACGGCGGCGCCGACCCGCGCCACGCCGACCTGCTCGCCCAGGACCTCTCCGACGCCGAACTGGTCCGTATCGTCGACCGCTTCCTGATGTTCTACATCCGCACCGCCGACCGCCTGGAGCGCACCTCCGCCTGGCTGGAGCGCATCGAGGGCGGCCTCGACCACGTACGGGACGTGGTCGTGCACGACTCGCTCGGCCTCTGTGACGAGCTGGAGGCCCTGATGGCCGCGCATGTGACGGCCTACCGCGACGAGTGGGCCGACACCCTCGCCGACCCGGAACGCCTCGCCCGGTTCGTCTCCTTCGTCAACGCGCCGGACGCCCCCGACCCGGCCGTCCGCTTCGTCCCGGAGCGCGACCAGATCAAGCCGGACCTGCAACTGCTGGCCGGGGCGACGCTGCCGGTCCGCACCGCTTCCGACGCCCTGCCCCGCACCCGCACCCTGGAAGGGACCGCCACCCGATGACTCTCGCCGTCGAACTCCCCCCGGGCCGGCACTCGGACCGGCACTCGGACCGCACCTGGTTCCCGGTCTGCGCCCCCTCCGCCCTCGTCCCCGGCCGGGGTGTCGCCGCCCTCCTTCCCGACGGCGGGCAGGTGGCGCTGTTCATGGACCGCGCGGGACGCCCGTACGCCATCGGCAACCGTGACCCGTTCACAGGTGCGTACGTGCTGTCCCGCGGCCTGACCGGCACGGCGGACGGCCGCCCGTTCGTCGCCTCGCCCCTCCTCAAGCAGCGCTTCGACCTGGAGACGGGCGCCTGCCTGGACGATCCGGCGGTGTCGGTGCCCGTCTACCGGGTGCGGGAGATCGGGAGCTAGCTTCCCCACGCCCGGTCTCCTGCGCTCCTCGCCCCACCCGGCCTGGGAGTATCCCCGCCGGGCCGGGCGTAGGCTGGTGCCCCCGACGCCCCGACGAAGGAGCGCAGCAGGCGTGACCCGTTGGACCACGAGCCACATCCCCGACCAGACGGGCCGCTCGGCCGTCGTCACCGGTGCAAACAGCGGCATCGGCTACATCACCGCGCGCGAGCTGGCCCGCCGTGGCGCCCGTACCGTACTGGCCTGCCGCAACGAGGCACGCGGGCACGCCGCGCTCGCCCGGCTGCGCTCCGAAGTACCGGCCGCCGAGGCCGAGTTCCGGCAGCTCGACCTGGCCGACCTGGCGTCCGTACGCGCCTTCGCGGCGGGCCTGGACGACTTCGACGGCGACCGTCTCGATCTCCTCGTCAACAACGCCGGTGTGATGGCGCTCCCGCACCGCCGTACCGCCGACGGATTCGAGATGCAGTTCGGGACCAACCACCTCGGCCACTTCGCGCTCACCGGCCTCCTCCTGCCCAAGCTGCTGGCCACGCCCGGGGCGCGCGTCGTCACCGTCTCCAGCGGCTTCCACATGCTGAGCAACGTCGACCTGGACGACCTCAACAGCGAGCGCGGCTACCGCCGCTGGATCGCCTACGGCCGTTCCAAGAGCGCCAACCTGCTCTTCGTCCACGAGCTGTCGCGCCGCCTGGCGCGCGCCGGTTCGCAGGTACTGGCCGTCGCGGCGCACCCCGGGTACGCCGACACCAACCTGCAGACCGCCGGCGTACGGATGGAGGGCCGTACGGGCGCCGAGCGCGTCGTGGCGCTGGCCAACCGCATCGTCGGCCAGCCCGCCGAGTCCGGCGCCCTGCCGACGCTGTGCGCCGCCACCGCCCCGCACATGAAGTCGGACGCCTTCCTCGGCCCGCGCACCGGCCTGCGCGGCGCGACCGCGCCGTCCCCCCGCGCCCCGTGGACGCGCAACGACGAGACGTCGGCGCGGCTGTGGGAAGCGTCGGAGGAGCTGACGGGCGTACGGTACGACTTCGGCGGTGCTGCCCGGTGAACGCCACTTCTTCCAGCACCCCGCCGGACGGCATGCCCGTCTACCGCGTCCTGACCGGCCCGGACGACGCCACGTTCTGCCACCGGGTGAGCGAGATGCTCGCCCTCGGCTACGAGCTGCACGGCGGGCCCGCCGTGACCAGCAACGGCGGGCACGTGATCGTCGCCCAGGCGCTGCTCTGGCCGGGCGGGGCGCAAGAGTCCCAGGCGGCGCGTTCGTAGCGGCCTCGGCGGCCGTGGCAAGATCCGCTCCCATGTACGACGAGCGTCACGCCCAGCCCGCCCCGGCCCCCACCAACCCCTACGCGCCCCACACGTACCCCCACCAAACCTCCGTTTACCGCCTCCCCGACATCCCCGAACCCGCCGGTGACCTCCGCCGCCTCACCGCGATCGTCATCGACAGCGTGCTGCTCACCGGCCTGCTCGGTGTGCTGTCCCTGGGCGTCCGGGTGGGCGGCGACCGCCCGTTCGGCGCGTTCTGGGCGGTGGCGATCGGGTGCGGGCTCGGGGTGTCGTTCCTCAACCATGTGGTGCTGACGAGGATGCTCGGTGCGAGCGTGGGCAAGTTCCTGGTCAGGACGCGGGTGATCCTGGAGAAGACCGGCACCCGGCCCCGTCTCCCCCGGCTGGTCAAGCGCTGGCTGGCCGGTTACGGATTCCTCGTGCTGTGGCTGATCACGGCGGTCTTCGACGGTGCGGACGACCCGGAGGACCTGTGCGGCGTACGCATGGTGCGCCGCCGCGACCTGCTGTTCGTGTAACCACCCATGGCCGTGCGGCCGGTCACTCCAACCCCGAAACCTCGAAGACCTTCCGGGCCCCGTCCCGGTCGACGCGCTCGCCCAGCACCCGCAGCACCTCGCTCCCCGACCGCAGCAGCCCGCGCTCCCGGGACAGCCGGGCGCCGGTGTCGAGGAGGTGCCAGAGGGCCGGGTCGGCGGTGAGGATCTTGGGATCCAGTTCGACACGGTCACCCACCGCGTCGCGCAGCACGAGCCGGGGCGCCATCCCGTCGCTGCGGTGGACGAGGACCAGCAGGTCGGTACGGACCCGGCGCTCGCGCAGCAGCCCGCGTACGGCGATCCATCCCGCGCCGGCCGTCACCCGTGCCGGGAAGAGCGCCGCGAAGAGCACCACCGTGAGGGCCGTCCAGCAGGCGGCGCGCAACGGGTCGAGGGTGCGGCAGGCGAGGTCGACGCCGAGCATGAGGCACAGGACGCCGGCCGTGCCGCAGGCCGTCGTGCGCAGTTCGGCCGTCCACCGGCGGTCGCGGTACGCCGCCGGGCCGTGCACCGGGGGTGGAAGGGCGTACCTCCTTCGCGTATGCCGTCCATCGCGCGTCACACCGCCTCTCCGTTCCATGGCCGTGACGGTAGGCCCGTGGCGCGTACGCCGCCGGGACATTGACGCGACACTGACGGCGCGTCGCGGCTGCTTGACGCACCGCTGACAACGCGACCCCCGCCGTACACCGCCCGCCTGCCGGTGCCCGCGCCACCCGGTGTCCCGGCCAACCGGTGCCCCGGCCACCCATCCGCATCGGGACACGCCCGCCGGGCATCAAGAAGGCGTGAAGAAGGCCGGATCACCCGCCAAAGCCACGCCAAGAACCGGCGCGCCCGTACGAACCGGCACTCACGCTGGGCTGGCCCCGTCACCGGGGTTCTCTTCCCGCAGCGCACGGAGGTACGGCGAACGATGTCGATGGTGTGGAAATCCACGGGCCGGACCACGGACCGGGTGACCGGCCCGTCCCCTTCCGGTTCCGCCCCCACCCCCGCTCCCGGCCCCGCTGTTCCCGCGCCCGACCCGGACGCCCGGCACCGTCTCACCTCCGTCCAGGGCCTCGCCGCTCTCTCCCTCGACGCGATGGCCTCCGTCGCGTACGGGCCCGAGTCCGTCGTCCTGATCCTGGCCGCCGCCGGGGCGTACGGCCTCGGCTTCACCCTCCCGGTGACCCTCTGCATCGCCGCCCTGCTCGCCGTCCTGGTCGCCTCGTACCGGCAGGTGATCGCGGCCTTCCCGAACGGCGGCGGTTCGTACGCCGTCGCCAAGGCGCACCTCGGCCGCCGTACGGCCCTGGCCGCCGCGGCCTCCCTCCTCCTCGACTACGTGCTGAACGTCGCCGTGTCGGTGACGGCCGGCGTCGCCGCGCTCACCTCCGCCTTCCCCGCCCTCTACGGCCAGCGGCTCTGGCTGTGCCTGGGCGTGCTCCTGCTGGTGACCGCGGTGAACCTGCGCGGCATCGTCGACTCGGCGAAAGCTTTCATCCTGCCCACCGCCGTCTTCGTGGGGTCGATCCTCACCGTCGTCGCGGCCGGCCTGTTCCGGGATGCGCCCGCCTCCACGGCGTCCGCAGCCGGTCACGCCTCCGTCCTGGCGGACAACGCGACCTCGGTCGGCGCGCTGCTCCTGCTCAAGGCGTTCGCCGCCGGGTGTTCGGCCCTGACGGGAGTCGAGGCGGTCGCCAACGCCGTACCGTCCTTCCGCGCGCCCGCCGCCAAGCGCGCGCAGCGCACCGAGGTCGCCCTGGGAGCCCTGCTCGGCGTGATGCTGATCGGCCTCTCGGTGCTCATCGGGCGCTTCCACCTCCAGCCGGTCGAAGGCGTCACCGTCCTCGCGCAGCTCGCGGACGCGTCACTCGGCCACAACTGGGCTTTCTACGTTGTGCAGTTCGCGACGATGGTGCTGCTCGCCCTCGCCGCCAACACCAGCTTCGGCGGGCTGCCGGTCCTGATGGGCCTGCTGGCCCGCGACAACTACCTGCCGCACGTCTTCGGCCTCAAGGCCGACCGGCAGGTGCACCGGCACGGCGTCCTCGCGCTGGCCGCCGTCGCCGCCGTGCTCCTCGGCTTCTCCGGCGGCGACGTGAACACCCTCGTACCGCTCTTCGCCATCGGCGTCTTCGTCGGCTTCACCATCTGCCAGGTCGGCATGGTCCGCCACTGGCGGCAGGAACGTTCTCCCGGCTGGCACGGCAAGGCCGCGCTCAACGGCTTCGGCGCGCTGCTGACCGGTGTCTCGGCCGTCGTCGTCACCGCGACGAAGTTCACCGAGGGCGCCTGGCTCATCGTCGTCGCGCTGCCGCTGCTCGTCCTCGCCTTCGAGGCGGTCCACCGGGCGTACGGCAGGATCGCGGACCGCCTGCACCTGGGCCGTATCCCCGAACCGCCGCACCGCGACCGCTCCCTCGTCGTCGTCCCCGTCTCCCATCTCTCCAAGCTCACCTGCGAGGCCCTGAACGCCGCCGTCTCGCTCGGCGACGAGGTGGTGGCCGTCACCGTCACGTACGCCGCGCCCGAGGACCGGCGTACGGCGGAGTCCCTGCGCCGCGACTGGGAACTGTGGAACCCCGGCGTCGACCTCCTCGAACTTCCCTCCGCCACCCGCACCGTCGGCCGCCCGATCGCCGCGTACGTACGCGAACTCGCCGACCGGCACCCCCGTACCCGGGTCACCGTCCTGATCCCCGAGGTCGAACCGGCCCACCTGTGGCAACGCCTCCTCCAGAACCAGCGCGGCGCGGTCGTCGCCCACGCGGTGCGCCGCACGACGGACGCGACGATTTGCCGACTGCGGTTCCGGGTGACGGCGTAGCCGGCGGGGGCCGGCGGGCGGGGCGAGGCACGGGTGGCGGGCCGGGGTCGCTGTTAGGGTCGCGGGGTCGCAAACCGGTGGGCGTGGGAGCGCAAACCGGTGGGGCACCGCCGAACCCTGCTGTCAGGACCCGTTGTTCATGCTTCTCGGACGCATCCTCGCCATCCTCTCGCTGCTCTGCGCGCTCGCCGTGACGGCCATCGGCCTCTGGCGCGGTGACGGATGGAACATCGGGCTCGGCGCCTTCTCGACGTGCAGCGCGATCGTCACCGTGACCGTGGTGTGGCGGGCCCGGCGCCGGTAGCGCTCCGTCGTCCCCGCCAGGCACCGCGCCTCACTTCCCGGAACCGGGCGGCTGGAGCTCCTGCTCCGTCGGGTCCTCCCGCTCGGGCTGGTCCGGCGCCCGGACGAAGTCGTGCCCGCCGTTGTCCGAGGACTGCCCGCCCCAGTGGGGCAGCGGCCGGTCGCAGCCGGGGCCGGGCCGGTTGCCCATCGGCATCAGCGCCAGGTCCGAGCCGAGGAACGGCACGATGGAATACCCGCCGTTGCACATCGGCAGCACGTAGAACCGCTGCGCCTCCAGCTCCTTGTTGTTCGGGGCCTTGGGGTCCTGGGGGTCCGTGAAGCGCATGCCGTCCCGGAGGTTGCCCGGGTTGACCGCCAGCCGCTTGCCCTCCCGCTTGTTCTCGAAGCTGTAGATCGTGTTGTTCTTGTAGTAGCCCACCAGGTGGACCACCCACAGGTGCCGCTTGTTGTCGATGTTTTCGACGGGGTCGGTCTCGATCTGGAGGTCACCGTTGTGGGTGAGGTATCCGCCGGTGACCCGGTGGATGATCATCAGCTCCCGCTGGTGCTTCACGGAGGCGACGAAGGTGTCCAGGGTGTTGGGGTACATGCTGCGCCTTTCTCCTGGTGGGACGGTCTCTACGGGCATGCCCGCGCCCGAGGCAACGGACGCCCGCATATGCCGACGACCGGAAGTACTCATCGTGTACGCGCGTAGACACAGCTGATATGAACAACGCCCGCCGCACGCCGACGTGTCACGGGGCGCACGCCGGAGCCCCGGACCGCACACCGCGCGCCCGCCTGCTCCCGGGGCCCGTTCCCGCCCTTGCCCACCCCGCCGCCACGTGCGACAACGACCCCATGCCGACCTCACCCACCCCCTACCGGGGTTTCCCCCTACGCCGGCCCACCCGGCCGCCGTTCCTCCTCCCCGCCGACCCGGAGAGCGCCGAGTCGTACGGGCCGGTCTTCGGCCACCGGGACGTGGCGCCCCTGGACAGCGACCTCACCCGCCACCACCTGGGCGCCCCCATCGGCGAACGCATCACCGTCACCGGCCGCCTCCTGGACAACCAGGGTCACCCGATCCCCCACCAACTCCTCGAACTCTGGCAGGCCAACGCCGCCGGCCGCTACGCGCACCAGGGCGACCGGCACGACGCCCCGCTGGACCCCCACTTCACCGGCGCGGGCCGCGCCCTGACCGACACCGAGGGCCGCTACACCTTCACCACGATCAAGCCGGGCCCGTACCCGCTCGGCACCCCCGACCACGCCTGGCGCGCCGCCCACCTGCACTTCTCCCTCTTCGGCCGCGCGTTCACCCAACGCCTGGTCACCCAGATGTACTTCGAGGGCGACCCGCTCCTGGCCCACGACTCGGTACTCCACGCGGCCCCGGACGCGACCGCCCGCCGACGCCTGACCGCCACCTACACCCCAACACCCCTGCTACCGGACCGCCCGGCCTCCCTCACCTACCACTGGAACATCGTCCTCGGCGGCCCCGCACCGATGGTCGCTCCCGCCTGACGTCCAGCTCGCACCACACCGTCTTGCCGACCTGCCGCTCCCGCACCCCCCACCGCACGGCCACCTCCTGCACGAGCACCAGCCCGAGCCCGCCGGGGCTGTCGTCCCCCGGCTCCCGCACGTGCGGCCACGCTTCCCCACGCGCATCACTGACCGCCAGCCGTAGCACTTCCTTCCCCACCGTCAGATGCACGCGCACGAGCCGCCCGGGCACCCGGCCATGCGTGATCGCGTTCGTCAGCAGCTCGGACACCAGCAACTCGGCCTCGTCCACGAGATGCCCGTACCCCCACTCCCACAGCAGCCGGGCCAGCCGGTACCGCGCGAGCCGCACGCTCTTGGGGAACGGCGAGTAGTCGAGCAGGTCCTCGTAGAGGACGGTTCCTGTGGGGTCATGCGGAGAGATCATCGACGGCCACCTCCGGGTTACGAGCAGCGCGCACCCTTGCGCCAACTGATGCGGCCGCGCGAGCAGTTCGTTCGTTACGGAAGGTAGGGGCAGCGAGGCGGGCCGTACAAGTTCCTCTCGGAGGAAATCCTCCGAACGAGTTGCGGGCTCGCCTCAGGCGCCACCAGACTGACCCGGCACCCCTCAGGAGGAGCAATACGTGGCAACCAGCCAGCCGACGCAGGGAAACAGCACGTCAACCGTCTTGGGCCGCAGACTCGGCGGCGAACTGATGCGCCTGCGCACCGCAGCCGGCCTCCGCCAGCCCCACGCCGCCAAGGCCCTCACGGCTTCCACGACCAAAATTGCCAAGATGGAGGGCGGCTGGGTCCCGATGCGCGACCCGGACATCCGTGCGCTGTGCGAGCTGTACGGGGTGCACGACCCCGCCGTGGTGGGCGGCCTGCTGGAACTGGCGAGGTTGGACCGCGAACGGCGAAAGGCCAGGGGGTGGTGGAGTGAGTTTCCGGGCATCGGCGCCATACAGGAGTACGTGGCGCTGGAGTGCGCCGCGACGACCATCAGAACTTGGCAACTGGCCTTCGTACCCGGCTTGCTACAGGCGCCTGAGTACGTACGCGCGCTGAACCCGAACGAAAGCTTCGTGAACGCCAGGATGGCGCGCCAGCAACGCCTCGTGGACGACTCCCCTCTCACACTCCGCGCCGTGGTGTTCGAGGCGGCGCTCAGAACGGTCGTCGGAGGGGCCGAGGTGATGCGCAGACAACTGATGCACCTGACAGTCATGGTTGAGCAGCCCAACATCGACGTGCGAGTTCTCCCGTTCAGCGCTGGTGCTCAGCCCGGCATGGGATGCGCCTTCAACGTCCTCTCATTCGCCGAGCCAGGCGCCATGGACGTGGTCTACATGGAGATCCCTCGTAACGAGCTGTGGCACGAAGGGGGCGAAGAGGCTGGCGTGTACGGCGCCATGTTCGAGACCATCGAACAGAATGCCCTCACCGCCGAAGAGTCCCTGGCTCTCATCACGAGCCTCAGCAAAGAACTGTGAGCTATGCCCGCCTACGACTTCCTCAAGTCCAGCTACAGCAACGAAGAGCGCGAGTGCGTCGAAGTAGCCACCAACCACCCCCACCACATCGCCATACGCGACTCCAAACGCACCGACGGCCCAACCCTCCACGTCACCCCCACCGCCTGGACCGCCTTCCTCGCCACGCTCCACGTCCCCCACTGAGGCACATCCCGTAACCGCCCGACCTCCCCGTTGTTAGGATTTGCCGGACCTTGGGGGGCTCGCACATTTCGTCGGTCGGGAGGCGTGTGACCTCCCCCTGCCCTCCGCCGCATGCGGCGCTCCGTGCCGCACATTGCCAGGAGGGCACTTGAAACGTTCCACCGCGCCAGGGCCGAGACGGTCCCGACTGCCCCGGCGGATACTGGGCGGAGCCGTCGCGCTCGGGCTCACGGTGACCGGCGGGGCGCTCGCGTCTCCCGCTGTGGCCGCGCCCCTGGAGCCGAAGGCTCCCACGTGGGACTACGTGCAGGACGTGGCACTGAAGATCGCGCCGGGGTCCGAGATCGTCAGTGCGGGCCGTACCGGGTTCCTGTCCGTGGACCCGCAGAACAACGTGGCGTGGACGGACTATCAGGGCCGTACGACCAAGCTGGCCCAGGACCACAGCCAGTTCACGCACACGACGGCGCACGGCTCCGTGTCCGACATCGTGGCGCTCGGGAACAGCAGATTCATCGGCACCTCGACCAAGATCAAACTCCGGAACATGGTCACCGGGGCCACCACCCTCGTCGACCTGAAGAAGTACGGATACCGCTACCTCGGCACCGTCGAGGGCCGGGTGCTCGCCGCCGAGAAGACGGCCGGCGGCGGCGAAGCGGTGCACATCCTGGAGTACCAGGGCGAGGAGCTGACCGACCGGACCGTTCCGCTCCTGGGTAGCACGTTCAGTGATTACCGTCTGGCGGCAGGGGCCCCCGGGAAGGCCCTGCTGCGGTACAACGTGGATGTCCCCAGCGCGCCGACCGCCTACACGACAGTCGACCTGGCCACCGCCAAGGTCTTCGGGGGCCGCAACATGCTGGGCCCCAGCACCGAGGCCGCAGCCCTGTCGTCCACCCACATGGCTTCCATCGGAACAGAGACTCACGGAGGCCAGGAGAACTACCTGAAGATCGCCGAGCTGGACGGCGCGCCCTGGAAGCAATGGTCGTCCACGCGCCTGGACGGCGTCCGCCGCCCGACCCTGGGCCTGACCGGCGACTGGGTGCTGTACGGGAACCGGCAGAAGCTCACGGAGGGGGACGAGCCGGACGGCCCGGCCCTCAAGGCGGTCCCGGTCGGCGGTGGCGCCGCCCGCAAGGTGATGGACCACGTCACGTCCACCACTCCCGCCCCGGACGGCACCCTGCTGGCGATGGGCGGCACCGTCGCCCAGGGCGAGGGGCTGTACCGGATCTCCGCGAAGGCCGGCGCCGAGGCACCGACCGCGGAGCTGGTCGCGGGCACCGGGCAGCCCACCAAGGTCACCCTGCTCGGCGCCGACGCACCGGCCACGGCCCAGCTCGACCAGCGGCGCTGGCATCCGCGCTGGCACCTGTCCCGGCGCAACGTCAGCATGACCGTCACCCTGCGCCACGTCGCCTCCGGCAAGCAGAGCGTGTCCTACCTGAACCCGGACCTGCCGGACAACAACGGGGACGGCTGGGTCGACCTGGACTGGGACGGTCTGGTCAACGTCCGGGGCCGGGGCGAGGCAGCGCCCAACGGCGCCTACACCTGGGAACTGACCGCCCAGCCCCGTAACGGCATCGGCCCGGCCCTGCACCAGAACGGCTCCTTCACGGTCGAGCGCAAGCCCGCCCCGCACGACTACACCGACAACGGTTCGCCGGACGTGATCGTGCGCGACCGGGCGGGCAGGCTGTCGCTCGAAGACACCGCCCACGATCCGCTGAAGCCTCAGTTCAACGGCGCCCGACGCATCGTGGTCGGCGGGGGCTGGAACAGCTACGACCAGGTCGTCGCCGTCGGCAACGTGGCCGGTGCCTCCGCCGGTGACGTGGTGGCCCGCGACCGTTCCGGCGTGCTGTGGCTGTACCTCGGCAAGGGCGACGGCACCTTCGACAAGCCGCTGAAGGTCGGCGCCGGCTGGAACGCGTACGACGCGATCACCGGCGGCAGCGACCTCGACGGCGACGGCCGCGGCGACCTGCTGGCCCGCGACCGTTCCGGCGTGCTCTGGCTCTACGAGGGCACCGGCAACTGGCGGGCCCCGTTCGCCCCGCGCAAGAAGATCGGCGCCGGCTGGGGCAGCTACGACCACATCACCGCCGTCGGCGACGTGGCCGGTGGCTCCGCCGGAGACGTGGTGGCCCGCGACCGCTCCGGCGTCCTGTGGCTCTACCTCGGCAAGGGCGACGGCACCTTCGACAAGCCGCTGAAGATCGGCGCCGGCTGGGGCGGCTACCGCCAACTGATCGGCGTCGGCGACTCCAACGCCGACGGCCGCGCCGACCTCCTCGTCACCACGCCGGACGGCAGCTCGTACGTCTACCACGGCACGGGCAACTGGCGGGCACCGTTCGCACCGAGTGAGCTGACCGGCATTTCCGCACTGCCGGACGAGACCCTCGCCTGACGGCCGGACGACGGCGGTCACCCCATTTGCCCCCAGGGCCAGGGGTCAGGGCCGGGACCAGGGCGCTCACTTCGTGAGCACCCGATCCCGGCCCCTTCACGTTCACTTTTCCCGAGCGCCCCCGTACAAGTCCTCGCGAAGCTTCGCGATCACGTCGGGGGCCAGGGCGGGCGCGTAACCGTGAACCCACTGCTCGGCGAGGGCGAGGAAGCCCTTGAGGTCGTCGTGCACGATTTGGAGGAGGGCCGGCAGTTCGGCCATAGGAAGCTCGATGGGGCGGCTCGCCGAAGCCTCCGTGTCGGGCCAGACCCTGACGAGCGGCCCGTCATGCTCGACGTGTGCGACGGTGCCGTGGCCGAGCCAGGGTTCGTCGCCGTTCGAGAGGTCGTACCAGTCACGCCAGTTCTCCAGGCCGAAGCAGCAGCCCGGGGCGATCACGGTGCCGGTCGTGGTGTCCTTCAGACGGATGCCGCCCGGCGCTGTCGCGAGGTCGAGGCTCAGCAGGTGCTCCAAGTGCCGGGCCACGGTCTCCGCGCACGCGCACGTCCCCAGGGCCTCGCGGTCGCCCTCGTAGCCGCTGGTCAAGACCGCCATCGCCGTACCGACTTGCCGAAGTGACATCTCACCGGAGAGCACCAGGAGCCGGTCCTCGCTCGGCGCGGCGACGGGCCACCGGACGAAGCCCACGGCGTCGTAGGTCTCCATGACGGCATCAATGATCAGCACGGATTCATTCTGGGCGACCGTCGGCGTGGGCGCTTCCCCTTTTGCCGGTGCCCGGCGGCGCGGTGCCCTTGCCGATCCTCGCTCCCCACGTCCTGTAAGCCTCTGACCTCCCGGTTGTTAGGATTTGCCGGAACTTGGGGGGCTCGTACATATAGTCGGTCGGAAGCGGAATGACCTCTTCCTGCCCTCCGTCGGATATCGCGGCAAGCGCACGGCCGCACCTTTGCCTGGAGGGCACATGAAACGTTCACCCGCACCGGGGCCGAGACGGTCCCGGCCGTTCCGGCAGGTACTGGGCGGAGCCGTCGCGCTCAGCCTCGCGGTGGGTGGCGGGGCGCTCGCGTCCCCCGCTGCCGCCGCTCCCGCGAAGCCGGTTCTGAAGATCACGCCGGGGTCGGAGATCGTGAGCGCCGGCGCCACCGGCTTCCTCTCCGTCGACCCGGAGAGTCACCTGGAGTGGACGCGTTACGAGGACGGGCGCACGACCGATGTCGGCCGGAGCTGGGGCCAGGACACGTCGCCCGTCGAGCACGGTTCCGTGTCCGACGTGGTGGTGCTGGGTGACGAGCCCATCATCGAAGCAGCCCGCACGCTCATTCTGCGCGACATGTCCACCGGTTCGTCCACCTTCGTGGACCTCGAAAAATTGCACTACATGTACGAGGGCGCGGTCGGGCCCTGGGTGATCGCCAGCGCACACAACGGGAAACGCGCGGAAGTTCACGTCCTCGGCACCGCTGACGGCCAGCTGACCGACCGTAAGGTCACCGGGCTGCCCGACAATGTGTTTCATTTCTATGCGGTCGCTGGGACACCGGGGTCGGCGGTGCTGCGGTTCCCCACGCAGCCGGAGGACCCCGAGCACAAGGCTTACGACTACGCGGTGGTCGACCTGGCCGCCGCGAAGGTCAGCGACAGCCACGTGCTGCAGACCGGTGAGTGGGCCGGAGCAGCCGTGTCGCCCGACTACGTGGCTTCCCTCGGGTCCGCCCTGGGCGGAGGCACGAACGTCAGCACGGCGAGGCGCGGGCCGTTGCGGCAGCCGTGGAAGATGCATCTGCCCGGCATCAGCAGCAAGATGGTCGGTCTGGTCGGCGACTGGGTGGTGTACGGGAACGATCAGACGGCGTCCAGCGGTCATGACGCCTGGCAATCGGCTCTCCGCGCCACTTCCATCGGCAGCTCCATCGCACCCGATCGCAAGGTACTGGACCACGCGACGTCCATGGCGCCAACGCCCGAGGGTGACCTGCTGGTCATGGGCGGCTCCGTCGACCAGGGCGAGGGCCTCTACCGCGTGTCCACCGGGGCCGACCACAGGCCCGTCGTCAAGCTCGTCGCGAGCACCGGGGAGCCCACCAAGCTCACTCTCGTCGGCTCGGACATGCCCGCCGTGGCTCAGCTGGACCAGGGCCGCTGGCGGGCCCGCTGGCAGCTTTCGCGAGGCAGCGACGCAGTGAGCGTCACGCTGCGCCACACCGCTTCCGGCAAGCAGCGGACGTTCGGTCTGCGCGCCTACACCGAAGACGACATGTTGATATGGGCCGAGGTGGCATGGGACGGCCTGCTCGGCTCCGGCAACAACACCGTGGCCGCGCCCAACGGCGCCTACACCTGGAAGCTCGACGCCAAACCCAACAACGGCATCGGCCCTGACCTGCACGCAAACGGCAAGTTCACCGTCCGCCACAAGTCCGCCCCGCACGACTACACCGACAACGGTTCCCCGGACGTGCTCCTCCGTGACTCGGCGGGCAACCTGTCGCTCCAGGACACCTACCACGACTCGCGGAAGACGCCGCACCTCAAGGGCACGGCATCGAAGTCGGCCGGCTGGGGCTGGAACATCTACGACAAGGTCACCGCCGTCGGTAACGTGGCCGGCGCCTCCGCCGGTGACGTGGTGGCGCGGGACTCGGCGGGCGTGTTGTGGCTGTACCTCGGCAAGGGTGACGGGACTTTCGACGGGCGGCTGAAGATCGGCGCCGGCTGGGACGCCTACGACCAGCTCACCGGTGGCAGCGACCTGAACGGCGACGGCCGCGGCGACCTGCTGGCCCGCGACCGTTCCGGCGTGCTCTGGCTCTACGAGGGCACCGGCAACTGGCGGGCCCCGTTCGCCCCGCGCAAGAAGATCGGCGCCGGCTGGGGCAGCTACGACCACATCACCGCCGTCGGCGACGTGGCCGGTGCCTCCGCCGGTGACGTGGTGGCCCGCGACCGTTCCGGCGTCCTGTGGCTGTTCCTGGGCAAGGGGGACGGAACCCTCGACGGGCGCGTGAAGATCGGCGCCGGCTGGAGTGGTTACCGTCAGATGATCGGCATTGGTGACGCGAACGCCGACGGCCGCGCCGACCTCCTCGTCACCACGCCGGACGGCAGCTCGTACGCCTACCACGGCACGGGCAACTGGCGGACACCGTTCGCCCCGCGCGAGCTGACCGGCGTCAGGACGCCGTCGTCCGGGACCATCGCCTGACGAGGAACGGCAGCAACGCCGGGCACACCCGCCCACCGGGGCCGGGACCAGGAGCGCTCACGTTATGAGTGCCTGGTCCCGGCCCTGCTGTCGTTCAGGGGCCCTCGGCGCCGGACACCCGGTACGTGTGCACCTCCGCGTAGAGAATCGCGCCCGCCTCCACCGGACACGGGAACACCCGAGCCCGCCCCGGTGCTCGCTCATACGGCGCGCTCACCGGCCGTTTTCGCGCACGTGCAATGCGTTCTTCACGCCGGTGCGGCAGAGTAGGCGCCCGTGGCGGACGGTGATCGACGATCACCGGAAGCCGCACGACAGCCGTACGACGATCACGTCCGGCGCGCGACGCGCGACGGGCTACGTAGGGGGCGATCGGGCATGACTCGCGACATCGGCAGACGGCGGCTGCTCGGGATGGCCGGCGGGGTGGCCGGAGGGGGCGCCCTCGCGGCGGGCCTGGCGGCCTGTGGGTCCAACACCGGCCGTAACGGCAAGGGTTCGGGGCCTGCCCTCAGCCAGTGGTACCACCAGTACGGGGAGCCGGGCACCGAGCAGGCCGTCAAGCGGTACGCGGCCGCGTACGGCAAGGCGCGGGTCACCGTGCAGTGGCGGCCCGGCGACTACGACCGGCAGACCGCCGCCGCGCTGCTGACGGACTCCGGGCCGGACGTCTTCGAGGTCAACGGGCCGAAGCTGGACCAGATCAAAGGCGGGCAGGTCGTGGACCTGACGGCGGAGATCGCGTCCGTCAGGGACGACTTCAACCAGGCGGTGCTCGCGCCGAAGATCTGGCAGGACAAGGTCTGGGCGGTGCCGCAGACCATAGACACCCAGCTGCTGTTCTACCGGAAGAGCCTGCTGAAGGCGGCGGGCGTCGAGCCGCCGCGCAGCGTCGACGAGCTGGTGGAGGCCGCGAAGATGCTGACCGCCCGGCACCGGAAGGACAAGGTCAAGGGGCTGTTCCTGGGGAACGACGGCGGGGCCGCGGTGCTGGGCGGTACGCCGCTGTTCGCCGCGGGGCTGAGCCTGATCACGGAGGACGGGAAGGTCGGCTTCGACGATCCGGCCGCCGCGCGCGTCCTCGGGAAGGTCCGACAGCTGTACGCCGACGAATCGTTGCTGCTGGGGGCGCCGACGGACTGGTCCGACCCGGCGGCGTTCGTCCAGGGGCTGACCGCCATGCAGTGGTCGGGCCTGTGGGCGCTGCCGCAGGTCAAGAAGGCGCTGGGGGACGACTTCGGGGTGCTGCCGTTCCCGAAGGACGGTGCCGGGAAGCCGGCCGTGCCGGTGGGCGCGTACGGCTCGGCGGTCAGCGCGCGCGGCAAGCACCAGAAGGAGGCCAAGGCGTTCGTGAAGTGGCTGTGGGTCGACGGGACCGACAAGCAGGAAGACTTCGCCCTTTCGTACGGCTTCCACATCCCCGCCCGCACCTCGCTCGCCAAGAAGGCGAAGCAGCTCCAGGAGGGCGCGGCGGCCGACGCGGTCTCGTACGCCACCGAGTACGGCCACGCCGAGCCGCTGCTCTGGACGACGCCGAGCAGCACCGCCTACCAGGACGCGCTCAACCGCATCATCAAGGGCGGCGCCAATCCGGAGAGCGAGCTGAAGGGTGTGGTGCGCAAGGTGGAGGCCGAGTTGCAGCGGGCGAAGAAGTGAGCGGAGCGGGGACCGCCGGTACGAAGGCGGGGAGCGGGAACGGGCGCGGCGCACGCCCCGGAGGCGGGCCCCTCGCCCGCCTCCGGGGGCAGCAGAACCGGAACCTGTGGTTCTGGGCGTTCGTGGGCCCGTTCGCGATCGGCCTGGGGCTGTTCACGTACGTACCGCTGGCCTGGAGCGTCTACCTCAGCTTCTTCGACGCCCACAACACGGTCACGCCGACGGACTTCGTCGGACTCGACAACTACACGGCGATGCTCGGCGACGACGCCTTCGTCAGCAGCCTGGGCACATTCCTGCTGTTCACGGCGTTCATCGTGCCGGCGACGTACGTGCTCTCGCTCGGCCTCGCGCTCATGGTCAACCGGCTGCGCTTCGCCCAGGCGTTCTTCCGCTCGGTCTTCTTCCTGCCGACCGCGTGCTCGTACGTGGTCGCGGCGCTGATCTGGAAGCTGTCGATCTTCAACGGGGTGCGGTTCGGGCTGGCCAACACCGTGCTCGGGTGGTTCGGCGCGGACCAGACCGCGTGGCTGTCCACGACCGACCCGCCCTGGTACTGGCTGGTCATCGTGACCGTACGGCTCTGGTTGCAGGCCGGTTTCTTCATGATCCTGTTCCTGGCGGGGCTGCAACGGATCTCGCCCCGCCTGTACGAGGCCGCCGCGGTGGACGGCGCGCGGCCCGGCTGGCAGACGCTCCGGTACATCACCCTGCCGCAACTGCGCGCGACCTCGGTCGCCGTCGTCCTGCTGCTGGTGATCAACGCTTTCCAGGCGTTCGACGAGTTCTACAACCTGATGTCCGACGCCCGCGGCTACCCGCCGTACGCCCGCCCGCCGCTGGTCTACCTCTACTACACCGCCCTCGGGCAGGAGCAGAACCTCGGGCTGGGCAGCGCGGGCGCGGTGATCCTGGCGCTGATCATCGCCGTGGCGACCGTCGTCCAGGCGCGCTGGTTCGGCCTCGGGCGGAAGGAGGACTGAGCGATGGCCATCAGACGCACAAAGATGACGGCCAGGGTCACGGAAAGGGCGCGCGACCCCCGCGTGCGGGCCGGGCGCGCGCTGCGCGCGGTGATCGTCACCGTCCTCGCCGTCCTCTTCCTCCTCCCGTTCTACCTGCTCGTACGCAACGGCCTGGCCACCGAGCAGGACATCACCGCACCCGACTGGACGTTCTTCCCGCGCGACATCCAGTGGTCCAACCTGACCGAGGTCTTCGCCGACCCGAACCTGCCGATGGCACGGGCGCTCCTGAACTCCACCCTCATCGCGGTCTCCACGACGGTGGGCACGGTCCTGCTGGCCTCGCTGGCCGGATACGGGCTGGCCCGCATCCCGTACCGGCACGCCAACCTCGTCTTCTACGCGATCCTCGGCACGCTGATGGTCCCGGCGGCCGTCACCTTCGTCCCCAGCTTCGTCCTCGTCTCGTCGCTCGGCTGGATCTCGACCCTGCGCGGACTGATCGTCCCCACCCTGTTCAGCGCCTTCGCCTGCTTCATGTTCCGCCAGTACTTCCTCGGCTTCCCCCGGGAACTGGAGGACGCGGCACGGGTGGACGGGCTCGGGTACTGGCGTACGTACTGGCGGATCGTGGTGCCCAACTCGCGGCCCGTCTTCGCGGCCGTCGGCACGATCGTCTTCATCGGCGCCTGGAACGCGTTCCTGTGGCCGCTGGTCATCGGACAGGACCGGGAATCCTGGACGGTGCAGGTCGCGCTCTCCACGTTCACCACGGCGCAGAACCTCAACCTGCACGAACTGTTCATCGCCGCGGCCATCTCGATCGCGCCGCTGGTGGTCGTGTTCGTGCTGCTGCAGCGGTACATCGTGGCCGGGGTGGAGCGGTCGGGGATCGACGACTGAGACGCCTGGGACGACTGGGATGGCTCTCCGGCTGCTCGCGGGGGGGGGACAACCGTGACGACCGCGAACAAGGAAGACGCCCCGTACGGCCCGTCCGCCAAGAGCGGCGGCACGGAAAATCGGTGGCGATGCACGGGGAACGTGTGGGAGAACGCAGGCATGAGCGATGCCACCACCACCCCGGCCCAGGAGACGGCTCTCACGATCGGCGCCCACGACGCCGCCCTGGACAAGCGCCTGGAGGACGAGCTCGATGCCTTCAACGACGCGGCCACGGCCACGGCCGGCGCCGAGCGGGCCGAATTCTCGGTGCGGGTGACGGACACGGAGGGCGAGTTGATCGGTGGGCTGAGTGCCTGGGTGTGGGGCGGGCTGTGCGGTATCCACCTCCTGTGGGTACGGGAGGAGAGCCGGGCGGCCGGCTGGGGCGCGAAGCTGCTGCGCGCCGCGGAGGAGGAGGCGGTACGGCGCGGTTGCGACCGCGCGACGGTGTCCTCGTACACGTTCCAGGCGCCGGGATTCTACGAGCGCCAGGGGTACACCGAGGTCGGGCGGGTGCCGGGGATGCCGGGCGGACACGCGGATGTGTATCTGTACAAGGAGCTGAAGGACTGAGGGGCGAGGGGTGAGGGGCGGGCGGGTTCGTACGGTGTCCCTTCCCCTGGCCATGAGGTACGGTGCGTGCCATGACCACGTACTCGACCTTCCGTGAGGCGGAGCCGCTGCGCTGCGGCCCCCACGGCGAGTGCGCGCCCCGCGGCATGACGTTTCTGCGCCGCCGCGGCCGGGTGGGTTCGCCCCCGGCCGCCGCTTTCTGCTGTCGGTGACCTGCCGGGCGTAACGGCCCTTGCGACGGCACCTTCCGCGCACCGCCGCGGCAGCTCCGCGCCCGTACGGCAGCGGCGCCTGTTCCCGTGATCCCGGCGTTCCCCGGATGCCGGCTGCCGGTGCAGGCTCCGCGCCTTTCTCCGCACCTTTCGCGCCTCTCCCTCCAGGAGGATCTCTTGACGGCCATCGCCGACCACACCGCCCCGACTCCGGCCCCCGCCTCGCCCGCCCCCTCACCCGCCCTCCGCGACCACCGCATCCCCGCCGACGGCCTCTACGAGGGCACCCGCGTCCTGCGGCGCACGCCCGAGGGCTGGGAGGACCGGCCCTACGAGCGTTTCGAGGTCGTCCCGCAGGCCGCGACCATCGGCGCGGAGATCCGCGGCCTCGACCTGTCCCGACCCCTCGACCCGGCGCTGCGCGCGGAGTTGAACCGCGCGCTGCTGGAGTGGAAGGTGCTGTTCTTCCGGGGGCAGCACCTCACCTCGGCCGCGCAGCGCGCGTTCGCCCGCAACTGGGGTGAGCTGGAGACCAATCCGCTGCTGGCCACGGGGGACGCCGAGGACGTCGTACGGTTCGACCGCAGCGCGGTGTCCACCTTCGAGAACGTCTGGCACACGGATGTGACATTCCGCGAACGTCCGGCGCTGGGCGCGGTGTTGCAGCTGCACGAGGTACCGCCGTACGGCGGCGACACCATGTGGGCGGACATGGCGGCCGCGTACGACAATCTGCCGCAGGACGTACGGGACCGTATCGACGGCGCGACCGCTGTGCACGACTTCCTGCCGGGCTTCGCGCGCTTCTACTCCGCCGAGCGGCTGGCGCCGTTCCAGGAGCAGTTCCCGCCGGTCGAGCACCCGGTCGTACGGCGGCACCCGGAGACCGGCCGCCGGATGCTGTTCGTCAACACCTCCTTCACCACCCGCATCGTGGGGTGGGAGCGGGCGGAGAGCGACCGGATGCTGCGGCTGCTGTTCCAGCAGGCGCATGTACCGGAGTTCCAGGTGCGGTTCCGCTGGCAGGCGGGGGACGTCGCCTTCTGGGACAACCGCGCCACGCAGCACTACGCGGTCAACGACTACGGGGCGGGGCGCCGGGTCGCCGAGCGGGTGGCGATCACGGGCAATCGTCCGTACTGACGCGGAAGGGACGGCTCGGGGCTCCCTCGGGGGCGCCGGACGCGAAGCACCCGCGCCCCCGAGACTGCCGGAACGTTACTGCACAGCCCCCGCCCCCGGCACCCGGACGTCCGCCTCCCGCGCCTCCAGCGCCGATATCTCCAGCCCTCGGGTGTCCACCCCCCGGACGTCCACCTCCGGGCCGCCCCGCAGCAGCGCCGCCCCCAGCGGCGTCAGGGTGTGCAGTACGGCGTTGCCGTGGCGCAGTGTCAGCAGCAGCCCCGCGTCGCGCAGCACCGTCGCGTGCTGGCTGGCCGAGGCCAGCGAGACATCGACGCGCCGCGCCAGTTCGCTCGTCGTGCAGCCGCCGCCCACGCCGTGCAGGATCGCCGAGCGGGTCCGTCCGACGAGCTTGCCCAGCGAGTGGCCGGGCGTGACGGTGGGCATGACGCGGGGCGCGGGGTGCTCCAGGGGGTAGACGAGGACGGGGGTGAGCTCGGGGTCGGCGAAGGTGACGGGCGTGTGACGGCAGAAGAACGACGGGAGCAGGAGCAGCCCCCGGCCGTTCAGGAACAGGTCGCGGTCGACCGGGTAGTCCACTTCCAGGACGGGCGGCCGCCAGCGCATCGTGGGCGGGAGCGAGGCGAGCAGATGGTCCGCGCCGCCGTCCAGCAGCGCCCGGCCGCGGGCGGCCCGGTCCGCCTCGATACGGGCCTGGAGCAGCGGCCAGTACGGCGCGACGGCGTTCTCGTAATAGCTCCGCAGCGCACCGGCGAGCCGGCCGAGGGCCGCGGAATCGCCCTCGCTCAGCTCCCGCAGCCATGTCGGGAGCGGCCGGGTGGCGGGCAGCCGCGAAAGTTCGGCGTGCAGTCGCGCGGGCGGGGTCGCGCGGAGCGCCGCCAGCCCTTCGTCGATGCCGAGCAGCCCCTCCGGCGGCGTCAGGAAATCCGGAAAATAGCCGCGCGTGGGAACGAGCGGCGCCAGCAGTCGTGTTTCACCATTCAACCTGCACCGGGCGTCGGAGCGCCATTTGCCGAAGGCCGCGCCGGGCCGCCGGTCGCGCAGTCGGTGAAAACTTAAAACGGTCTCCCACAGCACGTCAGGGCGCGCGGCAATGCGCACCCGGGCCAGATCCGGTCCACTGAAATGGACGCGTAGCACCGAACCCCCACCAATGCTCCCTAGTCGACCCCCGGCCATCTGAGTATGCACGCAGACACAGCCTGTCACCACGCCCTTTTGGCCAGAGTTGAAAGGGGTCGCGCCAACACGCCGCGCAGGGAAAGCTGTAACTCAATTCGACGGCAGTGCGAATGGAACGGATTGCTCGATCCCGTGGGGGGTGACGAGGCAATGACCGACCGCTCAGCATTTGCCGTGGAAGGCCGTCAACCAGGCCGACATGGCTGACGGCAGCTCCCGAGGGGGGAGTCCGGAGAAAAGCGAGGGCGGCACCTCCGCACAGGTGCCGCCCTCGTCGGGTTCCGGAGCCGGTGTCAGGGTGAGGGTCGGTACGGTCTGACACCAACTCCGGTTGGCCTAGCGGGTGTTACGGGTTCAGCGGCTGTCGCTGCCCAGGGACTCCGCCGCCGCGCGGCCCGCTTCGAGGCGGGCGACCGGGATGCGGAACGGGGAGCAGGAGACGTAGTCCAGGCCCACCTCGTGGAAGAAGTGCACCGACTCCGGGTCGCCGCCGTGCTCGCCGCAGACGCCGAGCTTGAGGTCGGGGCGGGTGGCGCGGCCGGCCTCGGCGGCGCTGCGGACCAGGGAGCCGACGCCGTCCTTGTCGATGGTCTCGAACGGGCTGACCCCGAAGATGCCCTTCTCCAGGTAGGCGGTGAAGAAGCTGGCCTCGACGTCGTCGCGGCTGAAGCCCCAGACCGTCTGGGTCAGGTCGTTGGTGCCGAAGGAGAAGAAGTCGGCGGACTCGGCGATCTGGCCGGCGGTCAGCGCCGCGCGGGGCAGTTCGATCATTGTGCCGAGGGTGAGCTTGAGGTCCACGCCGCGGACCTGCTCCACCTCGGCGATGACCTGCTCGGCCTCCTCGCGGACGATCTCCAGCTCCTGGACGGTGCCGACCAGCGGGATCATGATCTCGGCGCGCGGGTCGCCCTTGGCGGCGTTCTTGCGCTCGGCCGCGGCCTCGGCGATGGCCCGTACCTGCATGGCGAACAGGCCGGGGATGACCAGGCCGAGGCGGACACCGCGCAGGCCCAGCATCGGGTTCTGCTCGTGCAGCTTGTGCACGGCCTGGAGCAGGCGCAGATCGTTCTCGTTGGCGTCCTTGCGGGACTCGGCGAGGGCGACCCGTACGGAGAGTTCGGTGATGTCGGGCAGGAACTCGTGCAGCGGCGGGTCCAGGAGGCGCACCGTCACCGGCAGGCCGTCCATCGCCTCGAACAGCTCGACGAAGTCGGCCTTCTGGAGGGGCAGCAGGTCGCCGAGAGCGGCCTCGCGGTCGGCGTCGGTGTCCGCGAGGATCAGGCGCTCGACCATCTCGCGGCGCTCGCCGAGGAACATGTGCTCGGTGCGGCACAGGCCGATGCCCTGGGCGCCGAAGCGGCGGGCGCGGGCGGCGTCCTCGGCGTTGTCGGCGTTGGCCCGTACGCGCAGCCGGCGCACCCGGTCCGCGTACGCCATGATCCGGTGGACGGCCTTGACCAGCTCGTCGGCGTCGTCGGCGCCCGCGTGCATCCGGCCCTCGAAGTACTCGACGACCGGGGACGGCACGACCGGCACCTCGCCGAGGTAGACCTTGCCGGAGGAGCCGTCGATGGAGACGACGTCACCCTCCTCGACCACGATGCCGCCGGGCGCGGTCAGGCACCGGCGCTTGGTGTCGACCTCCAGCTCCTCGGCGCCGCAGACACAGGTCTTGCCCATGCCGCGGGCGACGACGGCGGCGTGCGAGGTCTTGCCGCCGCGCGAGGTGAGGATGCCCTCGGCGGCGATCATGCCGTTGAGGTCGTCGGGGTTGGTCTCGCGGCGGATCAGGATGACCTTCTCGCCGGAGCGGGACCACTTGACCGCGGTGTACGAGTCGAAGACGGCCTTGCCGACGGCGGCGCCCGGCGAGGCGGCGATGGCCCGGCCGATCTGCTGCGTCTTCGCGTTCTCGTCGAAGCGCGGGAACATCAGCTGCGCGAGCTGCGCGCCGTTGACCCGCTGGAGCGCCTCGGCCTCGTCGATCAGGCCCTGGTCGACGAGCTGGGTGGCGATACGGAACGCGGCGCCCGCGGTGCGCTTGCCGACGCGGGTCTGGAGCATCCACAGCTTGCCGCGCTCGATGGTGAACTCGATGTCGCACAGGTCCTTGTAGTGCGTTTCGAGCGTTTCCATGATCTGCATCAGCTCGTCGTAGGACGGCTTGTCGATGCCTTCGAGGTCGGCGAGCGGCACGGTGTTGCGGATGCCCGCGACGACGTCCTCGCCCTGCGCGTTCTGGAGGTAGTCGCCGTAGACGCCCTGCTGGCCGCTGGCGGGGTCGCGGGTGAAGGCGACGCCGGTGCCGGAGTCCGGGCCGAGGTTGCCGAAGACCATGGAGCAGATGTTGACGGCGGTGCCGAGGTCGCCGGGGATGCGCTCCTGGCGGCGGTAGAGCTTGGCGCGGTCGGTGTTCCACGAGTCGAAGACCGCGCGGACGGCGAGGTCCATCTGCTCGCGGGGCTCCTGCGGGAAGTCCCGGCCGGTCTCCTTGGAGACGATGTCCTTGAACTGGCCGACGAGGTTCTTCAGGTCGGCCGCGTCCAGGTCGACGTCGACGCGGACGCCCTTGGCCTGCTTGGCCTCTTCCAGCGCCTCCTCGAAGAGGTCGCCGTCCACGCCGAGCACGGTCTTGCCGAACATCTGGATGAGGCGGCGGTAGGAGTCCCACGCGAAGCGCTCGTCGCCGGCCTGCTGGGCGAGGCCGGAAACCGACGCGTCGGACAGGCCGATGTTCAGCACGGTGTCCATCATGCCGGGCATCGAGAACTTCGCCCCGGAACGCACCGATACGAGAAGGGGGTTGTCGGCCTGGCCGAGCTTCTTGCCCATGGTCGCTTCGAGCGCTTCCAGGTGCTCACTGACCTCGGCACGCAGTGCCGCGGGCTCCTGGCCGCTGTCGAGGTAGACCTTGCACGCCTCGGTGGTGATGGTGAACCCCGGCGGAACGGGAAGCCCCAGGTTGGTCATCTCGGCGAGGTTGGCGCCCTTGCCGCCGAGCAGGTCCTTGAGGTCCTTGTTGCCCTCGGTGAAGTCGTAGACGAACTTCGAAGGCTCGGACGGGGTTACGTGGGGATCTTGTGTTTCCGGCACGGGACTCTCTCCTCGCCGCGGGCTGCCCTGACGGCGAGGAACATACCCAGATCGAAGGCGTCTGGGTACGTCCACTCGGTCGACATACGCCCGTAACCCGTCGTCCGCCAGCAGATCGAAAGTCGCGGCGGACGGAGGGAAGACTTCAAATCCTGAAGGCATGGTGGCGCGGAGCGAGCGCCAGACCGCCCCGCAGCTACGGATTGCGACATTTGCTTGAAGAGACGAACGCATGACGGGTGGCACCCAGTGCCAGCGATTGGAGAGGTGCACTCCTCCGCGAAACGCTCATCTGAGCGCGACCCCTATCAGGGGTGGCGAGAATCACGCCGTCGCACCGGCCCCGGTCCCGGGATGCGGACCCGGAATCGGACCTGCCGAAAGCAGAGAGGCCGGGCTCCCGCCCGGCCTCTCGCGTCGCGTTTGCTCCTCAGCCGCCCGAAGTGTCCAGTTCCGCGTCGGCCGTGACGCCCGTGCGGTCGTACGGGTCGTCCAGCCAGCCGTCCGGCAGGACCACCCGGTTCCGGCCAGATGTGCGGCCACGGGGTCCGTCGGCGCCCACGGGCCAGGGCTGGTCGAGGTCCAGCTCGCTCATCAGAGCGTCCAGTTCGTCCAGCGACGAGGCGATTGCCAGCTTCTTACGGGACTCCGAGCCGATCGAGAAGCCCTTGGTGTACCAGGCGACGTGCTTGCGGAAGTCGATGACACCGCGCGCCTCGTCCCCGATCCACTCCCCCAGCAGCGTGGCGTGCCGCAGCATCACGGCCGCGACCTCCTTGAGCGTCGGCTTGGCGTACGTGCCCGTGCCCTCGAAGGCCGCCACCAGGTCGCCGAAGAGCCACGGCCGCCCCAGGCAGCCGCGCCCCACGACCACCCCGTCACAGCCGGTCTCGCGCACCATCCGCAGCGCGTCGTCCGCCGACCAGATGTCCCCGTTGCCCAGCACCGGGATCTCCGGCACGGCCTCCTTCAGGCGGGCGATGGCGTCCCAGTCGGCCGTGCCGCCGTAGTGCTGGGCCGCGGTCCGGCCGTGCAGCGCGATGGCCGTGACGCCCTCCTGGACCGCGATCCGGCCCGCGTCGAGGAAGGTGATGTGGTCGTCGTCGATGCCCTTGCGCATCTTCATGGTGACCGGCAGGTCGCCCGCGTTGGTCACCGCCTCACGCAGGATGGAGCGCAGCAGGTGCCGCTTGTACGGGAGGGCCGAGCCGCCGCCCTTGCGGGTCACCTTCGGCACCGGGCAGCCGAAGTTCAGGTCGATGTGGTCGGCCAGGTCCTCCTCGGCGATCATGCGGACGGCCTTGCCGACGGTGTCCGGGTCGACGCCGTAGAGCTGGATGGAGCGCGGCTTCTCCGTCTCGTCGAAGTGGATCAGCTGCATGGTCTTCTCGTTGCGCTCGACCAGCGCCCGCGTCGTGATCATTTCGCTGACGAACAGGCCCTTGCCGCCCGAGAACTCCCGGCACAGCGTCCGGAAGGGGGCGTTGGTGATCCCGGCCATCGGCGCGAGGACCACGGGCGGCTGCACCGCGTGCGGGCCGATCTGCAGCTGAGTCATGAGGAGCGGGTTTCCTTCGGCGGTCGACGGGCGGACTGAGCGACCTCCCATTGTCGCGCACTCGCGGGGGTGCCTCGCCAGAGCCGTAGGTCCCCTGGTCGCGGACGCCCGCGACGGCTCGTCGCACCCTTCAGCGGCGGCCGGCCCGCGGACGCTCACGACGGCTCGTCCCATCCCTCGACGGCGGCCGGCCACGGACTCCCGTAGCGGCCCGTCCGGCCCTCCCCCGTCGCTGTCCCAAGAGCCGCCGCCCCCCGTTCGTTGTACCGTTCACCTATGCCCGAGCCGAGCCACCGGCGGCGCCTGCTCGTCCTGGCGATCTGCTGCATGAGCCTGCTGATCGTCAGCCTCGACAACACCGTCCTGAACGTCGCCCTGCCGTCCATGCAGAAGGATCTGGACACCTCGGTCTCCGGCATGCAGTGGACGATCGACGCCTACACCCTGGTCCTCGCCTCGCTGCTGATGCTGGCCGGCTCCACCGCCGACCGGCTCGGCCGCCGCCGGGTCTTCCAGGCGGGCCTGGTGGTCTTCTCGCTCGGCTCGCTGCTGTGCAGCCTGGCGCCGAACCTGGAGTGCCTGGTCGCGTTCCGCATGGTGCAGGCCGTCGGCGGCTCGATGCTCAACCCCGTCGCCATGTCGATCATCACCAACACCTTCACCGAGCCGAGGGAACGGGCCCGCGCGATCGGTGTGTGGGGCGGCGTGGTCGGCATCAGCATGGCGGCCGGGCCGATCGTCGGCGGGCTGCTGGTGCAGACCGTCGACTGGCGCGCGATCTTCTGGATAAACGTCCCCATCGGGGCGCTCGCCCTCTTCCTGACCATGCGGTACGTGCCGGAGTCGCGCGCCCCCAGGCCGCGCCGCGTCGACCCCGTCGGCCAGCTGCTGGTGATCGTGCTGCTCGGCGCGCTCACGTACGCGATCATCGAGGCACCGGCGGCCGGCTGGACCTCGCCGCTGATCCTGGGCTTCGCCGCGACGGCCGTCGCCGCGCTCGCCGGACTGCTGATGTACGAGCGGCGGCGCACCGAGCCACTGATCGACCTGCGGTTCTTCCGCAGCGCGCCGTTCAGCGGCGCCACGGTCGTGGCGGTCTGCGCGTTCGCCGCGCTCAGCGGGTTCCTCTTCGTCAACACGCTCTACCTTCAGGACGTGCGGGGTCTGTCCGCCCTGGACGCGGGGCTCTACATGCTGCCGATGGCGGGCATGACGCTGGTCTTCGCGCCCCTGTCCGGGCGGCTGGTCGGCTCGCTGGGGCCGCGGCTGCCGCTGCTGCTGGCCGGGCTGGCGATGGCGGCCAGCGGGGTGCTGTTCGCGGGCTTCGAGGCGGAGGCGAGCACCCCGCTGCTCTTCACCGGGTACGTGCTCTTCGGCGTCGGCTTCGGGCTGGTCAACGCGCCCATCACCAACACCGCGGTGTCCGGGATGCCCCGTACGCAGGCGGGCGTGGCCGCGGCCATCGCCTCCACCAGCCGGCAGGTGGGGGGCTCGCTGGGGGTCGCGGTGATCGGCGCCGTACTGGCCAGCGGCACCCGCGTCGCGGCCACCGGCAGCCGGTTCGTCGAGGCGAGCCGTCCCGCCTGGTGGATCATCGCCGGGTGCGGTGCGGCCGTGCTGCTGCTGGGCGCGCTGACCACCGGTCGCTGGGCCCAGGGCACTGCGCGCCGCGCTGCGGAGCGTCTGGAGGCCACACGCGACCAGGCTCCGCCGCAGGGGCCCGGCGGTCAGCCCGCCGCGCGCGTCAAAGCCTGAAGCTGTTCCAGCTTCTCGCGCGTCGCCTCGTCGTCGGGCGTGTAGGTGATCATTTTGGGCCCCTGGCTGGGGCCGGTGTACAGGTTGGTGGAGGACAGCCGCAGCAGGCCGACGTCCCGCTGACGGAAAAGCTTGGACTGGCTCACCGGCCGTACGACCTCCTGGCGCGCCCAGATCTCGCGGAACTCCGGCGAGGCCGCCTCCAGCCGCGCCACCATCGCCTTCCAGGGCGGCTCGGCGACATGGCCAGCCATGGAGGCGCGGAACTTGGCGGCCATCACGCGCAGCGTCTTGTCCAGGTCCACCAGGCTCGCCCGCCATTCCTCGTTGGTGAACGCCAGCCACAGGCAGTTGCGGTCCTCCTCGGGCAGCGCGTCCAGGTCGCACAGCAGCCGCCCGTAGGTGCTGTTGTAGGCGAGGAGGTCGAACCGGCTGTTCTGGACGGCGGCGGGGAACGGCGTGAGCCGGTCGAGCATCTGCCGCATCGCCGGTGACACGCCCGTGCACTCGCTGCCCCGCACCGGGTCGGTCACGCCGGCCAGTGCGAAGAGGTGGCCGCGCTCGGCCCGGTCCATCTGGAGCGCGCGGGCCACGGCGTCCAGCACCTGGGGCGAGACCTTGATGTCGCGCGCCTGCTCAAGCCACGTGTACCAGGTGACACCGACCGCCGAGAGGTGGGCGACCTCCTCACGGCGCAGGCCCGGCGTACGGCGGCGGGCGCCGCGCGGCAGACCGACCTGTTCCGGAGTGATCCGCTCGCGGCGGCTGCGCAGGAAGGCGGCCAGCTCGCCGCGCCGGACGTCGCCGTCGGTCCGCGCGGGCCCTGTTCTCTCCGGCGCTCTCTCCGGCATGGTGGCGGTCATGGACCCAGGATGCCGGAGTGCTCAGCGGGTTGCCAGGTAGCGCCGGTACCAGGATAAGGAGACTCTGGTACCCCTCTGGGCGGCGGACGATCGTCTTCCTCGTGAGCGATACCGACGTACGCGACGTACACACCGTCCCGACGCGGGCCCCCGAGTCCGCACCCACCCGTCCCATCCGTCCCACCCACCCCGCGCTGACCCCGCTCGGCCTGGTCACCGTGCTCCTCGGCGCCGCCCTGCCGATGATCGACTTCTTTATCGTCAACGTCGCGCTGCCGACCATCGACCGTGACCTGCGCGCGGGCCCGGCCCTGCTGGAGATGGTCGTCGCGGGCTACGGCGTCGCGTACGCGGTGCTGCTCGTCGTCGGCGGACGGCTCGGTGACATGGTCGGCCGGCGCCGGCTCTACCTGTGGGGGCTGGCGGCCTTCGGGCTCACCTCGCTCGCCTGCGGCCTGGCGCCGGACGCCTGGACGCTGGTGGCGGCGCGCGTCGCCCAGGGCGCGGCGGCCGCGCTGCTGCTGCCGCAGGTACTGGCCACCATCCAGGCCACGACGAGCGGGGCACGCCGTGCCAAGGCGCTCAGCCTGTACGGCGGTACGGCCGGAGTCTCCAGCGCGCTCGGGCAGGTGCTCGGCGGGCTGCTGGTCGCCGTCGACCTGGCCGGGACCGGCTGGCGCGCGGTGTTCCTGGTCAACGTGCCGATCGCCGCGGTGGCGCTGCTGCTCGCACTGCGCACCGTGCCCGAGACCCGCTCGCCGCACCCCAGCCGGGTCGACGTGCCCGGCACCGTGCTGCTGGCCGTCGCGCTGGTCAGCCTCCTGCTGCCGCTGACCGAAGGCCGCGCGGCCGGCTGGCCGGTGTGGTCCTGGCTGCTGCCGGCCGTCTTCCCGTTCGCCGCCGCGGCGTTCGTCGTCGTCGAGCGGCGCGCCGAACGGGCCGGGCGCACCCCGCTCGTGCCGCCGTCCCTGCTGCGCCTGCGCTCCGTACGCAGCGGCCTGAGCGTGATCCTGCCGTTCTCGATCGGCTTCGGCGGGTTCATGTTCGTGGTGGCGGTCGCCCTCCAGGACGGCCTGCGGTATGGGCCGCTGGCGGCCGGGCTCGCCCTCGTCCCGCTGTGCGCGGCGTACTTCGTCGCGTCGCTGGCCGGGCCGCGGCTGGTGGCCCGCTTCGGGCGGCGCGTGGTAGTGGCCGGGTCGCTGATCCAGGGCGCCGGACTGCTCGCGCTGGCGCTCGTCTTCCGTACGCAGTGGGCCGACGTGTCCGCCCCCGCGCTGGCGGCGGCGATGGCGGTGCTCGGCGTGGGCCAGGGCCTGGTCCTGCCGACCTTGCTGCGGATCGTCCTCAGCGAACTGCCGGCGACGCAGGCAGGGGTGGGTGGCGGAGCGATGGTCACCACCCAGCAGGCCGGTCTGGCCCTGGGTGTCGCGACGCTCGGCACGCTCTTCCTCACGCTGCTGCCGTCACTCGGCGTGCAGAACGCCCTCATCGTCGCGCTCCTCGCGCAGCTGGCGACGGTCGGGCTCAATGTGGCGCTCACGTTCCGGTTGCCGCGGGTGGTGCGGTAGGGGGCCGGGGCGGCGGGCGGTGCGGTAGCGGTCCGGGGCGGCGGCAGGGGGCGGGGGCGCCGTGGGGGCGCGGCGCGCCGGCCGGGGCCGGCCACGGAATGCACGAATGACAGATATTGAAATCTGTCACCGGGTATGCCAAGGTTGAGGAGTGCCGCCGTCACGCGTCGTGTTCCCCCGCGACGCGTGGCGGCCGGCCCTCCACCCACCCCTCCCCCGCCCCTGAGGAGCACCCCGTGCAGACCCGCACCCTCGGCACCACAGGCCCGCAGTCCTCGGCCCTCGGCCTCGGCTGCATGGGCATGTCCGCCGCGTACGGCGACCCGGGCGACCGCGCCGAGTCCGTCGCCACCATCCACGCGGCGCTCGAAGCCGGCGTCACCCTGCTGGACACCGGCGACTTCTACGGCATGGGCCACAACGAGCTGCTGATCAACGAGGCGCTGCGCGGCGCGCCCGCCGCCCGCCGCGAACAGGCGCTGACCAGCGTCAAGTTCGGCGCCCAGCGCACCGTCGAGGGTGAGTTCATCGGCTTCGACGGCCGGCCCGCCGCGGTGAAGAGCTTCGCCGCGTACTCGCTCCAGCGCCTGGGCACCGACCACATCGACATCTACCGGCTGGCCCGCGTCGACCCCGACGTGCCGGTCGAGGAGACGGTCGGCGCCATCGCCGAGCTGGTCGAGGCCGGTCACGTACGGCACATCGGCCTGTCCGAAGCCGGCGCGGACACCCTGCGCCGGGCCGCCGCCGTCGCCCCGATCTCCGACCTCCAGATCGAGTACGCGATCATCTCCCGCGGCATCGAGGAGAAGATCCTGCCCACCGCGCGCGAACTGGGCATCGGCATCACCGCGTACGGCGTGCTCTCCCGCGGCCTGCTCAGCGACCACTTCGCGCGCGACCGCAAGCTGGCCGCCGGCGACTTCCGCGCGGCGAGCCCGCGCTTCCAGGGCGAGAACCTGCACCGCAACCTCGATCTGACCGACGCGCTGCGCGCGATCGCCGAGCAGAAGGGCGTCACGGTCGCGCAGATCGCCATCGCCTGGGTCCTCGCTCAGGGCGAGGACATCGTGCCGCTGGTCGGCGCGCGCCGCCGGGACCGGCTGACGGAGGCGCTGGGCGCGCTGGACGTCACACTGGACGCCGGCGACCTCGCGGCCATCGAGCGCGCCGTCCCGGCGGGCTCCGCGTCCGGCGACCGCTACCCGGAAGAGCACATGGCCCTTCTGGACAGCGAGCGCTGACCTCAGGGGCACAGTCGGGGAGCGTACGGGTACGGTCCGTGGAAGGACGCCTCCGCGTCCGTACCAGGACGCCGCGCCCGGTGCCCCCGACCTGAAAGGCCCGTACGCCCGCCATGCCACCAGCCGAGACCTTGACTCCCGAACGCATCCTCGAAGTGACCGAGGACGTGCTGCGCCGCTACGGCCCGGCCAAGGCCACCGTCGTCGACGTGGCGCGCGCGCTCGGCGTCAGCCACGGCAGCGTGTACCGGCACTTCCGCACGAAGACGGCGCTGCGCGAGGCGGTCACGCAGCGCTGGCTGGACCGCACGAGTACGCGACTTCAGGCCGTCGTCACCGAGGACGGCCCGGCGCCGGAGCGGCTGAGCCGCTGGGTGCGCGAGCTGTTCACCGCGAAGCAGCACAAGGCGGGCGACGACCCCGAACTGTTCGCGACCTACATGACGCTGGTCGGCGAGAGCGGCGGCGTCGTGGAACAGCACGTCGCCGACCTGACCGGCCAGCTGGCGGCGATCATCCTCGACGGCATCGAACAGGGCGCTTTCGCACCGGGCGACTCGGCGACCCTGGCCCGCGCGGTCTTCGACGCGACCGGCCGCTTCCACGACCCGTGCTACGCGGCGGAGTGGTCGCGGCCGGGGATCGAGGAGGCGCTGGGGGCGGTGGTGGAGTTGGTGTTGCGGGGGTTGCGGAGTTGACGGACCGGCCGGCGTTGTCAGTGGCACCCCCTACGCTGAGTATCAGTCTGATCACTCAACGGGGGAAGGTGCGTCATGACACTGATGCTCGAACGGCAGACGACCGAACGCGTTCCGCACGACCCGGCCTGGTTCCCGCGCGTGCTCGGTGACCTCCTGAGCATCGATGTACCCGCCGGCCACCGGGCGGAGATCGTCGCCGACAGCATCGTCCTGTCGCCGTGGCCGCCGCCCTACTACACGCTCACGATGCTGGCGATCGAATCGCAGTTGTCGCCGCTCACTCCGGACGGTCACGTCCTCATGGGCGCCCCCTTCCTCTTCACCTTCCCGGTGCAGGAGCGCGCCCTGCAACCGGAGATGTACGCCGTCGCCGAGAGCGCGTTCGACACGGACGAGTACCACCTCGACGGCCAGAATCTCTCGCTGGCCGTCGAACTGACCTGTCCGGTGACGCGTCACCACGACTACGGGGACAAGCTCGCGACGTACGGGAAGGCCGGCGTGCCGGTGTATCTGCTGGTCGACATGGAAGAGCAGCGGACCACCGTGTTCTGGGAGCCCGGTGAGGACGGCTACACCGAGCGGGAGTCGGCCGACTTCGGCGAGGAGTTACGGGTGCCGGCGCTGTTCGCCCGTGAGCCCGGGCGCCGACGGCACCGCTCCCCTCACACCCCCAGGAACCGCAACACCGCCAGCACCCGCCGATGATCCGCGTCGGTCCTCGGCAGGTCCAGCTTCGCCAGGATGTTGTTGATGTGTTTGGCGACCGCCGACTCGCTCACCACGAGCGCTCCCGCGATGCCCGCGTTCGAGCGGCCCTCCGCCATCAGCGCCAGCACCTCCCGTTCGCGTTCGGTCAGCCGCTCCAGCGGGTCACTGCGGCGCCGTACCAGCAGTTGCGCCACGACCTGCGGGTCCAGCGCGGTCCCGCCGTCGGCAACCCGGCGCAGCGCCTCGATGAACTCCTCGACGTCGGCGACGCGCTGCTTGAGCAGATAGCCGATGCCGCTGGTGTTCGAAGCGAGGAGGTTGGCGGCGTAGCGTTCCTCCACGTACTGCGACAGCATCAGTACGGCCGTGTCCGGCCACCGCTCCCGGATCTCCAGCGCCGCGCGCACCCCCTCGTCCGTGAAGCCGGGCGGCATCCGTACGTCCACCACCGCGAGGTCGGGACGGTGCCTCTCCACCGCCGCCACCAGCGCCTGCGCGTCACCGGCCTCGGCGGCCACCTCGAACCCGGCCGTCTCCAGCACCTTCACCAGCCCGACCCGCAGCAGGACGGAGTCCTCGGCGATCACGGCGCGGCGTACGGCGGGGGTCAGGTCAGGCACGGCAACTCCACGGTCATGGTGGTCGGGCCCCCGACGGGGCTGCTCATCCGGAACGCCCCGTCCACGGAGCGCACGCGCTGGGCGAGCCCCTTCAGGCCGCTCCCCCGGGCCTGATCGGCACCGCCCACCCCGTCGTCGGTGACGACCACCCGCAGTATCTCGCCGAGGCGGGTGACGTTCACCTCGGCCCGGGTCGCCTCGGCGTGCTTGGCCACGTTGTTGAGGGCCTCGGAGACGACGAAGTAGGCAACCGCCTCGACGGCGGGCGCGGCCCGGCCGGGCAGGTCCGTCCACAGCCGTACGGGCAGCGGCGCCCGGGCCGCGAGGCCCGACAGGGCGGCGTCCAGGCCGAGTTCGTCCAGCACGGCCGGGTGCAGCCCGCGGACCAGGCTGTTCAGTTCCTCGATGGCTTCCTTGGCGTCCCGGTGCGCCTCCTCGATGACCTGCCGCGCCTCGGGCGGCAGATCCTTGAGCGTGGCCTTGGCGAGCCCCAGGTTCAGCGCGAGCGCGACCAGCCGCTGCTGCGCGCCGTCGTGCAGATCCCGTTCGATACGGCGGCGTTCGGCGTCGGCGGCGTCGACCGCTCCGGCCCGGCTCTCGGTCAGGTCCTCGACGCGCCGTTCCAGTTCCTCGGAGCGGCTGACGTAGAGGACGGCGCGGCCGACGATGTTCTCCAGCCGTACGAGGCCGCCGGCCAGGGCGGGTACGGCGGCCAGGACCAGCAGGCCCGCGACGGTCGCGTACCCGAGCGAGGTGGTGTACCCGCGGTGCTCCACCCGCCACCGCGGCTCCACCGCGAAGATCCACACGAGGCTGGTGGCCGCCACCAGGGCCACTCCCAGCACCGCCAGCAGCAACGCTTCGAGCGCCCCGAAGAGGGGACCGATCAGGCAGTTGTAGGCCCACTGCCGCTTCCCCGCACGCCGGCGCAACCTTGGCAGGTCCACGCCGCACAGCGTCCGGAAGCGCCACCGCTGGGCCTCGGTCAGGCCGTAGGCGGAGATGACGAGCAGCGTCACCGGGATCGGCAGCCCCAGGGTTCCCCAGGTGGTCCCCGGCCCGAGGATGTCGGCGATGTGCAGGCACGCCCAGATGCACAACAGGGGCGGTATGCCGTGCAGCGGCACCCCCGCGCCGATGAAGAGAAGGTCGCGGCGCAGCCGTACGAGAACACGGCGCAGCCGCGGCGGGATGGTCATGAGCAAACGGTATGCGGGGGCCTGACAGGCCGGCCATGAAGCCACTTTCCGCTCCGGGGGTGCAACCAGTGCCACCCCAAGTCGGACACCGGTGTTACTGACCGCGACCGTCCTCGCCGGGAGAGTGGATCACGAGCCCGAAAGCCGGGCCGACCCGGCCCGGAAGAGGCGCACCCATGGCACTCGTCATCGTCAACTGCCCTTACGCAGCCCGTCCGTTCACCCTGGCGGCGACCCGTCGCACCTGGGCGGGCCGCATCCTGACCGGCGCCGGGCTGGCCCTGCTGCCGTGGATGGGCTACCTGGCGGGGACGCTGCCGTCCGCGGAGGCGGCGGCCTGGGTGGCGCTCGACGCGGTCGAGGCGGCGTGCCTGCTGATCGCCGGTACCCGGCTGCTGAACGGGCGCTCCGGCCACCGGGCCGCCGCGGCGGCGGCAGCGGTGCTGCTCGTCACCGACGCGTACGTCGACGTGGCGACGGCCGGGCCGGGCAGCGAGCTGCTGGGCGCCGTAGCCATGGCGGTCGGCGCGGAGCTGCCGCTGGCGATCACCTGCGCGGCACTCGCCGTGCGATCGCCCCGGTGACCCGTGACGGTCTCGCGGCAAACGAACGCCGGCCGGGCTGGACGATTCCAGCCCGGCCGGCGTTCGAGGCCGTCAGTTCGGCGGCGCCCCGCGAAGGGTCAGCAACCGAGCAGACGCGCACCCAGGTACGCCTGGATCTGGTCCAGCGACACCCGCTCCTGCTTCATCGTGTCGCGCTCGCGCACGGTGACCGCGTTGTCGTCCAGGGTGTCGAAGTCGACGGTGACGCAGAACGGCGTGCCGATCTCGTCCTGGCGGCGGTAGCGGCGGCCGATGGCGCCCGCGTCGTCGAAGTCGATGTTCCAGTTCTTGCGCAGGTCGGCGGCGAGACCCTTGGCCTTCGGCGAGAGCTGCGGGTTGCGGGACAGCGGCAGCACGGCGACCTTGACCGGCGACAGGCGCGGGTCGAGGCGCAGCACGGTGCGCTTTTCCATCTTGCCCTTGGCGTTCGGCGCCTCGTCCTCGGTGTACGCGTCGAGCATGAAGGCGAGCATGGCGCGGCCGACACCGGCCGCGGGCTCGATGACGAACGGGGTGTAGCGCTCGCCGGCCTCCTGGTCGAAGTACGACAGGTCCTGGCCGGACGCCTTGGCGTGCGAGGACAGGTCGTAGTCGGTGCGGTTGGCGACGCCCTCCAGCTCGCCCCACTCCGAGCCGCCGAACTGGAAGCGGTACTCGATGTCGGCGGTGCGCTTGGAGTAGTGCGAGAGCTTCTCGGCGGGGTGCTCGTACCAGCGGATGTTCTCCTCGCGCAGGCCGAGGTCGCGGTACCAGTTGTACCGCTGCTCCATCCAGTACTCCTGCCACTGCTCGTCCTCGCCCGGCTTGACGAAGAACTCCATCTCCATCTGCTCGAACTCGCGGGTCCGGAAGATGAAGTTGCCGGGCGTGATCTCGTTGCGGAAGGACTTGCCCATCTGCGCGATGCCGAACGGCGGCTTCTTGCGGGAGGTCTGCTGGACCTGGGCGAAGTTGGTGAAGATGCCCTGCGCGGTCTCGGGACGCAGGTAGGCGACGGAGCCGCTGTCCTGGGTCGGGCCGAGGTGGGTGGAGAGCAGGCCGGAGAACTGCTTGGGCTCGGTGAACTGGCCCTTGTTGCCGCAGTTCGGGCAGTTGACGTCGGTCAGGCCGTTCTCGGGGAGGCGGCCGTGCTTGGCCTCGTACGCCTCTTCGAGGTGGTCGGCGCGGAACCGCTTGTGGCAGGCGGTGCACTCGGTCAGCGGGTCGGTGAAGGTCGCGACGTGGCCGGAGGCCACCCAGACCTCGGGGGCCAGGATCACCGACGAGTCGATACCGACCACGTCGTCGCGCGAGGTGACCATGGAACGCCACCACTGGCGCTTGATGTTCTCCTTGAGCTCGACGCCGAGGGGGCCGTAGTCCCAGGCGGCGCGCTGGCCACCGTAGATCTCACTGCACGGGTATACGAAGCCACGGCGCTTGCTCAGGCTGACGATTGTGTCGATCTTGTCGGCGGCCACGGTGCTCTCTTCATTGCGACGACGAACGATTAATAGGAGCGGCGCCCTGCTGCCTCCGTGGGGGTGATGGCCGGGAGGCGGGCGGGCGAATGACTCAGGTTACCGGCGGCCCTGCCCCCCGGATCAAATCGGTTCCCCGGCAGCCCTCCCCGGAGGCCGTTGTTGACAATCGTTTCCACTTTTGTTGAAAATGAGTGTCATGAACGTACGACGTCACATACCCACCGCCGTCCTGGCCGGAGCCTCCGTACTCGGCATGCTCACCCTCTCCGCGTGCTCCGACTCGGGCGGGGGCAAGGCCGACGGCAAGCTGAACGTGACGGCGTCGTTCTACCCGATGGAGTTCCTCGCCAAGGAGATCGGCAAGGACCACGTCCAGGTCACCGACCTGACCAAGCCGGGCACCGAGCCGCACGACCTGGAGCTCAGCCCCCGCCAGACCGCCGAGCTCGGCGAGTCCGACGCGATCGTCTACCTCAAGGGCGTGCAGCCCGCCGTCGACAAGGCCGTCCAGCAGTCCGGTGTCGAGCACACCGTCGACGCGGCGTCCCTGACCCGGCTGAAGAAGCACGGCTCGGAGGTCGACGGCCACGACCACACCACCGGCGACAACGGCACCGGCCACGACGAGCACGGACACGAGGGCCACGAAGGCCACGATCACGAGGGCGACGGCAACGACCCGCACATCTGGCTCGACCCGGTGAAGCTCGCCCAGGTCGCCAAGGGAGTGGGCAAGACCTTCGCGGACGCCGACCCCGCACACAAGGCGGACTACGCCCGTAACACCGACGACCTGGTCAAGAAGCTGACCGACCTGGACAAGAAGTTCCAGGACGGACTGAAGAACAAGAAGTCGGACACCTTCATCACCACCCACGCCGCCTTCGGCTACCTCGCCGAGCGCTACGGCCTGACCGAGGAAGCCATCAACGGCATCGACCCCGAGTCGGGCGACGTCAGCGGCAGCCGGATGAAGGAGCTGCAGAAGCTGGCGAAGGACCACCACGTCAACACGGTCTTCTTCGAGACGCTGACCAGCCCGGCGCTGGCGCAGACCCTGGCCAAGGACCTCGGCGTGAAGACCGACGTGCTCGACCCCATCGAGGGGATCACCGAGAAGTCCCGGGGCAAGGACTACGTCCAGGTCATGGAGGCCAACCTGGCGGCGCTGCAGAAAGCGCTCGGCGCCAAGTGACCGGCCGCGCGGAACGGCCGGGTACCCGGCGGGACACATACGTACGGCACGACGGGAGGATCCGGCCATGAAGGACCAGGACACGGTCATATCCCTGCGCGGGGCGGGAGCGGCGCTCGGCGCGCGCCCCGTCCTGCGCGGCGTCGACCTGACCGTACGGCGCGGCGAGGTGGTGGCCCTGCTCGGCGCCAACGGCTCCGGCAAGTCCACCGCCGTCCGCGCGGTGGTCGGCCAGGTGCCGCTGACCAGCGGTGAGCTGGAGCTGTTCGGCACCCCGCAGCGCCGGTTCCGGGACTGGGCGCGCATCGGGTACGTCCCGCAGCGCACCACCGCGGCGGGCGGCGTGCCCGCCACCGTCCGCGAGATCGTCGCCTCCGGCCGGCTCTCCCGTACGAAGCTGAAGTGGCCGGGACGGGCCGACCGGGACGCCGTCCACCGGGCGCTGGACCTGGTGGGCATGGCGGACCGCGCCAAGGACAGCGTCGAGGCGCTCTCCGGCGGCCAGCACCAGCGGGTGCTGATCGCCCGCGCGCTGGTCGCCTCCCCCGAACTGCTGATCATGGACGAGCCGATGGCCGGCGTCGACCTGGCCAGCCAGGAGGTGCTGGCCGAGACGCTGCGGGGGCAGGTCGCGGCGGGCGCCACCGTCCTGCTCGTGCTGCACGAGCTGGGCCCGCTGGAGCCGCTGATCGACCGCGCCGTGGTGCTGCGCGACGGCTGTGTGGTGCACGACGGGCCGCCCCCGGAGGCCGTGGGCCAGCATGCCCTGCCCGGCCACGACCACGTCCACCCGCACGCGGACCCGGCCGCCGAGCCGGTCCGCACCGGGCTGCTGACCTGAGACGGACTGACCTGACATGGACCTCCTGAACTACGCCTTCATGCAGCGCGCGCTGCTCGCCGCCCTCCTGGTCGGCGTCACCGCGCCCGCCGTCGGCATCTACCTCGTACAGCGCCGCCAGGCGATCATGGGCGACGGCATCGGCCATGTCGCGCTGACCGGCGTCGCGCTGGGCTTCCTGCTGCGCACCTCGCCCGTGTGGATGGCGGTGCTGGTCGCCGCGCTCGGCGCGATCGCCATGGAGCTGGTGCGCTCCAAGGGCCGTACCCGCGGGGACATCGCGCTGGCGATGCTCTTCTACGGCGGCATGGCCGGCGGTGTGCTGATCGTCAACCTGGCGCCCGGCGGCTCCACCGCCAACCTCACCAGTTACCTCTTCGGGTCGATCACCAGCGTCTCCGCCGAGGACGTCACGGTCACCTGTCTGCTGGCCGCCTTCGTGATGGCCGTCACCCTCGGACTGCGGCGGCAGCTGTTCGCCGTCTGCCAGGACGAGGAGTTCGCCCGGGTCATGGGCCTGCCCGTGCGGTGGCTGAACCTGCTGCTCGCGGTGACCGCCGCGCTGACCGTCACGGTCGCCATGCGCGCCGTCGGCCTGCTGCTGGTCAGCGCGCTGCTGGTGGTGCCGGTGGCCGCCGCGCAGCAGGCCACCCGCGGCTTCGCGATGACCCTCGCGCTGGCCGTCGCCATCGGCGTCGTCGTCACCCTCTCCGGTACGGTCTTCTCCTTCTACGTGGACGTGCCGCCCGGCGCGAGCATCGTGCTGCTGGCCATCGCGGTCTTCGCGCTGATGGCGGCGATGGCCGCCCCGCTGGCCAGAAAGCGCGCGCGGGCCGCCGCCGCGGCCGCCGAACAGTGCACTCTGGATCTGCCCGGCAGCCGCTCCCCCGGCGACGATGTCAGCGTGCAAGGGGCCAAGAGGTAGGCATCTGCGTAAGCGTTGCACCCGGGCTCCGGTCATCACCTGGCACAATGGCCGGACTGATGTGCAGGGGGACGTCCCGAGACCTAGGGAGGCAACGGTGGCGAGCGCTGGATCTCCGGTGCGCGGCCGGTCGACGCGGCAGCGGGCCGCCGTGGCAGCGGCACTGGACGAGGTGGACGAGTTCCGCAGCGCGCAGGAACTGCACGACATGCTCAAGCACCGGGGGGACTCGGTCGGGCTGACCACGGTCTACCGGACGTTGCAGTCCCTGGCCGACGCGGGCGAGGTCGACGTGCTGCGGACCAACGACGGCGAGGCCGTCTACCGGCGATGCAGCACCGACGACCACCACCATCACCTGGTGTGCCGCAACTGCGGCAAGGCCGTCGAGGTGGAGGGCCCGGCCGTCGAGAAGTGGGCGGACCAGATCGCCGCCGAGCACGGCTTCCAGGACGTCGGGCACACCATCGAGATCTTCGGTACGTGCGGCGAGTGCGCGGCCAAGGCGGCCGCCGGCTCCGCCTGACGCGGAGCACACCGGCATACGGAAGCGGCCGGCCCCCTGGCTCAGGGGACCGGCCGCTTTCGCGTACGGACTTACCGCCTCACTGCTGCGGCGCGGGCTCCGCCTCCGGGGCGGCGCCGAACCGGCGGTCCCGCTTGGCGTATTCGAGGCAGGCGTCCCACAGGTTCCGCCGGTCGAAATCCGGCCAGAGAATGTCCTGGAACACCATCTCGGCGTAGGCGCTCTGCCAGATCAGGTAGTTGGAGGTGCGCTGCTCGCCGGACGGCCGGACGAACAGGTCCACGTCCGGCATGTCCGGGTAGTACATGTACTTGGCGACGGTCTTCTCGGTGACCTTCGACGGGTCCAGCTTCCCGGCCCGTACGTCCGCCGCGATGGCCGCCGCCGCGTCCGCGATCTCCGCCCGGCCGCCGTAGTTGACGCAGAAGTACAGCGTCATCGCGTCGTTGTCCTTGGTCTGCTCCTGGGCGACCTGGAGCTCCTGCACCACGGACTTCCACAGCTTCGGCATCCGGCCGACCCAGCGGATGCGGATGCCCAGCGCGTCCATCTCGTCCCGGCGGCGGCGGATGACGTCCCGGTTGAAGTTCATCAGGAAGCGGACCTCGTCGGGCGAGCGCTTCCAGTTCTCGGTGGAGAAGGCGTACAGCGACAGGTTCTTGACGCCCATCTCGATGCAGCCCTTGAGCACGTCGAGGACGACGCCCTCGCCGACCTTGTGGCCCTCGGTGCGGGGCAGGCCGCGCTCCTTGGCCCAGCGGCCGTTGCCGTCCATGACGACCGCCACGTGGTTCGGGACGAGCTCGCCGGGGATCTTCGGCGGACGCGCACCGGACGGGTGCGGCTCGGGCGTCTCGTACTCGCGTCGGCCGCGCCCCAGGAATCCGCGTCGTGCCATCCGGTCCACATCTCCTATGCCGTAGTGCCTGATGCGTGGTGCCCCGTGTCCGGGCCGCCGTCCGTCGCCGGCCGGCGGTCGCCCCCGAACTGCTGAGCCTATCTATTTCTCTACGTACCGCAGCGAGCGCAGGCCGCGCTCCAGATGCCAGTGCAGGTAGGCCGCGACGAGTCCGCTGCCCTCCCGGACGTGCCGGGGTTCGCAGGCGTCCGCCGTCGCCCAGTCGCCGGACAGCAGCGCCGCCAGCAGCCCGATGGCCTCGGAGGAGGGTACGACGCTGCCGGGCACCCGGCAGTCGCCGCACACCACACCGCCCGACCCCACGGAGAAGAACCGGTTCGGGCCGGGCAGCCCGCACTTGGCGCAGCCGTCGAAGCTGGGGGCGTAGCCGTTGACCGCGAGCGAGCGCAGCAGGAAGGCGTCCAGCACCAGGTGCGGTTCGTGCTCGCCGCGCGCAAGCGTGCGCAGTCCGCCGACCAGCAGCAGGTACTGCTGCACGGCCGGCTCGCCCTCGTGGTCGGTGAACCGCTCGGCGGTCTCCAGCATGGCCGTACCGGCGGTGTAGCGGGCGTAGTCCGTGACGATGCCGCCCCCGTAGGCGGCGATGGTCTCGCTCTGGGTGCACATCGGCAGGCCGCGCCCGACCAGCTCGCTGCCGCGGGCGTAGAACTGCACGTCGACGTGGGAGAACGGCTCCAGCCGGGCGCCGAACTTGGACTTCGTACGGCGTACGCCCCGGGCCACGGCGCGTACCCGGCCGTGACCGCGGGTGAGGAACGTGATGATCCGGTCCGCCTCGCCCAGCTTCTGGGTGCGCAGCACAATGCCGTCGTCGCGGAACAGACTCATGCGGTCCATTCTCGCGCACCCGGCGGGGACGGCCGCACACGGGCGGGTCCGGGCGTACGGCTCCGTGCGGGCCTCTCAGGGCGCTCGGGGCACTCGGGAACCGCGGGGCGCCCGGCCCCGCTCAGGACGGCGTACGGGCCGCCGCCAGCAGCCGGGCGGTGTCGTCCGGGCAGAGCAGCAGGGCGGCGCCCACGGTGGTCAGGACCTCACGCTCGGACGGCAGGTACGGGCCGTCGGCCAGGGCGATCCGCGCGCCCTGGAGGAGCAGCGACTCCCGGCCCGCCGGGGCCAGGTGCGGAGCCAGCGGCTCCAGCGCCTCGTGCAGCTCTATGGCCAGCGCCGTGCCGCACGGGTCGAGGCCGCCGCCGGGACGGCCGGCGCTGCCGGAGGCCGCGCGCGACAGGGCGCCGTCGTGCGCGCCGGGCAGCCGGCCGGTGTCCGCCGCGAGCGCGGCGAGCAGGGTCAGCAGCTGGTCCTCCGTACAGTCCGCGAAGCCCGCCGCGCGCACCGTGCCCACCGCGGTGCCGCGCACCCCGGGCGAGGCCGTGCCGCCGGCCGCCAGCACGGCCAGCGTGACGGTGTGCACGGCGTCCCGGAGCATCGCCGAGAAGCGCGTGGTGGTGGGATGGTCCAGCGCGTCCAGCGCGAAGTGGCCGCGGCAGGCGGAGCACTCGACGACCGGGCCCGCGGTGCCGCGCGGCAGCAGCGGCACACCGAGGACGGTGAGCCGTCGGCGGCCGGTCCGCCGGAGGTAGTTGCGGTCCCCGCCGCACTCGGGGCAGAAGAACTCGCCGTCGGCGACGGTGCGCCAGGACGTCCGCACACCCATCACAGCCAGCTTGTGCATCACGTCGACCCTCCGTAACGCTCCGGCATCTTTGCCGCGTTGACGTGATGTTAGCCACATCCGTGATGCGGCGTCAGTAGCGCGGACCGGACAAGACGGCCGTTTAAACCGGTTGAACGCCCAAGCGCCCCCCGGCGCTCGTGGCGAGAATCGGGGGACGCTCGGTGCACCGCAGGTCACAGGCGGTGCGCGGCCCGGATGCCGGTCCGGCCCGGGGGCCGGGGGCGCGGGCCGCACGACGGCCCGGTGATCAGCGGCTCGCGCGGTTGACCGCGGAGACGGCCGCCTTGATCGAGGCGCGCACGATGTTCGCGTCGATGCCGACGCCCCACAGCACCTTGTCGCCGATCGCGCACTCGATGTACGCGGCGGCCTGGGCGCCGACGCCCTCGCTCATCGTGTGCTCGACGTAGTCCAGCAGCCGTACGTCCACGTCGATCGCGTGCAGCGCGTCGAAGAACGCCGCCAGCGGACCGTTGCCGGTGCCGGTCAGGACCGTGTCGGCGCCGTCCACGACCGCCTCGACGGTCAGCGCGTCGGTGCCCTCGGTCGTCGTGGAGGTCTGCGCGCTGCGCAGCGCGATCCGGCCCCAGGCGTTCTCGGGGGTCGGCAGGTACTCGTCCTGGAAGACGGACCAGATCGCGTCCGGCGTGACCTCGCCGCCCTCGGCGTCGGTCTTGCCCTGGATGGTCTTGGAGAACTCGATCTGCATCCGGCGCGGCAGGTCCAGCTTGTGGTCGTTCTTCAGGACGTACGCGATGCCGCCCTTGCCGGACTGCGAGTTGACGCGGATCACGGCCTCGTAGGAGCGGCCGACGTCCTTGGGGTCGATGGGCAGGTACGGAACGGCCCACTCCAGGTCGTCCACGCTCTTGCCCTGCTCCGCGGCCTGGGCCTCCATGGCCTCGAAGCCCTTCTTGATGGCGTCCTGGTGGGAGCCGGAGAAGGCGGTGTAGACCAGGTCGCCCGCGTACGGGTGGCGCGGGTGGACCTCCATCTGGTTGCAGTACTCGGCGGTCCGGCGGACCTCGTCGATCTGCGAGAAGTCGATCTGCGGGTCCACGCCCTGGCTGAACAGGTTCATGCCCAGGGTGACCAGGTCCACGTTGCCGGTGCGCTCGCCCTGCCCGAACAGGCAGCCCTCGATCCGGTCCGCACCGGCCATGATCGCCAGCTCGGCGGCGGCCACCGCGGTACCGCGGTCGTTGTGCGGGTGCACGGACAGGCAGATGTGCTCACGGCGGGACAGGTTGCGCGACATCCACTCGAAGCGGTCGGCGTGCGTGGAGGGGGTGGAGCGCTCGACGGTGGCCGGCAGGTTCAGGATGATCTCGCGGCCCGCCTCGGGCTGCCAGACGTCCATCACGCCCTCGCAGACCTCCAGCGCGAAGTCCAGCTCGGTGTCGGTGAAGATCTCCGGGCTGTACTGGTAGCCGAACGCCGTCTCCGGGCCCAGGATCTTCTCCGCGTACTCCACGACCAGCCGCGTGCCGTCCACCGCGATCTGCTTGACCTGCTCGCGCGAGCCGCGGAAGACCACCCGGCGGAAGACCGGCGCGGTGGCGTTGTACAGGTGGACGGTGGCCTTGTGGGCGCCGCGCAGCGACTCCACGGTCCGCTCGATCAGCTCCTCGCGGGCCTGCGTCAGGACGGAGATCGTCACGTCCTCGGGGATGGCGCCCTCTTCGATGATCGACCGTACGAAGTCGAAGTCGGTGGCCCCGGACGAGGGGAAGCCGACCTCGATCTCCTTGTAGCCCATCTTCACCAGCAGGTCGAACATCTCGCGCTTGCGGGCCGGCGACATGGGGTCGATCAGCGCCTGGTTGCCGTCGCGCAGGTCCGTGGACAGCCAGCGGGGGGCCTGGGTGATGCGGTTGCCGGGCCAGGTGCGGTCGGCGATGTCGACGGCCTCGTAGCCGCGGTAGCGGTGCACCGGCAGGCCGGAGGGCTTCTGGGGGCGCGTCGCGTGGGTGATCGGGGTGGGGCGGCCGACGGAGTTCTCAGCGTTCTGGGCGGCGATCGACGGATTCGTCATGGTGGCGCGGGGCTCCTCGTGTGTCCGCGGGGGGAGAGGCCGACGGGGCGAAAATCGCAACACCGAATCCCGCGGGGAGGGGGTCGGCCTACGACAACAGACCCTCGCCGCGGCAGCTAAGGAGAAGCAGCCCGTAACGCATGATGCACAGCACCCTAGCCGAGGCGACGCGGAATCCGCGGCCCCGTATCAGTATGCGGGACCGGGCCCGCGTAACCCCTGAACAGCGATCTACCACACGTTTTCGGGAATCATGGCGCCAGGGAGTGACATGCCGATGACCCAGTGCCACATTGCCGTGCATGAACCCTGAAGCCACTGAGAGCCACCCGGTCTTCTGCACGATCGTGCCGCCGCACGTCCTCGACACGCTGTCCCAGCTGGAGGACGAGAACCGCTCCCAGCGCGCCCTGCGCACCCTGGAGCACGACGCCCTGCAGCGCACCCGCCGCCGCATCACCACCGTCCGCGGCCTCGGCGCGCCCACCGGCACCGCGTCGGACAAGCCGAACCGCACCATCTACGACGCGAAGCACCAGGAGACGCTGCCGGGCAAGAAGGTGCACTCCGAGGACGACAAGCCGTCGAAGGACGCCTCCGTCAACCGCGCGCACGCGGGCCTCGGCGCCACCTTCGAGCTGTACCTGAAGGTCTACGGCCGGCACTCGATCGACGACGCCGGGCTGCCGCTGAACGCCACCGTCCACTACGGCGAGAACTACGACAACGCCTTCTGGGACGGCCAGCGGATGGTCTTCGGCGACGGCGACAACGACCTGTTCCTCGACTTCACCATCCCGGTCGACGTCATCGGCCACGAGCTGACCCACGGCGTCACCCAGCACACCGCCAACCTGGACTACTTCGGCCAGTCCGGCGCGCTCAACGAGTCCATGTCGGACGTCTTCGGCGCCCTGATCAAGCAGTACGCGCTGGGCCAGAACGCCGCCCAGGCCGACTGGCTGATCGGCGCCGGGCTGCTCGGCCCCAACGTCACCGGCGAGGCACTGCGCTCGATGAAGGCCCCGGGCACCGCGTACGACGACGACGTCCTGGGCAAGGACCCGCAGCCCGCGACGATGGACGACTACGTCAAGACGTCCCGCGACAACGGCGGCGTGCACATCAACTCCGGCATCCCCAACCACGCCTTCTACCTGCTCGCCACGGCCCTCGGCGGCAACGCGTGGGAGCGGGCCGGCCAGATCTGGTACGCCACGCTGACCGGCGGCGAACTCGACAAGGACGCCCAGTTCGACGACTTCGCACGCCTGACGGTCGCCACCGCGCGCACCAAGTACGGTGAGGGCGATGTGCTGCAGGCCCTTTTGAAGGCATGGTCGCAGGTGGGCGTGCCCGCCACCTGATCCGCCACCATCTGGCCCGTTCTGTCCGTTTCCCCGAGCCCCACTGGGTAGGAAGCCCGTCATGCGGATTCAAGTACGACGCACCGGCGGCTTCGCCGGTATCGAGCGCCACGCCGAGGTCGACACCTCCGGCCGCCCCGATGCCGCGGAATGGCACGCCCTGGCCGAGCAGGCAGCCGCCGCCGGCCGGGGTACGCCCCCGGTAGGCGTCCCCGACGGTTTCAGCTACCAGATCACCATCGACGGCGACACGGTCTACGCCTCCGACCCCCGCCTCACCACAGAACAGCGCAAGCTGATCAGCAGAGTCCTGAAGGAGGGCTGCTGACCGGCCGCCGGGCTCGGCTCTCCTGCAACCGACCCGTCGCCCCGTCCGTCATGATCAGATGACGGGCCACGACCGGGCCCGGCGAGCAGGGGGAAGAAACCGTGCCCAACGAAGGCATCTCGGTCACACCCGAGACGCTGCGAGCGTCGGCGGCGGCCGCCGACAGCATCAGCCACGACCTGGAACAGCCCATCGCCACGGCAAAGCGCGACATCGAGGCAGCAGGCACAGCGCTCAAGACCTGGCACGTCGGCCCGGACATGGAGCGGGTCGGCCACGACTGGGGCATGGCCCTGGACGAGCTGCGCAAACGGATCGGTGGCGACGCCGAGAGTTCGGCGACACGCCTGCGCCGCACCGCCGACGGCCACCAATACAACGAAGACGTCACCGCCCAGTCGTTCCGGGGGCGGTGAGCGGTGCCGGAGAACTTCCATGAACTGCTCAAGCAGGACTTCTCCGACCTGCAAGCCGCGGTCAAGACCTGGCAGAAACTGGCCCAGGAACTGGAGGAGGCCCAGGTCCAGCACCGGCACAAGGTGACCGGGCCGCTGCACGCCGGCAAGTGGGAGGGCGCCGACGCACGCACCGCGTTCAGGAAGATGGAGGCGAGCGAGACCCAACTGGGCGTCGCCCAGTCCGACGTCTCCTCCATCGCGACGGTGCTGGACACCGTGCACGTCAGGATGAAGCTGGCCCAGGACAAACTCCGTCAAGGGGTGCGGGACGCGGAAGCCGACGGGTACACCGTCGACGACCACGGCACGGTGACGGACAGCCGGTCCGGCACCACCGACGCGGACGACGCCGAGGCCCAGGCGGCAGAGAAGCAGCGCGTCGCCGTGATGGGCGTCTACCAGGGCATCGTCCAGGACTCGATCGACAACGCGACATCGGCCTCCTGGGAGGGGATGCAGCTCCTCCAGTCGATCGACGCCTTCACACTGGACAAGGACTACGGAGCGTCGAAGGCACGGGAAGGCGCCCGCAAGGTCGCCGACTCACTGTTCCAGATCGGTGACGAGTTCATCCCTTCGGACAAGGACCCGAAGGAGAACGCCAAGTGGTGGGCCGGTCTCACCCCGCAGGAACGGCAGTTGTACATCGACGCCTGTCCCGAGAAGATCGGCTGGCTCGACGGAATCCCCACCACCGACCGGGACGAGGCGAACCGCAAGTACCTGGACAACTCCCTGTCCGAATATGATCTCAAGAAGCAGAACGGCGATCTAGGCATTCACGACGAGCGGCAGTACGGGGGACTGCGCAAGTTGCAGAATGCGCTGGACGAGAGCGACGGCGACAGCGACGAGAACAAGCGGCTTTTCGTGCTGGGGATCGACACGAAGAGTGACGGGCGAGCCATTGTGGCGAAGGGCAATCCGGACACCGCCGACAACGTCGCCATTCAAGTGCCGGGCACCGGCAACGATCTGTCAAACGTCGATGAACAGATCGATCGGGCTGGCATCCTTCAGAAGTCGGCCAACGACAACGACGGTACGCAGAAAACCGCAGTCGTCTCATGGCTCGGGTACAACGCCCCGGAGGCGGACGCCAGTGTCGCCACCCCGGCAAGGGCCAGAGAGGGCGAAGCTGACTTGCGCGCATTCACCCATGGGCTGCGAGAGTCCCATCATGGGGATCGCGCTCACATGAGTGTCCTCGGCCACAGTTATGGCTCGACCATGGTCGGCGCCGCCGCCTCCGGCGGGAAGGGCATCGACGCGGACGACATCATCGTGGTCGGCAGTCCTGGTATGACGGTGGACCACGCCAAGGACCTGCACATGGATCCCGGCCACGTCTGGGCCGGGTACGCGAAGGACGACCCGGTCTCCTTGATCACCTCGGACAAGACCCTCGGCGGGAACCCCGCCGACAAGGAATTCGGCGGCAAAGTCTTCGGTGTGGACACCGAGGGACACTCGGGGTATTGGGACGAGGACAGTGCGAGCCTGCAGAACCAGGGCCGCATCATCGTGGGTCAGGCCCCGTCGGAAGAGGACTATCACGTACCCCCGAAGTACGTCCCGCCAGGAACGGTAGGCCCGAAGTGGTAACCACCCGACGCCAGAGGAAGCTGGCCCGTACCGGCCTCGTCGTACTCGCCCTGCTCGCATCGGGAGGATGCATGAATGACGGCGGAAAGAATGACCCGTTGCCCGTGAAGAGCCAGGAGCAGGCCGAGCAGGCGGCACGCGGCCTTATCGACTCGCTGGCCGCAGAATACGGCGTGAAAGCCGATGGCAAGACCGTCAACAAAGAGTTCCGCGACTGCCACGGAAAGGACGGCGAGTCCTCCGATGACGGGCGATTCATTCTCTCCTATGCCGTGAGAGCTCCGGTGCCGGAGGCCGAGCACGGCAAAGCCGTGCGTGCCATGCGCCGGAAGCTCGAAGCGGACGGCTACAAGGTCAGCGGATACCGGGAGGACAAGACCAAGAAGCCGTGGGCGCTGCTGGACGCCAAGGGCGGGAGGGACAGGCTGTTCATCTCGGTCCAGTCCTACGTTCCGCCGGACCAGCTCACGTTTTCGGTCACCACCCCCTGCTTCCTGCCCCCCGGCGTCAAACAGGAGCAGGTCTCGGCACCGGCTCCGGCCACAGCGTCGGCGGCCGTGCCGACAACGTCTGTGCTCGCTGCCGGGCCGGGCGGCTCGCCGAACCGCTTCCCCGACAACCCCTTCGGCTGACGACGCCGGCCGTCACCTCCCGCTCCGCACGGCCCTCTTGACACCTGTTCCCGGCGGTAACCACCATCCGGAGCATGGACGCTTCACGTGCGCCGGGTGGGTCCGCGTCGGGTGCGCTGCCGCGTTTTCCCGCGGGGTTCGTGTGGGGCGTGTCGACGTCCGCCTACCAGATCGAGGGGGCGGTGGACGAGGACGGGCGCGGGCGGTCGGTGTGGGACGCCTTCGTGGAGCGGGCCGGGCGGGTCAAGGACGGCTCGGACGGCCGGGTCGCCACCGGGCACTACCACCGCTACCGCGAGGACGTCGCGCTGATCAAGGAGCTGGGGGCCGGCGCGTACCGGTTCTCGGTGGCCTGGCCCCGGGTGATGCCGGACGGCGGCCCGCGGGTCAACGCGGCGGGGCTGGACTTCTACGACCGGCTGGTCGACGAGCTGTGCGCGGCGGGGGTCCGGCCGGTGCCGACGCTCTTCCACTGGGACACGCCGGAGGCCGTCGAGGCGGCGGGCGGGTGGCTGGAGCGGGACACGGCGCGGCGGTTCGCGGCGTACGCGGACGCCGTGGCGGCGCGCCTCGGGGACCGGGTGGACCGGTGGATCACGCTCAACGAGCCCGCCGAGCTGACGCTGCTCGGGTACGGGCTGGGTCAGCACGCGCCGGGCCGGGAGCTGGGCTTCGAGGCACTGCCCGTGGCGCATCACCTGCTGCTGGGCCACGGGCTGGCCGTGCAGGCGCTGCGGGCGCAAGGGGCTGACAATATCGGGATTGCCAATTCCCACGGGCCCACGTGGGCCGCCTCGGAGTCGGCCGCCGATCAGAAGGCGGCCGGGCTGTACGACCTGCTGCTGAACCGTCTCTTCGCGGAGCCGGTACTGCTGGGTCGCTACCCGGAGGAGGAACTGACGGCGCCGCTGCTGTCCGGGGCCGGTCCGGTGGACGAGGACCTGCGGGTCATCGGTGAGCCGCTGGACTGGTACGGGGTGAACTACTACCAGCCGGCGAAGGTGGCCGCGCCCGCGCCGGAGGACGCCGGAGCGGTCGATTTCGCGGGGATCGAGCTGCCGCCCGGGCTGCCGTTCGCGCCACGCAGGATCGAGGGATGTCCGCTGACGGACTTCGGGTGGCCGGTGGTGCCCGCGGCGCTGACCGAGTTGCTGACCGGCTTCCGCGACCGGTACGGCGACCGCCTGCCGCCCGTCGTCATCACCGAGAACGGCTGCTCGTACGAGGGCGTCGAGGACCGGGAGCGGATCGCCTTCCTGGACGGGCACCTGCGGGCCCTGCACGACGCGATCACCGCCGGGGTCGACGTCCGCGGCTACTTCGTCTGGTCGCTGCTGGACAACTTCGAGTGGGCCGAGGGGTACGCCCGGCGCTTCGGGCTGGTGCACGTCGACTACGCCACGCTGGAACGGACGCCGAAGGCTTCGTACCACTGGCTGCGGGACGCGCTGCGGGCCCAGCGGTGACCGGCGCGGGGGCCGCGGGCACGCCCGGGGGTCCCGCAGACACACCGGGGGCCCCGGCCAGGACACCGGGGACTCCGGCCGGGACACCCGGGACTCCCGCCGGGACACCCGGGGCCTTCGCCGAGCCGGCCGAGCGGGTGGGCCGCGGCTGGACCGCGGCGCTGGCGCTGGCCAACGGGGCCGTCTGGGCCGGCTGGTACGGCCCGATCCAGATCCTGCTGGCCCTCCAGGCGGCCGAGCTGGCGCCGCCGGGCACGTCGAAGGAGTCGGTGCTGGCCTGGGTCACGGGCCTGGGCGCCGCGGTCTCCCTCGTCGCCAATCCGTTCTTCGGCGCGCTGTCGGACCGTACGGTGTCGCGCTTCGGCCGCCGTACGCCGTGGATCGTGGCCGGAGTGCTCGGCGGCGCGGCGGCCCTGTGCCTGCTGGCGACGGCCCAAAGCGTCGCCGTGATGGCGGCCGGCTGGTGCCTGGTGCAGCTCGCGCTGAACGCCGCGTTCGCGGCGGTGACCGCGGCCGTGCCGGACCGGGTGCCGCACCTTCAGCGCGGCGCGGTGGGCGGCTGGCTGGGCGCGGCGCAGATCCTGGGCGTGGTGGCCGGTACGGGGCTGGCGACCGTAGCGGGCGGTGTCGCGGCAGGGTACGCGGCCTGCGCCGGCTTCACGGTGCTGGCCACGCTGCCGTACGTGCTGCGGTACCGGGATCTACGGATCGGGCCCGGCGACCGGCCGCCGTTCGCGTGGCGGTCCTTCGTCCGCGGGTTCTGGATCGGCCCGCGCCGCCACCCCGACCTCGCCTGGGCCTGGCTGACCCGCTTCCTGGTCAATCTCGGCAACGCGATCGCGCTGCTGTACCTGCTCTACTACCTGCGGGACGCGCTGCACCGGCCCCGCCCCGAGGACGGCGTGCTGATCCTGACCGCCGTCAACGGGGTGCTGCTGCTCGCCACCGTCGTGGCCGGCGGAGTCTGGTCGGACCGTACGGGCCGCCGCAAGCCGTTCGTGCTCTGGTCCGGCGTGATCATGGCGGCGGCCACCGCGCTGCTCGCCGGGTGGCAGACCTGGACCGGCGCGCTGGTCGCCGCCGCGCTGCTGGGCGTCGGCTTCGGCGTCTTCACATCGGTGGACTTCGCCCTGATGACGGACGTGCTGCCGGCCGCCGCCCACCGGGGCCGGGACCTCGGCGTCGTCAACGTCGCCAATTCGCTGCCGCAGGTGGCCGCGCCCGCGCTGGCCGCGCCGGTCGTGACGTACCTGGGCGGCTACCGGGTGCTGTACCTGGTCGCGGCGGGCATCGGACTGGCCGGGGCGCTGCTGGTGCGGCGGATCCGCGGGGTGGAGTGAGCGGCCGCCGCGGCCCCCGGCCGTCCGGTCTCAGAAGCCGAGCTTGCGGAGCTGCTTGGGGTCGCGCTGCCAGTCCTTGGCGACCTTCACGTGCAGGTCGAGGAAGACCGGCGTGCCGAGCAGCGCCTCGATGTGCTTGCGGGACTTCACGCCGACCTCCTTGAGGCGCTTGCCCTTGGGGCCGATGATGATGCCCTTCTGGCTGGGCCGCTCGATGTAGACGTTGGCGTGGATGTCCAGCAGCGGCTTGTCCGCCGGGCGGTCCTCGCGCGGCAGCATCTCCTCGACGACGACCGCGATGGAGTGCGGCAGCTCGTCCCGTACGCCTTCGAGCGCCGCCTCGCGGATCAGCTCGGCGACCATGACCTGCTCGGGCTCGTCGGTGAGGTCGCCCTCGGGGTAGAGCGGGGGGCTCTCCGGGAGCATCGGGACGAGCAGGTCCGCGACGAGCTGCACCTGCTGGTCGCCGACGGCCGACACCGGAATGATCTCCGCCCACTCGATGCCCAGCTCCCGGCCCAGCTGATCGACCGCGAGAAGCTGCTCGGCGAGCTGCTTGGAGTCCACCAGGTCGGTCTTGGTGACGATGGCGATCTTCGGGGTCTTCTTGATGCCGGCCAGCTCACCCGCGATGAAGCGGTCGCCGGGGCCCAGCTTCTGGTCGGCGGGCAGGCAGAAGCCGATCACGTCGACCTCGGCCCAGGTGGTCCGTACGACGTCGTTGAGCCGCTCGCCGAGCAGGGTGCGCGGCTTGTGCAGGCCCGGGGTGTCGACCAGGACGAGCTGGGCGTCCGGGCGGTGCACGATGCCGCGCACGGTGTGCCGGGTGGTCTGCGGGCGGTTGGAGGTGATCGCCACCTTCGTGCCGACCAGAGCGTTCGTGAGGGTCGACTTGCCCGCGTTCGGGCGGCCGACGAAGCACGCGAAGCCGGCGCGGTGCTGGGCGGAGGACTCTGTACGAACGCTCATGGCGCCCATTGTCCCCGATCGGCGGGGCGGCGCCGACCACCAGGCCCGGGGTCAGGGCGCGGCACCGACCCGTTCGGCCCGCGGCCGGTCCGGCGCCCGGCGGGCGTCGATGCGGTCCCACAGGGTCAGCATCGGGGACGCCATCACCGTCGTCACCAGCGCGACCACGACCAGCACCGCGAACATCGACGGGGTGACGATGCCGGCCGCCAGCCCGATGTTGATCGCGATGAGCTGCATCAGGCCCCGCGCGTTCATCAGCGTGCCGATGCGCAGCGCCACCCCGCCCTCCTCGCCGGCCAGCCGTGCGGCCAGCCAGCAGGCGCCCAGCTTGCCGAGGACGGCCAGGGCGACACAGCCCGCGGTGAACAGCAGCAGGCCGGGCGAGGCCAGCAGCGCGAAGTCGGTGTTCAGGCCGGAGTAGGTGAAGAACAGGGGCAGGAAGACGATCCGGCTGATCGGCGCGATCGTCTCGACGGCCCGGTCCACCGGTGCGGAGCGCGGGAAGACCACGCCCAGGCTGAACGCGCCGAAGACGGCGTACAGGCCGATGCGGTCGGTGTACCAGGCGGCGATGAACAGCGCGACGACGGTGATCAGCAGCAGCTCGTCGGGGCCGCGGCGGTTCACCAGGTCCGTGAGCCGGGGCCCGGAGCGCGCGATCAGGGCCAGCACGACCACCAGGCCGGCGCTCCCGGCGAGGGCGAGGACCAGCGGCCCGGTACCGGTGCCGGTCAGGCTCAGCACCCCGGCGAGCAGCACCCACGCCAGCGCGTCGTCCACCGCTCCGGACGCCAGCGACAGCGAGCCGAAGCGGGTGCCGGTCAGGCCCCGCTCGGTGATGATGCGGGCCAGCATGGGGAACGCGGTGATGGCCAGGGTCACGCCGACGAAGAGGGCGGAGACGGTGACGGACACGTCCTTCGGGAAGACGTCGACCCGGCCGTGCACGGCGTAGGTCAGTCCCACGCCCAGCGCGAGCGGTACGAAGATCCCGGCGCCCGAGATCATCGCGGCCGGCCTGGCCACCGCCCGGATTCCGGCGGAGCGGAACTCGTACCCGGTCTGGAACATGAAGACGACCAGGCCGATCTGCCCGGCGACGTACAGCGCGGGCCGCAGCTCCGGCGGGAAGAGGGCCGTCTCCAGGCCGGGCGCCAGCAGGCCCAGCACGGACGGTCCGAGCACCACACCGGCGACCATCTCCCCCACCACGGGCGGCTGGCCCAGCGCGCGCAGGGCGCGCCCCACGAGCCGGCAGACGAGCAGGATGACGACGACGGCCAGGAAGAAGACCGGCCCTAACTCCGTGACGGTCATGGCGGAGGATCCTTCGGCTCGCGGGGGAGGGAGGAGGTGCGGATCAGGCGTACGGACCGGGCGTCCGGACGTACGGACCAGGCGTGGGGATCAGGCGTGGGGATCAGGCGTGCGGATACGGACAGCGCGCCGGTCCGCCGGTGCCGGCCGGCAGCGGGGCGCCCTGGGCGTCGTGGGCGGCGAAGTACCGCTCGGCCGGACGCAGGCGGCGGGCGTCCAGCACCATCCACGTACCGAGGACGAGCTGGACGCAGCTGCGCCACACGTCCTCCCACCGGTCGCGCACCCGCAGGAAGGCGCGGGCGGCGAACAGCCGGTGCGGCGGCAGCGGGCGGCCGCGCCGGACCAGCAGGCAGGGGGCGCGGTGCGGGATGGAGCGGGTGTGCGCGACGTCGGAGTGGAGGGTGAAGCGGCTCAGCACCTCGCGGGTCGCGGCGCGCATGACCAGCGGGGCCAGCCGCCAGGCCGGGCAGGGCCGGTTGGCGGCGACGCCGAACGGGATGTGGTGCTGGTTCTTGGCGACCAGGCGGTCCCAGCGGGCGGGATCGAAGACGTCCGGGTCGGCGTAGCCGGTGGCGTGGTAGTCGGGGTAGTTGAAGCACAGGACGGAGCCGGCGGGGATGACGGCGTCCGGGCCGAGCGGGATGTCGTCCGTGCTGATGCGGTGGGCGACGCCGAAGAGGGGGTAGAGGCGCAGCGTCTCGTCGAGGACGTTGGCGAAGTACCGCTCGTCGTCGGGTGCCGCGGCCAGCTTCCGCTGTACGTCCGGGTGCTGGGCCAGGACGAGCAGCAGGTGGGCCATGGCCTCGGAGAGCTGGACGACGGCCGTGTTGAAGAAGGTGCCCTGGAGGTAGTACGCCTGCTCGTCGGGGGTGAGGGAGCCCGGCAGGTGGTGCGGCGGCACGTGCCCGGCGGCGATGCGCTGCCGCAGGTGGCGGGTGAGGCGGGCCCGGCGGGCCAGATGGCGCGGCCGGGTGCACTTCAGGGAGTTGACCACGTCCTCGGCGTTGTCGACGATCAGGCGCCGGACGGCGGCCGGGCACGGTTCGCGGAAGACCCGGCCGTAGAAGAATTCCGCCCAGACCGGCATCATCAGGTCGCACAGCCGCACGAACGTGGCGCGGCCGATGCCCCGTTCGTCGAGCACGGCGGCGGTACGGCGGGCCGCCGCCGCGGACAGGTCCCGGCTGGGGCCGGCGAGCACGGTGAGGGTGGTGCGGGCGACGTCGTCGTAGCGCGGGCCGTCCTCCAGGTGTTCCTGGTGGACCTCGGGGCCGGGCGCGAGCCAGTACCAGAAGAGGTCCGAGAGGGCGGCGCCGCGGCTGCGGCCGTTGGCGGCCGGGTGGGAGTAGACCTCCTGGAAACGCTCGGCGGGGACGGCGGCATTCGGGAAGGCGATGCCCTCGTCGCCGTTGATCCGGGCGAAGAGCGCTACGCGGGCGGCGACGACGGAGCGCGGCAGCCAGTACGGGACGGAGAGGGCGGCGGCCGTGGCGGCGAGCAGCCGGAGGGTCCGCGTTCGGCCGGCGGGCCGGGGGCGGCCGGTGGCCCGGAGGCGGCCGGTGGCCCGGAGGCGGTTCACCGGGCCTCACCGCCCCGTACGCTCCCCCGCGCGACGACGAGGTCCGGTCCGAGGTCGGCCGGGCTGCCGCCGCCGCACAGCGCCAGTACGTGGTCGAACTCCGCGCGCAGCAGCTCCAGTACGTGCCGTACGCCTTTCTCGCCGTCCGCGGCCAGGCCCCACAGCACCGGACGGCCGACGCCGACGGCGGACGCGCCCAGCGCGAGGGCCACAGCGGCGTCGGAGCCCCGGCGGACGCCGCCGTCCAGGAGGACCGGTATGCGGCCCGCGACCGCCTCGGCCACGGCGGGCAGCGCCTCGATGCTCGCCGGTGCGGCGTCGAGCTGCCGGCCGCCGTGGTTGGAGACCAGCAGCCCGTCCACGCCCTCGGCGACCGCGATCCGCGCGTCCCCGGGGTGCAGGATGCCCTTGAGCAGCACCGGCAGCCGGGTCTGTGCCCGCAGTCTGCGCAGGTCGTCCCAGGAGAGTCCGGGGGACATGGCGATGTCGCGGGGGCGGTCGTCGGTGGCACCGGGCAAGCCGCGCATGTTCTCTGCGGCCAGGCCGGCGGGCAGGTCGTCGAAGCCGTGCCGGGCGTCCCGCTCGCGGCGGCCGAAGACGGGTGAGTCGACCGTGACGACCAGCGCCGTGCAGCCGGCCCGTTCGGCCCTGCGGACGAGGGCGAGGGTGACCTCCGGTTCGGGCTGGAGGTAGAGCTGGAACCAGACGGCCGCGTCGGCCTGTACGGCGCGGGCGGCGGCGGTGACCTCGGCCACCGGCACGGTCGCCGCCATGCCGGTGACCAGGACCGTGCCGGCGGCCGCCGTCGCGCGGGCGGTGGCCGGCTCGCCCTCGGGGTGCGCGAGGCGGTGGAAGGCGGTGGGCGAGACCAGGACGGGCATCGCCAGGCGGTCGCCGCACAGCGTCACGGACAGGTCGCGGGTGGCCGCCCCGCGCAGGACGCGCGGCAGCAGGGCGAGTCTGCGGAAGGCCGCCTCGTTCTCGTGGAGCGCCGTCTCGCCTCCGGCACCCCCTTCGAAGAAGTCGTACACCCGCGGGTCCAGCCGCTTCCGGGCCCGCTCGCGCAGGTCGGTGAGGGTGGGGATCACGGCCGGGCCGCCGGTGCCGGTGCCGGGCCGGTGAGCCGGGGGCGCAGGAAGGTCCGCAGGGGTGCGCGGTGGACCTCCTCGCTGTCCCACTCGTTCTCCAGGTTCTCGGTCAGGTGGTGTTCGGCGGTCGCCTTGCCGGGGGCGGCGCCGTCGAAGGCGCGCACGACCGGGTGCAGGTAGCGGCCGTCCAGGCCGGTGGTGTCCTGCTGGGAGACCCGGCCCGCGCTGATGTCGAAGGGGTTGACCTTGTCGTGGCCCTCGCCGTATTCGAGGGTGACGGTGAAGTAGGAGCCCACCTCGCCGAAGCCGCCGTCGGCGACGGCGGTGTGCAGGTGGTCGACCGGGACTTCCTCGCAGTAGCGGACCGTGCCGTCCCGGTCGACGAGCACCGCGTCACCGAGGAAGCCGAACACCTGGAAGAGCGCCGAGCTGCGGTTGACGCGGGCGATCATGGCGTCGGTGACCGCCTCGGCGGTGGCGGGCAGGGCGCGGGCGGGCCAGGGGCGGTCGTGGTGGCGGGCTTCGAGGATGCGGTGCAAGGCCCGTACGCCGTACCGGAAGCCATGGATGAAACCACTGGTGGATTTCTTGAAGTCGCGTACCTGGGTGATGGTGCCGGCGAAGTACAGACCGGGGACGTTCGGGGATTCCCAGGCGTCGGTCTGGGCCGGGAAACGGTCGTTGACGGCGAGTTCGGGACGGCACTCCGGGGCGAATATCGACGGGTCGAAGCGGAATCCGGTGGCGAGGATGACCCGGTCGTAAGCGATGTCCTTGACGACCTCGTTGACCCGGGAAAAGGACACGGACACCACGTAGGAGCCGTCCGGCTGCTGCCGGATACGCTCGATGTTTCCGTCCAGCACCGCGTTCTGCAATTTCAGCTGATAGGTGTCGAGGAAGTTGTTGTTGACGGCCCTCAGGTGTCCCACGAAATGGGTCTGCCAGGCGAGCTTCAGCGAGCCGGGCCCGGCGACGTGGATGACGGCGGCGGTCTCGATGAGGTTGTCGGCGGTCTCGAACGCGGAGTTGGCGCGGCCGATGATCAGCACCCGCTGCCCGGTGAAGCCGGCCGGGTCGACGGAGACCTCGTCGTAGCGCTCGACCGTCTCGACGCCCTCGATGGCGGGGACGTACGGGCGGGTGACGCCGGTCGCCACGATGACCCGCCGCGCGCGGTACGTGGTGCCGTCGGCGGCGCGGGCGAGGAAGTCACCGGGTCCGGACGGGCCGGTGTCCGGCCTCGATATCTCGGTGATCCGGGTGCCGTAGCGGATGCGGAGGCGGTGGGCGGCGGCGAAGTCGGCCAGATAGCCGACCATCTCGTCGGCGTCCGGGAAATAACGCGCGGTGCGGGCGGTGAACAGCGGACGGTGCTCGTCGGAGAGCAGCGAGTTCCAGTCGGTGCGCATGTTCAGCTCGGGGTCGTCCCAGCCGGTGTGCACCTTGTTGATCGAGATGAGGGTGCGGTGCCGGGGGAAGCGGGTGAAGAATTCACCGGGAGCCGCGCCCGACTCCACGATGAGATGACTGCGTCCGGCCTGTTGCAGGAAATATCCGGCTTGTAATCCCGCGGGGCCGGCGCCGACCACCAGATAGTCCATCGTTTCGTCGTGGCTCACGCAATTCTCCTGTCACCTGCGGGGGTATGGAGATGGAGCGGAAACCGAGAGTACTTGAGCATTAAAGAACGACACCAGAGCGCATATAAGTGATCTGCGTCACACCGAATCCGATGTTTGCGAGTACGCTGCACAAGCCAGTGTCACTAGGTCCGGGATTTTTACCCGGAACGCCCTTCTGTCGCGCCCCGGCGGGTCTCCGCATTACTCTGCCGCACTCCCGGCCCCGCTTGCCCCGCCGGTCCCGTGACGCATTTCAGCCGTTCACACCCACCGGAGCGGACACGAAATGAGCCAGCTCACCGCACGCCCTTTCCCGCAAGCCCTCGTCGACGCGTTCCACCGGCAGCCGGACGTACCGGCGTTCGAACATCTGGGGCGCGCCGTCCCGCGCCGCGCGGTCCTGGACCTGGCCGGCCGCTGTGTGCGCGGGCTGCGCGCGGCGGGCATCGGTCCGGGATCGTCCGTCGCGGTGGCCGCCGGCGTCACCCCCGAGGCGTTCGCCCTGCACCTCGCGGTGCATCTGCTGGGCGCCCGGCTGACCGGCCTGCGCCCCGGACTGCCGCCGGGCCACCTCGCCCGCGTCCTGGCCGACGGGATCGACGTCCTCGTGCACGACGAGCCGTCGGACTCCCCCGGACTCCGCGCCGCCGCCGCCGCTGTCACCACCCGGCTCGGCCTGGAGAAAGACCTGCTGAACACGGCGGAACCGGCCTCCCCCGACGACCTCGTGGCGCACGGCCGCCCGGACGACATCGCCCTGATCACCCTCACCAGCGGCAGCACCGGGCAGCCCAAGGAGTGCGCGCACACCTACCGCAGCCTCACCGCGGGCTGGTCGTGGCAGCCGGCCCGCCGGACCGGGCGGGTCGCCGGTCTCGCGGCGGCTTACGCGCGCTTCCTGCTCTTCGGCACCCTCACCAGCGCCGTGATCTTCGAGCACCTGGGGCTGTGCCTGCTGGGCGGCGGCACCGCCGTCATACCGGACCCGCCGCTGTCCTTCCCGGAGGTCTTCGCACGGCACCGCGTCACCGCCTGCCTGCTGACCGTCCCCCGGCTGCACCACATCCTCAACGCCCTGCGCACCGAGCCCGAAAACCCCGTGGACCTCACGAGCCTCCGCGCTCTCCTTGTGGCCGGATCTCCCCTGGCGCCCCACAAGCTCGCCGAGGCCACCGAACGCCTGGGCCCCGTCGTGCACCAGGGCTACGGACAGACCGAGACCGGCATGCTCACCCTGCTCACCCCCGACGACCTGGCCCGCCGGCCGGACACGGCGTACGGCTCGGTGGGGCGCCCTCTGGACGGGGTGGACATCGACGTGCGGGACCCGGCCGACGGGCGGCCCCTCCCCGACGGCGCCACCGGTGAGATCTGGGTCCGTACGGCCGGAGCGCTGACCGGCTACCGCCGGGACGAGGCGGAGACCCGCGCCGTACTGCGGGACGGCTGGGTCCGCACCCGCGACCTCGGCCGCCTCGACGAGCACGGCTTCCTGCGCCTCACCGGGCGCACCCGTGACGTCATCATCGTCAACGCCGTCCTGCACTACGCGGGCGCCATCGAACAGGCCCTGGCCGCACACCCGGACGTCGACCAGGCGTACGTCGTGGGCGCGCCGGACGAGCGGACCGGCGAGGCCGCCCACGCGTTCGTCGTACCGGCGGCGGGACGGCGGCCCGCTCCCGCGGCGCTGCGCGCCCAGGTAGCCGACGCGCTGGGTCCGGCGAGTGTGCCCGCCACGATCACCCTCGTGCGGGAGGTACCGGTGGCGGCGAGCGGCAAGCCGGACAAGAAGGCGCTGCTGGAGCGGGTACGGGCAAAGTGAAGGCCGCCGCGCCGTTGCGCCGGCCCGGCCGTCCGCCCTGGTGTCAGCCCGCTTGGACCGTGGCCGGTCAGCCGCTTGGACCGTGGCCGGTCAGCCCGCCTGGACCGTGGCCCGCAGCGTGCCGTCCGGACCGGCGACCAGCACCGGCGTACCGGCGCCGCCGAGATCCCGTACGGCCGCGCGGTCCGCGTCCGAGGCCGACTCCGCCTCGGTCACCACGGCCGCCGCCTCCAGCGACTGCGCGCCGCTCGCGACGGCCATGGCGACCGCCGTACGCAACGCGCTGAGCTGCAACGACTCCAGGGCGACGGTCCCCGCGACATAGGTGCGCCCGGTCTCGTCACGGACGGCGGCGCCCTCCGGCACCCCGTTGCGGGCGCGCGCGGAACGGGCCAGCGTGATGATCTTGCGGTCTTCCGGGTCCAGCGGTGCGGCTTCGCTCATACGGGCGAGCATATGCGTCCCGCGGCCCGATGGGCACGAGGGGGCGTACGGCGGTGGCGGGCCCGCTCGTTCCCGTCCCCGTGTCCTCGCGCCGCCTGCTCCCGTCCCCGTCACCCTGCCACCGAGTACATCCCGCCCCGGCGGCCCTCCGGCGACGTCAGCCACTCCAGCTTCGCCGCCGTGTCGGTCTCCGCCGACCGGCGCGGGTTGTGCAGCACGATGGTCAGGTCCGGGCGGGCCGGCACCCGCAGCTGGGTGGTCTCGAAGAGCAGCGTGCCGACGAGCGGATGCTCCAGTTCCTTGTGGATCTGCCCGCCGTCCTGCACGTCCCCGCGCGCCCACAGCTCCGCGAACTCCTCGCTCGCCGCGGACAGTTCCCGTACCACCGACTCGTACCCCTCGTCGCCGGGCCGGTTCGACCAGGCCGCCCGGTACTGGGCCACCACCACCGGCGCGTTCCGCTCCCAGCTGGCGGCGCGGGCGCGGTAGACCGGGTCGGTGAAGAACGCGATCACGCAGTTCATGTCGACGCCTTCGTGACCGTGGTTCAGGACGAGCCGCGCCGCCTCGTTGTAGGCGACGTTGTTCCAGTACGGGTCCAGGATGTGGGCCGGGAACGGCATCCACGCGTCGATCAGCCGCTGCAGCCCCTCGCACATGTCGAGCACCGCCGGGTCCGGGTCCTGCCGCAGCGGCGGGTTGAGCCCGGCCAGTACGTACAAATGCCGCCGCTCGGTGTCGCTCAGCCGCAGCACCCGGGCCACGGAGTCCAGCACCTGCGGCGATACGGTGATGTCGCGCCCCTGCTCCAGCCACTGGTACCAGGAAGCACCGACCCCGGCGAGCACCGCGACCTCCTCCCGGCGCAGCCCCGGCGTCCGGCGCCGCCCGCCGTCGGGCAGGCCCGCGTCGGCCGGGCTGACCCGGGCGCGGCGGCTCATCAGGAAGTCCCGCAACTCCTGCCGGCGGCGCGGCTTGGCGCCGCCCGAGTCGCCGGACTCCCTTGTCGTCGGTACGGATTGTGCCCGCGCGGACTCGCTCACGCCGTTCCCCCTGTCGGCCGCATGGTGACGGCCGATGTAGCAGCCTGCTGCCGGACCCTGCCTGGTGGTCCGGACACCACGATAAGTTCCCGCTCCCCACGCCGTATTCCTGGGCCGCAGGCTCCTCGTATGCCGACCGACACGTCCACGCTCCCCGCCACGGCCCCCGCAGCACCGACTGGCCCAGCCACGACTGTTCCCGCCCCCACCCGTATGTCCGCCCGCGCCAAACTGATCCTTCTCCTGCTCTGCGCCGCGCAGTTCATCGTCGCGCTGGACTTCTCCATCCTGAACGTGACGCTCCCCGTCCTCGGCCGGGACCTGGGAATGGGCCAGGCCGACCTCCAATGGGCGGTCACCGCCTTCGCCCTGCCGTCCGGCGGCTTCCTGCTCCTCTTCGGCCGGATCGCCGACCTGTACGGGCGGCGACGGCTCTTCCTCACCGGGCTCGCCCTCTTCACGACGGCCTCCCTGCTGGCCGCGCTCGCCTGGAGCCCGTCCGTCTTCCTGGCCGGGCGCGCGCTGCAAGGGCTGGGCGCCGCGGTCATCGTGCCCACCGGCATGTCCCTGCTGACCACCACCTTCACCGAAGGCCCGCAGCGCGAACGCGCCCTCGGGATCAGCGGCACCCTGCTCTCGACGGGCTTCACCATCGGCATGGTGCTCGGCGGCGCGCTGACCGACTCGCTCGGCTGGCGGTCGACGATGGGCGTCCTCGCGGTGGCCGGGATCGCCGTACTGGCGGTAGCGCCCGCGCTGCTCACCGAATCCCGGCACCCCGAGCGTCCCCGGATCGACATCCCGGGCGCGGTGACCGTCACCGGCGGCCTGCTCGCCCTGATCTACGCCCTGTCCACCGCCGCCGAGGCCGGCTTCGGACGCCCGGACGTCCTGGTCACGCTGGCCCTCGGCGCCGTCCTGCTCGTCGCCTTCGTCGTCGTGGAGTCCCGGGCCGCCCAGCCGCTGGTGTCGCTGCCGATGCTGCGCCGTCCGACGGTGGCGTGGGGCAACCTGGCAGGCCTGGTCACCTTCTCGATGATGAGCGCGGTGATCTTCCTGCTGACGCTCTACCTCCAGGAAGTGCTGCACCTCTCCGCCTTCCTCACCGGTCTCGTCTTCGGCGTGCAGGGGCTCTTCGCGGTGGTCTCCGGCATGGTCGCGCCGAAGGTGATCGGGCGGATCGGCGCCCGCCGGACGCTGCTCACCGGACTGGCCGTCCAGGCCGTCTGCACCGCCGCGCTGCTGGGCGTGGGCACGGCCCCGTCCGGCGTCTGGCTCGCGACGGTCGCCATGACGGTCGCCTGCTTCGGCCACCTGTGGGCGATCGTCTCGTACGGAGTGATCGTCACCTCCGGTGTGCCGGACACCGAACAGGGCCTGGCCACCGGCCTGGTGACCAGCTCCCAGCAGATCGGCATCACGGTCGGCATCCCGCTGCTGAGCGCCCTGGCGTCGGCCCGCGTCGCGGACCTGCGGGAGGACGGCGCGAGCTTCGCGGACGCCACGCTCGGCGGCGTCAGGCTGGGGCTCGGCGCGGACGCGCTGCTCGTCGCGGTGATCGCCGTGCTGGTGGCCGTCGGCCTCTCCCGGGCGGCCCGCCGATCCCGTACGGAGTAGGACGTTTCCGATGGGTCTTCGCGGCTTCGTGACGCCCTACACGCCCGCGAAGTAGGCCGACGGAGTGGTGCCCAGCGCCCGCCGGAACATGGCCGTGAAGGCGCTGGGGGTGGCATAGCCGAGACCGGTGGCGACGGAGGTGACCGGTGTCCCCCTGGCCAGCAGGGTGACCGCGTGGACGAGCCTGGCCTGCTGCACCCAGCGGGCCGGGCTCATCCCCGTGGCGGCGGCGAACCTGCGGTGCAGGCTGCGCGGGCTCAGATGGGCGCGGGCCGCGGCGTTCGGGGTCGTCCAGTCCTCGCCGGGGCTGCGCCGGATCGCCGCGCACAGGTCGTGCAGCCGGGGATCGTCCGGGGCGGGCAGGTGCAGGGCCGGTACGGGGCGCGGCGCGAGTTCGTGCAGCAGCAGGTCCATCACCGTGCCGTCGCGGCCCCGTACGTCGTACTCCACCGGAATCCGGGTGGCCTCGTCGATCAGCTCCCGCAGCAGCGGCGGGACCGAGACGACGGTGGGGGCGTCCGGCAGCCGCCAGGCGGACTGCGGCTCGATGTAGAGGGTGCGCATGGCGACCGCGCCCGCGCAGGTCATCGCGTGGGTCAGCCCGGCGGGCACCCACACGCCACGGGTGGCGGGCACCACCCACACGCCGTGCCCGGTGGCCACCGAGATGGCGCCGGTGGTGCCGTAGATCAGCTGGGCCCGGAGGTGCCGGTGGCCGGGGATGTGGTGGCCGTCGGGCAGGTCACGGGCCATCGCGGCGACCGGCCGGGGCACCCGCTGGTAGTCGTCCCGGTCCTCGCTCTTGCCGTACACGCGGCCTCCCTTCCGGCTTCTCCCCCGCCTCGCTTCCCGCTTTCTCCCTCGTCTCCCGCTTCCTCCACCGCCTGGCACGTTCTCGACAGAACTTGGCAGTCCCGCACAAGCCTGCCACGCCCGCCCCGGCCTAGCGTCGGCTCATGTGATCGAACCAGCTTCCGCTCCCCCGCGCACCGCCCGCCCGCCCCGCCCCGGCCTGACCCGCCCGACTGCCCTGCTGCTCGCCGCCACCAGCGCCGTCACCGCCGCCAACGTCTACCTGAACCAGCCGCTGCTGGGCGCCGCCGCCCGCTCCCTCGGGGTGGCGCCGGACGTCCTCGGCGCGGTGCCCACCGCCACCCAGCTCGGCTACGCGGCGGGCATCCTGCTGCTGGTCCCGGCGGGCGACAGCCACGACCGGCGGCGGCTGATCCTGGGCCTCGGTACGGCGTCCGCGCTCGCCCTCGCCGCCTGTGCCGTCGCGCCCGGCGTGACCTGGCTGGTGGTGGCCGGCTTCGCGGTCGGCCTGCTCTCGCCCGTACCGCAGCTCGTCACACCGCTCGCGGTCGCCCTGGCCGCCGGTGGCGGCGACGCCGGCCGGGGCCGCGTCGTCGGGACCGTACAGGCCGGTCTGCTGGTCGGCGTGCTCGCGTCCCGCGCGTACTCGGGGGCGCTGGCGGAGCAGGTGGGCTGGCGGGCGGTCTTCGGCTGCTCCTGCGTCCTGACCCTGCTGACCATGCTGGTCCTGAGCCGCGCCCTGCCCCGCGTCCCGGCGGCCGCGGCCACCTCGTACCGGTCCACACTCGCCTCGCTGCCGCGGCTGTTCGCCGCCCACCCACCGGTCCGGCGGATCGCCGTGTCCGGCGCGCTGGTGGGCATCGCGTTCGGCGCGTTCTGGACGACGCTCACGTTCCTGCTGTCGAAGGATTACGGGTACGGGCCGACCGAGATCGGCCTGTTCGGGCTGGTGGCCGCGGCGAGCGCACTGGCCTCCCCGTACGCCGGACGGCTGGCCGACCGGCTCGGACGGCGCGGCGCGCTCGCGGCACTGATCGGCCTGGTGATCGCGGGCTGGCTGCTCCTGCTGCCGGGCGGCGGCTCGCTCTGGTGGCTGCTGGCCGGCGTGGTCGTGCTGGACGTCGGGGTCTGGGGCAGCCAGGCCGCCTCGCAGACGTCCCTGTTCAGCCTCGATCCAGCCGTGCACAGCCGCCTGAACACCCTCTACTTCACCCTGCGCTTCTCCGGCATCGCCGTCGGATCGCTGGCGGGAACGGTGGCCTGGTCGGGCGGCGGCTGGCCCGCCGTGGTGGTCACCGGGACCACCACGGCGCTCGCCGGGCTGTGCGTGGCGGTCAGCCCCGACCGCTTCTCGCTCCGTCGCCGCGGTCGGTCCTGACCGTTACCCCGTCGCCGCGGTCGGTCCTCACCGCTTCCCGCTCCGCCGCCGGTCACTCCTGACCGGCCGCGCCGTCCTCGCCCCTGACCGGCTCGCAGAGCACCGTGACGATCTTGTTGCGGCGGCCGGCCGGGGCCTCCGCGGTCAGCCGCAGCGCCTTGGGCGAGAGCGCGGACGCGTTCTCGCTGAGGTCGATCTCGGCCGTGGCACCCGCGATCGGCACCCGGCCCAGATGCTTGGCGAGCAGCCCGCCGACCGTCTCCACGTCCTCGTCGTCCAGCTCGGCGAAGCCGTACAGCTCCCCGAGGTCGCCGATGTCCAGCCGCGCGGTCACCCGGTACCGCCCGTCGCCCAGGTCCTCCACGGGCGGCAGCTCCCGGTCGTACTCGTCGGTGATCTCGCCGACGATCTCCTCCAGGATGTCCTCGATCGTCACGATGCCGGCCGTACCGCCGTACTCGTCGATGACGACCGCGACGTGATTGCGGTCCTGCTGCATCTCGCGCAGCAGGTCACCGGCGTTCTTCGTGTCGGGCACGAAGACGGCGGGCCGCATCGCCGTGGAGACCAGCTCGGTCTCCGCGTCCCGGCTGATGTGCACCTTGCGGGCCAGGTCCTTCACGTACACGACGCCGACCACGTCGTCCTCGTTCTCGCCGGTCACCGGGATGCGGGAGAACCCGGAGCGCAGCGCGAGGGTCAGCGCCTGGCGGATGGTCTTGAACCGCTCGACCGAGATCAGGTCCGTCCGCGGCACCATCACCTCCCGCACCAGGGTGTCGCCCAGCTGGAAGACGGAGTGCACCATCCGGCGCTCCTCGTCCTCGATCAGCGACTCCTTCTCCGCGAGGTCCACCAGCGAGCGCAGCTCGGCCTCGGAGGCGAAGGGGCCCTGCCGGAAGCCCTTGCCGGGTGTCAGGGCATTGCCCAGAAGAATCAGCAGCCGCGGAATCGGCCCCATGATCCGGGCCAGCGGCAGCAGCACGTACGCCGCGGCGGTGGCGGTGTTCAGCGGGTGCTGGCGGCCGATCGTCCGCGGCGAGACGCCCACGGCGACGTACGAGACCAGCACCATCACCGCGATGGCCACGGTCAGCGCCTGCCAGGTCTCCTCGAAGGAGCGCAGACAGGCGTACGTCACCAGCACCCCGGCCGCCATCTCGCAGCCGACCCGCACCAGCAGCGCGACATTCAGATAGCGGACGGGATCGGCGGCGACGGCGGCCAGCTTCGCGCTGCCCCGCCGCCCCGACCGCACGGCTTCCTCGGCACGGAAGCTGGTCGTACGGGCGAGCCCCGCCTCGGCACACGCCGCGAGCCACGCGACGACGACGAGCAGCACCGCGACCGCGATCAGCTGGGTGGTCACCGGATCTCCCGCCGTCAGGTGACGGTCGGGGCCGGCGACGGACCCGTCAGCCCGCGCTCGGCACGCCAGCCGTCGATGATCGCCGCCTGCAGACCGAACATCTCGGCCTTCTCCGAAGGCTCCTCGTGGTCGTACCCGAGCAGGTGCAGCACCCCGTGCACGGTCAGCAGCTGGAGCTCCTCGTCCATGCTGTGCCCGGTCGGCGCCTCCTCCCCCTGCTTCTTGGCGACCTCCGGGCAGAGCACGATGTCACCGAGGAGCCCCTGCGGGGGCTCCTCGTCGTCCTTGGCCGGCGGACGCAGCTCGTCCATCGGGAAGGACATGACATCGGTCGGGCCCGGCAGGTCCATCCACTGGAGGTGGAGCTGTTCCATGGCGTCGGCGTCGACGACGATGACCGACAGCTCGGAAAGCGGGTGGATACGCATCCGGGCCACGGCGTAGCGCGCGACATCCAGAATCGCCTGCTCGTCGATGTCCGTTCCGGACTCGTTGTTGACGTCGATCGACATGTGGTGCTGCTTCTCGTTTCTCAGGAACGCCGGCCGTTGTGGCTGTTCTGGCCGTTCTGGCTGTCGTACTTCTCGTACGCATCGACAATACGGCCGACGAGCTTGTGCCGGACGACGTCCTGGCTGCTGAGCCGCGAGAAGTGCACGTCGTCCAGCCCCTCCAGAATGTCCTGGACCTGCCGCAGACCGCTCTTCGTACCGCCCGGGAGGTCGACCTGCGTGATGTCACCGGTGATGACGATCTTCGAGTCGAACCCGAGGCGGGTGAGGAACATCTTCATCTGCTCGGGGCTGGTGTTCTGCGCCTCGTCCAGAATGATGAAAGCGTCGTTGAGGGTGTTGTGCGTCAGCAGGTAGTCCTGTGTGACGTACAACGAGTCCTCGGCCGCCACCTGGATGCACACCGCTTCCTCGCGCCCCGCGGGCTCGATGGAGTCGATGAACCGCATCGGACGTCCGCCGCCCCCGGCCGCGTGGTACTTCTCGGCCTTGCGGGCGAGGCGGAAGGGCTCGATGCCTTCGGGGAGGCGGATGTCGATGATGTGCGCGTCCCGGCGGTAGCCGACGTCACGGCCCTTCGCCCGCCCCGGCTTCCGGCCCCCGGCCGCCCGGCGGCGGCTGTAGGCGACGCCGCCCAGCGACTGGACCAGCGCGATGACGTCGTCCCGGAGCAGGATCGACGTCGTCGTGTACTGGATGCGGCAGGTCCGGTCGGCCTGGGTCACCGGGCCGCCGTCGGAGTCGAGCAGCCCCTGGAGGACGGCGAGACGCACCTCGGCGGAGTTCTGGAGGTAGTCGTCCGGCACGAACTTCGAGTACGACCGGGTGCCGAGCAGATCCAGGGCCCGCAGAGCGCCCGTGACCGGGTTCTCCAGCGTCACGACGTCGCCCGGCGCCTTGACGCGGTTGAGCACGTAGTCGACGTCGTTCTTCCGCCGGACGGACACACCGGGCAGCGCCGCGCCGAGAGCGGTCGCCAATTCCGGGTCGGCGGTGGCGAACGAAGGCGTCGTGCTGCCCGTGATGCAGCCGTCACCGAGCAGCAGGCCCAGTGCGTACGGATCCATCGGAACAGCGCGCTCGGGGAAGCAGACCGGCGCCGTGAGCAGCGGCAGCTCGTAGCGGCGGGCCTGCGCCGCGCGGAGATCGCCGATCATCTCCTTGGTCTCCAGGACCCGCCACGGCTTGTCCCGGCGCTTGTCCGCCGCGGTGCGGACCGTCCACAGGTGCTCGCCGCAGCACAGGGTCCAGGAACCGTCCTGTGCGGTGACGCGGTAGATGTCCTTCTCGCCCTGCGGGTAGACGCCGAGGACCGGGGTGGGCTCGCCGTTCGACCCTATGACGAGGTCGCCCACCTGGAGATCGCCGATGGGGCGCCAGCCGTCCGGGGTCAGGACGTTCGTGAAGATCGGCTGCGCGCGACCGCGCATATATGCGAGCGGCGCCACCTCGATCGTCCCCGCCGCCATCAGCCGCGGGATCGAGTCCGGGTCGAGCATGTCGTGCAGGGCGTCGTACAGCGGGCGCAGGTACGGGTCGATCTTCTCGTAGAGGGTGCCGGGGAGGAAGCCCAGGCGTTCGCCGGCCTCGACGGCGGGGCGGGTCAGGATGATGCGGTTGACCTGCTTGGACTGCAGGGCCTGGACCGCCTTGGCCATGGCGAGGTAGGTCTTGCCCGTGCCGGCGGGGCCGATGCCGAAGACGACCGTGTGCCGGTCGATGGCGTCGACGTAGCGCTTCTGGTTCAGGGTCTTGGGGCGGATGGTGCGGCCGCGGTTGGAGAGGATGTTCTGGGTGAGCACCTCGGCGGGGGTCTCGCTCGTCGCGCCCTCGCCGTCCGCCGCCGAGCGCAGCATGGCGATGGAGCGTTCCACCGCGTCCTCGGTCATCGGCTGGCCGGTGCGCAGCACCAGCATCATCTCGTCGAAGAGGCGCTGGACGAGGGCGACTTCGGCGGGGTCGCCGGTCGCCCGGATCTCGTTGCCCCGTACGTGGATGTCGGTGGCCGGGAAGGCGTTCTCGATGACCCGCAGCAGGGCGTCTCCGGACCCCAGGACCGTCACCATCGGGTGCTTGGCGGGGACGGTGAACTGGGCGTGCGCCTGCGGTCGTGTAGGTGTCTGAGTCATGGGCCGGCTCTCTGGCCTGCTCATCCCCCATTCGTTGCGCTGCAAAGGCGGTGCCCGGCAGCTCGGCTCCTTGGGATACCCAGGGTACGACGGTGCACTGACAAGCCCGAAGCCTTTTCCGGCGTTCGCCTGTTCTCGTGTTCCTCCGGTGACGGAGTGCTCATGGGTGGGTGGGGTGTGGTTGGCCGGTTGTTCACGTGCGGGACGCGTGTGGGGCTCATGCGGGGCCCGTGCGGGTGCTCACGCGGGGCGGCGGAATCCGAGGGTCGGCAGGGCGCGGGCCAGCGGCCAGGAGCGGTCCGCGGTGGGCAGCAGGGCGTCGAGGAAGGCGTAGCGGCGGCGCAGGGCGGCGGTGTCCCGGGGGCAGGCCGCCGAGGCGGTGGCGCCGTCCGGAGTCCGGCCGTACGCCTCCGCCCGCACGATGCGCTGCCACCAGGCGGCGATCTCGGTCCAGCCCGGTGCGGACAGCGAGCCGCCGAATTCCTGGACGGAGAGCGCGGCGGTCAGTCCGGCGAAGGCGAGCCGGTCGGCCAGCGGCCAGCCGGCCAGCGAGCCGGTGACGAAGCCCGCGACGAAGACGTCGCCGGCGCCGGTGGGGTCCATGGCCTCCACCGCGATGGCGGGCACCTCGGCGGTCTCGCCGGTGCGTCCGTCGACCGCGTACGCGCCCTCGGCGCCCAGAGTGACCACGGCGACCGGCACCCGGTCGGCCAGCTTGCGGGCGGCGGCGCGCGGGCAGTCCAGGCGGGTGTAGCGCATCGCCTCCTCCGCGTTGGGCAGGAAGGCCTCGCAGTGCTCCAGTTCGGCGAGGTCGGCCGGGTCCCAGCGGCCGGAGTCGTCCCAGCCCACGTCGGCGAAGATGCGGCTGCCGCGGTGGGCGGCGCAGCCGAGCCAGCCTTCGGGGCGGCCCGGTTCGAGGGAGGCGACGCAGGCCCGTGACGGCGGCGGGCAGCCCGGTGCGTGCTTGCCGTCGAAGGCCGTGCGGGCGGGGCCGCTGGGCGCTTCGTGGCCGTGCGAGACCATGGTGCGCTCACCCTCGTACGCCATGGAGACGGTGACGGGAGAGTGCCAGCCCGCGACGGTGCGGGACAGCGACAGATCGACGTGTTCGCCGCGCTCCAGCGCCTCCCAGCAGTACTCGCCGTACATGTCGTCCCCGAAGGCCGCGGCGAGCGAGGTGCGCAGGCCGAGGCGGGCGAGTGCGGTGGCCATGTTGGCGACGCCGCCGGGGCTGGAGCCCATACCGCGGGCCCAGGACTCCGTGCCGCGTACGGGCGCGGAGTCCAGGCCGGTGAAGATGATGTCGAGGAAGACCGTGCCGGTGAGATAGACGTCGGTGGCCGGGTCGCCGCCGGCCCGTACGGCGGCCAGGGGGTCGAGCGCGGGCGCGGGGCCCGGCGGGACGTGGCCGGCCGGGCCGTTGCCCGGGGTCCGCTGGACATCGTGTGCGCTCACCGTGCCTGCCCCTCTCATCCGTGCGCGTGACGCCAGTCTGCCCGATGCTGGGGTACGTTCCGGCCCATGAGGCTCACGATTTTGGGCGGCGGGGGTTTCCGGGTACCGCTCGTGCACCGCGCGCTCCTGGACGATCCCGCGCAGGCCGTCACCGAAGTGACCCTGTACGACACCGATCCGCGGCGGGTGGCCGTCATTGCCTCCGTGCTGACCCGGCAGGCGCAGCGGCGGACCGGTCCTGGGCGGCCGTCCCCCGTCCGCGTGCGGGTCGCCGAGTCGCTCGACGACGCGCTGCGCGGCACCGACTTCGTCTTCTCGGCGATCCGTGTCGGCGGCACGGCGGGGCGGATCGCGGACGAGCGGATTCCGCTGGACGCGGGGGTGCTGGGGCAGGAGACGGTGGGTGCGGGCGGTGTGCTGTACGGGCTGCGCACGGTGCCCGTCGCGCTGCACATCGCCGAGCGGGTGGCGGCGCTCGCGCCGGACGCCTGGGTCGTCAACTTCACCAATCCCGCCGGGATCGTCACCGAGGCGATGGCGCAGGTGCTGGGCGAGCGGGTGATCGGCATCTGTGACTCGCCGGTCGGGCTGGTGCGGCGCGCCGCGCGGGCGGCGGGCGCCGATCCGGACCGGGTGACGTACGGCTATGTCGGCCTCAACCACCTGGGCTGGCTGCGCTCCTTGACCGCCGAGGACGGCACGGACCTGCTGAAGAAGCTGCTGTCGGATTCCGGCGCGCTCACCTCTTTCGAGGAGGGCAAGCTGTTCGGGGCGGACTGGCTGCGGGCGCTGGGTGCCGTTCCCAACGAGTACCTGCATTACTACTACTTCCGCCGCGAGACGCTGGCCTCCGTACGGGACGCGTCCGAGACCCGAGGGGAGTTCCTGGACCAGCAGCAGAGCGGCTTCTTCGAGGCGGCGTCCGGCGTCCCGCCCGAGGAGGCGTACGCGCTCTGGGAGCGCACCCGGCAGGAGCGCGAGGAGACGTACATGGCCGACAGCCGGGAGGCGTCCGGCGGCTGGCAGCGCGACACCTGCGACATGGAGGAGGGCGGCGGTTACGACCAGGTGGCGCTGGCCGTCATGCGGGCCGTCTCGGGTGACCGCCCCGCGCGTCTCATCCTGAACGTGCGCAACGGCACGACCGTGCCGCAGCTCGCGCCCGAGGCGATCGTCGAGACGGTGTGCGAGGTGGACGCGGACGGCGCGCGGCCGCTGCCGTGCGCGCCCCTGCGGGAGGACCAGCTGGGGCTGATGCTCCAGGTCAAGGCCGTCGAGCTGGCGACGGTCGAGGCGGCGGAGTTCAAGGACCGGGACGCGGCCCTCCGCGCGATGGCGCTGCACCCGCTGGTGGATTCACCGGCGGTGGCCGCCCGCATTCTGGAGCGGGCGGCCACGGACTGACACGGCGGCCGCGGACTGACAAGGGAGCGGGGGTTCAGTGCCCCCTCTTCACCCACTCGTCCAGGTGCGGCGCCTCGGCGCCGATCGTGGTGCCGTCGCCGTGCCCGGTACGCACCTCGGTGCGCGGCGGCAGCGTCAGCAGCCGGTCCCGGATCGAGTCGACGATGGTCGGGAAGTCGGAGAACGACCGGCCGGTGGCGCCGGGGCCGCCCTGGAAGAGGGTGTCGCCGGTGAAGACCGTGCCGTGCTCCCCCAGGCCCGGTGCGTACAGGCAGACCGCGCCCGGCGCGTGGCCGGGGGTGTGCAGCACGGTCAGGTCGACGCCGGCGACGGTGAGCACCTGGCCGTCCGCCAGTTCTTCCTCCGGTGCCCGGTCCGGGTGGGTCTGCTGCCAGAGCGGCAGGTCGGCCGGGTGCAGGTGGATGGACGCGCCGGTACGGGCGGCGAGGGCCGGGGCCGCGTCGATGTGGTCGTTGTGCGCGTGGGTGCAGATGACGGCGCGCAGCGTACGGCCGTCGAGCGCCGCGAAGATCGCGTCGGCGTCGTGGGCGGCGTCGATGACGACGGCCTCGGTGTCGTCGCCGACGATCCACACGTTGTTGTCGACGTCCCACTCACCGCCGTCGAGCGCGAAGGTGCCGGACGTGACCAGGTGGTCGATGCGGGCCGCCATCAGAGCGTCACCACCGAACGCAGTACGTCGCCCTGGTGCATCCGCTCGAATGCCTGCTCGACCCCGTCGATGCCGATCGTCTCCGTGACGAAGCCCGCCAGGTCGATCCGGCCCTGCTGGTGCAGGTCGACCAGCATCGGGAAGTCGCGGGACGGCAGGCAGTCGCCGTACCAGGACGACTTCAGCGCGCCGCCCCGGCCGAACACGTCCAGCAGCGGCAGCTCCAGCTTCATCTCCGGCGTCGGCACGCCGACCAGGACCACCGTGCCGGCCAGGTCGCGGGCGTAGAACGCCTGCCGGTAGGTCTCCGGGCGCCCCACCGCGTCGATCACCACGTCGGCGCCGAAGCCGCCGGTCAGCTCGCGGATCGCCTCGACGGGGTCGGCGGCGCGCGAGTTGACGGTGTGGGTGGCGCCCATCGTCTTGGCCATGGAGAGCTTGCGGTCCGCCACGTCCACGGCGATGATCCGCGCCGCGCCGGCCAGCCGGGCGCCGACGATCGCCGCGTCGCCCACACCGCCGCAGCCGATCACCGCGACGGTGTCGCCGCGGCCCACCGCGCCCGTGTTGATGGCCGCGCCGATGCCGGCCATCACGCCGCAGCCCAGCAGCCCGGCCACGGCGGGCGACACCTCGGGGTCGACCTTGGTGCACTGCCCGGCCGCGACCAGCGTCTTGTCGGCGAACGCGCCGATGCCGAGGGCGGGCGTCAGCTCCGTGCCGTCCTTCAGCGTCATCTTCTGCTTCGCGTTGTGGGTGTCGAAGCAGTACTGCGGCCGGCCGCGCTTGCAGGCCCGGCACTTGCCGCACACCGCACGCCAGTTGAGGACGACGAAGTCCCCGGGTTCGACGTCGGTCACGCCCGCCCCGACGGACTCCACGACGCCCGCCGCCTCGTGCCCGAGCAGGAACGGGAACTCGTCGTTGATCCCGCCCTGCTTGTAGTGCAGGTCCGTGTGGCACACTCCGCAGGCCTGCACCTTCACCACGGCCTCGCCCGGTCCGGGGTCCGGCACCAGGACGGTCTCCAGCCGCACCGGCTCGTTCTTCCCCGGCGCGATGACGCCGCGCACTTCCTGTGCCATCGGGACAGCTCCCTCCAAAGATCACGTACGGGATGAATACGGTACGCGTCCTCGGCGCCGGAAGCGCCGGTGCGGTGGCGGGCCCGACAGCCTCGGGGGCGCCGGCTCACCACCGCGGCACCCGGGGCGTCACCCACCCCGGGTCGGCGGCCCGCATCGCCGCCGCGTCGTCGCGGTCCCGGTACGTGCCGTCGTCGGCCAGCCAGCGCGCGTGCAGGGCCGCCAGCCGGTCGCGGTCGAGCGTGACGCCGAGGCCCGGCGCGTCGGACACCGGCAGCGCGCCGTCCGTGAAGGCGAGGCGTTCGGTGAGGACGTCCTCCGTCTGCCAGGGGTAGTGGGTGTCGCAGGCGTGGCGCAGGTCGGGGACGGTCGCGGCGACGTGGTTCATGGCGGCGAGGCTGATGCCGAGGTGGGTGTTGGAGTGCATGGACAGGCCGACGCCGAAGGCGCGGCAGATCGCGGCGAGTTCGCGGGTGTTGCGCAGGCCGCCCCAGTAGTGGTGGTCGGAGAGGACGACCTGGACGGCGTCCCGGGTGAACGCCTCCCGGATCTCGGCGAAGGTGGTCACGCACATGTTCGTGGCGAGCGGCAGGTCCGTACAGGAGGCGACCTCGGCCATGCGGGCGGTGGTGGCGGCGGGATCCTCCAGGTATTCGAGGACGTCCTGGAGCGCGTGGGCGACCTTCAGCGACGTGGGGACGCTCCATGCGCCGTTCGGGTCCAGGCGCAGCGGGTGTCCGGGGAAGGCCGCGGCCAGCGCACGGACGGCGGCGATCTCCTGCACGGGCTCGAAGACGCCGCCCTTCAGCTTGAAGGAGCGGAAACCGTACGTGTCGCGGAGGCGGCGGGCCTGGTCGACGATGCCGGGCGGGTCGAGGGCCGCGCCCCAGTCGTCGGGTTCGCCGCGGCCGCCGGGGTGTGCGGCCCAGCGGTAGAAGAGGTAGGCGCTGTAGTCGACACGGTCGCGGACCTTGCCGCCGAGCAGGGCGTGGACGGGCAGGCCGGTGAGCCGCCCCCAGGCGTCCAGGCAGGCGACCTCGAAGCCGGAGAGGACGGAGAGCCGCAGCTTGTCGGCGGTCTGCACGCCGCGCAGGCCGCCCGCGGTGACCTCAGCGGCGCCGGTGGCCGCCGGGGAGTCGCCGCACACCTCGGCGGCCAGACGCGGCAGCACGTTCAGGTCCGTGACCGGGCGGCCGATCAGCGCGTCGGCCAGCGGACCCGCCAGGTCGAGGTACTGCGTGTCGCCGTAGGTCTCGCCGAGGCCGGTCGCGCCGCCCGCCGTGGTCACCTCGACGATCAGGCGGGGTGTGTAGGGCTGGTGGACGCCCTGGGTGTTCAGCAGGGGCGGGTCGGCCACGAGGACCGGGGTGAGACGGACGGCGGTGACGGCGGTGGGAGCGGCCGGCGCCCGGGGCGCCGCTGTCTGCGTATGTAGACGTGATCCGTCCATGGGAACGGAGGGTAGGGAGGCGGGCCCGGGGCGTCAATGGGGACTCGCGCAAGTCGGTCGGAGAACCGGCGAGTTGGGCGCCGCTCCGGTCGGCGCGGCCCGGCGGGTGCGGCTACGCGTCGCGAGGCGTCTGCGTACGGTACGACCGGCCCAGCTCCGGCCCGAGCCCGAAGTAGTGGCGGAAGTTGTAGACGAGCGGGCTCCAGGCGGCCGGGTCGATGTGGTCGGTGCCGGGGACGACGATGCCGGGATCGGCGTGCACCGCGCTCACGACGGTCTCGACGAGGACGAAGTGACCGGAGACGTCCGGTCGCACCCGCTCGGCGCGCGCCTCCATCTGGAACGGGCATTCGGCGACGCGGGGCGGCCGTACCGAGCGGGACGGTACGGCGGTCAGCCCGGCCGCGCCGAACTTGTCCGGCTCGTACCGGCAGCCCGCGGGCTTGCCCGGCGGCACCGGATCGCGGCCGGTGAGCGGCGCCAGCCGCTCCACCGCGGGCCACAGCCCGGGGCCCGGCAGACTGAGCACCAGTCCGGGCCGGCTGCCGAGGTTGTGCGCGGTCTGTCCTTCGCGGCCGAGTCCGAGGACCACGGTCCGGCCGAGCGCCCAGGCGGAGGAGATGGGGGCGAGGTTGAAGGTGCCGTCCTCGTTCTCCGTGGACACGAGGACCACCGGCGTCCCGAAGTACAGGACGCTGGGCGCTATCTCCAGGTGGCCGGTGGCGGGCGCGGCGGCAGGGGGTGCGGTGTTCATGACGGGGAGCCTAGGAGCCGGTCGTTTCGGTACGGACCGAAGCGTGTCGGCCCGTCCGGCACTGGTCCATTCGGGCCAGCCTTTGCCAATCATTGAATCTTCGCGCGTAGATGTCCGTGTAAACGCTCTGTTAAACCTAGGTGGCCCCCACCGGTCCAGCTAGGAGCAGCACATGCGCCACCCCGTCCTCTCCCGTCGCCGTGCCCGCATCGGCGCCGCGGCCGCCACGGTGGTCGTCGCCGGTACCGCGGCGTTCGGCGTCGGCCAGGCCACCGCCGAGCACTCCGTACCGCGTACGGACAAGGAGATCCCGAACCTCACTCAGGTGCAGGACAAGATCAAGGCGTACTACGGCGACACGGTGACCGCGGACGGGCAGCACTACGCCTCCCCGCACAGCAACTACGCCAAGCAGGTACGCGGCATCACGGACTCGGCCCGCCGCTACCTCGACAAGGTCGCCAAGGACGCCCGCACGCACCACCACGGCAAGAAGCCCGCCATCGTCCTGGACATGGACGACACCACGCTGCTCACCTACAACTACGAGCTCCAGGTCGGCTTCCACCACACCGAGGCGGCCCAGGACAAGTACCTGGCCAGCACCGACATGGAAGCGGTCTACGGCATGGACCGCCTGGTCAACCGGGCGCACCGCCAGGGCATCGAGGTCTTCTTCGTCACCGGCCGCAAGGAGGCGCAGCGCGAGTGGAGCGTGCGCAACCTCAAGAACGTCGGCTACGGCGTCCCGCTGGACCGCGCGCACGTCTACCTCAAGGACAAGAAGAACCCGCCGGCCTACCTGCCGTGCGGCGCGAAGTGCACGACGGTCCAGTTCAAGTCGGGCACCCGCAAGCACATCGAGTCGAAGGGCTACAACATCGTCGCCAACTTCGGTGACCAGTACAGCGACCTGAACGGCGGCTACGGCGACAAGACGTTCAAGCTGCCGAACCCGATGTACTTCCTGCCCTGATCCCGATTCCGCGGCCAGGAGCTCTTCAGGCGCGCTTGGGCACCGGGACGCGCATCAGGTCGCGGGCGACGGTCAGTTCGCCCGCGAACCCGGCCGCCCGCGCCTGCCGCTCGAACTCCGAGGGGTCCGAGTAGCGCTGGGAGAAGTGGGTGAGGACCAGGTGGCGCACGCCCGCGTCAGCGGCGGCGCGCGCCGCCTGGCCCGCCGTCAGGTGCCCGTGGTCGGCGGCCAGCCGCTCGTCCTCGTCGAGGAACGTCGACTCGATGACCAGCAGGTCGCAGCCCTCGGCGAGGGCGTGCACCCCGTCGCACAGCCGGGTGTCCATGACGAAGGCGAAGCGCTGGCCCCGCCGTACCTCGCTGACGTCGTCGAGGGTGACCCCGTTCAGCTCCCCCTCGCGCTGGAGCCGGCCGACGTCCGGTCCCGCGATGCCGTGCGCGGCGAGCCGCTCCGGCAGCATCCGGCGCCCGTCCGGCTCGACGAGCCGGTAGCCGAACGACTCGACCGGGTGGGAGAGCCTGCGCGCCTCCAGGACGTACGACGGGGTACGGGCCAGCACCCCGTCGGCGGCCACCGGCTCCTCGCCCAGCCGTACCGTCTCGCGGTAGGCGGTGGCGTACCGCAGCCGGTCGAAGAACCGCTGCCCGCTCGCCGGGTAGTGCGCGGTGACCGGGTGCGGCACCCGGTCGAGGTTGATCCGCTGGATGACGCCGGCGAGCCCCAGCGAATGGTCACCGTGGAAGTGGGTGACGCAGAGCCGGTGCAGGTCGTGCGCGGCGACCCCGGCCCGCAGCATCTGCCGCTGAGTGCCCTCGCCGGGGTCGAACATGATGCCTTCGCCGTCCCAGCGCAGCACGTAGCCGTTGTGGTTACGGTGCCGGGTGGGCACCTGGCTGGCGGTGCCGAGGACGACGAACTCGCGTACGGACACGGGACTGCGGCTCCTTCGCCCCGGTCAGACCAGGCGCTGGAGGTCGCGGCCGCCCAGCACGTGCGCGTGCGCGTGGAAGACGGTCTGGCCGGCGCCCGGACCGGTGTTGAAGATGATCCGGTAGCCGGTCGCGTCGACCTTCTCGTCGGCGGCCACCGCGGCGGCCTCGCTCAGCACCTCACCGGCGATCCGCGGCTCGGCAGCGGCCAGCTCCCCGGCGTTCGCGTAGTGCACCTTGGGGATCACCAGGACGTGCGTCGGTGCCTGCGGGCTGATGTCCCGGAAAGCGACGGTCGTCTCGGTCTCCCGCACGATCGTCGCGGGCACCTCGCCTGCCACGATCTTGCAGAACAGGCAGTCGGCCTGCGGTTCTCCCGCCACCGGTGGGCTCCTCCCGGGTCGCCGGCCGGTACGCGGCGCCCCCGTCCGTCCGGAGCCGGGCCGCCCGTACCGTGCCGTGTCACATCACCATCACGTCTACGGGACCGGATGTTACCGGGCCGCCCGTGGGCGGTGGTGCGGCGGCCGGGCCGGAGGCGGGAGGAGCCCGGGGCGGCGCGCCGGACGGTGGTCAGTGTTCGGCGGCCCAGGTCTGCTTCTGGCCGTCGTTTCCGTCGTGGTTGTTGCCGTCGTCGTGGTTGTTGCCGCCGTCGTCCTGGCCGTTGTCGTTCTGGCCGTTGTCGTTCTGGCCGTCCTGGCCGTCCTGGCCGTCGTGGTCGCCCTGGCCGTCGTGGTCGTGCGAGTCGTCCGAGCAGGTTTCGCTGGGCGACGGGTCCGGGTCCGGGTCGGGGTCCGGATCCGACGGCTGAGCCGTGACCGTGACGGTGACGGGCGGTGTGTACGGCGGCTCGTGGGACGTGTGGCCGCTGCTGGGCGGCTGGACGGTGTGGGTGACGGTCGGGCGCGGGGTGCCGGTCGGCTCGTCCTCGTCGCAGTTGCCGAGCACGCCCACCTTGAAGACGACCTGCCCGGCGACCCGAGCGGTCAGCCGCCCGCGCACACAGCGGCCGTCGACCTCGGAGGTGACCCGGCCGGTGATGGTGATCTTGCTGCCCCGAGCGGTCTGGCCCTGGCAGTCGACGGTGACGACGGTGTGGCGGGACGCCGTGGCCGTGGCGTTGCCCGTGGCCTGCTGGTCCCGCGGCACGGTCGCCGTACAGCTCAGCCAGCTCACGTTCACGCCGATGCGCTCCAGCGCCACGGTCCCCGCCTGATCGGTGGTGTAAGCGATCGACGAGGTGTTCAGTCCGCCGGCCGGCTCACAGGCGGTCACCGCGACGACCGCCGCGCCCGCGGCGCCCACCGTCGCGAGCAGCCGGCCGCGCCGGGTCGATCCGGCCCGGGACCTGCCGGTCCGCGCGAGCCGTGTCCGTACGTCTCGTAAGCGCCCCATGGACCCCATGCCCGGCAGCGTCCCACCCCGGCCCCCGGACCAACAGTCCCGGCTCGGCCAGTGTGCGCCCGCCGCTCCGGGGCACGCGGAGCACCGCGCCGACTTCACTAAGCTGATCCGGCACAGCCCGCCATCACCCCACGACCAGGAGTCATCCACCATGGCAACGACCCGCACCGCGCAGACCCACTGGGAAGGCAACCTGATGGAGGGCAAGGGCCAGGTCGCCCTCGCCTCCTCCAACGTCGGCACGTTCGACGTGAACTGGCCGGCCCGCGCCGAGCAGCCGAACGGCGTCACCAGCCCCGAGGAGCTGATCGCGGCGGCCCACTCGTCCTGCTACTCGATGGCCTTCTCGCACGGCCTGGCCGGCAAGGGCTACACCGTCGCGGCGCTGGACACCAAGGCCGACGTGACCTTCCAGCCGGGCGAGGGCATCACCGGCATCGTGCTGACCCTCAAGGCCAGCGTGCCCGGCCTGTCCGAGGAGGACTTCCAGGCCGCGGCCGAGGACGCGAAGAAGAACTGCCCGGTGAGCCAGGCGCTGGCCGGCGTCAAGAACATCACCCTCCACGCCGAGCTGGTCTGATCCGGCGGCAGCGGTGAGCGGCGGGGCCGCGGCGACACGCGCGCCGCGGCCCCGCCGTCGTCCGTCGCCTCTCCCGCGCCAGGGGCCCGGAAGGCCCGGGTCAGCTCCAGCGGCCGGTACGGCCCAGCAGCAGCGCGGTGGCCGCCGTACCCGCCGTCGACGTCCGCAGGACGCTCCACCCGAGCCGGTACGCCTTGGCGCCCGCCTCCTCGAAGGCCGTCAACTCCTCCGGAGACACGCCCCCTTCAGGGCCGACCACGAGCACGATCCGCCCGCTCGACGGCAGTTCGGCGGCGGCCAGCGGGGCACTGCCCGCGTCGCGGTCCTCGTGCAGTACGGCGGCGAAGTCCGCCTCCGCGAGGAGCGCCGCGACCTGCTTGGTCGACATCAGGTCGGCGACCTCGGGAAAGCGCAGCCGGCGCGCCTGCTTGCCCGCCTCGCGGGCGGTGTTGCGCCACTTGGCCAGGGACTTCGCGGCCCGCTCACCCTTCCACTGCGTGATGCACCGGGACGCGGCCCACGGGACGACGGCGTCCACGCCGGTCTCCGTCATGGTCTCCACGGCCAGTTCGCCGCGGTCGCCCTTGGGGAGGGCCTGGACGACGGTGATGCGCGGCGCCGGCTCCGGCTCGGTCTGCGTACCGGTCACGTCGACGACGAGCCGGTCCTTGCCCTCGGCGGCCCGCACCACGCCCACCGCGCCGCTGCCGCGCCCGTCCGTCAGCACCACGGATTCGCCCGCGCGAAGCCGCCGTACGGAGACCGCGTGCCGCCCCTCGGGCCCGTCCAGCACGGTCTCCCCCGCGCCCGGGACGCTCTCGACGAGAAACACCGGCGCCGTCACAGCGCACCTCCCAGCTCGCCCGGGAGCCCCGGACCGGCCTGATAGCCCTCCGGCACGGCCAAGTCGCGCGCGTCCTCCCGGACCGATCCGGCGCGCGCCGCCTCCAGTTCGGCCACCAGCACCTCGACCAGCTGACCGGCCGGCAGCTGCCGCGCCATCCGGTGCCCCTGGCCCGCCCACAGCGCCATGCCCTGCGCGTCGCCGGTCTTGGCGGCGGCCTTGCGCAGGCCCGAGGTGAGGTGGTGCACGGCCGGGTAGGCGGCCGGGGCGTACGGGCCGTGCTCGCGCAGGAAACGGTTCACCAGGCTGCGGGCCGGGCGTCCGGAGAAGGCCCTGGTCAGCTCGGTACGCGTGAACAGGGGGTTGGTCATCGCCTGTTTGTGCAACGGGTTCGCGCCGGATTCCGGGGTGACCAGGAACGCCGTACCGAGCTGCGCCATCGACGCGCCCGCCGCCAGCACCGCGGCGATCTGCGAGCCGCGCATCAGACCGCCCGCCGCGACGATCGGTATCTGCACGGCCTCCCGCACCTGCGCGATCAGCGACAGCAGCCCGACCCCGGCGCCGGTGCCGTCGGCCTGCGGGTCGTCGCGGTGGGTGCCCTGGTGGCCGCCGGCCTCGATGCCCTGGACGCAGACCGCGTCGGCGCCGGACCACTGCGCGGCCTGCGCCTCGGCCGCCGTGGTGGCGGTGACGATCGTGAACGTACCGACTTTGGCGAATCCGTCGAGGACGGCGCGCGACGGACACCCGAAGTGGAAGGAGACGACCGGCACCGGGTCCTCGCGCAGGATGGCGAGCTTCGCCTCGTACCCGTCGTCGACACCTTCGTACGGGTCGATGTCGTCCAGCGGTGTCTCGTACCAGGCCGACTCGCCCGCGAGCTGCTCACGGTAGACCTCGACGGCGGCGTTGTCGGCGAGCGCGGGCTGCGGCATGAAGAGGTTGACGCCGAAGGGGCGGTCGGTGAGCCCGCGCAGCTGTTTGATCTCCTGATACATGCCGTCCGCGGTCTTGTACCCGGCGGCCAGGAAGCCGAGTCCGCCGGCGCCGCTGACGGCGGCGGCCAGCTCCGGGCGGGCGACGCCGCCTGCCATGGGGGCCTGCGCGATCGGATGACGGCAGAGATCGGTCAGCGCTGTGGGCATGACCACATCGTGTCACGCCGCACGCGGGGTCCCGAACCGGGCCCGGACCCACCAAGATCAAACAGGTCCGGCGATCAGGGCAGTTCGGGCGGGACCGAGGGCTTCGGGGGCACCGGACGACGAACGGCGGCCGGGCTGAAAAGCCCGGCCGCCGCCATGTTCCGTACGGGGGTCACCACCCGTTGCCGTGCCCATCCGGGGGACAACCCCCGGACCCCCGGCACAACAACCGCCTACCGCCCGTTGAACGCATCCTTCAGACGCGAGAACAGCCCCTGCTGCCCCGGCTGACGGTACCTGCCCGGGGGACAACCCCCGGACCCCCCGGCACAACAACCGCCTACCGCCCGTTGAACGCATCCTTCAGACGCGAGAACAGCCCCTGCTGCCCCGGCTGGAACTGCCCCGTCGGGCGTTCCTCGCCGCGCAGCTTGGCGAGCCGCCGCAGCAGCTCCTCCTGCTCCGCGTCCAGCTTGGACGGCGTGATGACCTCGACGTGCACGATGAGGTCACCGCGCCCGTTGCCGCGCAGGTGGGTGACGCCGCGGCCGTGCAGCGGGATCGACTGGCCGGACTGGGTGCCGGGCCGGATGTCGATCTCCTCCATGCCGTCCAGCGTCTCCAGCGGGCACTTGGTGCCCAGCGCCGCCGCCGTCATCGGGATGGTGACCGTGCAGTGCAGGTCGTCGCCGCGCCGCTGGAACGTCGGGTGCGACAGTTCGTGGATCTCCACGTACAGGTCGCCGGCCGGGCCGCCGCCGGGGCCGACCTCGCCCTCGCCCGCGAGCTGGATACGGGTGCCGTTGTCCACACCGGCCGGGATCTTGACCGTGAGCGTACGGCGGGAGCGGATCCGGCCGTCGCCGGCGCACTCCGGGCACGGGGTCGGCACGACCGTGCCGAAGCCCTGGCACTGCGGACACGGCCGCGAGGTCATGACCTGGCCCAGGAAGGACCGGGTGACCTGCGAGACCTCACCGCGGCCGCGGCACATGTCACAGGTCTGCGCCGAGGTGCCGGGCGCCGCGCCCTCACCCGAACAGGTCGTACAGACGACGGCGGTGTCCACCTGGATGTCCTTGGTGGTCCCGAAGGCCGCCTCGTCCAGTTCGACGTCCAGCCGGATCATGGCGTCCTGGCCGCGCCGCGTACGGGACCGGGGTCCGCGCTGCGACGCCGTACCGAAGAACGCGTCCATGATGTCGGAGAAGTTGCCGAAGCCCGCGCCGAAGCCGCCGGCCCCGCCGCCGCCACCCGCCTGCGAGAGGGGGTCGCCGCCGAGGTCGTAGACCTGCTTCTTCTGCGGGTCCGAGAGCACCTCGTAAGCGGCGTTGATCTCCTTGAACCGCTCCTGGGTCTTCGGATCCGGGTTCACATCCGGGTGCAGCTCGCGGGCCAGCCGCCGGAAAGCCTTCTTGATCTCGTCCTGCGAGGCATCGCGCCGTACGCCCAGGACCGCGTAATAGTCCGTGGCCACTTACGACTCCGCGAGGATCTGTCCGACGTAACGTGCCACTGCGCGTACCGCTCCCATCGTTCCGGGGTAGTCCATGCGGGTCGGTCCGACCACGCCGAGTTTGGCGACTGCCTCGTCGCCCGAACCGTAGCCGACCGCGACGACCGATGTGGACGTCAGGCCCTCATGGGCATTCTCATGCCCGATGCGTACGGTCATGCCGGAGTCCTTGGCCTCCCCCAGCAGTTTGAGGAGCACCACCTGCTCCTCCAGGGCCTCCAGCACCGGCCGGATGGTCAGTGGGAAATCGTGCCCGAAGCGCGTGAGATTGGCGGTGCCGCCGATCATCAGCCGCTCCTCGGTCTCCTCCACCAGAGTCTCCAGCAACACCGACAGCACTGTCGAGACCGTGCCCCGGTCCTCCTGCTCGAAGGACTCCGGGAGATCCTGCACGAGCTGCGGCACGTCCGTGAACCGCCGCCCCACCACGCGGCTGTTCAGCCGCGCCCGCAGGTCCGCCAAGGAGGTCTCGCCGAACGGCGCCGGGCAGTCCACCATGCGCTGCTCGACCCGGCCGGTGTCCGTGATCAGTACCAGCATCAGCCGGGCCGGCGCCAGCGACAGCAGTTCCACGTGCCGCACCGTGGACCGGGTCAGCGACGGGTACTGCACGACGGCGACCTGCCGGGTCAGCTGCGCCAGCAGCCGTACCGTGCGGCCCACGACGTCGTCCAGGTCGACGGCGCCGTCCAGGAAGTTCTGGATGGCGCGCCGCTCGGGGCTGGAAAGCGGCTTGACGCCGGCCAGCTTGTCGACGAAGAGGCGGTAGCCCTTGTCCGTCGGGATGCGCCCGGCGCTCGTGTGCGGCTGGGCGATGAAGCCCTCGTCCTCCAGCGCGGCCATGTCGTTGCGGACCGTGGCGGGGGAGACACCGAGCTGGTGCCGCTGGGTCAGCGCCTTGGAGCCGACCGGCTCCTCGGTCCCGACATAGTCCTGGACGATGGCGCGCAGCACTTCGAGTCTGCGTTCACTGAGCATCGCGCACACCTCCAGTCCGGCCGTGTCACCGGCGCGCGGCCGGGTTCTTCCGGGTCGTCTTCCCTGGCACTCATCAGGTCCGAGTGCCAGACCCTGACCAAGTGTACGGCCGGGTCGCACGGGCAGGGCAAGGGCGGCGGTACCCAAGTCGCACTCCGGGCTCCCGCGAAATGCGTACCGCGGGCGGCGGCGGGCACCCGGAACCCCCCGGTCCGGCGGGCAACGCTATCGCGATACGGCTAGCGTCTCGGTATGCGTACGACTTGGGAAGAGGCCGGGTGGGAACGGCTCGGCGCGGGCGTCGGGCGGCGCCGGATGCCCGGCTGGGACGAGACGGTGGGCGCCGTCGTCGGCTCGTCCGGCGTGCTGATCGTGGACACCGGCGCGACGATCCGGGACGGTGCCGAGCTGCGCCGTCAACTTCGCGACATCACTGGACGGAACGTGACATATGTCGCGCTGACCCATCCCCACTTCGACCACGTCCTGGGCACCGCGGCCTTCGCGGGCGTCCAGGTCTTCGGCGCGGCCGGGCTCGACGAGTTCCTGCCGCGCGCCCAGGACGACCTGCGGCGCGACGCGGTGTCGCACGGCGTGGACCCGGACGCCGCGGCGGAGGCCACCGACCTGCTCGTGACCCCGCACCACCTCGTGTCCGGCGAACGCACCGTCGACCTCGGCGACCGGCAGGTCCTGCTCGCCAACGTCGGCCCCGGCCACACCGCGCACGACCTGGTCGTCCTGGTCCCCGGCACGCACGGCTCGCCCGCGGTCGTCTTCTGCGGCGACCTGGTCGAGGAGTCCGGCGAGCCCCAGGCGGGGCCGGACGCGCTCCCCGGCCGGTGGCCCGCCGCCCTGGACCGGCTGCTGGCCCTCGGCGGCGAGGACGCGGTGTACGTACCCGGGCACGGAGCTGTCGTGGATGCCCGATTCGTCCGTGAGCAACGCGACGCGCTGAGCCGCCGCTTCGGCGTGTCGCGGCACTGACCGGCCATCCCTTCTTATCGTCTGTCCAATGCGCAGCAGAGAGTACGGCCCGGACCTCACCCCGCCGTGGAAGAAGCAGCAGCCGGCTCCCGAGGTCGAGGCCGAGCCGGACCTCGTCGTCGAGGAAGCCGTCACCGGGTTCTGCGGCGCGGTCGTCCGCTGCGAGAAGACCGCCGAAGGCCCGACCGTCACCCTGGAGGACCGCTTCGGCAAACACCGGGTCTTCCCGATGCCCCCGCGCGGCTTCCTCCTGGACGGCAAGCCCGTCACCCTCGTACGCCCCTCCTCGCGCCCCGCCGCACGCGGACCGGCCCGTACGGCCTCCGGCTCCCTGGCCGTCCCCGGCGCCCGCGCACGGGTCGCCCGCGCCGGGCGCATCTACGTCGAAGGGCGCCACGACGCCGAGCTGGTGGAACGCGTCTGGGGCGACGACCTGCGCATCGAGGGCGTCGTCGTGGAATACCTCGAAGGCGTCGACGACCTCCCGGCCATCGTCCGCTCCTTCTCCCCCGGCCCGGACGCCCGCCTCGGCGTCCTGGTCGACCATCTCGTCCCCGGCTCGAAGGAGTCCCGCATCGCGGCCTCGGTCACCGACGAGGACGTCCTGGTCGTCGGCCACCCGTACATCGACATCTGGGAAGCGGTGAAACCCGCCGCGGTCGGCATCCCCGCCTGGCCGTCCGTCCCCCGCGGCCAGGACTGGAAGACCGGCGTCTGCCGCGCCCTCGGCTGGCCGGAGAACACCGGGGCGGCGTGGCAGCACATCCTCTCCCACGTCCACTCCTACAAGGAGCTGGAGCCGGCGCTGCTGGGGCGGGTGGAGGAACTGATCGACTTCGTCACGGCGCCGGGGTGAGCGGCGTCGGCTCCGCTACCCCGCCACCAGCCGCACCGCACGCCCGCAGCGGTGGAGGACCAGGTCATCCGCCTGCGAGGCGAACACCACGCCGGCCCGCTGCGACCGGCCGTCCGTACCGGTGTGGCACCCTCCGCCCACTGCGTCCTCAAGCGCCACGGCCTGCCGCCGCCGGCCGCCACCGTCCAGGCCCCCGGTGAGCCCGTCCGCCGCTACGAACGGGCCGGCCCGGCGTTGGGGAGGGACTGAAATGCGGTGGTGTCCAACTGGACGCCGAGGAGGTCCAGTGGCATGGGAGTACCGAACTTGGTGGTGAGCTGCACCGCGTAGTCGGCGTGGTCACCGATGCCGGTGGGCTCGGTGAGCAGGACACACTGCGCCACGGTGGGATCGATGATCAGGTAGGCGGGGATCCCGCCTGCGGCGTAGATGTTGCGCTTGACGCGGTGGTCACGGTCGACGCTGGTCTCGGAGACGACCTCGACAAGCATCGTGACCGCCTCGGACGGCATGCGCCGACCGGACGCGGGACCGGCGCCGCGCTCCAGGACCACCAGGTCCGGCTCAGGCTCGCTCACCTCTTCGGCGCCCCCCGACAGCACGATCTGTCCGCGCAGAAGCTCCGCCTTGTATCCCTCGGGAACCTCCAGTCCCTCGAAGAAGGCGACAAGGGAGCGCGAAATCGGCGGTTGCGGCTCGCTTCCCTCCCGCGCGGACGGGACATCCGGCGCCCGCTGACGGCGCCGGCACTCGTACGGGATCTGATCCGCCACGGACGCGACGATGTGGTCGTGGGCGCGGTCAGGCGCCGGCGAAATCAGGATCTCGCCCCAGAGGAGTTCCTTTCTGCTCCCCTCCGGAACGTCCAGCCGCCGGAAGAACCCGGCCACGTCGGCGATCGGCCGACCGCCCACGTCGCTCATCCCTGTGCCCCCTCCGCCCCCCCTCACGTGCATCGATCGCAGCCTAGGGACGCGCCGGAGGGCCGGCCGCGACTACGCCCGCCCTTCACCCGGCCGAGTGATCAGTCCACCAAATCCCGCACCACCGCGTCCGCCAGCAGCCGCCCCCGCAGGGTCAGGACGGCGCGGCCCTGCTCGTACGGGCCGGGTTGCAGGAGGCCGTCGGACAGGGCGCGGGCGGCGGCCTTCGCGCCCGCCGGGGCGAGGAGGCCGAGGGGGCAGCCGGCCGCGAGGCGGAGTTCGAGGAGGATGCGTTCGACGCGGCGGTCCTCGTCGGAGAGGAGTTCGCGGCCCGCGCCGGGCGACCGGCCCTCGCCGAGTGCCTGTGCGTACGCGCCGGGGTGCTTCACGTTCCACCAGCGGACGCCGCCCACGTGGCTGTGCGCGCCGGGGCCCGCGCCCCACCAGTCCGCGCCGGTCCAGTACAGCTCGTTGTGGCGGCAGCGGGCCGCCTCCGTCGTGGCCCAGTTGGAGACCTCGTACCACTGGAAGCCGGCCGCGGACAGCGCCTCCTCGGTGATCAGGTAGCGGTCGGCGTGCACGTCGTCGTCGGTCATCGGCACCTCGCCGCGCCGGATCCGGCGGGCCAGCTGGGTGCCCTCCTCGACGATCAGCGCGTACGCGGAGACGTGGTCGGGCGCCGCGCCGAGCGCCGCGTCCAGCGTGGCCCGCCAGTCGTCGTCGGACTCGCCGGGCGTCCCGTAGATCAGGTCCAGGTTGACGTGGTCGAAGCCCGCCGCGCGCGCCTCGGCGACGCAGGCTTCCGGGCGGCCCGGGGTGTGCGTACGGTCCAGGATCTTCAGGACGTGCTGCCGGGCGCTCTGCATGCCGAAGGAGACCCGGTTGAAGCCGGCCTCCCGCAGTTCGGCGAGGTAGCGCGGGTCGACGGATTCCGGGTTGGCCTCGGTGGTGACCTCGGCGCCGTCCGCCAGTCCGAACTCGTCGCGGATCGCGGCGAGCATCCGTCCCAGGTCGGCGGCCGGGAGCAGGGTCGGCGTGCCGCCGCCGACGAAGACCGTCTCGACCGGCCGGGGATCGTCGCCGAGCACCTTGCGGGCGAGCCGGATCTCCTCGGCGACGGTCTCCGCGTAGTTCTCCCGCGAGGCGAGCGCGCCGCCCGAGCCGCGCAGCTCGGTGGCCGTGTACGTGTTGAAGTCGCAGTAGCCGCAGCGCGTCGCGCAGTACGGCACGTGCAGGTAGAACCCGAGCGGCCGGGCGGCCGCCCCCGTCAGGGCGTGACCGGGCAGCGACCCGTCTTCGGGCATGGGCTCACCGTCGGGGAGTGCGGAAGGCATGTGTTCCATTGTCCGGCATCGGGAGGGGAGCGGCTGCGGGCGGCCGGGACAGGGTGCCACCCGGCCGCCTCCGCCCGCCCCGGCCGCTGCCTCCGCCCGGCCGCCTCCGCCCGCCCCGGCCGCTACCGCTGCCCGGTCGCCTGAAGCACCAGCAGCGCCAGGTCGTCGTCCGGCGGCGTGTCCGCGAACGCGTGCACCGCCCGCCGGATGTGTTCGGCGACCGCGGTGGCCCCCAGGCCGGTGCAGGCGGCGAAGTGGTGGGCCAGGCCGTCATCGTCGTCGAACTGACGGTGGCCCGAGCGCCGCTCCGTCACCCCGTCCGTGACGCACAGCAGCGTCTCGCCGGGGGCCAGCTCGAAGGACTCGGACTCGTACGATGTGTCCTCCACCACTCCGACCAGCATCTGCGGCGCGGCGGCGATCCGTACCGCGCCGTCCGTGCCGAGGACCAGCGGCAGCGGGTGACCGGCGCTGGCCAGGGTGCAGCGGGCGCCCGCCGTGCCGTCGGCGTGCGGCTCGATCTCGCCGTACAGGAGGGAGAGGAAGCGGGTCTGCTCGCCCTCGGCGCGCAGTTCGACGGAGGGCTCCAGGCCGCTGCCCGCGGCGGCGACCGCCGCCGTGACGGCGGCCACCGAGTCCGCGGCCTCGCGCGCCATGGTCTTGTTGAGCCGGTCCAGCACCTCACCGACACCGAAGCCGTCGCGGGCCAGCAGCCGCAGGACGGGGCGGGCGAGGCCGGTGACCGCCGCGGCTTCCGGGCCGTTGCCGCACACGTCGCCGAGGGCGAAGCACCAGCGGCCGTTCCCGGCGTAGAACAGGTCCCAGAAGTCACCGCCCGCCCAGGCGCCCTCACGCGGCTCGTACACCACGGAGGACTCCAGGCCGGGAACGGCGGGCCGGCCCCTGGGGAGTAGACGGCGCTGGAGCACCTGGCTGATCCGTTCCTGGTTCCGGTACGCGCGGGCCGTGGCCAGGGCCCGCGCGACCCGGCGGGTCAGGTCCTCCATGAGGCCCACGACCTCGTCGGGGAAGCGCATCAGCCCGGCCCGCCCGATCAGCAGCGTGCCGTGGTCGCGGCCGCCCGCCACCAGCCGGCAGGCCAGCGCGGCGCCCCCGGGCCCGTACCCGCTCGGCTCCTGCGGCCAGGGCCACGGCACGGCGGCCCCGGCGCCCTCCCGCTGCGGGCCGGGGACCGGCATCACCGGCGGCTCCTTCTCCAGAGCCATGCGCAGGGCGTCGATACGGCTCTCGCTGGAATGCCAGACGCGGGCGAGCCGCGGCGCCTCGCCCGTGCCTTCCCGGCCGCCGCTGTGCAGCCAGACCGCGCACCAGTCGGCGAGGCGCGGTACGACCAACTGGGCGGCGAGCAGCGCCACCTGCTCCTCGTCGAGCTGCCCGGACAGCAGGTCGGACGCCTCCGCGAGGAAGGACAGGGCGCCGTGGTTGATCCAGTCGGCTTCGGTCCGCCGCGCCGGGGAGCGGCGGACGGGCGCGGGGGCGAGCAGTTCGGCGGCGCGCAGGCCGCGCTGCAGCTCCAGGTCGTGGTGGGAGAACCGGGCCGGCGGCCCGTAGGCGTGGTGCCGCGGACCGGCCTGGAGCCGGAACCACACGGTCTTCAGGTCGCGCCGGTACGTGATGCCCCAGGACTCGGCGACGGCGCCGACCAGTTGCAGGCCATGGCCCCGGCTCTCGTTCGCGGAGGCCGACTGGCGCGCCCGTACGGCGCGGGCGGGGTGGTGGTCGGAGACCTCGATGACGACTGCGGTGCGGGGGTGGTTCGGGTCCGGTGCCGGGCCCGCGTCCGGGTTCGGGTCCATGTCCGGGTCCGGGTTCGGGTTCGGGTTCGGGGCTTTGTCCGTGTCCGTGTCTGCGTCAGCGGCATCCGAATCCGCGTCGGCGCCCGCGCCCGCGTCCACGTCGGCGCTCGCGCCCGTACTCGCGTCCGTTCCTGCCTCCGTGCCCGCGTCCGGCTCCGTCTCCAGGCGGCACAGCAGTTCCACGGTGGTGCCCGCGTGCACCACGACGTTCGTGACCAGCTCGCTGACCAGCAGGACCGCCTCGTCGGCGAGGCGGTCACCGATGGCGTCCGCGCCGGGCAGCGGCCGGGTCACCCAGTCGGCCAGGACGGCCCGTACGAACTGGCGCGCTGCCGCGGCCGCACGCGGATTGCCGGGCAGACTCGACCGGCGGACGCTGTCCCGCCCTTCGGTTCCGGACCCGGCGTCGGGCCCGGGAGCCGGTCTGGAGGACGGGGCCGCGGGAGTCTCCACGGGGGCGGCTTCCGCGGGTACGGACCCGGTGGACACGGATCCGGTGGACACGGACCCGGTGGACACGGACCCGGCAGGAGGCGCTCCGGCGGGGGCCGCTCCGGCCGGATCGGCAGCCGCCTCCGTCACCTCCGGAGCCCCCGGAGCCCCCGGAGTCTCCGCCGCCCCACCCGTCTCACCGTCCCTCTCACCCGCACCCGGCCCCATGGCCGCATCCGTCACCTCAGCCTCCTTCACCCCGGTGGCCGGATCCGTCGCCTCCGCCACCCCCTCCCCCACGGCCGCGTCCGTCGCGCCGGCCACCTCCATGGCTGGGTCCGTGTCCGCCTCCGTGCGGGAATCCACCGGCCTGCCTCCTTCGGGACGTGCGTCGGTGAACTTCTCGCGAGGCCCGCCGGGAGCCGCCCTGCCGGGGCCGCCGCGGCCGGGGCGGACCGCCGCCCGGGCCACCGCGGCGCCCCGGGCCGGGGCGTCCCTGTCTGACGAAGTTGTCGTCCTCATTGAGCAACTCCCGAGCAGTTCCGCAATAGCGCCGAATACGCCACTCCCAGAGTGACAGACTGAGCGCACCCATAAGCACCGAGTTACTGAAGTGGGGAGACATGGCGGTCGATTCGGCAGTGCCCCGAGTGTCCCTCGATCCCGGTGGTGACGTCGTGCGTGCCGCCGATCTCAGACCGCTGCTGACCGCGCTGACGTCGATGGCGGCCGGCGACTTCCGTACGCGGCTGCCGGTGGCCCAGGAGGGGCTGCTGGCCGAACTGTCCGCGGTCTTCAACCAGATAGCTTCCCGCAACCAGCACCTGTCCGACGAGTTGTTACGCCTGCGGTCGGAGGTCGTGCGCCAGGGCCGGCTGGACGAACGGATGTCCGCCAGCCCGGGTCCCGGCACCTGGGCCACCTCCGTACAGGCCGCCAACGCCATCATCGACGCCCTGGTCATCCCGACCACCCAGGCGACCCAGGTGCTGGACGCGGTGGCGGGCGGCGACCTGACCCTCCGGGTGGACCTGCACGACGGCAACCGCCCGCTGCGCGGCGACCGCCGGCGGCTGGGCCGGGCGGTGAACCGCATGGTCGACCAGCTGTCGCTGTTCACCGGCGAGGTGACCCGGGTGGCCCGCGAGTCCGGCACGGAGGGCCGGCTCGGCGGGCGGGCGAAGGTGGCGGGGCTGTCCGGGAGCTGGCGTGACGTGACCGAGGCGGTCAACACGATGGCGGCCAGGCTGACCGCCCAGGTGCGGGACATCGCGCTGGTGACGACGGCGGTGGCGCGCGGCGACCTGACCCGGCAGGTGACGGTCGAGGCGGCGGGCGAGCTGCTGGAGCTGAAGCTGACCGTCAACACGATGGTCGACCAGCTCTCCGCCTTCGCCGACGAGGTCACCCGCGTCGCCCGCGAGGTCGGCACCGAAGGGCAGCTGGGCGGCCGGGCGCAGGTACGGGGCGTGTCGGGCGTCTGGAAGGACCTCACCGACAACGTCAACTTCATGGCGTCCAACCTGACCAGCCAGGTACGCAACATCGCCCAGGTGACCACGGCGGTGGCCAACGGCGACCTCAGCCAGAAGATCACCGTGGACGCGCGCGGCGAGATCCTCCAGCTGAAGCTGACCGTCAACACGATGGTCGACCAGCTCTCCGCCTTCGCCGACGAGGTCACCCGCGTCGCCCGCGAGGTCGGCACCGAAGGGCGGCTCGGCGGCCGGGCACACGTACGCGGCGTGTCGGGCGTCTGGAAGGACCTCACCGACAACGTCAACTTCATGGCCGACAACCTCACCTCCCAGGTCCGCAACATCGCCCTGGTGGCGACGGCGGTCGCGGAGGGCGACCTGGGCCGGAAGATCACGGTCGAGGCGAAGGGCGAGATCCTGGAGGTGAAGTCGACGATCAACACGATGGTCGACCAGCTCTCCGCCTTCGCCGACGAGGTCACCCGCGTCGCCCGCGAGGTCGGCACCGAAGGCAATCTCGGCGGTCAGGCGCAGGTGCGCGGTGCCTCGGGCGTCTGGAAGGACCTGACGGACAACGTCAACTTCATGGCGTCCAACCTCACCTCCCAGGTGCGCAACATCGCACAGGTGACCACGGCGGTGGCCGACGGCGACCTGTCGAAGAAGATCACGGTCGACGCGCGCGGCGAGATCCTGGAGCTGAAGGACACCGTCAACTCGATGGTGGAGCAGCTGCGGGCGTTCGCCGACGAGGTCACACGGGTGGCGCGGGAGGTCGGCACCGAAGGCAACCTGGGCGGCCGGGCGCAGGTCCGGGGCGCGTCCGGGGTGTGGAAGGACCTGACGGACAACGTCAACTTCATGGCGTCCAACCTGACCACGCAGGTGCGCAACATCGCGCTGGTGGCCACCGCGGTCGCCCAGGGCGACCTGTCGAAGAAGATCGACGTGGACGCGCGCGGCGAGATCCTGGAGCTGAAGACCACGCTCAACACGATGGTCGACACCCTGTCGTCGTTCGCGTCCGAAGTCACCCGGGTCGCCCGCGAGGTGGGCAGCGAGGGGCAGCTGGGCGGCCAGGCCCGGGTCGAAGGCGTGTACGGCACCTGGAAGCGGCTGACGACGAACGTCAACGAACTGGCGTCGAACCTCACCACCCAGGTACGGGCCATCGCCGAGGTGGCCTCGGCGGTGGCGGCCGGCGACATGACCCGTAACGTGACCGTGGAGACCCAGGGCGAGGTCGCGGAGCTGCGCGACAACATCAACCTGATGGTCTCCAATCTCCGCGAGACCACCCGCGCCAAGGACTGGCTGGAGTCGAACCTCGCGCGGCTGGCGGGGCTGATGCAGGGCCACCGGGACCTGATGGAGGTCGCCGACCTGATCCTGCGGGAGCTGACGCCGCTGGTGAACGCCCAGTACGGCGCCTTCTTCCTGGCCGACACCGACCGCGACGACCTCCAGATGGCCTTCATCGCCGGGTACGGCTCGTCCCTGGACACCACGATCGACACGCCGGGCTCCATGGATCACGGCCTGGTGCGCCAGGCGGCCCTGGAGAAGAAGCGCATCCTGGTGGAGGACGCCCCGCCGGACTACATCAAGATCAATTCGGGGCTGGGCGAGGCCAACCCGGCGACCGTCGTCATCATCCCGGTGCTGTTCGAGGACCAGACGCTGGGCGTCATCGAGCTGGCGTCCTTCTCCCGCTTCTCCGACGTGCACCTGGCCTTCTTCGACCAGTTCGTGAACACCATCGGTGTGGCCATCAACACCATCGTCGCCAACTCCCGTACCGAATCCCTGCTCGGCGAGTCGCAGCGGCTGGCCCGCCAGCTCCAGGAACGTACCGACGAGCTCCAGCGGCGGCAGGCGGAGCTCCAGCGGTCGAACGAGGAACTGGAGGAGAAGGCGGCGCTGCTGGCCAGCTCGTCCCAGTACAAGTCCGAGTTCCTGGCGAACATGTCGCACGAGCTGCGCAACCCGCTGAACTCGCTGCTCATCCTCGCCCGGCTGCTCGCCGACAACCCGGACGGGCACCTGAACGAGCAGGAGGTGCAGTTCGCGATCACCATCCACCGGTCCGGGTCCGACCTGCTCCAGCTCATCAACGACATCCTCGACCTGTCGAAGATCGAGGCGGGCCGGATGGACGTACGGCCCAAGCGGCTGCCGCTGATCAAACTGCTCAACTACGTCCACGACACGTTCCGGCCGATGACCCTCGACCGGGGGCTGGCCTTCGAGGTGTCGGTGAGCGAGAACGTGCCCAAGGAGCTGTTCTCCGACGAACAGCGCCTCCAGCAGGTGTTGCGCAACCTGCTGTCCAACGCGGTGAAGTTCACCGCCGCCGGCAAGATCGACCTACGGGTGGACCGCTCCGGGGACGGCACCGTCGCCTTCACCGTCACGGACACCGGCATCGGTATCGCGCCGGAGAAGCTGCCGGTCATCTTCGAGGCGTTCCAGCAGGCGGACGGCACCACCAACCGCAAGTACGGCGGTACGGGCCTGGGCCTGTCGATCAGCCGGGAGATCGCGGGGCTGCTCGGCGGCCGGATCACCGCGAGCAGCCGCCCCGGCGTCGGCAGCGTCTTCACCCTGCACGTCCCCGTCGACTGCCCCGGCTACGCCGAGCCGCTGGACGGCCTGGACAGCGGTGAACAGCGCGCCGACGGTGCGCTGCAACTGGCGAAGACGCCGCGGCACCATCCGCGCTCGGGGCCGCCCGCCCCGCGCGACGAGACGCCGTGGCCGACCACCACCCGGCTGGAGGACTGGGTGACCGGGCCCTCGGGCCCGCTGCTGTCCGGCTGCCAGGTGCTGGTCGTCGACGACGACATCCGCAATGTCTTCGCGCTCACGAATGTGCTGAGCCGGGTCGGCATGCGGGTCCTCTACGCCGAACACGGCCGGGAGGGCATCGAGATGCTGGAGAAGAATCCCGGTGTCAACCTGGTCCTGATGGACATCATGATGCCGGAGATGGACGGTTACGAAACCATTCGCGCGATCCGGCGTACGCCACGCTTCGCGGAGCTGCCCGTCATCGTGCTCACTGCGAAAGCGATGCCCGGCGACCGTGAGAAATCCCTGGAGAGCGGAGCCAACGAATACGTCCCGAAACCCGTCGACGTGGACCGCCTGCTGGCGGTGGCCGTCGATCTGCTGTCCCGGCACGGCTCCGGCACCCCGGCCCCGGGCGGTGAATCAGGCAAGCACGACCCCGACGCGACCTCTCCGAGGTCCCAAGGCACCGAAGGCCCATCATGACCCATGCACCCGACACCGGCGCCGGCGCCGGAACCGACGACCGGGCGGGCATCCTTCTCGTCGACGACATGGAGGACAACCTCGCCGCGCTCGAAGCGGTCCTGGGCTCGCTCGGCGAGCCGCTGGTCCGGGCCCGGTCCGGCGAGGAAGCCATGAAGGCACTGCTCCGGCAGGAATTCGCGGTCGTCCTGCTGGACATCCTCATGCCCGGCATGGACGGATTCGAGACCGCCTCCAACATCAAACGTCTCGACCAGACGAAGGACATCCCGATCATCTTTCTGACCGGGACGGACAGCGACTCCGGATTCGCCTTCCGCGGCTATTCGACGGGCGCCGCCGACTACCTCACCAAACCCTTCGATCCATGGGTGCTCCGCGCCAAGGTGAACGTCTTTCTCGACCTGCACCGCAAGAACCGGCAGTTGCGACGACTCATAAAGCAGGACCACGCCCGGATGGGCGAGTTGGCGGACCGTATCTCCGAGATCGAGCGTCATCTCTCCGGCAGTTCCGTCCCCGGTGAACGTGAGCTGAGCGAGAGCGTGGCGCGGATGGGCGAATCGGTGCGGGCGCTGCGGCGGGGGCAGTAGCGGGCGGGAGGCCGGGCGGGTCGAGGAGGCCGGGCGGGTCGAGGAGGCGGGCGGGTCGAGGAGGCGGGCGGTTCGGGGCTCAGGGCTTCCAGGGCAGGGTTCGGGACTCGGGACCTGGCGTTCGTACGGACTCCAAGCGGTACGGGCACCGGTGGGTACCGGTGTTCGTACCGCCCGGAGTCGGCGCGGCCGCCGCCGTCGGGGGCCTGCCGCCATGCCGCACCGAGGGCCGACGCTTGTCCCCTCGGGCGCGGCCGTCACGCCTCGCGGGCGCCCTCGTACATCTCCTCCAGCAGGTCCTTGAAGGCCCGTTCCACCACCGGCCGCTTGACCTTGAGGCTGGGCGTCACCTCGCCGTGCTCGATGTCCAGGTCCCGCGGCAGCAGCCGGAACTTGCGGATCTGCTGCCAGCGCTGGAGCCCCTCGTTGACCCGCTCGACGTAGCCCTCGATCAGCTCGCGGGTCTGCGCCGCGCCCACGACCTCGGCGTACGGCCTGCCCTTGAGGCCGTGCTCGGCGGCCCAACCCATGATCGTGGGCTCGTCGAGGGCGATCAGCGCGGTGCAGAAGTTCCGGTTCGCGCCGTGCACCAGCACGTTGGAGACGAACGGGCAGGCCGCCTTGAACTGCCCCTCGACCTCGGCCGGCGCGATGTACTTGCCGCCGGAGGTCTTGATCAGGTCCTTCTTGCGGTCGGTGATCCGCAGATAGCCGTCCGGGGACAGCTCGCCGATGTCGCCGGTGTGGAACCAGCCGTCCGACTCCAGCACCTCGGCCGTCTTCTCCGGCAGCCCGTGGTAGCCCTCCATGATGCCGGGCCCGCGCAGCAGCACCTCGCCGTCCTCGGCGATCCGCACCTCCGTGCCGGGCAGCGGCTTGCCGACCGTGCCGGTGCGGTACGCCTCACCGGGGTTCACGAAGCTGGCCGCGCTGGACTCGGTGAGTCCGTACCCCTCCAGGATGTGGATGCCGGCGCCGGCGAAGAAGTAGCCGATCTCGGGGGCGAGGGCCGCGGAGCCGGAGACCGCGGCGCGCAGCCGGCCGCCGAAGGCTTCGCGCAGCTTGGCGTAGACGAGCGCGTCGGCGATCTTGTGCTTGGCGCCGAGGGCGAAGGGGACGGAGGCGTTGCCGGTGCGGCGGAAGTTCTCCTGCGAGGCCTTGGCGTACTCCCGTGCCACGCCTGCCGCCCACTGGAAGATCTTGTACTTGGCGGCGCCGCCCTCCCGGGCCTTGGACACCACGCCGTTGTAGACCTTCTCGAAGATCCGCGGCACCGCGGCCATGTAGGTGGGCTGCACCACCGGCAGATTCTCGATGATCTTGTCCACCCGGCCGTCCACCGCGATCACGTGCCCGACGGAGATCTGTCCCGCGGTCAGCACCTTCCCGAAGACGTGCGCCAGCGGCAGCCAGAGGTACTGCACGTCGTCCTCGGTGACCAGGCCGGTGGCCTGGATCGCCCGCGCCATGTACGACCAGCAGTCGTGCGGCAGCCGTACGCCCTTGGGGCGGCCGGTGGTGCCCGAGGTGTAGATCAGGGTCGCGAGCTGGTCCGCGCGCAGCGCCGCGATCTGCTCCCGTACGCAGTCCGGGTTCTTCTCCAGGTGGGCGGCGCCGCGCCGCTCCAGCTCGGCTAGGGAGAGCACCCAGTCCTCCGGGTCGCCCTCGGCGGACTGGGCGTCGGCTTCCTCGATCACCACGACATGGGCCAGTTCCGGCAGGTCGGCGCGCTTCTCGCGGGCCTTGGCGAGCTGCCCCGCGTCTTCGGCGATCAGCACCCGGCTGCCGGAGTCGGCGAGGATGTACGCCGACTCGTCCGCGTTGGTGCTGGGGTAGACGGTGGTGGTGGCCGCGCCGGAACACAGCACGCCGAGGTCGGTGAGGATCCACTCGACGCGGGTACTGGCGGCGAGTGCCACCCGCTCCTCGGCCCGGACGCCCAGCGAGATCAGGCCGGCGGCCACCGCGTACACCCGCTGGGCGGCCTCGGCCCAGCTCAGCACCTTCCAGTCGTCGGGCCCCCGGCCCGCGGCGGACGGCACCGGATAGCGGTACGCCTCGTGGTCGGGGGTTGCCGCGACACGCTCCAGGAAGAGGGTCGCCACGGAAGGTGGCCGGTTCTCGATCAGCGTCTGGGTGTCCGTCACGGCATCCTCCGGGGCCCGCTACGTTGCTGGTGACTCGCGAGTAACCTTCGAGCAGTGATCAGACTAGAGCGCGTCGCGCCATGGCGTAAGGGGCTGCGGCGGACTGGTTCAGGAGGGGACCAACGCGGTGGGTGTCCGGTACACGTTTCGGCCGGACCGAGTGTGTGGCGGGTCCGCGGCGGGCTGCCGCGGCGGAGGTATACGCCCCTGACCAGCTCTGATGTCCGCCGCTTGCGGCGCGGACGGTGCGGCCGACCGGTACGCGCGAGGGCGCCCACCGGTACGGACGGGAGGCGGACCGCCGTGTGAGCGAGGTCATCGGGCTCGCGCGGCCCGCCGGTTGTGACGTGGCATACGCCGTTCGCGCGGCCCGGCGTCAGCCGATCGTGTGACGTGGAGGTGCGCCGTCGCCCGCGCGCCGGGCGGGGGTGGGGGTGGGGGTGGGGAGCGGTCGGCGGAGGCCGGGAGCCGGTCCGGCACCGGCGGAGGCCGGGAGGCGGGCCCGCACCGGCGAAGGCCAGGAGCCGGACCCGCACCGGCGAAGGCCGGGAGCCGGTCCGGCACTGGCGGAGGCCGGGAGGCGGACCGACACCGGCGAAGGCCAGGAGCCGAACCGACACCAGCGAAGGCCAGGAGCCGAACCGACACCAGCGAAGGCCGAGAGGCGGACCGTCAGGGGCGGAGCGTTCCGGACAGGCCTTCGCCGGGCGGCGGGCGCGGACCACGAACGCGAGCTGCGGACGCGGACCACGGACGCGGGGCGCGCGGGCGGCAGACGGCTGATCAGCGGCGGAGCGAAGCGGCCTGGATGCCGATACCGTCGGCGCTGGGCGCGTTCGACGAGGCCGAGTCGCCGACCATGTGGCCGAGCTTCTCGTCACCCCGCAGCGTGCCGTTGACCTTCTTCAGGCCGTCACCGACGTGGGTGACGGCCCGCTGCGCACCGCCGACCGTCCCGCTGACACCGCTCTTGAACTTGTCCGCCCCCGTCTGGTCGGCGAAGGCGGGCGCGGCGACGCCCACGGACAGCGCGGCCCCGGCCAGCAGCGCGGCGGCCTTGGTGTACTTCATTCCTGTCCCTTTCCGGCGCGGCCTCCTCGGGAGCACGGCACTCATGCCGCCCGGACGCCCTGGGCCGCCCGGATCCGCTGCCACCCACCACAACGGCGTCCGGCACGTCCCGGAAACCGCCTGGCCGCCGTTTTCCCCGCCGACCGCCCGGATGCCGTACGGACCGGACGCCCGTTCCGCGACAGCACTCAGCCCCCGGCCGGAAGCGGCCGGGGGCTGAACGGAGGGGCTGCGGGGCGGCCGGGCGGCGGGCGCGCCGGGCCGTGGGCCCGGGCCACCCGCCTACGCGGCTACTTCTTGCCCTTGGAGTCGCCGTCGGAGTCGGAGGACAGCACGGCGATGAAGGCCTCCTGAGGGACCTCCACGCTGCCGACCATCTTCATCCGCTTCTTGCCTTCCTTCTGCTTCTCCAGCAGCTTCCGCTTACGGGAGATGTCACCGCCGTAGCACTTGGCGAGCACGTCCTTGCGGATCGCGCGGACCGTCTCACGGGCGATGACCCGGCTGCCGATGGCGGCCTGGATCGGCACCTCGAAGCTCTGCCGCGGGATCAGCTCGCGCAGCTTGGCGACCAGCCGTACGCCGTACGCGTACGCCTTGTCCTTGTGGCAGATCGCGGAGAACGCGTCGACCTTGTCACCGTGCAGCAGGATGTCGACCTTGACCAGGTCGGCGGCCTGCTCGCCGGTGGGCTCGTAGTCCAGCGAGGCGTAGCCGCGGGTCTTGGACTTGAGCTGGTCGAAGAAGTCGAAGACGACCTCGGCGAGCGGGAGGGTGTAGCGGATCTCGACCCGGTCCTCGGAGAGGTAGTCCATGCCGAGCAGGTTGCCGCGGCGGTTCTGGCACAGCTCCATGATCGCGCCGATGAACTCGCTGGGCGCCAGGATCGTGGCCCGTACGACCGGCTCGTGCACCTTGTCGATCTTGCCGGTCGGGAACTCGCTGGGGTTGGTGACCTCGTGCTCGGCGCCGTCCTCCATGTCCACGCGGTAGACCACGTTGGGGGCGGTGGCGATCAGGTCGAGGCCGAACTCGCGCTCCAGGCGCTCGCGGATGACCTCCAGGTGCAGCAGGCCCAGGAAGCCGACGCGGAAGCCGAAGCCGAGGGCCGCGGAGGTCTCCGGCTCGTAGACCAGCGCGGCGTCGTTGAGCTGGAGCTTGTCCAGGGCGTCGCGCAGCTCCGGGTAGTCGGAGCCGTCGAGCGGGTACAGGCCGGAGAAGACCATCGGCTTGGGGTCCTTGTAGCCGCCCAGCGGCTGCTCGGCACCCTTGCTGAGCTGGGTGATCGTGTCGCCGACCTTGGACTGGCGGACGTCCTTCACACCAGTGATCAGGTAACCGACCTCGCCCACGGACAGGCCGTCGGCGGCCGTCATCTCGGGCGAGTTCGTGCCGATCTCCAGCAGCTCGTGGGCGGCGCCGGTGGACATCATCCTGATGCGCTCGCGCTTGCTGAGCGTGCCGTCGACGACCTTCACGTACGTCACGACGCCGCGGTACGCGTCGTAGACCGAGTCGAAGATCATCGCGCGGGCGGGCGCGTCCTTGACGCCGACCGGGGCCGGCACGTCACGGACGACCTTGTCGAGCAGCTCGGCGACGCCCTCACCGGTCTTCGCGGAGACCTTCAGCACGTCCTCGGGCTCGCAGCCGACGAGGTTGGCCAGCTCCTTGGCGAACTTCTCGGGCTGCGCGGCCGGCAGGTCGATCTTGTTCAGCACCGGAATGATCTGGAGGTCGTGCTCCATCGCCAGGTACAGGTTGGCGAGGGTCTGCGCCTCGATGCCCTGGGCGGCGTCCACCAGGAGGATGCAGCCCTCGCACGCGGCGAGGGAGCGCGAGACCTCGTACGTGAAGTCCACGTGGCCCGGGGTGTCGATCATGTTGAGGATGTGGGTCGCGCCACTGTCCTCGTCGGTGCGGGCCCAGGGCAGCCGGACCGCCTGGGACTTGATCGTGATGCCGCGCTCGCGCTCGATGTCCATGCGGTCGAGATACTGCGCGCGCATCTGCCGCTGCTCGACGACGCCGGTCAGCTGGAGCATCCGGTCGGCAAGCGTGGACTTGCCGTGGTCGATGTGCGCGATGATGCAAAAGTTACGGATGAGAGCCGGGTCGGTACGGCTCGGCTCCGGCACGTTCGTAGGGGTCGCGGGCACGCAGGGTCCATTCAGAGAACGCGGGTAGGCGGGACTCGGTTGTTTTTCGTCCCCCCATGGTCCCATGCGCGGCGGTCCTGGTCCGGTTTGGGAGGCCGCGGAAGCTGCTGGTAGCCTGGTCCACTGCGCTTTGTGCCCTCTCTCGTACGAGGCGCAATACGAAATTCCAACGAACCTGAAAAGGCTCTTTCGTGGCGAACATCAAGTCCCAGATGAAGCGGATCAAGACCAACGAGAAGGCTCGTCAGCGCAACAAGGCTGTCAAGTCCTCGCTGCGTACCGCGATCCGTCGCACCCGTGAGGCCGTGGAGGCCGGTGACCTGCAGAAGGCCGCCACCGCCCAGGCCGAGGCCGCCAAGAAGCTGGACAAGGCCGTCAGCAAGGGTGTCATCCACAAGAACGCCGCCGCCAACAAGAAGTCGGCGCTGGCCAAGAAGGTCGCGGCCCTCCAGGCCTGACCTGTTCTCGACGCTTCACCACTGCCGGTAAGGGCCCAGCGGCCCCTCTCTCCGCTCCTTCCGGTGCACCACCGCGCCGCACACGGCCTGCGTTCGCCACGCGGGTGCGGCGCACACACAGCTTGAGACGAAGGACCTCGCGGTCGCCCTTCCCCAGGGCGGTGCGGGGTCCTTTGTCGTGGGGCGGAGCGGGCGCGGGGGTGGGTGCGGGGCGTGCGCGGAGTGAGTGCGGGGCGGGTGCAGGGCGGGCACGAGGTGGGTGCGGGGCGGGCGCGGAGTGGGTGCGGGACGGCCGCGGGGCGGATGCGGGGCGGCCGCGGGGCGGATGCGGGGCGGCCGCGGGGCGGATGTGGTCCAGGTCACGATTACGGCCATGCGGCCGGTTCCGTTCCGCTACGCTGCCGCGCATGTCGATTCCGGGGGACCAGCATCATCCCTACGCGCAGCCACAGTCGTCCGTTCCCTCTCAGCCGGGGCTGGGGCCGGGGCAGGGAGGGATGGGACCCGGGCCAGAGGCAGGAGCGGGCCCGGCACCAGGGGTAGGACCAGGGCCGTACGGGCCCGGGATGCCGCAGCACAATCCGTACGCCCAAGGGCCCGAACCCGGGCCCGGCGCGGGCGGTACCGGCGGCGGAGGTGTCCAGCACTGGCTGTGGGCGCTCGGCGGGGCGGTCGCCGCGTCGGCGATGGGCGGGGCGATCCTCTTCGCCGTCGGTGCCTTCGGGGACGCGCGGCCCAATCCCGACCTGGCGGGCTACTCGTACACGTCCGACCTGTGCAACCGCACCGCGTTCACGCCGTTCGAGAGCGCGAACTACAAGATCAAACCGGCCGGGAGCACCTCGTCCTCGGGCTCCTCCGGCAGCAGCACGCAGAATCCGCAGTACAGCGGCGTCCAGCAGGGCGCGATGGACTCGATGTGGTGCAACGCCGAGCTGAAGCCGTCCGGCGCGGACAGCAACGACTACTCCTCGACCTGGATCTACAGCAGCGCCACCCTGCACAGGAAGACCGACCCGTCGGCCGAGTTCGCGGACAGCTACCGCGCGTACGGGAGCCAGCGCAGCTCGGTCTCGTACCAGGTCACCCCGGTACCGGGCATCGGGGACGAGGCGTATCTCGTCAGCCGGTCCGACAACAGCAGCGGCTCGTACGTGATCCTCGGGGTCCGCGACGGCTGGGCGACCTATCAGCTCACCTGGTCGAGCTACACCTCCCGCAGCAGCTCGGCGAAGCCGCCGACGACCGAGCAGGTCACGGGGCTGCTCAAGGCGAGCGCGGCGGAGACGCTCCGGAAACTGCGGAGCTGAGGCCGGGCCCCTGCTCCCGGCCCTGCTCCGGTGGCTCCTCCGGCGGTCAGCGGGAGCGGGCCGCGCGGGCGATGGTGACGACGGCCTTCTCCAGTGCGTACTCGGGGTCGTCACCGCCGCCCTTGACGCCGGCGTCGGCCTCGGCCACCGCACGCAGCGCCGTCGCCACGCCGTCCGCCGACCAGCCGCGCATCTGCTGCCGCACTCGGTCGATCTTCCAGGGGGGCATGCCCAGCTCGCGGGCGAGGTCGCCGGGGCGGGCGCCGCGCGGGGCGGAGGCCAGCTTGCCGATGGCGCGGACGCCCTGGGCGAGCGCGCTGTTGATCATGACGGGAGCGACACCCGTCGACATGGCCCAGCGCAGCGCCTCCAGCGCCTCGGCGGCCCGGCCCTCCACGGCACGGTCCGCGACGGTGAAGCTGGACGCCTCGGCACGGCCGCGGTAGTAGCGGGCCACGATGGCGTCGTCGATGGTGCCCTCGATGTCGGCGACCAGCTGCGAACAGGCGGAGGCCAGTTCGCGCAGATCACTGCCGATCGCGTCCACCAGCGCCTGGCACGCCTCCGGGGTGGCGGACCGGCCCGCCGTACGGAACTCGCCGCGCACGAAGGCGAGGCGGTCGGCGGGCTTGGTCATCTTGGCGCAGGCGACCTCCCGCGCTCCGGCCTTGCGGGCGGCGTCCAGCAGGCCCTTGCCCTTGGCGCCGCCGGCGTGCAGCAGCACGAGGGTGATCTCCTCGGCCGGGGAACCGAGGTACTTCTTGACGTCCTTGACCGAGTCGGCGGACAAATCCTGGGAATTGCGGACCACCACGACCTTGCGCTCGGCGAACAGCGAGGGGCTGGTCAGCTCGGCGAGCGTGCCCGGCTGGAGCTGGTCGGGCGCGAGGTCGCGCACATCGGTGTCCGCGTCGGCGGCGCGGGCCGCGGCCACCACCTGCTGCACGGCGCGGTCCAGGAGCAGATCCTCCTGGCCCACGGCGAGGGTGAGCGGGGTGAGCGGGTCGTCGTTTGCTGCTTTCCTGGCCATCGCGCTCCAGCATCCCACGCCCCACCGACAGCGGTGTCCGGCGCCCGGCCCGCGCTGCCGGACGGCGACCGGGACAATGACCGGGTGAGCGATGTACGACATGTTCTGGTGCTGCCCGACCGCGACTCCGCCGAGGAGGTCGCCGAAGCGCTGGCCGAGCGCTTCGGCGTCACGGAGGAACCCCAGCTCGTCCGGGACGCCCTGGCGGGCGAGGACGACGCCGAGGACGCCCAATGGCTGGTGGTCGTCGAAGATCCCACGGGGATCCACGACCCGGCGAAGCTGGACGCCTTGGCGGACGAGTACGAGGGCTGGCTGGAGGCCGAGTGACCCGTCAGCCGCCCGCCGGGCAGGCGCACCTCAGCGGCCCCCGGACAGGCGCACGTCAGCGGCCCGCCGGACAGGAGTGCGTCAGCGGCCCCCGGACAGGCGCACGTCGGCGGCCCGCCGGTCAAGAAGGTGTCGGCGGCCTGCCCGGCAGGAACGCGTCAGCAGGCCGCCGTCAGCCGCGCAGCTCCGGTATCCGGCCCAGCGTGATGCCGAAGTGGGTGCGGTAGGCGGGGAGCACCTCGGCTTCGGACAGTTCGCGCTCGTCCCGGCCGCCGTCGGCGTCGGTGATCACGAGCGTACGGCCGGAGAGGGTGACGCGGCCGGTCTCCGTCAGCCGGGAGCAGACCAGTGACCGGGTGAAGGGCGAATCCGGCGAGGTGCGGTGGTACCAGCAGCCCGCCACGAAGTCGGCCAGGGCACGCGGCCGCTGTTCCAGCCGGTACTGGGGCACGCCGTCCCGCAGGACGTCGAGGTCACCGTCGGCGGTCTCCTCGATGCGGAACAGTCCGGCGGGGTCGGGCTGCTGCTCGCGGCTGTCCAGGCGCAGCGGGTACTGGCTGTTCCTGCCGAAGCCGATGTCGGCGAGCCACGGCCCGCCCTCTCCGTCAGCGGTGTGGACGCGCAGCGCGAGGTGGTCGTACGGGATGCCGGGACCTTCCGGGCCGAAGACCCGGGCGGCGAGCAGTTCGACGCGGTAGCCGAGGGCGCGGAGCAGAGCAGCGAAGGCGCCGTTGAGTTCGTAGCAGAAGCCGCCGCGCCAGGCACCGACGACCTTGTCCACCAGCGGCTTGTACTCCAGAGCCACGTCCTCGGCGAGATGGACGGAGAGGTTCTCGAAGGGGACGGTCCGCAGGTGCCGCAGGTGCAGGTCGTGCAGCGCTCCGGCGTCGGGCACCGCCGGCCGGTCGGCCCCGATACGCCGCAGGTAGGCGTCGGTACGTGCCGGGTCGAGCGGCTCGGCCCGCATCCGCGCGGCGTCCGAGGGGCGGCCGGCCGGCTTCCCGCCGTCCGCCGGGGATACCGCCGGGGCCGGGGTCGGGGTTTCCTCCGGAGCCGTGGGTGCCTCCCGGCCCGGGGATGCCGCCGGAGCCGTGGGTGCCTCCCGGCCCGTGGGTGCCGCCGGAGCCGGTGCCGGAGATGCTTCCGGGGCCGGGGATGCCGGCTGAGCCGAAGCCGGGGACACCGGCGGTTGCCGAGGTGTCGGCTGCTGGAAGGCCGGCGGGCTCGGCGGGGCGGGCTGGGACGCGGACCGGGTCTGCGGGGAGTCCATCAGGTGCTCGTCCTCTCGGTCGCGAACCAGCGGCGGGTGCGCTCCGCGGCCGGTCCGGGGACGCCGGCCAGGAGGTCGGCGACGGTCTGCTTGGCCAGTTCGCGGCGCCAGGCCAGCTCCGCCCTGCGCATCGCGGTGGAGATGCCGCAGGGGCGGCGGAAGTCCCGGTCGGGCGCTCCGGAGCCGGGGCCCTGGCGGCGGATCTCGGTGCACCGGAAGACGTCGTCGGTGCCCTCGATGGCGGCCACGACATCCATCAGGGAGATCTGCTCGGGCGGCCTGGCCAGCCGGAACCCGCCGCGGGCGCCCGGTGTCGAGGTCAGGACGCCGGCCCGGACCAGGGACTGGAGGCGCTTGTTCAGATACGCCTGGGGCAGATCGAAGGAGGCGGCGAGCCGGGCTGTCGACACGGGACGCGCGTCGTCGAGCGAGGCCAGGGTCACACAGCAGTGCAGGGCCCATTCGACGCCCTCGCTCATCCTCATATTTCTGGAGTTTACAGGTCCTGATTAACGGGGCGGCCGGATGCGCCAGGTCCCCTGCCGTCACCGGCCGCGCGGACAACGGATGAACCTCTGGTGACGGGATGCCGAAGCCGAACCGGGCCGCCTGCCGTGTCCCTACATTGCAGGCATTCCGCCACCCGATCAGCTGTGCGAGGTAGTCGTGACCCTGCCGGACACCGAGACGCTCCTCGCCGCGGCGGGGCTCGTCGCCACGGCCGCGCTCTGGGCCGTCGAGCGGTACCTGCCGGGCCGCAAGCGCATCGGCTACCGCGTCCAGATGGACACCGCGATCGGTATGAACCCGCGGGACGCCCACAGCCTGGTGCAGTTGCGGCTGCTCAGGCAGGACCAGGAGATCACCGACGCCACCCTGGCGCTGCTGCGGTTCGAGAACGACGGCGGCAAGGACATCGTGCGGCAGGACTACCAGGAGCCGCTGACGGTGGAGTTCACCGGGCGCACGGTCATCGGGGTGGAGGTGCCGGACGCCAACCCGCCGGACCTGGTCGGGATGCTCACCCGCAACGGGGGCGGCCTGCGGCACGACGGCGGCCGGCTCTCCATACCCAAGGTGCCGCTGAACAAGCGCAACCACTTCAAGCTGCTGGTGCTGTTGTCGGCGGAGGCCGGAGACGGGAGCGGGGACGGGGACGCGGGCGGGGCACACCGCGGCCGTGCCGGGGGCGCGGACGGCGGCCGGCCGGGCGAGGTCGTCGTCGGCGGATTCATCAGCGGCGGGCGGATCCGGCGCAACGCGCAGCGCTGGGGGCCGCGCAAACTGAGCCTCGGGCTGGGCGGCGTCTGCATCATCCTGGTCGGCCTGCTGGCCGGGCTGCTGCTCAACGGGCCCACGGTGGTGGCGAGCGCGGAGTGCGCCACCGGGCGGCTGACCGTCGACGGCTCCAGCGCCTTCGCACCGCCGATGCGGGAAATCGCCCGGCAGTACGCGGCACGCTGCCGGGGCGCCGAGATCGACGTGGTGGAGAGCGGCAGCCTGTCCGGGCTGGGACGGCTGAACCGGGCGGGGAGGTCCGCGCCGGCCGGCGGGCCCGCGTTCCTGGCCGCGTCGGACGTCGCCGCGCCGGCCGTCTACCGGGAACTGGCGGGCCGACGGATCGGCATCGTTCTGCTCGGCATGGTCGTCAACGGCCGGACCGGCGTCGGCAACCTCACCTCCGAGCAGCTGCGCGGCGTCTACGACGGCCGGTACACCAACTGGAAGCAGCTCGGCGGCAGCGACCTGCCGGTCCGCATCGTCGGCCGGGACGCGGCGTCCGGCACCCGGCGGGCGTTCGAGACGACCGTGCTGCGCGGCCCGGAGCCGGGCACGGTGTCGTCGTACGACTGCAGCGGCAAGGACCGTGACGCGGCGGCCCGCGTCACGCGCTGCGAGGTGAACAGCACCGGCAGCCTTCTGGAGACGGTCGGCCGCGTGCCGGGCGCGATCGGGTACGCGGAGGTGTACGCGGCGGCCAAGAACCCCCGGGTGACCCGCGTCCGGCTGAACGGGCGGGAACCTGACATCGAATGGGCCGGTCAGCACAGCTATCCCTTCTGGACGGTGGAGTACCTCTACACGTACGGGCAGCCCGAGGCGGGCTCGCTCGCCGCGAAGTTCCGGGCGTTCATGGACTCCGACACGGCGAAGAACATCCTGCGCAAGTACAAGCACGTGCCCTGCGCCGACCTGGCGAGCGCGCCGGGCTCCGCCTGCGGCCCCTGACGGTGGTGGTCAGCCGGCCCGCGCCGCCCAGTACCGCGATGGCGCCGTCGGTGTCCGTACGCAGCACCCGTGCTCCTTGAAGGCGCAGCGACTGGACGGTGCGGGGCGCCGGATGGCCGTACGGGTTGCCGGCGCCGCAGCTGATCAGCGCGACACGCGGCGCCAAGCGGCGTATCAGCTGCGGGTCCTGGTACCCGGAGCCGTGGTGCGCGACCTTGAGGACGTCCACGGCGCCCAGGTCGGGGCGCACGGCCGACAACGCTTGCTGCGAGACCGGTTCGAGGTCGCCGAGGAGGAGGAAGTTCAGCCCGGCCGTACGCAACAGCAGCGTGACGCTGGCGTCGTTGGGGCCTTCGACAGCACGTGAGGCGGGCGCGGCGAAGGGGTGGCCCGGGCCGGCGCCGGGTGGCCACAGGACCTCCCATCTGAGCGGGCCGAGGCTGCGCCGCTCCCCCGGTGTGGAACCGATCACCGGCACGCCTGCGGCCGCCGCGGTGCGGTGTACGAAGGCGGCCTGGCCGGGCGGCTCGGGCAGGGTCGTGGTCTCGATGGCGCCGACCGAGCGCCCGCGCAAGGCGCCGGGCAGTCCGCTGACGTGGTCGGCGTGGAAGTGGGTGAGGACGAGCAGGGCGATGCGGCGTACGCCCAGGTCGGTCAGGCACCGGTCGATGGCGTCCGGCTCCGGGCCGGTGTCCACGACCAGGGCGGTGCCCTCCCCCGCCGCGAAGACCAGACCGTCGCCCTGCCCCACGTCACAGGCCACCGCTCGCCAGCCCGGAGGCGGCCAGCCGGTGATGACGCGGGTGACCGGGACCGGCCGCAGCACCGCGACGAGCAGTGCCAGGACACCGAGGACGCACAGCCAGGGCCGACGTGACAACCGCCGCCCCGCCAGGACGAACACCATCGTCACGACAGCCAGCAGCAGCGCGCCGCCCCACCCTCCCGGCCAGTCCACCTCCGCCCCGGGCAGGCCCGCCCCCGTACGGGCCACACCGGCGATCCACTCGGTCGGCCAGCTCGCGCACCAGGCCAGGGCCTGGGCCAGGGGCGGCGCGAACGGTGCGGTGGCGAGCGCCGCGAACCCCAGGACGGTGGCCGGGGCGACGGCGAGTTCGGCCAGCAGGTTGCAGGGGACGGCGACGAGACCGACGCGTGCGGCGAGCACCACGACGACGGGTGCGCAGACCGCCTGTGCCGCGGCCGCCGCGGCGAGCACCTCGGCGAGGCGGGGCGGCACCCGGCGGCGTTGCAGCGCCGCGCTCCAGCGAGGGGCGAGGGTGAGCAGGGCGCCGGTGGCCAGTACGGACAGCAGGAAGCCGTAACTGCGGGAAAGCCAGGGGTCGTAGAGCACGAGCACCAGGACGGCGGCGGCGAGCGCGGGGACGAGCGAACGGCGGCGTCCCGTCCCGATCGCGAGCAGGGTGATCAGTCCGCAGGCGGCGGCGCGCAGCACGCTGGGGTCGGGGCGGCAGACGATCACGAAGGCCAGGGCGATCGAGCCGCCGATGACGGCGGTGGTGCGCAGCGACAGGCCCAGGAGCGGTGCCAGGCCACGGCGTTCGGCCCGTACGGCGAGGTGGGGTGGGCCGATGAGCAGGACGAGCAAGATGGTCAGGTTGCTGCCGGAGACGGCGAGCAGATGGGTCAGGTCGGTGGTGCGGAAGGCGTCGTCGAGGTCGGGCGGAACCCGCGCGGTGTCACCGACCACCAGGCCCGGCAGGAGGGCGCGGGCGTCGGGGCTCAGGTCGTCACTGGCTTCCCGGAGTCCGGCCCGCAGACCACCGGCGAGCCGTTGCAAGGCGTCGGGGGCACCCACCACGAGCGGCCCTGGACCGGTGGTGACCCGTAGGGCGGCTGCGGCCCGGTCGGACGGCTGGAGGGGCGGTGCCGCGCGGGCCGCGACGCGGACGCGGGTCGAGGGCAGGAGGCGCTGCCAGTCGGCGAGGTGCTTCGTGCGGTGCACGACGACCAGGACGGGGGTGCGGGTGGCGGTCACCGAACCGTCCGGTGCGGTGACGCGTAGGACGTCCGCGGTGAACACGACGGCGGGCGACGCTTGTCGGGCACCGCTCACCCGTGGGCGGGTCAGCCGCGGATCGCCGGTCAACTCCACCTCGGCCGTGACCTGGGCGTGTCGGCGCGCCAGCTCCGGCAGCGGCCCGCGCCGTACGTCCGCCGCGTGCAGAGCGGCGGACGCGGCTCCGGCGACCGCGCCCAGCAGCACCGCGGCGAGGGTCACCAAGGCCCCGGTGGCGCGCCCTCGCGGCTGGCGGACCGCGACCACGACCATGAGCGCCGCCAGCGCCACGGCCACGGCACACGCCGCCGCCACCGGTCCGCCGGACCACCCCAGGGCCAATGCCGCCGCGCCCCACGCGGCCGCCGCGGGCCCGGCCAGTCGTAGGTCGACGGCTTCGTCCGGCCGGCGGGGGTCGGCGGCGCCGTAGGGGGAAGATGCCGCCGCGTGGACGGCGGTCCGGTCGGTGGTTCGGCCGATCCTTCGGTCGGAGGTGGTGCCGGGTGCGGTGCGGGGGCCGGAGGGCTGGGGCGGTGGGGGCGGTCGGAGCGGTGAGGGCGGTCGGAGCGACAGAGGTGCCTGGGACGGCGGGAGCGGCGGCGGGGTGGGGTACGAGGTCATGGCTGGACCAGAGGCCGCAGGTCGGCGAAGCGGCGGTCGCCGATGCCGTTCACTTCGCGGAGCTGTTCCACGGAGGTGAAACCGCCGTGCGCGGTGCGGAACTCGATGATGTGCCGGGCCAGGACGGGGCCGACTCCGGGAAGGCCGTCGAGTTGCTCCGCGGTCGCGGAGTTCAGGCTGACGGGAGCCCCTCCGGCGCCCGTACCACCGGACGCGCCGACGCTTGCGGACGTCGCGTCACCGCCCGTGCCCGCCCCGGCAGCCGCTCCGGCCCCGCCTCCCGCGGCCGCCCCAGAGCCCGCCCCTGCCCCCTGACCTGCCGCACCCGGCGCCGCCCCCGCGACATCCACGGCGATCTGCTCCCCGTCGACCAGCAGCCGCGCTCGGTTCAGCCCTCGGGTGTTCGCACCGTCCAGCACCCCGCCCGCCGCTCGCAACGCGTCGGCGACCCGGGCTCCCTGCGGCAGGCGATGGATGCCGGGACGGTGCACCTTCCCGGCCACGTCGACCACGACAAGCCGCCCCGCGGCGGTCGGCGGCACGCCTCCCGGTGTCGGCGCCGCCACCTGCGGCTGCGGCGCCGGGGCCGGAGTCGGCAGCGCCGGGGCCCGGGCGGCGGACGGTACGCGGACAGGCTCGGGCCGGGCCGTCCAGAAGTGGAGGACCGCGAAGGCCACCGCCACCGCGAACACCACGATCAGGGCAGTCAGCGCTTTCGGGGCGATCGCACATCTCGACTGCGCCCACAGCGGCAGCCGCTCCCGCACGGCGAGTGCCAGCCGGGCGGCACGGTCGGGAGGGACGCCTTCGCGGGCAGCTTGGGTCCGGTCAGTGGTCGGGGCGTCAGCGGCTGAGGCAGCCGACGCAGCTGGGGTGTCGGGAGCGCCGGGAGTGTCGGGCGCGTCTGGCTCCGATAGGCCGCCGGCAGAGGGTGGGCTGCCCGCAGACGGTGGGCTGCCCGAGGGCGGTGGGCTGCCGCCCGATTCCGCGGGGCTCGCCCTCCGGACCGCCCCGGGCGGGCCCCGGAACAGACCCGCGGCCCGCGTACGTACCACCGCGGCGGTCTCCGCACGCCGGGCAGTCCGCCCGCGCGGCCCGGACTTCGAGCCAGGCCCTGACTTCGGGCCGGGACCGGGCCTCCGGCCAGGACCAGAGCCCGAGCCAGGATCGGAGCCCGAGCCAGGACCAGAGCCCGAGCCAGGATCGGAGCCCAAGCCAGGATCGATAGCCGACCCACCGAAGGAACTGGTTACAGAGAGTGATTGCTGCGTCATGCCCACGAACGTTAGACACTTCACGCCGATCCCGCCGCGACCCGTCAAATCCCGGGGATAACCGGCCCGTTGTGGATAACCCCGTCACCCGAAGGGGGTAAACCGCGCCGACGAAAGAGGCCGTCCGCCCTAACGCGGCGAGACCACCGCCCCCAGCAGCCCCGGCCCCGTGTGTGCCCCGATCACCGCTCCCACCTCGCTCACATGCAGCTCGGCCAGCCCCGGCACCCGCTCCCGCAGCCGTTCCGCGAGCGCGTCCGCCCGTTCGGCCGCCGCGAGATGGTGCACGGCGATGTCCACCTGCGCCTCCCCGGCCCGCTCCACGGCGATCTCCTCCAGCCGGGCGATCGCCTTCGACGCCGTACGCACCTTCTCCAGCAGGTCGATCCGCCCCTCGGCGAGCTGGAGCAGCGGCTTGACCGCGAGGGCCGAGCCGAGGAGCGCCTGCGCCGCCCCGATCCGGCCGCCCCGTCGCAGGTAGTCGAGGGTGTCGACATAGAAGTAGGCGGACGTCTGCTCGGCGCGCTTCTCGGCCGCGGCCACCGCCTCGTCCAGGCTGCCGCCGGTCTCCGCGGCCTCGGCCGCCGCCAGGGCGCAGAAGCCGAGTGCCATGGCGACCATGCCGGTGTCGACGACCCGCACCGGTACGGGGGCTTCAGCGGCCGCCAGTACCGCCGCGTCGTACGTGCCGGAGAACTCCGAGGACAGATGGAGCGAAACGATGCTCTCGGCCCCCGCCTCGGCGATGGCCCGGTAGGTGGACGCGAAGGCCTCGGGACTCGGCCGCGATGTCGTCACGTACTTGCGCTTCTGCAGGGCCTGGGCGACCGATCTCGCCGAGATCTCGGTGCCCTCCTCCAGGGCCTGGTCACCGAGGACGACGGTGAGCGGTACCGCCGTGATCCGGTGGCGCTGCAGTGCCGCCCGCGGCAGGTAGGCCGTTGAATCGGTGACGATCGCGACATGGCGGGACATGACTGGGAGGTTATCCGGGGATCACGGAGGCCGACAGTGCGGGCCCCTACCAAGATCGGCCGGTACCGGCCGGACCCGGAGGAGGACGCCCGGCAGCGGCTGCCGGTTGCGCACCCGGGCCGGGGTGAATCAGACCGCCCGGCTCATGTCGGACCGTCTGCCCGACCGGCGCTCCCTGCCCGGCCGGCCGCCCCGTCGCCCTCAGGTCGTCCGCTCCGTGCGCGGCGCCTTCTGCCAGGCGTACGTGGGCTGCGTACGCGGATCCCGAGCCGTGATGGCGGGTGTCCCGTCCTCGGCGGAGCCCCACGGCTTCCGCCCCGCCGAACCTTCCGAAGCAGCCCCGGACGCCCCGGCCCCGGCGGCCGCCGACGCACTCCCGGACGCCTCGATGCGGTCCTCCAGCGGCTCCTTCGACCAGTGCCGCAGCGCCCCGGCCTCCATGTCGATCTGCTCGCCGAGCGCGGCGAGGTCGTCGTCGGCGAACTGCCGTGCGCGGTCCCGGGCGGCCCAGCGCAGCGACTCCGCGGAGTGCGTGATGCGCTCCAGCCGCTCGCGCAGCTCGGGCAGCCGGGCGGCGATGCTGGCCTTGTCGGGCTCCCGCTCCAGCCGCTTGAGCTCGTCGTCCAGCTCGTGGCCGTGGGCGCTGAGCCGCTCGAAGAGGCCCAGCGCCTCGGTCAGCGAGGTGTCCCGCTCGGCGCCGGTGTGCAGCGCGTCCTGGGTGGCCCGCATGGACGTACGCAGCGACAGCCGCAGCTGGGCCAGCTCGCCGGCCACGCCGGGCTGGGTGAACTGACGGGCCCTGAGGGTGGTGTCCTCGACGGTCCGGCGCGCCTGTGCCACCCCGCGGTCCACCCCGCGCTTGGCCGCCTTGACGGCCTTGACCGTGACGAAGACACCAGCCGCGACGAGCAGCAGGAAGAGGAGCCCGAAGATCGCGGCGACGGCTTCCATGATTTCTCCTCGATGGCAACGGCACGGTGGACGGCGGCGCCGGGGGTCCCGGCTCTTCCACCGTAAACGCCACGGGCAGGCCGGGGGTTCCCTTCGAACCCCCAACCTGCCCGTAGTGGTCATCCCTTAGCCACGCCCCCGAAGGGCCCCGGCGCCGGGATCAGCGCGTCACGCAGGGACGATGTTCACCAGCTTCGGCGCCCGCACGATCACCTTGCGGATGCCCGCGCTGCCCAGCGCCGCCACGACCGCCGGGTCCGCCAGCGCCGCCGCCTCCAGGTCCGCGTCCGAGACGGCCGGCGAGACCTCCAGGCGCGCCTTGACCTTGCCCTTGATCTGCACGACGCAGGTCACGGTCTCGTCGACCACGTAGGCCGGGTCGGCGACGGGGAAGTCCTGGTGGACGACCGTGTCGGTGTGGCCCAGCTTGCGCCACAGTTCCTCGGCGATGTGCGGGGCCAGCGGGGCGACCAGCAGCACCAGGCGCTCGGCCACCGAGCGCGCGACCGGGCCGCCCGCCTTGGTCAGGTGGTTGTTCAGCTCCGTCACCTTGGCGATGGCGGTGTTGAAGCGGAGGTTGGCCAGGTCCTGGCCGACGCCGTCGATCGCCTTGTGCAGCGCGCGCAGCGTGTCCTCGTCCGGCTCGGTGTCGACGACGGTGGCCTCGCCGGTCGCCTCGTCCACGACGTTGCGCCACAGCCGCTGCAGCAGGCGGTACTGGCCGACCACGGCGCGGGTGTCCCACGGCCGCGAGACGTCCAGCGGGCCCATCGCCATCTCGTACAGGCGCAGGGTGTCCGCGCCGTACTCCTCGCAGATCTCGTCGGGCGTGACGGCGTTCTTCAGGGACTTGCCCATCTTGCCCAGGACGCGGCTGACCTTCTCGCCCTGGTAGTAGTAGGCGCCGTCGCGCTCTTCCACCTCGGCGGCGGGTACGGCGATACCGCGGCTGTCCCGGTAGACGAACGCCTGGATCATGCCCTGGTTGTACAGCTTGTGGAACGGCTCGGAGGACGCGATGTGCCCCAGGTCGTGCAGCACCTTGGACCAGAACCGCGCGTACAGCAGGTGCAGTACGGCGTGCTCCTGGCCGCCCACGTACAGGTCGACGCCGCCGTGCGGCTGCCCGTCGCGCGGGCCCATCCAGTACTGCTCGACCTCCGGGTCGACCAGCGCGGTGTCGTTGCGCGGGTCGGTGTAGCGCAGCTCGTACCAGCAGGAACCGGCCCAGTTGGGCATGGTGTTGGTCTCGCGGCGGTACTTCTTCGGGCCGTCGCCCAGGTCCAGCTCGACGTTGACCCAGTCCTCGTTACGGGACAGCGGGGTCTCGGGCTGGGTGTCGGCGTCGTCCGGGTCGAAGGTGCGCGGCGAGTAGTCGTCGACCTCGGGCAGCTGCAGCGGCAGCATCGACTCGGGCAGCGCGTGCGCGACGCCGTCCTCGTCGTAGACGATCGGGAAGGGCTCGCCCCAGTAGCGCTGGCGGCTGAACAGCCAGTCGCGCAGCCGGAAGTTGACGGTGCCCTCGCCGATGCCGTTGGCGGCCAGCCACTCGGTGATCTTGATCTTGGCGTCCGGGACGGTCAGGCCGTCCAGCGCGATGCCGTCGCCCGCCGAGTTGACGATCTTCGCCTCGTACGAGTCGAAGGCCTCGTCCCAGGTGGCGGGGTCCTGGTCACGGCCGTCCGACGGCTCCACGACACAGCGCATCGGCAGCTCGAAGGCGCGCGCGAAGGCGAAGTCGCGGCTGTCGTGCGCCGGGACGGCCATGATCGCGCCGGTGCCGTAGCCCATCAGCACGTAGTCGGCGATGAAGACCGGGACGCGCTCGCCGCTGACCGGGTTGGTCGCGTACGCGCCGGTGAAGACGCCGGTCTTGTCCTTGGCCTCGGCCTGCCGCTCGACGTCCGACTTGGCCGCGGCCTGCTTGCGGTACGCGGCGACGGCCTCGGCCGGGGTGCCGTACCCGCCGGTCCAGACCTCGTGGGTGCCCTCGGGCCAGGCGTCCGGGACGATCGAGCGCTCGCCGGAGACCAGCTCGTGCTCGGGCGCCAGCACCATGTAGGTGGCACCGAACAGGGTGTCCTGGCGGGTGGTGAAGACGGTGATCTTCTCGTCCCCTACGGGGAAGTCCACCCGCGCGCCCTCGGACCGGCCGATCCAGTTGCGCTGCTGCAGCTTGATGGCGTCCGGCCAGTCCAGCCCGTCCAGGTCCTCCAGCAGACGGTCCGCGTAGGCGGTGATGCGCATGTTCCACTGGCGCAGCTTGGCCTTGAAGACCGGGTAGTTCCCGCGCTCGGACCGGCCCTCGGCGGTGACCTCCTCGTTGGCCAGCACGGTGCCCAGGCCGGGGCACCAGTTGACCGGCGCGTCCGAGGCGTACGCCAGGCGGTACTCGCCCAGGATCTCGGCGCGCTCGACGGCGCTCAGCGCGTTCCAGGGGCGCCCGTCCGGCGTCGTACGCTCTCCGGCCTCGAACTGCGCCACCAGCTCGGCGATGGGACGCGCCTTCTTCGCGTCGGCGTCGTACCAGGAGTTGAAGACCTGGACGAAGATCCACTGCGTCCACTTGTAGTAGTCCGGGTCGATCGTCTCGACGGAGCGGCGCGGGTCGTGGCCCAGGCCCAGCCGGCGCAGCTGGCGCCGCATGTTGACGATGTTGGCCTCGGTGGAGACGCGCGGGTGCGTGCCGGTCTGCACGGCGTACTGCTCGGCGGGCAGGCCGAAGGCGTCGAAGCCCAGGGTGTGGAGCACGTTGTGGCCGGTCATGCGCAGGTGGCGGCCGTACACGTCGGTCGCGATGAAGCCGAGCGGGTGGCCCACGTGCAGCCCCGCACCCGAGGGGTACGGGAACATGTCCATGATGAACTTCTTGGGCTTGGCCACCAGCTCCGGGTCGCCCGCCAGGTCGCCCTTCGGGTTCGGGGCCTCGTACGTGCCCTCCGCCTCCCAGAAGTCCTGCCAGCGCGCCTCGATGTCGGCGGCCAGCGCTGCCGTGTAGCGGTGCGGCGCTGCCACCTCGGCAGCCGAAGTCGTCTCGGTCATCGTCCTCAAAGCTCCATCGGTCGTCTCTGCCTGCGGCTACTGCGAAAAAGTGCGACTTTTGCGGAAACAAAAAGACCCCTCGCACAGGAGGGGACGCCGCGCCGATGCCGACCGGAAGCTCACCGGTCGGTACTGATCAGCGCGGCCCGCTAAGCAGAAGGCGTACGGCACGCATGGCGTCAGGGTACCGCAGGGGCCGCCGGGCCCGCTGGGAGCCGTCCGACCGCGGAACGGGCGGCGGCCCGGCGGGCGGGGGTCTCCAGGACGGGGCGGAGGCGGGGCGGGGGCTGGTGGCGGGTGTCTGCGGCCGCCTTCACGGGCTTCCTCGGCCGAGCCCCGACGAGCCTCCCCGGTCCGGTCAGACCTCGTCGGCCGAGCCCGGCGAACCTCCCCAGTACGGACGGGCCTCCTCGGCCGAGCCCGACGAGCCTCCCCAGTACGAACGGGCCTCCTCGGCCGAGCCCGGCACGGACTCCTTCGAACAAGCCCGACAGCCGACGGTAGCAGCGCGCCACCCCGCAGCACGCCGCTTACGGAAAGCCCGCCGCCCCGATCCCAGACCGCCCTACTTTTCCCGCATGCGTCCCCACCGCAAGAGCCGTGCCGCCTCCGGCCCACGGCCCCCTGGCTTACCCCGCCTCCCGGTCCGCCTCTCTGTCCGTCTCCCGGGCCGCCTTCCGGCCCGCCTCCCAAGCCTGTCCCGCCCGTCCCCCGGCCCACGCCGTCATGGCCCCCGGGACGGCCCGCGCCACACCGCCCCTGCCGACCCGGCGGCGGCCCCGGCCCCCGTCCCCCGCCGCCCGATCCCGCACCGCCCGCGCCTGCGCCGCCGCCCCGCGGTCGCCGCCGGAGCCGTCGCCGCCCTCGCCCTTCTCCTGCTCTCCGGGACCGCCCCGCTGCGCGGCTTCCTCGACTTCACGGCCGGTGTGCTGACGCTCGTCTCCCTCACGGCCGCCGTCGTCTGGGGGCTGGTAGCCGCGGGCCGTGCGCTCCTGCTGCCCCGCAGCCGGCTGCTCGCCCAGGGCGTCCACCGGGCCCTGGGCACTGCCTCGCTCGGCTTCCTGGCCCTGCACATCGCGGTCAAGGTCGCCGAGGGGCATGCGCACGTACTGAACGCGCTGCTGCCGTTCACCAGGACGCCCGCCGGGGCTTCCGCACTGATCGGCTTCGGCGCCGTGGCCGGCTACCTGATGGTGCTGGCCGCCGCGACCGGCGCGCTCCGCAGCGCCTTCGCCGGCCGCGGCCGGGCCTCGGAGCGCTGGCGCGCCCTGCACGCCTGCGCGTATCCGGCCTGGTGCCTGGCGCTCGTCCACGGCCTGAAGGCCGGGCGTGCCCCCTCCGGGTGGGTCACCACCGGGTACGCGCTGTGCCTGACGGCCGTCGCCGCCGCCCTCCTGGCGCGCGCCTTCCTCCCGCACGTCCTACGGGCCCGCCTCCGCGCCCGTACTGCCGATGCCCCGCCGCCTCCGCCGCCCCCCGCACACCCGGACCCGCACCCCTCGTCCCCGGGCTCCCCGCCGCCATACCCTTCGTATCCGGACTCCCCGCCGCCGTATCCCTCGTATCCGGACCCCTCGCCGCCGTATCTCTCACCTGCGGATTCCCCGCCGCCGGGCTCGTCGCCGCCGCCGTACGGACGGCACGCCCTCCACCCCGTCCCGGCCCAGCCCGCCTCGCACGGCAGGAGCCGATCGTGACCGGCCCGCTGCCCGACGTCCCGCCCGTCCAGGCCATCGGCCCGCCCCGGCTGACCGCGGGCTTCGACGAGGCCGAGCGCCTCGACCGCCGGGCCCACCTGCTCATCCACGGCTCGCCGCCGTCCCTGTCGGCGGACCGGCTGACCGAGCTGGCCGGCGCCATCGCGCTGCGCGGCCGTGGCGGCGCGGGCTTCCCCCTCGTACGGAAACTGGAGGCGGTGGCCCACCATGCGCGGCGCTCCGGCAACCGGCCCGCGGTCGTCGTCAACGGCTGCGAGGGCGAGCCCGCCTGCCGCAAGGACACCGTCCTGCTGTGCCGTGCGCCCCACCTCGTCCTGGACGGCGCGCTGCTCGCCGCCAACGCTCTCGGCGCCCGCACGCTGGTGGTGGGCGTGACCAAGGACGCGGCCGAGCGGTCGGTGCGGGACGCGCTGGCCGAACGCGGTCTGAGCGACCGGCGGCGCGGGCGGTCGTTGCGCGCCCGGCTCGTCCGCGTACCGGAACGGCTCGTCTCCGGCGAGGCGTCCGCGCTGATCCGGGCCGCGGAGGGCGGGCCGGCGCTGCCTCCGGGGCGGCGGGTGCGGGCCGCGGAGTCCGGACTCGGCGGCGCGCCCACGCTCTTCTCCAACGCCGAGACATTCGCGCAGCTCGCTGTCGCGGCCCGTGCGGGCGCCCACCGGTACGCCGCTACCGGGGCACCCCACGAACCCGGCACCCTGCTCCTGACCGTGTCCGGCGCGGTGCCCTCCCCCGCCGTCGTCGAGGCACCGAGCGGGGTGCCGCTTCTGTACGTCCTCCAGACGTGCGCCGCCGATCCGGCCCCTGGGGGCGTCCTGGTGGGCGGCTACCACGGCGCCTGGCTGGCCGCCGCGACCGCGTACGGAACGGTGGTCACCCGCGAAGCGCTCGCGGCCGGCGGCGGGGCGCTCGGCGCGGGCGCGGTACTGCCGGTGCCCGCCGGTACCTGCCCGCTCGGCGAGACCCTGCTCGTAGCGCGCTGGCTCGCGGCCGAGTCGTCGGGCCAGTGCGGGCCTTGCCGTTTGGGTCTGCCCTCCGTGGCAAGCGCGCTGGCGGACACCTTGGCGGGCGGCGGCCAGGAAGCGCTGGACGGCGTACGGCGTGCCACGCAGACCGCGAACGGGCGCGGTGCCTGCAAACACCCCGACGGCGCCGTACGGTTCGTGCTCTCCGCCTTGGACGCCTTCCCGGACGATCTCGCCGCGCACACCCTGGGCGGCGGATGCGGCCGGGAGACCGCCGGTGTTCTCCCCCTTCCCGCACCGGAGACAGCCGAGGCGGCCGACGGTACGGGCACGGGTACCGCGGGCGTGACGGCTGCCGCGGGCCGGTTGGCGGTGGACTGGACCCTGTGCGAAGGGCACGGCCTGTGCGCCAGGCTCCTCCCCGAAGCCGTACGTCTCGACCCGGACGGCTACCCGCTCATCCCGGACACCGCTCTCCCGCCCCGGCTCCACCAACGCGCCCAGCGCGCGGTCAGCCGCTGCCCTGCCCTCGCCCTGCGCTTGGAGAAGCCGTAAAGCCGTCGGGAAGACGTCTTCCGAACACCGCACAACACAGAACCGCGTCCCGGAAACGACGAGGGCCCGTCAGCAAGCTGACGGGCCCTCTTACCAGATCGCGGTCAGGCGATCAGGAGTCAGCGCCACTCGGGAGGGATGTTCTCCAGCTGCTTCAGCAGATCCCAGTCCTCCGGCTTGTCGCTCGGCCTGAACCACTCAGAACTGCGGCACACCCAGTACCCGCGAGTTTCTCGAACACCTTCCAGCATGGTGTCCTCGATTCCGGCCTCCGAACCACAGCAACCGCAAATGGTGTTGAGGGGGAGACCGCGCATCCGGAAAGGGGAGTCGACGAATCCGCAGATCCGGCACACACAGTCTTCGTCAAGATTTTCCATCTCTTTCCCTTCTTATGCCGCCTACCGGAGCTACCGCTCGTGCCCGAACCACTTCAGCGAGTCGAAGTGTTCTTCAAAGTTGTCTTCCTTGTAGCCACGAGGATGCGCGGGCGACCTCTTATGCGGCCTGTACATGGTATTGGGCAGCCCGTCCTTATTGAAAATGGTCAGCGTGTTTGAACTTTTCTCGTAGACCGCCCAGCCCCCAATATCTCCCTTGTCATCAATTCGATCGATCACACGATACCCGGGCGGCGGCTTCCCTGGATCGGTGTACTTGCGATAGCTATGCGCCCTTGTGACGTACTCTCCGATACTCTTCAGATCGGAGAACTCGGCAGAATGATTGGACCAGTGTTCATGCGCTTCTGCGACACGGGTCCTCCTTCTCGTCGTGTTCCAGACCTCCGCAGGCCGCCCCGCATCACGGTTCGCCCTCATGTACTTGAGGAGGGTGTCGGTGCCGTTCTTGCCGAACTGTGATTCGAGGTTCTTGATGCCTGACTTGAGGCCGCTCTTGAAGGCCTTGCCTTCCGCCTTGATGGCGGTCCGCATCGCATACTTGTCGATGTCGCCGAGGACGGGGAGGACACCGGCGCAGGAAGCGGTGGCGTCCAAGCCCATTCCACGGAGGCCGTAGATGAGGCAGTTGAGGCCGTCGAAGGGCTCGCCCAGGACCGGGACGTAGCCGGCCCAGTCGGAACCAGTCTGGAAGTCGTCGAGGTACTTCTCCCAGATGCTGGTGTCGTCTTCGTTGGCCAGGAGGAACCGCAGCTGCTCCTCAAGCGCCAGGAGTTCGTTCATCTCCTTCTGCGCCTGCGCATCGTGCCGCTTGGCCTCGGTCTCCTTCCGCTCCCTTTCCTTGTACTGCTCGCGGGCTTCGTCATGGGCCTTGCGCGCCGCGTCCCGGTCCTTGCCCGCGTTCTCGGCGGAGACCCGGGCGTCATTGGCGTAGGTCCACGCCTCGCTCGCGGACATCTGGGCCGACTGGGCCGACAGTTCGGCTCGGGCGGCGGCGTTGACCGCCCTGGTCGCGGCCTGGTCCGCCTCCTTGGCGGCCTGGGTGGCCTTTCGCGCCGACTCGGCGGCCCGGTCCGCGGAATCCTTGGCCTCCGCGGCCGACTTCCGGGCAGCATCGGCGTACTTCTTCGCCTGCCTGGCCTGTTCGTCGGCGTCCGCAGCGGCCTTGTCCGCCTCGGCGGCCGCCTTGCTGGCGCGGAGCCCGTGCTCCTTGGCCCGGAGGGCATCCTCCTTGGCCTTCGCCACGACCCTGTCGCCTTCGGCGAGCAGGCCCTGGATCCGGGCTTCATGGGTGGCCGCCATCTGGTCCTTGCGCTGGGCCTTGTGCTGCCCGACCGTGATGAACGCGCGGAGCAGGTCGGGCGACCCCTCAAGGGCGATCTGCGCCGCACTCTTGAGCTCAGGGCCACCTGTGCTCATCAGCCGCATGGCCTGGACCCGCTCATCGGCGAGACGCGCCTTGTCCTGTCCGGACTCGATGAATTCAACGAGCTTCTGCGGGGAATTGTCGTCCAGTGCCGCCTGTGCGGCAGCCTTCACCTGGGCCCCGCCCCTGCTGGCCAGCTTCATCACGCTGATGCGGTACTGGGTCGCCGCGGCCTCGTGCTGACCGGTGCTCAGGAACGCGTCGATCTGCTCGGCGTCGCCCTTGAGCGCCTTCTCGGCCGCGTTCTTGACCGAGTCCGACAAACCGTCCGCGGCCAGCGCCTCGACCCGCGTACGGCCGTCCTGCTTCGCGGCGTCCTGCCAGTCCTTGCGGACGTAGTCGCGGACGTCCTCGTCCGATCCGGCGAGGGCCACCTCGGCGGCAGTCCGGCTCCAGGGGCCCCGGGTCTTCATGGCCAGGAACGCCACCTTGCGGCCCTTGGCCGCCACCTGCCGGAGATCCGCGCCGGGCTGTGCGGCCTCGCCGGCCAGCCGCTGCGCCTCCGTGTCGAGCTCTCCCGTCGCCTTGAGCTTGTCGGCGACCTCGGCCTGGCCCTTCTCGTAGGCCTCCTTGAGGTCCCGGGCCTTCTCGATCGCGGCCGCGGTCCGCGTCTTGAGGCCTTCCTGCTCCGCCTGACGCGCGACCTCGTGCGTCTCCCGGGCGGTCTTCACCGCATCGGCCGCGACCTGCCCGGCGGCCGTGGCCGCAGCAGCGTGCCGATTGGCCTCGTCCGCCGCCTTCGCCGACTTCCCGGCGTTGTCGGCCGCGATGTCCGCCTCGCGTGCGGCGCTGCTGGCATGCGAAGCGGCCCGGTCGGCTGCCTGCTGGGCATCGGTCGCGGCCTTGGACGCCTTGCGCGCGAGCGACTTGGCGGCCTGGGCGGCCCGGCGGGACTCGGCGGCGTGCCGCTTGGCCTGGCCGGCCGCGGCCCTGGCCTCGGAAGCCTTGGCTCCGGCGGCGTCGGCGAACCTGCTCGACTCCGCCGCCGCGTTGGCAGCCGCATCCGCGTTGTTGCTGGCGCTCAGCGCCGCGTCGGCCGCGTTGTCCGCGGCGTCCGACGCCTTCTGCACCTCGGCGAGCGCGGCCTTCAGGCTGTTCACCGCCGTGACGGCGTTGCGTGCCTCCTCCGCGGCCTTGCGCGCGCCGGCGGCTGCTCCGGCGTCCGTCGCCGCTGCTGCGGCGGCGTTACGGGCCCGGGAGGCCGCGTTGGCCGCGTTGGCCGCCGCGGAGGCGGCCTGGGAAGCGGCGGCCGACGCGAGACGGGCCGCCCGGTTGGCCGCCTGCGACGCGCCGATGGCCCGCTGCGCCGCGCTCGCGGCGCCCTTGGCGGCCTCGGCCGCGACGTTGGCGAAGGCCGCCGCGTCCACGGAGCCCTTGCGCGCCTCCTCGGTGTGGCGCCTGGCCTTCTCGGCGGCCTCCTTGGCCGCCTTCGACGCCTCGACGGCCTGGTCCGCGGAGAACTTGGCCGCATCCGTTTCGCGCTTGGCCTCGGCACCGGCTTCCTTGGCCTGCTGAACCAGCTGCGCGACCGTGGCGTGCTCCTGGTCCCTCGCACGGGCCACATACTGGCCCACGTCGAGAAACTCCCGGATATCCGAGATGGAACCGTTCAGCGCGACCTGAGCGGCTTCCTTGGTCGCCTTGCCACCCGTGCTCATGACGCGCATCAGGCGCACACGGTCGTCGGCGTCACGCGCGGCGTACTGGCCCTTTTCAAGGAAGTCGCGCACGTCATTGATCGCGCCGCTCTCCATGGCGGCCTGGCCCTTTTTCTTGACCTGCGGGCCACCGACGCTCATGACCTGGGCCAGCTGCACGCGCTGGTCCTTCTCCAGCGGATTCTGCCAGCCGCTCTTGAGGAATCCCTTGACCTTGGCCGGGTCGTCGGAGTCCAGAGCGTCCTGAGCGGCGGCGCGGACCTTGCTGCCTCCGATGGAGGAGATACGCATGGCCAGCACGCGGTCATCGCTGGCTTCGGCAGTGGCCTTGTCCTTGTCGAGGAACTGCCGGACGTTTTCTTCCGTACCCAAGAGCACCGGCTCGGCGGCCCTCTTGACCATCCGGCCGCCGTTCTGCCACGCCTCGACGACGCGTCCCCGGTCGGTCGCCGGAATCGGGGTGCCGCCCTCGTCGTCCCCCTCCGCCGCGAAGGCCGGGGTACTTCCGATGAGGCCGGCCGTCAATGCCAAGGGGAGTGCGACGCCGACGAACAAGCCGCCTATGCGACTTGCCCCTGGTGTGCGCGCGCCGTGAGAGCGGGTTCTTCGTCTCACCGAGTCCATCCTTTCCAATTTTCCGAGATGCCACAAAACGGGCCCAGCGAGCATATAGGCCGCGATCGGCAACTACGCAGGCGGCCGCCCGCTGCCCAACACCCGTTCACAGGAAGGAGCTTGGGTCGCATTCACCGCGCGCGCCTCACTCCGACTCGACCGGACGCCCCGATGTGAACCGTTATCAAAAGGCAACCCATGTCCGGAGGTGAGGCGAAGTGATACGTTTTCGGACGCCAAAATTGTCATTCTGAGCGGCCGCCCTTGACGCCGCACACCACCTGGAAGGTTCCTCTGGTGATATCTCGCATGCGCAGAACGGTGCTTGCCGGCATCCTCGGCGCCACCACGGCCGTCGGGGCCGTCTCCGCCTTCACCATCGCCCAGGCCGCTCCGCAGCCTGCGGAGGTTCAGCAGACGGCGGCCGACGCCGCGATGTCCTCCGCGGTGGAGGACTTCAATTACCCCGACGCGGAGAGGATCCTCAAGGAAAAGGGGATCAAGCTGGGCAGGGGTGACGGGCACATCATCCTGAGCGAATGCAAGAACGACGACATTCGCGTGTGGACGACGAGCACCAGCGAAGACGGCAACAAGTACTGCTTCAAGGTCACCGGAAAGTCCGGGTACCTGACGCTCGAAGTTCCCGAGACCTTCGGCGTCCAGGCCCTGGACCGCCCTGTCGAGGCGACGCTCACCTCGGACGGGAAGAAGCAGACCGTCAAGGTCACCGAGGGAACCACCGAGCAGGTCGGTGTCGGCGACGGCCGCCCGGGCGCCTCCGGCAAGGAAGCGACTCTGGTCGAACTGCGCGTCAAGGGTTAACGGCAGGCCTGCCACCCCCGCCGATCATGCCCGGCCGTAGGCGCGGAGCCGTCAGTGACGTGACGGCTCCGCGCCTACGGCCGGCTGATCTTCTCCAGCGGGGGGGCAGCCGGGCGCCTCCGCCCCTGCCTTTGCCTCTGTGACGAAGCGCACAACGAGGGCCACATCGACCGCACCCGCCCGTCCCTCTAAACCAGAAGATCCCGCCTGATCGAATTGATCAGGCGGGATCCCGTGGACCGAACCTGAGGGATCTCAAGAACGATCTTTTTGTGGAGCTAAGGAGAATTGAACTCCTGACCTCCTGCATGCCATGCAGGCGCTCTACCAACTGAGCTATAGCCCCTTGTTGTGGTCCGCCGCGGTTCTTTTCCTTGCGGCTCCCCGCTGCGGCATCGCCTACATTACACGGTCCTCCCCGCCTTCTGCCAAATCGGTTGTCCTGGGCCCCCGGGCAAGGGCTCGATGTACTGTCGGCGGGCCGTGCCCGATTCGTCCTGGGGAGCTGTACGCCGTGTCCGCGCTGGAGCTGGAACAGTCCGCTGCACCCGGCGGTCCTTCCCCGCTGAGGGGCTTCGTCCGCCGCCGTCCGCTGCTGGTGGCAGCCGTCGGCTGTGTGCTGTCCTTCGCCGCCTTCTGGGTCGCGCAGCGGCTGGCGCACGTGACGATGGTCGACCTGATGGTCTACCGCGCCGAGGGCTGGACCGCCCGCAACGGCGAGGACCTGTACGACATGGTCGCGACCTCGGCGCTCCTGCCCAACACCTATCCGCCCTTCGCCGCGCTGCTGTTCACGCCGCTGACGCTGGTGGGCGTACCCGAGATGCGGACGCTCGCCACCCTCGGCAACCTCCTGCTCATGGTCGCCGTCGCCCACCTCGGCCTGCGGCTCGCGGGGCAGCCGAAGCGGGTGCCGCCGCTCGCCGCGGCGCTGGGGGTGGCCGCGCTGCTGGTCTGGTGCGAGCCGGTGTGGACGACGCTGCGCTACGGACAGATCAACCTGCTGCTCGCCGTGCTGGTCCTGTGGGACCTGACCCGTAAGGACACCAACCGGTGGGCCGGCGTCGGCATCGGCCTGGCGGCCGGCATCAAGCTCACCCCGGCCCTGTTCGCGGTCTTCCTCGCGCTGGCCGGGCTCGTACGGGCCTGGCAGCGGCTGCGGGAGGGCGCGGGGCCGCGGAAGGCCTGGAACCCCTGGCTGCGGCAGGCCGCCGTCGCCTGTCTCACCTTCCTGGGGACCGCGGTGCTGTCCGCGATCGTCCTGCCGCACGACTCCCGCCGCTTCTGGACGGAGATCATCTTCGCTGCCGACCGGGTCGGGGAGGTGGAGATCACCGCCAACCAGTCGCTGCGCGGCGCGCTGGCCCGGCTGCTGCACACCCACGACCCCGGCCTGTGGTGGCTGGCCGCCGCGGCCGTCGTGGCCGTCTTCGGGCTGGCCGTGGCGGTCGGCGCGCTGCTGCGCGGCCGCCGGGCCTGGGCGGCCGTCGCCTGTGCCGTGACCGCGCTGCTGGTCAGCCCGATCTCCTGGTCGCACCACTGGGTGTGGGGCGTACCGATGCTGATCCTGCTCGGCTCGGAGGCGATCGGCCGCGGCGGCGCCGGCAGCCGGACCGGCCGGCGCTGGTGGGCGGGAACGCTGTCGATGGGCCTCCTCTTCTGCTCGTTCGCGCTGTGGTTCGTGCCGCACCGCTACCACCACCATGAGGAACTGCACCAGAACGGCGGCCAGATGCTGTTGTCCGGGATCTATCCGATCGCCGGCCTGGTCTTTCTGGCCCTGACCGCCGTGTCGGTGCAGAGGGACGGCGCCGGTGGCGGCGGACCGGCGCTGCCGAGCACAGGGCAGGGCGCGGCCACCCCGGACGCCGGTCCGGCGGCGGCCACACCGGGACGCTGAGCCGGGACGCCGAACCGGGGCGCCGAACCGGGCCTCGAACCGGGCGTCGAACCGCCCCCGGCCAAGCGCCGGCCCTCACCTCAGCGCCCGCCTCTCCCCCTCTCCCTCCCCCTTCCCTGCCTCAGCGCCCGTCTCTCCGCCGCCTCAGTGTGCGTCGTGGCCGTGTCCGCCCGGCTGGTGATGATGGAACTTCAGCACCTCACGCGGCATCACGACGAACGGCCGCATCATCCCCATGTCCTCGTGCTCCAGCAGATGGCAGTGGTACATGAACCGGCCCGTCGCGCCCTGGAAGCGGGCGAGCACGTTGACCATCTGGCCCGGCGGGACCTGTATGACGTCCTTCCAGCCCTGGTCGCCCGGGGATATCGGGGCCGTACCGCCGTGTTCGAGCGGGACGCGGGTGCCGCCGGTCTTGTTGTCGTACGGGAAATTCGGGTCGCCGTCCGCCGGGTAGCGGTCGCGGCTGAGGACCTGGAAGTCCACGAGGTGGATGTGCATCGGGTGGGTGCCGGCGCCGCCCAGGTTCAAAAAGCTCCACTGTTCCCAGTCGCCGAGCCGGACCATGTGGTTCAGCGTGTCGTCGAACATCCGGGCCGTACGGCGGTACGTGCGGGTCTTTCCGTCCGCGCCGCGGATCTGGACGACTCCTTCGACGGGGAACTTCAGGCCCGTGTCGGGGATCTCCTCCATCTCCCACATCTCCGGGTGGAAGTTGCCGACCGGGCCGGGCGGGGTGAGGACGACGAGCCGGTGCTCGTGGTGGGGCGCCGAGCCGTGGGTGAGCCGCTCGAAGGACGGGGAGATCACCTGCGGGAGAACGAACGGGTCGCGCACCTGCGTGGTACCGACCCGGAACTGCATCACGTCCGGATACGTCACCCCGGGCGCGGCATTGACGAGCCGCAGCGTACGGCCGCGCAGCCGGCCGAAGTCGATGAGCAGGTCCATCCGCTCGGCGGACGCGACCGACAGCGGGCCGTCCACCGGGACCGGCCGCGGCAGCAGGCCGCCGTCCGAACCGATCTGCCACACCGCGCCCGTCACCGGCGCGCCCGTCGCGTCGTCCACCAGGCGCAGCTGGAAGGTGCGGCTGTTCGCCGCGTTCAGCACGCGGAAGCGGTACCAGCACGCCGCGACGTCGGCATGGGGCCAGATGACCCCGTTGACGAGGGTGTACGGGCCGGTGAAGGGCAGGGTGACGTTCTTCCCGTCCTTGTCCTGGGCCACGACCTGCGTCTTGTGCAGCAGACGGCCCGTCAGGCGGCCTTCCTCGTCCGTGTCGAGGTTGCGGTCCTGGATGACCAGCGGTATCTCCCGCCTGCCGGAGGGCAGTTGCAGCATGTCCTCCTCGTCGTCGCGGACCAGGTACATCCCGGCCAGGCCCGCGAAGACGTTCCACCGCGTGATGTCCATGGCGTGGTCGTGGTACCACCAGCTCGTCGCACGGTGGTCGTTGGGATACTCCGAGAGCTGGGAGTCACCGGGCGCGACGGCGTTCTCCGACCAGCCGTCGTTGCCGCCGCCGGTCACCGCGCCGTGCAGATGGGTGACCGTCCAGGGCGGCAGATCGGCGACGCCTTCCACGGGTGTGCTGTTCGCGCGGCCCGGCTCGTCGGTGGGCAGGGGCGCGCCCGGTAAGGGCTTGGCCTCGGCGGCGGTGACCGGATACCCGCCGGTGAGACGGTTGTGCCAGTTGATGCGGAGCCGCCGGCCGCGGCGCACCTCGATCGTCGGGCCCGGGTAGTGCCCCTCGTACGCCCACACCTTGGTCGGCGGGAGTTCGGAGTGCAGCCGGACCCAGGTGGTGGTCTGGTCGATGTCGATACCGCGCAGCGCCTCCTTGCGGCCGGGCCGCAGGACGGGCGGGATGCGCAGCTCGTCGACGAAGGGTGTCAGCCCGGCCACGGCTTCGCGCTTGGACGGCGCGCCGGACGGCCGGTCCGACGCCGCTTCCCGGACAGGATGAATCGTCAGATCACTCACGATGCGACCCCCGTGTCGCTTCCCCCGTGCCGCCGGCCGTCTCCGGCGGCAGCTTCACCCGTACAACGCCCCGTCTTTCGCACGGAGTTCCGTGTTCCGCCGGAAATTTCGTACTGATGCCCGCAACGGCGGCTCAACCCGCCCATGCGGTAGCTGACGGGCCATCCCTGGCCAAAGCTGGGCGGCCGTCAAGAACCGTCACAGGGGCAACGTCCCAGGGACCGCGTCGGCCCGCGGCAGCCCCGCCGCCGGGCGTACGCACCGCGCTCAGGCGGTCGCGAAGGAATAGAAACGCTTCAGCGTGCAGTGCTCGTCGAGCAGGCGCCCGTAGATCGGTTCCCCGTCGAGTTCGCGGTACGTCTCGATCGGGTCGCCTTTTATGACCAGGGCCCGCGCGCACTCCTCGCACCAGTACTGGTACTCGGGGTTGACCGGCTCCATGTCCCGGACGATCGGCGTCCCGCTGCCGCACCAGTCGCATTTCCTGCTGTGAGCGCCCATCAGTCAGCTCCAGCTGTGGCCGCAGGCCGTACAGACGAACGAGATGCCGCCGTTGTCGCCCAGCACCTGCGCCACGTGGGCCGAGCCGCAGGACGGGCACTGGAGCACGGCGCTGCCGGTGCCGTGTGCGTCACTGGAGAGGCGGGCGGGGCGGGCCGGACGGGGAGCGTCCTCGGGCAGCGGGCCGGCGCTCTGCGCGGGAGCGGTCGCATCGAGCAGGTCGTCGACCTCCTCCATGATGCTCGTGGGCATCGCGTTCTCTCCTCCCCTGCCGGCGCCGTCCGAATTCTGCCACGGACCGCCGACCGGGTCAGTCCCGCCGCCGTACCCGTTGTACCAGCACACCGCCGTACGGCGGCCGGAGCGCCGGAGGGACCGGCGTCGAACGCGGGCGGGCCGCGCGGTCCCCGCGCCGCGGGCTTTTGACGAGGTCTACCCCGTTACGCACCGGTTCGTGCGCCCGTCCGTGCACGAAATGATCCCGCCTCCCAGAGTGGGAGACGGGATCATCCGAGGTGTGGAGCTAAGGAGAATTGAACTCCTGACCTCCTGCATGCCATGCAGGCGCTCTACCAACTGAGCTATAGCCCCGGGTCTTGTTCCGCTCCTCCGGGGTTTTCCCCGGCGGCGCCGCGAACAAGAAGAACTCTAGCCTGCGACCAGCCCAAATGTGAAATCCGGTCGCTCCGGGCCCCCGGAGCGGCGGTCCGCCGGGCCGCGGGCGCCGGCCGCGGGACCGCTCAGTCGTCGTCGCCGAGCACCGGCTCCGGCAGCGTGCCGGCGTTGTGCTCCATCAGGCGCCAGCCGCGCGCCCCCTCGCCCAGCACGGACCAGCAGCAGTTCGACAGCCCGCCCAGTCCCTCCCAGTGGTGGGACTCCAGGCCCAGCAGCCGCCCGATGGTCGTACGGATCGTGCCGCCGTGGCTGACGACGACCAGGGTGCCGCCGTCCGGCAGCTTGTCGGCGCTGCGCTCCACGACGGGGGCCGCGCGGTCGGCGACCTCGGTCTCCAGTTCGCCGCCGCCGCGCCGTACGGGCTCGCCGCGCTTCCACGCCGCGTACTGCTCCCCGTACCGCGCCACGATCTCCTCGTGGGTCAGGCCCTGCCAGGCGCCCGCGTACGTCTCGCGCAGCCCCTGGTCGTGGGTGACCTCCAGACCGGTGACGGCCGCCAGCTCCCGGGCCGTGGCGGCGGCCCGGCGCAGGTCGGAGGCGATGATCGCGTCCGGCTGGAGGGCCGCGAGCAGCCGGGCGGCGCGGCGCGCCTGCGCCACGCCCTCCTCGGTCAGCTCGATGTCCGTGGAGCCCTGGAACCGGCGCTCCAGGTTCCACGCCGTCTGGCCGTGGCGCCACAGGACTATCCGGCGGCCACGGCCGCTGCTGGTCCCGTTCAGCTCAGGTCTCCGTCCTGCTCGGCCGTCGTGGCCTCGGCGTGCGCGGCGGCCTTGCCGCGGGTGGCCTTGGCCTCCTCGGGGAGGTCCAGCTCGGGGCAGTCCTTCCAGAGGCGTTCGAGGGCGTAGAAGACGCGCTCTTCGCTGTGCTGGACGTGGACGACGATGTCGACGTAGTCGAGCAGCACCCAGCGGGCCTCGCGGTCGCCCTCGCGGCGCACCGGCTTGGCGCCCAGGTCCTTGTTCAGCCGCTCCTCGATCTCGTCGACGATCGACTTGACCTGGCGGTCGTTGGGGGCCGAGGCCAGCAGGAATGCGTCGGTGATCGAGAGCACGTCGCTGACGTCGTACGCGATGATGTCGTGCGCGAGCTTGTCGGCGGCCGCCAGCGAGGCGGCCTTGATCAGCTCGATGGAGCGGTCGGTGGCGGTCACAGTCCAGCTTTCGGGATGGATGGTCAGGTACCCACCAAGGGTCTCACGGACCGCCGACACTCCCCTCGGGCTTTACGGGCCGGGCCCCACAGGCCCCACAGGCCCGGATGCGGCCGAAGGCGGTACGGGCGCCGTGCCCCGTACCGCCCCCGGCTCGCCGGGCACCGGCCTTCCGGTCCGGTGCCCCTCAGCCCTTGTAGTCCTGCCCCAGCACCACCGTCACGTCGGCGTTCGAGGCGGTCTTGCCCTGCTTGACCGCGCCGGCCGGCAGACCCAGCGTCTTGGCGGCCTCCTCGGCCTTCGCCTTCTGGGCGGCGTCCGCGTACGTGACCTCGGAGGCCGGCCTGGCCGCCGCGGTGCCGCCTTCGACGAACGAGTACCCGCCGTTGACCAGGGCGATCCGCGCCTTGTCGGTCGCTTCCTTCTTGCCGGTGGCGTTCTGGACGCTGACCCTCGGGGTCGAGCTGGGGTCGGCCTTCTTGACCGTGCCGCCGAGCACCTCCTTGACCACACCGTCCGCCGCCTGCCGGCTCAGCGTGCCGTCCTGCTGCACCGGCAGCAGGGTGGTCCCGTAGGCGCCGGACTTCGCCAGCTCTGCGCGCTGCGCGAGCGAGCTGCCCAGTTCCGCCTCGGTGAGCGGCGGGTCCAGCACCTGGAGCAGCGACTTCACGGTGGCCGTGGCGCCGTCCGCGTCGCTGGAGACCTTCTTCAGGGTGGCCTGCATCACCTGGCCGAAGCGCTCCAGCTGCTTGGTCTGCGGTTCGCCGGGCGCCTGGAACGTGGCGTACGCCACGGCCGCCTGGCCGTTCAGCTCCTGGCTCTTGCCCTGCTTGACGAGGGGGCCGTCGCCCTTCTTGGCGCCGGGGACGGTGGTGTCGGTGTCCAGCGTGATGCCGCCGGTCGTCTCGACCAGGTTCTCCAGGTACGGGGTGTCCAGCCGCCAGCTGGCCTTGATGTCGGCACCGAAGAGGGTGTTCAGGGCCTCCCTGGTGGGGTCGATGCCCTGGTCCTTGACCGACTTGGCCAGCGTCGTGGACCCGCCGTCCTCGGTGGAGACCGCCAGGCTGTTCGGGAGCAGGACGGTGGTGCCCTTGTGGGTGCTCTCGTTGTCCACGAGGAGCGCGGTGGAGCTGTTGCCCTTGGGGTCCTTCAGGTGCACGACGAGCACATCGCGCTTCTGTCCGGCGCCCCCGGCCTCCTTGCCCGCCCCGGCCCCCGAGAGGCCGGGCAGCTTGCCCGCCCACCAGAGATAGCCGACGCCGCCGAGGAGCAGCAGGACCAGCAGCACGATCAGCATGACCTTGCGGCTGCGGCCGCGCCGCTTGGCCTCCTCACGCCGCTCGGTACGGCTCTCGGTGAACTTGAGCCAGTCGATGACGTCCTCGGACTCCTCGGCCGGCTCCTCGATGAACGAGAACTGCTCGGTGCGGTAGTCCGTACCGCCCGCAGCGCCCCCGGGGCCCTGTGCGGCCTCCTGAGCCGACGCACGGCCCGTGGCTCCCGCGGCCCCCGGTGCCCCGTCGTGCGGGGCCTGCGTGGCGCTCTCCCGGGCGGGCTGCCCGTACGGCTGGTGCTCCGGCTCCTGGTAGGAGACCTGCTCGTACGAGGGCTGCGCCGACTGCTGCGGGATCCAGCCTTGCTGATGCTGCTGCTGATGTTGCTGCGGGGTCTGCTGCGGTGCTTGTTGCTGCGGCACACCGTGCTGCTGAGTCTGCTGGGGCTGGTGGAACTGCTGGGGCTGTCCGTACGGGTCGTACTGCTGCTGGTACTCCGCCTGCTGAGGCGTCTGCTGCGGCACCTGCTGATGGCCGTACGGGTCGTAGCCGTAACCCTGGCCCGCTCCCTGCTGCTCCGGGATCTGCTGCCCGGCGCCCGGCTGCCCGCCCGGCTGCCGGCCGTACGGGTCGTACGGACCCGGAGCACCGTACGGGTCGTAGCCCACCGGCTGCCCGTACTGGTCGTACGCGGCCTGCTGCGGCGCTTCCGGGTACACCGGCTGCCCGTAGGCGTCGTAGGTGTACCCCGGCTGCCCCTGCTGGTCCTGGGCATACGGGTCCCGCGGCACGTACGGGTCGTGTCGGTCGTTCACCGGTGCCCCTTTCCGTGAGCCCCGTCGGCGGTCGTCGTCGGCGGCCGTCGGCAACAGATGTCAACGGCCGTCGTGGCCGGTCAGGTCCTCGCGGTACAGGTCGCGCTTGTCGATGTAGCGCACGACGCCGTCCGGCACCAGATACCAGACCGGGTCCCCCTGGGCGACGCGCGCCCGGCAGTCGGTCGAGGAGATGGCCAGCGCCGGCACCTCGACCAGGGACACCGCCCCTTCGGGGAGCCCGGGGTCGGCGAGTATGTGCCCGGGCCTGGTCACCCCGATGAAGTGGGCGAGTGAGAACAGCTCCGGCGCGTCGTGCCAGGTCAGGATCTGGCCGAGCGCGTCGGCGCCGGTGATGAAGAAGAGGTCCGCGTCACGGTGCTGCTCGTGCAGCTCCCGCAGCGTGTCGATGGTGTACGTCTTGCCGCCGCGGTCGATGTCGATCCGGCTGACGGAGAACTGCGGGTTGGACGCGGTCGCGATGACCGTCATCAGATAGCGGTCCTCGGCCGGCGACACCGTCTTGTGGCTCTTCTGCCACGGCTGCCCGGTCGGGACGAATATGACCTCGTCGAGGTGGAACTGGCTGGCCACCTCGCTGGCGGCGACCAGGTGTCCGTGATGGATCGGGTCGAACGTCCCGCCCATCACTCCGAGCCGCCGCTTCACGGGCCCTGTCTGCTCTCCCATGCGTGCAGACCCTACTGGGCGCTGCGCGGTGCCGGGGTCCCGGTGCCCGCCCTCAGCGGTCCCGGTTGAAGCGGGTGGTGATCCAGAGCAGCAGGAGCAGGGCGATCAGGGCGCCGCCACCCGTGACGAACGGGTTCAGGCTCTCGTGCGCGCCGCCCTCCTGACCGCCTTCGGCGAGGGTGACCAGGTGCTGTGCGGTGGTGTGCAGGCTCATCGTCGGCAGAACCAATCCGGGATGGGGTCGGACAGAGACTTCCGCCACATCGTATGCGCGAGCTCACCCGTGTCTCACGCCGACTCCGCCGGGAGGGCGTTCGCACGCCCGTCCGCGGGGCTGTTCCGGGCCCGCGGGCGGGTGGGCCGTCCGGGACAGGGGCGGGGTCAGTCCCGGTCGTCGCGGTCGCTGTGGTCGTCCTTCCCGTAATTGCGCAGCAGGACCCATGCGAGGAACACCGCGCCGAGGATGCCGACGATCAGGACGGTGCGCAGGATCCACCCCGGGCCGTCGTTCTTCGAGGTCTCCGCCGCGGCGGCGAGCAGCACGCTCGGGTTCGGCATGGCTGAAGCGCTCCCTTTGTACGGGCATGTGGGCATCTGCGGGCCCCGGTGCGCTCGCCAGCGTACGCCTGGGCATCCAAATGGCTGTCAGTGGCGTCCTCTAGTCTGAATCACACGCAGTCGAACAGGGGGAGGCCCCAATGACGGAGAGCCCAGGCGGCAGCGAGCGCGTACCGAGCCGGGACCGCAGGCGGTTCCCCGGAATCTCGTCCCGCGCCTACGAGCACCCGGCGGACCGTTCCGCGCTCGTGGCCCTGCGCAAGCTCAGCGGGTTCGACACCGTCTTCAAGACGCTCAGCGGCCTGTTGCCGGAGCGCAGCCTGCGGCTGCTGTTCCTGTCGGACTCGGTGCGCGTCAGCGACCAGCAGTTCACGCATCTCAACGACATGCTGCGGGACGCCTGTTACATCCTGGACCTGGAGAAGGTCCCGCCGATGTACGTGAACCAGGACCCGGTGCCGAACGCCATGTGCATCGGGCTGGACGAGCCGATCATCGTCCTGACCACCGGCCTGGTCGAGCTGCTCGACGAGGAGGAGATGCGCGCGGTCATCGGCCACGAGGTCGGCCACGCGCTGTCCGGTCACGCGGTGTACCGCACGATCCTGCTGTTCCTGACGAACCTGGCGCTGAAGATCGCCTGGATTCCGCTGGGCAACGTCGCGATCATGGCGATAGTGACGGCGCTGCGCGAGTGGTTCCGCAAGTCGGAGCTGTCGGCCGACCGGGCCGGACTGCTGGTCGGGCAGGACCTGCAGGCGTCCATGCGCGGACTGATGAAGCTGGCCGGCGGCAACCACCTGCACGAGATGAACGTGGACGCGTTCCTGAAGCAGGCCGAGGAGTACGAGGCGGGCGGCGACCTGCGCGACTCCGTGCTGAAGGTGCTGAACATGCTGCCGCGCAGCCACCCGTTCACCACCGTGCGGGCGGCCGAGCTGAAGAAGTGGGCGGCCAGCCGCGACTACCAGCGCATCATGGACGGCCACTACCCGCGCAGGGACGAGGACAAGGACACCTCGGTGTCCGAATCCTTCCGTGAGTCCGCCGCGCACTACGCCGAGTCGGTGCGTACCAGCAAGGACCCGCTGATGGGCCTGGTGCGCGACATAGCCGGCGGCGCCGGTGACCTCGGCGGCAAGCTGCGGGACACGGTCTTCCGCGGCGGCTCCCGGCCCGGGACCTCCGGAGGCTCCGGCGGCGCGAACGGGTCGGACGGCGCTAACGGTCCGGACGAGCCGGGCCCGGCTGGGAAGTAGCCGCCAGCTTTCCGCACAGCCCCGTGTTCGAACGGCCGCGGGCGTACGGGTCGGTGGCCGCCGGCCCGGCGTCCCCGGCCCGCTGCCCCGCGAGCAGCGGCCGCAAGGTGCTCGACGCGTCGGCGGAGCAGGACATCGGCCCTGCCTGGAGGCTGCTCTGGAGCACCTCCAGGCGGTGGTCGTCCAGGTCGTCGCGGCTGATCCGGAAGCGCAGTTCGCGGCGGACGGTGAACAGCGAGGCGGCGGGGGCCTGTTGCCCCGCCGCGGCCTTGACACCGGCCCCGGCCCCCGCACCGGCACGGGCCCCGGCGCCCGCAGCAGCACCAGCACCAGCACCAGCAGGACGTACCGCGTAGGCGAAGGTGAAGTCGGCGCTCACCTCCAGCGCGTCCGCGCCGACCTCGGTGGCCGACAGGGTGCCGCTCACCCGTACATCGGTGTCGGCCAGCTCCACCTCGTCCGGATCGAAGCGGGTCAGCCAGCCGGTGGCCGCGTGCCGCCCGTCGTCGGCCGGGTGGGCCAGGCTCCGGTCGAACTGGTCGAGTTGGCCGGGATCGAGCAGCAGCCCCACCGGCCGTACGGAGCCGCCCGTCAGGGTGGCCGGGTCGATCGAGGAGCGCACGAGGTAGTCCTTGGCGAGGGTCAGGGCGGAGACGACCTGGCCGTCCGAGAAGTGCTCGGTCCGCGAGACCGCGGGCAGGTTCACGCCCGCCGCGCCGATGCGGTACTGCGCCGCGGGACCGCGCGCGAAGAGGTCGGCCGGCTTGCCGCCCGGCACGGCGCCGTCCGGCGCCAGCGGCACGACCGTGGACCGCAGCGGCTCCGCCGCCATCGGCTCGGGGGGCCGGTAGGGGTGGCGGACCCCCATGTAGATCGCGGTGCCGAAGGCGATGACGATCAGCAGGGCGAGGAGCACGGCCTGCCGGGCGCCGCCGAGCCGCGCCCAGGCGTGCCGGGTGCGTACGGCCCGTGCGTGGTCCTCCATGCGCTCCCTCGCCGAGTACTCCTGAAGGCGTGCAGCTCGTACGAACGATTCGTCGAAGACGACGGATCGGTATTCGTCCTCTCCGCCTCCCGCGGCGCCCTCGGGGGTCCCTTCGGGAGGGTCACCAGCACCGGCCATACCACAAGAGTAGGTCTGTGGAGGCGCCGGTAAACGCCCTGGTACGGGACAAGTTCGGCGGATTCTGCCGGAGCTGTGCCCCCCGCTTGCGGCGGCCGGACCCGCTCACGGGAGCCGCCCGGCGCCCCCGGAGGCACACGGACCGCGGGCCTCAACTGCTGCGCGCCTCCCGGATCTCAGCCGGTGCGCGGCTCCCGCCTCTCAGCCGTCGCACGGCTCCCGGAACTCAGCCGGTGCGCGGAGCGGCGGAAGCGGGTGGCGGCGTCGACTCGGCCGACGCGGACGCCGACGGCACCAGGCTGGAACGCACGGGCGGTACGCCGTCCACCCCGCTGGTCGCGGGCGGCGGCGCCGGAGTCTGCGTGCGCCCGCCGGACGCGCCGCGGTAGACCGCGGAGAAGGCGAGCGCGACGAGACCGATGCCCATGAGGACGGCGAGTACCCAGGCCACCGGGCGGTGCCAGCGGACGCTGCCCCGGTACGGGCGCAGGGCGCCGCCGTACGGGCCGTACGGACCGTGGGGGCCGTACGCGTCCGGGTCGGCGGGCCGCTCGCGGGCGGCGCCGGTGCCACGGCCGTAGCGGCGGCCCGTGGCGCGGGGCCGGCCGTCCGGGTCATCGGCGTCCGGGTCGGTGCCGTACCCCGGGCGGGCGCGGGCGGCGTCGGCCTCGGCGCGTGCCTGGGCGGCGGCCAGCATCCGTTCCACCGCGGTGGGTTCGTGGAAGCGCGCGGACCGCACGAAGTCCTCGTCGAGGACCACGGAGGCGAAGTCCTCGTCCGCTTCCCCGTGGCTCGGCTGACTGTGCTCGTCGGGCTCCTCGCCGTCCGGGAACGGCTTGCCCCCCACGTCGTCCGGCACCCGTCCAGACTAGCCCGGCCCGGTCGGTCGTGGGCGGGTAGCACGGGAATTCGGCCGCGGACCGGAGCGCGGCACCCGTCCCCGCCCCGCGCGAGACCCCTGCCCGGCCCACGCGAGACCCCGAGCAAGTCTCCAACCCTCCCGAGTTCCCGGCCCGCCCGTACGGTCAGCGCGTGTGACCGTCCCCGGTGACGACGTACTTCGTCGAGGTCAGCTCCGGCAGCCCCATCGGGCCGCGGGCGTGCAGCTTCTGCGTCGAGATGCCGATCTCGGCGCCGAACCCGAACTGGCTGCCGTCGGTGAAGCGGGTGGACGCGTTGACCGCGACCGTCGTGGAGTCCACGAGCTGGGTGAACCGGCGGGCCGCCGCCTGCGAGGTGGTGACGATCGCCTCGGTGTGCCCGGAGGACCAGCGGCGGATGTGCGCCACGGCGGCGTCCAGGTCCTGCACGACGGCCGCGGCGATGTCGTACGAGAGGTACTCGGCCGCCCAGTCCTCGTCCGTGGCCGGCGCGACCAGGCCGGGACCGGCCTGCTGCCAGGCCGTGTCGCCGTGCACGATCACCCCGGCCTGGGTCAGCGCCTCCAGCGCCCGCGGCAGGAACGTCTCCGCGATGCCGGCGTGCACCAGGACCGTCTCGGCGGCGTTGCAGACGCTGGGCCGCTGCGCCTTGGAGTTGATCAGGATGTCCAGCGCCATGTCGATGTCGGCGTGCTCGTCCACGTACACATGGCAGTTGCCGGTGCCGGTCTCGATCACCGGGACCGTGGACTCCTCGACGACCGTACGGATCAGCGAGGCACCGCCGCGCGGGATCAGCACGTCCACCAGGCCGCGCGCCCGCATCAGCTCGCGCACCGAGTCCCGGCTCTCCCCCGGCACCAGCTGGACGACATCGGCCGGCAGCCCGACGCTCGCCACCGCGTCCCGCAGCACCTCGACCAGCGCCGTGTTCGAGGCGTAGGCGGAGGACGAGCCGCGCAGCAGCACCGCGTTGCCCGCCTTCAGGCACAGCGCGGCGGCGTCCACGGTCACGTTCGGCCGGGCCTCGTAGATGATGCCGACGACGCCCAGCGGGACGCGGACCTGCCGCAGGTCGAGGCCGTTGGGCAGGGTGGAGCCGCGCAGCACCTCGCCGACCGGGTCGGGCAGTGCCACCACGTCCCGGACGTCGGCGGCCATCGCGGTGACCCGCTCGGGGGTCAGGGTGAGCCGGTCCACCAGGGACTCGCCGGTGCCCGCGGCCCGTGCCTTGGCGACGTCCCCGGCGTTGGCGGCGACGATCTCTTCGGTACGGGCCACCAGGGCGTCGGCGATGGCGAGCAGCGCGCCGTCGCGCGCGGTGCGCGGCTGCGGCGCCAGGACGGCCGCCGCCTCCTTGGCGCGCCGGGCGGTCTCGATGACGGGTGAGGAGTGCGCTGATTCGCTGGTCATGGCGGAAAGCGTAACCGGGCGGCGGCGTGCGGCCCGGTCACGTTCCATCTGGCAAGACGTCGTGGCCCGCGGCCGCCGGTGGGGCGCGGCGGGCCACCGGCCCACCACCGGTCGGGCCGGGGCCCGCACCGCCCTCAGTACGGATGCACCCCCACCCGGGACGCGGGCGGCGGCCCGTACCCCTCGGCGACGCGCTGGTGGTACGTCTCCCGGTCGATGACCTCCAGGCCGACGATCTCCCACGGCGGCAGCCCGGCCGAGGAGCGGTGTTCGCCCCACAGCCGCAGGGCGACCGCCGCGGCGTCGTGCAGGTCGCGGGCCTCTTCCCAGTAGCGGATCTCGGCGTGGTCGTTGGCGTAGCGGCTGGTCAGCAGGAAGGGGTGGTCGTGGGCGAGCTGTTCCAGTGCCCGCCGGACCTCCTGGACGGGGGCCTCGGCCCCCGAGACGCTGAGGGTCACGTGCCACAGCCGGGACGCCTCGCGGCGCCCGGGCGACGGCCGCTCGGACGTCGCCCGGCCCGGCCCGGCACGGTCCCCGGACGCGGACCCGCCGGCCGGTCCGGCGGGTCCGACGCTGGTCAGTGTGCGCTCCGCCGTCCCTCGGGGCAGCGCCCCTGAGCGCCCTCGTCTCACCGGCGGCCTCCTGTTATGCGTAGCGCTCCGCTCGTACCCACGGGGGCGGAGCCGATCGGTGCTGTCTTCCGTCACCGGCACCGGCCCGCCGCCGGGTGCGCCGCCGCGTACGGACCGCCCGAGTCACCGCGGATCGCGCTGCTCCGGGCCCCGGTCGCGGGCGGTTCCTCGGCAGTGGTCCGGCACTGCTGTCCCTCGGCGCGCACTCGCGCGCGGCGGACGGCGCTCCCCGGACGCCGTCCCCGCAACAAAGTTGACCAGCCCGCGGGCCGTCGCGGGGGCATTTTCGAGAAGGTCTCCGTGGAAAGGCTGGTCTTTGGACCTTTCCTGCCACTTGTTTCCCTGTTGTGACGGCCGTCAGTGGTGCAGTACGACCAGATCGTCCCGGTGCACGACCTCGCGTTCGTACGCGGGCCCCAGCTCGCGGGCGAGGTCACGGGTGGAGCGGCCGATCAGCCGCGGGATCTCCCGCGCGTCGAAGTTGACCAGGCCGCGGGCGACGGCGCGGCCCGCGGTGTCCCGGAGTTCGACCGGGTCGCCGGCGCTGAACTCCCCGTCCACCGAGGCGATACCGGCGGGCAGCAGCGAGGAGTGCCGTTCGACGACGGCCTCGACGGCGCCGTCGTCCAGCACCAGCGCGCCGCGCGGGGTGGAGGCGTGCGCCAGCCACAGCAGCCGGTCGGCGGAGCGGCGGCCGGTGCGCAGGAAGTGGGTGCCGGTGGGACCGCCGGCCAGGGCGTCGGCGGCGTGCACGGCGGAGGTCAGGACGACCGGGATACCGGCCGCGGCGGCGATCCGGGCCGCCTCGACCTTGGTGACCATGCCGCCGGTGCCGACGCCGGCCCGGCCGGCGCTGCCGATCGAGATGCCTTCCAGGTCGGCCGGGCCGCTCACCTGCGCGATCCGGGAGGTGCCGGGCAGGCTCGGGTCGCCGTCGTAGAGCCCGTCCACGTCCGAGAGCAGCACGAGCAGGTCGGCCCGTACGAGGTGGGCGACCAGGGCGGCCAGCCGGTCGTTGTCGCCGAAGCGGATCTCGTCGGTGGCGACGGTGTCGTTCTCGTTGACGATCGGCACGGCGCCCATGGCCAGCAACTGGTCCAGGGTCCGGAAGGCGTTGCGGTAGTGGGCGCGGCGGCTGGTGTCGTCCGAGGTGAGCAGGACCTGGCCGACGCGGCGGCCGTAGCGCGCGAAGGAGGCGGTGTAGCGGGCGACCAGCAGGCCCTGGCCGACGCTGGCGGCGGCCTGCTGCCGGGCCAGGTCGCGGGGCCGCCTGTCCAGGCCCAGCGGCGCCAGGCCCGCCGCGATGGCGCCGGAGGAGACCAGCACGATCTCCTTGTCCTGGTGCTTGGCCAGCACGTCCACCAGCGCGTCCACCCGGTCCGCGTCCAGGCCGCCGCTCGCCGTGGTCAGCGAGGACGAACCGACCTTGACCACGATCCTGCGGGCGTCCGTCACGTCCTGCCTTGCGCCTGCCACTGCCTACCCCTGTGCTCGCCTGTGCGCCGCCGCGTACGGACGGTCCCGGGTCCGGGAGGTTCCGGGTCCGGGAAGTTCCGTACGGGTGTTTCCGTACCACCGCAATCTACGGCAGGGGGACGGGCAGGCGCCCGCCGGATTCCCGGCGGGCGCCCGTCTGCCGCCTAGAACGGACGGAAGTCCTGGTACTCGTCCTCCGCCTCGTCCCGCGCCGCCTCGCGGTCGCGGCGGCGCTGCGCGGCCGGGCGCGGCGCCTCCATGCGGTGGTCCTCGCCACGGCGGCCGAGCATCTCGGCGCCCGCCGCCATCATCGGCTCCCAGTCGAAGACGACCGCGTTGTCCTCGGGGCCGATCGCGATGCCGTCGCCGGCCTGCGCGCCGACCTTGCGCAGCTGGTCCTCGACGCCGAGGCGGTTGAGGCGGTCGGCGAGGTAGCCGACGGCCTCGTCGTTGTTGAAGTCGGTCTGGCGCACCCAGCGCTCCGGCTTCTCGCCGCGGACACGGAAGAAGCCCTCGCCCTCCGGGGTGACCGTGAAGCCCGCGTCGTCCACCGCCTTCGGGCGGATGACGATACGGGTGGCTTCCTGGACGGGCTTGGCGGCGCGGGCCTCGGCGACGATGCCGGCCAGCGCGTACGACAGCTCCTTGAGGCCGGTGCGCGCGACGGCCGAGACCTCGAAGACGCGGTAGCCGCGCTCCTCCAGGTCGGGGCGGATCATGTCGGCGAGGTCCTGCCCGTCCGGGATGTCGATCTTGTTGAGGACGACCACCCGCGGCCGGTCGTCCAGACCGCCGTACTGGGCCAGCTCCGCCTCGATGATGTCCAGGTCGGAGACCGGGTCGCGGTCGGACTCCAGGGTCGCGGTGTCCAGGACGTGGACGAGCACCTCGCAGCGCTCCACGTGCCGCAGGAACTCCAGGCCCAGGCCCTTGCCCTGGCTGGCGCCGGGAATCAGGCCGGGGACGTCCGCGATGGTGTAGACGGTCGAACCGGCCGTGACCACGCCGAGGTTGGGCACCAGGGTGGTGAACGGGTAGTCGGCGATCTTCGGCTTGGCGGCCGAGAGCACCGAGATCAGCGAGGACTTGCCGGCGCTCGGGTAGCCGACCAGCGCGACGTCCGCGACGGTCTTGAGCTCCAGCACGATGTCGCGGGCCTCGCCGGGCTCGCCGAGCAGCGCGAAGCCGGGGGCCTTGCGGCGGGCGGAGGCCAGCGCGGCGTTGCCGAGGCCGCCGCGGCCGCCCTGTCCGGCGACGAAGGTGGTGCCCTGGCCGACCATGTCGGCGAGCACATTGCCCTTCTTGTCCAGCACGACGGTGCCGTCCGGGACGGGCAGGACCAGGTCCTGGCCGTTCTTGCCGGCGCGGTGGTCGCCGGCGCCGGGCTGGCCGTTGGTGGCCTTGCGGTGCGGGTGGTGGTGGTACTCCAGCAGCGTGGTGACGTCCTGGTCGACGACCAGGATCACGTCGCCGCCACGGCCGCCGTTGCCGCCGTCGGGGCCGCCGAGCGGCTTGAACTTCTCGCGCATCACGGAGGCCACGCCGTGGCCTCCGTTACCCGCGGCGACATGCAGCTCGACGCGGTCCACGAAGGTGGTCATGGTGGGGATGCCTCCAGATACGACGGAATTGTCTCTGTACTAACACGCCAAGGGCGGACCGGCCTTCCCGCGTACTGCGGGGAGAGGCGGTCCGCCCTCGGAGTGGTGCTGCTGAGCTATCGCTCGATGCCGAAGTGGTGGGTCACTCGGCGATCGGGACGATGTTCACGACCTTGCGGCCACGGTGGGTGCCGAACTGCACCGCACCCTCGGCCAGGGCGAACAGGGTGTCGTCGCCGCCACGGCCGACGCCCGTGCCCGGGTGGAAGTGGGTGCCGCGCTGGCGGACCAGGATCTCACCGGCGAGGACGGCCTGACCGCCGAAGCGCTTCACGCCGAGCCGCTGAGCATTGGAATCGCGACCGTTCCGAGTGGACGATGCGCCCTTCTTGTGTGCCATGTCTCCTCAGTCCCTTACTTCGCCGGCGAGTCGATGCCGGTGATCTTGATCGCCGTGTACTGCTGGCGGTGACCGATCCGCTTGCGGTAGCCGGTCTTGTTCTTGTACTTCAGGATGTCGATCTTGGCGCCCTTGTGGTGGTCCACAATCTCCGCCTGGACCTTCACCCCGGCCAGCACCCACGGGTCGCTGGTAACCGACTCGCCGTCGACGACGAGCAGCGTCGAGAGCTCGACCGCGTCGCCAACCTTGCCGGCAGAAATCTTGTCAACCTCGACGATGTCGCCGACAGCAACCTTGTGCTGGCGACCACCGCTACGCACGATTGCGTACACGCGGATCTCACTCTCTCGCTAGATACGGGACCACTGATGCCAGCCGCTCAACGGGTTCGTGAGATCCCGTGGAATCCGAGTGGACGAGCGGCCTCCCCCGGCGGACCGGGAGGTGTTTGCTCAGGGGTTTGGCGTACTACAGACGCCGACGGTCAAGGTTACGGGGCCTTGACCGGGGGGTCAAACCGGCCCCGGGCGCGTGGGCCCGGGGCACGGTCCGCCCCGCTCAGTCCTCCGTCGAAGCCGACACCGACGCGGCCGGGGCCTGCTCGGCGGCAGCGGTCTTCTTGGCCGCCGCCTTCTTCGTCGTGGTCTTCTTCGCGGTGGTCTTCTTGGTCGCGGCCTTCTTGGCCGGAGCCTTCTCCGCCGCGGCCTTCTTGGCGGTGGTCTTCTTCGCCGCCGTCTTCTTGGCCGTGGTGGTCTTCTTGGCAGCCGCCTTCTTCGCGGGCGCCTTCTTGGCCGCCTTCTTCGCCGCGGTCTTCTTGGCGGGCGCCTCCTCGGCGGCCTCCCCGGCTGCCTCGGCGGCGTCCGCGCTCACGGCGGCGTCGGTGCTCGCGGCAGCCTCAGCGGGAGCCTCCGCGGCCGGTTCGGCGGCCTCGGGGACCGCTTCGGCGGCCGGCTCGGGCGCGGGCTCGGCGACCGGCTCCGGTGCGGCTTCCGCCGCCGGGGCCGCGGTCTCCTCGGCAACCTTGGGCGAACCCGCGGGGGCGGTCGCCTTACGGGTCGCACGGCGGCGCGGACGGGCCGGCGCGGGCTCCGCGGCCGGCTCCGGCTCCACGACGGGCTCCGGCTCGGCGGCCGGCGCGGGCTCCGGGGCCTCCACCACGATCGCGGCGGCCTCGGACGCCTTGGGCGCGCCCGCCGGGGCGGACACCTTGCGGCTGGCGCGACGGCGGCCGCGGCCGCGTACGCCGCCGGCTGCCGCCTCGGCCTCCGCCGGGCTGCCGAACCACTCGTCGGTGCCGTCCACCGTCGGCTGCAGCTCCGCCTCGGTCACCGCGACGGGCTCCAGCTCCGGGTGCTCACCGGCCCGCGCGCTCTCCGCGTCCTGGTGCTCGTCGTGGTGCTGGTGGTCGTGCTGCTGCTGGTCCTGGCCGGACCCGCCGCCCTTGCCCTTCTTCTTGCGCTTGCCGCCGCCACCGCCGCCGGCCGAGGACGGCTGGTCCATGTGGACGATGACGCCACGGCCGTTGCAGTGCACGCACGGCTCGGAGAAGGACTCCAGCAGGCCCTGGCCGACCCGCTTACGGGTCATCTGGACCAGGCCCAGCGAGGTGACCTCGGCGACCTGGTGCTTCGTACGGTCGCGGCCCAGGCACTCCAGCATCCGCCGCAGCACCAGGTCCCGGTTGGACTCCAGCACCATGTCGATGAAGTCGATGACGACGATGCCGCCCAGGTCGCGCAGCCGCAGCTGGCGCACGATCTCCTCGGCCGCCTCCAGGTTGTTCCTGGTCACGGTCTCTTCGAGGTTGCCGCCCTGACCGGTGAACTTGCCGGTGTTGACGTCGATGACGACCATGGCCTCGGTCTTGTCGATCACCAGCGAACCGCCGGAGGGCAGCCAGACCTTGCGGTCCAGCGCCTTCATCAGCTGCTCGTCGATGCGGTACGTCGCGAAGACGTCGACGTCCGAGGTCCACTTCTGGAGCCGGTCGGCCAGGTCCGGCGCCACGTGCGAGACATAGCCGTGGATGGTCTGCCACGCCTCGTCGCCGCTGACGATGACCTTGGAGAAGTCCTCGTTGAAGATGTCGCGGACGACCCGGACGGTCATGTCGGGCTCGCCGTACAGCAGGCTCGGCGAGCTGGTGGAGCCCGCCTTGGCCTTCTTCTGGATGTCCTCCCACTGCGCCTGCAGGCGCTCCACGTCGCGGCGCAGCTCGTCCTCGCTGGCGCCCTCGGCGGCGGTACGGACGATGACGCCCGCGTCCTCGGGGACGATCTTCTTCAGGATCTGCTTCAGCCGCGCCCGCTCGGTGTCCGGCAGCTTGCGGCTGATGCCGGTCATCGAGCCCTCGGGCACGTAGACCAGGTAGCGGCCGGGCAGCGAGACCTGGCTGGTCAGGCGGGCGCCCTTGTGGCCGATCGGGTCCTTGGTGACCTGCACCAGCACGGACTGGCCGGACTTCAGCGCGGTCTCGATGCGGCGCGGCCCGTTGGCCATGCCGAGCGCCTCGAAGTTGACCTCGCCCGCGTACAGCACGGCGTTGCGGCCCTTGCCGATGTCGACGAAGGCGGCCTCCATCGACGGCAGGACGTTCTGCACCTTGCCGAGGTAGACGTTGCCGACGTACGAGGTCGCCTGCTCCTTGTTGACGAAGTGCTCGACGAGCACGTCGTCCTCCAGGACGCCGATCTGGGTGCGCTCGCCGCTCTGGCGGACGACCATCACGCGCTCGACGGCCTCGCGGCGCGCCAGGAACTCCGCCTCGGTGATGATCGGCACCCGGCGGCGGCCCTGCTCGCGGCCCTCGCGGCGGCGCTGCTTCTTGGCCTCCAGACGCGTCGAGCCCTTGATGGACTGGACCTCGTCGGACGGCTCGTCCTTCTTGCGGGGCTCGCGGACCTTGACGACCGTGCGCTCCGGGTCGTCGCCGCCCTGGGCGGCGTCCCCGTCGCCGAGGTCACCGCTGCGACGGCGGCGGCGACGGCGCCGGCGGCTGCTGCTGGAGCCGCCGCCCTGCTGGTCGTCGTCGTCCGCGGCGGGCGCGGCCTGCTCGGCCTGCTCCTCCTCGGCGGCCGGCTGCCCGGCGTCGGACGGCCGGTCCTCGCCTGACTGCTCGTCGCTGCCGTCGGCGGCCTCACCGCGACGGCGGCGGCGGCCTCCGCGACGGCGGCGGCGGGAAGGGCGGTCGCCCGACTCGTCGTCGCCCTGCGCGGCGTCGCGCTCGTCGTCGGTGTCGTCGTCGGAGTCGTCGGTGTCGTCCTGGACGTCCTGCGCGTTCTGGACGGGCTCGGCCTTCTCCGCCTTCGGCGCCTGCTCGGCCGCGGGCTGCTGCTCGGGCTCGGCGGCGGCACCCCGGCGGCGACGGCGGCGGCCGCCGGACGCGGGCTGCTCGTCCTGCTCGGCGGCGGGCTCCTCGGCGGCCTGCTCGGCCGCGGCCGCCGCGGCCGCGGCGGCGGTCTCCGGGGTCTGGAACATCGGCTCGGTGAAGACCGGCGCCTGGAACACGGCCGTCGGCGGGCGGCGGTCACGGCGGCGGGAGCCGCGGGCGGGCTCCTCCGGCGCGGCCTCGGCCTCGGCGCGCTGCTCGGCCGCGGGCTGCTCCTGCTGCGGGGCCTCGGCCGCACGGTCGGTACGACGGCGCGAGCGGCGGCGCGGGGCGTCACCGGAGCCGGACGCCGGAGCGGCGGGCGCCTCGGCGGTCTCGTCCCCGGAAGCGGCGGGCGCGGCGCTCTCCGTGGCGTCGCCCGCCTGCGGGGAGCCCGCGGGGGCGGTGGCCTTACGGGTGGCACGGCGGCGCGTACGGGCGGGCTTGGTGTCCTCGGCGGGCGCGGCCGGAGCCTCTGCCGGGGCCTGGGCCGCGGTGGTCTCCTCGGTCTCCTCGGCCTCGGCGTCCGCCTGGGCCGGGGCGGCCGCCTGCGGCTGCTCGGCGGCGGGCTGCGGCGAACCGGCGGGCGCGGTGGCCTTACGGGTCGCACGGCGGCGCGTACGGGCGGGCTTGGCGTCGTCGGACGCGGCGGGCTGCTCCGGGGCGGCGGGCGCGGCGGCCTGCTCACCGGACGCGGCCTGCGCCTCCGGGGCGGGCGTCGCGGCGGGCGTCTCGGCGGCCGGCGAGCCTGCGGGGGCGGAGGCACGGCGGGTGGCGCGGCGGCGCGGGCGGGCGCTCGGCGCCTCGTCCTCGGCGGCCGGCTGCGTCTCCTGCGGGGCCGGCGCGGCGGCGGGCACCTCGGCGGGGGCCGGCGCGGCCTCGGCCGCCTGCGGGGAGCCCGCGGGGGCGGTGGCCTTACGGGTGGCGCGGCGGCGGGTGCGCGCCGGCTTGGCGTCGTCGCCGGAGACGACCGTGGAGGCGGCGCTCTGGTCGTCCGGCGCGGCGCTCACGGCCGCGCTGCCGGTGCCGCTGTCCGCGGTCACCGGGCTCCCGGCGGCGGCGCTCGCCGCCCCCGAGGGCGGGCCGGCCGGCCGGGAGGCGGCGCGGCGCCGACGGCGCGGCGGCAGCGTGTCGCTGGGGGTGCCGCCCTCGGAGGACTGCTCCGAAGGGCCGCTGGGTTCGTTGGGCTCAATGGGTTCGAGCATGCGGGCGGTTCTCCCGTCACGCTCCCGGGCGCCGCGCCTGGATCCGGACGCGGCCCGCCGGTGCTGCACGGTGCCGCCCTCCGGGGCGCGGGCGCCGCACGGGAGCTGTCGTCTCGCTCGCCGGGCCCTTAGGTCGGGACCGGCGAAAGTCTGCTGGTCAGTGCGTCTGCCGGGCCGGGGTGGCTCCCTGGCTGATCGGCGACGCGACGACGGCGGTCCTGTGACAGGACCGTCCGGCGCCTCGCGGCACTCAGCCGGCGGCCGTTGTTGTGCCGGCCTCGGCAGCGTCGCGGTCGGGCGCGAGCGGGTCGGTCACCGCGCCGGTCTCCTCATCGAGCAGCCCCTGCGCCAGCCTGGTCACCGCTGCGGGGACCGGCGGCGCCAGGTCGGCCGTAGCTCGGAGGCCGGACAGGACGTCGTCGGGTCGTACGGCAGGTGTCAAATGCCGAACAACCAGCCGCAGTATCGCACAGGCTTTGCCGTCCGGCCTATCGCCCTCGGGGGCGACGGCTTCCAGGCGGGTGACCGCGCCGCGCGCGTCGAAGGTCCGCATGCCGTTCTTCGTACGGCGTTCGACCTGCACTTCCTCGGCGGCGAGGAACATCTCGGCGGCCCGGGCCGCCTCGGCCGGCTCGACGCCGTCGAGCCGCAGCTCCCACACCGACGCCTGCAGCCGGTCGGCGAGACCGGAGGTACGGGCCTCCACCGCGTCGGTGATGTCCAGACCCGTCGGCAGCGACTCGTTCAGCAGCTCCCGGAGCGTTGCCGGATCGCGGCGCTCGGCGAGCTGGATCTCCAGGTACTCGGCCTCGCTGCCCGTACCGGTCGGCGCGGCGTTGGCGTACGACACCTTGGGGTGCGGGGTGAAGCCCGCCGAATACGCCATGGGAACCTCGGCGCGGCGCAGCGCCCGCTCGAAAGCGCGCTGGAAGTCGCGGTGGCTGGTGAACCGGAGGCGGCCGCGCTTGGTGTAGCGCAGTCGGATGCGCTGCACCGCCGGTGCGGGCGGCGGGCCTTCGGGCTGTCGCTTGCCCAGTGTTACTTCTCCTTGGTGTGAGGGCGCTGCCGGACGTCACCCCGCGCGGGGCGGGGACGGTCCGTCCGGATGACGCCTACCCGGCGTCGCCCGGTCCGGGTCCCCGCCCAGGCGAGGACACGTCGCGCCCGGACGTCTTACCTAGAGTACGTGCCCGCGGTACCGCGGGTTCCCGCCGGGGCTGCGGCACCGCGGCGCGCTCCGGCCGCCCCGGTGCTCCGAACAGGGCCCGGCGGAGGTCGGCACGGGTCTGCCGTACGGACTGCCGGGCGGCCGCCAGCGCCTGCCGTACGGACCGGCCGGCCGCACCCGCCGCACGCCGCACCGGGCGCCACAGGCCGTCCCGTACGGCATGGCCCACCGGGGTGAGGACGGTGCGGTACAGCAGGCGGAACGGCTCGACGAAGATCCACCGCAGGAGTGTGCCGAGGGCCCGGCCGACGGCCCGGGACACGTACCCGGCCACCCGCCAGCAGTGCCCGAACGCGGCACCGGTCTCGCGCACCACGACGGTCACGGCGGCGCCGACCGCCCGGCCCACCGGGGCGAGCACGTACTGCCACACCGCGACCGCCGGGACGACGACCGTCCACCGTACGAGCGCGGCGACGGCGGCCGCGATACCGCGGGCCGCCCAGGCGGCACCGTGCCCGACAGGCGTCAGCACGTACCGGTAGCACCACTGGACAGGGAGCACGACCAGGTGCCGGCCGAGCCAGGCCAGTCCCGCACCCAGCCCGCGCACCAGCCGCCCGAAGCCGCCCCCGAGCCACCTGAAGGCGTGACCGACCGGAGTGAGCACCCATCGGTACACCCAGAGCGCCGGCACCACGACCAGGTGGTGGACCAGCCAAGCCACGGCCACCCCGACGGCCACCCCGACCGGCACCAGCACATACCGCCACAGAGCCGCCCACGGCCAGTAGAACAGCGCCTTGGCCAGCCAGAGCAACGCCGTACCGAACGCCCGTACGGTCCAGGCGACGCCGTGCCCGACCGGCGTGAGGACCCAGCGGTACGCCCAGGCCAGCGGCGCGACGACGAGGACGTGGCCCAGCCAGGACAGCCCGCGCCCCACGGGACGCAGCACCCCGCGGCGCAGGGCCCGGCCGCACACCGCGAGCGCGTCCCACACCATGCGCACCGGCACCACGAGCACCAGCACGACGATGCGCACCGGCAGCCGGACCACCCGGGTCAGGCACCCCTCCCCCGGCGCGTACCGCTCGGGCACCTGACGCGCCACCTGATGCTGCCCGTGCTCCTTGGACAGCGACGTCCCGCCCGTGGACTCCATGCGGTTTTCTCCCCCTCGCACCCGATATGGGCACTGACGCGCACATGCCCCGGCCCGGCCGCCGCATCGCTGCGGGGGCCGGGCCGGGGCACGAGCCGTGGAACGCTTACTTGTTGACGACCGACAGCGGCAGCAGCTTCTTGCCCGTCGGGCCGATCTGGATGTCGAGGTCGAGCTGAGGGCACACTCCGCAGTCGAAGCAAGGGGTCCAGCGGCAGTCCTCGACCTCGGTCTCGTCGAGGGCGTCCTGCCAGTCCTCCCAGAGCCAGTCCTTGTCCAGACCGGAGTCCAGGTGGTCCCAGGGCAGGACCTCCTCGTACGTGCGCTCGCGGGTGGTGTACCAGGCGACGTCGACGCCGTACGCGGGCAGCGTCTCCTCGGCGGCCTTCATCCAGCGGTCGTACGAGAAGTGCTCGCGCCAGCCGTCGAAGCGGCCGCCGCCCTCGTAGACGGCGCGGATGACCGAGCCGACGCGGCGGTCACCGCGCGAGAGCAGGCCCTCGACGATGCCGGGCTTGCCGTCGTGGTAGCGGAAGCCGATGGAGCGGCCGTACTTCTTGTCGCCGCGGATCTTGTCGCGCAGCTTCTCCAGGCGCGCGTCGGTCTCCTCGGCGGACAGCTGCGGCGCCCACTGGAAGGGGGTGTGCGGCTTGGGGACGAAGCCGCCGATGGAGACGGTGCAGCGGATGTCGTTGGAGTTGGCGACCTGGCGGCCCTTGGCGATGACGTTGACCGCCATGTCGCCGATCTGCAGGACGTCCTCGTCGGTCTCGGTGGGCAGGCCGCACATGAAGTACAGCTTCACCTGCCGCCAGCCGTTGCCGTAGGCCGTGGCGACCGTACGGATCAGGTCCTCCTCCGAGACCATCTTGTTGATGACCTTGCGCATCCGCTCGCTGCCGCCCTCGGGCGCGAAGGTCAGTCCCGAGCGTCGGCCGTTGCGCGTCAGCTCGTTGGCAAGATCGACGTTGAAGGCGTCGACACGGGTCGACGGCAGCGACAGGCCGATCTTGTCTTCCTCGTACCGGTCGGCGAGGCCCTTGGCGATGTCGCCGATCTCGGTGTGGTCCGCGGAGGACAGCGACAGCAGGCCGACCTCCTCGAATCCCGTGGCCTTCAGGCCCTTGTCCACCATCTCGCCGATGCCGGTGATGCTTCGCTCCCGCACGGGGCGCGTGATCATGCCTGCCTGGCAGAAACGGCAGCCGCGGGTGCAGCCACGGAAGATTTCGACCGACATCCGTTCGTGGACGGTCTCGGCCAGCGGGACGAGCGGCTGCTTGGGGTAGGGCCACTCGTCCAGGTCCATGACGGTGTGCTTGGACACCCGCCACGGGACGCCGGAGCGGTTCGGCACGACGCGCGAGATGCGCCCGTCGGCCAGGTACTCCACGTCGTAGAACTTGGGGACGTACACGCTGCCGGTCTTCGCGAGGCGGAACAGCAGCTCGTCACGGCCGCCCGGCCGGCCCTCGGCCTTCCAGGCGCGGATGATCTCGGTGATCTCCAGCACGGCCTGCTCGCCGTCACCGACCACCGCGCAGTCCAGGAAGTCGGCGATCGGCTCCGGATTGAACGCCGCGTGGCCGCCCGCGAGGATCAGCGGGTGGTCCTCCGTACGGTCCTTGGCCTCGATCGGGATGCCCGACAGGTCCAGGGCGGTGAGCAGGTTGGTGTAGCCCAGCTCGGTGGAGAAGGAGACGCCGAGTACGTCGAAGGCGCTGACCGGGCGGTGCGCGTCGACGGTGAACTGCGGCACGTCGTGCTCGCGCATCAGCGCTTCGAGGTCCGGCCAGACGCTGTACGTGCGCTCGGCCAGCACCCCCTCGCGCTCGTTGAGGACCTCGTACAGGATCATGACGCCCTGGTTGGGCAGCCCGACCTCGTAGGCGTCCGGGTACATGAGCGACCAGCGCACATCGCAGGAATCCCAGTCTTTGACGGTGGAGTTGAGCTCTCCACCGACGTACTGGATGGGCTTCTGGACATGCGGGAGAAGCGCTTCCAGGCGCGGGAAGACCGTCTCGACAGGCATCGCGGCGTCTTTCATGAGCTGGCAGGGGTGACCATCCAGCGTACCCCGGGAAAGCGGCCCTGTTGACGGGGACCACCCTGGTGGGCAAGGGGTGACGACGTGCGGACGGTGGGTCACCGGGCGGGGGCCCGCCGGGCGCGGCGCGGCGCCGCGGCCCGGTGGACCTCCTCTGCTCATCGCACGCGGTACGTCACCCGCGCAGCTTCCTGCGGTGCGCCGGCTTCGACGCCTTCCGCCACACCCCGGGCAGCTCCCGCTCCCGGGCCGCCGCGGCCGCCTCCTCCCGCCCGTACAGCAGTCCGAAACTGAAACCGCCCTCGCCCGCGCCGTGCGCCTGGACGGCGAGGTCCCGCAGCGCCGCGCGGGCCAGCACGCTGTCCTGGTGATCGCCGAGCAGCTGCTGCACCCGCTTCATGCGGGTGGCGAACTTCTTCGCCGGGCGGCCCAGCACCGGCGTCGCCGCCTCCGCCGCGTACCGCACCCGCTTGGCCGCCTTGCGGGCGGAGTGCAGCGCCTCGTCGCGCTCCGGCCCGGGCGGCGCCGCCAGCGCGGCCGCCATCCGCCTGTCCAGCCGCCGGTAGTCCTTGAGCACGGCCTTCACCATCACGCGCCCCGGCGGGCGGTCAGCGGCCGGGCGCAGCGGCGGGTCCGCCAGGAGTGCGTGCAGGCTCTCCAGCAACGTCAGGTGCCGCGTCCCGTCCAGGACCGCGAGCAGCGACTGCCGGGAGCCGAGACGGCGGCGCTGCGACCACAGGCGCAGGCGCGCGGCCACCGGGCCCATCCGCAGCTCGCGCGGCAGCTCCCCCAGCCCCTCCCGCAGCCGCTCCGCCAGCACCTCGCGGTCCCGGTCGACGCCCAACTCACCGGCCAGCCACTTCAGTTCGTCGCCGATCGGATCGGTCACCGACCGGTCCAGCACCGCGCCGTACGAGCGGAAGGCACTGCGCAGCCGGCGGGTGGCGACGCGCATCTGGTGCACCGAGTCGGGTACGTCCCGGCGGACGGCCGGGTCCAGCTCGACGAGAGAGCGGATCTGCTCACGGACGTACGCGAGGACGGCGTCACCGGCGGTACGGAGGTCGGCGGGCCGGGGGGACGCGTCGGCTTCCCCGGCTTTGCCGACCTTTCCGGGCTTGTCGGCCTTGCCGGGCTTGCTGGTCTTGGTGGACGCGCTCGTCTTGGTGGGTTTGCTCGTCTTGGCGGGCTTCCCGGTCGGGGAGGGCTTCCCCCGCTTCGTCTCCCCCTGCGGCGGCTGCTCCGCCTGCGCTGCCGTCTCGGCCGTCTCCGCCGTCTCCTCCAGCGCGCGGGCCAGCTTGGACGCCGAACTCGCGGGCCGTACTCCCGCGGCCGCGAGCACCTCCTCCACGGCGTCCAGGAGAGCGGGAGTCCCGTTCCCCACCAACTCCACCTCGATCTCGCGCCAGCGGACACCGACCGTCACCCGGCTCCCCGACGGCGCCTGGTCACGGTCCTGATCCCGGCTCCGGTCACGATCCTGGTCCTGGCCCTGGTCGCGCCCCTCCTCCCGGTCCGCACCGTCCACCGGCCCCGCACCGTCCACCCGGTGCGCCACCACCTCGTCGACCGCCACCTCTGCGACCGGCTCGCCCTGTTCGCTCTCCAGCACCCGCAGTGTGCGCCGGGTCCGAAGCTGCGCCACCGGCGCCAGCCGCGCGCCGCGCACCCGCGAGCGCACCAGCGCCGCGAGCTTCGGCGGCACCCGGTCGGCGAGCGGCGTGCGCACCTCGTCCCGTACACCGGGGGCGACCGGCAGCTTCAGGTGCCAGCCCGCGTCGCCGCCTCCGGTGCGCCGCCGCAGCGTGACGCCGTCGGCGGCGAGCCGCTGGTCCGGGGTGTCGTAGTAGGTGGCGAGCAGGACGACGGTGCCCTGGTCCGCGACGGCCGCGACCCCGGCGACGCCGGTCAGGTCGGGCAGTTCGGTGCTGTCGTCGGCCTCGTACTTTCGCTCGATCTCCCGCACGGTGTCCGCCATGGATCGAATCTAGCCGCGTGTGCGGCGCCGAGGCAGTCCCCGACCGGACGTTCTGGCGGTAGCGCGCCGTCCGCCGGAAGAGTTCCGGGCTGGCCACGCGGCGTCCGGCCCACAATCAGTTCATCTCTGTACGAACACCTGCGAATGCCCGATAGCTCCTTTCCGGCCGGTTGCGGAAATACGCCGTCTTGCCGTCGGCAGTTGCCGCTCGGACGATCGGTCCCCTCATCCCGCGTGCGGACCGCGGCGGCCACGAGGGCCGCGGTGCGTCGGCGCGCCCTTTCACGAGGAGGACCGATGACCACCAACGGCCGCCAGAGCCTCAGTCCCGACGCGGCACGGCAACTCGCCACCGCCACCAAGACCACGCCGCAGATGCGCGGCATCACCCCGCGCTATCTGCTGCGCGCCCTGCCGTGGGTGGACGTCGAGGCCGGTGTCTACCGCGTCAACCGCCGCCGTACGTTCATCCTCGGCGACGACCGGATCAGCACCTTCTCCGAGGGCGACAGCCACCGCATCGTGCCCGAGGATCTGCGGGAACTGCCGTTCCTGCGGCAGGCGGACGAGGGGCAGCTGCGCGAACTGGCCGAGACGTGCGACGAGGTGACCTTCGAGGCCGGGCAGTTACTGTGCTCGGAGAGCGACACCGCCGACCGGCTCTGGGTGCTCGTCCGGGGCCGCGCGGAGAAGCGGGTGACCGGCCGCTACGGCGAGGACGCGCTGCTGGAGATCGTCGGCGACGGCCAGTTCTTCGACCTGGAGGCCTGGGCGAAGGGCGAGACACTGCCGTACCGGGTCCGTACCCTCACCCCCGGTGTCGCGCTGTGCATCCACCGCTCCAAGCTGGCCGAACTGGCCGAGCGCGACGAGTCGTTGCGTACGTCGATGGAGTCCTACTGCTCCGGCGAAGGGCCCACCCCGGGCGCCGAGGCGCCGGTCGACCTGGCCTCCGGGCACGTCGGCGAACCGGTGCTGCCGGGCACGTACGTGGAGTACGAGGACACGCCGCGCGAGTACCACATGAGCCTCGCCCAGACCGTGCTGCGCGTGCACACCCGCGTCGCCGACCTGTACAACCAGCCCATCGACCAGACCCGGGCGCAGAGCAACCTGACCGTGCACGCGCTGCGTGAGCGGCAGGAGTCGATGATGCTCAACCACCCGGACTTCGGCCTGTTCAACCAGGTCGCGCCCGGGATGCGGGTACAGCCGCGCACCGGCTCGCCGACGCCGGACGACCTGGACGAGCTGCTGGCCAAGGTGTGGAAGCAGCCCGCGTACTTCGTGGCGCACCCGCGCGCGATCGCCGCGTTCGGGCGCGAATGTACCCGCCGGGGTGTGCCCCCGGTGACCGACACCCGGTTCGGCAGTCCGCTGCTGACCTGGCGCGGCGTGCCGCTGCTGCCGTCCGACAAGGTGGGCATCAACGGCGCGGGCACGACCGAGATCCTGCTGATGCGGGTGGGCGAGGCCGAGCAGGGCGTGGTGGGTCTGCGTCCCAGCTCGGTGCCCGACGAGGCGGAACCCGGCCTGTCCATCCGCAACATGGGCGTGGACCAGAAGGCCATCACCTCGTACCTGGTCACGGCCTACTTCAACACCGCCGTCCTGGTCGAGGACGCCCTGGCCGTCCTCCAGAACGTCGAGGTGTCCAAGTACCATGACTACTCCTGAGGTCACGGGGCTCACGGCACCGCTGAGCGCGCTCCTGGGCAAGGGGACGAAGACCGGCACCGCGGACCCGGCGGCGCCGTCCGCCGCTGCCACGGCCCCGGCCGTACCGGCGGACTCGGCACCCGGGACGTCAGCGGCCACCTCACCGGCCACGGCACCGAACATGGGCGCGGCGCCGGGCGCGGGGGCGACCGTCGTACCGGCCGCCGCCATGGCCGGCCTGCCGGGAATGCCACCGGTCCCGAGCGCGGGCTCCGGCACGGGCGGCGCGACGTCAAGTGCCGTTCCCGGTACGGCGTCAGCGGCCCCTGGCGCGGAGCACTACCTCGGCTTCGCCGCCGTCCCGGGCATGAGCGCGATCCCCGGAACGAGCGCGATCGCGGCTACGCAAACGGTCCCGGACCCGAACTCCGTTCCGGCCACGGGCACTGTCCCCGGCGTGGACGCGGTCCCGACCATGGGCACCGTCCCCGGCATGGACGCGATACCGACCACGGGCGCGACCCCCGCCGCCAGCGCCGTCCCGGCCCCCGAGACGGCCGCCACCGTCCCCACCACCCCGGCCGTTCCAGGCATTCCCGCCGCCGGCGCCGGCCCCGCTTCCGTCACCCAGCAGTTCCCCGGTGCCCAACGCGGCGCCTTCTCCCCCGAGATGGCGCGCCGCGACGTACCGATCCTGCACCGGCTGGTCAACGGCCGGCCGCTCGTGTGGCTCGACAACGGCGCCACCACGCAGAAGCCGCGCCAGGTGATCGAGGCCGTGGCCGCGTTCTACGGCTCGGCCAACTCCAACATCCACCGCGGTGCTCACACCATGGCCCGCGACGCCACCGCCCTGTACGAAGCGGGCCGGGCCGCCGTCGCGGACTTCCTGGGCGCCCCGTCCCCCGAGGAGATCGTCTTCGTCCGGGGCACCACCGAGGCGATCAACCTGGTCGCCCAGACGTGGGGGCGGGCCAACGTCGGCCCGGGCGACGACATCCTCGTCCCCGTACTGGAGCACCACTCCGACATCGTGCCCTGGCAGCAGCTCGCCGCCGAGACCCACGCCCGGGTGGTGCCGGTCCCGCTGCTGCCGGACGGACAGATCGACCAGTTCGCCTACGCCGACCTGCTGTCCTCCCGTACCCGCCTGGTGGCCGTCAGCCATGCCTCCAACGTGCTGGGCACCGTCCCGCCGGTGGCGGAGATGACGGCGCTGGCCCACCGCTACGGCGCCAAGGTGCTGGTGGACGGCGCGCAGGCGGTGGCTCACTTCCCGGTCGACGTGCAGGCTCTGGACGCCGACTTCTACGCCTTCTCCGGTCACAAGCTGTTCGCGCCCACGGGCATCGGCGCGCTGTACGCCAAGCCCGAGCTGCTGGCGTCGACGGCGCCGTGGCAGGGCGGCGGAAACATGATCGAGTCCGTTTCCTTCGACCGCACGACGTTCGCGCCCGCACCGCACCTCTTCGAGGCCGGTACGGGCCACATCTCCGGCGTGGTGGGGCTGCTCGCGGCCCTCGACTGGCTGTCGTCCTTCGACCACGAGGCCATCGCCGCGTACGAGACCCAGCTGCTGGCCTACGCGCAGCAGGTGCTGGCGGCCGTACCCGGTCTGCGGGTGCTGGGCGAGGCCCCCGACCGCATCGGGGTACTGGCCTTCACGCTCGCCGGGCACGACCCGACGGCGGTGGCGCAGGCCCTCGACCTGGAGGGCATCGCCGTCCGCTCGGGCCACCACTGCGCGCAGCCGGCCCTGGCCCACTACGGCCTGGACAGCGCCGTACGCGCCTCCCTGGCCCTCTACAACACTCCCGAGGAGGTGGACCAGCTGGCAGCCTCCTTGCTGCGCATCCAGCAGTCCTGACGCCTGTCCGCCGGTGTCCGTCCCGAGCTGCCAGCCGGGGCGGACACCGCCTTCGCGTGCGCAGTCCGGCTCGACGATGCTCCGCCGCCCCGCTCCTGACACTGCCCGGCCCCCGGTCCGCCCCCGTCCGCACCTGCCGGTACAGTGCGATCCTTGACCGGCGCACATCAGAACAGGGGGAACGATGCTCGCGCATCTGACGGACACCGCACGCCAGTTGGCCGCTGTCCTGTGGCAGCAGCACACGGTCTACCGGGACCGGACGGGCGGGGTGGTCATACGGGGCGAGCACGTCCAGCGGTGGATAAGCCTGTCCGTCACCGGGACGCGGGGTGAGGTGCTCTTACGGGCGGGCCGCATCCTGGACGGCGGTACGAGTGCGCCCGCGCGGGCGGAGACGGTGATGCGGCTGGACAGCGGTACGGGCGAACTCGCCGCCGCGTGCCGCCGGCTGCTGGCCGACACGGCCCTCAGCGGCGCCGCGGAGGCTCCCTGGGAGCCCCGGGCGAGCCGGCCCCGGCCGCAGGCCCGGCAGCGGACGGGCGGGGCACGGATCGCCCTCTGGGTGCTCCTGGCCACGGTGACGAGCGCCGCGGTGCTCGCCGCCCTCGTCGCCTACAGCTCCTACCGCGCCGCCCGCTGACGTACGGACGTGCCGTACGGACCTGACGTACGCCCGGCGCGGGATCAGGCCGACACCGGCCGCTGCACATGGATGGACTGGAGCAGCCCTATGGCGATCCAGACCGCGAACATGGACGTGCCGCCGTACGAGACGAACGGCAGCGGGAGCCCGGTGACCGGCATGATGCCGAGCGTCATGCCGATGTTCTCGAACGCCTGGAAGGAGAACCAGGAGATGCAGCCCGCCGCGACGATGGTGCTGTAGAGCTCGCTGGCCTCCCGGGCGATGCGGCAGGCGCGCCACAGGACGACGCCCAGCAGGACGATGATCAGGCCCGCGCCGAGGAAGCCCAGCTCCTCACCGGCGACGGTGAAGATGAAGTCGGTCTGCTGCTCCGGGACGAACTGGCCGGTGGTCTGGCTGCCCTGGAAGAGGCCGGAGCCGGTCAGCCCGCCGCCGCCGATCGCGATGCGCGCCTGGTTGGTGTTGTAGCCGACGCCCGCCGGGTCCAGGCTCGGGTTGGCGAAGGCGGCGAAGCGGGCGATCTGGTAGGCGTCCAGCAGGCCCAGCTGCCAGATGGCGACGCAGCCGGCGACACCGGCGCCCACCAGTCCGAGGATCCACCGGTTGGAGGCGCCGGAGGCGAGCAGGACGCCGAGGATGATGGCGCCGAGGACCATGACGGAGCCGAGGTCCGGCATCAGCATGATGATGACGACGGGGATCGCGGCCAGGCCGAGGGCCTGCACGACGGTGCGGTGGTCGGGGTGCGGGCGGTCGCCCGCGTCGACCCGGCCCGCGAGGATCACCGCCATCCCCAGCGTGATGGTGATCTTGGCGAATTCGGCGGGCTGGAGGGAGAGTCCGCCGGGGATGGCCAGCCAGGAGCGGGAGCCGTTGATCGTGGCGCCCAGCGGCGTGAGGACGAGCAGCGACAGCAGCAGCGAGACGGTGTACAGGATCGGCACGGCTCCGCGCAGCGTGCGGTGGCCGAGCCAGATCGCGCCGGCCGCCAGGGTCAGGCCGATGCCGGTGTTCAGCAGGTGGCGGAGGAGGAAGCCGAACTCGTCACCGTGGTTGAGTTCGGTGCGGTTGCGGGTCGCGGAGAAGACCAGCACCGCGCCGATCAGGGACAGGGCCAGGCAGCACAGCAGCATGACCCAGTCGAGGCGGCGGACGACCGAGTCGCGCGCCGTCAGTTTGCCCCAGGCACCGCGGTCGGGGCTGTAGCGGCGGACGGTGAAGCCGTTCGCCGTGTGCGAGCTGGTCACTGTTCCCGCCTTCCGGGCGCGGCGGACGGCGGGGTGGCGGCCACCGGCTTGATGGGCTGCGCCTGGATCGTGCCGTCGCCCAGGATCTTGGGCAGGCCGGTCTGCGGCCGGGGCAGCAGCGCCGCCTTCTCGTCGATCTTGCCCTTGTCGTCCACCCCGTACAGCGCGTTGTAGATCTTGCGTACGGCAGGACCCGCCGAGCCCGATCCCGTACCGCCCTGGGAGATGGTCATGACGATCGTGTAGTCCTTGGTGTACGTGGCGAACCAGCCCGTCGTCTGCTTGCCGTACACCTCGGCCGTACCGGTCTTGGCATGCATCGGGATCTTGTCCTGCGGCCAGCCCTGGAAGCGCCAGGCGGCGGTGCCGCGGGTGGCGACACCGGCCAGCGCGCCGTCGATCTGGGACAGCGTCTTGGCCGTCACCGGCAGCTTCCCGTGGGCCTTGGGCTCGATGTTCTCGATGCGCTTGCCGTCCGGGCTGACGACGGCCTTGCCGACGGTCGGGTTGTACAGCGTGCCGCCGTTGGCGATCGCCGCGTAGATCGTCGCCATCTGGATCGGGGTGACCTGGGTGTCGCCCTGGCCGATGGAGTAGTTGACGGAGTCACCGGCGCGCATCTTCATGCCGGACTCGCAGTTCTCCTTGGCGATCTTCGAGACGTAGTCGTCGCCGGTCTGGCCCTGCTTGCACCAGCCGTCCTTGTTGGCCTCCCAGTACCGCTTCTTCCACTGACGGTCCGGGACCCGGCCGGTGACCTCGTTGGGCAGGTCGATGCCGGTCTCCTTGCCGAGGCCGAACTGGTGCGCCGTCTTGTAGAACCAGTCGGCCGGGTTCTTCGGCTTGTTGCCGCCGTCCTTCTGCCACTGCTGGTAGGCGAGGCTGTAGAAGACGGTGTCGCAGGAGACCTCCAGCGCCCGGCCGAGGTTGATCGGGCCGTACCCCTTGGACTCGAAGTTCTTGAAGACCTGGTTGCCGATGCTGAAGGAGGCGGTGCAGGGGTAGGTGCCGTTGAAGTCGTATCCGGCGGCGACCGCGGCCGAGGTGGAGACGACCTTGAAGATCGAGCCGGGCGCGGCCTGGCCCTGGATCGCCCGGTTGAGCAGCGGGTAGTTGGAGTCCTTGCCGGTCAGCTTCGCGTAGTCCTTGCCGGAGATGCCGCCGACCCAGGCGTTGGGGTCGTAGGACGGGTTGGAGGCCATGGAGACGATGCGGCCGGTCTTGTTCTCCATGACGACCACGGCGCCCGCGTCGGCCTTGTAGTTGGTGCCGGTGTTCTTGTCGTGGGTGTCGCGGGCGTCCTTCATCGCCTGCGCCAGTTCCTTCTCCGCTATGGCCTGGACCCGGGCGTCTATGCTCGTGACGACGTTGGAGCCGGGCACCGCCTTGTCGCTCTTGGCCTTGCCGATGACCCGGCCGAGGTTGTCGACCTCGTAGCGGGTCACGCCGGCCTTGCCGCGCAGCGCGCTGTCGTAGGTGCGCTCCAGCCCGGACCGGCCGATCTGGTCGGAGCGCAGCAGCGGCGAGCGGGTGTCCTTGGCCTTCTGGATCTCCTCGTCGGTGACCGGCGAGAGGTAGCCGAGGACCTGCGCGGTCTCGGCCTTGCCGGGCGCGGCGTAGCGGCGTACGGCGGTGGGCTCGGCGGAGATGCCGGGGAAGTCCTCGGAGCGTTCGCGGATCTGGAGGGCCTGCTGGGTGGTGGCCTCGTCCGTGATCGGGATGGGCTGGAAGGGCGAGCCGTTCCAGCAGGGCTGCGGGGTCTTGGCGTCGCACAGCCGGACCTTGTTGCGGATCTCGGTCTCCGACATGCCCAGGACCTTGGCGAGCCGGCCGAGCACGGCCTTGCCGTCGTCCTTCATCTTCAGCAGGTCGGTACGGCTCGCGGAGACGACCAGGCGGGTCTGGTTGTCGGCGAGCGGGATGCCGCGGGCGTCGAGGATGGAGCCGCGGGTGGCCGGTTCGACGACCTGCTGGACGTGGTTGTTGCGGGCCTCGTCGGCGTACTCCCGGCCGTTGCGGATCTGGAGGTACCAGAGCCGGCCGCCGAGGGTCAGCAGCAGGGAGAAGACGAGGATCTGGATGGCGATCAGCCGGATCGTGACGCGCGAGGTACGGCCGGTCTCCGGAATGTTGGTCACAGTCGCTTGACCCCCTTGAGGCGTCCTGCCTTGCTACGGGCCGATCTGCCGAGCAGTCCGGCGCGCTGGCCGCCGATCCGGGCCGGTTTGGACGGGAGGCCGGTGCGCATCGAGCGGCTCGCCTTCAGGCCGGTGCCGGAACCGATCCAGCCGTGCACGCTCTTGCGGCCCTTGGCGGAGCCGCCCTGCCCGCCGGCGGCGTCCGCCGCCAGCGGATCGTGTTCCGTCCGGCGGGCCAGCGCCATCACCAGGGGTACGGCGAACGGGGCCAGCAGCAGGTCGTAGAGCGTGGCGGTGAACAGCAGCCAGCCCAGGCCGACGTGGCGGGCGGCGGAGTCGCCGACGAGCGAGCCGACGCCCGCGTACAGCAGGGTCGAGCCGAGGGCGGCGGCGACCACGACGGCCAGCGGCATGGTCGCCGAGCGGTGCTGTCCGGTGTCCGGCTTGGTCAGCCCGGCCGCGTACCCGATGACGCACAGCACCAGGGCGTACCGGCCGATGGCGTGGTCGGAGGGCGGCGCGAGGTCGGCGAGCAGCCCGGCGCCGAAGCCGACCAGGGCGCCGCTGACGTGCCCGTACACCAGGGCGAGACCGAGGACGACCAGGAGCAGCAGGTCCGGTGTGGCGCCCGGGAGCTGGAGCCGCGCCAGCACGCCGACCTGGACCAGCAGGGCCACGACCACCAGCGCGGCGGAGAGCAGGATCCTCTTGATGCGCATCGGTCAGCTCCTGGGGGAGGCGCTCGCGGTGGGGGTGGCCGTGACGGTGACCGTCGGCGTCGGCTTGGGTTTGGCGGGCTTCTGCGGCAGCACCGTGTCGCGCGGGTCCTCGCGGGGCGGCTGGACGACCACGCCGACGATGTCGAGCTGGGAGAAGCCGACGAACGGGCGGACCTGGAGGGAGCGGGTCAGATCGCCGTTGGACGGGTCGACCTTGACGACCCGCCCGACCGGGACGCCGGGCACGAACGGCTTGTCGGCGCTGGAGCCGAAGGTGACCAGCCGGTCGCCCTTCTTCACCTCGGCCTTGCCGTTCAGGAGCTGCACGCGCAGCGAGTCGCCGCCCTGGCCGGTGGCGAAGCCGATCTCGTTGGTCTTCTCCATCCGGGTGCCGACAGTGAAGTCCGGGTCGTTGGCCAGCAGGACGGTGGCGGTGCTGCGGCCGACGGTGGTGACCCGGCCGACCAGGCCGTCGCCGTTGAGGACGGTCATGTCACGGGCGATGCCGTCCTGGGAGCCGGCGTCGATGGTGACGGTCCAGGAGAAGCCCTGCGCCGCGCCGATGGCGATGACCTGGGCGCCTTTGATGCCGTACTGGCCGGTGCCGGCGGTCTTGAGCATCTTGTCCAGCTCGGCCGCCCGGTTGCGGTTGCGGTCGGCGGAGCCGAGCTTCGCCTTGAGGGCGGCGTTCTCCCGTTCCAGGACGCTGATCCGGGTGTGCCGCTCGCCGGAGTCGCGTACCGCGCCGACCGCGTTGCCCACCGGGTCGACGACCGTGGCGATACCGCTCTCGACCGGGCCGAAGGCCGCCGCGGCGGCCTGCCGGGCGGGGGCGAGCGGGGACCGTTCGCCGCCGCGGATGTCCACCGTGATCAGCGCGAACGCGATCGCGACCAGCAGCACCAGTAGCAGCCGGCTCTCTCGTGTGTCCCTCACGTGCGGCGGCCGTGTCCTTCCTCGTAGGACCGGCCGGCTGCGGGCCCGCGCCGGTCGCGCTGGGGAGTGCGGTTGTGCCTGTGTACGCAGTGCGCGCCCGTCGGGGCGTGGTGCTTGTATATCAACGATCCGCCGTACGGACGATCAGCCGCCCGTACGGCGGAATGTCGGGTTCCTCAGCGGCGCGGCTGGGAGTCCAGTACCTGCTGGAGGGCCTCGAACTCCTCGACGCACTTGCCGCTGCCGAGCGCGACGGAGTCGAGCGGGTCCTCGGCGATGTGGATCGGCATGCCGGTCTCGCGGCGCAGGCGCTCGTCGAGGCCGCGCAGCAGGGCGCCGCCGCCGGTGAGCACGATGCCGCGGTCCATCACGTCACCGGACAGCTCCGGCGGGCACTTGTCGAGCGTGGTCTTGACCGCGTCGACGATGGAGTTGACCGGCTCCTCGATCGCCTTGCGGACCTCGGCCGCCGAGATGACGACGGTCTTGGGCAGGCCGGAGACCAGGTCGCGGCCGCGGATCTCGGTGTGCTCGTCCTGCTCCAGGTCGTACGCCGAACCGATGGTGATCTTGATGCTCTCGGCGGTGCGCTCGCCCAGCAGGAGGCTGTACTCCTTCTTGATGTGCTGGATGATCGCGTTGTCCAGCTCGTCGCCGGCCACCCGGATCGACTGGGCCGTGACGATGCCGCCGAGCGAGATCACGGCGACCTCGGTCGTGCCGCCGCCGATGTCCACCACCATGTTGCCGGTGGCCTCGTGGACCGGCAGGCCGGAGCCGATCGCGGCGGCCATCGGCTCCTCGATGATGTGCACCTGGCGCGCACCGGCCTGGGTGGACGCCTCGATGACCGCGCGGCGCTCGACTCCGGTGATGCCGGAGGGGACACAGACGACGACGCGCGGGCGGGCCAGGTAACGGCGCTTGTGGATCTTGAGGATGAAGTAGCGGAGCATCCGCTCGGTGATCTCGAAGTCGGCGATCACGCCGTCCTTCAGGGGGCGCACCGCGACGATGTTGCCGGGGGTGCGGCCGATCATCTTCTTCGCCTCGGCCCCGACGGCCAGGATGCCGCCGGTGTTGGTGTTGATGGCCACGACCGACGGCTCGTTGAGAACGATCCCGCGACCCCTGACGTACACCAGCGTGTTGGCGGTCCCGAGGTCGACAGCCATGTCACGGCCGATGAACGACATGTTGTTCCCCATGAGGATACGTCTGGCCTTCCCAACTGGAGCGAATGCTTACTTGAGGTCGGCAGGTGTGGTGCGCCGGGGCGCGGAAGCTCCATCGTAGTCACGAAGTCCCCACCGCTCGAACGCGGTGCGGGGTTCCTTCGCCATTGTCGGCGGAACACGGACCCGCCCCCCTCAATGGTGACGTCGTGTCGCGCCGAAGCGTTCCCCCGTTCGGCACCCGGATACCGCGGGGTGACCGACGGGCCGCCGGTCACCCCAGGTCACCGGGGGTCGGGGTGACCGGATGTCAGGACCGGCCCGGGAAGAAAATCTTGATTTCACGCTCCGCCGACTCCGGCGAGTCCGAGGCGTGGACGAGGTTTTCCCGGGTGATGGTCCCGAAATCGCCGCGGATCGAGCCGCCGGGCGCCTTGATCGGGTCGGTCGGACCGGCCAGCGCCCGTACGCCCTCGATGACCCGCTCGCCCTCGACGACCAGGCTGACCACCGGGCCCGACGACATGAACTGCACCAACGGCTCGTAGAAGTCCCGGCCGACGTGCTCGGCGTAGTGCTGCTCCAGGATCTCGCGGTCCAGGGTGCGCAGCTCCAGCGCGCTGATCGTCCAGCCCGCCTTGCGCTCGATACGGCCGAGAATCTCACCGACCAGGCCGCGGCGGACCGCGTCGGGCTTGAGGAGGACGAGCGTGCGCTGGCTCACGGGAGAGGCTCCTTGTGTTACGCGACAGACGGCAGGTGCCCTGAGGCTACATGGGTGACGGCGTTGGGCTGTACGCGGTACCGGGGCCGGGCGGAGGGCCGAACGGGTGATGCGGGAGCGGGTTTCGCACGTGTGAGCGACGGGGTGCGGGTGGCGGCCGGGCGGGGCGTCCGGGCCGGGCCGCCGTGCAGCCGCGCCCGGAACCGAGAGGTCCGGTCCCGGGCGCGCGTCGTCCGGCCGTACAACGGGGCGTCCGTACAACGGGACGTCCGTACAACGGGACGTCCGTACGTCGGGACGCTGTGCACCGGGACGTCCGTACATCACGCCAGCCACGCGACGCGACATCCGTGCGACGCGCGCCCGTGACCGGACCGGAAACCGTCGGTCCGCGCCTACGCCGCCCCCGGCTGCGGGCCCTCCCCCGCCTGGGCCGCCCACCGGGCCTTCGCCTCGTCGATCTTGCGGCCGAAGTGCACCGACGCCCACCACAGCGCGGCGAAGACCGCGCCGAGGAAGAACATCGTGCCCACCACGAAACCGCTGGCGATCAGGGCCACCTGGAGGGCCCAGCCGAGCTGCACGCCGCCGGGGCGGGTGAGCACGCCGCACAGCAGGACGCACAGCAGCATCGCGACGCCGCTGACCGTCCAGACCGTGGCCGCGGAGTGGCCGGAGGTCTGCATGGCGACCAGACCGGCGAACCCGATCACGAAGAACTCGCCGATCAGCGTGCTCGCACACAGCGTGCGCATGGTCAGTTCCTTCCCAGGAGCAGCCGGGCCTCGCCGACCGTGATCACGGATCCGGTGACCAGCACGCCGGCCCCGGAGTACTCGCCCTCCTCCTCCGCGAGGGTGATCGCCGCCTCCAGCGCGTCGTCGAGCCGGGGCTCGACCTGCACCCGCTCGGAGCCGAAGATCTCCACCGCGACGCCCGCCAGCTCGTCCGCGTCCATGGCGCGCTGGCTGGAGTTACGGGTCACCACGATCTCCGCGAAGATCGGCTCGAAGGCTTCCAGGACGCCGCGTACGTCCTTGCCCTCGCTGGCGCCGAGCACCCCGACGAGTCGGCTGAAACCGAACGCCTCGCTGACCGCCTCGGCCGCGGCCCGCGCGCCCGCCGGGTTGTGCGCCGCGTCCAGGATCACGGTCGGGCTGCTGCGCACGACCTCCAGGCGGCCCGGCGAGGACACCGCGGCGAACGCGGAGCGGATGGTGTCGATGTCCAGGGTGCGGGCGTGCTCGGAGCCGATGCCGAAGAACGCCTCCACGGCGGCGAGCGCCACCGCGGCGTTGTGCGCCTGGTGGGCGCCGTACAGCGGCAGGAAGATGCCCTCGTACTCGCCGCCCAGGCCGCGCAGCGTCAGGAGCTGGCCGCCGACCGCGACCTCGCGGCTCAGCACGCCGAACTCCATGCCCTCGCGGGCGACCGTGGCGTCCACCTCGACCGCGTGCTTGAGCATCACGGACGCCGCGTCCACCGGCTGCTGCGCCAGGACGACGGTGGCGTCCTTCTTGATGATCCCGGACTTCTCGCCGGCGATCTGCTCGGGGGTGTCGCCGAGGCGGTCGGTGTGGTCCAGCGAGATGGGCGTGACGACGGCGACGTCGCCGTCGATCACGTTGGTCGCGTCCCAGGTGCCGCCCATGCCGACCTCGACGACCGCGACGTCCACCGGGGCGTCCGCGAAGGCCGCGTACGCCATGGCGGTGAGCACCTCGAAGAAGGAGAGGCGGTACTGCTCGCGCTCGTCGACCATCTGCACGTACGGCGCGATGTCGCGGTACGTCTCGATGAAGCGCTCGGCCGAGATCGGGGCGCCGTCCAGGCTGATCCGCTCGGTCACGGACTGGACGTGCGGGCTGGTGTACCGGCCGGTGCGCAGGTCGAAGGCGGTCAGCAGGGCCTCGATCATGCGGGCGGTGCTGGTCTTGCCGTTGGTGCCGGTGATGTGGATGGACGGGTAGGCGCGCTGCGGCGAGCCCAGCACGTCCATCAGCGCCTCGATGCGCCGCACCGACGGGTCCAGCTTGGTCTCGCCCCAGCGGCCGGCCAGCTCGGCCTCCACCTCGCGCAGCGCGCGGTCCACCTCGGGGTCCTCGGGACGGGCGGGAACTCCGTCCCCCTGGGGCGGGCCGGCCTGCGCACGCAGCGTACGGCTGCCGGCCTCGATCACCGCGAGGTCGGGGTCCCTGTCGGTCTCGGCCTCCACCATCTCCTCGAAGGGGTCGGCCGGGCCGTCCGGGCCGGGAATCGGGTCGGGGTCGTCGTTTCGGGGGCGCTCGTCGCTCACGGCTCCAGTCTACGAGCCACCACCGACAGCGGCGGGTGGCGGCCTGCGGCCGGGGCGCGACGGCCCGCGGCCCCGGCCGGAGCACCCCCGGCGGGCTTCGGTGCTACGACAGCGCCGCCTTCATCATCGCCTTGGCCACCGGCCCCGCCAGGCCACCACCCGAGATCTCACTGCGGGCCGCGTCGCTGTCCTCGACCATGACCGCGACGGCCACCTGGTGGCCCTTGCCGTCCTTGGCGTAGGAGACGAACCACGCGTACGGGGTCCCCTCGTTGTCCACGCCGTGCTGGGCGGTGCCGGTCTTGCCGCCGACCGTCAGTCCGTCGATCTTGGCCTTGGAGCCGGTGCCTTCGTTCACGACGGTCTCCATGGAGGACTGGAGCTGCTCGGCGGTGCGCTGCGAGACCGCCTTGCCGTACTTCTCGGGCGCGTACCGCTGGAGGGTGTTGCCGCCGCTGTCGGTGAGCTTGTCGACCATCTGCGGTGTCTGGAGATCACCGCCGTTGGCGATGGCGGACGCGACCATGGCCATCTGGAGCGGCGTCGCGGTGTCGTCGAACTGGCCGATGCCGGACAGCGCGGTCTGCGCCTTGTCCATGCCCTGCGGGTACAGGCTCTTGCCCGCCCGCACCGGGGTGTCCAGCTTGCCGTTGTTGAAGCCGAACTTCTCGGCCTGTGCGCGCACCTTGTCCTGGCCCAGGTCGGCGGCCATCTTCGCGAAGACGGTGTTGCAGGAGTACTGGAGCGCGGTGCGGATGGTCGCGTTCTTGCAGGGCGCCGAGGCGCTCTCGTTCTTCAGGGTGGTGCGGGTGCCGGGCAGGACGTACGGGTCGGGGCTGTCGGTGGCCTCGTCCACGGAGGAGTACAGGCCGTTCTCCAGCGCGGCCGCCGCGACGACGAGCTTGAAGGTGGAGCCGGGCGGCAGCGGCTGCCGCAGCGCGCGGTTGACCTCGGGGTGCTTCTTGTCCGCCGACAGGTCCTGCCACGCCTTCTGGTCGGTGCTGCCGGAGCCGGCGAACTTGCCCGGGTCGTACGAGGGCGTGCTGACCATCCCGAGGATCTTGCCGGTGGCCGGGTCGAGGGCGACCGCGGCCCCGGTCTTGTTCCCGAGCGCCTCGTAACCGGCCTTCTGCACCTCGGAGTCGATGGTGGTGGCCACGTCGCCGCCCTTGGGGCGCTGACGGGTCAGCGCGTCGCCCGGGTTCTGCAGGCGGCTGTCGGAGCCGTCCAGGAGGTCGCCGTACAGGCTCTCCAGCTGGTTGCTGCCGAAGATCTGCGAGGTGAAGCCGGTGACGGGGGCGTAGAGCGGGCCGTTCTTGTACGTCCGCTTGTTCTTGAGGGTGCCGTCGGTGGCGGTGGAGCCGGTCACCGGCTGTCCGTCCACGAGGATGTTGCCCAGCGGATTCGCGTACTTGGCTATGGAAACGCGGGGATTGTGCGGATCGTCCGTGAACGTGGACGCCTTGGCCCCCTGCAACCAGGTGACCCACGCCAGCAGCGCGAGGATCAGCAGGATGCAGAAGACCGAGACGCGGCGCAGGGGTTTGTTCATGGGTGGCGCGGCTCCTCGTCGCTGGACGGTGGTGCGGCCGACTACGTACGCCGTACGTTTCGCCGGAAAGTCCCGTTTGCGGGCCCCATGGTCCCCCGTCTCGATGAGAGGCGGATGAGAAGACGGCGGCCGCCCCGCCGTGCCGCACACCTCCGATCGCCGCCCCGGGCAACGCACCACCCCCCTGCCCGCATCTTCCCCGGCGGGCTCTGTGAGCCTTGACCGACACGAAGATCCGGAGAACCGACCGGAAGAGAACGGGCCCCGGAGGGCGGCGGTCGTACGGCCGCCGGGCTCCCCGGCGAAACAGGAGCTGAAAAAGCGTGCGCGTGCCGGCAATCAGTCAGCGGATGCACTTGGTGCTGCTCACCGCGTGGACCGTGCTGTGGTTCGTCGTGGTCGAGCCGAACGGGGGTTTCTCCTGGCACTACCTGCGCACCGGCGGCGAGCTGATCTACCAGGGCGCGTCCGGCGACGGCACCGGCGGCCTCAACCTCTACGCCCACCACCCCGAGTTGCAGATGGGCCCGGTCAGCTTCCTGATCGCCGGTCTGTTCAACCCGTTCCCCGAGCACACCGGACAGTTCCTGGCCGCCGCCCTGATGTCGCTGCTCGGCCTGGTGATCGTGGTGCTGGCGGGCCGCAGCGCCGCCTGGCACTTCCTGGGCACCGGCACCAACCACCAGCGGCTGCGGCAGCGCGTCCTGATAGCCGGGCTGGCCTTCATCCCCATGTGGATCGAGGTCTCGGTCCGCTTCGGGCACCTGGACGACGTGCTCGCGCTGTTCTTCACGGCGCTGGCCGTACGGTCGGTGACCCGCGGCAACGCCGCGCTGACCGGCGTCTTCCTGGCCCTCGCCATGGACTCCAAGCCGACGGCGCTGGCCTTCGTCCCGCTGCTGCTCGCGCTCCCGAAGGAGAAGTGGCTGCGCGCGGGGCTGTGGACGGCGGGCCTGGTCGCGGTGGCCTGGCTGCCGTTCTTCATCGGTGACATGAACTCGTTCTCGGCGGCCAAGTTCGCCATCCCCAACCACCCGGCGTCCGCGCTGCGCTGGCTGGGCGTGGCCGACCCGGAGACACCCGGCTGGGACCGGCCCGCGCAGTTCGCGCTGGGCCTGCTGCTGGGCTGTCTGGCGGTGTGGCGGGGGCGCTGGGCCGCCGTCGTCCTGCTGGGCGCCAACGCCCGTATCGTCCTGGACCCCAGCGTCTACACGTACTACACCGCGTCCGTCCTGCTCGGCACGCTGCTGTGGGACGTCATCGGGCAGCGGCGCCTGGTGCCCTGGTGGAGCTGGCTGGCGCTGCTGATCCTGTACGGCAGCGTCTTCGTGGTGCCCGACGACTCGGCGCGCGGCCTGATCCGCCTGGCGTTCGTGGCCGTCTCCACGGCGTACGTCCTGCTGTGGCCGGTACGGGAACGCGGCGACCGGCGCGGCTCGGGACGGCGCAGGCCCCCCGCCCGTAAGGACGAGGGGCCTGCGGAGCCGTATGCGCCGGCCGTCCCGGCGCCGGGCGCTACGCCTTGGGCAGGGCCGCCAGCTGCGCGCTGATGCGCACGATGTCGGCCTCGGCCGTCTCCAGCCGCGTACGGATCTTGGCGACGACGTGTTCCGGGGCCTTGCCCAGGAACGCCTCGTTGCCCAGCTTCCCGTTGGCCTGGGCCTTCTCCTTCTCGGCGGCGGCCAGGTCCTTCGACAGCCGCTTGCGCTCGGCCGCCACGTCGATGGCGCCCGACAGGTCCAGCGCGACGGTGGCACCCGCGACCGGGAGGGACGCGGTGGCGGTGAAGTCCTCGCCCGCGGGCTGGAGGCGCAGCAGCGAGCGCATCGCGGCCTCGTGGGCGGCGAGCCGGGTACCGGCCAGGTCCAGCCGGGCCGGGACCTTCTGGCCCGGCTGGAGGCCCTGGTCGGAGCGGAAGCGGCGGACCTCGGTGACGACCTGCTGAACGGTCTCGATCTCCCGCTCGGCAGCCGCGTCGCGGAAGCCGGAGTCGGCCGGCCACTCGGCGATCACCAGCGACTCACGGCCGGTCAGCGTCGTCCACAGGGTCTCCGTGACGAACGGCACGACCGGGTGCAGCAGCCGCAGCGTGACGTCCAGGACCTCGCCGAGCACCCGGCGCGAGGCGTCGGCGGCCGGGCCGCCCGCCATGAAGGTGGTCTTGGACAGCTCGACGTACCAGTCGAAGACCTCGTCCCAGGCGAAGTGGAAGAGGGCGTCCGACAGCTTGGCGAACTGGTAGTCGTCGTAGTACGCGTCCACCTCGGCGACGACCGTGTTGAGCCGGGAGAGGATCCACCGGTCGGTCGCCGAGAGCTGCTCGGCCGGGGGCAGCTCGCCCTCGACCGTCGCGCCGTTCATCAGCGCGAAGCGGGTGGCGTTCCAGATCTTGTTGGCGAAGTTGCGCGACCCCTGGACCCAGTCCTCACCGATCGGCACGTCGGTGCCGGGGTTGGCGCCGCGGGCGAGCGTGAAACGGACGGCATCGGAACCGTACTTGTCCATCCAGTCCAGCGGGTTGACCGCGTTGCCGAAGGACTTCGACATCTTCTTGCCGCGCTCGTCGCGGACCATGCCGTGCAGGGCGATGGTCTTGAACGGCGGGGTGCCGTCCATCGCGTACAGTCCGAACATCATCATCCGGGCGACCCAGAAGAAGAGGATGTCGTAGCCGGTGACCAGCACCGAGTTCGGGTAGAACTTCTCGACGCTCGGGGTCTTCTCCGGCCAGCCGAGCGTGGAGAACGGCCACAGACCGGACGAGAACCAGGTGTCCAGGACGTCCGTGTCCTGCGTCCAGCCCTCGCCGGTGGGGGCCTCGTCGTCCGGTCCGACGCAGACGACCTCGCCGTTCGGGCCGTACCAGACCGGGATGCGGTGGCCCCACCACAGCTGGCGCGAGATGCACCAGTCGTGGAGGTTGTCGACCCAGCCGAAGTAGCGGGACTCCATCTCCTTGGGGTGGATGTCCACCTTGCCGTCACGCACCGCGTCACCGGCGGCCTTGGCCAGCGGGCCGACCTTGACCCACCACTGCATGGACAGCCGGGGCTCGATGGTCGTCTTGCAGCGCGAGCAGTGGCCGACCGAGTGGGTGTACGGGCGCTTCTCGGCCACGATGCGGCCCTCGGCGCGCAGCGCCGCGACGATCGCGGAGCGGGCCTCGAAGCGGTCCAGGCCCTCGAAGGGGCCGTGCGCGGTGATCACGCCGCGCTCGTCCAGCACCGCGAGGTTGGGCAGATCGTGCCGGCGGCCGATCTCGAAGTCGTTCGGGTCGTGGGCCGGGGTGACCTTGACCGCACCGGTGCCGAACTCCGGGTCGACGTGCTCGTCGGCGACGACCGGGATACGGCGGCCGGTCAGCGGCAGCTCGATCTCCGTGCCGACCAGGTGGCGGTAGCGCTCGTCGTCGGGGTGAACCGCGACGGCGGTGTCACCGAGCATCGTCTCGGCGCGGGTGGTCGCGACGACGATGGACGCGTCGCCCTCCCCGTACTTGATCGAGACCAGCTCGCCGTCGTCGTCCTGGTACTCCACCTCGATGTCCGAGATGGCGGTCAGACAGCGCGGGCACCAGTTGATGATGCGCTCGGCGCGGTAGATCAGCTCGTCGTCGTAGAGCCGCTTGAAGATCGTCTGGACGGCCTTGGACAGGCCCTCGTCCATCGTGAAGCGCTCACGCGACCAGGCGACGCCGTCGCCGAGGCGCTTCATCTGCCCGGAGATCTGCCCGCCGGACTCGCCCTTCCAGCGCCACACCCGCTCGACGAACGCCTCCCGACCCAGGTCATGGCGCGAGACGCCCTCCTTGGCCAGCTCGCGCTCGACGACGTTCTGGGTGGCGATGCCCGCGTGGTCCATACCGGGCTGCCACAGCGTCTCGTAGCCCTGCATCCGCTTCCGGCGGGTGAGGGCGTCGATCAGGGTGTGCTCGAAGGCGTGCCCGAGGTGCAGCGAGCCCGTGACGTTCGGCGGCGGGATGACGATCGTGTACGGCGGCTTCTCGCTCTTCTCGTCCGCCTCGAAGTACCCCCGCTCCACCCAGCGCTCGTACAGCGGCCCCTCTACCTCGGCCGGCGCGTACTGGGTCGGCAGTTCAGTGGGGCTGCTGTTCGGCCCGCCGTCTCGGGGGCTCTGCTGAGTGTTCTCGGTCACGACGCTCAGTGTACGGGCGCGGATGTCGCAGTCTCGAATCGGTTTGGCCCCTGGAGCACCGGCCGTCGGTGGCGTCGTACAGGATGTTGGCGACGCACGGACATCAACTGTGACGGGTGTCATCGGACGCCGTCAGTCGCTACGAGGGGAACCCGCTCCATGAGCTTCAACCAGCCGCCTCCCGGCCCGTACGGCCAGCCGCCGCAGCAGCCGGGACCGTACGGTCAGCCCGCGCCGCAGCCGGTCGGGCAGCCCCAGTACGGCTACCCCCAGCAGGGCGGCCAGGTCCCCCCGCAGCAGCCTTACGGCTATCCGCAGCAGGCTCCTCAGCCCGGCTACCCGCAGCAGCCCCAGGCGCCGTACGGACAGCCGCCGCAGCCCGCCCCTTACGGGCAGCAGGCCGGCGGCTACGGTCAGCAGCAGCCTCAGGGCGGCGGCAAGGGCAAGGGGATGAAGATCACCCTCAGCATCGTCGCGGCGGCGGCCGTGGCGGGCATCGGCGTGGGCGCCTACTACGCGTTCGGGCCCGGCGGGGACGTGGCGCCCTACACGATCTCCATGCCGGACAACCTGCTCGGTACGTACAAGAAGGCGGCGGGCAAGGACGAGACGAAGGACGAGTCCAACGACGCCGAGACCAAGGCCCTCGGCATCACCGAGGGCACCAGCGTCCAGGGCAGCTACGCGAACGAGAAGGGGCAGCCGCTGCTCGTCACCGGTGTCTACGGCAAGGTCGCCGACCCCAAGAGCACGGTGAACAAGATGGTCGCCCAGATGGAGAAGAAGTCGGAGCGGACCGACACCCAGGGCGCGAAGGTGGACGTCGTCACCCCGGTGACGGAGTTCTCGCCCGACGGCTTCGACGGCTCGGTCATGAAGTGCAAGGCGGTCAAGGGCACCGCGTCGCGGGCCGGCCTCACCGCGACGTCCACGGTGACCTGGTGCATCTGGGGCGACTCCAGCGCGGTGGGCGTCGTCATCAACAACGGGGTCGAGGCGCCCACCAAGTCCACCGGCCCCGCCTTCTCGGCCGAGCAGTTCTCCGAGAAGACCCGCGAGATCCGCGACGCGGTGCGCCACGAGAAGTGACGGCCGCGGCCGTACGCAGGGGGAGGACACGTCATGAGCTTCAACCAGCCGCCGCCGGGCCCTTACGGGAGCAGCGGGCAGCCGCCGCAGGGGCCGTACGGTGACAGCGGGCAGCAGCAGCCGCAGGGCGGAGGCTTCGGCCCGCCACAAGGACCGCCTCAGGGAGCGCCGCAAGGGCCTCCTCAGGGACCGCCGCCCGGCCCGTACGGGTACGGTGCGCCCCAGCAGCCGCCGGGCGCGCAGCAGCCGATGCAGCCCCCGCAGTACCCGCAGTTCCCGCCGTCAGGGCCGCCCGGCCCGTCCGGCGGCGGCAGCGGGAGCACCGGCAAGATCATCGCCGGGGTGACCGCCGGTGTCGTGCTCGTGGGCGCCATCATCGGCGGGGCCGTGATGCTCGTCTCGGGTGACGGCGGCAGCGGTCCGCCGCGGGCCCGTGGCGCCGAGTCCGCCGCTCCGGGGACCGGTTCCGGTGCCTCCGGCCCGTCCGAGGAGAAGCCGTCCGCGGAGGACGGCGGGCAGCGGATGCGGCTGACGACGCCCGCGACGGTCGACGAAGGCGCGTACACGCTGGAGAAGGACAAGGCGGCGCTGCAGCGCGAAGGCCGCACGCTGGGCGCGCCGCCGCCGGGCATCACGCAGGAGATCGCCCGCTACCGGGGCACCCGCGGCAGCGGGACGACCGCCCTGGTGATCTCCGGCGGCTACGGCACCATCGGGGACCCGGACACCGTGGTGGACAACATGTTCCGCGGCGTGGCCACCGGGGGCACCACGGTCGTGCGGCAGCGCGAGACGTTCCGGCCCGGCGGGGCGGACGGCACCGTCACGATCGACTGCGAGGTCGTACGGAACCCGTCGTTCGGCCACGCGCCGGTCTGCGGCTGGGCCGACGGCTCGACCGCCGCCGTGCTGCTCTACCTCAACGGTGAGCTGCGCTCCCCCTCGGACATCAACCTGTCGCAGTACGCGGACACCACCGCCGTGGTGCGCGGCGAGACCCGTACCCCGCGGTAGCCGGGCCGCCGGAACCCTGCGTCGCAGCCGAGCGAAAGGGCCGCCTCGCGACCGGTGGTCGCGGGCGGCCCTCGCCGTCCGTGCGGGGGGAACGGACGGCGCTACGCGCTCTTCTCGTGGTGTTCGCCCGACTCACCACCGCGGTTGCGCGGCACCAGCGTCGGGTTCACGTTGGAGTGCACGACCTCTTCGGTGATCACGACGCGGGCCACGTCCTTGCGGGACGGGACCTCGTACATCACCGACTGCAGGACCTCTTCCATGATGGCGCGCAGGCCGCGCGCGCCGGTGCCGCGCAGGATCGCCTGGTCGGCGATGGCCTCCAGCGCCGGGCGGTCGAAGTCCAGCTCCACGCCGTCCAGTTCGAACAGGCGCTGGTACTGCTTGACGAGCGCGTTGCGCGGCTCCAGGAGGATCTGGAGGAGCGCCTCGCGGTCGAGGTTGTGCACCGAGGTCAGCACGGGAAGCCGGCCGATGAACTCCGGGATCATCCCGAACTTCACCAGGTCCTCCGGCATGACGTCCTGGAGCTGGTCCTTGGACTCGATCTCGCGCTTGGAGCGGATGTTGGCGCCGAAACCGATGCCCTTGGCGCCGGACCGGGCCTCGATGATCTTCTCCAGACCCGCGAACGCGCCGCCCACGATGAACAGCACGTTCGTCGTGTCGATCTGGATGAACTCCTGGTGCGGGTGCTTGCGCCCGCCCTGCGGCGGCACCGAGGCGGTGGTGCCCTCCAGGATCTTCAGCAGGGCCTGCTGGACGCCCTCGCCGGAGACGTCACGGGTGATCGACGGGTTCTCGCTCTTGCGGGCGACCTTGTCGATCTCGTCGATGTAGATGATCCCGGTCTCGGCCTTCTTGATGTCGAAGTCCGCGGCCTGGATCAGCTTGAGGAGGATGTTCTCCACGTCCTCGCCGACATAGCCGGCCTCCGTCAGCGCCGTCGCGTCGGCGAAGGCGAACGGGACGTTGAGCATCCGGGCGAGCGTCTGCGCGAGCAGCGTCTTGCCGGAGCCGGTGGGGCCGAGCAGCAGGATGTTGGACTTGCCGAGCTCGATGCCGTCGTCGCCGCCGCGCGCGCCACCGTTCTCACCCGCCTGGACCCGCTTGTAGTGGTTGTAGACGGCGACCGAGAGCGCCTTCTTGGCGGGCTCCTGGCCTACGACGTAGCTCTCCAGGAACTCGTAGATCTCCCGGGGCTTGGGCAGTTCCTCCCAGCGGACCTCGGAGGTCTCGGCGAGCTCCTCCTCGATGATCTCGTTGCAGAGGTCGATGCACTCGTCGCAGATGTACACACCAGGCCCCGCGATGAGCTTCTTCACCTGCTTCTGACTCTTCCCGCAGAACGAGCACTTGAGCAGGTCGCCGCCGTCACCGATGCGTGCCACGAGGTGCTTCCCCTTCGCCTGGGATCCGCATTGCTCCGCGGACCCGGGTGCTTGCCTATCGACGGTACCTTGCCGGGCCCCCCGTACGGGCCCCCCTTGGACCGACTCGGTCAACCCGGTCCAAGGGGGCGTTGTGTCCGGCTCATTTCGCGACGGGTCGCGATCAGACCGAGGCGGCCGTCTTACGGGTCGAGACGATCTGGTCGACCAGACCGTACGCCAGGGACTCCTCGGCGGTCAGGATCTTGTCGCGCTCGATGTCGTCGCGGATCTTCTCGATCGGCGTGGTGGAGTGCTTGGCCAGCATGTCCTCCAGCTGCGTACGCATCCGGAGGATCTCGTTGGCGGCGATCTCCAGGTCGGAGACCTGGCCGCGGCCGGTCTCGCTGTACGGCTGGTGGATCAGCACCCGGGCGTTGGGCAGCGCCATCCGCTTGCCGGGGGTGCCGGCGGCGAGCAGCACGGCCGCGGCGGAGGCCGCCTGGCCCATGCAGACCGTCTGCACGTCGGGCTTGACGAACTGCATCGTGTCGTAGATCGCGGTCAGCGCCGTGAAGGAGCCGCCGGGCGAGTTGATGTAGATCGAGATGTCCCGGTCCGGGTCCATCGACTCCAGGCACAGCAGCTGCGCCATGACGTCGTTGGCCGACGCGTCGTCGATCTGCACGCCGAGGAAGATCACGCGCTCTTCGAAGAGCTTCGCGTACGGGTCGTACTCGCGCACGCCCTGCGAGGTGCGCTCGACGAAGCGCGGGACGATGTAGCGGGACTCGGCGGGCAGGCCCTGGAACTCTGCCTGCGGGGCGTCGTGGCGCTCGTAGAGGCTACGGCCGGGGAAGTTGTTCATCTGGAGGTTCACCGTCCTGGTGGCGGTCAAAGGGGCTGGAGTCGGCTGCGTGGCGAGTCGTCCGGGGCTCAGGCCCCGGTGCCGCCCCCGCCCGGAACGCCCGCCGCGGTGGTCATGACGTCGTCGATGAGGCCGTACTCCTTGGCCTCCTGCGGGTCGAACCAGCGGTCGCGGTCGGAGTCGCGGGTGATCTGCTCGACGGTCTGGCCCGTGTGCTGGGCGGTGAGCTCCGCCATGCGCTTCTTGGTGTGCAGCAGCCGCTCGGCGTGGATCTTGATGTCCGACGCGGAGCCCGCCAGGCCCGCGGAGGGCTGGTGGATGAGGATCTCGGCGTTGGGCAGCGCGAAGCGCTTGCCCGGGGTGCCGGCGCTCAGCAGGAACTGGCCCATCGAGGCGGCGAGGCCCATGGCGATGGTCACCACGTCGTTCTTGATGTACTGCATGGTGTCGTAGATCGCCATGCCGGCCGAGATCGAGCCGCCCGGGCTGTTGATGTAAAGGAAGATGTCCTTGTCCGGGTCAGCGGCGAGGAGCAGCAGCTGCGCGGTGATCTTGTTGGCGATGTCGTCGTCGACCGGCTGGCCGAGGAAGATGATCCGCTCGCCGAGCAGCCGGTTGTAGACCTGGTCGCCGAGGCCACCGAAGGTCGGCTCAGCGGCGGCGGAAGGCATCGGGATCGTCACGTGTCCACCTGCTCGTTGTCGGACGGCCCAGGGCCGTCTCAGCGTCGTCTTCTGGGGCGCGGGGAGGGCGCGGCGTGCTCCGCCGGCGCCGTTACGGCTAGTCCCCTGCCCTCGTATCTACGGACCCTAACGCGCTGGTCGGCGGGCGCCATCCCGCATTGTCAACTGTTCGCTGTGAGCGCAGGCTCACCGGCGTTCACGGGCCCTGACGACGTACGGGCCCGAACACGCGGGCGTGGCGTGTTCGGGCCCGTACGTCTACTGGCGCTGCGGGGCGGCCGGGGCCGCCCGTGCGACCGGAAGGGCCGGGGCTCAGCCCTCGGTCTTCTCGGCCTTCTCGGCGTCGGTGCTCTCGGCCTCGGAGGCCTCGACGGTCTCGGCCGTCTCGTCCTCGTCGTCCAGGTCGACGACCTCGCCGTTGGTGTCCTTGACCGTGGCGGCCTCGACGACGACCGCGAGGGCCTTGCCGCGGGCGACCTCACCCACGAGCATCGGCACCTGGCCGCCCTCGACGACCGCCTGGGCGAACTGGTCGGGGGACATGCCGGAGGACTGGGCGCGGCGCATGAGGTGCTCGGTGAGCTCCTCCTGGCTGACGTTCAGCTTCTCCTTGTTGACCAGCTCGTCCAGGATGAACTGGGTCTTGATGCCCTTCTCGGCCTGCTCCTTGGTCTCGGCGTCGAACTCTTCCTCGGTCTTGCCCTGGATCTCCAGGTACTTCGCGAGGTCGAGGCCCATCTGGCCGAGCTGGTGGTTGACCAGGTTGTGCTTGCGGGTCTCGATCTCGTCCGCGAGCAGCTTCTCCGGCATCGGGACCTCGACCAGCTTCAGCAGCTCGTCGAGGACCTTCTCCTGGGCCTGGGTGGCCTGGTCGTACTTCTTCATCTGGGCGAGGCGCTTGGCGCTGTCGGCGCGCAGCTCCTCCAGCGTGTCGAACTCGCTCGCCAGCTGCGCGAAGTCGTCGTCCAGCGCGGGCAGCTCACGGGCGGCCACGGCGGTGACGTCGACCTTGACCTCGGCCTCCTTGCCGGCGGCGGAGCCGCCCTTCAGCTCGGAGGTGAAGGTGCCGGTCTCGCCGGCCTTCAGGCCCTTGACGGCGTCGTCGATGCCGTCCAGCAGCTCGCCGGAGCCGATGGTGTAGCTGACGCCCTGGGCGACGCCGTCCTCCAGCACCTCGCCGTCGACCTTGGCCTCCAGGTCGACGGTGAGCACGTCGCCGTCCTCGGCGGCGCGCTCGACCGGGGTGGTCGAGGCGAAGCGGTCGCGCAGCTGCTCGACCGACTTGTCGATGTCCTCGTCCGACACCTCGACGGCGTCGACCTCGACCTCGATGCCGGAGTAGTCCGGGATCTCCAGGGCCGGGCGGATGTCGACCTCGGCGGTGAAGGTCAGCAGCTCGCCGTCCTTCAGCTCGGTGATGTCGACCTCGGGCTGGCCGAGGACGTTCAGCTCACCCTCGTTGACCGCCTCGGTGTAGAACTTCGGGAGCGCGTCGTTGACGGCCTCTTCCAGTACGGCGCCGCGACCGAACCGCTGGTCGATGACTCGGGCCGGGATCTTGCCCTGGCGGAAGCCCTTCACCGTGACCTGCTGGTTGATCTTCTTGTACGCCGCGTCGAGGCTGGGCTTGAGCTCCTCGAAGGGCACCTCGACAGTGAGCCGAACCCGGGTCGGGTTCAGGGTCTCCACGGCGCTCTTCACGGTTCGGTCTCCTTGGGGCTGACTTCTGGGGTTCTGCTTGAGATCTGCCGGCGCCTGGAGCCCAGGCGCCCTGCGGACCGCGCCCGGGAGAAAGACACACGGGCACGCAGCTTGCATAGTAACCGCAAGCGGGTTGGCACCCGCAATGTGATCTTGACGGGCGGCTTACGGGCCCGTCCGCCCGGAGCCGGACCGGGCCGCGGAGCCGGGCCCCGCGGGCGGCGGGCGCGCCGCGCCCGGAGCGCCGGAGACCGGGCCGGGACGCCGTACGGCCGAACGCCTTGCGGCTGGTACGGCCCGTACGGCGGAACGTGGAAAAACCTGCTGGTCGGGGTGGCCGGATTCGAACCGACGACCTTCCGCTCCCAAAGCGGACGCGCTACCAAGCTGCGCCACACCCCGTCGGTGCGACACGTAGGGTACATGGCCGTGGACGGCACGGCTGCCGGATATCCATGGACATGGGCCGCGGACCAGGGGGCGCACGGTGCACCGGCAGGGGCGCACGGGCCGCGGACGGCCGCTGCCGCCGGCCGGAACGGGGCGGAGTGTGCGGTGGACCCGGGTGACCCGCTACGATGCACTGCGTGCCGCGGTCACCCGACCGGCGGCGCATGCGGGCGTAGCTCAATGGTAGAGCCCCAGTCTTCCAAACTGGCTACGCGGGTTCGATTCCCGTCGCCCGCTCGGTGTGGTTCAGGGCCAGGTCAGAGGTTTTCTCGGCCTGGCCCTGAGCGTTTTCCGGGACAGGGGGCCATGGCCAGGAGGCGGTACGTCGCCCGAGGCGTGCCCGGCGGCTACCGGATCCGGGACAACCGGGGACGGCGCTGGTGGGGCGACCTCTACGAGCTGTGCCCCGACGAACTCGTCGAGGAGCTGAACCGTGGGGCCGACCCCGCGAAGCTCACGGCACTGATGAAGCGGTACCGGGCCCTGAAGCGGTAGCCCCCGGCCGCTCCGGCCGGCACGGAGGCCGGGCCGCCGTCGCCGCCCGACTGCCGTTTCTTGTCATCTCCTGACCAAGGCCGACCGCACCCCGGGGGCGCTCACTAAGGTGACGGCATGGAGATCTGGCTCAATCCCGCGTGTTCCAAGTGCCGTAGCGCCGTCGACCTGCTGAACGAGGAGGGCGCGGACTACACCGTCCGCAGGTATCTCGAACAGCCTCCGACCGCCGCCGAGTTGCGGGAGGTGCTGGGCCGGCTGGGGCTGGAGCCGTGGGACATCACGCGCACGCGCGAGGCCGAGGCGGCGGAGCTGGGCATCGGCGGCTGGGAGCGTACGGACGCCACGCGGGAACGGTGGATCGAGGCGCTGGCCGAGCGGCCGCGGCTGATCCAGCGGCCGATCATCACGGCGGACGACGGCACGGCACTGGTCGGGCGCAGCGAGGAGGCCGTGCGGGAGGCGGTCGCGCGGAGCGGACGCGACGACCGCTGACCGTCCCGGCCGGGCCCGCGCACGGCGGGTGCGGGCCCGCGACGCGCTAGAAGCTGATGTTGTTGATCGTCTCGGCCACCGAGTTCAGGAACCGGTTGATGGACGGCGCGATGCCGGTGGAGGCGAGGAAGAAGCCGAAGAGGATGGCCACCAGCGCCGGTCCCGCCTTGAGCGACTTGCCGCGTATCAACACGATCATGATGATGCCCAACAACAGCACGACGGACAGCGAAAGAGCCACAACTGATCACACCCTCGGTCGGAACGCCTGGCCGGCCCCGGAAGCATGCAGCCGCGCACACCCCCGCTCGGCACCATCGTGCCACCAAGTCACTGCCCAGTGGAGGCGGGTGGCGAATCATCGGCCAAGGCTTTGCCTGCGAACCGGACGGACGCGCCGCCGGGCACGGTCGGACGCCGGTCCGGGGCCCGGGAATTGACGCCCCGGCACACATTCGGCCGCGCGGCCGGAACCGTACGCGGCGCCTGGCCGGATGCCGCCGCGCGGACCGGCTCCCTTTTGTGCACACGTGAATTCCTGAGGCGCCTGCGCGCTCGCCGGGCGACCACCGCGCCGACATACCGGTAGCGAAGCGGACATCGCCCCCGGGCCCGCGACGGGGCATATGCCCTCGCGTAAGCGGATGACGCACCCCGGGTCAGATATTCACCGGCCCTCCGGAAAATGCGCGAAAGCGCGCCCGAACCGTCCGCCAGCCGCTCCCCGAAAGGGAATTCCCACCGCGCCACGCCGGTATTGCGCATTCGGCGCAGAAGGTTTTACGCATTCCCCGGCCGCCACTAGGGTGCGTCAGATGTTTCCCGCTGCGCCGACCCCGCGACGTGTGCTTCCCCCGGCCGCCGGGCCCCCTGCCCCGGACACGGCGGTCCCCGCCGCGGACGCCCCGGGCGCGGGGCATCGGGCCGCCGGGCAGGCAGTGACGGAGGCCGCGCGGCCTGCCGCCGGGGCGGGTCGGGAGGCCGCCGGGAGCGGCCGGGACGCTTTCTTCGACAATGCGAAGTATCTGGCGATCGTGCTGGTCGCCATGGGGCATTCCTGGGAGCCGCTGACCGGCCTGAGCCGCACGGCCGGGGCGCTCTACATGACGGTGTACGCCTTCCACATGCCGGCGTTCATCATCATCTCCGGGTATTTCTCCCGCGGTTTCGATCTGCGCCCGGACCGGCTGCGCCGGCTGATCACCGGTGTCGTGGTGCCGTACCTCGTCTTCGAGACCGCCTACACGCTTTTCGCGCGCTGGGCGTACGACGACCCGGACCTGCCGGTCAGTCTCCTGGACCCCTGGTATCTGACCTGGTTCCTGGCCGCGCTGTTCGTGTGGCGGCTCACGACTCCCCTGTGGCGCATCGTCCGCCGGCCGGTCCCCCTGGCCCTGGCCGTGGCGGTTCTGGCGTCCGTGTCCCCGGAGGTCGGTGACGACCTCGACATGCAACGGCTGCTCCAGTTCCTGCCGTTCTTCGTCCTGGGACTGAACCTGCGGCCCGAGCACTTCGCGCTGGTACGGCGGCGGGCGGCACGGATCGCGGCGGTGCCCGTCCTCGCGGCCGCCCTGGTGCTGGCCTACTGGGCGGTGCCGCGGATGACCTCGGCGTGGTTCTACCACCGGGAGAGCGCGCAGGAGTTGGGGGCGCCCTGGTGGACGGGCGCGGTGATGACGCTCGCGACGTTCGGCTGCTCGCTGGTTTTGACCGGCTGCTTCCTCGCGTGGGTGCCGGCCCGCCGTACGTGGTTCACGGTGCTGGGCGCCGGAACCCTGTACGGCTACCTGCTGCACGGCTTCCTGACCAAGGGCGCCCGCTCCCGCGGCTGGTTCGACGGCCACACGTGGTTGCACACGCCGCTCGGCGAGATCGCGGTGAGCCTGACGGCGGCGGTCGCGGTGACGGCGCTGTGCACCCCGCCGGTCCGCAGGGCCCTGCGCTGCGTCGTGGAGCCCAGGATGACGTGGGCGTTCCGGAAGGAGCCGGTCCGCCAGGACTGACGGCCACCGGCGCGCCCACCCCACACCTCTGCTCCCTCAGGCGGCGGCCGCCCCGCACGAATGACCGGTCAGGGCCGCCGTCCGCGCGGCGACCCGCTCGGGCGAGGGGCGCTCCATGCCGTCGACGAGCGCGCCGTCGGCGAGGAAGAGCACCCGGTCGGCCCAGGAGGCCGCCACCGGGTCGTGGGTGACCATGACGACCGTGGTGCCGAGCCCGTCGGCCGCGTACCGCAGCAGGCCGAGGATCTCGGCGGCGGCTGCGGCGTCGAGTGCGCCCGTCGGTTCGTCGGCGAAGACCACGTCCGGCCCGGTGACCAGGGCGCGGGCGACGGCGACACGCTGCTGCCGGCCGCCGGAGAGCCGGCCGGGGCGCCGTCCCGCGTGCCTGCCGAGGCCGACGCGGGCGAGCACCTCGGCGGTGCGCCGCCGGTCGGCGTACCGGCCGGCGAGCCGCATCGACAGGGCGACGTTCTCCTCGACGGTCAGCGACGGCAGCAGGTTGAACGCCTGGAAGACGAAGCCGAGGCGTTCGCGGCGCAGTGCGGTGAGCCGGTCCGTCCGCATGCGGGTGATGTCCGTACCGCCGACGCGGACCGTACCGCCGGTCGGCCGGTCCAGGCCCGCCGCGCACCGGAGGAGGGTGGACTTCCCGGAGCCCGCGGGCCCCGTCACGGCGGTGAAGCCGCCGTGCGGCAGGTCGAGGTCGATGCCGCGCAGGGCATGCACGGCGCCGGCGCCGTCTCCGTACTGCCGCCGGACGCCGCGCAGCTCCACGGCGCAGGTGCCGCTCCGCTGCCGCCGTCCGTCCCGGTCTTCGTCACGCTGGCCCATCGTGCCGCCCCTCGTCTCGTACGTCCGGTCGCCCTGTGACCGTACGGAGCGGGAGTGAACCTGGACCATGGCGGCTGCCGGTGGCTCCCGGGTGGGGAAAACCCGAGGCAGGTCTCTCGTCGGGAGGCCCGGACAGGTCCCGGAGGCGGGTCGGTGAAGGAGCGGGCAGGAGCGGCGAGCGCAGCATGCGGTGCGCCCAGGGGCACCGGCCCCGAAAAGTCGTTTGGTAAACTAACCATTAACGCTTTCTTGACTCCCCCTTGACCGAACATCGTCCGGCCGAACCTCTGGAGGAGCCATCGGACACGCACAAACCCTCCTCGCGATGGGCGGGGCCTTCCTGGCCGCAGCCGTCCTCGCCCGTCTGGGCAGCCGCATCGGGCTCCCCACGATCCCCCTGTTCATCCTGGCCGGGATACTGCTCGGCCCGCACACCCCCGGCATCGCCCTGGTCGACGATCCGCACGAGCTGGAGATGCTCTCCCTGCTGGGTCTGGTGCTGCTGCTCTTCTACCTCGGCCTCGAATTCCACATGGACGACCTCAAGGAGGGCGGCCGGAGGATGGCCGTCGCCGGGGCCGCCTATCTGGCGCTGAACGTCGGCGCCGGTCTGGTCTTCGGCTTCCTGGTCGGCTGGGGCACCTCCGAGGCGCTGGTCCTGGCCGGGGTGCTCGGCATCTCCTCGTCGGCGATCGTCACCAAAGTCCTCATGGACACCGGCCGGCTCGGCAATCCCGAGACCAAGCCGATCCTCGGCATCATCGTGGTCGAGGACATCTTCCTCGCGCTCTACCTGGCCGCGCTCCAGCCGGTGATCTCCGGCGCCGACTCGATGGCCTCGGCGGTCCTCGACGCGGGCAAGGCGTTCGGCTTCCTGCTGCTGCTCGCGGTGGTCGCCCGCTGGGGGACGGCGGTGATCGGCAAGCTGATCGCCACCAAGGACAACGAACTGCTGGTCATCTCCTTCCTGGGCGCCGCCGTCTTCGTGGCGGGCGTCTCGGAGTGGTTCGGCGTCGCGGACGCGATCGGCGCGTTCATGGTCGGTCTGATGCTCGGCAGCACCAGTTCCGGCAAGAAGATCATGGAGCTGGTGCATCCGCTGCGGGACGCCTTCGGCGCGATCTTCTTCTTCGCGTTCGGGCTCTCCATCGATCCCGGCGACCTGCCGTCGGTGGTGTGGCCGGTGCTGATCGCGGTGGCGCTGACCCTGCTGATGAACGTGCTCGCGGGGCTGGCGGCCGCCCGGATCTACGGCTTCGGGCCGCGCCCGGCCGCGAACATCGCCACCGCGCTGCTCGCCCGGGGCGAGTTCGCGCTGATCCTGGCGACCATGGCGGCGGGCGCCGGGCTGGACGAGCGGCTGGCACCCTTCATCGCCGGGTACGTGCTGATCCTGGCCGTCCTGGGGCCGCTGGCGGCCGGCCGGTCGGCCTGGCTGGCGCGGGTCCTGCCGGGCGGCGGGGGCCCGGACGCGCCGACGGGCAGCGGGCAGCCCGAGCCCGCGGCGGCCGGCAGGTAGCGCGGGCAGGTCGGCCCGTACGGCTCACCGCCGCCGCGCGGGCCCGGCGGTCACGGCCGCTCGCCCAGGGCTCGCGCGGCAGTGGGCGGCCGGTCTCCAGCAGCGTCTTGAGGCTGGCCGGCACCGTCGGTGAGGGCGTGCCGGACCTGCTCCGGCGTGCTCTCGACGTACGTGACGTAGCCGCAGGTGAGAGTGCCTGCCGCCCGTGTGCCTGCCATGCGTCCTCCGCGGGCGGGGCCTGGCGGTCGGGCCCACCGTACGGTTCAGTCGCGGCAGATCAGCAGCAGCGCGCGGTCGTCGTTGACGTCCTTGGCCACGGCTTCGATCAGATGCCACGCGGCCCCCACGAAGCCGCCGGCCACGTAGCGGTCGGCCTCGCCGGTCAGCCGGTCGATGCCCTCCGCGATGTCCCGGTCGGCGGCCTCCACCAGGCCGTCCGTGAAGAGCATCAGCACGTCACCGGGGCGCAGCGTCCCTTTGACCGGGTCGAACTGCGCCCCGTCGTACACCCCGAGCAGCGGCCCCTCCGCCGCCTTCTCCTCCCAGCGGCCGGTGCCCGCGCTGAGCTGGAGTGCGGGCAGGTGTCCGGCGGACAGCAGCTCGTAGTCGCCGGACTCCAGGTCCAGCACGAGGTGGACGGAGGTGGCGAAGCCCTCGTCCCAGTCCTGGCGCAGCAGGTAGCCGTTGGCGGCGGGCAGGAAGCCGTGCGGCGGCAGCGAGCCGAGCAGGCCGCCGAAGGCGCCGGAGAGCAGCAGCGCGCGGGAGGCCGCGTCCATGCCCTTGCCGGACACGTCGGTCAGGACGACTTCGAGGATGTTGCCCCCGTGCGTACGGGAGGCCACCACGAAGTCGCCGGAGAAGGACTGCCCGCCGGCCGGGCGCAGCGCCATCTCGCGGTGCCAGCCGGCCGGCAGTTTGGGCAGCTTGCTCTGGACGCGGATACGTTCACGCAGGTCGAAGAGCATGGTGCCGCCGCGCCGCCACGGCACGCCGACCCGGCTGCGGAACTGCGCGATCAGCAGCCCGGACAGGCCGACCGCCGCGACCACCAGCACCGTGCCCGGGGTGATCCGGTCGCGGCCCTGGTCGTACGGACCGAGCAGCGACGCCTCGACGATCAGGGCCGCGGCGGAGGTCCCGTACAGGGCGAGCAGATTGGCCGGGCGCAGCAGCAGGCCGCCGGCGATGACCGGCAGGACCAGCGCGGTGGGCGCGATCCAGTCGGGGCGCCAGACGGTGCCGCAGGCGATGGCGGGAATGGCGATCAGGAGGGCGACCAGGGCGATCCAGTCGGAGCCGTCGCCCCGGAAGTAGTCGACCCCGGCCTTGCGCACGCTGATACGGGCCCGGTGCACCGCCTTGCGCCACCGGGCCGTCGGGGACTCCGCTCCCGTGCTGCTCGCCATTGTTCTGGGACCTTATCCACCCGTTCGGCGGCGCGTCGATTCACGGCACGCCGCCTGGCGCAATCGCCGGGAAACGGCGTTCGAAAAACGGTCGCGCGGGCGGAAGACGTCCTGCTACCCATGGCCTATGACGACCGAGTTGCGGCAACTGCGTCCGGACGACTGGGCCGACTGGTACGGGAAGCTGGAGCGGGCGTTCGGGGGCACTCCCGAAGCGCCCGAGGAGCGCGCCCTGTGGCGGCGGCTGGGCGAGCCGGAGCGCTGCCTGGACATGCGGGACGGCGGCGAGACCGTGGGCACGGCGGGCGCGTACTCGTTCCGGCTGACGGTGCCCGGCGGCGCCGTGCTCCCGGCGGCCGGTGTGACGCTGGTCAGTGTGCAGCCCACGCACCGGCGGCGCGGCATCCTGCGCACGATGATGCGCCACCAGCTCGCGGACATCCGGGACCGGCGCGAGCCGCTGGCCGTGCTCACCGCCTCCGAACCGGCCATCTACGGGCGCTTCGGATACGGCGCCGGGTCCGAGGCGGTGAGCATGACGCTCGACACGCTGCGCCAGTCGGTCGACGTGCCGGAGGGTGCCGACGACGTACGGCTGCGGCTGGTCGACCCGGAGACCGGGCTGGCGGACTGCGAGAAGGTGTACGAACAGCTGGTCACCGGCCGGCCCGGGATGCTCGCCCGGCAGCCCGGCTGGGAGCGGCTGCCGCTGCTCGACCCGGAGGCCGACCGCGACGGGGCCGGGCCGCTGCTGTGCGTGCTGGCCGAGGTGGCCGGGGAGACACGCGGGTACGCGCGCTACGCGGTCAAGGCGGGCTGGGACAGCGGCGGGCCCGACGGGACGGTGGTCCTGCGGGACGTCGAGGCGCTGGACCCGGTGGTCTACGCGGCGCTGTGGCGCTACCTGTTCGGCATCGACCTGACGTCCCGGCTGACGGTACGCAACCGCCCGGCCGACGATCCGCTGCTGCACCTCGTGGACGACATCCGGCGCTGCCGGGTCATGGTGCGCGAGTCGCTGTTCGTACGGCTGGTGGAGGCCGGCGAGGCACTCGCGGCGCGGACGTACGCGGCGCCGCTGGACGTGGTCCTGGACGTGGCGGACCCGTTCTGCCCCTGGAACGAGGGCCGGTGGCGGCTCACCGGCGACGAGAAGGGCGCCTCCTGCGAGCGGACCGCGGACCCCGCCGACCTGGCGCTGACCGTCCGGGAGTTGGGCGCCGCCTACCTGGGCGGCTTCACCCTCGACGCGCTGGCCGCGGCGGGCCGGGTACGCGAACTGCGCCCGGGCGCCCTGCGGGAGGCGTCGGTGGCGTTCGGCACGCACCGCAAGCCGTGGCTGCCGCACGGGTTCTGAGGGCGGGTGTCCGCGCCCTTGACCGGCGCCGGCCCGAGCCCGGCCGCCGTTCGGGGCGGGCCGCTGACAGGCCCCTCACCTGCGGGTCTATCGTTTCGGTGTGAACGACACCAAAACGCCCCACGAACGGCTCGTCTGGCAACTGGCCGGGTGGGACGCCGACGAACGCCTGGCGGACCTCACCGAGCTCAGCCGGGAAGAGATCATGCGTATCCGTGACCTCTTCGACCGCCGCCTGCCCCCGGCGGGGACGGACGAGTGGCTGGCCTGCGCGGAGTACGAAGTGACCCACGACCTGCGACCCCACGTGCTGGCCGCCGTTCCCCGGCTGAAGTTCGAGCCGGGGCTGGACTACTTCGTCGGGGGGACTCGCTCGCACCAGGCCTCGTGAGCCGGAGTTCACTTCGGCTGGCAGCCCGGGCACCAGAAGAGGTTGCGGTTGGCCAGGGCCGCGGTGCGGATCTCGGTGCGGCAGATGTGGCACTCCTGGCGGGCCCGGCGGTAGACGTAGACCTCGCCGCCGTGGTCGTCGACGCGCGGCGGGCGGCCCATGGCCTCGGGGAGGTGTTCCGCGCGGACCGTGTCGATGCGGTTGTGCCGGACGCCCTCGCGCATCAGGTCGACCAGGTCCGCCCAGACCGCGTCCCATTCGGACCGGCGCAGATCACGTCCGGCGCGGTACGGGTCGATGCCGTGCCGGAAGAGGACCTCGGCGCGGTAGACGTTGCCGACGCCCGCGATCACCTTCTGGTCCATCAGCAGGGCGGCGACCGACGTACGGCTGCGGGAGATCCGCGCCCAGGCGCGTTCGCCGTCGTCCTCGGGGCGCAGCGGGTCGGGGCCGAGGCGGTCGTGTATCGCCTGCTTCCCGGCGTCGGTGAGCAGCGCGCAGGCGGTGGGGCCGCGCAGGTCGGCGTAGGCGGTGGCGTTGGCCAGCCGCAGCCGTACGGTGTCGGTGGGCGGCGGGGCCGGGGCGTCGCCGAAGGTCAGCTTGCCGAACAGGCCGAGGTGGATGTGGACCCATCCGGCGGGCCCGAAGCCGAGGAAGAGGTGCTTGCCGTGCGCCTCGGCGGTGGTCATGACCTGGCCGTCGATCAGCGCCGCGCTGTCGGAGAACTTGCCCTGGGGGCTGCTCGCCCGGACCGGCACGCCCTCGAAGAGCGCACGGTGGTCCAGCGCGAGGCGGTGGATCGTGTGCCCCTCGGGCATGGGTCGACGCCTCCTCGGCGGGGGTAACGGCGACCGCCCGCGCCGACGGCGGCGCGGGCGGGACGGCGGGTGGGCTCAGCCCTGCTGCGGGTGGTGGGCCGGGATGTCCGGGAGTTCGCCGGTGGTCTCGTAGCGGGAGAGCATCTCGATGCGGCGGGTGTGCCGCTCCTCGTTCGAGTACGGCGTGGCCAGGAACGCCTCGATGAAGCGCGTCGCCTCGTCCTGGGTGTGCATCCGGCCGCCGACCGAGATCACGTTGGCGTCGTTATGCTCCCGCCCCAGCTTCGCGGTCTCCTCGCTCCAGGCCAGCACCGCCCGGACGCCCTTGACCTTGTTGGCGGCGATCTGCTCGCCGTTGCCGGAGCCGCCGATGACGACGCCCAGGCTCTCCGGGTCGGCCGCGGTCCGCTCGGCGGCGCGCAGGCAGAACGGCGGATAGTCGTCCACGGCGTCGTAGATGTGCGGGCCGCAGTCGACGGGCTCGTGGCCGTGGGCCTTGAGCCACTCGACGAGGTGGTTCTTCAGTTCGAAACCGGCATGGTCGGAGCCGAGATACACGCGCATGTGCTGAGTGTTGCACGGACGTGTCGTCCGCCGGGCCCGGGGTAGGTGTCGCCGGTCCCCCGGCCGCCATACGTGCGATGTACACACGGTGACGTGCGGAAATGAGATCCACGCAACGATCCGGATTCAGATCTTCCAAAACGGCCGTTAACGCAGTTCTAATGCGGGGACTCGACACCGAGAACCACAGAAGGACGGTGCACATGGGCGCGCATCCGCCGACCATGAACGCGGGCAAGGCGGCCGGTGGCCCCGGCGGCCCCGGCGGCCCCGGCGGAGGCCAGTCTCCCGACGGCCTTCAGGCAGGTCTCAAGAACCGTCATCTGTCGATGATCGCCATCGGCGGCGTGATCGGCGCCGGACTGTTCGTGGGCTCCGGCGCGGGCATCGCGGCGGCCGGTCCCGGCATCCTGATCTCGTACGCGCTGACCGGCCTGCTGGTCGTCCTGGTGATGCGGATGCTGGGCGAGATGGCCGCCGCCTCCCCGACCTCCGGCTCGTTCTCCGCCTACGCGGACCGGGCGCTGGGCCGCTGGGCGGGCTTCACCATCGGCTGGCTGTACTGGTTCTTCTGGTCGGTCGTGCTGGCCGTCGAGGCGACCGCCGCCGCCTCGATCCTCACCGGCTGGGTCCCCGCCGTCCCGCAGTGGGCGTGGGCGCTGCTGGTGATGATCGTGCTGACCGGCACCAACCTGATCTCCGTCGGCTCGTTCGGCGAGTTCGAGTTCTGGTTCGCCGGCATCAAGGTCGTGGCGATCGTGGTGTTCATCGTGGTCGGCGCGCTGGCGATCTTCGGGCTGCCGCCCGGCGACCACGCGGTGGGCCTGTCGAACCTGACCGGCCACGGCGGGTTCCTGCCGAACGGGCCCGGCGCGATCCTCTCCGGCATGCTGCTGGTGGTCTTCTCCTTCATGGGCAGCGAGATCGTCACCCTGGCGGCCAGCGAGTCGCCGAACCCGGTGCAGGCCGTCCGCAAGGCCGTCAACAGCGTCATCTGGCGGATCGCGCTGTTCTACCTCGGCTCGATCGCGGTGATCGTGACGCTGCTGCCGTGGGACGACCCGGCGCTCGACAAGAGCCCGTACGTGGCCGTGCTGAGGTCGCTGGACATCCCGGCGGCCGGCACCGTGATGGACGTCGTGGTGCTCACCGCCGTGCTGTCCTGCCTGAACTCCGGCCTGTACACCGCCTCCCGGATGGCGTTCTCGCTCGGCGAGCGCGGCGACGCGCCGAAGTCCTTCGCCCGGGTGAACAAGGGCGGCGTCCCGGCGACCGCCATCTGGGCGTCGGTGGCCTTCGGCTTCGTCGCGACGATCTTCAGCTACACCTCCAAGGACACCGTCTTCGCGTTCCTGCTGAACTCCTCCGGCGCGGTGGCGCTCTTCGTCTGGCTGGTCATCTGCTGCTCGCAGCTGCGGATGCGCAAGATCATCGAGCGGGAGATGCCGGAGCGGCTGACGGTACGGATGTGGCTGTACCCGTATCTGACGTACGCGACGATCGCGCTGATCCTCTTCGTCGTGGGCTACATGTTCTACAACCCCGACGGGCGCAAGCAGATGGTGCTCTCGGTGGTCGCGGCCGTGGTCGTCCTGGCCGTCGGCCTGGTGCTGGACCGCAAGCGGCGCGCCGACGGCGGCGCCGGCGCGGCGGACGGCGGCGGCCCGGAAGGTCAGGGCGACGTCCGGAAGGACTCCTTGACCCGCTCGTAGGCGCGCAGGGCGGCGGCCTCGGCGGAATCCAGGTACCAGAGGTTGAGCTGGTAGGTCCGGTTCCCGGCCCGGAAGCCGAGCTGCCGCCCGTGCGCCGGTTTCCCGTCCCGGGTGTAGGCGAACTCCCACTCGACGGCGGGGTACCCCTGGAAGGTGGTGCGCTCCAGGCGGACCCTGCGGTAGCCCGGCACGTCGTGCTGCTGCGCCTCGTACCGCTGCCAGACCGCCAGCAGGTCGCCGCCGGAGGACGGGTCCTGCCGGGCCGAGACGAGCGTGGAGCCGTCCCGCGTGCTGTACGTGATGTCGCTGGTGGACTCCTCGGTGCGGTTCCAGCCGGCCGGCGGCACCCAGCTGAAGCCGTTCTCGGTGCGGCGGGCGCCGGCCGGGGCCGCCGGGCCGCCGCTCCCGGTGTCCGTGGCGGTGCCCGTACCGGCGCCGGTGCCGGTGGCGGAAGGGCGGCCGGTACCGGCTCCGGCACCGGCCGTACCGCCGGGGTCCGCGCCCTGCGACGCGACGAGGATCACCACGACCGCGGCGGCGGACGCGAGGACGCCGCCGGCCGCGAGCAGGGCCTGCCGCTTGCGGCGGGGGCGACCGGGTGGGTCTGAGGGGGCGGGTGGGGCCGAGGGGGCGGCGGGAGGCGGCGCGGGCCGAGGGCCGCTGTCCGTGCGGGGAGCAGGGGCTGCCGCCTCGATGCGGTCCGGAGCCGGGTCGGCCACCGTGGGCGTACGGACGTCCACGACCTCGGCCGCGTTCATCGGCTCCGTCGGATTCGCCGCGGCGGCCCGGCGCGCCAGCGGGCCGAGCCGCGCCTCGACCTCGTCGAGGGAGGGACGCGCCTCCGGGTCCTTGTTCAGCAGGGCGGTCAGCACCTCGCGCAGCGGACCCGCGGCGGGCGGGATGGCGGGCTCCTCGTGCAGCACCGCGTGCAGCGTGGCGAGGGTCGTGGCGCGGGTGAACGGTGACTGCCCCGCGACGGCGGCGCACAGGGTGGCGCCCAGTGACCACAGGTCGGAGGGCGGCCCCTGCTCCTGTCCCGCGACCCGTTCGGGCGCCATGTAGTCCGGCGAGCCGATCAGCATCCCGGCCATGGTCAGGGCGGTGGCGTCCTGCATGGCGGCGATGCCGAAGTCGGTCAGGACGACGGCGCCCCGGCCGTCGATCAGGACGTTGCCGGGCTTGATGTCCCGGTGGAGTACGCCCACCGCGTGCACCTCGCGCAGGGCGCGGGCCAGTCCGGCGCCGGCCCGGGCCGTCGCGTCCGGGGACAGCGGGCCGTCCTGGGCGAGGATCTGCTCCAGGGAGCGGGCCTGGACCAGCTGCATGACGATCCACAGCCGGTCGCCCTCCTCCGCCACGTCGTGGACGCGCACCACATTCGGATGGTCGATACGGGCGGTGGCGCGGGCCTCGCGCAGACTGCGTTCGCGCTGCACCACGCTTTCCTCGCCGGCGTGTTCGTCGATACGTATTTCCTTGACCGCGACGCACCGGTCGAGCATTTCGTCCTGGGCGCGCCAGACCCGCCCCATTCCGCCGCGTCCGATCAATTCCAGCAGGCGGTATCGGCCCGCCGCCAGACGCCCGGGCCCCACCTCGCTCGCATTCCCCACCATGCCCAGCCCCCACAGCACCCGCGGAATCTTGTGGTACCCATCAAATACCTCAGCCGAGGACGGGGAAAAGGGGGGTTCAAGAATGTACACAACCCGACAGGGGAAACGTGCGTTCATGGTGGCCGCGGCGGCGGCCGTACTGGCGCTGCCGGTCGGTTCGGCAGCCCTGGCGGCCGAACCCGTACCGGGCAGCAGCGCGGGCGGCAAGGCCGGTCCCAGCGCGCCGGCGGGCTATCGGATCACCACGGAACTGCCGGAAAGGATTTCCGTCGACAATCGCAGCGGAAAGACGGAGCTGACCGCCAAGGTCACCAACAAGGGTTCCGCTGCGACCGGTGCCGTACGGCTGACGGTCGCCGGTTTCCAGGGGCTGACGGTCGACGACGTGGCCGGGTGCACGAAGGTGCCCGAGGCACGACTGCCGAAGGGCTCGAACAGCGCGTACTCGTGTGCGATCGACTCGCTGGCGAGCGGAAAGAGCCGTACGTTCGACGTCACCGCGCATTTCGATCTGAACCGGCAGGGACAGATCTGTCTGCCGGTGACCCTGGGAAACACGGAGACCTTGCTGTGGCAGCAGGGCCCGGTCCATTTCGGCACCCGTGATCCGGTGTCCGACGCGCCGGACACCCCGCTGATGCTCAACACCGTCAATGTGCCGGCCGGTTCGTCGACCGCCACGCCGGGCCCGTCGGAGTCGGCGGCTCCCGGGGAGCGGCTGCCCGAGACCGGCCCGCCGTCGGTCCTGCCGCTGGCGGGCGCCGCCGCGGGCCTGCTGCTCCTCGGCGGTGCCGGGGTGTGGATCACCACCCGCAGGTCGTCGCACCGGTGACCTGGGGCCGTACCCGACGCGCAGACCGCACGCGTACGGCCCGTCCGCGCCCGGAAAGCCGCCGGGCCCCGTACCACCACGCGACGTGGCGGTACGGGGCCCGGTCCGGTTCCGTACGGAGGGACGGCGCGCGCGGGGTCAGCCGCGGCGGCCGAGCAGCTTCCACGCGGTGGGCAGCGCGCCCATCGCCAGCGCGGCCTTGAGGGCGTCGCCGATCAGGAAGGGGACGAGACCGGTCGCGGCCGCCTGGCCGAGCGACATGCCGGTGCTCAGCGCGAGGAAGGGCACGCCGACCGCGTAGATCAGGGCCGTGCCGACCGCCATGGTGCCGACCGTGCGCAGCGGGCCGCGGTCGCCGCCGCGGCGGGCCAGCGCGCCCACCGCGGTGGCGGCGAGGAGCATGCCGAGGACGTAGCCGAAGGTCGCGCCGCCCGCGCCGGCCGCGCCGCCCGCGAACCAGGGCAGGCCCGCCATGCCGAGCAGCGCGTACAGCGCGAGGGAGGCGAAGCCGCGGCCCGCGCCGAGCGAGGCGCCGACGAGCAGGGCGGCGAAGGTCTGGCCGGTGACCGGGACCGGGGAGCCGGGGACCGGGAGGGCGATCTGCGCGGCGATGCCGGTGAGCGCGGCGCCGCCGACGACCAGTGCGGCGTCACGGACGCGGGCGCGGGTGGCGCCCGCCGCGGGCAGCAGATCGGCGAGGACCGCACCGGGCCTGGTGGTTGCGTCGGCAGTGCTCATCGGAACTCCGCGGGGTGTGAGGTGGAGCGGGGACAGGGGGACGCGACGACGTTAGTCCAGCGCCCCGCAGCCGATCATCGTGTGGCGGCGACAAAGGCGCAATGGTGTCCTTGGAGACTTCCGTACAACGCCGCGCCCGGTGGGCCGAACCGCCTCGTCAGCGGTCTTCGCAGGTCACGTGATGCTCATCACGGCCATCGCCCCGGACGGGTGCGCATTTTGTGGTAGCGCGCGACGGGCGGGGAAACTGGGGGGACAACGCGGGACCCTGTGGGGTTCCCCCAAAGACCCTTTGCGAGAGTACGAGCCCATGCACGACGCCCCCACCGCCACCGGAACGCCACCTTCGGGCGATGGCGCCGGCGAGCGCGAACCGCTGTCCGCCGGGCTCAAACAGCGCCATCTGACCATGCTCGGGCTGGGCGGGGTGATCGGCGCGGGCCTGTTCGTGGGCTCCGGCGCGGGCATCGCGGTGGCCGGCCCCGGCATCGTCCTCTCGTACCTGATCGCGGGCGCGCTGGCCATGCTGATCATGCGGATGCTCGGCGAGATGTCCTCGGCGATGCCCGCGTCCGGCGCCTTCTCGGTGCACGCGGAGCGCGCGCTGGGCCGCTGGGCGGGCTTCAGCGTGGGCTGGCTGTACTGGTTCCTGCTGGTGGTGGTGCTGGCGGTGGAGGCCACCGGCGCGGCGCAGATCGCCAACGGGTGGGTGCCCGCGGTCCCGCAGTGGGGCTGGGTGCTGATCTTCATGCTGGTGTTCACGGCCGCCAACCTCACCGCGGTCAAGAGTTTCGGCGAGTTCGAGTTCTGGTTCGCGACGCTGAAGGTCGGCGCGATCGTGCTGTTCCTGGTGCTCAGCCTGCTCGCGATCTTCGGGGTGCTGCCGGACACCGAGGCGGTCGGGCTGGCCAACCTCACCGGGCAGGGCGGGTTCCTGCCCAACGGCTGGCAGGGCGTGGTCTCCGGTGTCCTCGCCGTCGCGTTCGCCTTCGGCGGCCTGGAGGTCGTGACCATCGCCGCGGCCGAGTCCGACGACCCGGCGCGCAACGTGGCGCGCGCGGTGCGCAGCGCGGTGTGGCGCATCCTCTTCTTCTACGTGGGCTCGATGCTGGTCGTCGTGACACTGCTGCCCTGGTCGTCGATGCAGCCGGGCAAGAGCCCGTACGTCGCGGTGCTGGACAGCATCGGCGTGCCGGGCGCGGGCCAGATCATGAACGTGGTGGTCTTCGTGGCGCTGCTGTCGGCGCTCAACGCCAACCTCTACGGGTCCTCGCGGATGGTCTTCTCGCTGGCCGAGCGGGGCGAGGCGCCGCGCTCGCTGCTGAAGGTGACGGCGGGCGGGGTGCCGCGCCGGGCGGTGCTGTCCTCGGTGGCCTTCGGCTTCGTCTCGGTGCTGCTCAATCTGCTGTGGCCGGACACGGTCTTCCTCTACATGCTGAACGCGGTCGGCGCGGTGCTGCTGTTCGTCTGGGCGCTGATCGCGCTGTCGCAGCTGCGGCTGCGGCGCCAGATCGAGCGGACGGCGCCGGAGAAGCTGACCCTGCGCATGTGGGCGTTCCCGTATCTGACCTGGACGGCGCTGGCGGCCATGCTGGCGGTGCTGGTGCTGATGCTCACCGACGACGGGGCCCGGCCGCAGCTGCTGTGGTCGGCCGCGGCGACCGGTGCGGTGCTGGTGGTCGCGGGTCTGCGGGAGCTGCGGATGCGGCGGTCCGGCCGCTGAGCCGACGGTCGTCCACCGCCCTCGCGGGGGGCCGGGCGACCGCCCTCGCGGGGCCGGACCGTCGGCCGGAATCGGCCGTCCCTCTTCCGCCTCACTTCCCCCGCGCGAACACCCGGGGTCACGTCTCACAACGGTGTGAATACGACCGGTCACGATCACGTCTGAATACCGAACAACTGCTGCACGACTGTTGCCCTCAGCGGACACAGACACTCAAACTGAGCGCGTTTTCCCCGTCGATCGTCTCGCTCGCTCTCACTTAATGGGACAGGTACGACCATGAATCGGACACCTTCGTCCAGCACGCCCGAGCGCGAGCGGACCGGCCAGGTCCCGGGCGCCGGGGCGGGCGCGGACGGCACCGGCAGCGCGGCGGACCCGGGCACCGGCGCCCCGCTGTCCAACGGACTCAAGCAGCGCCATCTGTCGATGATCGCCCTCGGCGGGGTGATCGGCGCCGGGCTGTTCGTCGGCTCCAAGGAGGGCATCGCGGCGGCCGGCCCGTCGATCGTGCTCGCCTACGCCGTCTCCGGCTGCCTGGTGATGCTGGTGATGCGGATGCTCGGCGAGATGGCGGCGGCCAGCCCCGCCTCCGGCTCGTTCTCCGTGCACGCCGGGCGCTCGATCGGGCCGTGGGCGGGCCTGACCACCGGCTGGATGTTCACCGCGCAGCTGTGTGTGGCGGTGGCCGCCGAGGCGATCGGCGCCGCCGGGATCATGACCGGCTGGTTCCCCGACACGCAGCCCTGGATGTGGGTGCTGCTGTTCATGGTGGTCTTCTGCGGCGCCAACCTGGCGGCGGTCAGCAACTTCGGCGAGTTCGAGTTCTGGTTCGCGGCCCTGAAGATCACCGCGATCGGCATCTTCCTCGTCCTGGGCGTGCTCGCCGTCCTCGGGGTGCTGCCCGGCACCTCCGCCCCCGGCGCCACCCACCTGACCGGCGACGGCGGCTTCCTGCCCAACGGCTCGGACGGCCTGGTCATCGGCCTGCTGGCGTCCGTCTTCGCCTACGGCGGCCTGGAGACGGTGACGATCGCCGCCGCCGAGTCCAAGGACCCGGTGCGCGGTGTGGCCCGCGCCGTGCGCACCGCGATGTGGCGGATCGCCCTGTTCTACGTCGGCTCGATGGCGGTCATCGTCACCGTCATCCCCTGGAACAACGCGGACATCGCCAAGAACGGCCCGTACGTCGCCGTCCTGGACTACCTGGACATCCCGGCGGCCGGGCAGATCATGAACGTCGTCATCCTGATCGCGCTGCTGTCCGCGATGAACGCCAACATCTACGGCTCCTCCCGGATGGCGCACTCGCTCTCCGCGCGCGGCCAGGGCCCGCGCTTCCTGCGCACGGTCAGCGGCGGCGTGCCGCGCCGCGCGGTGATCCTCTGCTCCGCCTTCGGATTCCTCGCGGTGCTGTTCAGCTACTGGTGGCCGGAGACCGTCTTCCAGTGGCTGCTCAACATGGTGGGCGCGGCGATCCTGGTCGTGTGGGGCTTCATCGCCGTCGCGCAGCTGCGGATGCGCCGCCGGCTGGAGCGTGAGGAGCCCGGGAAGCTGGTCGTGCGGATGTGGCTCTTCCCGGTGCTGACGTGGGTCGCGCTGGCCGGTGTGGTGGCGGTGCTGCTGCTGATGCTGCGGGACGAGAACCAGCGCGTGCAGCTCTACTTCACCGGCGGGTTCGCGGTGGTGCTCGTCGCCGTCGGTCTCGCCAAGCAGCGAATGGCGCGTCAAAAGGACGCCGGGTAAGCACAAGTAAGGCTCACCTCACTTAAAGCAGAAGTGCGGTAAGGCTTACCTCACCAGAATGCGCCGCGCTTTTCGGGAGGCGGTGCCGGACCTCGGACCGAGGTCGGGCACCGCCTCCTTCTTTTGGCCCAGACTCCGCCCCTCGGCAGGTTCGTGATCACTCATGCTGGTAGCGTGCAGTTGCAAGTCGATTGCAATTAAAGGTCGTAAGCAGCTGGAGGGCTCGGCATGGCCACCTACAATCTTCCGGAACTTCCGTACGACTACGCGGCGCTCGAACCTGTCATCAGCCCTGAGATCATCGAGCTGCACCACGACAAGCACCACGCCGCGTACGTCAAGGGCGCCAACGACACCCTGGAGCAGCTCGCCGAGGCGCGCGACAAGGACCAGTGGGGCTCCATCAACGGCCTGGAGAAGAACCTCGCGTTCCACCTCTCCGGCCACATCCTGCACAGCATCTACTGGCACAACATGACCGGTGACGGCGGCGGCGAGCCGCTGGACAAGGACGGCGTGGGCGAGCTGGCGGACGCCATCGCGGAGAACTTCGGCTCGTTCGCCAAGTTCAAGGCCCAGCTCACCAAGGCCGCGGCCACCACCCAGGGCTCCGGCTGGGGTGTCCTGGCCTACGAGCCGATCACCGGCCGCCTGATCGTCGAGCAGATCTACGACCACCAGGGCAACGTCGGCCAGGGCTCGGTGCCGATCCTGGTCTTCGACGCCTGGGAGCACGCCTTCTACCTGCAGTACAAGAACCAGAAGGTGGACTTCATCGAGGCGATGTGGCGCGTCGTCAACTGGCAGGACGTCGCCAAGCGCTACGCGGCCGCCAAGGAGCGCTCCAACGTACTGCTGATCGCTCCCTGATCCCGGCGCCTCCGGCGCACCGGTGAGCGTCCTGCCTCGTGATCGTCTTCTCAGCCTTCACCCGGCAGGCGGATAGCGGAAGGACCCCCGTGAGGACGTGACTCATGGGGGTCCTTCTGCGTCCGGCGGCGGGGCGCCCGCGTCCGTGCACGGCGCCGCCGGAGCGGCGGGTCAGTCGAAGACCGGGCCCTGCGTCCGCGTCCGCTTGATCTCGTAGAAGCCCGGGATGGACGCGACCATCAGCGTGCCGTCCCAGAGCTGTGCGGCCTGCTCGCCCTTCGGCGCCGGGGTGACGACCGGGCCGAAGAAGGCGATCCGCTCGCCGTCCGCGCCGGGGACGGCGATGACCGGGGTGCCGACCTCCTGGCCCACCAGGTCGATGCCCTCCTTGTGCGAGGCGCGCAGCTCCTTGTCGTACGCGTCGGTGTCCGCCGCTTCGACCAGCCCGGCGGGCAGTCCGGCCTCCTCCAGCGCGGCCACGATCGTCTCCTTCGTACGCGGCAGGCCCTGGTGGTGGAAGCGGGTGCCGAGCGCGGTGTAGAGGCGGGCCAGCGCCTCCTGGCCGTGCTCCCGCTCGGCGGCGATGCACACCCGCACCGGCGCCCACACCGGGCCGCCGGGACGGTTCTTCTCCCGGTACTCCTCGGGCAGCTGGTCGAGCTTGTCCTCGTTCAGCACGCCGAGGCTCATCACGTGCCAGCGCACGTCCACCGGGCGCACCCGCTCCACCTCCAGCATCCAGCGGGAGGTCAGCCAGGCCCACGGGCAGGACGGGTCGAACCAGAAATCGGCCGGGGTCCGGTCGGTTGCGGCAGCGGTCTGGGACACGGTTGCTCCTCGAACGTTCGGGTCGGCGGCCGGCCGGCGGACCGGCCACCGGCTTCAACCGGGGCGCGGCGTGCCATGATTCCCAGTGTTCGATATACGAGACGAGGACGAGGGAGTCGCGTCGTGCCCGGTGAGAATCTGACCCGAGACGAGGCCCGGGAGCGGGCCGCACTGCTGAGCGTCGACGGGTACGACGTGGCGCTGGACCTGCGGTCGGCGGTCCAGGAGGGCGAGGCCGCGCGCACCTTCCGCTCGCGCACCACCCTCCGCTTCCGGTGCGCCGAGCCCGGGGCCGCCACCTTCGCGGACCTGGTGGCGCCGGCCGTCACCGCCGTCACCCTCAACGGGCGGGAGCTGGACCCGGCGGAGGTCTTCGACGGCACCCGGGTCGCCCTGGCGGACCTGGCCGCGGAGAACACCCTGGTGGTCGACGCGCGGTGCGCCTACAGCCGGACCGGCGAGGGCCTGCACCGCTTCGTGGACCCGGAGGACGGCGAGGTCTACCTCTACACGCAGTACGAGCCGGCCGACGCCCGGCGGGTCTTCGCCAACTTCGAACAGCCCGACCTGAAGGCACCGTTCCGCTTCGAGGTGACCGCGCCCGACGGCTGGGTGGTGCTCAGCAACGGCGCCCAGGAGGGCGAGCCCGAGGCGGGCACGTACCGGTTCGCCGAGACGTGGCCGATCTCGACGTACATCACGGCCGTCGTCGCCGGCCCGTACCACTACGTCTCCGACACCTACCGGCGCACCCTCGCCGACGGCACGGAGCTGGAGATCCCGCTCGGCGCGCTGTGCCGCAAGGGACTGTCGCGGCACTTCGACCCCGCGGACATCTTCACCGTCACCAAGCAGGGCCTGGACTTCTTCCACGAGCACTTCGACTACCCGTACCCCTTCGGCAAGTACGACCAGGCGTTCGTGCCCGAGTACAACATCGGCGCGATGGAGAACCCGGGCTGTGTGACCTTCCGCGAGGAGTTCGTCTTCCGCGGCAAGGTGACCGAGGCGTCCTACGAGCGCCGCGCCAACGTCATCCTGCACGAGATGGCGCACATGTGGTTCGGCGACCTGGTCACCATGCAGTGGTGGGACGACCTGTGGCTCAAGGAGTCGTTCGCCGACTTCATGGGCGCGCTGTCCCTGGTGGAGGCGACCCGCTTCACCAACGGCTGGATCACCTTCGCCAACGGCCGCAAGGCCTGGGCCTACCGCGCCGACCAGCTGCCGTCCACCCACCCGGTCACCGCCGACATCCGTGACCTGGAGGACGCCAAGCTCAACTTCGACGGCATCACGTACGCCAAGGGCGCGGCCGTCCTCAAGCAGCTCGTCGCATACGTGGGACGGGACGCGTTCCTGGAGGGCGCGCGGCGCTACTTCAAGCGCCACGCGTACGGCAACACCCGCCTGACCGACCTGCTGTCCGTCCTGGAGGAGACCTCCGGACGCGACCTGGCCACCTGGTCGCGCGCCTGGCTGGAGACGGCGGGCGTCAACGCGCTCACGCCGCAGGCCACGTACGACGCCGAAGGCCGTATCACCGAGCTGAGCATCCTCCAGGAAGCCACCGCCGAGCGCCCCGAACTGCGGCCGCACCGGGTGGCCGTGGGCCTGTACCGGCGGGAGAACGCGGACGGCGCCCTGGTCCGCTACGCCCGCGCCGAGCTGGACGTCTCCGGCCCGCGCACGGTCGTCACCGAACTGACCGGCGCCGACCGCCCGGAGCTGATCCTGGTCAACGACGACGACCTGACGTACTGCAAGGTCCGCTTCGACGAGCGGTCGCTGGCCACGCTCCGCGGCCATCTCGGCGAGATCACCGACCCGCTGTCGCGCGCGCTGTGCTGGTCCGCGGTGTGGGGCCTGACCCGCGACGGGCTGATGCCCGCCCGCGACTACCTCGACCTGGTGCTGCGCTTCGCGGGCCGCGAGTCGGACATCGGCGTGCTCCAGTCGCTGCACGCCCAGGCCGGCTACGCGCTCGCGCACTACACGGCCCCCGAACACCGCGACCTGGCCGCGCAGGAGCTGGCACAAGGCGCGCTGCACGAACTGCGGCTGGCCGAGCCGGGCAGCGGACACCAGCTGTCCTGGGCCCGGTTCTTCTCCTCGGTGGCCGCCACGGCCGCCGACCTCCAGCTCCTCCAGGGCCTGCTGGACGGCACCGCGAAGATCGACGGCCTGGACGTCGACCAGGAGCTGCGCTGGACGTTCCTGGAGCCGCTGACCGCGCGCGGCGCCGCCGACCAGGCCGCCCTGGACGCCGAACTGCGCCGCGACGACACCGCCTCGGGCCGCCGCCACCACGTACGCTGCCTGGCCGCCCGGCCCTCGGCCGAGGTCAAGGCGCGGGCCTGGGCGGACGTGGTGGAGTCCGACGAGCTGTCCAACGCGCTGGTCGAGGCGACGATCTCCGGCTTCGCGCAGGGGTCGCAGCGGGAGCTGACGGCCCCGTACGCGCCGAAGTACTTCGCGGCCGTCGAGCGGGTCTGGCGGGAGCGGTCGATCGAGATCGGCATGGCCGTGGTCCGGGGCCTGTTCCCCGCCCACCAGGACCGCCAGGAGACGCTGGACGCGGCGGACGCGTGGCTGTCCGGCCACCCGGACGCGCCGCCCGCGCTGCGGCGCCTGGTGTCCGAGGCGCGCGACGACCTGGCGCGGGCCCTGCGGGCGCAGGCCTGCGACGCGCAGGCCGCGCGGTAGCCGCCGGGGCCCCGCGCGTGAACCGTACGGGCTCGCGCGCGGGGCCCGTCGCCGTCCGCGTACGGGACCCGTTGGTACCCGCATACGAGCCCCGGCCGTGCGCACGGGCCCTCGTACAGGCGTCAACTCCGTCCGGACCGGCGATTTTCGGCAGTCGAACTCCCGTACTTTAGGACGGCGTTGTCCGGGTTTGTCGACGGGCGTGTAACAGGCGTTAGGAGGCGGGGCGGCGGCGGGAATGGCCGGGACATGAACCACACTTCCCCAACCTCCGGCGGGGAGTCCCCCACCCCGCTCTCCCCCCGTCCGCTGCACGACCGCCCCGGCCGCGGTCCCCGCGTACTGACCGGCCGCCAGCTGCGCGAACACGGCATCGGCGCCGCGGAGGCCGCCGAGCGGTGCCGCCCCGGCGGCCCCTGGCAGCAGGTGCTGCCGGGTGTGCACCTGCTCCATCCCGGCCCGCCCACCAGCGAGGAACGCCTGCACGCGGTGCTGCTGTACGCGGCGAGCCGGCCGTCCGCCGTCCCCGCGCAGACCGGCCCGGCACCTGCCCAGGACCCGATGATCACCGGGCTGGCGGCGCTGGCCCTGCACCGCTTCGCCGCCGCTCCCCCACTGCTGTCCCTGGACCGCATCGACGTACTGGTGCCGCGCACCCGGCGGCTGCGCTCCACCGGCTTCGCGCGGGTCGTCCGGGCGCAGGTGATGCCGCAGCCGCAGCAGATCACCGGAGTGCCGGTGGCTCCCGTCCCCCGGGCCCTGGCAGACGCCGTCAGCGGGCTCTCGGACGCCTGCACGGTACGCCGGCTGCTCACCGAAGCGGTGCGCGGCGGCCACTGCGAAGCGACGGCGGTGGTACGGGAGTTCAACGAGGCGCGGCTGCTGAACCTGCCGCACGTGGTGGACGCCGTACACGCCCTCCTGGCCGAGGGCCGCGCGCTGGCCGAGGGCCGGCTCTACGACCTGGTGCGGCGGTACGGCCTGCCGGACCCGCTGTGGAACGTCGATCTGCGGCTGCCCGGCGGCCCGCACCTCGGCGGGGTGGACGCGTACTGGCCGGAGCAGGCGGTGGCCGTGGAGATCGACGCGCGGGCGCCCCGTCAGGAGGACGAGGCGCTGCGGGCGCAGTACGCCCACAAGCGCGAGCACCTGGAACGGCTGGGCATCACGGTCGTCCGCCTCAGCCCGCGCAAGCTGCGCGATGCTCCGGAGCAGCAGGCGGCGGTGGTCCGTACGGCCCTGATGGCGGCGGACGACCACGAGCCGGGGTCGTACGTGGTGGTGCTACCGCGCTGAGATCCGCCGCGACGGAGTACGGGGCCGTCGCTCAGCGCCGCCTCAGCAGCAGCTCGGTGTTGCGGTCGCCCGGGTCGCCGGCGAGATCGCTGCGGGCTCCGGGGGCGTTGCAGGACAGTTCGCGGTAGAGCGCCGCCAGTCCCCGCTGCGACAGGTCGCCGAAGTCCGTGCGGTGCGGCGCGTGCGACTCGACCAGCGTGGTGAACAGGGAGAGCGTGCCGTCCCGGTTGTCCGTCACCTCGACGACCCGGGCCAGCTGCGGGAAGTCGATGTGCGAGGCGGTGGTGACCTCCCAGAAGGTGCCGTGCGGGGTGACGAGGTTGCGGTGGCTGTGCCCGTTGATCCAGGCCAGCACGTTGCGGTGCCGGGAGAGCAGGCCGACCAGTTCGGGTCCGCCGTGCCGCCGCTCGGCCGGGCGGGACGGGTCGGGCAGGGTGTTGTCCATGGACGTACTGGTGTGGTGGCTGAAGACGAGGACGTGCTCGTACGCGTGCGCCCGCAGCGTGCGGTCGAGCCAGCGCAGCTGACCCGATCCGACGGAGCCGGTGTGGTGGCCGCCCGGGTCGGTGGTGTCGAGGCTGATGCCCACCACGTCCTCCGCGATCCGGAACGTGTAGTAGAGCCGGTCCGCGTCGAGGTCGTCCGCCGTGTAACCGTGCCCGTGCGGTCCCGGGCCGGTGTGCCGGGGGTCCAGGTGCGCGCGCAGGTAGGCGGGGCGGGTGAAGGGGACGCGGCGCTCGTCCGGTGTCACGGAGCGCGCCCGTTTCCCGTGCGCCTTCAGCAGGTCCGCGAACTCCCGTCTGGCGGAACCCGATCCATGGCGTACCGCCAGGAAGGCGCGGATGGCCTCGTCGGCCGGCAGCAGTTCGAGCTTGCGCCCGCCGGTCGCGACCTCCGCCAGGAACGGGTCGTCGGGGGCGCAGCAGCCCGCGGGCAGCGAGTCGTGGTTGCCGACCGTCGAGTACCAGGGCAGGTGCAGTCCGGGGCTGGTGACCGTACGGGTCGCCGCCTCCAGGAAGCCGGGGATGCCGGGGAAGCCGCGCAGCTTGTCGGCGTCGCGCAGGGCGCTGTCCGGCTGCCAGTACAGCGGGTGGCCGCTGTTCTGCACGCCTTCGTAGTGCCGCGGGTCGCCCGAGTTGGGGGTGATCCGGCCGCCGCTCAGCGCGGTCAGGTACCAGTCGAGTTCGATGCTGGAGTTGTTGTCCGTGTTGTCGCCGGTGGTCATCGCGAAGGACAGCGGTGCCCCGGTGGCGGGCCCGCCGGGCAGGCTGTTGACCCGCTCGACGAGGGAGACCGCCCCCGCGACGGACAGCGCCTCCTGGGGACGCCAGGCGCCCGCGGACCGCACCCGCAGGTACTCGTAGCGCAACGGGTGCTGCACATCGACCACGTGCAGGTCGGTGAGCTGCACGAACGCGGCGAGCACGGTGCGCCGGTCGTCCCGGCCGGGGCGCGTGGCGGCGAGGTCACGCCGTACGACACGGTCCCAGCCGGGGCCTTCGGCGAGCCTGCGGTACCCCGTCGCCGCGCCGCCCGGGGTGGCGACCGAGGCGAGGGTGGTGCCCTCGGTGTAGGGAACGCGGGGGACGGGCGGCGCGGCGACCGGTTCCGGGGCGACGAGGGGGACGGCGCCTGTCACCACGTCAGGGCCGGCGGAGGGCCCGGCGCCGCCGGCTCCGTACGCCAGCGCGAACGCGGTCGTGGCGCCGACGGCACCGGTGGCGGCGAGGAAGGCACGGCGGTCGACGGCGGGTGCGGTGGCGGCGGCGGAGGCGGCGGCGGACCGTGTACGGGACATGCACGAGCTCCCTGGTACGGACGGACGGCGGCGAGGGCGGCCCGGAACGGCCGTAACCGCCCTCTCACCAGGGAGCGTCGGCAGCGGGTGTGGCCCACGGGTGAACCGCGCCGCAACGCCGGCCGCCGATCGCCGGACAGGGATCACGGCAGGCGCCGATGGTCACCGGGCCCTCGGGCCGGGTGCGGGCGGCGGCCACCGGAGGTTCATCTCCCGGGGTAACCGGGCGGCGGCCCGGACCGCCGAACCGCCGGACCGCCGGACCGCCGGGGTGCCGGGCGCCGGCACCGGCTGCACGCCCCGCACATGCCGCCCGAATGTTCACAAACTTGTGATCACGCCCCTCCCCAAACCCCATCCCGTTACGTCATATTGAGCGGTTATACGGGTTCGATTTCCGGACCCTTCACCCCCGAAGAGGTGTGCCATGACCCCCGACACAGGACGCCCGCCCGCGGGCCGGGCAAGACGCACGGCCCGGATCGCGGCCGTCGCGGCGATCGCCGTCGCCACCGCGGCCGGGCCCGCGCTCACCGCGGCCGGCGCCGCCTTCGCGGCAGGCACCGACGCGGACGCCCGAATATCCGCCGGCACCACCCCCGCGCCGAAGTCCCCGCACGACAAGCTCGGTTCGCAGGACGCCGAACTGCTCGCCCGCGCCAAGTCGGGCGGCGCCCGGTTCGTCTCGATGATGCTGGCCACCGCGCCGGGCTCCACCGAGCAGGCGGCCGCGGGACTGGACTCCCTGAAGGGCGCCTCCGTCGGGCGTACGGACGACAAACTCGGTTACGTCCGGGCCACCGTGCCCACCGCCCAGGCCGACGCGGCCATCGCGAAGATGCAGAAGCTGTCCTCCGTGCACGCCATCGACCTCCGCCAGGAGATCAAGCTGCCGGACCCGCGGCCCGGCACGGACAGCGTGCACAAGGGCAAGCCGCAGGCCGGAAGTTACCCGGCGCCCGGCAAGAACACCCCGGCGAAGAACCCGTACCAGCCGTCCTTCGAGACCGGCGCGGTGGACTTCGTCCGCGACCACCCCAAGGCCGACGGCCGCGGCGTGACCATCGGCGTCCTCGACTCCGGTGTGGACCTGGCGCACCCCGCGCTGCAGAAGACCACCACCGGCGAGCGCAAGATCGTCGACTGGGTCACCGCGACCGACCCGGTCAGCGACGGCGACCAGACCTGGCGCCCGATGACCACCGCGGTCTCCGGCCCGTCCTTCACCTACGGCGGCCGGACCTGGAAGGCCCCCGCGGGCTCGTACCTGGTCAGCACCTTCGCCGAGGCCGCCACCACCGGCGGCGACATGAAGGGCGACCTGAACCGCGACGGGGACACCACCGACCGCTGGGGCGTGCTCTACGACCCGGCCGCCGGGACCGTGCGCGTGGACCTCAACGACAACGGCGACTTCACCGACGACGCGCCCATGAAGCCGTACAAGGACGGCTTCGACGTCGGCTACTTCGGCAAGGACGACCCGAGCACCCCGATCGCCGAGCGCATCCCCTTCACGGTGGAGATCCGCAAGGACGTCCCGATGGACCCGCTCGGCGGGGACTGGGCGGGCAAGAAGGCCGACTTCGTCAACATCGGCGTCGTCGAGTCGGAGCACGGCACCCACGTCGCGGGCATCACCGCGGCGAACGGCCTGTTCGGCGGCAAGATGAACGGCGCCGCCCCCGGCGCCAAGCTGGTCTCCTCGCGCGCCTGCACCTGGAGCGGCGGCTGCACCAACATCGCGCTCACCGAGGGCATGATCGACCTCGTCACCAAGCGCGGCGTGGACATCGTCAACATGTCGATCGGCGGCCTGCCCGCGCTCAACGACGGCAACAACGCCCGCGCCGAGCTGTACACCCGGCTGATCGACACCTACGGCGTCCAGCTGATCATCTCGGCGGGCAACAGCGGCCCCGGCGCCAACACCATCGGCGATCCCGGCCTGGCCGACAAGGTCGTCAGCGTCGGCGCGTCCATCTCCAAGGAGACCTGGGCGGCCAACTACGGCTCGGCCGTGACCCGGAAGTACGCCATGCTCCCGTTCTCCTCCCGCGGCCCGCGCGAGGACGGCGGCTTCACGCCGGTCATCACCGCGCCCGGCGCCTCCATCAACACCATCCCCACCTGGGAGCCCGGCGGCCCCACCGCCGAAGCGGGCTACGACCTGCCGCCCGGCTACGCCATGCTCCAGGGCACCTCGATGGCGGCGCCGCAGGCCACCGGAGCCTCGGCGCTGCTGCTGTCCGCCGCGAAGCAGCAGCGCGTCGCACTGCCCCCGGCGAAGCTGCGCACCGCGCTCACCTCGACCGCCAAGCGGATCAAGGGCTTCCAGTCGTACGAGCAGGGCTCCGGCCTGATGGACATCCGCGCCGCCTGGTCCGCGATCCGGCACGGCGCCGCCGCCCATGAGTACACCGTCCGCGCCCCCGTGAAGACCGCCCTGTCCGATTTCCTGAAGACGCCCGGCTACGGCACCGGCCTCTACGACCGCGAGGGCGGCCTGAAGGTGCGGCAGTCCCGGACGTACGAGATCACCCTCACCCGTACCACCGGTCCCGACCGCCCCGTCCGCCACGAGCTGGACCTGATCAACAACGACGGCACCTTCGACCTGCCGGACGAGGACGGCGCGGTCTGGCTGCCGCTGAACCGGCCGGTCACGTTCGAGATCACCGCCAGGCCGCGGACCGCCGGCATCCACAGCGTCACCGTCGACCTGGACGACCCGCGCACCGAGGGCGTCGACCGCAAGATCCTCGCCACCGTCGTGGCCGCCGAGCCGCTGGCCGCGCCCAGCCACGCGGTCGCCAAGTCCGGCACCGTCCAGCGCAACGCCACCACCTCGCACTTCATCACCGTCCCGAAGGGCGCCAAGGCCCTCCAGGTCTCGATGAGCGGGCTCGCGGCCGGCAGCCAGACGCGCTGGATCGCCCTCAGCCCGCAGGGCGTCCCGGTCGACCCGACCGGCACCCCGAACTGCTACCCGAACTACCCCAACCCCGCCAACACGTGCGACCCGACGCGGCGCACCTACAAGAACCCGGCGCCCGGCGTCTGGGAGATCGAGGTCGAGTCGCGGCGCACCTCGCCGCTGCTGGACAACCCGTACACGGTCACCGCGGCCACCCTCGGCACCACCTTCGACCCGGCCGTCCGCGTCCTGCCGGAGGCGAAGACCGGCAGCCCGGCCCCGGTGTCCTGGAAGGTCAGCAACGCCTTCGCCGCCGTCGAGGGCACCCTCAAGGGCGGCGAGCTGGGCTCGTCCCGTACGCAGCGCCCGACGATCAAGGAAGGCGAGTCGCAGCGGTACGAGATCGTCGTGGGCAGCGGGGTGTCCCGGCTGGACGCCGCGATCGGCGCGCCCGCCGACGCCAAGGCCGACCTGGACCTGAGCGTCCTGCTCGGCGGCAAGGTCGTCGCCTCGTCGGCGACCGGCACCTCGGACGAGGCGGTCAGCATCGCCAAGCCCGCGCCGGGCACCTACACCGTCGTCGTGGACGGCTACGCGATCCCCGCGGGCAGCACCGCCTACGACTACCGTGATGTGTATTACTCCGCCGGACTCGGTTCGCTCAAGACGGACGAGTCGAAACCGGTGAAGCTGGGTAGCGGAGCATCGACGCAGGTCACGGCCGAGGTCGCGGTCGCGGGCCCGGCTCCCGCCGGACGCGAGTTCTTCGGTGAGGTCCAGCTGCTGAACGGGTCCGGGACGGTCACGGGCAGCGGTGGCGTGCGCATCGAAAAGGTCGTGCCGTAACGGCCTGAGATAGTGGACAGTAACGGGGCGGGTGCCCTCCACGGCACCCGTTCCGCTGCTGTACGTACCGAACAAGGAGTGCCATGAGGATCGGAATCGTCGGAGCCACCGGTCAGGTCGGCGGCGTGATGCGGGGCATCCTCGCCGAGCGGAACTTCCCGGTGGAGCAGCTGCGACTGTTCGCCTCGGCCCGCTCCGCCGGGCGTACGCTCCCGTGGCAGGACACCGAGATCACGATCGAGGACGCGGCCACCGCGGACTACTCCGGTCTGGACATCGTGCTCTTCTCGGCCGGCGGGTCGACCTCCAAGGCGCTGGCCCCCAAGGTCGCCGACGCGGGCCCGGTCGTGATCGACAACTCCTCCGCCTGGCGCATGGACCCCGACGTCCCGCTGATCGTCTCCGAGGTCAACCCGCAGGCGATCTCCGAGCGCCGCAAGGGCATCATCGCCAACCCGAACTGCACGACCATGGCCGCCATGCCGGTGCTGCGCCCGCTGCACGCCGAGGCCGGCCTGGTCTCGCTGGTCGTCGCCACCTACCAGGCGGTCTCCGGCAGCGGCCTGGCGGGCGTCGCGGAGCTGGACGAGCAGGTGCGCAAGGCCGTCGAGCAGGACGCCACCAAGCTCACCCACGACGGCGCGGCCATCGACTTCCCCGAGCCGGACAAGTACGTCCGCCCGATCGCCTTCAACGTGCTGCCGATGGCCGGCTCCATCGTCGACGACGGCCTCAACGAGACCGACGAGGAGCAGAAGCTCCGCAACGAGAGCCGCAAGATCCTGGAGATCCCGGGCCTGAAGGTCTCCGGCACCTGCGTCCGCGTCCCGGTCTTCAGCGGCCACTCGCTCCAGGTCAACGCCCGCTTCGAGCGCGAAATCACCCCGGAGCGCGCCACCGAGCTGCTGGCCGGCGCCCCCGGCGTCGCCCTCTCGCACATCCCCACCCCGCTCCAGGCCGCCGGCCAGGACGCCTCGTACGTGGGCCGCATCCGCACGGACGAGACGGTCGACCACGGCCTGTCGCTCTTCCTCTCCAACGACAACCTGCGCAAGGGCGCGGCCCTGAACGCGGTCCAGATCGCGGAGCTGGTCGCGGCGGAGCTGCGCGGCTGAGACGTTTCCGCACGCTGCGCGGGGCCCGTACGGATCTTCCGTACGGGCCCCGCGGCGTATCCGTCCGTACGGCTACGGCCGCCGCACCTCGAACTGAAAACACCCGTACTCCAGCGCCCGGACGTGCACCAGCGCCACCTCCGGCCGCGCGAAAGCCTCCGCGAACGCCGCGTCGAACCCGGCCTCCGCATCCTCCGGAATCTCGAAGAACCGCCCGCCCACGATGTGCCCGTCCGCGTCGTACCGACGCAGCGTCCGCAGGGCCCCCGGCCGCGCGAACGGGTACCCGGCGCGACCGCCGTCCGGCCCGCCGCACGCCCCGGCGTGAATGAACACCGGCCCACACTCGTCGTACGCCCCCGGCCGCACCCACCGCTCCTCGGCCCACCGCCGCAGGGGCGCGTACGAAACGAGCGCGATCCGCTCGCCTTCCTCGATGGGCCGCAGACAGCACCGCAGCGGACTGCCCACACTGTCCACCCGGTCGCTCACGGACCCGGCGGCGAAGGGCTCCATGGCCCGCCCGGAGTCGTCCGCGAGGCGCAGTTCCTGGAGGGCGGTTTCGGGGATGGGGAGAGGTGTGTACGTCGTCATACGTACAGGGTGGGCGGGCATCCGGCTTGTTTCCGGCGGGAATCGGACGGGGAGCCGGCCGACGTCCCCGTCCCCCGCCACCCGGTCCCACAGCCGCGCGTCACCGCTCTCGTCCCACTCCTGCCACGCCGAGGTGTAGTCACTCTCCAGCCCGGAGGCACGCGGCGGCTCGGCCGCCGCGGATGCGGGTACCGCCCTGTCGTCCATCCCTACGGCAGCTTGGGCGGATACGGCTTGAACCGCGAGGTGTCGACCGCGAGTGAGAACGGTTCGGGGAGCGGCACCCGGTCGCCGAACCGGTACGGGTCCATCCGGCGGTAGCCCAGGTGGTCGGGCTGGGAGTGCAGCTCGACCACGGCCTCGTCGGGGTCCACGAGGAGGTGGAGCGGGATCCGGCTCATCGCGTACCACCTGCGCTTCCTGACGTAGTCGCTGTCCCGCTCGGAGACGACTTGTTCCAGGACTTCCGCGACGAGGAGAACCCGGTCCGCGGGGAAGGGGTGGCGGTTGTCCTCGATGGCCTCTTCCGTGGTGACGGTGAGGTCCGCCTTGGGCTCGAAGCCGGGGACGCCGGAGACCAGTGCCTGGCCGGACAGCGCGGCCCAGCCCGCACGCGTCAGCTGAGAGCCCAGCAGCGCGACGGCACAGGTACGGTACGGCGGCCCCGAACGCCGCATGACGATCTTTCCTTCGACCAGCTCGATCCTGAGGTGATCCAGTTCCGGGCGCTCCTCCAGAAAACGCAGTAGCCCGTGGTCGCCCAGGCCGCCCATGATGTGCCCGGCGGCGTCGTGCTGAGTCGTGGTCATCGTCGCCTCCTTGCCGCGGAGCATAGGGAGCGGGACGGGCGGGCGGGGCCGGAATTTCCCCGATGCCCCCGACCGAGTGGTCGGGTGCTCCGTGGAAGGATGGCCCAAAGTCCGAAGCGAAGGAGATGAACGGGTGCCTGGCACGAATCTGACCCGCGACGAGGCGCAGCAGCGGGCGCGGCTGCTGAGTGTGGACGCGTATGAGATCGATCTGGACCTCTCCGGTGCGCAGGAGGCGGGTGAGGGCGGTACGTTCCGGTCGGTGACCACGGTGCGTTTCGACGCCGCCGAGGCGGGTGCGGAATCGTTCATCGACCTGGTGGCGCCGACCGTGCGCGAGGTGGTGCTCAACGGCGAGAGCCTGGACCCGGGCACCGTTTTCGCGGATTCCCGGATCGCGCTCGCGGGGCTGCGGGAGGGCCGCAACGAGCTGCGGGTCGTCGCGGACTGCGCTTACACCAATTCCGGTGAGGGCCTGCACCGCTTCGTCGACCCGGTCGACCAGCAGGCGTACCTCTACACGCAGTTCGAGGTGCCGGACGCCCGCCGGGTGTTCGCCAGCTTCGAGCAGCCGGACCTGAAGGCGACGTTCACCTTCACCGTCAAGGCCCCCGAGGGCTGGACGGTGATCTCCAACTCGCCGGCGCCGGAGCCGCGGGACAACGTGTGGCGGTTCGCTCCGACGCAGCGGATCTCCACCTACATCACCGCACTGATCGCCGGCCCGTACCACAGTGTGCACAGCACCTGGGAGGGCGAGGGCCGCTCGGTGCCCCTGGGCATCTACTGCCGGCCGTCGCTGGCCGAGCACCTGGACGCGGACGCGATCTTCGAGGTCACCCGGCAGGGCTTCGACTGGTTCGAGGAGAAGTTCGACTTCGCGTACCCGTTCGCCAAGTACGACCAGCTCTTCGTGCCGGAGTTCAACGCGGGCGCGATGGAGAACGCGGGCGCGGTGACCATCCGCGACCAGTACGTCTTCCGCTCGAAGGTGACGGACGCCGCGTACGAGGGCCGTGCCGAGACCATTCTGCACGAGCTGGCCCACATGTGGTTCGGCGACCTGGTCACCATGGAGTGGTGGAACGACCTGTGGCTGAACGAGTCGTTCGCCACCTACACCTCCATCGCCTGCCAGGCGCACGCTCCCGGCAGCCGCTGGCCGCACGCCTGGACCACCTTCGCGAACTCGATGAAGACCTGGGCGTACCGGCAGGACCAGCTGCCCTCCACGCACCCGATCATGGCCGAGATCCGTGACCTGGACGACGTGCTCGTCAACTTCGACGGCATCACGTACGCCAAGGGCGCGTCCGTCCTCAAGCAGCTCGTCGCCTATGTCGGCATGGACGAGTTCTTCCAGGGCGTGCAGGCGTACTTCAAGGCGCACGCCTTCGGCAACACCCGCCTGTCCGACCTGCTCGGCGCGCTGGAGGAGACCAGCGGCCGGGACCTGAAGACCTGGTCGAAGGCGTGGCTGGAGACGGCCGGCATCAACGTGCTGCGCCCGGAGCTGACGGTCGCCGAGGACGGTACGGTCACCTCCTTCACCGTGCTCCAGGAGGCCCCGGCGCTGCCGGCCGGCGCCAAGGGCGAGCCGGTCCTGCGCCCGCACCGCATCGCGATCGGCTGCTACGACCTCAAGGACGGCAAGCTCGTCCGTACGAACCGGATCGAGCTGGACGTGGACGGCGAGCGCACCGAGGTGCCTTTCCCCGCGAACACACCCCGCCCGGCCGTCATCCTCCTCAACGACGACGACCTGTCGTACGCCAAGGTCCGCCTGGACGAGGGCTCGCTGCGCGTCGTCACCGAGCACCTGGGCGACTTCACCGAGTCGCTGCCGCGCGCGCTGTGCTGGGCGTCGGCGTGGGACATGACGCGGGACGGCGAGCTGCCCACCCGCGAGTACCTGGAGCTGGTGCTGTCGGGCATCACCAAGGAGTCCGACATCGGCGTCGTGCAGTCGCTGCACCGCCAGGTGAAGCTGGCGCTGGAGCTGTACGCGGCCCCGGCCTGGCGGGAGACCGGCCTCGCGAAGTGGACCGAGGCGGCGCTGGAGCAGCTGCGGGCCGCGGCCCCCGGCAGCGACCACCAGCTGGCCTGGGCCCGCGCGTTCATCGCCACGGCCCGTACCGACGCGCAGCTGGATCTGGTCCAGGGCCTGCTGGACGGTACGCAGGAGCTGCCCGGCCTGGCCGTGGACACCGAGCTGCGCTGGGCGCTCGTCCAGCGGCTGGCCACGACCGGCCGCGCCGACGAGAAGGTCGTCGAGGCGGAGCTGGAGCGCGACCGGACCTCGGCGGGCGAGCGGCACGCCGCGGCCGCGCGGGCGTCCCGGCCGACCGCCGAGGCGAAGGCGGCGGCCTGGGCCTCGGTCGTGGACAGCGACAAGCTGCCCAACGCGGTGCAGGAGGCCGTGATCGGCGGCTTCGTCCAGACCGACCAGCGGGAGCTGCTGGCACCGTACGCGGAGAAGTACTTCGCCGTGGTCAAGGACGTCTGGGACAGCCGCAGCCACGAGATGGCCCAGCAGATCGCGGTCGGCCTGTACCCGTCCCTCCAGGTCTCCCAGGAGACCCTGGACGCGACCGACGCCTGGCTCGGCTCGGCCGAACCGGGCGCGGGCCTGCGCCGCCTGGTGACGGAGTCCCGCTCCGGCATCGAGCGCGCGCTGAAGGCCCAGCGGGCGGACGAGGCGGCCGCGTAACGGCGCGCCGGACACGCTGGAAGCGCCCCGGACCGGGTGGTCCGGGGCGCTTTGTCGTCCAGGGGCACCGTCGCCGGTGTGGCACCGAGTGCCCCGCGCCGGCGGTCGCTCAGTGGTTGTTCAGGTACCAGGCGGCGGCTGCCGTCGCGGTCAGGATGCTGCCGATCCAGCGGAGCAATCGCGGGGAGGCGTAGAGGGTCAGTTCTAAGTGACCGTCCAGGTTCACCTGCATGCGCCTGCGGTGGCCGTGGTGGGGGCTGGGGGCGTCCGAGGGGGTAGCCGTGACGCCGCCTGCCGGAGAAGAGCTGAGGGGCTGCCCGGAGGGGGTGGGACCGGCGCTGCCCGTGGTACTACCGACGTCGCCGGCGGGCGAAGGCCCCTGGGTCCGGCTGCGGGTCGGTTCGTTCATTGCATGTCTCCCATTGTCCGGCCGACACCTTTGTCGGCCCTGGTCCGGCGAAGAACCCGAACCGCGCCTCGCTCCAACGGCCAAGAAGGGAAGGCGCGGACGGAAGTGAACGCTGCTCCCCCGCTGCATGCGTCCAGACCATTAATGCTCCCCGGCCCGGCGCTGGCAACCGATTCCCGTGACCTTGGGCCACAGACGGGACCATGGCCTGTCAGTGGGCGGGAGTATGCTGCACCGCCCCCGATCGGACATATGACGCCCATTCAGTTCAAAGTCCATGCGCGCCCCGCATCTACTGACCAGTAGCGCCTCGGCTCACCGAGGAACCGGGCTCCGGCACCGGAGCTGCCAGGCCGGACCCGCGGCCATGCGCAACGAATGGGCAACAGAACATCACGGAACACGAGGGGCGCATGTGACCAACGCGACACCCTCGGACCACCCAAGTGGCGCCCATTTCATGATCATTGCACTTTGCCGTTCGTGAACCAACCGCTCAGTACGGACGATTGGTTCACCCCTGAACAACCTACCGGTCCGGACGTCGGGTCCACACGCCGATCGCCGTTCGGACCAGGGCAGGAGCAAGTAATCGATGGAGACGTCATGGCTGTTCGAGCAGCTTCTCGCGCAACGGCGGGCGAGCGGTGGTCCACCGACGGAAGAGATCGCCCTTGCAAATGATATTCCGGTCACCGAAGCCCGGACGACCCCTGACCGGCCCGCAATAGCCGCCTCGGAAACCGCCGCCCCTTCCCTTACTTGGCCGTTGGAGCAGGGGCGGCGGCTCTCACCGGACGCGGAGACCACGTCCTGACCTGGTCGTCGCCCTGCTGCGGGCACATACAGGATGCCACCCGCGGCAGCCGGTCGACGGCCGCCTCCAAGGATAGTGTCGTGACACCGGAAACCCGCGTGGAAGTGACGTCAAACACTCCATCCAGGAGAAAGCGGGGTGCTATTTCAGCGCACTACGGGTTTGATGGTTTACCATGCTCAAATTTCGCTCAAATTGAGTTACGTATTGCGTGTATCGATATGGAAACCTGTCGACAAGAGGCGGCACAACAGCGGGCTTGAGCCCAGCTACTGACGGGCCGTCATCGAAGGTGCGCGTCGTCGTCGTGACACCGCGTGCCGCCGGACATGGTGACGCCCGGCAGGCGGCGCGTTCGGGCGCTGCCGTCTGCCGGGCGAGCCGGTCGCCGCCGGGCCCCGCCCCCCTCCGGCGGGGCCCGGTGCGGGCGCGGTGCGGGGCCGGGTCAGCCGCCCAGTGCGTCGAAGCGGCGGACGAGTCCGGCGCGGCCCTCGTCGGTGAAGTCGCCGTGCAGGCGCATGCGGGCCACGCCGCCGTCGGGGAAGACGTCCAGCCGTACGTGGGTCGCGGTCACCGGGCGCGGGAGGGCGAAGCGGTGCGGGGTGTCGGGCTGGAGTGCGGTCTGCGGCAGAATCTCGAACCAGGAGGCGTCGTCCGCCGGGTCGGCGGTCTCCGCGTCGCATCCGTAGAGCGCCGCCCAGCCCGCCGCGTTGCCCTTCAGGTACGCGGTGTCGATCTCGACGGCGCGGATCTCGCCCTGCGCGGCGAGGCGGAACCGTACCCAGTCGTTGGTGTCGCGGACGCGGCGGCGGCGGTTCTCCCAGCCGTCGTCCATCTTGCGGGACAGATCGGGCCGGATGATCTGGGCGGGCGAGGAGTAGAAGCGGTCGGAGGCGTCCTCGACGACGCCGCCGTGCATGACAGAGGCCAGGTCGACGGTGCCGAGCACATCCAGCCACGCCGGGTCGGGCACGACCTCGCCGTACACCCGCAGCCGGGCGACGCCGCCGTCCGGGTGCTGCTTGAGACGCAGGTGGGTGAAGCGGCGCTGCACGGTCACCTCGAAGCCGTTGGCGGCGTGGCCGCGCACCGGCGTACGGGGGACGAGCTCCTCCCACTTCACGTCGTCGGCGAGCAGGTCGGCGGGGCTCGGGCTGCCGGGGAGCGCGGTGGCCTCGACGGTGATCTGCTGCGGGTAGTTGCCGCGGAAGTGGGCGGTGTCGACGATCACGCCCCGGACGACACCGGGGGCGGCCAGGCGGATCAGCGCCCAGTCGTGCTCGTCGTCGGTGGGGAACGGGTGCGCGCCGTCGGCCCCGCGCCGCCGCCGGGTCTCCCAGCCGTCCATGATCTTGCCCTTGTGACCGAAGCGCTCCGGGTCGAAGACCGCGGGGCCGGGCTTCAGCAGGTTCTCGCGCTCGGCGAAGAACTCGTCGTTCGCGGCGATGACGCCGGCGCCGAAGCGGCGGTCGGCGAGGTCGACGAGCGAGGTGAAGGGGAAGTCCCCGCCGCGGTAGTCCGCGTACGGGTCGCCGCCGCCGTACGGGGCGGCGTCGTTGGCGTGCGGGTCGGTGGCGGAGGCGGCGGCCGGAGTGCTGGTCATCTCTGCCCTTCGGTGAGGGGGTGATGTGACGCGGACTCCTCGACGATTGCAGGAACGTTTAGTCCAGGTCTATCGAAAGTTTCTGGAGGTTGCATTCAGGCAGCCTGAATGGTCGGGGTCAGTGATCCGCCTCCCCCGGCGGCACGGCCGCCCCCTCGGCGACCCGCCGCAGCGCGGCCAGCACCCGCGCGAGCCCCGGCGCCCCCTCCGCCCCGCGCCGCACCGCCGCCACCACGTGCCGCCGCGGCTGGTCGGCACGGAGTACCCGCACCGCCACCGCGGCGGCACCGCCCTCGTCCCGTACGGGTCCGGTCCGGCCCCGCGCCCCCGACATCGCCATCCGGGGCACCAGCGCCACCCCCATCCCCGCGCCGACCATGGCCAGGATCGCGTCCCAGTCGGCCGCGGCATGCGCCCGTTCCGGGACGAATCCGGCGTGCTCGCACGCGGCCGTCGTGATCTGCGACCAGGGACCGCTGCTCCCGAAGATCCACTGCTCGCCCGCCAGATCGGCCAGCCGCAGCCCCGGCTCGTCCGCCAGCGGATGCCCCGCGGGCAGCGCCACGTCCAGCGGATCGGCGAGCAGCGCGAGCCGGGTGAACTTCGGGTCGCGCGGCGTCGGCGCGTGCGCGGCCAGCGAGAGCGCGAGGTCGACGCTGCCCTCCGCCAGCAGCTCGTACGCCTCCGCCGCCTCCGCCTCCCGTACGGACACCGCGAGGCCCGGGTGCGAGCCGCGCAGGTCCCGTACGGCGGGGACCACCAGCGCGGGGATCGAGGTGGAGAACGCGCCGACCCGCACCTCCCCCGCCTCGCCCTGGAGGTAGCCGAGCAACTCGGCGTCCGCGCGTTCCAGTTGCGCGAAGACGGCTTCGGTGTGCCGCAGGACGAGGTGCGCGGCGTCCGTCAGGCGTACCCGCCGGCCGTGGGCCTCCAGGAGCGTCACCCCGAGCTGCCTGGCCAGCCCGGCCAGCTGCTGCGACACCGCGGACGGCGTCAGGTGCAGCGCCTCGGCGGCCGCCGTGACCGTGCCCAGCTCGTGGAGGGTGCGCAGGATGCGCAGCTTCTTGATGTCCCAGTCGGCCATGCGGGCAGCGTACGCAGGCGGAAGGGCGGGCCCCCTACCCCCGTGCCGCCCGGCGGGCCTCCCGGGCCGCCAGCCGCTCGTCGAACTTGCGCGCCTGGTCGTCCAGCCCGCCCATGTACATCCCCAGCTCCTCCTGGGCCCGCAGCCCGGCCGGGCCGAGGCCGCCGATCTCCAGCACCTTCAGGTAGCGCAGCACCGGCTGGAGCACGTCGTCGTGGTGGATGCGCAGGTTGTAGATCCCGCCGATCGCCATCCGGGCCGCGGCGCGCTCGAAGCCGGGCATGCCGTGTCCCGGCATCCGGAAGCCGGTGACCACGTCCCGTACGGAGCACATGGTCTGGTCGGGCGCGAGCTCGAAGGCGGCGGCGAGCAGGTTCCGGTAGAAGACCATGTGCAGGTTCTCGTCGGTGGCGATGCGGGACAGCATCCGGTCGCAGACCGGGTCGCCGGAGTGGTGGCCGGTGTTGCGGTGCGAGATGCGGGTCGCCAGCTCCTGGAAGGCGACGTACGCGATCGAGTGCAGCATGCTGTGCGCGTTGTCGGACTCGAAGCCCGCCGACATGTGCGCCATCCGGAAGTTCTCCAGCTCGACCGGGTCCACGGCCCGGCTGGTGAGCAGGTAGTCCCGCATGACGATGCCGTGCCGGCCCTCCTCCGCCGTCCAGCGGTGCACCCAGGTGCCCCAGGCGCCGTCCCGCCCGAAGAGGGTGGCGATCTCGTGGTGGTAGCTGGGCAGGTTGTCCTCGGTCAGCAGGTTGACCACCAGGGCGGTCCGCCCTATGTCGCTGACCTTGGACTGCTCGGGGGCCCACGGTTCGCCGCCCATGACGCCGTCGAAGTTGCGGCCGTCGCTCCAGGGGACGTACTCGTGCGGCATCCAGTCCTTGGCCACCTTCAGGTGCCGGTTCAGCTCCTTGTCGACGACCTCTTCGAGGGCGTACAGCAGCCGGGCGTCGCTCCATGCGGCCTGGCCGCGCTCTTCGGCGTGGCGGTCGGGGGCGATGGTCACGGGTACTCCTGGGGACGGGGTTACCTACGGCTCCGTAGGTTACGCCATCGTAGGTTAGCTCCACGTCAAAACAAGCCCTCGCCGGAATCCCGCCCTCCGCGACAGGGGAGCAACGGCCCGGTGCGGTATACGCGGGCACGAAAAAGAGGGCGCCCGCCGGTTCTCGCGAACCTGCGGGCGCCCTCGAAGAGGCGTGGGGAGGAATCCTGTCGGAGTCCTGCGGGAGTCCTGGGTCAGGCCTTGGACTGCTTGCGGGACTTGTCGCCTGCCATGACCAGGCCGGCGATGACCAGGAAGAGGACGATGGGAGCGGCGACATAGAGGCCGAGCGTCTGGACGACACTCAGGCCCGGACCCGGGTCGTCACCATCGTCGCGGGTGAGCGCGAACGCGGGGGACGACATCAGCAGCATCAGCGCGGTGCCGGCCGTGATGGTTCCGGCGCGCAGGGCGTTCTTCTTGACCAGATTGCTCACGAGGTCAACGTATCGGACGCCGTTCACCCTCGCGCGCCCGGGGTGGCCTAACGGTTGACCCGGCCGGTCGAAAGCCGGTGCGGGGACGGTCCGGGACGGCTGCCGATCCGTTCCGGGGCCGCCGGGGGCCGGTCCGGGCCCGTTCAGGCGCGGGACCGGTGGGCGGTCACCGGCGTCAGGCGCGGGGCGGCGCGGGCCGCGAGGACCCGTACGCGGACGGCGTCGGCGGTCACCGGCGCGGGCAGCGCCAGGATGCGCCGGTGGCCGACGGTCGTCCCGCCGGCGATCCGCCGCCAGGTCCCGCCGGTCCGCGCCTCGACGGCGAACCGTTCCACCCGCTGTCCGTACCGCGGGTCCTCCCCGAGCCCGACCCGGTCGAACGTGATGCCGCCGGGGCGCTCGGGCACGGACCGGCCGCCCGCCGAGCGGTCCCGGCCGTCCGTCAGCAGGTCCCTGCCGCCCGCCAGGAGATCCTTCCCGTACGTCTCCCGTACGGCCCGCCCGAAGCCGGCGAGGGCGGCGGCATCCGCCGCGTCGATCCGCCCGCCGCGCCCCGGCGGCACGTTGAGCAGCAGCGACGCGTTGCGGCCCACGCTCTTCTCGTACAGGGCCAGCAGTTGGCCGGGCGTCTTGGGCCGTTCCCAGGGGTGGTGGAACCAGCCGGGCCGGATCGAGACGTCCGCCTCCGCCGGATACCACTGGAGGTACTTGGTGGCCGGTGCGAGCAGCTTGGCGCGGGAGCCGATGTCGGCGTCGGTGGAGTCGTTGGGCAGGCCGCCGGAGAGCACCGACCAGGGGTCGACGGCGGACGGGGTGACACTCCACTCCGTCTCGCGCGCCACGCCCCGCTCGTTGCCGACCCAGCGCACGCCCTGCGGCCCCTGGAAGACGACGGTGCGCGGCGACAGGCGGCGGATCGTCTCGAACCACTGGCGCACGTCGTACTTCTGCGTGATCCCGGCGTCCGCCCATGGGTTCGCGCCGTCCAGCCACAGCTCCTCGACCGGGCCGTACTGGGTGAGCAGTTCGTAGACCTGGTTGAGGTAGTACGCGCCGTAGTCGTCGGCGCGGACGGTGAAGGAGGGCAGCCGTCCGTCGCGTACGGCGTCGGCGCGGTCGTCACCGGGGACGAGGGCGGGAAGGGTGCGCTCGGTGACGGGGCTGCCGTTGCCGAAGCGGCCCAGCCCGGCGGGTGCCCGGCCGCGGTCCTCCAGGGCGACCCGTTCGGGCAGGCTGAGCGGCTTGCCCTCGGCCTGCTTGCGCCGGACTTCCTCGACCCAGCGCGCGTGCCGGGCGTGCGGCAGTTCGGCGCCGTCGGACGGGGAGAGGTAGAGGCCCACCGCGAGCCCGGCCTTACGGGCGGCCCGCACGTACGCGCCGACGACGTCCGGCCTTCCGGGGCTCGCCCGGACGGTGTGCGGGGTGTAGCGGCTGGGGTAGAGCACGAAACCGTCGTGGTGCTTCACGGTCAGCATGACCTGCTCGGCGCCCGCCGCCTTGTACGCGCGCATCCACTGGTCGACGTCGAGGCGCGGCGGCGCGAACCACGTCGGGTCTTCCGTGCCGGAGCCCCACTCACGGCCGGTGAAGGTGTTCATGCCGAAGTGTGTGAACGCGGTGACCTCCCGCTCCTGCCAGGCACGCTGGGCGGCGGTCGGCACGATGCGGGCGGCCTTCTCGATGATCCGGGCCGGGGTGTCGCAGGGCAGGACGGTCATCTGGGAGGCGGGGCGGACGGGGCCCTGGCAGGGGTTCGCGGTGGGGTGACGGGAGAAGGGCGGCGGCTGGACTGGTTGACGGACGGCGGCCGACGGCTGGACGGGCTGGCGGGCGGAGGCCTGCGGCCGGACGGGGTCCGGCCGGCCGTCGGCGGCGGAGGCCCGGAGCGGGAACGGCAGCGCGAGAGCAGCGGCGACGGTGAGCGCGAAGGCGGTGCGGAAGCGGGCACGGAAGCGGGCACGTGATCGGCTTCTTGCCATGGTTCCCTCCAACTCCCCGACCGGAAAGGGTCGGATCTCTTGGACGGCGTCCACGGCATGGTGCCGTACGGCCGGGGCGGCCGGAAGACGACCGCAAGACGGGCGCGACCGCCTGCCCTTCCGGCCGTACCGGCCCGACTACCCCTGCGACGTGCGCAGTTCACTCATCAGCGCATGGAGCCGGGGCGCTGCGGCGATCTCCTCCAAGGACAGCGGGCGCCCCGCCGGATCGGTGACCGGCAGCCGCCAGTTGGGATATTCGTCCCAGGTCCCCGGGAGGTTCTGCGGCCGCCGGTCGCCCACCGCGTCCGGCAGCCACACCCCGACCATGCGGGCGGGCGTCCGCAGCAGATAGCGGTGCAGGGCCTTGACCGCCGCCTCCTCGTCCCCCCGGCCCTCCGGCAGCAGTCCCAGCCGGTGCAGCGTCTCCAGCCACTCGCCGACCTCGACCGCCTCCGCCGCCTGCTCCTCGTGGAGCGGGCGGTCCAGCAGCCCGAGGCCGTGCCGCAGCGCCGCGTGCTGCCCGGTCAGCCGGGCCGCCGTGCTGGGCAGGTCGTGCGTGGTGACGGTGGCCAGGCAGTCGGCGCGCCAGTCCCCGGGCGGCAGCGGCCGGGCCGGTTCCTTGGTGTAGTCGCGTTCGAACCACAGGACGGACGTGCCGAGCACGCCCCGGCCGGCCAGCTCCGTACGGACCACCGGCTCGACCGTCCCCAGGTCCTCCCCGATGACGGCGGCGCCCGCGCGGTGCGCCTCCAGGGCGAGGACGGAGAGCATCGCCTCGGCGTCGTACCGCACGTACGCGCCCTCCGTCGGCGGCCGGCCCTCCGGCACCCACCACAGCCGGAACAGGCCCATGACGTGGTCGATGCGCAGGGCGCCCGCGTGCCGCAGCATGCCGCGCAGCAGACCGCGGTACGGGGCGTAGCCCTGGGCGGCCAGCGCGTCCGGCCGCCAGGGCGGCAGGCCCCAGTCCTGACCGCGCGAGTTGAAGGCGTCCGGCGGCGCGCCCACGGACATGCCCGACGCGAAGGCGTCCTGCTGGGCCCAGGTGTCGGACCCGGAGGGGTGGACGCCGACGGCCAGGTCGTGCACCAGCCCGATGCCCATCCCGGCCTCCTCGGCGGCGCGCTGGGCGGCGGCGAGCTGCTGGTCGGTGAACCACGCGAGACGGCTGTAGAAGTCGATGCGGTCCAGCAGGCTGCCGCGCATCCGTGCCGTCCGGGCCGAGCGCGGGTCGTCCAGACCGGCGGGCCAGCCGCGCCAGTCGGACCCGTACAGCTCGGCCAGCGCGCACCAGGTGGCGTGGTCCTCCAGACTCGTGCCCTGCTCGGCGAGGAAGTCGCAGTAGGCGGCGCGCCGCCCGGGGCTCAGCGGCACCTTCCAGAGCAGCTCCAGCGCTTCCTTCTTCAGCTCCCACACGGCGTCCCGGTCGATCAGCGCGCCCTTGCGGAGCACGGCGTCGCGCAGTGTCCGGCCCCGTACGAGCAGCGCGTCGAACCGGGACCGGGCGTCGCCTTCGAGGCAGCCCAGCTCGGGGATGTCCTCGATGCGCAGGTGGACGGGGTCGGGGAAGCGGCGGGAGGAGGGGCGGTACGGCGAGGGGTCGGTGGGCGCTCCCGGTACGGCGGCGTGCAGCGGGTTGATCTGCACGAAGCCGCTGCCGAGCGCGCGTCCGGACCAGGCGGTCAGGTCGGCGAGGTCGCCCAGGTCCCCCATGCCCCAGGAGCGGCCGGAGAGCAGGGAGTAGAGCTGCACCATGAAGCCGTGGGTGCGGCCGGGCGGCGCGGGCATCCGGTCGGGGGCGACGATGAGGTGAGCGCGGGCTGAGCGGCCGTCGGGCGTGTGGGCGCGCAAGGTGTGGATGCCGAAGGGGAGACGGCCCACGGAGCCGCCGGGGACGTGGCCGGGAAGGCGGACGGCAGCCCGGCGCGGCGCGGGGGCGCCGTCGCGGCCCGGCTCCTGAGCGGGCGGCTCGTACGCGTCCTGCGGGCGGCCCCCGGGGTCCGGCCCCCAGTCGAGCACCTCGCCCGACTCGGTCTCCACCCGCAGGGCGGTGCCTTCGGGCAGGCGCGAAAGTTTCGGCGGGCGCCCCGGGCGCACCACGACGGTGGGCGGGAGCAGGGCCCGGCCCGCGCCCTGGTCGTACGCCTCCAGAGCGGCGCGTACGGCGTGCGGAGTCGAGGCGTCGACCCCGAGCGCGGCGAGGACGGCGACGACGGTGTCGTCACCGACGTGTTCCACCCGGCCCGGTGCGGGCTCATAGGACGTGCACACACCGTGCAGACCGGCGAGCCGCGGTCGGCCCATCAGACCTCCATGGTCTCCGTACCCAGGCCGGCCGCGGTGGGCTCGCTGGTCAGCGGCAGCTCGGCGGCGATCGGGGACTCACTGGTGAGCGGGGCGGCGTCGGCGAGCGGGGGCTCGCTGGTCAGCGGCGGTTCGCAGAAGCAGAGCGAGCCGGAGCCGTCCAGGCCGGAGTCGGGGTCGGACACGCCGGCGAACAGATCCGGCTCGACGGGTTTACCCGGCCGGAAATTCTCCGGTCCGGAGGGTTTGACACGCTCTGCCGGGTACTCGGGGGCGGACGACAGTGCGTCGAGGAGAAGCTGAGCGGACGCGGCCACGGAGGGCCTCCCGTTCGTCGGTAGTGGGTCACGGCCTGCCCTACCCACTACGGGCGGTCGCAGACGTATCCATTCAACCAACGTGGCCCAGGTCACACATCCCTCGTGCAGGCGATTTGCCGGTGGCGGACGGGTGACGGCGCAGAGCTGCCCACCGGAGAGGCGTTCCGGAGGAAGTCCTTCAGCGCCTCGAACCCCTCCCGGCCCCCGCCCCGCCCCTCTCCGGCGGCCCCTGGAACACGCCGCGACACGCCGGCCGCACAGGGCAAACCCGGCACTTGGTGTGCTGCCGTTGACACCCTCACCGCCGGAGTGGTGGGCTCACTGCCGAAGGCTGGTCCGGCGGGTTTCCACGGGGTACGAGGCCCCCGCCGCGACAGCCGGCTCAGGGGCGCGCGGCCGCGGGGCGGCCGGGCTGCGGCCGTCCGGTGCGTCACCGGCCGGCCGGTGAGTGGGACGACGGGGACTGAGGAGAGACCGTGCGAGTCCGGAGCGGCGTTCGGGACGCCGGACAGGTCGGCAGGCAGGGCGGCAGGCAAGGCCGCAGGCAGGACGATGCAATCGGCGGGGCCGGGAGCAGCGGCGTCGCAAGCGGCGGGGCCGGGGACGGAGAAGCCGGGGACGGCGACGCCTTCCGGGCCGGGCACAGCGACGCGTCCCCGGCCGGCGACGGCGCGGCCCGCCGTACCGATCGCACCGCCACCCCTCTGACCGGCCCCACCAGCATCGGCACCGGCAGCCTCGGCGCCGGCGGCACGGGCCGTTTCGGCGCCGTACGGGCCGGGGCCCGCGCGCGGGTCGCCGGGGCCACCGCCATCGCCGCGGCCGTCATCGGCGGGCTCCTCGGCAGCACCGCCCCTGTTCACGCGGCCCCCGCCGACCCGGCCGTCGGCACTCCCGACCTGCCCGGACAGTCCGACGGCACAGGCGGCACCGGCCGGACCGTTTCCGCCGGGCAGTTGCCCGCCGTATGGCCGCGTCCGCAGTCGATGCGGCCGGGTGGCGCGTCCGTAGCGCTGGACGGCGAGGCCACCATCGCCGCCGCCCCGGATGCCGACCCGTACGCCCTGAGCGCGCTGCGCGACGTGCTGCGCGACGCCGGGGTCCGTACGGTCCACGAGGCCGCCCCGGGCCAGACGCTGCCCGGCGAGGGCCCTGTGTTCCGCGTCGGCGGCCCGGACGCCGAGACCGCGCTGCGGGCCCTGCGCGCGCCCGCCCGCGGAGACCTGCCCTCCGGCGGCTACCGCCTCGCTGTCGGCGAGGTGGCGGGCCGGGACACGGTCGCCCTGGACGGCGTCGGCCCGGACGGCCTCTTCCACGCCGTACAGACCTTGCGCCAACTGGTCGTGGAGCGCGCCAAGAGCGACGGCAAGGCGAGCAGCGGCAAGGCAGGCAGCGACAAGGCCGACACCGGCAAGGAGCTGGCCGCGGCCGTCGTACGGGACTGGCCCGGCACCCCCGTACGCGGCACGACCGAGGGCTTCTTCGGCCAGCCCTGGACCCGCGAGCAGCGCCTGGCCCAGCTCGACTTCATGGGCCGTACGAAGCAGAACCGCTACCTCTACGCGCCCGGCGACGACCCGTACCGCCAGTTCCGGTGGCGTGACCCCTACCCGGCGGAGCAGCGCGAGGACTTCCGCGCGCTGGCCGCCCGGGCCCGCGCCAACCATGTGACGCTGGGCTGGGCCGTCTCCCCCGGGCAGGCCATGTGCATGTCCTCCGAGGACGACCTGAAGGCGCTGCGCCGCAAGGTGGACGCCATGTGGGCGCTGGGCGTGCGCGCCTTCCAGCTCCAGTTCCAGGACGTCAGCTACAGCGAGTGGCACTGCGACGCGGACGCCGACACCTTCGGCTCCGGCCCCGAGGCCGCCGCGAAGGCGCACGCCAAGGTGGCGGACGCGCTCGCCGCCCACCTCGCCGAGCGGCACCCCGAGGCGCCGCCGCTCAGCCTGCTGCCGACCGAGTACTACCAGGACGGCTCGACCGCCTACCGGGAGGCGCTGGCGGCCGCGCTGTCCGACCGGGTCGAGGTCGCGTGGACCGGCGTCGGCGTCGTCCCCCGTACCATCACCGGCGGCGAACTGGCCGAGGCCCGCGAGGTGTTCGGCCACCGGATGGTCACGATGGACAACTACCCGGTCAACGACTACGCGCAGGACCGTATCTTCCTCGGCCCCTACACGGGCCGCGAACCCGCCGTCGCCGTCGGCTCCAGCGCGCTGCTGGCCAACGCCATGGCGCAGCCCACCGCGTCCCGCATCGCGCTGTTCACCGCCGCCGACTACGCCTGGAACCCGCGCGGCTACCGGCCCGGCGCCTCCTGGGAGGCCGCCGTCGACGACCTCTCCGGCGGGAACGCCGCCTCCCGCGCCGCACTGCACGCGCTGGCCGGCAACGACGCCTCCTCGGTCCTCGGCACCGACGAGTCCGCGTACCTCAAGCCGCTGATCGAAGCGTTCTGGAAGGCGCGCGCCGACGCCACCGACAGCGACAACCGGGGCGACGACGAGCGCTACACCAAGGCCGCGGCCCGGCTGCGGGCCGCCTTCCACACGATGAGCGGCGCGCCGGAACGCCTCTCCCCCGGCCTGGCCGACGAAGTGCGTCCCTGGGCACGCCAATTGGCACGGTACGGTTCGGCGGGCGAGCGGGCCGTCGACATGCTGGTGGCGCAGGCCCGCGGCGACGGCTCCGCCGCGTGGACCGCACAGCGCGCCGTCCAGGACCTGCTGAAAAAGATCAAGAAGAGTCCGGTCACGGTCGGAAAGGGCGTTCTGGGCCCCTTCCTCGACCGCGCGATGACCGAGTCCGACGCCTGGACCGGCGCCCGCTCCGACCGCTCCGAGACGGCCCCGCCGCCGGAGCAGGACGCCCGCCCCACCTCCCTGACCGTCCCCTTCGGCCGCCCCCGCCCGCTGACCGCGGTCACCTCGCTCACCGAGCCGAGCCCGTCGGCGGCCGCCGTGTCCGTGGAGGCGCACGTCCCCGGCGAAGGCTGGCGGCGGCTCGGCGGCCTCTCCGGCACCGGCTGGACACAGACCGAGGCGCGCGGCATGAAGGCCGACAGCATCCGGCTGGCCTGGAAGGACGGCACCACGGCGCCGTCCGTGCACTCCTTCACCCCGTGGTTCGCCGACACCCCGGCGGCGGGCCTGGAACTGGCGCACGACGAGATCGACGCCGACACCGGCGGCACCTTCTCCGTGGACGCCCGGATCTTCTCCCGCCGCCCCGCCGACGTGGAGGGCAAGCTCACGGCGAAGGCGCCCAAGGGCTTCACCGTACGGGCGCCGGAGCACGTCACGGCCCCGCGCGGCGGCACGGCCACCGCCCGTATCCACGTCACGGTCCCGCGCGACGCCAAGACCGGTACGTACGAGATCCCGGTCACCTACGGCGACCAGAAGCGGACGCTGACCGTCCGGACCTACCCGCCCACCACGGGCCCCGACCTGGCCCGCGGCGCCGAGGCCACCTCCTCCGGCGACGAGACGTCCGAGTTCCCGGCCACCGCCGCCACCGACGGCGACCCGAAGACCCGCTGGTCCTCCCCCGCCCAGGACGACGCCTGGCTCCAGTTCACGCTGCCGCGCCCGGCCCGCCTGGGCCGCCTCACCCTCAGCTGGCAGGACGCGTACGCGGCCGCCTACACGGTCCGCGTGTCGTCCGACGGCGTCACCTGGCGCACGGCCGCCACCGTCCGCGACGGCAAGGGCGGCCGCGAGACCCTCCGGATGGACGCGCAGGACGTCCGCTTCGTCCGCATCCAGGGCGACAAGCGCGCGACCCGCTTCGGCTACTCACTGTGGAGCGTGGAGGCGTACGCGGTGAAGGGCCCGGACCGGCCCGGGCCGCCGCCGTCCCGGCCGTCCGGCCCCGGCGGCGACCGGCCCGGCACGCCTGCCCGGCCGGCGAAGACCGGGGACATGCCAGGAAGCGGGCCGTCGGCCCATGAGGCGTGGCCGGGTGGCGGGCGCTAGGGAGGCGTGCGTACTCGGCCCATGAGGCGTGGCCGGGTGGCGGGCGCCAGGGAGACGTGCGTACTCCGCCCATGAGGCGTGGCCGGATGGCGGGCGCCAGGGGGGCGTGCGTACTCCGCCCATGAGGCGTGGCCGGATGGCGGGCGCCAGGGAGACGTGCGTACCGGGAGCTCGGACGGGCCCGGCCGAGCCCGTCCGAAGCCGGCCGCTCCTCCCTCACCACGCAAAAGACCCGGACCTATGCCGATACGGCATCGATCCGGGCCAGCGCGTCATCCGCCCCGTACGGCTGCAGATATGGCAGCCACCGGGGGTCCCTATGCCCCGTGCCGATGATCCGCCAGGCCAGGCCGGACGGCGGCGCGGGCTGATGCCGCAACCGCCAGCCGATCTCGGCGACATGCCGGTCGGCCTTGACGTGGTTGCAGCGGCGGCACGCGGCGACGACGTTCTCCCAGGTGTGCTGCCCGCCACGACTGCGCGGAACGACGTGGTCGACGCTGGTTGCGACGCCACCGCAGTACATGCACCGCCCGCCGTCCCGGGCGAAGAGGGCACGGCGGGTCAACGGGACGGGACCGCGAAAAGGCACCCGCACGAACCGCTTGAGGCGGACCACACTGGGAGCGGGCATCACACGGGTCGCGCTGTGCATCAGGGCGCCGGACTCCTCAAGGCTGACGGCCTTTTCGTTGAGGACGAGGATGAGCGCGCGGCGGAGCGGTACGACGCCGAGCGGCTCGTACGACGCGTTGAGGACCAGGACATGCGGCACGGGTGCCTCCTTGTACGCCGGCGGCGCGTGGCTCGCGCCGGGACGATCTCTCCACAGTGTCCCCCGGTGCCTGGTCGGAGCGCCACCATCACCGGGTAACGGGTCCGAGGTGTTTTCGACCACACCGCTTTACTTCCCCCCAAACAGACCCGTAATTGGTCCGGTCACTCTCGAACACCGGCGCGGACCGCCCCCGTTGCCCCGTTAGTGTGGTTGGTCTGCCCGGGGCACGGTAAGTCCCGACCCGGGTCTGCTGTCCCACACGGAGGTTCCTGCTGTGTTCTGGTCCGCTTCCCCAGCCGCCACGCCGCCCGGCGCGCACCGCCGGGCGTCGCTCGACGACGCCACGGAGAAGGCCACCAACGCCGCCGGATGGGTGGAGGAGAACTGGGCGACCTGGCTCACGTCCGCCCTGCAGATCGCGCTGATCATCATCATCGCCGTCATCCTGCGACATGTGATCCGGCGCACGATCACCAAGCTCATAGAACGGATGAACCGCACCGCGACGGCCGCCCAAGGCACCGCGCTGGGCGGGCTCCTGGTCAACGCCGAACGCCGCCGCCAGCGCTCCGAGGCCATCGGCTCGGTGCTGCGCAGCGTCGCGTCGTTCGTCATCATGGGCACCGCCGCCCTGACGGTACTGTCCGTCCTCAAGATCAACCTGGCCCCGCTGCTCGCCAGCGCCGGCGTCGCGGGCGTCGCCATCGGCTTCGGCGCCCGCAACCTCGTCACCGACTTCCTCTCCGGCGTCTTCATGATCCTGGAGGACCAGTACGGCGTCGGCGACGAGATCGACGCGGGCGTGGCCACCGGTACGGTCGTCGAGGTCGGCCTGCGCGTCACCAAGCTGCGCGGCCCCAACGGCGCCATCTGGTACATCCGCAACGGCGAGGTCAAGCGCATCGGCAACCTCAGCCAGGGCTGGTCCACCGCCACCGTCGACGTCATGATCGCCCCGGACCAGGACCTGGACCGCGCCCGGGAGATCATCACCGCCACCGGCGAGGAGATGTCCAAGGCCGAGCCCTGGAACGAACAGCTCTGGGAGGCCGTCGAGGTCCTCGGCCTCAGCGAGGTCCACCTCGACTCCGTCACCATCAGCGTCTCCGCCAAGACCATGCCCGGCAAGGCCCCCGGCATAGAACGCGAACTCCGCTGGCGCATCAAGAAGGCCCTCGACACCGAAGGCATCACCCTGGCCCCGCGCCCCCTCCCCGACACCCCCGAAGACCCCGCCCCCGACCCGTCCGCCGCGGTAGCGGCCCCGTCGGCCTTGGCCAGCCCTACGTCGCCGCAGTCCCTGGCGACTACGCCCATTCCGCCGCCGAATCTGGGGAAATAGGCGGGCCGTCCGGCCGCCCTACGAAACCGCCCTCACCCCACAGTCCAGGGTCGGGGGCGGCTCCCCACGCTCACCCGAAGACAGCGCGTACCTCGGCATCGGGGGCCACTTCCTCGGCCCGGGTGGCCTCCGCCGTCGCACCGCCGTCGGCCTCTTCCGGTTCCGACTCCACGGACTCCGGCTCCGCCGACTCCCATGTCCCGTCCTTCCGCACCCGCTTCGGCCGCCGCCCTTCGATCAGTACGGTCAGCCCGGCGAGCACCGAATCACCGAGGTGCCACCAGCCGCCGTGGTTGACCATGAAGAGGCGACTCTGTTCGTCCACGGCGAGCAGGGACGTGTCCCCATGCGATCCGAGCGGAAAGACACGGCTGCCGATCCGCTCCGCGAAACCGTGCAGGGTGGCCGACGCGAAGCGTCCCTCGCGCGGATCGAGCACGAAGGCCCGCAGGCCGCACTCCAGGCCGGGGCCGTGCAGGAAAACATTCAGCCCGTGAAATTGGCGCACTGCCCGCTCCGCCGCCGGGAAAAGCTCCCACGGAACACCATTTCCGGGCCCGACCGTGCTCACGGTCTCCAGCATGGCCGACAGTGCGGCAGGCCCCGCATCGCGCGTCGGCCACCACCCCGCGTCACTGAGCACCGTGAGCGCGCTGCGCACCACATGATCCGTCCGCTCGTCCATACCGTCAGGCTCCGACGAAATCGATGCCCAGCCGGTCGATCAGCGCCTGGCAGGCCGCGCACGGTGCCGTCGGCTGCCCGTGGTCCGGATCCCCTTCTTCACGGATCATCTTGGACACCATCGCGGCTCCCGCGAAGTGCGGAAGAGCCTCGTCCAGAGAGACCGGGGCCTGACCGGGACGCTCGGCATCGATCCCCCACAGCTGGTCGGAAACGAGGGCGGATTCGGCGCAGTACCCGGTGAACGAATCCTGGAATTCGACAGGCAGCACCTCAAGAAACTCACGCACAGCTGGGTGCAGGTTCGGTTCACCCGCACCGCTCAAATTGGTGTGACTGAAGATTCTCCCTTGCACAAGAAGCGACGAAGCAGTACCTGGCACAAGATCAGACATAGTATTCCTCAGCAGGCTCGGTACGTCCGTTCATCAACCTTATGACAGCTTCCCGCAGCTCTGCTCCCAGGTAGTAAAACCCGGTGTGATGCAGATAGAAGAACCGACCGGACGGGTCGATCACCGCCAACCCTCCTTCGATACTGTCCCAGCCGACCGGAAAGACCGGAACCTGCAGCCCTTCGCTGAGCTCACGGATCTCCTCGGCCCTGTCGTCACAGAACTTCGCGCAGGTATTGAAATGCTCCGTACGGCCTTCGTCGTAGGGAAACTCCACGTCGAGGAAGCCGTACGATTTCAGAAACTCTTCCGCCGCAGGGGAGAGCGCTACCGGGCATTCCTGAGCCGCCAGGTCCGCGACGACGAACCGCACCAGTTCCGGCACCCGATCCGATACGTCGCGTCCTGGATACCAGCCGGCGGAGGCCAGCAGCTCATCGGCCTCCCGGCGCTCGGCCTCGGTCAACATGTCACGCCATCCTTCCTGCCGTTCGAGAAAGCACTACCGGTGAGCCTTGACGCCCAGCCTGGGAAGCATCGAACTGCAGGAGCGGCACGGTTCCTTGTAATCACCATGGTCGATCTCGATCTCTCCGGTTTCCCGATTCCGCTGCTGGCCGATCTGACGGGTGTGCACCATGCTCCCGTCCAGGGCTTCGCGCGCTTCTTCCGGTGTGCGAATGCGGGTACCATCCGGGTCCATTTGATGCAGTCGGTCCGAAATCAACGCCACCTCGGCACAATTTCCGTGACCTACCCCAGGACGCTCCCCGCTGGCCAGCTTGTCCGCCTCGATCTCATCGAGGACCTGCCGGACGACCGGATGCGCCGACGCACGCGTCTGCGGTTCCGGCCTTTCCATCTTGCCTTCTTTGATCAGCTTTGCTTCCTGCGGGCTGAGGACCGGCTTCCGGCGAGTCGTGCTGGTGTGGGATGTGATGACGCCATTGTGCAGCAAACTGCCGGCGCATCCGCTGGTGCGCTGATCCTTGCCGGGCACGGTGTTGCTGCCGTCAGCCGCGCGAGCGTCGTCCGCCACTTTTCGTGATTCGTACTCCAGCCGCTCCATGCGGGCCGACTCGTCGAGGTGGCGCACATCGACCGGATCGTTCCGATGGTGCCTCATCTCGCCGGCGCTCCTGCCGTGCCAGTGAGGCTCGCCCTCGCTACCGGGGCGGCCTCCCCCTCGGCCGCCTCCTCCCCCACCAGCGCCCTTCGGGCCCTTCGGGTCCTGCTTGCCTCCCTTGCCGAGACCGGTGAAGTGATCGGCCAGCCCCTTGTCGTTCTCCTTGTGATTCTTGGCCATCTGTTTGACGCCGCGGGTCATGCTGTCGTCGAGGTGTCTGGCGGACTTCTTGACCGCGTCCTCGATGCCGTCGATGACCTTGTCGAGCATGGTGTTGGCCGCGTCCGCGATGGCGTCCTTGCCGCGGGTGCGGCCGTGGTGGCTCTTGGCGCGGCCGATCTTGCCGCCGGCGTTGTTGCGGAAGTGGCCGCCGGCGCTCTGCAGGCCGGTGACGGCCTTGTCGTGGGCGTCGTGGTCGAAGGTGAACCCGCCGCTGCCGGAACCGCCGCCCGCGCCGCCTCCCCCGCCGCCCGCGCTCAGCAGTTGCATCGAGCTGCCGGCGGCGTCCTTGGCGCCCTGGACGCCCTGGCCGAAGCCCTCCTTGCCCGCCTTGGCGGTCCGGCCCAGGTCGACGCCGTCCTTGACGCCCAGGGCGTTGGCGCCGAGCTGGACGACGAGGTCGCCGACCATCGCGCCCAACGCCTCCTCCACCGGAGTCAGGGCGATGCTGACGACCTGTTCGGCGACCTGCTGGCAGACCTCCTTGAAGAGGCGTTTGACGATGACGCGGGTGGTCTGCGTCGCCGCCAGGGCGCCGAGTTCGGACAGTCCGAAGGTGAAGGGGGCGGCGGCCTGGGCCGCGATGACCTCGGCGGCCAGGATGCCCAGCTGGACGATCGCGCCGAGCTTGGCGCCCTCGATCAGGACGGCCACGCCGTCCAGCGCGGTGGCGGCCAGTTCACCGCACTGGGCGAGTTTGGCCAGGTGGGTGCCGTTGATCTTGCTCCAGTGGGCGTTCAGCGCCTCCGCAGCCTGGCCGCCACCCGCCGAGGAGACCAGCGCCTGGACCGCCTCGTGCGCCTGGCCCGCGCCGTCGTTGATATCCCCGGCGAACTCGCGCATGGCCGTCGCCATCTCGCGGTAGTCGTCCTCGTCCACATTCGGCCAGGACACGCCGATGATGTCGAGGATTTCGTCGGCCCAACCCGGCAGTACGACACCCATGCGAAACACGCCCCCCGTTGAGCACACCCGGACACACTGATAACAGTCCGAAGGACGCTGCCACCTGCGCAAACGGTTCTTCAAGAACGGAACGAGCCGACTTCTCCGACATGTTTGGCAGGTCCATGACGCTACCTGGCGGCGGCACACGACGGCACATCGTTCACCCCGTCACCTGTATGCAGTCGTTTACCACCTCCACCCCGGGTGACTCGGCTGACCATGGAGACCGAGATCAGACTGCGCGTCGACGGGCAGAAGTACGAGGTGACGGTGGATACGCGTACCACCGTCCTCGACGCGTTGCGGGAGCGGCTGGGGATCACCAGTCCCAAGAAGGGGTGCGACCACGGGCAGTGCGGATCGTGCACCGTGCTGCTCGACGGGCGGCGGGCGACGACCTGTCTCGCGCTGGCCGTGTCGTACGACGGTGCGGAGATCACCACGGCCGAAGGGCTGGGTGAGGGCGGCGAGCTGCACCCCGTCCAGCAGGCGTTCGTCGACCATGACGCGCTCCAGTGCGGGTACTGCACCCCGGGGCAGGTGTGTTCCGCGGTCGGTGTGCTGCGCGAGGCGGCGCAGGGGTGGCCGAGTGCGGTCACCGAGGTGGGGGCGGAGGGGGACATCTCCCCGGAAGCGCTGGATCATGACGAGATCGCCGAGCGGATGAGCGGCAATCTGTGCCGCTGCGGGGCGTATGTGAACATCGTCCCCGCCGTCGCGGCTGCCGCCGAGGCCAAGGCGGAAGGAGCGGGCCGGTGAAGCCCTTCCGGTACGAGCGGGCCGCCGACGCCGCCGGGGCCGTGGCCACCGTGGCGGCGCATCCCGGGGCCGCGTTCCTGGGGGCCGGTACCAATCTCGTCGACCATCTGAAGCTCGGCATCACCGCCCCCGATCTGCTGGTCGACGTCACCCGGCTGCCCATGGACCAGGTGGAGGAGCGGGCCGACGGCAGTCTGCGGATCGGCGCGAACGTACGGAACGCCGATCTCGCCGCGCACCCCGACGTACGGTCGCGCTACCCGGTCCTCTCCCAGGCCCTCCTGTCCGGCGCCTCCGGGCAGCTCCGCAACCTCGCGACCACCGGCGGCAACCTCCTCCAGCGCACCCGCTGCGCCTACTTCCAGGACCCCGGCTCCCCCTGCAACAAGCGCGAGCCCGGTTCCGGCTGCGCGGCCCTGGAGGGCTGGACCCGCTATCACGCCATCCTGGGCGCCTCCTCGCACTGCGTGGCCGTGCACCCCTCCGACATGGCGGTGGCGATGACCGCCCTGGACGCGGTCGTCGTGACGCTCGGCCCGGAGGGCGAGCGCCGTGTCCCGCTCACCGAGTTCCACCGGCTGCCCGGTGACGCGCCGCACCGCGACACGGTCCTGCGGCACGGCGAGCTGATCACCGCCGTCGAGCTGCCCGCCCTGCCGTCGGCCGCCCGCTCCCGGTACCGCAAGGTCCGCGACCGTGCCTCGTACGCCTTCGCGCTGGTCTCCGTGGCAGTGGCGCTCGACCTGGAGGACGACGGCCGCACCGTACGGGAGGCCCGGATCGCGCTGGGCGGGATCGCGCACAAGCCGTGGCGGGCCGAGCGCGCCGAAGAGGCGTTGCGCGGGCTGCCGGCGACCGAGGAGAACTGCCGGGCAGCGGCCGAGGCGGAGACGGCGGACGCGCATCCGCTGCGGGACAACGCGTTCAAGGTTCCGCTCGTGCACAACACGCTGGTCGCCGTCGTACGCGATCTCGTGGGACAGGAGGCCCCGGAGGCTCCGGGCGGCCTGGAGGGATCGCGATGACGACACGTACGTCCGAGAGCCGGACCCCGGACCCGGCCGCCCGCCTCCGTACCGTCGGCGCCGACCAGGAACGCGCCGACGCCCGCGACAAGGTGCTCGGCCGGGCCCCGTACGCCTTCGAGCACCCGATGGAACGTCCCTGCTACGCGCACGCCGTGCTGTCCGCCGTCCCCCGCGGCCGCATCACGGCCGTCGACACGGAGGCCGCGCGCCAGGAGGACGGCGTCATCACCGTACTGACGTGCGAGAATGCCGAGCGGCTCGCGTCCACGGACGACGCGGAGCTGGCGATCCTCCAGGGACCCGAGGTGGCGTTCCGCGGGCAGATCGTGGCGGCGGTGGTGGCCGAGACCCCGGAGGCGGCCCGGGAGGCGGCGTCGCTCGTGCGCATCTCGTACGCCGAGGAAGCGCACGCATCCGAACTGAAACCGGGCGAGAGTGAGCTGTACCGGCCGGAGACGGCCAACGGCGGGGCGGGTACGGACAGCGAGCTGGGCGACCTGGACGCCGCCATGGAGGCGGCCCAGGCGGACCCGGGCGCGATCGCGCTGGACGAGACGTACCTGACCGCGATGACCCACTGCAACCCGATGGAGCCGCACGCGACGATCGCCGTGTGGCAGGGCGACGAGCTGACGCTGTACGACTCCAGCCAGAGTGTGCACGGGCACCGCGACACGCTGGCCGAGGTGTTCGGCCTAGACCGGGCGCGGGTACACATGGTCTGCCCGTACGTCGGCGGCGGCTTCGGTTCGAAGGGCGAGCCGCACGCCCACTCGGTGCTGGCGGCACTGGCCGCGCGGGCAGTACCCGGACGGCCGGTCAAGTTCGCGTTGACGCGGCAGCAGATGTTCACCCTCGTCGGCTACCGCACCCCCACGTACCAGCGGGTACGGCTCGCGGCCGGCGCGGACGGGCGGCTGACCGGCATCGGGATGGACGCGATCGAGCAGACCTCGCGCATCAAGGAGTTCGCCGAGCAGTCCGCCAACCCGACCCGGACCATGTACGCGGCGCCGCACCGGAGGACCACCCACCGCCTGGCCGCTCTCGACGTGCCCGTGCCGTCCTGGATGCGGGCGCCCGGCGAGTGCCCCGGCATGTTCGGGCCCGAGGTCGCGATGGACGAACTGGCCGAGCGCCTCGGCCTCGACCCGGTCGAGCTGCGCATCCGGAACGACGCCCCGTCCGACCCGGAGACCGGCAAACCCTTCTCCAGCCGCAACCTGGTCGCCTGCCTGCGCGAGGGCGCACGCCGCTTCGGCTGGCAGGACCGCGACCCGCGCCCGGGTGTGCGCAGGGAGGGCCGCTGGCTGATCGGTACGGGCGTCGCTTCCTCCGCCTACCCGGTCAACCGCCAGCCCGGTTCGGTCGCCGCGGTCCAATACCGGGACGACGGGTGCTACCGGGTCGACATCGCCGCCGCCGACCTCGGCACCGGCGCCTGGACCGTACTCGCCCAGATCGCCGCCGACGCGCTGGACGTCCCCTACGACCGCGTCGAACTGCGCATCGGCGACACCGCGCTCCCGAAGGCGACCGTCGCGGGCGGGTCCTCCGGTACGGCGATGTGGGGTTCCGCGATCGTGGCGGCGGCCGAGATGTTCCGCAAGCGCCACGGCCACGACCCGTCACCCGGCGACCACGCCCAGGCCGAGACGCCCGGCAACCCGCACGCCGAACGTTTCGCCATGCACGCCTTCGGGGCGCAGTTCGTCGAAGTACGGGTCGACGCCGACACCGGCGAGGTACGGGTCCCCCGCCTCCTCGGCGCCTTCGCGGCCGGCCGCATCATCAACCCGCGCACCGCCCGCTCCCAGTTGATCGGCGGCATGACGATGGGCCTGTCCATGGCCCTCCACGAGGAAACCGTGACGGACCCGCGCTACGGCCTCCTCGTCAACCACGACCTGGCGAACTACCACATCACGGCCAACGCGGACGTCCAGCGGATCGAGGCCCACTGGATCGACGAGGACGACCCGTACGTCAATCCCCTGGGCGCCAAGGGCATCGGCGAGATCGGCATCACGGGGACGGCGGCGGCCGTCGTCAACGCGGTCCGGCATGCGACGGGGGTGCGGGTGCGGGGGGTGCCGGTGACGTTGGACAAGGTGCTGGAGGGACTCAGTAACGGTCGCCCTTCAGGGCGGTGAGGAAGGCCGCCCAGGCCGGGGCGGAGAAGAGGAGGTGCGGCCCGTGCGGGCGCTTGCTGTCGCGTATGGGCACGGGTGAGCGGGCCGGGAGGTTGTCGGCTATTTCCAGGCATTCGTCCTGGCCTCCGCTGTACGTGCTTTTCCGCCACGTGACGTTCACGAGATTCACGCTCGATGCTCCTTGGCGACGCGCTTGATCCGGGCCACTGACTCCGCTGGTGAGAGTGCAGACGTACGGGCGTCGGCGAACAGCTCGCGATAGCGGGCAACCTCCGGCTCCCGTTCGAGCCACACCGCACCAGTGGGGTTCTCCGCTCGCACGACGTCCAGGGCCGACACCTGCGGGAAGCTCAGCAGCAGGTACGGTCCGAACATACCTGCGTGTGCGCCCCTGGAAAACGGCAGAACCTGAACCGTGACGTTCGGCTCCTCAGCGATGGCCGCAAGGTGTTCGAGTTGGGCTCGCATCACCGCGGGGCCGCCGACCTGCTGGAGCAGTACGCCTTCGGTCACCACGGCCCACATGGTGAGTCTCGGATCGTTCGTGAGGCGCTCCTGGCGAGCCAGCCTGACTTGGACGAACTGCTCGATCTCCTCCGGAGAGTGCCAAGCTCTGGACGCCACGGTTACGGCACGCACGTAGGCCGGCGTCTGCAGGAGGCCCGGTACGAGTTGGCATTGGAACGTCTTGATGGATTCGGAGACAGCCTCCAGCGCGATGTAATCGCGGTACGTATCCGCAAGGACCTGCCCGTACTGGTTCCACCAGCCGTCCCGACGGCGGCGGTTCGCGGTGCGCGCCAAGGTCGTAAGGCGTTGGAGCGTAGCCGCGTCCCGCACGCCGTACGTGTCCAACAGCGCCACGAGGTCCGGCGTACGCAGCGGCACCCTGCCGTTCTCGATACGACTGATCTTGCCCTTCGTGCAGTCCAGGGCTTCTGCAGCCACGGCAGTGGAGAGGCCCGCCGTCTCGCGGAAGGCGCGGAGTTCCTCGCCCAGTTGGCGGCCGAGCACGGTCGACGGGGGAACCGACGATTGCTGCGCTGTCATCGCAACCTCCTTGTGAAGTCGCCAAGTTTGGCTGGCCAGCGTCGCCAGGTTCAACACCGATTCACCCGTTCGTGGATGCGTTCAACGTTGCATGAGTCTCTGTCGCGGGTGCAGTCTGCTGGACATCCGTCCTCGCACCCTTCAAGGGGTTTCGCCATGAACGAGATGTCACTGCTTCGCCCTGCTCGCGTGACCCATCGACTCCCCCGGAACCGGCGCAGCCCCGGCCGAGCACGTGCAGCCTTCCGGAAGTGGGCTGCCGCCCAGACTCTCGGCCCCGCGACCGTCGAGACCGGCGAACTGATCCTCGGCGAGCTGACCGCGAACGCGGTGCTGGCCGCCACCGGGCCTGGGCGACGGATCGAGGTGCGTCTCACGCTCGACGCGGCGGTGCTGCGCATCGAGGTGTCGGATGCAGGGGACGGCACCCCGATCATCCGCTCCCCCAGGCCACTCGACGAGCACGGCCGGGGCATGGCCATCGTCGACGCACTTGCGGACGAGTGGGGCGTGACCCTGCGGCCGGGCCCGGGGAAGACCGTCTGGGCCGCGCTGAAAGTCAGTGGTCCAGACCCATTGACGGCATGCTGACGCGGCGCCTACGTTCCTGTGCATCGATTGGAAACTTTCTTAACAGATCGCACAGCGAGAGGTGGGGCGGGCGTCATGGCCGGAGGGCAGGGCGGGCAGGGGACTCCTGGGACGCCGCGGGTGTTGCGGGCCATGAACGACCGGGCCGCGCTCGACCTGCTCGTCTCGCAGGGGCCTTTGACACGGACCCAGATCGGTGAGCTGACCGGGCTGTCCAAGCCCACCGCCTCGCAGTTGCTGGGGCGGCTGGAGGCGGCCGGGCTGGTGCGGACGACGGGGAACGTGACCGGGCGGCCGGGGCCCAACGCCCAGCTGTACGAGGTCGCTCCGGGTGCCGCGTACGTAGCCGCGCTCGCCGTCGACCAGTGCGGGATCACCGCCGCGGTCGCCGACGTCACCGGGCGGGTGCTCGGTGAGGAGCGGGTCGGTACGGACGCCGTGGACGAGGGGACGCCGGACAGGACGGCACGGCTCGTGGCGGCCGCCGTGGACGGCGCGCTGGCCAAGGCCGGTCTGGAGCGGGAGCGCCTGCACGGGGCGGTGATCGGGACGCCGGGTGCACTCGATCCGCAGACCGGGGTGCTGCGGTACGCGCCGCACCTGCCCGGCTGGCAGTCGCGGACGCTCCGCGAAGAGCTGGCCGGGGTGCTGGGCGTGCCGATTGTCATCGAGAATGATGTGAATCTGGCGGCGGTCGCCGAGCAGCACGACGGTGCCGCCCAGGACTTCGACGATTTCGTACTGGTGTGGGCCGACGAGGGCGTCGGCGCGGCCATCGTGCTCGGCGGGCAGTTGCTGCGCGGGGCCACCGGTGGCGCGGGCGAGATCGGCTACATGCCGCTGCCGGACGCGCCGCTCGCGCGAGGCGGCGACCGCAGCGCGGCCCGGCCGGACGCCGGCGGGGGCTTCCAGCGTCTCGTCGGGGCGCCGAGTGTGGTGGAGCTGGCCCGGGAGTACGGGGTGCGGGACGCCCGTACGGTCGAGGAGGCGCTGGCCGACGACAGGGTGCGGGCCGAGGTCGCGCGGCGGCTCGCGACCGGGCTGGCCGCGGTGGTCGCCGTCGTGGACCCCCGGCTGGTGGTGCTCTCCGGCGAGGTCGCCCAGGCGGGCGGCGAGCCCCTGCGGGAGCTGGTCGAGGGGGAGTTCACCGGGCTGGCGTTGCCCCGGCCGGAACTCCGGCTCAGCAATGTCGTGGGAAATCCGATTCTCACGGGCGCGCTGCGCACGGCGCTCGCCGAGGCGCGTAACACCGTGTTCGACACGGCCTGATGAGACGGCACAGCGGTGACATGACGGGCCGATTATCCGCCGACCGCCGCGTCCTCACCGTCACCGGCGACAGCGACGGCGCCGAAACTCCCGCGCACCTCACCACCCGCAGCACCTTCTGTCATCACCCCTGCCGTAAAGGAAGTCCGCCATGCGTCCGCGTATGCGCATCTGCCTGTCGGCGGCGCTCGCCGGAGCCGGTCTGATTCTTTCGGGCTGTGCCAATCCGAGCGTCGGCAGCGATCGCGACGACCCCACCCAGCCCGTCACCCTGAAGTTCTGGCACGGCTGGTCCAACACAGCCGAGGTGAAGGCGATCGACGACAGCATCGCCCGTTTCGAGAAGCTGCATCCGAACATCACGGTGAAGACGGTCAACAACGTCAGCGACGCGACCGTGAACCAGGCGCTGCGCGCCGGCGGGGACGACGCCCCCGACGTGGTGTCGTCGTTCACCACCAACAACGTGGGGCAGTACTGCTCGTCCGGTATGTGGGTGAATCTCGACCCGTTCATGAAGAAGACGGGTGTGGAGAAGACGAAGGTCTTTCCCAAGACGTTCCTGGATTACACGAACTATCAAGGGAACCAGTGCGCCCTGCCGCTCCTCGCGGACTCCTACGGGCTGTACTACAACAAGGACGCCTTCCGGGAAGCCGGTATCGAGCGGCCCCCGCGCACCATGTCCGAGTTCAAGCGGGACGCGGCCAAGCTGACCAAACGGAAGCCGAACGGGTCGCTGGCGCGGGCCGGGTTCGTTCCCAACTTCCGCCTGTACCAGAACAGTCCGGACCGGCTGTTCGCGCAGTGGGGGCCGAAGTATTTCGACGGCGAGGGAAAGGCGCGGCTCTCGAAGGACCCGCGCAGCAAACAGTTCTTCGCCACCCAGCGGGAGCTGATCGCCGCGCAGGGCGGTTATGCCGCGCTGGAGAAGTTCCGTACGACGTTCGGTGACGAGATGTCGTCGCAGAGTTCCTTCATGACGCAGAAAGCGGCCATGCATCTGGACGGCGAATGGCGCGGTCTGATGCTGGAGGAGGGAAAGGCGAAGTTCGACTGGGGGACGGCACCGCTGCCGGTGCCGGACGACCAGGCGGACACGTACGGCCGGGGCTTTCTGACCGGCACGGTCGCGGGGATCGCGCACAGCAGCAAGCACCAGAACGCGGCGTGGGAGCTGGTGAAGTTCCTGACGACGGACACGGACCAGGTGGTGCGGTTCGCCAACGCCATCCACAATGTGCCGTCCACGTTCGCGGCGCTCAAGTCGCCGAAGCTGGACGCCGATCCGGCGTTCCGTACCTTCATCGACATCGCGCGGAATCCGCACAGTACGGCGCTGCCGCCGTCCGTCAACGGCGGGCAGTACGTGGTGTCGCTGCAGGACTTCTCGTACGACGTCGAGGCCGGGAAAGTGCCCGACCTCGACCGGGGCCTGCGTGAGCTCGACGCCCAGATAGACACCGACAATCTTCAGTCCGTGAACTGACGGAGCCCTGCCATGTCCCTCGTCGAATCCCCCGAGCGCCCGGCGGCCACCGCCGCGCCGCTCCGCAAAGCTCCCGCGCTGCGCCGCAAGCACACCCGGCAGCGGCTGCGGACGCTCGGTTTCCTCTCTCCCTGGCTGGTCGGTTTCAGCGTCTTCTTCGGCTATCCGCTCATCGCCACGGTCTATTTCTCGTTCATGCACTACAACCAGATCCAGGAGCCGTCGTTCGTCGGGCTGCGGAACTGGACATACGTCTTCACGCAGATGCCGCTGTTCGGTCCGGCGCTGTGGAACACACTGTGGCTGGTCGTGGTGATGGTCGCGCTGCGGGTGGTCTTCGGTCTAGGCATCGGGCTGCTCGTCACGAAGATCAAATCGGGTGTCGGGCTCTTCCGTACGGCGTTCTACCTGCCGTACCTCGCTCCGCCGGTCGCGGCGACGGTCGCCTTCGTCTTCCTGCTCAACCCCGGCACCGGCCCGGTCAACGGGCTGCTGGAGGCCGTCGGCATCCCGGCGCCCGGCTGGTTCAACGACGCGGCCTGGGCGAAGCCGTCGCTGGTCCTGCTCTCCCTGTGGGGCATCGGCGACCTGATGGTGATCTTCATGGCGGCGCTGCTGGACGTCCCGAAGGAGCAGTACGAGGCCGCCGAGCTGGACGGGGCCGGCGCCTGGGCCAAGTTCCGGTACGTGACCTGGCCGTCGATCACGCCGATCGTGATGTTCGCGGTGGTCACCGGTGTCGTGCAGACCATGCAGTACTACACGCAGGCGCTGGTCGCCGGGAAGCTGGCCTCCGGGGTGAACATCGGCCCCGGCTCGGTCATCCAGCCCGGCTACCCGGAGCACTCCACCCTCACCGTGCCGCAGCTCGTCTACTCGCTCGGCTTCCAGAGCTTCAACACGGGCGCCGCGTGCGTGCTCTCGCTCGTGCTCTTCGTGATCGCGATGGCCGTCACCACCCTGCTGATGCGCAAGCGCGCCGGCCTGCTCCCGGCGGAGGACTGAACCGACATGACCACGACGACCCTGAGGGCGGGCAGCGCCCCCGCCCGTACCGGCTCCGCCGACCGGGGGCCCGCCGCGGCCCGCGCCCGCCGCAAGCGGCTGCTGCACTGGATAGCCGTGCACGCCGTCGCGATCGCCGCGGCGCTGTTCTTCGTCCTGCCGTTCGTGTTCGTCTTCCTGACCTCCGTCATGAGCGACGACCAGGCGATGAGCGGCGAACTGTGGCCGCACGAGTGGAACTGGTCCAACTACGCGACGGTCTTCAGCACACCGGGCTTCCTGGACTGGTGGAAGAATTCGCTGATGTACGCGGGCCTGGGCACGCTGTTCACGGTCTGCTCGGCGATTCCGGTGGCCTACGCGCTCGCCAAGTTCCGTTTCCGCGGGCGGCGTACGGCGATGGTCCTGGTGATCTCGACGATGATGCTGCCGCCGCAGGTCATCGTGATCCCGATGTATCTGGTGTGGGCGCAGCAGCTGCACCTGTCCGGTTCACTGTGGCCGCTGCTGATCCCGATGGCGTTCGGTGACGCGTACTCCATCTTCCTGCTGCGGCAGTTCCTGCTGACGATTCCGCAGGAGTATCTGGAGTCGGCGAAGGTGGACGGCTGCGGTGAGGTCCGTACGCTGCTGCGCATCGTCGTGCCGATGGCGAAACCGGGGATCTCGGCCGTCGCCCTGTTCCAGTTCTTCTACTGCTGGAACGACTATTTCGGACCGCAGATCTACGCCGCACAGAATCCCGCCGCCTGGACGTTGAGTTACGGACTCGAATCGTTCAAGAGCGCGCACAGCGTCAACTGGAACCTGACCATGGCCGCGACCCTGCTCGTCATGGCTCCCGTCATCATCGTCTTCTTCTTCGCCCAGAAGGCTTTTGTCGAAGGCGTCACGCTCACCGGAGTGAAGGGCTGATCGATTCATGCTGTCGTCCGCCGGGGGAACGCCCCCGCACCCCCGTCTCAAGATCGCTGTGGTCGGTGGAGGATCGACCTACACCCCCGAACTCATCGACGGGTTCGCCCGGCTGCGGGACGCGCTGCCGCTGGCGGAACTGGTCCTGATCGACCCGGCCGCCGACCGGCTGGACCTGGTCGGCGGCCTGGCCAGGCGGATCTTCGCCCGCCAGGGACACCCGGGCCGGATCTCGTGGACGTCCGACGTCGACGCCGGTGTGGACGGCGCCGACGCGGTCCTGCTCCAGCTGCGCGTGGGCGGCCAGGCCGCCCGCAACCAGGACGAGACCTGGCCGCTGGAGTGCGGCTGCGTCGGGCAGGAGACCACCGGCGCGGGCGGCCTGGCCAAGGCGCTGCGCACCGTCCCGGTCGTCCTGGACATCGCGGAGCGCATCCGCCGCCGTAACCCCGACGCGTGGATCGTGGACTTCACCAACCCCGTCGGCATCGTCACCCGGGCCCTGCTGTCGCACGGCCACAAGGCCGTCGGCCTGTGCAACGTGGCCATCGGCTTCCAGCGGAAGTTCGCGCGGCTGCTGGGCATCGCGCCGGAGCGGGTCGAGCTGGAGCACGTCGGGCTGAACCACCTGACGTGGGAGCGGTCGGTGAAGGTGGACGGCGAGGACGTGCTGCCCCGGCTGATCGCCGAGCACGGCGCGGCCATCGCCGAGGACCTGCACATGCCGCGTTCCCTCGTGGACCGGCTCGGCGTCGTGCCGTCGTACTACCTGCGCTACTACTACCAGCACGACGAGGTCGTGGAGGAGCTGCGCAGCAAGCCGTCGCGCGCGGCGGAGGTCGCGGCCATCGAGAAGCAGCTGCTGGACATGTACGGCGACCCGTCGCTGGACGAGAAGCCGGAGCTCCTGGGCAAACGCGGCGGCGCGTTCTACTCGGAGGCGGCCGTGGCCCTGACCTCCGCGCTGCTCGGTGACACCGGGGACGTGCAGATCGTCAACACGTTCAACAACGGCACGCTGCCGTTCCTGCCCGACGACGCGGTGATCGAGGTACCGGCGACGGTGGACGCGGCCGGGGCGGAGCCGCTGCCCGTACGGCCGCTGGAACCCCTGTACTCCGGGCTGATCGCCAACGTCACGGCGTACGAGCACCTCGCGCTGGAAGCGGCTCTCAAGGGCGGCCGGGACCGGATCTTCGAGGCGCTGCTCGCCCACCCGCTCATCGGCCAGATCGCGTACGCGGACCGGCTGACCGACGAACTGATCGCGCACAACCGGGAGCACCTCACGTGGCTCTGAGCGAAGCCGAGGGGGGCGGGGCGGTGTCCGGGGAGGCGCTCACGTCGCCTTTTGCCGACCCGGGCGCCGACGCTCCGGCGCGGGCCGCCGATACTCCGGCGCGCGACGCCGACGGCCTGGCGCTCGCCGTCGACGCGGGCAACAGCAAGACCGACGTGGCGCTGGTCGGCACGGACGGCACGGTGCTGGCGACGGCCCGCGGCGGCGGCTTCCAGCCGCCGGTGGTCGGCGTGGCGCGGGCCGTCGGCGACCTGGCCGTCCTGGTGGACGCGGTACGGCACCGGGCCGGCGTGACCGGCCCGGTGGGCCAGGTGTCGGCCTACCTGGCCAACGCCGATCTCCCCGCCGAGGAGACCGAACTGGCCGCGGAGATCACCTCGTACGGCTGGGCGCGTACGGTCACGGTCGGCAACGACACCTTCGCGCTGCTGCGCGCCGGGCTCCCGGACCGCGTCGAACCCGTCGGCGTCGCCGTGGTGTGCGGCGCCGGCATCAACTGCGTGGGACTGGGGCACGGCGGCCGCACCGCACGGTTCCCGTCCATCGGGCGGATCTCCGGCGACTGGGGCGGCGGCGGGCACTTGGCCGAAGAGGCCCTGTGGTGGGCCGCGCGCGCCGACGACGGCCGCGGCGAACCGAGCGCGCTCGCCCGCGAGGTGCCCGCCTACTTCGGGCTGGCCACCATGCCGGAACTGATCGAGGCACTGCACCTGGGCCGCATTCCGCGCGAGCGCCGCTACGGGCTGACGCCGCTGCTGTTCGCGGTGGCCGCGTCCGGCGACGCTGTCGCGCAGGCCCTGGTGACGCGGCAGGCGGAGGAGGTCGCGCTGCTGGCGTCGGTCGCGCTGGGCCGGCTGGGCCTGCTGGACGAGCGGACGCCGGTGGTCCTGGGCGGCGGCGTCCTGGCCGCCCGGCATCCCCTTCTGCACGACCAGGTGACCCAACTCCTCGCGGAACGCGCCCCGAAGGCGGAGCCCCGAGTGGTGACGGCACCACCGGTCCTGGGGGCCGCCCTGCACGCGCTGGACCGGGCGGGGGCGGGGGCGGAAGCGTACGGGCGGGTGCGGGGGGAGTTCGTCTGAGGGGTGCGCTGTCGGGTTCGGACGAGGGGTGCGCCGACGGATTCGGCTGAGGGGCGCCTGCCGGCTCGGAGGGGTGCGCTACCGACCGTTCGTACGCGGGGGCCGTACGCCGGGGGCTCGTACGCGGGAGGCCGTACGCCGGGGCCTCGCACAGCAAAGGCTCGTACGCCGAAAACCCGTACAGGCGTGCTCATTTCGGGAACCGCGCCCGGCGGCCCGCGCGTGGTGGAGGACGAGGACGGGGGAAACGCCCACCGGACGGGAGGATTCGGAGGGGCCTGATCCGCACATGATCCAGGCATTGACGGTGTGGTTGTCAGTCCCTGCGGCCATACTGACTGCTGGCCGTGCATCTGTTCCCGTGCGCCCGTCGCGCGGGGCCGGGGCCGCCGTCCGCGACCAGGGGGAGGTTCCGTGTCCAACCCGCAGACCGGCACTGCGCCGCCGACGTCGCCGTCCGGCCGCCCCACCGGCTCCGCCGTCCCCTCCGTGGGTACGGGCTCCGGCCTCGGCGGCGCGTTCCGGGGCGGCGCGGGCCCCGCCCAGGCCGCCCGGCGGCGTACCGCCTGGGCCGACGGGGTGGACCAACTGCGGGCCACGGCCACGACCGAGCCCGGACGGCTGCGGATCATCGGCGCCGTACTGGCCTTCCTCGTCCTGGCGTTCGGCGCCGCCACGGCCTGGCAGGTCGCCGACCGGTCCGCCGCCGCGCGCGACGTCGTGGAACGCAGCCAGCCGCTGACCGCGGACGCCGCGGACATCTACCGCTCGCTCGCCGACGCCGACACCACCGCCGCCGCCGGTTTCCTGGCGGGCGGCAAGGAGACCCAGGCCACCCGCGACCGGTACGAGAACGACATCGCGACGGCCGCCCGGCTGCTGGCCAAGGCGTCGTCCAACACCAGCGGTTCGGACGCCGCGGCCCGCCAGATAGGGAAGCTCAACAGCCTCCTCCCCCGGTACACGGGCCTGGTCGAGACGGCCCGCACCAACAACCGGCAGGGCCTCCCCCTCGGCGGCGCCTACCTCCGCTACGCCAACGCGCAGATGCGCGACGAACTCCTCCCGGCGGCGCGCGGTCTGTACACGACCGAGACGGCGCGTCTGGGCGAGGACTACGACGCCGCGAAGGCGTGGCCCTGGCTCGCGCTCACCACCGGCGTACTGGCGCTCGGTGCCCTCACCTGGGCTCAGCGCCGCAACTACCTCCGGACGAACCGCGTGTTCAACCGCGGTCTGCTGGCCGCCACGACCGCCTCGGCCGTCGTGCTGCTGTGGCTGGTGGCCGGGCACTCCGTGGCCCGCTCGGGCCTGAACACGTCCTACGAGAGCGGCGCCAGGTCGCTGAAGGTCCTCAACGAGGCCCGCATCGACGCCCTTCAGGCCCGCGGCGACGAGAACCTCACCCTGGTCGCGCGCGGCGCCGTGGTGACCGAGGACCAGCAGGACTTCTACGAGGCCGGCTACCGCACCGGCATGCGGGACCTGGCGGGTCCCGGCCGGTCCGGCGCCGCCGCGGCGGACAGCAGGCTGGGCACGGCCCTGACGCTCGCGGACGACGACACGGGCCGGCGCCCCGTCCGGGAAGCCGTCGAGACCGTACGGCAGTGGCAGGCGCGCCACGCCGAGGCCCGTACCGCGGACGACCAGGGGGACTACGACCGGGCGCTGGCCAAGGTGATCGGCGGCGAGGCGGCGACCGGCCAGTCCTTCGACCGGGTGGACAGCCGGCTCGCCCAGGCCCTGGCCCATGAGCAGCAGCAGTTCCGGCGGGCCGCCGACGACGGGCGCGGAGCGCTGGACGGGCTGGTGGCCGGTGCCGTGGTGCTGGCCGTCCTGGGGGCGACGGGCGCGGTGCTGGGCATCGGGCGCAGGCTTTCGGAGTACCGGTGATGGGGCCTGGTGATGGGGACATGACGAAGCGCGCGAGGGGGCTGCGGAACCTGCGGGCCGCGCTGGCCCCGGTGACGGCGGGCGTGTGCGTGATGGCGGCGGCGGCCGCCGTCCTCGTCCCGGTGCTCGGCGGTGACACCCCGGCGCCCCGCCCCCTGCCGCACGGGACGAGTACCGCGCACGCCGACGCCACGGCCGCGGACTGCACCCCGGACAACGCCGCCGCGAGCCTGCGGCCCTCCCCGGACGACGGCCCCGCGGTGGACCGGATCAAAGCCCGGGGCCGGCTGATCGTCGGCGTCGACCAGAACACCTACCGCTGGGGTTACCGCAACCCGGCCACCGGCGACCTGGAGGGCTTCGACATCGACCTGGTGCGGGCGATCGCCGAGGACATCCTCGGTCCCGACCCGAAGATCACGTTCCGGGCGATCCCCACCAACCAGCGCATCCCCGCCCTCCAGGAGCGCACCGTCGACCTGGTCGTGCGGACCATGACCATCAACTGCGCCCGCAAACGCCAGGTCGCCTTCTCGACCGCGTACTTCCAGGGCGGACAGCAGGTCCTCGCGCCGAAGAACTCCTCGATCACCGCCTTCGACGACTCGCTGAAGGGCAAACGGGTCTGTACGGCGGCCGGTTCCACGGGCGAGGCCCGGCTCGCCGAGGAGCGGCACGGCGCCCGGGTCGTGACCGTACCGAACCAGCTCGACTGCCTGGTGCGCCTGCAGCTCGGCGAGGCCGACGCGGTGGTGACCGACAACGCGCTGGCCGCCGCGCAGGCCGCGCAGGACCCGACGGTGCAGCTGAAGGGAAAGCCGTTCACCGACGAGCCGTACGGGGTCGCGGTCAACCGCGCCGACGCCGACCTGGTGCGGCGGGTCAACAAGGTGCTGGAGGACTACCGCGACGGCGGCAGCGAAAGCCGGTGGATGGCCGCCTACAAGAAGTGGCTGCAGGCGGACCTGCCCGGCATAACGAAGGCGCCCGAGCCCCAGTACAGCGACTGATCCGTGCGGGGGACGGGCGCCGCGGCGCACATTGAGGACGGGCGGCCCGGGGCCGGGCGGCACGGCCGGGCCGGGCATGCGGCGGGCCGGTGGCACACCGCGGACCGGCGTCCGCCCGCCGGCCGCGTCACCATGGAAGGAGCACCGCGGGCGCGGGGCCGGATGGAGGGGAGGCAGCGGGGGCCTGCGGCAGGACCGCATACGGCTGGACCGTACGCGGTTGCCCGCAGGCGGCAGGGCCGAACGGAAGCGCCCGCTCCGTACCGGGGTGTACGCAACCGCCGTACGCGACCGCCGCATCGGCTGGACACACCGCGACCGCCGCAACCACCGCGACGACCGTCACGACTGTCACGGCCGCCGCGCACCGCACGCACTTTGGAGAGGTGATCGATGGGGGCCCCTGGACCCTTCCCCGGCTCTCCGGGGAAGTCCCAAGATCCGGTGCTGAGCCGGGAGGAGGTGGACCGCGCCCTGGGCCGGCTCGCTGCCGAGTACGAGGCGATCGAGACCTCGCTGCTCGCCCTGCAGGACCACGCGGGCCGCAGGCTCCTGGAGGGCGCCGAACTCACCGGCCTCACCAAAGAGCGCTGGGCCGCCACCGAACAGTCCATCACCGTCCTGTGGACGCTCTTCGACGCGTACACCGAAACGCTCACCACCGCCCGCGAACTGCGCGCCCGGCGCCGCTGGCCGTCCCCCGACGACCTCGCCGAACTGACCGAACTGCTGCGCGGCACCCGCGTCACCGTCTCCGGCGCGGCCGCGGGCAGCGGCGCACCGCAGGCCGGCGGCGGACCGGCCCGGCTGAGCGAACAGTTCAGCCTGGAGGAACTGGTCGAGCGGATGAACGGCCTGTACGCGTCGGCGCTGGACGTGATCGTCTCCGCCGACTCCGTATGGTCCGCGCTGCCCGCCCGGATAGACCTGCTCGCCGCCGAGCTGCGCCGCACCCTGTCCCTGGCGCGGTCCGTCGGCGTACGCCCCGGGGAGCACCCGGCCGGCGACGACCTGGAGCGCATCACGTACGAACTGACGCAACTGCGCGCCCAGGTGGTGTCCGACCCGCTGGCCTACTGGGTCCCGGACGCCGACCGCAGCGCCGCGCCCGGCGGCGGCCGCCCGGACACCGCCCGCTACGACCGCGCGGCGCTCGCCCTGGAGGACGCCCGGCGGGAGATCGAAGCGGTCCTGGACGTACGGCAGGACGCCGAGCGGCGGCTGATGCGGCTGCGCGACGTGCTCTCCCGCGCGGACCGGACGCTCACCGAGGCCCGGCAGGCCCGCGGCGAGGTGCTCGCGAAGATCGCCGCGTCCGAGGTGCCCGCCGTCAGCGGTCCGCCCACGGCGCTGCACGAACAGCTGTCCACCGCCGCCGAGTACCGCCGGCACGCCCAGTGGCACCGCCTCTCCCCCCTGCTCGACAGCCTCGAACAGCGCGCCGAGGACGAACTCCACCGCGCCCGCGAATCGTTGACAGCGGTCACCGCCCCGCTGGCCGTACGGGCCGAACTCCGCGGCCGCCTGGACGCGTACAAGGCGAAGGCCGCACGGCACGGCCTGGCCGAGGACCCGCTCCTGATCGAGCGCTACGACGCCGCGCGGCGGATGCTGTGGAGCGCCCCGTGCGACCTGCGGGTGGCCGAACAGGCGGTACTGCGCTACCAGCGGACGGTGGCCGAGGCGCTGCAGCCGCCGGGACCGGACCGCGGACCGGTGGACGGACCACAGGGGGAAACATGAGCGAGAGCGAGGAGCGGCCCGGCGGCGTCGCGTGCCAGCGGCGCGAGTGCCCGGGCACGTACGAGGACGTGGGCGGCGGCGAACGGTACTGCGACACCTGCGGCCTGGCGCCGGTGGTGTCACCGGAGGGGATGGTCGGCTCGCCCCCCACGGGGGTCACGGCGGGGCGACGGGGGGCGGCTGGGGCTGTGGGGTATGGCAGTTCGGGGGGCTCTGGTGGTTCCGGTGGGGCTGGTGGGGACGGTGGGGCTGGTGGGGTCGGTGGAGCTGGTGGGGTCGGTGGTTCCACCGGGGTCGGGGCGGCGGAGGGGCGCGGCTCCAGGTCCGGCTCCAGGTCCAGGTCCAGGTCCGGCTCCGGGTCCAGGTCCAGCTCCGGTTCCGGTTCCGGCTCCGGCTCCGGCGGTTCCGGCCCCGGCGGTTCCGGCCCCGGCGGTTCCGGCTCCGGCTCCGGTTCCGAGACGTCCGCCGGCGGGCGTACGTCCGCGTCCGCTTCCGCTCGCGCCTCCGCCCGTTCCTCGACCTCGCGGCGCTCCGTCTCCGGCCGCCTCTCCCGCGCCCTCCCGGGCGCCTCGACGCGCTCGATGTCCGTGTCGGTACGCAGCGCGGGCCGCAGCGCCGGTACCGGGTCCGGGCCGTCCCGCGGGCGGCTGGGCGCCGGGCTGGTGACGGTGCCGGAAGTACCGCGTCCGGACCCGCGTACGGCCGTCCTGGAGAACCCGGAGGTCCCCGAGCGGAAGCGGTTCTGCAGCCGCGGCGACTGCGGCGCCCCGGTGGGCCGGGCCCGTGGCGGCCGTCCGGGCCGTACGGAAGGTTTCTGCACCAAGTGCGGCCACCCGTACAGCTTCGTGCCCAAACTGCGCCCCGGTGACGTGGTGCACGGCAGCTACGAGGTCGTCGGCTGTCTGGCACACGGCGGCCTGGGCTGGATCTACCTGGCGATCGACCGCGCGGTCTCCGATCGATGGGTGGTGCTCAAGGGCCTGCTGGACACCGGCGACGAGGAAGCCCTCGCGGTGGCCGCGTCCGAACGCCGCTTCCTCGCCGAGATCGAGCACTCCAACATCGTCCGCATCTACAACTTCGTCGAGCACCTGGACCGTACGACCGGCAGCCTGGACGGCTACATCGTCATGGAGTACGTCGGCGGCAAGTCCCTCAAGGACATCGCCAACGAGCGGCGTACGGCGCGCGGACGCCGCGACCCGCTGCCGGTCGAACAGGCCTGCGCGTACGGCATCGAGGCCCTGGAGGCGCTCGGCCACCTGCACAGCCGCAACCTCCTGTACTGCGACTTCAAGGTGGACAACGCGATCCAGCAGAACGACCAGCTCAAGCTGATCGACATGGGCGCGGTCCGCCGGATGGACGACGACGAGAGCGCGATCTACGGCACGATCGGCTACCAGGCGCCCGAGGTCGCCGCCGCGGGCCCGTCCGTCGCCTCCGACCTCTACACGGTCGCCCGCACCCTCGCCGTGCTCACCTTCGACTTCCAGGGCTACACGAACGTCTTCGTGGACTCGCTGCCCGACCCCGACAACATCGAGGTCTTCCGTACGTACGAGTCCTTCTACCGGCTGCTGGTACGGGCGACCGACCCCGACCCGGCGCGGCGGTTCTCGTCGGCGGCGGAGATGGCCGAGCAGTTGACCGGGGTGCTGCGGGAGGTCATGGCGCTCCGGACGGGCGAGCAGCGGCCCGCGCTGTCCACGCTGTTCGGGCCGGAGCTGCGTGTCGTGGACACGGACGTGGTGGCGCGCGCGGAGGGGGACACGTCGCTGCTCGGTGCGCGTGCGGTTCCGGAGGGACGAAAGGGGTGGGCGGGGCGGAAGGGGAAAGTGGTGGTCGGTCCGGCCAGCGGGATCGGGGCACCTGGGGGTGTGGGGGTGAGAGCAGGTGTCCGTGCGGGTGAAGGCGGTGGTGCGGCGTCCGGCAGCTCCGCGCAGCCGGCCGGTGCCTCTCAGGCCGCTGTAGCCGCGCAGGCCGCTGTAGCCGCGCAGGCCGCTGTTCCCGCGCAGGTCGCGTACGAAGTCACGTCGGCCACCGGGCCGCGGACGATGAGCGGCGGCGCAGGATCGGTGGCCGGACCGGTGGCCGGGCCCGCCGTCACCACGTCCGCCGCCGGAAGCACCACCGGAAGCACCACCGGAAGCACCTCCGGGGTGGCGGCCGTGACGCCCGGCGGTGTGCGCGGCGCGCCCGCTCTCCGTCCGCTCGACACCGGCCTCGCCGTACTCGCCCTGCCCGTACCGCGCGTCGACCCCGCCGACCCGAACGCGGGTTTCCTGGCCGGTTTGCTGGCCGCCGCCCCCGCCGAGTTGCTCGGCGCCCTGCGCGCGGCCCCCGCCGACACCATGGAAACCCGGCTCCGCAGGCTGCGGGCCCAGCTGGAGCTGAGGGACGGCGCGGCGGCCCTGCGCGAGTTGCGCTCCGTCGAGACGGAGCCCGACCAGGGCTGGGACGAGGACTGGCGGGTGGTCTGGTACCGCGGTCTGGTGGCGCTGACGAACGACGACCGCGAGACGGCGGCCCTGTCGTTCGACGCGATGTACGACGCCTTCCCCGGCGAGCCGGCGCCGAAGCTGGCACTCGCCGTCTGCGCCGAGGTGCTGGGGCAGCTGGACAACGCGGCGGAGTACTACCGGCTGGTGTGGGCCACCGACCACAGTTACGTCAGCGCGGCGTTCGGGCTGGCCCGGGTACGGCTGGCGGCCGGTGACCGGGCCGGAGCCGTGGCCGCCCTGGAATCCGTACCGGAGTCCTCCATTCACTACACTGCGGCGCGCATCGCGGCCGTCCGGGCCCGGCTGCGGCAACGTCCGGCTCACGACGCACTCCTGGAGGATCTGCGGTCGGCGGCCGGGCAGGTCGAGCGGCTGGCGGACTCCGGGCTGGACGCGGAGCGCCGCGAACAACTGACGACCGAAGTGCTGGGCTGTGCCCTCGACTGGGTACTCTCCGGTAGCCGCGGTGCCGAGCAGCAGGGGCGTACATTGCCGTCCGGGGCCCCCGGCCCCGGTTCCGGCGGCGCCGCCGCCCGGCCCGGTCTGCTCGGCAGCGCACTGGACGAACGCGGCCTGCGGTTCGGCCTGGAGCGGTCGTTCAGACTGCTCGCCCGGCTGGCGCAGCGCGGCGAGGAAAGGATCGAGCTGGTGGAACGGGCCAACCGCTTCCGCCCCAGGACGTGGGTGTGACATGGGTGTGACAGGGCCGTTCCGGTGTGCGAGCTGCAGCGAGCCGCTCGAACCGGGGGACAACTACTGCGGATTCTGCGGCGCCGACGTCGTGGCACCCGACGGGCCGGGCGGGTCCGGTGACCGCCCCACGGTCCCGCTGGGCGGCACGGCAGATCCCGCGTCCGGGACGGGGTCCGCCCCGCCGGGGCCCGTCGCCCTGCCCGCGTCGTTCTTGATGCCGGGGGCGGGAGGGGCGGTGGTGGGGCAAGAGGGGCCGGGGGTGCCCGGGACGCCAGGTGGGCCGGGGGCTCCGGGGGCTCCGGGGGCTCCGGGGGCTCCGGGGGCTCCGGGGCAGGTTCCGGGGCAGGTTCCGGCGTCGCCGGCCGTGCCGCCCTCGTCGTCCGTACCGCCGTCGGCGCCGTCCGTCTCGGCGCCGTCCGTCTCGCCGCCGGCAGCCGTCCCGCCACCGGTGGCCGCACCGGTCCCGGCCCCGTCGTACGGCGGACCGGCCCCGTCGTACAGCACGGAAGCCCGGCACGACAGCGGCTCCGCGTACGCGTCGGGCGCCACCCACGCGAACGGATCGGCGCAGGCCCCCCACGGTCCGCGCACTCCACACCCCCCGCGCATCCCGAGCACCCCACACCCCCCGCACATCCCGAACACCTCACACTCCCCGCACGCCCCCGTACCTCCGCCGGCCTCGCCGGGCTACGGGCCAGGAGGGCAGCAGGCCCACGCGCCGGCCGGGGTCGGCGTGCAAGTCCACGCACAGGGCGACGCTCAGTCCCGGGCGCCCCATGCGGAGGCGAGCGTTCCGCCGTCGGCCGGTAGTCCGTACGAGGGTCATGCGCACCGGGCCGCCGCCTCCCACGGTGGCGCGCCGGACCCCCGTATCGCCGGTTACGATCTCGCCGCCGAGGCAGCGGACCGCTCCGCGGACGCAAACGGCTCCGGCCCGGGAACCGGCCCGGCAGGCCCGACCGACCCGGCAGGCCCGCCCCACCCGCAGGCCCCCGCCGGACCGGCAGAACCACCAGCCCACCCCCCCACCTCTCCCACCTCTCCCACCTCTCCCACCTCTCCCGCAACTCCCACTCATCCCGCCACTCCCACCCCCTCCTCCCCCGAACACCAAACCCCCGCCCAAGGCACCCGTATCTGCGCGCTCTGCCACGCGGGTACGGTCGCCGGCGACGGTTACTGCGAGAACTGCGGTCACGCCCAGCCGCGCGAACGCGATCACATGGAGCGGGAACTGCCGGGCGTGGCGGCGGTCACCGACCGGGGCCACCGCCACCACCGCAACGAGGACTTCTTCGCGGTCGCCGAAGGAGCGCTGCCGGACGGCTCGCCCGCCGTACTCGCCATCGTCTGCGACGGCGTCTCCTCCGCCTCGCGGCCCGACGACGCGTCCGCCGCCGCGTCCGGGGTCGCCGCGCGGTCGCTGCTGGCCGCCCTGCCCGGCGGTACGCACCCGCAGCGGGCCATGCACGACGCGATCCTCGCCGCCGCCAAGTCCGTCAACGCCCTGGCCGCCGCGCCCAACCAGGCCCAGCAGCACGACCCCTACCGCCAGCAGAACGCTCCCGCCTGCACCTTCGTCGGCGCGGTGGTCGGCGGCGGGCTGCTCGTCATCGGCTGGGTCGGCGACAGCCGCGCGTACTGGGTCCCCGACGACCGCAGCGCGCCCGCCGTCCGCCTCACCGAGGACGACTCCTGGGCGGCGCAGATGGTCGCCAACAACCTGATGTCGGAGGCGGAGGCGTACGCGGACGACCGGGCGCACGCCATCACGGGCTGGCTCGGCGCCGACGCGTACGAACTCGAACCGCACACCGCTTCCTTCAAGCCCGACGGACCGGGTGTAGTGGTGGTGTGCACCGACGGGCTGTGGAACTACGCCGAGGCCGCGGAGCAACTGGCCGCGGTGCTGCCGGGGGACGCGCACGACCGGCCGCTGCACAGCGCACGGACCCTGGTCGCCCACGCCCTCGCCGGCGGGGGCCACGACAACGTAACAGTGGCGGTGGTGCCGTTCCCGGCGCCACCGGGACGGGCAGGATCGGCCTGAGCGTCCACCCGGGGCGCGCCGCCCGCCCTCGTCGGCCACGGTGGCCGGAAGCCGTGCTGCTTCCGGCCCCGCCCGGCTGACCCGTACCAGCAGCCGACCACCGCACCACCGGAACCGTCCGGACCGTAGTCACCAGCAGGAGCAAGGCGCCAACGGGGGGATGATCACGGGGACTTCCGCCCGCCCATGTGTCTCTTCACCGCCGCGACGACTGCGCTGCGGAGTCTCACGGCGGCACAAAGGAGCGGAACAGATGGCCAATTTCTTCAAGTCCGGCGTGCCGCGGTTCGCCGCCGAGGTGTACCAGAACGCGTACCTGCCCGAGGGCGGGCGCGAGGTGAACGCCATCGTCACCGTCACCGCCACCGGGGGCGGCACCAGCGGCGGGCTGCCGCTCTTCGCGGCCGGCACGGACCCCGCCGGAACCGGAACCGGAACCGGGACAGGGGCCAGGGTCGGAACCGGGACCGGCGCCGGAACCGCCCGCGGCCGCAGCGGCGTGCCGCACGCGGCCGTCGTGATCATGGTGGACTGCTCCGGCTCGATGGACTACCCGCCCACCAAGATGCGCAACGCGCGCGACGCGACGGCCGCCGCGATCGACACCGTACGGGACGGCGTCGCCTTCGCCGTGGTGGCCGGTACGCACCAGGCCGCCGAGGTCTACCCGGGCGGCGGGCGGCTCGCCACCGCCGGTCCGACGACCCGCGCGCAGGCCAAGGAGGCGCTGCGCAAGCTGAGCGCCGGCGGTGGCACCGCCATCGGCACCTGGCTGCGGCTGGCCGACCGGCTGCTGGCCGACGCGGACGTCGCCGTCCGGCACGGCATCCTGCTCACCGACGGCCGCAACGAGCACGAGTCGCCCCAGGAACTGCGCGCCACCCTGGACGCCTGCGCCGGCCGCTTCACCTGCGACGCCCGCGGCGTCGGTACGGACTGGGAGGTCAAGGAGGTCACCGGCGTCGCCTCGGCGCTGCTCGGCACGGCCGACATCGTCGCCGACCCGGCCGGGCTGGCCGCCGACTTCACCCGGATGATGGAGGCCGCGATGGGCAAGGAGGTGGCGGACGTCACCCTGCGGCTGTGGACCCCGCAGGGCGCGCAGGTCGCCTTCGTGAAGCAGGTGGCGCCGGCCGTCGAGGACCTGACCGGCCGCCGTACCGAATCCGGCCCGCGGACCGGCGACTATCCGACAGGTTCCTGGGGCGACGAGTCCCGCGACTACCACGTGTGCGTACGTGTCCGGGCCGCCGAGGTGGGCCAGGAGATGCTGGCCGCGCGGATCTCGCTCGTCCTTCCCGCACCCGACGGCGGCACGCGGACCCTGGCCCAGGGGCTCGTACGCGCGGTCTGGACGGACGACATGACCGCTTCGACCAGTATCAACCCCCACGTCGCCCACTACACGGGACAGGCCGAACTGGCCCAGGTCATCCAGCAGGGACTGGATGCCCGCAAGTCGGGCGATGCGGACGGCGCCACGGCGAAGCTGGGCCGGGCCGTGCAACTGGCGAGCGCGTCCGGGAACGAGGACACTGCGAAACTGCTTGCGAAGGTGGTGGACGTCGTCGATGCGGCGACCGGTACTGTGCGACTGAAGGCGAAGGTCACAGAGGCGGACGAGATGACGCTCGAAACGCGCTCGACCAAGACAGTTCGCGTCAAGAAATAACAAACTAGACGTACTACCGAACACAATCGGTACTGAGGGGGAAGATCCGACATGCCGACCTGCCCGAACGGCCATCAGTCGGTGGCCGAAGACTGGTGCGAGGTGTGCGGCCACCGGATGGCGGGCGCTGTTCCCCCGCCGCCCTCCCTGCCCGCGGGATTCCTCAACACCCCTCCGGCCGGCCAGCCGACTCCGCCGCCGCCCGCCCCGCAGGGCGGCCCGGGTCCCCAGGGCGGCCCCGGAGCCCCCGGTGACACCGGCACTCCCGGCACTCCCGGCGCTTCCCAGGGCGGGCAGGGCTTCCCCGGCCAGACCCCGCCGCCTCAGCAGCCCCTTTCGCCTCAGCAGACCCCGCCGCCGCACCAGGCCACTTCACCGCAGCAGACCCCGCCACCGCACCAGGCCCCGGCCCACCAGCCCCCGCTTCAGCAGGCTCCGCCCGCTCAGGCCCCGCCCGCGCCCGCACCGCAGGGCCCGATGGGCCAGGGCCCCGGCCCGGCTCCCGCCCCCGGCCCGCACGGCAGCCAGAGCTCCCACGGCGGTCAGGGCGGTCAGGGCAACCCTGGCTCCCAAGGCGGCTACGGCTTCCCGCCCCCGGTCCAGGCACCGACCCCGGCAACCCCTCCTCCCGGCCCGAACACCCCCGGCCCCCCTCCCCAGCAAGGCTTCGGCCCCGGCCAGCAGCCTCAGCCGGGCGGCCAGCCAGGTGGTCAGCCGGGCGGCCAGCCGGAACTGTGCCCCCAGTGCCGTACGCCACGCGAGGCGATGGCCCCGTTCTGCGAGGAGTGCCGCTACAACTTCCTGACGCACTCGGCCACCTCGTACGCCCCGCCGCCCCCCGCCCCGCAGGGCGGCCCGGGCTCCCAGGGCGGCTACGGCTTCCCGCCGCCGCACCAGGGCCCGCCCACTCCGCCGCAGCAGTACGAGTACCAGGGCTCCCGCCCGTCGCAGATCAACCGCCCCGCCGAACCGCTCTCCCCGGACCAGTCCGGCCAGTTCGGCTCGCCCGAGCAGCCCGCCCCCTTCGGCGGGCCCGGCCAGTCGGGCCAGTTCGGTTCGCCGGACCAGCCCGCCCCGTTCGGCGCCCCCGCACCCACCGGCCAGCCGGGCCCTCAGGGAGCCCCCACCGGCCAGCCCGGCCCGACGCGCCCGCCCCGGGCAGCCGACGACGACTGGCCGCTGCCTCCCCCCAACTCCCAGTCCTCTCCCCAGTCCCCGCCCCCGCCGCCCGCGCAGCCGGGCCCGCAGGGCAGCCCGGACCACGGCCAAGGCAGCCAGGGCAGCCAGGGCGGCCAGAGCAGTCAGGGCGGCGGCTACGGCTTCCCGCCCCCGCACCAGGGCCCGTACGAGCCCCAGCAGCCTCCGCAGCAACAGCCGTCGCAGGCCCCCTACGACCCGCAGGCCGCCCAACAGGCGCCGCCGCAGGCCCCGTTCGAACCGCAGCAGCAGCCCGGCCCCTTCGGCCGGCCGCCGCAGCAGCCGGACGCGCACCAGCAACCGCAGCCCGACCAGCAGTGGAACCAGCCCGCACCGGGGCCCGCCGCCCCGCCCGGGCCGCCGCCGGTCGTCGGTGACGGCTGGGTCGTGGCGATCGCCCCCGACCGCGAGTACTTCATGGCGATGATGGGCCGCAGCGGCCCGGAGGCGGCCGGCCTGAACCTGCCCGCCTACTCCCCCGAGCAGCAGGTCCCGCTCACCGGCACCCAGATCGCCATCGGCCGCCGCCGGCACAGCACGGGCGAGTCCCCGGACATCGACCTGGGCCGCCCCCCGGAGGACCCGGGCGTCTCGCACCAGCACGCTCTCCTGGTCCAGCAGCCCGACGGCAGCTGGGCCGTGGTCGACCAGAACTCCACCAACGGCACCACCGTCAACCTCGCCGAAGACCCGATCCAGCCCTACGTACCGACCCCCCTCCATGAGGGCGACCGCATCCACGTGGGCGCCTGGACCACCATCACCGTCCGCCGGGCCTGACGCGCGACGGCCCCCACAGGCGGCCCCGGAGAGCGGCAGGAAGCGCCGGCCACAGTGCACCCACTGTGGCCGGCGCTTCCTGCTGTCGGACACCGTTCTCGCGAGACACGGGGCGGCGTCCCCGCTAGCTCCCGGGCAGCGCCCACCGGTGCGGGCCCTCCGGGGAATCGAGCCACGCGTACTGACAGGCGCCGTGCACGGTGACGCCGAAGCGTTCACGGTGGGGGCGGTTCTGTCGGCGCCAGAGGGTGTGGGCTTCGTCGGGTGTGAGGGTGTTGGCGGTGAGGGCGCGGAGGAATTGGAAGCGGTCGTCGCGCAGGGCTTCGCGGGGAAGGTGGTGGCGCAGACTTCGCTGGTGTCCGTCGGATTCGGCGGGTGGGCCGGGCTGCTCGGGGGCTTCCGGGCGGGGCGGCTGCGCGGTGGGGGCGGGGCCGGTTCGCAGGGGGACAAAGTAGGCGGGGGTGGGCAGGAAGCGGCCCTCCGCCCGTACGGCCTCGGGGTCCGTCACGCGGAGCGCGATCAGGCCGGTCGCCAGCGGGGCCAGGATCAGGGCTCCGGGGGCGGACTGTGCGATCCAGGCCGACGGGACGGCGGGCAGGGCGCAGGTGGCGATGATCCGGTCGTACGGTGCGCGTTCCGGGCAGCCCCGGGCGCCGTCGCCGGTCACCACGGTGGGACGGTGCCCCGCGGCGGCCAGCCGGTCGCGCGCCGGGCCGGTGATCTCCTCGTCCAGGTCGACGGTGGTCACGTGCCCCGCGCCCAGCCGGTGGGAGAGCAGGGCGGCGTTGTAGCCGGTGCCCGTACCGATCTCCAGGACGCGGCAGCCGGTGTCCGGGGGCTGCCCCCCGGTCTCCTTGGCCTCCTTGGCCTCCTTCGCCTCCTTGGCCTCCTTCGCCTCCTCTGCCTCCTCGACGTGCAGTTCTTCCAGCATCATCGCCATCAGCGACGGCTGGCTGCTGGTGGACACCAGTTCGCCGTCCCGCATGTACGTCGCCAGCGCCCCGTCGGTGTAGACACCTTCCAGCCAACGTTCCCGCCGCTCGGGGTCGGGGTCGGAGCCCGAGAGCCGTTGGTAGCCGCGGGGTGTGGCCACGAAGTAGTACGGGACGAAGAGGTGCCGCGGGACCTCTTGGAAGGCGGCCCGCCAGCGCGGGTCTCCGAGGTGGCCATCCGCTCTGATCTGCCGGACCAGCTCGGCGCGGGCCGCGGCCGTCGGCTCGTGGTCCGGCTCCGGACCGGACGGTGTACCGCTCATGTCTCCACTGTCCTACGTCGCGGGTCCTCGGCCGAGCAGCCCGGCACCGCCGAGTCGTCTGACACCATGGACGGGTGAACAAGATTCCGCGCGGCACGCTTCAGGAACAGACTTTTTACGAGCAGGTCGGTGGCGAGCCGACGTTCCGCCGCCTGGTGCACCGTTTCTACCAGGGGGTGGCCGAGGACCCGCTGCTGCGGCCGATGTACCCGGAGGAGGACCTGGGACCGGCCGAGGAGCGGCTTGCGCTCTTCCTCATGCAGTACTGGGGCGGGCCCCGTACGTACAGCGACGGCCGTGGCCACCCGCGGCTGCGGATGCGGCACGCGCCCTTCACCGTGGACCGCGCCGCCCACGACGCCTGGCTCAAGCACATGCGGGACGCGGTGGACTCCCTGGAGCTGTCCCCCGAGCACGAGACGCAGCTGTGGAACTACATGACGTATGCGGCGGCGTCGATGATCAATACGGCCGAGTGAGGCCGTAGCGGCTCAGGCCGGCGCGGGTAGGGCGTCGGGGCCGGGCGTGGGGCCGGGCACAGGGCGGGCCCCGCCGCCCCGACGTTCGCCCGCCCGCTCGGTCCCTGCTCAGTCGGTCCCTGTCCGCCCCGCGCTGACGTGGCCTCCCGGCGGACGCCTCAGGCGGGTGTCACCGAGAGCGCCGACGGCCCGCTCGTGCGGACCGCGACCGATCCGTACGGCGTCCGCAGCCGCAGCCAGCCGCCCGCGGCCAGCAGGGTCAGCGTCGGCGGTTCCGCCAATGCGGCGCCGGATCCCGCAGAGCCGGTGCCGGAAACGGAACCGTGGCCACCGCTCGCGGGCCCGTAGACGCCGGCCTGTGCTTCGGCCCGTACAGGGCGCAGAAAGCCCAGGGACTGCGCGGCGTGCGCGGCGCGCAGCGGCAGGTGGGTGTCGCCCAGGGTGCGGGACCAGATCTCGCGGCCGATGCGGTCGCGCTCGGCGCGCGTACGGCGTTCCGGTGGCAGTGCCTCGTCCCGGGCGCGGAACTCGGCGACGGCGAGTGCGACGGTCCTGCCCAGCGCCTGCGGTGCGGGCAGCCCCGGGACCTGCTGCCAGCCGCCGCGCGGCGGCAGGACGCCGGCCCACGGCGGGCCGGTGACGGCGGCGGGCAGCGTCAGGCTGTCCGTCGACTCGTCGATGCCTTCGAGCAGGTCTCCGGCGGAGACGGTGCGGTCGAGGCCGGCGGCGGGAGCGGCTCCCGTTCCGGTGTGCGGGCCGTGGGCCGCGGTCGCCGGCTGCGGGCCGGGGGACGCGGCCGGTGCCAGGCGCGCCGTACGGATCGCCAGTACCTCGAACGACGGCGGGCGTCCGAACACGGCGAGCACCCCGCCGCCCGCCTGCAACCGCACCGCGGCGGCACGGTCGTAGTGGATCAGCCGGGCCAGGAAGGCGGCGAGATCCGCCGCCTCCCCGGCATCGGCCAGGCGCAACGCCGTCATGCGGCGACGGCCCCCTCCTGCTGCTGGGCGCCGTCCGCGCCGTCCGCGTCGTCCGCGCCGTCCATGTACTCCTTGAGGAAGGACTTCTCCTCGGCGGTGATACGGCGGGGCCGCTCCGCGCCGAAGTCGTACGGGACGACGACGGTCGAGGCACGGACGTACACCGTCTCCTCGTCCTTGATCTCATAGGCGATCGTCATCGACGCGGCGCCTATCTTCGTCACCCAGGACTCCACGGTCACCGGCGTGTGCCGGTGCACCAGCGGCCGTACGTAGTCGATCTCGTGGCGGGCCACGACGGACCCGCCGGAGAAGGACGTGCTGCCCTCGCCCGGCGCCAGCCGCCACATGAAGTCGATCCGCGCCTCTTCCAGGTAGCGGATGAACACCGCGTTGTTGACATGGCCGAAAGCATCCATGTCGGACCAGCGCAGCGGGCAGGAGTACAGGTGTCGCACGCGGCTCAGCCCCGGGTGAGCTTCTTGTACGTGGCGCGGTGCGGACGGGCCGCGTCCGGGCCCAGCCGCTCGACCTTGTTCTTCTCGTACGACTCGAAGTTGCCCTCGAACCAGAACCACTTGGACTCGCCCTCGTACGCCAGGATGTGCGTGGCGACGCGGTCCAGGAACCAGCGGTCGTGGGAGACGACCACGGCACAGCCGGGGAACTCCAGCAGCGCGTTCTCCAGCGAGGACAGGGTCTCGACGTCGAGGTCGTTGGTCGGCTCGTCGAGGAGCAGCAGGTTGCCGCCCTGCTTGAGGGTGAGCGCCAGGTTCAGGCGGTTGCGCTCACCGCCGGAGAGCACCCCGGCCGGCTTCTGCTGGTCCGGGCCCTTGAAGCCGAACGCCGACACATAGGCGCGGGACGGCATTTCGACCTGGCCGACGTTGATGTAGTCCAGCTCGTCGGAGACGACGGCCCACAGCGTCTTCTTGGGGTCGATGTTGGCGCGGTTCTGGTCGACGTAGGAGATCTTGACCGTGTCGCCGACCTTGATGCTGCCGGAGTCCGGCTCCTCCAGGCCCTGGATCATCTTGAACAGGGTGGTCTTGCCGGCGCCGTTCGGGCCGATGACGCCGACGATGCCGTTGCGCGGGAGGGTGAACGACAGGTCGTCGATGAGGACCTTGTCGCCGAACGCCTTGTTGAGGTGCTCGACCTCGACGACGATGTTGCCCAGACGCGGGCCCGGCGGGATCTGGATCTCCTCGAAGTCCAGCTTCCGGGTCTTCTCCGCCTCGGCCGCCATCTCCTCGTAACGGGTCAGACGGGACTTGGACTTGGCCTGGCGGCCCTTGGCGTTGGAGCGGACCCACTCCAGCTCTTCCTTCAGACGCTTCGCGCGCTTGGCGTCCTTCTGGCCCTCGACCTTCAGGCGGGTCTGCTTCTTGTCGAGGTAGGTGGAGTAGTTGCCCTCGTACGGGTGCGCACGGCCGCGGTCGAGCTCCAGGATCCACTCGGCGACGTTGTCGAGGAAGTACCGGTCGTGGGTGACGGCGACGACGGTGCCGGCGTACTTGGCGAGGTGCTGCTCCAGCCACTGCACGGACTCGGCGTCCAGGTGGTTGGTGGGCTCGTCGAGGAGCAGCAGGTCGGGCGCCTCCAGGAGGAGCTTGCACAGCGCGACGCGGCGCTTCTCACCACCGGAGAGGTTGGTGACCGGCCAGTCGCCGGGCGGGCAGCCCAGCGCGTCCATGGCCTGCTCCAGCTGGGTGTCCAGGTCCCACGCGTTGGCGTGGTCCAGGTCCTCCTGGAGCTTGCCCATCTCCTCCATCAGCGCGTCGGAGTAGTCGGTCGCCATCAGCTCGGCGACCTCGTTGAAGCGCTTGAGCTTGTCCATGATCTCGCGGGCGCCGTCCTGGACGTTCTCCAGGACCGTCTTGGACTCGTCCAGCGGCGGCTCCTGGAGGAGCATCCCGACGGAGAAGCCCGGGGAGAGGAACGCGTCGCCGTTCGACGGCTGCTCAAGACCGGCCATGATCTTCAGCACCGTCGACTTGCCGGCGCCGTTGGGGCCCACGACACCGATCTTCGCGCCCGGCAGGAAGTTCAGCGTCACGTCGTCAAGGATGACCTTGTCGCCGTGCGCCTTACGCGCCTTGCGCATCGTGTAGATGTACTCAGCCAAGAGAAACCGTCCGGCAGTCTGGATCTGTCATGGTCAATGCGGCTCCGCCGCGTGGGCCGATGAGCGGCTCCGCCGCGCGAGGGCAGATACACCCCATCTTGCCGTACGGCCAGCCCGCGATGGAAACGAGTACCCCAGAAGGCCGTGACCTGGGCCGCCGCCCCGCCGGTCAGGGCCCGGGGTGGTGACCACTGGTTGCCACTGGTGACCAGCGGCGACCGTCTGACGGCCCACAGACGGCCCGACGCCGACGTGGAGAGGGCCAGGTCAGCCCGCCGTTGCCCTGCGGCAGAGCGGCCAGCGAAGAGGGCGCCCTCCTCCGTCTCCACGCGTTGGGGCATGGGACCCTGGGAAGGGTCACAACATGTCGCCGGCGAAGGGAACGTCACGTGCCGCAGGCCACGCCGCGAGGTACGTACTTGCAGATCGCTGCGTCACTACGCCAAAAGATCGATAGGGGCAAGATCACTGAGGCGCTGCCATCTGAGGCCGACCTCATGCGCACATACGGCGTAGGACGGACTACCGTCGGTCGCGCACTTAACGCGCTGAAAAGCGAAGGTCTGATCGAATCCGTTCAGGGTGCCGGCTGGTTCGTGGCAGGGACAGGTGACCGCCGCCCCTTGGCCGAACGCATGACTGACCTTCTTCGCACCAAGGAAGCCGTACCTGGCTCCCCCTTCCCTTCCGAGAAAGAGCTGTGCGACCAGTTCAGGATGTCCCGCACCGCCGTCCGGGCTGCTGTCGCACAACTGGAGGGAGCGGGACTTATCGAGAAAGGACCGGGGCGCGGACGGATTGTGCGCGCCCTCCCCGACGCCCAGGAGGCGCCGTAGCCTTGAACAGCATGGACCCCACAGAGCGGGCGTACAGCCTCGCCGAAGCGCTGCTAGCCGACTCCCTCCCCCGACGCTGGCGACACTCCCTCGGAGTAGCCGAGCGAGCACGCTCTCTCCGGCCCATCCTCGGAGAGGACTCTTCCTTGATGGAGTCTGCGGCCGTATTGCATGACATCGGCTATTCGCCCCAAGTCGCTTCCACCGGGTTTCACCCCCTGGACGGTGCTCGCTACCTGCGAGACCACACGGGAATGGATGAGCGAGTGATCCGCTTGGTTGCGCATCACTCCTGCGCCCTCCTTGAGGCCGAGGAAAGAGGACTGCGCCAGGACTTGGCGCGCGAGTTCGAGAAGGAGAACTCCGCGCTCGTGGATGCCATGATCTTTTGCGACATGACAACCACCCCTGACGGCAGTCCAACCACCTCCGAGAACCGAGTGGCCGAAATCGTCGGACGGTACGGACCGGACACGATCGTCGGCCGCTTCATCCAACGCGCCGCACCTCAGATCCATGCCGCTGTCCAACGCGTCAGCGAGCGAATTAGCGCGGTTCAGGAAACCTATCAGCCTATGTAGGGCGCCTTACGTGATGCATCTAGCCCGTGAGAGATACGAAGTCGCATCGACGGGTGAATGTCTAGCTTTTCGAGGTCCGTTGGCGAGACCCAACGGACCTCTTTAGATTCCGTGCTGGTCCGAAGACGCCCGCCAACTGGCCGGGCATGGAAACAGATGGAAAATTGCTGACGAACTTCACCGTCGTCGTACTTCATAACGTGCCGGGGGTCGGTGTAGGTGCCTACAATACCTTCTACGACCACCATGATTCCGGTCTCTTCTTCGACTTCCCGCACGACCGTTTGCGAGATGTCTTCGCCTACCTCGTGACCACCACCAGGCAGGGCCCACAGATCGTTATCAGTCTTGTGGATAAGTAGGAGGTTCCCGCTCCCGTCCCTGACCACGGCGGTCACGGACGGGACGACCGAGTTAGCTTTCGGCGCGGCAGGGTCGCGGTAGTAGTCGACTCGACTCATTTGTAGGCACCTTCACAATCAGTGGGTGACGCGATCCTGCGGGCACCGTCCCAGACACGTTCCAGGCTTTCCGCGTACGTATCGAAGATCTCGCCACCAGGGACGCGTTGAATGTGCAGCACGGGCGCCATGTAGGCACCCACACCATAAACGTGCCCGTTCGCCAACATCTCGTCATCGGATCGATAAATCGAGTTGTAGAGCGTCGTGGCATGGACCCTGAACTCCACTCCTTGGAGTTGAAATAAGGGACCATAATTCAGTAGCGCATTGCGCACCTTCCCCGCCATCGCCAGTCCGATACCTTCATCTTGACCCCGCACGGCGACGGCTTCACTGGCCGGATCGCCAAGCATGAAGCGAACTGGCACACCAGCGGCCGACTTTTCGCGCACTAGGCGGTGAAATCGAGGGTCCTCCGTAAGCCAAAACCCGGAGTACACCAGCACGTCGAAGTGCGTCGTCGCGCCGGCGTACAGCTTCAGCCATGCGTCTTGAGGGACGACGTTTCGGTGAGGGTAGAGCTTCACCAGTTCTGAGTCGCTGGACGCTGTGACCTCTTCGGAAGTTCGTTCGTCCGGCCACAGATACGAGACCTCGCGGTGGAGCATTGAGGCCACGGCGTACTGAAACCGCCGATACGGCTTGCGTTTGGGATCGGAAATCCAGCGCTCAACGGTCTTCGGCGAGACCCCCAGACGCTCTGCCACCTGCTCCAACTTGAGGCCGGCCGCCGTGATCGCCCCACGAAGCCTCTCGTTCGCCATGCGACTACTCCCGTCTGGGACGTCCTGGGACGACTTCGACCCTAGCGAGTTGCGGGCAAGTCGTACATGCACGGGGTCCAACGTCCTCCGCTTCGCGGCCAAGCTGAGACATGCCGCCGAGCCGAGGCGGCGCCCGCCCACCGAGAACCCCTCGAACGCTCCCCCTTGACGAGGAAGCGAGACAGGTATTACATGTATCTCATGACCCGGACGCCCCGGTAGCAGGGGGCGGAAGGGTGCTGCTTGACCTGCGCAAACTCCGCCCGGAGGACCCCGTGAAACGGGTCTGAAGGAAGTGGTCGTTGCTTGAGAACTGAACAGTGATCGTGCGGGACTGACGCGGGAGCGGCGGTCGCGGTAGGTGTCTAGGGCGAGGGCCCGGGGGCAAACCGCTGCGATGAACGTCGTTCCTCTCCGACGCGCTTGGCAGGCGCTGGCCGGTGACAGCTACGGAGAAGGACAGCGGGGCCCCAACGCACGTGGCGGGATGAGAAGACCGCCCCCGAGTCGGCCGGGTGATGCCGTCGGCGGCACGACATGCCACCTGCACCAGCTCTGCATGATCGCGGAGCGCACGTGCAGCCGCCCTGCTGGCGTCAGAGCAGTGACGATGACGCACCGACTCAGGCTCGGGACCGGGCCGCCGTGGCAACGGCGCTCCGGTGAAGCCTGCCCCTTACCCCTCCGAGCAGGAGGTTTCCGATGCAACGACCGCTTGGGGCGCCGCCCGTGCTGGACCGGCACGGCGCCGGCTACGCCCACCGCGTCACCACCGCGCACTCCAACTTTCCGCGCGGTTGAGCACCAGTGCTCACGGTCCCCGCTGTCCGGCCGCCACGCAGGCGACGCCGGGCGGCGGGGGTCGTGATCGCTCGTACTCCACTGACCTGGACCTTGTGAGGACCCTGATGGAATCCACGATCACCAGCATCATCGCTGTGCTGGGCACCCTTGGCGGTGCCCTGGTCGCTGGCGTGCTGCACAGCCGCAGCGCCGCCCGCACCGCGCACGCCGCGTTCGTGGCCGCCGCGGCGCGGTGCATCAACGGCGTCTGAGCGGCCCGCCCGCCGTGCTCCGCACCTGCGCCGGGTGCGGGGTGCGGCGGCCGGACCGCCCGGCCGCCACCACGAAGGAGCCGTCATGGCGACGAACCGCGACAACCGCAACGAGGCCGCCGACGTTGAGGCCGACACGCTGACGCAGGTCGGGGCCGTCACCGGTGCGACGCACCTCGGTGACGGCGGCCGGGCCACGAGCACGGAGGTGCACGGCGACGGCACCACCGTCATCAACGGTGACCACACGCACACCAACGTCAGCCACACCTTCAACCGCTAGGCCGGACCTGGCGCTGCCCGGTTGCCTCCTCCGCCCGTCGCGTACGGGCGGAGCGAGGGGAGCCGCCCCGGTGTCGCTCCTGGCTTCACGGGAGATTCCGCATGTCGAAGTGCTCCACCTGCGTGTTCTGCCGCATCGTCGCCGGTGCGGCGCCGGCCACGGTAGTGGCCCGCTGGAACGACGCGCTGGCGATCGTGCCGCTGGGCCCGGTCACCCCCGGGCACGTCCTGGTGATCCCGGCCGTGCACGTGGCCGACGCCACCGAGGACCCGGCGGTGACCGGCGCGACGATGACCCGCGCCGCCGAGTACGCCGCGAGTGTCGGCGGCTCCCTGAACCTCATCACCTCGAAAGGTCGAGAGGCGACGACGAGCTGTCGCTGCCCTGGACGCCGCAGCAGGCCGCGGCCCGGCCTTCCGGCTGTCCCCGCGCCGACCTCTCTGAAGAGGAGTGATCATGTCCCCTCAGCTTTCTCTGCCGCGCGAACTGCCCGCGGGCAGCACCCGTTCCCTTCCCGTCCTGGACGCCGCGGCGGAAGTCCTGCGTGCCGCGGGTGAGGACGTGCACGTCGTGTACTCCGCGCACGGCGACACCTTCAAGATCGTGCCCCGGGAGGCGTCGTGAGCGACCGCGCCGTGCTGCCCGCCGTTGAGATCACCTCGTTCGGCTACCTGCACGCAGAGCCGCCGTCGGCACACCTGACGCTGGACCTGCGCCACCACTTCCGTGACCCGCACGTCTCGCCGCAGCTGCGCTACATGACCGCTCATGACGAGCCGGTCCGTCGCGCCGTGGCCGCCACGGCGGGCATCAGCGCCCTGGTGGAGGCGGCGGCCCGTACGGTCGGCGCGTTCGCCTCCGGGCCCAGCGCCGGGACGGTGCTGGTCGCCACCGGCTGCGCGGGAGGCCGGCACCGGGCGCCTGCTGTGGCCATGGCGCTGGCCGACCGGCTGGGCCAGGACGGCTACAGCGTCCTCGTCCGTCACCGCGACATCGGCGCCCCGGTCGTACGCCGCTGACCTCCCGCCACCGTGCTCCGCATCCGTTCCGGGTGCGGGGTGCGGTGGCCGGATGGTCAGGCTGCGACGAACCGCAGGAGTCTTCATGGGCAAGCGCGTACGCAACGAGATCAACGGTGGTGCCGAGAACCGCGGCACGGTGTTCCAGGCCGGGGAGATCGGCACCTTCACCGACGGCGGCGCCGGAGCGGTGCACACCGGCGACGGCGACACGCACGAGAACACCCGCACCGGCGCCACCTACACCGACACCAGCGTCCGAGAGGACGGGGTGGACGGCGTGCACATCACCGGCGGCAACCGCGGCGGGCTCACCTTCAACGCCTGATGCGGTGCGGCGGCCCTGGCCTCTTCGGCCGGGACCGTCGGCTGCCCGATCCGCCCGTCCCGTGCGGGCGGTGAGGGGAGCTTTCCGTGCTCCGCCAGATCAGGACTCTCGACAGGAGACAGTAATGGCGATCAACTTCCGCCCCGGCAGCACGTTCGGGTTTTCCGACGGTGAGGTCTCGACGCCCGAGCCTGAGAACGCCGATCAGGTGAAGGTCACCACCACGACCAGCACACAGGACGGCGTGACGGTCACGACCACCACGTACGAGGACCGGGACGACGACAGCCGTCGCTGACCAGCCCCAGCCTTCATGAACGGCCGTGGCCCCGGGGTGTCTGCCCGGGGCCGTCGGCTGCCCGATCCGCCGGTCGCATACCGGCGGTGAGGGGAGCCGGGACGCGCCCGGCTCCGGAGGGAGCCGTCATGACCCAGACCGTGCACTACACCGCCGACGTGGTGGCCGTGACGCAGGACCACCACGTTCTCCTGATCGAGCGTGACTGGCCACCGTTTGAGGGTCAGTGGGCCCTGCCCGGCGGTCACGTCGATGCGGGGGAGCACAGCCGCGAGGCCGCCGCGCGGGAGCTGGAAGAAGAAACCGGCGTCCGCGTGGCCTCCGGGGACTTGAGCCCGGTGGGAACGTGGGCCGGGCGGGACCGCGACCCGCGCGGCTGGTACGCCACGGACGTGTACCTGACCCGGGTGCCCGCGAGGACGCCCGTCACGGCCGGGGACGACGCCCGCGACGCCCGGTGGTGGCCGCTCGACGGCCTGCCGCAGCTTGCGTTCGACCACGCCGACATCATCGCGGTCGCCCGCCTGGCCCCTTCCGGCACCGGCCGCCCGGCTGGTGCCGCCGGCTGGCCTGAGGGCGTCTTCGCCCGGTACCTCACCGTCGCCGGGGCCACCGTGGACCTGATCAAGCGGTACGACACCTGGTCCGTCCCTGACCCGGCCGATGTCCTTGGTCGTTGCTCGGGCTGCTGGCGGGACGAGATCCACGCCACCGACCCCACGGACGATTTCGAGCGGGAGTCGCGCACGTGGGCCCAGCAGCACGCCGAGCAGTGCCGGGCCCTGCCCCGGCCGGCGCAGTCCTGACCGGCTGCTCTTGTCCCGCACCGGCGCCGGCCGTCCGGCCGCGCCCTTCACGAACGGCCGCAGCCCCGGGGGACGCACCCCCCGGGGCTGCTCTCTGGGCCGTTCCGTCTGAGAGGACACACGACCCATGGCCACTGTACGAATGCTGGCCGCCGTCGGGGACCCGATGCAGGGACCGACGGCGGCGGACCTGGACGCCATCGAGCAGGAGATGCCCGTCATCCTCGCGGAACGGGACCTGCTGGACGCGGAGATTGCCGTCCTGGACCGCACCCCGACCCTGCTGGACGAACAGCGCCTGCGCCGCGCCCGGCGCCGGCTGCTGGCCGCCCGCCGGGACCTGGCCAACCGCACCACCGAGACCGTGCCGGAGGTGGGGGCATGACCACCCTGCCTGAGGCACTGAGCGCCGCGCACGCCGAAGTGAAGGCCGAGATCGCGCGCACCGACACCAAAGTTGCCCTGCTGATCGCCTTTGAGGGCGCGGTCCTGGCCGGCACGGCTACGGCCGCGACGGCCCTGCGGGTGCCGCTGGCGGCGCGTCTGATCGCCGCACTGGGCATCGCGGCCCTGCTGGCCGCCGTCGCCCTGCTGCTGATGACGGCCCGCCCCAACCTCGGCGGCGCCCGCCCGTGCGGATTTCCGCGCTGGGCCACGATGACCGGCGCCGAGATCCGCGACGACCTGCTGATCGGCGACCGGGCGCAGCACGTCCGGGTCCTGTCGCGCATCGCGGTGACCAAGTACGGCCGCTTGAGGCGCGCCATCGACCTGACCCTCGTCGGCGGTCTGCTGCTGGTTGTGGCCGCCGCCCTCACCGCGGGGGGCGTGTCATGAAGCGCCGTCCGCACGCCCGGCTGCGGCACCGCCTCTACCGCCGCCTGCACCCGCGCGTCTACCGCGCCGGCGCTCTTGCCGAACAGCGGCACCCGCTGGACGGCCCGCTGGACTACACCCGCACCGACGTGAGCGCCGCGCCGTCGATGGCCGCCGCGAAGGAGCGTCTGGGGATTCCGCCGGTCGTCGTGCTCTGCGGCAGCACCCGCTTCTGGGAGCGGATGGCCGCCGCGGCGTGGTCGGAGACCTTGCGCGGCCGGATCGTCGTGCGCCCGGATGTGGACATGAAGCGTCCGCGTCAGGGCTACGCGGACGCCGTCGCGGTCAAAACCGACCTGGACGCGCTGCACCGCGCGAAGATCCGCCTTGCGGACGAGGTGCTGGTGGTCGGCGACTACATCGGCGACAGCACCCGCGCCGAAATTGCCTATGCCCGTGAGCTGGGCATGCCGGTCCGTTTCACTCATCCCGAGGTGGACGCCCCGGCGCCCGCCTCAGCCCTGGAAGGGGCCGCATCATGATCCGTATCGTGGGGGCGGCCCGTCTCGCCGCGCTGCATACCGACCTCGACGCCGCTCGCAGCCGCGTCCAGGAGTTGCTGAAAGCGCTGGACGTGCAGTGGGCCGACCATATCCAGTGCGTGCTGGAGATGGCCGAACAGCGCGAGGGCGCCGAACGGGCTGCGCTCGCGGCCACCGAGGAGACCGAGCGGCTGAGGCGGGCGGCGGTGGCCGCGCTGCTGGTCATCGCCCGTCAGCAGCAGCGCATCGGTGAGCTGGAAGAGGAGGCCGGCCGCCTGGCACAGGACCGGCACCGGTGGATGCACCGGTACCACAAGGAGGCACGCACCTACTGGGACGGGGAGCCTCCCGCCGGGGAGTGCTGCGCCGACTGCGACCGGCCGGCGGACGACGGCCCCTGTCCGGAGCACCATCCGGGCACGGTCGCCGGGCGTCTGCGGGCCTGTGTCGCCGAGCTGGAACAGCGGCTCACCGCCGCCCGCCCGGCGCCGGCGTGGCTGTACCTGCTGCGCCACTTCGGGGAGCCGCACAGCTTGCACCCCACGCAGGAGGCCGCCAAGGCGCACGCGGTCGTCTGCGGCGCGCCGCGTACTGGGTGGGGCCCTTCGGGCCTGCCGCCCGCCGAGATCGCCTGGCGGGTGGAGGCCGTGGCCGTGGTCCACGAGCAGGAGCAGGGCGCGGCGCGCCGTGATGCCGCGTGATTCCCGACGTGTTTGCGTCCTGGCCGGGCATGACCGGCGGTTCCCCGTGGCTACTGCTGCCGCTGGCCGTGGCCGCGCTCGCCGCGGTCGCGCTGGTGGCGTGGCGGCTGCACCGGTCGGTGTGGCTGGCCGGCATCGGCCCTCAGGCCGTCGTGGCCCTCGGGGGCGTTGCGGTGAGCGTGTATGGCCTGTGGGGTTTCGCCATCGAGACCGTGCACCTGCCGGAACTGCTGGCCGCGGCGTTCATCTGCGTCTTCGACGCGGCGGAGATGGTGCTGCTGGTGATGCTCTACCGCGCCGCCGACCCGGAGGTCGGGTGGACGCGGGAGCTGCGACTGATGCACCGCACCGCCTGGACCCTGGTGGGCTTCTCCGGCGCGATGAACGCCGTGCACGCTGCGTCCTGGTGGGCCAAGCCGGTGCTGGCGGCGGTACCGGCCCTGGCCGCGTGGCTGATCGAGCTGCAACTGCGCAGCAAGCTGCACGCCGTCCACGCCGATGAGGACGACGACGCGCGTCCGGGTCCGGCCCGGCTGCTGGCCCTGTTGTGGCAGCACGCCTGGGCGGCGGTTTTCGCTCTGCTCGGGCTGGACGCCCGCTCGTCGTCGTCGGCCATCACCCGCGCCGCGCAGGCCCAGCGGGCCGCACAGCGCGTCTACCGCCTGCGCCTGGCCCTGGAGAACCCGGCGCCGGCGGTGACCAGCAGTCCGCGGGCACTGCGGCGGTCCGGCCGGCGCACCGAGCGGCTGCGCCGCCGGGCCCAGACCGCGCTGGATAGGGCGGACGTGGGCACCGACACCCGTCAGAGCCTGGCCCTGGCCCAGCGAATGACCACCTTGACCCGCGCGGCGGAGGTGGCGCTGCTCGACTACACCGACACCCCGAAGGTGGTGGCGACGTTCGAGGGCCTGGCCGTCACACCGGCCGCCGACCGCATCACCGCATCGGCGGCCGCGCGGGAAGCCGAGGACGCGCGGCAGCGCGCGGATGCCGCGCGGGTGCGCGCGGAAAGCGAGCGGCAGGAGGCCGACGCCGCGCGGCAGCGCGCGGAAGAGGAACTGTCCGCCGCGCGCCAGGAGCTGGCGCGCGTGGAAGACGCGCGGCGCAAGCTGCTTAAGGAACAGGAGGACATCAGCGAGCAGACCGAGGACGCGCGGCAGCGCGCGGCAGACGCGCGGCAGGACATCGACGCCGCGCGGCAGCGCGCGGCGGCCCTCGTGGACGCCGCGCGCACGGAGGCCGACCGCACCCGCCGCGACGCCGACCAGGCGCTGGCGGAGGTCCGGGCGGCAGCCGGTGAGCAGCAGCGCGCCCTGGACGAACTGACCGGCCGCACCGACAAGGAGCGCGGCCGGCTTCAGCAGTACGAGGGGGCGTTGCAGCAGCTCAAGGCGCAAGTGCAGGAGGCCACGCTGGTGCGTGACCGACTGCGCGGCGACCTGGCCGCCCTCGACCCGCAGGCGCCCGACGCGGCACTGACGGGCGAGGGACCGGCGTACCGCTCGGAGGCCAAGGAAGCCGGTTGGCGCTACTACTTGCACACCCTGGAGGTCTCCCAGGGGCAGCAGGAGCCGGCCGCCGGAGAACTGGCGGAGCGGTTCGGCGTGGACGTGGGCAACGCCCGCAACTGGCTGCGCGACTTCCGTGCCGCGCGCGCCGCGCAGCTTGCCGCGCGCCCGCCGCGCGCCGCCGCGCACACCGACCACCAGCGACCCGAGGGCACAAGGCGGGCAGCAGCATGACGCCGCCGGCTTTGCGTGTCCTGTCCCTGGGCGCCGGAGTGCAGTCCACCACTCTGCTGCTGCTGTCCGTCCAGGGACGCTTGCCGCGCCTGGACGCGGCGGTGTTCGCCGATACTCGCTGGGAGCCGGCTGCGGTCTATGCCCATCTCGATCGGCTGGAGCGCGAGGTGGCCGCCCCGGCGGGCATCCCGATCCTGCGGACCGGCGGCGGCAGCATCCGCGCCGACGCGCTCGATCCGGCGCACCGGTTCGCCTCCATGCCGCTGTTCGTCCGCAACCCGGACGGCACGGTCGGCATGATCCGTCGCCAGTGCACCGACGAGTACAAACTCAAAAGAATCAAGAAGAAGGTCCGGGACCTGCTTGGCTGTCCCGGCCGGCAGCGCGTGCCGGCCGGGGTCTTCGCCGAGCAGTGGATCGGCATCAGTCGTGATGAGTTCACCCGGGCCAAGGATTCGGGTATCCGCTATGCCGTCAACCGGCATCCGCTGCTCGAACTCGACTGGACACGGGCCGACTGCCTGCGCTTTCTGGCCCGCCACGGCTGGACGCACACCCCGAAGTCGGCGTGCATCGGGTGTCCGTTCCACTCCGATGCCCAGTGGCGCCACATGCGCGACCACCAGCCGGAGGAGTGGGCGGACGCGGTCGCCTTCGACCACGCCATCCGCCAGGGCAACCGGCGCGGCACCGCGGCCGGCTCCCCACTGCTCGGTCAGGCGTATCTGCACCGCTCGTGCCTGCCGCTGGACCGCGCGCCGATCGACCGGGTCAGCGCGCACGAGTGGAAGCAGCGCCAGGGCTCGCTGCTGGATCTGCTCGCCGACCAGGCCGACGAAGACGGGCCGGTGGGGTGTTCGCCGTGGACCTGCCGCAGCGAAGACCCCGATGCCCTGGCGGGGGTGGCGGTGTGAGTGAGCCGATCGTCTACGCCGCGCTGTGGCGCCCGGCCATGGAAGCGGCGGGTTTTCGCTGCCAGTGCACCGGCCAGTGCGGTAGTCGGCACGTCAAGGCCGGGGGCCGCTGCCCGCGCGAGCACGACCAGTACGCCAGCAAGCACCGCGGGCCCGTCCACCTGCTGGCCGTGCCCGCCGACCTGACCGCCAGCGACACCCTGGCATGCCGGGCCGCGGTCACGGAGCTGCGGGCCTGGTGCCCCGACTGCTACACCGCCGCCCGCGCCGCGGCCCGCAAGGCCGCCCGCACGGCCGCCGCCGCGCAGGACGGGCTGTTCGACCTGTAACCGGCCGGGCGGTGCGCCGCCCGGCCGACGGGTCTTCCCCCTCCCCCTTGTTGTAAGGAGCTTCATGTCTCCGCCCCGCCGTTTCCAGTTCGACAACCAGCTCCCTGTGCCCCGGGCCGGGCACGGGGAGGTCGTCTACCGGCCCGAACCCCTGCCGACCGCCGATACGGGCGGGCCCCGGGTCATCGTCCAGCACATCCATCAGGCGCCGCCGGACCGCACTGTTCAGCGCGTCGCGCTCGGTGCGGGGGCCGGGGCCGGGGCGGTGGCCGCGGGGGTGTGCTTCGGGCCGCTGCTGGCCACCGCCGCCGTCTCGGTCGCCACGATCCTCGTCATCGGCGGGCTGATCGTCGCGGTCGGCGTGTGGGGCGTGGTCAGCGTCGTGCGCGCCGTCTCCCCGCCCGCCCCGGACGGCAAGCCCGCGGCCCGCCGCTGACGGCGGACGGCTGCCCGCGTCGCCCCGGCCCGGCCGGGGCGGCAAGGGGAGCCGGGACCGCCCCGGACGCCGCAGGAGGACGACATGTTCGCACGCAAGAGCAGCGACAACACCGAAGCAGTGTCCCGCCACAAGGCCGCGAAGGCGGCCCTGCGCGAGAACCAGCGGGCCGAGAAGGCGGCCGGTGTCCACGAGGAGACCGACACCTTCCGTGAGCTGAACGCCGAAGCCGCCGACGCCGCCCGGGGCGTCTCGTGGTGGCGCCGCGGCTGACCGGCTGCCCCCGATCCGTCCGTCTCGTACGGGCGGTGAGGAGGACGCCGGTCAGCCGACCGGCGCCGACTCGAAGGAGCGGCCGACCATGCGCGTCAACAAATACGCGGTGACCTTGGACAACGGCGACGTGATCCGCACATCCGGCACACGGAACGAGGCACAGGCGCGAGAGGTCATCGAGCAGCACATCGAGAACGGCACCAGCGCACAGCGCGACGGCCGGCCGATCGAGGACAGCACCGACGAGCGGTGCGCCGGCCGGGCGATCGAAAGCGTCCAGCTCGTAGAGCGCGGCCGGTGGGGATGACGAGCGTCACGCCGAACACCCACTTCCAGGCCGTGGTGAACCTCGAAACGGCCGACGGTGAACTCGTCACGTACTACGGCGTCGGGTACGGCCCGGACGACGAGAGCGGCCAGCAGGTGCTGGACGGCGCCGAGCGGGCCGCGCTCGCCGAGGAGCCCGGCGGCAGCCGCGTCACCAGCTCCCGGGTCTGGCGCGCGTGAGCGGCACCCTGCCGCTGACTGCGGCTGAAAAGGCCCACCTGGCCTGGTTGGGGGCCCGCATGTGCAAGCGGGAGCTGGCCGGACCGGACGTGGACCAGAGCGACTTGCAGCGCAAGTTCGACCGCGTCCTGGACGGCGCCCGCAAGCGCGCAGAACAGAACGCCCGATCCAAGTAGCGCCCCGGGACGGCCGCCTGCCGGCAAGCACACCGGCCGTCCCGGGTCCCATCCCCCGCAGGAGAAGGGACTCTCAGTGAAGCACCCCGACGACGACTCCGAGCTGTTCAACCGGCTCGAAGCCGAAATGAGCACCGAACCGGGCGCCGATGTGGTCGACCTGGACAAGGCCCGGTCCGCCCGCATCACACCCGAACCGGGCGCCCCCGCTCCGGAGCCCCGGCCGGAGGGGCCGCAGGACCCCGCGGCGCCCCCGGTCCAGGTCGACCAGCCGACACTGGCCGCGGCCGGGCCCGGCTACCTCGGGCGCCTGGCCGCGGCCCGGCGCCGCTCGGTCATCCCGGAATGGCTGCGGTCAGTGGCGGAGCTGAAGACCGCCGCCGCCTGGGTGGCCCGGCACTACACGCACGCCACCGGGTACCACGCGCTGCGCGCCCCGGTCTACGCCGCCCGCCTGGCCTTGCAGGCCCCGGTCGGTACGGCCCGCTTCGTCGGCGGCACGCTGCGGTGGATGGCCGACCGCGAGGGCGAGCCCGTACGGCTGGCCGCGGTGCGCCGCGAGGATGCCGCCGAATACCTCAAGCTCTCCCGCCAGCGCGACGGCCGGGTACGGCTGCGCACCCTGGCCGCCGTACTGGGACTGTTCACCGGGCTGGGGGCGGCCCTGGCCCTGTACGTGCTCGCCCCGGGCTGGCTGCTGGCCCTGACCATCGGCGCGGTGACGATGGCGCTGGGAGCGGCCGGCAGCCGGGCCGACGACCCGGTCATCCACCGGGCGGTGGAGCTGCCCAAGACCACCAAACTCACCAGTGACATCGTCCTGCGGGCGTTGGGGGCGCTGGGCATCCCGGCCATCAGTCAGGCGCAGGCCAAGGGCCGCGACGGGTTCGAGTTCACTGCCCCGATCACCAGGGACGGGCCCGGCTGGCGCGCGGAGGGCAACCTCCCGTACGGCGTGACCGTGACCGACGTGATCGAGCGCCGTGAACGCCTCGCGTCCGGCCTGCGCCGGCCGCTGGGCTGCGTGTGGCCGGAGGCCGTCGCCGACGAGCACACCGGGCGGCTGGTGCTGTGGGTCGGCGACCAGGACATGTCCACGGCCAAGAAGCCCGCCTGGCCGCTGCTCAAGACCGGTTCGGTGGACCTGTTCAAGCCGGTCGCGTTCGGCACCGACCAGCGCGGACGCTGGGTGGAGATCACGCTTATGTACATCGCGGCCGTCATCGGCGCCATCCCCCGCATGGGTAAGACTTTCCTTTTGCGCCTGCTGCTGCTCATCGCGGCCCTGGACCCGCGGGCGGAGCTGCACACCTACGACCTCAAGGGCACCGGCGACCTGGACCCGGTCGGCAACGCGGTGAGCCACCGGCACCGCGCCGGGGATGAGGAAGAGGACATCGAGTACGCGGTGCGGGACCTGCGTGCGCTGCGCGAGGAACTGCGCCGGCGCGCGAAGATGATCCGTTCGCTGCCCCGGGACATCTGCCCCGAGTCCAAAGTCACGTCGGATCTGGCGAACATGAAGTCGCTCGGTCTGCACCCGATCGTGATCGGGGCGGACGAGTGTCAGGTCTGGTTCGAGCACGACAAGTACGGCAAGGAACTCGAAGAGATCTGCACCGACCTCGTCAAGCGGGGGCCTGCGACCGGGATTGTGCTGCTGCTGGCCACGCAGCGCCCCGACGCCAAGGCACTACCCACGGGCATCAGCGCGAACGCCTCGGCACGGTTCTGTCTGAAGGTCATGGGCCAGCTGGAGAACGACATGGTGCTGGGCACGTCCGCCTACAAGCGCGGCGTGCGGGCCACGATGTTCTCCTGGGCCGACAAAGGCATCCACTACTTCGTCGGTGAAGGCGCGGACGCTCGCATCGCCGGCGCGGTGTATGTGGACGCCCCGGCCGCCGAAGCCATCGGTGCCCGCGCCCGCAAAGCCCGCGAACGGGCGGGAACGCTGTCCGGGTACGCGCTGGGGGAAGAACCGCAGGCGGACGCGCGCGCAGCCTATGACCTGCTCGCCGACATCCTGGCCGTGGTGCACGAGAAGACACCCCGGCCGTGGAACGACACCACGGTCGATCTGCTCGCCGAACTACGCCCCGAGGTCTACGGGCCATGGGCCGACCTGGAACCGGCGGAGAAGGCCGCACAGCTCACCACCGCGCTCAAGCCGTACGGCATCAGCACCGGACAGGTGGGCCGCCGCGTCAACGGCAAGACCGTCAACCGCACCGGCTTCACCCGGGCGCACATCATCCAGGCCATCACGCAGCGCGACCAGAAACGGGCCGCAGGCTGACCCCGGAATGCGTCTAGCGCTAGACGGTCGCACCTCTAGCGCTAGACCCTCCGCTAGCGCCCTGAACCGGACTTGATCAGGCCGCTAGCCGTTAGCGGCCCACCTGCGCAAACCTCGGAATTCCCCCTGGAAGGGCTTCTGATGCCCCCTGCCCTGCTCGCTATCGCCCTCTGGCTCACCGTCACGCTCGGTTACGCCGCGCTGTGTGCGGGCAGCCCGTTCGGCCGCTGCCGACGCTGCTCCGGTCTCGGCTTCCAGCTCACCACCGACCGCAAGGGAAGGCCCCGGCGCGGCAAGCACTGCCGCCGCTGCGACGGCCACGGCATCCGCATCCGCACCGGCCGCCGCCTGTACAACCTGGCCGCCCGCATCCACCGCGACGGCACCCGCTGACCGTCCCGCACCGCGAAGGAGGTACCGCCGTGGCGGTCACCGTCTCGTTCGTCGCCCTGTTCGGCCTGGTCCTGTTCTTCCTGCTGCGCTCCAAGTCGCTGAGCTGGGGAGCCGCCTTCATCGCCGTGATGTTCGGCTTCTACCTCGCCTCTACCGGCGCCGCCAAGCCCGTGACCCAGCTCAGCGAAGCCGTGGTCAACGCCATCGGCAACCTCTAAGGAGCATCACCGTGTTCGAAATCCGCGTCGTCTGCAACGCCGCCGACACCGGGCCGGTCACCGCCGCGCTCGAAGCCGCCTTCCGCACCGGCGCCGTGCGCCGCTACCCCTCGCGCAGCGCCCCGGGCCAGGAGCGGCTGTACGTCACCGCCGACCACCAGCCCGACCCCGCCGGACAGCCAGCCCGCACGTGGCCGTCGCCGGACGCCGCCTACGCCGGCGCGCCGGTCCTGACCGACGAACTGGCCTGGGTCGCCGAAACCGTCGCAGCGGCGGCGGACCGCAGCGGCCCGGCCGATCGTACGTTCTGCCTGCGCCGGGCCGCCGCCCTGGACCGCATCGCGCTCCTGGACGACACCCTCCACGTCTCCAGCGACACCCCCGAAGTGGCCACCGAAGCCGCCCGACACCTGCTCGCTCTGGACCGCAACGCCGGCGACGACAGCCGCAGCGCCGGCACCGTCCCGCCGCACACCTTGGACGCCGCCCGCGACCCGCGCGGCTACGTCCGCCAGGAGTACGCCGTCTGGCACCGCCGGAACCTGGCCGCCGCCGACCGGCCCGTGCGGGGGGCGAAGTGAACCGGCTCCTGCGCGGCCCGGACGGCCGTCACTGGGACGAAGAGGAATTCGACCACTTCGACCAGGAGGCCAAGCAGCGGGTGGTCATGCTGACGGCAGCGCCAGCACCGCCACTGCACTTCGCCGGCCCCGGGACCGAAGAACAGCCCCCGCCTGGACCGTCCACAGCCCTCGCAGTCGTACATAACCTCGCTCCTTTGCCTCTCGTCGGCGCCGAAACGCTGGGCATCGCCATTGTCGCCGTGCTCGTTGCTCGCCCGCTGCGGGCCGTTCAGGGGAGGGGCCAGCCTACGAACCCGTGTTCGTCCTGGTAGACCAGTCCGATTCCCTCTTCAACCAGCAGTTGCTGTACGTCGGGCGTGGGTGCACTGGGCAGCAGCACGGCGACGCGCAGCGTCTCACGCCCGGGGACATGCCGGCGGTAGTCGAGTAGCTGCCCGATGGCCATACGCACAGCGCTGCGGGTCGCGTTGCCCTTGGCCTCGTACAGCACGTTGTCGGTGATGTCGTACAGGTCAGGAATGAGGGAACCCGCTTCGCCCTCGATGGTGATCTGGAAGCTCTTGAACTGATGGCCGGCAGCGGTCAGATGCTCTTCGAAGGCCGTGACCAACGTCCCTTCTCGACGCACTACTTCGCGTTCGCCGGCGGCGATCCGGGCGACGGTGGTTGCGGTCGCGTGCTTCTCGGTGGCCTTGTCCTTGGCCCCCGTCTTCTTGACCTTGGGGGCGGGGGTACTCGGCTTGGGGCTGGAGGGCAGGTCTACGACCTGGTTGACCGTGGCTGGAGGCTGAGCGTCATTAGGCTTGAGTACCCACGTAACTCCCTCCATAGGGCGCAAGCGGAAGACGAACACACGGCGCATGTCGCCGTTATGGTCGGGCGCCCATCGCTCTACATACGGGAGCACCGGGTCCACAAAGGCCTGTCCGACGAACCGCTGCTTCACCCCACCAGGTGTGCCCTTCTTGCTGGCCGCTACGAAGAGCATGACTACCCGACCGTCGTCGACACTGTCCAAGAGCGCCTTGTTGCCGTCGGTCATCTTCTGATCGCCGTAGACGCCTTCACCGGTGTAGTGGAACACCAGCCCGTGCTCATCGTCGACGTAGCCATCGAAGGTGTAGCCGTACTTCACTCCCTGTGAGGGGTCGGAGTAGGCAAGCACCGTCTCGCCGTTCGCGGGGGTCTGGATGCCCCCTTGAATGCCTCCGCCGAAGCGGCTCTTCATCTCGGTGCGGTTGGTGATCGTCCCTGGAGCAAGGTCAAGCATCGTCATACGGCGAATCTATCCGCCCCCACTGACAACCCCCGATCGCGCCCACAGGCGCACCGAGGACGGCCCCTCACGCCAATGAAACGGGCCGCCCTCGCACCCCCAGAGAGCACTGGAGGCATCCAGCATGACCCAACTTGCCCCCTCCCCGCGAGCGGCCAACGAGACGACGTTGAAGCCGGCCGCGCTCCGACTTCTACGCGAGATCGCCCGACGTGACGCCGGCGACGGCGTGATGTTCGTGCCCGCGCCATGCGGCCGCTGGCGTCTGGACGGCACCACGTACGTGGTGGCCGATCGCAGCTTTCACCCGCTCGACGCCGCCGGCTACGTGGACGTAGGCAACGGCCGCACCGATCCTGCGCACATCACCCGCGCCGGCCACGCTTACTTGGCCACGATGGACGGCAGGGCTGCGGCATGACCGCGCCGTACCGTACGGCTTTGGACCTTGCCGCGGCCGGCGTGCCGGTGCTACCGCTGCGGGCCGGGAAGCTGCCCATGGGCAACTGCCCGGCATGCGCCAACAACGCGTGCGGTGGGCGCCCGAACATGAAGACCCCCGGCCCCTGCACCTGCCCGGCTCCCTGTCACGGCTGGGCTGCCGCCACCGCCGACACCGGCGTCATCGCCTCGCCTACGTGGGCGACCGCATGGCAGGGCGCCAGGGCGGTCGCCTACCACCCCGGCGGCGCCGGACTGACCGTGGTGGACCTCGACGACGACGCGGCCATTAGCTGGGCACGGGCCAGCCTGCCGCGCACCGTGGTCGTGGCGACCACCCGCGGCCAGCACTGGCTCTACCGCGGCACGATGCCGTCCGCCAACGGGGTCCGGCCCGGAGTGGACATCAAGTCCCGCATGGCCTACGCCCGCTGGCCCAGCCCCGGTCCCGGCACGCCGCCCGGCCTGCTGGCCCGCACGGCCGGCCTGCCCGACGCCGTGCGCGCCCTGGCCGCGAAGAAGCCGGCCGCGGCCCGGCCGGTCATCGCCGCGCCCGTGCCCGCCGGCGGCGGGCCGTGCCCGCACCGCACGCCCGCGTACCTGGAACGGGGCGTCACCATGGCGGAGCAGCGCATCACCGAGGCCACCTGTGTGATCCACACGACCGTGTACCGCACGTTCTTGGCGGTGCTGTCGGTGCACGGCCGGTGCGGCTGCCTCACCGACACCCACGTGGCGCGGCTGTTCGCCGCCGCGCAGGCCAAGGGCGAATCGGCGCGGCACTGCGCTGACGCGTGGGCCAACGCCCGCGCCCGGCTGGGGGTGTAGCCGTGTCCGAGGACGACAAGCCCCCGGCACGGGAGGTCATCACCGACTACGCGCAGGCCCACTTCCGCTACTTCCGCACCGCGGACGGGACCGTGTACGCGCAGCGGAACGGCCACCCCGTGGCCCGCCCGATCCGCTCGCAGGGCACCACCGGCAGCCACCGCCAGGAACTCATGGTCGGCCTGTTCAAGGACGGGCGCGGCGTGTTCAACGGCACCGCCCTCAAGGAGGCACTGGACTTGATCGAAGCACTCGCACTGACCGAGCACGTCCAGCCCGTGCACATCCGCGTCGCCCCCGGCTTCGACGGCGCCACCTGGCTCGACCTGGGCCGCGCCGACGGACAGTCCGTGCGCATCCACCCCACCGGCTGGGACATCACCGTCCCCGACCCGCGCGAGGTGTGCTGGCGCCGCACCCAGCTCACCGGGGAACTGCCGCTGCCCGCGAAGGACACCGACGGCAAGGGCATCGACCTGCTGATGCGGCTGTGCAACTTCGCCACCGCGCAGACCGAGGGCCTGGCTATCGCCTGGCTGATCGGCTGCCTCGGGCCCGGCGTGCCCGTCCCCGCCCCGTTCCTCACCGGCCCCCAGGGCGCGGGCAAGTCCACCGGCGGCCGGATGCTCGTACGGATCGTCGAAGGCATGAGCGGAGACCTGCGCCGCGCCCCGAAGGATGAAGAAAGCCTCATCACGGCAGTGGCGGCCGGATGGATCACCGCCCTGGACAACCTCTCCCACATGACCCCGGACCTGTCGGACGCGATGTGCTGCATCGTCACCGGCGCCGAAAGCGTCAAACGCGCCCTGTTCACCGACGGGGACGTGCACCGCGCCCGCTACCGCCGCCCCCTACTGCTGACCGGGATCGATGTGGGGGTCATCCGGCCCGACCTCGCCGAACGCCTCCTGCCCCTGCGCCTGGACCGCCCCCGCGTGCGGCGCACCGAAGCGGAACTGTGGTCGGAGTACGCCGAAGTGCTGCCGACCGTCCTCGGGTCCCTGCTGGATCTGACAGTCAAGGTGCGAGCGGCGCAGGCGGAAACCCCCACCGACCTGCGGATGGCGGACTTCGCGCACCTGTGCGCGCAGCTCGACGCGGCCACCGGCTGGGCCACCCTGGACGCCTATCGGGCCAGCCTGGACGACCTCAACGACGACGTGATCGAAGGCGACCTGCTGGCGCAGACCGTCCTGCGGCACGCCGGCACCATCGCGGCCGGCCAGCAGCAGCGGAAGACCTCCACCGAGTGGCTGCACTGCCTCAGCGCCCTCTACACCGGCGACGACTTCCGCCCCCTGCCCAAAGGCTGGCCGACCACGGGCAAGGTCCTCTCAGACCGACTCAAGCGCCTCCACCCCACCCTGGCCGCCCGGGGCGTCCTCATCGACTCGGGCCGCACCATGGCGGGCCGCTACCTCGAAATGGCCCGCGTGGAAGCACCGCCGCGGCACGAGCAGCAGCAGGCGTTCTGAGCGGCGTACGCCACTGAACAAGCAAGAGGAGCACCACGCGCCACGCGCCGGGTGCTCCTCTTGCTGTTCGGCGCCCTGGCGCCCTGCAAAGGTCGTGCCGCGAAGCGGCCCCTTCTCCACGCTTGAGCGTGCCCCCGCACTACAAGAGACGCCCCTTTTTTTCCTAAGTAGGGACGGCTGCGTCATGTGCGTCATGCGCGCGCGAAAACGGCCCCTGACCAGCGGCTATAGGCATGACGCAGACGGCGCCGCCTGCGTCATGCTGCGTCATCTGCGTCATGTGCTGACGCAGACCATGACGCGCCGATGACGCAGCCCCGGACCGCTGCGTCATGCAAAGCCGCAGGTCACAGAACCGAATGACGCAGATGACGCAATGACGCAGAAATCCGCACCTCGGACAGACAGCCTCCGACTGCTGAGGAGTTGCCGAATGGCCTCACCCTCCGTCACGACCGCGCTCCAAAGCGGACTGCCGGACCGCTACCTCACCCCCGAGGACGTAGCCGCGATCTTCAAAGTGCCACTGGAGACCGTCCGCTACTGGCGCAAGCAGCGCACCGGCCCGCCCGGCTTCCGGGTCGGCGTCCACGTCCGCTACGACCCGACCGCCGTTCAACGCTGGGCCGAGCAACAGATGGCCATCGACGCCGAAGCTGCCTAGACACCCACGCAGAAGCTCCCACAGGGCACGGTCACGAACCGTGCCCTGTGGCTTTGGACGAGAGGATCGCCCGAGCATGGCTGGCCACGTGCAGGACCGCTGGTATAAGACCGAGATCGACTCTGACGGCAGGTCCGTCCGGGTCAAGTCCGACCGTTACGGCATCGGGCTTCGCTACCGTGCCCGCTACGTCGGCCCGGACGGGACGGAGCAGTCCAAAAGTTTCCCGGACCGCGAGAAGAAGCGTGCTGAGAAGTGGTTGGACCGCATCAAGGCGGACATGGACACGGGACAGTTCATCGACCCGAAGGCCGAGCGGGTCACGTTCCGGGAGTACGCCGCCAAGTGGCTGACGGGTCTGACGACGGACCTGGGAAGCCAAGAAGTCGTGGACCGCCGCATCCGGCTTCACGCCGTCCCATACCTGGGCCTTCGCCCCATGGGGTCGTTCAAGCCCGAGCACATGCGAACCTGGCTGAGCACTCTTCAAACCGTCCTGCCGAACGCGACCTACCGGCGCGGCATCTACGACTCGGTGTCGTCGTTGTTCAACGCCGCGGTTGACGACGGAGTCATCAAGGCGAACCCCTGCCATGCGCGGTCAGTGAAGGCACCGGAGCCTGACCCCCGGTTGATCCAGCCGTGGCCCGAGGATCGCGTTTTCGCGGTCCGCGCCGGCTTGCCCGACCGGTACGCCGCTACCGTGGACGCCGCCGGCGGGGGCGGCCTGCGCCAGGGAGAGGTGTTCGGCCTAGCCGCAGAAAACATCGACTTCGACACGGGATGGCTGCACGTGCGTCAGCAGGTCAAGCGTGTGCGGGGAGCCCTCGTGTTCGCTCCGCCCAAGCGCGGCAAGCTCCGGTCCACGCCGCTCAGTCCGGTGGTGGGCGGAAATCTGCGAGAGCACATGAACCGGTTCTCGCCGGTCGAGGTCAAGCTGCCGTGGCGGACCCCGGACGGGCCATTGGTCACACGCAACCTGGTTTTCACCAGTGGTGTGGGCAACGCCATCTGGCGCAGCTACTTCGACGACTACGTGTGGAAGCCTGCTCTGGCATTCGCGGGAGTCATCCCGCCCAAGCAGCCGGGAGAGCGCTACGCCGCCGCCCCGGACGACGGGATGCACGCGCTGCGGCACTTCTACGCCTCCGTGCTCCTGGACGGCGGGGAGAGCATCAAGGCGTTGAGCGTCTACCTGGGACACTCGGACCCCGGATTCACGTTGCGGATCTACACGCATCTGCTGCCGAGCAGCGAGGAGCGGACACGGGCAGCAGTGTCCGCGGTCTTCCATCGCGGCACGTCTGGGCCCCTCCCGCAGGCGGCCTGACGGCCCACAGACGGCCCGCGGCCCACCGTGGGTACCTCTTCGGCGCCTGCGTGGCTGGTCAGAGTCGGTGCGAGGGCGCGGGACCGCCAAAAACACCCCATCTTGCCGTACGGCCAGCCCGCGATGGAAACGAGTACCTCGGGGGCACCGGGAATCGGGGTGGTGGGCGGGGTGGCCGGCCGGGGGAGGCGGGCCTCGCCTGCCAGGCCCTGGGCCCTTGATACCGGCCGGGCCGACCCGGAACGCCGCCGCCCTCCGTGGCCGAGGAGCGGTTTCGCTCGGGCACGGAGGGCGGTGGGTGGTGCGCGTACGGTCATGGGCGGCCGGGGCGGGGCCGGGGTGCGCCGTGCGGGGCCAGGGCGTGACGTGCGGGGCCAGGGCGTGACGTGCGGGGCCAGGGCGTGACGTATGACGCCGGAGCCGGGCGCGCCTCGTCAGACCGGGGTCGGGGCCACGGCGCGCCTCGTCATGCCGGGCGCCGGGGAGCTTGCGCGCCCCGGCGCCCGGGTGGCGTCCGTACCTCGGTCACGGGAGTGACGCCCGTACCTCGGTTACGAGGTGACGCCCGCCTTCTTCTTGCGGAGGAAGAAGACCGCGCCGCCGCCGACGACGACCAGTGCGACCGCGACGCCCGCGATCACCGGGGTGGCGTTGCTGGAGCCGGTCTCGGCGAGGTCGCCGCCCGCGCCGCCGCCGGTGCTGCCGGAGCCGGTGCCGGTGCCGCCGGCCGAGGCCGGGCTGGGCTGCGCGGAGGGCTTGCCGGGAGTGGTGCCCGCGGTCTTGCAGTCGAGGACGCCGGTGAAGGTCTTCTTGAAGCCGCCCGCACCCGCGACCGTGATCTCGTACGCCTGGTCCTCGCCGACCGGGACGGTGATCGTCTCGGACTTGCCCGGGGCGATCACGTGCTCCTTGCCGGAGAGCTGGAACGTGAACGGCGCGTCGCCCTTGTTGGTGGCGGTGACGTCCACGCCGCTCTTGGAGCAGTTCTTCTCCGCGGTGACGGCCGGGGCCGCGCCCTCCTTCTTCCAGGAGGCGGTGGCGGACGCGGTGGCGGTGGACTCGCTGGAGCCGGCCAGGATCATGGTCTGGCTCTTGACGCGGCCGACGCTGCCGGTGAAGGCGCGGCCGACCGAGACCTTGGTGGCGGCCTGCGCGGTCAGCGAGGTGGCGCCGTCCTTCGCGCCGGCGGGCACGTCGAAGAAGAGCTGGGTGCCGTTGGCCGCCTTGGTGACGGGCTTGCCGTCGGCGCCGACCACCTTGACGCCGGCGGGGGTACCGGCGGCCGGGGAGACGGTGACGCTGTTGGCGTTGGTGTGGACCGTGACCGGGCCGAGCTTGCTGCCGGACTTGCCGGAGACGGCCGGCGAGTCCAGCTTCAGCGACGCCTCGGGCTCGGTGAGGGTCTTCGCGTTCTGCTCCAGGTAGTCGGCGAGCTTCTCGGCGGCGGGGTCGACGGCGTCGACCTTCACGTGGTCGGAGAAGCGCCAGATCGCGACCTGGGTACCGGCGGCAGCGGTCTTCTCGGTCAGGCTCCCGGCACCGGCCTTCTGGGCCAGCGAGGCCAGGTCGTTGACCTGCGGGTAGGAGTTCTGCAGGATCCAGCGGATCTTGCCGGCGTCCGGGTTGTTGTGCAGCGACGAGGCGCTCCAGGGCACCTCCTTGTACTTCGCCATCTGCTGCGTCGGCGTGCCGATGTCGATGCAGTACGTCTGGAGGGTGCCGCCGTTGTCGACCTTCATCTCGAAGAGTCCGGCGCCGATCCGCTGGTCGCGGCCGTCGGCGTGCAGGACTGCCTGACCGTAGGTCTTCAGGCCGTCGAGCGTCGCGCTGGCGCCGCCGTGGACCGGCGCCGCGTCGTCAGCCGCGGCGGGACCCGCGGTGGCTATCGTGCCCGCCGCGACCAGGCCCGACGCCAGGACCGCGGCGGCAAGGCGGGCTGCGCCCCGCCTCTTCACTGAAATCATGAATTTCCCCTCTGGGCGAGGCAGGATCGATAGGGGAGTTGCCTCGCCGGAATGAACCCAAAGAACTCAACAGCCGAAAACATCAGCCCCCGTGAGTACTCGTGAGTACCCGACGGATCCTAGAGAGCGGGCGCAACACGATCCCCCGCAATACCGTCCTATAAGCGATCCGAATCGCAATCGTTACCGACCACACCCCACTTGACCTGGCAATATCGACAAATCACCAGGACTTTCCGGGCACTGATCGCTTCTCCGGCGTACTGCGCATCGGGGGTGCGGGAGAGGCTCAGGCCGAGGTAATACCGCCCTCCTCACGAGGGGGTGCCGGGGGCGGCGACGACCAGTCAGGTTCGGTGTCGGCTACGGCGTCCGAGGGCGTCGGGGAGGGCGAGAACTCTGGATGGGGCGGAAAGGACGGAAGGGGTGGAGCAGGTGGAGCGGATGGACCGGGTGGGAGGGGTGCGAGGGGCGGCAGGGACGGCGGGGGCGCGGCCTCGGCGGGCTCTTCCCCGCCGCCCGGCCGGCCGTTCGGGGACGTCCCGTCCGTACTCGTCCGGTTGATCCGCCGGAAGGCGGAGGTGCCGCGCGACAGGTCGTGTCCGACGGCCACGGCGTCCACCTCGACCGACACCCGCCGCTGTCCGCCCTTCTCCTCGGGCAGTTCCCGGTCCCACACCCGCATACGGCCGTGCACGACGAGAGGTTCGCCGCGCGAGACCGAAGCGGCGACGTGGTCCGCCAGCGACCGCCACGCGCGGACGGTGTAGAAGCTCGTGTCCCCGTCGACCCAGCATCGGCGCTCCTTGTCCCAGCGCCGCGCCGACGTCGCCAGGCGGAAGCGCGCCGCCGAAGCGCCTGTCGTGGTCAGCCGGTGCTCCACCGCTGTCGCGGCGTTCCCCACCAGCGTCACCATCGTTTCGTACATGGCCGTCCCCTCCCCCGTCGTGGGCCCCGGCGGGCCCGGCGGCCCGGTCCCGGGCCTGCGTGGAACCCATGCTGCACGGATTCGCCCGAGCCCGCCGGAACCTGTGCGCTACCGCGGAGTTGTGGACAACTCCGTCACTCCGGCGAGGGACCGGCCACGCTCTGCGCGCTCCGCACGCTCCGCCGCCTCACAACCCCGCCGCCACCGCGTACTGCTCCCGTACCTCCCGGTAGCGGAGCAGTTCGGCGGCGACCGGTTCCAGCACCGCCGCGCGGCCGCAGCCCGCCGCCGCCGTACGCAGCCGGCGTTCCGCTTCCTGGCCGTACCGGCGGGCCGCGCCGCGTCCCGACACCCCGCACACCCACGACAGGACCGGGCCGCCCGTCGTCCCGACGGCCGTCACCAGCAGTGCGGACAGCCACTCCCCCGCCTCCGCCGCGCCCACCGCCACGGCCAGCAGCCACAGCACCCCGACCACCTGCAACATCGTCAGCAGCCCCTGCGCCACGGCGGCCGCCGACCACCACCGCGGCCGCACCAGCGGCCCGGCGCGCAAGTCACCTTCCGAGACCGCCGCCGCCCGGTCCAGCGCCTCCGGCAGCCCCTCGGCACCCCGGAACGCCGCCTCGCGCACCGCCTGCGCCCAGGGCGCCGGCAGGCCTTCCGACGCCTCCCCCGCCACGGCCCGTACGGCCTGCTCGACCAGCGGGCGCGCCGTCGCCCGCCCGTCCACCGGCACCCAGCCGCTCACGGTGCCGTACGCGTCGTCGCCGCCCGCTTCGCCGACTGCGTCCGCCTCCGTGTACGCGTCCCGGTGCCACAGTCTGGACCGCCCCGTACGCCCCGGACTCGTCCGTCCGGACCGGCCCCGCACCGCCCCCGACCGCCGTCTGCGCAGCCTCAGGCGCAACCACGGCGTGCCGCAGGCCCGCTGCCCGTGGCGCAGCCAGTCGCGTTCCGCCGCGCTGCCCATCGCCCCGGCGCCGACCGCCTCGGCGAGCCAGTCCTCGAACTCCTCCCGGGCCGGTTCCGTCAACCCGTACCTTCCGTCGGACACATACACCGGCCACAGCCGCCCTGCCGCCGCGTCCACGTCGGCGGTCAGCCGCCGGTCCGCCGCGCCGCGCTCCGCGACGAACTGGCGGAGCGCCTCCCGCAGGTCCCCGACGCCCTCCCCGGTGGCCGCCGACAGCGCCAGTACGGCGGCACCCGGTTCGCCGTGCTCCCCGAGGGCCAGGCCGTCCTCGTCGAGCAGCCGCCGCAGATCGTCGATCACCTGTACGGCGGCGTCCCCCGGCAGCCGGTCCACCTGGTTGAGGACGACGAACATGACCTCGGCGTGGCCCGCCAGCGGCCGCAGATACCTTTCGTGCAGCACCGCGTCCGCGTACTTCTCCGGATCGACCACCCAGATCACCGCGTCCACCAGCGCCAACATCCGGTCGACCTGCTCACGGTGCCCGGCCGCGGCCGAGTCGTGGTCGGGCAGGTCCAGGAGGACGAGACCGGGCAGCGTGGCCGAGCCGGCGGCCGGCGCGTGTCTGCGGCGTACCGGCACTCCGAGCCGGTCCAGCAGGCCGTGCGCGCCCGGCTGCCCGCCGGACCACACACAGGCCACCGGCTCCGAGGTCGTCGGCCGGCGCGCCCCCACGTCCGAGTGGTCCGCCCCCACCAGCGCGTTGAACAGGGACGATTTTCCACTGCCGGTGGCTCCCGCGACGGCGATGACGGTGTGCTCCCCGGACAGCCGGTAGCGCTCGTCCGCCGCGCCGAGCACCCGTCCCGCCTCGGCCAGCGTCGCCCCGTCCAGGCGCGTCCGGGACAGTCCGACGAGCTCCCGGAGAGCGTCCAGGCGGGGGCGCAGCCGTTGTCCGGGGGTGGGCCGGGCTCCAGGGGTTCCCGGGGCTCCAGGGACTCTGGTGGCCATGGAGGCTTTGGGGTCTCTGGAGGCTCTGGGGGCTCTGGAGGACGTGGCCCCGCCTGGGGCCACAGGGTCCTCGCGGTCCTCGCGATCCTCGGGGCCTTCGGGGCCCTTGCGCCCCCTGGTGCCTCTGATGCCTCTGAGCCCCTTGGCAGTCCGTGGGTCAGGGGCGCACTCCTTCGTCTCCTGTGCACGGCCACGCCGGCCCCGTGGCTCCCGTACGGGCTCCGCGGGGTCCTGGAGCACGGCCAGTACGGCTTCGAGTTCGCTGTCGCCCTCGTCCTCCCACTCCTGCCAGTCGCGCTGCTGGTGCCATTCGTCCCCGTCCCCGTCCGAGTGGGAGCTTCGGTCCCGGTCCTCCCACTCCAGCCACTCGGGCCACTCACGCCACTCGGGCTGTCTGCCTTCGCGGTGCTCCGCCGTTTCCCGGGCGCGGGCGTGGCGTCGCTCGGCAGCGGGCTTCGCATCGGTACCGTCCTTCGCGCGGCGGGCGATCAGCCCGTCGTTCCAGGAGGTGAGCGCTTCGGCCGGGCCCGGGGCCGGCCGGGTCGCTGCCGTCTCCGGAGCTTCCGGGGTATCCGGGGCACCCGGGGTATCCGAAGCCTCCGGGACTGTCTTCGGGGCCGTCGCGGAGGAAGCGCCTGCGGCCTCCGCCGTGTCGGCGGACATCACCGTGTCAGCGGCCATCGGCATGTCGGCAGCCGTCACCGGCTCCCCCGCCTCCGCCAATGGCCGCGCACCACCACCCCCGTAAGCCCCACCCGCATTCCCGCACGCATCCCCGTCCGTACGCCCCGTACGAGCAGTCACCGCGTCACCTTCTCCTTCTGCAGTAGCGACAGCGCGGCGATCAGCGCGGCCTGATGGTCCGGCCGTACGCCCAGCGACTCCAGCGGCGTCAGGCGCCGCTCCCGTTCGCCATCCAGCGCGCGCTGGAGGTATGTGTCGAGCAGTCGGCCGCCCCGGTCCCGCAGCCGTACCGCGACTTGAGCACCCAGCAGGTCGGCGAGGGCCTCGCCTGCTGTACGGGCCCGGCGTCCGCCCAGCAGGGTGGTGGCCAGCAGAGCCGCGGCCTCCTCCGGGTCGGCGGCGGACTTCGCGCGCTCCCCGGCCCGTGCCCCGCGCGCCGCGCGTCCGCCTCGTGGCGCGCGCGCTTCCCGTACGCCTTCCTCCGCCAGTTCCTCCAGGCAGCGCCGCCACCGCCTTACGACGACGCCCAGGCGGGCGGCCGAGGCCGCGTTGTCCGCCACCTCCGTAAGGACCGCGTCCGCCGCCGCGGGATCCCGGCGCCACGCCTCGGCAGCGCGCTCGTCGGCTTCTTCCACCGCGCAGCGCAGCAGGGAGGTCAGCCCGTGGGTCAGGGCGTCCAGCAGTTCGTCGGGGCGGCCGCCGAGTTCGTGGTCCCGCCAGTGGGCGCGGGCGTCGCCGGACAGCACCTCGCCCTGCTCGACCTCGCGCCGTACCCGGGCCGCGGCCTCCTCGTACGCCTGCTCCACCTGGTCGGCCAGCCGCAGCGTGGCGGCGTGCTGGGAGGCGGAGGCCCCGGCCAGGGCCGGCATCCGGGAATGCAGCGAGGCCAGGACCCCGGCGGTGGTACGGGCGGCCGCCGCGTTCCGGACCGCGGGGTCCTGTGCGTGCCGCTCCAGCCAGCGCCGCAGTGCCGCCACCGCCGTGGCGGGCAGCAGCCCGCTGCCGCCGCCGGCCGACTCGGGCAGCTCGGGGATGGTGAAGCGGGGTACGTCGCCGAGCCCGGCGCGGGTCAGCAGGGCGGCGTACCGCGCCGAGATGTCGGTGGCGATCTGGTGCGGCACCCGGTCCAGTACGGTGACGAGGGTGACGTCGTACTCCTTGGCCGTACGGAGCAGATGCCACGGCACCGCGTCCGCGTACCGGGCGGCGGTGGTGACCAGTACCCATACGTCGGCTGCGCAGATCAGCTCGGCGGCCAGCTCCCGGTTGCGCGCGACGAGCGAGTCGATGTCGGGGGCGTCCAGGAGGGCCAGTCCGCTGGGGAGGGCCGGTTCCGTCTCGATACGCAGGGGCGCCACGCCCGCCGCGCTCACCGGCGCGCCGCCGCCCTCCTCCTCGTCCTCACCTTCGTAGGTGTACTCGCACTCGCGTTCACACGCGTCGTCGTACCCGTCGAGTTCCTCGGGGCCGTCCTGCTCGGGCACCCAGACGCGGGTGAACTGCGGCAGAACCCGGCGCCCCGCGAACCAGTGGTGATCGTCGGGATGGCACACGAGCACCGGCGTACGTGTCGTGGGCCGCAGTACGCCGGCCTCGCTGACGCGCCGGCCCACCAGAGAATTGACGAGCGTGGACTTGCCGGCCCCGGTGGAACCGCCGACGACCGCGAGCAGCGGGGCCTGAGGAGCGCGCAGCCGGGGCATCACATAGTCGTCGAGCTGGTCCAGCAACTCGGACCGGGTACGACGGGCGCGGGCGGCGCCGGGCAGTGGCAGCGGGAAGCGCGCGGCGTCGACGCGGTCGCGCAGCGCGGACAGGACGTCAAGGAGCCGGGGTTGTACATCCAAGGTTGCCACTCGTGCAGAATGCCCAATTTTGGCAGGTTTTTGAAGCGTATAGCCCTCTGTGCGCGCCGCGTAAACCCGTACAGATCGGGATCAGCGACGCATGGGGCAGTCGCGATCAGAGGGGCTCAGGCATAACGAGTGCACAACACCCGACACGTGAGGCGCCAAAAACGGTGCAGAATTCGTACCTGCCTGCGATTATCGGGACCGCTTCACCGAACCTCCACAACGTGCCACGGAGGTGAAGCAACCGGGACGAGGCACGCGGAGCCCTATCCTTGTCGGCGGCCCGTGTGATCCACGCCCACCACCTGGCCCCCGTAGCTCAGTGGATAGAGCAGGTGCCTTCTAAGCACTTGGCCGCAGGTTCGAGTCCTGCCGGGGGCGCCACTTCGTCCGCCGCCGAGGCCGCCTGGTTCCGCCGTCGCGGCCGCTCGGGCGTCGCAGCCGCTCGGGCGTCGCGGTTGCCGTACGGGCGTGACGGCCATCGGCGAGGGCGTGAACGGCCGCCGTACAGGCGTGACGGCCACTGGCGAAGGCGTGACGGCTGCCGTACGGGCGCCCGCTACTTCGCCCGTTCGCGCTTCAGCTGGCGGCGCTCGCGGCCGTTGGGATGGCGGACGACCACGCCGGCCATGCCGACGGACCCGGTGAGCCGGATGAGCGGCGTGTCCGGGAGGCGCTCGGGGGTGGTCTTGTCCCTGAGGGCGCCGAGGCCCGTCGCGACGCCGTCGGAGTTCGCGGCCCAGCCCTCCGGGATGACGACCGTGACGCCCGCCATCTCTCCGTACACCTCCACCTCCACTTCGGGGAGTCGGCACTCGGTACGGGTGAAATCGAGCCGGACGCCGCCCATGCCGCCGTGCGCGGTGATGTGCGCGGGCACCTCCCAGCGCCCCTTACGGGACGCGCCGTGGATGCCGCCCTTGAGGACCAGCGACTCGCCCGGATCCACCGCGGAGACGGCCTGCGGCAGGTCGGCGGTGAGCGGCGCGAGGTCGGCGAACGTCTTGGCGGTCAGCGCCCGTTCCAGCCGGTCGTCCAGCTCCGCGAGGTCGATCCGGCCCTCGGCCGCCGCCTCCCTCAGCCGTTCCACCACGGCCTCCCGGTCGGCGTGGGAGGCGCGCAGTTCGCCCCAGGAGGCGGATTCCGGAGTCTTGGCGGTCATGAGCTGATGATACGAACAGTACGAACAACGGCGGGCCCTGTAGGGGGAGTACGGGGAGTACGGGGAGCACTGGCAGTACGGGGCACGAGGGGTGGGCCAGCCGTCGGGCCCGCTCCGCAGGGTGCTGTCCCCCTGGGCCGCGGTGAGGTTTGCCCCACCCTGATACGGGTTCTGGCCTGACTGCTTCCGCCTGCTTCTCGCACCAGCATGGATGGCGATCGCCCCATCACCTTCATGACGGACCCCGGCAGGCCCGTGGCACGCCCATGCGCCGACCGTGTGCCAGGAGAGGACAGCTGTCATGCGGAAAGCCCCCGTACGGAAAGCCGCCACGCGAGAAGCCCCCATACGGATATCCGCCACGCGAGAAGCGCCCAGACGGAAAGCCGCCAGGCTGAACGCCTCCATACGGAAAGCCGCCAGGCGAAACGCCCCCGTACGGAATGCCGCCGCGCCGCGCCCCACGGACAGCGCCACGGACAGCGCCACGGACAGCGCCACGGTCAGCGCGGGTCCCGGCGCATGAGCCTGGACGAGCGGTCCCGTCCGCACCTACCGCTGCACATACCACCGCCGGGCACGGTCGGCCGCCTCCCGGTGGTCCAGCGCGACCGGGCCGTCGACGGGCTGCGGGCACTGGCCCTGTTGGCCGTGCCGACCGGCCACTGGCTCGTCGGCGGCTTCGTCCGCGACCCCGACAGCTCGCTGCACAACGCCAGTCCGCTCTCCGCCTTCGCACCGCTCGCGCCGATCACCTGGGTGCTCCAGATGCTGGGCATCTTCTTCCTCGTCGGCGGCTACGCCTCCGTACTGTCCTTCCGGCGCGCCACCGGGCGGGGCACGACGCCGGGCGACTGGCTGCGCGGCCGGCTGGCCCGGCTGCTACGGCCCGCCGTCGGCGTCACCGCCGTATGGGCCGTGCTGGCCGCCGTCCTGTACGCGGCCGGAGTTCCCCTCACGACGCTGCACACGGCCGCCACTCTGGTCGTCCAGCCCCTGTGGTTCGTGGGCGTGTACGCGGTGGTGACGGCGCTGACGCCGTACTGCATGGCGGCCTCGCGGCGGCTCGGGGGCTGGGCGGCGGCGCCCCTGGCGGCGGTCGTCGCGGTCGTGGACTTCCTGCGCTACGGCCCGTACGCCGACTCGGTCCCGTACTGGGCCACGCTGATCAGCCTGGTCCCGGGCTGGCTCTTCGGCTACCAACTGGGCGTCTCCTGGGGCGAGAAACGGCTCGGCGGGCGCGGCGCCCGGCTGCTGCTCGCCGGTGGTGTCGTCCTTTTCGCGGCGCTGCTCCTCGTCTTCCACTACCCGGCGAGCATGGTCGGCGTCCCCGGCCAGGACCGTACGAACTCCCACCCGCCGTCCCTGCTGGTGATCGCCCTCGCCGCGGCTCAGTCGGGCGCGGCGATCCTGCTGCGCGACCGGATCGCGGCCCTGCTGCGGCGGCCCGCGCTGTGGGCTCCGGTGACGGCCGTCAACCGGTCCGCGATGACGATCCTGTGCTGGCACCAGACCGCGATGCTGGCCGTCGCCGTACCGGCCTCGTTCGCCGGTACGACGGTGGAGGGCCTGACCACCGCGCCGGACTTCGCCGCCTGGATGGCGACCCGGCTGCCGTGGCTGCCGCTCTTCGCCGTCGTACTCGTCCTCGTCGCCCGGGTGGCGCGGCGGCTGGAGATGCCGTGGACGGGGATTTCCCGGGGGCAGCAGGTGTGTGCCGGGGTGCTGGCGGTGGGGTTCGCGGCGTTCGCGCTGCGGCTGACGGTGGTGTGACGCAGAGCGGCCCAAGGGCCGCCGGAAAACGAAGAGCACCCGTTCCGGGACCGGAGCGGGTGCTTTCGCATGGGCAGTGCGGGGGCCGGGAGGCTCAGTCGGCCATGGCCTCCGCCAGGCTGCGCGGCCGCATGTCGGTCCAGTGCTCCTCGACGTAGTCCAGGCACGCCTGCCGGCCCTCCGGGCCGAACACGCTCTGCCAGCCGGCCGGGATCTCCGCGAACGAGGGCCACAGCGAGTGCTGGTTCTCGTCGTTCGTCAGGACGTGGTACTGCGCCTCCGGGTCTTCGAAGGGGTTCGTCATGCGAGTGGCCTCTCGGTGAGGGAGTTACCAGTGGAGAATTGGATTATGCGTGAGGTTGCGCTGCCGCCGAAGCCCGGGGAAGGAAATGGGACAGTTTGTGGCTGTTATGCGCGATTCGGGCGGTCCGTCATGGTGGGGCGGGACAGGTTCGGGGCAGCTTCGGGGCACGACGCCGGCCGGTGTACGGCACGGAAAGGCGCGAGGGCCGCGGAACCAGTGAGGCTCCGCGGCCCTCGCGCTCGCGATCTCGATAATCGATTTTCGACCCCAGAGTCGATTCTCGTGGGCGCTCAGCGCCTCGCGAGACCCGCCGAATGACGCTTGCTCAGCGCGGGCCGCATCGGCAGCAGCACGCCCGCCGCGACCGTCACCGCCACCACCCCCACGATCACCCCGGCCTGCGCGGGCGGCAGATACGGCAGCGCCCCGGTCAGCGGCAGGCTGAGCGCGACCAGCGGCACCAGCGCGACCACCACGCCGACCACCAGGCCCGCCAGTCCCACGACGGCCGCCTCGATGCGCAGCATCCGCCGGATCTGGCGCCGACCCGCGCCCACGAGGCGCAGCAGCTGAATCTCCTGCCGGCGGCCGATCATGATGAGGGTGAGGGTGCTGAGTACGGCGATGACGGTGAAGCCGCCGATCACGCTCACCGCGACCATGGTGATCACTTCGCCGACGCCCCGGTCCTCGGACTGCCGCTGCTCCCCCGCAGGGGCCGGCGAGACGCGCGCGCCCGGCGCGGAGTCCGCCAGTACCCGCTGCACGGCGGCCTGCACCTGGCCCGCCGGGACGTCGAGGCCGAGCAGGACGCGGGAGTGCAGAGGCGCGGACATGTGGGGCGCCAGTTCCTCGGTGGCGAAGAGGAAGTCGCCGAGGGCGAGCGAGCGTTCGTAGACGGCCGCCACCCGCAGCGAAACGTTCGCCCCGTCGCCGTACCGCAGCGTGACGACGGACCCGATGCCGAGCCCCAGCGACCGCGCACGGTCCTTGCCCACCGCGACCGTGCCACGGCCCAGCTTCGCCGTATCGCCCTCGACCACGCCCGGGTCCAGTACGCGCGGCAGCGCCGCGGGGTCGACCGCCAGGACCGGCAGCCGTTCCAGCCGCGGATCGCCGAGTTCCTTGCGCGCCAGGACGACCGTGCTGTGCAGCACGCCCGAAGCGGCGGCCACTCCCGGTACCCGCCCGATCCGGTCGACCGATTGCTGCGTGATGCCCGGTCCGCCCGTGGTGACCGCCAGGTCGGCGCGTACCGCGTCCACGCCCTGCCGGCCGCCCTGCCGGTCCAGCGTCGCGCCGCCGGACAACTGGACCGTGACGAAAGCCACCATCAGCACGATCGGCGTGATCGCGGCACCCAGCCGGCGCGCGTTGGCCTGTGCGGCGGCGGCAGCCAGGTAGCCGCCCGCACCACCGAACCGCCGTACGGGCGCGCCGAGCACCTGTAGGGCGCCACGGGCGATCCAGGGGCCGAGCAGCGCGCACCCGATCACCAGGGTCATCGCCGCGGTGCTCGCGGCCATCGCGGCCACTTCGCCGAACTGGAGCACCGCCGTACCGGCCGACGCCACGCCGAGGAACAGCATCACCAGACCGGCCACGGTACGGCCGCGGCCCGGCCGCTCCGGCTCGCTCTGCGCCTCGCCCATCGCCTGCGCGGGACGCACCGTGGCGGTCCGCCGGCAGGCCAGCGTGCCGGCGAGCCACGCCACGAGGACGGTCAGTCCGGCGGTCAGCAGCGGTACCGCGTACAGCCACCAGGGAGACGGCAGTTCGAGGCCTGCCGGTACGGCGTCGCGGCTGCGCAGCAGGCGGAGCAGAAGCCCGAAGACCGGTACCGCGCCGATCGCGCCGATCACTGCGGCGACGACGGCGACCGTACGGACCTCCCGGCTCACCGTCGCGCGCAGCTGCTTCGGCGTGGCACCGACAGCACGCAGCAACGCCATCTCGCGGGCACGCTGGTGCACGGCCTGCGCGACCGTGCCGGCCACCACGAGTACGGCGATCATCACGACGAGGGTGCAGACCGACACCAGCAGTTGCAGCAGCCCCCAGCGGCTGGGCGCCGCGTCGAGGAACTCCGGTTCCCCGCGGCTGTCGCCGGTCAGCACCCGCAGTCCGGTGTCGTCCTCCTCGTAACGCTGCCCGGCGGTGACACTACGGGCCGGGTCGGTACCGCCCAGCGCCGCGCGTACCCCGGCATGGATCTGTTCGTCGCTCACTCCGGGTTCGGCGAGGACACCGATGGCGTCGGCGCTCCCGGGATGTCCCGCCAGCTGCCGCGCGTGCTGGTCGGTGAAGAAGACAGCGCCCTGGTGGCCCAGGCCCGTGCGGTCGCCCTGCCCCTTGGGGGCCGCGATACCGCTGACCTCGTACATCGCGGGGGCGCCGAGCGACTGCACCGTGATCTTGTCGCCCACGTGCACGCCCGCGTGGGCAGCCAGATCGCCGTCGAGGACCACCTGCCGGGGGCCGGCGGGGGCACGCCCTTCGCGCAGCGTGAACGGGGCGAGAGCGGCGGCTTGCCAGGGGTGGCCGTATACGGGGGCCGGGGTGGCAGTCGGGGTCGAGGTCGAAGTGGGAGTACTGGTCCGTGTGCCGGTCGGCCGCACGGATACGGCGACCGGGAAGGCATCGTCCGCGACGGCGGCGCGTACGCCCGGCACGGCGGCGATTCTGGGCAGCACCGAACGCGGCACCCGCACCCGTTCCGTCAGTTCCGCCGAAGTCGACTGGGCCTCGTCGCCCAGCATCTTCGCCGTGTAGCGGGTGGTCTGGTCGCCGGTGACGACCGCGGCGGCGCCCGCGTAACGCTCCACCCGCGCGTGGCCGGCCACCGTGGACAGCGTGGCCAGGGCGAAACCGCCGAGCACCAGAGAGGTGAGCACCAGTACCGCGAACACCGCGGCCCACGCCCTGCGGTGCAGCTTCAGCGAACGGGCGGCGAGGAAACGGGCGGTACGGCGGGAGCGTACGGGGTGCACAGGGCGCACGGGGTGTACAGAGCGCACGGGGTCTACGGGGCGCACGGGGCTGTCGTGGGGCGCGTACGTCATGGCCTCGCGCTCCCGCCCAGTCGCTTCATCGCCTGCGCGACGCCGTCGGGTTGCGGCTGGTCCAGTACGCCGACGACGCGCCCGGCGTCGATGAAGAGCGCCCGGTCCGTCCAGGAGGCGGCGACCGGGTCGTGGGTGACCATCACCACCGTGTGTCCGGCGCGGTCCACCGCGCCGCGCAGCAGAGTGAGTACGTCAGCGGCGGTGACCGGGTCGAGGGCGCCGGTCGGCTCGTCCGCGAAGATCACCGCGGGGTCGGTGACCAGCGCGCGGGCGATGGCCACCCGCTGCTGCTGCCCACCGGAGAGCAGCAGCGGGGAGTCGTCGGCCCGGTCCGCCAGACCCACCGCCTCCAGGACGCGCAGCGCTCGCGCCCGTACGTCCGCACTGCCCGGCGCCTCGCCGCCCAGCAGCAGGGGCAGCGCGGCGTTCTCGACGACCGAGAGCGAGGGCACCAGGTTGAGCGACTGGAAGACGAAGCCGACGCGTTCGCGGCGGAGCCGGGTGAGGGCGGCTTCGCCGATCCGGGACAGGTCCGTGCCGTCGATGCGTACGGTTCCCGAGGTCGGCCGGTCCAGGCCGGCGGCGCACTGGAGGAACGTCGTCTTGCCGGAGCCGGAACGTCCCATCACGGCCACGAAGCTGCCCCGGGGGACCGTGACGCTGACGTCGTCCAGGGCGGCCACGGTCCTGGCGCCGCGCCGGTAGCTGCGGGTCACGGATTCCAGCGACAACGCGGCGCCGTCGTCACCGGGTGTGCGGAGCGGCTCCGCTTCCCTCGTCGCTCTGCCGCTTTCCCGCGGGCGAAGCCTGATCATTCCGTAACCCCTCCGGCCTTGCGCTTGCTCGCCGATGTTTCGGCTGCTCAGACGCTATGTGCGGAGCGTGGCGGTAACGAGGGCGTCCGCACCCCACTTGAGGGGGCACTCAGCTACACCATGGGGGTGGGGGCGACGGTACCGGGCGGCGAGTGACGGACGCCCTGGCCCCTCCCCCGCATACGAACGCTGGCCGCTCAGGAATCACCCCTGAACGGCCAGCGTACGAGCATCGGCGATCGATCAGCCGACGGCTTCGGTCGATCAGTTACCGGCGAGCGAGTGCAGGTACCGCATCAGCGTCATCAGTACGTCCCGGCTGGAGGTACGCAGCCGGGCGTCGCAGTCGATGATCGGCACCTCGGCGGGCAGGTCGAGGGCGCCCCGGATCTCCTCGATGGCGTGGACGGGGGCGTCCGGGAAGGAGTTGATGGCGACCACGAAGGGGACGCCGCGCTCCTCCAGGCGGCCGATGACGTCGAAGCTGACCTCCAGGCGACGGGTGTCGATGAGCACCACCGCGCCCAGCGCGCCGTCGAACAACCCGTTCCACAGGAACCAGAAGCGCTGCTGGCCCGGTGTACCGAACAGGTACAGCACCAGTTCGTCGTTGAGGCTGATGCGGCCGAAGTCCATCGCCACGGTCGTCGAGGTCTTGCGCTCGACACCGACGATGTCGTCCACGCCGACACCGGCCTGGGTCATCGTTTCTTCAGTGGTCAGCGGGCGGATCTCGCTCACCGATCCCACCAGGGTCGTCTTGCCGACCCCGAAACCGCCCACGATCACGACCTTGACCGCGGCGGCGGCCGTCTCGGGCAGTTCGTCCTCGCTCCGCGGCCCCTGAGCGGGGCGCTCGACGAGCGTTTCAGAGCTTTTGAAGTCCATGGATCACCGCCTCAATAAGGGCACGGTCGGGAAGTTGGGCGGGCGGCACGGGCGCGCGTGCCACCACCCGCCCGTCGGCCAGCAGGTCACCGAGCAGGACGGTGACCACGCTGATGGGCAACTGCAGGTAGGCGGAGAGTTCCGCCACGGACAGCGGGGAATGGCACAGCCGCATGATCGACGCCTGCTCCGGCTGCATCCCCGGCTTCGGTCCGGCCTTCGACACGATCAGCGTGACCAGGTCGAGGGAGGTGGTGTGGCCGGAGGCGCCGCTGCGCCCACCGGTGATCACATAGAGCCGCTCGGGGCTCTGTTCCTCCCAGTCCTGGTCCGCTCCGCTCATGCCGTGTCCCCGCTTCGCCCCGCCGTACCCGCGCGCGGCTCACGCCGCCGGCCGATCCGCTCGCTGCGCCCGCTCATGCGTCCTGTCCGTCGTGGCGCGGTGGGCTGCTGAGGTGCTCGCCGATACGGGCCACCAGGTCCCGCATCCGCTGACCTATCAGCCCGGCGTCCACACCCTCATCGGCCAGGACGGCGAGGTACGCGCCGGCGCCCGCCGCCATCAAGTAGAAGAAGCCACCGTCCAGTTCGATCACGACCATGCGCATCCGGCCGTCGCTGTGCGGGAACTCCGCGGACACCGCGCCCGCCAGACTCTGCAGTCCGGCACAGGCCGCCGCCAGACGGTCGGCGGTATCGGTCTCCGTACCGTACTGGGCCATGCGCAGGCCGTCCGAGGACAGCACGACCACGTGACGGGTCTGCGGAACGCTCTCCGCGAGATCCTTGAGCATCCAGTCCATGTTGGGCCGGTGCTGAATCATGGCTACTCACTCTTTTCCGACGACTCGTCACTCTTCTCACTGGCTGCACTTGCGGCACTGACTGAAGTCCCCGTACCGGCGGCCGGGCCCGGGTGGCCCGCCCAGCCGGCATCCGGCCCGGGACGCTCGGCGGCCCCGCCCCACTGGTCCGGCCGGCCTTGCCGGCCGTTGACCGACTGACCGTACTGGTCATGGTCCGGCCGGCCGTACTGGTCGTGGTTCGGCTGAGGCTGGGCCTGGGCGTGCGGCTGAGGCTGGGCCTGGGCGTGCGGCTGAGCCTGGGCCTGGGCAGGCGCGGGGGCCTGCTGTCCTCGGGGCGACTGCGGCTGCGACTGCCCCGACGCACCCGACCCGCTCTCGCCGGACAGGCCGCTCTGGAACGCGGCGAGCCACATACCGGGCTGTACCGGCGCGGCCTCCTCCGTCCCGGCGGCGGGAGACGTGGGCGCGGGCGCCGCGTGGGCACCGGGAGCCGCCGGGGGGACGGGCGCGGTGACACGGGACTTGCGGCGCCGCTGCGGCAGTCCGTTGGCGGTCCGCTCGGTCACGAGAGGGAGGTCATCCTGGGTCTCCTCCCGGACATCGTCCCGGAACTGCGGAGGCACCGCCGCGGCGGCGGGCGCGGACACTGCGGGTACGGACGGCGCGGCCGGAGCCGCATTCCGGGACGTGGCCGGAGCGGGGGCCGGCGGCACGGCCGGCGTCGCGGCGGCGTGCCGGGGGCCGGCGGCCTGCGGGGCCGCGTTCACCTCGCGGCGCTCCGTACGGGCCGTACGCGGACCCGAGGACGCGCCGATGCCGTGCGCCCGGCCGGTCGCCGCGGCGGTGGTGATCAGGTCCTGCGGAACGATCAGCACCGCACGGACACCGCCGTACGCGGAAGGCCGCAGCGACACATGGAAGTTGTACGCCTGCGCCAGCCGGCCGACCACGGCGAGACCCAGCCGCGGGGTCTCCCCCAGGTCGTTGACGTCGATGCCCTGCTGCGCCTGCTGGAGCATCCGCTCGGCCCGCGCGCGGGCCTCCTCGCTCATGCTGACGCCGCCGTCCTCGATCTCCACGGCGATGCCGGACTGCACCTCCACGGCGGTCAGGTGCACCCGGGTCTGCGGCGGGGAGTAGCGGGTGGCGTTGTCGAGCAGCTCGGCGAGCGCGTGGATCAGCGGCTCGACGGCGGTGCCGACGACCGCGACCTCCGAAACGGAGTGCAACTCGACGCGCTGATAATCGATTATTCGCGACATCGCGCCACGCAGCACACTGAACAGCGGGACCGCGCGGCTCCACTGGCGGCCCGGGCGCGCGCCACCGAGAACGGCGATGGAGTCGGCGAGACGGCCGATCAGCGCCGTACCGTGGTCCAGGCGCAGCAGGTCGCCGAAGACCTCCGGGGACTGGCCGTGCCGGTCCTCCATGTCTCGGAGTTCCTGTGCCTGTTGGTGGACGATCGCCTGCACGCGGCGGGCGATGTTCACGAACGCGCGCTGCGCGGACTCGCGCAGGTCCTCCTCGGCGACGACGGCGTCGAGGACGGAGCGCAGCACCGCCTGGTGCGCCGCGGTGAACTCGGGCGTCAGTCCCGACTCCCGCCCCTGCCGCGTCACCTCCTCGGTGATCGCCGCGTGCACGTCCTCGGGGAACTCGCCGCGGCCGAGCCGGGCCACCACCTCGGGCAGCAGCTCCTCGGCCAGCCGTACGGTCTCGGCCTCCTGCCGGCCCAGCGCCGCCTGCTGCGCCGCGGCCTGCGCGCGGAGCGCGGCGAGCGCCTGGCCGCGGCGGGCGACCTCGCCGGTGACCAGCGCGACCGCCACGGTGGCGACCGCACCGATCCACACCACCGGCGTGGTCGCCTGCGGGGGAACCGTCACTGCGGCGACCGCCGCGGCCACGGCGGTCGCCGCGGCGGGCAGTATCCACGCGAGAACCGAGGCAGGACGCGGCCCCTCGGGCGACGATCCTTCTCGAACCATCTGCACCCTAAAACCCTCAAAACATCGACAGATCACAGGACGTCTAGCGGGCCCCAGCTCCCCGTTCGGCGCCGCCACAGAGGTACCTGCGGTAACTGCCTTCATACACTGGGCCGGTAGTAGCATAACCGCCTTTGATCAAGGACTGACGCCAGGTCACTCCTCGCCCTCCGCAGGCGGATCCGCGCACTCCGCCGGAGTGGTCGGCGCCGAAGTGCGGGCCGTGACCAGCGGATGAAGAACCGGTGGCCTTGAGCCGTATCGCCTTTGGATTCAAGGTGAATGAGCTCCGGCCGTCACCGATTACCCGTTACCCGTTAACCGTTACCCGTGCGGCATCGGCACCGGCCGTCAGGCATCCGCCTCCGGTCCGTCCGGCATCCGCGTCCGGTCAGAGTTCTTCGCCCGACAGCAGCGGTTCGAAGCGTTCGTAGGCCGCGTAGTCGCGGAAGTGCCGTGCGTACAGGTCGGCGTCCTGTGTCAGATCCTCGTCCAGCGCCGCGCTCACGTCCACCACACACTTGAAGCACCAGGACACGGTCTCGCCCCGGTCATTGAGGTAGCTCGTCTCCCGGGAGCGGGCTCGCCGCTCGGCCCGGCGCCGCGCGTCCGCCTCGTCCGTCGCGTACACGAGCAGCACGCTCTCCTCGTACAACGGATCGCCGCCACGCTCGCCCGGCGATCCGCCACTCTCGCCCAGCGATCCGCCGTCCCCCTTACCCGGCGACTCCATGAGGACCACCGCGATGTACGGCCTGGGCCCGCTGTCCCGGGGCTCGTGCTGTCCGCCGGTCGCCACGGCGCATTCACCGTCCTCGGCTGTGAATCGGGCATGTGCCACGGCCCAGCGGCGTTGCGGGACCGCGCCCGTCCGCACGCGTTCAGCCGGATGGAAGACCTTCGCGTTCAGCATGGGAGCCGGCTTCCCGCAACCGGCCCTGTATCGATCATGAACGCCAACCGGTTCGGCATGATCGTTCCTCCAGGGTGAACGGTGACTCACCGCGACCGGCCTCGCAGCCGGCGCAATCATCTTCACCCGTTCCGGGAGTTACCGCACGTCGGCGGCTTCCGGCGGGGGACGGACGGGCAGCGGGCCCGCCGGCTCGGCACGGCGCCGCGCGCCTCAGAGCCGTACGGCCTTGCGCGGCTGCTCCATGGCTCCGGCCAGCAGCCCCCGCAGCGTGGCGAATTCGTCGACGCACCGGCCCGTACCGTTGACCACACAGTCCAGCGGGTCGTCGGCGACCACCACCGGTACGCCCATCTCCTGGCGCAGCCGCTGGCTGAGGCCGCGCAGCAGCGCGCCGCCGCCGGTCAGCGCGATGCCGCGCTCGATGATGTCCCCGGAGAGCTCGGGCGGACACTCGTCGAGGGTGCGGTGCACGGCCCGGACGATCGCGTCGACCGGTTCGGCGAGCGCCGAACGGATCTCCTCCTCGGTGATCTCCTGGATCCGCGGCAGCCCGCTGACGTGGTCCCGGCCGCGTACGGTGTAGGACGTACGGCGCTCGGGCTCGCCCTCCTCGTCCACGTCGACCGGGGTCCAGGCCGCCGAGCCGATCGCGATCTTGATGTCTTCGGCGGTGCGCTCGCCGATCGCCAGCGAGTGCTTCTTCTTCACGTACGACATGATCGCCGCGTCCAGCGCGTCACCCGCGACCCGCACCGACTGGGCGGTGACGATGCCGCCCATCGAGACGACGGCCACCTCGGTCGTGCCGCCGCCGATGTCCACCACCATGCAGCCGACCGGCTCGGCCACCGGCAGACCGGCGCCGATCGCCGCCGCCATCGGCTCCTCGATCAGATGCACCTCACGGGCGCCCGCGCTGCGCGCCGAGTCGATGACGGCCCGCCGCTCGACGCCGGTGATGCCGGACGGCACGCAGATCACGACCCGCGGCTTGGAGAAGCGGCGGGTGGGCAGCGCCTTCTTCATCAGGGCGCGCAGCATCTGTTCGGCCGCGTCGAAGTCGGCGATCACCCCCTCCTGGAGCGGGCGCATCGCGGTGATGCCGGACGGGGTGCGGCCGATGGTGCGTTTGGCCTCCGACCCGACGGCGATCACCTCGCCGGACGCGTTCACGGCGACGACGGACGGCTCGTTCAGGACGACACCCTTGCCGCGTGAGTAGACCAGGGTGTTGGCGGTGCCCAGGTCGATGCCTATGTCGTACGTACCGGACGAAGTGCTGGACGCCATGGGAGGTTCGCTTGCTCTCTCTCGACTGGACGACAGGGCCCCGCGCGCAGGGTCCTCGAACATCGCGCCCCGGGCGGCACGGATGGCTCGCTGAGCCGCTCGGGCGGTGAGGTCCGCCGAACTCGTCAAGCTCAGCAAGCTCGCCAATGGCGCCATTTGCGGGCAATTATCAAGACTACAGGCGGTGCCGAATGGTTCCGGGTGGCGCCGAGCGGTTCGACGCCACCGAGTGGTGCTCGGCGTGTTCAGCCCGGCGCGGACGTCCGCGAGACGCCCGGTCCGCCGTTCTCCCGCACCGCCCTCGTGCCTCCCGTGTCCCCCACTTCCCGTGTCCCTCCGGCGTCCCGCGCTTTCCGCGTCCCTCCCGTGTCCCCCACTTTCCGCAGCCCTCCTGTGTCCCCTGCTCCCCGCGTCGCCCGGTTCCTGCCGCCGGGGCCGCGGGACAGGGCCTCGGCCAGGCCGTCCAGCGCGTCCAGGAGCAGATCGGCGCCGCGCAGCGCGACACCGCGGGTCTCGGACTGCGCGGCCCACTCCTCCCATACGGCGCGCAGCGCGCTCCAGTCCAGGTCGCGCCGCTCCCGTACGGCGTCGACCGCGCGCGGCAGGGACTCGCGCAGCTCTTCGGTGAACGTCTGGGCACCGGGTGAAGGTTCCGCGTCCTTGTCCGGAAGGTGCGCTTCCAGAATCATCGTCACCCGGCCCATCGTGGACAGGGCGGACTGTGCCGACGCCGCCGCGCTCAGCGACAGTCCACGGTGGCGCACCGGCTCCTTCTCGGCGCGCGCCTCGCTCTCCTCCCAGGCGGCGCGGGCCGCGCGGGCGTCCAGGAGGGCTTCGCGGACCTGGCGGGGACGGCGTTCGGCGGGCCGCGCGTAGCTGTCGAAGACGGCGACGGCGTACCGGCCGTTGGCCTCCAGCCACTGGGCCAGCCGTTCGCGCAGCCGCGGTGTCTCCCAGGCGGGGAAGAGCGCGTAGGACAGCATGGCCAGCAGTCCGCCCAGGAGGGTGAGGACGACCCGTTCCTGGACGGTCTGTTCCCAGCCGGCGCCCGCGATGCCGAGCAGGAAGACGACGTACGCGGCGACGCACGCCGAGGTCACCGACACGCCCGTACGCATCAGCAGGTACATCGCCAGGACGCACACGACCGCCAGCGCCGCGCTGACGTACAGGTTCGGGTGGGTGAGGCCCATGATCGCGCCGCCCACCGCGACGCCGACCAGAGTGCCGATGAACCGTGCGACACCGCGTGAGTACGTCTGCCCGAAGTCGGGGCGCATCACCATCACCGAGGCCAGCGGCGCCCAGTACCCGTGGCCGAAGGGCAGCGCCTGGCCGATGAGGTACCCCGCGGCGGCCACCGCGCTGACGCGCAGCGCGTGCCGGAAGATGTGCGAGGACCAGCGGATCTCACGGCGTACGGCACGCAGCGCCACCGGCACCAGCTTCGGCACACTCGGGCGCAGCAGATGCCCGCGCTCCGCCTCGGTGGTGGGCCGGGTGGCCTGCACGGGCTCGTCGGTGAACTCCACGGCGTCGGCGAGCAGTGAGATCAGCCGCAGCGCGGAGCGGCGGGCGGCGCCGGTCAGCCGCGGCCCGTCGCCGTCCTGCGGCATTTCGAGGGTGGCCATCGCCTCGGGCGGCAGGCGTACCGGCCTGCCGTGCCGGATGGCGGTCGCGACGGCGTCCAGTACGGTGGCGGCCGCGCCGAGCAGTTCGCGCGCCCGGTCCCGTTCGGGCCCTTCCACGGGCGCGCCGACGACCGGGTCGGCGAGCGACGCCAGCACCGGCCTGACCTGTTCGGCCAGCGCCCGGGGCCCGTGCAGCTGGACGGGGCGGCGCTTGGCCTGACGTGGGGTCACGGCGGAGGCGAGGCGCGCGTTCATCAGGGGCTGCGGGTCGAAGGGGGCGACGGGGTCGTGCCGCAGCCGGCGCGCGTAGTCCGCCTCGGCGGCCAGCGCGTCGGCGAGCGCGTCGCGCTGTACACCCCATGGCCGTACGGGAAAGAGCACGATGAGCGCGGCCTGGACGAATCCGCCGAACGCGATGATGGCCGCGTGCTCCAGGGCGCCGAGGACCGAGGTCGGCAGCGTGACGGTGACCAGCATGACCGAGACGGTCTGGGTGCCGACCAGCCCGGACACCGGCCCGACCGACCAGGCCAGGCCGGCCAGGAAGGTCCACAGGGAGAGCAGGACCAGGAAGCCGACGATGTGCGCGGCGGCCAGGTAGCCGAGGAAGGTGGAGACGGAGAGGCCGCCCGCGACCGCGAGCGCCAGCACGGGCCGGGGCCGCCAGCTGCGCTGGAAGGTGGCGATGCCGGCGGCGAACGCGCCGAAGGCCGACGAGACCGCGAGGGCGGGGCTGCCGAGATACAGGCACAGTCCGATGACGATGGCGACACCGACCGAGCCGCGGATCGCGATCAGCGGGGTGAGCTTGGCCTTCTCGATGGTCAGCCCGGAGCGGGCGGTCTTCTTCAGCGCTCGCGACCAGGTCATGCCCCCGAGAATACGTACTCGGAAGCGCCGAAACGGATTGATCAGCGCCGGTTTGTCGACGGGTTGCGACGGGAACTCGGACGGGTTCGCGCAGGGTGCGGGGAGGGGCGCGGGGAGAGGTGCGGGAGGGGCGCGGGGAGAGGTTCGCGGAGGGGTGCACGGGTGGGTTGCCGACGGCCGTACGGACGGGGGTGGCACCGCCCCCGCCGACACGTACGCCGATACGGGCAGCGCTACGGGCAGCGCTACGGACAGCCGTCGAGCCGGCCGGCCGCACCAGCTCCCCCGCTCGACGATTCGCCGAGAAAATCACCGTAAAGGCGGTTTCTGCGACAGGTAAACCGCGCAGGTCACAGACGTGTCTCGCCGACGGCCCCGATCCGCGAGGGCAACACGACCACCGGGAAGGGAAACCCCGGCACCGGCCGCACCCTCTTGCTCGTCAGCCGGACGCCCTCCGGCCCGCTCAGCAAGGAGAAGTCCCCGTGCGCAAGACCCTGCTCCCCCCAGTGGTCGCCCTGACCACCCTGGCCGCCCTCGCCGCCACCGCCGGCTGCGGCTCGGGCGGATCCGACGACACCCCGGTGCGCTTCGGTGACGCCCAGGGGTCCGGCTCGCACGGCGCCGAGCGGCCGGGCCGGGCGTCGCTCGCCCAGATGCCGACCCACCCGATCAGCTTCAAGGAACAGCGCAAGGTCGGCGGCGCCGGGGACGACACCCCGATCGGCGTGACCACGTATCACGGCCCGAAGTCCGGGTTCACCGGGAAGGTGTGGGTATGGGCGCCGCCGGAGTACTACGAGAAGAAGAACGCGGACAAGGGGTTCCCGGTCCTGATGGCACTGCCCGGCGCCGAGGGCTACCCGGTGAATTACTGGATCGGCGGCGACCTGAAGCTGGAAGAGAATCTGGCGCAGTGGTCGAAGGAGGGCAAGAGCCTGCCCTTCATCGTCGTGATGCCGGTGCTCAACCCCAACGCCAAGCAGTACTACGACGCCAGCGACATACCCGGCCAGCCGAAGATGGGCACCTGGCTGAACGAGGACGTGCCCGACTTCGTCCGGCAGAACTTCCGTACGCTCAAGGGCCGGGACGGCTGGGCGATCATGGGTTCCTCGTCCGGCGGTTTCGCCGCGCTGAAGAACGTCCTGCAGCACCCGGAGACCTTCAAGGCCGCGATACCGAGCGGCCCGGACATCGTGCCGGACTCACCGCTGTGGCGCGGACACGCCAGGGAGGAGCGGGAGAACAACCCCGAGGTCCTGGCCCAGCGGCTGATCACCAAGGGCGGACCCGACGTCTATCTGGCCTTCCAGGACGGTTCCAAGGAAGCCACGGTCGTGCCGAAGGTCAGGAAATTCATCGCGCGCTACGGACGCGGCCCGGTCAAGACGCGGCTGCAGACGGTGGCCGGCGGTACGCACGGCGCCGACACCTATGTGAAGGGCATGGGCGAAGGCACGATGCAGTGGATCAGCGCCCACATGCAGGGACCGGCGGAGTAACTTCCGTAACTTCCGCCCCTTCCCGCACGCAAGCCCCGCTCGACCCACCGCATCGTGTCCCCTCCTCCTCGCCCGGCCCTCGGGCCCCCGAGGCCACGCCTCATCCGCGCCTCACGCCGAGCAGGCCACGTCCAGCAAGGCGATGGGCCGCTTCGCGTCCAGGTCCACGTACGCGGTGAAGTGTTCCTTGCGGTTCCCGCTCCAGTAGGTGGTGATGGTCGCCCAGCCGACGCGGGCGGACTGGGCGGTGGTGACCTTGCCGACGGAGATGTTGCGCGGTGTGTTCTGAGCGCACAGCAGCAGGTCGTAGTCGGGCGTCTCGGCTGCCTTCTTCTTGAGCTCGGCGGCGACCTGGTGTTCGCGCTTCCAGGCACTGGGGCCGTGCTTTCCGTAGAAGGAGACCAGGAAGCGGCGGATCTCCTCGGCGGTGTAGCGGCCGTTCGGGTCGGTACGCAGGTCCGCACGGGACTGCTGCTGTACGGAAGCGGCCGGGGTGGCGGCCGCAGAAGCGGCGGAGGCGGCGGGCGCCGCGGTCAGGGTGACGGCCACGGCGGTCGCGATGGCGATCACAGTGGCGGTAGCGGCAGGGGCGGTACCGGTGGCAGTGCCGATGGCGGTGGTGCGCGAAGCGTGACGGGGCATGAGATGTCCTCGACTTCCGACTTCTGTCCTATGTGCGCATTGCCGGTCTTCACCGACTGAGACCACCGGGAGCCCTGGATGGTTGCGGGCCTTCGCACCCACCACCCGACTGGAGCAACGAGCCGGCCACCGCGCCCTCGCCGAGACCCTCGCTACGACACGATGTCCTTCTTCCCGAACCCCCGGAACGCCAGCGCGAACAGCACCAGCGCGTACGCCACGGAGACCGACGCCCCCTGGAGCATGCCCGTACCGTCGAGTTGCGGCTGCAGCGCGTCGGCCCAGGCGAACTGCCAGTGCGCCGGCAGGAAGTCACGCCACTGCTCCAGAGCGGTGACCTGGTCCAGCACATTGCCGACGATGGTCAGGCCGACCGCGCCGCCGACCGCGCCCAGCGGCGCGTCCGTCACCGTGGAGAGCCAGAAGGCGAGGGCCGCCGTGACCAGCTGGCTGACGAAGATGTACGCGACGGCGAGCGCGAGGCGGGGCAGTGCGTCACCGGCGGCGAGCGCGCCTCCGGTCGGCAGTTGCAGCGGTCCCCATCCGTACGCGGCGGTTCCCACGCCGAGGGCGACCAGCGGCAGCAGCACCATCGCCGCCGCGCTGAACAGCAGGGCGACGGTGAGTTTGCTCAGCAGCAGCCGGGTGCGCGGGACGGGCGCCGCGAGCAGGTAGCGCAGCGAGGACCAGCTCGCCTCGGAGGCGACCGTGTCCCCGCAGAACAGCGCCACGGGGACGACCAGCAGGAAGCCCGCCGAGACGAACAGGACGGTCGCGGTGAAGTTGGCGCCGGAGGCGGTCGCGGTGTCCATCAGGGTGATCCGGTTGTTGCGGCCGCCCGGATCGCCGCCGATCGCGAAGGCCGCGACCAGGACGAACGGCAGTACCGCCAGGATCGCGCCGATGACCAGCGTGCGGCGCCGTCTGAGCTGCCGCATCGCCTCGACGCGCAGCGGCAGGGTCCGGCGCGGGCGGTAACCGGGAGCGTGCGGCGCGCCGGACACGGACGAGCCCGCGGGCCCGCCGGAGAGCGTGGAACCACCGGCGCGCACGGGCTCATCGGCGAGCGCGGGCCCGCCGGAAGGCGCGGTTCCACCGGAGCGCGCGGGGTGCCCGTCGTTGCCGGGCTCGGTGACGGGGGTCACCGGTCACCTCCGATCATGGTGAGGAAGGCGTCTTCCAGGCGCCGGTGGGGGCCGACGCGGGCCACCGGAATCTCCAGCCGGAGCAGTTCGGGCAGCAGGCGCGAGGTGCTCGTCGTGCCGTCGAGCGTGACGAGCATCCCCTCGTCGGCCCGGACGGCCGCCGCGATCCCGGGCAGCGCGGCCACCTTCTCCAGGAGGACGTCGGACAGCGGTTCGCCGCCCTCCACTCCGACGAGCAGGGTGTCGCCGGTACCGACGATGTCGGCTACCGGCCCCGCCTGGACGAGTTGGCCACGGTCCATGACGACCAGATGCGTACAGGTCTGTTCGACCTCGGCCAGCAAGTGACTGGAGACGATCACGGTGCGGCCGCCGGCCGCGTAGCGGATCATCACGTCCCGCATCTCGCGGATCTGCGGCGGGTCGAGCCCGTTGGTCGGTTCGTCCAGGATGAGCAGATCCGGAAGGCCCAGCATGGCCTGGGCGATGGCCAGGCGCTGCCGCATCCCCTGGGAGTACGTGCGCACCGCGCGCTGCAACGCGTCGCCGAGCCCGGCGATCTCCAGTGCCTCGTCGATGTGCGCGTCCTCGGCCGGGCGCCCGGTGGCCTGCCAGTACAGGTCCAGATTGGCGCGCCCGGACAGATGCGGCAGGAAACCGGCGCCCTCGACGAACGCGCCGACCCGCGACAGCACCGGCGCGCCGGGCCGGATCGCGTGCCCGAAGACCCGGATCTCCCCGGCGTCCGGCCCGATCAGTCCCATGAGCATCCGCAAGGTGGTGGTCTTGCCCGCGCCGTTCGGCCCGAGCAGCCCGAGCACCTGGCCCTTCTCGACGCGGAAGGAGAGGTCCCGTACGGCGTAGCGGTCGGCGGACTTGGCGTACCGCTTGCTCAGGCCGGTGATCTGCAGCGGTACGTCCGCCAGGTCCGGGTCGGGTGCGCCGGCCGCGGCCCGTCGCCGCCCGACGAGCAGGAGCAGTACGGCGACGACCGCGCCCGCGGCGGGCAGCGCCCAGGTCCATGCGGGCAGCGGGGCCGCCGCGCTCTTGACGGCGGGCGCGGTCGGCACCTTCAGGACGCCGCCGCCTTCGCCGCTTCCGCCTTCGCCGCTTCCGCCTTGGAGCGAGGCGGTGTACGTGGCGGGCTCGGCGGGCGAGGCGTACGCGAGGTCCGTCGAGGAGAGCACCAGGCGCAGCCGGTGACCGGCCGCGAACTCGTGGTCGATGGCGGGCATCCGCAGTTCGACGCTCTTGCCGGCCTTGGCGCCGGTGATGCGGTACGGCTCGGCGAGCCCGGCGGGCAGCACCGGCCGGCTGCTGCCGTTCGGTCCGATGTCGTAGACCTTGGCGAAGAGCACCGCGTCGTCGCTGGTGGAACCGATGCGTACGCGGGCGGTCGGCGCGCCGGTGACGCGCAGCGGGTCGCGGAGCGGCTGCGACTCGAAACGGGCGTACTGGCCCGGGGAGTCGAGGGAGAGACCGGCGCCGACACTGGAGAGGCTGTTGAGCGCGCCGACGCCGGGCACCGTGGAGATGGACGGCGGGCTCGCCCCGGCCGGATTGGCGAACCGCTGTTCGCGGCCGGTCAGGCGGACCGGCCGCGGATCGTTGTCCAGGCCGGGGTAGCGGTCACCGCTCGCGCCGCGCAGCCGGGCGGCGCCGTTGGTGGAGTCCACGGCCCCGCCGCGGCTGACGCGGAACGCCGGCCCGGTGTCCGTGTTTGCCTCGTCCCTCTCGTCCTTGAGGTAGCGGTCGAACCATGCCTTCGTACGGTCGGCGAGACGGCCGGTCTCGCGGTCGCCGCCGTCGTGTCCGCCGGCGAGCCAGTCGACGGAGACGGGGGCGCCGTTCTTGCGGAGCGCCTTGTACGTCGCGTCGGCCTGGCCGAGCGGGAACAGCGAATCGGTTCTGCCCTGCATGAGGAGCGTCGGAACCTTGATCCGGTCCGCGACGGCGGAGGGGCTGCGCGCTTCGAGGAGTTCGCGGGCGGCGGCGTCGGGCTTGCCGGAGACGGCGACCCGTTCGTACATCTCGCACAACTGCCGCTCGAACCGGCCGCATCCGTCGGTGCTGTTCTGGGGAGGGGGCGCGGTCTGCGCGGCGGACTTCCCACTGCCACCGGCGCCCGATCCGGCACCGCGACCTGAGCCGGCACCGGTACCCGCATCGCTACCGGCACCGGAATCGCTACCGGCACCAGCGCCGCTGCCACCTCCCGAGCCCCCTGTCGTCCCGGCCGCCGCAGCCCCCTCACTCCCCTCGGCCGCACCGACCGACCCCGTCGAGAAGAACATTCCGGCCCACAGCTTCTTGAAGACGCCGTTGGGAAAGAGCGCGTCGGCCAGGTTCCAGTACGTGATCTGCGGGGCGATCGCGTCGACGCGCTTGTCGTAGCCGGCCGCCAGCAGCGCGATCGCTCCTCCGTACGAGCCTCCGGCCACGCCGACCCGTGGGTCGCCCGCGCCGTCGAGCCGTACCTCGGGACGCTTCGCCAGCCAGTCGATCAGCCGGCGGACGTCGGCCACCTCCCGGTCCGGGTCGTTCAGCCCGATCTTCCCGGTGGACTTGCCGAAACCGCGCGCCGACCAGGTCAGCACGGCGTACCCGTCCCGCGCGAGCTGTTCGGCCTGGCCGCGCACCGACTCCTTGCTGCCGCCGAAGCCGTGCCCGAGGAGGACGGCGGGACGGCGGCCGGTACCGCCCGCGGTGAAGAAGGACGCGTCGATACGGACCTTGCCCTCCCCGGAACCGCCCGTCTCGCCCCCGCCGGCCCCTTCGCCGGCCTCCCCGCCACTGCTGCCGTCGGCGCCCCCGGCGCTCTCGGGCATGGCGAACGTCCGGTCCTCCCGGTGCACGGCGGGCGGGTCGTCCGCGGCCACGGCAGCCCACGTGCCTGAGCCGGCGAGTACGGCCAGCACGGCCGCCGTCGCGTACAGCCGTCGTCCGCGGAGTCGGAAAGTCATACGGTGAATCCTAAGGACGTTCCGCCGCGGGCCACCGAGCCGCCGGGGCGAACCCGTACACCTCCTCCGGCAGTACGGCCGCCGCCGCACGTACCGCGCCCGTAGTACGCGCCACGCGCCCGTGCGCCCCGTGGCCCTCTGTACACCGCACAACCCCGCCGCTACAAAAGACGATGTGGGGCGGGCCGGGTCGGCCCAGGGGAGGCGGCAATGCGCAGGATCGCCATCGTCGGCGCTGGGCAGGCGGGGCTGCATCTCGCCCTGGCTCTCCTCGCCGCGGACTACGACGTCACGCTGGTCACCGACCGTACGGCGCAGGAAGTGCGCGCCGGGCGGGTGATGTCGACACAGCTCATGTTCGGTCCGGCGCGGCGCCTGGAGCGCGCCGCCGGGCTCAATCTCTGGGACGCGTCCGCGCCCGGCGCGAGCACGCTGCGCGTGACGGTGTGGGACCCGCCCGGGAAGTCCGCGCTGACCTTCACCGGGCAGTTCGACGAGCCGCCGCACTCCGTCGACCAGCGGGTGAAGACGGCCGGCTGGCTCGGTCTGTACGAGGCCAGGGGCGGCCGGGTCCGGTACGGCTCCGTCACCCCCGCCCTGCTGCCCGCGCTCGCCGCCGAACACGACCTGACGATCGTCGCCTCCGGGCGCGGCGACCTCACCCGGATCTTCGCCCGCAATCCGCTGTACTGCCCCTTCGACCGGCCGCAGCGCACGCTGGCCTGCGTGTACGTGCGCGGCATCGCGGCACCGGCCGGCGAACCGGAGCCGCAGACGCGGATCAACGCGGTGGCCGGGGCCGGCGAGGTCTTCGTGCTGCCGGCGCTCACGACGGGCGGGCCCTGCGGCATCATGCTGTTCGAGGCGCTGCCGGGCGGACCGTTCGACTGCTGGCACGACCAGCCGTCGCCGGACAGCTGTGTGTCCCGCGCGCTGGGGCTGCTGCGTACGTATACGCCCGGGGAGTACGAACTGTGCAAGGACGCCGTGCCCACGGACGCGGGCGCGACGCTGTACGGCGCGGTCACCCCCGTCGTCCGGCATCCGGTGGCCGAGGTCGCGCCGGACACGTACGTGCTGGGCATGGCGGACGCGGTCGTCACCAACGACCCGATCACCGGCCAGGGCTCGAACACCGCGGCCCGCGGTGCGGCCGTCTACCTGGACATGATTGTGGAGCGCGGCGACGCGCCCTTCGACCCGGAGTGGATGCGGTCGGCCTTCGCCGCGTTCTGGCAGCACGCCCAGCAGGTCACGGAGTTCACGAACCTGATGCTGGAGCCGCTGCCGCAGCATGTGCAGCGCCTGCTGGTGGCCGCCGCCGAACACCCCGCCGTGGCGCACCGTTTCGTCAACGGGTACGCCGACCCGGCGGACTACCACGACTGGCTGATGACGGCGGCGCTCGCCGAGACCTACCTGGCCAGCACCACGGCGGGCACCAAGCGGTGAGAGCCGGCAGCCCGCCGGCCCCCGCTCTCAGCTTCTGCCGCCCGTCTCCAGCGCCAGCGTGAAACGTTTCTTGTCCTTGCGGGTGGCGCCGAACCGGTCGTAGAAGCGGATCGCTCCCGCGTTCCAGTCGGGCGTGTTCCACTGCATCTCCGCGACGCCCAGCGCCTTGCCCTCGCCGATGACCGCCTCGACCAGCAGCGCGCCCAGCCCGAGCCCGCGGTGCTCGGCGCGCAGGTAGAGGCAGTCCAGGTTCAGGTACTCGCGGCCCTGCCAGGTGTCGAAGGCCGTCGAGCAGGTGGCGTACCCGGCGAGTTCGCCGCCGGACAGTTCGGCGACCAGGCAGCGCAGCCACTGCGGCCGCGGCCCGAAGAGCGCGTCCGCGAGCCGGTCCACCAGGTCGGGGGCGGGCGGCACGGACCGTTCGTACGCTGCGTGTTCCGCGGCCAGCGCGACCACGTCCGCCAGATCCGTACGGACCGCGTGGCGGATCACCGGGGCCCTCGTCATGGAGCACCTGCCGCGGCACGCTGCATCTCCACGGCTCCTGTGGGCTGTTGTTCGTCATTCATACGCAGCATCATGCGTCATCCGGCCAGAACGGTTCCCCGGTATTACGGCGGGTTTTCCGCGACAGCGGGGAACGGCGGGACGCCACGGGCCCTTCCGGCCCCTGGCGCCCCGGCCGTCCGCGTCGGGCGCGCCCGCGGACCTGTCACGCGCCGCCCGCGCCACGCGCCGCCCGCGGGTGTCCGCCGATGTCAGTGGTTGCTGGGGAAGCCCAGGTTGATGCCGCCGTCGGACGGGTCCGGCCAGCGGGTGGTGACGACCTTGCCGCGGGTGTAGAAGTGCACGCCGTCGTTGCCGTAGATGTGGTGGTCGCCGAAGAGGGAGTCCTTCCAGCCGCCGAAGGAGTGGTAACCGACCGGCACCGGGATCGGCACGTTGACGCCGACCATGCCGGCCTCGACCTCCAGCTGGAAGCGGCGGGCCGCGCCGCCGTCCCGGGTGAAGATGGCGGTGCCGTTGCCCCACGGCGAGGAGTTCATCAGCGAGATCGCCGCGTCGTAGGTGTCCACCCGGACGACGGACAGCACCGGGCCGAAGATCTCGTCGCGGTACGCGTCCATCTCGGGCGTGACGTGGTCGAGCAGCGAGACGCCGATCCAGTGGCCGCTCTCGTGGCCGGCGACCGTGAAGTCCGTACCGTCGACGACGACGTCCGCGCCCTGGGCCGCGGCACCGGAGACGTACGAGGCGACCTTGTCGCGGTGCGCCTTGGTGATGAGCGGGCCCATCTCGGAGGCCGGGTCGTCACCGGGGCCGATGGTCAGCGCGGCGGCCCGCTCCTTGATCTTCTCGATCAGCGGGTCGGCAGTGTCCCCGACGGCCACCACGACGGAGACCGCCATGCAGCGCTCGCCGGCCGAACCGTACGCGGCGTTGATCGCGGAGTCCGCGGCGAGGTCCAGGTCGGCGTCCGGCAGGACCAGCATGTGGTTCTTGGCGCCGCCGAGGGCCTGGACGCGCTTGCCGTTGGCCGTACCCGTGGTGTGGATGTAGCGGGCGACGGGGGTGGAGCCGACGAAGGAGACGGCGGCGATGTCCGGGTGCTCAAGGATGCGGTCCACCGCGGCCTTGTCGCCGTTGACGACGTTCAGCACGCCGTCCGGCAGGCCCGCCTCGGCGGCCAGCTCGGCCAGCTTGAGGGCCGCGGACGGCACCTTCTCGCTGGGCTTGAGGACGAAGGTGTTGCCGCAGGCGACGGCGAGCGGGAACATCCACATCGGCACCATCGCCGGGAAGTTGAACGGCGTGATGCCGGCGACGACGCCGAGGGACTGACGGATCGCGGCCACGTCCACGCGGGTGGAGACCTGGGTGGACAGCTCGCCCTTGAGCTGCTGCGGGATGCCGCAGGCCAGTTCGACGATCTCCAGACCGCGGGCGACCTCGCCCAGCGCGTCGCTGTGCACCTTGCCGTGCTCGGCGGTGATCAGCGCGGCCAGCTCCTCGCGGTGCGCGTCGATCAGCTCCCGGTAGGCGAACAGCACGGCCGTGCGCTTGGCCAGCGAGCTGGTGCCCCAGGTGCGGAACGCCTCCTTGGCGGCGGCGACGGCCGCGTCCACCTCGTCCACGGAGGCGAAGGCGACCTGCTTCTCCTGGGCGCCGGTCGCGGGGTTGTAGACCGGGCCGAACGAGCCGGACACGCCCTCGGCGGGCTTGCCGCCGATCCAGTGGTTGACGGTCTTCATGCGGGAGCCTTTCTGGGTGACGGCGGGGAGCGGGTGCCGTGACGGGGGCGGTCGGGAGCGGTGGTCGACCGATGGGCGGTCGGCGGCGGGGGCAGTCGGTGGTTCGGGGAGGTCTGTTCAGGTCTGCGGGGAGCGTGGTTCAAAGATGGCGGCGGCGCCCGGTGACGTGCCGGTCGTAGTCCTTACGGGCCTCGACCGCCGCCGGACGCGTCGCGATCTCGGCCACAGGTACATCCCACCAGGCTTGGGCCGCGGGCGCGCCCGGCACAGTGTCGGCCGTTGCGGTCTCGACATAGACACATGTGGGGCGCTCGTCGGCGCGGGCCGCGGCGAGCGCGGCGCGCAGGTCACCGACGGTCGCGGCGCGGATGACGTGCATCCCCAGGGAGGCGGCGTTGGCGGCGAGGTCCACGGGCAGCGGGTCGCCCGTGTAGGAGGCGTCGGCGGCGCGGTAGCGGTACGCGGTGCCGAAGCGCTCGCCGCCGGTCTGCTCGGACAGGCCGCCGATGGAGGCGTACCCGTGGTTCTGGACGAGCACGATGTTGATGTTGATGCCTTCCTGGACCGCGGTGACGATCTCGGTGGGCATCATCAGATACGTACCGTCGCCGACCAGCGCCCACACGGGCCGGTCGGGCGCGGCCAGCCGCACCCCGACGGCGGCGGGGATCTCGTAGCCCATGCAGGAGTAGCCGTACTCCAGGTGGTACTGGCGGCGGGAGCGGGCCCGCCACAGTTTGTGCAGGTCGCCGGGGAGTGAACCGGCCGCGTTGATGATCACGTCCAGGTCGCCGACGGTGGCGTCCAGCGCGCCGAGCACCTGGGTCTGGGAGGGGCGCGCGGAGTCGTCGGGCGCGGCGTAAGCGGCGTCGACGAGGGATTCCCAGCGGGCCTTGGCCGCGCCGTACTCCTCCTCGTACGCCGGCGCGACGCGGTGTCCGGACAGGGCCTCGGTGAGCGCTTCGAGGCCGGCGCGGGCGTCGGCGACGACGGAGGTCGCGGCGAGCTTGTGGGCGTCGAAGGACGCGACGTTCAGATTGACGAAGCGGACACCGGGGGCGGCGAAGAGGGTGGCGGAGGCGGTGGTGAAGTCCGTGTAGCGGGTGCCGACGCCGAGGACGAGATCGGCGCGGGCGGCCAGCGCGTCCGCCGTGGCGGTGCCGGTGTGGCCGATGCCGCCCACGTCGGCCGGGTGGTCGTGGCGCAGGGAGCCCTTGCCGGCCTGGGTGGAGGCGACGGGGATGCCGGTGGCGTCGGCGAGGGCGCGCAGGGCGTCCTCGGCCTCGCTGTGGTGGACGCCGCCGCCCGCGATGATCAGCGGCCGTTCGGCGGCGCGGATTGCCCGTACGGCTTCGGCCAGCGCGGCGGCGTCGGGCGCGGGCCGGGGCACCCGCCACACCCGGTCGGCGAAGAACTCCTCGGGCCAGTCGTACGCCTCGGCCTGCACGTCCTGCGGCAGCGCGAGCGTGACGGCGCCGGTCTCCACGGGGTCGGCGAGCACCCGCATCGCCTGGAGGGCGGCCGGGATCAGCGCTTCGGGGCGGGTGACGCGGTCGAAGTAACGAGAGACCGGGCGCAGGGCGTCGTTGACGGACACATCGCCCGCGTACGGGACTTCGAGCTGCTGGAGGACGGGATCGGCGGGGCGGGCGGCGAAGATGTCGCCGGGCAGCAGAAGCACCGGGAGGCGGTTGACCGTGGCGAGGGCCGCGCCGGTGACGAGGTTGGTGGCGCCGGGGCCGATGGAGGTCGTGACGGCGTGCGCGGAGAGGCGGTCGCGCTGGCGGGCGTAGCCGACCGCGGCGTGCACCATGGCCTGCTCGTTGCGGCCCTGGAGGTAGGGCATGTGCTCCGGGCCGGCCTCCAGGAGGGCCTGGCCCACCCCGGCCACGTTGCCGTGTCCGAAAATGCCCCAGCAGGCGCTGATCAGGCGGTGCCTGGTGGGCGCGCCGGCCTGGCCACCGGGGGCCGCGGGGGCGTCCCGCTCCGTGTACTGGTGGGCCAGAAAGGTGACCAGGGCCTGCGCCACCGTCAGGCGTCGAGTGGTCATCGTGCGTCTCCCTCGGGGTCCTCGGGGTGGGCTTCCGGGCGGGCGTCCGGGGCGTCGTGCAGGGGCGGGCGGGGGCTTGCTTCGACGGCCTCGTTCGGGGACCGACGGGGGTCGGCGTCCGGGGCTTCGTACAGGGACGGACGGGGGCCTGCTTCGACGGTCTCGTTCAGGGACGGACGGAGGTCGGCGTCCGGGGCTTCGTACAGCGGCAGGCGGGGGTCGACGGGCTGGTCGGGCCAAGTGTCGCGGATCCAGCCGTGGTCCGGGTGGTCGCAGATCAGCCAGGCGCGCTCCTCCCCCGGGCCCGCCATGACGTTGAGGTAGTACATGGTGTGCCCGGGTGCGGCGATGGACGGGCCGTGCCAGCCGTCGGGGATCAGCACGGCGTCGCCGCTGCGGACCTCGGCGAGTACGTCCGTACCGCGCCCGGTCCGGGAAGAAGCGCCGGAAGGGGTGACGCGCTGATAGCCGAGTCCCGCGGAGCCGTGGGCTGGAGCGATCTCGAAGTAGTAGATCTCCTCCAGCTCGCTCTCCTCCCCCGGCCGGCACTCGTCGTGCTTGTGGGGCGGGTACGAGGACCAGTTGCCGCCGGGCGTGAGCACCTCCACGGCGATGAGCTTGTCGCACGCGAAGACACCGGCCGCGCCGAAATTGTTGACCTGACGCGAGCAGTTGCCCGTACCGCGCAGCTCCACGGGCACGCCGCTCGCGGGACCGTGACGCGCGGGCAGGCGGCGCGAGCAGCGGGCGCCGGTCAGCGCGAACCGGCCGCCGGCGGCACTGCTGATCCGCACCTCGGCGTCCCGCGGTACGTACGCGAAGTCGGTGACCCCGCTGAACACGTCCTTACGGCCGGACAGTTCGAAAGGCGTGTCGCTGTCGCCGCCGACCGCGACCGTACAGCCGCCGTTCAGGGGCAGCACGATCCACTCGCTGTCGCCGGTGGCGAACGTGTGGCTCCCGCCGGGCGGCAGCCGGAGGATGCGCAGGGACGCGTGGCGCAGAGACGCGTACCGCGGGGCCGCATCCCCGTCAGCCGTCCGGCCCGGGTCGATGTCCAGCTCGTACGGCCCGTGCTCCTCGGCCCCGGCCCCGTCGCGAGCCCTGATGTGAAACTCGGTGTTGCGCAGCTCGGTCGTCATGGCTGCAAGTCTCCTCCTCACCACTGACAGTTACCGCGGTCGCTGCCGGACCACGGTCATCGCTGGGTCGCGGTCATCACCCGCCACGGTCATCGCGGGCACACGGTCATCGCTGGGTCGCGGTCATCGCTGGGTCGCGGTCATCCGTGAAGCAGGGAAACGGCGGTGTCCACCGCCGCCGTCACGTCCCCGTCCGCCGGGTAGAGCAGCGAACGGCCCGCCACCAGCCCCTGCACGCTCGGCAGGCGCAGCGCCTTGCGCCACTTCTCGTACGCCGCTTCCTGGCCCCCGGCACTGTCCTTGATGTCGCCACCGAGCAGCACCGTCGGGAGCGTCGATGTCTCGCAGACCTGCGCCATGTCGTCCGGGTCGTCGGTGACCGGCAGCTTCAGCCATGTGTACGCGGAGGTGCCGCCCAGGCCGGAGGCGATGGCGACGGCCTTCGTCACAGCCTCCGCGCTCAGGTCGTTGCGGACGATTCCGTCCACCCGCCGGGAGAGAAACGGTTCGACGAAGGTGGGCAACTCCCGTTCGGCCATGGCGTCTATGGCGCGGGCCGAGGACTCCAGAGTGGCCAGCGAGCCGGGGTCGCCGTAGTCGATGCGCAGCAGCAGCTTGCCGGCGTCGAACCGGAGCCGGGCGATGTCCTGCGGGCGGTGGCCGGTGAACCGGTCGTCCATCTCGAAGGAGGCCCCGGCGATGCCGCCGCGGTTCATGGAGCCCATCACGACCTTGCCTTCGAGGGCGCCGAGCAGGAGCAGGTCCTCCAGGATGTCGGCGGTGGCGAGCACACCGTCCACACCGGGGCGGGACAGTGCGAGGCACAGGCGCTCCAGGAGGTCGAGGCGGTTGGCCATGGCCAGCTTGCGGTCGCCGACGGCTAGTGCGCCCCGCGCCGGGTGATCGGCCGCGACGATCATCAACCGGCCGCTGTCGCCGATCAGGGGGCGGCGGGTCCGGCGCGCCGCGGCCTGGGCGACGGCTTTCGGGTTCCGGGCCCGCAGCGTCACGATGTCGCAGATCCGAGTGGTCAAGGCGGTTCTCACCTTCTGGTGGGACGGGTTCGTACGGGGGCCACCGGGCGGGGGGGGGGTGTCTGGTCGAGGCTTTGTCTGGTCGGAACTCGGGGCGTCCGGTCGGACCTTCGGGACGGCCCCGGGCCTTCGGTCCGGACTCGGGTCTTCGGTCCGGACTCGGGTCTTCGGTCCGGACTCGGGTCTTCGGTCCGGACTCGGGGCCTTCGGTCCGGCCTCGGGGCCTTCGGTCCGGCCTCGGGGCCTTCGGTCCAGCCTCGGGGCCTTCGGTCCGGCCTCGGGGCCTTCGGCCGGGCCTTCTGCGGGGCGGGGTCCGGTGACACCGGGAGCGGGCCGGGGCCGGGGCCGGCCGGATCAAAGCGGCCGACCGCTCGACGACCGCCCGCAGCGCTCACCGAGCGCCGAGGAACTCCTCCACCTCGGCACACGTCGGCATGGCGGACGAACAAGCCAGCCGGGACGCGACGATCGCCCCGGCGGCGTTGGCGTACCGCATCATCGGCTCCAGCTCCCACCCGGACAGCAGCCCGTGACACAACGCTCCCCCGAAGGAGTCACCGGCTCCCAGGCCGTTGACGACTTCGACGGGCGTGGGCGGCACCTCGGCGGTACGGCCGTCGCGGTGCACGGCCAGCACGCCCTTGGGCCCCTGTTTAACGACGGCCAGTTCGACGCCCATGTCCAGCAACACCTGCGCGCATCGCTTCGGTTCGCGGACACCGGTGGCGACCTCGGCCTCGTCGACGTTGCCGACCGCGACCGTCGCGTGGGCGAGCGCGGCCTCGTAGTACGGGCGCGCCCGGCTCATCGCCTCCGTGCCGGCGACTCCGCCGGCGCCGGACGCACCCCCCTCACCGCCCCAGAACATCGGCCGCCAGTCCAGGTCGAAGACGGTGGTCCCCGCCTTGGCGCGCGCTTCCAGTGCGGCGAGGGTGGCCGTACGGCTCGGCTCCTCGCACAAGCCGGTGCCGGTCATCCAGAAGATGCGGGCGGCCCGTACGGCGTCCCGGTCCAGCTCTTCGGGATGGATGACCAGGTCGGGCGCCTTGGGGCGGCGGTAGAAGTAGAGCGGGAAGTCGTCCGGCGGGAAGATCTCGCAGAAGGTGACGGGCGTCGGGTGCTCCGCGACAGGTGTCACCCAGCGGTCGTCCACGCCGAATTCGCGGAGCGCCTGGTGGACGTATTCGCCGAAGGGGTCACGGCCGGTGCGGCTGATGACCGCCGTACGCCGCCCCAGACGGGCGGCGGCGACCGCGACGTTGGTGGCCGAACCGCCGAGGAACTTTCCGAACGTCTCGACCTGGGGAAGCGGGACCCCCGTCTGCAACGGGTAAAGGTCCACTCCGGTGCGGCCCATGGTGATCAGGTCGTACGGGCCGGTCTCTGCGGTCTGCCGCGGCTCGGTCATGTGCGCCCCTCCGGTTCGTCGCTGAGCACAGGTCTAACCGGGCGCCCGAGACCCTGTCAATACTTTGTCCTTACATTCTGACGTCGACCGGAGGCGGGTAGGTGGCGCCGTTCTGCCGTACCGCCTGGCACAAAGTCCTTAAGTCCGTATGTCATGACGAAGTCTTGACACTCCCCGAACCGGGATGGAGGCTGTGCCCCACAACCCAGCCCCGCGCCTCCCGGTCACCGGCGACCGGCGAGAGGAGAGCCGCAGCATGTCCGTTCCCCCTGCCGTCCCGCGCGTTCTGGACCGTCTGCGCATCGGATCGGCCCCCGACTCGTGGGGCGTCTGGTTCCCCGACGACGAGCAGCAGGTCCCGTGGCAGCGATTTCTCGACGAGGTCGCCGAGGCCCGATACGAATGGATCGAACTCGGCCCTTACGGCTACCTGCCCACCGACCCCGCCGTCCTCCACGCGGAACTCGCCCGGCGCGACTTGAAGGTGTCCGCCGGCACGATCTTCACCTCGCTGCACCACGGCCCGGACGTATGGGACAAGACCTGGGAACACGTCAGCGAAGTCGCCACCCTCACCCGGGCGATGGACGCCCGGCACCTGGTGGTCATCCCGTCCTTCTGGCGCGACGACAAGACCGCGGAAGAACTGGAGCCGCGCGAACTGACCACCGAGCAGTGGCACCACCTGAACAGCGGCATGGAACGGCTGGGCAGGCGCGTACGGGAGGAGTTCGGCCTGGACATCGTCGTGCACCCGCACGCCGACACCCACATCGACACCGAGGAACACGTCGAACGCTTCCTCGACGGAACCGACTCCTCCCTGGTCAGCCTGTGCCTGGACACCGGGCACTACGCGTACTGCGGCGGCGACAACGTCAAGCTCATCAAGACCTACGGCGAGCGGATCGGCTACCTCCACCTCAAGCAGGTCGACCCGGAGATCCTCGCGGACGTCGTCGCGAAGGGCACGCCCTTCGGGCCCGCGGTCCGGCAGGGCGTGATGTGCGAACCGCCGCTGGGCGTCCCGGCGCTGCCGCCCGTCCTGGAGGCCGCCCAGGACCTGGACGTCGACCTCTTCGCCATCGTCGAACAGGACATGTACCCCTGTCCCGCCGACCAGCCCCTGCCCATCGCGCAGCGCACCCGCCGCTTCCTGCGCTCCTGCGGCGCCTGAGTCCCGTCCGTACGGAGCGAGGAGTACCACGAGATGAGCCAGCAGCACGGAACGCTGGGCGTGGCCGTCATCGGCACCGGCCGCATGGGCGCCGACCACGTACGCCGTATCAGCGATGTCATCAGCGGGGCACGGGTGGCGGCGGTCGTCGACATCGACGCGGACCGGGTGAAGCGCGTCGCCGACGCCGTCGAGGGCTGCACGCCCTACACCGAACCGGCGGCCGCCATGGCGGACCCGGACGTCGACGCCGTACTGATCGCCTCGCCTGGTGCGGCCCACGAGGACGCGCTGCTCGCCGCGTTCGCGCGTGACCTGCCGGTGCTGTGCGAGAAGCCGCTCACCCCGGACCCGGCCTCCGCGCTGCGCGTCCTGGAGGCCGAACAGCGGCTGGGCCACCGGCGGGTACAGGTCGGCTTCATGCGCCGGTACGACGCCGACTACCTCAAACTCAAGTCGCTGCTCGACCAGGGCGCGTACGGCCGTCCCCTGATGCTGCACAACAAGCACCGCAACGCCGGCACACCGCCCGGCTTCACCAACGCCATGATGATCCACGACTCGGCCGTCCACGAGATCGACGTGACGCGCTGGCTGCTGGACGAGGAGATCACCGCCGTCCGCGTACTCCGCCCGACGCCCCTCGGCAGCGCGCCCGACGGCCTCAGCGACCCGCAGCTCATCCTCTTCGAGACCGCCGCCGGGCAGCTCGTCGACACCGAACTGTTCGTCAATTGCGGCTTCGGCTACCAGGTCAGCTGCGAGGCGGTCTGCGAAGGCGGCACGGCGCGGATCGGCGACGACCACGGCGTGTTCGTCAACGCGGCCGGCAAATGGGGCGGCTCGATCACCCCGGGCTTCGTGGAACGCTTCGAGGAGGCATACGACCGGCAGGTGCAGCGCTGGGTGAACACCACGCGGCGCGGCGCGGTCGAGGGCCCGAGCTGCTGGGACGGCTACGCGGCGGCCGCGGTGTGCGCAGCGGGCGTACGCGCCCAGGCCACCGGCGAACGCGTCGAGGTCGAGCTGGGCGAGCGGCCCGCGCTGTATCGCTGAGTCACGGTCGGATTCTGCCCCGCCCGTGTCGCCGTTCTCGGCACAGCGGCGCGCCGTCGCGTCTTGCCGCGGCCGGCGCGCCGTCTGTCGCCGCGGCGCATCATTTCGCGCCGCGGCTGGCGCATCGGCTCGCGTCACGGCCGACGCATCATTTCGCGTCGCGGCCTGCACATCACTTCGCGTAGCGGCCCGCACATCACTTCGCGTCACGACCGGAGCGGCGCTTCGCTTCACGATCTGCGCATCGCCTCGCGTCACGGCCGGCGCATCGCTTCGTGTCACGGCCGACGCATCACTTCGTGTTACGGCTTGATCGGCGCCGGACACCGCAGTTCGCGCCCCACACACGCCCCACCCGCACGCCCCTTCACGTCCCGGCCGTCTCGCCACCCACCGCACGCTCCGCGTGCCGCCGTCCCACGTCACAGCGCACGTACCGACCTCCCCGAACAGCGACGCGGCCCGCATCACCGGCCGAAAGGTCTACGTCAAGAAGAAGAACTGGAGCCGCTGCCCATGGCCGCACCCAGCCGTCATCCCACGCCCCCCACACCCCCCACGCCCTCTCCCCCCTCCGCATCGTCCACAACTCCCGCACCCAACACACCCTCCGAACCTCATACCTCTCACTCATCACTCCCCTCCCACACATCCCTCCCCTCTCCCACCCTTCGCAACGCCAAGCGCTTCATCATCGGTATCGCTGCCATCGCCGCTCTCGGCGGCGCCCTCTTCGGTTACGACACCGGCGTCGTCTCCGGCGCGCTCCCCTTCATGGAGACACACTTCGGCCTCACCTCACTCGGTGAAGGCATCATCACCAGCGCACTGCTGATCGGTGCGGCGTTCGGGTCGCTGGCCGGCGGGCGTATGGCGGACCAGCTGGGGCGGCGTGCCGCGCTGCTGTGGGCGGGCGCGGTGTTCATCGGCGGTGCCGTGGCCGTGGCGCTCGCCCCCACCGTTCCCTTCATGGTCGTGGCGCGCTTCGCACTCGGTCTCGCGGTGGGCAGCGCCTCGGTGATCACACCGCTGTACCTCTCGGAGATCGCACCGCCGCACATCCGCGGCCGGCTGGTCTCCTTCAACTCCCTCATGATCGTCAGCGGGCAGCTGCTGGCGTACCTGATCAACGCGGCGCTCGCCCGGTGGGAAGCGTGGCGCTGGATGCTGGGCCTGGCGGCGCTACCGGCCGTCGCCCTGTTCATCGGGCTGTTCTTCCTGCCGGACACGCCCCGCTGGTACATCAGCAAGGGACGTACCGAGCAGGCCGCGAAAGTCCTGCGGCGCACCCTGCCCGCCGAGGAGGCCGACGGGGAACTGGCCCGCATCGGCCAGGCCCGTGCGCTGGAGGCCGACGCGCGGCGCGGCGCCTGGCAGGAGCTGCGTACGCCGTGGGTACGGCGCATCCTGCTCATCGGCGTCGGGCTGGCGATCGTCCAGCAGATCACCGGCGTCAACGCGGTCATCTACTTCGCGCCGAAGATCCTGGAAACCACGGGTCTGGGCACCAACGCCGCGATCACGGCCACCATCGCGGTCGGCGCCGTCTCCGTCGTCGCCACCACGATCGGCATGTCGCTGATCGACAAGGTCGGACGACGACCGATGCTGCTCACCGGCCTTTCAGGTATGACCGTCTCACTGGTCCTGCTGGGGGCTTCCTTCCACCTCCCGAAGTCCACCGGGGTCAGCTTCCTCGTCCTCGGCCTCATGGTTCTCTACATGGGCTTCATGCAGGCGACCTTGAACACCGGTGTCTGGCTCCTGCTCGCTGAAATGTTTCCGCTCACGGTGCGCGGACTGGCCATGGGCGCGGCGGTGTTCGTGATGTGGCTGGCCAACTTCACGGTGGCGCTGGTGTTCCCCGTACTCCTCGACGCGGCGGGCGCGAGCACCACCTTCTGGCTCTTCGGCCTGATGTGTGTACTGTCCCTGCTCTTCTGCAAGCGGTACGCCCCGGAGACCAAGGGCATGGCCCTGGAGGACCTGGAGCACGAACTGCGCAGGTCGAGTCGCGGGGGCGGGGGCAAGGAGATGAGCAACGGCACGGAGAAATGAGGATCAGCAGCGCCCCACCTCTCCACCTCTCCCCCACCTCTCCCCCCTCTCCGCCTCCGACTTCCTGTCCCTCGCCCCACCCCTTCTCCGGCCCATGACAGCGATGCCCCGTTCGTCACAGCTGTCACCATTACGCAGGTCTTCCGTCACAGCCGATCAACAGGCCCTCGCCCCTGCTCACCTGGTGTCGTTCACCGGGCACAGGCTGAGTGATCACCAAACCGCGCGCAGTTCTTTCGCCGGCTCCCCCGGGCCGTCGCTGCGCGCGGCTGAGGGAGGTGCGAGACAGATGACCGACCGCAGACTCTGGTCGTACAAGGAGATCGCCGCACACATCCGAGTCCAACCCGACACCGTGCGGTCCTACCGGAAACACGGGCTACTCCCGCCACCGGACCTCGTGGAAGGCGGCAGACCGTACTGGTTCGCCGACACCATCCGCACCTGGGTCGCCCAGCGCCCCGGACACGGCGGGCGCCGCGAAAAGGGCTGACATCGCCCTCCCCAGGCCCCGCGTAATCATCGCGCGGGGCCTCCGCAACCCGCCCGCGGCGGCGTTACGCTCGGCGCATGCCGCCCACTCCCGTACCGGCCGAGCCTGTTCGCATCGCTGTGATCGGTGGCGGCGCGATCGGCGGATTCGTGGCAGCACTGACCCACCTGACCGGGCACGATGTCACTCTGTGCCTGCGCACACCGGTGGACCGGCTCGCCCTCGAAACCGACGGCGAAGTCATCGACGCCCCCGTACGCTTCGCCGTCGATCCGCAGACGGCCGAGCCCGCGGACTGGGTCTTCCTGGCCACCAAGGCCCAGGACACCGCCGGCGCCGCCGGCTGGCTGCGCCGGCTCTGCCGCTCCGGCACGGTCGTCGCCGTACTCCAGAACGGCATCAACCACACCGAACGCGTGGCCCCGCACACCCCCGACGGTACGGACATCCTGCCCGCGGTCGTATACGCATCGGTCGAATGCACCGCTCCCGGCCGGGTCAGGCACTACGCGGGCAACGAAATCCACGTGCCCGAAGGGGCGTTGGCCACCCGCCTCGCCGGCCTGCTGACCGCCGGCCGCCTCAAAGTCGTACCCGTCCCGGACTTCACGACGGTCTCCTGGCAGAAGCTCCTCGCCAACCTCGCGGCCAACCCGCTCACCGCCCTTCTCCAGCAGCGCATGGGCATCTTCACCGACCCCGGCATGGCCGCCCTCGCCCGGGACATCCTGAGCGAAGCGGCCGCGGTCGCGCGGGCCGAGGGCGCGGACGTGCACGACGCCGACATCGACCGCGTACTGATGATGTACGGCATGGTCCCGCCGGACGGCGGCTCGTCGATGCTCTACGACCGCCTGGCCGGCCGCCCCTTGGAGCATGAACACATCACGGGCGCGGTGGTACGCGCCGGGGAACGCCACGGCATCCGCACTCCGCTCAACGGGATGCTGCTCACTCTTCTGCGCGCAGTCGACCGTGAAATCACCACCGCCGGGAAGAACGCCGGCGAACGTCACGCGAAGCCGTAAGAACCGCCTCGCCACTCAGCCGCCTGAGCACCCGCACGCCTATCGCCAGGGGTTGACATCAGTATGTCATTACATGCACGCTGCGGCGAGGCTTCGGTGCGCCCAGATGACCCATGCCTCAGGTCCCGCGGCTCACTCACGGAGCCCCCCGAGCGCCGCGAAGAAACGATCCCTCAATCGACCGCCGTCCACCCCGACGACAGGAGCAGGCACATGAAGATCGGCCTGATCGGCACCGGACGCATCGGAGCGTTCCACGCCGAGACCCTGAGGTCCGCCCCCGGCGTGGACCGCATCGTCGTCGCCGATGCCGACACGGCCCGCGCACATGTGCTCGCGGACACCCTCGGTACCGAGGCAGCCGAATCTCTCCCCCGGATGTACGCGGACGGCCTGGACGGCGTGGTGATCACCGCCGCGACGAGCGCGCACGCCGAACTGATTCACCAGGCCCTCGACGCCGAGGTGCCGGTCTTCTGCGAGAAGCCGGTGGCACTGGATGTCGCGGGCACACTTGACGTAGTCAAACGTTCCAACGCCGGCACCGTACCCGTACAGATCGGTTTCCAGCGGCGTTTCGACCGCGGCTACCGGGCCGCCCGCGAGGCTCTGCGGTCCGGCGAACTCGGCTGGATCCACACACTGCGCGCCTGCACCAGCGACCAGGCGCCGCCGCCCGCGGCGTTCATCCCCTCTTCCGGCGGGCTCTTTCGCGACTGCAGCATCCACGACTTCGACATCCTGCGCTGGCTCACCGGCCGCGAGATCGTCTCCGTGTACGCGCAAGGCGCCAATCGCGGCGACCCCTGCTTCACCGACGGCGACGACGTGGACACCTGCGCCGCCCTGCTGCGTTTCGACGACGACATGCTGGCCACGGTCACCGCAACCCGTTACAACGGCGCGGGCCACGACGTCCGCTTGGAAGTGTGCGGCTCCAAGGGCGCGCGCATCGTCGGGCTCGACGACCGGGCTCCGCTGCCGAGCGCCGAACCGCATGTCTCCTGGCGGCAGTCCGCCCCGTACACGACATTCATGGAACGCTTCCGCGACGCGTACATCACCGAGTTGGGCACCTTCGTGGACGTGGCCGCCGGCCGCACGGAAAGCCCGTGTTCGCCTGCCGAGGCGCTGGAAGCGCTGTACGTCGCCGAAGCGTGCGACCGCTCCCGCCGCACGGGCGAACCGGTGAGAGTCTCAGACGTGCGCACCGCCGCAAAATAGGCGGGTACATGCGGACCTGCTGCCGCGCGCCTCTCGGAAAGCACGGACTGAACGGCCTCCCGCTCACCAGGACTCCGACGCTCCCTTCCGCGGCCCTTCCGGGATCGGCGCCAGCCCTTCCGCGCCCGCGCGCAGCCGCATGGCCACCAGCGGGAAGACCAGCACGGAGATCATCGCCGCCCCCACCATGGCCGCCGCCTCACCGGCGTCGAGTACACCGCTGTCCTGGCCGATCGTGGTGATCGCGACCACCAGGGGCAGCGCCGTCGACCCGTACAGCATCAGCGCGGCACGGTCCTTGCGGCCCAGGTCGCGCGGCGCGAGCAGGACGAGCGGCAGACCGCGTACGACGAGCAGCAGTACGAGGAAAAGAGGGAGCAGCAGGAGTGAGCGTCCGTTCTCGAAGAGGGACGACAGGTCGAATTCGATGCCGGTGACGATGAAGAACAGCGGCACCAGGAAGCCGAAGCCCATCGCCTCCAGCCGCCCGAGAATTTCCTGGCTGCTGTCCGGCGCGGCCTCGTGCAGGACGAGCCGCATGATGATCCCGGCTGCGAACGCGCCCAGCAGGACGTCGAGTCCGAACACCTGCGAAATGCCGAGCATCACGGCCAGCAGCAGGACGAACAGCCGGATGGCGAACTGGCCGCTGCTGTGCAGCGTGCGGGCGATGATCCGGTAGAACCACAGGGGGCTGGGCTTCAGGGCCCAGTAGACGGCACCGGCGGTCAGCAGGGCGAAGGCGAAGAGCAGGATGGTCGATTCGCCGGGGTCACGCCCGCTGAGCAGCAGCGCCATCGCGATGATCGGTCCGAATTCGCCGACCGCGCCGGTGGCCATCATCACCGATCCGAAGCGGGTCCCCAGGTCGCCGGAGTCGCGCAGTACGGGCAGGACGGTACCGAGCGCCGTACTGGTGAGCGCGGTACCGACCACGATCGCCTTGGAGAAGTCGCCGACGGCGAACCCGAGCGCGACGGCCAGGCCGAGCACGAGCGCGACGAGCCATGCGTACCCGGCGCGCTTGAGGGTGTCGCCGCGGACCTTGGCGAACTCGATCTCGTATCCGGCGATGAACATCAGGGTGGCCAGCCCGAGGTCGGAGAGGGCGTTGACGACCTCGCCGGGGTGCGCCCAGCCCAGAACGTCCGGGCCGATCAGGATGCCCAGCACGATCTCGAAGATGACCAGGGGTACGGGCAGCCAGCGGCCGAGGCCGTATGCGAGGAGCGGAGCGGCCACGGCGATCGCCATGATCAATACGAGCGTTGCGGACTGCGACATAAGCCGCTTTTCTACCACAACGGGCAGAAGGGCCTCGCCCCGCAGGCCGACCGACCGAGCACCTCTTCCGGCTCGCCGGTCAACGCGCCGGCCCGCGCACCGCCGCGCACACGCAGACACAGCGAACGCAGCAAACGCGGCCGACACGACGGGTTCGTCAGATACGGCGAATGCGGCGAATACCGGGACACGCCGACGCCTCGCTCCCCTTTTCTCCGCTACCGCCCCCGGACGGCGCAACGAGCGACACGCCGCAGCACCCATCCGCAGGAAGTCCACCCAGAACCCACTCCAGGAGCACCCGCCTGTCGCACCCGCGGAGCATCCCGGACCGTACGGGACCGCCGGAGCGCCACGCAACCAGGCACCTCGGCAGGTCACCGAAGATCGCGCCGCCCCCTCCCCCTCGCCCCCTCAGTCCGGATACACGCCTGGCATTCATACCCCCCAGGGGTATAGAGTTGTGGTCGCCGGGAAACACCGGGGGCTCCCGGGACTCCGTAATTCCCGCGCCACTCGTGCATGTCAGTGAAAACTTCGAGCACGGCGACCACACGCACCAAGGAGAAACCCATGACTGCCGAACAGACCAGCGGTTCCTGCTGCTCCCCCGAGGGCTCCTGCAACTCCGGGGCCACCGACGTCCAGGTGGGCGATGTCACCACCACTTACAAGGTGAGCGGCATGACCTGCGGTCACTGCGAGGGCGCCGTCTCCGCCGAGATCTCCGAGATCCCGGGCGTCCACTCGGTGCAGGCGTCCGCCGCCACCGGCCTGGTGACCGTCGCCTCCAAGGCGCCGCTCGACGAGGCGGCCGTGCGCGCGGCGGTCGACGAGGCCGGCTACGAACTCGAGGGTCTGGCGGCCTGAGCCCCATGACCGGTACGTCCGCGCAGGCGCGGGTCGAGCTCGCCATCGGCGGCATGACCTGCGCCTCGTGCGCGGCTCGCGTGGAGAAGAAGCTCAACCGGATGCCGGGCGTGAGCGCCACCGTCAACTTCGCCACCGAAAAGGCGCGGGTCGAGTACGGCGACGAAGTCTCGGTCGACGACCTGATCGCGACAGTCGAGAAGACGGGCTACACCGCGCAGCGGCCCGCGCCCGCCACACCCGCGAATCCGCCGGAGCCCTCCCCGGCCGGCGCTTCCGGCCGAGGCGCCGCCGCCCGGTCCACCACGGAGGACGGCTCCGACTCTTACAAGCGCTCTCACGACCGGGAACTGGCCGGGCTGCGCCAGCGGCTCATCGTCTCCGCCGCGCTGGCCGTTCCCGTCGTCCTGCTGTCGATGCTTCCCCCGCTCCAGTTCGAGAACTGGCAGTGGCTGTGCCTGACGCTGGCCGCGCCCGTCGTGGCCTGGGGTGCGTACCCCTTCCACCGGGCCGCCTGGACGAACCTGCGGCACGGGGCCGCCACGATGGACACCCTGGTGTCCCTCGGGACGCTCGCCGCCTTCGGCTGGTCCGTATGGGCGCTGTTCTTCGGCGACGCGGGGATGCCCGGCATGCGGCACGGATTCGACTTCACAGCGGCCCGCACGGAGGGCTCCTCGGCCATCTACCTGGAGGCCGCGGCCGGAGTGACGGCGTTTCTGCTGCTCGGCCGCTATCTGGAAGCGCGTTCCAAGCGGAAGGCGGGCGCTGCGCTGCGTGCGCTGATGGAACTCGGCGCGAAGGACGTGGTGGCGCTGCGGGACGGGCGCGAGGTGCGCGTCCCGGTGGAGCAGCTGGCCGTCGGTGACCGGTTCGTCGTACGCCCCGGAGAGAAGGTCGCCACGGACGGCACGGTCGTGGAGGGCTCTTCCGCCGTGGACGCTTCGATGCTGACCGGCGAATCGGTGCCCGACGATGTGACCCCTGGTGACAGCGTGACGGGTGCGACGGTGAACACCAGCGGCCGACTGGTGGTCGAAGCCACCCGGGTCGGCGGTGACACGCGACTGGCGCGTATGGCGGCCCTGGTCGAGGACGCGCAGAGCGGCAAGGCCGAGGTGCAGCGGCTCGCCGACCGTGTCTCCGCTGTCTTCGTCCCTGTCGTGCTGCTGGTGGCGCTCGGCACTCTGGCCGGGTGGCTGTTGGCGACCGGTGACGCGACCGCGTCGTTCATGGCGGCCGTCGCCGTACTGATCATCGCCTGCCCCTGCGCTCTCGGCCTCGCGACACCCACCGCCCTGATGGTCGGCACGGGCCGAGGCGCCCAGCTCGGCATCCTCATCAAGGGGCCCGAGGTTCTGGAGTCCACCCGCCGCATCGACACCGTCGTGCTGGACAAGACGGGCACGGTGACCACGGGACGGATGAGCCTGTACGAGGCCGTGCCGGCGCCGGGCGTCATGAAGGACGAGCTGCTGCGCCTGGCCGGGGCGCTGGAACACTCCTCTGAACATCCGATCGCGCGCGCTGTCGCCGAGGGGGCGCGTGAACGCCTGGGTGCACTCCCGGAGCCGGAACACTTCGAGAACGTGGCGGGCCTCGGGGTACGCGGCGTGGTGGAAAACCATCGCGTCCTCGTCGGGCGCGAGCGGCTGCTGCGCGAGGACGCGGACGGCGGGACGGCGTCCGGTGCCCTTCCGGAGGCGCTGAGTGCCGCCAGGGACGCCTCCGAGGCCGTGGGACGGACGGCCGTACTCGTCGCCTGGGACGGACAGCCACGCGGCCTGCTGTCCGTTGCCGACACCGTCAAGGAGGGCAGCGCCGAGGCGGTGCGCCGACTGCGCGGGCTGGGGTTGTCGCCGGTACTGCTGACGGGGGACAACCAGGCGGTGGCCGACGCCGTGGCGGCCGAGATCGGCATCGCCGAGGTGATCGCGGAGGTGCTGCCCGAGGACAAGGTCGCGGTGGTCGAGCGGCTCCGCGGCGAGGGCCGCAGCGTGGCGATGGTCGGCGACGGCGTCAACGACGCGGCCGCCCTGGCCGCCGCCGATCTGGGCCTGGCGATGGGAACCGGTACGGACGCGGCCATCGAGGCGGGGGACCTGACCCTCGTACGCGGCGATCTGCGGGTCGCGCCGGACGCCATCCGGCTGGCCCGCCGGACACTCGCCACGATCAGGGGAAATCTCTTCTGGGCCTTCGGCTACAACGTCGCGGCCGTTCCGCTGGCGGCGGCCGGCCTGCTCAATCCGATGATCGCGGGGGCGGCGATGGCTTTCTCGTCGATCTTCGTGGTCAGCAACAGCCTCCGGTTGCGGCACTTCCGCTGACGGATGCGCGCGGCGCGGACTTTTTTCGCCTTCACAACTCCCCTACAACTGACACAACACCCATACGGAAGGGCCTCGATCTGCAGATCGAGGCCCTTGACCGTATTCGCCCAGTTATGGCAAGAGACCCAGATCACACCGCTTGGAACGTAACCATTGTGGGGGGTCGCGAGTCTAACCGTGCGGTGCAGGCACCTCGGCGGGGCCTGTACCGCAACGGCCAGGCTGGTCTTGGGGGACTTCGCCCGGCAACGCGTGGCCGGGGCGACGTGCCCGGGGAGCTTTGAGCGGCCCTCCCGTACGTGCGCGTCCCGGCAGATCGCGGGCACCACCCTGAAGCGCCCGGACGGATCCCGTGGGGGGAATCCGACCCGGGGAACAAGGGAAGCGCCCCGCGCTCCGGACCCGTGGGGGGATCTGGAGGCGGGGCGCTTTCTGCTGGACGGACCGGCCCGGGCCGCCACGCGGGCGGCCGGCCGGTCAGCAGCTGTCCCGGCGGACGGAGTCGCTCAGCGCTCCTCGACCGGGACGAAGTCGCGCTCGACGACTCCGGTGTAGATCTGGCGCGGGCGACCGATGCGGGAACCCGGCTCCTTGATCATCTCGTGCCACTGGGCGATCCAGCCGGGCAGCCGGCCGAGCGCGAACAGCACGGTGAACATCTCGGTCGGGAAGCCCATGGCCCGGTAGATCAGACCGGTGTAGAAGTCCACGTTCGGGTAGAGCTTGCGCGAGACGAAGTAGTCGTCGGAGAGCGCGTGCTCCTCCAGCTTGAGCGCGATGTCCAGCAGCTCGTCGGACTTGCCGAGCGCCGAGAGGACGTCGTGCGCCGCCGCCTTGATGATCTTCGCCCGGGGGTCGAAGTTCTTGTAGACGCGGTGCCCGAAGCCCATGAGCTTCACGCCGTCTTCCTTGTTCTTCACCTTGCGGATGAAGGCGTCGACGTCACCGCCGTCGCGCTGGATACCCTCCAGCATCTCCAGCACCGACTGGTTGGCGCCGCCGTGCAGCGGGCCCCACAGCGCGTTGATGCCGGCCGAGATCGAGGCGAACAGGTTCGCCTGCGAGGAGCCGACCAGGCGCACGGTGGAGGTCGAGCAGTTCTGCTCGTGGTCCGCGTGCAGGATGAGCAGCTTGTCCAGAGCGCTGACCACGACCGGGTCGAGGTCGTACTCGGCAGCCGGCACCGAGAAGGTCATGCGCAGGAAGTTCTCGACGTAGCCGAGGTCGTTGCGCGGGTAGACCACCGGGTGGCCGACCGACTTCTTGTACGCGTACGCAGCGATCGTCGGGAGCTTGGCCAGCAGCCGGATCGTCGAGATGTGGCGCTGCCGCTCGTCGAACGGGTTGTGGCTGTCCTGGTAGAACGTCGACAGCGCGCTGACCACGGAGGACAGCATCGCCATCGGGTGGGCGTCCCGCGGGAAGCCGTCGAAGAACCGCTTGACGTCCTCGTGCAGCAGGGTGTGGTAGGTGATGTCCTGCTTGAAGGTCGCCAGCTGGTCGACGGTGGGCAGCTCACCGTTGATCAGCAGGTAGGCGGTCTCGACGAACGTGCTGCGCTCTGCGAGCTGCTCGATCGGGTAGCCGCGGTACCGAAGAACCCCGTTCTCACCGTCCAGATAGGTGATCGCGGATTTGTACGCGGCAGTGTTGCCGTAACCGGAATCCAGGGTCACCAGACCGGTCTGGGCGCGCAGCTTCGAGATGTCGAAGCCCTTGTCGCCGACGCTGCTGTCGACGACCGGGTAGCTGTATTCGCCGTCCCCGTAACGCAGTACTACAGAGTTGTCGCTCACGTCATCCCTCACCGACGTTGTGCCTCTTCTTCGAGGTGCCCTGACTGCCTATACCTTCCCCCATTTGGACCTTGGCTGTGCACTCGGGGTCGGCCATAGGGCCTGTAGGCGGCACTCAGTGCCGCTCCAGCTGCCCATCCTGCTCCCCTTCGCCCCGATTGGGGAAGAGGTGACCACGCACCGCACCGACGAGTCGGTGACGCAGCGCGGTCCACCTCCGACCCGCGGATACGGTGCGTACAGCCTGCCCCAAAGCCTTGCGCGAGCCGACCAGCACCACCAGCTGTTTCGCCCGTGTGACGGCCGTGTAGAGCAGGTTCCGCTGGAGCATCATCCACGCGCCGGTGGTGACCGGAATCACCACCGCCGGATACTCACTGCCCTGGGAACGGTGGATGGTCACCGCGTAGGCGTGCGCCAGCTCGTCCAGCTCGTCGAAATCGTACGAGATCTCCTCGTCCTCGTCCGTGAGCACCGTCAGCCACTGCTCGTCCCGGTTGATCTTGAGGACGACGCCGACCGTGCCGTTGAAGACGCCGCTGTGCCCTTTCTCGTAGTTGTTGCGGATCTGCGTCACCTTGTCACCCACCCGGAACACCCGGCCTCCGGAGCGCCGCTCCGGCGCATCGGGCCGCGCCGGGGTGAGGGCCTGCTGGAGGAGACCGTTCAGCGTGCCGGCACCGGCCGGACCGCGGTGCATGGGGGTGAGCACCTGGACGTCCCGCCGCGGGTCCAGGCCGAACTTCGCGGGGATCCGGCGCGCGACCACGTCGACCGTGACCCGTCCGGCCTCCTCGGAGTCCTCCTCGACGAAGAGGTAGAAATCGTTCACCCCCTCGACGATCGGCAGGACGCCCTCGTTGATGCGGTGAGCGTTGGTGACCACGCCGGAGTGCTGGGCCTGGCGGAAGATCCGGGTCAGCCGTACGGCCGGGACCGGGCAGTTCTCGGCGAGCAGATCCCGCAGCACCTCACCCGCCCCCACCGAAGGAAGCTGGTCCACGTCACCCACCAGGAGGAGGTGGGCGCCCGGCGGCACCGCCTTGATGAGCTTGTTGGCCAGCAGCAGGTCGAGCATGGACGCCTCGTCGACCACCACCAGATCGGCGTCGAGCGGCCGGTCCCGGTCGTACGCGGCGTCCCCGCCCGGTTTGAGCTCCAGTAGCCGGTGCACCGTCGACGCCTCGGCGCCGGTGAGCTCCGCCAGCCGCTTGGCGGCCCGGCCCGTCGGGGCCGCGAGCACGACCTTGGCCTTCTTCGCGCGGGCCAGTTCGACGATCGAGCGGACCGTGAAGGACTTGCCGCAGCCGGGCCCGCCGGTGAGCACGGAGACCTTCTCGGTCAGCGCCAGCCGTACGGCGGCCTCCTGCTCGGGCGCCAGCGAGGCTCCCGTACGGTTTGCCAGCCAGGGCAGCGCCCTGTCCCACGCCACGGTCCGGAACGACGGCATCCTGTCCTCCTGCGTCCGCAACAGCCGGAGGAGCTGTGCCGCAAGAGAGGTCTCGGCCCGGTGGAACGGGACGAGATAGATGGCCTTTATGGGGTTGCCGCCCTCCGGCGACGGCACGGTCTCGCGGATCACTCCCTCCGGGTCGCCCGCCAGCTCCCCCAGGCAGTCGATGACCAGTCCCGTGTCGACCTGGAGCAGCTTGACCGCAGCGGCGATCAGCTCTTCTTCCGGGAGGTAGCAGTGCCCTTGGTCGGTGGACTGCGAGAGCGCGTACTGCAGGCCCGACTTCACCCGGTCCGGGCTGTCGTGCGGGATGCCGACGGCCTGCGCGATGCGGTCGGCGGTCAGGAAGCCGATGCCCCAGACGTCGGCGGCGAGGCGGTAGGGCTGGTTCTTGACGACGGAGATCGATGAGTCGCCGAACTTCTTGTAGATGCGCACCGCGATGGAGGTCGAGACACCCACCCCCTGCAGGAAGATCATGACCTCCTTGATGGCCTTCTGTTCTTCCCAGGCGTCGCCGATCATCTTTGTGCGTTTGGGACCGAGTCCGGGCACCTCGACGAGGCGCTTCGGTTCCTTCTCGATGATGTCGAGGGTGTCCAGGCCGAAGTGTCCGGTGATGCGATCGGCCATGACGGGGCCGATGCCCTTGATGAGGCCGGAGCCGAGGTAGCGGCGTATGCCCTGGATCGTCGCGGGCAGGACCGTCGTGTAGTTCTCGACGGTGAACTGCCGTCCGTACTGCGGGTGGGAGGACCAACGGCCTTCCAGCCGCAGCGACTCCCCCGGCTGCGCGCCCAGCAGCGAACCGACGACAGTGAGGAGATCGCCGGAGCCGCCCGTGTCGACACGCGCGACCGTGTAACCGGTCTCCTCATTGGCGTAGGTGATCCGCTCCAGGACCCCTTCGACCACGGCTGGAATGAACATGGACCGACGGTACCGCCGAGGTCCGACATCGCGTTCGGGCCTGTGGATAACTTCGCCGGAAGGCTCTGTGACGGGGCCCGACGGCTACTGCTCGGCGGCTCCCACAGCTGCCACGGGACGGCTTCGCCGCGCCGGACCGCCACCCGTGCCGCAGACGCTTCGAGGGGCCCGGTCCCAAGACCGGGCCCCTCGATTCCCCCTCCGTTCGGCCCCCAGATCCCCCCTCGGATCCCCCCGGTTCCCTCTCCCCTCGGGAGCCTGACGACAAGTACGACCCACCCGGACCGGGAACGGTTGCACGGATTCGGTGAGTTATTCCATCGTTACCTGGCGTGCATGACGTGGCGGGCGAATCGCTCGGCGACTTCGGCCAGCACCTCCGCCCCCGGCCGCTCCCACAGCTCCGGATTGAAGATCTCCACTTCGACGGGCCCCCGGTAGCCGGCGGCATCCACCTGCTCCCGGAACCAGCGCAGGTTCACCGCGCCGTCCCCGAGTTGACCCCGTCCGAGCAGTACGCCGGCGGGCAGTGGTGTCACCCAGTCGGCGAGCTGAAATGCCGCGATACGGCCTCCGGCGCCCGCGCGACCGATCTGCGAGCCGATCGTGTCGTCCCACCACAAGTGGTAGGTGTCCACGACCACGCCCACCTGCTCGGCCGGGAACCGTTCGGCCAGCGCCAAGGCTTGAGCGAGAGTGGACACGACACAGCGGTCCGCCGCGTACATGGGGTGGAGCGGTTCGAGCGCGAGGCGTACCCCCGCATCAGCTGCGTACGGCGCGAGTTCGCCCAGCGCGTCGGCGACCCGCTCACGGGCACCGTGCAGATCACGGCTCCCCGCCGGCAGCCCACCGGAGACGAGGACGAGGGTTTCGGTCCCGAGTGCGGCGGCTTCCTCGATGGCGGCCCGGTTGTCGACCAGCGCGTCCGCGCGGTCCTTCGAGTCCAAGGCGGTGAAGAAACCGCCGCGGCAGAGGCTGGTGACGGTCAGCCCCGCGTCCCGTACGAGCCGGGCGGCGGCGGCCACTCCGTATTCCTGCACGGGAGCACGCCAGAGACCGACGCCTCGCACTCCCGCTTTTGCGCAGCCGTCGACGAGTTCGGGCAGTGACCATTGCTTGATGGTCTGCTGGTTGATGCTGAAGCGAGAGAACAGAGCTTCGTTCGCTTCTTCGGGACCAGTCGGGAGATCGCTGCTCATTCCGCACCTCCGTACACCGAGGCGAGTCGACGCATACGAGCCGCCGCCAGCTCCGGGTCGGGGAACAGGTCCAGGCCGTCGGCCAGTTCGTAGGCTCGCTTCAGATGGGGCAGCGAGCGTGCCGACTGGAGGCCGCCGACCATGGTGAAGTGTGACTGGTGCCCCGCGAGCCAGGCGAGCAGGACGACTCCGGTCTTGTAGTAGTGCGTCGGTGTCTGGAAGAGGTGGCGGGCGAGCGCGACAGTCGGATCCAGTATTTTGCGGAAGCCGGCAGTGTCACCATCGCCGAGAAGGCGCACGGCTTCGGCAGCCAACGGGGCGAGCGGGTCGAAGATGCCGAGCAGCGCGTCACTGAATCCGTGCGCGTCGCCGGCGATCAGCTCGGGGTAGTGGAAATCGTCGCCCGTATAGCAACGCACACCCTCCGGGAGACGACGGCGCAGCCGGACTTCGCGGTCGGCGTCCAGCAACGACACCTTCACGCCGTCCACCTTGGCGGGGTGCTCGGCGATGATCTGAAGCAACGTCTCGGTTGCCAGGTCCAGATCCGGGCTGCCCCAGTAGCCGTGCAACGCGGGGTCGAACATCGGGCCGAGCCAGTGAAGGATCACGGGCGCGGCGGCCTGGCGCAGCAGGTGGCCGTAGATTTCCACGTACGCTTCCGGCCCGGTGGCCGTCGCGGCGAGATGCCGGGAAGCCATGACGATGGCTTGGGCGCCTGCGCCCTCCACCAGTGAGAGCTGCTCCTCGTAGGCGGCCCGGACATCGACCAGCCTTACTTCAGGCGCGGTCAGTTGGTCCGTGCCGACTCCGCAGGCGATGCGCCCGCCTGTCGCCGCGGATTCGGCGGCGGAGCGGCGGATCAGTTCGGCCGCCGACGACCAGTCGAGGCCCATTCCGCGCTGCGCGGTGTCCATGGCCTCGGCGACGCCCAGGCCGTGCGACCAGAGGTGATGGCGGAAGGCCAGGGTCGCGTCCCAGTCGATGGCGGCAGGGTCTTCGGGGGTGGTGTCGGCGAAGGGGTCTGCGACCACGTGGGCAGCGGCGAAGACGGTACGGGAGGCGGCGGGAGGCGTGCCGGCAATGGCTGGCTCTCCGGATGCTCCGCTCCCCCGGACGCTCATCGTCCGAGCTCCGGCACGTCCAGGCGGCGGCCTTCCGCCGACGACTTCAGCCCTAGTTCGGCGAGCTGGACGCCACGCGCGCCCGCGGTCAGGTCCCAGCGCCAGGGTTCGTCCCGAACGACATGGCGCAGGAACAGTTCCCACTGCGCTTTGAAGCCGTTGTCGAATTCCGCGTTGTCCGGTACCTCCTGCCATTGCTCGCGGAACGGTTCGGTGGCCGGGATGTCCGGGTTCCAGACCGGCTTCGGAGTAGCGGCGCGGTGCTGAATACGGCACTTTCGCAGCCCCGCGACGGCGGAGCCTTCTGTGCCGTCCACCTGGAACTCGACCAGTTCGTCGCGATGGACCCGCACCGCCCAGGAGGAGTTGATCTGCGCGACGACGCCGCCGTCCAGCTGGAAGATTCCGTACGCGGCGTCGTCCGCAGTGGCCCCGTACGGCTTGCCGTTCTCGTCCCAGCGACGCGGTACATGGGTGGTGACCTGGGCCTGCACAGTCCGTACCCGGCCGAAGAGTTCGTGCAGGACGTACTCCCAGTGAGGGAACATGTCGGCCGCGATGCCGCCGCCGTCCTCGGCACGGTAGTTCCAGGACGGGCGCTGCGCCGACTGCCAATCGCCCTCGAAGACCCAGTAACCGAACTCGCCCCGCACAGAGAGGATGCGTCCGAAGAACCCCCCTTCGACCAGGCGGCGCAGCTTGAGCAGGCCAGGCAGGAAGATTTTGTCCTGTACGACGCCGTGCTTGACGCCGGCTTCGTCGGCGAGGCGGGCCAGTTCCAACGCGCCGTCGAGGTTGGTGGCAGTGGGCTTCTCGCAGTACAGGTGCTTCCCGGCAGCAATCGCTTTCTTCACGGATTCCTCGCGCGCGCCAGTGACCTGGGCGTCGAAGTAGATGTCGACGCTGTCGTCGGCGAGCACCGCGTCGAGATCGGTGCTCCAGTGCTCCAAGCCGTGGCGCTCGGCGAGCGCCCGCAGCTTGTGTTCGGCGCGGCCCACAAGAATCGGTTCGGGCCAGATCACCGCGCCGTCACCGAGATCCAGCCCGCCGTGTTCTCGCAGCGCGAGGATGGAACGGACCAGGTGCTGGCGGTAACCCATGCGTCCAGTCACGCCGTTCATGGCGATGCGTACGGTCGTGCGTGTCACGGTCCGGCCCTTCCTTACGGAGAACTCCACTCACGGGGCGGGCGCGGTACGGGCGCCGGCCCGCACGGCGGGCGAAGAACAGCGGTTGACGTTTCATGACGACGGTGGCCAAGCCGACGGCGAGCGCGGACCAGAAACGCGCAGTAAGCGCTTTCCATCGCGGGAGAAGCTAGCCTGCGGCACGAGGCAAGGACAAGAGGCACGACAGGGGGCGGGGCGATCGATGGCAGTGACACTGGCGGATGTCGCGGCACGGGCGCGGGTGTCGGCAGCAACGGTTTCGCGCGTTCTGAACGGCAACTACCCGGTCGCCGAGAGCACCCGTGCCCGCGTGCTGCGCGCCGTGACAGATCTGGAATACGTGGTCAACGGCCCGGCCAGCGCGCTGGCCGCCGCCACTTCGGATCTGGTGGGCATTCTCGTCAACGACATCGCCGACCCGTTCTTCGGGATCCTCGCCTCGGCCGTCCAGTCCGAGGTGAGCAGCAGCTCAGGCACTCCGTCGGCTGGCGGAGCGGGCACACGAACGGGTGACGGCGGTATGCGCCACCACCCAAGCGCCCCGAACCCGCCGGCACGTACCGACGAAAAGCTGGCCGTCGTGTGCAATACCGGTGGCTGTCCGGAACGCGAGCTCACCTACCTCACGCTGCTCCAACGGCAACGCGCATCCGCAGTTGTCCTGACCGGCGGCGCGGTGGAGGACGCCGTTCACGCCGAGGCCGTGGCCGCGGCGCTGACACGGCTCGCCGGGGCGGGCACGAGGGTCGTGCTGTGCGGACGACCGCCTGTCACACCAGGGGCAGGCAGGCAGCGCCCTGGGGCCGGCCCGGCCCCGCAAACGCGCACCACAGCGGAAGGCTCCCACGCCCGCACCGCCCCTCATGGCGGCCACTTCGCCCCACAGCACATTCCCTCGCAGCATTCCCCCTCGCAGCTCGTCACCCTTGCATTCGACAACCGGGGTGGCGCCCGACGGCTGACGGAACACCTGGTCTCACTCGGCCACCGCGACATCGGGTACGTCGCCGGGCCGCCCGGCCGTACCACCACCCGCCACCGCCTGGAGGGCCACCGAGCCGCCCTCGCCGCGCATGGCATCCCCGACCCGGCCCACCGCACCGTCCACGGCGCGTACGACCGCGCCGCCGGCTACGACGCCGCCCAGGAACTGCTACGCCGAGACGCTTCCTTGACCGCCATCGTCGCGGCCAACGACACCGCCGCTCTTGGAGTGTGCGCCGCGCTGCGCGACCGCGGCCTGCGGATACCCGGTGACGTTTCCGTAGCCGGCTTCGACGACCTCCCGTTCAGCGCGGACGCGGCTCCGGCGCTCACCACCGTACGGCTTCCGCTTCAGGAAGCCGGCGCGCGGGCCGGCCGGCTGGCGATGGGGCGTGAAACGTCACCTCCGGGAGAAGTCGCTACATACCGCGCCGAGTTGATGGTGCGCGCGTCCACGTCCGTGCCGTACTCTTGACGCAGTCAACCTTGACTGGGTCAATGGTAAGGCGGGTGCGCCATGTCAGCCCACGAGGTCCAGGAAATCCGCAGGTTCAACCGCTTCTACACGAACCTCATCGGCGCGCTCGACTACGGCCGCCACCTCTACACCCCGTTCACGCTCACCGAAGCCCGGGTCCTGTACGAGATCGCACACACCCAGCAGGTGGACGCCGCCGATCTGCGCGCCTCGCTCTCCCTGGACGCGGGCTACCTCAGCAGGCTGCTCAGCAGGTTCGAAGAGAGCGGGCTGATCATCCGTGGCCCTTCCGAGCGGGACGGGCGGCGGCAGCGCATCACACTCACGGAGGACGGCCGCGCGACAGCGAAACTACTGGAGGAACGTTCGTGCGACTCCGCGGGAACGCTCCTCAACCGCCTTCCCCCCTGGGACCGGGCGCGCCTCGCGGAGTCGATGGCGACCATAAGAGAGCTGCTCGGCGACACGGCGAACCGACCGGAACCGGTGCTGCGGCTGCGCGCCCCCGCTCCCGGCGACCTCGGCTGGATGGTGCAGCGCAATGCCGCCCTGTATGCGCGGGAGTACGGTTTCGACCTCGGTTACGAGGCGTTGGTGGCCCGTATCGTCGCCGAATACGGCGAGCGCCACGACGCGCGCTGGGATCGCGTCTGGATCGCCGAACTGGACGGAGATCGGGTGGGCGCCGTCATGTGCGTACGGGACGGGATCGACACGGCCATCGCCCCGGCGGACGAGACACCTCCTCGTACGGCCCGGCTGCGACTGCTGCTGGTCGAGCCGGAAGCGCGCGGGCGCGGCGTCGGCCGAGCGCTCGTGTCCGCGTGTGTCGATTTCGCGCGCGAGACCGGCTTCCGTGAACTGGTCCTGTGGACGAACTCCGTACTGAGTGCGGCGCGCGTCCTGTACGAGCGCGCCGGCTTCGAGCTGACCGCCGAGAAGCCGCACCACAGTTTCGGGCGGGACCTCGTCGGACAGGACTGGCGTTTGCCGCTCTGATCTGTGTTCACATGGTTCTCATGAGCGATATGCGATATGCGTTCTCGACACTCGGAGTGCCCGGGATGCCGGTGGGCGAGGTCGTGCAGCTGGCGGCCGGCGCCGGATTCGACGGGGTGGAGCTGCGGGCCCACCCCGAGGAAGAGGTGCATCCGCGCGTCGGGTTGCGCGAACGGTCGGCAGTACGTGAACAGTTCGCCGACGCCGGGGTGAGCATTCTGGCGGTGTCGGGGTACGCGCGGGTGGCCGCGGCCCATGACGAGCGTGGCGAGGAGGAGCTGGCGGCGGAGCTGACCGAGCTGGTCGTGCTCGCTTCGGATCTGGGAGCGAAGTTCGTGCGGGTGTTCCCCGGTGGGGGCGACCGTCCCGCCGAGGAAGCCGATGCGGAGGCTGCCCGGCACCTGGCCGCGGTCGCGCCGTTCGCGGCGGAGCGCGACGTGCGTGTTCTTCTGGAGACGCACGATTCGCATCCCCGCGGTGCTGATGCGGCGCGCATCGTGGGCCCCGTGGGGCATCGGCACATCGGTGCGCTCTGGGACGTACTTCACCCGTGGCTCGGCGGTGAGGCGCCGGTCGACACGTTCGCGGCGCTGGCGCCGTATCTCGGGTTCGTGCAGGTCAAGGACGTTGCTTCGGCCGAGGACACCACTCCCTTGCCGCTCGGCGCGGGAACGGTCCCGCTGGCCGACTGCGTCGGGGCGCTCACTCGCGCGCAGTGGGACGGTTGGCTGTGCTGGGAGTACGAGAAGCGGTGGTATCCACGTGCCGCCGACCTCCCCGGGTTGCTGAGCGCGGGGCGCGAGCACCTGGAGCGGCTGGTGGCGTCGGCTGCGTCCTGAGCAGCGCGGTATCGGGAGGCCAAGCTGCGCGGGGCCGTCGGTCGCGTCTGGCTGCGGGAGTGTCGTCCGACAGAAGGCGTCATGCGTACACGTGTCGCGACGCCGAGGGGCGTTGAGCCGGCCTGGACGTACGGAGCTGCGGAGCCCCGGAGGCGGAGGTAAGAGAAAAAACGGGGCACGGGAGTCCGGATCCACGGAAGTACGGAACCAGAGGCGTACGGAACCACAGGCGTACGCAGCTACGGGTGTACGGAGCTACGGGCATGCGGGGTTCCCGCCCGTCACGCCCGGCTGCGGAAACGTTCCTGCGCCGCCCGCGCCCGCCTCAGGAACACATCGCCCCACATCCGTACCTTTTCCCGTATTCACGCCGAACCGGGGAACCCACCCGGCCCGCCGACCGTCAAAACGGTGTGCTGTGTGACCCCGCAGTGCGGTGTCGGCCTCGCTGCTGGCTGCGTTGCTGACCACCCTCTCCGCCGCCTGCGGCCGACAGCACCCGCCACCGGTGCACCCCCCTCCAACGCGCCGGTGGCGGATCACCGTCCCTGGACCGTCCCGCCACGTGCCCGCGGGCCCCGGACCGCCCACCACAGCCCAGCCGCCATAACCCAGCCCAGCCCCTGCGCACCGATTGCGCCTACGCGCCGCCCCATCCGCACCGCTGCCTACGCACCACCGCATCCCCCGACTGGCAGAGCCGTCGAGCATTGACCGGCATTCCTTTTCCGGTTACTCGTGACTTCTTGGAAGTTTTCTTCGGACCGCCGGGCAGCACTCGGCGAGGAAGCTTTCCGGAAGGAGCGCCGATGCACTCCAGACGTACCGTCCTGACCACCGCCGCGGCCGCCGCCTGTGCCATGGGTACGGGCGGCGGCGCCGTTCACGCCGTCGCTTCCGGCCCGCGTGCCGCAGGGGCCGCCGATGCCCGCGTCCGTGCGGCTCGACTCGTTTCCCGGATGAACCTGGAGGAAAAGGTCGGCCAGTTGTTCGTTATGCGGGTCTACGGACACTCCGCGACCGATCCGGACCCCGCCGACGCCGAGGCCAACCGCAAGGAGATGGGCGTTTCCAACGCCGCCGAACTGGTCGCCAAGTACCACCTCGGCGGCATCATCTACTTCGGCTGGGCGCACAACACCCGTGATCCCCACCAGATCGCCGACCTCTCCAACGGCATCCAGCGGGCCGCCGCCGCCCAGCGCGTCCCCGTACCGTTGTTGATCTCCACCGATCAGGAACACGGGATAGTGGCACGGATCGGCGCGCCCGCCACACTCTTCCCCGGCGCGATGGCGCTGGGCGCCGGGCGGTCGCGCGAGGACGCCCGCACGGCCGGCCGGATCGCGGGCGAGGAGTTGTACGCGATGGGCATCCGGCAGGACTACGCTCCGGTCGCCGATGTGAACGTCAATCCCGCGAATCCCGTGATCGGCGTACGCTCCTTCGGTTCCGAGCCGAAGGCGGTGGCGCGGCTGGTCACCGCGCAGGTACAGGGGTACCAGCGCGCCGGGGTGGCCGCGACGGCCAAGCATTTCCCGGGGCACGGCGACACCGACACCGACAGCCACGTCGGGCTGCCGTACATCCGGCACACCGCCGAGGAGTGGGAGCGGCTGGACGCCCCGCCGTTCCGGGCCGCGATCGAGGCCGGCATCGATTCGATCATGACGGCGCACATCGTCGTGCCCGCCTTCGACGCGAGCGAGGACCCGGCCACGCTGTCCCGGCCGATCCTCACCGGCGTCCTGCGCGAGCGTCTCGGTTTCGACGGTGTGGTGGTGACCGACTCGCTCGGAATGCAAGGTGTACGGACGAAGTACGGTGACGCCCGGGTGCCGGTGCTCGCGCTCAAGGCGGGGGTCGACCAGTTGCTCAATCCGCCGGACATCGCCGTCGCTTTCGCGAGCGTGCTCAAGGCGGTACGGACGGGCGAGCTGACCGAGCGGGCCATCGACGAGAAGCTGATCCGTATTCTCCTGCTCAAGGAGCGGCGCGGGCTGTTCGACGATCCGTACACGACGCATCGCGCGGTGGAACGTTCCGTCGGCACGCGGCGGCATCTCGCCACGGCGGACCGGATCGCGGACCGCACCACCACGCTGCTCGTCAACGACGACGGGTTGCTGCCGTTGTCCCGGCGCGCGCAGCGGCGTCTGCTGGTGGCCGGCGCCGACGCGGCGTCGCCGTCCGGGACCGGGGGCCCGCCCACCAAGGTGCTCGCAGAAACCTTCAATCAGCTGGGTTTCACGGCCACCGCGCTCCCCACCGGCACCGCCCCCACCCAGGAACTGATCGACCGGGCGGTCACGGCGCTCCGTACGCAGGACGCGGCGATCGTGACGACCTACAACGTCACGGCGGCGTCGTCGCAGCGCGCCCTGGTCGAAGCGCTGCTGGGCACCGGCAAGCCGGTGGTTCAGGTGGCCGTGCGCAATCCGTACGACATCGCCCAGTTGCCGGGCGTACGGGCGGCGCTGGCCACCTACTCCTGGACGGACGTGGAACTGCGGGCCGCGGCCCGGGTGATCGCCGGGCGGCGTGATCCGGAGGGGAAGCTGCCGGTACCGGTGATGCGTGCTGACGCGCCGGGGAGCGTTCTCCACCCGGTCGGGCACGGGCTCTCGTACTGACGGGGTGACGGGCTGACGGGCTGACGGGCTGACGGGCTGACGGGCTGACGGGCTGACGGGCTGACGGGCTGACGGGCTGACGGGCTGACGGGCTGAGTCGACGGTGCCGGAAGCATCACCGGCACCGGTACCGGCACCGGCAGCGGTGCCCACAGTACCGACGGTGAACATGCGTACGGAGCTTCGGCGCTGCCGGGCTCCGTACGGGCCGTGTACCGCCGGCCCCGCAGCGCTGCGTACTGCGCGGCCCGTACCTCGTGCGCAATGCGCCCGTTACGCCTGGCGTGCGCCCGAATGGGCGGGCCAGGCTGAGGTGCACGCACCGGGGGACGCAGGGGGCCGCGATGCGCAGGGTCAAGAGGTTCGGGAGCGGCACCGTGGGCTGCGTGGCGGCGGCTCTGCTGCTCGTGGCGTTGTCCGCCTGCCAGCGCGACGGCAGTGGCTCGGCCGCGAACGGTGACGGAAATGCGCAGAGGAACGGAAGCGGGAACGGAAGTGGCGGGGCGGCGACCGCGTCTCCGTCTCCGGCAGCCACCTTTCTCGCCCCGGGTACGTGCAGCAGCCGCGGGCGTACCGTCTTTTACCAAGTGTCCTGCCGCAGCGAGAGGGCCGCGGCCCTGGTGCTCTCCCGGTACGACGGCCCGCAGGCGCAGGGCCCGCTGTGTCCGGAACGTACGGACTTCGTGCTGCACATCAGCGAACGCCGGCCCGCTTCCGACAAGACTTCCCGAGAGAACGGCGACGGCGCGGTTCCGCAGGGTTACGCCTGTATGCGCAATCTGGAAGCGCCGCATCCCGGTGATCCTGGCGGGGGCGGCGGCCCGCGCACCATCGTCGGGGACTGCGTCCGCCCGTCGCGGCAGGGCGAGGTGAAGGAGACCGCCTGTGACGGGTCGGGCGCCCACGCGCCGCAGTTCACCGTGACAGCGGCGGTCCGCACCCGTGCTGCCTGCCCGGCCGACACGGACTTGTACGTACAGCTGGGCGGCGGGGCACCAGTAGGGTGCGCCCGCCGCCTGTGAACCGACGGCCCGTACGCCAGGCCGCCCCTCGGTCGTAACGCATCTCGCGTCGTACGGCACGCGCCAACGTCACGCATCTCGCGCCACTTATCTCGCGCCACGCGCCACGCGTCACACGGAACTCGTCACGCGGAACGCGCCACACGGAACGCGCCACACGGAACGCGTCACGCACCGCGCGACGGCATCACGGACGCAGCATCTGCATCTGCGAGTCGTCCCGCTTGTCCAGCTTCTTGTCGTACGGAGCCAGCGGCGCGGCCTCGGCGCCCTGCGGAGCGTCGACGTCCGCCCAGTCGAGCAGGGCCTCGGTCGCCGCCTTACGGTCGGCCTCCCGCAGCTTCGCGATGTTCGAGCCGTGGTTGCCGCCGGGGACCTTGTAGACGTACGAGTCCTCGGAACCGGAGCCCAGCCGGAACGGCTCGGAGCTCCACGGGTCCCACTCACCGTTGACGAACATCATGCGCTCGCCGTGGTGGCGCACCCACCGGTCCACGTCCCGCATCGCGTTCTTGTCGAAGTGCAGGGGAATGTCACGCGGCACGAAGGTCCGGGAGTTGTTGATGCCCGGGTAGCGCAGCAGGTCCTTGAGGTGGTCGTACTTGTAGCTGGGCTCGCCGAGCTGGGTGCCCGCCTGGTAGTAGTACGGCAGATTGCGCTCAAGGCCCTGGTCGGTGTAGCTGTCGAAGCCGCCGACCTTGTCGATCCACTTCCACAGTTCGTCCGTGGTGGCGGTCTTCTTGGGGACCTCGGGGCAGGCGGTGGCAGCCGGCTGGTACTGCCAGAAGCCGAACACCAGGTCGGTGACGAGGACCTCGTACGCCTTGTCGATGTTGCCGACGAGCTTGAAGGTCTTCTTGTTGTCCTGCGCCCACTTCGTGTAGCGGTTGACGATCTCGCCGCGGCGCAGCAGCGCCTCGCGCTCCAGTGCCGCGAGGTCCTTGCGGCACTGGGCGGTGCCGACGGTGCGGAAGAACCGGTCGTACGCCGAGTCCTCCTTGTTGTTCACGTCGTTCGGCGCGACGTAGGCGACGGTGCCGTCCATGTCGTCCGGGAAGAAACGGCGGTAGTACGTGGCGGTCATGCCGCCCTTGCTGCCGCCGGTGGATATCCAGTTCTGGTCGTAGATCCGGTGCAGCGCCTTGAAGATGCGGTGCTGGTCGTTGGCCGCCTGCCGGATGGTGAGCTTCTTCCAGTCGGCGGGCTGCGGCCGCGACGGCGTGAAGTACCGGTACTCCATCGACACCTGGTTGCCGTCGATGATCTGCGTCGGCTCGCTGCGCCGTACGTCCGTGTTGAGGTTGTAGCCCGAGGTGAAGAAGACCGTGGGCCGGTCGACGGACTTGTGCAGCAGGGTCAGCCGCTGCTGGAAGGACCCCTTGGAGGGGTGCTGGTGGTCGATCGGCTGGGTGTAGTTCAGGACGAAGAAGCGGTAGCCGTCGACCGGCTTCTCCTGGACGAGACTCATCCCCGGGATCGCCAGGATCCGGTCCTTGATGTCGGTCGCCTTCGGCTGCGCGGCGGTGGCCGCGGTCGCCGACGCCGTGCCCGCACTCGCCGTGCCTATGAGCACCGCGAGTGAGAGCAGGCATCTGATGGCCTTGCGCATTGCACCCTCCCCTTGGGATAGCAAAGGTCGGGGTGAACCTATCGGCGCGGCAACGGTCCCACCAGCCCCTTCTTTTCGGGGAGGAGCGGTGGTAAGTGGCGATAGGTGGTCGCGCCGCCGGCCGCCGATCGTCCGGGTCGTCCGGTCAGCTCGGTGGCCGGCCGGGCGGCGATGCGCACGGCCGGCCGGACGCGGATGCACACGGCACCTCGGCGGTCAGGGTGTCGTGGCGGGCGTTCAGGCGGCCACCGGCTCCTCCTCGCCCGTGAACGTGCGCCACAGTTCGGCGTAGCGGCCGCCCCTGGCCAGGAGTTCGGCGTGGGTGCCGTCCTCGGCGATCCGGCCGTGGGCGAGGACCACGACCCGGTCGGCGCGGGCCGCGGTGGTCAGGCGGTGCGCCACGACGAGCGTCGTACGCCGTCCCGACAGCCGGTCCGTGGCCTCGTTGACGGCGGACTCGGTGGCCAGGTCGAGCGCGGCGGTGGCTTCGTCGAGCAACAGGATGTCGGGATCGACGAGTTCGGCGCGGGCGAGCGCGAGCAACTGGCGCTGGCCTGCGGAAAGGTTACGGCCGCGTTCGGCGACCTCGTGGAGGTAGCCGCCGTCCAGTCCGGCGATCATGTCGTGCGCGCCGACCGACCGGGCCGCGGCCTCCACCTCGGCGTCGGTGGCGTCCGGCCGTCCGTACGCGATGGCGTCGCGCACCGTACCGGCAAACAGGTAGGACTCCTGCGGTACGACGCCGAGGCGGTGCCGGTAGCCGGTGAGGTCCAGTTCGCGCAGGTCCGTACCGTCGACTCGGACGCTGCCCGCGGTCGGGTCGTAGAACCGCGCCACCAGCTTGACCAGGGTGGATTTGCCCGCGCCCGTTTCACCGACGAAGGCGACGGTCTGCCCGGCGGGAATGGTCAGGTCGATACCGGAGAGGGCTGTGACGGTGGAGCCGTGAGAGCCGTGGGAGCTTTTAGAGCCGCGGGAGCCGCAGGAGTCGTTTGAGGCGCCCGACGCTTCGGTGACGGTACCGGTTCCGGTATCCGTCCCGGTTCCGGTTTCGCAGGCGGCACCCCCGTACCGGAAGTGCACGTCCTCGAAGGTGATCTCGCCCGACAGCTCGCGCACCGCGCGCGGATGCTCGGCCTGGGGTGTGGTGGTCGGCTCGCGCAGCAGTTCCTGGATGCGGCCGAGCGAGACGGCGGCCTGCTGGTAGCCGTCGAAAACCTGCGAGAGCTGCTGTACGGGGGCGAAGAACAGGTCGATGTAGAGCAGGTACGCGACCAGCGCGCCCGCCGTGAGGGTGCCGGCGCCGACCCGTCCGGCGCCGACGATCAGGACGAGTGCCGCGGCCACGGAGGAGAGCAGCTGGACGAACGGGAAGTAGACCGAGATCAGGAACTGGCCGCGGATGCGGGCCGCGCGGTAGGCGTGGCTGCGTTCCGCGAACCGGTCGGCGCCGCTGCGCTCGCGGCGGAAGGCCTGCACGATCCGCAGTCCGGCGACGCTTTCCTGGAGGTCGCCGTTGACGACGCTGATGCGTTCGCGGGCGAGTTCGTACGCCTTCACGCTCTGCTTGCGGAAGAAGTACGTACCGATGATCAGCGGCGGGAGGGTGGCGAAGACGACCAGGGCCAGCTGGACGTCGATGACCAGGAGCGCCACGAGAATGCCGAAGAACGTCAGTACGGAGACGACGGCGGTGACCAGGCCGGTCTGCAGGAACGTGGACAGGGCGTCCACGTCCGTCGTCATCCGGGTCATGATCTTGCCGGTCAGTTCGCGCTCGTAGTAGTCGAGGCCGAGGCGCTGGAGCTGCGCGAAGATTTTGACGCGCAGCGAGTAGAGGACGCGTTCGCCGGTGCGGCCCGTCATACGGTTCGAGCCGATCTGGGCCGCCCACTGGGCGAGTACGACGAACAGCGCGAGGCCGGCCGCCGTCCAGACGCCCGCCAGTTGTGCGCGCCGTACGCCGTCGTCGATGCCGTGCCGGATGAGGACCGGAAGCAGCAGTCCGGCGACGGCGTCCACGGCGACCAGAGCGAGAGCGACGGCCAACGGGCCGCCGAAACCGCGCAGCAGCCGGCGCAGACCGTAGGACTTCTCCGGGCGGGCGGCTCGCTCCTCGTCTATGTCGGGGGTGTCGGTCGCGGGCGGGAGGGCGGCGACCCGGGCGAGGAGTTCCGGACTGGCGGACATGCCGGGTGCGGCTTCGGTGGCTCCGGCGGCCGGGCCGGTTTTCCTGTCGGCTTCCGTGGCAGCTTCCGTGTCGGCGCGCTTCCACTGGTGCGGAGTGATGCCGTTGACGCGGTGGTCGGGGACCGCCGCGGACGGAGCGGGGGCGCCGGAATCCACCGCGGACGGAGCGGGGGCGCCGGAATCCGCCGCGACCGGGCGTTCCAGCAGGCCGCTCGCCGCGGACTCACCGCCGAAGCCGGGACGCTCCAGGCCGGTACCGCCCGGCTCGCCCGTACCTCCCATCTCATCGGCCCCACCCAGCTCCTCGGCACCGCCGGGCCCGCCGGTGGCGCCCAGCTCGTCCGGATCGGTCAGCAGCCGGCGGTACAGCTCGCAGCGGCTTTCCAGTTCCTCGCGCGTACCGATGTCCACCAGCCGGCCGCCGTCCAGGACGGCGACGCGGTCGGCGAGGGCCAGGGTGGAGGCGCGGTGGGCGATCAGCAGCGTCGTACGGCCCGCCATCACCCCGCGCAGGGCCTCGTGTATCTCGTGCTCGACGCGGGCGTCGACGGCGGAGGTCGCGTCGTCCAGGACCAGCAGTCGCGGGTCGGTGAGGATCGCGCGCGCCAGCGCGACGCGCTGGCGCTGGCCGCCGGACAGGGTCAGGCCCTGTTCGCCGACCTCGGTGTCGTACCCGTCGGGCAGGGCCGATATGAAGCCGTCGGCCTGTGCGGCACGCGCGGCGATACGTATCTGCTCGTCGGTCGCGTCCGGAGTTCCGTAGGCGATGTTGTCGCGCAGGGAGTCGGAGAACAGGAAGCTGTTCTCCGGTACGAGGCCGATGGCCGCACGCAGCGACGCGAGGCTCAGGTCGCGTACATCGTGGCCGCCCACCAGAACCCGGCCCGCGGTCGCGTCGTAGAAGCGGGGCAGCAGCAGCGAGACGGTGGACTTTCCGCTGCCGGAGGTGCCGACGACGGCGACGGTCTCGCCGGGCTCGATGCGCAGCGAGAAATCCTCCAGTACGGGCCGCCCGTTGCCGTAGCCGAAGGAGACCTGCTCGAACTCGACGGTGGCCGGCGCGTCGGCGGGGAGTTCGAGCGCGTCCTGGCGCTCTTCGATCATCGGCTCGGTGTCGACGAGTTCGAAGACCCGCTCCACGCCGGCCCGTGCCTGCTGTCCGACGGTCAGCATCATCGCGAGCATCCGTACGGGCGCGACGAGCTGCGCGAGGTAGGTGGAGAAGGCGACGAAGGTGCCGAGGGTGATCTGCCCGTTGGTGGCCAGCCAGCCGCCGAGGGCCAGCATGGCGACCTGCCCGAGTGAGGGCACGGCCTGGAGGGCGGGGGTGTAGCGGGCGTTCATCCGTACGGTACGGAGCCGGCCGGCGAAGAGGCGGCGGCTGACCGTACGCAGCTTGCCGGTCTCCTGCTCCTCCTGGCCGAAGCCCTTGACGACGCGGACGCCGGAGACCGCGCCGTCGACGACGCCCGCGACGGCGGCGGCCTGGCCCTGCGCGTACCAGGTGGCGGGGTAGAGACGGTTGCGGCTGCGCTGGGCGATGAACCACAGGGCGGGGGCGACGGCCAGGGCGACGACGGTGAGCAGCGGGGAGAGCACCACCATCACGACCAGCGAGATCGCGAAGAGCAGTACGTTCCCGATCATCATCGGCAGCATGAACAGCAAGCTCTGGATGAGCTGCAGGTCGCTGGTGGCCCGGCCGACCACCTGGCCGGTACTCAGTTCGTCCTGCCGGTGCCCGTCCAGCCGCGCGATCGACCGGAACATACGGGTGCGCAGGTCGTGCTGGACGTCGAGCGCCAGCCGTCCGCCGTAGTAGCGGCGTACGTACGTCAGCGCGTAGACGGCGAGCGCGGCGACGACCAGCAGGGTCGCCCACGGGGCGAGCGGGCGGTCGTGGCTGACGATGACATCATCGATTATCAGCTTCGGAATGAGCGGGACGAGGGCCATCACGCCCATTCCGGCGAGTGACGAACCGAGTGCGAGCAGTACGTCCTTCTTGTACTGCCAGCACAGGCGTGTCAGCCGCCGCGCCCAGCCGCCGCCCTTTTCCGCTGGACCGCTCCCCGTCCCCGTCACGCGCTGCCTCCCGCGTCTCGTCGTTCACCAGGAGGCACCAACGCCGTGGGCAGCGGATTTCATCCCGCCGCAACAATCGGGGACGGGAAAACCCTTGACGCCGTCAATGATCAACGGCCGCCGGGCCGCACCGTCAGGCTGTACAGGCGGGTGATCTGCTTCGGGCTCTCGTTGTCGTCGCTGACCAGGAGGACGCGCAGCCGTCCGCCGGGCGCGCGGCCGGCGATCGCCATGCCCTCGACGTTGTCCAGCAGCGGATTCGTCTGCGGCTGGTGCGCGGGGGCGCCCAAGGAGGGGCAGGCGCCGAGGTCGGCGAGGAGCTTCTTGCGTGCGGGGCGTACGGCCTTGCCGCCCGGCAGTCCGCCGACGCCGCTGATGTCGCTCGCCCGGCGCGGGTCGGCGAGGTAGAGGCGCACCGTGTTGCCGACGCCGGCGGTGAACCCGCGTTCCAGGACGAGCAGCCGGCCGTCGGGGAGCGCGGCGATCTCGGAGATGCCCAGTCCGGCGTCCACCGGGTACGCGTACTGCCTGCTCAGCCGGTACGGGGCGAGACCGGCTCCGCCGCCCTGCCGCTGCCAGGTCTGGAAGCGCAGCAGGGGGTGACCCGCGCCGTCCTTGCCGTCGCCGGTGAGCTGTCCTTCCATGGCGGCGGTCAGCGTGCGGCCGCCGGGGGCGAGCGTGAGGCCCTCGAAAGTCTGATTGGACTGGGCGCGCCCGGCCGGCTCGACCTGGAGCGCCTTGGGGACAGGCAGCCGTCCGAGGAGCGCGCCGGAACGGTCGTAACGCCGTACGGAAGGTTCGGTCTCGGACGAGACGAGGTAGCGCCCGCCCGGTTCGACGGCCAGGCCCTCGGCGTCGAGGACGGCGCCCTTCTCGTCGGTGATCCTGGTTGCCCGTACCGGCCGATGACTCCGTCCGTCCAGACCGATCAGTACAGAACGGTCGGAGAGGGCGGCGAGGGAGCCGTCGGTGTCGCGGGTGACGGCGGAGAGGTTGCCCACGAAGGTGCCCTGGAAGGTGGTCTTGTCCAGGGCGTCGGAGTAGCGGTCGATGGAGACGGACGGAGAGCAGGGGTGTCCACCCGCGACCGAGGAGCGGTCGTTCCGGCCCGAAGGGTTCGAGGGGCCCGAGGGGTCCGAGGCCTGGCCGCCTGCGGCTGAGGGAAGACCGCCGCCCTTGTCCGTACGAGCCGAGGCGGCGGACGTTCCCGGCCCCGTGGCGGACGAGGCGGTCCGGCCCGCGGTGGCCGAGGCGGCCGAGTCCGCGGCGGTCTTTGCCGCCCCGTCCGGCCCCGCCGCCGGTGCCCCCTCGGCGCACGCCGTGAGACAGCCGGCGGCCAGCACTGCTGCGGTGACACGGACAACCGCGGAACGTACGCGCACGAGGGAGCCTCCCGTTCGTCGACGCCCGGGGGCGGACGTGCCCCCGGGGTGCGGGCAGGCCCCGACGCGGGCACGCCCAGTGTCGACCCTTCCCCTCAGCGGCGCGCCGCGAGCACCCTTCGGACAATCGGTCCCGCCGCGTCGCCGCCGTGACCACCCTGCTGGACGACCGCGGCCGCCGCGGCGTCGTTGCGGTAACCGAGGAACCAACTGTTGGCGTCGCCCTGGCCGTCGGCCTCCGCCGAACCGGTCTTCGCGCCGATGTCGCCGCTGAGTCCGGCCATCGCCCGCGCGCCGGTGCCGCTCACGGCCGTACGCCGCATCATGGCCCGCAGCTGCGCGGCGACCGAAGGGGGCAGGGCGCGGCTCGCGTGGGCGACCGGCCGGCCGTCCAGTTTTGGCGAGACCAGGACGGGCTGGGAGAAGTACCCGGCCTTGGCGGTGGCGGCCACGGACGCCATGTTCAGCGGGTTGGCCTGGACACGGCCCTGGCCGATGAGCGCCGCCGGGGTGTCCGCGCCGTCGCTCTGCGGCACGCTGCCGTCGAACGTCGGTATCCCGGCCTTCCAGTCCTTGCCGAGTCCGAATACTTCCTGCGCCTCGTTGCTCAGGTCCGTGCCCGAGAGGCGGTCGGCCAGGCCGATGAAGGCGGTGTTGCAGGAGCGCGCGAAACTGTCGGAGAACGTACCGCCGCTGATCGCGAACATGCCCTGGTTGTGGAACGAGCGCCCGCCTGCCGACGCGTACTTCGGGCACTCCACGCTCTTGTCCGCGGAGACCAGGCCCTTCTCCATCAGCATCGCGGCCGTGACGACCTTCATCGTGGAGCCGGGCGCCAGCCGGCCCTGGAAGGCCGCGTTGAACTGGTCCGTACGGTGGTTGGCCACCGCAAGGATGTCACCGCTGCCCGGCTTGACCACGACAACCGACGCCTGGCGGTAGTCGTTGACCGCCGCTTCGGCCGCGCGCTGCACGTTCACGTCCAGCGTCGTGCGCAACGTTCCTTCACGGCCCTTGACGACGGTGTGCAGCGTCCTGCCCGGCTCGCCGCCTTCGCCCACGACGCGTACTTCGATGCCCTGGACGCCACCCGCCTTCTCCCCGTAGCTCTCCCGGAGGGCGGGCAGGATGGCGCCGAGCGACGGGAGGGCCTCGGCATCCAGTTCGGCGCCGTTACGGTCGACCGCCTTGACGGGCGGCGCGCCGTCGGAGCCGGTCTGCAGGCTCTCGCCGCGGTGCAGGGCGGGGTGGACCACGGTGGGCTGCCAGTCGACGAGCGCCTTGCCGGTGGTCTTGCCGCGTACGACGCGCAGCGCGGAATCGTACGACCAGGTCGAGTGCTCCGGTCCGCCCTTCCCCTCGTCCGCCTCCTTACCCTCGTTCATACCCGCGTCGGAGTCCTCGCCCTTCCTTTCGCCCTTACCCACAGAGAGCTCGGCGGTGACGTGGAAGGGGACCTTCGCGCCGTTGCTCTGTCCGGCCTCGAAGGACACCTTCGACACCAGGGCCTCGTCGTGGAAGCCGGTCAGCGCCTGACGCGCGCCCTCGGCGTTGTCCGTGAGGAGGGCGGCGGTCTCGGTGTCGCCCTTGCTCCAGGCCGCGAGAAAGTCGCGCGCGGTGTTGCGCACTTCTTCCTCGCTCGGTGGACCGGTCGGTCTGGAGGCGGACGTACCGGCCGATGTCTCGGACGTACCGGAGTTGCCGCCGGCGAATGCCTCGTAGACGTTGTACGCGCCCACGCCGGCCACACCCACCATCGCGGCGAAGACTCCGCCGACCACGTACTTCACACCCGTACGCACAGTTCCCCTCCCAGGTCAGACACACCGTGCGTGTCCGGACACTATGTGACGGAAGCGGTCACAGATGTCTCGTTCAGGGGACGGATTGGTCACTTTCGGTCCAGACCAATGGCCCGAGCCAGTCACCCGGACCAGTGGCTCAGGCCAATGGCCGGACAGTGACCAAATCAATGACTGCGTCAAAGAAAAACGGACCAGGTCGCTACGCGGGGGTTTGCAGGGGGCGTCGACCTGGGCCGTTCCGAGGGGGAAGCCGGGCCGTTCCCGGTTACTCCCCGGCCGCCGGTCCTGCGGCCTTCTGCACCGTCAGCTCCGCGAGCCCGGGGCGTCGGCCGTCCTTCGTCGCCTCGGCGCCGTGCACCGTGAGCCGTACGTAGCGGGCCGTCGTGCGCCCGTCGTACCCGGTGCCGTACCAGTGCTTGCCGTCCGTCGAGACCTGCGCCACGTACGAGGCGGGCTCGCCGCCCTTCCAGCGCGGCATGATCTGCCCGATCCGTGACGACTTGCCGAGGTCGACGGTCAGGGTGCCGTCGGGACCGTCCGGCGTCCAGGAGGTGGCCGCGTTGCCGTCCACCGCAGCGCCCGCGTACATACCGGGCTCCTCCGACGTGGCCCGCGCCGCGGTGCAGCGGGCCACGTTGTCCGTCGCCGCGAGGTCGGGGCGACGGGTCTTGAGCGTCAGCGGTACGCCGCGGCTCACCACCCGCTCGCCCTCCGGCGACTCGACGCGCATCGGCGCGCCCGCCGTCAGCCGCACCGTGGTGCTGTGCGCCCCGATCTCCACGTCGTACGTACGCCCCTGCCAGCGCAGCCCGCGCAGCGTGACGCCGTCGGACAGCTGCGGCGGCAGCATCGGGTCCAGGTGCACCCGGTCCTCGCGCATCCGCATCCCGGTCAGCCCGTTGGTGAAGGTCTGCAGGAAACCGCCCTTGCCGGTGAGGAAGTCCTGCGCGGGCGATCCGGCGTGCGGGTCGCCCGCGCCCGCCTTGTCGCCGCGCGCCTCGGAGAACTGGTGGAAGGCGCCGCGTACGAACGGTTTGATCGAACGCATCATGTACGTGTACGTCGAGCAGCCCGGCTCACCGGCTCCGGCGGCGGCGACGGCGTGCACCGAGTCGGTCATGGCGGGGCCGTCCGGGTCGGTGAGAGCGGCGTAGTGGTCGAGTGTGCTGACCTTGGCGCGCTGCGACATCGGCCATTCCAGCGGGTACATGAGCAGGACGGTGTCGGCCTGCTTGATCATCGTGTGCCGGTAGCCGTCGTACTGCTGGAAGACGTCGTTCTTCGCGTCGTACGGGATGCGGATGCGGTCGGCGATGTCCTTCCAGGCGGCGGGGGCGGACCGGCCGAGTAGTGCGGCGGCGCGTCCGGCGTTGCGCAGCGCGGTGACTGCGCCGGCGTTGGTGAAGACGCCGTCGTTCACGCCGTTGCTGTACTCGTCCGGCCCGGCGACGTTTTTGACCGAGTAGCTGCCGTCGGCGTTACGGGTGACGCGCGAGGCCCAGAATTCCGCGATGCCCTTCAGCACCGGCCAGCCGCGTTCACGCAGCCAGGTGGTGTCCTTGGTGGCGAGGTAGTACTGCCAGGCGGCCAGGGACACGTCGCCCATCAGGTGGTTCTGGGTCTTGCAGTGCGGCGGGTCCCAGCTGTGGCACTCGTTCCAGAGGTCGCCCTTGCTGCCGCTGGTCCACGGGTAGAACAGACCCTTGTAGCCCAGCTTCTTCGCGTTCGCGGCGGCGCCGGCCCGGGTCTTGTAGCGGTAGTCCACGACGGACTTGGCCAGGTCGGGGTGGGCAGCCAGGAGTCCCGGGTACATCCACGTCTCGGCGTCCCAGAAAATCTCGCCCGCGTAATTGTCACTGGTCAGTCCGGCCGGGCTGATGCTGTTGCTGCTGCCGGAACGCGTACTGGACAGCAGCCCGTACTGCGCCGCACGCACCCACGCCTGCATGTCCCGGTGTTCGCGGCCCTTCACCTCGATGTCGCTGCGCCACAGTTTCTGCCAGGCGGCGGCGTGCTTCCGGTACAGGGCGTCCCAGCCCCGGCCCGCGGCCCGCTGCGCGGCGGTGGTCGCGGCGGCGCGCGGAGAACGGGAGGTGAGGGCGGTGTCGACGCCCACGTACTTGGTCAGCTCGTAGGAACGCCCGGCCTGTACGGGGAATGTCACGCTCTGCTGGTTGCTCAGGTCCTTCGCCGCGCCCGCGCCCGCCTGCTGCGCGGTCGTGTGCTTCGCGGTCGCTTCCTGCGGGCGGATCTGGGAGCCGGGGCGCAGGGTCGAGGCGATGGCGCCGTCCGTGTTCGTGCCGTCCGTACGGAAGGTCACGTCCATCGTCCGGCTGCCCGGCCGTGCGCCGCCGCCGGTCTGCGTCATACGGCGCGCGCCGCGTCCGTCGAGACGGTCGGTGACGGTAGCCCGGCCGCCCCAGTGCGGCGTCATGCGCAGCCGTACGGCGCCGGTGTGCGCGCTGGTGCGGTCGGCGAGTACGTCGTACACGAGGTCGGTGGCGCGGCCGTCGGCGGCCGTCCATGTCAGTGACGTACGGACCAGTCCGCAGCGGATGAACTGCGTCTGGCGGTAGTTCGAGATGCGGCCCGCCGGGGTGGAGGAGTCGAAGGTCTGCGGGCGGTCGCCGGCTGCAGTGACGTCGAGGCCGGTCCAAGTGGGGAGCGCGGCGATGGCCTGGCGGCCCTTCAGCTTCTCCGGGCCGCGTGCATACAGGCCGGAGACGAAGGAGCCGTCGTAGCGCGGTGTCTTCAGCGGCCAGCCGGTCGTCTCGCCGGGGGCCGTGTAGCCGGCGCCGTTGGGGGCTATCCGCTGGCCGAGGTAGCCGTTGCCGACGAAAGCGTGGTGGCCGTCTTCGGGGTCGATACGGGTGGCGGTGGGGGTCCAGCCGTCGCCGTCGTCCGTGGCGGAACGTTTCCCCTCGGAGGGCCGCGCGCCGTAGCGGTCCAGATCCCGCGGGGAGCAGGAGGCGCTGGACGACTGGGCAGGCCCGACGGGTCGGGTGGGGCCGGCGGGCCAGGCGGATCCGGCGGGCCCGGTGGCAGGCCCAGCGGCCTGCGCCGCCGCTGCCGCCGAAGCGCCCGGTGCCGAAGTGGCTGCCGGAGTGGCCGCCGACGCCGGTGGGAGCGTCGTGACGAGGGCCCCCGCGAGGAGCGGGGCGATCAGTTTGGCCGAGTGAGTCATCGGTCTCCGTCGCAAGTGTCCAACCGGTACGGCCGTGCGCTCAGCACCACGGACCACACCGAGAACATCACCAACAAACGCCCCAAAAGCATCGGAGCGCCCCACCCGCCACATGACGGAGTTCACAGGATCGCGCGCTGATTGGTCAATAGCCCACTCCATACGGCACACTTTTAGACTGACCAGTCAGATCAAAGGAGGGGCCGTGGACACCACCCGCCAGGGGGCGGCGGTCAACGCCAGGGGAATCGGAGTGAAAGGCCCGCGGGGGTGGGCGTTCAGAGACGTCCACATCACCGCGGACCCGGGTGCGCTGATCGCCGTCGAGGGCCCTTCGGGCTCCGGCCGCACCTGTCTCCTGCTGGCGCTCACCGGCCGGATGAAGCTCGCCGAGGGCCACGCGACGGTCGCCGGCTTCCCCCTCCCCAAGCGCATGGGTACGGTGCGCAGCCTCACCGCCATCGCGCACGTCCCCGGCGTCGCCGACCTGGAACCGGCCCTGACCGCAGGGGAACACCTGGAGGAGCAGGCCCTGTTGGGCCGCCGGATGGCCGGTTCGCTCGGCGCCCGGCTGCCCTGGGGCCGCCGCTACAAGGAGGCGACGCGGGCCCGCGTCGAGGCCGCGCTGACTGCCGTCGGCCTCGACCCCGCCACGCTGCCCAAGGGCCTGCGCACGGCCGTACGCGACCTGGAGCGCATTGACGCGCTGCGGTTGTCAATCGCACTGGCCGTCATGCACGGCCCGCGGCTGGTGGCCGTCGACGACGTCGACCTCAAGCTCTCCGAGGACGAGCGTTCGCTGGCCTGGCAGATGCTGCGGGACCTGGCGCTGCACGGCACGACGGTGGTGGCGGCCGCCAGCACCGCCCCGCGCGACGCGATCGTCGTACGGACCACGCCCGCGGCCACCGAGCCCGCCGCCTCCCCCGCCCCCACTTCGACCACCGGCACGGCCGGTACGACCGACATCCACGAGGAGGAAGCAGCCCATGCGCTCGCCGAAGCTCGCCGCGCTTGAGCTCAAGCGCTTCGGCAGGGGCAAGCTCCCCCGGCTGGGCCTCGTCGCCCTGATGCTGATCCCGCTGCTGTACGGCGCGCTGTACCTGTGCTCGTTCTGGGATCCGTACGCGAACCTGGACAAGATCCCGGTCGCGCTCGTCAACGACGACCAGGGCGCCACCGCCGCCGGCAAGAAGGTCCAGGCCGGCGACGAACTCGTCAAGAACGTCAAGGACAGCAAGACGTTCAACTGGGAGGAGGTCAGCTCCGCCGACGCCGAGAAGGGTGTCGAGAACGGTACGTACTACCTCTCCCTGACCGTTCCGAAGGACTTCAGCGAGCGGATCGCCTCCAGCTCGGGCGACCACCCGGAGACGGGTGCGCTCCAGGTCCGTACGAACGACGCGAACAACTACATCGTCGGCTCGATCTCCAAGACGATCTTCTCGGAGATCCGCGCGAAGACCTCGGCGAAGTCGTCGCGGGAGTTCTTCGACAAGATCTTTGTGTCGTTCTCGGATCTGCACGACCAGACCGCGAAGGCCGCGGACGGCGCCACCAAGCTCGACGACGGCCTGGGCAAGGCCAAGGACGGCACGGACAAGCTCGCCGACGGCCTCGGCACGGCCAAGGACAAGAACGGTGAGCTGACGGATGGGCTGGGGAAGCTGGACAAGGGGTCCGGTGACCTGAGCAAGGGCGCGGGGACGCTGCGCGACAAGACCGGTGAGCTGAGCCAGGGCGCGGGTGCGGCGAACAAGGGGGCCAAGGACCTCAACAACGGCGCCGGCGATCTGAGCAAGGGAGCCAAGCAGCTCAACTCGGGAGTCGCCACCGCCGGTGCGAAGGCCAAGCAGCTCAGTGACGGCGCCGGCCAGGTGGCCGCCGGCACGAAGCAGCTCGCCGACAAGGTCAACGGCATCGCCAAGCAGGACCTGCCCTTCTTGAAGGCGCACAGCAAGGAGATCGCCGAGAAGGCGCGCGTCGTCGCCGACCTCAGCAAAGCGCTCGACGACGACCTCGGCAAGCTGCCGGGGAACTCCGCCAAGGCTGCCGCCGAGGCGCGGAAGAACGCCGAAGACGCCCAGGCTCTCTACCAGGAGAGCTGTGGCGGATCCGCCACCGGCAAGGTCGACTGCGCCAAGCTCAAGGGCGTCGCGGCCGGCAGCGCCGTGGCCGCTGACGCTGCGGAAAAGGTCAACGCCATCATCGCCCGGGCAGACCTTCAGCACCTCCGTACTCAGCTTCGCGATCTGCACCGCGGTGCCGCATTGGTCGCCGAGAAGGTCCCGGCGATCGCCGACAACGCGGACACCGCGATCCGGCAGATCAACGAACTGAATGCAGGCGCGCAGAAAGTTTCCACGGGAGCGGGGCAGTTCGCCCAGGGGATCGGCGCGCTCGCCGACGGCAGCGGAAAGCTCGCCGACGGCAGCGGAAAGCTCGTGGACGGTACGGGGAAACTCGTGGACGGTACGGGCAAGCTCGCCGACGGCAGCGGGAAGCTGGCCAACGGTGCCGGTGACCTCGCCAACGGCGCAGGCCAGCTCCACAACGGCATCGGCGACGCCAAGACCGGCTCCGGAAAGATCGGTGACGGTCTCGGGCAGCTGGAGGACGGCGCGCTCGACCTCAAGGGTGGCGTCTACAAGCTGAAGGACGGCTCCAACCAGCTCGCCGGTGGCCTGAACAGCGGCGTGGACAAGATCCCGGACTACGACAAGAAGGACCGCGACGCCCGTACCGACGTCATGTCGAACCCGGTCGAGCTGGCCTCGAAGTCGATGCACAAGGCGCCGAACTACGGCACCGGTCTCGCCCCGTACTTCATCCCGCTGTCCCTGTGGGTCGGCGCGATGGTCGCGTACATGCTGCTCGCGCCGCTCGGCAAGCGCGCGCTCGCCGCGGGGGCGCCGGGCTGGCGGATCGCGCTCGGGTCCTGGCTGCCGGCCTTCGCCATCGGCGTCGTGCAGGTGCTGGCCCTGATGGCCGTACTGCACTGGGGCCTCGGCCTGGAGATGGAACGCGCGGGGGCCACCATCGGCTTCCTGCTGCTGGCGACGGCCGCGTTCACCGCCATCATCCAGTTCTTCGGCGCGCAGTTCGGGCCGGCGGGCCGCGTCCTGACCCTCGTCGTGCTGATGCTTCAGCTGACGTCGGCGGGCGGTACGTACCCGGTGCAGACCAGCCCCGGATTCTTCGGCGCGATCCACCCGTTCCTGCCGATGAGTTACGTGGTGGACGGCCTGCGCCGGCTCATCACCGGCGGTGACCTCGGGATCGTGTGGCAGGGTTCGATCGTCCTGGCCGTCTTCACGGTCGCCGCGCTGGCGCTCACGGCGCTGACCGCGCGCAGCCGACAGGTCGTACGGATGAAGGACCTGCACCCGGAACTGAGCCTGTGAGCGTGCGGACCGAGCACCGGGGCAGGCACGGGGGCGGCGCCGTTCGCGGCGCCGCCCCCGGCGCCGGGCCCGAAGCCGCCGCCCCGGCCCACGGGCCCCGCCGCGGCGCCACCCGGCGCAAGCTGTTCGACGCCGCGGTCACCCTCATCGCCGAACAGGGCTTCTCCGCCACCACGGTGGACGAGATCGCCGAACGCGCCGGTGTCGCCAAGGGCACCGTCTACTACAACTTCGCCAGCAAGAACGTCCTCTACGAGGAACTGCTGCGCGACGGCATCGACCTGCTCGCCGCCTCCCTCCGGGACGCCGCCGACCGGGCGGTGCGGGCGGACGGCGGCACCCGGGTCGACGCGCTGGACGCGATGATCCGGGCCGGCCTGGACTTCATCGCCGGCTCGCCCTCCCTGACCCAGCTGTACGTGGCGGAACTGTGGCGTACGAACCGGGTCTGGCAGCCGACCTTGCAGTCCGTACGGGGCCGGGCGGTCGCCGTCGTCGAGGACGTGCTGCGGGACGCCGTCGAGGTCGGCGAGCTGACCGAGGAACTCGACGTACCGCTGACGGCCTCCGCCCTCCTCGGCATGGTGCTCGTGGCGGCACTGGACTGGCTGTCGTTCCAGCCGCACCGTTCGGTGGAGGACGTGCACGCCTCCCTGTCGCGGCTGCTGCAGGGCCGGGTCAGCCCCCTCCGCGCGGACTAGCGCGAAATCGCGTACACGCAGGTCAGAGCCCCGCCCCCGTATCCACCGGATGCGGGGGCGGGGCTCTCGCGTGAGACTGGCGGGGCATGTGCAACTGGCCGGGGCACGTGAGACGAGATGGATCTCGTGCGGCTGGCCGGGCAGGCGGCAGACGAGCGCCGGGAGTGGCGGACGGATGAGCAGACAGCCGCGGCTCCCGTGGGTCATGAACGATCCGCTGACCAATCGCGGAACCGCTTTCACCGCCGCCGAACGTGACCGCCTCGGCCTCGTCGGCCGGCTGCCCGACGCGGTGCTCACGCTGGACCAGCAGGCGCGGCGCGCGTACGAGCAGCTGCGCCGCCAGCCCGACGACCTGGCCTCGTACATTCATCTGGAGCAGCTGCACGACCGCAATGAGGTCCTCTATCACCGGCTGCTCACCGATCACCTCGCCGAGCTGCTGCCCATCGTCTACGACCCGACCGTGGGCGAGGCGATCAAGACATACAGCCATGAGTACCGGCGCCCGCGCCGCGTCTTCCTCTCCATCGACCGGCCCCAGGACCTGCGCCGCTCCTTCGAGGAGCTGGATCTCGCGCCGGACGAGGTGGACCTGGTCGTCGTCACCGACGCCGAGCAGATCCTCGGCATCGGCGACTGGGGCGTGCACGGAATCCAGATCTCGGTGGGCAAGCTGGCCGTGTACACGGCGGCTGCGGGCATCGACCCCGCGCGGTGCCTGCCGGTGGTCCTGGACGTCGGTACGGACAACGAGACGCTGCTCAACGATCCGCTGTACCTCGGTGTACGGCACAGCCGGGCGCGCGGCGAACGCTATGACGCATTTGTCGCCGCGTACCTGGACACGGTCTCGACGCTGTACCCGGACGCGCTCCTGCATTTCGAGGACTTCGGCGCGGGCAACGCACGGCGCTTTCTTGAGCAGTACGGCGAGCGCTACCGCATGTTCAACGACGACATGCAGGGCACCGGCGCCATCACGCTCGCCGCCGTCCGGTCCGCGCTCGACGTCACCGGCGTGCCGTTCCGTGAACAGCGCGTCGTCGTGTTCGGGGCCGGGACAGCCGGCGTCGGCATCGCCGACCAGCTCCGCGAGGCCATGGTCCGCGACGGCCTGGAGGGCGCCGAAGCGACCCGCCGCATCTGGCTCGTCGACCGGCCGGGGCTGCTGCTCGACGGCATGGACGGGCTGCGCGACTATCAGCGGGGTTACGCCCGGCCCAGAGAAGAGGTCGAGAACTGGAGGGCCGACGGTGCCGGACGGGACGGCGTCGATCTGCTGACGGTCGTACGGAACGTGCGCCCGACCGTACTGATCGGCACCTCGACCGTACGCGGTGCCTTCACCCGGCAGATTGTGCGGGAAATGGCGGAGCACGTCGAGCGACCCGTCATCTTTCCGCTCTCCAACCCGACCGAGAAGATCGAGGCGATGCCCGCGGACCTGCTGCGCTGGACCGGTGGCAAGGCCCTGACGACGGCCGGCATCCCGGTGGACCCGGTGGAGATAGACGGCGTCCGGCACGTCATCGGCCAGGCCAACAACGCTCTCGTCTACCCGGGGCTCGGGCTGGGCGTGGTGGTTTCGCGCGCCGAGCGGCTGACGCCCGGGATGCTGCTGGCCGCCGCCGATGCGGTCGCCGGGCAGGTTGACGGACGTACCGGCGGCGGCCCGGGCGCGCCGCTGCTGCCGCAGGTGGAGAATCTGCGTGCTTCTTCGGCTGCCGTCGCGGTCGCGGTGGTACGGGCGGCCGTCGGCGAAGGAGTCGCGCGCGTGGTCCCCGACGATGTCGTCCAGGCGGTGCAGGACGCGATGTGGCAACCGGAGTACGGGCGGACGCCGTCACCACCCGGTTGACGAGCCGTCGGCCGCTGGATCTAATAGGAACGCGTGTGCGCGTGACGTCGGCCAAAGAGCAGTGGGCCGGCCGGCGGTCGGGCGACACACCTTTTTCTTCAGGGACGACACCATGAGTTCATACTCCACGGGCTGAGCCTGACATCAGCGCGCCGAGTGGGCGCGCGGCGGTGCATCGCATGCCCGGGTTGTGTTCCGGTTCCAGCATTCTGGTTCCCGCGTTCCGGCCCCAGCTCCGGTTTCGGTCGGGTTCCGGTTGCGGTCCCGCTCCCGGTCCCGGTCCCGGCGTTCTGCGTACGGCGTGGGGCGCGTGTCATCCAGGAAACGCAATCGATGACGTGACGCGTAATCGATTATGTGCAACGCAATCGATTACGCGGCCCGCAGCCGGTGGCACGACAGGTAACCGGTGACCTCTCCGAACGAGGTCGCGTGCGGCGACTGCCGCACGCGGCAAGCGTCAGCATGCCCGTGCGCTCCTCCGCGCCCTTTTCATTTCTCCCCGCTTCCTTTCTCCCCTCTTCCTTTCTCCCTTCCTCCTCCCCTTTCACCTTTCGGAGAGCGGCATCAGCATGTCCCAATCCTTCAACCAATCGATCATCACCGAGTTCCGGGCCAACGGTGGAAAAGTCGGTGGCCCGTTCGAGGGCAGTGACCTTCTTCTGTTGACCACCACCGGCGCTACCTCCGGGAAGCCGCACACCGTGCCCCTCGGGTGTGTCCGCGACGGCGGCCTGATGCTCGTCGTCGGGTCGAATCTCGGCGCGCCGGACCACCCCGACTGGTACCGGAATCTGCTCGCGCACCCGCAGGTGCGGGTGGAGTTCGGCACCGAGACGTTCGACGCGATCGCGGTACCTGCCGAGGGCGAGCACCGTGACCGGCTGTTCACGCAAGTGGTGGACGTGGCGCCCGGGTACGGCGAATATCAGGCGGCTACGTCCCGCACGCTGCCGGTCGTGGTGCTGGAGCCGGCCGAGCCGGAGTACGTGGCAGCGGACGGAGAGAATCCGGTCGCCGTGACCTCGCTCGCCGACAAGCTTGTACAAGTGCATACATGGCTGCGCGCGCAGTTGCGGCACGTACGCGACGAGGCGGAAGCCCACCTCGCGGCGCGGGCCGCTCACCGTGGGCCGGGAGCGCCGCCGGCACCGGGGCTCGGGCTGCAGGTCCGGCAGCACTGCCTGGCGTTCTGCCAGAGCCTGGGATTCCACCACACCGGCGAGGACGCGCACATCTTGCCCACCGTCGCCCGCTACCACCCCGAACTGCGCCCCGCCATCGACCGGCTCCAGGAGGAACACCGCACCATCGCCCGCATCCAGAACGACCTGCTGGCCCTCCTTACGGACATCGGCACCGCCGACCCGAAACGTTTCCTCACCGATCTGGAACGGATGTCCACCGAATTGCGCGCCCACCTCGCCTATGAAGAGGAGCAGTTGATCCCGGCATTGGCCGACGTTCCGTGGCCGCCGCCCGCACCGTAAACGGCCGGGACAGCGAGAGCGGCCAGGGCCCGGCACTGAGCTGGACAAGGGCTTGGTCGCGCACGGCCGGCCGGGGTCGCGCACGGCCGGCCGGGCCCGATCTGAAGCCCGTCGAGTCTGAAGCCCGTCGAGGGTCAAGACGCTGATCGGACGCCGGTTTCACAAGAGCGGTACCGCCCGGTTCACAAGGGCTGCACCGCCGATTTCACAAGGGCTGCACCGTCCAGTTCACAAGAGCTGCACCGCCCAAGGAGTGGCGGTGCAGCTCAAGTGGCGTGGCCGGACCTGCCAGGCCCCCCGCCCGCCGTACGGCGCTCATCCGAGACGGCGCGAAAGCCCATCTGCTCTATGAGCAAAGGCATTTCACCGCCCGCCAAGGCCAGCCGACCGACTACTCCTTCGATGCCGATACCGGTGCCGGCGCCGGTGCCGATACCGATGCCGAGGAAGAAACTCAGTCGGCCGATCTGTCCAGCACCTGCTCCAGCAACTCGGCGAGTTGGCGCAATTCCTCGGCCTCGCACTCCGCGAACGGGCTCTGCCGCAGGAGCAGGTCCACGACACGCTCCCGCATCTCCCGGCCCCGCCTGGTCAGTACGGCCACCCGGGCCCGCCGGTCGGCGGGGTCGGTGCCGCGCTCGACGAGTCCGCGGTCGACCAGCTGGTTGACGACGAAGCTCAGGTTGGGCGCGTTGCAGTACAGCCGGCCCGCCAGCACCTTCATCGACGGCGGCGGCCGGTCCGGGTCGATGGCCCACAAGGCCTGCGCGGTCGCCAGGGTGAGACCCATCTCCTCCAGCGGCCGGGACACCCGGTCACCGGTGCGCATGAACAGCTCGTGGTTGGCGCGCACCACCGATTCCAGCAGCGGGTCGGTCATGGGCCGAGATTACCACTTGCTTCGAGGCTCGAAGCTGTTACCTTTTCCGGCGAAGGATACTTCGAGACTCGAAGTACATGTGCGGCGCGTCCGTGAGGTGGCTCGCCGTGGAACGAAGGGACCGCGCATGACCCGCTACACCGGCATCACCGCCCTGGTCACGGGCGCCTCGAAAGGCCTGGGCACGGCGTACGCCCGGGAACTCGCCCGGCGCGGCGCCCGCCTCGTCCTCGTGGCCCGCTCCGGCGACGCGCTGCGCCGGGTCGCCGACTCCGTACGCGAGGAGTACGGCGCCGAGGTGACGACCGAGGTGGCCGACCTTGCCGCATCCGACGGCGTCTCCCGGCTGGTCGCGGCGCTCGACCGGCGAAACATCGCCGTCGACCTGCTGGTCAACAACGCGGGCGCCGGCGCCGTCGGCCCGTTCCTCGGCTCCCCGCAGGACCGACACATCGACAGCGTCGAGCTGAACATCGTCGCCCTCACCCGGCTCTCCCACGCGCTGGGCGGCAAGATGGTCGCGCGGGGCAGCGGCGGCATCATCAACGTGGCGTCCACGGCCGCCTTCCAGGCCATGCCGTACCAGGCGACCTACGCGGCCACCAAGGCGTACGTCCTGTCCTTCACCGAGGCGCTGGCCGAGGAGTTCCGCGGGAGCGGGGTCCGGGTCATGGCGGCCCACCCCGGCGCCACCGCCACCTCGTTCTTCGAGGGCACCACCGCCGCCCTGAAGCCGGCCTTCACCGACCGGCCCGAGACGGTCGCCGCCCGGACCCTCGACGCGTTCGCCAGGGGAGCCGTCAACGCCTATCCCGGGCGCACCGGTCTGCGGGCCATCACCTGGGCCACTCGGATACTTCCCCGCACGACGACCACTCGCGTCTCAGGACGCCTCAACCGGGCCCTGGGCCTGGACCAGGCCCACGACATCAGCACCCCGGCCCCGGAGCCTTCCTGAACCGGACCAGGGCCAGGGCCAGGACCCAGGACCAGGGCCAGGGCCAGGGCCAGGGCCAGGGCCAAGGCCAAGGCCAAGGACCGAACCCAAGGACCGAACCCAGCCCCGGCCCCAGAGCCGAACCCGAACCCAGCCCCGGCCCCAGATCCGGACCCGGACCCGGACCCGGCCCAGGAACCCCGAATCCAGCCCCGCCCCGCCCTGCTGATCACCACCTACCGGCCCCACCCTGGCCCCCGTCACCGCCGTCCGCGCCCGAGCGCTCGCCGCCCCGGAGCCGCCGGGCCGACGCACCACACCATCACGACGACCAGCACGCACCCCCCGAACTGGCTCACGGTGGGGCGCTCGCCGACCGCCATTCCGAGGCCGATCGCCATCACCGGCTGAAGGAGCAGCAGCGCGGCGCCGGCATCGGGCGGCAGTTTCGGCAGCGCGGGCGTCAGCATCAGCCAGGCGAGGACCTGCCCGACGAGGGCCAGCACCGTCAGCCAGGCCCAGGCGCGACCGTCGAGGGAGAAGTCGATGCCCGTCCACGCTCCTCCCAGGAGGGCGGCGGCGGTCGCGGCGGCCGCGGTGGACGTGCACACCGGGCTGACGGTGTGCCCCTGCCCGCCGCCGAGTCGCATCAGGAAGAGGTATCCCGCGTATCCGCAGCCCGCGATCAGCCCGAACACCGCTCCCCGCGCGGGGTCGCTCCCGTGGACCGGGGCGCCGACGGTCCCGCTGGCCAAGGCGATTCCCAGCAGCATGACGGGGGCCACGGCAACGAAGCACCGCGGCACGGGAGTACGGGTGAAGAGCCGCGCCAGCAGCGGGTAGATCACCACCTGAATGTTGACGATCACGGTGGCGACGGACGCTCCGATGCTGTGCACCGCCCCGGCCCAGAACACGAAGTCGACACCGAGCGCCGATCCCGCGGCCAGGTCAAAACGCCGCAGCCGCCACGCCCGCCGTCCGGCCGTCCGCCGTTCCGCGAGCGCGAGCGGCACCAGTACGGTCAGCGCGATGGCGCAGCGGAAGAAAGCGGCCGTCCCCGCGCTCGTACCGGACAGTTCGACGAAGGCGGCGGACGCGGAGATGCAGAGGCTGCCGCCGATCACCATCCATACGGGCAAGCCGCGGGTGCCGCCGTCGCGCCCCGCCGCTGTACCGGTCCGGCCGGTCCGGCATGCGCCGCCCCCTGATTCCGTCATTTCTCCACTCTGGCCCCCACCACCCATCAACAAAAGCGACGTTCTGTCACCACAACTCGGTACCTCTGCTTACGAGTCGCTAACCTGAGCACGTGATCAACTTGGAGCGACTGCGTGCCCTGGCCGCGGTGGACACCCACGGATCCATCGCACGCGCCGCACAGGCCCTGCACATCACGGCGTCCGGGATGAGTCAGCAGCTCAGCAAGCTGGAACGGGAGTGCGGGCACCGGCTCTTGGAGCCGGAGGGACGCAGCGTACGGCTGACGCACGCCGGCCGGGTGCTGGCGGATCACGCGGCCGCGGTCATGTCCCGGGTGGGCGCCGCGGAACAAGATCTGGCCGCACTGGAAACGGAGGTTCTGGGTCCGTTACGGATCGGCGCCGTGGGCAGCGCCATCCGCACCCTGCTGCCCGCCACACTGGCCACGCTGGCCGCACGCCATCCGCGGCTCACTCCGTCGGTGTGCGACGGCGAAGTGACCGGCCTGCTCCCCGCTCTGCTGCACGGCGAGCTGGACCTGCTGCTCATCGAGAACTGGTCGAACCGGCCGCGGCACATTCCGGAAGGCGTCGCCGTCCGGACGATCGTCACGGAGGAGGCACGGGTGGCGCTGCACGCGGACCATCCGCTCGGCGTCCGGCCCGTACTGCGCCTCGCCGACCTCGGCGGCGTTCCATGGGCGGCGTGCCCGCCGGGGGCCGAAGCGCGCGAAGCGCTCGTACAGGCCTTGCGCGCCCACGGCGTCGAGCCGGAGATCCGCTACAGCGTCGGCGACCACGCCACCCAGCTCACACTGGTGGCGTCCGGCCTGACCGCCGCGCTCATACCGGACGCGGCGCTGCAGCAGGTGCCACCTGCCGTGCTGTGCGTACCGACGGATCCGCCGCTGCGCCGCCATGTGCAGGCGGCCTGGCTCCCTCGTACGGAAACGCCGCCCGTCCGCGCCTGCCTTGACGTCCTCGCGCAGCTGCCCCGCCCGGAGGAGTCCGCCACCGTGTGGGAAGCCGCCTCCGAGGAGAGCCGCGCGGGCGGGCGCGACTCGGGTCGAGTTGACCACCACCGGTACCGGCCCAGTACCTCCTGAGACGGCACCGGCTCGATCGTCCGTACGGACGTACGGACGATCGAGCCGGTGCCGCGCATTGCCCGGCGGACATACCCGGCCCAGCGGACATTCCCAGCCCGGCCTACCAGCCCCGGCTCGACCCGACGGCCCCGACCCGCCCCGCCGGAGCCGGACAGCAGGACCGGCCGGAGCCAGGCAGCAGGACCGGCCGGAGCCGGGCATCCGGCCTCAGCCCTTCGACGCCGCGATCTGCCGCGACATGATCGTCGTCAGCTCGTACGCCGTGTGGGAGGCCGCCACCGACGTCATCTCGGCGTGGTCGTAGGCGGGCGCCACCTCCACGAGGTCGGCGGAGACCAGGTTGCAGCCGGCCAGGCCGCGCAGGATCTCCAGCAGTTCCCGGGAGGTCAGGCCGCCGGCCTCCGGGGTGCCGGTGCCGGGGGCGTGGGCCGGGTCGAGGACGTCGATGTCGATGGATATGTACAGCGGGCGGTCGCCGATGCGCTGGCGGAGCTGGTCGGCGACCTCGTCGACGCCGCGGCGCATGACGTCCGCCGACGTGACGATGCCGAAGCCCATCTTCTCGTCGTCGTCGAGGTCCTTCTTGCCGTAGAGGGGGCCGCGGGTGCCGACGTGGGAGAGGGCGGAGGTGTCGAGGATGCCTTCCTCGACGGCGCGGCGGAACGGGGTGCCGTGGGTGTACTCGGCGCCGAAGTAGGTGTCCCAGGTGTCCAGGTGCGCGTCGAAGTGGAGCAGCGCGACCGGGCCGTGCTTCTTGGCCATGGAGCGCAGCAGGGGCAGCGCGATGGTGTGGTCGCCGCCCAGCGTCATCAGGCGGGCGCCGGTGTCCAGGAGGTCGTCGGCGGCGGCCTCGATGGTCTCGACGGCCTCGTTGATGTTGAAGGGGTTGGCGGCGATGTCACCGGCGTCGGCGACCTGCGCGAGCGCGAAGGGGGACGCGTCCTGGGCCGGGTTGTACGGGCGCAGCAGGCGCGACGCCTCGCGGATGGCGTTGCCGCCGAAGCGGGCGCCGGGGCGGTAGGAGACACCGGTGTCGAAGGGGACGCCGACCACCGCGACGTCGGCCGTGCCCACCTGGTCGAGGCGGGGCAGGCGGGCGAAGGTCGCCGGGCCCGCGTAGCGGGGGACGCGGGAGGAGTCGACGGGGCCGACGGGGCCCGCGGGGTCCTGGGAGGCGCCGGGAGCGGCGGATGCGGTGGTCATGGGGGTGACGGTAGGCAGCGGGACCGGGGGTGGCCATGGACATTTGTGGTGATGTGCCGCCGGTCGATGGACATCACGTCCATCGCGGGGTGCTTCAAGGGACAATGACCTCATGCCGATACTGCCGCCTGTTCCCAGCCGCACCGAACTCGTCGACCATCTCGTACGGACCCGGATCGCCGGTGAGGTCGCCACTCCCCGCGAGAACAACCTCGACCACTACCGCAAGCTGGCCAACGGAGACCGTCACTACTGGCTCGGGCTGGAGCTCGGGGACCGCTGGACCGATGAGCAGGACGTGCTCGCGGTGATGGCGCAACGATGCGGCGTCATTGACGACACCCGTCACCGGATGGGCCAGGACACCATCGATCCCGAGCTGACGGTGGACGCCCTGGACCGCGCGGCCGCCCGGCTGCGCAAGGCCGCCGCCGGGCGCGAACGCGTGCTGTTCGCGACCGGGCACCCGGGCGGGCTGCTGGACGTGCACCGGGCCACCGCCGAGGCGCTGCGCGCCCAGGGCTGCGACATCGTCGTCGTGCCGGACGGGCTGCAGGCGGACGAGGGGGTGGTGTTCCAGTTCGCCGACGTGGCGATGCTGGAGCGCGGCGCGACACTGTGGCACACCCACTCCCCCGCGCCGATGGCCGCCGTACTGGACGGTCTTGAGCGGGCGGGTGAGGCGCTGCCCGATCTGGTCATGGCCGATCACGGCTGGGCCGGATGCGCGGGCCAGCGCGGTCTGGACGCCATCGGGTTCGCGGACTGCAACGACCCGGCGCTGTTCGTCGGCGAGGCGGAGGGCACGCTGCAGGTGACGATTCCGCTGGACGATCACGTCCTGAGCCCGCGGTACTACGACCCGCTGACGGCGTACCTGCTGGGCGCGGCGGGCCTGACGGGCTGAGGGAATCCTGACCGGCTGAGAAAAATCCGACCGGCTGAGAGAAGCCTGACAGGCTGAGAGAAGCCTGACGGGCCGAGGAAAGCCTGACGGGCCGAGGAAAGCTTGACCGGCTGAGGGAAGAAGTCCTTCCACGGTCCGTTCGCCGGCTACGGCGAACGGACCCCTCCCCGCGCCCCCTCACCCCCGCGCCCCTCACCCCCGCGGCACCCGGATGACCCCCTCCTGGATCACCGACACCGCCAGCTGCCCGTCCGCCGTGAAGATCCGGCCCTTGCCCAGTCCCCGCCCGCCCTGCGCGGTGGGCGACTCCTGGTCGTACAGCAGCCAGTCGTCGGCCCGGAACGGCCGGTGGAACCACATGGCGTGGTCCAGGCTCGCGCCGACCACGTCGCCGACCGCCCAGCCGCCGCGCCCGTGGGCGAGCAGCACCGAGTCCAGCAGGGTCATGTCGGAGACGTAGGTGACCAGGCAGATGTGCAGCAGTGGCTGGTCGATGTCGCCGTCGAGCTTGCCGTGCGTGCGGAACCAGACCTGGGAGCGCGGTTCGCGCGGCTCGCCCGCCGTACCGAACGGCGGCGCGTCCACGTAACGCAGGTCGACGGCGGCCCGCGCCTCCAGGAGTCGCTGGGCGACGCCCGGTTCGCGGAAGCGGTCGGCGTAGCGGGGCAGCATCTCGGCGGCGGTGGGCAGGGTAAGCGGGTCCGGTGCGTACGGCATCGGCTCCTGGTGCTCCATGCCCTCCTCATACACCTGGAAGGAGGCGGAGAGGTGGAAGATCGGCTGGCCGTGCTGGACGGCGACGACGCGGCGGGTGGTGAAGGACCGGCCGTCGCGGATGCGGTCGACGGTGTAGACGATGGGCGCGCCGGGGTCGCCGGGGCGCAGGAAGTAGGCGTGCAGGGAGTGCGGCGGGCGGTCCTCGGGGACGGTGCGTCCTGCGGCGACCAGGGCCTGGGCGGCGACCTGGCCGCCGAAGACCCGGGGGACGACGGACGGGCGGCTGGTGCCGCGGAAGATGTCCTGCTCGATGCGTTCCAGGTCGAGCTGGGCGAGCAGGGCGGTGAGGGCGTCGTTCACGCGCGTACGGCTTTCGTTCGGGCTGCGGCGCGCGGGCTCGGGCGCCGGCGCGGCAGCGGCAGCGGGCCGTGGGGCCTCACAGCCCCATGGACTTGGCGACGATCGAGCGCATGACCTCGCTGGTGCCGCCGTAGATGCGGGTGACGCGGGTGTCGGCGTACAGGCGGGAGATCGGGTACTCCTGCATGTAGCCGTAGCCGCCGTGCAGCTGGAGGCACTTGTCGATGACGACGGCGGCGCGCTCGGTGGTGAACAGTTTGGCGGAGGCGGCGTCGGCGGCGGTCAGGTCGCCCGCGTCGTGGGCTTCCAGGGCGCGGTCGACGACGGCCTGCATGGCGTCCACCTCGGACTTGCAGTCCGCGAGGACGAACTTGGTGTTCTGGAAGGAGGCGACCGTCTTGCCGAAGACCTCGCGCTCCTGGACGTACTCCTTGGCGAACCGGACGGCGGCGGCTGCCTGGGCGTAGGCGCCGATGGCGATGCCGAGACGTTCCTGCGGGAGGTTCTGGCCCAGGTAGGAGAACGCCTTGCCCTCCTCGCCGAGGCGGTCCTCGACGGGCACCTTGACGTCGCTGAAGGACAGTTCGGCGGTGTCGGAGCTCTTGAGGCCGAGCTTTTCCAGCTTGCGGCCGACGGCGTAGCCCTCGGAAGTGGTGTCGACGACCAGGAGGGTGATCCCGCCGCGGCGGTCCTCCGGGGTGGGGGCGGCCGTACGGGCGCAGACGATCACACGGTCGGCGAGGACGCCGCCGGTGATGAAGGTCTTGGCGCCGTTGAGGACGTAGTGGGTGCCGTCCTCGGAGAGCTTGGCGGTGGTCTTCATGCCGGCCAGGTCGGAGCCGGTGCCGGGCTCGGTCATGGCGATGGCGGTCATCATGTCGCCGGAGACGAACGGCGGCAGCCAGCGCCGCTTCTGCTCCTCGGTGGCGTACTTGAGGAAGTACGGGAGGCACAGCGCGGTGTGCACGCCGGAGCCGCCGAAGCTGACGCCGGCCCGGGCGCACTCCTCGGTGATGACGGCGTTGAACTTGAAGCTGGTCTCGCCGGCGCCGCCGTACTCCTCCGGGACCTCGATGCCGAAGACGCCCAGTTCGCCGAGTTTCTTGTAGAAGTCGCGGGGCGCCTGCCCGGCCTGCAGCCACTCGTCGTAGACGGGGACGACCTCGGCGGCGATGAAGGCGCGGATGGTCTCCCGGAACGCCTCGTGATCCTCGTTGAACACCGTACGACGCATCCGCCGCCTCCTCAGGTCCGCCGGCCGGCCACCACCGACCCCTCGACTAAGCGCTTGCTCAGCCGAAAGCTACCCGCCGGTCAGTGAGGCTGTCCAGAGGTGCCCGAGGGGGCGGAGAGCCCCCCGGGCACGCCCGCAGCGCCGCCCGCGCGCCCGCTCGCACTCCCGCTCTCGCGCCCGCGCGCACCCTCGTCCGCGCCCACCGCCGCGAACGCCCCCCTGGCCAGCCGGTGCAGCAGCGCCGACATCTCCGTACGGCCCGGGAGCGCGCCGGGGCGGCTGAGGTGCGGGGTCGAGTTGAGCAGGCCGAACACGGCGTGCACGGAGGCGCGCGCGTCCGGTTCGGTGTACGCCGGGTACACCTCGCGCACCACCCGCACCCACAGTTCCACGTACTCGCGCTGGAGGCGGCGCACCCGCTTGCGGTCGGCCTCGCGCAGCCGGTCCAGTTCGCGGTCGTGGACGGTGATCAGCGGGCGGTCGTCGAGGGCGAAGTCGATGTGCCCCTCGATCAGGGCGTCCAGCACCGCGGCGGGGCTGTCGCCGCCGGAGGCGGCGCGGATGCGGCCGCCCTCCAGCAGCCGTTCACTGATACCGACGAGCAGTTCGGCCAGCATCGCGTCCTTGCCGGCGAAGTGCCGGTAGAGACCGGGCCCGGAGATGCCGACGGCGGCACCGATCTCGTCCACGCCGACACCGTGGAACCCGCGCTCGGCGAAGAGGCGGGCGGCCTCCTTGAGGATCTGCTCGCGTCGGCTGGTGGCTGCCGGGGCGTGTGTGCTGCTCATACAACTAATTGTAGACAGGCGGGTTAGTGGTCGTTAACCTGAGAGAAATGAAGTTAACGCCCATTAACGGCCGGGCGACCCCCGGCGTCCGCGGCAGCCGTACGCAGCAGCCGTGGTGAGGGAGCCGAAGGAGGCGGGGGCACGGATGCGGATGGACCCGGCGGAAGTGGCACCGGTGCTGGACAGCACGGCCGACCCGGCGTCGGACACCTGGCGCGCCAACGAGGCCGCCCACCAGGAGCTGGCCGAGGACCTGCGCGCCCGGCTCGCCGCGGCCCGCCTGGGCGGCGGCGAGAAGGCCAGGGCCCGGCACACCGCGCGCGGCAAGCTGCTGCCGCGCGACCGGGTGGACGCCCTGCTGGACCCCGGCTCGCCGTTCCTGGAGCTGGCCCCGCTGGCGGCGGAGGGGATGTACGGCGGTGCCGCGCCGGCCGCGGGCGTGATCGCGGGCGTCGGGCGGGTCTCCGGCCGCGAGACGGTGATCGTCGCCAACGACGCGACGGTCAAGGGCGGCACGTACTACCCGATGACGGTCAAGAAGCACCTGCGCGCCCAGGAGGTGGCGCTGGAGAACCGCCTGCCGTGCCTGTACCTGGTCGACTCGGGCGGCGCCTTCCTGCCGATGCAGGACGAGGTCTTCCCCGACCGCGAGCACTTCGGCCGGATCTTCTACAACCAGGCCCGGATGTCCGGCGCGGGCATCCCGCAGATCGCGGCGGTCCTCGGCTCCTGCACGGCGGGCGGCGCGTACGTACCGGCGATGAGCGACGAGGCCGTGATCGTACGGAACCAGGGCACGATCTTCCTGGGCGGCCCGCCGCTGGTGAAGGCCGCGACCGGCGAGGTCGTCACGGCCGAGGAGCTGGGCGGCGGCGAGGTGCACTCCCGTACGTCCGGCGTCACCGACCACCTCGCCGAAGACGACGCGCACGCGCTGCGCATCGTGCGCACCATCGTCTCCACACTCGGCGGCCGCGGCCCGCTGCCCTGGACGGTACGGCCAGCCGAGGAGCCCAAGGCCGACCCCGCCGGGCTGTACGGGGCGGTGCCCGCCGACTCCCGTACGCCCTATGACGTACGCGAGGTCATCGCGCGCGTCGTGGACGGCTCCCGCTTCGCCGAGTTCAAGGCCGAGTACGGCACGACGCTGGTGACGGGCTTCGCGCACATCCACGGCCACCCGGTCGGCATCGTCGCCAACAACGGCATCCTGTTCTCCGAGTCCGCCCAGAAGGGCGCGCACTTCATCGAGCTGTGCGACCAGCGCGGTATCCCGCTGGTCTTCCTCCAGAACATCTCCGGCTTCATGGTCGGCCGCGACTACGAGGCGGGCGGCATCGCCAAGCACGGCGCGAAGATGGTCACGGCGGTGGCGTGCACCCGCGTCCCCAAACTGACCGTCGTCATCGGCGGCTCGTACGGCGCGGGCAACTACTCGATGTGCGGCCGGGCCTACTCGCCCCGCTTCCTGTGGATGTGGCCAAACGCGAAGATCTCGGTGATGGGCGGTGAGCAGGCCGCCTCCGTCCTCGCGACGGTCAAGCGCGATCAGCTGGAGGCACGCGGCGAGGAGTGGAGCACCGAGGAGGAAGCCGCCTTCAAGGCCCCGGTCCGCGAGCAGTACGAGACGCAGGGCAGCGCGTACTACGCGACCGCGCGCCTGTGGGACGACGGGGTCATCGACCCGCTGGACACCCGCCGGGTGCTGGGACTGGCCCTGACGGCGTGCGGCAACGCGCCGCTGGGCGAGCCGGGCTACGGCGTCTTCCGGATGTGAGGGGAGTGCGGGGAGTGAAGGAACAGATGAGCATGTTTGACACCGTCCTGGTCGCCAACCGGGGCGAGATCGCGGTCCGCGTCATCCGGACGCTGCGCGCGCTCGGTGTCCGCTCGGTCGCCGTCTTCAGCGACGCGGACGCCGACGCCCGCCATGTCCGCGAGGCCGACACGGCAGTCCGCATCGGCCCGCCGCCGTCCACCGAGAGCTATCTGCACGCGGGCCGCCTGATCGAGGCCGCGCACCGCAGCGGCGCGCAGGCCGTGCATCCCGGGTACGGCTTCCTCGCCGAGAACACCGCGTTCGCGGCGGCCTGCGCCGACGCCGGGCTGGTCTTCATCGGGCCGTCCGCCGAGGCCATCGAGCTGATGGGCGACAAGATCCGCGCGAAGGAGACGGTGCGGGCGGCCGGCGTGCCGGTCGTGCCCGGCTCCTCCGGCAGCGGCCTGACCGACGCCCAACTGGCGGCCGCCGCGCGCGAGATCGGGATGCCGGTGCTGCTCAAGCCGTCCGCGGGCGGCGGTGGCAAGGGCATGCGGTTGGTGCGGGACGAGGCGCTGCTGGCCGACGAGATCGCCGCCGCCCGCCGCGAGGCGCGCGGCGCCTTCGGCGACGACACGCTGCTCGTGGAGCGCTGGGTGGACCGCCCCCGGCACATCGAGATCCAGGTGCTGGCGGACGGCCACGGCAACGTCGTCCACCTGGGCGAGCGCGAGTGCTCGCTCCAGCGCCGCCACCAGAAGGTGATCGAGGAGGCACCGTCCGTCCTGCTGGACGAGGCGACCCGGGCAGCGATGGGCGAGGCGGCCGTGCAGGCGGCGCGCTCGTGCGGCTACCGGGGCGCGGGCACGGTCGAGTTCATCGTGCCGGGCGACGACCCGTCCTCGTACTACTTCATGGAGATGAACACCCGCCTCCAGGTCGAGCACCCGGTCACCGAGTTCGTCACCGGCCTGGATCTGGTCGAGTGGCAGCTGCGGATCGCGGCCGGGGAGCCGCTGGCGTTCGGGCAGGACGGCGTCCGGCTGACCGGGCACGCCGTCGAGGCCCGGATCTGCGCCGAGACGGTCACCGTGAAGGAAGGCGCGCGCGGCTTCCTTCCGTCCGGCGGTACGGTCCTGGCGCTCGCCGAGCCGCAGGGCGACGGGGTGCGCACGGACTCCGGCCTGGCCGAGGGCACCGAGGTCGGCAGCCTGTACGACCCGATGCTCTCGAAGGTGATCGCGTACGGCCCGGACCGGGCGACCGCCCTGCGCAAGCTGCGCGCCGCGCTCGCAGAAACGGTCGTGCTCGGCGTGCCGACGAACACCGGCTTCCTGCGCCGGCTGCTGGCCCACCCGGCCGTCGTCGCGGGCGAGCTGGACACCGGGCTGGTCGAGCGCGAGATGGACGCGCTGGTGCCTGCCGACGTCCCCGCCGAGGTGTACGCGGCCGCCGCTGCCGTACGGAACGCGGCGCTGGAGCCGGTGCCGGACGGCGGCTGGGTGGACCCGTTCGCCGTACCGGACGGCTGGCGGATCGGCGGCCGCCCGGCGCCCGTCGCCCACCAGGTCAAGGTGCCCGGCCACGAACCGGTGGCCGCCACCGGCACCGGCCAGGTCACCGCCGGCCGGGTCCGCGTCACCGTCGACGGTGTCGTGCACACCTTCCACCGGGCCGGCGACTGGCTGGGCCGGGACGGCGACGCCTGGCACGTCACGGACCACGACCCGGTCGCCGAGACGCTGCGCGGCGCCGCCGGAGCACACGGGATGGACGCGCTGACCGCGCCGATGCCCGGCACCGTCACCGTCGTGAAGGTGGCCGTCGGCGACGAAGTGGCCGCCGGGCAGGGGCTGCTGGTCGTCGAGGCGATGAAAATGGAACACGTCATCTCCGCGCCGCACGCCGGCACGGTCAGCGAGCTGGGCGTCACCCCCGGCAGCACCGTGGCCATGGACCAGGTGCTCGCCGTCGTCGATCCGCACGAGTCCGGCGCGCGGGGGCCGGACGCGCAGGCGGCCGCCCCGACCGAGGAGGCAACGGCATGACCGCTCCCGGACTCCCCATGCCCGTCCCGGCCCCCGGCCTGCCCGCCCGGGTCCGTATCCACGAGGTCGGCGCCCGCGACGGCCTGCAGAACGAGTCGGCCGTCGTCCCCACCGAGGTCAAGGCCGAGTTCGTCCGCCGCCTCGTGGACGCCGGGCTGACGACGGTCGAGGCGACCAGCTTCGTGCACCCCAAGTGGGTGCCGCAGCTCGCCGACGCCGAACAGCTCTACCCGATGCTCGCGGACCTCGACGCGCGGCTGCCCGTCCTGGTCCCCAACGACCGCGGCCTGGACCGCGCGCTGGCCCTCGGCGCCCGCCGTATCGCGGTCTTCGGCAGCGCCACGGAGTCGTTCGCCAAGGCCAACCTCAACCGCACGGTCGAGGAATCGCTGGCCATGTTCACCCCGGTGGTCGCCCGCGCGAAGGAGGAGCAGGCGCACGTGCGCGGCTATCTCTCCATGTGCTTCGGCGACCCCTGGGAGGGACCGGTGCCGGTCGCGCAGGTCGTACGGGTCTGCCGCGCCCTGCTCGACATGGGCTGCGACGAGCTGAGCCTGGGCGACACCATCGGCGTGGCCACCCCCGGCCACGTCCAGGCGCTGCTCGCCGCGCTGAACGAGGCGGGCGTGCCCACCGACCGCCTCGGCGTGCACTTCCACGACACGTACGGCCAGGCGCTGGCCAACACCCTCGCCGCGCTCCAGCACGGCGTCAGCACCGTCGACGCGTCGGCGGGCGGCCTCGGCGGCTGCCCGTACGCCAAGAGCGCCACCGGCAACCTCGCCACCGAAGACCTGGTGTGGATGCTGCACGGCCTCGGTATCGAGACCGGGGTCGATCTGGGCCGGCTCACCGCCACCAGCGGGTGGATGGCCGGACAGCTGGGCCGTCCGAGCCCGTCCCGCACCGTCCGCGCCCTCTCCCACAAGGAGTGAACGATGTCCCTGGACCACCGCCTGTCCCCCGAACTCGAAGAGCTGCGGCGCACGGTCGAGGCGTTCGCCCACGACGTCGTGGCGCCCAAGATCGGCGAGTTCTACGAGCAGCACGAGTTCCCGTACGAGATCGTGCGGGACATGGGCCGGATGGGCCTGTTCGGCCTGCCCTTCCCCGAGGAGTACGGCGGCATGGGCGGCGACTACCTCGCCCTCGGCATCGCCCTGGAGGAGCTGGCCCGGGTCGACTCGTCCGTGGCGATCACCCTGGAGGCGGCCGTCTCGCTCGGCGCCATGCCGATCTACCACTTCGGCACCGAGGAGCAGAAGCGCGAGTGGCTGCCCCGGATGTGCACGGGCGAGGTGCTGGGCGCCTTCGGCCTGACCGAGCCGGACGGCGGCTCGGACGCGGGCGCCACCCGGACCACCGCGGTCCGTGAGGGTGACGAGTGGGTGATCAACGGCAGCAAGTGCTTCATCACCAACTCCGGCACCGACATCACCGGTCTGGTCACGGTCACCGCCGTCACCGGCCGCAAGGACGACGGCAGCCCGCTGATCTCCTCGATCATCGTGCCGTCCGGCACCCCGGGCTTCACCGTCGGCGCCCCGTACTCCAAGGTCGGCTGGAACGCCTCGGACACCCGTGAGCTGTCCTTCTCCGACGTACGGGTCCCGGCGGCCAACCTGGTCGGTGCGGAGGGCCGCGGCTACGCCCAGTTCCTGCGCATCCTGGACGAGGGCCGGATCGCCATCGCGGCGCTGGCCACCGGTCTCGCGCAGGGCTGTGTGGACGAGTCCGTCCGCTACGCCAAGGACCGGCACGCCTTCGGCCGGCCGATCGGCCACAACCAGGCGATCCAGTTCAAGCTGGCCGACATGGAGATGCGCGCCCACACCTCCCGGCTGGCCTGGCGGGACGCCGCGTCGCGCCTGGTGCACGGCGAGCCGTTCAAGAAGGAGGCCGCCCTCGCCAAGCTGTACTCCTCCGAGATCGCGGTGGACAACGCCCGCGAGGCCACCCAGATCCACGGCGGCTACGGCTTCATGAACGAGTACCCGGTCGCCCGGATGTGGCGCGACTCCAAGATCCTGGAGATCGGCGAGGGGACGAGCGAGGTGCAGCGGCTGCTGATCGCGCGCGAACTGGGCGTGTAGCGCGGCGTTCCGTACAGCTTCCCGTACGGCAGGTACGGCGCGTACGGCACAGGGCGGGACCGGTGCTCCGGTCCCGCCCTGCTGTCGTCGCCGCCGTCAGCTCACTTGCGCCACGGCACCTGCGGGGACCTGTAGTAGTCGAAGCCCATGGCCTCCCAGCGGGGGGCCTGGGACGCCAGCCGGTGCTTGTAGGTGTTCCAGTCGTGCGTGGACCTCGGCGACCAGCCCAGCTCGGCGATGCCGGGCAGCCGCGGGAAGGTCATGTAGTCGAGGTGCTGGTTGGTGGAGAGCGTCTCCGTCCAGATGGGCGCTTCGACGCCCATAATCGATTTTTGCGGCGCGCCCTTCAGATACGTCGCGGGATCCCAGTCGTAGGACCGCTGGACCTCGACGTACCCGGCCCAGGCCTTACCGAGCTTGGTGTCCTTGGTGTACTTCATGTCGAGGTAGGACCGGTCGGCCGGCGACAGGATGAGCCCGGCGCCCTTCCGGGCGGCCGCCGCGACCTGCTCCCGCTCCTTGGCGGGGGTCTTGTCGTAGCCCCAGTACTGCACCGCGGCGCCCTTGGCGGGCGTGACGGCGGTCATCTGGTGCCACCCTATGACCTTCTTCTTGTGCTTGGTCACCAGCGGCTGGGCCTTGTTCATGAAGGTCATGTAGTCGGCGTGGCTGGTGGAGTAGGCCTCGTCGCCGCCGATGTGCAGGTACGGGCCGGGGGTCAGCGCCGCGACCTCGCGGAAGACGTCGTCCAGGAACTCGTACGTCACCTTCTTGGGCACGCACAGCGAGCTGAAGCCGACCTCGACGCCCGTGTAGATGGGCGGCGCGATGTTGTTGCAGTTCAGCTTCGCGTACGAGGCCAGCGCGGCCTGGGTGTGCCCCGGGGTGTCGATCTCGGGGATGACCTCCAGGTAGCGGCTGGCGGCGTACCGCAGGATCTCGCGGTACTGGGCCTTGGTGTAGTAGCCGCCGGGGCCGCCGCCGACCTGGGTGCTGCCGCCGTAGGTGGCGAGCCGCGGCCAGGAGTTGATCTGGAGCCGCCAGCCCTGGTCGTCGGTGAGGTGCAGATGCAGCTTGTTGTACTTGTACAGCGCAAGCTGATCGATGTAACGCTTCACCTGATCGACCGTGAAGAAGTGCCGGGACACATCGATCATCCCGCCGCGGTATCCGTACCGCGGGGTGTCGGAGATGGTGCCGCCGGCGACCTTCCAGGGGCTGTGCTGCCCGCTGCGCTTCTCGACGGACGGCGGCAGCAGCTGGCGCAGGGTCTGCACACCGTGGAAGAGACCGGCGGGCCGGGCTGCGGTGATCGTCACCGCGTGCCGGGTGGAGGTGAGGCGGTAGCCCTCGGCGCCGAGCGCCTTGGCGTCCTTGCCGCCCAGGCGCAGCACGATGCCGTCCCGGCCGTCCTTGCCGGTCACCGGCAGCGGATAGCCGGTGGACGGGCGCAGGACGTCCGCCAGATAGCCGGCCACCCGCCGGACCTCGCCCGACGCGCCGGGCACCCGGATCTGCGTCCGGTGACCGATGGTGTACGGATCCTTGCCCGGCTTGACCGAGGCGGGCGCCGGGATGACCTGGTCGAGGGCTATCGGCTTGGCGTGGCGGGCGGACGGGCTGCCGCGGTCGGCCGCGGCGGACTGCGCCCCGGCCGTCGACAGGCCGGCCGCCGCCACCAGCAGCAGCGAGCAGAACAGTCTGCTTCGTCTCACGAGATTCCCTTCGCTGGGCTCATCGTGCAGGGCCGTGCGTGGACGTCGTACGTGGCATGGAGCAACCGAACGTCAACATTGAGTACCGCGCGCCCCCCTGGTGGTCAAGGTGGACACCGTGTCTGACGCCATTCGGCGTGTCGCTTGCCCGATATCGGGCAGATTTCTTGCGTAACCCGATCCGACCCATCAGTATTCATCGGGTGCTCGATCGCCGTTCGCCCCATGAGGACCTCGTCGACCACCTGGTGCGCAGCACGCCGCTACAGCGCGGTGAGGCCGCCCGGGTGGTGCTCGACGTCCTCGCGTACTTCGACGAGACGACCGAGGACTACGTCCGCAGACGCCACCGGGAGCTGCAGTCGCAGGGACTGCGCAACGAGGCGATCTTCGAACGCATCGGCCAGGAGCTGCCGCACCGCGCGGTCCGCCCGCCCGAGCTCTCGGCGCGCCAGCTGCGCCGCCTCGTCTACGGCTGAACCGGCCGAGCACGCCGGCGCGCGCCGCATCGTGCGCCACTGTCCAACTGCCTGACCGGGAGGGTCACTACATGTGCGGGATCGTCGGCTACATCGGTAAGCGGGACGTGGCTCCCCTGCTCCTCGAAGGACTGCAGCGCCTGGAGTACCGCGGGTACGACTCCGCCGGTATCGCCATCCACGCCAAGGGCACCGGCAAGGCCCCCGGCGGCCTGAAGACCGCCAAGGCCAAGGGCCGCGTCCGCGAGCTGGAGTCCCGCCTGCCGAAGCGCTTCGCGGGCACCGCCGGCATCGCGCACACCCGCTGGGCCACCCACGGCGCGCCCACCGACGAGAACGCGCACCCGCACGTCGACACCGAGGGCAAGGTCGCCGTCGTCCACAACGGCATCATCGACAACGCCGACGAGCTGCGCGCCAAGCTCACCGCCGACGGCGTCGAGTTCGTCTCCGAGACCGACACCGAGGTGCTCGCCCACCTGATCGGCCGTTCCCAGGCGCCGACCCTGGAGGAGCAGGTCCGCGAGGCCCTGCGGGTCATCGAGGGCACGTACGGCATCGCCGTGCTGCACGCCGACTTCCCCGAGCGCATCGTCGTCGCCCGCAACGGCTCGCCGGTCGTGCTGGGCATCGGCGAGAAGGAGATGTTCGTCTCCTCCGACGTCGCCGCGCTGGTCTCGCACACCCGCCAGGTCGTCACCCTCGACGACGGCGAGATGGCCACCATCAAGGCCGACGACTACCGCACGTACACCACCGAGGGCTCGCACACCTCCGCCCAGCCGACCACCGTGGAGTGGGAGGCCGAGTCGTACGACATGGGCGGCCACGACACCTACATGCACAAGGAGATCAGCGAGCAGGCCGACGCCGTCGACCGCGTGCTGCGCGGGCGCATCGACGACCGCTTCTCCACCGTGCACCTGGGCGGGCTGAACCTGGACCCGCGCGAGGCGCGCGCCATCCGCCGGGTGAAGATCCTGGGCTGCGGCACCTCGTACCACGCGGGCCAGATCGGCGCGCAGATGATCGAGGAGCTGGCCCGTATTCCCTCGGACGCCGAGCCGGCCTCCGAGTTCCGCTACCGCAACCCGGTCGTGGACCCCGACACCCTCTACATCGCGGTCTCCCAGTCCGGTGAGACCTACGACGTGCTGGCGGCCGTGCAGGAGCTCAAGCGTAAGGGCGCGCGCGTCCTCGGCGTGGTGAACGTGGTCGGCTCGGCGATCGCCCGGGAGACCCACGGCGGTGTGTACGTGCACGCGGGCCCCGAGGTCTGCGTGGTCTCCACCAAGTGCTTCACCAACACCGTGGTCGCCTTCGGGCTGCTGGCGCTGCACCTGGGCCGCATCCGCGACCTGTCCGTCGCCGACGGCAAGCGGATCATCGAGGGCCTGCGCAAGCTGCCCGGCCAGATCCAGGAGATCCTGGCGATGGAGGACGAGGTCAAGCAGCTGGCGGCGGAGTACGCCGAGGCCAGGTCGATGATGTTCATCGGCCGGGTGCGCGGCTACCCGGTCGCCCGCGAGGCGTCGCTCAAGCTCAAGGAGATCTCCTACATCCACGCCGAGGCGTACCCGGCGTCCGAGCTCAAGCACGGTCCGCTGGCGCTGATCGAGCCCGCCATGCCGACCGTGGCGATCGTCCCGGACGACGACCTGCTGGAGAAGAACCGCGCCGCGCTGGAGGAGATCAAGGCCCGCAGCGGCCGCATCCTGGCCGTCGCGCACCAGAAGCAGGACAAGGCCGACCACACCATCGTCGTGCCGAAGAACGAGAACGAGCTGGACCCGATCCTGATGGGCATCCCGCTCCAGCTGCTGGCCTACCACGTGGCGCTGGCCATGGGCCGGGACATCGACAAGCCGCGCAACCTGGCGAAGTCCGTCACGGTCGAGTAGCCGACCGGGGGCGGGGGCCTTACGGGGCGGTCGGTCGCTCCTGGATGCGTGACCGCCCGGGGGACCGGCCAGGGGACGAGCGCCCGCTCCGGGGTGCCCGCCCCGGCGAATGACCGCCCGCCGGTGAATGACCGCCCGTGGCCGTGAGGTCCTGTCCACCTCGCGGCTGCGGGTGTCCGTCCGGGGGACGGGCGGCCTACGGGGGGCCGCCCGTCCCCCGGACGCTGCGCTTTTCGGGGCGGGGGGCGGGGCCCCGCGCGTGCCACCAGACGCGCGGGGCCCCGCCTCCCCTGTTGCCGGCGTCGCCCTTACGCCGGCGGTGGCCGCCTTCCCGGGAACCGTCACCTCCCGGGCGGCAGCACGCTGTTGACGGCCGGAGAGCCGGGCGGCGGACCGCCCCGTCCGCCGGGGTGCCCGCGCTCCCCGGGAGCCGCGCCGGCCGCGTCCGGCCGTCCCGGCCGTTCACGCTCCGTTCGCGCCCTCTTGATCGGTTTTCTACCCCCCGGCACCGCGCATTCCACCTCTACGGGCCGGTAAATATGCCGACTGCGAAGGTACGGGGCGCTGGTGACGCTCCCTCACCTCACGCCCCAGGGGGTCACGGTGCGTCAGGAGCGCGGGGCCCGGTGACGGGCGGAGGGCCGGCCAGGGAAGCGGCCGTAAGGGAAGCGGCCGTCAGGGAATGACGACCACGGGCCGCTGGGCCCGCCGGGCCAGCCGTCCCGCGACCGAGCCGAAGATCCGCCCCACGATGCCGTGCGTCGAGCCGACCACGATCGCGTCGGCCTCGTACTCGTGACCGACCTCTTCGAGCTCGTGGCAGATGTCGCCGCCGCGCTCCACGAGGACCCACGGGATCTCCGCGAGGTGGTCGGCGCAGGCGAGCTCCAGCCCCAGCACTTCCGTACGGTGGTCCGGCACGTCCACGAAGACCGGGGGTTCACAGCCCGCCCAGACCGTCGTGGGCAGCCGGTTGGCCACATGGACGATGATCAGGCCGGAGCCGGAGCGCCGTGCCATACCGATTGCATACGCCAACGCCCGCTCGCTCGACGTCGATCCGTCGAAGCCGACGACGACACCGTGCCGGAAGGCGGGATCGCAGGAGTGACGTGTCTGATCCGCCGCTTGGAGGTCCGCCGTCGGATCGGCGACCTGCTTGCGGTCCGCTGGTTCGGGGATTTCGTGACCGGCCATGGTGTCTCGGCGAAGGAGGTCCTTGCGGAGGGGCGGACGGGGAGCGGCGATTGACTTGATCCGGCAGTTGACTGAGTTGGCTTGATCGCGAAGTCGGCCCTGTAGTTCAAAGGGGAACAACACGACCGGGAATCATCTTCCCAATGCCTTACCCCAAGAGTACGGCGCCAGCCCCCCGCTGCCCAGAGCCCCGCGCGGACGGCGGACCCCTGATGCGGGAGCGGCCCCCCGCGGCCACACGGGCGGAGTACCGCTCGAACATTCCCCGGAGCATGCCGGAGCGTGGGCCGGATGGCAATGCCCCGGCCTGCCCCCGTACGTACCCATCGCGGTGACCCATGGACCCCCACAGCCGTTGTAGTACCAGCCTGCCTGGAGGGAGTACGCCGTGCCCGGTCCTTCGAACACATCAGCCGATCCAGTGAGCGATCTCGTCCGCTGGGCGGCGTTCAGCTGCGCCGTGGTGCCCCTCGTCCTCGTCCTGTGCGGCGCGTCCGCCGCCGGGGCGCTCGGCACCGCCGTGGGACTGGCGACGGTGACCTGTGCCTGCCGGGCCCTGCTGCGCCAGTCCGAGCGCACCGCGGCCCGTCCGTCGCCCGACGAGATCGCCCCGCACCGCGGCCGGCACAGCCGTACCGGGACCGGAGCCCACCGGGGAGGGCGCCGCTCCGAGGGGCGTACGCCGGAGGAATGACGCGCTCGCAAGCCTGCCCAGGTTCGTTTTCGGCCAACTTCGTGACCGAGTGCATCCCTTGGCAAAAGCGACCCGTAACCCGGGCCTGAGCTGCAAGGAAAGGACCGCGGGGCGTGGTTGCGCCCTACGGCTTACGGGCAGAGGCGAGAGGCGTACTTCCCAGCAGGCCCGACGAGTGGAACGCTTCGTGATCGAATGCTTCGCGCCAAGTTGCCATATCGACATACGAGCGGGTGGTGAACTTGGCACTCCATCCTCACGGGACGCAGTAGATTCGATCTTGGCAATCACGGCGGGGGAACAGTGCAGGACCGAGAGGGAGAGACGACCGAGGGGGGCTTAAGTGCCATGAGCCAGGACTCCGCTGCCGTACCAGATGCCGCACGCAAGCTCGCCGCCCGACGACGCCGCGAAATAGTCGCGGTGCTCCTCTTCAGTGGCGGCCCGATTTTCGAGAGCTCCATTCCGCTCTCGGTCTTCGGCATCGACCGCCAGGACGCGGGTGTTCCGCGGTACCGACTACTTGTGTGCGCGGGCGAAGATGCGCCTTTGCGCACCACCGGGGGGCTCGAACTGTCGGCCCCCTACGGGCTGGAGGCGATCGCCCGCGCGGGCACCGTCGTCGTTCCGGCCTGGCGGTCCATCACACAGGCACCACCACCGGCCGCGCTGGAGGCGCTGCGCCGGGCACACGAAGAAGGGGCCCGCATCGTCGGGCTCTGCACGGGGGCCTTCGTGCTCGCCGCCGCAGGGCTCCTCGACGGCAGGCCCGCGACCACCCACTGGATGTACGCGCCGACGCTCGCCAAGCGTTATCCGTCCGTCCATGTGGACCCCCGCGAGCTCTTCGTCGACGACGGCGACGTGCTGACCTCCGCGGGGACCGCCGCCGGCATCGACCTGTGCCTGCACATCGTCCGTACCGACCACGGGGCGGACGCGGCCAACGCGCTCGCCCGGCGGCTGGTGGTCCCGCCCCGGCGCACCGCGTCGGACCTGGGGCACCAGAGGTACCTGGACAGGTCGTTACCGGAGGAGATCGGTGCGGACCCGCTCGCCGAGGTCGTGGCCTGGGCGCTGGAGCACCTCCACGAGCAGTTCGACGTGGAGACGCTGGCGGCCCGCGCCTACATGAGCCGCCGTACCTTCGACCGCCGTTTCCGGTCCCTGACCGGGAGCGCTCCGCTGCAGTGGCTGATCACCCAGCGCGTCCTCCAGGCGCAGCGGCTGCTGGAGACCTCGGACTACTCCGTGGACGAGGTCGCCGGACGCTGCGGCTTCCGGTCGCCGGTCGCCCTGCGCGGCCACTTCCGGCGGCAGTTGGGTGCCTCGCCCGCGGCCTACCGCGCGGCGTACCGCGCGCGCAGGCCGCAGAACGGGGTGCCCGAGCAGGCCACCCGGTCGGACCGGCCGGAGCGCGGCGAGCGCCCCGGTGCCGGTGCGGACCGGTTCGCCGCGGCCGCGGCGGGCCACCTGCCGGGAGGCCACGGACCGCTGCACCACGGGCAGACGTCGCACAGCCAGGCGACGCACAGCCAAGGGGGACTCGGTCCGGGCGGGCACACGCAGGGCCACCCTCAGAGCGGTCACGGTCCGGGCGGGCACCCCCAGGGTTCGCACGGCGGACTCGGGGGGCACGGCGGTCCGGGCGGGCACGGGTCGGGCGGTCAGCCGGGGCACAGTACGGCGGGCCACAACCAGCCGGTGCACAGCCAGGCCACCGCGCTCGCGCCGACAGAGCCGGGCAAACCGGAATCCGATGCCTACGCGCCGCGGCTTCCGGAACAGCCCGCCGGTCGGCCGGCCGGCCGACCGGTGCTGCCCAGTCAGCGGGAGCGCCCCGTAGGGTGAGGCGTATGAACGATCGCATGGTGTGGATCGACTGCGAGATGACCGGGCTCTCGCTGGCGAACGACGCGCTCATCGAGGTGGCCGCCCTGGTCACCGACTCGGAGCTGAATGTCCTGGGCGACGGGGTGGACATCGTGATCCGCCCCCCGGCCGAGGCCCTGACCACCATGCCCGAGGTCGTGCGCCAGATGCACACCTCCTCCGGGCTGCTGGCCGAGCTGGACAGTGGCACCACACTGGAGGACGCACAGGAACAGGTGCTCCAGTACCTCAAGCAGCACGTACCGGAACCCGGCCGGGCACCGCTGTGCGGCAATTCCGTCGGCACCGACCGGGGCTTCCTGCTCCGCGACATGCCGGAGCTGGAGAGCCACCTGCACTACCGGATCGTGGATGTGTCGTCCGTGAAGGAACTGGCCCGGCGCTGGTACCCGAGGGCGTACTTCAACAGTCCGGAGAAGAACGGGAACCACCGGGCACTGGCGGACATCCGTGAATCCATCGCGGAACTCCGCTACTACCGGGAGGCGGTCTTCGTGCCGCAGCCCGGCCCGGACTCGGACACCGCGAAGGAGATCGCGGCCAGGCACGTCCTGCCCGCGGACCCGGAGTGACGCAGCTCGCTCCCGGCCTGACCCAAAGCCGGGAGCGAGCACCCCTCCAGACCCTGTACACTTTTTCTCAGCCGGTGGGGAACAAGACACCACACAGCACCGGTCATGGTGGGTATAGCTCAGCTGGTAGAGCACCTGGTTGTGGTCCAGGATGTCGCGGGTTCAAGTCCCGTTACTCACCCCAACGAGTAGGGCCCCCGGACGTGAAAGCGTCCGGGGGCCCTACTCGTTGGTGGGGGTGGGGGCCTCGGGCCGGGGCGGACCTGAAGGTCCACCCCGGGGGGGCTGGCGGGTGTGACGGCTGACACAGTTGCGGGGCGGGGGCCTTCGGGGTGATGGTCCGGGGGGCCGGTGATACGGCAGGTCGCGGGCCCGGCGGCCCGGCGGCCCGCGGGCTCAGCAGCTTGGTGGCCCGGTGGCCCGCAAGCTCAGTGCCCCGGTGGCCCGGTGGCCCGCGGACTCAGTGGCCCGGTGGCCCACGGGCTCAGCGCCCCGGCGGTCCGGGGCCCCGGTGACCCGCAGGCTCAGTAGCCGACGGTGAAGCGCTCCCCGATGTGCTGCGGCTTCTCGATCTCGTCCACGAGGGCGACGGCGTAGTCCTCGGCGGAGATCCGGCTGACGCCCTCCGCGTCGGCGACCAGGTCGTCCAGGGCGGTGCGGTAGGCGCCGGTCCGCTCCCCGGGCTCGATCAGGGCGGCCGGGCTCACGTTCGTCCAGCGCACGTCCGTGACGGTGCGGTAGAAGTCCAGCGCGTCGCCGTGCGCGTGCATGATCTGGAGCAGGAACTCCGGCAGTCCCTCCGCGTCCCAGACCTGCTTGCCGTCCGGCGTACGGAGCGAGCCTGCGCCGCCCACGGAGATCAGCCGGGGCGCGGACTCGCCGAGCGTGCGCACACCTGCGACCAGGGACTCGGCCGAGGGCTTGATCGTCGCGATGTGCCCCGGGCCGTCGCCGCCGCCCACCGCGCTGACCAGGACGTCCTGGCCCTGGGCCACGGCCGCCACGGAGGCCGGGTCAAGGATGTCGCCGGTGGTGACGGTCAGGTTCGGGTCGGTCTTGGTGATCTTCGCGGGGTCGCGGACGACCGCGGTGACCTGGTGGCCGCGGCGCAGCGCCTCGTCGAGGACGCGGCTGCCGATGGTGCCGTTGGCTCCGAAAATGGCGATCTTGGACATGTCGGTACTCCCTGCGCCCCTGCCGGGGCCTGGTCCGGTTCGGGTCTGACTCGGGTCTGGCTTTCCGTTTTCCGTCATCAGCCGCGCTGACGTCTTCTACGCTAGGGGCGCGAACACGACATACCGGGGTAGGCACGGGACCATCGATGGTGAAAAACCGACACGCTGCTCAGGACGCCGGGGAGAGCATCCCGGAAGTCCCCTTCACCGCGCCGGCCGGGCGGCCCGCCGGGGTGGAGGTGCTGACCCTCGCCGAGCTGCGCGACCGCGCCGATGCCTGCGCCCTCGCGGTACCGCACCGCCCGGACTTCCACCATCTCCTGGTGGTGGACACCGGACATCTCCGGCACACCGTGGACTTCCGAAAGTATGAGCTGTCGGCGAATGACTGGATGTGGGTGCGTCCGGGGCAGGTTCACCACTTCGGCGATTTGTCCGGGGCCGAAGGGCGGCTGGTGCTGTTCGAATCCGGCTTCCTCGACCCGTCGACGGCGGCCGCGGCCCGGCTGGAGGACTGGTTCGGCCCCGCCGCGCACCGGCCGGAGGGGGAGGAGGCGCAGGCGGTCGAGAGTGCCCTGCGCCACCTCCACCAGGAATTCGGGGCGCTGCGCGGCCTGCCCCTGGAGACGCACATCGAGGTGCTGCGGCATCTGCTGGCCGTACTGGTCCTGCGGGCCGCCCGGCTGTCCGTACGGGACGAGGGGGCGCGGGAAGAAGGCCTGTGGGGCGGGGGCGTGTGGGGCGGGGGTGGTGTACGGGGCGGGAACGGCGTACCGGGTGGGAACGGCGTGCGGGATCGGGGGGCGCGGGGCGGGGGCGTACGGGGTCCGGGGGCGCGGGAAAACGGCGCGCGGGGCCCGGAGGCGCGGGACGGCCGTGCGGCGGGTGGCGGAAGCCACGGCGGCGGTGTCTGCGAGGCGAGCGAGACCTTTCTCCGCTTCCGCGACGCGGTGGAGCGCGGCTTCACCCGCAGCCGCCGCGTCGAGGACTACGCGCGGGCGCTCGGGTACTCGCCCCGTACCCTCTCCCGCGCGACCGCCGCCGCCACCGGCGTGGGCGCGAAGGAGTTCATCGACCGTCGCGTGGTGCTGGAGGCCAAGCGGCTGCTGGCCCACGGTGACCAGACCGCCGCCCGGATCGCCGTACGCCTCGGTTTCGCCGACGCCGCGAACTTCGCCAAGTTCTTCCAGCACCGTACGGGCAGTACGCCGATCTCCTTCCGTACGGAGGTACGCGGCCCGGCGTGAGGCCGCGGCGTGCGAAGGGACAGCTTGCGGGGTTGCAGCTTGCGGGTGCAGCGGGGCCGGGCGCGCCGGAGGGGCGCGCGCCGGGTCGTCCGACAAGAACCAGTGGGAGCGCTCCCAAGGATTGGGGCGGGCGAGCGGGCCGTCAAGAGGGAAGGGCCACGCGCCTGACACAGGCCCCTGTGGCGAGATTTACGCAACTCTGCTGTGAAACTGCGCGAGTTGGTACTACTCTCCGGGCAACCAGTGGGAGCGATTCCATCCGTCGCGGGCCGCCGAGCCCGCGGACGACCCTAGGAGTCGCTCATGCGCAGACCGTTACGCCTGTACGCGCTGGCGGTGACCGCGGTACTCGCTCTACCGGGGGCGTCCCCGACCGCATGGGGCACCCAGGCCGCACCGGTCGCCTCAGTCGCCCCGGCCGCAGCCGTTCCCTCCGCCGTCTCCCCCGCCCCGGCCGCAGCCGTTCCCTCCGCCGTCTCCCCCGCGCCCGTCGCGTCCCGGGCCGCGCCGCCGCTGCTGCGCGTCGAGGGCAATCGTTTCGTCGACCGGGCCGGCACCCCGCGCCGCCTGCTCGGGGTGAACCGTTCCGGCGCCGAGTTCTCGTGCGTGCAGGGCCGCGGGATCTTCGACGGGCCGGTGGACGACGCGTCCGTCGCGGCGATCGCGGGCTGGGGCGCCAACACCGTCCGCGTCCCGCTCAACGAGGAGTGCTGGCTGGCTACGCCCAACATCGACCCCCGGTACGCGGGCGCCGCCTACATCTCGGCCGTACGCGACTACGTACGGCGGCTGACGGCCCACGGCCTGACGCCGGTCCTCGAACTGCACTGGAGCCACGGCCGCTACACCGGCCCCTCGGCCGGCTGCGCCGACGAACACGCGAGCTGCCAGAAACCCATGCCGGACCGGCGCCACTCCCCCGCCTTCTGGTCCTCGGTCGCCGACACCTTCAAGAACGCGCCCGAGGTCGTGTTCGACCTGTTCAACGAGCCGTACCCGGACCGCGCGACCCCGGACACCGAACGGGCCTGGGCCTGCTGGCGGGACGGCGGTACCTGCCCCGGCATCGGCTACGAGGTCGCCGGGATGCAGACCCTGGTGGACGCCGTACGGGCCACCGGCGCCCGCAACCCGGTCCTGGTGGGCGGTCTCGCGTACGCCAACGACCTCAGCCGGTGGACCGCGTACGCGCCGAAGGACCCGGCGGGCAATCTCGCGGCCGCCTGGCACGTGTACAACTTCAACGCCTGTGCCGACGAGAGCTGCTGGTCCCGGACGGTGGGGCCGGTCGCCGACCGGGTACCGCTCGTCGCCGGCGAGATCGGCGAGAACACCTGCGCCCACTCCTTCACCGACCGTGTCATGCGGTGGCTGGACGGGCGCCGGGCGTCGTACCTGGGCTGGACCTGGAACACCTGGGACTGCGCCGCCGGCCCGGCCCTCATCCGCGACTACGCCGGGACGCCCACCGCGTACGGCGTGGGGCTGCGTGATCACCTGCGCGCCCTGAACCCGGCGTGAGTCCGGGGCCGAGACACGTACTGGATCCCGTACCGAGAAAGGACGACCCGTTCATGAGACATTCCGCTGAGCACTTTTCCCCCGAGCGCGAAAACGAACGCGAACTCGGACACGATCAGCGCCGCACCGTGCAGAACCGCACCCGCTCTGTACGGAACTGCACCCGCTCTGTATGGAACCGCAGTCGCGCCGCCCGGCGCCGCACCCGCGCCGTCGCGCTCGCGGCCTGCGCACTGCTGGCCGCCGCCGGGACCGCCGACGCCCTTCGGGGCACCGCACACGCCGCACCGGCCGCAGCCCGCGTCGACAACCCGTACGCGGGTGCGGGCGTCTACGTGAACCCGGAATGGGCGGCAAAGGCGGCGGCCGAGCCGGGCGGCGCCAAAGTCGCCGGTCAGCCGACCGGCGTCTGGCTCGACCGGATCGCGGCCATCAACGGCACCGGTGGCTCGATGGGCCTGCGCGGCCACCTGGACACCGCCTTACGGCAGGCGGCGGGCCGGCCGCTCGTCGTCCAGCTGGTCATCTACAACCTGCCGGGGCGGGACTGCGCGGCGCTCGCCTCCAACGGCGAACTGGGGCCGACGGAGATCGACGCGTACAAGACCCGCTACATCGACCCCATCGCGGCCGTCCTCGCCGACCCGAAGTACGCGTCGCTGCGGATCGTGACCACCGTGGAGATCGACTCGCTGCCCAACCTCGTCACCAACACGGGCGGGCGGGCCACCGCCACGCCGCAGTGCGACGCCATGCTCGCCAACGGCAACTACGTCAAGGGCGTCGGGTACGCGCTCAACAAGCTCGGCGCGGTCCCGAACGTCTACAACTACGTGGACGCCGGACACCACGGCTGGATCGGCTGGGACGACAACTTCGGCGCGTCGGCACGACTGCTGCACCAGGCCGCCACGGCCGAGGGCAGCACGGTCGACAAGGTGCACGGTTTCATCACCAACACCGCCAACTACAGCGCGCTCAAGGAGGAGAACTTCGCCCTGGGCGACAGTGTGGCGGGCCGGTCGGTACGGGAGTCGAAGTGGGTGGACTGGAACCGTTACGCCGACGAGCTGTCGTTCGCCCAGGCGTTCCGGCAGGAGGCGGTACGGGCCGGGTTCCGCCCGGACGTGGGCATGCTGATCGACACCTCGCGCAACGGCTGGGGCGGCAGCGCGCGGCCCGCCGGCCCCGGGCCGCGGACGAGTGTGGACGCGTACGTCGACGCGGGCCGGTACGACCGCAGGCTGCATGTCGGCAACTGGTGCAACCAGGCTGGGGCGGGGCTGGGCGAGCGTCCTCGGACGGCTCCGGCGACGGGCGTCGACGCGTACGTGTGGATGAAGCCGCCGGGTGAGTCGGACGGCTCCAGCTCGGCCGTCCCGAACGACGAGGGCAAGGGCTTCGACCGGATGTGCGACCCGTCGTACGAGGGCAATCCGCGCAACAACTACCACCGGTCGGGCGCACTGCCGGACGCGCCGCTGTCCGGGCACTGGTTCCCGGCACAGTTCCGGGAGCTGCTGAAGAACGCTCACCCGGCGGTGTAAGGGTGGGCGGGTCCGGCCCCAGGGGGTAGGGCGCCGAGGCTCCGGGGGAGCTGAGGCACGGAGTCCGGGGGATGGGGGGTGGGGTGCGGCGCGGGTCCCGGAGGTGGGGCGCGGCGCGGATCCGGGAGCTGGGGCGCGGATCCGGGAGCTGGGGTGCGAGGGCCGGGGAGCGGGGCCCGGGCTGGGGCGTCTCTCCCGGGGCCGGAAAGCGCCTCGGGGCGGGGCACAGGCCCGGGGCGGGGCACAGGGCCGGGCTGGGGGCTCGGGCCCGGGTCGAACTCCGGCCTCCGGCCGGGAGGAGGGCCCCGCCCGGGGCAAGCTCCGGCCTGGGCCACGGGTCAAACTCCGGCCCGGAGGAGAATTCCGCCCGGGGCAAGCTCGGGCTCGGGGCAAGCTTCGGCCCGGGCCCGACTCCGGCCGGAAGGAGACCCCCGCCCGGGCCAAGCTCCGGCCAGGCTGGGGCTCGGGCCCGGGGCAAGCTCCGGCCCGGGTCACGGGTCAAACTCCGGCCCGGAGGAGAACCCCGCCCGGGGCAGGCTCCGACCCGGGCTGGGGCTCTGGCTCGGGGCAAGCTCCGGCCCGGGGCAAGCTCCGGCCCCGCAGGGTGCGGCTCCGGCCCGGCTGGCGCCTTCGGGGGCGGCGACCCCGGCCCGGGCTGCGCTTCAACCCTGGGCCCCGGGTCCGGAGTTCGGAGCCGGGCGCCACCCCGGCGGCGGGTCGGCCCCTCCCCGCACTGCTCAGGACGACTCCCGTCGCACCAGCTCCGTCGGGAACACCAGGTGGCGCCCGACCGGACCGGCCTGGCCTGCCGGGCCTGCCGATCCGACTGCTCCGACTGCTCCGGCCGGGCCCGCCGACCCGGTCAGGCCCGCCGCCCCGGCCGACCCCACCGCCCCGGCCGACCCAGCCGCCCCGGCCGCATCGCGCGCCTCCGGCCCCCCGCTCTCCCCTCCCCCGGTGATCTGCTCCATCAGCAACCCCGCCATCGCCCGCCCCATCTCCTCGATCGGCTGGCGGACGCTGGTGAGCGGTGGGTCCATGTGCCGGGCGATGGCGGAGTCGTCGAAGCCGACCAGGGCCACGTCGTCCGGGATGCGGCGGCCCGCCGTACGCAGTTCCCGGCGGGCGCCCGCGGCCATCACGTCCGAGGCGCAGAAGACGGCGTCCAGGGCGGGGCGGCGGGCGAGCAGTTCGCGCAGGGCGCGCCGGCCGCCCTCCTCGGTGAAGTCGCCGCGGGCGACGAGGGCGTCGTCCTCGGGGTGGCCGGCGGCGCGTACGGCCTGGCGGTAGCCGTCGAGGCGGCAGTGGGCCACGTACATGTCGGGCGGCCCGGCGATGGTGGCGACCTGGCGGCGGCCGCGGCCGATGAGGTGTTCCAGGGCGCTCTGCGCGCCGCCGGTGTTGTCGGAGTCCACGTACGGGACGGTTTCCCCGGCGGTGCGGCGGCCGTTCAGAACGGTCGGGATCGCCATCCGGCCCAGCAGGTCGGGCAGCGGGTCGTCGCCGTGCACGGAAACCAGCAGGACGCCGTCGACGCGGTGCGCGGCGAGGTAGTCGGCGAAGCGGCGCCGCTCCTTGAACGTACGGATCAGGGTGAGCAGCAACTGCATGTCGTGTTCGGCCAGTCCGGCGCTGACGCCGCGCAGGATGCCGGAGAAATAGGGCTCGGCGAAGAGCCGGGCCTCGGCTTCCGGTACGACCAGGGCGACCGTGTCGGCGCGGTGGCCGGCCAGGGTGCGGGCGGCGCGGTCGGGTACGTAGCCGAGGTCGGCGACGGCCTGCTGGACCAGGGAGCGGGTCCGTTCGCTGACCCGGGGCGAGCCGTTGATCACGCGGGAGACCGTGCCGCGGCCGACGCCCGCGCGCGCGGCGACCTCTTCGAGGGTGGGCCTGCCGCCCCCGCGCCGTCCGACTGGTGCCATCGCCGCCTCCGCCTGCCGTCCTGGCCGTACATTCAACAACGAACCGCCCGGCGGGTGTTGGCGCGCGCGCCCTTGACATGCGTACCCGGGAACGGCGACCCTTCACCTCATCACGACTGGGAGCGCTCCCACAGTACTGGACACCCCACATCCCGCACGCACGGTCTGCAGGGCACCAGGAGGAGACGCCATGCGAACGACGATCCGTGGCGCCCGTCGGCGGGCGGTGGCCCTCGCGGCCGCCGCCGCGCTCGGGGCCGCACTGCTCGGCGGCTGCGCCGAGGACAGCGACACTCCCGCCGCGCGGGACGCGTCGGGAGCCGCCGCCGGGAAGACCACCCTGACGGTCGGCGTCTTCGGCGTCTTCGGCTACAAGCAGGCCGGGCTCTACGACGCGTACATGAAGCTGCATCCGGACATCACGATCAAAGAGACCTCGATCGAACGGAACGAGAACTACTACCCGCAGCTGCTCACCCACCTGAGCACCGGCAGCGGGCTCGCCGACATCCAGGCCGTCGAGGTCAACAACATCGCCGAGGTCACCGCCACCCAGGCGGGCAAGCTCGTCGACCTCTCGAAGGCGCCGGGTGTGCGGAAGGCCGACTTCATCCCCTGGAAGTGGGGGCAGGCGACCGACGCGAGCGGCAAGACCGTAGGCCTGGGCACGGACATCGGGCCGATGGCGATCTGCTACCGCAAGGACCTCTTCGCCAAGGCCGGACTGCCGACCGACCGCGACGCGGTGGCCAAGCTCTGGGCGGGCGACTGGGGGAAGTACCTCGACATCGGCGAGCGCTATAAGGCCAAAGCTCCGGCGGGCACGTCCTTCGTGGACTCCGCCTCCGGTGTCTACAACGCGGTGATCTCCAGCAGCGCCGAACGCTATTACGACCGGAACGGCAAGCTGGTCTACAAGGACAGCCCGTCGGTGCGGCAGGCGTGGGACGCGGCGATGCGGGCGGCGACCGGCAAACTGACCGCCCGGCTCCAGCAGTTCCAGAAGTCCTGGGACCAGGCGTACGCCAACGGGCGCTTCGCGACGGTCTCCTGCCCGCCGTGGATGCTCGGCTACATCAAGGAGAAGTCCGGCGACCAGGGCCGTGACAAGTGGGACGTGGCCGCCGCGCCCAAGCCCGGGAACTGGGGCGGCTCGTTCCTCGCCGTACCGGAAGCGGGCCGGCACAAGAGCGAGGCGGTCAAGCTGGCGGCCTGGCTGACCGCGCCCGAGCAGCAGGCGAAGCTGTTCACGAAGCAGGCCAGCTTCCCCAGCGCCCGGGCGGCGTACGGGCTGCCCGCGGTGTCCGGGGCCAAGCATCCGTACTTCGGGGACGCGCCGATCGGCAAGATCTTCGCCGCGGCAGCCGAGGGCATCCCCGACCAGGTCCTCGGCCCGAAGGACCTCACCGTCAACCAGAACATCACCGATGTGGGGGTGCTCCAGGTCGACCAGCAGGGCAAGACCCCCGAACAGGGCTGGCGGGCAGCGGTCGAGTCGATCGACAACGCGCTGGACCAGTGAGCCGTGAACGGCCGGACGACCCGCTCCCCCGACCGCCCCGCCGCCGTGCTCGGCCGGACGCCTCCCTCCACCGACAGCCCCGCCGCCGTCCGCGCGCGGGAGCGCCGCAGCCGCCGCTACCGGCGGGACCTGCGCTGGAGCCCGTATCTCTACATCGCCCCGTTCTTCGTCTTCTTCGCCGCCTTCGGACTTTTCCCCCTCCTCTACACGGGCTGGGCCGCACTGCACCGTGTGGAGCTGACCGCGCCCACCGACATGGAGTGGGCCGGGCTGCGCAACTTCACCCGGCTGCTCGGCGACGACTTCTTCTGGAACGCCCTCGGGAACACGTTCGTCATCGGCGTCCTGTCGACCGTCCCGCAACTGCTGATGGCGCTGGGCCTCGCGCACCTGCTCAACTACCGGCTGCGCGGCTCGATGTTCTTCCGGGTGGCGCTGCTCACGCCGTACGCCACCTCGGTGGCCGCCGCGACGCTGGTGTTCGTGCTGCTCTTCGGGCGCGACTACGGGCTGGTCAACTGGCTGCTGAGCACGGTCGGCGCGGACGGCGTCGACTGGGAGAACGGATCCTGGAGCGCCAAGCTGGCGGTCTCCACGATCGTCGTCTGGCGGTGGACGGGGTACAACGCGCTGATCTACCTGGCCGCCATGCAGGCGATACCGCACGACCTGTACGAGTCGGCGGCGCTCGACGGCGCCTCCCGGTGGCAGCAGTTCCGGTACGTCACGGTGCCGTCGCTGCGGCCGACGATCCTGTTCACCTGCGTGGTCTCGACGATCGGCGCCACGCAGCTGTTCGGCGAGCCGCTGCTGTTCAGCGGGAGCGCCGGGGCCTCGGGCGGCGCCGACCACCAGTACCAGACGCTGGGCCTGTACCTGTACGAGCAGGGGTGGGTGAACCTCCATCTCGGCCGGGCCTCGGCCATCGCCTGGACGATGTTCCTGATCCTGCTGGTGATCGCCGCGGTCAACGCGCTGATCGCCCGCCGGCTGCGCACCAGCCAGTGAGGAGGAGCCATGACCGCCCGACGCGCCGGCCGGCACCTGCACGGCGGGAAGGTGACCTACGCGGTACTGATCCTCTTCACCGCGGGCTCGCTCTTCCCGCTGCTGTGGACCGCCGTCGCCGCCTCCCGCAACAACACCCGGCTCGCCCAGACGCCGCCGCCGTTCTGGTTCGGCGGGAACCTGTTCAAGAACCTCGGTACGGCCTGGTCCGACGCCAACATGGGCGCGGCGCTGCTGAACACCACGGTGGTGGCCACGACGATCGCGGCGGGCACGGTGGTCTTCTCGACCGTCGCCGGGTTCGCCTTCGCCAAGCTGCGCTTCCGGGCGAAGAAGCTGCTGCTGTTGCTGGTGATCGGCACGATGATGGTGCCGCCGCAGCTCAGTGTCGTACCGCTGTTCATGACCGTCGCCGAGCTGGAGTGGACCGACCAGCTGCAGGCCGTCATCCTGCCCACCCTCGTCAGCGCCTTCGGGGTCTTCTTCATGCGGCAGTACCTGCTCCAGGCGCTGCCCACCGAGCTGATCGAGGCCGCCCGCACGGACGGGGCGAACAGCTGGCGCGTGGTGTGGCACGTCGTCTTCCCGGCCGCCCGGCCCGCGATGGCGGTGCTCGGCCTGCTCACCTTCGTCCAGGCGTGGAACGACTTCTTCTGGCCGATCATCGCGCTGACGCAGAACGGCAACCCGACCGTGCAGGTCGCGCTGACCGGTCTCGGCCGCGGCTACATCCCCGACCAGTCCGTGATCATGGCGGGCGCGCTGCTCGGCACGCTGCCGCTGCTCGTCGCGTTCGTCCTGTTCGGCAAGCAGATCGTCGGGGGGATCATGCAGGGCGCGGTCAAGGGCTGACCGGTGAGCCGCCGCGCCGCTCCGCCGAGCCCGTACGGTCCGTACGTGCTGCCGTACGGGCCGGGCCGGCTCCGTGAACCACTCGCACCGCCCGCACCGGATGCACCGTCTGCACCACTCGCGCCACGCGCTCCGCACGGCCCGTGCCGTGCGCCGCGTCCTCGTGAACGGGAGTACCGCCATGTCCTGCCCCCTCCGCTTTCCGCCCGGCTTCGTCTGGGGTGCGGCCACCGCCGCCTATCAGGTCGAGGGCGCCGCCCGGGAGGGCGGCCGCACCCCGTCGATCTGGGACACCTTCAGCCACACCCCCGGCAAGGTCGCCGGGGGCGACACCGGTGACGTCGCCGTCGACCACTTCCACCGGCGCCACGAGGACGTGGAGCTGATGTCCGCCCTCGGGCTCGGTGCCTACCGCTTCTCCGTCTCCTGGTCACGGGTGCAGCCGACCGGCCGCGGCCCCGCCGTGCAGCGCGGCCTCGACTTCTACCGCCGGCTCGTCGACGACCTGCTCGCCCACGGCATCAAGCCGGTGCTCACGCTCTACCACTGGGACCTGCCGCAGGAGTTGGAGGCCGACATCCACGGCGGCTCCGCCTCGGGAGGCGGCTGGCCGCACCGGGACACCGCGCAGCGCTTCGCCGACTACGCGGGGATCGTCGCGGACGCCCTCGGCGACCGTGTCGAGTGGTGGACCACCCTCAACGAGCCGTGGTGCAGCGCGTTCCTCGGCTACGGGTCGGGGGTGCACGCACCCGGCCGCACCGATCCCGAGGCCGCCCTGCGCGCCGCGCACCACCTCAACCTCGCGCACGGGCTGGCCGTCCAGGCGCTGCGCGCCACGCTGCCCGCCCGCGGCCGGGTCATGATCAGCCTCAACCCGGCGGCCGTACGGGCCCGCACCGACTCACCCGGGGACCTGGAGGCTCAGCGGCGGATCGACGCGCTGGCGACGCGTATCTTCACCGGGCCCCTGCTGCGCGGCGCGTACCCCGCGGACCTCCTCGCGGACACCGCGCGTATCACCGACTGGACCTTCGTCCGCGATGGCGATCTCGCCGTCATCAAGCACCCCCTCGACGCGCTGGGCATCAATTACTACACACCCACAGTGGTATCAGGCGGCACTGACAACGCCCCCCTGCCGCGGCACGACGGGCACGGTGCCGGGGCCGGTTCGCCCTGGCCGGGAGCCGATCGGGTGGCTTTCCACCAGCCGCCGGGCGACCGTACGGCCATGGGCTGGTCGGTGGATCCGACCGGCCTCTACGACCTGCTCATGCGCTTCCACCGGGAGGCCCCCGGCCTGCCTCTGTTCATCACCGAGAACGGCGCGGCCTACGACGACCTGCCCGACGCGGAGGGCGCGGTGCACGACCCGGAGCGCATCGCCTACGTCCACGGCCATCTCGCCGCCGCGCACCGCGCGGTCACCGACGGCGCCGACCTGCGCGGCTACTTCCTGTGGTCGCTGATGGACAACTTCGAATGGGCGTACGGCTACAGCAAGCGGTTCGGCTCGGTGTACGTGGACTTCACGACGCAGGCCCGTACGCCCAAGTCGAGCGCCCACTGGTACGCGGGCGTGGCGCGCACCGGCGAACTGCCCGCCTGGAGCGGCGATGTGACGGTCTCATGAGGGCGGCGGGACACAGCGGCGGGGGGTGTCCGCTGTGTCCCGCCCGGGGGTGTGGATCGATGCTGGGCCCTGTCGGGCCCGGTTCGTGGCGCCGTCCGGCTTCAGTACGCGCCGAGCGCCTTGGTGAAGTCGAGCGGCTTCTGGGCGACGGAACTGCACGTCGGCTGCGCGGAGTTCTGCGGGCCGCCGGGGCATGCCTTGTCGCGCGTGGCGGACCACATAGACAGCCAGCCGAGGTGTTTGGACTGAGCGAACTTGACCAGTTCCTTGGCGTCCTCGACCGTGAAGATCTCCTTCTGCACGTCGTTGACGCCGATCATCGGGGTCACGGCGACGGCCTTCCAGGCGGCCGCGTCACCGAGGCCGAGCGTCTTCTTGAGCTGCGCCTGGGTGGCCGTGGCGGCCCGGACAGCGTACGTGCCCATGTCGCCGTCGTAGGAGGCGCCGTAGTCCATCGCCATGATGTTGACGGCGGAGATCCGCACGCCGTTCTTCTTGGCGTCGGCGATCAGGTTCACCCCGTCCTGCGTCAGCCCTTCGGGCATGACCGGCAGCGTGAAGGAGACGTCCAGCCCCGGGTGGTTCTTCTGGAGCTGCGCGATCGCCTGGGCCCGGCGGGTGTTGGCGGCGGCGTCCGGCAGCGCGCCGCCCTCGATGTCGAAGTCGGCCTTCTTCAGCGCGAACTTGTCGAGGACCTTGCCGTACGCGGCGGCCAGCTCCCCCGCCGACTTGCAGGCCAGTCCCAGCTCGGACCCGTTGGCGCCGCCGAAGGAGATCCGTACGTCGCCACCGGCCTTGCGCAGGGCCGGGATCTGCTTGGCCACCGCGTCGTCGCCCAGCCCGCCCACACCGCCCCACTTGGGTTCGCAGCCGCCGCCTCCGGAGGTGACGAAGGCGAGGTTGAAGGTCTTCACGCCGGTCTGCTTCGCGGTGCCGGCCAGGTCGTACGCGGGGTACAGGGACGTGTCGACGTACGGCGAGAAGGCGCCGCCGGCCTTGGCCGCCGGAGCGGCTTCCGGCGCCTTGGTGGCCAGCGCGGAGCCGGCGACGGCGAAGGCGCCGCCCGCCGCCAGCGCGGCCGCCACTGCCGTACCGGTCAGCCTGGCCTTGCGGCTCGTGCGGCGGCGGTGTGCCGAGGGACTCATGTGGTGCCTGCCTGTTCGTCATGGGGAGCGGTGGTGCGGCGGTGCTGTGATGCCGTGGTGCGTCCCGCACGCTAGCGATCAGGAAACGGACAAATACCGGTTTCGGTACGGCAGTCGGAAGCCTTATGGCGCCGTTAAGGGAGCGAAAGGGACCGGTTAAGCACAGCGGCCGAACGGCCCGGCGGGCGGAGCCCGGCAACCGGCCCGGCGGAAGGCCGGCAACCGGCGACCGGCCCGGCGGACACGCGCCCGTGGCTCCGGCCGAAACCCGAAACGTTCATTCCCCGCCGCCCCCGCCCTGCGTACGCCCCGCCGCCCGCCGCCCCCGCGACCGTCCGAGGCGCCGTCCCAGCCGTCGGCGCAGCCGGTGTCCGGTGTGCCGGCGGCGCCCCGCACGCGCCCGCCGTACGCCGTCCAGCGCCAGCCACACCCGTACCTCGGTGCCGCCGAGCACGGACCGGCCGATCCGGACGTCCCCGCCGGTCGTCTCCGCGAGCCGCCGCACGATGTCCAGGCCGAGCCCGGTGGACCCGTCACCACCGTCCCCGTGGCCGCGCCGCAGGGCCGCGTCCGGGTCGTCGATGCCCGGGCCCGCGTCCGAGACCAGCACGATCACCGCGTCCTCCGCGTTGTGCACGTCCACCGCGAAGGCGGTGCCCTCGGGGGTGTGCCGGAAGACGTTGCCGAGCATCGCGTCCAGCGCGGCGGCGAGGTCGGGGCGTGCGACGGGGACGCGTACCGGCCGGTCTGCGCCCGCGACGCGCACCGTGCGCCCCTCGTCCTCCGCGAGCGCCGACCAGAAGTCCATCCGCTCCCGGATCACCTCGGCCGCGTCGCAGCCGGCCGCCGCGGCCGCCTGCTGGGTGTGCGCCCGCTGCTGCCGCGCGGTACGGATGATCTGGTCGACCTCGCGCTCCAGCTGGGCGACCGCCTCGCGGGTCTGGTCGGCCGCGGGGCCATCGCCGAGCGAGGCGGCGTTCAGACGCAGCACGGTCAGCGGGGTGCGCAGGCGGTGCGAGAGGTCGGCGGCCAGCTCGCGTTCGTTGGCCAGGAGCTGGACGACCTGGTCCGCCATCGCGTTGAAGGCGGCGGCCGCCGCGCGCAGTTCCCTGGGGCCGTCCTCCCGTACCCGTACGCCCAGCTTGCCCTTGCCCAGGTCGTGGGCGGCGCCGGCCAGCCGTTCGGCGGGCCGCACCATCCGGGTGCCGAGGCGGTCGGCGACGGCGACCGAGCCGACGACCAGCGCGAGGCCGACCGCCGCCAGCACCGCCCACGAGGTGGTGACGCCGTTGGTGAGCGCGGCGTCCGGCACGTACACCTCGACCACCGCGATGCCGGAGGCCACGGCGGTGGGCTGGAGCAGCACCGAGCCGCCGGGCACCGGGGCGATGGAGGCGCGGCCGAGGTCGACCGCGGCCTCGACGTCCGCGGGTCTGGCCCGCCGGGAACCGATCTCGGCCGGCTCACCGCCCTTCGCGCCCGCCGGGACGTGGACGCCGATGCGCCCCAGGGGGCCGCTCTCGGTGCTGGCGACGGCGCGTTCCAACTGCGCGTGGTCGGTGGTGATGGCCAGAACAGGCCCGATGGTGGCGGCCTGCCGCTCGGCGTTGGAGAACGCGCGGTCCTTGGCCATCTCCTTGACGACGAGCCCGAGCGGTACGGCGAAGGCCACCACGACCATCGCGGTGACGGCCAGGCACACCTTGACCAGGGCCCATCTCACGGCGCCGGCTCCGGGGGGAGGGCCCGGGAGGGTCCGGTGGCGCGCGCGGGCGGCTCCGGCGCGTACGCGCCCCGGCGCCCGGTCCGCGCGGGCGTCACAGTGGTGGCTCCAGTTTCACGCCGACCCCGCGCAGGGTGTGCAGGTACCGGGGGCGTGCGGCCGTCTCGCCCAGTTTGCGGCGCAGCCAGGAGAGGTGGACGTCGATGGTCTGGTCGTCGCCGTACGACTGCTGCCAGACCTCGGCGAGGAGTTCCTTACGGGGTACGACGACGCCCGGGCGGCCGGCGAGGAAGGCGAGGAGGTCGAACTCGCGGCGGGTCAGGTCGAGCGCCGTGCCGTCCAGTTCGGCCTGGCGGCGCAGCGGGTCGATGCTCAGGCCGCCCACCTGGAGCACCCGGGACGGCGGCTCGCCGCCCGTCGCCGCGCCACGGGAGCGGCGCAGTACGGCGGCCATCCGGGCGGAGAGGTGTTCCACCGAGAACGGTTTGGTCAGGTAGTCGTCGGCCCCGTCGTTGAGGAGGCGGACGATCTCGGCCTCGTCGTCCCGCGCGGTGGCGATGATCACAGGTACGTCGGTGATCCCGCGCAGCATCTTCAGGGCCTCCGCCCCGTCCAGGTCGGGCAGACCGAGATCCAGGATGACCACGTCGAAGCCGACGTGGGCCACCTCGCGCAGCGCCTCCAGGGCCGTACCGACGCTGCGTACCGTGTGGGACGCCTCGGTCAGATGCCGGATGAGGGCCGAGCGCACGAACTGGTCGTCCTCGACCACGAGCACACTTGCCATGGGCGGCACCGTACGCCATTCGAGGGCACTTCTTTACTTGAGGTTGACACCTCGGCCCGTACCATCGGCCCGCATTTCCGCGGGTGTTGGCCGTCGCGTCCGCCCTGCCCCGGAAGATCCCGCAGTATCACCTTCGCTCCGCCCCCTCCGGACCCTCCGGCCCTCTGCCCCGGTGAGGCGCGTGGTGCACCATGAACCAGATGCACAGAGCACTGGTTCACACGGCGGCCTGGACGCTGGCGACAGGCGCCGCCGTCACACTGTCGTGGTTCGGCGTGCACACGGTGCTGGCCGGGACGGCGTACGACCCGCCGCGCGCGCTCCCGCTCTCCGAGAGCGCGCCGTCCCCGTCCGCCGGAACCGACGGCGGGGCCACGCCCCGCGCCTCCTCCACGCACCGGCCGAAGCCGTCCGCTCCGGCCTCCCCCCGTCCCGGGCAGTCCACCAAACCGGGCGGTCACCCCATAGGGGACGGCGGCGGCACGTCCGGCAGTGGCGGAAAAGGCGCGGGCAGCGGCCCGCACCCGCCGCCCGGCACCGCCGTCCCGCCCGCGACGGGCAGCGCGGTGAAAAGTTTCTCCACCGCGGGCGGCCGCGTGGTCATCGACCTGGGTGCCCGCTCCGCCCAGTTGGTCTCGGCCACCCCGGAAGCGGGCTGGCAGATGCAGGTGTGGCAGCAGGACCAGTGGCTCCGGGTCGACTTCCGGGGCGGCGCGGGGCACACCTCGGTCATCTGCGCCTGGAACGGGCATCCGCCGACGGTCGAAACGGACAACCACGCGACGTGAGGGCCGTGTCGACCGGGAGTCTCCCCGGGCCACCGCCCGGCCTCCCCGCCCCGCTCAGATGAAGACGGCGGGCGGCGGGGACGGCGAGTCCACCGCGGTCGCGTCCGTCACCGGCTGCGCTCCCCCGGTGAAGTCCAGGAGCGCGCGCCCGTGTTCGACCCGGCCCTGCTCCGGATCGGTCGCGGCCCGCCGGGTCAGTTCGGCGACCGGGAGCGGGCCGGCGGCCGCCAGTAGTACGGCGTTACCGAAGCGCTTGCCCCGGAGGACGGCCGGGTCGGCGGTCAGGCACAGCTCGGGGAAGACCGTACGGACCGTGGCGACCTGCGCCCGTACGAAAGCCAGCGGCGGGCCGTCCGCGAGGTTCGCCGCATACCAGCCGCCGGGCCGCAGCGCCCGCGCGACCTCGCCCGCGAACTCGGCGCTGGTCAGGTGCGCCGGAGTCCGTGCGCCGCGGAACACGTCCGCGATCACCAGGTCCGCCCAGCCGTCCGGGATCTTGGCGAGCCCCGCGCGCGCGTCCGCGTTGCGCACCCTGATCCGCCAGCCGCTGTCCAGGGGCAGCTCCCGGCGGACCAGTTGGACCAGCGGCGCGTCGATCTCCACGACCTGCTGGGTGGAGCGCGGGCGGGTGGCCGCGACGTAGCGCGCCATCGTCAGCGCCCCGCCGCCCAGATGCACCACCTGGAGGGGTTTTCCGGGCGGTCCGGCGAGGTCGGCGATGTGACCGAGGCGGCGCTGGTACGCGAAGTCCAGGTAGGCCGGGTCGTCGAGGTCAACATGGGACTGCGGAGCGCCGTCGACGAGCAGGGTCCAGCCGCGCGGCCGGTCCCGGTCGGGACGCAGCTCGGCGGTGCCGCCGTCCACGGTTTCCTCGACGGCCTCGGGCCCCGTACGGGACCGGCCGCGCCTGCTCTTCGCCATGCCTCCAGTATGCCGCGTAGCCGCAGGTCAGAGTGTGCGGCGGGAGGCGGCGGGAGGCGGCGGGAGGGGCCGGCGGCCGAGGTGGGGCCGGGCCCGGCGGGAGGGGCCGGCGGCCGAGGTGGGGCCAGACCCGGCGGCCGGAGGCGGCGGCCACGCCGGGGGCATGCCTCGGGGGCGGAGGCGGCCACGCAGGATCCTGCCTCAGCGGCAGCGGTCGACGGCCTCGATCGTGCGGGCCGCCTCGCCGAGGGCCTCGCGCAGGACGACGGGGTCGGTGGCCGTGCCGCACGCCCCGTCCGGGGAGACCAGCCAGTCGGTGCCCGTGACGGGCGGCTCGGCGGGGGCGCCACCGGCGTTCCGCACGCCCCCGTCGGGCGCTTCGCGCTCGTACGTCTGGGTACACGCGCTGCCCGGCAGGTCCCAGCCGTCGGCCGTGCCCGGCGGCACCAGGAAGCCGAGGGTGTCGCAGGCGTCGTCGTGCAGGACCGGGCCGACACCGGCACGCAGCCGCAGGATGTCGACCGCCTCCAGGCCCTGGCGGGCCGGCACCGTCACCAGGTCGCAGGTCCGCGGCGCCTCGGGGAGCAGACCGCGGTCCGCGGAGGGCCAGCGCCGGTCAGCGGCAGGTGAACCGTGCGCGCCCGGACGGCCGTTGGAGTGCGGCGGGCGCCCGGCGCGTCCGGCTCCGCCGTGCGCCGTCCCCCCGGCACCCGCCTCACCGTTGACGGCGGTCCTGACGTCGGCCACACCGGTCTCCCGCACGGAAACCCCTCCTCTGCACACGCCGCTCCCTTTACTTCCTGTTCAACGTCCGGACACGTCAACGGCTACGGCGGCGGACCGCCGCAAAGGATGGCACTTCATGGCGGATCAGGTGTGAGATATCCGTTTTGTAGCCAAACCCAGTGTGTCGGTCCGGTCACAGCTAGTACCGTCGACCCGCCGCTCCGCCAGGCCGCGGCACCGCCACGGAGAGGGCACGGAGGCTCCGCCATGGCATCGCCAGCCGCGAGATCAACGCCGTCCCAGCACGTTCCCGCCCAGCCCAACCGCGCCTTCCGGCAGTTGCGCGGCCGGCTGTCACCGGGCGAGTTCGCGGCGGCGGTGCGCCGCGCCGCGCGCGAGATCGGGGAGCAGGTCGCGTGCGACGCCCGTTACGTGGGCCGCGTCGAGGCCGGGGAGATCCGGTGCCCGAACTACGCCTACGAACGGGTGTTCCGGCACATGTTCCCCGGACTCACCCTCACGGACATGGGGTTCGCGCCCCGCGAGACGGTGCGCGGACGGCGGGCCCGGGCCGCCCGGGCGGACGACGCAAGAGAGGCGGGCGGCGGCACCAGTGCGCCGCCCGGTACACGGACAGGCGCCGGACCGGCTGCCGGGCACCCGGAAGGGCCCGGGGCCGGACCCGGTCGTCGCGACACGGACATCCAGACCGGCAAGGAGAGCGACGTGCTGCGTCGCGCGTTCATCACGGGCGGCCCGGCCGCCGCGCTGGGGCTCACCGCCCTGCCACCGTTCGTCCCGGAGGCCGCGGCCGGGCCCGGACTGCCGGACGCGGTGCCCCGCGTACCGCGCCCCTCCCCGGCGGACGGCCCCGGACGGGCCGGAGCGGCCGAGGCGGACGCCGTGGAGGAGGCGGTGCGCCGTATCCGGCTGCTGGACGACCGGCACGGCGGCGAGGGGCTCTACCGGCGCGCCGCGCAGCCGCTGCGGACCGCGTACGAGCTGCTGGACGCCGGGGTGCAGCGCAGCTCCGTCAGCGACCGCCTGCACGCGGGCGCGGGCGAACTGGCCATCTCCGTCGGCTGGCTCGCGCACGACTCCGGCCGCTTCGGTGATGCCCGGTCGCACTACGCCGAGGCGCTGGCCACCGCCCGGGTGGCCGGTGACGCGGCCCTGGAGGCGCACGCCTTCTGCAACACCGCCTTCCTGGCGCGCGACGCGAACCGCCCCCGGGAGGCCGTACGCGCCGCACAGGCCGCACAGCAGGCCGCGAAGAACCTGGGGTCGGCCCGCCTGCTGTCCCTCCTGGCGCTGCGCGAGGCGGGCGGCTGGGCGGGCCTGGGCGACCGCAGGAGCTGCGAGCAGGCGCTCCTGCGGGCCCAGCGGCTGCTCGCCCGGGGGCCGTCCGACAACGACCCCGAGTGGATGTCCTTCTACGGGGAGGCCGAGCTGGCGGGCCTGGAGGCGCAGTGCTGGTCCGCACTGGGCGAGCAGGGGCGCGCGGCGACGCACGCGCGCCGGGCGGTGGCGCTCCAGGACCCGCACTTCACCCGGAACATCGCCCTGTTCACCGCGGAGCTCGCGGGCGATCTCGCGCTCAGCCGGGCGCCCGAGGAGGCCGCGACGGCCGGTACCCGGGCGCTGGCACTCCTGGAGGACGTCAGGTCGGCCCGTATCCGCACGATGCTGGACGCGACGGCGCGGGCACTGCGGGCGTACCGGAACGGCGCGGGAAGGGCGGGCGACGAGGTCGGCACCTTCCTGGACCGGCACGCCGCCACCCGGCCGCCCGTGCGGACGACGGTCGGCAAGGGCGGGCGGCGAGCGGCGTACGGGGCGCGGCCGGGGCCGGGGCCGGGGCCGGGGCCGCAGAACGATGCGCATACGGCATGACCGGGCTCCGGGCGGAACGGGCCGGGGGTAGCGGACGGCCCGGGGGGAGGGTACGGCCTTCCGGGAGGGGCGAGGTCGGCTCGGTGAGGCGGGGTGCGGCCCCGAGGGGGCGGGGTACGGCCCCGAGAGGGCGGGGCGCGGCCCCGAGAGGGCAAGGCGCAACCCCGACAGGGCAAGGCGCGGCCCCGAAAGGGCGAGGTGCGGCCCCGAAAGGCGGCGGGCCGCTGTCCTCCGGGGCCGTCGCGCCGGGGTTCAGCCCAGGTGGCCGGTGTCGTTCCAGCGCTCGATGGCGGGCTCCCCGTACGCCCAGCCCAGTACGGACAGCGACGTCGGCTCCAGGCGGATGCGGGCGGCGAAGGAGACGTCCAGGCCGAGCCAGCGGGCCCCCAGGGAGCGCAGGATGTGGCCGTGCGCGAAGACCAGGACGTCCCGGTCGGCGGAGCGCGCCCATTCCACGACCTCGTCGGCCCGCGCCGCGACCTGGGCCAGCGTCTCGCCCTCGGGGACGCCGTCGCGCCAGATGAGCCAGTCCGGGCGCCCGGCCTTGATGTCGGCCGGGGTCAGGCCCTCGTACGCGCCGTAGTCGACCTCCATCAGCGCGTCCCAGTCCTGGGCCCGGTCGCCGAATCCGGCCAGCTCGCAGGTCTCCTTCGCGCGCACCAGGGGGCTGGTGCGGACCTCGACGTCCGGCAGGCCGTCCCAGGGCGCGCGGTGCAGCCGCTCCCCCAGGAGCTTGGCGCCGCGGCGGCCCTCCTCCAGGAGCGGAATGTCCGTACGGCCGGTGTGCTTGCCGGACAGGGACCACTCCGTCTGCCCGTGCCGGGCCAGCAGAATGCGCGGTGCCATGGGAAATACCTCTGGCCGATTGCTCGGCTCTTCCGTCTTCGGAGCCCGCTCCGGGGCTGTGCTGCTCGACTGGTGCGCGTCCGGTGCTCGTCCGGCGCCCGGCTCGCGTCGCCTCGTTGCGGTGGCCGTCCGTTCCATCATCGCGCATCGCCCGGCACCACCGGGGTGGACCCCTCCCCGCCGGGAGCTTCGCGCCGTACGGCGTACGGTGGAGGGTCGGCGTTTTCCGCGCCGACGGGTGCCGCCCCCGCGCCGCACCCCCTCGCACCAGGCCCGCGACCGATCCGCCACGGGCCACGCATGTTGGAGAACGACCAGGATGGACGCCGTAGCGCGCCGCCCAGCGGCAGCCGGCAGCCGGCTCCGGTGGTGGACGGAACTGCCACTGCTCGCCCTCGTGTACGCGGCCTATTCCGCGGGCCGTCTCGTGGCCCGCGGCGACGCGCACACCGCCGCCGGGCACGGGCGGACGATCCTGCGGTGGGAAGAGCTGCTGCGGCTCGACCCGGAGCGCGCGCTGAATCGTCTCTTCACCGCCATGCCCGCTCTCGGCGTCCCCGCCGACTTCGCGTACGCCTCGCTGCACTACCTGGTCACACCCCTGGTCCTGGTGTGGCTGTGGAACCGGCGCCCCGGGCACTACCGCGCGCTCCGTACATGGCTCATGCTCGCCACCCTCATCGGGCTGGTCGGCTTCACGCTGCTGCCGACCGCGCCGCCCCGCCTGCTGGAGACGGGCAGCGGGTTCGCGGACACCATGGCGCAGTTCTCGTCCTACGGGTGGTGGGGCGAGGACGCGAGCGCGCCGCGCGGGCTCGGCGGCATGACGAACCAGTTCGCGGCGATGCCCAGCCTCCACGTGGGGTGGGCGCTGTGGTGCGGCGTGGTGCTGTGGCGGCACGGCCGGTCGCGGCTGACGCGGGCGCTGGGGGTGGCGTACCCGCTGCTGATCGTCCTGGTGGTGATGGGCACCGCCAACCACTACCTGCTCGACGCGCTGGCCGGTACGGCCGTGATGGGCCTGGGCCTGCTGCTGACGCGCCCGGCGCTGCGGCTGGCGGACGGGGTGCGCGGGCGGTTCCGGGCGGCCCGTCCGGGCGCGGGAACCGGCACGCACGCACCCGCGGCCGGCGCGGACACGCCTGCGGCCGGCGCGGAGAACGGCTCCCTCGCGGGTGCGCCGCGCGATCTTCCGGCCGCCGGGACGCCGGGGGCACACGCGAATGTCAGTGGCGGATGCCAGACTTCCGCGGGTGAACGTTTTCCGCGACAGCCGACCCGCCGCGGCCGACCGGCCGCCGGAGCAGCCGCCGCTGCCGCAGCCGACGACGGGGCTGCGACAGCGGCTCGGTGAGCTGCGCGGCCCCGGCGTACGGCCACGGCCGCTGGACGCCCGCGCGCTCGCCGCGCTGGCCGCCAACCCCGGCTGCCGCCGCCGCGCGCTGCTGGACGGCGCCGGGGTCGACAAGACGGCGCTCGCGGGCGCGCTCGGCTCGCCCGCGGCCTTCGGGCAGTCGCAGTTCGCGCTGGCCCGGGGCAACTCCTTCGAGGCCCGCGTCAAGGCGGACGGCGGCGCGGACCTGATGATGCTGCTGTACGAGCGCATGGGCGGCGGCGCGGAGGCCCCTGAGCCCGGCCGGGTCGCCGTCCCCGACCTGTCCGCCGCCGGTCCCGAGGGGCGTGCGGCCCGTACGGCGCTGGCCCTGCGCGAGGCCACCGCCACCGGCGGCTGGACCCTGCTGGACCATCCGCTGATCACCCTGGACGTCGCCGGGTCGCCCGCCTACCTGGAGCCGGACGCGGTCGTGGTGCATCCGGACGGCGGCTGGACGGTCGTGGAGATCAAGTCCTTCCCGATGATCGACGGTTCCGCCGATCCGGCGAAGGTGGGCGCGGCGGCCCGGCAGGCCGCGGTGTACGTACTGGCGCTGCAGCGGGTGGCCGCCCAGGTGCTCGCCAGTACGGGCCGTCCGGTGACGGTGCGGGACCAGGTACTGCTGGTCTGCCCCAAGGACTTCGCGAACCTCCCCACCGCCGAGGCCGTCGACATCCGTAAACAACTGGCGACGACCAGGCGGCAGTTGCAGCGGCTCACCAAGGTCGAGGAGATCGCCGGGCAGCTCCCACCCGGCACCACCTTCGACCTCCGGCTCGCGGACGACGGGAAGACCGTGACGCGGTCCGCCGCCGAGCTGGCCGAGGCGGTCGGGTCCGTGGACGCGGCGTACGCGCCGGAGTGCCTGTCCGCCTGCGAGCTGGCGTTCCACTGCCGGGAGCAGGCGCGCGCCGCGGGCGCCGTGGAGTCGCTGGGCCGCGGGGTGCGCGGTGAGCTGGGCGGGCTGCGCACGGTCGGGGAGGTCCTGGCGGCGGCGCGCACGGAGGACGTGGCGGACGAGGCGACCGACGGGTCCGAGGGCGCGGGCGCCACCGCTGCCTGCTCTCCGGACGGGGACACGGACGCGCCCGCCGCCGAGGCACTGCGCCGGGCGGCGGCCCTGCGCGCCGAGGCGCTGGCCGGGGCCGGACCGGGCGGCCGGAGTGGCACAGCGGGGCGGGCCGACGGGGCCGAGGGGGTGCCGGCATGTCGTTGATCGAGGTGCTCGCCAGGATGGAGGCGGTGGCGGCGGGCCGCGCCCAGCCGCTGACGACGGTCCGGCACCGGCATCTGTCCGCCCGTCCGCTGGTGTTCGTCCCGCTGACGACCTCGGGTGAGGCGGGCGCCCCGCTGGGCGCGCTGGTCGGCACGGACCGCGAGAAGCCGCTGCTGCTCGCCGTACCCCAGCCGCGCGACCGTGACCTGCGGTTCGCGTTCCTCGCCGAGCTGGCCGAGGCCGTCCTGCCGTACGTGGACGGGTACGCGGACACCGTCGAGCTGGAGCAGCGCAAGGAGACCGACCCCGAGACCGGCAAGAAGGTCCCGGTCGAGGTCGAGCTGTGCGCCGACGCGCCGCAGATCGTCGTGCCGAGCGCGGCCGGTGTGGAGTACGTGCGCCTGCTGGGCCGGTCCATGCGGTTCCGGCGGACCGCCGACCAGGACCCGGACACCCCGCATCCGGCGCCGCCCCATGTGCCCCTGCTGGGGCGTTGGTTCACCCACTTCGGCGAGCGGGCCCGGGTGCCGGGCGCGAGCCTGCTGCTGCCGATGACCGGTCTGCTCGCCCGGCACTGGGCGACCGGCCAGAGCAACCTGGAGGACCAGCACCTGGGCGCGCTGCTCGCCTGGATCGACCCGCCCGAGGGCGAGCCCGGCGCGACGGCCGCGCGGCGCGCGGAGACGGCACGGGACGCGGACGGCCAGCTGCTGTGCCCGCCGGCCGGCCCGGCCACGGACCCGGCGTTCGACAACAAGCGCCTCGCCCCGGCGATGGCCCGGTACGACGCGGGGCTGCCCGGTGCCGAGGACGCGGTCCGCGAGCTGGTCGAAAGCCAGCTGCGTCCCGCCTGGGACGCCGTGTGGCACGGCATCGACCTGCTGCGGGCCCTGCCGGAGGGTTCCAGGGTGGCCGACCGCTGGAAGCGCGACCGCTGGTCGTACACCGGGCACCGCGACCGGGTACGGGCCGGTGAGCCGCCGCAGCCCAAGCGGGACGACGCCATCACGGCCGCCCGCAAGCTCGCTTCCCGGGAGACCGCCCAGGCGCAGCTGGACGCGCAGGAGGCGCTGGACGACCCGCTGGTCATGGCGGGCCGGCGGCTCACCGGGGAGGCGCTGGCCGGCGAGGTGACCGGCGTCGAGATGGCGTATTCGGAGGGCAAGCGGCCGATGCCGCGCCCGTTGGTGACGCTGACGACGGACGACCGGCCGCAGCTGACCGAAGGCGACAAGCTGTACCGCGCGCTGCCGGACGGGAAGGCCCAGCCCGCCGAGTTCGTCGCGTACACGGCGGACGGGCCGGGCGGGCTGGTCGTCCGGCTGACCGGCGGCATGGGGCGGGGGAAGACCCCGGAGCCCGGGTCAGTGCCCGAGCCCGGTGACAACGTGTGCTGGACCCTGTTCGAACACCAGCCACGCGGCGGACCGGAGCTGCCCGAGCCCGAGGACACGCCGTGGACGCACGGCGGGCCGCCCGTGGCCGACACCGCCGTACTGCCCGTGGACCAGCCCGATCCCGTCACCGCGGAGGACTTCCTGTGACCGAGGCCCGCCCCGCGCACCCCGACGTGCCCGCCGCCCGGCGGCCGGACGGCGCACCGCACGCCGCACCGGGCGTACCGCCGGCCGCCCCCGGGGCGTCACCGTACGGACCCGGCGCGGCGCCCTTCGACCCGGGCGCGGCGGCGGCCGCGGCCACCGACGCGATCGTGCACAGCACGCTGCACGGTACGCACCGCGGTGTCGTCGTCGACTCGCCGCCGGGCGCGGGCAAGTCCACGCTGGTGGTGCGGGCGGCCCGTGAACTGGCCGCGGCCGGACGCCCGTTGATGATCGTCGCGCAGACCAACGCGCAGGTGGACGACCTGGTGCTGCGGATCGCCGAGAAGGACCCCGAGCTGCCGGTGGGCCGGCTGCACAGCAGCGAGCCGGGCGCGTTCGACCCCGCGCTGGCGGAACTGCCCGCCGTCCGTACGTCGGCCAAGGTCGCCGATCTGGCAGGGCTGGACATCGTCGTCTCGACGGCCGCCAAGTGGGCGTACACGAAGGTCGACGAGCCATGGCAGCACGCCATCGTGGACGAGGCGTACCAGATGCGCTCGGACGCGCTGCTGGCCGTCGGCGGGCTGTTCGAACGGGCGCTGTTCGTGGGCGATCCGGGGCAGTTGGACCCGTTCAGCGTGGTCGGTGCCGAGCAGTGGGCCGGGCTCGCCTACGACCCGTCGGCCAGCGCCGTGACGACGCTGCTGGCGCACAACCCCGGCCTGCCGCAGCACCGGCTGCCGGTGTCGTGGCGGCTGCCCGCCTCCGCGGCGCGGCTGGTCTCCGACGCGTTCTACCCGTACACGCCGTTCCGCAGCGGCACGGACCACGGCGACCGGCGGCTCGCCTTCGGGGTGCCCTCCGACGGCTCGGGGGTGGACCGGGTGCTGGACGAGGCCGCCGAGTCCGGCTGGGGCCTGCTCGAACTGCCCGCCCGCCACACCCCGCGTACGGACCCGGAGGCGGTGCACGCCATCGCGCGGGTGGTGCGGCGGCTGCTCGACCGGGGCGGCGCGGCCACCAGCGAGCGCGGCCCCGATCCGGTGCCGCTGACCGCCGACCGGATCGCGGTCGGCACGGCCCACCGCGACCAGGCGGCGGCGGTACGGGCCGCGCTGGCCGGACTCGGCGTCGGGGGCGTCGCGGTGGACACCGCCAACCGCCTCCAGGGACGGGAGTTCGACGTCACGGTCTTCCTGCACCCGCTCTCCGGCCGCCCCGACGCGACCGCCTTCCACTTGGAGACCGGCCGGTTGTGCGTACTGGCCTCGCGCCACCGGCACGCCTGCATCGTGGTCAGCCGGGCCGGCATACCGGAGCTGCTGGACGAGCACCCCTCGGCGGACCCCGTCCAGCTGGGCGTCACGGTCAAGTTCCCGGACGGCTGGGAGGCGAACCACGCGGTCCTGGCCCATCTGAACGAACATCGGGTGGCTTGGCGGCCCTGACCGGCCAGCGGTGAGGTCGGCGGAGAGGCCGCCGGTGCGCGGTCGGGCCGGAAGCCGCCGGAGCCGGCCGGTGCGCTGTCCGGGTGAGGCAGGGGCCGGATCAGGCACGGGCCGCGTCAGGCACGGGCCGGGCTGAGGCCGGACCAGGCCCGGCTGGACCGGGCCCGGCTGGACCGGGCCCGGCTGGACCGGGCCCGGCTGGACCGGGCCCGGCTGGACCGGGCCCGGCTGGGCCGGGCCGACCCGCGCAGTGTCGCGTACCGCCGCGCGCGCTGGGGCGCCCAGGGGCGGGTATCGGTCGGCGCGGCTCACTTGCGCCCGGGTGCGCCGCGCACGGCCGTACGGTGGCGGTACAGGCGCGGAACGGGGGCGCGCGGCGCGTGGTGTGCCGCCCCCGGCAGGCGGCTGAGCCCCGTAGGTGCGCGTCGCCAGGCACACTTGCGCGGCGCGGGACAATGGAACGCGGCACACGATCCAGGAGGTACGTACATGTCCGAGCCGCAACCGGCTTCCGACCCGCGCGGAGCTGCCTCCGCGCCCCGGCGCCTGAAACCGGCTCCGCTGCTCTTCGAGCCTCCGGAGGCCACGTCCGACCCCGAGCACTTCTTCGACCTGGAGTCCATCGAGGACCCCAAGGAGCTGCTCGCCCGCTCCACCGAGCTGACACTCGCCTTCCGCGCGGCGGCGGACCGGGCCACCGAGTTCCAGGCGATGGCGGCGGCCCACCTCGCCGACCCCCGGCGCTTCGACCGGCTGCCGCTCTCCGTGATCGCGGAGCGTGCGGACTGGACCGAGGACTACGCGGCGAAGATGGTCGAGTTCGGCCGCGGTCTGCTGCGCAACGGTGGCGGCAGCCGCCTGGACGCCACCGCCGACTGAACGGTTCAGCAGCTCCCGGCACCCGCCTCCCGGCCGCCTCGGCTCCGGACGGGCACCGCCCGGCCGGCCCGGCCCTCGCGTCCCCGCCCCACCGACCCGCCGTCGCATCCCCGCCCTCGCGCCCCGGCCCGTGATCCCGCTCGTGGATCATGGGCCGCCGGCATATGCGAGCGCGGGAACATACCCCATAGCGCCCCGTCCTGTCCGGATTTCAGCCATTCCGCAGAAACGGAACACCGCATACCGGTAAACCGGGGCCCATGAGCGACTGGCCCTCCGAACACCCCCGCCGACCCGCCCCCGCCGCCTTCCACACCGCGGCGTACGTCACCCTCGCCGGCGCCGACTGGCTCGCCTCCGCCGACCCGTGCCCCGAGAGCGTGCACGCCCGGTGGGCGTCCTGTCCGGAGGCGCCGAGCACGCTGCCGTGCGGCACGGTCTTCGACGTGATCAACGCGCCCGCGCTCTTCGGCCGCGACCTGGTGGACCGCTTATGGACCGCGGGGCCCGGGTCCGGCCCCGTCGCCACCCATCGCGGCCGCATCCTGCTGTTCGCCGAGCCCGGTACGGCCCGGCGGCTGCCCGCCCTGCTCGGCTGGGAGGAGTGGTCCGGCTCCGTACCGCCGCTGCTCTGCCACGGACCGGGCGACGCCGTGACCATCCCGCCCCTCTTCCCCCAGCGGCCACCGCAGTCCGACCCGCCCCACGCACCCCACAGCGGTCAGGACCTCACCGCCTCCCGCTGGCTGGTGGCCCCGGACGTACGCCACCCCTGGCTCCCCGGGCCGGGCGCCCTCCTCTGGGCCTGCATACGTGCCGCCCGGCGCGCCACCACCGTCGCCGCCGCAGCACCCGACGGTGCCGTCGCCACCGCGGCACGCGACAGCCCCGACGCCCTCGCCGAACCCACCACCACCCGAACGGCGCCAACCCTCACCCCACCCCTGTGACCAGCGCCACCACCGCCCCGGGCCCCTGGAACACGGGCCCGTACCGGGCTTCCCGCCCCGCGCACCCCGGTGCGGGGCGGGCCTCGCTGAATCGATTTTTGCGCCACCCGATCAGGATGCTAATGTTTTCCACGTCAGCAGGCGCCGCTAGCTCAGTTGGTTAGAGCAGCTGACTCTTAATCAGCGGGTCCGGGGTTCGAGTCCCTGGCGGCGCACCGACAGAAGAAGGCCCCCACCTCGGTGGGGGCCTTCTTCGTACGCCCAAAAGCCGGGAAGCCTGGAAGCCGTAAGCCGGGAACCCGGGAACCGGGAAGCCGGGGCGGGCGCCCGGCCGGGCCCGGACACCCGCCCTCAGCCGCTCCGCTCCACCTTGACCGTCCAGTCCCCCGAGGACGACCGCCCGTACACCTGTACCCGCACCCCGTCCTCGGTGGCGTCCAGGCTTTCGCCTTCGCCGAGCGGCGCATCAGCAAGCCGGGGGAATACGGAAGTCCCCCAACACGCCTCGGTACCGGGGTGTCCGTCCAGCACCTCCACCGGACCGCTCCCGGACGCGGTCTCGCTGTGCACGCGGTAGACCAGGACGCCCTCGGCGCAGACGTCGTGATCGTTGCCCACCGCGCCGCGCGCCTCGACGGCCAGCGCGCTGCGCGGACCGGTGCGGACGACCAGCAGCCGCGCCCGCCGCCCGTCGCCCGGCCCCATGGGGGCGGACACCGGCCGCAGGGTGTGCACGGAGGAGCGCCGCTCCCGGCCGAGGGAGACGCAGGTCACCTGGCGGCCGCCGAGCCAGCCGACCTTCCACTTGTGCCAGCCGAAGGGGTCGGGGGCGAGGCCGAACTGGCTGCCCATGAGGTCCCAGTCGCCCACGTGCGTGTCCCAGTCGCCCTTGCCCTCCTGGGGCCGGTGGTAGAGGTCCGGCAGGTCGAAGACGTGGCCGGTCTCGTGGGCGAGCACGTTGCGGTCCGGCGGGCTCTGCTCGAAGAGCGTGACGAACCGGCTGAGGTCCGCGTCGTCGGCGCGCAGCGGGCGGTCGAGGTTGACGACCTTGGTGGCGTCGGAGTCGACGCCGGCCGCGTCCGGGTCGGCGACGAGGTAGACGACGTCGTAGCGGCTGAAGTCCACCGAGCCGTCGGCGGCGGCGACCGCGTCCCGGAGGTAGGCGGCGCGGTCGCCGGCTGCCCAGTCCCGGCGTATGCCGTACGTGCTGGAGTTCTGCGGCATCCGTACCCAGCGGCGCTGGATGTCGGGGCGCAGGGTGAAGCGGCCGTAGGACGCGCGCTCGAAGAAGCGGGTGGTGGCCGGGAAGTAGTCGGCGGCCAGTTCGCGAGGGTCGGCGACCGGCTCGGAGTCGGGGAAGGACAGGAAGACCATGACGGCGTCAAGGGTGCGGACCGGGCGCGGGTAGGCGCGGTTCCAGGTGTCCAGGCCCTCGGAGTGGTGGGCGTCGGTACGGGCCAGGGCGCAGGGCGGCGAGCCCTCGGACGCGGTGGCGGGGCCCGCGATGACGGAGGTGGCTATGACGGCGCTGAGGGAGGTGGCCACGGCGGCCACCCGGCGCAGCGCGCGACGGCCCACCTCCGGAGGTTGCTGGGCGCGTGGCACATCGACCTCCCGGTACGGATTCGGAGCACCCTCACCACCTTGTGGGGAATTGCCGGATTCCGTCCTGTTCCGGGGCCCCAGACGAGTGACCGGCCCAACTCCCCACCCCGTAACGGAAAGTCACTATCGATCGTTGACCGGATACGCACGAACACAGCCGGACGGAAATGGCCAAACTTCCGCCACAGGTGCCGATGATCACGGTTACGTCGCTGGATAGGCCCTTGCGGCAGCCTCTATGATCGCCACACTTTCCAGCGCGGATTCCCCCCTCCATCACGAGACAAGCGCCATGCGGGAGCGAGCAGTGAGCGGATACCCCGGCGGCACGGGCCGCGCGCCCGGAACGACGCTCTCCGCGGTGACGGAGCGTAAAGAACCGACCAATGAATCCGACGGAGGTCCGGACGGCGCCTCCGACCCGGCCCCCACCGGCGGCCCCACCGCGGCCGACGGCCCCGTCCGGTCCTCCACGGCCGGCGGACACCCCCAGAACGGCGAGTCCCGGTCCGGCCCGCCCGGCGAGCCGCGGACCGGCGTCCGGGGCGAACCCGACGCCGGTGACGGCTCGGCGGCCTCGCTGCGCGACTACCGCGCCGCCTTCCGGGCCGCCCGCGCCCCGCTGGCCGTGCTGAACCGCGACGGCCTGGTGCTCGCCGCCAACCCCGCCTTCGGCGAACTGGTCGGCGCGGCACCGGACGACCTGGTCGCGGCCACCGCCGCCGACCTGACCGAGCTGGGCACCGACCCGCGCATCTGGGCCGCGTACCGGGAGGTCCTGCGCGGCCACAGCGACCGATTGCGGTGCACCCGGCGGCTGAAACATCCCGACGGGCAGTTCCTGTGGGCCGAGGTGACGGTCGAGCCGCTGCCGGACGAGGACTGCGTCCTGCTGTCCGTGGCGGACATCAGCGACCGGCACGACCTGCTGGCCCGGCTGCGCCACCTCCAGATGCACGACCCGGTGACCCGGCTGCCCAACCGCGCGCTGTTCTTCGAGCGGCTCGCGGGCGCGCTGGAGTCGGCCGCCTTCGAGCAGCACGGTACGGGCCGGGTCGGCCTGTGCTACCTCGACCTGGACGGCTTCAAGGCCGTCAACGACACCCTCGGGCACCGCGTCGGCGACCGGCTGCTGAGCGCGGTGGCGCAGCGCCTGACGCACTGCGCCGAGAGTCTGGCCGAGCGCGGCGCGGTGCGCGGCGGCAGCGGCCACCTGGTGGCGCGGCTGGGCGGCGACGAGTTCGCCCTCCTGGTGGAGGACTCGGCCGGTACCGAACAACTCGCCGAACTGGCACAGCGCGTCCTGGACGCGCTCCAGCGGCCGTTCGACCTGGCCGGTCAGCGGCTGTCGGTCTCGGCGAGCATCGGCGTCGTGGAGCGCGCGGCGACCGGCACCACGGCGACCGGCCTGATGCAGGCCGCGGACACCACGCTGTACTGGGCGAAGGAGGACGGCAAGGCCCGCTGGACGCTCTTCGACCCCGAGCGCAACGCGCACCGGATGACCCGGCAGGCGCTGTCCAGCACGCTGCGGCCGGCGGTGGACCGCGGCGAGTTCACCCTGGAGTACCAGCCGCTGGTCGGGCTCGGTGACGGGCGGGCGCAGGGCGTCGAGGCGCTGGTGCGCTGGCGGCATCCGCAGTTCGGCACACTGTCGCCGAATCGGTTCATCGGATTGGCGGAGGAGAACGGCTCGATCGTCGAGCTGGGCCGCTGGGTGCTGGCCCGCGCCTGCCACCAGGCCCGCGCCTGGCAGCTGGCCCGCCCCGGCGCCGAGCCGCTGTTCGTCAGCGTGAACGTCGCCGTACGCCAGGTGTGGGACTCCGACCTGGTCGCGGACGTGGCGGGCATCCTCGCCGAGACCGGCCTGCCGCCCGCCCTGCTCCAGCTGGAGCTGACCGAGTCGGCCGTGATGGGCTCGGCCGGGCGCCCGCTCCAGGCGCTCCAGGCGCTGAGCGAGATGGGCGTACGGATCGCCATCGACGACTTCGGCACCGGCTACTCGAACCTGGCCTACCTCAGCCGGCTGCCGGTGTCCGTGCTGAAGCTGGACGGCTCCTTCGTGCGGGGCTTCCGTTCGCAGGAGCATCCGAACCCGGCGGACGAGACGATCGTGGAGGCGCTGGTGGCGCTCGCGCACCGGCTGGGCCTGACGGTCACCGCGGAGTGCGTGGAGAGCGCCGAACAGGCGGAACGGTTGCGCCGTATCGGCTGTGACACCGGGCAGGGGTGGCTGTACTCCCGCCCGGTGCCGCCGGACCGGGTCTGCGATCTGATCGGGGCGGGGCGGGAGACCGGCGCGTAGCAGCTGCGAGGGGAGTCGCGGAGGGAGCGGGCGAAGCGGCGCGCTCCCCCGTTCACTCCGGTGCACCCGCCCGCCGCCCGGACAGCACGACGGTCACGCCGCCGTCCGCGCGACGGTCACACCGCCGGCGCCACGGCCGTCACACCGCCGGCAGCCCGTACGCGTCCGCGATCAGCTCGTACGAACGCAGCCGGACGTCGCCGCCGTGCGCGTTGGCGGTGATCATCAGCTCGTCCGCGCCGGTGCGCTCGGCCAGGTCGTCCAGGCCGGTACGGACCGCGTCGGGCGTGCCGTAGACGATGTTGGACAGCCAGCTGTCCACGAAGTCGCGCTCCATACCGCTGAACGCGTACGCCGCCGCCTCCTCGGGGCTGGGCACCAGCCCGGGGCGCCCGGTGCGCAGCCGGATCATGGACAGCGCGCCGGTGAGGATCTGGCGGTGCGCCTCCTTCTCGTCCTCGGCGGCCAGCGCGGCGACGCCGATCAGCGCGTACGGCTCGGCCAGGACGGCGGAGGGGCGGAAGGACTCGCGGTACAGGTCCAGCGCGGGGATGGTGTTCGCCGCCGAGAAGTGGTGGGCGAAGGCGAACGGCAGGCCCAGGCGGCCCGCCAGCTGGGCGCTGAAGCCGGAGGAGCCGAGCAGCCACAGCGGCGGCCGGTGCGCCGACTGGACGCCGCCCGGGGACGTCGCCTGGACCGGTCCCGGCACCGCGTGGATACGGCTGTACGGGTGCCCGTCGGGGAAGTCGTCGTCCAGGAAGCGGGTCAGCTCGGCGAGCTGCTGCGGAAATTCGTCGGCTCCCTCGTGCAGTCGCTCCGTACGGCGCAGCGCGGCGGCGGTGGCGCCGTCGGTGCCGGGCGCGCGGCCGAGGCCCAGGTCGACGCGGCCGGGGGCCATCGCCTCCAGCGTGCCGAACTGTTCGGCGATCACCAGCGGCGCGTGGTTGGGCAGCATGACGCCGCCGGAGCCGAGCCGGATGCGGTCGGTGTGCGCGGCGAGGTGCGCCAGCAGGACCGCGGGGGACGAGGAGGCCACACCGGGCATCGAGTGGTGCTCGGCGACCCAGTAGCGGTGGAAGCCGCGGCGCTCGGCCGTGCGGGCGATGCCGACGGCGGTGCGTACGGCCTCGGAGGCGGTGTGCCCCGCGCCCACGGTCACCAGGTCCAGTACGGACAGGGGGACGGGCGCGGTGCCGAGGGCCGCGCCCCGGATGCCGTCGCCGTCGCGGGCGTCGCCGCCCCGGCTCTCTTCGTGGTCCCGGATCTCGTCGTGGTCGCCGCTCACGGTGCGGGCCCTCCTCGCGTCGCTGGTCTGCCCGGAGAACAACCGGAGCGCTTCTCCGGTTATTCCCGGGCGGGCGAGGAGGGCGATTCTGCTGCCGGGCGGGCGAGGAGACCGGTCCGGGGAGGCGGTTCCCCCGCCGCTACCCCACCGTGGACGGCACCGGCACCCCCGCGAACAGCGTGCCCAGCGCCGGACAGGCGACCGTGCGCTCCAGCAGCCGCAGCCCCTCCCAGGCGGTGACCTGGTTGGCGGTGAGCACCGGCTTGCGCAGCTCCGCCTCGATGGCGGGGAGGTACCCGGCGGTGTGCAGGGCCGTGTCGGGCAGCAGCACCACCTGGGCGTCGGGGTGGTCCCCCGTACGGGCGAGGAGCAGGACCTCCTCCAGTCCCCAGGTGCCGACCTCGGCGGCGGTGATGATCCCGCTGCCGCGCGTCGAGACGACTTCGGTGCCCGCGGACTTCAGGAAGGCGCGGAAGCACTCGGCGACGTCGTCGGGGTAGGTCGCGGCGATGGCCACTCGTTCGGCTCCCAGGGCCCGTACGGCGTGCGCGAAGGCGAAGGACGTACTGGAGGCGGGCAGCCCGGCGGTGGCCGACAGCTCGCGCACCTGCTCGTGGGCGCCTTCCCAGCCGAAGACGAAGCTGGCGCTGGTGCAGGCCCAGACGACGGCCTCGGCGCCACGGCGCTTGAGTTCGGCGACGCCGGCGGCGAGCCGGGCGGCGGAACCCATCTCCAGCAGCGCGTCGACGCGGTGGGCGTCCTCGCCGATGTCGGTGTGGACGAGCGGCAGGCTCAGTCCGTTGCCGAGGAGCGCTTCGAGCCGGGGATAGTCGTCCTCGGCGGAGTGGCCGGGGTAGAGGAAGCCGACCGTGGATGCCATGCACGTCTCCTGACGGGGTGGGGGGATGCGTACGGGGTTGTGTACTGCGGGTGCGCGCGCTGCCCCGGGCGTACGTACGCGGGGCGCGCGGGTGGACGCGGAGGGGGGACGGCGACCGGGCGGGCGCCGCCCGTACGCGTCAGACCGGCGCCGGCGGGCCGGGCTCCTCCGGGGGATGAAAGGGCGGTACGTCCAGTCCGTCGGCCGGTTCCGCCTCGGAGGACGGGACCGCCGAGCCGGCGAACGCCGCTTCGGACAGACCGCCGCACCTCGGTATCCCGGCCCCCTCCTCGGGGGCCCAGGAGGCGGTCATGGAGGCCGGTCCGCGTCTGGCGACCGGGTCCACCAGCGCCTGGTACGGGCCGACGGCCTCGGCCCCGATGGCGCGCAGGGAGGCCCACATGGTGACCTGGTTGGCCGACAGGACCGGCATCCGGAGTTCGGCCTCCAGCTGCGGGATGACGTCGTACGTCGGCAGGTTCGTACAGCTGATGAACAGCGCGTCCGCGGCGCCGACGACGGCCTGGCGGGCCATGTCGACGACGTCCCGGTACGGCACTCTCCAGATGTGCCGGGTCAGGCCCAGGTAGGCGCGGCCGGTGACGGTGACGCCGGCTTCCTTCAGGTACTCCTCCAGGGAGTCGGTGACGGACTTGGTGTAGGGGGTGACGACCGCGATCCGCCACGCGTTGATCTCGCGCAGCGCTTCGAGGAGCGCGCCGGAGGTGGTGAGCGCCGGAAGCCGCTCCCCCGCCCGGGTCATGGCGGCGCACATGGCACGCTCGCCCGCCACGCCGCCGACGAAGCTGCCCGAGGTGCAGGCGTACGAGACGACCTGCGGGGAGACGGCGCACAGCGCCTGGACGGCGGCGTGCAGGGTTTCGTGTTCACTGACGAGGCGGGCCAGGTCGAGGCTCACCTCGACGGGTACGAAAGGGGTTCGGGTGAGGTGGAGGGACACATCGTCGGGGATCCAGCGCCACAGCTCGCGGTCCAGGGCGAAGTCGAACGGAGCGACGACACCCACACCGAGCTGAGGCTTCGGTCCCCCCAGAAATGAGACGTCCATGATGCCCCCAGAAGAGCGAAGGGCTGGTAAGGGCAGTGCCTTTGCCAGGGGTTCGTGGTGCTACCGGCACGAGCCGGGGACGTCGGGACAGAGCCGTTGTTGACACGGTAGTTACGACTTCTTAGCGTGGTCAATCCTCGCATCTCAGGCATCTGTCGGCGCCTCCTTTCATTCAAGGGGGCTCACGTTTCAGAACGGTTTCTGGCCTATGTCCGAAAGCACCGTCCTTGTCCTCGGTTCCGACCCGCCCCCCAAACTGGACCGGCTGTCCGGCCGGGCCCGGCTGGTGTACGCCGACGACAAGACCTTCGCCGACCGACTGCCGCACGCCGACGTGGTGTTGGCGTGGGACTTCACCTCCGACGCGGTCCGCGACGCCTGGCCCGGCGGCGGCCCGCGACCCGTTTGGGTGCACACCGCGAGCGCGGGCGTGGACCGGCTGATGTGCCCGGAGCTCGCCGCGGACACGACCCTGGTGACCAACGCGCGCGGCGTCTTCGAGCAGCCGATCGCCGAGTACGTGGCCGGTCTGGTGATCGCCATGGCGAAGGACTTCTACGGCAGTTGGGAGCTCCAGCGGCAGCGGCGCTGGCGGCACCGGGAGACACTGCGGGTGGCGGGCAGCCGCGCCGTGGTGGTGGGCTCGGGGCCGATCGGCCGGGCCATCGGCCGAACTCTGCTGGCACTGGGTGTCAGGGTGGATCTGGTCGGGCGGCGGGAACGTCCGCACGATCCCGACTTCGGCCGGGTGCACGCGGGCGGCACGCTGCACGGTCTGCTGGGCACGGCCGACTGGGTGGTGTGCGCGGCGCCGCTGACCGAGGAGACGCGCGGCATGTTCGACCGGGCCGCGTTCGGCCGGATGCGGCAGCGGGCGCGCTTCATCAACGTGGCGCGCGGAGCGCTCGTCGTCGAGGCCGACCTGGTGGCGGCGCTGCGGGAGTGGCGGATCGCGGCGGCGGCCCTGGACGTCTTCGAGCGCGAGCCGCTGACCTCGGACAGCGTCCTGTGGGACGTGCCGCACCTGATCGTCTCCCCGCACATGAGCGGCGACACGCTGGGCTGGCGGGACGCGCTGGCCGAGCAGTTCGCGGACAACTTCGACCGGTGGGCGGCGGGCGAGCCGCTCACCAATGTGGTGGACAAGCGGCTGGGCTACGTACCGGGCTCCTGATCTTCCGGGACCGTGGGGGCGGAGTGTTCGCGCAGGGTTCGTGAAGGGAGGTCGGGATGGCTGAGGTGACGGATCTGGCCGACTGCTCGGCGGTGCGGCTGGTCGCCGGGTACGCGGCGGGCGAGTTCTCGCCGGTCGAAGCGGTGCAGGCGGTGGTCGAGCGGGCCGGGCGGGCGCAGGAGCGGGTGAACGCCTTCACCCGCATCGACGCGGACGAGGCGCTGGCCGCGGCGAAGGAGTCCGAGGAGCGGTGGCGGTCCGGGCGGCCCGCCGGGCTGGTGGACGGCGTGCCGGCCACGGTCAAGGACCTGCTGCTGACCCGTGGGGCGCCGACGCTGCGCGGTTCGCGCACGGTGCGCGAGGAGGGCGCGGTCTGGGACGCGGACGCCCCGTCGGTGGCGCGGCTGCGTGAGCACGGCGCGGTGTTCGTGGGCAAGACCACCACGCCCGAGTTCGGGTGGAAGGGCGTCACGGACAGTCCACGGCACGGGGTGACGGGCAACCCGTACGACCCGTCCCGTACGGCGGGCGGGTCCAGCGGCGGCAGCGCGGCGGCCGTGGCGCTCGGCGCGGGGCCGCTGAGCCTGGGCACGGACGGCGGCGGGTCGGTGCGCATCCCGGGGTCGTTCTGCGGGATCTTCGCACTGAAGCCGACGTACGGGCGGGTGCCGCTGTATCCGGCGAGTCCGTTCGGGACGCTGGCACACGTCGGGCCGATGACCCGGGACGCGGCCGACGCGGCGCTGCTGATGGACGTGATCACCGGGGCGGACTGGCGGGACTGGTCGCAGCTCGCGCCCTCGCCCGGGTCGTTCCGGGAGGAGCTGGAGCGGCCGGTGGCCGGGCTCCGGGTGGCCTACAGCCCGACGCTGGGCTGGGACGTGCCGGTGCGACCGGAGGTCGCCGCCGCGGTGCGGCGCGCGGTGGACCGGCTCGCCGAGCTGGGCGCGCTCGTCGAGGAGGCCGACCCGGGCATCGCGGACCCGGTGGAGGAATTCCACACGCTGTGGTTCAGCGGCGCGGCGCGGGTGGTGCAGCACCTGAGCCACGCGCAACGGGAACTGCTCGACCCCGGCCTGCGGGAGATCTGCGCGGAGGGCGCGCGGCGCAGCGCGCTGGACTACCTGGCGGCGGTGGACGTACGGATGGCGATGGGCGTGGCGATGGGCCGCTTCCACAGCACGTACGACCTGCTGGTGACGCCGACGGAGCCGATCACCGCCTTCGAGGCGGGCGCCGAGGCGCCGGCCGGGTCGGGGCACACGCGCTGGACGGGCTGGACGCCGTTCACGTACCCCTTCAACATGACGCAGCAGCCCGCCGCGACCGTGCCGTGCGGGGTGGACGGGGACGGGCTGCCGATCGGGGTGCAGCTGGTGGGTGCGCGGCACGCGGACGCGCTGGTGCTGCGCGCCGCGCACGCCCTCTACGCCTCGGGGGCGGCGGGCCTGCCCGCTCCGCCTACGCCCGGCGGAAGTTGAGGGTCTCCCCCAGCGCTCCGGCGCGCCACAGGTCCTGGCAGGCGTCGGCCATCCGGTCCAGGCCGTCCACCACCGAGCCCCACACGATGCCGGGAACCCAGCCCGCGTCACCGTTGATCAGCAGGTTGTTGCGCTCGTAGAACAGCGCGAGGTCGACGACGGTGGCGCGGCCCCGGTGCTCGGCCTGGCTCTCGTAGCCGTACGAGGCGGTGCCCAACTGGGTTTCGCTGAAGGTGAAGTAGCACAGATCGCCGGGGATGGGCGTGACGGTCGGGTTCTCCAGAGGGGGCTCCTCCGGGGCGAACGGCGGGACGAGGGCGTAGATCTCGTTGCGGGCGTACTTGGCGTGGTAGACGTCGCCGCCGAGCGGCAGGGCGTCCCAGACGGCCTTGCAGGTGACCGGCGCGCGGTCGTCGAGCAGCCTGGCGGTGCAGCTCACGCCCCGCTTGTCGAGGGAGACTTCGATGAAACGGTCGACCATTTTGCCTCCTTACGGTGCTTTGCGCCTCCATGGTGGACCAGCGGGCGGCCCGATGCACACGGGAACACCGGACGCGGTACCCGCACTCGCCCCAGGGCGCGCGGCCGCTGACGACCGTCGCCAATCAGCCACCCCCGTACCGGAATTGCCACCCCCGAACGGGTGTCGTATGCACGCATGACCGACATGCGCCACGACCCCGCACCGCTTGCATCAAGGGCCGGAAACGATTGGCATATTTTCAACGAGTTCGGGTAGCCGCGCGCCCATGGCTCCACCACAGGGGAACAGCTCAGGAAGAAACACCGCATCAGGGTTCCGCCGCCGCTCACTGCTCGCAGGAGCGGCGGCGCTGGGTTTGACGGGGGCGCTGGGGGCGACGGCCGGTTGCTCACAGGTCGACATCACCGGAGCTACGGACGGGGGACACCTACTCGATGATCTTCGCAGCAGGAACGTCGTACGGATGGGCATCGCCAGCGAGCCGCCGTACGCGTCGATCAACAGCCAGGGGGAACTGACCGGCGAGGCGCCCGCCGTCGCCAGGACCGTCTTCCAGCGGCTGGGGGTGGAGCGCTTCGAGCCGGTGCCGGTCGAGTTCCAGGCGCTCGTGCCCGGCCTGCACTCCTTCCAGTACGACGTGATCGTGGCCGGCATGTTCATCAACAAGGCCCGCTGCCAGGCCGTGCTCTTCTCCGACCCGGACTACGAGTCGAAGGACGGCTTCCTCGTACCGAAGGGCAACCCCAAGAAGATCGCGTCCTACCGGGACGTGGCCGAGGGCGGCTTCCGGATGGGCACCGGCATCGGGTACGCGGAGATCGACTACGCGGTCGGCAACGGCGTCGCCAAGGAGAAGATCCAGACGTACGGCGACCAGATCGCCGGCCTGGAGGCGCTGGAGGCCGAACGCATCGACTGCTTCGCCGGCACCGCGCTGACCATGATGGAGGCGCTGAAGACCGGCAAGCACCCCAAGGTGGAGATGACCCACCCCTTCACCCCGGAGGTGGACGGCAAGCCCCAGCGGGACGGCGGCGGTTACGGCTTCCGGATCGGTGAGACGAAGCTGCGGGACGCCTTCAACGGCGAGCTGCACAAGATGAAGAAGAGCGGCGAACTCCTGCGCATCGCCCGGCCCTTCGGGTTCACCGAGGAGTTCATGACCGACCTCACGGCGAAGGAGCTCTGTGCCCGGTGACCGGAGCCTTGTGGGAACTGTTCTTCAAAGGCGTGTGGATCACCGTCCAGTTGATGGTCTACAGCGCCGTGCTGGCCGCCGTCGTCGCCTTCGGCATCGGCGTGGCCCGCACCTCCCGGCTGTGGATCGTGCGCTTCCTGTCCGGTGTCTACGTGGAGTTCTTCCGCGGCACCTCGGCGCTGGTCCTGATGTTCTGGCTGTTCTTCGCGCTGCCGCTGCTGGGCTGGCAGCTGGCCGGCCTCTGGGCGGGCACCCTGGCGCTCGGCCTGTCCTACGGGGCGTACGGCTCCGAGGTCGTACGCGGCTCCCTGCAGGCGGTGGCGCCCGCGCAGCGTGAGGCGGCGATCGCGCTGAGCTTCACGCCGTGGCAGCGGCTGCGCAAGGTCATCCTGCCGCAGGCCGTGCCGGAGATGATGCCGCCGTTCAACAACCTGCTGATCGAGCTGCTCAAGGGCACCGCGCTGGCCTCGCTGCTGTCGATCGGGGAGCTGACCTTCCAGGCCAAGCTGGCCCGGCTCTCCACGGGCCAGAGCGCCCAGGTCTACGGGATCATCCTGGTCCTCTATTTCGTGATCGCGTTCGTGGTGACCCGGATCATGCGCCTCCTGGAACGCCGGGCCAAGGCGTCGATCGGCCGCGCGCCGGAGAAGTCCGGCTGGTTCTCGCGGCGCCTGCCGATCGGCGGGCCGGGCCCGCAGGTGACCACCGCCCCCGGAGGTAAGCCGTGAACACCTGGTCGTGGGAGTACGTCGGCGACATCCTGCCGGACCTGCTCAGCGGGTTGTGGATCACTGTGCAGGCGACGCTGCTCGGGTCGCTGGTGGCGTTCGCGCTCGGCCTGGTGTGGGCCTTGCTGCTGCGCTCCCCCAGCCGCTGGGTGACCTGGCCGGTCAGCGCCTTCGTCGAGTTCGTCCGCAACACTCCGCTGCTGGTGCAGCTGTTCTTCCTCTTCTTCGTCCTGCCGGGCTGGGGCCTGACCTTCGACCCGCTGACCACCGGCGTGATCGGCCTGGGGCTGCACTACTCGACGTACACCGCCGAGGTCTACCGGGCGGGCATCGACGGCGTCCCGGAGGGCCAGTGGGAGGCGGCGACGGCGCTGAGCCTGCCGCGCCGGCGCACCTGGACCTCGGTGATCCTGCCGCAGGCGTTCCGCCGGGTGGTCCCGGCGCTCGGCAACTACGTCATCGCGATGTTCAAGGACACGCCGATGCTGGCCGCGATCACCGTCGCGGAGCTGCTCTTCCAGGCGAACAGCATCAGCGCGACCACCTTCGACTACATGGAGCCGATCACGGTCGTCGGCGTCCTGTTCGTCGTGATCTCGTACCCCACCTCCCTTCTCCTGCGAGTCCTGGAGCGTCGCCTTGTCCGATGACAGCACCCCCACCCGGCCGGCGCAGCCGGCGCCGCCCACGGTCGGCACCGCGGAGGACGGCCCCGAGCTGGTCCGCTTCGACCGGGTCACCAAGCGCTTCGGCGCGCACACCGTCCTGGACTCGCTGGACATGACGGTCTACGCCGGCAAGCACGTGACACTGATCGGCCCGTCCGGGTCCGGCAAGACCACGATCCTGCGGCTGCTGATGACCCTGCTGAAGCCGGAGGAAGGGAAGATCAAGGTCGGTGACGCGTACCTCACCCACGAGGAGAAGAACGGCAGGCTCGTGCCGGCGAGCGAGAAGCACTGCCGGGAGGTCCGCAAGAACATCGGGATGGTCTTCCAGCAGTTCAACCTCTTCCCCAACATGAAGGTGCTGCGCAACATCACCGAGGCGCCGGTGCACGTGCTGGGCCTGAGCAAGGACGCCGCCGAGGAGCGGGCCCGCGGGCTGCTGGACCTGGTGGGCCTGACCCAGCACATCGACAAGTACCCGTCGCAGCTCTCCGGCGGCCAGCAGCAGCGGGTCGCCATAGCGCGCGCCCTGGCCATGCGGCCGCAGGTGCTGCTGCTGGACGAGGTGACCAGCGCGCTCGACCCGGAGCTGGTGGCCGGCGTGCTGGACGTCCTGCGCGACATCGCGCACACCACCGACATCACCATGCTGTGCGTGACCCACGAGATGAACTTCGCGCGGGACATATCCGACTGCGTGATGATGTTCGACCAGGGACGGGTGATCGAGTTCGGGACGCCGGAGAAGATCTTCAGCGAGCCGGAGAACGACCGCACCCGGGAGTTCCTGAGCGCGGTCCTCTGACGGCACGGGCCGCCCCCGCGGGCGCCCGGGGGCGGCCGGCGGCCGCGTTCCGGACGCCCGCCGGGCGGCGTACCCGGTCTCCGCCCCGACCCGGAATGACCTGGGCATATGCCGGTGGACCACGCCCCAGTACAAGTGCGTGGCCATCCCCCCTTTTCGGTCAAGACCCCCTCCGGCGGGCCGGTTCGGCCGCTATCGTGGTACGTGCCTCGCTGCCCGGGAACGGCCGGTTATGTTCGACGGTCGTGACCGCCGGCGACGGCAGCGACGCAAACGGTCACAACCTGCTAGGGGGACACCGTGGCGCTGAAGCCCGAGCCGACCGCGCCCTTCCACTCGGTGCAGTACGCCTTGCGCGTGCTCGAAACCGTCGCCCGGCACGCCCGCGGCGTGTCGGACGTCCAGATCGCCCGCGAGACCGGCCTGCCGACCGGGCACCTCGCCCACATGCTGGCGATGCTGCGCCGCGAGGGCTATGTCGCGCAGGTCGCCGACGGCGCGTACGTCATCGGCGAGTCGCTGGTCCTGCTCGGCTCGGGCGGCGGCCGCGCGGAAGCGCTGCGCGACAAGCTCCAGCGCACCCTGGTCGAGCTGCGCGACTCGGTGGGCGCGGCGGTCTACATCAGCCGCTACATCGACGGCGAGGTCAAGATCCTGCACTACGCCGACGGACCGCGGGCCCCCAAGGTCAACGAGTGGGCGGAATTCCGCCGGACGGCACATGCCAGCGCGGTGGGCAAGTGCCTGCTGGCGCAGTTGGACCACGACGGCCGGATGGACCACCTCTCCCGGCACAAGACCGCCCGCCTCACCTCCCGGACGATCACCAACGAAAAGGTGCTCTTCCACAAGCTGGACAGCCAGCCGCCGACCGTCCCGATGCTGGACCTCCAGGAGTACGCGGTGGGGACGGTCTGCGCAGCCGTGCCGATCACGGCGGGCTCCACGGTCGGCTGTCTGGCCCTGTCGCTCCCGCTGGAGCACGCCCACCGGCTGCGGCAGGCCGCCGACGCGCTGAACCGGCGGGCGGCTCCGGTGCTGCTGTCGCTGACGCTCTGATTCCGGGCGCCGGGGCGTCCGAGGGGGATCGCGGGGGCCTCCGTGCGGGCCCGGCCGGGCGGTGGTCGGAAGCACCCCTGCGGACCAGGTAGTATTTCTTTTGTCAGCGCGCGCCGCTAGCTCAGTTGGTTAGAGCAGCTGACTCTTAATCAGCGGGTCCGGGGTTCGAGTCCCTGGCGGCGCACCTGGGAGTGGGCCTCTCGGAGCACAGCTTCGAGAGGCCCACTCGTGTTTTTCCGTACCGTTCCGCCGCTCAGTACTCGACGTCTCAGTACTCGACGTCCGAGCAGGCGTAGAACGCGTTGGCGGTGTCGGCGATCGTCCAGACACCGACGATCAGATGCCGTCCGCTCTTACCGCCGGGCAGTGTGCCCGGGTGCGAGTACGTGGTCGGCGGCTGCTGACCGTTGTAGGGGACGGTCAGGAACGGGGCCGGTTCCAGGTCCGCCCGGGTCAGGGGGCGGCTGGGGTTCCAGCCGTTCTTGGTGATGTAGTACCGGAAGTCCGTGGTGCGGTGCGGGGCGGTGAAGCGCCAGCGGAAGGTGTACGAGCCCGCGCTCACCTTGGTCGCGGGCCACTGGCCGGCGCGCGGGTCGTCCAGCTCCTTGAAGCGGCTGTTGCCGCCGGAGCAGATCTTTCCGTCGGCGGGTCCGCCGTTCGGGAAGCCCTTGGGGCCCTCGACGCTCTGCGGCTCCCACTGGATGGCGCCGCAGTTCTTCACCGTGCCGTTGGCGCACAGTTTCTGTCTGCTGACGGGGGCGTCGGTGTAGCCGTGACTGCCGGCGCCGCTGGTCGACAGGACCGTCGCGCCGATGAGGCCCAGTCCGACGACGGCCGCGCTGATCCTTTTGCGCATGCTTCGCTCCCGGAATGAGGGGGGTTTCCTGCGAGCCGAGTGCACTGCGGTCCAGACCAACCAGCAGAATATTCCCGCCGGTCGGTGCTGCCTAGGGTCGGCGGGCCGACGGATGCGTACGGCTGCGCGAGGGAGCGGGGCGCGAGGCCGGAGAGGGCCTCCCCGGAGGAAGGACAGGGAGGCCCGTGAAGGCTCCGGCGCCGGTTACGACAGGTTGACGTCGGAGCAGGCGTAGAACGCGTTGCCGGTGTCGGCGATGTTCCAGACGCCCAGGATGATGTGGTGGCCGGACTTCTGGGTGGGCACCGTGCCCTGGTGCTGCACGGTGGCGGCCGGCTGCCGTCCGCCCATCGGCACCGTCACGAACGGCTCGGGTTCGAGGTCGGCGCGGGTGAGCGGCTTGCTCGGGTCGTAGCCGTCCTTGGTGATGTAGTACCGGAAGTCGGTGGTGGCGTGCCGGGCCGTCAGGCGCCACTGGAAGGTGTAACCCTGGCCGCCCCTGAGGTTGGTGGCGGGCCACTTGCCGCCGCGCGGGTCGTCCAGCTCCTTGAACCCGCTGTTGCCGCCGGAACATATCTTGCCGTCGGCGGGGCCGGCGGCCGGGAAGCCCTTCGGGCCCTCGACGCTCTGCGGCTCGTACTGGATCGCGCCGCAGTTCTTGACGGTGCCCTTGGCGCAGAGCGCCTGACGGCTGGGGGGTGCGTCGCTGTAGCCGTGGCTGGAGGCGCTGCCCGTGGCGAACAGGGACACTCCGGCGATGCCGAGACCGACCACGGCAGCGCTGAGCTTCTTACGCATGTGGTGCTCCTGAAGAACGAGGGGGGTGTTCCATGAGCTGCTGACTTGCGTGTCGTGCGGTCTAGACCAAAAGGCAGAGTAGTGACGCCGCATGGACATGTCCAGACCAATAACAAGCGGACGGCCGGTAGCCGCTTCCGTACGGCCGCCCCAACAGCTCCCCCGGAATCACGCCACGGCGTTCAGCCGGTCCGCGGCCGCGGGCCCGCCCGGGTGCGCGGCGCAGTGCACCAGACCCGCGTACGTACGCCGCAGCGCGATCAGCGATTCCTGGGCCTCGCGATAGACCGCGGCGTCCGGGCCCCCGCGGTGCGCGAGGGTGCGTACGGGCGCGCAGTGCCGGTCCAGAGCGGTCAGCCAGGCGCGCTGTCCGGCCGGCAGATGGCGGCGCAACTGGCGCCGGCCGCCCTCCCCCGACCGGCGCCCGCCCGTGCCGAGCACCGCGTCGGCCGCCAGGAACACCGGCGGCTCCAGCGCGCCCTGCTCCGCGAGCGCGCCCAGCACCGCGCCCTGCCGTGCGCAAGCCGGGGCCTCCCGCAGAGCCACCGCCTCGCTCCGGAGCTGGGCGCGCAGCGCGTGCTGGATACGGATCAGACGGCGCAGCGCCGTACCGGTGGACGCGTCCGCGGGGGCGCGTCCGGCGAGCGTCCCGGCCAGCCGGAGCAGCCAGATGCCGTGCGCTTCCAGCCGGGTGGTGGCCAGCATCAGCCGGTCCAGCCGGCCGAGCGGCTGCCCTTGCGGCGACCAGCGCACGACGGGGACCAGCGCCTCCGTACGGGCGAGCTGGTCGATGGGCAGGTGGCGGCGCGGCTTGCGTTCGGGCGCCCAGTTCAGGAGAGCCAGCGTGGGGAGCGCCACGAACTGCTGGTGGTCGACGCGGTGCGCGACGGCCGCCCACAGGTCGAGGAAGGCGGCGTCGGCGGTGCGCGGGGAGGCGGGGGCGACCGGGTCCAGGGCGCTCCAGCCGCAGGCCGCCGCGATGACCGCCACCCGCAGGGACGCGGCGTCGGCATTGCGCGGTGACAGCCGCGAGACGCGCTGCCGCAGCGCCGTCAGTTCGCCGTCCCGCCCCGCCCGGGCGACCAGGCCGCGGGCGCTCTCCGTGTCCGGTGCGGTGGCGGCCGCACCGGCCAGCTCGCTCAGCCCCGCCCAGGTGCCGGCCATGGTCCGTACGGGCGGCCGCTCGGGCAGGAAGCCGTGCGCTCCGGGGTCGGGCGTCCCGCCGGGCACCCCGTTGGGCGGGGCCGATGCGGGTATGGCGGAGCCCGGTACCCCCGGGCCGGGTATCGCGGGGTCCGGGCCCGCGGTCGGTCCGTCGGGCAGGGCCGGAAGGGGGGTGGTCACTGTCGGCGGCATGACGGTCGGCCTTTCTCCAGGAGCGAGCCCGCACGGCAGCGGGCGGCGGGGGGTGACCGCGCGGTCAGCCGACCCGCCCGTACAAGGTGGGGCGGTAGGCGGCGAAGGACGAGATCCGGACCGACCGGCCGGACCGCGGCGCCTCCAGGTACTGGCCGTCGCCGAGGTAGATCGCCACGTGATGGACACCGGACGAGGAGCCGTTGGTCGACCAGAAGACCAGGTCACCGCGGCGCAGCTGGGACCGGGTGATCGGCTCGGCGGCGCGGTACTGCGCGTCGGCGACCCGGGGCAGCGAGATGCCCGCGCGCTGGTACGCCTGCTGGACCAGGCCGGAGCAGTCGAACGCGGACGGGCCGTTGCCGCCCCACGCGTAGGGCTTGCCGATCTGGGCCATCGCCCACCGGATGGCGGTCTCGGTGCCGTACCGGGTGGGGGTGCCCTTGCCGGCCCCGCTGCCCGGAGTACCGGCGTCCGGTCCGGCATCGCTGCCGGTGCCGTCGGGCACGTCCCCCGGGGCTCCCTGCCTGCCGGTGCGGGCCTCGTAGCGGTCCCGGTGGCTGGTCCACCACCAGCTGCCGTCCTGCTGGTACCAGTACACGCGGTCGGCGGCGTCCCAGCCGGACCGGCCCCGGAAGGTGGGGTCGGGGTTGTGGCCGCGTGCGCCCGTACCGGCCCCGGACGCGGCCGGTACCGTGGCGGACCTGCTGCCCGCGCCGCCCGCGTGCCGGGCGTACTTCGCGTAGTGGCTGGTCCACCGCCACCAGCCGGTGGCGTCCCGGTACCAGTACTTCGTACCGTCCCAGCCCGCGTGGCGGGGCGCCGGTTCGGCGCCCGCCGTACCCGCCGCCGCGCCGACGAGCGTCACCGCGCCCACCGCCGCCGCGACCGCGCCCCGCACCGTGCACCGCGCCCGGCTGCCGCCGTGGCGCGCCGCGGACTCGACCGCGGCCCCGCTGCAGAAGGCGCATCCGCAGTCGGCCCCGACGACCTCGAAGAACTCCGGTGTCCGCATCCCACTGCCTGCCTCTCCGCTGTGTCAGTTCTTTCCGGCGGCGCTGCCGCGCGCCGTGTAGAAGGCCACGGTCAGGTCCTTGACCAGGGCTTTTCTTTCGTAGTCGTCCAGCTCCACCAGCCCTCTGCTGGTCAGCCGGCGGACGGTGTCGTCGACCGCGTCCACGACCGAGGTCAGTACGCTGTCGCGGTGCTTGGCGTCGATCGCCGCGATCTGCCGTCGCTGCATGGCCGCCGCCACCTCGGGCGCGTACTCGATCCGGGTGGGCTGGACGGAGAAGACCTCGATGCCGACCGGGCGGCAGTCCGCGGCGAGCACCTCGGTGAGGGCCTCGCCGACCGCCTGGGCGTCGCGCAGTGTCGGCGCCTCCTCGTGGAAGGCGTCCGCCGGGAGCTGCGACAGCACCCGCGCCATTCCCGATTCCACCTGTTCCCGCAGGTAGGCGGTGTGATCGCGGACGGTGAGCAGGGCCCGTGCGGTGTCCCTGACCCGCCATACGACGAGCACCACGACGCGCAGCTCGATGCCTTCCGCGTCGACCGCCGGCATCGGCTCGCTGCGCCAGTGCCGCAGCCGTACGTCGACCCGGCGGCGCAGCACCAGCGGGCTGATCCACACCAGGCCGGTCCGGCGCACGGTGCCGCGGTAGCGCCCGAAGAGGGTGAGCACCCAGGCGCTGCCGACCCGCCCGCGGGCCAGCCCGCCGAAGGCGTACACCGCCGCTACTCCGCCGAGGCCGGCCAGGGCCCACTCCCACAGGTGCGGGGCGGGCCGGACGGCGATCTCCAGGCCCAGGGCCCGGACGACCGACGCGGGCAGCATGCCCCGCCGCCACAGGAAGGCCACGGAACAGGCGATCGCCAGGAGGCCGGCGAACAGGGCCAGCCAGCCGGAGAGGGAGAAGCCGCGCCGCTCGGCCGGGCCGGTGTCGTCCTCGGGGGCGGGGCGCACGGTGCTCCCGCGGAGTTCGCGGAACCACGAGGGCCTGCCGTCCGCGCCCGAACCGGGGTCTTTGTCCGTGCCGCCGGGAGCGGCGGACGCGTCCTCCGTACGGGACCGGCTGCCCGCGGCGGCCACCCCGAGCGCGCCGTCGAGCACGGCGCGTTCCGCGGTGTCCAGCAGGTCGGTCGCGGCGGTGATACCGGCCACGGCGGCGTCGGCCGGGGTGACGCGGGCGGGTTCCCGGCCCGCCGGCGGGGCCGCCGACCGCAACTGCTCGGCGGTGTCCGCCTCGGCGGACCCGGTGCCGGGCCCGGACCCGGTGCCGCTGTCCGGATCGGCGCGGAAGAGCATGTCCATGGGGATGCTGTCGCCGTGCCCGGTGGGCCGCAGACGAGCGGACCAGGGGGGTGGTGCGGGTGGGTCCGTGGTCCCGGTCGCCGGGGTGCCGACGCCTGATACCCGCTCAGCCTTGCTGCCCTTCTCAGGTCCTGAGGCGCCGTCAGCACGGGCTGCCGCCGTCGCGAGCGCGCCCCTCTCCCCCACCCCGCCCGGCCCGCCGTGCTCGGCCCCCGGTTCCCCCGCCGCGTCGTTCCCGCTGTCCGTTGTCTCGGTCTTCGTCGCCATCGTGCGCTCCGTCATCGGAAGAGTCGCCGCCATGTCTCGGGGCCGGGGTAGCCGTCGGCGTCCCGGCCGGTCCAGCCCTGGGCCCGCTGGAACGCCTCGACGTTGCGGCGGTCCGCCTCCGTCCACCGGGGTCCGGGGCCGGAGCTGTAGTACTTGCCGAAACCCTTGCTCACCAGCTGCTTCCCGAGGCTGGTGACGTAACTGCTGGACTGCCCGGGCCGGAACCAGCCCCGGCCGGGGAACGCCGTGGCGCCACCGCCGCCGGAGCTGCCGATGTCCCGGCCCGCCCCGTCGACCAGGTACGACCAGGTCGCCGGGCCCGGGATGCCGTCCGCCTCGGCGCCGGTCCAGCCCTGGGCGCGCTGGAACGCTTCGGTGGCCCTGCGGTCCGCCTCGCTCCAGCGCGGGCCCGGCCCGGACGTGTAGAACCGGCCGCCGCCGCGCTCCACCAGCATCCGGCCCAGCCGGGTGACGTACGCGTTGTCCGCGCCCGGCCCGAATTTCCCCGCGCCGGGAAATGCCGAGGTGCCGCTGCCGGGGTCGCCGCCCGGATCGCCGCCCTCGGCGAGGCCGCGGTAGCGATAGGCGACGTACCCCGCCGAATTGCGCCAATAGGCGTACGGCGTGGACCGTTTCACCGTGTGCGGCCGGGTCTGCTCGTAGGCGATGTAGCGCGTACGGGAGGAATCGGCCCAGCCGCCGAAAATGGTGGCGTGGGACCCGGCGCCCGGATTTCCGGGGTTGTGGAAGAGCAGCATGTCGCCGGGCCGCAGTTCGCTCTTCGTTATACGGATGCCGTACTGGGCGAGGCTTCCGGTCCACTGGTTGCGGCCGAGGTTCCAGGCCATCGAGATGAATCCGGAGCAGTCCTGGCGGTATCCGTCGGACCAGTAGCGGCCCATGTTGTACGGGACCTGGGCGCTGACCCAGCGCTGGGCCCGCGCGATGATCTCGTTCCGGGTGAGGGGGCGGGGCGCGGAGGCGGCCACGGCCCGCCCGAGCCCGCTGCCCGTTCCCCCGTACAGCCCGCTGACCTGCCCTTGCGGGGTCGCGCCCGAGGTCAGGGAGAGGGCCGGGGTGTCCGGCCGGGCGGCCCGGAGGTGGCCGGGGCCATGGGCCACGGCGGGGGTGAGCAGGGTCCGCTCACGGCCGGCGGAGGTGCCCGTACCGGCCCCGGCGCCGAGCGCCGCCGCTGCCCCGGGTCCGGCAACGCCGCTGCTCAGGACCGTTCCGGCGGTCGCCACGAGGACCAGCGCGCGGCGGGTGCCGTGCGCGGCGGGGTGTCCGCCGTCCCGGACCGCGAGCGCGTGCCGGCGGGCGCGCCGCTCCTGGGCGCAGCCGCCGCACGGGCAGCCGCCCGCGGGGTCGAATTCCACGAATCCCGGCTCTGCCATTCCCGTTCCCCTCCAGGCTGGTTCCGCTTCCGTACGCCTTCGCACCTGCCACAGCTTCTCAACTGGTAGGAGATATCGCATGTTGACGGGGCAACTGATGATCATCCATTACGAAAGCATAGTCACAGACCAAATCGGTCATCCGGCTCGACGAAGGTCCCGAGATCACGGGACTTTCGCCCTGTCGGACCGCGGAATCCGGCAGGGCGCCAACACTCCCCGGACGGACGCAAAAACGGGTGACGCAGGTCACACATTCGGCGGGCCCGGACGGCCGGGCAGGTGGTCAGGAGCACCCCTGGAGTTCGTGTAAAGTTTTCTACGTCAGCGCGCGCCGCTAGCTCAGTTGGTTAGAGCAGCTGACTCTTAATCAGCGGGTCCGGGGTTCGAGTCCCTGGCGGCGCACGTCACACCGAGGCCTCTCGCAGCAGCGAGAGGCCTCGGTGCTTTTCCGGGCGGCCGCCCCGGCCGCCGCCCCGCTTCCCCGGTTTTCCCGGCGCCGGGCCGGTGCATCGCTGGTCAAAACGGTGATCGGGGTGCACAGTCGCACAATGGCGCGCGACATCCAGGAGCGGATCAAGAAGCTCATCATCGACCGGCGGCTGGCCCCCGGGGCGCCGCTGCCCACCGAGACGGACCTGATGGAGCTGCTCGGGGTCAGCCGGAACTCCGTCCGCGAGGCGCTCAAGGCGTTGCAGGCGATGGGCATCGTGGAGATCCGGCACGGCTTCGGCACCTACGTCGGACCGATGTCGATGGCCCCGATGACCGAGGGACTGGCCTTCCGTACGGTGGCCGGCCACTACCGGGGCGAGGACAGCCTGCTCCAGCTGCTGGAGCTGCGCGAGGCGGTGGAGACCGGGCTGATCGCCCGGCTGGCGGGCCAGGTGCCGGGGGCGGCGCTCGCGGAGCTGGACGAGCTGGTGGAGCGGATGGCGGCGGAGGCCGCGCAGGGGGCGGTGCGGGCCGACACCGACCGGGCCTTCCACGCCGCGCTCTACCGGGGGCTGGACAACCGGCTGCTGAGCGAGGTGCTGGACGCGTTCTGGGAGGCGTTCCACCGCGTACGGACGGACCTGGCCGGACTGGGGGCCGACCCACGGGTCACCCACCGCCAGCACGCGGAGATCCTCGCGGCGGTACGCGACGGCGACGCGCGAAGCGCCGAGCAGGCCGTACGCAGCCATTTCGACAACATCCGGCAGCGGCTGCGCGGTTCGGGTCAGAAGTAATGCCCCCTCCGGCCTGACCCGTCCGGCAATGCACTCGCATGTCCGGTACACCCCGCGTTCCGCCCTTGCGATCAAGATATGAGCTTCGAGACCCTGACGGGATACTGGAGCCCAACTGAGCCTGTGCACGCTCATGTTGAGCAACACACCGGTTGCGATGACTGTGGGAGTGGGGCCCGCCGCGCGGGAAGCGAGTCGCAGCGGGAAGCAGGCAACCGGAAGGCGGCCGTCCTACGTCGTAGGCGTAGGCGGCCGACACCACTTGCGCCCGGGTCGGTCGAGGGGGACCGAGGACTCGGGCCTTGAGAAGACGGGCACGCAGCCAGCATGCGTGCCGGGGGGATGGACTCATGACGTCGCCGCCTACCGGCGCCCGGCAGGAGCACCAGTACGACCCGTCCGCGACGACGCGCCTGCGCCTGCCGCGCCACCACCGGCCGCGCCACCAGCCGCGCAAACCGCTGCCACGCTACGACTACGAGCACTACAGCCGCCTCGCCGGACCGCTCACGCAGCCCGAGCCCGGCCGGCCCTACAAGGTGCGCTACCGCAGCCTGCTGGCGGACGAACCGCACCGAATACGCGCGGCGTTGCTGCTCGGCGCCGCTCCCCTGCTCTCGCTCGGTCTGCTCGCCTGGCTGATGCAGCCGGCCCACTGGACCGAACGCGACCATCCCGCCCACGACTTCCTGCCGGCGCTGGACATCGTCATGCTGGTCTCGATCGGGCTGATCGAGTTCTTCCGGTGCATGAACGTGCTGTCCAACGCGCACGCCACCCTGGTGGCCCGCGACCCTATCCCGGTCGTCCCCGAACACGGCACCCGCGTCGCCTTCCTCACCTCCTTCGTGCCCGGCAAGGAACCCCTGGAGATGGTGACCAGGACGCTGGAGGCGGCCGTCAAGATCCGCCACCGCGGCCTGCTGCACGTCTGGCTCCTCGACGAGGGCGACGACCCGGACGTCAAGGCGGTCTGCGAGCGGCTGGGCGTCCACCACTTCACCCGCAAGGGCATCCCGCAGTGGAACCAGAAGAAGGGCCCGCACCGCGCGAAGACCAAGCACGGCAACTACAACGCCTGGCTCCAGGCAAACGGTGACGCCTACGACTACTTCGCCTCCGTCGACACCGACCACGTACCGCTGCCCAACTACCTGGAGCGGATGCTCGGCTTCTTCCGCGACCCGGACGTCGGCTTCGTCATCGGCCCGCAGGTGTACGGCAATTACGACACCTTCGTCACCAAGGCAGCGGAGTCGCAGCAGTTCCTCTTCCACGCACTGATCCAGCGGGCCGGCAACCGCTACGGCGCCCCCATGTTCGTCGGCACCTCCAACGCCGTACGCATCAGGGCCCTGCGGCAGATCGGCGGTCTGTACGACTCGATCACCGAGGACATGGCGACCGGGTTCGAGATGCACCGGCACCGCAACCCGGACACCGGCCGCAAGTGGCGCTCGGTCTACACCCCCGACGTCCTCGCGGTCGGCGAAGGACCCAACGCCTGGACGGACTTCTTCACCCAGCAGCTGCGCTGGTCGCGCGGGACGTACGAGACCATCCTCAAGCAGTTCTGGAAGGCGCCCTTCACTCTCCCGCCGGGCAAGTTCTTCAACTACACCATGATGGTCATCTTTTACCCGATGTCCGCCCTGAACTGGATCCTGGCGGCGCTCAGTTGCGCACTGTTCCTGGGTCTGGGTGCCTCGGGCGTCCAGATCGACCCGGCGGTGTGGATGATGCTGTACGGCAACGCCTCGGCGCTCCAGATCGGGCTGTACGTGTGGAACCGCCGGCACAACGTCTCGCCGCACGAGCCGGAGGGCTCCGGCGGCGTGGCCGGCATGGTGATGTCCGCGCTCTCCGCGCCGATCTACGCCCGCTCGCTGTTCGACGCGGCGCTGCGCCGCAAGAGCAAGTTCGTGGTGACACCGAAGGGCGACTCCGCCAGCCCGGACACCCTCTTCGGCACCTTCCGGGTGCACCTGTTCTTCATCCTGGTCTTCGGCGGCTCGCTGGCCGCCTCCTTCGTCTTCGGACACAGCCACCCGGCGATGATCACCTGGGCCACGCTGGCGCTGCTGATCACGGCGGCACCCGTCTTCGCGTGGCGCTGGGGCATCCGGCAGGACCGGCGCGGGAAGTCGCGGGGAGATCCGCCGGCGTCCGGTGACGGGGCTCGGCAGGCGCCGCATCCGCAGCGCCGGCCGAGCTGGGCGGCGGCCGGCGGGCGCGATGCCCCCGGTGAGCCGGAACTCCGTACCGCCGCGGCCGACCGGACCGCGCAGACCGCTCTTGGGGGACGTCACACATGAAGTACCGTCCGAGCCGGCGCACCCGCAGAGTGGCGATTGGCGCGGCGGTGGTGCTCGCGCTGGCGGGGATGAACGGTCCGGCCCTGTTCGGATTCGTCTCGGAGAAGTACCACGATTACAAGATCAACCAGCCGGAGTACAAGGCGGCGAACGGCCACTGGGACGTGGTGGACGTACCGCCCGAGTACCGGATCAACACGATTCACGCCGCGCTGCTGCACACCGGCAAGGTGCTGCTGGTCGCCGGGTCGGGGAACAACGCCAAGAACTTCGCGGCGAAGTCGTTCCGTACGGTCCTGTGGGACCCGGTGAAGAACACCTTCAAGAACATCCCCACCCCGAAGGACCTCTTCTGCGCCGGCCACACCCAGCTGCCGGACGGCAAGCTGCTGGTGGCGGGCGGCACCCAGCGGTACGAGAAGCTCGGCGGCGACGTGAAGAAGGCCGGCGGGCTCATGATCGTCTACAACGAGAACCCGGACGCGCCCAAGACGTTCCCCGCCGGGACGCTGTTCACCGGCAAGCAGAACGGCAAGACCTTCGCGTCCAAGGACCCGGTCGTGGTCCCGCGCGCCAAGAAGAAGGCGGACCCGAGGACCGGCAAGGTCACCGTCACCCACAGCGAGGCCCGCGTCTACGTGGAGGCGCTCAAGGAGGGCCGCCAGTACTCGACCGGCGCCCAGGACAACTACCGCATCCACGGCCTGACCGGCGCCGACGCCCGCAACTTCTACGGCATCGCGCAGAAGCTGTCCTTCGACAAGAAGGACTTCCAGGGGATCAAGGACTCGTTCGAGTTCGACCCGGTGGCCGAGCGCTACGTCCCGGTCGACCCGATGAACGAGGCGCGCTGGTACCCGACCCTGACCAGCCTGGAGGACGGCAAGGTGCTGTCCACCTCGGGGCTGGACGAGATCGGCCAGGTCGTCCCGGGCAAGCAGGAGATCTACGACCCGAAGACGAAGAAGTGGACCTACCTGCCCAGGCAGCGCTTCTTCCCGACCTACCCCGCCCTCTTCCTCACCGACAAGGGGCGGCTGCTCTACACCGGGTCCAACGCGGGCTACGGCCCCGACAACATCGGGCGCACCCCCGGCATCTGGGACCTGAAGACCAACACGTTCCAGGTCATCCCCGGGATGAGCGACCCGGACGTCCTGGAGACCTCGATGTCCGTCCTGCTGCCGCCCGCGCAGGCCCAGCGGTACATGGTGCTGGGCGGCGGCGGGGTCGGCGAGGACCCCGAGGCCACCGACAAGACACGGCTGGTGGACCTGCACGCCGACAAGCCGCGCTTCAAGGACGGCCCGCCGCTGTACGCGAAGGCGCGCTATCCGAGCAGCGTGATCCTGCCGGACGACACGGTGCTCACCACCAACGGCTCCGGCGACTACCGGGGGCGCAGCGACAGCAACGTCCTCAGCGCCGAGCTGTACGACCCGAAGGCCAACACCTCGCGGGCGGTGGCTGATCCGCTGGTGGGACGGAACTACCACTCCGGTGCGCTGCTGCTGCCGGACGGGCGGGTGATGACGTTCGGCTCCGACTCGCTCTTCGCCGACAAGGACAACACCAAACCGGGCGTCTTCCAGCAGCAGATCGACATCTGGACGCCGCCGTACCTCTACCGGGACTCGCGGCCGCAGCTGACCGACACCGGGCCGAGGACGGTGCGGCTGGGCGGCCGGGCCACGTACGGGACCAAGCACGCGTCCGCGATCAAGAAGATGCGGCTGATCCGGCCGGGTTCGTTCACCCACGTCACCAACATCGAACAGCGGTCGATCGCACTGGACTTCAAGGTGTCCAAGGACGGTGTCACGGTGACCCTGCCGAAGGACCCGACGCTGGTGCCGCCCGGCTGGTACATGCTCAACGCCGTGGACGACCAGGGCACCCCGTCCAAGGCGGTCTGGGTGAAGGTGCCGACGGCCTCCGAGGCCGAGCTGAAGGGGCTGGGCCTGAACTGAGCCGGCGGTGCGGGGCGCCACGGACTTCCCGGGGCGCCCCGCACCGCCGACCGCCGGCGGCTACTTCGTATTGCGGGCCAGCTCCAGTGCGTACTCCGGCCACCAGTCGCCCGCCTTCGGGCCGCCCTTGCACGTGCCGTCGGACTCGCCGGGACGCTTGATCCACAGGTAGGCGTCCACCAGCGGGTCGCCGGTCCGGGTCGTCGGTGCCGTGCCGAGGGCGCGGCCGGGCGGGTTGCACCAGTTCTCCGGGTCGTCGCCGCCGGGCGCCGGGCCGTTGCCGTTGCGGCTGGTGTCGATGACGAAGTGCTTGCCGCCGAGCATCGAGGAGAGCCGCTTGCCGTACTTGCGGTTCTCCTCGGTGGTCTGGAAGTTGGAGATGTTCAGCGCGAAGCCGTCGGCGCGGTCGAGGCCGGCCCGCTTCAAGGGCTCGGCCATACGGCCGGGGTCCTTGATCCAGTGCGGGTTGCCCGCGTCCAGGTAGACCTTGGTGTGCGGCAGCGCCTTGAGCTTGCCGACGGCCTCCGTCAGCAGGGCGTAACGCTCCTCGTGGAACTGCTCGGGCGTGCACTCGTCCTCGATGTGCGGCAGGGCGTCCGGCTCCAGGACGACCGTGGCGGGGCGGTCCCCGATGCCCTTGAGCACGCCGTCCAGCCACGCGCGGTACGCGTTGCCGTCCGCCGCGCCGCCCTTGGAGTAGCTGCCGCAGTCGCGGTGCGGGATGTTGTAGAGGACGAGCAGCGCCTCGCGGCCGGCCTTGGAGGCCGCCTCCGTGAAGCCGCGGGCCTCGCCCTGCGGGTCCTCGACGCCTATCCACTCGGCCACGGGCTGGGCGGCTATCTTGTCGATCTGCCGGGCGTCGTCGGGCTTGTCGTTCTTCGCGTAGGTGGCGGCCTGCTGAGCCGCCTTGCCCTCCGGGTTGACCCAGTAGGGCACCGTGGCCTTGGGCTGCTGACCGGGTCTGGCCCCGGCCTTCCCCTCCCCTTCGCCGTCCCCGTCGCCGGACGACGAGAAGCACCCCGACACCAGCAGCAGCGCCCCCAACGCCGATACCGTGCCGACCGCGCCACGCCGGCGTGCGGCACGGCGCTCACCCGGGGGCCCGCCCCCGGATCCCCGAACATTGCCGTACATCCACTCCCCCCTCGGAGCACGGGACAAGACCGGTCGAATCCATCCTGGCACACGCCCCTCAAGCGCAGGCCGGGCTGTGGACAACCTGTTACGCCGGTCCCGCCGGGCCGAAAACGGCCGTGCGGGACGCCACCGGTGCCCCACTCCCCCTAGGCGCCGCAGTGCAGCCGTCCTACAGTGAACTCCAGTGTGAACTTCCTGTTGGTCACCTGGCCCCAGCCCCTGGCCGGGCACGTGCACGCGCCTTCGTACAGGCGCCCGCGCACCTCCCGCCGGCGGCAGGGCAACTCCCGCAGTCCTGATACCCGGTGGTCGAGGACCGGCCGGTCGGCGGTTCAGGGGGAGCGAGCCGTCGGCCGGGACCGGTCGGTACCGGGGCCGTGCACAACGGCTCAACCCCGCGGCGCGGGCGTGACCTTCGTCAGGTAGGCGTGTACGACGACGTTGGCGCTGTAGGCGTCGCGCTCACTGTCGTAGATGCCGGCGCAGGTGATCAGCCGCAGTTCCGCGCGGCCCGGCAGGTGCGCGCCGTAGACCTTGCGCGGTACGAAGTTCCGGCGGTCGTAGATCTTGACGTCCTCGACGGTGAACCGCGCGGTGCCGCCGTCCTCCCTGCGCACGTCCACCGGCTGCCCCGGCTTGAGGCTGCCCAGGCGGTGGAAGACCGCGCGGCCGCTGGTCGTGTCGACGTGTCCGGCCAGCACCGCGGCGCCCGCCGTGCCCGGCTGCGGCCCCTTCGCGTACCAGCCGACGCGTCCGGGCGTGCGGTACGGCGGGGTGCCGACGGCGCCGGTGGCGTCCAGGCCGGTCTCCGTCACGTCCGCCCGTACGTCCAGCGCGCCGATCGCGACCTCGGTGGGGCGGCCGCCCGGGGAGGTGGCCAGGGGTGCGTGGGCGGCGGGCAGTTCCTGTTCGAGCGGGCGGCCGACGGCCGCGACGTCGCCGGTGGTCGGGGCCTTGGCGAGGTCTCCGCCGTCCGTCAGGTCCCGGCCCCACTGCCAGAGTCCCAGCAGCAGTACGGCCCACGCCACGCCGACGGTCATCCGGCCGCGGCCGGGAGGGTGCGGAGGGCGGCGGTCCGCCACCGGGTGGTCGTCAGCCCGCATCGCCGTCCCCCGATCCCTTGCGCCGGCGCCGCATCCGCAGCGCCTGTCCGGTGAGCGCGAGGATCGCGCCGCCTGCCAGGACCAGGCCCACCGCGTAGGCACCGTCGCCCTCGTAGCGCGCGGCGGTCGGTACGGCCGCGGTCCGGGCGAGGGGGGTGCGTGCGGCGGCCGGGTGGGGGTGCGCGTGCGGGTGCGGATACGGCTGCGGGTGGGTCGCCGTCCAGCCGCCTCCCGCGCGTACCGGGGCGGAGGGGGAAGCCGGTGGTTCGGGGGTATCGGCGTGCGGGGCGGAGAGCGGGTCGGAGGCCGAGGAGCCGGCGGCTTCCCCGGTGGGGTCCGCGTCCTGGTCGCCGGTGGCGTCGGCGCCGTCGGCCGCTTCCGTATCCGCATCCGTATCCGTGCCGTCGCCGCCGCCCGCGGGTGCCGGGACGACCTCGAAGGAGCCCGCGGCGCGCGCGTCCTCGCCGTCGCAGTGGACAAAGACGGCGTACGTGCCGGGGTCGGCCGTGGAGCGTACCCGGGCGTCGCCCACCAGCCCGGCGGCGACGTTCGCCAGCGGTACGGCGTCGACGAAGGCGGCCGAGGTGGCCCGGCCGTCGCGGCCCGCGCAGCCGGTGACCTGGAGGGCCGCCTCGGTGCCCGGCGCGAGGGCGGACGGGGTGACCGCGACGGTGCCCGCCGTGGCGCCCGGCGCCCGGGGCGCGGACGCGAGCGCGGGCCCCGGCGTCAGCACCGTCACCGCCAGGGCGGCACAGAGAGTGAATCCCGGTGTGCGCATGGTGAACCTCCGAACACTTCCGAAGGTCCGCCCGGCGGCCCGGTTCCGCATCCCGGGCGGGGCCGCGGCTGCGCCGTCCGGGTGAGCGGCCGGGGCCGGGTGCCGGGGCCGGGTGCCGGGGCAGGCACCGCGGCCGGACGCGCCGCGGCCGGGCTCAGGTGCCCGGCCGCGCCCCGGTCACACCAGGTCGACGAGGTCGGCGATGGAGTCGACGACCCGCGACGGCCGGAACGGATGGCGCTCGATGTCGCCCCTGCCGGTCAGCCCGGTCAGCACCAGGAACGTCTCCATGCCCGCCTCCAGACCGGCCAGCACATCGGTGTCCATCCGGTCGCCGATCATCGCGGAAGTCTCGCTGTGCGCGCCGATGACGTTCAGGCCGTGCCGCATCATCAGCGGGTTGGGCTTGCCGACGAAGTACGGCTCGACGCCCGTCGCCTTGGTGATCAGCGCGGCCACCGAGCCGGTCGCGGGCAGCGCGCCCTGGGCCGAGGGGCCGGTCTCGTCGGGGTTGGTGGCGATGAACCGGGCACCGTCGTTGATGAGCCGGATGGCCTTGGTGAGCGCCTCGAAGCTGTACGTACGGGTCTCGCCGAGGACGACGTAGTCGGGCTCGTGGTCGGTGAGGACGTAACCGATGTCGTGCAGCGCGGTGGTCAGGCCCGCCTCGCCGATGACGTACGCGGTGCCGGACGGCCGCTGCTCGTCCAGGAACTGGGCGGTGGCCAGCGCGGAGGTCCAGATGGACTCCCAGGGCACGTCCAGGCCGATCCGGTTCAGCCGGGCGTGCAGGTCGCGCGGGGTGTAGATGGAGTTGTTGGTCAGGACGAGGAAGGGCTTGCCCGATTCGCGCAGCCGCTTGATGAAGGCGTCGGCACCGGGCACCGGGATGCCCTCGTGCATCAGGACCCCGTCCATGTCGGTCAGCCATGACTCGATCGGCTTGCGCTCTGCCACTGCCGGTCTCCCGCCGTGCGTGTCTGCCAGGGGCGCCGGCCGTGCCCGCGCCGTCGCGGGACCCGTACGCGCCGCGCACCCCGGCGGGTGACCTGCGTCTCGTACGTTTGGCCGACGCCCCCAGCCTAAGTCAGCCGCCGCGATCTTGACCCCGCCGAGCGCCCCGGCCGGGCCGTACCCCGGGGGACGGCGGCGGTCAGCTGCCCGTGGCCGCCTTCCAGGCGTCGAGGTAGGTGGACAGGTTCTTGTCGATGTCGTTCCAGTCCGGGCGGAAGATGTCGACACCGTCCATGATTTTGGCGAGTTCGGTGGCGTTGCGATCGGTGGGCCGGATGTCCGTACGGGCGGCGAATCCGCCACCGACCGCGGAGACCTGCTTCTGCACCTCGGGCGAGAGCAGGTGGTCCAGGAACTTCTTCGCCTGCGCCGTGTGCGGGGCGTTCCTGACCAGCCCGGCCGCGTACGGGAGCGCGAAGGTGGACGGCTTCGCGCCGGGGCGGGCGGCCGGGAAGAAGATGCCCTGGTTCGGCATGGACTTCATGTTGGCGTAGTTCATCTGCACGTCACCGTTGGCGACGAGGAGTTCGCCCTTGTCGGTCTTGGGGGCGAGCTGTCCGGTGGAGGAGGCCGGACCGACGTTGTTGGCCTGGAGTTTCTTGAGGAACTCCATGGCGGGGCCCTGGCCTCCGAAGTCGTGCAGGGCCTGGACGACGACAGCGGTGCCGTCCCCGGCGACGCCGGGCGTGGAGTACTGGAGCTTGTTCTTGAAGCGCGCGTCCGTCAGGTCCTGCCAGGTGCGGGGCGGCTGCTGGAGCCGCTGCTTGTTGTAGATGAAGCAGAAGTAGTTGTTGACGACGGCGGTCCACCTGCCGTCCGGGTCCTTGTCCGCGGCGGCGACCTGCTCGGAGCCCTTGGGGCGGTACGGCTCCAGCAGTCCCTTGCCGGCGGCCTGCTGGACGAACGGCGGCAGCGTCACGACGATGTCCGCCTTGGTGTTGGCCTTCTCCCGGACCAGCCGCTGCACGGCGGCACCGGAACCGCTCTCGACCAGGTTGATCTTGATGCCGGTCTTCTTCTCGTAGTCCTTGAAGACCCGGTCGTAGAAACCGTCGCCCCGCTCACCGCGCAGGCCGTCGGCGCTGTAGACGGTGATCTCCCGGGCGTCGGCGCGGGAGACGCCGCCGCAACCGGTCAGGGCGGCGCCGAGGACCAGGGTGCCGCAGACGGCGGCGGCGGTCGGCTTGAGGGGGCTGCGCATGACGTGTCGTGCTCCTTGAGGTGGCAGGGGGGCGGGCCGGGGCCCGAGGTGGCCGGGCCGGTCCCGTCAGCGGTACGAGGCTCTGGTGCGGATACGGGAGACGGCCAGCAGGACGAGCAGCGTGGCGGCCAGCAGCGCCACCGCGAGCGCGGCGCCGGCGAACAGGGCGCCCCGGTCGGTGGTGGCGAAGATCCGTACCGGCAGCGGCGTCCAGTCCGGCGGGTAGATCATCATCGTGGCGCTCAGCTCGCCCATGGACAGGGCGAAGCACAGGCCGGCGGCGGCGGTCAGGGACGGCAGCAGCAGCGGCAGTTTGACGCGCCACAGGACGTAGGCCGGGCGCGCGCCGAGGCTGGCGGCGCTCTGCTCGTACGCCGGGTCCAGGCGGGCCAGCGCGGCCGTCACGGACTGGTACGCGAAAGCGGTGACCAGGACCGTGTGCGCGACGACCACGATCTGCGGGGTGCCGTTCAGGAGCAGCGGCGGCTGGGAGAAGGCGACCAGCAGCGACAGGCCCACGACGACGGACGGCACCGCGACCGGCAGCACGAACAGGCCGTCGAGGACGCGGCGGGCGCGCGGCCGCAGGCGCTGGGCGGCCAGCGCGGCCCAGGTCCCGGCCGTGAGCGCCAGCAGGCTCGCGGTGACGGCCGTGACCAGGCTGGTGACCAGCGCCTCCAGCGAGTCGCCGCGCGCGATGTCCTGGTAGTGCGCCGTCGTCGGGCCGGACGGCAGCGCCCCGCTCCAGCTGGTCGCGAAGGACGCCGCGACGACCACCAGCAGCGGCAGCGCGAAAATCGGCAGGAAAAGGACGAAGAACACGGTCCAGACGGCCCGTCGGGCCCCTTTGCTATGCACGAGCACGGCGGCCGGCACCTCCCGCTGTCGGTGTACGGGCCCCGCCCGCCCGTGCGGCCACGGTCCGGTACAGGGCGTACAGGGCGACGGACAGCACGATGTTGACGACGGCGACGACGCACGCGCCCGTGTAGTCGCCGTCGAGGATGGCCTTGGTGTAGACGAGCACGGGCAGCGTCACCACGTCCTTGGCGCCGGTGAACAGCACGATCCCGAACTCGTTGAGCGTCAGCACGAGGACGAGCGCGCCGCCCGCCGCCAGCGAGGGCAGCGCCTCGGGCCAGATCACCTTCCGTACGATCCGGGCCGGCCGGGCGCCGAGCGACGCGGCGGCCTCCAGCTGCCCGGTCTCCACCTGGGAGAAGGCCGCGAGGAGCGGGCGCAGCACGAAGGGCGTGAAGTACGTGATCTCGGCGAGGAGCACGCCCCACGGGGTGTGCAGGAAGGCGAACGGCCCGGCCGCGGCGCCGGTGGCGTCCGTCCACAGTCCGTTGGCCAGCCCGGCCGTGCCGTACACGAAGAGCAGGGCGAGGGTGATCAGGAAGGACGGGAAGGCGAGGAAGACGTCGACGAAGCGGCTCAGCGCCCGGCTGCCCGGGAACGGGACGAACGCGATCACCAGCGCGAGGACGAAACCGAGCAGCAGACAGCCGACGGTGGCGCCGACGGCGATCAGCACGGTGTTCCCGAGCGCGTCCCGGAAGGACGCCTCCGCGAAGACCTGTGCGTACGGGGCGGTGGACGGCGGGCCGCCCTCCTCGCCCGTGAACGACTGCCGTACGACCAGGGCCAGCGGGTAGAGGAAGACGAGGGCGAGGGCGGCGAGCGGGGGCAGGGCCCAGAGGAGCGGTGAAAGACGCGCGGCCCGGCTTCCCGCGCCCTGGCTTTTCGCGCCCGTTCCCATGTCCCGGCTTCCCGCGTCCCTTCCTGTGCCTCGCGGCAGCGCAAGGGTCTCCGGCCTACTCATCGGCGGTGCTCCCCGCCCCGGCCGGCAGCAGCACCGCGTCCTCGGCGGCGAAGTGCAGGACGACCTCGGCGCCGGGCTCCGGAGTGGCGCGCAGCTCCCGTACGTCCGCCATGACGCGGTGCCCGGCCACGTCCGCGTACACCCGGTGGGTCGCGCCGCGCCACTGCACCTCGGTGACCCGGCCGTGCAGCGCGTTGGGCCCTTCGCCGAGTCCGACGAGGTGCGGGCGTACGCAGAGTGTGGCGGACGCGCCGGGGGCCGCGCCGTCGGCGGGGGTGACGGCCAGCCGCGTACCGGCGAAGTCCGCCGTGCCGTGCGGACCGGCGGTCACCGGCAGCAGGTTGGCGTTGCCGACGAAGGAGGCGGTGAACTCGGTGCGCGGGCGCCGGTAGAGGTCCTGCGGGGTGCCGCAGTCGCGCAGCCGCGCCCGGTCCATGACGGCGATACGGTCCGCCAGCGTCAGGGCCTCCACCTGGTCGTGGGTGACGTACAGAATCGATACGTCCGGCAGTTCGCGGTGCAGCCGCGCCAGTTCGGCGAGCATTCCGGAGCGCAGCCGGGCGTCGAGGGCGGACAGCGGCTCGTCCAGGAGCAGCACCCCCGGCCTGATGGCCAGTGCCCGCGCGATGGCGACGCGCTGCTGCTGCCCGCCGGACAGCTCACGCGGGTAGCGCCGCGCGTACGCGGCCATGCCGGTCATCTCCAGTGCCTCGGACACGCGCGCGGCGGTCTCGGCACGCGAACCGGTGCGCCCGCGCCGCGCCTTGAGGCCGAACGCGACGTTGTCCTCGACGCGCAGGTGCGGGAAGAGCGCGTACTGCTGGACGACCATGCCGATGCCGCGCCGGTGGGGCGGCAGCCCGGTCATGTCCCGGCCGCCGATCAACACGCGCCCCGCGCACGGCCGGACGAATCCGGCGACCGCCCGCAGCGCGGTGGTCTTGCCGGAGCCGGACGGGCCGAGCAGGGCCATCACCTCGCCCGGTTCGACGGTCAGGTCGAAGTCCTCCAGGACGACGTTTCCGCCGTACGCGACGGAGACGTGGTCGAAGCGGATGCCGGAGGGGGCGGGGGCAGGTGTGGAAACGGGGGCCGTGGGGGCCGTGGGCGCGCCGTCGCGGGTACCGATGGCGGCACTCATACAGGACGCTCCGGCCACCGGCCGCCGCTCTGCCGCTCCCGGCCGCCGCTCTGCGGTTCCTCTCCGCCGTCGAGCAGTGCGGGCAGTCCGGCCACCGAGCCGAGGACGTGCGTGGCGCCCGCGCCGCGCAGCGCCGCTTCGTCATGGGCGCCGGTCAGGACCCCGGCCACGACCGAGGCACCCGCCCGGCGGCCGGAGCGCATGTCGTACGAGGTGTCACCGGCGACCGCGATCTGCTGCACGGAGTCGGCGGCGCCGGTCCGCAGCAGCGCGGCCAGCACCATGTCCGGGTACGGCCGCCCGCGCCCGCCCGCGTCGGCGGGGCACAGGGTCAGCGTCACCAGGTCCCGCCAGCCCAGCGCGTCCAGGATGGCGTCCTGGGTGACCCGTGCGAATCCGGTGCTCAGCACGACCGTGCGGCCCGCGTCCTGAAGGGCCTCGACGGCCTCCCGGGCGCCGGGCAGGGGCGCGATCCGCCCGCCGTCGACCAGTTCCCCGTACGCCTCCTCGAAGGCGCTGTTGGCGCGCCGCGCCCGCTCCTCGTCGCCGAACAGGTGCCGGAAGACGGAGATCTTCGACTCGCCCATGGTGGCGCGGACGTACGCCAGGTGCTTCTCGTGCTCGGCGCTGCCCGGTACGACGCCGAGCCGCCCGGCCGCCACGCTGAACGCCTGCTCGACCAGCCCGCCGTCGGCCACCGTCGTGCCCGCCATGTCGAGCACGACCAGCGAGATCCGTGCCCGTTCCGTGTCGTCCACCGTCATCACCCTCACCACCCGATCTCGTTCGCGGTCTCCTCGGCCAGCGCCGGGGAGCAGGTCATGCCGCGCCCGCCGGGCCCGGTGACCAGCCAGACGCCGTCGCGCACCTGCTGCCGGTGCACGACGCGCGAGGTGTCCGTGCACTGCGCGTACACCCCGGCCCAGCGGCGGCGCACGGCGGGCAGCGGACGCCCGAGCAGGCCCTCGACGACCCCGGCCAGGTGCTCGTACGGGTCCTCGACGACATCGAACCCGAACGGCGCGTCGTACTCATGCGTGTCACCGATGGTCAGTCCGCCGTCCGCGCGCTGCACCATCAGCAGCTGCATCCGGTGCTCGGCCGCCACGGGCGCCTGCGGCCGCGCCGCCGCCCACTCGTCCAACTCGGGCCCGTCGTAAGCCGGGTAGTAGCGGAAGCTGTCCGCATCCGCGACCGAGGTGGTCAGGGCCTCGCCGAGCGGCGCGGTCTGCATCATCTGGAGCCGGACGCGGCGCACCGGCAGGTCGGGCACCAGCTCCCGCACCAGACCGCCGAGCCAGGCGCCGGTGCAGAGCACGACGGCGTCCCCTTCGTGCAGGTCACCGTGGTCGTCGCGGACAGCGCGTGCACCAACGACCTCGCGTACTTCACGACCCGCCAGAAAGGTGTAACGCCCGGACGCCGTCAGCGCCTCGCGCAGCGCGCGCTGGGCGGTACGCGGTTCCACGGCGGCATCACGCTCACACCACAGCGCGCCGGCGAACTCGCCCCGCAGGGCAGGGTTCACGTCCCGCACCTCGTCGGCGTCGAGCAGCTTGAAGCCCCGGGACGCGGCGTCCGGGCGGCGCAGGGCGGCCTCCGCGACGGCGCGCTCCGCCTCGTCCCGTACGACGGTCAGTGAACCGTTCGCCCGGAACCCGAGGCCTGGGACCCGCGCTCCGATGTCCTCCCACAACTCCCGCGCCCGCAGCGCCGTCTCCAGCTCCGCTCCACCGGCCCGCCCGCCGACCCAGACCAGCCCGAAGTTCCGCACCGAGGCGCCCCGCGCCTCGGCCTCCCGCTCGATGTGCACGACCTCGTGCCCGCGCCCGACCGCTTCCCAGGCGTGCATGGTCCCCAGCACCCCGGCTCCGACAACTATGACTCGCATGCCGGGAACGTTCGCGGGGCCGGGTGGCCCGGGGCGGGCCGGGAGGCGACGCCGGGGTGAACGGGGACTCAATCTTGGCCTAGACCCGTTATCGTTTCGTGACTATCAGGGGGTGTTCCGCTCTCCGGCTTCGCTCACGGGCAGCCACACGTGTTTGATCGCGCCTACCCCGTGCGTGTTTCTCTCCGCAGACAAGCACATGGAAGAAGACTTCCGATCGGCATCCTTCTGCCGATCGAGGGGAACAGGCGTGCCGACAACTCATCACACAGAATCCTGGGAAAGCGGCCGCCGTGCCGAGCTCACAGCTCCCCCGTCGCCTTCACGCACAGCGTTCGACAGGCGCACCGAAGGAGTCTCGGAATACCTTTCGATTCGCCGCACCCGTCTATGGACCGCCCTCTGCTTCGCCATCTCCTTGACTCTGGGCCTGCAGCAGTGGAGTGCGGGAAATCTGGGCGGTTTCGACCTGGGGATCTTCGACCAAGCAATCCGCAACTACTCCGGCTTCCGATTACCCGCATCGGAACTGAAGAGCACCCACCATGGTTTCCCGCCGGACTTCTCCATACTGGGAGACCACTTCTCCCCCGTACTGGCGCTCCTCGCTCCCCTTTACTGGATCTGGGACGACCCGCGCGTACTCCTGATCGCCGAAGCGGCGCTCTTCGCCGCCGGAGTCCCCGTGGTCCGGCGCATCGCGGAGAGCTGTTTCGAGAGCGCACCGTCCCCGGTCGTCGCCCGGGCCGCGCATCTCGCCGGTGCGGCGTACGCGCTGGGGTGGCCGCTGATGACGGCGTCCCGCCGCGGTTTCCACGAGGTCGCGTTCGCCGTTCCCTTGCTGCTGCTCCTGCTGGAGCGGGGAATGCGCCGGCGCTACGGAGCTGTACTGGTGTACGCCGGATTGCTGTGCTGCACCAAGGAAGACCTGGGCCTGGTGGTCGGCGTCCACGGCGCGGTGCTGGCCTACCGCAGCCGACGCGGCGGCGTAAAAGGCCGGGCAGGCATCGCGACCGGGGCGGCCCTGTTCGTCCTGGGCCCTGCGGCCTCCCTCGTGACCATCAAGTGGCTGCTCCCGATGATGGGAGGAACTCCGGGGTTCTACTGGAGCTACGGTCAACTGGGTCCCGATTTCGGCGCCGCCCTGCTGCGCATCGTGGCGGAACCCTGGATTCTGTTCGGTGTGGCCACCGCACCGACGGTGAAAATCACGCTGGTCCTGTGGCTGTTCGGCACCTTGCTGTTCCTGCCGCTGGGGTCGGCGACGGCGTGGTGCGCGCTGCCTCTGGTGGCAGAGCGCATCCTGTCCGAGACGTCGAACCACTGGACGGTCCTGTACCACTACGACGCCTTCCTCTGGCCGGTCCTGCTCACGGCCGCAGTGGAAGTGTCGGGAAGGCTCTACCGTCGGAGCCGCACGAGCGGTCCGGAAATGCGCGAAATCCGCAGGAGTCGGAGGAGCCGCAGAAGCCGCAGTACGAGCTGGGCCGTGCGGTGGTGGGGGCCGGGCGCCGGATTTTTGACCCTGGTCATCGCCGTCCCCTTCGGCTTGTTCGTCCTTCCCCACCCCACCTACTGGACGCCCGCCCCGCACACTCGCGCCCTGCGCGAAGCGGCGCGGATGATTCCCGCCGGGGCTTCAGCGGAGGTGGACAACATCATCGCGCCGCACCTGACCGCCCGTGGCCCCGTGGTGCTGGCGGACACGGTTCCGCGCGGCGCGGATTACGTGCTGCTCCAGTTCGGCGCCGTCTCGTTCCCCTTCACTTCGGTCGCCCAGGAGCAGGCGTACGCCGATTTTCTGTTGAAACACGGATACCGCCGGGTCTGGGAGCACGACAGAGTGCTGCTGTTGCACCGCGAAGCCGAATTCCCGATCACCCCGGAGGTCCCTACCGCCGGCCCCGAAGGCAACCCGGTTCCGGAAGGAACAGCACCGGGAACGGGAATGAGCATCTTCCGGGGCTGAGGCGGGCGGGACTGTTGGCCGGGAATCCGGCTGCCGTCAGTCGCCCAGATGGGTCGTGAACGAGAAGCGGTCGCCCCGGTAGAGGGACCGCACCCGCTCCAGCGGTACGCCCCGGGTGTCGCGGGAGAGGCGGTGGATCAGCAGCATCGGGAGGGCGCCCGGTGTGCCGATCAGCAGGGCCTCGCGTGGGGTGGCCAGTACGGTTTCCAGGCGCTCGTCCGCGTTGCCGAAGCCGATGCCCAGGTGCTCGTGGAGGTAGGCGTAGAAGGAGGAGTCGGGCTCGAACTCCGTGTCCAGGTGCGGTACGCGTGCCACGGCCACGTACGTGCTCTCCAGCCCCACCCGTTCCTCGTCCGCCAGCAGCACCCGCTCCAAGTGCCACACCTCGTCGCCCACTTGCAGGCCCAGTTCCCCGGCCAGCCTCGGCTGCGCGGGAAAGCGGTCCAGGCCGACGAGATGACGGCCCGGCCGGCGGCCCTGCTTCCGTACACCCTCGGTGTAACTCGCCAGGGACAGTGGCTGCTCCAGCTTGGGGCTCGCCACGACCGTGCCCCGGCCGAGGCGCCGCAGCCGTCCCTCCAGGTGGAGTTCGCGCAGCGCCAGGCGCAGAGTTTCGCGGGAGACCTCGAAGCGCAGGGCCAGGTCGCGTTCGGTGGGCAGCGCCTCGCCCTCGCCCAGTTCGGCGAGGAGCGCTTCGATCCGGACCTTCGCCGCGTAGTACTTGGGGATGCGTCCGTGCTCGGGAATGCCGGAGCGGATCGGTGCGCCAGGTTCCTGGCCGTTCGGGTAGTCCACCGGCCGATCCTCGCACCCTTCTCGCAGGGCGGGTCGGCGGGTTCGGCGTCGGCGGCTTCGACGTCGATGGCTTCGACGTCGGCGGCTTCGACGTCGATGGCTTCGGCGTCGATGGCTTCAGCGTCGGCGGAGGCGGCGGGCCGTCGCCACGAGGAGCGCGCCGGCCGACAGGAGTACCAAGGCGGCGGCTCCGATGCGGGGCACTCCTGGTGAACTGGTGTCGGCGAGACGGGGTGGGGGCTCGTCCCGCGTCGCGGGTCCGGGGGTGGCCCCGTAGGCGGCAGCGGCAGGAGCAGGAGCAGAAGCAGGAGCGAAGTCCGCGAGGACGGCGGCCGGGGCGGCGCGGACCGAAGGCACGGTGTGAGCCGGTGGGCCGGCGTGGGCCGGTGGACCGGCGTGGGCCGGTGGACCGGCGTGGGCCGGTGGACCGGCGTGGGCCGGTGGACCGGCGTGGGCCGGTGGACCGGCGGCCGGGAGGGTCGCGGTCACCAGGGTCGCGGCCAGCAAAGCCGTCGGGAGGGTGGCGCGCAGCAGTGCGCGGGGCGGACGCACGGGCATGACGGACGCTCCTGCTCGCTCGGCTCAGGCGATGGGACCACACCAGGCCGCTCGTATGACCGGTCGGTTCCGGACCTTGCCATGCGGGCCCGCCGCCGGGGCACCGACGCCCCGGTGCGGCGCACCGATCGCCCGAATGCCGCGCGTTCAGCGCAGTCCGGTGGCCGTAGCGGCGCCGAACGGTGCCCCCGGCGCGCCGAAGAGCGGGGCCAGGACGAGGTGCGCCGCGCCGTCCGCGACCGCTCGCGCGCCGCCCTCGGCCAGCTCCACGGGGACCGCGGACGTACGGCCGTCGCCGCGCACGCGGGCCTGTTCGGCGAGAGCTTCGGCCACGCCGCGTACGTACGTGCCGGGACGCGCCAGCACCGTACGGCCGCCGAGCAGGACCCGGTCGATGTCGAGGAGTTCCACGAGGTTGGCCGCGGCGGTGCCCAGGATGCGCGCCGCCTCGGCGGGCTCGCCGCGCGCCGCGCTGTCGAGGCACAGGGCCTCGACGCAGCCGCGCTTGCCGCAGCCGCAGCGCGGCCCGTCCAGTTGCAGCACCTGGTGGCCGAACTCCCCCGCGCCGGTCCTGGCCCCCCGGTACAGCGCGCCGCCGAGCACCAGGCCGGCGCCCAGGCCCGTACCGAGGTGGAGGTAGCCGAACGAGCCCCGGCCGTCCGGTTCGCGCTGGGCGAGGCCGAGCGCCGCGGCGTTGGTGTCCTTGTCGAGGACGACGGGGAGGCCGAGCCGTCCGGCGAGCGCGGCGCGCAGCGGGAAGCCGTCCCAGGCCGGGAAGCCGGTGACCCGGCGCAGTACCCCGGCCGTGTGGTCCAGCGGCCCCGGGCAGGCGGCGCCGACGCCCAGGACGCGGGGCGAGCGGGCCTCGTCCGGCAGCGCGGCAAGCTGCCCGGCCACCGTGTCGAGCACGGCGGGCGCGCCCGCGCCGAAGTCGAGCGGGGCGGTGCGCTCCGCGACGGTGCGGCCCGCGAGGTCGGTGAGGACGGCGGTCAGCTCGTCGCGGTCCAGGTGCAGGCCGATCGCGTACCGGGCCTCGGGCACCAGGCACAGCACCGTACGCGGCTTGCCGCCCGTGGAGGCGCGCCGGCCCGCCTCGGCCGCCAGGCCGTCGGCCCGCAGCCGGGCGGTGATCTTGCTGACGGCCTGCGGGGTCAGACCGGTGTGCGCGGCGAGCTCCAGCCTGCTGACGCCCGCCGGCCCCGCCGACCGCAGCAGGCCCAGCACCAGAGCGGCGTTGTGGCCGCGCAGGGCGGGCAGGCCGGCCCCGCCGCCGGGCGGCGCGGAAGCCGGGGCGCCGGGCGGCGGGGAGGACGAGGCGGAGGACGGCGCCGAGGCCGGGGCTCCGGGTGGCGCCGAGGCCGGTGCGGGGGCGTCCGCAGCGACACGTTCCTCAGGGTCGTTGCTGGTCACCCGTCCATTGTCCGCATTGCTTGCACTTTGGCAACAGCGTTGCTTAAGTGGACGCCATGAACGACTCCCCCGGCACACCCCTCCGCGTCGGCCTCATCGGCTACGGCCTGGCCGGCTCGGTCTTCCACGCCCCGCTGATCGCCGCCACCGACGGCCTGGTGCTGGACACCGTCTCCACCGGCAGCCCGGACCGGCAGGCGCAGGCCCGCGCCGAACATCCGCGGGTCCGTACGGTCGCCACCCCCGACGAGGTGCTGGACCGCGCCGGCGAACTGGACCTCGTCGTCATCGCGTCCCCCAACAAGACGCACGTCGCGCTCGCCGAAGCCGCGCTGCGCGCCGGGCTGCCGGTCGTCGTCGACAAGCCGCTCGCCGGGACCGCCGCCGAGGCCGACGGGCTGGCCGCCCTGGCGGACGAGTGCGGCCTGCTGCTCTCCGTCTTCCAGAACCGCCGCTGGGACAACGACTTCCGTACGGTGCGCAAGCTGGTCACCGAGGGCGCGCTCGGCGAGGTGCAGCGCTTCGAGTCGCGTTTCGAACGCTGGCGGCCGAAGCCGAAGGGCGGCTGGCGCGAGTCCGGCGACCCGGCGGAGCTCGGCGGCCTGCTGTACGACCTGGGCAGCCACGTCGTCGACCAGGCACTCGCCCTGTCCGGGCCGGTCACCCTGGTCTACGCCGAGTCCGACGTACGCCGCCCGGGCGCGGAGGCCGACGACGACACGTTCCTCGCCCTCACCCACGCCAGCGGCGTCCGCTCCCACCTGTGGGTCAGCGCGACCACCGCCCAGCTCGGCCCGCGCTTCCGGGTGCTGGGCAGCCGCGCGGGTTACGTGAAGTACGGCCTGGACCCGCAGGAAGCCGCCCTGCGCGAGGGACGGCGGCCGGGTGACGACCCGGACGGCTGGGGTACGGAGCCGGAGTCGGCGTGGGGCCGGATCGGCGCCGGGGAATCCCCGCTGACCGGCGGCGGCGACCCCGTACCGACCCTGTCCGGTGACTACCCCGCGTACTACGCCGCCGTCGCGGAAGCACTGCGCACCGGGGGCGAACCGCCGGTGAGCGCCAGGGAGGCGGCGGCCGCCCTGCGCGTCCTGGAAGCGGCGAAGACATCGGCGGCCGAGGGCCGCGCGGTCCGGATCGAGGAGTCGGCATGAGCGGCACGGTGAACGGGAACGGCACGGGCCACACGGGTGGCACCGGAGTGCTGAACGGCCTGGACGAGCGCGAGGCGGCCCGCCACCAGGTCCGCGAACTGGAGGAGCAGGAGCGCCGCCTGGTCCTGGACCGCTTCGGCAACGAGGACGCCTGGCGGCTGGGCTGCCTGCTGGCGGACCTGGCGCGCGAGCGCGGCGCGGCCGTGACGGTGGACATCCGGCGCGGCGCGCAGCAGCTGTTCCACTGCGCGCTGCCGGGCACGTCGGCCGACAACGACGCGTGGATCGAGCGCAAGCGCCGCGTCGTCGAGCGGTACGCGGAGTCCTCGTACCTCGTCGGCGCCCGCTTCCGCGCCAAGGGCCGGACGTTCGAAGAATCGTCCCGTCTCGACCCGGACCGCTACGCCGCGCACGGCGGCGCCTTCCCCGTACGGCTGCGCGGTACCGGCGTCGTCGGCACCGTCGCGGTCTCCGGCCTCCCCCAGGGCGACGACCACGCGCTGGTGGTCGACGCCCTGGGGCGCTACATCGAGCAGCAGCCGGCGGGCTGACCCGGAGGTCAGCTGCCGGAGCGGCGGCGGCGGGTGCGGATGATCAGTACGAGCACCGCACCGCTGACGACGGCGGCCGCTGCCGCCCCGATGAACAGCGGATCCTGGAAGGTACTGCTGCCGCTGTGCGCCAGCTGGTCCCCGTCATCCGTCGGCCCAGGGCTGGGCACCGGGCCGACGGAGGAGGAGTCCGTGGGGGTGGGGGTGGGGGTGGGGGTCGGGGTGGGGGTCGGGGTGGTCGGTGACGGTTCCGGGGTGGGTTCGGTGGGTTCCGGGGTCGGCTCGGTGGGCTCCGGGGTGGGGGCCGTGGGCTCCGGGGTGGGGGCGGTCGGTGACGGAGGTGCGGTCGGCCCGGTCGGTTCCGGGGTCGGCTCCGGAGGAGTCGGCGACGGCGGCCGGGTCGGCTCCGTGGGGGTGGGGGTGGGGGTCTGCGTGGGCGTCGGATCGGTCGGCGTCGGCCTCGGCTCGGTGGGCGTGGGCCTCGGCTCGGTGGGCGTCGGGGACGGGCTCGGCTCCGTGGGGGTGGGGGTCGGAGTCGGCTCCGTCGGGGTCGGACTCGGCTCCGTAGGCGTGGGCGACGGCTCGTCGGTCGGCGACGGCGACGGCTCGTCCGTGGGCGACGGGCTCGGCTCGGTCGGCGACGGGCTCGGGTCCGTCGGGCTCGGTGACGGTTCATCGGTCGGCGACGGCTCGTCCGTGGGGGACGGCTCATCCGTCGGCGACGGTGACGGCTCGTCCGTCGGCGACGGGCTCGGGTCGGTCGGAGACGGGCTCGGCTCGGTCGGCGACGGACTCGGATCCGTCGGACTCGGCGACGGATCCGTCGGTGTCGGCGTAGGCGTCGGAGTAGGTGTCGGCGTAGGCGTCGGGCTCGGGCTCGGTGCGCGGCAGTCCGGCAGGTCCCCGTTGAACGGGTAGTTGTGCAGCTCCGCACCGGACGTCGAGGTGTGCACCAGCGAACCGACCGTGAAGAACCGGCCGTTCATCCCCGGCACCGAGACCGTCGTCGTACTGCCCTGCCTGCCGACCAGCACACTCCCCTGGAACTGCGCGCCACCCTTGAACTCCACCGTGTTCGCGTCCGGGAAGTTCCACAGCAGCCGCTCGCGGATGCCGGGAGGCTGGAGGTCGTGGCCGATGTAGGTGTTGACGGTGCGGGCGTCGCCGACCAGGTTGACCAGCACGGTCGCGCCGGCCGGGATGTTCTGGAAGGTGATGCCCTGCGCGCCGCCGTTGCGGCCCACCAGGTCGAAGTCGACGTTGAAGACCTGGAGGGCGGAGGTCCCGTCGCCGGTGAAGACCGTCGAGTAACCCTGGTTGACGGCGGTGCCGGTCGCGGGCCGCGGCCCGTCGCCGGTCCGGGCGTAGCACTGGCTGGCCGCCGTGAGGTCGGGCACCAGTGCGCGGTACGGATCGGCGGCGCCCGGCCGCTGGTCCGACTGGGGGATCACGGTGCCGGTCAGCCTGCCTTCGTACGCGACGACGCCGTGGGTACTGCCTTCCTCGGCGAGCAGCCGCTGTCCGGGCGCGATGGTGACGTCACCGCCCACGGTCAGGAAGTCGGAGCCGTTGGGCGGGGGCACCCGGGAGCCGACGCCGACGACACCGACGTTGTAGACGCTGGAGCCGCCGGTCTTGTTCATCTCGAAGCCGCCGAGGGTGACGATCTTGCCTTCGGCCTCGGCGGCCGAGCCGCCGACGCGGAAGTCCCCGCCGACGAAGATGTTGAGATTCTCGTCCCGTCCGGCCACCGGTCCGTTGTTCGGATCGGCGTACGAGGACGGGCACTGGCTCCCCAGGCACGGGCCGAGGCCGCCGGGCAGCGGGGCCGCGAAGCCGAACGCCGCGAACAGGCCGAGGAGCACGGCGGCCACGGCTCCCAGTGCGGCAGCCCCCACCACGTGGGTCCGTTTTGTCTTTTTTGCAGGCATACGGGCACTATGTGCGCGGAGCGGCCGGGCAGCGGGACCGTTCGCGCACCCGTACGGCGAGTCCCCCTGTCCAGCCGACAGCCGACCACCGACCACCGACCACCGGCCACCGGCCACCGGCCACCGGCCGCCCACCCCGGGCAGGACCGCGCGCCTGATAACCCGTCAGGCTCCCTTGAGCTCCTGCCGCTGCCGCCCCAGGCCGTCGATCTCCAGCTCCACCACGTCACCGGCGCGCAGGTACGGCTTGGGCTCCGGGCAGCCCATCGCCACGCCCGCCGGAGTGCCGGTGTTGATGACGTCGCCCGGGTACAGGGTCATGAAGCGGCTCACGTAACGGACCACTTCGGCCACCGGGAAGATCTGCTCGGCGGTCGTGCCGTCCTGCCGCAGCGTGCCGTTGACCCACAGCCGTACGCCCAGCGCCTGCGGGTCCGGCACCTCGTCCGCCGTCACCAGCCACGGGCCCAGCGGGTTGAACGTCTCGCAGTTCTTGCCCTTGTCCCACTGGCCACCGCGCTCGATCTGGAACTCCCGTTCGGAGACGTCGTGCGCGATCGTGTACCCGGCTACGGCGGCGCGGGCCTCGTCGTCGGTCTCCAGGTAGCGCGCGGTACGGCCGATGACGACGGCCAGTTCGGCCTCCCAGTCCGTCTTCACGCTGCCGCGCGGTACCAGCACCGTGTCGTCGGGCCCGACGACCGTGTCCGGCGCCTTCATGAAGACGATCGGCTCGGCCGGTACGGTGGCGCCGGTCTCGCGCGCGTGGTCGTGGTAGTTCAGCCCGATGCACACGATCTTGCCGATCCGGGCGACCGGCGGCCCGGTGCGCAGACCGGCCGGGTCCAGGCGCGGCAGCACCCCGGCGGCGGCCGCCGCCCGTATCCGGTCGAGCGCCGGGCTGTCCCCGAGCAGCGCCCCGTCGACGTCCGTGACCAGCGACGACAGATCGCGCAGTACGCCTTCCTCGTCGAGCAGCGCCGGGCGTTCCGCCCCCACCGGACCGACACGCAACAGCTTCATCGGTACAACTCCCGTGGTCGAAGGGTCGGTCCGGGAGGGCTCTCCCGGACCGGCCGATGGGGACGGCCATCGAGCGATTCGGACGATCGTCCAAGAACGGCGTCCGCCCCGCAAGACCCGGTTCACGTACTGGACCGTTACCCGGTGGTACGGACGGGGGCCGTGCCGCTGTTCCGGCTGTCCTGACCGTCGCCGACCTGGCTGTCCTGGCCGTCGCCGCTCTGGCTGTCGAGGCCGTCGCCGTCCTGGCTGTCCTGGCTGTCGCCGCCCTGGTCGTCCCGGTCCCGGCCCCGGTACAGCAGCGCCCGCTCGCACGCCGTCCACGCCGTGGTCGTCACCAGGTAGAGCGCGGCCGCCAGCGGCAGCACCGCGATGCTGACCAGCGTCCCGAAGGACAGCAGCGGCATCGCCTTCGTCATGGCGGCGAGGCCGGGCACCGCCCCGCCGTCGGCCGGACCGCCGTCAGCCGGACCGCCGTCAGCCCTACCCGCCTGGCCGAGGGCCGCGCCCGACGCCACGTTCCGCGCCATCGTCGTACGGGCCCGCAGGTAGTTCCAGGTGGCGACGGCGGCGGCCAGCGCGAACAGCGCGAGGTAGACCAGCCCGTGCGGCCCGACCGGACCGCCGTCCGCGAGGGCCTGCGTCCAGTGCCCGCCGAGCGGCGCGCCCAGCAGCGTGTGCGCGAGCAGGCCACTGCCGTCGCTGGTGAACAGGTGGTACATGACGAAGAAGACGGGCAGTTGCAGCAGCGCCGGCAGGCAGCCGGCCAGTGGCGAGGAGCCGGTCTCGGCGTAGAGGGCGGCGGTCTCCTCCCGTAGGCGCTGCGGGTCCTTGGCGTACGTACGGCGCAGCTCGGCGAGGCGCGGAGCGTGCGCGGAACGGGTCTTCTCGCCGCGGGCGGCGACGCGGGCGAGCGGGTGCAGTGCGGCGCGTACGCACAGGGTGCAGAGGATGATCGCGGCGGCGGTCGCCGAGGCGCCGAAGAGCGGTTCGATGAGGTCGGCGGCCTGGGACAGCGCGCCGCCCAGGGTGGCGAAAACGGACATGGGTGAGCCCTCCACGGGGTCTCGTCGTGCCGGAAGAGGATTTCGGCGTGACGAGCCGCGCGGGGCCGGGGCCTCCGCGGAGTGCGAGGGGGAAGGCGCCTACGCGGCCGTCGGGAGGGGACGGCCGGGTGCCCTGGGCCGCGGGCGGCCCGCGGCGTCGGGATCGCGTTGCGGCAGGAAGGCCGTACGGCGTTCCCGGTCGCGGATGGCGGTACGGACCCGGCCCGGCGGTTCGGGCCGGGCGAGCGCGGCGGCCAGGAAGGCGCGGCACAGCAGCAGTACGGCGGCGGTGGTCGCGGCGGCGGCGAGCGTCGAGGTCAGACCGCTCTGGGCGAGCGCGAACCCGGAGAGCAGGAAGAAGAGCGCGCCCACGTACAACCGCCAGGCGTCGGCGAAACGCCGCATGTGCTCACCCCCTCCCCCGGTCCGTACGGCCTACGGCATACGGCATACGGCAGGCCACGGTTCGTCCGGCCTGCTTGCGCCCCAGGGTAGCGGCAGGGCTGCCGGGCAGGGCGGCGGCCCCGGAGGGGAGCCCGGGGCCGCCGCGGTCATGGTGCGCCGGTCACAGCCCGTTGACCCGGGCTTCCCTGGCCATGCCCAGCGGCCGGATGGTGGAGGCGACGGCCCGGGCCCGGCGGCCGGCCCGCGAGCGGTAGCGCCGTACGTGGGCCATCAGGCGGCGGCTGCGCAGCGCCATCTCCAGTTCGAAGCGGGTCCGAGGGTCGCGCAGCGCGGGCCCGAAGAGCTTCTCGATCTGCCGCAGGCGGTAGCGCACGGTCTGCGGGTGCACCTGGAGCACCCGGGCCGCCTCGGGTGCTCCGCCGCTCTCCAGCCAGGCGAGCAAGGTGACCTCCAGGCGCTCGCTCTGGCGTGGCGTCAGGTCGTCGAGGGGGCTCAGCCAGCGTGCGGAGAGCGCTGTGGCCAGCGACTCGTCCTGGAGGAGGAGCAGGGCGGAGAGGTGATCGTCCACGAAGGCCGGTCGGGTGTCGGGGCCGCCGCGGCCGGGGGACAGGGCGAGCAGGGCGCGGGCCCAGCGCAGCGAGGAAGCGGTGTCGCCCGCCGGCACGGCATGGCCGACGGCCGCCGCCCGGCCCCTGAGGGCGGCCTCCAGACGGGCACGGGTCTGCGTCCCTGGGTCGGGGACGAGCAGGCAGGTGTCACCGTCGACGGTGCCGATGAGGGCGTCACCGAGGGCTGCGGCCAACTGGGGGGCTTCGGCGGGCGAGGCGAGCGCGACGGCCTGGACGTATGCCGGTACGGGCCAGCCGGCGCAGCGGGCCACTTCGGCGAGGGCGACGTCGGAGACGTCCTTGGCCCCGGTGAGGGCGGCGAACACCTCCCGGCGGGCCGGTGCCGTCGGGAGCGGAGTGACGACGAGGTCCTTGGGCCGGCGGACGCGCTCCGCGCTTTCCTGGTAGCCGAGCGCCACCAGCATGGCCTGTTCCACGGCCCGGCGGGCCTCTGCGACGGCACCCGTTTCCGCGAGCAGTGCGGCAAAGGCGGGAAATCCGCTCCGCAGCTCCTCGGTCACCTTCTCGGCGAGCGCCGGGAGTTCCTTTCTCAGCACGCGGGTCCATTCGCCACGGGGGCGTGACCATATGCGGTTCAGGAGATCACACATCGCTACCTCGTTCCTGGCGTGATGCGGAGGGGGGTTCGGCCCTGCTGCTCGGAAGCGCCGTGGGCGGCGAGCGCATCGTGCGACGGCACTTCGTACGGTGGTGCCGCGTGCGGCGGCGCGGCGTCCGGTGGCGCTTCGAGCGGTGGTCGTGCTTGAGGGGGCACCATCCGGAGTTACCACGCGTAACTTCGATGCCGGTGCAGGAATTTGTCACAGCGCGATAAACCGGAGGACGCTCCGTCGGCGTTCCGTGATGCTGCTGCTCACCCCGGAGCACCGCCTTTGGCGCACACCTTTCCGCGTCCCGGCGGGACACCGCGCATAAACCGCGGCGAATATCCCCGTATCCCCGGCGGCCCGACCCGGGCCACGCCTTGCGCCGATAGCGGCGGCCGTCACCGAAACCGGCCGTCGCCGACACGGAACCGGCCGTCACCGAGTACCGGAACCGGCCGTCGCCGACACGGAACCGGCCGTCACCGTTACCGGAAGCGGCCGTCGCCGACAGCGGCGGCTGACGCCGGAACCAGCGCGCGGCGTACGTATGCCGCCGCGCGGCCACCATCCCGGGACGCCGCCCTCCCCCGCCCCGTTCCCCCACTCCCGTACCCCCGCTCCGCATCAAGGAGGCCCGATGCCCGCATCCCGTCTGCGGACCGCCCTGCGCCCGGCGCTGCCCGCCGTCGTACTGCTCTTCCTCGCCGTGGCCACCCAGGCCGGAGCCCCCCGGCGGGCGCTCGACTTCCTGGACTTCGGCGCGGGCGTCCTCGCGCTGATCTCGCTCACCGGCGCCGTCCTGTGGGGCCTGGCCGCCACCGACCGGCTGCTGCTGCACTCCGGCCACCGGCTGGTCGCGCAGGCCGTGCACCGCGGCACCGGCGTCGCCGGGCTGGGGTTCCTCGCCCTGCACATCGGGGTGAAGATCGCCCGCGGCCGGACGAGCGGCACGGCCGCCGCGGTGCCGTTCGCCGACGACGGGCGTCCGCTGCTCATCGGGCTCGGCACGCTGGCCGGCTATCTCTTCCTCGCGGCGGCGGTGACGGGCGCGGTACGCGGATCGTTCACCTCGCGCCGCGGGTCGCGGTGGTGGCGGGTGCTGCACATGGGCGCGTACGTGGCCTGGTGCGCGGCGCTGGTGCACGGGCTGAAGTCGGGGCGTGCGGCCGCCGGTTGGGTGACCACCGGGTACATGCTGTGCGTCGCCGGGGTCGCGGTGGTGCTCGTACTGCGACTGCGGGCGCCGCGACGGGGCCGGGCCCCGTACAGCCCGCCGCCGGGCGCGGATTCCGGCGGGCCCCGGTCTCCGGACCGGGTGGCCCGGCACTCACGCGGTGGCCGTCCATGACGTACGGCTGCGTGCGGAGAGTGCGCCGGTATGGCCGGTATGGCGGCGGGGGCGAACGGTGCGCATACGGGGCCAGCTTCTGTGGGCCCCCGGTTACCACAACGTATCGCAGGGTGAAGGGAGTTCCCTATGACGTTCTTGGCGTCGGCCACCACTATTCCGATGCCTGCCGTCGGCTGCGGCCCCGCCGTCGGGTGTGCCCCCGATGTCGGGCAGGTGCCCGTCGACTGCCCGGCCCCCTCAGCGCCCGGCCCGGCCGTCCCCGGCCTGGCCGTGTTCGGAGCTCCTCGGCTGCTGGCCGGGCTGATCGGGGTGGACGGTCTGGGCAGGCTGGACGGGCTGGGCAGGTTGGACGGGTCGGGAGGGGTGGACGGAACGCAAGGGGTGGACGGATCGGAAGGGATGAACGGGGCGAGAGGGGTGGGCGGGCCGGGACGGACGGATCGCCTGGACCGGGTGGCCCATCTCGCCCGGCACGGCAGCCCGCCCGTTCTGTCCGCGAGTGAGCTGGTGGCGCTGGCCGAGGACACCGGCCTGCGCGGGCGTGGCGGTGCGGGCTTTCCGTTCGCGCGGAAGGTGCGCGCCGTCATGGAAGGGCGGCGCCGTACGGGCGGGCGGGTCGCGGTGGTCGTCAACGGCAGTGAAGGCGAGCCCGGTTGTCTCAAGGACACGGTTCTTCTGCTGTTCGCGCCGCACCTGGTGCTGGACGGCGCGCTGCTGGCCGCGCGGGCGCTCGGCGCCGAGGAGATCGCGGTCGGGGTGACCCGCGCGGACGTGGCCCGGTCGGTGCGCCGGGCGATCGCCGAACGGGGGCCACTGTCCACGCCGGTACGCGCCGAACTACTGGCGGAACGTTTCGTCACGGGCGAGGGCACCGCGCTCACCGACAGCCTCAACCGGGGGCCCGGCCTGCCCTCGGGCCGCAAGGTCCGCTCCAGCGAACGCGGCCTGCACGGCCTGCCCACCCTCCTCTCCAACACCGAGACGTACGCCCAGCTCGCCGTCGCCGCCCGGCTGGGCGCCCTGGGCTACCGCGCCACGGGCGACCCCGCCGAACCCGGCACCGTCCTGCTGACCGTGGCCGGCGAACGGGTCGTGGAGGCGCCGACCGGCGTGCCGCTCGCCCGCGTCCTGGCCCTGTGCGGCCTCGGCCCCGGCCAGGGCGTCCTGATCGGCGGCTACCACGGCACCTGGCTGCCGCCGTCCGCCGCCGGTACGGCCCTCCTCAGCCGCGACGACCTGGCCGCGTACGGCGCGGTGCTCGGCGCGGGGGCGGTGCTGCCGCTGCCGGAGGGAACCTGCCCGGCAGGCGAGACCGTACGGGTCGCGCGCTGGATGGCCGCCGAATCGGCTGGCCAGTGCGGGCCCTGCGTCCTCGGGCTGCCCGCACTCGCCGACGCGCTCGGCCAGGCGGTCGGCGGTGGCGGACAGCGCGCGCTGGACGCCGTACGGGACCGGATGCGCGCGGTGGAACAGCGCGGCGCGTGCAGTCATCCCGACGGCACCGCCCGTTTCATCGCCTCGGCACTGGCCGCCTTCCCCGACGAGTTCGCCGGGCACGCCGGCGGCGCCGGGTGCGGCCGTCCGGTGCTCGGCGCGCTGCCGGTGCCCGGCGAAGCGGCGTACGGCGTCGGGGGCGCGCCGCAAGCCAGCGACCGACGGCGCTCCGGCGACCGTGCCGCCGCAGCCACCTCCGCCCGGCCGCACGCGCCCGAACAGCGGCTGCTCGTCGACTGGACGCTGTGCCAGGGCCACGGCCTGTGCGCCGACCTCGTGCCCGGCATGGTCCGGCTGGGCCCCGACGGCTACCCGGAACGGGCCGCGATGCCACTGCCCGCCCGGATGCGCCGCCGCGCACAGCTCGCGGTACGGCGCTGCCCGGCGCTCGCGCTGCGCGTCCAGGACGGCGAATGACCCGTACGACCGACGACCGAGGAACGACGGACGACCGACGACGGACGACGGATAGCGGACGGCGGACAGCGGACAGCGGACGGCCACCGAACTGCCGCCGTACGGACACCACTTCCGCACTCTTTCGTCCGCCGATGACAACTTCCGCCCCGCCTGAACACCCGCTCCCCACCCCCCGTACCCCCGCAGACAACACACCCCGCCATTCCTCGTCCCCTCGAAGGAGACAACGATGAGCCCCCAGCCCCACCCGCACACCGACCACCCGCACACCCCCCATCCGCACCCCGACGCCCACCCTCGCCCCAATGCCCACCCCCGCCCCAACACCCAGCGCCGCCACGCCGTCCTGGCGGTAACGGCCGCCGCCGTCATGGCACTCACCACCGCCTGCGGCTCCGGTGACCGCACCGACGCCGCGCCCGTGGCCAACGACAAGGTCCAGGCGGGCAGCGGCAGCGGCAGCGGTTACGGCGACGACAGCGGCGCGGACAAGGGCCAGGCCGGCGGCGACGGTTACGGCTACGGCTCGACGGGCGACAGCAACCGGCCCGCGGCCCAGGGCGCGCCTGCCCGGACCCTCGCCCTGCGCCAGTCCCCCGAACTGGGCCCCGTCGTCACCGACAGCAAAGGCATGGCGCTCTACCGCTTCGACAAGGACACCGCCAAGCCGCCGAACTCCGCCTGCTCCGGGACCTGCGCGACCACCTGGCCCCCGGTCCCCGCCGACGACGCCACCGCCGCTTCCGGCATGGCCGCGAGCGCCCTCGGTTCGGTCACCCGCGCCGACGGCACCAAGCAGCTCACCATCGGCGGCTGGCCCGCCTACCGCTACGCCAAGGACACCGCGCCCGGCGACACCAAGGGCCACGGCGTCGGCGGCACCTGGAACGCGTTCGCCCCCGACGGCAAGAAGGCCACCGCCGGGCCGGCCGCCGACGTCTCCGTCTTCGACCAGCCCAAGCTCGGCAAGCTGCTCGTCGACAAGGAGGGCCGTACGGTCTACCGGTTCAACAAGGACAGCGCCTGGCCGATGAAGTTCGGCTGCAACGGCGCGTGCCTGGACACCTGGAAACCCGTCGGCCCGGCCGACAAGAGCAAGCTGGAAGGCGTTCCCGAAAAGCTGATCACCACCGTCACCCGGCCCGACGGCAGCAAGCAGCTGGCGGTCGACTGCTGGCCGGTCTACACCTTCAGCGGCGACCAGCAGCCCGGGGACGTGAACGGGCAGGGAAAGATGGGCACCTGGTTCGCCGTCTCCCCCGAGGGCAAGAAGATCACCTCGCCGGCGACGGGCTGACCCCGGCCGCACCGTCCCCGGCCGCGTCGTCCCCGCCGGTGCCGTCCCCGCCGGCGCCGTTCCCACCGGTGCCGTGCCCGCCGGCGCCGCCCCCTGCCTCCTCGGGACCGTCCTCCGGATCCAGGTCCGACGCCAGCACCTCGGCGTCCGGCCGGTCGTCCACGGGCTTCGGCCCCAGCCAGGTCACCGCCAGCGCCACCACCAGGTTCACCGCGAGCGCCACGATCCCCGCGTTCATGCCCCACACCGGATCGTGTTCGGTGAAGACCAGTCCGCAGACCACCACGAGGCCCGCCAGCAGGCCGGTGACGGCTCCGTACAGCGTCAGCCGCCGCCACACCAGCCCCAGCAAAATCATCGGCACCAGCTGCGCCATCCCCTCGTACGAGATGAGGGAGAGCCGTACGAGGGTGTTCGGCGCGGTGTACGTCAGCAGCAGCGCCAGCGCGCCCGCCACCACCACGACGACCTGCGACCACAGCTTCTGGCGGTTCGCCAGGCGGGGCACCGCGCCCAGTACGCTCCTCCCCCACATCGTGCCGATGACCAGCATGAACACGGCCATCGGCACGATGGAGGAGAGCGCCGCGGCGACGCCGGTGACGCCCACCAGCCAGGCCGGCAGCGAGTCCACCACCAGCCTGAACAGCGCCAGATTGGAGTCCGCGCCGGTCAGTCCCGGCACCACGAACAGCGCCGCCATGCCCAGCAGCATCGGCACGAACAGCAGCACGTTGTAGAAGGGCAGCAGCACCGCGTTGCGCCGCAGCGCGTCGGCGTTGCGCGCGCCCAGGTAGCCCGCGACGGTCGTCGGGAAGATGACGACGGTCAGCGAGTTCAGGAGGGAGGTGGTGACGAACCAGCCCTGGCCCAGGCCGCCCGACTCGTGGCCGGGGAAGGTCAGCCACTGCGGCTTCTCGGCCACGATGCGGTCCAGGAAGGGCCCGTACCCGTCGAAGTAGTGCAGGGGTACGTACACGGCGAGGAACGCCAGCGTCGCGATGACCAGGATGTCCTTCAGCACGGACACCCAGGCGCTGCCGCGCAGCCCGCTGACCACGACGAAGAGGGTGGTCACCGCGAAGCCGATGAAGTAGGCCCAGTTCAGGCTGATCGCCCCGTAGGAGATGGTCGTCACGACCACGCCCATGCCGGTGATCTGGAGCTGGATGTACGGCAGCAGGCAGACGGTGGCGAGGACCGCCACGGCCGTGCCGAGCCAGCGCCGCCCGTAGCGGTGCGCGACCAGGTCGGTGATGCCGACCAGGCCGTGCCGGCGGGCGTACGACCAGAGCATCGGGCCGACCACGAAACCGAGCGCGTAGCCGCAGGACATGTACGCGAGGACGTAGAGGACCGGGGCGCCGAAGTTGTAGCCCCAGCCCGCCGCGCCCAGGTAGCTGAAGCTGGTGTAGCTCTCGCCCGCCATCAGCACCCAGATGAAGACCGTGCCGAGGCTGCGGCCGCCCACCGACCATTCGGCGAGCCCGCCCTCGCCCTTGCCGCGCGCGCCGCCGCGGACCGCCAGCAGACCCAGGGCCAGCGTCAGCACCATGAACGCCGCGAAGATGGAGGTGGCGATGGTCGCGTTCATGCCGCGCTCCCGTCTCCGGCCCGCTCTCCGGCCGCGGCGCCCGCTCGCCCGGCGGCCCGCCGCGCGGCCCGTTTCCGGTCACCGCGCCAGGCCAGCCACACCGACGCGGGCGTCAGCAGGGTCGCGAGCAGCATCCAGAAGACGAGGAAGGGCAGACCGAGGACGGTCGGCGTCACGCGGTTCACCAGCGGCAGCACACCGAGGTAGAGCACATGAGGGACCAGGAGCCACAGCAGCGTGGGACGTTTCAGCACAGCGGAAGAGCCTATCGGGGCAGCGCGCCCGTCAGACGGCCCCACACCACCAGCCGGTACGCCGAGGAGTACTCGGGAGTGCAGGTCGTCAGCGTCAGGTAGGAGCCCGGCTCGGTGTAGCGCAGGGACGGGTGGGCGCTGCTGTACGGGACGGGGGCGATGACCGTGCCGTCGGAGGGCGTGGTGCGCGGCACGGTCCGGTCGACCGCGTACGTGTAGCGGGCGGCCGCGGTGATCACCTCCACCGTGTCGCCGGGCCGCAGCCGGTTCAGGAAGCGGAACGGTTCGCCGTGCGTGTTGCGGTGCCCCGCGAGCGCGAAGTTGCCCGTCTCACCGGGCTGCGCGGTGTGCGCGTAGTGACCCGCGTAGCCCTTGTTCAGGACGGCGGACCTGCCGGTGCCCTCGGCGACGGGGACGGTGAGGCCGAGCCGCGGGATGCGCAGGACCGCGTACGCGGCGTCCCGGCGCGGGCGCGGCGGCGGGACCTGCTCCAGGATGCTGCGGAACTCCCGCCCCATACGGTCCCCGCGCCGCTCGGGCGCCGTGGAGACGGCCGGGCCGGGCGACGGTCCGGCGGGCGGCGTTCCGGTGGCCGGCGGCCCGGCGGACGTGGGGTGCTGCGCGTCCCACTGCCGTTCCAGCCGCGCCACCTGGTCGCGCGCGCCCGCCTGCGCCTGCCGGTTCGTCCAGTAGAGCTGGTGCACAACCAGCAGCAGGACGAGCACCCCGAACGTCACCGCCAGCTCCGCGCCCACCCACAGCACCCGCACAGCGCGCGACCGTCGCCGCCGCTGCCCCTGCACCACCACCGGTACCCGCTCCCACCCGCGCACGCGCTGCACGGTAGGGCCTGCGGCGGGAGACTTCCATAGACGGTGCGGTCTGAGGCGGGGCCAGGTGCCACGTCCCACGCGGTCCGGGTACTTCCTCCAGCGTTCACGAGTGGACGACGCGCACGTACGCCGGGTAACCCTCAGGGACGGTCCCGGTGACGACGTGCCGCCGTGCGTCGGTGTCGGGCGGGCAGCCGCTCGCGCGGTCCCCTACCTCCTACCTCCTACCCCCCTACCCCCTATCCCCCGAGCACCCGCGACACCGCGTAAATGCACAGCCCGGCGAGGGCGCCGACGACCGTGCCGTTGATCCGGATGAACTGGAGGTCGCGTCCGATGTGCGCCTCGATCTTCTTCGAGGTGTGGTCGGCGTCCCAGCTCGCGACGGTGTCGGTGATCAGCGACGTGATCTCGGCGCGGTACGTCGTCACGACGTAGACCGCGGCGCCCTCCAGCCAGCCGTCGACCTTGTTCTGGAGCCGCCCGTCACGGGCCAGCCGCTGGCCCAGCGACAGCAGTGCCGCCCGGGTGCGCTGCCGCAGCTCGCTGTTCTCGTCCTCGGCGGCCGCCACGATCATGGTGCGTACGGAGCCCCAGGCGGAGGCGATCAGGTCCTGCACCTCGCCGCGCCCCAGCACCTCCGACTTCAGGCGCTCCACCCGCTCCCGGGTGTCGGTGTCGGACTGGAGGTCGCCCGCGAAGTCCTTGAGGAAACGGTCCACCGCGCCGCGCGCCGGGTGCTCCGGCATGTCCCGCATCTCGGTGACGAACCGCAGCAGCTCCTTGTAGACCCGCTCGCCGACCTTGCGGTCCACGAAGCGCGGCGTCCAGCCGGGGGCGCCGCCGGAGACCGCCGTCATCACGGAGTCGCTGTGCGAGGTCAGCCAGTCGTGCGCCCGTACGCAGACCAGGTCCACGACCCGGCGGTGGCCGCCGTCCGCGACGACCTTCTCCAGCATCTTGCCGAGGCCCGGCGCGACCTCCTGCGCGTCGGCGCGGCGGGTGATCGCCTCGCCGACCACCGCCTGCACGTCGGAGTCGCGCAGCACGGTCAGCGCGCCGCGCAGGGCGGTGGACAGCTCCGCCGTCACCCGGTCGGCGTTCTTCGGTTCGGCGAGCCAGGCGCCCAGCCGCCGGCCGATGCCGACCTTGCGCAGCCGCTGCCGTACGACGTCGCCGGACAGGAAGTTCTCGCCGACGAACTCGCCGAGGCTCACCCCGAGCTGGTCCTTCTTCGTCGGGATGATCGCGGTGTGCGGGATGGGCAGCCCCAGCGGCCGCTTGAACAGGGCGGTGACCGCGAACCAGTCGGCCAGCGCGCCGACCATGCCCGCCTCGGCCGCCGCCGCCACGTACCCCGCCCAGCCGCCCGCGCCGGCGGCCTTCGCCCAGGTGGCGAGGGCGTACACCAGGGCCACCCCGAGCAGCAGACCGGTCGCCAGGGTCTTCATGCGCCGTACGCCGCGCCGCTTCTCCGCGTCCGCGGGGCTGTCCGCAAGGCTCTGCGGGAAGCCGCCGGGCGGTACCGGGCCGCGGAACCGGCCCGTGCCCGCGCGCCCGCCGTCCGGCGGTGTTCCGTCCGCTCCCGCGCCCGTATCCGCCCCGGGGACCACGTCCGTCTTCGTCCGTTCCATCCGCTCCACCCGCTCGAACCCGTCAGCGCCGTATGTACAGGCATCTGCCCTGCTTCATGCCGACTGTGCGTTCAACTGTGTCCTACTCCGGAGGCGAACCACGAGTTCCCCTGCGCGCCGCCAGGACGCCACCCGGGCCGTCCGGACCGCGTGGCAGCATGAAAGAGCCGACCGGAACCCGGCGCCGCCGCTGATCTCACGCTGCCCTGTGCCCGCCCGGAGCACGCCGCTCCGCCTGCCGTAGGAGACTGTGCCCGCATGCCGACTCCAGTGGGCCGCCCGCTGCCCTTGATCGCCGGTGTGGCGGTGCTGCTGGTGCTCACCGTGGCTGCGGTGCTCCTCAGCTCCGGCGGTGGCGGCACCCAGGGCCTCTCAGGAGACGACCGCCCGCCCTCGGCGGAACGGTGGGCCGGCACGTGGTCGGCCGCCGCCGCGGCCGCCGAACCCGGCAAGCTCGACGGCTACGCGGACACCTCCATACGCAACGTGGTGCACACCAGCATCGGCGGCACCAACGCCCGTATCCAGCTCTCCAACCTCTACGGCACCCGCCCGCTGTCCGTCGGCCACGCCACTCTCGCCCGCGCCTTCGCCCCCGGCGCCCCGGCGGCCACGCCCGGCACCATGCGCCGGCTGACCTTCTCCGGGCGGCCCGCGGTGACCGTCCCGGCCGGCGGCGCGGTCACCAGCGACCCGGTCCGGCTGACCGTCCCGGCCGCCGCCGACCTCCTGGTCACCACCTACTCCCCGGCCCCCTCCGGGCCCGTCACCTACCACCCGCACGCCCGCCAGACGTCCTACCTGGCGCGCGGCGACCGCGCCGCGGACACCGCCGGCGGCGCCTACACCCAGAAGGTCACCGCCTGGCGCTATCTGACCGGTGTGGACGTCCTCGGCCCGCACACCGACGGCGCCGTCGTTGCCGTCGGCGACTCGATCACCGACGGCAACACCTCCACCCCGGACACCAACCACCGCTGGCCCGACTTCCTCGCCGCCCGGCTGCGCACCGAGCCCGGCGCGCCCCGCTACGGCGTCCTCAACCAGGGCATCAGCGGCAACCGCCTGCTGACCGACAGCAGCCGCTGGTCGGTCAGCGGCGGGCCGAGCGTGCTGTCCCGGCTGGAGCGCGACGTGCTGTCGCGTGCGGGGGTGCGGTCCGTCGTCGTCGAGATCGGCCTCAACGACCTGTTCAAGTCACCGCGCCAACTGGACGCGGAGAAACTGGCGGACGGGATGCGGGAGATCGTGCGGCGGGCGGCGGAACGGGACATCCAGGTCATCGGCAGCACGCTCACCCCGTTCGGCGGCCACCGCGGCTACCGGCCGGAGCTCGACGCCGTACGGCAGGAACTCAACGCGAAGATCCGCGCCGGAGAGGTCTACGGACAGTACGCGGACTTCGACAAGGCGCTGCGCGACCCGCACCACCCGCTGCGGCTGCGGCCCGCCTACGACTCGGGCGACCGTCTGCACCCGAGCGACGCGGGCTACCGGGCGATGGCCGACGCGGTCGACCTGCGGCAGCTCAAGGGAGCGGGCAAGGAAGCAGGCAAGGGAACGGTCGAGGAGGCGGACCAGGAAGCGGTCAAGGGAGCGGCGCGGGCTGCACGGTGAGGCGGACGCGGGTGCGGGGGTCCGGAGACCGGAGACCGGGGGCCCGGAGGCCGGTGAGGCCGGGGGCCGGGAGACCGGGGACCCGGAGACCGGTGAGGCCGGGGCGCCCGTGCCCGTACGCGCCGTCAGTCCAGCTCCTTGCGCCGGCGCTCCGGCACCTCGTACCCGCGCGCGTCCCCCGGAAGCGCCGACTCCGCGCGCCGCTCACGCTCCCGCCTGATCCGCTGTTTCTCCAGCTTGGAGAGCTTGCGCCGGACCCCGACGCCGCCCATCATCGCGAACCCGGTGATCTTCACCCGGGGCGCGCCCGGGTCCCCCGGCTCGCCGTCGCCGTTGTCGAAGCCGCCCATGAAACCCCAGCCGGTCACCTGCACCTCGACGCCCGGCGGCACCACGACGTCGATGCCGCCCATGAGCACGAAGCAGCGCACCGTGATCTCGGCGGCCTCGAAGTGCGCGTCACGCAGGTCGATCTCGCCGCCCGCCTGGAACACCCCGGCGGTGAACGTCCGCGGCGCCGTCCAGCGCCCCTTGCGCGAGAAGCCGCTCCAGAAGGCGAAGGCCCCCCGGGAGGACGGCTCGCCGCCGATCCGCTCCCGCCAGGCGGCCGGCCCGGACCCGGCGGCCCGGGCGTCCGGCACCCCGCCGTCGAACGTCTGCGGCAGGTCGGCGACCAGCGGCCGCAGCGCGCCGACCGTACGCGCCTCGTACGTCGCGGTCAGCCGCTCGTCGAACTCCTCCATCGCCAGCCGGCCTTCGGCGAGCGCGTCGCGCAGGATACCGGCGACCCGGTCGCGGTCGGCGTCCGAAGCGCGCAGATCGGGGAGTTCGTCAGTCATACAGACAGATTAATGCCTCATGGCGCCGCGTTGTCCGCGTACATCCGGGAGATGACGTCCTCGATGTCCGGTTCCCGCACCGACAGATCGACCAGCGGATACCGCTCCGCCACCGCCGAGACGACCGGCGCCGCGCTCTGTGCCGCCGGGAACGCCAGCCACTGCCGCGGGCCTTCGACCTTGACCGTACGGGCGCCGGGCACGCCCTCGATCGGCGGCAGCGCCCGCTCCAGGTCCACCACCAGCGTCCGCTCGCTGCGCCCCACCGCGTGCAGCCCGTCCAGACCGCCGTCGTACACCAGCCGCCCGTGGTCGATGACCATCACCCGGCGGCACAACTGCTCGATGTCGGTGAGGTCGTGGGTGGTCAGCAGGACGGTGGTGCCCTGCTCCGCGTTCACCTCGCGCAGGAAGCCGCGGACCTTCGCCTTGCTGATGACGTCCAGGCCGATGGTCGGCTCGTCGAGGTAGAGCACCTCCGGGTCGTGCAGCAGCGCCGCCGCGATGTCGCCGCGCATCCGCTGGCCGAGCGAGAGCTGCCGGACCGGAACCGGCAACAGCGCTGCCAGGTCGAGCAGTTCGACGCAGCGCTCCAGGTTTCGGCGGTATACGTCCTCCGGAATCCGGTACATCCGCCGCACCAGCTCGTAGGAGTCCCGCAGCGGCAGGTCCCACCACAGCGTCGTCCGCTGCCCGAAGACCACCCCGACGCGGCGCGCGAGCCGGGTCCGCTCCCGCGCCGGGTCGATGCCCGCCACCCGCAGCCGGCCGCCGCTGGGCACCAGGATGCCGGTGAGCATCTTGACGGTGGTGGACTTGCCCGCGCCGTTCGGGCCGATGTAGCCGACCATCGCGCCGCGCGGCACCCGGAAACTGATGCCGTCGACGGCCCGCACCTCCTCGCGCACCCGCCGCAGCCGCCCCGCCTTGCGCCGTACGTGGAAGACCTTCTCCACGCCGTCCAGTTCGATGAAGCCGGACTCGCCGCCGCGCGCCGCCGCCCCGGTCCCTTCCGGACCGCACACCGCCGCCCCGGTCTCCTCCGGGTCGCGCACCGTATCCCCCGTACCGCTCCGCATACCGTCCCTCAGCTCCCCGTGCTCCGATAGTTGCGCAGGCCCGCCCGCCAGGCCAGCCAGGCCAGTCCGCACATCGCCGCCGCGACCACGGGCCCCAGGAAGTCCACCCAGCCCGGCAGGCCCAGCGGGTCGTCGCGGCCCAGCAGCCGCAGCGCGGGCAGCCAGTTGACGAAGGCGAGCGGGACGACGAAGGTGACGCCGCGCACCAGGTCCTTGGCGAAGACGGTGGGCGGGTATTGAAGCAGCGTCTGCCCGCCGTACGTGAACGAGTTCTGCACCTCGGCGGCGTCCTGCGCGACGAACTGGAACGCGGCACCGATGGTGAAGACCGCTCCGAAGATCACCGCGCCGCACAGCAGCATGAGCGGCACCAGCAGCACCTTGCCCGGTGTCCAGTCCACCTCCAGCCGGGGCATCGCCCAGCCCAGCACCAGCGCCGCCTGGAGAATCCGGCCGAGCCGGCGCAGCGCGAACCGGTCCGCGGCGACCTGCGCGAACACCGGGACGGGCCGCACCAGCAGCACGTCCATCGTGCCGTCCCTGACCCGCGCCCCGAGCCGGTCCATGCTGCCCAGCACCAGGTCCGCCAGGCCCAGCGCCGCGCCGGACGTGCCGTACAGGAACGCCACCTCCGGCAGCGAGAACCCGCCGAGGACCGTGATGTGCGAGAACATCAGCAGGATCGCCAGGAAGTCCAGCCCAGTGGCGGCGAAGTTGCCGAACGCCGTCAGCAGGAAGGACGTCCGGTAGGCGAGCGTGGAGCGTACCCACATCGCCGCGATCAGGCCGTACGCCCGCAGGCCCTCGGACAGCCGCGAGCGGTGGGTCCGCGTACCGTCCTCAGCCACCCTGCACCACGACCTTCCGCGTCGCCACGGACTGCACCAGCCGCCCCGCCGCCAGCAGCGCCACCGCCCACCCCGCCTGGAAGGCCAGCGCCCGCGCCACCCCCGGGCCGTCGTGCACCCCGAGCAGCACGTCGGCCGGCACCTGGAGCATCGAGGACCACGGCAGCAGCCGGACGGCCTCGCCGAACCCGCCGGGGAAGACGTTCAGCGGCAGCACCATCCCGGAGAAGAACAGGCACATCAGTCCGGCGACCATCCCCACGCCCGCGCCGTCCAGCAGCCAGAAGGACGTCAGCGCCACCAGGTAGCGCAGCGCGAAGCCGACCACCACACCGAGCGCCACCGACACCAGGAACAGCAGCCAGGTCACCGGCGAGGCGGGCAGCGCCGACGGGAAGACCAGCGTGCCCACCGCCATCGGCACCAGCCCCCGGCCGAGCAGCTGGAAGGCGGCCCGCCCGAGGTCCGCGGCCAGCCACCACAGCTGGAGGTCGGCGGGCCGGTACAGGTCGACGGCGATGTCCCCGCTGCGGATGCGCTCCTGCAGCTCGTCCATGCCGCCGCCGATCAGCAGACCGGTGGCCGCCAGCAGCGCCTGCCCGGTCCACACGAAGGTCAGCGCCTGCGGCAGGTCGTAGCCGCCCAGGTGGGGGCGCTCGGTCCACAGGGCGGTGTAGGTGTAGGCGAGGATGAACCCGAAGACGGTGTTGGTGAAGACGCCGGAGGCGGTGGCGATACGGTAGGTGGCATAGCGCCGGAAGCTGCCCGCCGCGACGGCTGCGTACAACACGTCCGGCGCCTCCCGTTCCTGACGGCGCGCCATTTTCGGCGCGGAGCACCGGAGCCTAGTCCGGCGCGCGGGGGCCCGGCCACGCATTTATTCACCCGTTCCGGTGAGTCTTTCGACCCGTTCGGCCGGTCACGGAGCGGTCACAGGTGCGCGCCGCCCCTCGTGGGTGAAGGGCTTGATGCGAGAGTTTCGTATCGGGCGACAGTTCCTTTTCCGGCTTTGAACGCGAATCGCCCGACACGTCACCGATCCGCCGCGGTACAACCCTCGGCGGCGGCCGAGGAGTCCATACAGACATGAGCGACGATCCGCAGCAGGACGGCAAGGCCGGCCCCCGCGTACCGAAGTGGGCCGCACGCTCCGAGTTGCCCGCGGCCGCCGACGGGGACGGCCCCCGGGAGGACCCGGCCGACGGCCGGCAGGCCAAGGCCGGCAAGGGCCGCCCCAAGCGCACCGGCTGGCGGCGCGCCCTGCCCACCTGGCGGATGGTGCTGGGCGGTTTCCTGCTCGTCCTGCTGCTGGTCGCGGGCGGCCTCGTCGCCGGGTACATGCTCGTGCCCATCCCCGCCGCCAACTCGGCCGCCCAGGCCCAGAGCAACGTCTACCTGTACGCCGACGGCAGCCAGATCGCCCGCGACGGCAAGGTCAACCGCGAGAACGTCCCGCTGAGCCAGGTCCCCAAGACCACCCAGGAAGCCGTCCTGGCCGCCGAGGACCGCGACTTCTACTCCGAGTCCGCCGTCGACCCCGTCGCCATGCTGCGCGCCGCGTGGAACACCGTCACCGGCAAGGGCAAGCAGTCCGGCTCCACCATCACCCAGCAGTACGTGAAGAACTACTACCTCGGCCAGGAACAGACCATCACCCGCAAGGCCAAGGAGTTCTTCATCGCGATCAAGCTGGACCGCGAGCGCAGCAAGTCGGAGATCCTGGAGGGCTACCTCAACACCAGCTACTACGGCCGCAACGCGTACGGCATCCAGGCCGCCGCCCAGGCGTACTACAGCAAGAACTCCGACCAGCTCACCACCGCCGAGGGCGCCTACCTCGCCACCCTGCTCAACGCGCCCAGCGCGTACGACGTCGCCACCCACCCGCAGAACCGGCAGCGCGCCCTGGACCGCTGGAACTACGTCCTGGACGGCATGGTCAAGAAGAAGTGGATCAGCGCGTCCGAACGGGCCGGCCTGACCTTCCCCACCCCCGGCAAGGCCAAGCCGCCCACCGGCCTGTCCGGACAGCGCGGCTACCTCGTCGAAGCGATCAAGGACTATCTGACCAACAACAAGATCATCGATGATCAGACGCTCGCCGCGGGCGGCTACCGCATCACCACCACCCTCGACAAGAAACGCCAGGACGCCCTGGTCGAGGCCGTCGACAAGAAGCTGATGCGGCAGCTCGGCACGTCCACGGCCGACCGCTACGTACGGGCCGGCGGCGCCTCCATCGACCCCGCCACCGGCAACGTCGTCGCCATGTACGGCGGCATCGACTACGCCAAGCAGTACGTCAACAGCGCCACCCGCCGCGACTACCAGGTCGGCTCCATCTTCAAGCCGATCGTCTTCACCTCCGCCGTCGCCAACGGCGCCGTCACCCAGGACGGCAACAAGATCACCCCGAACACCGTCTACGACGGCACCAACAAGCGCGAGGCGGTCAGCAACGGCCGGCGCGTCGGCTTCGCCCCCGAGAACGAGGACGGCCGCTCCTACGGGCCGATCACCGTCTCCACCGCCACCGACAAGTCCGTCAACGCCGTGTACGCCCAGATGGGTGTCGACGTCGGCCCGGAGAAGGTCAAGGACACCGCCGTCGACCTCGGCATCCCCAAGGACACGCCGAGCCTCGGCTCCTCCCAGGGCGCCATCTCGCTCGGCACCGCCACCCCCAGCGTGCTGGACATGACGCAGGTGTACGCCACCCTCGCCAACCACGGCAAGCAGCGCGCGTACAGCCTCGTCGGCAAGGCCACCAAGGGCGGCGAGACCGTCGAACTGCCGGACCGCGGCGAGAAGACCGCGGTGCCCCGCAACGCCGCCGACACCACCACCTCGATCCTGCGCAGCGTCATCGAGAGCCCCGGCGGCACCGGATCGGCGGCCCGCGCCGTCGGCCGGCCCGCGGCCGGCAAGACCGGCACGGCGGAGCAGGACAAGGCCGCCTGGTTCGCGGGCTACACCCCCGACCTGGCCACCGTCGTCGGCGTCCTGGGCCAGGACCCGGACACCGGCGCGCAGAAGCCGCTGTACGGCGCGGCGGGACAGACCCGCATCAACGGCGGCGGCTTCCCCGCCGAGATCTGGGCCGCGTACACCGAAGCCGCCCTGGACGGCACCCCGGCCAAGGACTTCGACCTGGACCTGGAGGCCGGCGCGAGCCAGGCGCCCAGCCAGGCACCGAGCTCGCCCGGCGAGCAGCCGAGCACCAGCGAGGCACCGCCGAGCGACACCCCGCCGCCCAGCGGCCCGACCGGCACCCCGCCGACCAGCGGCCCCGGGCCCACCACGGCCCCCGGCCCCAGCTTCCCCACGTTCCCGACCGAGGAGCCGACCACCGCCCCCACCGACGACTGGCCCACCGTGGAACCCCCCGCCGGGGGCGTCGAGGGCGGCATCAACGGCGGCCGGGGCGGCGCCATCGGAGGCGGCAGCAGCGGCGGTACGGGAGGCGGCGTGGGGGGCGGGTACGACGGGGGGTACGGCGGGTGGGAGAACTTCCCGGGGGCGTGACGCGGTGCTTCCGGGGGCGTGACGCGGTGCTTCCGGGGGCGGGCGTACGGGCGCCCGCCCCGCGCCCGGCGTCAGTGGCCGGACGTCATCTTCAAGCCGACGACCGCCACCAGCAGCAAGCAGATGAAGAAGATCCGCGCGGCGGTGGCGGGCTCACCGAGCACCAGCATGCCGACGACCGCCGCGCCGGCCGCGCCGATGCCGACCCAGACGCCGTAGGCGGTGCCGATCGGCAGGGTCCGGGCGGCGTACGAGAGCAGCACCATGCTGGCGACGATGCCCGCGCCGGTGAAGACACTGGGCCACAGCCGGGTGAACCCGTCCGTGAACTTCATACCGATCGACCAGCCGACTTCGAGCAGACCGGCGACGGCGAGCAGAATCCATGCCATGACGGCACCTCCGTGGAAAACGAGCTCCTACAGGGGTGCGTCGTCTTGTCGTGACCCGGTACGGCGCGTCTCGTCGGGATGTCTCCGAGCCTAGCAAAAGGCACACAAAACGGGCGGTGACGCTGGTCACCGCCCGCCCTCGCCTCAGCACAGCCGCACGGCCGCACGGCCGTACCGTCGCGGGTCCGGCAGGTCCGTCTACAGGTACAGCCCCGTCGCGTCCTCGGCGCCCTCCAGGCGCTCCGCCGCCACCGCGTGCAGATCGCGCTCGCGCATCAGGACGTACGCGACGCCGCGCACCTCGACCTCGGCCCGGTCCTCCGGGTCGTACAGCACCCGGTCACCGGGCTCCACGGTCCGCACGTTCTGCCCCACCGCGACCACCTCGGCCCAGGCCAGCCGGCGGCCGACCGCCGCGGTCGCGGGAATGACGATGCCGCCGGTGGAACGGCGCTCGCCCTCGGCGATGTCGGTACGGACCAGCACCCGGTCGTGCAGCATCCGGATGGGCAGCTTGTCGTGGGTGTCCTTGGCGTTATTCGGGCTCACGGCAAGACCGTACCTGGCCGCGCGGCCCCGCATCGCCCGTCCCGGGCCTCTCCTAGGACCGGCGGCGCTTCGAGCCCACCACGAGCAGCCCGACGACGGCCACACCGATCATCGCCAGCGGCACCACCCGCTCCAGCCGGGGCGCGCCGTCCTCCGCCACCAGCTGGGCGCGGATGTCCGAGACCGCGCGGTTGGCGGCCACGTACGCCCGCCCCGCCGTGCGGTCCACGGCCGCCGCCGTCTTCGCCTTCGCGTCCCCCATGATCGTCTTCGGGTGCAGCCGCACACCGATCTCGTCCAGCGTCACGGCAAGCTCCTGCCGCCTGCGGACGATGTCCTTCTCGATCTGCGCAGGGGTCCTGGCTTCCGACACCGCGCTGCCTCCGGTCGTCTCGATCCGTCTCCGTGCGGACAGTCTGTCAGCACCACGGGCACGCCGCCCCACAGCACCCCCTTTTCGAGCGGCTCAGTAACCTCAGGGCGTAGCGCAAACAGGGGCGCGACCCGCTCGCGCACCCGCCTTTCCCGTACGCGCACCCCGCGCGCCGCCCACCCCAAGGAGAGCCATGAGCGAGCGACTGCAGCCCGGCGACACCGCCCCCGCCTTCACCCTCCCCGACGCGGACGGCAAGCAGGTCTCGCTCGCCGACCACAAGGGCCGCAAGGTCATCGTCTACTTCTACCCGGCCGCGCTGACCCCCGGCTGCACCAAGCAGGCCTGCGACTTCACCGACAACCTCGACTTCCTGGCCGGGCACGGCTACGACGTCATCGGCATCTCCCCCGACAAGCCGGAGAAGCTCGCGAAGTTCCGCGAGAAGGAGGAACTGTCGGTCACCCTGCTGGGCGACCCCGACAAGCAGGTCCTGGAGGCGTACGGCGCGTACGGCGAGAAGAAGCTGTACGGCAAGGTCGTGACCGGCGTCATCCGCTCCACGGTGATCGTGGACGAGGCGGGCAAGGTCGAGCGCGCCCTGTACAACGTGAAGGCCACCGGCCACGTCGCCAAGATCATCAAGGATCTGGGGCTGTAAGGCGGAGGCCGCCGGCCGGCAGGCGGCAGGCAGGGGGAGGGGCGGGCGGCCGAAGCCGGTACGGCCCGCCCTCACCGCCCCCCTGAGGGGCGGCCTACGAGGCCGCCACCACCCCCCGCTCCGCCGCCGGCCCCCGCTCCGTCTCCCCCGGCCCGGCCGGCTCCGGCAGCTCCAGCACCGCCTCCGCGCCGCCGCCCGCCGCCGTACCGAACACCAGCCGGCCGCCCAGCACCTCCGCCTGACCGGCCGCGATCGTCAGCCCCAGACCGTGCCCCGTACCGCGCTCCGGAGCCGCCGTACGGAACCGGCGCGGCCCCTCCTCGCACAGCTCCGGCGGATACCCCGGCCCGTGGTCGCGCACCACGATCCGCACACCCTCGACCCGTACCTCCACCGGCGGCGCGCCGTGCTTGGCCGCGTTCGCCAGCAGATTGACCAGCACCCGCTCCACCCGGCGCCGGTCGGTCTCCACCACCCGCGCCGGACCCGCCACGACGATCTCCACACCCGTGAGGCCCCGCACCCGCTCCGCCCGGCCCACGATCCCGCGCACCAGCGACGGCAGGTCCACCGCGTCCAGCTGCGCGGACTCCACGCCCGCGTCCAGCCGGGACACCTCCAGCAGGTCCTCGACCAGGTTGCGCATCGTCTGCGCCCGGTCCCGCACCAGCTCGACGGCCCGCTCGTGCGGCAACAGCTCGGCCGCCGCGACCAGACCCGCCACCGGCGTCCGCAGCTCGTGCGCCACGTCCGCGGTGAACTTGCGCTCCGCCTCCACCCGCGCCGCCAGCGACGTCGCCATGTGGTGCACCGAACGGCCCAGCTCCGCCACCTCGTCCCGGCCGCCCGCCGCCAGCGCGTCCGCGTCCGGCGGCTCACCCGCCGCGATCCGGCGCGCCGCGGCCGCGCTGTGCCGCAGCCGCCGCGACAGCCGCTGCGAGACGAACCACGACACACCGGCCATCAGCACCACCGTGCCGACACCGGCGATCACCAGGGCCCGGTCCAGCGCCTCCTGGGCCGGGTCGTTGTCCGGGAACGCCGCCGACACCGACAACGTCCGCGGCTGCCCGCCGGAACCGCTGTCACGGGAGCCACCGTCACCCGAACCGCTGCCACCGGAGCCACCGGCCCCGTCCCTGGCCCCGCCGCCCACGCCCGTCGCGGCCCACACCCGCGGATCCTCCCCCTGACTCACATACGTACCGGACTTCCCCTCGAACACCGCCGCCCGCAACGGGCCCGGCAGCGTCGCGTCGTCCAGCTGCGCGCCCAGCGCCAGCGTGCCGTCCCGCTCGTAGATCTGCAGCGCCGAACTGAGCCGGTCGTCCTGGTACGAGCGCGCCGAACGCTCCCGCTCCGCGTCCGCGATGTGGTGCACCGCGAACCCCAGCACCACCACGGCCAGCGCCGTCACACACGAAATGGCCAGCGCGATCCGGCCCCGGATGCCCATCACGCGAGGTTGTACATCTCCGTCGAGTCACCGAGCGGCGTCGAGCCCTCGTACGTCACCTCCAGCCCCGTGAAGGCCCGCGCGCCGTCCACCGTCTTCGCCGCGTACAGCCGGAACGTCGCCGGGAAACCGGCGTCCGTGCCCGCCCCCGCGGCGGCCTTCTCCACCTGCACCACGCCCTTGCCCTCGGCTTCCGCCGTGCCGTACCGGTGCCAGGTGATGCCGGTCGCCACCATGCCCGCGTCCGCACACGTCAACGTGATGACCTGCGGCTTGATCTCCGGCTCGCCGAACCCGCAGTCCCGCACACCGGGCAGCCCGCCGGTCGCCTTCCCGGCCGACTTCACGTCCTGCACCGCCGACGTCTTCGGCGCCGCGTCCACCGCCGACGCGCGGTCCGCCGCCTGGCTGAACCACACCCCGCCGGCCGCCAGCGCGGTGACCGCGGCGAAGGTCGCCAGGGCGGTGCGCCCGCTGAACCGGCGGGCACCTTCGCGGTCGGTCATGAACTTCTCCTTCCGGGGCAGCGGCCCCGTGCCGGCGCGGTGCGGACCACCGCATCCGAACGCCGCACGCGTGCCGGTGAACGTCCTCCCGCGCGCGAGGACGAGGCACACGTGCGCGAGGTGTCCGCGGGGCGAACGGTTCGGAGCATAAGGGTGGTTTCGATACCCACCACTGTCCCCTCCCCGCCACACGGGCTGATTGCCCGGACGCTTCGGTGACCACGCGGCTTTGTACCAGTTCTGTAACAGCGATGGTCACAGCCCTGGCGAAATCCACCACGAAACCAGGAGAAACCGCTGCGCCGGACGGCGCAGACCACGTGACGTACATCGCGTTGTGGGGTCAGAGTGGTTTGAGTCGCGCTCCAGTGCGCAGGCGCACCTGTCGTACGACCACCTTTGTGATCACCGGCGACCGCCGACGGCCCACCCGGCCACGAGGACGCCCACGACCGCTGCGAAACCCTGCCGCGCATCGAGCGCGCTGACCGACCGAGAGGACTCGACTCGTGCCGACCGGCAGCACCGAAGCCGAACCCACGACCGACCGGGACCCGGCGGCGTTCAAACGCCACAGAAACCTGTTCCGTGCCGTCGCCCGCCGCCGGAACCCCCGGCTGCGCCGCACCGACATCACGGTGACCGACGAGCGCGTCGTCAAACGTGCCGTGAAGGCCGCCGCGCTCGGCAACGCCATGGAATGGTTCGACTTCGGCATCTACAGCTACCTCGCGGTCACCATCGGCAAGGTCTTCTTCCCCGGCGGCAGCGACACCACCAGCCTGCTCTCCTCCTTCGCCACCTTCGCCGTCGCCTTCCTCGTACGGCCCGTCGGCGGCGCGTTCTTCGGCCCCCTCGGCGACCGCGTCGGCCGCAAGAAGGTCCTCGCCCTCACCATGATCATGATGGCCGCGGGCACCCTGTGCATCGGCCTGATCCCCTCGTACGCCAGCATCGGCCTGTGGGCCCCGATCCTGCTGATCGTCTTCCGCATGATCCAGGGTTTCTCCACCGGCGGCGAGTACGGCGGCGCCTCCACCTTCATCGCCGAGTACGCCCCCGACAAGAAGCGCGGCTTCTTCGGCAGCTTCCTGGAGATGGGCACCCTGGCCGGCTACACCGGCGCCGCCGGCCTGGTCCTCCTCCTCAACACCACGCTCGGCTCCGAGACCATGCACGACTGGGGCTGGCGCATCCCCTTCCTCGTCGCCGGACCGCTCGGTCTCGTCGGCCTCTACCTGCGGATAAAGCTCGACGAGACCCCCGCCTTCCAGAAGCTGGAAGCCGCCCAGACCCACAACGGCGACGCCTCCGTCACCGAGACCGAGGCCGACTTCTCCCACCTCTCGGAGAACGCCCCCAAGAAGAAGCTCGGCGAGATCTTCTCGCAGCAGTGGCCGATGCTGATCCTGTGCATCGCGCTGGTCGGCGCGTACAACATCTGCCACTACATGCTGCTCTCCTACATGCCGACCTACCTGACCGACACCCTCCACTACGACGAGGCGCACGGTCTGCTGGTCGTCATCGGCACCATGGCCGTCCTGATGTGCATCATCAGCAGCGTCGGCAAACTCAACGACCGCTACGGCCGCAAGCCCCTCCTGATGGCCGGCATGCTCGGCTTCTTCCTCCTCTCCGTCCCCGCCTTCCTGCTGGTCAAGCAGGGCAGCATGGCCGCGATCATCCCCGGCATGCTGATGCTCGGCCTCTCCCTGGTCTGCCTCCTCGGCACCATGTCCGCCGCGCTCCCCGCCCTCTTCCCCACCAGCGTCCGCTACGGCTCCCTCTCCATCGGCTACAACCTCGCCGTCTCCCTCTTCGGCGGTACGACCCCCCTGGTCATCACCGCCCTCATGGACGGCTTCGGCGGCAACGACATGATCCCCGCCTACTACGCCATGGGCGCCGCCCTGGTCGGCGCCATCGCCGTCGCCTGCATGAAGGAAACCGCCCAACAGCCCCTGGAGGGCTCCCCGCCCGCGGTCGCCACCAAGGAGGAAGCCGTGGAAATGGTCACGGCCCAGTCCCCGGACCCGCGGTTCTGATCTCTCTTCGCACTCCGCTTCGCGGCCCTCGCCCTGGTTGGGCGGGGGCCGCGGTCGTTTTTTTGGCTTTTTGGGCTGTTCGGCGTAACTGGGTGGGGGGTGGGGGCGTTGGGCAGTTCGAGGGTGAGACACACAGCCGAGAGACATCACGGGGGTTCACATGCCGGTCAGTCCGTTTACCCGCGAGCGCTTGGCCGAGGCGGCGGCTTCGTCTCGTACGTTGTCGGAGGCGTTGGTCAAATTAGGGGTGGATCCGAAAGGTTCACGGCGTACTTACCTCCGTGAGCGCATGAGGTTGATGAAAATCGACACCTCGCACTTCGCGAGCGAGGGCGCCCGCTGGACCAAAGAAGTACTGGAGCCCGCGGTGGCCTCCTCCACGAACGTCTGTGAAGTACTGCGGTACCTCGGCATCGAGGAGGTGGGCGGCCACCACACCCACATCAGCCGCCGGATCCGGGCGCTGGGGATCGACACCTCGCACTTCACGGGCAAGAGCCGCACCAGGCGGGCGACCCGGCGCCGCTCCGACGCCGGTCTGCTGGTGGAGATGCCGATCGCAGGTGCCCGCCGGGTGCCGAGCAGCCGCTTGAAGACGGCGATGCTGGCCCGCGGCGCCACGGACGAGTGCGCGCTGTGCGGCACGGGGCCGAACTGGCGCGGTGGCACCATCCCGCTGGAGATCGACCACATCGACGGCAATTGGCGGAACAACCGAATGGAAAATCTCCGGATTCTCTGCCCCAACTGCCATTCGGTGACGGACTCCTATCGCGGACGCGCCAAAAGGGCCCGGAGCGCGCGGGCGGGTGTACGGCGATGAGCAGCGGTGTGCGTTACACCAGGGAACTGCTCGACGAGGCTGCTCGCCATTGCAAGAACATCGACGAAGTCATCACCTTCGTCGGTGTCCGCCCCTACCAGCAGGTCCGGAGGTACATTCTCCGGCGCTTCGCCCACTTCGGCATCGACGTTTCGCACTTTGAAGCCGTGGGGCGGAACGGCCGCCCGCGCCCCACGAAGGCGGCGCTCCAGGAAGCCGTCGTCTCCTCCTGTTCCGTGGCGGCGGCTCTACGACATGTGAACCGGGAATCGAACTGTTGCACGCGCAAGCAGTTCCGGCGTTGGGTCGCCGAGTACGGCATCGACACCAGCCACTTCTTGGGCCAGGCCCACCAGCGGGGAAAGACGATGCACAACAGGAAGCCAGCCCATGAGATTCTCAAGAAGCAGTGCACCGGACGTCGCACCAGCACAGCACAACTGCGGCGGGCGTTGCTGGAGAGCGGCGTCGTCGACCGGTGCGCGGAGTGCGGCACCGAACCGATATGGCACGGTCGGCCGATGACACTGGAGATCGACCACATCAACGGCGACTGGAGCGACAACCACCCCGACAATCTCCGCCTGCTGTGTCCCAACTGCCATGCGGCAACCAGCACCTGGTGCAGAGGAGGTAACCGGCGCCGCAACGCCAGCTGACCCGCCCGTCTTCCGCTGTAGCCGCCAGCCGGTACCATGGCTGGCGGCTAGTGGCCGTGGCGGAAAGGTAGACGCGCGCCGGCTTAGAACCGGGTGAGCTTAGCTCGTGTGGGTTCGAATCCCACCGGCCACACTGGTCAGAAGGGCTGTCCCCCAGGGAGGGACAGCCCTTCTGCTTGCCTCAGCCCACCAGCTCCCGAACCACCGGCACCAGCCCCCGGAACGCCTTGCCGCGATGGCTGATGGCGTTCTTCTCGTCGGCGGTCAGTTCGGCGCAGGTGCGGGTGTCGCCGAGGGGCTGGAGGATCGGGTCGTAGCCGAAGCCGCCGGTGCCGGCGGGGGTGTGGCGGAGGGTGCCTTCGAGGCGGCCTTCGACGACGCGTTCGGTGCCGTCGGGGAGGGCGAGGGCCGCGGCGCAGGCGAAGTGGGCGGCGCGGTGGCCGTCGGCGATGTCGGAGAGCTGGGCGAGGAGCAGGTCGAGGTTGGCCTGGTCGTCGCCGTGCCGGCCCGCCCAGCGGGCGGAGAAGATGCCGGGCGCGCCGCCGAGGACGTCGACGCAGAGGCCGGAGTCGTCGGCGACGGCCGGGTGGCCGGTGGCGCGGGCGAGGGCGTGGGCCTTGAGGAGGGCGTTCTCGGCGAAGGTGACGCCGGTTTCCTTGACGTCGGGGACGTCCGGGTAGGCGTCGGCGCCGACCAGTTCGACGTCGAGGTCGGCGGCGGCCAGGATGGCGCGGAGTTCGGTGACTTTGCCGGCGTTGCGGGTGGCGAGGATCAGGCGCTTCATGGGACTCGATTATCCAGGGGCGGCGGCCGGTCCCCTCATCCCGTGGCGCAGCTCTTGGTGAGGGCGGCGGCCGCGTCACCCAGTGCGGACAGGTCGGGGCTGCGGCCGTCGCGCACGGCGTCGTCGGCCTTGTCGAGGGCGCCGGTCAGGCGGCTGAGTGCCTGCTGGACCTCGGGGTCGTCCGTCGCCTTCTGGATCTTGGCGAGGTCCTTTTCGAGGCGGTCGAGGGCGCGCTGGGCGTCCTGGGGGCTGTCGGCGGCGTTGCCGAGGTCCTGCTGGAGGGAGGACAGGTCGTTGGCGAACGCCGTGGCGGTCTTGGCGCAGCCGACGGCCTTGTCGACCGCTCCGCAGGCGGCGAGGAGCGGGACGGCCAGGGCGGCCGCCGCCAGGAGGGCGGCGGTGGTGGCTGCCGGGCGGCGGTCCGCGGTGTGGCGGGTTGCGGTACGGCGTAGTGCGGTACGGCGGCGCAGAGCCATGGAACGGTCCTCCCCTGGGCCTGCCCGTGCACGGGCCCGTGCACGGGCGGTGCACCGGTACTCGTACTGGTACCGGTATGAGGGAGAACGCCTACCGGCCGGCTTTGGTTGCCGGGGGCCGGGCGGGCCGGGGCGCTCGGAGCGGATACGGGCGCGCGGTGCGGGCCGGGGTGCTCGGGGCGGACCCGGGTGGGGCGGGGGCGGTCCGGGTGGTGCGGGGCGTGCGCCCCGTGTGTCACATGAGGCCGGTCTGGGTGAAGAGCATGGCCAGGACGATGACGAGGGTCCAGCCGACGAGGTGTTCCAGCAGGTTGGAGCCGTCCTTGGGGCCGCCGGTGCGGACCCGGGACGCGGTGACGGAGGCGTCGGCTGCGGCAGCCGTGGCAGCGGAAGTGGACATGTGGTCCACGGTGCGCGGCGGGCCGCCGTTTTCCTAGAGACGCAGATCCCACGAGGGAAAGGTCACAGGCGGGCCCGGCGGGACGGTGAGCGGCGCGCCGGCCCGTCGTTGCGGGGCCGGCGCGTCAAGAGGCCCGTACGGCGGCGGGGGCCGTCAGAGCGTGCGGGCGAGGGCCTCGCGCTGGGCGGCGTCCAGGGTGGAGCAGCCGGCGACGGCCAGGTCGAGGAGGGAGTTGAGTTCCTCGCGGGCGAAGGGTTCGGCTTCGGCGGTGCCCTGGACCTCGACGAAGCGGCCGTCGCCGGTGCAGACGACGTTCATGTCGGTCTCGGCGCGCACGTCCTCCTCGTAGCAGAGGTCGAGCATGGGGACGCCGCCGACGATGCCGACGCTGACGGCGGAGACGGTCCCGACGAGCGGCTGGCGGCCGGCCTTGATGCTCTTCTTGGCCTGGGCCCAGGAGATCGCGTCGGCGAGGGCGACGTAGGCGCCGGTGATGGCGGCGGTGCGGGTGCCGCCGTCGGCCTGGAGGACGTCGCAGTCCAGGACGACGGTGTTCTCGCCGAGGGCCTTGAAGTCGATGACGGCGCGCAGCGAGCGGCCGATGAGACGGGAGATCTCGTGCGTACGGCCGCCGATCTTGCCGCGGACGGATTCGCGGTCGCCGCGGGTGTTGGTGGAGCGCGGCAGCATCGAGTACTCGGCGGTGACCCAGCCTTCGCCGCTGCCCTTGCGCCAGCGCGGGACGCCTTCGGTGAAGGAGGCGGTGCAGAAGACCTTGGTGTCGCCGAAGGAGATCAGTACGGAGCCTTCGGCGTGCTTGCTCCAGCCGCGTTCCACGGTGACGGGGCGGAGCTGGTCGGGGGTGCGGCCGTCGATTCGAGACATGGCCACGACCCTATCGGCTCGGTAGAGGGGCGCGTTCCGGATCGGGTGAGGTCGGGTCACGGGGCCGGGTGAGGCCGGGTTCCTGGGGGTGGGTTCCGGCCGTCTGAGGGGGTGGTAGTACGCGTACGGAAACGGATCCGGGCCCGCACCCGGCCGTAGCCGTGCACGTACGGCCCCGGGCCCGCACCCGGCCGTACACGTACGGGCCCGTCCGTACACATGCCGAAGCCCCGGTCCGTCGCCCGGTGGGGCGGGCGGCCGGGGCCCGGCGGGTGAGCGGTCAGCCGCTCACATCATGTCTTCGATCTCGGCGGCGATGGGGTCCGCGTCGGTGCCGATGACGACCTGGATGGCGGTGCCCATCTTGACGACGCCGTGCGCGCCGGCGGCCTTCAGCGCGGCCTCGTCGACGAGCGAGGGGTCGGCGACCTCGGTGCGCAGGCGGGTGATGCAGCCCTCGACCTCTTCGATGTTGTCGAGGCCGCCGAGCCCGGCGACGATCTTCTCAGCCTTGCTGGCCATGTCCACTCCTGCTTGTCTCGGCCACCGGCGGTCGGTGCCGCGCGGTGATCACACGGTAACGCACGTTCAGCCCAGTTACCCGGGCGCGTGCCCGTGCTCTGGCGAATGATGGCGACCACCCGGCAGCGCTTTTCCGGGGGTCCGAAACGCACCACAAGTGGTCTACACCATCAGTATGCGGCACGTACCGAGCCGGCCCACTACGGACCGGCGGCCGGGAGGACGCGGATGAGCTCGAACGCGGCAGCGGCGGGGGCGAGGAAACGGTCGGCGGGCCTGTTCCAGGGCTTGCAGAAGATGGGGCGCAGCCTGCAGCTGCCCATCGCCGTGCTGCCGGCCGCGGGCATCCTGAACCGGCTCGGCCAGCCGGACGTCTTCGGTGCGGACGGTCTGGGCTGGGAGAACGTGGCGAAGGTGTTCGCGGGTGCGGGCGGCGCGCTGCTGGACTCCTCGCTGGGGCTGCCGTTGCTGTTCTGCGTCGGTGTGGCGATCGGGATGGCGAAGAAGGCGGACGGTTCGACGGCGCTGGCCGCGGTGGTCGGGTTTCTCGTCTATTACTCGGTGCTGCACCAGTTCCCGCAGGACTGTGCGGCGGGGGCGACGTATGCGACGGCCGGTCAGTGGGGCGGGGTGTGTGTCGACGGAGGCGGTAGGGCGACTCCGGCGGAGTTCCAGAATCCGGGGGTCTTCGGCGGCATCGTGACGGGTTTCTTCGCCGCGTGGATCTGGCAGCGGTATCACCGGGTGAAGCTGGTGGACTGGCTGGGCTTCTTCAACGGGCGCCGGCTGGTGCCGATCATGATGGCGTTCGTGGGGCTGGTCTTCGCCGCGCTGTGTCTGTGGGTGTGGCCGCCGATCGGTGACGCGCTGACGAGTTTCAGCAAGTGGCTGACGGATCTCGGCGCGACCGGTTCGGGCATCTTCGGTGTCGCCAACCGGGCGCTGCTGGTGATCGGGATGCATCAGTTCCTGAATACGTTCATGTGGTTCCAGTTCGGTGATTTCACCAAGCCGGACGGCACGTCGGTGCACGGTGACATCAACCGGTTCCTGGCGGGGGATCCGTCGGCCGGGCAGTTCACCACGGGTTTCTTCCCGATCATGATGTTCGCGCTGCCGGCCGCGGCGCTGGCGATCACGCACTGCGCCAAGGCGCACCGCCGCAAGGAGATCGGCGGTCTGATGCTGTCGGTGGGGCTGACGTCGTTCGTCACGGGGGTGACCGAGCCGATCGAGTACTCGTTCCTGTTCGTCGCGCCGGTGCTGTACGGGATCCATGCCGTGCTGACGGGGGTGTCGATGGCGGTGAGCTGGGCGCTGGGCGTCAAGGACGGGTTCAGTTTCTCGGCCGGTCTGATCGACTACGTGATCAACTGGGGACTGGCCACCAAACCGTGGATGATCATTCCGATCGGTCTGTGTTTCGCGGTCGTCTATTACGCGCTGTTCCGCTTCGTGATCACCAAGTTCGACCTGCACACTCCGGGGCGTGAGCCGGAGGAGGTGGAGGAGGAGCTGACGAAGGAGAATACGAAGTAGGAGGGCGTGGGGCGGGTCGGGGGCGCGGGGTGCGGGGGCACGGACCGGGCGGGGCCCGGCGGGGCGGTGCGGGGCGCGGGCGGTACGGAGTCCGGCCCGGGCCGACCGGGCCCCGGAGCCGCGGCACTTGTAGGCCGCTCGGCATGTGATCTAAACGTTGGGGAACAACGGATTCCTTTATGTGTGGGCGACATGCTAAGAATGGTCTAAACCACTGAGTGGTGTAGACCAAGCTTGGCGGGCCGTCCCCCTTTCTCCGAGTGCCCGCCTCACCAGGAGGAATCCGATGAGTTCGGCCACCGCCAAGGCGGCTCCCGACAAGAAGCGTGGCGCCGGTGCCATGGCCGTCGCGCAGCGCATCGGCCGCAGCCTCATGCTGCCGATCGCGACGCTGCCCGCCGCGGCGCTCATGGTCCGTCTCGGCCAGCCGGACATGCTCGGCCGGGACTCGTTCCCCGCGTTCCTGAACAAGATCGCGGAGTTCATGGCCGCCGGCGGCGGCGCGCTCCTGGACAACATGCCGCTGCTGTTCGCCGTGGGTATCGCCATCGGCTTCGCCAAGAAGGCGGACGGCTCGACCGGTCTGGCCGCCGTCGTCGGCTACCTGGTCTTCAGCAAGGTGCTGGCGACGTTCGGCGACGACAGCCTCCCGAAGATCGCCAAGGTGGTGGACGGGAAGATAGTCGAGCAGGCCGCGCCCGCCGACGCGAAGGTGCTCGGCGGCGTGGTGATGGGCATCGTGGTCGCCCTGCTCTACCAGCGCTACAGCCGCAAGAAGCTGCCGGACTGGCTCGGCTTCTTCAGCGGCCGCCGCCTGGTGCCGATCCTGTCGTCCTTCGCGGGCCTGGTCATCGGCATCGTCTTCGGCTACATCTGGCCGGTTCTCGGCGCCGGTCTGCACAACTTCGGTGAGTGGCTGGTCGGCTCCGGCGCGGTCGGCGCGGGCATCTTCGGCGTCGCCAACCGCGGTCTGATCGCGGTCGGCATGCACCACCTGCTGAACTCCTTCCCGTGGTTCCAGGCCGGTGACTTCGAGGGCAAGCACGGCGACATCGCCCGCTTCCTGCAGGGTGACCCGAGCGCCGGCCAGTTCATGACCGGCTTCTTCCCGATCATGATGTTCGCGCTGCCCGCCGCGTGCCTGGCGATCGTGCACTGTGCCCGTCCGGAGCGCCGCAAGGTCGTCGGCGGCATGATGTTCTCGCTCGCGCTGACCGCCTTCGTCACCGGTGTGACCGAGCCGATCGAGTTCACGTTCATGTTCATCGCGCCGCTGCTGTACGCGGTGCACGCCGTCCTGACCGGTGTGTCGATGGCGCTGACCTGGGCGCTGGGCATGAAGGACGGCTTCGGCTTCTCGGCCGGTGCGATCGACTACCTGCTGAACCTGGGCATCGCGACCAAGCCGCTGATGCTCGCGGTGGTCGGCCTGTGCTTCGCCGCCCTCTACTACGTGATCTTCCGGTTCGCGATCACCAAGTTCAATCTCAAGACGCCGGGCCGCGAGTCCGACGAGGAGATCGCCGAGATGCAGAAGCTCGAAGGCAAGTAGGCCCCCGGCCGCGCCTGCGACAGCGGAAGGCCCCCGTGACCACCTGGTCGCGGGGGCCTTCCGCGTACGGATCGGACGCGCGTACGGATCGGACGCGCGTACGGCTGAGGCGGGGGCCTTCCGCGTACGCCTCGGGCGGGGCCTTCCGCGTACGGCGCACACGCGTGTACGGCTCGCACGGGGCTTCCCGCGTACACCTCAGATCTCGTACACCGCGCCCGCCTTGGCGACCTCGACCGGTCCTTCGAAGACCTCCTGCGCGTCGCGCAGGTTGATGCCCGGGTCGGTCCACGGCGGGATGTGGGTCAGGACCAGCCGCCCCGCGCGGGCGCGCGCGGCGTGCGCGCCGGCTTCGCGTCCGTTGAGGTGGAGGTCCGGGATGTCCTCCTTGCCGTGCGTGAAGGACGCCTCGCACAGGAAGAAGTCGGTGTCCTCGGCGAGGCCGTCCAGGGCGTCGCAGACTCCGGTGTCCCCGGAGTACGTCAGGGTCTTGCCGTCGTGTTCGATACGGAAGCCGAACGCTTCGACGGGATGGCTGACCAGGTCCGTACGGACGGTGAAGGGACCGACGGTGAACGTGCCGGGGGTCAGCGTCCGGAAGTCGAAGACCTCGCTCATGGCCTGGTCGGTCGGCAGGTCCGCGTGCGCGGCGGTCAGCCGGCGTTCGGTGCCGGCCGGGCCGTACACGGGCATCGGCGCGCACCGGCCGCCGTCGGGCCGGTAGTAGCGGACGACGAAGTAGCCGCACAGATCGATGCAGTGGTCGGCGTGCAGGTGGGACAGGAGTACGGCGTCGAGGTCGTAGAGACCGCAGTGGCGCTGCAGCTCGCCAAGGGCACCGTTGCCCATGTCGATGAGCAGCCTGAAGCCGTCGGCCTCCAAGAGGTAGCTCGAACAGGCCGATTCCGTGGAAGGGAACGACCCCGAGCAACCGACGACAGTGAGCTTCATGCGGGCGTGAACCTCCGTGGCTGGGGGCGGAGCGGCGGGTCCATGCGGGGCTTCGGCGGGGGCGTGCACAAGTCCCCGCCGGTCCTCGTCCGGCGGGCGTCGTGCCGGGTCCTGAGCGGTCATTGCGGTGCCCACGAGCGTAAGGCGCGAAAGGGCTGGTGGCTCCTCCGGCGGGGCGAGCTGTGGGCGGAATCACCAGTCCGGGTGGGTGTGTACAGGAGGGTGTTCCCTACCTGTCGTTCCCCGGTCCGGTACGCCTACACGACGCCCGTGCGGCGGCGCCCTACTCCCGGGTACAGCCGTGCCGCCCGGCTGCCCGGACGGGTACGGTCGGACGGGGCCCGGAGCTTGGAGGGAACGGGTTTGGACGTCTCGGGGTGGTGGCCCGCGCTGGCCGTGGTGGCCGCGCTGGCGCTGGTGGCGGCGCTCGTCGACGGGCGGGCACGCGCGCGGGGCGCGCGGAAGCGGCAGAGCGCTCGGTTCCGGCCAAGAGCGCGGGCGCGTGACCGTACGCGCCCCGGTGGCCGCCCCTCCCGGGTCGCCGCGTCCGGCGGCGCCGCGACGCCGCGGGCGCGGGAGATCTGGTGGGCCCTGGTGCCGTACGAGGACGGGCCGGGCGCGAAGGACCGCCCGTGCCTGGTGCTGTCGGTGCGCGGCGGCACGGCCCACGTCGTGAAGATCACCAGTCGGCACCATCCGGACCGGCCGGGGGTGCTCCCGCTGCCGCCCGGCGCGGTCGGGGACGGGCGGCAGCGGGCGAGCTTCCTGGAGACGGACGAGCTGCGCGACGTGCCGCTACGGGATTTCCGCCGCCGGGCGGGGACGGTCGACGACGCCCTGTGGAAGCGGGTACGCCGCCTGACGAGGAGGTGAGGCGGCGGGACGCCTCGCGTCCCGCCCCTCCGCGGAATCCGCTCCCGGGCCGTACGGCCCTCTCAGGCCCTCACGCCCAGAGCTGTCCGTGCAGCGTCTCGATCGCGGCTTCGGTGGATGCGGCGGTGTAGACGCCGGTGGAGAGGTACTTCCAGCCGCCGTCGGCGACGACGAAGGCGATGTCGGCGGTCTGCCCGGCCTTGACGGCCTTGCGGGCCACGCCGATCGCCGCGTGCAGGGCGGCCCCCGTCGAGACGCCCGCGAAGATGCCTTCCTCGGCGAGGAGTTCGCGGGTGCGGCGGACGGCGTCCTCGGAGCCGACGGAGAAGCGGGTGGTGAGCACCGACTCGTCGTACAGCTCGGGCACGAAGCCCTCGTCGAGGTTGCGCAGCCCGTAGACCACGTCGTCGTAGCGCGGTTCGGCGGCGACGATCTGTACGCCGGGGACGTGCTCGCGCAGGTAGCGGCCGACGCCCATGAGGGTGCCGGTGGTGCCCAGGCCGGCCACGAAGTGGGTGATGGACGGCAGGTCGGCGAGGATCTCCGGGCCGGTGCCGGCGTAGTGCGCGCCGGCGTTGTCGGGGTTGCCGTACTGGTAGAGCATCACCCAGTCGGGGTGCTCGGCGGCCAGTTCCTTGGCGACCCGTACGGCCGTGTTGGAGCCGCCCGCGGCGGGTGAGGAGACGATCTCCGCGCCCCACATGGCGAGCAGTTCGCGCCGTTCGGAGGAGGTGTTCTCCGGCATGACGCAGACGATCCGGTAGCCCTTGAGCCTGGCCGCCATCGCCAGCGAGATGCCGGTGTTGCCCGAGGTGGGCTCCAGGATGGTGCAGCCGGGGGTGAGCCGGCCGTCCTTCTCCGCCTGCTCGATCATGTGGAGCGCGGGGCGGTCCTTGACCGAGCCGGTCGGGTTGCGGTCCTCCAGCTTGGCCCAGATGCGGACGTCGGCGGAGGGCGACAGCCGCGGCAGGCGGACCAGCGGGGTGTTGCCGACCGCCGCCAGCGGGGAGTCGTACCGCATCAGCGCCGTTCCCGGGGGCCGTCGGACATGCCCGAGCCGCCGGCCACGGCCGGGAGGATGGTGACGCTGTCGCCGTCGCTCAGCTCGGTGGAGATGCCGTTCAGGAAGCGCACGTCCTCGTCGTTGAGGTAGACGTTCACGAAGCGGCGCAGCTGCTCGCCGTCGACGAGGCGCTCCCGGATGCCGTTGTGGCGGCTCTCCAGGTCGGCGAAGAGGTCGGCGAGGGTCGCTCCGCTGCCTTCGACGGCCTTCTGGCCGTCGGTGTAGGTGCGGAGGATGGTCGGGATACGGACCTCGATGGCCATGGGAGCTCCTGTGGGAGGGCGGTGACGTGCGGGCGGGCGTGCGGCGCAGGCTCGGGGCGTGCGGCGCGGAGGCGCTGGGCGTGCGGGCGCGATGCGGGTGCGCGCGCGGGCCGCCGCGCGGCCGGTGGGTCCGGCGGCGTCAGACGGCAGCGCGGATCGGACAGATGGCGCTGGCAAGGCGGCACAGGTCGACGTGCAGCCGCGCCACAAGCAACATGCCCGGCGTCTTCTCGCTCACGTCGTCAAAAACCATGCGGTCATCGTATCGATTCCCGGTCCGGGGACTGGAACCTCGTCTTGCGATGCGGACGCTCGGTGCACAACAGGTGGGACGCGGCCCGCGGCGGTACGCCTCAGGGGCGCGCCGCATATGCCGCGATCCGCTCGTCCCTGCTGGTCAGGCAACAACTGACACAGCGCACGGCTTCGGCGCTCGTGTAGAAGAGGCAGCAGGTGCGGCGGAGGTAGACCAGGCGCGGGGTGCCGTCGCGGCGTGTGACGGTGACCACATCGCCGAGTGGGGCGAGGCCGCCGGGCGCACCGTCCAGGAAGGCGGTCCAGCGGCGGGCCAGCTGGGCCGGATCGGCGGAGGACGCGGCGAGGGCGGTCGCGCAGCCGTGGGCCACTCCCCCGCGCAGCTGTCGCAGTCCGGCCCGGGTGCGCTTCCGCAGCGCGTCGGCCAGGGGCAGCAGGTGGCGGGTGAGGACGACGTGCTGAATCGTTTCGGCGCCCGTCCCGGACCCGTCCAGCATGCGGAACGTCCGTAGCCGGACCCCGGCGATGCCGTGCCCGGGGTCCGGCCGCAGCAGGACGTTCTCCGGCCGTACGTCCAGGACGCGGCCGGTCAGCGCCCAGTGCAGGACGGCCGCCGCGGTGACCCGGCCCGCGTAGACCGCGATGAGGGTGAGGGCGGCGGCGTGGGCGGTGCGGTGGCCGCTGCCCCGGTGCTCGGTGTCCAGGAGGCGGGACAGTTCCGGGCCGTACGGGTCGAGCAGGCGGTCGGCGGCGAGCCAGTCGGTCTCGCCCTGGGGCGGGGAGCCGAGGCCGAGGCGGTAGCGGGGGCCGTGTGCGGCGAGTGCGGCGAGCGGCTCGTCCGGGATGCCGGCGGCCGGCGGCCCGTCCGCGTCACCCACGGCCGGCGGCCCGCCCGAATCGCCGGGGCCGGGTGTCGCTCCGTACGCGCTCACCGCCGCCCCACCGCCCCCGAAGCCGCCGCGCTCCGCCCGTCCGCCGCCCCCGGCGGCAGATACACCACCGTCGGCGCCCCGGTCACCGGATGCGTGCTGACCTCGGCGGCGACCCCGTACACGTCGGCCAGCAGGCCAGGGGTGAGGATCTCGTGCGGCGTGCCGTGGGCGACGACGCGGCCCTCGCGCAGCACGTACAGGCGGTCGCAGTAGTACGCGGCGAGGTTGAGGTCGTGCAGGGCGAGCAGGGTGCTGGTGCCGAGGGAGGTCACCAGGGAGAGGACGTCGAGCTGGTAGCGGATGTCGAGGTGGTTGGTCGGCTCGTCGAGGACGAGCAGGGACGGCTGCTGCACGAGCGCCCGCGCGACCAGGACGCGCTGTCGCTCACCGCCGGAGAGCGCCGCGAAGGAACGGTCCCGCAGCTCTGCGACCCCCACCCGTTCCAGCGCCTCGTCCGTGCGGGCGGCGTCGTCCGCCGTGTCGGTCTCCCAGAAGCGCTTGTGCGGCGAGCGGCCCATCGCGACGATCTCGCGCACGGTCAGCTCGAAGGCACCGCTGCCGTCCTGGGGGACGGTGGCCACCCGCCGGGCCCGCTCCTTGGCGGAGAACCCGGCCAGGTCGCGGCCGTCCAGGGTGATCCGGCCGTGGGTGGGGGCCAGGGTGCCGTACACGCAGCGCAGCAGGGTGGTCTTGCCGCTGCCGTTGGGGCCGACCAGGCCCACCGTCTCCCCGGGCGCGACGTGCAGGTCGGCGCCGTCGACGAGGTGGCGGCCGTCGACGCCGTACGACAGTCCCTCGGTCCGCAGCTCGGCGGGGGCGGCGGGTCCCGTGCTCAGGCCGCTCATCCGGTGATCCCTTCCGTACGGGTGGTGCGGCGCAGCAGCCACAGGAAGAACGGCCCGCCGGCCAGCGCGGTGACCACTCCGACGGGGATCTCCTGCGAGCCGGCGACGGTACGGGCCAGCAGGTCGGCGAGGACGACGAAGACCGCGCCCGCCAGGGCGACCACCGGCAGCAGGGCCCGGTGCGAGGCGCCGACGACCATCCGGACGGCGTGCGGCACCATCAGGCCGACGAAGCCGATCGACCCGCTGGCCGCCACCAGCACCCCGGTGACCAGCGACGCGAGGACGAACACGGCGGCGCGGAAGCGACCGGTGTCCAGCCCGAGGACCGTCGCGCCCTCCTCGCCCACCAGCAGCAGGTCCAGCGGCCGGGCGAGGGTGAGCAGCAGCACGAGGCCGGCGAGCAGGACGAGGGCGGGCAGCCACAGGCTGTTCCAGCGGGCCTGGCCGAGGCCGCCGAGCGTCCAGAACATGATCGACCGCAGGTGTTCGGCCTTGGCCGAGGTGACCAGGACGAGGCTGGTGAGCGCGGAGAGGATGTACTGGACCGCGACGCCCGCCAGCACCAGCCGCCCGGTGGTCATGGTGCCGCCGCGCCGGGCCAGCGCGTACACGGCGATCAGCGCGCCCAGTGATCCGGCGAAGGCGGCCAGCGGCATCGAGACGGTGGTGGCCAGGCCGCCGCCGACGCCGAGGACGACGACCATGACGGCGCCGGTCGAGGCGCCCGAGGAGACGCCGAGCAGGAACGGGTCGGCGAGCGGGTTGCGGACCAGCGCCTGCAGGACGGTGCCGATGACGGCGAGTCCCGCGCCGACGACGGCGCCGAGCAGCACGCGCGGCAGCCGTACGTCGAGGACGATGGTCGGGAACGGGCCGGCCGGCGCGTCCCCGGTCAGGATGCGCAGTACGTCGCCGGGCGGGATGCGGACGGAGCCGAGGACGAGCCCGGCCAGCCCCGCCGCGAGCAGGGCGGCGGCGAGGACGGCCAGGACGAGGGTGTAGCGCAGCCGGCGCGGCGGTGCGGCCGCGGTCTTGCAGCTCACCGGGGCTACTTGAAGGCGTCCGGGTGCAGCTGCCCGGCCAGCGACCGGACGGCGTCCGGTACGCGTACGCCGAGTACCGCGCTGGACAGGGGCAGCACCGCGAACCGCTTGTTCTTCACGGCCGGTACGTCCTTGAGGGCCGGGTCGCCGAGCAGTTGCTTCTTCTTCGCCGCGACGGGGGTGCCGCCGTAGTCGTAGATCACGATGATCTCGGGCTTGCGCTCGACGATCTGCTCCCAGGACACGTCGGTGAAGGTCTTGGCCCGGTCCGCGAAGACGTTGCGGCCGCCGGCCAGCGAGATGATCTCGTTGCCGATGCCCTTGCCGCCCGCGGTGTGCACCGCGCTGTCGCCGTTGTCGTAGACGAAGACGGACGCCGGGGCGGTCCCCTTGAGCTTGTCCTTGGTGGCGTCGATGCTGGCCTCGGCCTTCTTGACCAGGGCCTCGGCGCGGTCGCGCACGCCGAAGGTGGCGCCGACCTCGCGGATCTCCTGGGCGAGCTGCTGGACGCCGGTCTTGTCCTGCGCGCAGTACTCGATGTTCAGGCGGGTCTTGATGCCGGCCTTCTCCAGGGCGGCCCGTTCGCGGCCCTCGGCCTTGTCGAAGGCGCTGGAGTAGCCGCCGTAGACGAAGTCGGGATTGGCGCCGAGCAGCGTCTCGTAGGAGGGGTACTCCTTGGCGAGGACCTTGACGCTCTCGTAGTCCTTCTCGTACTGCGGCAGCACCTTGTCGTCGAGGTAGGCGGTGCCGGCCAGCCGGTCCTTGAGGCCGAGGGCGAGCATGATCTCGGTGGTGTGCTGGTTCATGGTGACCACGCGCTCGGGCGGGGCCTCGAAGGTGGTGCGTACGCCGCAGTTGTCGACGGTGTACGGGAAGCCGGCCGCCTTGGCCGTGGCCCCGCCGGACGCCTTCGCGTCGCCGTCGCCGCCGGTGCCGCAGGCGGCGAGCGGCAGCAGGAGCGCCGCCGAGATGAGCGCGCGCAGTGCGCCGCGGGACCTGCGTCTGGACATGGCCGTGCCTCCTCCGGGGGATCCGCGTCCCCTGGTCGGTGTGCAGGCGGCAGGTCAGTTCCTGGCTTCCAGGCCGTGCGGCCTGGTCACAGTGGCGGGACCGTCCCGGATTCGCACCGGGTTCCTGGGTCCTGCCGCCCGAGGTGATGCGGCACAGTGTGTCAGGTGCGTCGGCGGCGTCCGCCGTCGCGGTGGCCGGCAGGCGGCCGCGGCTCGGCGGACGTCCACGGTCAGTAGGCGTCCACGACCTCGACGTCTTCCTCCGTGACCTGGCCGTCCAGGATCCGGAACGAGCGGAACTGGAACGGTCCGGCGTCGTCGGTGTCGGCCGTGGAGACCAGGACGTAGTGCGCGCCGGGTTCGTTGGCGTAGGAGATGTCCGTACGGGACGGGTACGCCTCGGTCGCGGTGTGCGAGTGGTAGATGATCACGGGTTCCTCGTCCCGGTCGTCCAGCTCGCGGTAGAGCTTGAGCAGGTCCTGGGAGTCGAACTCGTAGAAGGTGGGCGAGCGGGCGGCGTTGAGCATCGGGATGAACCGCTCGGGGCGGCCGCTGCCGGCCGGACCCGCGACCATGCCGCAGGCCTCGTCGGGGTGGTCCTTGCGGGCGTGTTCCACGATCTGGTCGTACAGGGCCTTGGTAAGGGTCAGCATGGGCCCCAGAATAAGCAGGCGGGCCGGCTCGTACCGAAGGTTGGTACGAACCGGCCCGCATGCTGGACAGCCCGTCGTGAGCGGGCCGCCCTCAGCCCTGCCGGCCGCCCTGCGGCGCGGACGTGGCGACGGCCGCGGTGTCGCCCTTGCCGAACATGTCGGGATTGCGGGACTTGAGCACCAGGTAGCTGACGGCCAGCACCAGCCCCCACAGCGGCGCCGCGTACAGCGAGACCCGGGCGTCGGGGTCGGCGCCCATCATCACGATGACCATGCCGATGAAGGCCAGCGCGAAGATCGAGGTGTACGGGGCGCCGGGCGCCTTGAACTCGGACTGCGGCAGTTCGCCGCGGTTGGCCTTGGCGCGGAACCGGAGCTGGGCGAGCAGGATCACGATCCAGGCCCACATGCCGGAGATCGTCGCGAAGGAGACCACGAGGTCGAACGCCTTGCCCGGCCACTGGTAGTTGATCCAGACGCCGAACAGCATCATCGCCACCGAGACGCCGGTGCCCCAGGTCGGCAGGCCGTTCTTGCTGAGCCGGGTGAACAGCTTCGGGCCCTGGCCGTTGAGCGCCAGGTCACGCAGCATCCGGCCGGTGGAGTACATGCCGGAGTTGGCCGAGGACAGCGCCGCGGTCAGCACCACGAAGTTGACGATGGCCGCACCGGCCGGCAGGCCGATCTGCTGGAAGGCCGCGACGAACGGGCTCACGCCCGGCTTGAAGACGGTCCAGCTCACCACGGACAGGATGATGATCAGCGCGCCGATGTAGAAGAGACCGATCCGCCACGGCACGGTGTTGATCGCCTTGGGCAGGACCTTCTTCGGGTCGGTGGCCTCCCCCGCGGTGACACCGACGAGTTCGACCGCCATGAAGGCGAACATCACGATCTGGAGGGTCATCAGCGTGCTGCCGATGCCCTTCGGGAAGAATCCGCCGTCCGACCAGAGAAGGCTGAAGGAAGCGGTGTCACCGGCCTTGGAGAATCCGATGGTGATCACGCCGAGGCCGATGAGGATCATGCCGATGATCGCGGTGACCTTGACCATCGAGAACCAGAACTCCAGCTCACCGAAGAGCTTCACGGAGATCAGGTTGATTCCGAACAGGGCGACCGTGAAGACCAGGGCGGACGCCCACTGGGGTATTCCCTTGTTCCAGTACTGCACATAGGTGGCTGCTGCAGTCACTTCGGTGATACCGGTGACCACCCAGAACAGCCAGTACGTCCAGCCCGTCACGAATCCCATGAACGGGCCGAGGAATTCCCGGGCGTACTCCGAGAAGGAGCCCGACACCGGCCGGTACATGAGCAGCTCGCCCAGGGCGCGCATGATGAAGAAGATGACCAGGCCCACGATGGCGTAGGCCAGGATGATGCTGGGTCCCGCTTTGGAGATCGCCTTGCCCGCTCCGAGGAACAGACCGGTTCCGATGGCGCCACCGATGGCGATCATCTGGATCTGCCGGTTTCCCAGCCCCCGCTGGTAACCCTCTTCCGAGGCAGATCCCGCGGCGTCGCTGCCGCCGGCGTTCTTTTCGACCTGCACAGAGGTCATGTGTGGTGCGCCCTTCTCCATTCCGACCCGGTCTGTCCGGATCGGGTTCCGATCCCCCCGGATGGAGTTCCTGCACGCCGACGGTCGGCCGGCCAAGCGCTCCCGGAGTGACAGGGGTGGCGTCACTCACGGCAGGTTCGTGAACATGTATCACGGCCCCTTGGACATCTACCAGTGATGTCTTGGAGCCGAGCACAAGAAAAGTAGGATAAATGCTGGAATGGGCTGGTGGGTAGTCAGGGTCGGTGACGCGATCGTTATCCGGATTTGAGCGTCCGTTGAGCGGCCCCCCGCGATCGGGACATCCGGGACAGGCGGCGCGGGAGGACGGGCGGCCGGGCGGCGCGCCGGGCGGAAGCTCCGGCTCCGGGCCCGAAAGCCCGGGAGTCAGGCCGTCAGCGTCTCGATCAGGCTCTCCTGGAGCCCGCCCAGCCACAGGTACGCCATCACCATCGGCTTGCGCGGGTCGCTGTCCGGAAGCCGCAGCAGCTCGCCGCTCTCGTCCTCGTCGGTGACCTCCAGACGGGTGCCGATGGCCAGCCGGAGGTCGTTCAGGGCGCCCAGCCACTGCCGCGACTCGTCCGGCTTCAGACGCAGCACGGCGCCGTCCACGGCGCCTTCCGGAGCGGTCTCGGGCGTCTCGGGCTTTTCGCGTGCACCGCCGACCGGGCCGAGCGCGTCCAGGGCCCGTACGACCGCGAGCGCGTCCTCGCGCTTACGGGTGCGCAGGTCGTTCTCCGTGTAGCGGCGGAACTCGGCCGCCGCGGCGTGCGTGGCGTCGTCCGGCACCTCGTCCGGGCCGCCGTACGCGTCCGGGAAGAGGCGGGCCAGCGCCGGGTCGGACGGGGGCTCGCTGGGGCCCTCGGTGAACAGCGCGGCCAGCGGGTCGTCGCCCTCGGCGGGCTCCTCGCCCGGGCCGATCAGCTCCATGAGCTGGACGGCGAGGCTGCGCAGGATGGAGATCTCGACCTCGTCGAGGGGGGCGGCCGCGCCGCCGCCGGGCAGGGGCTCGAAGTGGCCGGCCATCAGCGGTCCTGGGTGAGGGTCGCCCACAGGCCGTACCCGTGCATCGCTTGCACGTCGCGCTCCATTTCCTCGCGGCTGCCGCTGGAGACGACCGCCCGTCCCTTGTGGTGAACGTCGAGCATGAGCTGCTTGGCCTTGCCCTTCGAGTAGCCGAAGTAGGTCTCGAAGACGTACGCCACGTAGCTCATGAGATTGACGGGGTCGTTGTGCACCAGCGTGACCCAGGGCACGTCCGGCTCCGGCACCTCGAAGGGTGCCTCGCTGGACTCGGGTCGTTCGATCTCCACGGGGGCGCCGAGCGCGCAGCGCGTCGATCGAAGGGCAATGGTGGCAGACGGGTCGGCGCTCACGGTCTCCATGCTGCCACCCGCGGTGGGGCATCGCACAAACAGCCCGGGGAAATCGTCAGAGTGACGAGTATGAGAGGTAGCATCCCTACCATGAACACAGCAGACCTGGGGCTGCCGGTGGACGTGCCGTCGACTGCGCTCTTCACCGACCAGTACGAACTCACCATGCTGCAGGCCGCACTGCGGTCCGGGACCGCCGAGCGCCGCTCGGTCTTCGAGGTCTTCACCCGGCGCCTGCCGGAAGGCCGCCGCTACGGCGTCGTCGCCGGAACGGGCCGGGTCCTGGACGCGGTGGAGAACTTCCGGTTCGACGAAACGATTCTCGGCTTCCTGCGCGAGCGCGGCATCCTCGACGAGCGCACGCTGGACTGGCTGGCGGACTACCGCTTCCGCGGTGACATCTGGGGCTACCCGGAGGGCGAGGTCTACTTCCCCGGCTCACCGATCATGCGCGTGGAAGGCACCTTCGCCGAGGCCGTCCTCCTGGAGACGGTGATCCTCTCCATCCTCAACCACGACTCCGCGGTGGCCGCCGCCGCGTCCCGGATGGCCGTCGCGGCCGGCGACCGGCCGCTCATCGAGATGGGCGCCCGCCGCACCCACGAGCTGGCCGCCGTCGCCGCGTCCCGCTCGGCGTACGTGGGCGGCTTCCACTCCACGTCCGACCTCGCGGCCGGCTTCCGCTACAACATCCCGACCGTCGGCACCAGCGCCCACTCCTTCACCCTGCTGCACGACAGCGAGCGCGACGCGTTCCGGGCGCAGGTCGACGCGCTCGGCAGCGGTACCACGCTGCTCGTGGACACCTTCGACGTCACCGAGGCGGTCCGTACGGCCGTCGAGGTGGCCGGGCCCGGCCTCGGCGCCGTCCGCATCGACTCCGGCGACCTGCTGCTGCTCGCCCACCGCGTACGGCAGCAGCTGGACGAGCTGGGCGCCCGCGACACGCGCATCGTCGTGACCAGCGACCTGGACGAGTACGCCATCGCCTCGCTCGCGGCGGCGCCGGTGGACGCGTACGGCGTGGGCACCCAGCTGGTCACCGGCAGCGGCCACCCGACCTGCTCCATGGTCTACAAGCTGGTCGCCCGCGCCGACAGCGACGCGGCGGACGCGCCGCTGCGGCCGGTGGCCAAGAAGTCCATGGGCGGCAAGGCGTCGCTCGGCGGCCGCAAGTGGTCGGCGCGGCGGCTGGACGAGCACGGCGTCGCGGAGGCGGAGGTCGTCGGCACCGGGCCGGTGCCGGCGGAGTTCGCCGAGCGGCAGCTCGCGGTGCCGCTGGTGCGCGGCGGTGAGGTGGTCGCCCGTGAGCCGCTGGACGCGGCGCGGGAGCGGCACATCGCGGCGCGGGCCGGGCTGCCGATGTCCGCGATGCAGTTGTCCCGTGGGGAGGCGGTACTGCCCACGGAGCAGGCTTGACGGGGCGCGCCTGCCGGTCCCCGGCGCCCGCCCCTCGGCCCCGGGTGCCCACTCCCCCTCGGCCCGGCTAGTGGCTACCCTCGGTCACACCACTTCGCGCCCACTCCGCGCCCACTCCACCGCTCCCCAGCCGGAAGGCTCGCACCATGCACCGGGCATTGATCGTCGTTGACGTGCAGAACGATTTCTGTGAGGGCGGCAGCCTTGCCGTGGCGGGAGGTGCGGATGTGGCTGCCGCCATCACCGATCTGGTGGGTGAGGCCGCGGGCAGCGGTTACCGGCACATCGTGGCGACCCGCGACCACCACATCGATCCCGGTGAGCACTTCTCCGTGCGGCCGAATTACGAGACGACCTGGCCGCCGCACTGTGTCGCCGGTACGGAGGGCAGCGGCTTCCACCCGAACTTCGCGCCGACGCTGGCGTCCGGGGCGGTCGACGCGGTCTTCTCCAAGGGCGCGCATTCCGCCGCCTACAGCGGCTTCGAGGGCGTGGACGAGAACGGGCACCCGCTGGCGGACTGGCTGCGGGCCCACGAGGTGAGCGAGGTGGACGTGGTCGGCCTGGCCACGGATCACTGCGTGCGGGCCACGGCGGTGGATGCGGTGGGTGAAGGGTTCCGGGTGCGGGTGCTGCTGGATCTCACGGCGGGGGTGGCGGTGGGGACCACGGAGCGGGCGCTGGAGCAGATGCGGGCCGCGGGAGTCGAACTGACCGGCAAGCCGGTGATCATCGCTGCCTGAGGGGCGCGCTTTGCGGGGCGCGCTTTGCGCGCGGTTGGTCCGGTGGGTGGGGGCCCGGGTCATAGGCGGGCCAGCGTGCGGACTGCCTGCGGGGAGACCCCTGCACGACCCCGAGCCCCGGCCGTCCGGCGGCATTCCGAGCGATCGGGCTGAGCTTTTTACAAGCCCAAGCGAAACCCGGCCCGGGGGTGAGCTCGCGTGGTGCGCGATGGTCCGGTGGGTGGGGGGCTCGGGGCCACTCCGGGGTCACTCCTCGGCATCCTTTAGCTGCAGTGAATCGGATACGTGCGCCAGCGTGCGGACTGCCTGCGGGGAGACCCCTGCGCGACCCCGAGCCCTGGCCGGAATGGCGGCTTTCCGAGCGATCGGGCTGGGGGCTTTCACAAGCCGGGCGCGTCCCGGTGCGCCCCGGCACCCCGGTGCGCCCCGGCACCCCGGTGCGCCCCGGCACCCCGGTGCGCCCCGGCACCCCGGTGCGCCCCGGCACCCCGGTGCGCCCCGGCACCCCGGTGCGCCTCGGCGCCCGAGTGCCCGGGCGCGCGAGTGCCCGAGTGGCGTCCGGCGCACCAGCTTCCGAGGGCCCGCGTGCCCGAGTGGCCGCGCGTCGTCCGGCGCGCCAGCGTCCGAGTGCGCGAGCGTCCGGGTGCCCGAGTGGCCGCGCGTCGTCCGGCGCGCCAGCGTCCGAGTGCCCGAGCATCCGGGTGCCCGAGTGGCCGGGTGTGGTCCGGCACGCCAGTGCCCGGGTGCGCGAGTAGCGTCCGGCGCGTCAGCGCCCGAGTGGCGCGGCGGAGCCGCGTCGGGGTGGGCTGGTCCGGGGCGCGCGTCTCATCGCCGGGGAGTGGCCTGCCGTGCCGCCATGCCCGCCGTGAGCCTCACCACCAGGAGGGCGGGCACCGGTGTGATCGGAAACCTCCCCCCACCGACCTCGGCTCGCCGAACCGGCCGGAGGGGGCGTGTAGGGGGCCATCCCCGCAGGCAGTCCGCACGCTGGCCATGTATCCGATTCACTTCAACTAAAGGATGCCGAGGAGTTGGCCCCCTGCGCGCCCCCGCCCCCACAACGAAAGCAACGCGAGCCGAACGCCGGCACACATCCTCGCGCGAAGCGCAGAGGGAACCCCTACGCAGACCGGAGCAACGCCCTGATCGGATGCCACGACTCCGTATCGTCGTCGGGGGTCTCGCGCCACACCAGCCCGTCGGGATGGTGCAGGACAGCCGTGACCTCGTCCGGAGTAGGTGGCTCCGTGTTACCGCGGAGATACACCGCCCGCAGCCCCAGGTTCCGCAGCCTCGTCAGCGCTCGCTGCCGGTTCACGGCGTGGACCAGGACGCGGACGCGATGCCCGTTGTCGCCCGGTCTGGGCAGGGCCAGGGCGACCACCACGCTTCCGGCGGGAAGCCTGATGAATCCTCCTCCGGATGTGGGCACGGTTTCCCCCGTGAGACTCGGCGTCAACAAGGACTCGCAAGGTGCATCTAAACGCGATCGGCCGCCGCCCGCTAGGGGGCGGCGGCCGATTGGCCTGTGACCTGCGGTTTTGTTGACTACTTGGTGGAGGGGCCCACCTGGAGGGTCACCGTGGAGCCGTTCCAGGCCTCGTTGAGGATCTTGATACGGGTGTTGGTGTCAGCAACGATCACGCCGCCGGTCGGGTTCGACTCGTCGTAGTAGTCGCCCTTGCGGTCGTCGAAGACGGTCACCCCGGGCTTCGACTTGATCTTGGTGACCTTGCCGTCCTTGTGGAGCGTGAGCGCATCCGTGCGGTGCCGGGTGAAGGTCGAGTCGTACGTCTGGAAGCGGTTGCGCATCAGCTTGCCGTCCGACCACTTCTCGGCCTTCGGGTGGGCGTCGACCGGCAGGATCTGGCCGTAGCCGGGGTGCTGGCCGACGTTGTTGTCCGGCTGCGAGGTGTCCCACAGCCAGATCAGGACGCCGTTCTGGTACGGGAAGTGCTCGACCCACTGCGGACGGGAGGAGGCCCAGCCGAAGTTGTACGGGCCGGTCTTCAGGGTCTTGTCGTACGAGACGTACTGGCGGTTCTCGGCGATGTAGTAGCGCGGGTAGTCCTTGGTGAAGGAGGCGCCGATGCGCGAGAAGCCCTTGGCGGCCCAGCCGTTGTCCCCGGCCTCGGCGCCATCCGTGAACAGCGCCTTGCCGTCGGCAGTCACCGAGATCGCGTCCGCGGCGAAGCCCTTCTGGGCGGCGCCGCCGTCCGTCTGGTAGCGGAAGCGGAGGTCGATCTTCTTGCCGGCGTACGCGTCGAGCGGGAAGACGAGGTCCTTGTAGGCGCCCGAAGTGCCCGTCAGGGCGGGCTTGTCGCCGCCGTCGCGCGGCACCGGCTTGCCGTCCGCGGTGCCTTCCAGCGGCGTGTAGTTGGCGCCGCCGTCCGTGGAGACCTCGGCGTAGGCGAAGTCGTAGTTCTGCTCGATGTCCCACCAGCCCTTGAGAGTCAGGGCGGCCTTCTTCTTGCCGGTGAGGTCGACCGGACGGGAGAGCGTGTTCTTCAGGTCGTTGCCCATGCCGCTCCACCACTGCTGGGTGCCTTCGGCGGGCTTGACGACGTCGGTGCGGACCGTCTTGGCGGGGAGTTCGACAACCAGCGCCTGCTTGTTCTTGGTGTTGTACTCGGCCACGCCCAGCTTGTGGGTGGACTTGGTGGCCGCCTTGGCCTTGTCGTAGTTGAGCCAGCCGAGCTGGAGCTTGTCCCAGGCGCTCATGTCGCCGGGGAGGTCGCCTATGGAGTCCTTGCCGCGGCCGAGCCAGGAGCCGGCGGACATCAACGACCAGGAGTCGACGGAGGATTCACCGGTGCCGGTGGTGTCGTACTCGTCGGGCAGGCCGAGGTCGTGGCCGTACTCGTGGGCGAAGACGCCGAGGCCGCCGTTCTCGGGCTGCATGGTGTAGTCGCCGACCCAGATGCCGGTGCTGCCGATCTGGGTGCCGCCGGCCTTGTTGCCGGCCGGGCCGGTGCGGCCGGAGTCGCTGCCGTACGCGTACCAGCGGTGTGCCCAGATGGCGTCGGTGCCCTGCGCGCCGCCGCCCGCGGACTCGTCCTCGCCGGCGTGCACGATCTGGAAGTGGTCGATGTAGCCGTCGGGCTCGTTGAAGTTGCCGTCGCCGTCGTGGTCGTAGCGGTCCCACTGGTCGTACTTGGCGAGGTCGGCCTTGATCTGGGCGTCGGTGCGGCCCTTGGCCTTCTGGTCCTCGGCCCAGCGGTTGACGCCGTCGCGTATCAGGTCCCAGGCGCTGGCGCAGTTGGTGGAGCCGCAGAAGTTTGACCCGTAACGGGCCTCGTTCCAGTCGACCTTGACCCAGTCGGAGACCTCGCCGTCGACGGAGTAGCGGCCCGAGGACTGCTTCTCGTAGTACTTGGCCAGGGACTCCTTCTTCTTGTCGTGCGAGAAGTAGAGGTCCTGGAAGTGCCGGCGGTTGTAGTCCTTCTGCCAGGCGGTGGAGTTGTCGTTGCGGCGGTCGGGCTGCGCGATGGTGTTGTGCGCGGGGCCGGGCTTGCCGCCGTACTTCTTCACCGGGGGCTTGGGGCCCTCGCCGTCCGGGTCGTACATCGTGGTGTCGTCGACCTTGTCGCCGAACTCGACCAGGATGGTGAAGATCTTGTCGGTCTTCTCGCGGGCGAGTTCGACGTACTTGCCGCGGTCGAGCTTGACGACCTGGGAGGCGCCGCGCCGGGTGGGCTTGGCGTCGCCGGAGATGACCTGCTGGAGCGCTTCCTTGCGCTGCGCCGCCTGCTGGTCGCTGAACGGGCCCTTGAGGTCGTGGTCGACGGCCTGCTTGGCGGGCGCGCCCGGGTCCTGCCGCTGGACGGCGAGCGGCGGCCGGCCGTCGTCGGCCTGCGCCGGCGCGCCGGAAGACAGGGCGGCCGCCCCGATCGCGGCGGCGGCCGTGGCCAGGGCGGCCGGTTTGAACGCCCGTCTCTTGGCTCTCACTTGGCGCATTCCTCCCCTTGAAAACGGTCACTGGATGCCAGCATTTGACCGGAAGGGGGAGGGAAAAGACAGATCTTGACTTGCGCACGACAGAGAAGTACGGTTTTCGACCTTCAGGTTGCGGGTAGCGGACACGTTTGGGTACGTACGGGGGCGTGGTGCGCGTGCGTACCCGCACTACCCCGGCGGCTCCCCCGCGTCGCGCCCCGGGCACGCCGACGGACGCGCCGATCAGGTCCGTTCAAACCAGGAATGAATCCGTGCGCCCCGTATGCCTCGGAACCGTGGGTCAGGTCACGCTTACCGCCAGTTCCGCTCGGGCAGTAAGGACCGTAGAGTCGTTTGACGGCGCGCCCCTGTCGACCACACCCCTGCCGACCTCCTGAGGACGGATCCGCCATGCCTCGTCCGACTGCCGCACAGCTCGCCTACGGATCGGCCACCGTCGTCTTCTCGACCCTCGCGTTGTTACTGCTCTCGCAGACGCGGACCGGGGTCGGAATCGCGGTCATCGCCGTCGCAGCCCTCGCCCTCGGCCTGCTGGTCGCCCTCACGGCGCCACTGCCGGGGGCTTCTCATGTGACCCGCCGCCGCGTGGCCAGGCGCCCCGGCGCGCGCGCCGTCCACGGCGCACGCACGCACGTGCCGTCCACCACCCGTGCGTCGGCCCTGCGGGTACCGCGTCAGCACACCCACGCGGGCGTCTCCTCCGAGGGGCGCGTCAGCGAGCACTCGCGTTAGTCGCCCGTCCGTGGCTGGCGGACGCGCGTAGGCGGCCGGGCACCGCTCGGAAGAGGGGTGCGCCGACCGCCGGTTGACGCGCCGGAGCCGCCAGGAAGGACGGCCGGAGCCGGCCTCAGGCCGTGGAGACCACCACCGTCTTCGCCGTCTTGTCGTGCAGGCACTGCTGGTACGGCTTGTCCCAGGTGCACCACAGGACGTTGACGAGCCAGAAGATGAAGCCGCAGCACGGCACGATCTCCGGCAGGGTGTAGACCGCCGCCCGTACCCAGCCCGCCTGCCCGGCCGGTACCGCGCCGTTCTCCAGCATCCCCACCCGGATCTTCATCGCCATCTTGCCGACGGTCTGGCCGCGGCTGGTGAGCATCAGGCCCTCGTAGACGAGGTAGACCAGCATCGTCACGAGGGAGACGGACGCCTGGCGTCCGGTCTGGGTGCCGTCGGTCGTCCAGTAGTCGAAGCCGCCGACGACCCCGCTCATGATCAGGCCGACCGGTACGCAGACGATGATCCAGTCGATGATGCGGGCGACCAGGCGGCGGCCGCGGCTCGCCAGCGGCGGCATGCCGGCCAGCGGGTCGGCAGCGCCGTACTGGCCGCCGTACGGATTGCCCCCGTACGGGTCACCCCCGTAGGGCGGCGGGGGCATCCCTCCGGGCGGCGGCCCGCTCCCGGGCGGCGGGGCACTGCCGCCGTACGGGTCGCCGCCGGGCGGCTGTTCGCCGTGCGGGGTGGCGTTGGCGGGGCGGTCGTACGGGGAGCCGCCGGCCGGCCGGCTGCCGTACGGAGAGCCACCGGCCGGCTCGGCACCGTACGGAGAGCCGCCCGACGGCGGTTCCTGCGGCTTCTTCAGGTACGGGTCGTGCTCCGGCGGTTCGCCCGCGGAGCCGGGCCCGGGCTGGTCGGTGCTCATGGCCCGAGTCGAACCCGGGCCGCGCGCCGCCGCATCCGGCGAGGTCCGGGCGGGTGACGCGGCCGGGCGGGCGGTCTGCTCCCGGGGCTACTTCTCGGCGACGAACGTCCGGGCGATCTTGTCGTGCCAGCACTGCCGCCACGGCCGGTCGAACAGGCACCACACGGCGTTGACGACCCCGACGGCCAGCACGCCGAGCACGCCGTACACCAGCCACCGCTTGATCACCGAGGCCAGGGGCGGGGTGTCGTGGCTCTCAATGTCCAGCACCTTGACGCCGCACACCTTCTTGCCGAGCGTGTGGCCCCACTTGACGGTGGGCAGCACCTCGTACAGGCCGCCGCCGATGAGCAGCACGGCGAGCACGATGGCCAGGTAGGGGCCGGTGGTGCCGTCGAGCAGGTAGACGGTGACCTCCCGCCCGGACTGCTTGGCGGCCTCCACCTTGGCGTCGATGTGGTCGGTGGCCGGGCCCCACAGCGGTACGGCGGCGGCGCCGGTGAGAACGGCCAGGACCAGGGTGTCGAGCAGGCGGGCGGCGAACCGGCGGCCCAGGGGGGCCGGGCGGCCCTGTTCCTGCGCGGCCGCGAGGAACGGGTCGGTGGTCGGCGGCTTCCAGGGGACGACGCCTTCGGCCGCGCCGTCCTGCTGCGGCGGGAAGCCGGCGAAGGGGGCGGGCCGGTCCTGCGGAGCGGGCTGCGGCGCGGCGGCCGGCCCGGGGGTCTGCGGTGCGGGAGCGGCGGCCGGTCCGGAGGTGGGGCCGGGGGCGGACCGGGAGGTCGGCTGGTGCGGCGGAGCGTGCGGCGCCGGTGACTGCTGCGGCATCTGGGGGTGCTGAGGCTGCTGCGTCGGGAACGGCTGGTGCTGCACGGGCGGCACGGCGGGCCCCGGCCCGGACTGCGGCTGCGGCGGGGACTGCGGCTGTACGGGCCCCTGCGGCGCCTGCTGGGCCGGTCCCTGGGCGGCGGGCGCCCGGACCCCGGGGGCCGGCTGCGCGGCCGCCTGCTGCGGTCCGGAGGACGTCGGCGGCTGATGCGCGCCCGTGGACGGCAGCGGCTGCGGCGCCGCGGCGCCGGGCAGCGGCGACGCCGGGGCGCCGCCGGCCTGCGGCGCCATCCGGATCGACATCGTGTCGCTCTTGCCGCCCTGGGGCCCGTCGGGGCGTACGGCACGGATGGTGGTCGTGCCGCGGTCGCGGCCGGGGGCGCCTTCGTCCCGTACGGCACGGATGGTGACCGTGCCGTCGGTCCGCGGCGGCTGCTCGCCGGACGCCGCCGTACCGGGCGCGGCCGCGGCCTCGTCGCGCTGCTGCGGCAGACCGGCCTGCCCCTCCTCGGGCGCCCCCCAGGCGATCCGGCGGTCCTGCTCGCCGCCGAAGCCGCCCTGCCGGGCGGTGTCGGCCTGCCAGGCGGAGGCGGGCGCGCCGCTGCCCGCCCCGGTCAGCCGGCCGGGTTCCTCCTCCTCGTCGAGGAAGACCGGGCCGGTCTCCTCCACGGCGGGGGTGGGGGCCGGTGCGGACGCGGGGGCCGGGACTGCGCCGGGCGGCGGCGCGGGGAGCGCCTCGCCCTCGGCGGGTGCGGGCCGGCTGGTGCCCGGCACCCATGCGGCACCGTTCCAGTACCGGATGTAGCCGGGGATGGACGGGTCCGGGTAGAAGCCTGGCGTGGGGCTGCCGCCGGCGGATCCTGAGGAAGGGGCGCTCATGTCCGAAGTCCCGTATCTGTTCTCGGCCTGGTGTGGTGGGTGGGGCATGTGCAGTCTGCCGCAACGCAGCGTCCACATCTATCAGACGGAGGGTCGGGGCGGGTGTCCCGGCCGGGCCGGACCACCTGGAAGAGGCCCGCGAAAAAAGTTGTGCGAAGTCGCGTAATGGTCCGGGCTCCGGAGCCTCTATCCAAGTGCGGGCCCCGTCACAGGGGGGTTCGCAGGAGGTACCGAAGAGAGGCGGACCGTATGCACACCGTGGTGGAACGAGAGCTGGAGCTGGGTCTGGTCCTGTCGCCGGAGCGCAGCATTCCCGTCCCGGCCCGGCTGACCTACCGCACGGACGACCCCTACGCCGTCCACGTCACCTTCCACATCGGCTCGGACGCCCCCGTCAACTGGACGTTCGCGCGCGAACTGCTCGTCGAGGGGGTGTTCCGGCCGTGCGGCCACGGTGACGTGCGGGTGTGGCCCGCGAAGGTGGACGGGCGCAGTCTGGTCTGCATGGCGCTCAGCTCCCCGGACGGCGACGCGCTGCTGGAGGCGTCGGCCGCGGCGGTCTCGGCGTGGCTGGAGCGCACGCTGCGGGTGGTCCCGCCGGGGTCGGAGCAGGACCACCTGGGGCTGGACAAAGGGCTGAGCGCGCTGCTCGCCATGACGCCGCGGGACGACCGGTGGCTGTCCGGCCCGTGGCCCTCGGACGAGTCGCCGGAGGCGGGTGCGTAGCGGCGGGCCGGACGTACCAGGGTCAGGACGATGCGGTACCGAGGTCCTCCAGGCTGTGCTTGCGGGTGAGGAACTCGATGGCGTGGCCGTCCGGGTCGCTGACGTAGACCCCGCGGCCGCCCGCGAGGTGGTTGATCTCCTGCGGCTTGTGGTGGTACGGGTCCGCCCAGTACGGCAGTTCGCGCTCCTGGATGCGGGCGAAGATCGCGTCGAACTCCTCCTCGGAGACCCGGAACGCGAGGTGCTGGGGCACGATCGCGGCCGCCTCGACGACGTGCTCGGCGTAGTCGATGGTCAGGCCGTTCGCGGTCGGTACGGCGGCGAACGGGCCGAACGCCGTCGGCTCCTCCAGTCCGGCCAGCTCCGCGAGGAAGCGCGCGGACGCGAACTTGTCGGTGGCGTGGATGATGGTGTGGTCGAGTTGCACGGACACGGGGTGCCTCCTGCGACGTCTGCTCGGGCCGGTGTGTTCAGGCCCGTCGGGCTCTGGCACTCCTGACCGTACGGCGGCTCGGCGCGCCTGAGTATCGGGATTCCGACCTACGTCGCCGGTCCGGCCTCGCCCGGTCCGACGTCCTCGTCCGCGGCACGCAGTCCGCACCGCCGCCCGGCCGCGTACGTACCGCCGCCTCAACCGCGGTACGTCTCCAGCAGCCGGAGCCACACCTCGCTGATCGTCGGATAGGCGGGCACCGCGTGCCACAGCCGGTCGAGGGGGACCTCGCCGGCCACCGCGACGGTGGCGGAGTGCAGGAGTTCGCCGACGGCCGGGCCGACGAAGGTGACGCCGAGGAGGGTTTCGCGGTCCAGGTCGACGACCATACGGGCGCGGCCGCGGTAGCCGTCGGCGTACAGGCCGGCGCCCGCCACCGAGCCGAGGTCGAAGTCGACGGCGCGGGTACGGTGTCCGGCGCGTTCGGCTTCGGCGGCGGTCAGGCCGACGGAGGCGGCCTCGGGGTCGGTGAAGACGACCTGCGGCACGGCGGCGGTGTCGGCGGTCGCGGCGTGCGCGCCCCAGCGGCCGGTGTCCAGGGCGGTGCTGCCCTGGGCCTGTGCGGCGATGGCGGCGCCGACGATGCGGGCCTGGTACTTGCCCTGGTGGGTCAGCAGCGCGCGGTGGTTGACGTCGCCGACGGCGTACAGCCAGCCGTCCGCCACGCCCTTGACCCGGCAGGTGTCGTCGGTCTCCAGCCAGGAGCCGGGCTCCAGGCCGACCGTCTCCAGGCCGATGTCGTCGGTGCGCGGCGCGCGGCCGGTGGCGAACAGGATCTCGTCGGCGACCAGCTCTTCGCCGTTGTCGAGCACGACGGTGGCGGGCCCGTTGGGCATCTCGCGCCGTACCCCGGTCACCGAGACGCCGGTCCGTACGGTGGCACCCGCCTCGGCCAGGGACTCGGCGACCAGTTCGCCCGCGAACGGCTCCATCTTGGGCAGCAGCCCGCCGCCGCGCACCAGGAGCGTCACCCGGGAGCCCAGGGCCTGCCAGGCGGTGGCCATCTCGACGCCGACGACGCCGCCACCGACCACCGCCAGGCGCGGCGGTACGGACTGCGCGCTGGTCGCCTCGCGGCTGGTCCAGGGGCGGGCGTCCGCCAGTCCGGGCAGGTCGGGGAGGACGGCGCGGCTGCCGGTGCAGACGGCGACGGCATGGCGGGCGGTGAGGACGCGGTCTTCCCCGCCGCCCGTGGCGACCACGACGCGCCGGGGGCCGTCGAGACGGGCCCGGCCGCGTACGAAGTCGATGCCGGCCGAGTCCAGCCACCGGACCTGGCCGTCGTCCTTCCAGTGGGAGGCGAACGCGTCACGGTGGGCGAGCACCGCCTTGCTGTCCAGCGGCACGGCCGCCGCCTGGAGCAGGCCGGGGACGCGGCGCGCGTCGGCGCGGGCGGTGACCGGGCGCAGCAGTGCCTTGCTGGGCATGCAGGCCCAGTACGAGCACTCGCCGCCGACCAGTTCGCTCTCCACGATCACCGCGCTGAGGCCGAGGGCGTGCGCCCGGTCGGCGACGTTCTCGCCGGTCGGCCCGGCGCCCAGCACGACGACGTCGTACGTGTCCCGGGCGGTGGCCTCTTCGGTCCCTGTGGTGGCTGACATCGCTCTTCGCTCCCTGCGTCGGCGTCGCGGCGGTCGGCTCCATCCTCGTCCCGGGCGCCCGGCCCGGCCACATGTATCGGGGCATTCGCCGGGCGGCGGGGGCACCGGCTCTCAGCCTTCCCGGCGCTCCACGGCCTCCTTGGCCTCGACCAGGCCGGCGCCGGTCAGTTCGCGGTAGCGCTTGATCGCCTCGACCTTCTTGCCCTTGTGCAGCAGCGCGTCGATCTCGGCCATGCCCTCGGGGCCGGGCTCCTCGATGCCGAGGTGTTCCATGACGAGGTTCAGCTTGCGGTCCATGTGCCGGAGGCGGCGTTCGAGTGTCTTGTGGCGCGCGTCCATGGTGGAGGCGAGGACGACGATGACGACGGCCGCGGCGCCGATGATGGTCCAGAGGTCGGAGTTCATGGTCCGAACCCTAGAAGGTGCAGCTCATGACAGCCGAACCGCGGCCGGCCCACGGTGGGGCCGCCGACGGTGCCGGTCAGAAGACCTTGCCGGGGTTGAGCAGCCCGAGCGGGTCGAACACGGCCTTGATGCCGCGGTGCATCTCCAGGCCGACCGGGCCCAGCTCGCGGGCCAGCCACTCCTTCTTCAGGACGCCGACGCCGTGCTCGCCGGTGATCGTGCCGCCCAGTTCCAGGCCGAGCGCCATGATCTCGTCGAAGGACTCGCGGGCGCGCCGGGACTCGTCGGGGTCGTTCGCGTCGAAGCAGACGGTGGGGTGGGTGTTGCCGTCGCCCGCGTGCGCGCAGACCCCGATGGTCAGGTCGTACTTCTCGGCGACGGCGGCGGTGCCGTCGAGCATCGCGGCGAGTTTCGAGCGCGGTACGCACACGTCGTCGATCATCGTGGCGGACTTGACGCGTTCCAGGGCGGTCAGGGTCAGCCGCCGTGCCTGGAGGAGGAGGTCGGATTCGGCCGGGGTCTCGGCCGGTACGACCTCGGTGGCGCCGGCGGCCTCGCACAGCGCGCCGACGGCGGCGAGGTCGGCGGCCGGTTCCGGGGTGTCGAAGGCGGCCAGGAGCAGGGCCTCGGTGCTGTCCGGCAGGCCCATCTGGGCCATCGCGTTGACGGCGCGGATGCTCGTACGGTCCATGAGTTCGAGCAGCGAGGGGGCGTGGCCGCGCGCCATGATCTCGCAGACCGCGTCGCACGCGGCGGCGGTGGAGGGGAACTCGGCTGCCAGCGCGAGCTGCTGGGGCGGTTCGGGCTTGAGGGCCAGGACGGCGCGTACGACGATGCCGAGGCTGCCCTCGGAGCCGACGAACAGGCGGGTGAGGTCGTAGCCCGCGACGCCCTTGGCGGTGCGGCGGCCGGTGGTGAGCAGCCGTCCGTCGGCGAGGACGACGTCCAGGCCGAGGACGTACTCGGCGGTGACGCCGTACTTGACGCAGCACAGGCCGCCGGAGGCGGTGCCGATGTTGCCGCCGATGGAGCACTCCTCCCAGCTGGAGGGGTCCGGCGGGTAGTAGAGGCCGTGCTCGTTGACGGCGCGGGAGAGCGCCGCGTTGACGACGCCGGGCTCGACGACCGCGATCCGGTCGACGGGGTTGATCTCGATGATCCGGTCCATCTTGACCAGGGAGAGCACGATGCAGCCGTCGCTGGCGTTGGCGGCGCCCGACAGACCGGTGCGGGCGCCCTGGGGGACGACCGGGACGCGCAGTGCGGTGGCGGTGCGCATCACGTGCTGGACCTGCTCGACCGTGCGCGGCAGGACGACGACGGCAGGGGTGCCGGCCTCGCAGAAGCTCGCCATGTCGTGGGCGTAGGCGCCGATGACGTCCGGGTCGGTGAGGATCGCTTCCGCGGGGAGGGCGTCGCGCAGGCGTGCGATGAGGTCCATGCCGTCAGCCTCCCATCCGTGGGCCGTACACGGAAGATCCTCTCCCGCACCCGGGGTCCCCGCCGCCGGGGTTCCCCTCCCGCACCCGGGTGGCGGTCCCGGGTGCGGGAGTGCCGCTCCCCGCGGGAAGGGCCGCGGCCCCGCCGGGTCAGGTGTCCGGCGAGGCCGCGGGGTGGGGGGTGGCGTCCGGAGGACACCCGGGCGGGCCGGGGTCAGAGGTTGCCGCGCCGTTCCTGCTCCCGCTCGATGGCCTCGAAGAGGGCCTTGAAGTTGCCCTTGCCGAAGCCCAGCGAGCCGTGGCGTTCGATCAGTTCGAAGAAGACGGTGGGGCGGTCCTGTACGGGCTTGGTGAAGATCTGCAGCAGGTAGCCGTCCTCGTCGCGGTCCACGAGGATCTTCAGCTCACGCAGCGTCTCGACCGGGACGCGGGTCTCGCCGGCCCACTCGCCGAGGGTGTCGTAGTAGGAGTCCGGGGTGTCGAGGAACTCGACGCCCGCCGCGCGCATGGCCCGTACGCTCTCCACGATGTCGTTGGTGGCCAGGGCGATGTGCTGGCAGCCGGGGCCGCCGTAGAACTCCAGGTACTCGTCGATCTGCGACTTCTTCTTGGCGATGGCCGGCTCGTTGAGCGGGAACTTCACCTTGCGGGTGCCGTCCGCGACCACCTTGGACATCAGCGCGCTGTACTCGGTGGCGATGTCCGAGCCGACGAACTCCTTCATGTTCGTGAAGCCCATGACGTTGTTGTAGAAGGAGACCCACTCGTCCATCTTGCCGAGCTCGACGTTGCCGACGCAGTGGTCGATGGCCTGGAAGCGGCGCTTGCCGGGCTCGACGATGGGGTCGGCGGCGACGTAGCCGGGCAGGTAAGGGCCGTCGTAGTCGGTGCGCTCGACGAGGGTGTGCCGGGTCTTGCCGTACGTGGCGATGGAGGCGCGGACGACGACGCCGTGCTCGTCCTTGGTCTCGTACGGCTCCTCTATGCCGGTGGCACCGTGCTCCAGGGCGTACGCGTAGGCGGCGCGGGCGTCCGGCACCTCGATGGCGAGGTCGATGACGCCGTCACCGTGGGCGGTGACGTGGTCGGCCAGGAAGTGGCCCCAGTCGGTCGACGGCTTGACGACCGAGGTGAAGACGAAGCGGGCGCCGCCGGATTCGAGCACGTAACTGGCGGTCTCGCGGCTGCCGTTCTCCGGCCCGGAGTAGGCGACGCGCTTCATGCCGAACGCGGTGGCGTAGTAGTGCGCCGCCTGCTTGGCGTTGCCCACGGCGAAGACGACCGCGTCCATCCCCTTGACCGGGAAGGGATCGGCCTGCCGAGCACTGGTGGGGGTGGTGTGGTCCGTGGTCTGTGTCATGCCCGCAGACTCCCTCCGGCCCACAAGGTGCGCAATAGTTTGCGCATTCACTGGGCAACCTGTACAGCGAACTGCCTGATTCACCAGACGTTTCGTACATGATGACCATCAAATTCGGAGGCAACGGCCGTGGCGATCGATCATTTGGACGGCAGGCTCCTGGAGCTGCTCGCCGAAGAACCGCGCATCGGCGTGCTGGAGGCCTCGCGCCGGCTCGGGGTGGCGCGCGGCACGGCGCAGGCGCGTCTGGACCGGCTTCAGTCGAACGGAGTGATCCGGGGATTCGGCCCGGACGTGGACCCGGCGGCGCTGGGCTACCCGGTCACCGCATTCGCCACGCTGGAGATCAAACAGGGCCAAGGGGCCGACGTCCGGGCGCACTTGGCGTCCGTACCGGAAGTGCTGGAGCTGCATACAACGACCGGACATGGGGACATGCTGTGCAGACTCGTTGCCCGTTCCAACGCCGACCTGCAACGGGTGATCGACCGAGTTGTGGGTTTCGATGGCATCATGCGGGCTTCCACCGCGATCGTCATGGAAAATCCGGTTCCGTTGCGCATCATCCCGCTGGTCAAACAAGCCGCGGGGGACTGACCGAGGAGAGCGCGTGTGAGCTTCTGGGAGTACGTCGGCAACCGGCACGCCCAGCTGCTGACGGATACGTTTCAGCACGCCAGCGCCGTTTTCCAGTGCATGGTGCTCGCCACCGTGCTCGGCGTGCTGCTGGGCATCGCCACGTACCGCACCGAATGGGCCGGGAACCTGGCCACCGCCACCACCGCGACGATCCTGACGGTCCCCTCGCTGGCCCTGATCGGCCTGCTGGTGCCGATCGTCGGCCTCGGCGTGGCGCCGACCGTCATCGCCCTGACGCTGTACGGGCTGCTGCCGGTGGTACGTAACGCCGTCGTCGGCCTGCGCGGTGTCGACCCCGCGCTGATCGACGCCGCCAAGGGCATAGGGATGTCCCGTACGGCCCGGCTGCTGCGGGTGGAGCTGCCGCTGGCCTGGCCGCCGATCCTGACCGGCATCCGGGTCTCCACCCAGATGCTGATGGGCATCGCGGCCATCGCCGCCTATGCCTCCGGGCCCGGCCTGGGCAACGAGATCTTCCGCGGCATCGCCTCCCTGGGCAGCGCCAACGCGCTCAACCAGGTGCTGTCCGGAACGCTCGGCATCGTCGTCCTGGCCCTGCTCTTCGACGCCGCGTACGTCGTCCTCGGACGTCTGACCATCTCCAGGGGGATCCGTGCCTGACACCACCGCCTCCGGCGCCGGCATCGCGCTGGAGAACCTGAGCAAGCTCTATCCGGGCAACCCCACGCCCGCGGTCGACAACGTGAGCATGGACATCAAGCCGGGCGAGACGGTGATCCTCGTCGGGCCCTCGGGGTGCGGCAAGTCCACCACCCTGAAGATGATCAACCGGCTGATCGAGCCCACCTCCGGGCGCATCATGATCGGCGACGAGGACGTCACCGGCATCGACCCGGTCGGGCTGCGCCGCAAGGTCGGCTACGCCATCCAGTCGTCCGGCCTCTTCCCGCACATGACCGTCGCCCAGAACATCGCGCTCGTCCCCAAGATGACCGGCTGGCCGAAGGCGAAGGTGAGCAGCCGTGTCGAGGAGATGCTCGACCTGGTCGGCCTGGACCCGCGCGAGTTCCACGGCCGCTACCCGAGACAGCTGTCCGGCGGGCAGCAGCAGCGGGTCGGCGTGGCGCGGGCGCTGGCCGCCGACCCGCCCGTCCTGCTCATGGACGAGCCGTTCGGCGCGGTCGACCCGATCACCCGCGACCACCTCCAGGACGAGCTGATCCGGCTCCAGCACGAACTGCGCAAGACCATCGTCTTCGTCACCCACGACTTCGACGAGGCGATCAAGCTGGGCGACCGCATCGCGGTGCTGCGCGAGCAGTCGCACATCGCGCAGTTCGACACGCCCGAGGCCATCCTCACCAACCCCGCCGACGACTTCGTCTCCGGCTTCGTCGGGGCGGGCGCGGCCCTCAAACGCCTCAACCTCACCCGCGTACGGGACGTCGGCGTCGTCGACTTCCCCACCGCGTCGATGGACGACCCGCTCCAGTCCATCTTCGACCTGCTGCGCTCCGGCGCCACCAACGAGATCCTGCTGCTGGACCGGCACCGGCGCCCCTACAAGTGGCTGCGCCGCGGCGATCTGATGCGCGCCAAGGGCTCGCTGGCCCGCGCGGGCACGCTCGTGCACGACACGGTCACCCGCGACGCGACCCTGCGCGACGCGCTGGAGGCGGTCCTCACCGACAACGCGGGCCGGGTCGCGGTGACCGGGCGGCGCGGCGAGTACATCGGCGTCGTCGACATGGAGACGCTGATGAACAACGTCCACGAACTGCTGGAAGAGGACCGGCTGGACGCCGTCGAGCACCGGCACGCACTGGAGGAGCAGCGCGCGCGGCAGACGCGGCTGGCCCAGGAGGGCGTGGACCCGGCGGGCGGCGCGCACGGGGTCAAGGCGTGAGCCCCCGGGACCGGCGCCGGCCGCCGAGGGGCGAACGGCCGCCGGGCGAGCACGAGGTACGCGGGGTGACCTTCCGCGACGAGGCGGCGGCCGGGGAGCGCGGGCCGGTGCTGACGGCGGAGCCGGAGCCCGCACCGCCGGTCACCCGGCCGCCGCGGCGGATCACCTGGAAGAAGGTGGTCACGCTGCCCGCCGTGCTGGCGGCGGTGCTGCTCGCCACCTGGCTGTGGTTCCGCGGCGTCGAACTGGACTCGATCGGGCACCAGGCGGTGGACGACGGCAAGGTGGGGCTGGCGCTGCGCCAGCACATCCAGCTGACCGCCGTGTCGACCTTCTTCGTACTGATCATCGCCATCCCCCTGGGCATCGCGCTGACCCGCGCCAGGCTGCGCCGGGCCGCACCCTTCGCGGTGGCGGTGGCCAACCTCGGGCAGGCGGTGCCCGCCCTGGGCCTGCTGGTGCTGCTGGTCATCTGGATCGGCATCGGTCCCGAGGCGGCCGTCATCGGCATGGTCATCTATGCCGTACTGCCGGTACTGGCCAACACCGTCGCGGGCCTGAAGGCCATCGACCCGACACTGACCGAGGCCGCCCGCGGCATCGGCATGTCCGCGGCCGGGGTGCTGGTCAAGGTCGAACTGCCGCTGGCCGTACCGCTGATCCTGGCGGGCGTACGCAACGCGCTCGTCCTGAACGTCGGCACCGCCACGCTGGCCACCTTCGGCGGTGGCGGCGGGCTCGGCGACCTGATCTCGGCGGGCATCATCACCCAGCGGATGCCGGTGCTGGTGCTCGGCTCCGTCCTGACGGTGGTGCTGGCGCTGCTGGTCGACTGGCTGGCGTCGCTCGTGGAACTGCTGCTGCGCCCGCGAGGGCTGGAGGTGGGGGAATCATGACCGCAGGACCGCGCCGGCTCCGGCCCCGGCTCCGCCGGACCGTACCGGCCGCCACTGCCTGCCTGCTGCTGGGCGCGGCCGCGCTGAGCGGCTGCGGGCTGGTCAGCGGCAGCCCGATGAGCGACGACGTGCGGCCCGGCACGATCGGCCGGGGGCAGCCGCTCAAGGGCGCCGAACTGACCGTGACGTCCAAGGAGTTCACCGAGAACATCATCCTGGGCCAGCTCATGGGCCTGGCCTTCAAGGCCGCCGGCGCCACGGTCGTCGACAAGACCAACATCCAGGGCTCGATCGGCGCCCGGGAGGCGGTCAAGTCCGGTACGGCGGACGGGATGTACGAGTACACCGGCACCGGCTGGATCACCTACCTCGGCCACGAACGCCCCATAGTGGACCCGCAGAAGCAGTGGGAGGCGGTACGCGACGGCGACCGCGCCAACGGCCTGGAGTGGCTGCCGCAGTCGAAGCTCAACAACACCTACGCGCTGGCGCTCAACGCCGAGCAGGACAAACGGCTGGGCGTCGAGACCCTGTCGGACGTCGCCGCGCTGTCCCGCAAGGACCCGAGCGCGGTCACCCTGTGCGCGGAGGCCGAGTTCTCGGCCCGTAACGACGGCCTGCCGGGCATGGCCAAGGCGTACGGCATGCGCATCCCGCCCGGCAACATCAAGAAGATGACCAGCGGTGTCGTCTACACGCAGGTGGCGGAGGGCCGCGCCTGCACCTTCGGCGAGGTCTACACGACCGACGGCCGGATCAAGGCGATGGGCCTGAAGACCGTCAAGGACGACCGGCACTTCTTCCCGAACTACAACGCGGCGCCCGAGATGAACGCGGCGACGATGAAGAAGTATCCGCAGATCGCCGACATCCTCGGGCCGATCACCGCGGCGCTGGACAACGCCGTCGCGCAGAACCTGAACGCGAAGGTGGACGTGGACGGGCAGGACCCGCACGAGGTCGCCAAGGAGTGGTTGATCGAGAAGGGGTTCATCGAGGAGGGGGGCTGAGGGGCGGGCCCCTCAGCGGGTACGCGTCCTCAGCAGCTGGGGACCTCGCCGCCGGACTTCAGCGCCTTGAGCGCGTCCACGGTGCCGGACAGCGTGGTGATCGGAACCAGCCGCAGTCCCTCCGGCTTCTCGGCCTGCGCGTCCCGGCACTCCGACTTCGGTACGAGGAAGACCGTGGCGCCGTCCCGGCCCGCGGCCTGCGTCTTCAGCGCGACCCCGCCGACCGCTCCGACCTCGCCGTCCGCGGTGATCGTGCCGGTGCCCGCGATCTTCTTCCCGCCGGTCAGGTCGCCGCCCGCGCCGTCCCCGGCCAGCTTGTCGATGATGCCCAGCGAGAACAGCAGGCCCGCGCTGGGGCCGCCGATCGTGCCCAGGTCCAGCTTGACCTGGACGTCCTTGTCGCTCTTGTGCAGGTAGTTCAGGGCGGCGCGGGTGGCGACGTCCTGGGAGGAGCGCATGTCCTTCAGGTTGTGCTCCACGGCCTTCTCCGCCGTGTCGCCGACCGGGTAGACCGACTCGACGGGCATCACGGCCTGGTCCGTACGGAACCAGCCCTTGACGATGTCCGGCAGCCGGACCGGCGCGTCCGGGCCGGTCGCCACGATCGCCGCCATCCGCAGCTGTCCGCTGGTCTCGCGGGTCGGCGCCCCGCTGATCGTGATCACCTGTTTGCCCTTGTGCTTGCCGAGCACGTCCGCCGTGTCGCCGGGGAAGGCGACCGAGAACGGCAGCGGCGCGAAGGCCACCGTGGCGAGGAGCGCGATGACCAGGGCGGCGCAGATCCCGAGGGCGCGAGTGCGAGAAGACACCCCGCCACCCTAGATGACCTGGCGGCCAGGCCTCTCACCACGGGGCGGGGCGGGGTACGCGCGCCCTCGGCGTCCCCGGCCCGGGCCGTCACCGCCCCGGACCCTCACCGCCCCGGACCCTCACCGCCCCGGACCCTCACCGCAGCGCTTCGGACACCTCACGGGCCGCCTCGACCACCCGGGGCCCGACCCGCTCGGGCACCGTGTCGGCGAGCATCACGACTCCGACGCTGCCCTCGATACCGCTCACCCCGAGCAGCGGAGCCGCGGCACCGCTCGCACCCGCCTCCAACTCGCCGTGCGTCAGGGCCAGTCCGGCGTCCTCGATGCGGCCCTGTCGGGCCTTGAGGATCGCCCGCCCGGCCGCGCCCCGGTCCAGCGGATGCCGGAAGCCCGCGCGGTAGGCGACGTGGTAGTCGGTCCAGGACGGCTCGACGACGGCGACGGCCAGCGCTTCCGTACCGTCCACGAGCGTCAGGTGGGCGGTGGCGCCGATGTCCTCGGCCAGGGCGCGCAGGGCGGGCAGCGCCGCCTCCCGCACCAGCGGGTGCACCTGGCGGCCCAGGCGCAGCACGCCCAGGCCGACCCGGGCCCGGCCGCCGATGTCACGGCGTACCAGGGCGTGCTGCTCCAGGGTGGCGAGCAGACGGTAGACCACGGTCCGGTTGACCCCCAGCTTGGTGGACAGCTCGGTGACGGTCAGGCCGTGGTCGGTGTCGGCGAGCAATTTGAGGACACGTAGTCCCCGGTCGAGCGTCTGGGAGGTCTCCGCGGTCACGACGCCCCCTCCTCGGGTGAGTGGCGGCTCGTCCGCGGGGTGCGCTGCCGGTCCCGGGGCAGCGCGCGCAAAGAGGCCGCCGGCCGCATGGCACCGGCTGCGCTCCGCGGCGGCGCTGCCACGGGGCGTGTGCGTGACCGGGACAGTAGCGAGCCGGTCCGGTCAGCGGAAGAGTCCGTCCAGAATCCGGTCTTCCGTGACCGCTTTATCCCTGAACATCCGCAGGTTGTGACCGGATGGCGGCGCACACCGGCCTTTCGGTCTGGGGTACAACACGGAGCGGTACGGACACGGGCGCGCGCCCCCGTACGGCCGCGGCCCGCGCCCCGGGACACCGTCCGGACCGCGGGCCGCAGCCTCGCCTCACGCGTGGGGCCGTCTCACCCGCACGTCACTTCATGCGCGTGGCCCACTCCCGCACCTTCTTGATCCGCTCGTTGAGCTGCCCGGCCGTGGCCTCCGCGCTCGGCGGGCCGCCGCACACCCGGCGCAGTTCGGTGTGGATCACGCCGTGCGGCTTGCCGCTCTGGTGGACGTACGCGCCGACCAGCGTGTTCAGCTGCTTGCGCAGCTCCAGCAGCTCCTTGTGCGTGACCACCGGGCGCCGCTCGGCGGGCATCTCCAGCAGGTCGGCCTCGGAGTCCGGCTTCTTCTTGCTGTGCGCTATCTGCCGGGCCTGCCGCTTCTGGAGCAGCATCTGCACCTGGTCCGGCTCCAGCAGTCCGGGGATGCCGAGGTAGTCCTGCTCCTCCTCGCTGCCCGCGTGCGCCTGCATGCCGAATTCGGCGCCGTCGTAGAGCACCCGGTCGAAGACCGCCTCGGACTCCAGCGCCTCGAAGGAGAACTGCTCCTGCTCCCCCGTGTCCTCGTCCTGCTGCTTGTTCGCCTCGTCCATCTCCTTCTCGGACTCGGCATACGGATCTTCCTCGCCGTCCTTCTTCGGCTTGTCCAGGACGTGGTCGCGCTCGACCTCCATCTCGTTGGCGAAGCCGAGCAGCGAGGGCACCGTGGGCAGGAAGACGGACGCGGTCTCGCCGCGCTTGCGGGACCGTACGAAGCGGCCCACCGCCTGCGCGAAGAACAGCGGGGTGGAGATCGTCGTCGCGTACACGCCGACCGCGAGCCGCGGCACGTCGACGCCTTCGGACACCATCCGGACCGCGACCATCCACCGGTCGTCGGAGTGCGCGAAGTCGTCGATGCGCTGCGAGGCGCCGCTGTCGTCGGACAGCACCAGGGTGGCGCCCTCGCCGGTGATCTCGCGGATCAGCTTGGCGTACGCGCGGGCCTGCTCCTGGTCGGAGGCGATCACCAGCGCGCCGGCGTCCGGTATCGCCTTGCGGACCTCGGTCAGCCGCTGGTCGGCGGCCTTGAGGACCTTGGGCATCCAGTCGCCGCGCGGGTCCAGCGCGGTGCGCCAGGCCTGGGAGACCGCGTCCTTGGTCATCGGTTCGCCGAGCTTCGCCGCGATCTCGTCGCCGGCCTTGGTGCGCCAGCGCATGCTGCCGCTGTACGACAGGAAGATCACCGGGCGGACGACGCCGTCGCCGAGCGCGTTGCCGTAGCCGTACGTGTAGTCGGCGGAGCTGCGCCGGATGCCGTCGTCGCCCTCCTCGTACGTCACGAAGGGGATCGGGTTGGTGTCGGAGCGGAACGGCGTACCGGTCAGCGCGAGCCGGCGGGTGGCCGGCTCGAACGCCTCCAGGCACGCCTCGCCCCACGACTTGGAGTCGCCGGCGTGGTGGATCTCGTCGAGGATGACCAGCGTCTTGCGCTGCTCGATGCGGTTGCGGTGCAGCATCGGACGTACGCCGACACCCGCGTACGTGATCGCGATGCCGTGGTACTCCTTGCCGAGCGGACCCGCGCTGTACTCCGGGTCCAGCTTGATGCCTATCCGGGCGGCGGCCTCCGCCCACTGCTTCTTCAGGTGCTCGGTGGGGGCGACCACGGTCACCTGCTGCACGACGTGGTGGTGCAGCAGCCAGGAGGCGAGGGTGAGCGCGAAGGTGGTCTTGCCCGCGCCGGGGGTCGCGACCGCGAGGAAGTCGCGCGGCTGCGTCTGGATGTACTTGTCCATCGCGTTCTGCTGCCAGGCGCGCAGCTTGTTCGCGGTACCCCAGGGGGCCCGTCCGGGGAAGGCCGGGGACAGGTGGTGGTTGTTGGTGGCGCTGGTGGTGGTAGTCACGGTCTCCGTCGACTGGCTCGGCGATCGGCAACCGCGTCAGCCTAACGCTCCGCGGGAGCGGACGGCGTTCGCGGGCCGGGCACCGGTGCCGTCTTCCCGCCACCGGCCGGGGCCGCCCCGAGACCCTTTTCCGCGGGCTTCAGGCGTGTGGCCACCCACGATCCGACGAGGGCGACCGCCGCCATGGTGACGAAGACCGCGGCGAAGGCGGCGGGCTGCCCGGATGCGGCGTTGGTCACGTCCGGCGTGCCGCACGTGTCGACCGAGGCGCCGCCGAAGGCGCTGAACAGCAGGCCGCTCAGCCCGACGAAGGTGATGTTGCCGAGGGCGTCGGAGACCTGGAGCGAGGCCGAATTGCTGCCCGCGTCCTCCGGCGGGGACAGCTTCAGCAGCAGCACACTCCCGCTCGAAATGTTCAGCCCCATCCCGAACCCGGCCACCACCCACGCGACCGCCACGATCCAGACCGGCACCCCGCCGAACAGCACCAGCGGCACGACCAGGATCGCCACCGTGATCAGCAGCAGCCCGATCCCCATGATCCGCTCCCGGTACGGCTCCAGGCGCGGCCGGCTCTGGGTGTACGAGCCCAGGGCCCAGGTGAGACCGCCGCCGGTCAGCGACAGCCCGGCCAGCGTGGTCGACAGACCGCGCTCCGTGACGAGCATCAGCGGGATGAAACTCTCGGCGGCGACCAGCGAGCCGGCTGCCAGGCCACGGATCAGTACGACGGACGGCAGACCGCGCGCGGCCCGGAACGTCCCCCTGGGCAACAGCCGGACAATGGCCGGCACCAGCAGTACGAGCCCGACCGCCGCAGGCACCAGAGCCACCCAGTCCCGCCGCTGCGCCGCGTACTGAAGCAGCCCGGCACCCGCCGCCACTGCCAGGGCCAGCAGAATGCGGCGCCGGTCCATCCCCTCGTCCCCCTTCCGGGGCGGCAGCTTGCGCAGCGCGGGAAGCATGACCGTCACCGGCAGCAGAACCAGTACAGGTATGGACAGAAACACCCAGCGCCAGCCCAGATGCTCGGTGACCGTCCCGGCGACGAGCGGCCCGACGATCACCGGCAGCACCCAGGCCGCCGAGAACGACGCGAGGACGGACGGCCGCAGCGCCTCCGGATAGGCGCGGCTCACCACCACGTACAGCGCGACGATCACCAGCCCGCCCCCGAGCCCCTGCACCCCACGCCCCACCACGAACAGCCACATCTCCTGTGCCGCCCCCGCGACCACCAGCCCCGCGCCGAACGTGGCGATACCGGTGAACAGCGGCGCGAGCGGCCCGCCCCGGTCGCACCACTCCCCCGACAGGGCCATCGCGAACAGGCTCGCCGTGAAGTAGGCGGAGAAGGCGAACGCGTACAGCTCGATCCCGTCCAGTGCCTGCCCGACCGCCGGCATCGCGGTGTTCACGGCACTCGCCTCGAAGGCGATGAGCGAGACGACGGAGATGATGCCGAGGGTGAGCGCCCGGTACGTACGGCCGAGGACGCCTTCGGCGGGCGGCGGGGGCACGGGGCCCGCGACGGGCGGCGCGGCCGCCACGACGCTTGCGGGCGGGGGCACTTCGGCAGCATCACGCGGGTCCACGGCAGTCATGCGGTCAGCGTAAGAGGCGTCACGGGCCTGCGCCCCTGTCGCGGGGCGGGGATCTTGTCCGCCGTTGGAACTAGGGCGCCGGGCCACCCCCGCCCTCGCCCCGCCCTCGGCTCTCCCACCCTCTTCCCCCGTACGGCAGGCTTGCCCCCATGCCCCACTTCACCAGCTACGACGCCACCGTCCTGCACCACCGCGCACTCGGCCCGGACGATTCCGGGCTGCCGCCCCTGGTGTGCCTGGCGGGCGGCCCCGGCCGGGACGCCGCGTACCTGGGCGACCTGGCCGGTCTGGCGGAGCAACGGCAGCTGCTGATCCCCGACAGCCGCGGCACGGGCGCCTCCCCGCCCGCCGCCGACCCGTCCCGCTACGCCTTCCCGCACCTGGCCGAAGACCTGGAGGCACTCCGCGCCCACCTCGGCCTGGACCGCTTCGCGCTGCTCGCCCACGACGCCGCGACGGCAACCGCGCAGGCGTACGCGGCCGCCTACCCGACGCGCCTCACCCGCCTGCTCCTGATCGCCCCCAGCCCCCACCTCCAAGGCGAATTCCCCGACGACACACGGGACATCATCACCTCCCGCTCGAACGAACCATGGTGGCCGGAGGCATCAGCCGCGCTGCGGCGCCTGGCCGAATCCCCCACCCCGGCCGAGGCACACGCCCTGCTCCTGAGCGCCGCCCCGCTCGCCTACGGCCGCTGGGAAGCCCCCCAGCAAACGCACGCAGCCGCCGAAGCCGAACAACTGCACCCAGTGCCACGCGCCGCGTTCTGGCAGGGCGTGGACGAACCGGCCCGCCAGACACTGCTGGCGGGCCTGCGCGAGGTGACGTGCCCGGTCCTGGTCATGACCGGCGGCCGGGACGCGGTGGCGGGCGTACGGGCGGGCGAACTGGTCGCCGCTTCCTTCCCCGACGGCCGGACCCACCGTCTGCCCGAGGCGGGCCACTACCCCTGGGTCGACGAACCGGCCCGCTTCCGCCAGGCGGTGGAGGAGTTCCTGCACACGCCCTGAGCGACGCCACCACACCCCTGAATCCAGCCGGCCGACCGGACTCATGAACACCGCATTGCAACCACATGCCAGCCCGCCCGAATCCCTTGCCCCACCCCCGGGCCCGCGGCCTAATCTCGGTGCATCGCCTCATCACGGCCGTGTGCCCGAGCGGTTCAGGGACCGGACTGCAAATCCGGTTACGCAGGTTCGAATCCTGTCACGGCCTCTGACCAGAAATTTCGCTGGTGTCGCTCCTGTGGGAAGCGCCCCACAGGAGCGCTGCGTAAGTTGATTCCCGGAGTGGGACTTACGCACCGATCCCCCACCCGGGCGCGCGATCATGCCGCACAGGAGGGCCCGACTCACCCGGCCCGAGACCTACGCGTTCTAGAACCGCACAAGGCGGCCCGGTACCCGGCCGTGCCAGGCCCGGGCGATCGAGAGCTACGACCATCCAGCGCGGGAGCACTGCAGTCCTGCCCGGACCTTTTCCGAGCTGTCCGTAAGGACCGCGGACGACCAGGAACGGGGTTTACTGACGGCCTGCCTGAACGCAGACCAAGCACGGTTCCTCGCATGACTTGATGGCGTCGCGCGGGAGAACGATCATGCCTCGCAATCCATACGGGGGCACGACTGCGGCCATAGCCGAGTAGTCGAACAGGTCACTGTCGGCCTTCACGTGTGGCCGCGATATCCGACTGTTCAAGATCACGGACTCGCACTTCCTTCACTTGGCCTTCGGTGGCCTACGAGATGACGGCTGAACTCCACGGCGATGACAGCCGCCTCAGCCGCGAACCCTTCGTTGAGAGCTTTCCGGCGCTTCGCGTCTTTCCGCTCGCAGGTGGAGCAGCCCGGTACGGGGGCCGGGTCCAAGCTGCCGAACGGATCGGTCAAGAAGACAGGTGGACTCAGGTATCCGCCAGACATGGGGATCACACTGCGCCTTCGATCCGGCCGTCGCCGGAGACGGCACGCTCAGCCGGGGTGGCCAGCCATAGATCCTCGATAATCGCCTGCCAGGCCACCCCGCTCCGACTCAAGAGCAGGACCCGGTTGGGGCCCTCCCCGTCCCGGAGGACTTTGCCAACTCGGCTGCTGTTCCTATCGAAAACCCAGCAGCCTTCGCGGTATGTCATCTGCATCCGACGTCCTTCCCTCGTGCATTCCGACAGCATCCACATTCATGGGTGGCGCAACCGCTATGAAGACCCTCAGCGTTGGCAATGCCAATTGCTAGCTGACCTGCCCCTCCACCACAGGCGTCACATGCGTAGCACCGAACTAGCCCATTTGGGTAACGCGTTGGGGTACCGGCCGGCGCTCTGCGGTGGGAAAATCTGGGTCGCTGAGGGGGTTAGCAATCCAGCCTGCTAGAGGGGCCTCAAAGATGCACGTAACGTACGAAATCCTGCGTAATGAGCTGGTGTATCAGCGTGAGCAGGCGGGGCTGAAGCAGACTGAACTCAGCGCTCGAGTAAATATCTCAGCGGCGTATCTGTCGCAGATAGAGGGAGGCGTCAGGCGCGCTCGCCTCCCTCTGTGCAAGCGGCTGGATCAGGAACTGGGTACCGATGGCGTCCTCACTCGCATGGCGACGGAGGTCGAGAGGCGGGCGCAGCTGGCCGACTACTACGTCCAGGCAGCCACGCTCGCACAGCAAGCCCTGGTGATCGCTGAGTACGCGAGCGCCCTGGTCCCCGGACTCCTTCAGACACGGGACTACGCGACGGCCGTCGTCGAGGACGCAGACCCGGAGAAGTCCGAGGAGGCAGTGACCGCAGCAGTGGATCTCAGGATGGAGCGAGCGTCCATTCTCAAATGCCCACATAAACCACGCCTCCGGGTAATCCTCCACGAAACAGCGCTTTTCACCTCGGTTGGCTGTGGCCGTACCATGTATGAACAGCTCCTGAAACTCGTCGGGTTGGGACGCCGCCGACGCCTCACCCTTCAGGTGCTCGAAGCTAAAGAGGGTTCTCATGCGTTGATGGGAAGCATGTTGACGCTCATGGAGTTCGAAGCGTCGCCACCGGTCGCGTACCTGGAGAGCGCCTACTCAGGTGATCTGGTGGAAAGCCCGGACACCGTGGACAAGTACATGCGAGCGTACGAACAGGCACGGGCCCTATCCCTACCGCCTCAGCGATCCCTGAACGTCCTTGAATCTGTCGCGAAGGAATACCATGGAGCAGTCGCAGATAAGCCGTCCAACGGGCGGTTGGCGCAAGAGCAGTTGGAGTAATGGTGACGGTGGGCACTGCCTAGAGGTGATGGACGGGTGTCCCAACGTTCCCGTCCGGGACTCCAAAGCGCCGGACCGGGCCCACCTCGCCTTCAGTACCGACGCGTGGTCCCACTTCATCAGTGCCGTGAAGGACGGAACCGTCTGACGACGCAAAGAAAGGCGGGGCGACATCGGCTGCCCCGCCTTTCTCATGCCCTCGCAGACAGTTCCGCATGGCGACCCGCGTAGCCGGCAAGTCACCGTCGTCAACGGGCAGACCTCCCCCGCCGCCATCCACGGGGCGTACGGCACATTCCTCAGCGCAGGCGGGCCCGGCCCCGAACGGTACGGAGTCACGATCGACGCGGACGCCCAACGCGTCTGGCTGGACTCCCCGCGCGGGCCGGACTGGAATCTCACGCACTGACACCAGAGACGCCGTTCCACGTACGCCGCCTACTGCTGCTGCGCCACCGCCGCCTGTGGCCGGATCGGCAAGCGGCCTATCGGGCGGCCCGTGGCGGCGCGTACGGCGGAGGCCACGGCTGCCGGGGAGGTGACGACCGGGACGGCGCTGGCCGGTTTGGCGCCGAAGGGGGCGACCACGTCGCGTTCCTCGACGAGTTTGACGATGCGGATGTCGGGGGCGTCGAGGGCCGTGGGCATCGCGTAGCCGGTCAGGTCGGGGTGGCGGATCTGGCCGCGGGTGGTGCGCAGGTTCTCCATCAGGGCCGCGCCGAGGCCCTGGGTGACGCCGGCCTCGATGCGGGCGCGAAGCTGGCGCGGGTTGAGGACCCGGCCGACGTCTTGGGCGACGGTCATCTCGACGACGCGGATGGTGCCGAGTTCGATGTCGACGTCCGCGACGCAGCGGATGGCGCAGAAGGCGAGGCCGACGAAGGCGTCGCCCTGGCCGCTCTCGTCGAGGGGCTCGGTGGGGTGCGGGCGGCACTGCGCCGTGGCCCACAGTTCCTTGCCGTCGAGGGCTTCGGCGACGGTGGTGCTGAGGACGCCGTCGTACGAGGTGATCTTGCCGTCGTTGATCTGGAGAAGTTCGGTGGACATGCCGAACTTGTGGGCCAGGGGCTGGAGGAGCTGCGTACGCACCATCTTGGCGGCGCGTTCGACGGCGCCGCCGGAGACCCAGGTGTGGCGGCCGTGGCAGGCGCGCCCGGCGGACGGCTGGTCGGTGTCGACGCCCGCAACGTGCACCTCTTCGATGCCCAGGGTCTCCTGGACGATCTGGCGGGCCAGGGTGGAGAAGCCGGAGCCGGTCTCGACCGCGGCGCACAGCACGGTGGCGACCGAGCCGCTGACCTTGACCGTGGCGGTGGACACCTCGTCGGCGCCCTCCGCGCCGAGCATGTGGACCATGCCGAGCGCGTAGCCGACGCCGCGGCGCACCGCGGACGGCTCGCCCGCGCCCTCCAGGCCGCCGGGCAGCAGCCAGTCCTCCTCCGGGGTGTCCTTGGGGAGTTCGGGCAGCGGCTCGTCCTTGACGGCGCGCAGCAGTTCGGCGACCGGCGCGGGGCAGGTGACGGTCTGGCCGGTGGGCAGCAGGTCGCCGGTGGCCAGGACGTTGCGCAGCCGGATCTCGGCCGGGTCCATACCGAGCTTGGCGGCCAGCTTGTCCATCTGCCCCTCGTATGCGGCGCAGACCTGCATCGCGCCCTCGCCGCGCAGATGGCCGGAGGGAGGGTTGTTGGTGCGGACGGCCCAGCCCTCGATGAAGGCGTGCGGGACGACGTACGGGCCGCAGGCGAAGGAGACGGCGGCCGCCAGCGCTTCGGCGGAGGTGTCCGCGTACGCGCCGGCGTCCATCAGGATCTGCGCCTCGACCTTGACCAGCTTGCCCTCGGTGTCCGCGTGGTGGCGGTAGCGGAGCAAGGTGGGGTGGCGGTGGGCGTGGCCGAGGAAGGACTCCTCGCGGGTGGCGGCCAGTTTGACGGGGCAGCCGGTGCGCAGTGCGAGCAGTCCGAGGGAGAGCTGCATTCCCGGGTCTTCGCGGTCCGCGGTGGCGCCGGGCACGCCCGTAACGACGATACGGACCCGTTCCGGCGCCAGCCCGAAGCAGGCGGCAGCCAGGTCGCGGTCGGCGTGCGGGTCGGTGGAGGCGGTGTAGATCTCCACGCCGCCGTCCGGGCGCGGCACCGCGAGCCCCGCTTCGGCGCCGATCGGGGCCGGGTCCTGGCGGCCGATGCGGTACAGGCCCTCGACGATGGTCTCGCCCACCACCTCGGGGTCGCCGAAGTGCAGCGGGATGTGCCGGATCAGGTTGCCGTCCGGGTGCAGCGGCTCGGCCTCGAAGGCCAGTTGGGGGTCGGTGACCGGCTCCAGGACGTCGTACTCGACGGCGATGGCCGCGGCCGCCAGCCGGGCCGTGTCGGGGTGGTCGGCGGCGACGGCGGCGATCGGCTCGCCGTGGTGGCGGACCACGTCGTGCGCGAAGACCGGCCGGTCGGGGACGCCCCGGCCGTGTCCGGCGTCGCCCGGCACGTCCGCGTGCGTGACGACGGCCCGTACGCCCGGCATCTCCACGGCCTGCTTGGTGTCGATGGAGAGGATGCGGGCGCTGGGGTACGGGGAGCGCAGGACGGCGGCCCACAGCAGGCCCTCGGCCCACAGGTCGGAGGCGTACGGGAAGACGCCTTCCGTCTTGGCGGGCGCGTCCGCCGACGGGAGGGAGACGCCGAGGCCGTGCGGCGGCGGGTCGGCGGGCCCGCCGGAACGGTCGCCCGCGGCGGGCGCCGCGGTGACGGCACCGGCGCCCTCGGATGTGCCGGTCATACGGAGCCTCCGGACTGCGGATCAGCGCCCGGGCCGTGGGGGTGCGGCCCGTGGGGGTGGTGGCCGTGGGAAGCGGGGCCCTGCGGGTCGGCGGGGCCCGCCTGGTGCGGGATGCGGGGGGTGGCGGCGGGGCCGGCCTCCTCCGGGGCGGCGGCCGCGGCCTCCTCCGCGGCCGCCGCGGCGTCGGCACGGCCGCGTACGACCTCGTTGACCGCATCGAGCACGCCGCGGTAGCCCGAGCAGCGGCACAGGTTGCCGCAGAGGGCCTGGCGGGTCTCCAGCTCGGTGGGGGCGTGGTTGCCCTCCAGCAGGTCGTGGACGGTCATCGCCATGCCGGGGATGCAGAAGCCGCACTGCACGGCACCGGAGTTGGCGAGGGCGCACTGCACGTCGGAGGGTGCGCCGTTCTGCGCGAGCCCCTCGACCGTACGGACCTCGCTGCCCGCTGTCGTCGCGGCGGGCACCAGGCAGGAGGCGACGAGGCGCCCGTCGACCTGCACGGAGCAGGCGCCGCACTCTCCCTGCGAGCAGCCGTCCTTGGCCCCGGCGAGGCCGAGGCGCTCGCGCAGTACGTACAGCAGCGATTCGCCGATCCAGGCGTCGGTGACGGGGCGGTCGGTGCCGTTGACGGAGAGGACGTAGGAGGTGTGGGGGTGTTCGTCGTGGGGGAGGGCGAGGGGGTCCGGGGCCTGGGAAGCGGAATCGGCCGTGTCGTCGGCCGGGGGCGGGGTGGCTCCGGGGGCGGGTTCCGGTGCTGCGGGCAGTTCTTCGGCCGCGGGGGTGGTGACGGGGGCCGGGACGGTGGGCGGTAGGGCCGGTTCCGTGGGCTCGGCGGGGGCGGGCTCGGCGGGGGCGGCCACCGGGGCGTCGGAAGCGGCCGTCGGGGCGTCGGGGGCAGCCATCGAGGCGTCCGGGGCGGCTTGGCCGACGGGCTCGGCCTGGGCGGGCAAGGCCGACGGAGCCTCGGCGTCGGTGCCGGGGGCGGTTTCGGACTCGGGCTCGGTTCCGGGCACAGGCTCGGTTCCGGGCACAGGCACGGTTCCGAGGTCGGGGACGGCTCCGGGCACAGGCTGGGCTCCGGGCACAGGCTCGGGAACGGTTCCGGGCTCGGTTCCAGTTTCGGTCACGGCCCCGGTCTCAGGGGTCGCGGTCTCAGGGGTCGCGGTCTCAGGGGTCGCGGTCTCAGGGGTCGCGGTCTCAGGGGTCGTGGCCTCGGCGGGCCCGCCGTCGGCAGCCTCCTCCGGCCCGGGCGCCTCGGGGGCGGCGGGCTGGACGTCGGCGGCCGGAGACGCGTCCGTGGCGGTACGGGTGTCGGCCGCCGGGGAGGCACCGGGCTCGGCGCCGGCTTCGACGGTGGCGTCCACGGGGGCTTCGCCGGTGGCCTCGTCCGTACGAGCCCCGGCGTCCGTAAGGGACCCTGCGTCCGTAAGGGACCCCGCGTCCGTACGAGCCCCCGCGTCCGTACGAGTCCCGGCAGCAGGCGTCCCGCTCTCGTCCACGGGCGGTTCGGAAGCATCAGCGGCAACCGGGCCGAGCGCGATCGGCCCGGACCCGGGCTCCCGAGCAGCCTGGCCGACGTCTCCCCCAGCCTCCGGCTCGGGGTCCGACACCGGCTCGGGTTCCGTTACCTGCTCCAGCTCCGGCCCCTGCTCCGCCTCGTCCTGCGGCTCGGCCGGAGGAACATCCTGCGGCTCGGCCGGAGACACATCGCGCGGCTCATCCACCGGCTCCGCACGCGGCGGCCACTGCGCCAGTGCGTCGGCGGGCAGCGACCAGTTGCCCGCGCCGCCCAACGTGCCGCCCGCGCTGTCGCCGGACGCGGGTACGTGGTGACCGGGGTCGTAACCGGGTGTCACCTGGTCGGCGGGGCGGTGCGGCTGCTGGCCGTACGACGGCAGGTGGCCGGCGCCGATGTGCTGGTCGGTGGTGTGCTGGCCGGTGGTGAAGTGCCACTGGCCGGTCGCCGCCGGGTCCACGGGGGCGTGGCCGTGGCCGTGCCCGTGGTCGTAGGGGCCGTACGCGGTGCCGTACCCGGAGGCCGGGTGCGTACGGTCGTCGCCCAGGAGGTACTCGCCGGACTCCTCCAGCACCTCGTCCGGGGCGGTCGGGATCGCCCACTGGCCCGTGGTGCCGCTGGACCCGTCGGTGCCCGCCGCCGGCCAGAGGGCGTGCGAGGAGCCGTCCGTGCCGTCGGTGTAGTGGCCGCCCGGCGCTCCGGTGTGCGGGCCGCCGTCCGTCATCCCGTGGGCGGGCAGGTCGGTGGCCGGGGCGTCCGCGAACGGCAGCGTCCACTGGCCGGTGGCCGACGGGTCGGTCGTCGCGCCCGGGGTGGGCGGGGCGAAGGAGGACGGCGGGGTGTAGCCGTGGCCGGGCGCGGCGAGCGGGTCGGCGGCGTAGCCGCCGTGGTCGCCGGTGCCGGGTACGCCGTGGGCGTCCGGGGTGCCGGTGCCGTGCGGGTCCGGGTAGCCCTGGTAGCCGTAACCGCCCGGGTAGGGGCCGCTGGTGAAGCCGTCCGGGAGCTGGACGAAGGCGGTGGCCTCCGACTCGTACTCGTTGCCCTGGGGCAGCGGTTCCCAGCGCTGGCGGTCCTGCGGCCGCACCACGCGCAGCGGCTGGGTGTCCTCGGGGCTGTTGCGCCGGTCGTTACGGTCGGGGCGGTCGGCGTCGCTCACGAGAGCGCCCTCCCAAGTGCTCGGCGGGCCAGGGCCGCCACCGTACGGCGCAGGTGCAGTGCGGCGGGCGGCAGGGTCTGCGGTTCCGTGCCGTCCTGCGGCGGTGGCGGGTCCGGGATGCAGGCGGCGGCCACGTAGTCGCCGAAGGCGGCCAGCGCCTCGGGCACCAGCTTGCGTTCGCCGTCCCAGTCGATGATGGAGGCCACCCACTGCTCGGCCTCCAGGGGCCGCAGCGGCATGGCGGCCACCGCGCCGACCGCGCAGCGCACGCCGCGCCGGGCCGGGTCCAGGACGAGCGCGACGGAGGCGGTGGCGCGGCCGGGGCCGGTGCGGCCGGTGGCCTTCAGGAAGGTCTGCGGGGCGTGCAGCAGCGGCACCCGTACGTAGCCGACGAGTTCGCCGGGGCGCAGCATCTCGCGGCCGGCCAGCAGGTGGCTGACGGGGATCTCGCGGCGGGCGCCGCCGGGGCCGGCGACGACGAGGTTCGCTTCGAGGGCGGCGAGCACCGGCAGGGTGTCGCCGGTGGGCGCGGAGGTGACGATGTTGCCGCCGAGGGTGCCCGCGTTGCGTACCTGCGGGGGGCCCGCGGCGCGGGCGGCGGCGGCCAGGCCCGGGATGAGGGCTGCGAAGTCGGGGCGTCCCATCCGGGCGAGGGTCAGGCCCGCGCCGAGCAGGGCGTGGCCGTCCTGGTACTGCCAGCCGCGGATCTCGCTGATCCGGCCGAGGCCCACCAGTCCCGCGGGCCGCAGCAGCCCGGAGTTGACGGCGGCCATCAGGTCCGTACCGCCCGCGACGGGCACGGCGGCGGGCATGGCGGCGAGCGCCGCCACGGCCTCGTCGAGCGAGGCCGGCAACGTCACCGATTGCGAAGCCTGCGGTGCGTGCGTGGTCAACCCAGCTGCCCCTTCCCCGGTGTCCCGGCTGTTCCGCTCCGCCGTACGGTACGTGCTCACGGTCCGGACGTGGCAACTCTGGCACATCTTTGCAGGCCCGCGGCGCTAGGGCCCGGCTTCCGGACGCCTTCGGACGGCAGCGGGCGCGCCGCGTACGGGACATGGCCGGTGTTCGGGGCGTTCGGGACGTTCGGGGCGCGCGCCGGCGGGCGGCGGCGCCGGGCGGGCGGCGGACGGCGGCCGGGGAGCGGTGGAGCAGGCGTGACGTGCGGGACGGCGTCCCGGCACAGCTTCCGGCACGGCCCCCGACTGTGGTCGGAGCCGGGGGCCGTGCGGTGCGCGGGCGGACGTCGCCGACCCCGCCTGGTGCGATGTACCGGACATGTCTCACCTTGGCTGCCTTCAGTGCGTTCCGCGGGAACCACCGTCCCAGGTACCGCCGTCCCGGGCCGCCCGCATCGGCTCCGGCTCACACGTTTGGGGGCGACCCCTCGATCGGACGTCCGAGCAACCCGGGGCGCCGTTGCCACGGGAAGGGGCCACCGGGCGGCCGGTAGTCGACGCCGAGGGCGTCCAGGCGGTGGTAGTGGGCGTCCATCCGGCGGGTGAAGCCGGCGTGGTCACGGTCCTCCGGGGGCGGCAGCTGCGACCAGGCGACCTCGGCGAAGGCGGCGAGCCGCGGGAAGACCTGGTAGTCCAGGCGCTGCTGGTTCTCCATCACCTCGGTCCAGACGTTGGCCTGGGTGCCGAGGACGCGGGCGGCCTCGTCCGGCGTCAGCTGCGGGGGCACCGGCTCGAAGCGGTAGACGTCCTCCAGGGTCCGTACGTAGCCGATCGGTACGGGTTCGTCGGCGCCGCCGTCCTGCCGGTGGTCCAGGTAGACCTGCTGTTCGGGGCACATGACGACGTCGTGGCCCGCCTGGGCGGCGGCGATGCCGCCCGCGTAGCCGCGCCAGGACGACACGGCGGCGCCCGGCGCGAGACCGCCCTCCAGGATCTCGTCCCAGCCGATCAGGCGGCGGCCGCGGTCGCCGAGCCAGCTGTCGAAGTGCCGGATGATCCAGCTCTGCAGCTCGTCCTCGTCGGCCAGGCCCAGTTCCTTGATGCGGGCCTGGGCGGCCGGCGACGCGCGCCACTGGTCCTTGGGGCACTCGTCGCCGCCGATGTGCACGAACCGGGAGGGGAAGAGGTCGAGGACCTCTTCCAGCACCCCTTCGTAGAAGCGGAGGGTGGTGTCGGTGGGGGCCAGGATGTTCGGGTTGACGCCCCAGGTGTCCCAGGGCTTGAGGGCGCCGGTGTCGATGACGTCGGTGTTGCCCAGCTCCGGGTACGCGGCGATGGCGGCCTGCGAGTGGCCCGGGATGTCGATCTCCGGGACGACGGTGATGTGCCGGGCGGCGGCGTAGGCCACGATCTCGCGGATGTCGTCCTGGGTGTAGTAGCCGCCGTGCGGCCGGTCGTCCCACAGGGGCGAGGCGCGGTGGCCGAGCTTGGTGCGCTCCCGCCAGGCGCCCGCCTCGGTGAGGCGCGGGTGGCGCTTGATCTCGATGCGCCAGCCCTGGTCGTCGGTGAGGTGGAAGTGCAGGACGTTGAGCTTGTGCGCGGCGAGCAGGTCGATGTAGCGCAGCACGCCGTCCTTGGGCAGGAAGTGGCGGGCGACGTCGAGCATCATGCCGCGCCAGGCGAAGCGGGGCGCGTCCTCGATGCGTACGGCCGGTACGGACCAGCGCTGTCCGGGGCGCAGGGGCGCGCGGCGGTACGCGTCGGCGCCGAGCAGCTGCCGCAGGGTCTGCGCGCCCCAGAACGCGCCGGCCGCGCCGCCGCCGAGGAGGGTGACGCCGGTGCTGTCGGCCGTGAGCCGGTAGCCCTCGGGGCCGAGTGCGGCGGTGGTGTCGGCGTCGATGCGGAGGCGGATGACGTCTCCCCCGGGGCCGTCACCGGTGGCGCCGTCCCGGCTCGGGCGGGGCGGGAGCGGCAGGCCGGTCGCGACGCCGACGGTGCCGCGCAGCCAGGCCGCGGTGGCTTCCGTACCGGGGCCCGCGTCCAGTGCGGTCTCCGGGCCCAGGAGGAACGCGCCCTCCCCTGGCCGGGTGTCGGGTGGTTCGGGTATCAGGCCGGTCTCCGTACGGGCGCCGTCCGCCGTCGCTGCGTCGTCCATGTGCTGACCCTTCCGTTCGGGGGCTAGAGGGGTGGGGGTGGCCGGGGTGGTTCAGGGGGTGTGAGGGGGGGCGTCAGTCCTTCACCGCGCCGCCCAGGCCCGACACGAGCCTGCGCTGTACGAGCACGAAGAACACCAGCACCGGAACGGTCATCACGGTCGAGGCCGCCATGATCCCGCCCCAGTCGTTCTCGTCCGGTTTGAAGAACACCAGCAGCGCCATCGGGAGGGTGGAGTTCTCCGTCGCGCTGATGATGAAGGACTTGGCGAAGAGGAAGTCGTTCCAGGTGCTGATGAAGGAGAAGACGCTGGTGGCGACGAGCCCGGGGAAGACGAGCGGGAAGAGGATCTGCCACAGGAAGCGGGCGCGGGACGCGCCGTCCAGGTAGGCGGCCTCCTCCAGGGCCTCGGGCACGGCCCGGACGAAGCCGCGCAGCATCCAGATCGCGAAGGGGAGGGAGAAGGCGAGGTGCGGCAGGATCAGGGAGCCGAGGGTGTTCAGGCCGATGCCGGGTACGGCGTCGCCGACGTCCCGCATCAGGAAGAACAGCGGAATGGTCAGCGCTTCGACCGGCACCATCTGGGCGACCAGGAACATGATCATCAGCGTCGTGCGGAACCGGAAGCGGAAGCGGGTGACGGCGGTCGCCGCGAGGAAGGCGATCAGCGCGGAGGCGATGACGACGACGCCCGCCACGAAGAGGCTGTTGAGGAAGTAGCGGCCGAAGTCCTGCTGCTGGAAGACCCGCCGGAAGGCGTCCAGGGACGGGTGCAGGGTCCAGGGCACCGGTTCGGTGGACTGGATCTCGCCCGCCGGTTTGAAGGCGGACAGCACCATCCAGTACAGGGGGAAGGCCACGGCGGCGGCGAGCAGCAGCGCGCCCGCCTCGGCGGCCAGCCGTCCGGGCCGCCGTATCCGGGGTGTGCGGACCGGCGCGGGGGCCGGTGCGGGGACCGTACTCACAGTTCCTCCCCCTGTCGGCGCAGCAGGCGCAGATAGACGAGCGTGACGGCCAGCAGGATCAGCAGCATCACGATGCCGATCGCCGAGCCCAGGCTGTACTGGGACGAGGCGAACGCCTTCTGGTAGGCGTACACGTTCAGTACGAGGTTCTGCCCGGCGATGCCGCCGCCGTTGGTCATGACGTAGATCTGGGTGAAGACCTTGAAGTCCCAGATGACCGACTGGATGGTGACGACGACGAGGATCGGCCGCAGCATCGGCGCCATGACCGAGCGCCAGATCCGCCACTGCGACGCGCCGTCCATGGCGGCCGCCTCCAGGACCTCGCCCGGGATGGCCCGGATGCCCGCGTAGACGGTCACCATCACGAACGGGAACGAGCACCAGACGACTTCGAGCAGGACCAGCGCGAAGGCGCTGTAGCGCCCGTAGGTCCAGGAGAAGTCGCCGAGGCCCAGCAGCCGGTTGACCGGCCCGAAGTCCGGGTCGAAGAGGAAGACCCAGACGGTGGAGCCGGTGATGGCGGGGGTGGCCCAGGCGCCGAGCGCGGCGAGCATCAGGGCGAGCCGCGGCACCGCCCGGATACGGGTGAGCAGGACGGCGGTCGAGCAGCCGACCGCCAGTGTGCACAGGACGCAGGCCGCGGCGAACACCACCGTCGCCAGCAGCACCTGCCAGAACTGGCCGTCGCCGAACAGTTCGGCGTAGTTCGCCAGCCCCTTGAAGCTGGTCGGCTCACCGCCGCTGACCTGGGCCTGGGTGTATTCGAGGAACGAGATCAGGCCGAGCTGGTAGATCGGGTAGACGAGCAGGCCGACGAGGACGACCAGGGCGGGCGCGAGGTAGAGCCACGGTGTCCAGCGGCTCCCGTGCCGGGACGGCGGCCGCAGCCGGCGGCCGCCGGTGAGCGGCGTCCGGCCGCTCCCGGGGCGTGCTTCCTTGACCGTGAGCGTCACTTCTTGAACGCCTCGTTCATCTTCTTGGCCGCGTCGCCGGACGCCGTGGCGACGTCCTTACGGCCGCTGACGATCTCCTGGTACATCGTCGGCAGCACCAGCGAGGAGTCGATGCCGCCCCAGGCCGGGGAGGCCGGGACGAACTTGGCGCCGGCCTCCAGCGTCCGGACGAAGGGCTGCACGAACGGCTGCTTCTTCGCCGCCTCGGCCCGTACGTCGCCGTACGTCGGCAGGAAGCCCATCGCGTCGAACAGCCGCCGCTGGGTGTCCTTGCCGGCCAGCGACTTCATCAGGTCGACGGCCAGCGTGCGGTGCGAACTGCTCTTCAGCACACCGACGTTGTTGCCGCCCGCGAAGGCCGGGGCGATCGAGCCCTTCGTGGTGCCGGGCAGCGGCACGACCGCGTACTTGCCCTTGACCTTGCCGTCCTCCATGGCCTGGTGGCTGAAGTCGCCGCCGATCGTCATGCCTGCCTTGCCGGCGGCGAAGGCGGCGACGGAGTCGTTGCCGCCCATCTCGGCGCACTTGGCGGCCGGGCAGTTGGCGTCGCCGAAGAGGTCCGCGTACGCCTTGATGCCCGCCTGCGCCTTGGGGCTGTCCACGGCGGCGGTGTACGCGTCGCCCTTGCCGGTCGCCAGCTCGCCGCCGTGCGCCCAGAGGAAGGGCAGCGCGCCGTAGGTGTACGCGCCGCCGACGGAGATCCCGTACAGCTCGGGCCGCTCCGCGCGGATCTTGCGGGCGGTCGTGGCGACCTCTTCCAAGGTCGTGGGGACCGTGAGTCCCAAGTCCTTGAACACATCGGTGCGGTAGTACAGCGCCCGGACGCCGACGAACAGCGGCGCGCCGTAGACCTTGCCGTCCACGGTCACCGACTGCTTGGCCGCCGGGTCGGTGTCCTTGGCGTCCTTCCAGGCGCCGAACTCCTGGCTGACGTCGGCCAGTCCGCCGTCCTTCACGTACCCGGCGGTGTCGGTGTTGCCGTACTCGATGACGTCGGGGGCGCTCTTGGGGTCGTTGAAGGCGGCCTTGATGCGCTGGGCGCGGGTGTCGACCGGGATGTAGTCGACGTCGACCTTCGTGCCCTTGTGGGCAGCCTCGAAGTCCGCCACCGCCTTGCGGACGACTTCTTCCTTGGGCTTGTTGTTGACCTCCTGGAAGAGCCAGACCCGCAGCGTGCCGGTCTTGCTGTCCTCCTTGGCCCCGCCGCCCGAGGTGGACGGGGCGCAGCCGACGGCGGTGCCGAGGGCCAGGGCAAGTGCCGCGGCACGGGCGGCTGTTCGGGCGGAGAGCTGCATTGGGTACCCCCTGAAAGGTCGTTGCAACATACGCAACGGGCGTTTCGCCATGCACAATCCTCAGGAGGCTAAGCGCGCCGACGCTCCCCCACAAGAGCCGATCAGGCAACGGCACGGGCGACACGCCGCCACTGGCCCACATTCGTCGCCGATTCGCCCCGGTACGTCTATCTATGAATCAGATGTCCCTCCTCGGCTCCCAGAAGCGGCCCCGGGCCTCGTCCGCGCGGACCGGCCCCCGGCAGCACCTCCTGGAAGCAGCTCCCAGCCGCACGACACACAAAGGACCGACCGAACCCATGCGCGCAAGACCCGTACGCACCGCCCTGCTGGCCGTCGCCGCCCTGGGCCTGCTCCCCCTCACCGCCACCCCGGCCACCGCGGAGGCCCAGCCGGAGACCGGCGGCCGCCAGCACATCGCCATCCACGAGGGCACCGACCCCGCCGGCCCGCTCCTCGCCGCCGCCTACCTGCGGTGCTTCCCGACCGGCGGCAGCCACCCGACGCCGGAGGCGTCCTGCCTCAAGCTGGCCCTCGCCAACGGGGACTACGCCCGCGTCCCGCAGATCCGCCGCGCCTGCACGAGGATCTACCAGCCGGTCACCGTCGTCACCCACGGCACCTGGCACGGCCGGACGACCGCCTACCAGCACACCTATGCCAACCAGTGCATCGCCAACGCCGAGAGCGGCGACATCTTCAACCTCACCCCCTGGAACGACTGACCCACCCGGCGCACCCACACACAGAGGCCCGGTCCCCACGCGGGGACCGGGCCTCTGTGCACGGCGCGCACCACACGCGCGGCCCGCTCCTGGTACGGAACGGGCCGGACACGCGCGAGGCGGGCGGGGAGCCGCGCGCCGGCGCGCCGCCCCCGGACGGACTACTTCTTGCCGCCGCCGTCCTTACCGCCCTTGTCCTTGTCGCCGCCGGCGCCCATGGACTCGTAGATCTCCTTGCACATGGGGCAGACCGGGTACTTCTTCGGGTCCCGGCCCGGCACCCACACCTTGCCGCAGAGAGCGACGACGGGGGTCCCGTCGAGCGCGCTCGCCATGATCTTGTCCTTCTGGACATAGTGGGCGTAGCGCTCGTGATCGCCGTCACCGTGCGACGTCTGCGGCGTCGGCTCTACGAGGGTCCCCGTACCTGCCCCGCGCTCGGGCTCAACAGTGCTCATAACCGCCAAGGGTACCGACGCGCGCGGCGTGCCGGGAGCGGCGGCCCGTACGCGAGGACCGCCTCGCTGAACGCACCGTGACGAGAGAGGTTGGCATGTCGCAGACCGAAGGCGCACGACTGTTCCGGGAGAGCTGGATCGCGGGGGTGCGCCGGCACTTTCCCGGGGAGCCCAAGGCCGGGTACGTCACTCCGTGGGACGACACCCCGCAATGGGAGCGCGACGCCGCCGGGGCCGTCTACACGCAGATCCGTCAGTTCGTGGAGGTCAGCGGGGGACGGACGTCGAGGCTGTCCCGTGAGCAGAAGAGCCGGTTCGTCGCGACGTGCTGGACGGCCCAGATGTTCAAGCACTTCGAGGACCCCAAGCCCGGCTACGTGGCCGACTGGGCCGACCTGCCGTCCTGGCAGCGGGAGACCGACGCGGACATTTTTGACGCCGTCGAGGAGGCGTTGGGCTGAGCTGTCGAGGCGAGGCGGGAGGGGCGGTGGCACAGCGGATTGGGCGGTGGCCTACCGGGCGCGCGTCTGCATCCCCCCAGCGGGGTTTACCCGGTGCGGGGTGGGGTGGAACCCGGGGCGTCAGTTCAGTGACGGGTCGTCCGGGTACGTCGCCACCATCGCCAGTTCGTTGCGCTGGCGGCGCAGGACCGCTCGCCAGAGTTGTTCCGGGTCCGGGGAGGACACGTCGCCCGGTTCGGACTCGACGACGTACCAGGCGCCCTCGACCAGTTCGTCCTCCAGCTGGCCGGGGCCCCAGCCCGCGTAACCGGCGAAGATCCGCAGGCTGCCGAGCACCGTGGAGAGAAGTTCGGGCGGGGCTTCCAGGTCCACCAGCCCTATGGCGCCGTGCACGCGGCGCCAGCCCAGCGGGCCGTCGCCGACCAGTGCGCTCTCCGGGGTCTCGGGACCGCCCGGCACCACGGCCACGCCGAGGGCCGAGTCCAGCGAGACCGGGCCGCCCTGGAAGACCACGCCGGGCTCGCCGGCCAGGGACGCCCACGGCTGGAGGATGTCGCCGACGCCCACGGGCGTCGGGCGGTTGAGGACCACGCCGAGGGACCCCTCCTCGTCGTGGTCGAGCAGGAGCACCACCGCACGGTCGAAATTCGGGTCGGCGAGCGCCGGTGTGGCGACGAGCAGCCGGCCGGTGAGCGAGGACACCTCGGTCATGGGGACATGATCCCGCACTTCGGACCGCCGCGGGGAGTCAACTGCGGTACCCGGGCGAGAGCAGCGCAGGGCGTACGACGGCAGCCCCGGCGCACGGGTCGGTGACAGAGACGGCATAGCGGGGCATAGCCGTACGCAACGTACCGAAAGTCGATTACAGAGCAAAGGCGGACCGTAGCGGAGGGTGTTGTGACAAAGCCATTACACGCCCCGAACCCGCTCCGGCCTACGGGCACCCCCTCCCCCGCCCTTACCATTTCCCCTTGGCCCCCTGTCCGTCTCCAGGAACGCGAGATCCATGACCGTCTCTACCGACGACGTACTGCTTGTCCACGGCGGCACCCCGCTGGAGGGCGAGATCCGGGTTCGCGGCGCGAAGAACCTCGTGCCCAAGGCCATGGTCGCCGCGCTGCTCGGCAGCGGCCCGAGCAGACTGCGCAATGTGCCCGACATCCGCGACGTACGCGTCGTACGCGGCCTGCTGCAGCTGCACGGCGTCACGGTGCGCCCCGGTGACGAGGCGGGCGAACTCATCCTCGACCCGTCGCACGTGGAGAGCGCCAATGTCGCCGACATCGACGCGCACGCCGGCTCCTCGCGCATTCCGATCCTCTTCTGCGGCCCGCTGCTGCACCGCCTCGGCCACGCCTTCATCCCGGGCCTGGGCGGCTGCGACATCGGCGGCCGCCCGGTCGACTTCCACTTCGACGTGCTGCGCCAGTTCGGCGCGACCATCGAGAAGCGGGCGGACGGGCAGTACCTGGAGGCTCCGCAGCGGCTGCGCGGCTGCAAGATCCGCCTGCCGTACCCGTCCGTCGGCTCGACCGAGCAGGTGCTGCTGACCGCCGTCCTGGCGGAAGGCGTCACCGAGCTGTCGAACGCGGCCGTGGAGCCGGAGATCGAAGACCTGATCTGCGTCCTGCAGAAGATGGGCGCGATCATCTCCATGGACACCGACCGGACCATCCGGATCACCGGTGTCGACAAGCTGGGCGGCTACAACCACCGCGCGCTCCCGGACCGCCTGGAGGCGGCCTCCTGGGCGTCCGCGGCGCTGGCCACCGAGGGCAACATCTACGTGCGCGGCGCGCAGCAGCGCTCGATGATGACCTTCCTGAACACCTACCGCAAGGTCGGCGGCGCCTTCGAGATCGACGACGAGGGCATCCGCTTCTGGCACCCGGGCGGCTCGCTGGACGCGATCGCCCTGGAGACCGACGTGCACCCCGGTTTCCAGACCGACTGGCAGCAGCCGCTGGTCGTCGCCCTGACGCAGGCGTCCGGCCTGTCCATCGTCCACGAGACGGTGTACGAGTCCCGGCTCGGCTTCACGTCGGCGCTCAACCAGATGGGTGCGCACATCCAGCTGTACCGCGAGTGCCTGGGCGGCAGCGCCTGCCGCTTCGGGCAGCGCAACTTCCTGCACTCGGCGGTGGTGTCCGGACCGACCAAGCTGCAGGGCGCCGACCTGGTCATCCCGGACCTGCGGGGCGGCTTCTCGTACCTGATCGCCGCGCTCGCGGCGCAGGGCACCTCGCGGGTGCACGGCATCGACCTGATCAACCGGGGCTACGAGAACTTCATGGAGAAGCTCGTGAGCCTGGGGGCGCACGTGGAGCTGCCGAACGGGGCGCTGAGCGCCTGATCGGCAGCGAGCGAAGAGGCGGTCGTCCGGGAGGGCGGCCGCCTTTTCTGCTGCGCTCGGGCGCCGCGCCAGGCCATATGCTGTTTGCTTACGCGAATGATTGAATGCGGGCCTTCGGGTCGGGTGACACTCGCGGGCCGGAGCTCCGGGGATTGCGGTTGCGACGGGCGTGCGAAGGGTGGGGGCGGGGGCCCGCGCCTTCGCCGGTGACGGTCCTCCGCATGCCGCCCGAAAGGCGTTCGTACGACGTTCGTACGACGTTCGTACGACGCCCGAGTGCCGTCCGTACGACGTCCGCGGCCTGCCCCCGCCCCATGAGCCGCTTCTACGCCCCTGTAGAGCAACGGGAGGCATCAGGAGACACAAGGGCCCCACCGGCCCCATCCGCGGGCCTTCTGGGCGCCTGCGTGGCCGCTGAACGCCGTACTCCGGAGGCCGGACGCCGGGTGCCGGATGTCGCGTACGCAAAAGAGCGGCCGTCCCCCGAAGGGGACGGCCGCTCTCACGCCTTTGTCACCAGGGGGCCGGTCGGGCCCCCGGCGGCTTACTTGCCCTTGGCGGCTTCCTTGAGCTTGGAGCCCGCGGAGACCTTCACGCTGTAGCCGGCCGGGATCTGGATCGGGTCGCCGGTCTGCGGGTTGCGCGCGGTGCGAGCGGCACGGTGGGTGCGCTCGAAGGTCAGGAAGCCGGGGATGGTGACCTTCTCGTCGCCCTTGGCGACGACCTCGCCGACGGTCTCGGCGAGCGCGGCCAGAACGGCGTCGGCGTCCTTGCGGGTCACCTCGGCACGGTCGGCCAGAGCGGCCACCAGCTCACTGCGGTTCATGTTTGTACTCCCGTGTTCTTCTTGCCAATGAGGCGTGAGATCGAAGCCGATGCTGCCAGGGCCCTTGGACGGTGCCCGGACCCGGGTCTGCTGACAGACCCTCGCGCCCGGATACGCATCCTGCCCCCACCTGCGGCGGTAAAGCCAATCCGGCACCCAGGAGGGTCACACGAAAAGCGCCACTGCCTCAGAGTGGTGACGTCCCGCACCGTGCCCCACCGGGCCGACCCCGCAGGGCGGCGGCCGTTCGCTGCCCGCCACCCTATGGGGGCGCCGCGGGCCCGGTGCCACGCGACGCGCCGGGCGGTCAGGCCGTCGTGGCGGCCGTCACAGCCTCTCCCGCGGCCTTCGCGGCTTCCTTCACCGCGTCGGCCACCGCGCCCGCGACCTTGTCGTTGAAGACGCTCGGGATGATGTAGTTCGCGTTGCGCTCGTCGTCCAGGACGACGTCGGCCAGCGCGCCGGCCGCGGCCAGCATCATGTCCGTGTTCACCGTACGGGACTGCGCGTCCAGCAGGCCGCGGAAGACGCCCGGGAAGACCAGCACGTTGTTGATCTGGTTGGGGAAGTCGGAGCGGCCGGTGGCCACGACGGAGGCGGTCTGCCGCGCGATCGCGGGGTCCACCTCGGGGTCGGGGTTGGCGAGTGCGAACACGATCGCGCCCTGCGCCATCTTGGCGACGTCGTCGCCGTCCAGGACGTTGGGGGCGGAGACGCCGATGAACACGTCGGCGCCGACGACGGCCTCCTTGAGGGTGCCGGTCTCGCCCTCCGGGTTGGTGTTGTCGGCGATCCAGCGCAGCGGCGAGTCGGGGTCGGCGTCGACCAGGTCCTTGCGGCCGGCGTGCACCACGCCGTCGATGTCGGCGACGACGGCGTGCTGGATGCCGGCCGCCATCAGCAGCTTGAGGATGGCCGTACCGGCGGCGCCGGCGCCGGACATCACCACGCGGACGTCCTCGAACTTCTTGTCCACCACGCGCAGCGCGTTGGTCAGCGCGGCGAGCACCACGATGGCGGTGCCGTGCTGGTCGTCGTGGAAGACCGGGATGTCCAGGGCCTCGCGCAGCCGGGCCTCGATCTCGAAGCAGCGGGGCGCGGAGATGTCCTCCAGGTTGATGCCCGCGAAGCCGGGGGCGATCGCCTTGACGATCTCCACGATCGCGTCGGTGTCCTGGGTGTCCAGGCACAGCGGCCAGGCGTCGATGCCGGCGAAGCGCTTGAAGAGGGCCGCCTTGCCCTCCATGACGGGCAGCGCGGCCTTGGGGCCGATGTTGCCCAGGCCCAGCACGGCGGAGCCGTCGGTGACGACCGCGACGCTGTTGCGCTTGATGGTCAGGCGGCGGGCGTCCTCGGGATTGTTGGCGATGGCCTGGCAGACCCGGGCGACGCCGGGGGTGTAGACCATCGACAGGTCGTCACGGCTGCGGATGGGGTGCTTCGACTGCATCTCGATCTTGCCGCCGAGGTGCATCAGGAACGTACGGTCGGAGACCTTGCCGAGCGAGACGCCCTCGATGCCGCGGAGCTTCTCGACGATCTCGTCCGCGTGGGCGGTGGAGGTCGCGGCGATGGTGACGTCGATGCGGAGCTTTTCGTGGCCGGAGGCGGTCACATCGAGACCGGTGACGGAGCCGCCGGAGGACTCCACGGCGGTGGTGAGCTGGCTGACCGCCGTACCGCTCGCGGGAACCTCCAGTCGCACCGTCATCGAATACGAGACGCTAGGCGCCGTTGCCATGGCCGACTTCCTCTGCTTTCCCTTGTTTCTCTCTGCGCGCCGCTCCGGGGTCCTCAGGAGGGGCCGGGCCGGAGTGCGAAGACCGATCGTCCCACCTACCAGCCGGTAGACGGTAACCAGCCACTCATTCCGGAAAGATTTTTCCACCATACGAGAGGGTGCGGTCGAACGGAAGACCTGGTCGGCAACCGCCGATGAACAGTGCGCGAACGCCGACGGGCGCCTCCCGGATTGCTCCGGAAGGCGCCCGTCGTGTGGTTCAGTGACACCGACCCGCCATGCTCGCCTCGCGGCAAGTGGTCGCTCGTAGCGACTATGGTTGGGCCCGGGGGCTTGGATCGGGCCGGTGCCACCATCAAGGCTAACAAACCATCCCTGGAAGCGAATCCCGTCCCGCCACCTTCTTTCGCGGCGGGGCACCGCCGTTCGGCGGACACCCGCAGACAGCCGGGGACGCCCCGGCCGTTCAGTCCCTGAGCAGGTCCGGGACCCCGTCCTCGTCCGGTTCGTCGCGCGTCCCGGACAGCACGGTCAGCTGCTGGGTGGCCCGGGTCAGCGCCACGTACAGCACCCGCAGCCCGGCCGGCGACTCGTCCGCGATCTCGGCGGGCGAGACCACCAGTGTCGCGTCGTACTCCAGGCCCTTGGCCTCCAGCGAGCCCAGCGCCACCACCCGGTCGCCCAGCTCCGCCAGCCAGCGGCGCGCCTCGGCGCGCCGGTCCATCGCGACGACGACGCCGACGGTGCCGTCCACCTCGTCCAGCAGCTGCCTGGCCGCTTCCCGTACGGACCCGGCCAGGTCCTTCTCGTCGGCGACGGCGAAGCGCGGCGTCAGGCCCGTGGAGCGGACCGCCTCCGGCGCCTCCATGCCCGGCATGGCCAGCGCCAGCACCCGCGCCGCAAGCTCCGCGATCTCCGCGGGGTTGCGGTAGTTGACGGTGAGGGTGAAGCGGCGGCGGGGGCGGGTGCCCAGCGCCTCGTCGCGGGCGACGGCCGCCTCGTCCGGGTCGGACCAGGACGACTGCGCCGGGTCGCCGACCACCGTCCACGTCGCGTGCCGGCCGCGGCGGCCGACCATCCGCCACTGCATGGGCGTCAGGTCCTGCGCCTCGTCGACGATGACGTGGGCGTAGTCCGTACGCTCCTCCTCCAGGCGCTCGCGGCGGCTGCGTCCTCCGCCGGACATACGGTCGGCGTACGTGCTCAGCTCCTCCAGCCCGGTGAGCTGGTCCAGCGGGTCGGCGTCGCGGGTCCTGGCGGGCCGGGGCGGCGCGCCGAGGATCAGCTGGAGTTCGTCCAGGAGTGCCACGTCGTGGACCGACAGCGGGCCCTGTCCCGTGTCGTCCAGACGGCTCAGCGAACGGGCCAGCTTGCGTACCTCGCGCTGGTTGAGCACCCGGCGCGCCCAGCGGCCGAGGCGGCGCTCGTCGGCCATGGCGGCCAGTACGCCGCGCGGGGTCAGCTCCGGCCACCAGGCGTCGAGGAAGTCCTGGAAGTCCGGCTCGGTGGTGATGTCCTCGTCGAACGCCTGGCGGGCCTCGGCGGCCAGTTCCGGGTCGGTGTAGCGCTTGGCCGCGCCGGACCGGGACCAGAGGGCGTCCAGGATCAGGCGGCGGGCGCGCGGGCGCAGCAGGTTGACCGGCGCGGTGCCGCCGAGGGCGGAGTGCCGGATGCGGTGCAGGTCGCGTGCGTCCAGTTCGACGCGGGCGCCGAAGACGACGACGCGCAGCCGGTCCGGGGGCCCGGCGGGGGTCTCCGCGGGCTCGTCGTCCTCCTCGCCGAAGGCGAGCTGGCCGTCGGGGAGCGCGGCGGCGGACGTGGAGACGGGCTTGGATGCGGGCTTGGATGCGGGCTTGGATGCGGCGGCCCCCGCGGACGCCGTACCGGCCGTTTCCAGGGCCCCGCGCGCCGCCTTGCGCAGCAGTTTCTGCATGCGGCTGGAGCCCTTGACGCGGGCGACGGCCGGGGAGTCGTACGCGGTGGCCTCGGCGCCGTCCACAAGCGACCCCAGCGCCCGGATGGCGACCTGCCCCTCCTCCCCGAGGGACGGCAGGACGCCCTCGGTGTACGCGACGAGCAGCGGCGTCGGGGAGACGATGAGGATGCCGCCCGCGTAGCGGCGGCGGTCCTGGTAGAGGAGGTAGGCGGCGCGGTGCAGCGCCACCGCGGTCTTGCCGGTGCCGGGGCCGCCCTCGACCTCCGTGACGGAGGCGGCGGGGGCCCGGATGACCATGTCCTGCTCGGCCTGGATGGAGGCGACGATGTCGCGCATCGTGTGGCTGCGGGCCCGGCCCAGGGCGGCCATCAGCGCGCCGTCGCCGACCGCGGGCAGTTCCTCGCCGTCCAGCGTCGCGGTGATCTCCGGGCGCATCAGGTCGTCCTCGACGCCCAGGACGCGGCGGCCCTTGGAGCGGATGACCCGGCGGCGTACGACGCGGCCGGGGGCGACCGGGGTGGCCCGGTAGAAGGGCGCGGCGGCGGGTGCGCGCCAGTCGATGACCAGCGGGCTGTAGTCGGCGTCCAGCACGCCGAGGCGGCCGATGTGCAGGGTCTCGGCGATCTCGGCGCGGCCGTCGGCGATCGCGCCGTCGGCGGGTTCCACGGAGGTGTACGCGCCGTCCGGGCCCTTCTTGCCGTCCTTGCCCAGGAGCAGGTCGATCCGGCCGAAGAGGAAGTCCTCGTACTCGGAGTTGAGCCGGTTCAGGTGGGCGCCGGCCTGGAAGACCTGGGCGTCCCGCTCGGCGAGGGCGCCGGGCGTGCCGACCTGGCCGCGTTTGGCGGCGTCGTCCATGAGGAACTCCGCCTCGTGGATCTTCTCCTCCAGACGCTGGTAGACACGGTCGAGATGCTCCTGTTCGGAAGCGATCTCGCGGTCACGAGTGCTGTCCGGCTGTGCGTCGTGGACGGAGTCCGGCGCGTGCGTGGCATTCTGCGCGGCCACCCAGGCCCCCTTCTTCTGTGCGTAGGGCAGCCGTCAACCGTACGCGAACCGGGCACCGGGCGCACCTGACCCAAAGGACGAAATCACCACCGGGCGGGAGCAAACCGGGCACCGTGGACGGGCGGGCGGGGCGGAATCAGCGGTTCCGATCAATCGGGAGGGGACCGGTCGGCAACCGGGAGGGGACCGGTCGGCAACCGGGAAGGGACCGGTCGGCTATCGGGAGGGGCCCGGTCGGCCGGTCACACCTCGCGCTCAGGGCCGGGCGGCCGGTCGCACACCGGTCACACCTTGATCTCGGCCAGCCGCCTGCCGTCGAGCGTGCGGACCTCGAAGCGGTCGATGTAGGAACGGTTCATCGCCGAGCCGCCGTGGGTGTAGAGCGGCTCCTTGTTCCACTTGGCGGCGCCGTCCTTGAGGCCGTAGCCGCCCGGGGGCACCGCCCAGGTCGTCACGGTCTGCTCCGCGCCGCTCTTGCCGACCGCGACCAGGTCGCAGGTCAGCGGTCCCTTGACGTTGCCCAGCTTGAGGGCGACGTGGGTGCCCCAGGGCTTGCGCTCCATGGAGACGCTGGCGGCGACCTTGGTCACCGGGTCGACCGTGCCGGCCTTCTCGCCGTGCTCGTACATCGCGCGGGCGTAGCCCGTCAGGTGCTCCGGGCTCTCCTCGGCCTCCCCCGCGGTCAGCGCGTACGTGGCCAGCGGGCCGCCGGCGACCAGTACGGCAGCGGCGGCGACCAGGTACAGGCGGCGCCGGCGGCGGGTGCGGCGCACCGCGCCGACCTCCTCCAGCAGCCCCGCCAGGAGGCCCGGCCCGGGAACCGGAGTGACCGCCTCCGGGTCGGGCGCCGACTCGCTGACGTCGGCGAGCAGCGGCGGCAGGCCCAGCAGGCCGTCCAGTTCGGCGGCGCACCGGCCGCAGTCGGCCAGGTGCTCCTCGAAGCGAGCCGCCTCGGCGGCGTCCAGGACGCCCAGCGCGTAGGCGCCGACGTCGGTGTGTGCTACGGGCTCAACGGGCCGCTTCACGCCGTCACTCCTCGTTCTTCGAGCGAGAGCTTCAGGGAGCGCAGGGCGTAGAAGACCCGGGACCGGACGGTTCCGGCCGGCACCCGCAGGACTTCGGCCGCCTCATTGACCGTACGCCCCTTGAAGTAGGTCTCTATCAACGCCTCCCGATGGGCCGCACTGAGGTCGCCGAGCGCTTCGGTGATCGTCATCAGGCGCAGGGCCCGGTCGATCTCGTCGGCGGCCGGCATCGATTCCAGCGGGCCGGCGTCGACCTCCTGGGGACGCGCCTGACGGCTGCGGTGACTGTCGATGACGATGCGCCGGGCGACGGTGACCAGCCAGGGACGGACGGACCCGGTCGCGCGCTGCAACTGGCCGGCGTTGCGCCAGGCCCGCAGCAGGGTCTCCTGCACCACGTCCTCCGCCCGGTGCCGGTCCCCGGCGACCAGGCGCAGCACGAAGGCGAGCAGCGGGCCGGCGTGCTCCTCGTACAGGGCCCGCATCAGCTCCTCGTCCGGCGCCGTACTGTCTGCCACGTCGGCATCCTCGCGCACGCCAACTCCCGGGTCGATAGCGCGGATCGGACATTCGCTGCGCACGGGCATCAGCGCTCGCATCCGTCGCCGGTGTCACTGCCGCCACCTTCCGCACCGTCGATCACCTCGATCTGCCGTCCGCGGCCGGGCTCGCGCATGTCCGCCCCCTCGTCTCGCATTCCGGGCCGATCAGGACCTGGGTAAAGGCCCCTTCAGCCAGCAGTACGGGGGTCGGAGCGCCGCGGCTCAGTACTCGCCGGGTGAATTCGGGCGGGGGTGACGGGGGTTAGGGAGTACGGGCGGGTGTTCGACGAAGGGGCCGTACGCATTCCCCGGTACGCGGGACGGTTGACGGAGCGGTTCATGGGGCCGTTCGCGGGACGGTCCATGGGGCCGTTCATGAGGCCGTTCGCGGGACGGCTTTCCGCCGGGAGGCGTCGGAGAGCGGCCCCGAGGGGCGCCGTCTGCATTTCCGGCCGGGGTGTCCGGGTGCCCGGCGGGGACAGCACTGAATGGTTTCTCTTTCAATCTCCGTACGCCACCATTCCCGCGCCCCCGGAGGCGGCACCCTTACCGGCCCGCTTAAGTGTTCGTCGGCACCCCGCGTACGGCAGGGAGCTGAACCTGAGCGCTCACAGGGGGCTGCCGGCCCGCGCGGCTCTCCGCCCGCCGGCGATGCCGGGCCACCCGTTCCCGGTTCCCGCACACCTCGCTGGAGCACCACCGGCGCCGCCGCCCGCGCGAGGTGTCCAGGTACACCAGCGCGCAGCTCTCGCCCTCGCACTGCCGCAACTGGCCACGGGTGACCGCGTCGGTCAGCATCCCTATGGCGTCCCGTGCCACCGCCGCCAGCAGTCCGGCGCAGTCGGGGGGCGCGGAGAGCGCGCGGACGAGGGCGCCGTCGTCGGCGCGTACGGCGCGGGCGGGCGGGACCGGGGCGGCGGCCGCCGCCGCGTTGAGCAGGCGCAGGTCGCCGTCGGCGGCCCGGCCGCGCAGTTCGTCGTGGACGACGCGGCGCAGCAGTTCGCGCAGCATCCGGAAGCGTACGACCCAGCCGCGGTCCACGGCGCCGAGCTGGGTGCTGCCGGGGACGACGCCCGCGCCCACCAGCCAGGCCGCCAGTTGTTCGGGGCCGGCCAGCCGTTCGGCGGACCGGCCGGTCGTGGCCATCAGGTCCAGGCAGATCCGCCCGCAGTCGAACCGCAGGTCAAAAGGCGCCGCCATGTGCCCGTCACTCCTTGGGAGACAACCTCTGCCCTATCAGAGTGCCCGGCGCGGCCCCCCGCCGGAACCCTCGGCACCGCCGCGTACCGGGCCCCGCCCTGCGTATACATGGCGTGTATGCATCGCGTGTATACCCCTGTTGTATAGTCCGGGGCATGTCGGCCAAGACCCTGCTCAAGAACCGCTCCAGCCTGACGCACAAGGTCCGTTACGCGGTCAGCAATCCGGCGCGGATCGCGCCGTACCTCAAGCGCACCGCCCGCGATTCCTGGCTGCGCCTCAAACACCCCGACCACGTCGCGTACTACCGCGCCGTGATGGCCTCCGACGCCGGCCGCAACCCGGAGGCCGCGGTCGGCAGCCGCAGCCACGAACGCTGGCTGGCCCTGGGCGAGATGCAGTTCACCTACCTGACGGAACACGGGCTGCGTCCCGACATGCGGATGCTGGACATCGGCTGCGGCAACCTGCGGGCCGGCTGGCGCTTCATCGCCCACCTCGACACCGGCAACTACTACGGCATCGACATCTCGCCGGACATCCTGATATCCGCCAAGAAGACCCTGGCCACCTACGAACTGCAGGACAAACTCCCGCACCTGACGATCACCCAGGACCTGACCTTCGACTTCCTGCCGGACCGGCACTTCGACGTGGTGCACGCGCACAGCGTGTTCTCGCACTCGCCGCTGTCCGTGATCGACGAGTGCTTCCGGCACGTCGGCCGCATCCTGGCGCCCGGCGGGTTCTTCGACTTCACCTTCGACCGCACCGAGGGCACCGAGCACCAGGTGCTGCGTGAGGACTTCTACTACCGCACCGGGACGCTGCTGGCGCTGGCCCGCAAACACGGGCTGGAGGCCCGGTTCATGGAGGACTGGGAGACCCGTCCGCACGGCCAGTCCAAGATCCGGGTGACGAACCCCGCGTAGCGGCCGCGGTTCGGACACCCCCGGACACAGCCGTACGGCGCGGTACGTCACCCGTCGCCGTACTTGGCCCCCACCTGCGGGTCGAGCGCCAGCCGGTACCCCCGCTTGACCACCGTCTGGATCAGCTTGGGCGCGCCGAGCGCCCCCCGCAGCCGGGCCATCGCCGTCTCCACCGCGTGCTCGTCACGCCCCGCACCCGGCAGGGCGCGCAGCAGGTCGGCGCGGGAGACGACCCAGCCGGGGCGGCGGGCCAGTGCGCGCAGCAGCGCCATCCCCGCCGGGGGCACGGGCCGCAGCGCGCCGTCCACCAGGACGGCCTGCCCGCGGATCTCCATCCGCCGCCCGGCGACCGTCAACGGGCGGACCCGCTCAGGCAGTTCACGGCACAGCAGCTGGACGAGCGGGCCGAGCCGGAACCGTTCGGGCTGGTACGTGGTCACCTCGTGCGCTTCGAGGGGCAGCGCGGTGACCGGCCCGACGCAGGCGGGCAGCACGTCGCGCCGCAGCGCGTCCAGCAGCCCGTCCCGCAGGCCGCGTTCCTCGGCGCGGCGCAGCAGCGAGGTGGCGGCGGGCGCGCTGGTGAACGTGATCGCGTCCAGAGTGCGGCCGACCGCCGCGTCCAGCAGCCGGTCGACGGGGGCGATGTCGGCGGGCGGCATCCAGCGGTAGACCGGTACACCGACCACCTCGGCGCCGCCCGCCCGCAGCGACTCCACGAAACCGGGCAGCGGTTCGCCGTGCAGCTGGAGGGCGATCCGGCGCCCGCGCACGCCTTCCTCCAACAGCCGGTCCAGCACCTCCGCCAGCGACTCGGACTGCGGCGACCAGGCCTCCGTCAGCCCGGCCGCGCGGATCGCGCCCTTGACCTTCGGGCCGCGCGCCAGCAGCTCGACGGCGCCGAGCCGGGCGAGCAGCGCCTCGCCGAGCCCCCAGCCCTCGGCGGCCTCGATCCAGCCCCGGAAGCCGATCGCGGTGGTCGCGATCACCACGTCCGGGGCCCGGCCGATCAGGTCCTCGGTGGCGGCGAGCAGTTCCGCGTCGTCCGGCAGCGGCACGATGCGCAGCGCGGGGGCGTGCAGGACCTGGGCGCCACGCCGTTCGAGCAGGACGCCCAGCTCCTCGGCGCGGCGGGCGGCGGTCACCCCGACGGTGAAGCCGTCCAAAGGGCGTACGTCCGGGGCGCCCGGCTGTGCGCCCGGCGCGGCGTCCCGCGCCGGGTCGGCGTGCCGCCCCGCGCCGTCCGGTGCGCCGTCCCGTGCGCCGTCGTCGTGACGCTCGTCGTGCTCGCCCTCGTGCATCGTCCGTCCCTGGCTCGTCCTGGCTCCGGTGCCGCCGGGCACCGGTGGCGGTCCGAGCCTGCCAACCGCCGGTGACAGGCTCGCTCCCGCAGTATTTCCCAGCTGTTACGGACCACGGCGGCCGCCCGGCGCGGCGCGCGTCACACCTCCGCGAGCGCGGGCTCCGCCGCCTCCCGGTCCCGTACGGCCACGGCGGCCGCCACAGGCCTCAGGTATACGGCCCAGGTCACCGCGGAGCACAGCGCGTAACAGCCGAGGAAGGCGACGAACGCCGGGGTTCCGGAGCCCCCGGCCTGGAACGCCTGGCGGAAGGCGAGGTTGACGCCGAGCCCGCCGAGCGCGCCGACGGCGCCGATCAGTCCCATCGCCGCGCCGGACAGCCGCCGCCCGTGGGCCGCTGCCGCCTCGCCGGTCAGGCCCTTCGCCAGCGCCTTGGCCTGGAAGATGCCGGGGATCATCTTGTACGTGGAGCCGTTGCCGAGGCCGCTGAGCACGAACAGGACGACGAACCCGGCGAGGAAGACCCCCAGCGAGTGCCGCGCCGAGGCCACGATCACCACGCCCGTGGCCAGGGCCATCGCCGCGAAGTTCGCGAGGGTGATCCGGGCCCCGCCGTACCGGTCCGCCAGCCGGCCGCCCACCGGCCGCACCAGCGACCCGAGCAGCGGCCCGAGGAAGGTCAGCGACGCCGCCTGGAGGGGCGTGCGCGCGAACTGGGTCTGCAGGACCAGGCCGAAGGCGAAGCTGTAGCCGATGAACGAGCCGAAGGTGCCGACGTAGAGGAGCGAGACGAGCCAGGTGTGCGGGTCGCGGGCGGCGTCCCTGGCCGCTCCGGTGTCGTTGCGCACCGGGCGCAGGTTGTCCATGAACAGGGCCGCCAGTACGGCGGCGACCACGATCAGCGGCAGGTAGACCGCGAGCACCAGTCGGGGGTGTGCCGCGCCGGCCGTGGCGATCACGAGCAGCCCCAGCAACTGGACGACGGGTACGCCGATGTTGCCGCCGCCCGCGTTGAGGCCGAGCGCCCAGCCCTTCTTCCGCAGCGGGTAGAAGGAGTTGATGTTCGTCATGGACGAGGCGAAGTTGCCGCCGCCGATCCCCGCCAGCGCCGCGACCAGGAGAAGGACGGTGTACGAGGTGCCCGGCCGCACCGCGTACGCCGCGGCGGCGGTGGGAATCAGCAGCAACGCCGCGCTGAACACCGTCCAGTTGCGGCCGCCGAACCGCGCCACCGCGAAGGTGTACGGCACCCGCAGCAGCGCCCCCACCAGCGTCGGCACCGCCACCAGGAAGAACTTCCCGGCCGCGTCGATCCCGTACTCGGGGCCCATGAACAGCACCAGCACCGACCACAGGCTCCAGACGGAGAACCCGATGTGCTCGCAGAGGATGGAGAGCGCGAGATTGCGCCGGGCGATCCGCCGCCCGCGGCCGCGCCAGAAGGCTTCGTCCTCCGGGTCCCAGTGCTCGATCCAGCGGCCGGGTCCCCGGGCGGGGGTGCGGGCTCGGGCCGCCGCTTCTCCGCCCGCGGCTGTTTCTGTCGTTCCTGTCGTTGCCGCCTTTTCTGCCGCTCCTGCCGTTTCTGGTGTTGCTGGTGTTGCTGTCGTTGCTGTGTCCGCCGTCGCGTCGGTGCCCGTCATCGCGCCTCCCAGCTGCCGGTTGCCGCCGTACCGCGACGCTAGGAAGGCCGCGTTTCCCCTCTGTGGCGGCGCGTGACCGCCGCGAAACCTTGCGCTCACCGCGTCCGGGAGCGCGCGGTGAGCGGAGAACGCGCTGGTGGCGCACAACCGCCGGAGGTTACGCCAATGCACCCCGTGCGCCCCCGACGTCACTCGTTAGGGGCAATGGCAGGGAGCGGGGACTTTGGCAACATCTCCCTTGGATGCGTTGAGTAATCGCGTGGACACCCAGAGTGTTCGCGCCGTGACCACGGGAAGGGGACGCAGCCGATGCGGGACGTACAGGAACGCGACGAAGTGACCGAGTACGAGGCGCCGGAGCTGGCCGACGCGGGCGCTTTCGCCGAGCGGACGCTCGGGTTCACCGGTGAACTCGCAGACAGCTGGGGCGGGCTGCACAGCACCTTCTGGTGACCTCCGGCCCCCCGGCCGCGCCGACCCCCGGTCCGGCGGCCCCTGCCCGGGCGCGCACCGTCCGTCCCGGCAGGGGCCGCCCCCACCACCACGGCATCCGTCACCTACGACCCATGACCTGTCCGCAGCCGCCGGCACCCGTCCGCACCCGACCATGTGCCGTACACCCGCACCGCACGCCAGGGGTGGTAAGTCATCGTGGATTTCGTCGTCTTCCCCGACCATCCCGCGACCGGTCCGCTGTGTCTGAACCTGCGCCGCGACCCCGCCGTGCGCACGGTGCGCCACCCCTCCGGACGCCCCTGGGTCATGGGGCACTGGACCGATGACGAGGCCGTCGCGGCCGGTTCGGGTCCGGACCGGCTGCTGCTGCTCGGCACGACCTCGGCGGACGCCGGGACCCTGGGCCGGATGCTGCGCCGCCTGCGCCGACTGGACGACCTCGACACCCGGGTCCGCGAACTGCCCGGCAGCTTCTTCCTGCTGGCCGCGATGGGCTCCCGTACCCGGTGCCAGGGCAGCCTGTCGACGGTCCGGCAGCTCCACCACGCGACCGTCAACGGCGTCACGGTCGCCGGCAGCCGCCCGCAGGACCTCGCGGCGCTGGCCCGGGAGGCGGCCGCCGTCGGCCTGCCCACCGGCGCGCCCGGCCTCGGTACGGTCGACGACGAGAGCCTGGCGCTGCGGCTGCTCACGCCGTTCGCGCCCTTCCCGCTCGCCCAGCGCCCGGCCTGGCGGGCGGTGCACGCCGTACCGCCGGGCCACTGCCTGACCTTGGGCGCCGACGGACGGCACGGCACGGCGCGCTGGTGGCGGCCCCCGCAGCCCGACCTGTGGCTGGAGGACGCCGCCGAGTCCGTACGGGACGCGCTGACCGAGGCGGTCCGGGTGCGCGCCCGCCGCCCGGCGCTCAGCGCCGACCTCTCCGGCGGCATGGACTCCACCAGCCTGTGCTTCCTCGCCGCCCGAGAGGACACCCGGCTGATCACCACGGCCTGGGTGTGCCGGGACGAGGCCAACGACGACAACGTCTGGAGCGACCACGGCGCGGCCCTGCTCCGCACCGCCGAGCATGTCCCTCTCCCCTACGCCGACGCGCCCACCTGGTACACACCCCCGTCGCCCGCGCACACCGACCCGGCCGGCCCGCTCGCCGTGATCCGCGAGAGCGCCCGGCTCGGCCACCAGGCACGCATCGTCGCCGCCCGCGGCTCCCGTACCCATCTGGTCGGCGTCGGCGGCGACGAACTGTTCGCCCCGCGCCCGGTGGCACTGAACTCCCTGGCCCGTACGGACTTCCGGTCCGCCGCCCGGCGCGCGTGCACGGCCCGCCGCCTCGGCCGCTGGACGCTGGTGGACACCCTGCGCACCCTGTTCGGCGGCGTCCCGTACCCGCAGTGGCTGGAGTCCTGCGCCGACCGGATCGTGCCCGGTGTGCGGTCCGGCGACAGCGGCGCCGACTGGGAGGTCGTACCGGCCATGCCGCCGTGGGCGCACCCGGACGCGGTGTCCACCGTGCGCCGCCTGGTGCGCGACGCCGCCGCCGGGGAGCCCGAGCCCTTCGCGCCGCTGCGCTGCCAGCACGAGACGCTGCGGGCCGCCGCCCGCGCCGGGGAGATCGTGCGCGGCGCGGCCGCCCTGACCGCGCGGCACGGTGTCACCTTCGAGGCGCCGTTCCTCGACGACACCGTCATCGAGGCCGCACTGACCGTGCGCCTCGTGGACCAGGTCGCGGTCGGCTCGTACAAGCCCCTGCTCAGCGCGGCCATGCGCGGCATCCTGCCGGACGCGGTGCGGGCCCGGGGCACCAAGGGCGAACACAGCGCCGAGGTCTACGCGGGCCTGCGCCGCCACCGCCGGGCCCTGTCCGCCCTCTGCGACGACTCGCACCTGGCCGGGCTGGGCCTGATCCGGCCCGAGATGCTGCGGACGGCCCTGACCTCGCTCCAGCCGCTCGCGCACACCCTGCATCCCCTCGACCCCACCCTGGCGGCCGAGTACTGGCTGCGCTCCCTCCGGGAGACGCAGGCCCCCGTCCCCACCCGCCCCACCGTTCCCGCCGCGGAAGGAGCCTGAACCCGATGTTCGCCCTCGCCCCCCACGTCAGCAGCGTGCGCACCCCCGGAGGCATGGTGCTGCTCAACGCCCGTACGGGCCGCTACTGGCAGATGAACAACACCGGCGCGTTCGTCCTGGAGCATCTGCTCGCGGGCGGCACCTGCGCGTCGGCCGCCGACGAGCTGCGCCACCGCCACCCCTCGGCGGCGGACCGGGTGGCCGCGGACGCCGTCGCCCTGCTGGAGTCGCTCCGGTCGGCGAAGCTGGTGACCTCGTGAGCATCCCGGTCGCCCTGGGCATGCCCGCACGCCTGTCCTTCGCGGAACGCTGCGCCGCCCTCGGCTGCGTCGTCGCGGCCCGCCTCCTGACGCGCTGCTCCCCCCGTAGGCTGTGCCGCGCGCTGGAGGCCGTACGGCGCGGCGCCCGCCCCGCCACCGAACCGGAGGCCGCGCGTGCCCGGCACGCCGTCGTCACGGTCAGTGTGCGCTGCGCGGGCAACGGCTGCCTGCAACGCTCCGTGGCGACCGCCCTGTTGTGCCGCCTGCGCGGCCACTGGCCCCAGTGGTGCACGGGTGTCCGTACGGAACCGTTCCGCGCCCACGCGTGGGTGGCGGTGGACGGCCGTCCCGTGGGCGAGCCCGACGACACCCGGCTCTACCAGCCGTTGCTGACCGTCCCCCGGTAGGTCCGCGTCCCCGGACGCCGCGGGCCGGTCAGCCGGCCGCCGCCCGCGGCGGTGCCATCCGGATCACGTCGCCGCAGACGTCCATCCCGGTCTCCCGGCCCTTCTCGTCCTGTATCGGCGCCATCGCGTCGTTGCCGGTGTCGCGGGGTGCCGCCGCCACGGCGTGGCCGTTGGTGAAGCAGTCGCCGAGAGCCGGTCCCGCGCCCGCGGGGTCCCGGTACCGGAAATCGATCACGACGCTGCCACCGCTGGGCAGGCCCACCGGCCGCGTCCGGCCCTGCCCGACGCCGTTCGCGAAGGGCCCCTTGCCGAGGAACACCCGGAAGGCCGGGTAGCCGCCGAAGACGCACTTGCCGGAGCCGGTGTTGACCGCCGAGAGCCGGCCTTCCCGGTGCGTGGTGCGCGCCTTCTTCTTCAGGACCGTGACCTTCCACTTCAGGTTCTTGGTGGCGCACTTCGCGTGCAGTGCGTCGACGCGCGGGTCGTCACAGGCGACCAGGCCGCCACTCAGAGCGAGCACGGCCAGGGCCGCCACGGTCAGCGGGCGCTTGCGCACGGGAACCCCCTTCGATGTCCGGCTACGGTTCCTGACGCCCTTAGGGAGGGATTCCAGCGCTTACAGGTTGCTTATACGGTGAAAATTCGGCAGCCGGGGGCGGTCATCGGCCGTGCGCCATCAACGCGGCGTCCTCGTCCGGCAGCCACACCGGGCCCTCCGGCCGCCGGAGCCAGCCCCGTTCGGCCGCCAGTCTCCGGCCGGCCGCCCGCAGCGCGTCCAGGCCCGCGTGGCGCAGACCGCGCCGCCACACCAGGGATATCGGCGAGAGCGGCACGGGGTCGGTGACCGGCCGCAGCGCCATGCCGGGCACGTCGATGAACTCGACGCTGGCCAGCACCGACCAGCCCTGCTTACGCACCACGCGCATGAACTCCGCCGATCCCTCGATCTCCGGGAACGGCGCCGCCATCGCGATGTCCCGTCCGGCGAAGAGGCGCGCGGCGAGGTCGGTCCACTCGGCGGTGTGCGGGTTCCCCGCCCCGGCGTAGAGGGTCTCGCCCGCGAGCTCGGCCAGCGGGACGGCGGGGCGGGCCGCCAGCGGGTGGTCCGCGTCCAGCAGGACGGCCATCGGCTCGTACCGTACGGGCTGGTGCTCCAGACGGGCCCGGACGGCCGGGGGCAGTCCGGCGAGCCGCCCGAAGGACACGTCCAGCCGGCCGGCGGCGAGTTCGGCCGCCGCGCCGGTCAGGCCGCTGTGGTAGCGCGCGACGAGTTCACAGGCGGGGGCCAGGCGGCGGGCTTCCTCCAGGACGGCGTGCGCCGTGCCGATGGGGACGCTGACGTCGACCAGCAGCGGGCGGTCGTCGGGGGCGCGGAAGGCGGCGGCCAGGTCGTCGTGGGCGGCCAGCACCTGGCGCGCGTACGGGAGCAGCCGGGCGCCGTCCTCGGTGAGGGCGACCCGGCGCGTCGTACGGTCGAAGAGGTCGGCGCCCACTTCCCGTTCCAGCCGCCGGATGTCGCGGCTCAGTGCCTGCTGGGCGATGTACAGCCGGGCGGCGGCGCGGGTGAAGTGCAGTTCGTCGGCGACGGTGGTGAAGGCGCGGAGCAGGCGCGGGTCGAGGTCTCGGGGCACGCGCACATCGTGCCACCGGCGTGCGCGGGGGCCGGACGCGCCGATGGCATTGACAACAGGAACGCGTGAATGCGCGCACTTCAGGTGTTGGACGGGGAACGGCGCTCCCGGCGACGGTAGTTGTGTGATCCTCTTCCTCGCCGCCCGGCCCGTGACCGCCCCGCCCGTCCGCCCCGTTCCGCCGTCCGCCCGCCGTCGGCGCCGCCGCTGCCCCGCCGCGCTCCGGCGCGTACTCGCTCCGTACGGACGGATCTTCGCCGTCCCCGGCACCCGCGCCTTCACCGCCGCCAACCTCCTCGCCCGGCTGCCCATGGGCATGTTCAGCGTCAGCGCCATCCTGATGATCGCCGGGTCGCGCGGCTCGTACGCGCTGGCCGGGGCGGTCACCGCCACGGGGCTCGCGGCGACGGCGGTCGCCGGGCCGTGGACGGCGCGGCTGGTCGACCGGTACGGGCAGGCCAGGGTCGCCGTCCCCGCGACGGCGCTGGCCGTGCTCGGGTCGCTGGCGCTGCTGCTGTGTGTCCACTTCGGTGCGCCGTCCTGGACGCTGTTCGCCGCGTACGCCTGCACAGCGACCACACCGAACACCGGCGGCATGGCGCGTGCCCGCTGGGCCCACCTCCTGCGGGACGACCCGCGCGCGCTGCACACCGCCAATTCCTTCGAGCAGGCGGCGGACGAGGTGTGCTTCATGCTCGGGCCGGTGCTGGCCGCCTTTCTGTGCACCGGGCTCTTCCCGGAGGCGGGCACGCTGACCGGCGCGGTGCTGCTGCTGACGGGTGTGCTGCTGTTCGCCGCCCAGCGCCGTACGGAGCCGCCGGTCGCGCCCGCGTCCGCCCACCACGGCGCCGGACAGCTGGTGACGGCGCTGCTGCCCCTCCTGCTGACCTTCCTCGCCACCGGCGCGGTCTTCGGCTCGCTGGAGGTCGTCACGATCGGCTTCACCGACGCGCACGGACAGCGCGCCGTGGCGGGCGCGCTGCTCGCCCTCCAGGCGGCCGGGTCCTGCGCGGCGGGCCTGCTGTACGGGGTGCTGCGCCCGTCCGGGCCCGCGGACCGCCGCTTCGTACGGTGCGTCACCGCGATGGCCGCGCTGATGTGGCTGCCGTTCGCGGCGGCGGGCGCGGGCGGCGGAATTCTCCTGGCGGCGGCCCTCCTGCTCGCCGGGATGGCCACGGCGCCGACCATGGTCACCGGGATGGGACTGATCCAGTCCCGGGTGCCGGCCGGCCGCCTGAACGAGGGCATGACGCTGGCCGTCACCGCGCTGCTGACCGGCATCGCGGCGGGCTCGGCGGGCGGCGGCTGGGCCGTGCAGCACCTGCCCGCCGGGACCCCCGCGGGCTACACCGTGCCCGCCGCGGCGGCCGCCCTGGCCCTGACCGCGGCCGTCACCGCCCACCCCGTACGGGCCCGGCGGCCCGCGTGAGGCCCGGGCCCCGGAAGCAACGACAAAGGCGGCAACGACAAAGGCCCCGCTGCCTGGGCAGCGGGGCCTTCGCCTCACATGGGGTGACGGGTCCGGGGGCCAGGGCCTCCGGTTCTCCGTCGAGTGGAGATGGCGGGAATCGAACCCGCGTCCAACGGTGCGGAAACAGGGCTTCTCCGAGCGCAGTCCGCTGCGATTTTCTCGGCCCCGGAGATCTCGCGGACAAGTCTCCGACGGGCTCAGTCACTGTTTGATTTCCTCCTAGGACCCGTGACCGGACCTAGAAGTTTAGTTCCCTAGCTGATGCCAGGATCCGGGTCGGGAACACCCCCGGGCTGACACTTCGCAGGTCGCTACTTAGGCAGCGAGGGCGAAGGAATCGCGCTTGGTGTTGGCGATTATTTTTTGCGACATATGGTTTACGAGATCATTGCCGCTTCCTCGGCTCGCTTCCCCTGCTTCGACATCCGCTGTCGAAACCGATCATCCCCATGTTGTTTTTTCAAGGTGGTGCCTGCACCGGCGTGCGGTGCGTAGCCCATCGTACGTGACCAACGCGCGACGATGCCAGCGTATTCCTGCCCGGGGCGGCGGGCCGCGCCGCCGCTCAGGCCCGCTCGCGCCGCTTGGCCGCCGAGATCGCCCGGTCCGCCTCGCGCCGGTCCTGCTGCTCCCGCAGCGTCTGCCGCTTGTCGTACTCCTTCTTGCCCTTGGCGAGCGCGATCTCGACCTTCGCGCGGCCGTTCTTGAAGTACAGCGACAGCGGCACGATCGTGTGGCTGGTCTCCTGCGACTTCGACTCCAGCTTGTCGATCTCCAGGCGGTGCAGCAGCAGCTTGCGCTTGCGGCGCGCGCTGTGGTTGGTCCACGTGCCCTGGGCGTACTCCGGGATGTGCACGTTGTGCAGCCACGCCTCGCCGCGGTCGATCTGCACGAAGCCGTCGACCAGGGACGCCCGGCCCTGGCGCAGCGACTTGACCTCGGTGCCGGTCAGCACCAGCCCGCACTCGTACGTGTCCAGGATGAGGTAGTCGTGCCGCGCCTTCTTGTGCTGGGCGATGAGCTTGCGGCCGGTCCCGTCGTCCTTCTTGTTGTTCTTCTTGTTCGCCTTAGCCATAGTGGCGCCATTTTCGCATCACGCCCCGCCCCCGAGGCCACTCAATACCGTGCGGGCGCGGGCCGGGGCGTCGTCCTCGGCGATCAGGTCGGGGGTGATGCCGTGCTCGTCCACTTCCCGCCCCGACGGCATGCGGTACCGGCCGACGGTCAGCTCGGCGACCGAGCCGTCCGGCTGGGCGCTGGGCAGCTGCACCGAGCCCTTGCCGAAGGTCGGGGTGCCCACGACGACCGCGCGGCCGCGGTCCTGGAGCGCCCCGGCCAGCAGTTCGCCGGCGCTCATCGTGCCGCCGTCCACGAGGACCGCGACGGGGATGTCCGGGTTGCCGCCGGCCTTCGCGTACAGGGCGCGCTGGCTGCCGCGTACGTCGTACGTGGCGACCAGGCCGCCGTCCAGGAAGGCGGAGGCGGCGGTGACCGCCTCGTCCACCAGGCCGCCGGTGTTGCCGCGCAGGTCCAGCAGCACGCCGCCGCGCGGGGAGGCCGTGCGCACCGCCCGGCGGATCTCCTCGCCCGTACCGCTGGTGAAGGCGCCGACCTTGATCCGGGTGGGGCCGTCCGGGCCGTCGGGACGGTCGGTGACGACGTTCCGGTCCCGCAGGCGGGCCCGGCGCAGGGTCTCGGTCCACTGGCGCGTACCGCGCACCAGCTCCAGGGTGACACCGCTCCCGGCGCCCGGCGCGGGGCCCTCGGCGGCCGGTCCGGCGTCGCCGCGCAGCCGCGCCACGACCTCGGTGACCGGGCTGCCCCGGGAGGCCACGCCGTCCACCGCGCGCAGGTCGTCCCCGGGGCGCAGGCCGGCCGCCGCCGCGGGGCTGCCGGGCCGTACCCGGGAGACCAGGGCGCGGCCGTCCGGCGCCTGCCGCAGCCACAGGCCCACGCCCACGTACTCGCCGCCGAGCTCGCGCTGGAAGTCCTCGTACTCGCGGGCGGAGAAGGCCGTGGACCAGCGGTCACCACTGCGGCTGACGACGTCGTCCGCGGCTCCGGAGCCGTCCGGGTGCGCTCCGGCGGGGCGGCCGGCGTGCGCCGGCCGGTGGCCGTGGCCGGCCCCCTCGGCCGCCCTCCCGGACACCTGCTGCCCGTCCGCCGGGTGCCCGGTCTCCTTCCAGGTGCCCGCCGCCGCGCCGGTCGCCAGCACGCTCACGAAGACCAACGTCAGGGCCGCCCCGCGGCGGCTGCGGCGGGGCCGGGCGAACAAACTCGGGCCCGTCATGCCGGTGAGTGTAGGACAGAAAGAAGCGCCGTACGGGGAGTTGACCGTACGGCGCCCTTGGCATACGTCACACCTTGAGGTACTTACGGAGCGCGAAGAACGCGGCGAGCGCCGGCATCAACAGGCCGATCAGCAGCACCAGCGGCAGCACCGCGACGACCGAATCCCAGCCGATGAACTTGATGACCAGAATCTTCGTGGCCAGCCAGTTGTTGATCAGTACCCACTTGCCGCCGACGATCAGCACACACGCGAACACCGCGCCCAGCAGGCCCGCGATGGCCGCCTCCAGGATGAACGGCATCTGGATGTAGAAGCTGGACGCACCCACCAGCCGCATGATCCCGGTTTCCCGCCGCCGGCTGAACGCCGACACCCGCACGGTGTTGACGATCAGCATCAGCGCCACCACCAGCATCAGCGCCATCACCACCAGCGCGGCGATGTTCATGCCGTTGAGGAGGTTGAACAACGGCTCGATGGTGTCCCGCTGGTCCTGCACCTCCTGCACGCCCGGCCGTTCCGAGAAGGCCGATTTGATCACTTCGTACTTCGTGGGGTCCTTGAGCTTGACCCGGAAGGACTCCGGCAACTGGTCGGGGGTGACCAGGCCCGCCACGGGCGTGTCGCCGAACTGCTCCTTGTAGTGCTTGTACGCCTGGTCGCTGGACTCGTACTGCACGTTCTGCACGATCGGCAGCCGGTCCAGTTCGGCCTTGATGTCGTTCTTCTGCTGCTGGGTGGCCGCACCCTTGGCGCAGCGGGTCCCCGTCTCGGCGTCGTTCTTGTTGCAGAAGAAGATGGAGACGTTGACCTTGTCGTACCAATAGCCCTTCATCGTGCTGACCTGGTCGCGCATCAGCAGCGAGGCGCCGAACAGACCGAGGGAGAGGGCCACGGAGACGATGACCGCGAAGGTCATCGTGAGATTCCGGCGGAGACCGACGCCGATCTCCGACAGGACGAACTGGGCGCGCATGGCGTCCTTTCAGTGCTGGGGGCCGTACACGCTTAGTGCTGGTAGCCGTACACGCCGCGCGACTGGTCACGCACGAGCCGGCCCTTTTCGAGTTCCATGACGCGCTTGCGCATCTGGTCGACGATCTGCTGGTCGTGGGTGGCCATGACCACCGTCGTACCGGTCCGGTTGATCCGGTCCAGCAGCTTCATGATGCCGACCGAGGTCTGCGGGTCGAGGTTGCCGGTGGGCTCGTCCGCGATGAGCAGCAGGGGCCGGTTGACGAACGCCCGCGCGATGGCGACGCGCTGCTGCTCACCACCGGACAGCTCGCCCGGCATCCGGTCGTCCTTGCCGCCGAGGCCGACGAGGTCGAGGACCTCGGGGACCGTCTTGCGGATCTGGCCGCGCGGCTTGCCGATGACTTCGAGGGCGAAGGCGACGTTCTGCCCCACCGTCTTGTTGGGGAGCAGCCGGAAGTCCTGGAAGACGGTGCCCACCTGGCGCCGCATCTGCGGCACCTTCCAGTTGGACAGCTTCGCGAGGTCCTTGCCCAGTACGTGCACGGCGCCATGGCTGGCACGCTCCTCCCGCAGGAGCAGACGCAGGAAGGTGGACTTACCGGAGCCCGAGGAGCCCACCAGGAAGACGAACTCACCGCGCTCGATCTCCAGGGAGACATCCCTGAGGGCGGGGCGGTTCTGCTTCGGGTAGGTCTTGGAGACGTTGTCGAATCGGATCACTGATGCACCACGGTCGACCTGGGTAGCGGCACGGGATGCCCCTGTTGGGGCTCCTGTCGGTGAGCGTGACCCTACGCGAGTCTCGCGCGAAGGCGCAGTCGCCGTTCGGGGTTGGTGCGTTTATTCACGGCATCTACGGGGACAAAACGAGCACATTCCGGCCCGGCGGCGCGGGCAGGCCCGCGGAAAAGGCCGGAAGGCGACCGGGGCGCGCCGTTCCGACGGCGAGCTGGCAAAGTGGTAGGGGAACCATCGTGGTCCCTTGCGCGTTGCAGCGGTTGAGGAGGAGGTCGCATGACGTACGACCGGCTGGTGTGCGCCAACTGCGCGGCCCCTGTGAACGAGGGCCGCTGCCCCGTGTGCCGGGCCAGCAGGGAACGGCTGCAGGAGAACGGGCTGTTCGGCCAGGTGACGCCCGCGGCCGTGGTGGCGTTGCTGGTGGCGCTGGTCGCGCTCGCGGTGCTGCTGCACCAGGCCGCCTGAGGCACCTCGGGGCCCGCGGCCCCGTGTGACGTACCGCGTACGGAGCGTCGCCGCACCCGGCGCGCGGACGTGGCCGAGGACGCCGGAGGGCCCGGAGCGCTGCTCGCGCTCCGGGCCCTTCGTCATGTGCTGCCCCGGGTGCGGGGCGGGACCTGGTGTCAGGCCGCGGCCGCGCCGCCGTTCTTGTTGATCAGGCGCGGCATCAGGCGGAAGCCGATGCCACCGGCGATCATCGTCGCCGCGCCGACGAGCAGGAAGGTGGTGCCGGAGGCACCGGTCTCCGCCAGCTCGCCACCCTTGGCCTGCTGCTGCGGCTGGCCGGGGGTGTCCACGATCTGCTGGCTGCCCTCGCCGGGCTGCTCGATCGGCTTGCTGCCCTCGTTGTCGGTACCGGTGCCGGTGCCGTCGTCGCTGCCGCCGGTGGCGGAGCCGCCGGTGCTGCCGCTGCCGCCGGTGGAGGAACCGCCGGACTGGCCGCCGTTCCCGTTGCCGCCGGTCTGGCTGCCGGACTGGCCGCCGTTCTGGTTGCCGCCGGTCTGGCTGCCGCTCTGACCACCGGTCTCGTTGCCGCCGGTCTGGCTGCCCGACTGACCGCCGGTCTCGTTGCCGCCGGTCTGGCTGCCGCTCTGACCACCGGTCTCGCTGCCGCCGGTCTGGCTGCCGCTCTGACCACCGGTCTCGCTGCCGCCGGTCTGGCTGCCCGACTGCCCACCGGTCTCGGAACCACCGGTCTGGCTGCCACCGGTCTCGGAACCACCGGTCTGGCTGCCGCTCTGACCACCGGTCTCGCTGCCACCGGTCTGGCTGCCACCGGTCTCGGAACCACCGGTCTGGCTGCCGCCGGTCTCGGAACCACCGGTCTCGCTGCCGCCGGTGCCGCCGATCTGACCGGCCGTCTCGCTGCCGCCGGAGTCACCGCCGCCGCTGAGCAGGTCGTCGATGAGGCCACCCAGACCGCCGGAACTGCTGGACCCCGCCGTCGTCGGCTCGTTGCCGACCGCGGAGGCCGCGCCGGCCGCGGTGAGCGACGCGCCGGCCGCGATCACCGCGCCGGCCGCGATACGCGCTACACGCAGCCGCGTCTTTTTCGTCATGTGCTGCTACCCCCAGTAGCTCTACTCATCCATGGAGCATCGCCGTTCGGGGCAGCGGCCGACCCGGGTAGGCGAGTCGCGGTACCGCCCTGCGGCCGTTGCACTCATTTCCCCGTTCACACGCACGCCCCGGACATACGCATGCCGCGTACCACCCTTCCCAGTTCTCACAGCGTCGTCAAGGTCAAATAAAGGCGCGATGACCGAATTGAGAGGAGTTGCGGGGTCCATGGACGTATGACTGTGACCAAATTGCCACACGGCCGAACGGCAGCAAAAACAACTGCCGCTCAGAAAGCGGCAGTTGTTTTCACAGAAAATCCATAAGGCCTTCAGCCGCGGCTTACCGGTTTATCGACTCGGCGACCTTCCGGCCCGGCGGCCGGCCGGCTTACTTTCCCTGCTCCTGCTGCTTGCGCCAGCGGATGCCCGCCTCCAGGAAGCCGTCGATGTCGCCGTCGAGCACGGACTGCGGGTTGCCGACCTCGAACTCGGTGCGCAGGTCCTTGACCATCTGGTACGGGTGCAGCACGTACGACCGCATCTGGTTGCCCCAGGAATTGCCGCCGTCGCCCTTGAGGGCGTCCATCTTGGCCTGCTCCTCCTGGCGGCGGCGTTCGAGCAGCTTCGCCTGGAGGACGTTCATCGCGGTCGCCTTGTTCTGGATCTGCGAGCGCTCGTTCTGGCAGGAGACGACGATGCCGGTCGGGATGTGCGTCAGGCGCACCGCGGAGTCGGTCGTGTTGACGCCCTGGCCGCCGGGGCCGGAGGAGCGGTACACGTCGACGCGCAGGTCGGACTCGTCGATGTCGATGTGGTCGGTCTGCTCGACCACCGGCAGCACCTCGACGCCCGCGAAGGACGTCTGGCGGCGGCCCTGGTTGTCGAAGGGCGAGATGCGCACGAGGCGGTGGGTGCCCTGCTCGACGGAGAGGGTGCCGTAGGCGTACGGCACCTGGACGGCGAAGGTGGTCGACTTGATGCCGGCCTCTTCGGCGTACGAGGTCTCGTACAGCTCGGTCTTGTAGCCGTGCCGCTCGGCCCAGCGCAGGTACATGCGCTGGAGCTTCTCGGCGAAGTCGGCGGCGTCCACGCCGCCGGCCTCGGCGCGGATGTTGACGACGGCCTCGCGGGAGTCGTACTCGCCCGACAGCAGCGTGCGGACCTCCAGCTCGTCGACGGCCTTGCGGACGTCGGCCAGCTCCTTCTCGGCCTCGGCACGGGTCTCGTCGTCACCCTCGGCCTCGGCGAGCTCGAAGAGCACACCGACGTCGTCGACCCGGCCGCGCAGTTCCTCGGCCCGGCGCAGCTGGCCCTGGAGGTAGGACAGCCGACTGGTGATCTTCTGTGCGCTCTCCGGGTCGTCCCAGAGGGACGGCGCCGCTGCCTGCTCCTCAAGCGCGGCGATATCGGCCCTCATCTTGTCGAGGTCCAGGACGGCCTCGATCGACCCCATGGTCGAGGAGAGGGACTTCAGCTCTTCGGATACATCGACGACTGCCACGCACCCCAGCCTAACGGCTGCCGCCGCCTGCGTGCCCCGAGCCTCGCGCCGCTCGTGGGGCGGCGGCGCGAGGAGGGCGGCGGGGCGGGGTGTCGCCCCAGGTCAGCGGGTGGGCCGCGGGGTCGCCGCGTCGGAGTGCCGGACGTCCGGCTTGGCGTCCTCGCCGGAGTCGCCGTGCTGGGAGGCGAACCAGCCGCCGAGCCCGGCGGCGGCCACCACCGCCGCGGCGGCCAGCCCCAGTTTCACCCGGCGGCGGCGTACCGCCTCGCGGTGCCGGGCCGAGCCGGCCCGCGGCTCGCCCGCGGCGCGCGGGGCGCGGGCCGTGCCGTGCGCGCCGCCCGCCAGCTCGTCCGGGCCGGGGACGCGCATGCTGGTGTGCGTCTCGCGGTTCGAGTCGGGGGCGGCCGAGCCGTGGACGAGGGGTACGGCGCCGCGCGGGCGGGAGCCGCCGGGCGCGACCGGCGGGTAGAGGGCTTCGTCGTACGCGCCCGGAGCGGACCCGGTGGCACCGGACACGTACGGACCGGTGGCGGTGTCCGCCGCCTCCTCGGCGGCCTGGTCGCCGTCGGGCTCGTCGATGTCCAGCGGCGGGTGGCCCGCCAGGCCGGGCAGGATCTCGCGCAGCCGGGTGGCCAGTTCGGGGGCGCGCAGCCGGGAGGCGGGCGCCTTGGCCAGGCACTGGAGAAGGAGCTGCCACAGTTCGTCCGGGATGCCGGGCAGCGGCGCCACGGCCTCGGTGACGTGGCGGCGCAGCACCGCGCCGGGGTGGCCGCCGCCGAACGGGGTGAAGCCGGCGAGCATCTCGTACAGCACCGTGGCGAGCGCGTACACGTCGACGGACGCGCGCGGCGGCAGGCCCTCGATGATCTCGGGCGCGAGGTAGTCGGGGGTGCCGATCACCTTGGCCGAGCGCAGGTTCCCGGCGGCCGGGGGCTGCGGGAGGGCGCGGCGCGGTGTGTCGACGAGGCGGGCGATGCCGAAGTCGGTGAGGAGCGCGGGGTGGGCGCCGCCGGGCCCGAGCGGCCCCTGCATGTCCAGCAGGACGTTCTCGGGCTTGACGTCGCGGTGCACGATGCCGGCCTTGTGGGCGGCGGCGAGGCCGTCGGCCACGTCGGCGGCGACGGCGACGGCGGCCTCCGGGGCGAGCCGTCGCTCCCGCTCCAGGCGGGTGCGCAGGTCCGTGCCGCGGACGAGGTCCATGACCAGGGCGAGGTCGTTGCCGTCGACGACCAGGTCGCGCACGCCGACGACGTGCGGGTGGTCCAGGCCCAGCAGTGCCGCGCGCTCCTGGACGAAGCGGCCGACCAGCTCCTGGTCGGCGGCCAGGTCCTCACGCAGCAGCTTGATGGCGACGGCCCCCTCGGGTCCGTCGCCGAGCCATACCGTGCCGGCACTGCCGCGGCCAAGGATCTGGTGGGCGGTGTACCGGCTGCCGATCTTCCGTGCCAAGACTGCTCCGACGTGTCGGGCCCGCTGAGCGTCCTCAGGGGGCTGAAGGTGGCGTCAAAGCTACGCGGGTGCCGGGGGGTTCCGTGCCCAGGATGGGCCCAGGTATCACTTCTGTGGGGGAAATCGCCCGCTGGAAGTCGACAAATCCCCTTGGTCACCGTGCCGGACGCGAGCGCGGCGCTCCCTCGGCGGGCGTGCCGGAGCGGCCCCGCGACCTCGGCGGCCGCCGAGGTCGCGGGCACCGGACGTCACTTGAACCAGGTGCCGACGTCGTTGAAGAAGTCCCGGACGCTGCCGATGACGTCGCCGATCTGTTCGAAGTAGCCCTTGGTCGTGCCGATCCACTCCTGGAGCGGGGAGAACTCCCAGACCGCCCAGCCGCCGACGAACAGGATCACCAGGACGAACAGGCAGCCCTTGAGGCAGCCCAGGCCCGGGATGCGCATCGGGTTGGCGCTGCGCTGCCGGGGCTCGCGGCGCGGCCGGGGCTCGCGCTCCCGGGGCGGCGGCTCGGGCTCGTAGCGCTGGGGCGGCGGCTGCTGCCGGCGCGGCGCCTGCTGGGGCTGGTGCTGCGGCGGCTGGTAGGGCGCGGGGGCCTGCTGCTGGTACGGCGCGGGCGGCTGCTGGTACTGCGGCGGCTGCTGCTGGGGGCGCTGCTGCGGAGGCTGCGGGGGCTGCTGCGGCTGCGCGGGCTGGCGCTGCGGGCGGCGGCGCAGCGGGTCCTGGCCCGGGTCCAGGTACTGCGTCTGCTCGTTGCGGTCCCGGGCGGCCCGCATCTGGGACTCCCACGGGTGCGGGCCCTCGGGCTGGCCACCGGGCGGGCCCGGCGGTACGGGCGGCATCGCGCGGGTCGGGTCGGCGCCGTTCCGGCCGTACCCCTGGCCGTAGTCCTGGCCCTGGCCGTAGTCCTGCCCCTGGCCACCGGGGCCGGAGGAGAGCACCTGGGTGGGGTCGGCGTCCGGGCCGCCGGGCCCGCCCCGGCCGCCGGTGGACGGCAGCACGCTGGTCGCCGCGGCCGGGTCGTACGTAGCGCCGGTGGACGGCAGCACCTGGGTGGGGTCGGCGTCGCCCGTACCGCCGGTGCCGGTGCCGGGCACCGTGGCGGGGGACGGGTCCGGCGCCAGCAGCGCGGCGACGCCGAGCGCGGCCTCGGCCTGCGCGGGGGTCGCGTGCACGCCGACGCCCGCGGCGACCGTGCGCAGCGCGCGGGCCAGGTTCTCGGCGCTGGGCCGCTCGCCCGGCTCCTTGCTCAGACAGCGCTCGATGACCGTCCACAGCGGCTCGGGCACGGTGGACGGGCGGCGCGGCTCCTCGCTGAGGTGGCGGTGCAGCACTTCGAGGGCGCTGGCGCCGCCGAACGGCGGGCGGCCGGTGACGAGCTCGTACAGCAGGATGCCGGCGCCGTAGATGTCCACGGCGGAGGTCTGCGGGCGGCCCTCGGCGGACTCCGGCGCCACGTAGGCGGGGGTGCCGACGAATTCGTGGGTGCGGGTCAGGCCGGGCGAGTCCGCGAGGCGCGCGATGCCGAAGTCGGTGAGCATCGGGTGCAGCTCGGCGGTGTCGCCCTCGCCGGTGCCCTGGAGCAGGACGTTGGCGGGCTTCAGGTCGCGGTGCACCACGCCGTCGGCGTGGCTGGCGGCCAGCGCGTCGGCGATCTGGGCGGTCAGCAGGGCGGCCGCGACCGGGCTGAAGGGGCCGTTGTCGCGGAGGTGGCGGTGCAGGTCGGGGCCGTCGACGAGGTCCATGACCAGGGCGAGCAGGTCGCCCTCGACGACCAGGTCGCGGGTGCGGACGATGTTCGGGTGGGTGAGCCGCAGCAGCACCGAGCGCTCGCGCAGGAAGCGCATGACGACGTCCGCGTCGTGCGCCAGCTCCTCCTTGAGGACCTTGATCGCGACCGTCTCGCCGGGCTCCCCGGCCACCGACGCCTCGGCGCCGGCCGTCTCCCTCTGACGGGCACGCCAGACGGTGCCCGTGGCGCCGCGTCCCAGCGGCTCCTCAAGCAGGTACTTGCTGCCTACCGGCCGCACGTGCGCTCCCTGGTCGTGATCGATCCTTGCCGGGCCGGTGGGTCGCAGCGGCCCGTCGCCCCACTGTAGTGCCGCCGTACGGGCCGTACGGCGGGACGATCGGGCGGGGCTCGGGGGAAAGACGCGCATTCAGGACAGATGGTTGCGAGCGCGCCGCACCCGGTGTCCACGTCAGGCCGAACAGCGAACGCCGATGATCGAAAACCGGCCGTTCGCCGTGCTCGATCAGGTGCTTTTCCGCCCGGGGACGACCGATCAAGATCACTGAGTGATGGTCGGCGGGCGTGTTGTCAGTGGCAGGTGCGAGGATGCACCCAGCACGGAAGCGGTGGGGGTGCGGGGCCTCCGTCGCGCGCGTGCGGCGCGGGAGCACGATCCCCGCGCCCAGGGACTTGTACGTGCCGAGTGCCCGGCGCGGCGGGGGAGGTCACGGGCCCCTGCCGAACGGTCCGGGCGGAAGGGACCGCTGACGGCGATGCAGATCCGGCTGACCGTCCTCGGGCCGCGCAGCGGCCACCCCACGCGGGTCTGCGACGTCCTCGTCACGGCCCCCGCCGGGACGGCGCTCGCCACGGTCGCGGGCGGCCTCGCGGCCGCCGTGGCCGGGTCCGGCGCGGACATCGGCAGCAGCACCAGCGGCGGCACCGGCAAAGGCGGTGCCGCCACCGGCGGCTCCGGCGGCACCGTCGTGCTCTACGCGGGCAGCGAGCGGCTGGACCCGCAGCGCGCGGCGGTCGGCGAGCCCCCGCTGATCGACGGCGCGGTGCTCTCCCTCGGCGCCCCCGGACCAGCCCCGGCGCACGGCCTGCCGCACGGCGCGCCCCGGCTGCGGGTCGTCTCCGGACCGGACGCCGGCGGGGTCCACCTCCTGCACGGCGGCCAGGGCGCTATCCGCGTCGGCCGCTCCGCCGAGGCGGACGTGCCCCTCGACGACCCGGACGTCTCCCGGCTGCACTGCGCCGTGACGGTCGAACCGGACGGTGCGGTGCTGGTCGCCGACCTCCGCTCGACCAACGGGACGGCCGTCGGCGGCGCCGAGGTCGGTGAGCACCCGGTGCCGCTGCCGCCCGGCGCGCTGCTGCGCATCGGCGAGTCCGCGCTGCGCCTCCAGGCCGCGCCTGCCGGGCCCGACCCCGCCCTGGTGTGCGCGCCCGACGGCGAGGGCCAGCTCCGCGTCTCCCAGCAGGACGCCGCCGCCCCGGGGGCCCGGGGCGGCGGGCCTTCCGGCGCCCCCGCCGTCCCCGGCGCGCGGTCCGCCGCGCACGATCAGGACGTCCGGCGGCCCGAGGTGCCGCGTCAGGACACCCGGCGGCCCGAGGTGCCGCACCGGAGCTCCCCCGCCGCTCCCCTCGCGGCCCGGAGCGTCCCGTCACCCGCCCCCGCGCCGTTCGCCCCCGCCTCGTACGGTGACCCGCGGCCGCCGGAGGAGCTGCCCGCCGCGTACGACAGCCCGGCGCGCCGCGGCACCCCGCTGCGCGGCACTCCGTACCCCGGCAGCCCTCAGGAGCACTACGCGCCGTACGGCCCGGACGGCGCCGGTTCGGAGCAGACCCACGGCGGCGGTCAGGACCTGGCCCCGGCCGAGGGGCACGATCCGCGCCAGGAGGAGCCGGCCCCCAAGGCCGCGCGCCGGGGCGGCATCGGGGCCTGGGCCCGCCGGCTGACCGGCGCCCGGCCGGCCGACGGGCGCGCCGGGACCGGCCCCGCCCCCGCACCGACCGTGTGGGAGGAGCAGCAGCGGCAGTCGCAGGCCGCGGTGTCCGGAGCGGCGGACCGGGCGGACGAGCCCGCCGGCGGGCGGCTGAGCCCCGAGGCCGCGGACGAGCGCTGGCCGGACCCGGCGACGGTGCTGCTGACCGCGCTCGGCCCCGGGCCCCGTCTCTGGGAGCGCGGCCCCGACCACCCGGACGCGCTCACCGTCCGGCTCGGCACCGCCCCGCAGGACGGCGGCCGGGCCGCCGTGCCGGTGACCGTCGAGCTGCGCAAGGCGGGCGCCCTGGGGCTCGCCGGACCGCGCACCCGGCTCGGCGGCCTCGCGCGCGCCGCCGTCGCGCAGCTCGCCGCCCTGCACTCCCCCGCCACCCTGGAGATCGTGCTGGTCAGCACGGACCGCGCGCGGTCCCTGGAGGACCGGCTGGCCGACTGGTCCTGGCTCGGCTGGCTCCCCCAGGTGCGCCCGGCCCACGCCCAGGACTGCCGGCTGCTGCTCGCGTACGAGAAGGAGCAGGCGACGGCCCGTACGGCCGAGCTGGCGCGCCGCCTCGACGACGGTCCGCTGGGCCCGCACTGGGCCGGTGCCGACCGCGCCGCCGTCGCCTCCGCCGCCGCGCGCTACAACGGCCCGTACACCCTCCTGATCGTGGACGGCGACCCCGGCTCGTCGGCGCTGCGCGAGACGACGGCCCGGCTCGCGGCGAACGGCCCGGCGGCCGGCATCCACGTGCTGTGCCTGGCCGAGACGCCCGCCGCCACCCCGGCCTTCCCGCTGTCCGCGACGTACGAGGCGGCCCGCGCGGCGTCGCCCGCGTTCGGCGAGTGCGGCGCGGTCGCGGTGCTGAGCGGCGACGTCGCCACCGCGCTGCGCGTCGTCCAGCCCGGCTCGGGTCCGAACGGCACGGTCGCCGCGGTCGACGCGGTCTCCGCTGCCTGGGCCGAGCGGTTCGCGCGCGCCCTCGCGCCGCTGCGCGAGGCGGACACCGGCGAGGGCCTCGGCGGGCGCCCGGCGCGCAGCGCCGCCGTACCGCTGCCGGACACCTCCCGGCTGCTGGACGAGCTGGGCCTGGCGCGGGCCACCCCGGCCTCCCTGATGGCCCGTTGGGCCGCCGCCTCGGACCCCGGCCGGGCGGGCGCCGCCGCCGTGCTGGGCGCGGGCCCGCACGGGCCGCTGTGCGCCGATCCGGCCACCGACGCCTGCCATCTGCTGGTGACCGGCGGCCCGGGCAGCGGCAAGACGGAACTGCTGCGCTCGCTGGCCGCCTCGCTCGCCGCCGCCGACCGCCCGGACCTGCTCTCCCTCGTCCTGGTGGACGGCGCGGGCCCGGAGCGCGGCGAGGGGCTGCGGCTCTGCACGGACCTGCCGCACGTGACCACCCACCTGACGGCCTCCGACCCGGTGCGGATGCGGCAGTTCGCGCAGGCGCTCAGCTCCGAGCTGAAGCGGCGCGCCGAGACCCTGGCCGGCACGGACTTCGCCGAGTGGCGGGCCCGGCACCTCCCGGACCCGCGCACCCCGGCGCCCCGCCGCCCCGGCGAGGGCCCGTCCGGCGCTCCGGCCGCCGAGCGCGACACCACCTCGACGGGCACCCTGCGGCTGCGGGCGCGCGGCGCCTCCGGGGGCGGTGCCGAGGCGCAGGCGCCGCAGACCGCGCCGCTGTCCCGGCTGTTCGTGCTGGTCGACGACTTCGACGCGCTGGTCGCCCCGGCGCTGGGCAGTACGGGCCGCCCGGCGGCCGGTTCGGTGGTGCGGGCGCTGGAGGCGGTGGCGCGGGACGGGGTGGCGCTCGGCGTGCACCTGATAGCGGCCACCGGCCACCCGGACCGTACGGCCGACACGGCCACGGACCGCGCGGCCGGACTGCGCGTGGAGCTGGGCCCGGCTGCGGACGCGGCCGAGCCGGTGCCGCCCGGGCGCGGGCGGCTGCACCGCGCGGCGGACTCCTCCGTCACCCCGTTCCAGGCCGGCCGGGTGACCGGGCGGATACCCCGGACGTCCACGCTCCGCCCCACGGTCGTACCGCTGGAGTGGGAGCGGATGGGCGATCCGCCGGCCCGCCGCCCGCTGCGCGAGCTGGGCAACGGGCCGACCGACCTGGCGCTGCTGGCGAGCGCCCTCCAGCGGGCCGCCCAGTCCTCCGGCGCGTCCGCCGCGCCGCCGCTGCTCTGACCTCGCCACCGCTGCTCGGATCACGCCGCCGCCGCTCCGACCTCGCCGTCGCTCCCGGAGCCGGTGGCCCGGCCCCGGCCTGGGTGCCCCGGCGTCCGCACGCGGCTACGGCGTGCCGTGCTCCGGCGCGCCGTACGTGACGCGATCGTGAGGTGTACGCGAGGGGTAACGGGCCGGTCACGAAAGGCCAGTTGGGGCCGGAGGCGGTATTGCGGGGCCGGTGCTCCGGGCGTAGGACTGTGCCCGGCGGACCGTCGCACGGCGCGGACCGCCACACGGCGCTCGGTGCACCGCACGGGAGGGGTCTACGGGGATGGGCACTTCACGCACACGGCGCGCCGGCGCGCGCGCCACCGCAACCACCCGCGCCGCCCTGGCACTTGCCGCGGCGGGCGCGCTGACACTGACCGCCTGCGGCGGCAACGGCGGCGGCGACGGCGGCAAGAGCAAAGGCGGCAGTGAGGGCAGCAGCGGCGGCGTCTCCGTCCAGCTCCCCAAGCTGACCGGCCAGAAACTCCAGGTCTCGGCGGTGTGGACCGGCCCGGAGCGGGCGAGCTTCCTGAAGGTGCTGGAGGAGTTCGAGAAGCGCACCGGCGCGACCGTCGACTACATCCCCAGCGGCGACGACATGGCCGGCTTCATCGGCTCGAAGGTGGCCGGTGGCGGGCAGCCGGACGTGGCGTTCCCGCCGCAGGTCGGCGTGTTGCGGGAGTTCGCGCGCAAGGGCTGGCTCAAGCCGCTCGGCCCCGAGGCCAAGGAGCAGCTCGCCAAGAACTTCTCCCCGGGCTGGCGGCGGCTGGGCTCGTACAACAGCACCGAGTACGGCGTGTACTACAAGGCCAGCAACAAGTCGCTGGTCTGGTACAACACCAAGGCGTTCGAGGACGCGGGGGTGGCCGAGCCGAAGGACTGGGCGGAGTTCTTGAAGACGGCGCAGACCGTCGCGGACTCCGGGGTGCCGCCGGTCTCGGTGGGCGGCGCGGACGGCTGGACGCTGACCGACTGGTTCGAGAACATCTACCTCTCCCAGGCCGGACCGGAGAAGTACGACCTGCTGGCCCAGCACAAGATCAAGTGGACCGACCCGTCCGTCACCCAGGCGCTGACCGCGCTGGGCCGCCTCTTCGGCACGCCGGGACTGCTGGCCGGCGGCAACAACGGTGCGCTGCAGACCCAGTTCCCGGCGTCGGTCACCCAGACCTTCAGCGGCGAGCCGCCGAAGGCCGCCATGGTCTCCTCCGCCGACTACGCCGCCACCAACATCGCGCAGACCAAGGCCGAGGTCGGCAAGGACGCCAAGGTCTTCCCGTTCCCCGCGGTGGGCTCCCGCTCGCCGGTGGTCACCGGCGGCGACGCGGCGGTGGCCCTGAAGGACACCAAGGGCGCGCAGGCCCTGCTCACCTTCCTCGCCTCCACGGACGCCGCGAAGATCTGGGCGCAGGCCGGCGGGTTCATCTCCCCCAACAAGGAGCTGGACCGGGCCGCGTACGCCAACGACACGATGCGCGAGATCGCCGATGCGCTGATCAAGGCGGGCGACGACTTCCGCTTCGACATGTCCGACCAGGCACCGGCCAGTTTCGGCGGCAAGCCGGGCCAGGGCGAGTGGAAGGACCTCCAGGACTTCCTGAAGAACCCGAAGGACATCGCGGGCACCCAGAAGAAGCTGGAGCAGGACGCCGCCAAGGCGTACGGCAGCTGACCCGGGGCGTCCGTACGGTGGCGGGCCTCCCGCGGGCCCGCCACCGCAGCAGCGCACCCACGGCGCGCACCGCCGCCGACCGCATCGACCGGGGGACACCACCATGAACGCTGCGACCGCGGGCGGGCCGGCCGGCCCGGTCCGCCCGCGCACCGGCACGCTGCGCCGGGTCAAGAGTGTGGCGGGCACCCGCCCCTGGGTCGCCGCCGTCTTCCTGCTGCCCGCCCTCGTCCTGCTCGGGGCGCTGGTGGTCTACCCCATCGGCTTCTCGGTCTACCGGAGCCTGTTCGACACGTCCGGCGACGGCTTCGTGGGGCTGGGCAACTACGTCGAGCTGTTCTCGGACGAGCGCATCCGGATCGCGCTGAAGAACAACGTCATCTGGGTCGTGGTGGCCCCGACCGTGTCCACCGCGCTCGGCCTGATCTTCGCGGTGCTCACCGAACGGGTCCGCTGGGGCACCGCCTTCAAGCTGGTCGTCTTCATGCCGATGGCGATCTCGATGCTGGCCGCGGGCATCATCTTCCGGCTGGTGTACGACCAGGACCCGGAGCGCGGCGTCGCCAACGCCGTGTGGGTCGGCATCCACGACACGTTCGCGAAGCCCGCGCCGTACCCGGGCGCCAAGCCGCGGACCGACTCCGGCCTGACGGCCTCCGGCGGCGCGTACACCACGGCGAAGCCGGTGCGCGCGGGCGATCCGGCGAACCTGCCGCTGGTGGCCGTCCAGCCCGGCGACCTGGGCGAGGCGCGCCCCGCGACGGCCGCGCGCCCGGAGCCGGGCAAGGTCACCGGCACCGCCTGGCTGGACTTCACCCGCGGTGGCGGCGGCACCGCGAACATCATCGACCGCACCGAGAAGGGGCTGCCCGGCCTGACCGTCGAGGCGGTCAAGGACGGCCGGACCGTGGCGAGCGCGACCACCGGCCCGGACGGGCGGTTCACGCTGCCCGCCGCGGCGGACGGCGCCCTGCTGCGGCTGCCGGCGGCGAACTTCGCCGCGGCCTACAACGGGGTGAACTGGCTCGGCCCGGCCCTGGTCACCCCGGCCATCATCGGCGCGTACGTGTGGATGTGGGCCGGGTTCGCGATGGTGCTGATCGCGGCGGGCCTGGCCGGGATGCCGCGGGAACTGCTGGAGGCGGCGCGGGTGGACGGCGCCAACGAGTGGCAGGTCTTCCGCCGGGTGACGGTGCCGCTGCTGGCGCCCGTGCTGATCGTCGTGCTGGTCACGCTCATGATCAACGTGCTGAAGATCTTCGACCTGGTCTACATCATCGCGCCCGGCTCCAGCCTCAAGGACGCCAACGTCCTGGCCCTCCAGCTCTTCCAGTCGTCCTTCGGCACGGATGTGGACCAGGGCATCGGCAGCGCCATCGCGGTGTTCCTGCTGCTGCTCGTGCTGCCGGTGATGTACGTCAATCTCCGGCGCCTACGGAAGGAGCGCGGGCGATGACGACCGCCGACGGTGTCGTACGGGCCAAGCAGTCGCTGCCCGCCCGGATCGCGGCCCGCACGGGCGGCGGTGTCCTGCGGATCGTGCTGATCCTGGTCGGGCTGTTCTGGCTGATGCCGACGGTCGGCCTGCTGGTGTCCTCGCTGCGCGCGCCGCAGGACATCGCCGAGTCCGGCTGGTGGACGGTGTTCACCGAGCCCGCCCAGCTCACCTGGGCCAGCTACGGCCATCTCCTGGAGAACGCCAAGGTGATGGACTCGCTGCTGACCACCGCGCTGATCACGGTGCCGGCGACGGTGCTGGTGGTCGTCATCGGGGCGCTGGCCGGTTACGCGTTCGCCTGGATGGACTTCCCCGGCCGCGACGCGTGGTTCATGGTCGTGGTCGGGCTGCTGGTCGTGCCCGTGCAGGTCGCGCTGATTCCCGTCGCCGAGCTGTTCGGCGCGATCGGGCTGTTCGAGACGACGCCCGGGGTGATCCTCTTCCACACCGCCTTCGGTCTGCCCTTCGCGGTGTTTCTGCTGCGCAACTTCTTCGCCGAGATCCCGCGCGAACTGCTGGAGGCGGCCCGGCTGGACGGCGCCAACGAGATCCGCCTGTTCACCCGGGTGGTGCTGCCGCTGGGCGGGCCCGCCATCGCCTCGCTGGGCATCTTCCAGTTCCTGTGGGTGTGGAACGACCTGCTGGTGGCGCTGATCTTCGCGGACAGCGGCAGCCCGCCGATCACGGTCGCGCTCCAGCAGGAGGTACGCCAGTTCGGCAACAACATCGACGTGCTGGCGCCCGGCGCGTTCCTGTCGATGGTGGTCCCGCTGGTCGTCTTCTTCGCCTTCCAGCGGCAGTTCGTGTCCGGGGTGATGGCGGGCGCGGTGAAGTGAGCGCGCCGGGCGGGTGACGCCGCAGGGGTACGGGAACGGGTGCGGTGGCGTAAGGGAACGCTGTGCCGTACGCCACTTTCCGTTCACGTTGCTGCCCCACGATGACGGGCACGCCGACGGCGGGTACGGCCGCCGCGGCGCGGGCGTCCGCGCGCGCCGCACGGGCCCGACCCCCTCGACCGTCTGGAGACGGACCGCACATGACTGCCCGCACCGCAGACCTCAGTGACGGACACCTCCCGCGCCCCGGGCGGCTGTCCGACGTCAAAGGCTGGTTCTTCACCGCCGACCAGTTGCTCTTCGACTGGTTCCTGGCCCGCCAGGAGGACCGGGCCGAGCCGGGCGACCTGCTCGAACTCGGCGCCTACCTGGGCAAGAGCGCCATCTTCATGGGCGCCCGGCTGCGGCCCGGCGACCGCTTCACGGTCTGCGACCTGTTCGACTCCCCCGCCGAGGACGCGTCCAACTCCAAGGAGATGGCGAAGTCCTACGCCACCCTGACGCGCCGCGCCTTCGAGGCGAACTACCTGGCCTTCCACGACGAGCTGCCGGAGATCGTGCAGGGTCTCAGCTCCAGCGTGGCGCAGCACGTCGAGCCGGGCAGCTGCCGCTTCGCGCACATCGACGCCTCGCATCTGTACGAGCATGTGCACGGCGACATCGTCACGGTGCGCGACCTGCTCACGCCCCAGGGCGTCGTCGTCCTCGACGACTTCCGCGCCGAGCACTGCCCCGGGGTGGCGGCCGCCACCTGGCAGGCGGTCACCGGCCTGGCGCTGCGTCCGATCTGCATCACGCCGACCAAGTTCTACGGCACCTGGGGCGACCCCGCGCCCGTACAGGCGGCGCTGCTGGCGTGGCTGACCGGCCGCGAGGGGGTGTGGCACGAGGTGCAGGAGGTCAACGGGGCGCCGCTGATCCGGCTGAGCGCCAAGAACGCCAAGGAGCCCGCGCACCCGGTCTCGCGGCACCGTACGGAGGCCGCGCGCGACGCCGCCCCGGCTGCCGCGGCCTCCTCCGCCTCCTCCGCCTCCGGGGCGCGGACGCCCGCGCGTGCCGCCGCGTCCCGTCCGGCCGCCGCCCGGGCCCGCCGGAGCCCGGCCCGCCGGCTCGCGGTGAACGTCCTGCCGCCGTTCATCACCAAGGCCGTCGTCGCCGCCCGCCGCCGCTCGGCGGCCCGCTGAGCACACGCCGGCCCGTCTCACCCGACGACCGCGCCGGGCCCCGTGAGGGTGCGGGTGGCGCCGTCCTGCCGGGCCGCGGCCCGTTCGGCGGCCCGGGGCGACGGGGCGGTGCGGCGTTCGCCGGGCGGCAGCAGGGGCAGCAGGTCGTCCTCGCCGAGGAGCACCCGGCGCACCACCCGTTCCGCGGCCAGCCCGTCGTCGTACTGGCAGAAACGCTCCCGGAAGGCGGCCCGCAGCGCCGCCGCCGCCGGGCCGTCCCAGCGCCCCGAGTGGAAGGCCCCGGCGATGTCCGCCTCGTCCGCCGCGAGGACGCCGGGGGTGTCGCCGGGCCGCCCGGACAGCAGGTCGACGTAGACGCCGCGGGTGAGCCGGAAGGCGTCCCAGTCGGCGGTGTGCACGACGATCGGCCGGTCGAGGCCGGCGTAGTCGAACAGGACCGAGGAGAAGTCGCACAGCAGCGCGTCGGCGGCCAGGCACAGGTCCTCGATGTGCGGGTGGCCGGAGACGTCCAGGACCGCGCCCTCCTCCTGGAGCGCGGCCGTGCGCGGGTGCGCGCCCTGGTGCGGGCCGCTGTACGGGTGTTCGCGGACCAGCAGTTGGAAGCGCGGGCCGAGTGCCGCGGCGAGGCGGACCACGTCCAGCGGCGGGACGGCGCCGTCCGGCCGGACGCGGTGGGTGGGCGCGTACAGGACGGCGGTCGCGCCGGGCCGGATGCCGAACGCGGCCCGCAGGGCGCGCACTTCGGCCGCGGTGGCGGTGGCGTACCGGTCGTTGCGGGGGAAGCCGGTGGCCAGCGTCTCGTACGAGCTGGGGTAGGCGCGCTGCCAGATCTCGCTGGAGTGCTGGTTGGCGGAGAGGCAGAAGTCCCACTGGTCGGCGTGTTCCAGCGCGCGGCCGGGGCCCGGCCCCGCCGGGGTGCCCGGGTAGCGGTGCGAGTCCAGGCCGGTGGCCTTCAGCGGGGTGCCCTGGTGGGTCTGGAGGCAGATCTGTCCCGGCCGCCCGGCCGCGCCGGGAAAGTCGCCGTCGGTGACCAGGTAGGTGGCGCGGGCCAGCAGTTCCCAGTAGCGGCGGGAGCCGACGGTGACGTGGTCCGCGCCTGCCGGGACGGCGTCCACCGCGTCCTGGTGGACGGCCCAGACGCCGTGCAGCTGGGGCGCGATCTCGCGGGCCTTGCGGTCGACAGCGTACGGGTTGCCGGTCACCGCGCGGTTGCCGCGCGCGCCGTAGAGCACCAGGTCGGCGTCGAGCGGGGTGTGCAGCCGCAGGCCGTAGTAGCGCCGGAAGGCCGTACGGGCAGCGGCCTCGCCGCGGTCCCGCAGTTCCTTGGCCACCTCGCGCCGCAGCACCTGAGCGCCGTGCAGCGACCGGTAGGCGCGGTACGAGCGCAGTGCGGCGGGCAGCGGCGCGCCGTCCGGCCGGTGCGCGCGGATGCAGCGGCTCGCGGCGCGGAAGAAGGCGGCGCGGTCGGCGGGCACGATGCGGTCGGGGTCGTCGAGGATCGCCAGCAGCCGGTCGGTCATCCGGGCGTGCAGGACGGTCCGCAGCGGCAGCAGACCGTCGCCGGCCCCCTCGCCGTCCCGCTCCCCCGGCACCAGACCGTCGAGCCGGGCGAACAGTTCCTCGTAGCGCTCGACGGCAACGAAGTGATGGCGCCCGGGTGTGGTGACGGCGCTGCCCCGCCGCCGCTCGCGCCAGGTGACGCACACCTGGTCCAGCGTCGCGACGCGCCCGGCGGTCAGCAGGCTCCCGTACGCGTACGGGACGTCCTCGTACGGGCCGTCGGCGAAGGCGAGTCCCCGGCCGGTCCAGTGCTCGCGGCGCACCGCGCGGTTCCACGCGGCGGGTTCGACGCCGAGCACGCCGGGGCGCTGGACGGCGTCGAACACCGCGTCCCCCGCCGCCTCCAGGAAGGCGCCGTCGCCGCTGGGCCGCCGCCGTTCCCAGACGTCCATCCGTTCGTGGTCCCACAGCAGGACGTCCGGCTCGCCGCACGCCCGCAGCCGTGCGTCGACGGCGGCCAGGGCGCCGGGGGCCAGCGTGTCGTCGCCGTCGAGGAAGAGCAGGTAGTCACCGCGGGCCAGTGCGGCACCGGCGTTGCGGGACGGACCGGCGCCGCTCGGGCGGCGCTGGTGCAGGGCGGTCAGGCGCGGGTCGCGGCGCGCGTACTCGTCGATGATCGCGCCGGTGGCGTCCGCCGAGCAGTCGTCGACGGCGATCAGCTCCACGTCCCGGTGGGACTGCTCCAGTACGGAGTCCAGGCAGGCGCGCAGAAAGCCCTGGACGCTGCGGGCGGGGACGATGACGCTGAACCGGGGCATGGCCATCCCAAGGTCGGGGAGTACACAGGGGGACGGACGCAGAGCGTAATCGCACGGCTACTTACTGTCGATCGCGCTTGTCACCCGTTCGGCCCAGGGCCGGTGACCCGCCACTGTGGGGCGAGTCGAGCGGTACGCGACGGACGGCGGGTCCACGGGCCACGGGCGGAGGGGCCCACGGACCGCAGGCGGCGGGCCCCGCGCCCGGCCGTGGGGCGCGGGGCGGCAAGATGGCCCTGAGCAGGGGCGCGCACGCAACCGCGGGCCGACTTGCCGCCTCCGCGCAGAGGAGGCGGCAGCCCTCGGCCCTCCGGCGCCGACCACACCGACACGAAATGTAGATGTAGTGACTGTGAATGAAGCCCCAGAGCCGCGGCCGGAACCTGCCCGCACGCCGTCCGCGCAGGTCAGCATCGTCGTCATCGCCTACAACGACGCCACGCTGGTCGGCGAGGCGGTGCGCTCCGCGCTGGCGCAGGGGGACGCGATCGCCGAGGTGATCGCGGTCGACGACGCCTCCACCGACCGCACCGGCCAGGTCCTGGACGACCTCGCGCGCGAGCACCCGCGGCTGCGGGTGATCCACCGGGAGGACAACAGCGGCGGCTGCGGTACGCCCCGCAACGACGGGCTGCGGGCCGCCGCCGGCCGCTTCGTGATGTTTCTGGACAGCGACGACGTGCTGCCCGCGGGCGCCGTTGACGCCCTCCTGGCGGCCGCGCTGCGCCATGACACCCCGGTGACGGCGGGCCTGTGCGTACGCCGCGAGCTGCCGGGGCCGCGCGAGGTGCCCTGGCAGCCGGACCTCTACCGCGCGCCCGCGCTGCTCGGTCCGGTCACCGCCCACCCCGAGCTGGTCGGCGACACCCTGTGCGTCAACAAGCTCTACGACCGGGCCTTCCTCCTGGATCACGGCATCCTCTTCCCCGACGGCCGCTTCACCTACGAGGACTTCGTCTTCACCTCCCGGGTGCTGGCCGCCGCCCCGCGCCTCGCGGTCGTCCCCGACGAGGTGTACATCTGGCACGTCCGGCGCAGCGCCAAGAAGCAGTCGATCTCGCTGGACCGCAAGGACGTCGCCAACTGGGAGGCCCGCATCGAGGCGCACCGCACCAGCGTGCGGATCTTCGCCGACGCCGGGCACAAGGGCCTCGCGCACGCGGCGCGCACCAAGTTCCTCGACCACGATCTGCGGATGTACGTACGGGAGCTGCACACCCGCGGCGCGGACTACCGGCAGGAGTGGTGGCGGCTGACCCGCGCCTACCTGGCCGGCTTCGAGGAGAGCGAGCTGCTCGCCGCCACCGCCCCGGCCCGCTGGCTCGCCCGGGTCCTGCTCGCCTCCGAGGCACCGGTGGACTCCGACCGGCTCACCCAGCTCGCCGCGCGCCCCGGACGGCTGCTGCCGCCGTACGCGCGGGACGGCGGGCGTCCCGTGTGGTCGTCCGCCCTGTCCGAGGCCGAACTGGACGGCCTGGACGCGCTGCCCGCCGACCAGTTGCCGGTGACCGTCGACGCCGAGCCCGTCCTCGGCACCCGCTCCCTGCTGCGGCTACGCGTGCACGAGCTGTACGGGCGGGTGGCCGCCGCCGGACCCGTCAGCATCGACGTGGAGCTGCGCCGCCGGGCGGACGGCCGCCGCGGGCCCGTACACACCGCCGCCCTCACCCCGGACCCGTCCGGGGACGCCTGGACGGCCGAGACGGCGCTCGACCTCGGCGCCCTGGCCATCCGCGGCGACAGCGGTTCCGGCACCCCCGTGCCGTGGGACCTGACCGCCCAGGTGCGCTGCGCGGACGGCTCCGTCCTGCATGCCGCGCTGCGGGCCACCGGCCCCGGGCTGCGGCGGCACGCGCTGCCCAGCGCCCGGCACGGCCTGCTGCTGGCACAGCCGTACGCGACCACCGGCGGCGCGCTTGCGCTGCGGATGGCGTCCGGTATGCGTACCGCGTGGCAGATCGCGGCCCGCAAGGTGCGTCGCGTCGGCGGGCCCGCTCGTTAGTCATGTCACAGCGGTCCGGCCGGCGGCGGCCGGGCCCGGCGCGGCGGAGGCCGTGCGACGGCCCCGGTCAGCGCGCCGGACCCGGCCGTCACGGCCTCCGGGGCGCCGCCCGGCGGTGTCCGCACCGCACCCCCCGACGAGCAACGACCCCCTTAGGATGGCGAGATGTCTTACTTGATCACGGGCGGCGCCGGCTACATCGGCGCCCACGTCGTACGGGCCATGACACAGGCGGGCGAGCGGGTCGTGGTGCTCGACGACCTCTCCACGGGCGTGGCCGCCCGGGTCCCCGGGGGCGTGCCGATGGTGGTGGGCTCCACCCTGGACCGCGAGCTGCTGGACCGGACGATCTCCGAGCACGGCATCACCGGTGTGGTGCACCTCGCCGCGAAGAAGCAGGTCGGCGAGTCCGTGGAGATGCCGCTGCACTACTACCGCGAGAACGTGCACGGCCTGCAGACGCTGCTGGAGGCGATGGCGGCGGGCGGCGTCGGCCAGTTCGTCTTCTCGTCCTCCGCGGCCGTCTACGGCATGCCGGACGTGGACCTGGTCACCGAGGACACCCCCTGCGCGCCGATCAACCCGTACGGCGAGACCAAGCTCGTCGGCGAGTGGATGGCGCGCGCGGCGGGCAAGGCGCACGGCATCAACACCGCGTGCCTGCGCTACTTCAACGTGGCCGGCACCGCCACCCCCGAGCTGGCCGACATGGGCGTCTTCAACATCGTCCCGATGGTCTTCGAGAAGCTCACCGAGGGCGCGTCCCCGCGGATCTTCGGCGACGACTACCCGACGCCGGACGGCACCTGCATCCGCGACTACATCCACGTCGCGGACCTCGCGGACGCCCATCTGGCCGCCGCGCGCAAGCTGGCCGAGCCGGGCCCGGTGCGCGACCTGACCCTGAACATCGGCCGCGGCGAGGGCGTCTCCGTCAAGGAGATGGTCGACCTGATCACCGAGGTCACCGGGCACACCGACGCGGTCGCCGAGGTCACCCCGCGCCGTCCCGGCGACCCGGCCCGGGTGGTCGCCGCCGCCGACCGGATCGCCGGTGAGCTGGGCTGGAAGGCCCGCCACGACGTGCGCGACATGATCACCTCGGCCTGGCAGGGCTGGCAGCACCACCGCGCCGGCGCCTGATCCGAGCCCCTTCGTACGCCCCCGGTGCCGCCGGGGGCGTACGTGTTCTCAGGTTTTCAGGCCGTTTCCCGGGCATGCGCCTTTTCAGGCCGTTTCCCGGGCCTCCGCCGGCCGCAGTGCGTAGCAGACGTCCGGGATGCCGCGCTCCGGGTCGCGGAAGTACGGGTAGGCGGCGTACTCCCGGCCGTCCTCGCCGGTCACCGGCGGCCCCGGCTCCCGCCCGGTGTCCGCGCCGATGATCTCGCTCAGCTCGTCCACCATGCCTTCCCTCAGACAGTGCGCGCGCAGCCGCAGCCGGGGCGGGAGGGCGGCCAGCACCCGGCCGGTGAGGTAGGACTCGACCAGCGGGCGGGCGGCCTTCGCCATGGCGTGGCGCCCCTCGGTGTCCCGGGCCAGGTACGGCGCGGCGAACTGGGCGAGGATCTCGCCGTGGAAGTGGCGCACCATGAGCGTGTCGCGCTCGGGGCCCGGCGGCACCAGGTCCGCGACCTGGGCGAGCACGGTCGCGATGTAGCCGAGGTGCTCGGGCCAGTCGAGGTCCTGGCGGCTGGCGTTGGAGTCGTCGTCGCGGCCCTGGAGGTAGTAGCAGTCGTAGTCGCCGAGGACGGAGACGGTGTTCGCGCCGAGCAGGGCGCTGATGCCGAAGGGCAGGTCCTCGGCGAGCAGCCGCCCTTCGACGAAGCGCAGGCCGCGCTCCTGGACGTAGGAGCGGCGGAAGAGTTTGTAGGCGGCCAGCGTCCAGTAGACGGGCGAGTCCCAGGGCGTGACGCGGGGGCTGGTGGTGCGCAGGTCGACGGGGGCCGGGCGCCCGCCGGTGCCGACTATGCGCCCGTAGACGAGGTCGGAGCCGTGGGTGTCGGCCAGGGCGGTGAGCCGTTCCAGGGCTTCGGTGCCGAGGTGGTCGTCGGAGTCGAGGAAGAAGAGGTACCGGCCGCGGGCGTGGTCCATGCCGACGTTGCGCGGCCGTCCGGCGCCGCCCGACGGCGGCTGGTGGAGCACGGTCAGGTTCGGGTGCGTACGGGCCTGTTCGTCCAGCCAGGCGCCGCTGCCGTCGTCGGACCCGTCGTCCACGGCGATCACCTCGACGGCCTCAGGCCCGAGGCTCTGGGCGAAGACGGACCCCAGGCACTGTCCGAGGTAGCGCCGGGTGTTGTGCACCGGCACGACGACGGAGACGGCCGGGTCGCGGGGACCCCGGCCGTCGGGAGCGGGCGGACGGTCTGCTGCCACGGTGTGCCTCTTCCGTCATCCGGTACGGGCCGGCCCCGCGGCGTGCGGAGCCGGCCCGTCCAGGGTGCCTCAGCGCTCCAGCAGGGCGAAGAGATCCTCCCAGCGCTTGAGGATCCGGTCGGTCGAGTAGCGCTGGACGTTCTCCCGCGCCGCCGTGCCGAGCCGGTCACGCAGTTCCTTGTCGGAGATCAGGGCGTCGATGTGGCGGGCCAGTTCGGTGGTGTTGCCGACCACGGCCAGCAGGCCGTCCTCGCCGTCCCGCACGATCTCGTGGACGCCGGGCGCGCAGTCGAAGGCCGCACACGGCACGCCGCTGGCCATCGCCTCCATGAGGGAGAGCGGGAAGCCCTCGGCCCGGGAGGACTGGGCGAAGACGGACGCGCCGCGCAGCGCCCCGGCCACGTCGTCGGTACGGCCCATGAACTCCACGGAGCCGTCCAGGCCGAGCATGGCGGCCTGCTTCTTCAGCAGATCCTCGTCGTCGCCGGAACCGTAGATGCGCAGGGTCCAGTCCGGGTGGTCCGGCGCGACCACGGCCCAGGTGTCGAGGAGCAGGTCGACGCCCTTCTCGTCGGAGAGCCGGCCGATGCTGGCGACGACCTTCGCGGTGCGGTCGGAGGGCACCTCGGGCGTCACCGGCAGCGGGTTGGGCATGAAGTCCGCGTTGTCCATGCCCTGGCGGATCCACCGGTCGGCGTCCTCGCGGGTGAGCGCGAGCAGCCGGTCCACACCCTTGTAGTACTTCTTGACCCGCCCGAAGCGCGAGGAGTTGCGGCAGGCGTCGAAGGACTCGTGGGTCATGCCGACGACCGGCAGGCCCGCGGTGTCGGCGAGCGCCACCCACTCCATGGCCCACACCTGCGTCACGATGACCACGCCGCCCGGCCGGGCGCCGCGGAACAGCGCGCTGAGCTTGTCCGCCTGCTCCTGCATACCGGCCTGGCGGGCGGCGCGCCGCCGCTGCTCGGCGATGTTCAGCCGGCCCTTGATGCCGCGGGGAGCCGGTACGGCTCTGGGCGGGTGCACGTCGTACAGGGTCGTGGTGGCGTACGGCAGGTCGTCGCCGAGGTCGGCGCGCAGCTCCTCGGGGGCCGGTACGACGCCGACGACGTGCACCCGGTGGCCGCTTTCGGTGAAGAGCCGGGCCATCTGGTGGGACCAGGTGGTCACACCGCCCATCTCGTCGACGTTGTTGTTGACGATGAAGATGTCACGCCCGGTCATGGGCTTCCCCCTTCACGGAAGAACCGCTGTGCGCGGAGCCGGTGATGACGGTGGGGCCGGGCAGCGCTTCGCCGTACGCCGGGCCGCTGTCCGCCGGGCGGTCGGCGCCTGCGCCCCCGCCGAAGAACCGGCCGACGATCTGGCGGGCCGCGTCGCCCTGGTCGTACTCGCCGAACTCGGCGGTGAAGCGGCGCCGCGCCTCCCGGTGCCCGTCGTCGGCCGCCTTGAGGCCCTCGATCGCCGCGAACAGCTCCTCGGCGGTCTCCAGCACCGGACCCGGCGCCTTCTCCTTGAGGTCGAAGTAGGTGCCGCGCGCCTCGTTGGCGTACTCCTCGTAGTCGTACGCGAAGAACAGCATCGGCCGGTCGAGCAGGGCGTAGTCGAACATCACGGAGGAGTAGTCCGTGATCATCCCGTCGGCGAGCTGGAGCAGCGGGGTGATGTCGTGGTACCCGGTGACGTCGATGACCTTGCCGCGTACGGAGGGCGGCAGCACCACGTTGTTCAGGTAGTGCGAGCGCATCAGCAGCACGAAGCGGTCGCCGAAGCGCTCGGCGAACTCGTCCACGTCAAAGGGGAGTTCGAAGCCCCGTACCGAACCGTTGGGGTTGGCGCGGAAGGTCGGCGCGTACAGCAGCACGGTCTTGTCCGCGCCGATGCCCAGCTCCTCGGCGAGCGGGCCGCGTTCGCGCGCGCCGCCCGCCTCCTCGGCGCGGCGCGTCGCGACCAGCGCGTCGTTGCGGGGGTAGCCGCTGCGCAGCAGCACCTCGTCGCGCAGCCGGAAGGCGTTGGCCAGGGTCCGTACGTCGTGCTCGGAGCGGACCAGGAAGTGGTCGAAGCGGTCCAGGACCTTCTGGAAGTCCGCCTTGGCGGCCCGCGTCTTGAGCTTCATGCGCGGCTCGTCGAAGCCCATGCGCTTGAGGGCGGAGCCGTGCCAGGTCTGGATGTAGGTGGTCTCCGGGCGCTTGACCAGGCGCAGCGGGAAGCCCTGGTTGTCGATCCAGAACTCGGCCTGGGCGAGGGCGCGCAGGTACTGCCAGCTCCAGCGCTTGACGAGGGTGGCGTCCTTGGGGAAGCCCTCCGGCTTCCGGCCGTCGTAGGACCACACGGCCTCGAAGTCGACGCCCTGGCGGCGCATCTCCTCGTAGACGGCGCGGGGGCTGTCGCTGTACTGCTTGCCGAGGTGGCTCTCGAAGACGACCAGGCCCTTGCGGACGGGCAGCTTGCTGAACACCTCGTGGTAGACGCGCAGCTTGGTCTCCCCGGAGTTCAGGTCGCGCTGCGCCTTGCGGGCCTTGCGCACCCCGCTCTTGGCGAGGTCGGCGGCGGGGCTGCGCAGCGCCTGCCGCAGCACGTCGTTGGTGCGGCGGGCCGCCTTGCCCTGGGCGTCCAGGACGAAGGTGAGGTGGCCGCGCTTGGAGGTGGCGGGCTCGACGCGGTCGGAGACCAGCCGGGTGAGCCGGGGGCGGACCCGCAGCGCGTGGGCGCTGTCGAGGTCGACGCCGCCGACGGTCAGGCGGGTACGGGTGGTGACGCCGTCCACGTCCAGGATCAGCCGGACGTCCCAGACGGCGTCGATCATGCCGAGCGGGCGCAGCCGGCGGGCCAGGTCCAGTTCGGCGTCCCAGTGCAGGCCGTCCGCCGCGATGCGCAGGGAGGTCAGCGGGAAGGAGAACGCCTGGAGGCTCTTGCGGCGGGCCTTCAGTTCGAGCCGGCCGCGCAGCGGGGTGCCGGGGGTGACCTTGCCGAGCGGGTTGACGACGGTGCCGGCCAGCCGGACGGTGCCCTGTCCGTCGTCCTCGTAGGCGGTGAGCTGGTTGCGCAGGAACAGCTTGCCGACCGAGCGGGTGTGGTACCCGGCGTCGGTGACGTCCAGGACCCGGCGGCCCTCGGGGTCGTCGAGGTGTTCGGCGCACCAGTAGATGCGGCCGTCGCGTTCGGCGAGCGGCGAGGAGAGTTTGTCGCGGTTGATCAGTGTGTCCACCGCGGGCATCAAATTCGCCCAGTCCTCCCGGGCCAGGAGGTAGGCGCAGATCGCCTGAATGCGCTGGACGCGTTCGTACGCCTCGGGGGCGATACCGGCGAGATAGCCGTTGGCCATCCGGGCGAACTCGCGGCGGTAGTCCTCGTCCAGCAGCGGAAGATCACGCAGATGCAGCACGAGGTCGTGCTTGAGGAACTTGACGTCCTTGTGGAATTTGAGGTCGTCCAGCCCCTCGCGCTCCAGCAGTTCGTCCACCCGGCGGTGGATCTCCATGCGGTGCGCGAAGTTGGCGATCTCGTGCCGCCGGTTGCTGATCGATTTGGTGGCGGCCTTCTCGAACACGTTCCAGAAGTAGACGTGGTTGGGGATCAGCGTGATGCGCTGGGCCGCCACGTAGGCCTGGGCCGAGAAGAGCAGGTCCTCGTAGTGGATGCCGACGGGAAAGACGAGCCCGGCCGCCAGGAGGAATTCCCGCCGGTAGCACTTGTTGGTCGACAGCGTGTCGAAGACCAGCAGGTCGGGCAATTCGGAAACGGATTCGATCGTCCGGGTCCGGGAGTACAGCCAGGGATACCACTCGGTCTGCTTCTTGTTGCGGGAATCGACCTCGACCCGGACACACATGCCGGAGACCAGGTCGGCGCCGGTGCGCTCGGCCGCCTCCAGCATGTTGCGGCAGGCGTTCGGCTCCAGGACGTCGTCGCTGTCCAGGAACATCACGTAGCGGCCGGTGGCGTGCTGGACGCCGTGGTTGCGGGGCGCTCCGCAGCCGCCGCTGTTCTCCGGCAGCTGCAGCGCCCGCACCCGGTCGGGGTGGGCGGCGGCGAGCCGCCGGGCCACGTCGAAGGATCTGTCCGTGCTGCAGTCGTCGACGATCAGAACTTCGACTCCGTGGAGCGTCTGGTCCAGTACGGACCGGACAGCCGTCGGTAGCCGGTCGGCGTCGTTATAGACGATCACGACTACGGAGACGTCAGGCACGGGCACCCCAATCCTCTTTTCATAGCGCTGCGGGATCCCAAAGCTACCTTGGCCAGCGACCGGCCCGGCACGCCGTCGACCGGCGTACGAGCGCACGTTCGCCGCCGCACCTCGCTCTTGTCAAACCGCATTATTGCGGACATTTGACTTACCGTAGGACGCTCGACCCGGGGACGATCACCCGCATCGAGATCCGGGTCCCGACATGCCGTACATGAAAAACGCATCACCCAAAAGCGGCATCTACTCGCTCAAGACGCAGGTGACCAGGGAAGCGCGGCCGCCCCGTGAATGTGACGATCAAAATGCCGACCGCGCCGGGCCGGCGCCCGGCGACGCCGTGGTACGCGCCGTCTTTCGCAGCATTGCTGGCCATGGGCGCCTATTGCCTCGGTATGACGATGCTCGGCAGCTATCCGTTCGGTACCCGCTCGCGCGCCGTCAACGACCTCGGAAATCAGTTCGTACCGTTCCACGCCCATCTGTGGGACTTGCTGCACGGCAACACCACCGGTGACCTGCTCCTCAACTGGAACAGCGGTTACGGCGTGCCCTTTCTCGCCGACTTCCTCACCTATCTGATGAATCCGTTCTCCTGGCTTGTCGGCCTCTTCCCGCGCGACCTGGCCGAGCTGCCGGTGTTCCTCGTCACGCTGGGCTGCATCGGCCTGGGCTCCGCCCTGATGACCGTCCTCCTCGGCCGGGTGCACCCCGGCGCGCCCTGGCCGCGCGCGCTGCTCGCGGTGGGCTACGGCACCTGCGCCTGGGTCGTGAGCGACGGCACCGCCGACCCCATGTGGATGTGGGGCCTGGTCTCACTGCCGCTGACCGGCATCGCCGCCGACTGGTGCCTGCACCGGCGCCGCTGGGTGGCGGGCGCCCTGCTCGTCGGCGTGTCCTGGGCGGGGAACTTCTACACGGCGGCGATGGCCAGCCTCGCCATGGCGCTGGTGCTGGCGGTACGCCTGCTGCTCGCCGCCGAGGTGCCCGTACGCGACCGGCTGCGTTCCCTGGTCCGCGCCGCCACCATGGCGCTCACCGGCATCCTGCTGGCGGCCCCCGCGATCACCGTCACCCTCGAGGCCAGCAAGGCGTCCCGGCCCGCGCCGGAGGCGGTCTACCGGGGGCGGCCGCCGACGCTGGACTTCGTCGCGGAGCTGCTGCCCGGCGGGCGCGGCTCGGTGCCCGCGCCGCACCTGTTCATCGGGATGCTGGGGCTGCTGCTGGTGGCGGCCTTCCCGTTCGTCCGCGCCGTTCCGGTCCGGACGCGCGTCGCCTGGTACGGGCTGGCCGCCTGCGTCGCGGTCTCCTTCGTGTGGAAGCCGACGCTGCTGCTCTGGCACGGACTGGCGGTCCCCAACGGCAGCCCGTACCGCGCCTCCTTCGTGCTCAGCGCGCTCCTGGTGATCATCGCGTGGCTGGCGCTGGCGCACCGGCCGCGCCCGCGCGAGCTGGCGGCCGGCGCCGTCCTGGTCGCCCTGATCGCCGCGCTGTGCAGCGGCCGCAGCGTGGTCGGCCCGGCCACCTGGATCCTGGTGGCCGGATGCGGCCCGGTGGTGCTCGCCGCGCTGTCGGCGCTGGCCGGGCATCGCGCGCGCAGCACCGTACGTACCCTCGCCACGGCCGCCCTGACCTGCGCGGTCTTCTTCGGGTCGGCCTATGCGGCGTTCTCCGTGACGGCCGTCAGGGACCAGCTCGCCTGGTGGGACCCGAAGATCACGCTCGACGACCGCTCGATCGCGGTGCACCGGGAGATCAAGGCACGCGAGGACTGGCCGCGCTCCCGCACCGACCCCGGACCGCACGAGTTCGCCAACAACGACCCCCTGCTGCTGGGGGGCGAGGGCGGCTCGTACTACAGCAGCTACGTACCGGAACGGACCGCACGCACCCTGCGCGAGCTGGGCGGCGGCTGGTACATCCACGGCCGTCACCTCCGCAGCGTCGAGGACCCCGTCAGCCGCGCGGTCCTGGCGGTGAGCAGCTTCCGCACCGGTCCGCAGGCCGGACCGGTCGACGTGGGGCGGGCCGCCGCCGCGCCCCTGCTGACCGTACGGCCCGGCCTGTCGGCGGGCGACCTGGACCAGTCACGGCGCGGGACGGCCGGGCGGGGCATGGACGTACGCGCCGATCCCCGCGTCGGCGGCGGCTCGGTCTTCGCCCGCCAGGAGCGGCTACTGGGTGCGCGGGTGTACGAGGTGCCCACGCTGCGCCTGGCGGGCGGGGGCAGCGGCGGCACCGGGGGCCCCGCAGCGGGGAGCCATGCGGCGGCCGCTCCCGAGAGCGGGGCCGTGCGTCCGGTGCCGCGCCTGGTCGACGGCGAGTGGCGGCTGCCCGCGACCCGCCGGGGCGGCGCGGCCCTCTTCACCGTCCGCTGCACGCCGGGCTCCGACGTCTTCTGGTACGCGCCCTGGTACCACGGCAAGGTACGGGCCGCCGGCCATACCTCCCCCGGGTTCGGCATCCGGGAGACGACCGCGAATCCGGTCAAGGGCCTGGGTGTCGCCCCGCCCGACGGACGGCTGACAATCGCCTTCAGCAACCCGAGGGCCCAGCGCGTCCCCGAGCACCCGCTCGGCTGCCTGAGCCGCGAAAAACTTGCCACCGCCGTCGTCGGCCTGCGGAAGCAGGGCCCGGTGCGGCTCTCGTCGAACGGCCACGGGCTTGTTGCCGAGTTGCCCGCGCACAGCACCGGCACGGCCGTCCTCGCCGTCCCGGCCGTCCCCGGCTGGGGCTGCCGGGTGGACGGCGGCGCCTCCCGCGCCCCGCACTCGTTCGGCGGCCTGGTCGCCGTACCGCTCGGAGCGGGCGCCACGCGCCTGGACTGCTCGTACCGGCCACCCGGGCTGCTGCCGGGGCTGGCGGCGAGCGGCGCCGCGCTGGGGGTGCTGGCGGCCGTGGCCGTCGCCTGCGGCGTGCGGCGGCACCGGGGCGGAGCGCACCGCCCGGCCTCTTCGCTCGAATCGTGACATTTCATCTGATTAGTAGAATTGCTGCCTGGGACGTGGTGGCTCCCGCCGCGCTCCGCCCCGGCGAAAGGGCTCCCCATGAAGCTCTCGGTCGTTGTCCCCTGTTACGACGAAGAGGAAGTCATCGGGCACTTCGACGAGGAGATCCGCGTGGTGCTCGGACAGCTCGCCGTCGAGTACGAGCTGTGCTACGTCGACGACGGCAGCACCGACGGCACGCTGCACCGGATACGCACCCTCGCCCAGCAGCACCGCCCCACCACCCGCTACCTCTCCTTCAGCCGCAACTTCGGCAAGGAGGCGGCGATGCTCGCGGGCCTGAAGGAGGCCAGCGGCGACGCCGTCATCCTGATGGACGCCGACCTCCAGCACCCGCCCCAGCTCATCGAGAAGATGCTCGACCTCTACCAGCTCGGCCACGACCAGGTCATCGCCAAGCGCAGCCGGGACGGCGACAAACCGCTGCGCAGCGTGTGCAGCCGCCTGTACTACCGCGCCGTCAACAAGTGGGTGGACGTGGAACTGACCGACGGCGTCGGCGACTTCCGGCTGCTGTCCCGCACCGCCGTCGACGCGCTGGTCTCGCTGCCCGAGTACAACCGCTTCTCCAAGGGCCTGTTCTCCTGGATAGGCTTCGACACCGTCACCTTCGACTACCGCAACGCCCGGCGCGAGGGCGGCCGGACCAAGTGGTGCTTCGGCGCCCTGGTCAACTACGGCATCGACGGGATGATCTCCTTCAACAGCCGCCCGCTGCGGGTGGCGATCTACACCGGCCTGAGTTTGGCCGCGCTGGCCGCCGCGTACGCCCTGTGGATCGTCGGCGCCGCGGTCGCCGGCGGTATCACCGCGCCCGGCTATGTGACGCTGGTGGCGATCATCGTGGGTCTGGGCGGCCTCCAGATGGTGATGCTCGGCCTGATCGGCGAGTACATCGGCCGCATCTACTACGAGACCAAGCGGCGCCCGCACTTCCTGGTCAAGGAGACCAACGGGACGGCGCCCACCCACACCCCCACGGCCCGGGTCGCCGGGCGGACCCGCCGATGAGGCATCGGCCCTACCGCCGCCCGTACCGCCGTCCGTCACGGGGCCGGTCCCCGCTCGGGCGGCTGCCGCTGGGGCGGCTGCTGCGCTTCGCCGTCGTCGGCGGCGTCAACACCCTCACCTTCTACGGGTGCTACCTGGCACTGCACCCCTGGATGCCGTACTTCGCCGCCTACACGGTCGCGTTCCTGTTCAGCATGGTCGGCTCGTTCTTCCTGAACACCTACTTCACCTACCGCACCCGGCCGAGCTGGAAGAAGTTCCTGCTCTTCCCGCTCACGCAGGTCACGAACTACGTGGTGCAGAGCGTGGGACTGGTGGTGCTGGTGAACTGGTGCGGGCTCGGCACCCGCGTCGCGCCGCTGCTCGCGGCGGTGCTGGCGATCCCGTTCACCTATCTGGTGTCCACCCGCATTCTGGTGCCGCGGGCGCGGGATGCCGGGAAGGCCGCTCCGGCCGGGGGTGCCGCTCCGGTCAGTGAGGCCGGGGGTGCCGCTCCGACCGGCGAGGCCGGGGGTGCCGCTCCGGCCGGCGAGGCCGGGGGTGCCGCTCCAGCCCGCGAGGCAGACCGCCGTACGGGGGACGAGGCTCAGCCGGCGCGTTTCGCCGGGCCGCTCTGACCCCGTGGGGCCGGCTGGGCCCGCCACTCCTGGAACGCGCCGTCCGCCCCCACGTCCCGCTGCCGCACCACATGCAGCCGCCCGTCGTTGCCGAGGACGGCCAGCACCGCGCGGCCGTCGGTGTCCTGCCCGACGGCCGCCGCGCCCGAGTGCGGCACCTTCCCCGTCAGCCAGCGGCCCGGCGTGTCCTGCCCCGCGTCGCTGAGCGCGTACCGCAGCAGGCCGGCGTTGTCCCGCCCCGCGACCACGACGGTCCGCGCGGGCTTGCCGACGGCCGCCAGGGCCACCCGCCCGTATCCGCCGACCGGCTCGTACCGCGCCGACTGCCGCCAGGCCCCGGGCCGCGGCCGCCGCTCGGCCAGCAGCACCTGGGCCGTGGTGCTCTGCCGGTACGCGAGGCGCACCTCCCCGCCGCCCAGCGGCACCAGGCTCAGCGGGCCCCCGGGCTCGGGCAGCCCGGTGTCCCCGGTGGGCTCCGGTATCTGCCCCGCCTCCCTCGACACCCAGTGGTGCACGGCCCGGTCACTGGGCGCCACGACGTGCACCAGCCCCTCGGAGTCCACACACGCGTCCAGCCCGTCCACGACAGCCGGCACCCGGCCCCCCGCGCCGGGGGAGGCCGTCGGCGCTTCCAGGTGCCGCCACAGCGACCAGTCCCCGCCCTGGGCGCCGCTGCGGTACGCGATGCCGCCGCGCCAGTCGCGGGCGAAGAGGTGCACCGTGCCGTCCTGGCCGACGGCCGCCGCCGGGAAGCCCGTCTCCAGGGACTTCAGCGGCGCGGCGTCCGGAGTGCCCAGCGACTCCCACGGGCCGAAGGCCGGTACGCCGTTGCGCGCGGTGCCGTTCTGCAGGGCGGTCAGCAGCTCGCGGCGGTGCGCGTGGTTGGGGGCGGGCAGGACCGTACGGGAGACGAAGAGCTGGAGCGCCCCGCCGGGGTGGCTCACCGCGTGGACCTGGCCCTGGAGGAGGCCGCCGCCGAGCCGGTGCGGACCGCTGAAGGTGCCGTTGCCCGGCGCGGTCTCGGCCCAGCACACGGCGGTGCCGTCCAGCACGGCGAAGGCGGCGAGCCGGCCGTCCTTCAGGGGCCGCAGCCAGCTGTTCGAGCCGGGGGCACGCAGCCGGGTGCTGCGCGTCCAGTTGCGTGACCAGCCGTCGAGAGCCGAGCCGCCGACCTTGCGGTCGCCGCAGCCCGCCCGGTCGCCGCAGTCGCGGCCGTCGGCCCACCCGTAGACGGACAGCAGCTCGGCCTTGCGCCGGGCGGTCGGCAGGTCGACGTTGTTGGGCAGTACGCCCGCCTCGTACCCGATGTAGTTCTCCACGACGGTGGGACGGCTGGGCCTGCCGCCCCAGTAGGCCGCCAGGGCCGCCTGTGTGAAACAGGCCGAGCTGATGTGGTCCTGGTGGTCGTAGTACTGGAAGCCGCGCAGCTTCGGGTCGTCGGTGGGCGGGGGCTGATGCGGGGCATGCACCGCGTTCGGGTCGAGGGTGCGCACCACGGTGGGCCGCACCCGTTCCAGCAAAGCCGTCAGCGACTCGACGACCTCCTCACGGGTGTACTGGAACGTGCGCTGCACGGGAGTGCCCTCCGACCGCAGCGTGGGCAGCACGTCGACGGCGCCGAGCCACAGCCCGCGCAGGCTCCGCGCGCGCGGCTCGGAGACGGTCCGCGCCTCCACCAGCTCCATGAAGACGAGCTGGTTGCGCGGCGCGGCGCGCAGCGTCTGGATCTCGACCTGGAAGCCGGGCAGCAGGGAGATGGCCTCGACGTCCCAGGGGCTGAGCGGGTCGCCGGTGGCCATCACCGCGTGCGCGGCCCGCAGCCCGTTGGTACGGGCGCGCGCGAACGCCGGGCGGTCGCGTGGCGGCATCCGGTCCCCGCGCCCGTGCTCGGCGGTGTTACGGCCGTCCGACTCACCGCCGGTCAGACACACCGTCACCGAGCGGGCGCCGCTGCGCACCGACTGCTCCAGCGCCGGGTTCATGAAGTACAGCGAGTCGTCGGCGTGCGCGATGACGTGCAGGAACGCCTGCTCCGCGCCGGACGCGGCGGCCTCCCGCTCCAGCGCCGGGTCGGCCACCTGCGACAGCGGCATCCCCGGCCCGATCCAGGCCCACCCCGCGGCTCCGGCCGTCACCGCGGCCGCGCCGCCCCCGGCAACCTGGAGCAGCCGCCGTCGGGACCACCGGGACGGGTGCGTCGGCACAGGTCACGCCCTCCACGGCGCCCGGCCACGCCCCGCTCGTCACCACCCGGCCCACACCGGAATGAGCCACCTCGCGCACTGCACCTCCCCAGTATTCGGCCGCGCGGCGCGCGCCGCTCGCCCGATTAGTCCGGGGTCGCGGGGGCGGGGCCTTCGCGGTGGCCGTAGGAGGGAGCCGGGACTGAGGCCGGGGCCGGGGGCCGGGCCGGGGCCGATACCGGGACCGGGGGCCGGGCCGAGGCCGGTACCGAGACCTGGGGCCGGGTCGGGGCCGGGATCGGGCCGAGGCCGGTACCGGGACCGGGGGCCGGGGCGGGGGCCGGGGCGGGGCCGAGATCTGGCCGGGGCCGGTTGCCGCGCTACGCCTCCAGGGCCGACGCCACCGCGAGGGCCAGTTCGTCCAGGTAGCTCTTCGGGAGTTCGTCGCGCACGACCATCAGGCGCCAGTAGAGCGGGCCGGTCATCAGGTCGAGGGCCAGGCGCGCGTCTGCTTCCGGACGCAGCTCGCCGCGTTCGACCGCACGGGCCACCATCGCCGCCGCGACGCCCTGCTGGCTGTCGAGCAGGGCGGTGCGCAGCGCTTCGGCGATCTCGGGGCTGCGCGCGGCCTCGGCCAGCAGGTCCGGGATGATCTGCGAGGCCATCGGGTGCCGCAGCGCGCGGGCCGCGACCTCCAGCAGCATCCGTACGTCGCCGCGCAGCGTCCCGGTGTCCGGCGTCGGCAGCCCCTCGGCGGCCACCGCGGAGACCACGTCCAGCACGAGGTGCAGCTTGGAGCGCCACCGCCGGTAGACGGCGGTCTTGCCGACGCCCGCCCGCCGGGCGATGCCCTCGATGGACATCCGCGCGAACCCCACCGCCGCCAGCTCCGCGAAGACCGCGGCGCGGATCGCCTCGGTCTTCTCCTCGCGCAGTACGGCGGCTCCGGCCGGCGTCCGCCGCCCGCCCGGTACGCCCGGTGTCCTGGTCATGTCCGTGCCGTCCTTTGCCATGCCTTGATCGTAGCGTCGCGACGGAACGGTTACGTCGCGACGGGACGGTCACGTTCCGACGGGACGGACACGTTCCGACGGGACGGCTGCGTTCCGACGGAACGGACACGTTCCGACGGAACGGCTACGGCACGACGGGACGGCTGCGTTCCGACGGAACGGCTACGGCACGACGGGACGGCCGCGTTCCGACGAGGCGATCACATGTCGACGATACGGTCACGCGTCGACGATACGGTCACGTATCGACGAAACGGTCACGTATCGACGATACGGTTGCGTCCCGACGCACGCCGGCCGTACGCTCGACATCGTCACGACGATACGGGAGCGTTCTAACGTCACCGGCGCTCCTCGTCCCTCCCTCTCCCACCCGGAGGCGACCGCCCGCATGTCCCAGACCCTCGCCCCACCGGCCCGCCCCGCCGAGGCGTCGCCCGCGGTCCCGGCCGCCGCCCCGCCCGACCCCGGCCTGCAAGCACTGGCGGAGCAGTACGGACTGACCGTCAGCGGCGCCCGCCCGCCGCTGCGGGAGTACACCCGCCGCCTGTGGGCGCGCCGCCACTTCATCGCGTCCTTCGCCACCGCCCGGCTGACCGCCACGTACACCACGGCCCGGCTGGGCCAGCTCTGGCAGGTGCTGACCCCGCTGCTCAACGCGGGCGTCTACTACTTGATCTTCGGCATGCTGCTGCGCACCAACCGCGGCATCCCGAACTTCATCCCGTTCCTGTGCACCGGGATCTTCGTCTTCACCTTCACCCAGTCCACGGTCCTGGCCGGCACCCGCGCCGTCTCCGGCAGCATCGGCCTGGTCCGCGCCCTGCACTTCCCGCGCGCCGCGCTGCCCGTCGCGCACACCCTCATCCAGCTCCAGCAGCTCATCTGTTCCATGGGTGTGCTGGCGGCCATCGTGCTGATCTGCGGCGTACCGGTGACGTGGCACTGGCTGCTGATGGTCCCCGCCCTGCTGCTCCAGTCGGTCTTCAACACCGGCCTGGCGCTGGCCATGGCCCGGATCGGCGCGAAGACCACGGACACCGCGCAGCTGATGCCGTTCGTGCTGCGCACCTGGATGTACGTGTCCGGCGTCTTCTACAACCTCTCCACGTTCACGAGCAGCGCGCCCCACCTGGTCTCGGTGGTCCTGAACTGCAATCCCGCCCTGATCTACATCGACCTGATGCGGTACGCCCTGATCGACACGGTGCGCGCCCAGGACCTGCCGCCGCACGTGTGGCCGCTGGCCCTCGGCTGGGCCCTGCTGGCCGGCGCCGCCGGATACGTCTTCTTCTGGAAGGCCGAGGAGGAGTACGGCCGTGGCTGACACCACCGTCGAACGCACCCCCGCACCCGTCGCACGCACCCCCGCACCCGCGCCCGCCGACGACCGCGTCCCCACCGTCATCTGCGACAACGTCCACATCGTCTACAAGGTGCACGGCGGCAGCGCGGGCAAGGGCGGCGCGACGGCCGCCCTGAACCGGATCGTCCGCCGCCGGCCGAGTGCCGCCGTCCGTGAGGTGCACGCAGTCAAAGGCGTCACCTTCGTCGCCCACAAGGGTGAGGCGATCGGCCTGATCGGCTCCAACGGCTCGGGGAAGTCCACGCTGCTGCGGGCCGTCGCCGGGCTCCTGCCGCCCGCCGCCGGCCGCGTCTGCACGCACGGCCAGCCGTCACTCCTGGGCGTGAACGCGGCCCTGATGAACGACCTGACCGGCGAGCGCAACGTCGTCCTCGGCGGGCTCGCCATGGGCATGTCCCGCGCGGAGGTCCGCGACCGCTACCCGGGCATCGTCGACTTCTCCGGCATCAACGAGAAGGGCGACTTCGTCTCGCTGCCGATGCGCACGTACTCCTCCGGCATGGCGGCCCGGCTGCGCTTCTCCATCGCCGCCGCGAAGAGCCACGACGTCCTGATGATCGACGAAGCGCTGGCCACCGGCGACCGCGCCTTCCAGAAGCGCTCCGAGGCCCGTATCCGCGAACTCCGCGCGGAAGCCGGCACCGTCTTCCTCGTCAGCCACAACAACAAGGCGATCCGCGACACCTGCGACCGCGTCCTGTGGCTGGAGAAGGGCGAACTGGTCATGGACGGCCCCACGGAGGAGGTCGTGACGGCGTACGAGCGGGGCGCCAGGTAGCGCGGCGGGCGGCGTGAGCGGCAAGGGCGCCCTGCCGGAGCGCCCAGAACGACGGCGGCGCGGCCCGGCAAGTGCCGGACCGCGCCGCTCGCACACCGTGGTGCGCGTCAGCTGTGCGTACGCAGCAGCGTCCGCATCGTCCGCATCGCGACCGAGAGGTTCGCCAGGTCGAAGCCCTCCGACCCGTGGATCTCCTCCAGCGTGGTCCGCGCGCGTCCGAGGATCGCGGCGTTCTTCTCCTCCCACGCCTTGAACCGCTCCTCCGGCGTCGCGGAGTCGCTGCCCACCGACAGCACGTCGTTGGTCAGCGCCGCGTGCGCGGCGAACAGGTCCTCACGGATGGAGGCGCGGGCCATCGACTGCCACCGGTCGTTGCGCGGCAGTTCCAGGATGCGGTCCAGGAGCTGGTTGATCCGCAGCCGGTCGCCCAGGTCGTAGTAGACCTCGGCGACGTCCAGCGGTGCCTTGCCGGTGCGGTCCGCGATGGCCACGATGTCCAGCGCGGGGAAGACGGAGGAGAATCCGGCCACCCGGGTGGCCAGCTCCGCCGGGACCCCGGCCTCGGCCAGCTCGTCCAGGATGCGCTGGTGCCATTCCAGGTCGCTGCCGCACAGCAGCTTGGGCAGTTCGGCCCAGACCTCGGCGACCCGGTCCGCGAAGAAGTCGATGGTCTCGGAGAGCTCCAGCGGCTGCGGGCGGTTGTTGAGGAGCCAGCGGGTGCCGCGCTCCACCAGGCGCCGGGAGTGCAGCCGGATACGGGTCTGCACGTCGGCGGCGACGGCGTTGTCCAGTGCCTCGACGGCGTCCCAGACCGTGCCGAGCCCGAAGATCGCGCGGGCCGCGGTGTGCGCCCGTACGACCTCTTCGAGGGCCGCGCCGGTCTCCTCGCGCATCCGGTGCAGGAAGCTCGTACCGCCGGAGTTGACGGTGTCGTTGACCATCACGGTCGTGACGATCTCGCGGCGCAGCGCGTGCGCGTCGATCTGCTCGGCGAACTTCTCCCGCAGCGCGCTGGGGAAGTACGCGTGCAGCAGGTGCTGGAGGTACGGGTCGTCGGGCAGCCCGGTCTGGATCAGCGCGTCGGCGACCGTGATCTTCGTGTAGGCGAGGAGCACGGCGGTCTCGGGCTGGGTCAGACCGCGGCCGGCGTTCAGCCGTTCCTTGATCTGCCGGTCGCTGGGCATGAACTCCAGCGACCGGTCCAGGTGTCCGTCGCGCTCCAGGCGGCGGATGAAGCGCTGCTGGGCGGAGAGCATGCTCGCGGACTGCGCCTGGGCCAGGGACAGCGCGATGTTCTGCGCGTAGTTGTTGCGCAGCACCAGCGCGCCGACCTCGTCGGTCATCGCGGCCAGCAGCTTGTTGCGCTGCTTGACCGTCATGTCGCCATCGGCGACGACCGCGTTCAGCAGGATCTTGATGTTCACCTCGTGGTCGGAGGTGTCCACACCGGCGCTGTTGTCGATCGCATCGGTATTGATCTTGCCGCCGTTCTGGGCGAACTCGATCCGGCCGAGCTGGGTCAGCCCCAGGTTGCCGCCCTCACCGACGACCTTGACCCGCAGGTCCTCGCCGTTGACGCGGATCGCGTCGTTGGACTTGTCGCCCACGTCCGCGTTCGACTCCGCCGCCGCCTTCACGTACGTACCGATGCCGCCGTTCCACAGCAGGTCCACCGGCGCGCCGAGGATCGCCCGCATCAGGTCGGCGGGGGTCATCTTCTTGACGCCCGCCTCCAGGCCGAGGGCGGCCCGCACCTGCGCGTTGATCGGAATCGATTTGGCGGTACGGGGGTGGATGCCGCCGCCCTGCGACAGCAGCTTGGTGTCGTAGTCCGCCCACGAGGAGCGCGGCAGCTCGAACAGCCGGCGGCGCTCGGCGTACGAGGTGGCCGCGTCCGGCGTCGGGTCGAGGAAGATGTGCCGGTGGTCGAAGGCGGCCACCAGCCGGATGTGCTCGCTGAGCAGCATGCCGTTGCCGAACACGTCACCGGACATGTCGCCGACGCCGACGACGGTGAAGTCCTCGCTCTGGGTGTCCACGCCCAGCTCGCGGAAGTGCCGCTTGACCGACTCCCAGGCGCCGCGGGCGGTGATGCCCATGCCCTTGTGGTCGTACCCGGCGCTGCCGCCGGACGCGAACGCGTCACCGAGCCAGAAGCCGTACGACTCGGCGACCTCGTTGGCGATGTCGGAGAACGTCGCGGTGCCCTTGTCGGCCGCGACGACGAGGTAGGTGTCGTCCTCGTCGTGCCGTACGACGTCCGCGGGGTGCACGACCTCACCGCCGACCAGATTGTCGGTGATGTCCAGCAGCCCCGAGATGAACGTCTTGTAGCAGGCGATGCCCTCCGCCAGCCACGCGTCGCGGTCCACCGACGGGTCCGGCAGCCGCTTGCCGACGAATCCGCCCTTGGCGCCGACCGGCACGATGACGGTGTTCTTCACCATCTGCGCCTTGACCAGGCCGAGTACCTCCGTACGGAAGTCCTCACGCCGGTCCGACCAGCGCAGACCACCGCGTGCCACCTTGCCGAAGCGCAGGTGGACACCCTCGACGCGCGGCGAGTACACCCAGATCTCGTACGCCGGGCGAGGTGCCGGCAGGTCCGGGATGGCCTGCGGGTCGAGCTTCATCGACAGGTAGGAGTGCGGCTGCCCGTCGCCGTTCTTCTGGTAGTGGTTGGTGCGCAGCGTCGCCTTGATGACGGTCAGGAACGACCGCAGGATGCGGTCCTCGTCCAGGCTCGCGACCTGGTCCAGAGCGCCGTCCAGCTCCTCCAGCAGCCCGTCGGTCAGCTCGGTGCCCGCTCGCTGCCGCTCCGGCGACATCCGCGCCTCGAAGAGGCTGACCAGCAGCCGGGTGGTGTGGACGTTGTTGGAGAGGGTGTCCTCCATGTACGTCTGGCTGAACGTCGAACCGGCCTGCCGCAGGTACTTGGCGTACGCCCGCAGCACCATCGCCTGGCGCCAGTTCAAGCCGGCCCGCAGCACCAGCTTGTTGAAGTTGTCGCTCTCCGCGCGGCCCGTCCACACCGCCGTGAAGGCGTCCTGGAACCGCTCGCGGGCGTCGTCGCCGTTCATCCGCTCGGGGATGCGCAGCCCGAAGTCGTAGATCCAGGCGGTGGCGCCGTCGGTGCAGCGCAGCTCGTGCGGCCGCTCGTCGACGACCTCGACGCCGAGACGGTTCAGCACCGGCAGGACCTTGGACAGGGAGACCGGCTCACCCGTGCGGTAGATCTTGAAACGGCGCTCGTCCGGGCCCGCGCCGACCGGCTCGTACAGGCTGACCTCGAAGTCCTTGCCGCCCTTCGCCGTCAGCTTCTCCAGGTGCTGGAGGTCGGCGACCGCGCTGCGCGGCGGGTTGTCGGCCTTGTAGCCCTCGGGGAAGGCGTGGCTGTAGCGGCGCAGCAGCTCGGCCGCGCGCTCCTCGCCGACCTCGGCGGTCAGCGCCTCGGCGAAACCGTCGGCCCAGGAGCGGGCGGCCTCGACCAGCCGCGCCTCGATGCGCTCGGCGTCGGCGTCGGTCAGGTCCGGCAGGGCGGCGCCGGGCTCGACCCGGACGACGAAGTGCAGCCGGGAGAGGATCGACTCGGTGTTCCAGGCGGTGAAGTCGACGCTGGTGCCGCCCAGTTCCTCCTTGAGGATGTCGATCAGGCGCAGCCGTACGCCGGTGGTGTAGCGGTCGCGCGGCAGGTAGACCAGCGCCGAGAAGTAGCGCCCGTACTCGTCCTGGCGCAGGTACAGCCGCAGCCGGCGGCGCTCCTGGAGGTACAGCACGCTGGTGACGATGGACTGGAGCTGGTCGACGCGCGTCTGGAACAGCTCGTCGCGCGGGTAGGTCTCCAGGATCTGGAGCAGGTCGCGGCCGTCGTGGCTGTTGGCGGTGAAGCCCGCGGCGTCCAGCACCTCGGCGACCTTGCGGCGGATGACCGGCACCCGGCGTACGGACTCGGTGTACGCGGCCGAGGAGAACAGGCCGAGGAAGCGGCGCTCGCCGACGACGTTGCCCTGGGCGTCGAACTTCTTGACGCCCACGTAGTCGAGGTAGGAGGGGCGGTGCACGGTGGAGCGGCTGTTGGCCTTGGTCAGGATCAGCAGCCGGTGCTCGCGGGCCTTGGCGCGGGCGTCCTTGGGGAGCCGGTTGAACGACGGGGAGACGGGGTGGCCGTCGTCGCCCTCGCTGTGCGCCGGGTCGGAGCGCAGGATGCCGAGGCCGGTGCCCGCCACGGCGGTCAGCACGTCCTCCTCGGCGCCCGACTCGCCGGGGACCGAGGTCAGCTCGTACTCGCGGAAGCCGAGGAAGGTGAAGTGGTCGGCGGCCAGCCAGCGCAGCAGCTCGCGGGCCTCCTCGACCTCCTGGTCCCGCAGGTCGTCGGCGGTCGGCTCGGTGGGCAGCTCGTCGGCGATGCGCAGCGCGGCGTCGCGCATCTTCTCCCAGTCCTCGACGGCCTCCCGCACGTCGGACAGCACCCGCAGCAGATCGGCGGTGATCTGCTTGAGGTCGGCGCGGTCCGTCTCCCGGTCGATCTCGACGTGGATCCACGACTCGATCAGCGCGTCGTGCGGCAGGTCCCGGCCCTTGCCGTGGCCCGCCTTGTCCTTGCCGGTCCGGCCGTGCGCGTCGCACGTGTTGTCGAGGACCTCGATCAGCTTGCCGGTCACGTCACGGCGGACGATCACCTGCGGGTGGATCACCACATGGATGCCGCGGCCCTGACGCGACAGCTCGTTGGTGACCGAGTCGACCAGGAAGGGCATGTCGTCGGTGACGACCTCGACCACGGAGTGGCTGCAGGTCCAGCCGTTCTCCTCGACCGTCGGGGTGTGCACCCGGACGTTCGCGGTGCCCTGCGGCCGGTTCTCGGCCAGCCGGTAGTGGGAGAGCGCGGCGCCGAAGACGTCCACCGGGTCGCGGCCGGTCAGGTCCTCCGGCGCGGTGTGCAGGTAGTAGCGCTGGAGGTATCCCAGGAGGGTGTCCGGGTCGAGACCCTGCACCGGTGCCTGTCCCCCGGCCGGGCTGCTTTCAGCGACCCGGGCCGCCCGCGCGAGCAGCTCGGTCTTGGCTTCGTCCAGCTTGGTCTGCATGTCCTCTGGCTCCTGTCGCGCGCCGTTGCGTGACGTTGTGGATGAACTCCGTGGAAGCTGCACGACGCCGGTCCGGCCGGTGAGGGTTCCACCGCCGCAACGCGGGGAAGTGTCCGGTCGGGGACGACGCCGTGCCGCGATGAGCGATGGCCGGACCGCTCGGCACCGACCCGGTCGGGGTCGGTTTCCGGTCCTGATCGCAACGGTCAGCGGCCGCCCGGTCACTGTGCTGTCCCGGGCGCACGACGAGGGCCTCGATGCCCTCGCGGGTTATCGCGCTGATCACGATGCAAGGCTATCGCTCCCGGCCGGGGTGCCGTCATGGTCCAGCTGTGTACAAAACCACTAGCCGAAATTTGACGATCCGGACAGCGACGGGTAGGTGCGCCGCATCCCTGGAATCCCACGGTATCCCGCGGGGGCTTGGCAAGGACGGCGATCCGGAGGACGTTGAGCGGGACACCGAGGAACGGACCACGGGCGCACGGATGTGACGAACGGCACGTCCGCGCGTGGTGCGCGACCCGAGCGGAGGTGGACGGCATGGCCGCCAAGATCCTGATCGTGACCGGCGACGCTGCGGAGTCCCTGGAGGTCCTCTACCCCTACCAGCGGCTGCGCGAGGAGGGCTACGACGTGCATGTCGCCGCCCCCGCCCGTAAGACACTGCGGCTGGTCGTGCACGACTTCGAACCGGGGTTCGACACCTACACCGAGAAACCCGGCTACACCTGGCCCGCCGACCTGGCCTTCTCCGAGGTCGACCCGGGGCAGTACGCGGCGCTCGTGGTGCCCGGCGGGCGGGCGCCCGAATATCTGCGCAACGATCCCGAGCTGCGCAAACTCGTGAAGTCCTTCTTCGACGCGGACAAGCCCGTCGCCCAGATCTGCCACGGTCCGCTGCTGACCGCCGCGATCGGGGGCCTCAACGGGCGCCGGGTCACCGCCTACCCCGCCCTCGAAATGGACATGCAGGCCGCCGGGGCCGCCTTCCGGGACGCCGAGGTCGTCGTGGACGGCACTCTGGTCTCCTCCCGCGCCTGGCCGGACCACTCCGGGTGGATGCGCGAGTTCATCGCGGTGCTGCGGGCCAAGGCACCGGTGACCTGAGGTCGCGGGGGCGGTGCCGTGCGGGGCGTGAGCTTCCGGGGGGCCGTGTCCGGGGCGGCACCGGGGCGCCTGCCTCCGCTTTACGCGGCTATCTCCTCCGCCAGCTCCACGGCCTCCGCCAGGGTGTCCACCACCGGCACTCCGGCGGCCGCCAGGCTGGCCCGGCTGTGTGACCCGCCGGTGTAGAGCACGGCGTGGGCGCCCGCGTGCCGTGCGGCCACCGCGTCGTCCACCGCGTCACCGATCACGACCGTACGGCCCGGGTCTATGCGCCCCGCCGCGCCGCCGCGTCCCGCCGTGCTGTTCCCGTTCCCGTTCCCGGCAGGCCCGGTGGTCAGGGCCGCGAGGTGGCGCACCATGTGTTCGCTCTTGCTCCCGCCGGAAGGCCCCGTACGGCCGTCCACGCGCAGGAAACGCGCCTCGATGCCGAAGCCCCGCACCAGCGGCGTCAGCTCGTCATGGCCGTACATGCTCAGGATCGACTGGCTGCGGCCCGCCAGCTGCCAGCTCTCCAGCAGCAGCTCGGCGCCCTCGGTGAGGCCGCACGCGGGCCGGTGGGCGGCGTAGTGCCGATGGAACGCCTCGTCCATGACCAGCCACTCCGCGTCGGTCGGCAGCCGCCCCAGCAGCCGCTCGTAGAACCGGGGGATCGGGACGCAGTACAGCTCCCGGTAACGGTCGAGGGTGATCGGGGGCAGTCCGAGCTCGGCGAAGGCGGCGTTGGTCGCGCCCATCACCGCTTCGGTGTCGTGAAAGAGCGTGCCGTTCCAGTCCCAGACGATGTGCGTCGCGTGCGTCCCCATGCCAAGACGGTACCCATGACCACTGACAGCCCAGTCCTGGACCAGCGGCACCACGGGGCGCGCGGGCGGTCAGGCGATCAGGTTCGGGATCTCCTGCACGCCGAACCACATCAGCTCGTGGTCCTCCGCGCCGTCCACCGTGAACCGCGCGTCCTCGTCGCCGAGGTCCGCGGCGCCCAGCGCACCGGCGGCGGCCGTGACGTCCTGGACCGCGTCGTCGGAGTCCACGTGCACCGCCGCGGCCTTCGCCATCGGCACCGGCCCGGCGATCCGGACCTCGCCCAGCGCCGCCTGGTCCAGGCCCCGGCCGGGGTCGGCGACGGCCGCGCGGTCCGGTACGTCCACGGCCACCACGACCCGGCGCCGCGGGGCGTCCGGGTCGGCCGCGAGCCGGCGCAGTGAGCCCTGCGCGGCCCGGTTGAGCGCCGCGTACTCCAGTTCCTCGACGTCGTCGGAGACGTACCACTCGCGCAGCGCGGGCGTGACGGCGTAGGCGTCCAGCGGGCCGGGGCCCAGCTCCCCGGCCTCGTGCGCCGCCGCGAGTCCGGGCAGGGTCAGGGGGACATACACGCGCATGGCTGCCGCTTCCGCTCACATCGCCGGTTCCGAAAAATCTGTCCGGCCAGCATACGGGCGCGGGGTACGGCGTGAGATACGGGCCGGAGTCCCCCTTCGTGCTCCCGCTCCTCCGCCCCGGCACCGCCCCCGGCGGGCCGTGAGCCGTCTCGCGCCCGCACATCCGCCCGCTCTCACCCTGATGGGTGAATTCTCGGCCGTCCGCCCGGCCCGGCCGGCGGCCCTTGCCGCCGCCGATTCCCCGCCGGTAGAAGAACCCCACCGAAGCTACTGCCCGGTATCCACCGGACCGGCCGAACGGGGGCCCTCATGCTCACCACCCACACCGACGCCCTCCCACCCGCCCGCACCCGCTCCACCAGGGTTCCGCCCGCCGCGGGGCCGGGCCGCCCCCGCACCGGGCCGCCCGGACGGCCACCCGGCCGCCGTGACTCCCGGCGCCCGGCCGGTCCCCGCACGTCCCCCACCCGGGCCGTACGGCGCCGTCCTGCCCGCCCCGATCCGCACGACTGGTTCGCCGAGCAGCTGCTCCTGACCCTGAGCGGCCGCCGCCCCGTACACGCCCTCCTGGGGCACGCCCTGCCCGCCGCGTACGACCGCCTCGTCGAACTGGCCCCCCAAGCGCCCCTGCGTCCCACAGGCACCGGGGCGGGCCGCTACGCACCGGCCCCGTCGGTGGCCCACTGCGGTCTGTGCCTGCCGCGCCCGGACGTCATCGAAGCGTTCGCCCGCATCGCCTCCGGCGAGCGGCTGCGCGCCCTCGCCTTCCGCCTGGAACTGGGCGGCGACGCCCGGTGGCGCTGCGCCGCCGTCGACATCGGCCCGAGCACCCGTGTGTGGTGAGCGCCCGGCCCCGGCGCCCCCGTACGCAAAGAACCGGGGCGCCGCAGCTTCCCGCTGCGGCGCCCCGGCCTCACCCGTACCGGGTCTCAGACCCCGGCGGGTGTCACTTCTTGCGGCGGCGTCCGCCGCTCTTCTGGGCCTTGCGGCGCTCCGCGCGCGTCAGGCCGTCCGACTCCGAACGGGCCGGGGCCGTGTCCTCGCTGGTGAAGTCACCCTCGACGACACCTCCCTCGCCGTCCACGGTCGGCGCGGAGAAGTGCAGCCGGTCCGGGCGCTGCGGCGCCTCCAGGCCCTTCGCGTGGATCTCCGGCCGTCCGGCACCGGCCCCGGCGGGCACGGCGTCCTGGGCGTCCTTGTCCAGCGAGGTCTTCTCCTCGGCGTCGGCCACCGGGACCTCCTCGACCTGCTGCTCGACCTGGACCTCCAGGTTGAACAGGTAGCCGACGGACTCCTCCTTGATGCCCTCCATCATCGCGGTGAACATGTCGAAGCCCTCGCGCTGGTACTCGACCAGCGGGTCCTTCTGGGCCATCGCGCGGAGGCCGATGCCCTCCTGGAGGTAGTCCATCTCGTAGAGGTGCTCGCGCCACTTGCGGTCCAGGACGGACAGCACCACGCGGCGCTCCAGCTCGCGCATGATGTCCGAGCCGAGCTGCTCCTCACGGGCCGCGTACTGCTGGTGGATGTCCTCCTTGACGGCCTCCGCGATGAAGTCGGAGGTGATGCCGGCGCGGTCACCGGCCTCCTCCTCCAGCTCCTCGACCGTCACCTTGACCGGGTAGAGCTGCTTGAACGCGCCCCACAGGCGGTCCAGGTCCCACTCCTCGGCGAAGCCCTCGACCGTCTCCGCCTGGATGTAGGCGTCGATGGTGTCGTCCATGAAGTGCTTGACCTGCTCCTGGAGGTCCTCGCCCTCCAGGACGCGGCGGCGCTCGCCGTAGATGACCTCGCGCTGGCGGTTGAGGACCTCGTCGTACTTCAGGACGTTCTTACGGGTCTCGAAGTTCTGCTGCTCGACCTGCGACTGCGCGGACGCGATGGCGCGCGTCACCATCTTGTTCTCGATCGGCACGTCGTCGGGGACGTTGGCCATCGCCATGACCCGCTCGACCATCTGGGCCTTGAACAGGCGCATCAGGTCGTCGCCGAGGGAGAGGTAGAAGCGGGACTCGCCCGGGTCGCCCTGCCGGCCGGAGCGGCCGCGCAGCTGGTTGTCGATCCGCCGCGACTCGTGCCGCTCGGTGCCCAGGACGTACAGCCCGCCGAGGCTCTTGACCTCTTCGAACTCCGCCTCGACCGCGGCCTCGGCCTTCTCCAGGGCGGCGGGCAGCGCGGCCGCCCACTCCTCGACGTGCTCGACCGGGTCCAGGCCCTGGCTGCGCAGCTCGGCCTCGGCGAGGTCGTCCGGGTTGCCGCCCAGCTTGATGTCCGTACCGCGGCCGGCCATGTTCGTGGCGACCGTGACGGAGCCCTTGCGGCCGGCCTGGGCGACGATGGACGCCTCCCGGTCGTGCTGCTTGGCGTTGAGGACCTCGTGGCGCACGCCGCGCTTGTTGAGCTGCTGGGAGAGGTACTCGGACTTCTCCACGGAGGTCGTGCCGACCAGGATCGGCTGGCCCTTCTCGTGCTTGTCGACGATGTCCTCGACGACCGCGGCGAACTTGGCGACCTCGGTGCGGTAGATCAGGTCGGCCTGGTCCTTGCGGACCATCGGGCGGTTCGTCGGGATCGGGACGACGCCCAGCTTGTAGATCTGGTGGAACTCGGCGGCCTCGGTCATGGCCGTACCGGTCATGCCGGAGAGCTTGTTGTAGAGGCGGAAGAAGTTCTGCAGGGTGATGGTGGCGAGCGTCTGGTTCTCGTCCTTGATCTCCACCCCTTCCTTCGCCTCGATGGCCTGGTGCATGCCCTCGTTGTAGCGGCGGCCGGCGAGGATACGGCCGGTGTGCTCGTCGACGATCATGACCTCGCCGTCGATGACGACGTAGTCCTTGTCGAGCTTGAACAGCTCCTTGGCCTTGATCGCGTTGTTCAGGTACCCGACCAGCGGCGTGTTGACCGACTCGTACAGGTTGTCGATGCCGAGCCAGTCCTCGACCTTGCTGACGCCCGACTCGTGGATGCCGACCGTGCGCTTCTTCTCGTCGATGTCGTAGTCGCCGGTCTCCTCGATGCCACGCTGCGGATTGGCGGGCTCGCCCTTCTTCAGGCGCTTGACCAACTTCGCGAAGTCGCCGTACCACTTGGTGGCCGAGTCCGCCGGGCCCGAGATGATCAGCGGCGTACGGGCCTCGTCGACCAGGATGGAGTCGACCTCGTCGACGATGGCGAAGTTGTGGCCGCGCTGGACCAGCTCGTCCTTCGACCAGGCCATGTTGTCGCGCAGGTAGTCGAAACCGAACTCGTTGTTCGTTCCGTACGTGATGTCCCGGTTGTACTGTTCGCGCCGTTCGGCGGGCGTCATGTTGGCCAGAATGCAACCGACCGTGAGCCCGAGGAACTTGTGGACCCGGCCCATCATCTCGGAGTCGCGCTCGGCCAGGTAGTCGTTGACCGTGATCAGGTGGACGCCCTCGCCGGACAGCGCGTTCAGATACGCGGGGAGGGTGCCGACCAAGGTCTTGCCCTCACCGGTCTTCATCTCGGCGACGTACCCCATGTGGAGGGCCGCGCCGCCCATCAGCTGGACGTCGTAGGGGCGCTGGCCGAGCACCCGCTTGGCGGCCTCACGGACCGTCGCGAACGCCTCGGGCAGCAGGTCGTCCAGGGTTTCGCCGTCCGCGAACCGCTGCTTGTACTCGTCGGTGAGCGCCCGCAGCTCGGCGTCGGAGAGGGCCGCGAAGTCCTCCTCGATGGAGTTGACCTGGCCCGCGATGCGGTGCAGTTTGCGCAGGATCTTTCCTTCGCCTGCACGCATGAGCTTGTTGAAGACGGACACTTGGGCTGGTCTCCTTGCCGGTCGGGCCTGGCGCTGGGGGTACCCCCCGCCGCAGGCAGGGGGAGGGTGCGCGGGCGCGGCATTTTTCCAAGGGGCAGGCCCCGCCGCAACGGCCATCGTAAAGGAGGACCCCATCCGGCCGGGAGGTCCACCGCCGCGAAGCACACCGCTCCCCGGTGCACACCCTTCCCTACGAGAACGCGTGAGGCCACGAGAAAGTGCCGGGAGGGACCCGGGAAGCGGGCGGGGGGCCGGGGGCGGGCGGGGCCGGAGAGCAGGTGCGGGTGGGGCGGAGGTGAGCCGTGGGGCGCCGGAGCCGGGGCGCGGGGCGGGGGCGGGGCGGGAAGCGGGCGAGCCGGGCCGGGGGTGCGGCCGGGAGGCGGTCGAGCCGGACCGGAGGACGGGACAGGAAGCGATCGAGCCGGGCCGGCGGGCGGTCCGGAGGACGGGACAGGAAGCGATCGAGCCGGGCCGGCGGGCGGTCCGGAGGACGAGCCGGGCGCGTTCCCGGAAAACCGCTCGCCCCGCCCGTCCCGTCTCCGCACACTCCCTCCATGGAACCCGTCACGCTGACCACCGAGCGTCTCCTCCTGCGCCCCTTCGCCCCCGCCGATGCCCAGGCGGTGCACACCGCCTGCCAGGACCCGGCCATACCCCGCTGGACCTCCGTACCGGCCGCGTTCGAGATGGCACAGGCGCACGACTACATAGCCCGCAGCCAGGAGGAGTGGCACACCGACACCCAGTACCGCTTCGCCGTGACCACCAAGGCGGACGGCACGCTGACCGGGGCCGTGAGCCTGTTCGGCGTGACGCCGCGGTCCGCCGAGCGGCAGGCCGAGATCGGCTACTGGACGACGAAGGAACAGCGCGGCAACGGCTGGACCGCCGAGGCCGTACGCGAGGTCGCGCGCTGGGCCCTGACGGAACTCGGCGTCGAGCGCCTGGAATGGCTCGCCGAAGTCGGCAACAGCGCGTCGCGCGGCGTGGCGCTGAAGGCCGGATTCCGGATGGAGGGCACCCTGCGCGCCAAGATCTCGTACCGGGGCGTCCGGCGGGACGCCTGGATCGGCTCGCTGCTCCCCGGCGACCTGGGGCTGCCCTCCGGGACGCCCCATCTCCCGTTTTCGGGCTGACGAGTTCGGGCGGTACGGCCCGCCGGACGCGGTCAGCGGCTTTGTCAGTGGTCACTCCTACGCTGTGCCCCATGACAGCTGCGAAGCCCGCGAGGCCCGTGAAGCCGAAGCCCGTGACCACCCTGTCCGCCGACGACGCCCGGCGCATGGCGCTGCGGGCCCAGGGTTTCCTCGGCGCGCCGGACCGCCGCGCAGGCGTGCGGGGCGTCCTGCGGCGCCTGGGCGCGGTGCAGCTCGACACCATCTCGGTGCTGGCCCGCTCCCACGAGCTGATCCCGTACGCCCGGCTCGGCGCCGTCGGCCGCCCCGCCGTCGAGTCCGCCTACTGGTCGGGCGGGCACAGCTTCGAGTACTGGTCGCACGCCGCCTGCATCCTGCCCGTCGAGGAGTGGCCGCACTTCGCCTTCCGGCGCCGCGCGATGCGCGCGAAGGGGCACCGCTGGCACCGGATGGAGGACCGCGAGGGCTCCTGCGCCGCCGTCCTGGACCGGCTGAAGGCCGACGGCCCGCTGACCACCTCCGACCTGGGCGGCGGCCGCAAGGGCGGCGAGTGGTGGGACTGGTCCGAGACGAAGATCGCGGTGGAGTGGCTGCTGGACACCGGCGAGGTGGTGTGCACGGAGCGCCGCGCCTGGAAGCGGGTGTACGACCTCGCCGAGCGCGCCGTCCCCGACCACCTGCTGCACGACGACCTGTCCGACGCGGAGTGCCTGCGGCGCCTGGTCGCCCAGGCCGGCGCCGCACTGGGCGTGGCCACCCGCGCGGACCTCGCCGACTACCACCGCCTCAAGAACGAGCAGGTGGACGCCGTCATCGAGGCATCGGGACTGGTCCCGGTCGAGGTGGCGGGCTGGGGCAAGCCCGCCTGGGCGGACCCCGCCGCCCTGGCCGAAACACCGCGCGGCCGGCACCGTACGACCCTGCTCTCCCCCTTCGACTCGCTGATCTGGGACCGCCCGCGCACAACCCGGATCTTCGACTTCACCCACCGCCTGGAGGCCTACGTCCCGCGTCCCCAGCGGATACACGGCTATTTCGCGATGCCGCTGCTGGCCGGCGGCCGGCTCGCCGGGCGGGTGGACCCGGCCCGCGAAGGCAGCACACTCGTCGCCCGCCAGGTGTCCCTGCGCGACGCCAAGGCCGTACGGCCGATGGCCCAGGCACTGACCGAGGCCGCGCAGTGGGTCGGCTGCGACTCCGTACGCATCGAACGCTGCGACGACGCCGCGCTGCGGGCGGCGCTGGTCGCGGAGGTGGGGGTGGAAGCGGGGGCGTAGGGGCGTAAGCGGGGGCGCAGGGGGTGGAGCGGACCGTGGCGCGCCCCTCCCTCAGCGGATCTCCAGGATCTTCTCCCGCATCGCGTACACGACCGCCTCCATCCGGGAGTGCAGCTGCAGCTTCTCCAGGATGTTCCGGACGTGGTTCTTGACGGTGTTCTCGGAGATGAACAGTTCCTTGGCGATGTCCCGGTTGTTCATACCGGTCGCGACCAGCTTGAGGACCTCCAGCTCACGGTCGGTGAGCCGGGGCGCCGGCACCAGGCGGCGCTCGTCGGTGCGCTGGATCATCGACTTGAACTCGGTCAGCAGCTTGGACGCCATGGACGGGCTGATCTGGGACTGGCCGTCCGCCACCGCGCGGATCGCCGTCGCCACCTCGTCCGTGGAGATCTCCTTGAGGAGGTAGCCGGTGGCCCCGGCCTTGATCGCGTCGTAGAGGTCGGCCTCCTCGTCGCTGATCGTCAGCATGATGATCTTCGCACTGGGGGCCACCTCCTTGATGGAGGTGCACGCCTCGATGCCGCCGCGCCGGGGCATCCGTACGTCCATCAGCACGATGTCGGGCAGCAGGTCGGCGGCCTTGTCCACCGCCTCGGCGCCGTCCCCGGCCTCACCGACGACCTCGATGTCCTCCTCGTGGGCGAGCACGATCTCCAAGCCCCGGCGGAAGAGCGCGTGGTCGTCGACGACCAGGACCCTGATCGGCTCCGCGCGCGACACGCCCGCGTCCGGGCCGGAACCGTCACCGACGCCGACCCCGTCGTCGTCCGCTCCGCCGCGCACGGGCCCGAAGCTGTCCCCCATCGTTCCTCCCCGTCAACTACTCGGCCGGTGAAGGCCGGAGTTTGGACATAAGGCTGGTTGACTACAGCCCGTTGCGGCCGGCCCGAACAGCGCCATACAACCGTCTCCCCCGCATGTCGCCATCACGTGTTCACAAGCTCCCTGGCCGGCACAGACACTATACGGCCTCAACTCCTGCCCCCCGCAGGCGCAATGGTGCCCCCGGGCGTACGCCGGGGGCACCACTTCAGCGGCCGTCAGCCGCCGAGCGCCCCACCGGCGCCACCGGGCTCCTCTCCCCCGAACGAGTCGGGGTTCAGGTGGATGACGCCGTAGTCGTAGGCGTGCCGCCGGTAGACGACACTCGGCTGCTTGGTCTCGGCGTCGACGAAGAGGTAGAAGTCGTGTCCGACCAACTCCATCTCGTAGAGCGCCTGGTTGAGGGTCATCGGCGCCGCCGAGTGGGTCTTCTCGCGGACGACCAGCGGGCCTTCACCCTGGACCTCCAGCGAACCCATCTTCGTCGTCGGCACCTGCTCCTGCGGCTCGCCGTCCACGGTCAGGTGGCCGGTCTCGTCGAGCTTCGCCGCGTCCGGGACGCTGACCGCGACGTCGCTCGCCGGGATGCGCCCGTTGCCGCGCCGCGAGTGGCGCTTGTCGTGCTGCTTGCGCAGCCGCGCTTCCAGCTTGGCCGTGGCCAGGTCCAGCGCGGCGTAGGGGTCGGCGGCGGCCGCCTCGGCCCGTACCACCGGGCCTCGGGAGCGGAGGGTGATCTCCACTCGGTCGGAACGGTCGGCCTGCCGGGGGTTGGGCTCCTTGGACACCTCGACGTCCAGGCTGATCACCTTGCCGTCGAGCTTCTGGACCTTGTCCAGCTTCAGCTTCTCGGCCACGTGCTTGCGGAACCGCTCGGGCACCTCGGTCTTGCGGCCCTTGACGACGATGTCCACGCAGAACTCCGTTCCCGGATCACCCCGCTGCTACGCGCGGAGCGATTCCTTCTTGCACCAGGCTCCGGTGAGTGCCGAAGCCTCGGACTTGGCGACTTTCACCTCCTCCTCCCCCGTCGGCAGGGTCCCCACTCCCGTTCATTTCAGGGTCCCTGCAAAGACCCGTAAACGCACCTATCCCGGCATCCGCGGCAAAGCGTCAGCCAAGTCCTCACAACCGAACATAGCTCTCCCGGACGGGTGACGGCACCCCCTGGCTGGCACTAGCTCCGTTTGGGTGCTTTTTCGCCCTCGTTACCTGCAACGATGAATTTTGGCGGTCAGTTCCAGTTGATTTCGAAAGCACTCCGCGGCGCCGCCACCACACCTGCCCCCACCACCTTCCCCCCGGCCGCCCGCACGGCCCGCGCCGCCTCCGCCAGCGAAGCCCCGGTGGTCAACAGATCGTCCACCAGTACCACCGGGGCCGCTGCCAGCAGCCGCACGGCTCCGGGGACGACTGTCAGGGCTCCGGAGACGTTGGCCACGCGCTGGCGGGCACTGAGGCCCGCCTGATCAGCAACCGTACGCCGCTGCCGCAGCGCGCAGAGGACCCGGACGGGCATCCCTTCCCGCCGAAGGTCCCGAGCCGCCGCCAGCGCGATCCGGCGCACCGGATCATGCCCCCGCCCAGCCACCGCCCGCCGGGCCGAGGGGACGGGGATGAGGAGGAGGGGGGTGGCGGGGTGGGTAGGGCGAGTGGGGTGTGGGTGGCGATCGCTTCGGGTGGGGTGGATGGTGGCTGTGGGGGAGGTGTGAGCTGAAGGGCCGGTGACGGTCAGGGCACCGAGGGCGACCGTCGGAGCGGCAGGCCTGAGCTGACCTGGCGGGCCGGGGACGGCCCGAGACAGCGCTGAGCCGCCGCCGTCCTCCAGTGGCCGGAGGTAGTCACGTAGGCAGCGGCACGGCTCTTCAGCCGTCCCTGGCACCCCAGGACTGTCTGAACCAGCGAGATCGAAGGCCCCGCCGCCGGCACGCGGGCACGCCGCACCGGACCGTACGGCCCCGGAGCAGCCCACCCCGCCGCCAAGGCCCGCCCTGGTACGGCACAGATCACCCGCAGCCGGTCGCGAAAGATCTTGCTCGTTGCCCCTCCCCGCCGGGTGGCCCGGCCGGCCCAGCTGCTCATGGGGCTGACGCGGACAGCCCGGCACCGGCTCCGACCCGGCAGCGCCCGCTACGCCACCAGACACAAGCCGAAACCTCACCTGCTCCCCTACCCAGCCAGACCCCGAATCACCACAGGCCCCATGCACACCCCCAACCCCAGCCCCAGCTCCAGCCCCAGCTCCAGCTCCAGCTCCAGCTCCAGCTCCAGCTCCAGTCTTCGGTGACTTCGCAGCACAAAGCTCCCCACCGCACGAACGCACACGCCCAACCACCCCAGCCCCCACCACCTCGCCAGGATCAGACGCACCACCGAGCTGACGTGCACCACCGACCTGCACCCCCGGCTCTCCACCAGGCCGCGTCCCTGGCTCTCCACCAGGCTGCGCCTCACTGCCGGACCGAAGGTCACCGCCGGGCCGAGGGCCGCCACTGGGCTGATGCTCACCACGGGGCCGATGATCACCAGCGGCGCCAGGCCCACAACCAGCCCACAGGCCCGTCCTCCAACCGGACTGAGGCTCACCACCAGGGGTGACCGCTCCACTGACCTCGGGCTCACCACCGGTCGTAACAGCGCCCCTAGCCCCAAGCTCTCCACCGGACGTAGCGGCACCACTGACTCCAGGCTCTCCACCAGACATAGCAGCGCCACTGACTCCAGGCTCCCCACCAGACATAGCAGCGCCACTAACCCCAGGCTCGCCACCAGACGTAACAGCGCTACTGGCCCCAGGCTCGCCAATGACCCAAATCCGACCACCTGCCCCAGCACCCACACCAGCCCCAGACCACCCACGGGACCGAAACTCACCACCACCCCCAGAGTCACCACCAGCCCCAGACTCCCCACCGTAAGAACTCAACGGCCCACCCCGCACCCACAGCCCCCGCACAGCCCTCGCAAGCGCCTGCCCCAACGGACCGGCCAGCCTCAACGCACCCCGCTCCTTGTGCGCGAGCAGCACCGCCCGCACCTCATCGGCGTACGGCGCAGCAGCACAGGTGGGCGGAAGTCCTGGCGGGACAGGGCGCGGCCGCACCCTCCGGGGGCCCCGGGGGCCTCCCCCGCCCCCACCCCCACTCCCCCTCGCCCCCCGGATCAGCGCCTTGTGGCAGTCCTCGCACAGCTCCGTACGAGGAAGGCCGCATCCGGCGCAGTCCACCGGTAGTACCAGACCGGTGATTTCCCGCCATACGCCCCGCATGGATCTACTGTCCCGCGGGGTGGGATGGGGCACCACCCCCTGTGGATAACCCGGGTGACGGGGTGAATCCACAGGGCTGTGCCGATCTCAGCCCCGGTCAGAGCCTGCCGAACACGGCACGGTCACACCGACAGCCACAACGGCCCTGCCTCACATCCGCATCCGCATCCGCATCCGCATCCGCATCCACTGCCACTGCCACTGCCACTGCCACTGCCACTGCCAGATCTACACCTGCCTTCCCCCACCCACACCCCATCACCCAAAACCCCAACCCCAACCCCAACCCCAACCCCAACCCCAACAGCAACAGCAACAGCAACAGCAACAGCAACAGCAACAGCAACAGCAACAGCAAGAACACGAACACCCCAAGCGTCACCCGCCCCGCCCCACCTCACCCAACCCCTAAACCCCGCCCTACCCCGGATAAACCGGCGCCTTCCCCTCCTTCGCCACGGTCTTCCAGTTCGCGTCCTGCGGCAGCCGCACGATCCCCTCGGCCCCGTCCGCGACCAGCGGCCTCGTCTCGTCCTCCGAAGCCGTCACCGCCTTGACCCCGTTGACGCCGGGCAGCGTCTGCGCGCTCGACGCCGAGCCGTCTGTCTCCATGTACTGCATCTGCTGCACCCCGCCGGACTGCCGGCCGACCACCACGAGCCGGCTGCCGCCCGCCCACGAGGCCGCCACCACATCCTCCAACTGGGGCGCGATCGGCCGCAGCTCCTCCACCGACAGCACCGGGTGCTGCGCCGTGCCGCCGCGTTCGACCCGGCCGAGCTGCAGCGTCGTACGTCCCTTGTCCTCGACCAGCACCGCGATCCGGATGCCGTCGGACGCCACCTTGATCGACTTGATCCGCCGGTCGCCGAGGCCGGGCACCGTGACCACGTCGGGCGTGCCCTTGCCCTCACGCAGGCGCAGCAGCCGTGAGCCCTTGTCGCTGCGGTCGGCTATCCACAAGTCGCCCAGCCCGTCCCAACTGGGTGCCGAGAATCCGTTCTTGGCCGTGCTGTGCAGCAGCTCCGGGCCGCGTTCGGTGCCGTACTCCAGCGGAGCCACGTACAGCGACCGGCCGTCGGCCGAGACGCCCGCCGCGGTGTCCTCGCCGCGTGAGATCGCGATCGAGCTCAGCGGGGTCTTGCCGGACCCGAACGGTCCCGGCACCGGCCGCGGCTCCGTGGTCGTGTCCGGCATGCTGACGACCTTCTGGTCAGCGTCGATGAAGTACTCCTGGACGGGCCGCCCGACGTGCTTGCGTGGCGCGAACTCGCTGTTGGCGCGGTCCTGCGACAGGACGCACAGCCGGTTGCCGGTCTCGTCCTGCAGCTCCACCTCGCTGATCTTCGAAGCCCGGGTGATGTCCTGGACGGTGAAGAACAGCTGGGCCGCCATCCGCCGGCACTGCCCCGGCCCGGCGGCGGCTGCCCGCTTGCTCAGCTTCACCCGCAGCGCGTTGGAGTCGTCGAGGGACAGGCCGCTGCTCCTGAGCACGGTGCCCGTCGGGAACGCGGAGGCGGTGACCTGGTTCAGCCAGTTCGTGGGCCCCTCCAGCAGCGCGGTCACACTCGCGGTGACCGGGTCTATCCGCTGCCGCAGGTAGACGGGGTCGGCGACCAGCACGTTGTGGCCCGCCCTGGCCGACTGCGCCTCCGACTTGTAGTCGGCGAAGTAGTACTTGTTGACGGAACGGTAGATCCGCTGGAAGTCGGACTGTCCGAGCACCAGACCGTTGGGCAGCCGGTCGATGCGCCACTGCCCGTCATCCTTGGTCAGGTGGATGGTCTGCTGATACGCCCGCTCCTCCGGCGTGTAGGCGTGGTTGCTGTCGACGGTGGCCACCTGGCTGCCGGACAGCGTGATCGTGTAGCCGTTCGGGTCCTCACGGTTGGCCTGCCCCACGGGTTCGGCCTTCGGCCGCTGCTGGAGCACCTTCGTCGCGGAGAACGGCTGCCACGTCTTCTTCGTCGAACTGGCCAGGTACTGCACGGCCGTGCTGAAGTCCACCTCGTCGCTCGTCGTCGCGTCGAGGAAGCCACTGACGATCTCCGTGGGCTGCGCCCCGTCCTGCGGAGGTACGCCGTAGACCCGTACCTGCGCGTCGGCCTCCGCCCGCGGCGACTGGTCGACCGCCTGCATGTCCCCGCTGTCCGGCATCGTCGCGCACCCGGCGAGCAACAACGCGCTGCATCCGAGGACAGCGCCCGCACGGACAACCCTGCCGGGCACCTTCGGACGCACCCGCGCTCCACCACCGGCGCGCACCTCGGCGCCCCCGGCACCACTCCGGGCGCCAACACCAGCCCTCATCTCGGCTCGCGACCTCGCGCCCGGTTCAGTGCCCACGAACCTCGTCCTCCTGCTCAGCGCCCTCTCTGCCCCCGCTCTTCCGGTCCGGGCCGCCCCCGTTCCCGTTGCCCGACGGACCGAACACGCCCGATGCACCCGACGCACCCGACGCACCATCGTGCCCGCGCTCCGCCCCACCACGTACGCCGTTCCGGTGCACACCGTCCACCGTCGCCCCGGCGCCGTCCTCACGGGCGCCCGCATGGCCATCCGTACGGACATCCGTCTCCGCCCCCGCAGCTTCCCCCGGCTCCGACGACCGCTGCGCAGGCGTACGCGCCGAGGTACGGGCCGAAGTACGGTCGGACGTGGGGGCCGCGTCCCGGGCCGAAGTACGCGCCGCGTCGTACGGCTCAAGAGGCCACGGTTCCGCCAGCCGCTGCTGCGCCGGAATGGCGGCCGCCTTCCGCACCGCCGCCGCACCGCGCGGCAGCCCCGCACCTGCCGTCTCCCGGTTGCGCCGGGAGTCCTCGGGTTCGAGCGGTATCGGCGAACCGCGCAGCGCCTCCCCCGCCGTACGCGGCAGCGTCAGCCGGAACTGCGATCCGCCGCCCGGCTCGCCCCACGCCTGCAGCCAGCCACCGTGCAGCCGCGCGTCCTCGACGGCGATCGACAGGCCCAGGCCCGTACCGCCGGTCGTACGGGCCCGCGCCGGGTCCGCGCGCCAGAAACGGTTGAACACCCGGGCCGCCTCGCCCGGCTTGAGGCCCACACCGTAGTCGCGCACCGCGACGGCGACCGCGCCGCCGTTCCTGCCGCCGGCCGCGGCCAGCCGCACCACGACGTCCCGGCCCTCGCCGTGCTCCACCGCGTTGACGACGAGGTTGCGCAGCACCCGCTCCACCCGGCGGGCGTCCGCCTCCGCGATCACCGGCTGCTCGGCGCCGCGCACCAGGATCCGGCTCCCCTTGCGCTCCGCCAGCGGCTCGGCGCCCTCGATGACCCGGTGCACCACGTCCCGCAGGTCGATCGGCTCGGCCTCCAGGGCGGCCGCGCCCGCGTCGAAGCGGCTGATCTCCAACAGTTCGGCGAGCAGCGACTCGAAGCGGTCGAGCTGTCCGCGCAGCAGTTCGGCGGAGCGCGCCGTCACCGGGTCGAAGTCCTCGCGCGCGTCGTGGATGACGTCGGCGGCCATCCGGACGGTGGTCAGCGGGGTGCGCAGCTCGTGCGACACGTCGGAGACGAACCGCCGCTGCATCCGGGACAGCTCCTCCAGCTGCTGAATCTTCACCTGGAGGTTCTGCGCCATCTTGTTGAAGGACTCGCCGAGGCGGGCGATGTCGTCCTCGCCGGTGACCTTCATCCGTTCCTGGAGGAGCCCGGCGGCCAGCCGTTCGGAGATGCCCGCCGCCATCCGGACGGGCGTGACGACCTGCCGCACCACGAGCCAGGCGATCGCGCCCAGCAGGACGACCACGAACACCCCGGCCGTGGCCAGGGTCCCCTTCACCAGGCTCAGCGACTTCTCCTCCTGGCTGAACGGGAAGAGGTAGTAGAGCTGGTACGGGTTGCTGTTGACGTCGTTGAGCCGCTTGCCGATGATGATCGCCGGCTCGCCCTCCTCCGACCCGACGCGCTTGATCTGCGTGGACTGGCGGAAGGTACCGGTCTTGGTGTCCAGCATCTGGCGCATCTCGGCGGGCACGCTGCGCTCGGGGTCGACGTCACCGGAAGCGCGCGGGCCGCGGGTGTCCGGGCTGCTGTCCCCGAACGGCTCCTCGACGGCCGAGCCGGAGCTGAGCGCCACCACGGAGAAGACGCCCTGACCGCCACTGGCGAGCTGCTCGACCAGGCTGGTCAGCCAGGTCGCGGAGTCCTGCGCACCACGGCTGCCGGAGCGTACGGGGTCGTCGCCGCGGCTGTCGGTGGTGCCGTCGGCCAGCTTCTGCGCCACGGCGAACCCGCCGGCCGCCTGGCTCTGCGCCGCCTGCCGCTTGGCCTCCAGCAACCCGTTGCGCACCTGCCCGATGACCACGACGCCGAGCAGCAGCACCACGCCCAGCGACATCAGCAGGGTCGTGGCGACCACGCGGAGCTGGATGTTCCGGCGCCACAGGCGCAGCGCGGGCAGCAACGGGCGGCGTATCCAGCGGCCGAAGAGACGCAGCATCGGGTGGACCGGGCCGGCCGTGGCCCCGTCGGGCAGCAAGCGCGCGGGCATGCCCCGGAGCCGCTCTCCCGGCCGCTCGGCCCGCCCCGGACGAGCAGCGGACCGCGCCGTCTCGTCTCCGGATCGCTCACCGGCCCGAACACCGCGGCCAGAGCTGCGGTCATCACGACCGTCAGCGTTACGGCCGTAAGTGTCACGACCGTCAGCGTTACGGCCGTCAGCAGCACGGTCGTGAACGTCACGACCGTCGGCGCGTACGGCGTCCCCGTCCGACGACCGCCTGTTCAGCCGACCGGAGAACCGGCCGGGCAGCCATCCGAGCAAACGCCCCGAAAGGGGCATATCACCCACCGGGCGGACGGTCCGCCCCCGCTCGTCCTCCGGGGCCGAACCGTCCCGCGACATGTCAGGAAGGTCCGGCCTTATAGCCGACACCGCGCACGGTCACCACGATCTCCGGGCGCTCCGGGTCCTTCTCGACCTTGGACCGCAGGCGCTGCACGTGCACGTTGACCAGCCGGGTGTCGGCGGCGTGCCGGTAACCCCAGACCTGCTCCAGCAGCACCTCGCGTGTGAACACCTGCCACGGCTTGCGGGCCAGCGCCACCAGCAGGTCGAACTCCAGCGGAGTCAGCGCTATCGACTGGCCGCTGCGCTTGACGGAGTGCCCGGCCACGTCGATGACCAGGTCACCGATGGCCAGCTGCTCGGGCGCCGGCTCCTCCGAGCGGCGCAGCCGTGCCCGGATGCGGGCCACCAGCTCCTTGGGCTTGAACGGCTTGACGATGTAGTCGTCCGCCCCCGACTCCAGGCCGACCACCACGTCGACCGTGTCACTCTTCGCGGTCAGCATGACGATCGGCACACCGGACTCGGCACGGATGAGCCGGCACACCTCTATGCCGTCCCTCCCGGGCAGCATGAGGTCGAGCAGCACGAGGTCCGGCTTGGTCTCCCGGAAGGCGGCGAGCGCCTTGTCCCCGTCCGAGACGAACGACGGTTCAAAGCCTTCGCCGCGCAGCACGATGCCGAGCATCTCTGCCAGTGCGGTGTCGTCGTCGACGACCAGGACGCGTCCCTTCATTCGGCCATCATCCCATTACCTGATCGTGACTTACCCAATCGTGACGTGGAACACAGCTCCGCCAGGCCGCCCGGAGTGACGGGTGAGACCACTCCGTTCTCGGTGACGATGGCCGTCACCAGCTCGGCCGGCGTCACGTCGAAGGCGGGGTTGTAGGCCAGCGCGCCCAGCGGAGCCACCGGCACCCCGGTGCCGGCCTCCGCCCCGGCGCCGGGCACGAACGACACCGCGATCTCCGTCACCTCGTGCCCGGGCCGCTGCTCCACCTCGATGAGCGCTCCCTCCGTCGTGTCCAGGTCCACCGTGCTGGTCGGCGCCACCACCACGAACGGCACGTGGTGGTACCGGGCCAGTACGGCCAGCGGATAGCTGCCCACCTTGTTGGCCACCGAGCCGTCCGCCGTTATCCGGTCGGCGCCGATCAGTACGGCGTCCACCTCGCCCGCCGCGAAGAGCGACCCGGCCGCCCCGTCCGCGAGCACCGTGTACGGCATGCCCGTCCGCGCCGCCTCGTATGCGGTCAGCCGTGCGCCCTGCAGCAGCGGCCGCGTCTCGTCGACCCACAGCCGCCGCAGCTCACCGGCCCGGTGCGCGGACAGCGCCACGGCCAGGGCGGTGCCCTCGCCTCCGGAGACCAGCGCGCCGGTGTTGCAGTGGGTGAGTATGCGGTGCCCGCCGCCCGGCACCAGTTCGCCCAGCAGCGCCAGCCCGTGCGCGGCCATCCGGGAGCTGGCTTCGGCGTCCTCCGCGTGGACGGCCCGGGCCTCGGCCAGCGCCGCGGCGGCGGCCCGCTCACGGTCCGCCCCGCTCTCGACCGCGTCGCGGTAGGCGCCGGCCGCCCTCCGGACGCCGTATTCGAGGTTGACCGCCGTCGGACGCGCGTGCGCCAGGGTGTCAGCGGCGTCGGCCACGTCGAATCCCCGCGAGGCGGCCAGGGCGACTCCGTACGCCCCGGCGATGCCCAGCAGCGGAGCGCCGCGCACAGCCAGCGTTCGAATCGCCTGCACCAGAGCCGGTACGTCCGTGCACACCAGCTCGACTTCTTCGGACGGCAGCCGGGTCTGATCGAGGAGAACCAGTACGGGCCCCTCGGGAAGCTCCTCCCAACGCAGTGACGGAACCACGGGAGCGTCGGCGCCCGCCTCGGACTTCTCGTAGCGATCGGCCATTCGCCCAGTCTGCCGTCGACACCGGTCGGAGCAGAAGGGCTCCCCCGTGCAAGGGCGCTCCCCCGGACAAGGGCCCGGGGACGCCGGGCCCGTCGCCATGACACGATGACAGGCACTGCGGACGCCGCACACCGGCCGTTCGAACGGGCGGGAAGCATGAAGGAGCGACGATGAACAACTCTCCGGGCTGGGCCTCGCCCGGATCCTCCCCTTCCGACGAGCCGGACCGCACCACGCAGGACCAGCCCGGCGCCGCGGAACCCACCGGCTCGAACGCTCCTGCCGGCCCTGCCGGTGCGCCGGGCCCCACCGAACCTCCGGGCCCGTCCGACGCCACGCCGGCCGGCGGTTCCTCGGTCCCTCCGCAGTGGTCCAAGGAGCAGCCTCCCGCCGGACAGTGGTCCGCGCCCACCGGCGGCTCCGGCCACGGCGGGCAGAGCGGGCCCTCCGGCCCGCAGGGCGGCCCCGGTGGCTGGGGCGGACAGCAGCCCGGCCGGGGAGGTCAGCCCGGATGGGGAGGACAGCCGGGCTGGAGCGCCCCCTGGGCACCGCCCCCCGCGGCCAAGCCGGGCGTGATCCCGCTCCGCCCGCTCGGCGTCGGCGAGATCCTCGACGGCGCGGTCTCCACCATGCGCGCCCACTGGCGCACCGTCCTCGGGATCTCGCTGGTCGTGGCGGTCGTCACGCAGACCGCGATCACGCTCGTCACCGGGTTCCTGTTCCGCAGCGCCGGAGACCTGTCCGCGCTGGAGAACAACCCCGACGCCACCCTCGACGAAGCACTGGACGCCGTCGGATCCACCCTCGCGGGCAGCGCCGTCACCTCGGTGATAGAGCTGCTGAGCACGATCGTCGTCACCGCGATGCTCACCATCGTCGTCAGCCGGGCCGTGCTGGGACGCTCGGTGACGGCCGGTGAGGCATGGCGGGACTCCCGGGGCCGGCTGCCGCGGCTGCTCGGCCTGCTGCTCCTGCTGCCCCTCATCGTCTCGGCCGTCATCTTCGTCGGCACACTGCCCGGTATCGTCGTCGCGGCCGTCGGCTCGCCCACGGCCGGTCTGATGCTCGTCGTGCTCGGCGGTGTGGGCGCGATCGTCGTGAGCATCTGGCTGTGGGTCCGCTTCAGCCTCGCCGCCCCGGCGCTGATGCTGGAGAAGCAGGGCGTCATCGCCTCCATGCGGCGCTCCGCCAAGCTGGTGCGCGGCGCGTGGTGGCGGATCCTGGGCATCCAGCTCCTCACCCACCTGCTGATCGCTCTCGTGCAGATGATCGTCCAGGTGCCGGCCACCGTCGTCGCCGTCCTCCTCGGCGGTGAGAGCTTCACGGCCTGGACCGAGGGCAACGGCGACACCGGCTGGACGTTCCTGATCGTGCTGGCCGTCGGCACCGTGATCACCTCCGCGGTCACGTACCCCATCAGCGCGGGCGTCACCTCGCTCCTCTACATGGATCAGCGGATCCGCCGCGAGGCCCTCGACCTCGAACTCGCCCGCGCCGCCGGCCTGCCCGGTTACGGCGCGGACGCGCCCGGCCCGCAGGCACCCGGCCAGTACGGCCCCGGTCCGGACGGCACCGGCCAGGGCACGGCCGGCAGCACCCCGGGAAGCTGATGCGGTGACGGTGGTGGGGAGGACTGCCGTGCTCGCGCAGCTGATGCCGGGCTCCGGGGACGACGGACCGGTGCGCGTTCCGCGGGTGCCCGCCCGAGAGGCGGCCGAACGTGAACTCGCCGATCCGCGGTACCACCAGAACGACCCGAACCTGCTCCAGCGCGCTCTGGACTGGTTCTGGGACCGCATCGGCGACCTCTTCGACGCCGCCGCCGGGGCCACGCCGGGCGGCTGGACCGGCCTCCTCGCCATCGTTCTCGTGGTCCTGCTGCTCGCCGTCGCCCTCCGGCTCCGGCTGGGTGCCCTGCGCCGCACCCCCACCTCCGGTGGCGGCGCACTCTTCGGTGACCGCCCCCGTACGGCCGCGGAACACCGTGCCGCCGCGGAACGGCACGCGGCCGACAGCCGCTGGACCGAAGCCGTCCAGGAACGGATGCGGGCCATCGTCCTCGCCCTGGAGGAACGCACCCTGCTCACCCCGGGCCCTGGCCGTACCGCCGACGAGGCCGCGTCGGAGGCGGGCCGGGTCCTGCCCGCCCACGCCGAGCGCCTGCGCGCCGCCGCCCGTACCTTCGACGACGTCACGTACGGCGGCCGCCCCGGCACCGCACAGGAGTACGCCGCCCTGAGCACCCTGGACACCGACCTGCGGCACAGCAAACCCCAGCTGTCCGCCGCTCCCCACGGGAGCGCCGTATGAGCGCCACCACGGCCGGAACCACTTCGCTCGCACCGACCACGCGCCGTCTGTGGACCCGCTCGCGCGGACTGCTCGCCGGCCTCCTCGTCCTCCTTCTGGGCGGCGTCGGCCTCGCGCTGCTGCGGTCCGGGGACCAGCACGGACGCCTCGACCCCCGGTCGGTGGACCGCTACGGCAGCGGCGCGGTCGCCGCGCTCCTCGCCGACCACGGCGTCGACACCCGCGTCGTGACCACCACGGAGGAGGCAGCCGCCGCAGCCGGTCCGGACACCACGGTCCTGGTCGCCGATCCGAACCTGCTGACCCGCCGCCAGCTGGGCTCCCTCCACCAGGCCGTCGGCCGCACAGCGGGACGCACCGTCCTGCTCACGCCGGGCCCGGCCGCCCTGGACGTCTTCGCACCGGGGACCGAGGCCAGGACACCCACCGACGTGAAGCCGCTGCCCCCGGGCTGCGCCCTGCCCGCCGCCCGCTCCGCGGGAGACGCCGAACTCGGCGGCCTGCGCTACTCGACATCCGCCCGCACCGCCGACCGCTGCTACCCCAGCGACGGTGCCGCCACCCTGCTGCGCCTGCCCTCCACGGCCGGCGGAGACACCGTCCTCCTCGGCGCCCCGGACATCTTCTACAACCGCAACCTCACCGAACGCGGCAACGCCTCGCTCGCCCTGCAACTGCTCGGTTCGCACAAGCATCTTGTCTGGTACCTCCCCTCCGTCAGCGACCCTTCGTCCACGCAGGACGGCCGGCGCGGCTTCTTCGACCTCATCCCCTCCGGCTGGCGCTGGGCGCTGCTCCAGCTCCTCGTCGCCGCCGCCCTCGCGGGCTTCTGGCGGGCCCGCCGGCTCGGCCCCCTGGTCCCCGAGCGGCTGCCGGTCACCGTCCCCGCCGCCGAGACGACCGAGGGCCACGCCCGCCTCTACCAGCGGGCAGGCGCCCGCGACCGCGCCGCCGACGTCCTACGGGCCTCCACCCGCGCCCGGCTCGCACCGCTCACCGGCGTGTCTCCCACGCACGCCCACACCCCCGACATCCTTCTCCCGGCGGTCTCCGCGCGCCTGCCCTCGGACGCGGAGACCGGCACCGCCCTGCACTCCCTGTTGTTCGGGCCCGCGCCCGCCGACGACAAGGCCCTGGTCACCCTGGCCGACCAGCTCGACCACCTGGAACGTTCGATCCTGTCCCCAGAGAGGCACGACCCCCGTGAGCACCCCGACAGCTGACAGCGCCCGAGCCTCCCTGGAGGCCGTCCGCACCGAGATCGCCAAGGCCGTCGTCGGCCAGGACCCGGCCGTCACCGGCCTGGTCGTCGCGCTGCTCTGCCGCGGGCACGTCCTGCTCGAAGGCGTCCCCGGTGTCGCCAAGACCCTGCTCGTCCGCGCGCTCTCGGCGACCCTGGAACTCGACACCAAGCGCGTTCAGTTCACCCCCGATCTGATGCCGAGCGACGTCACCGGCTCGCTCGTCTACGACACCCGCAGCTCACAGTTCTCCTTCCAGCCCGGCCCGGTCTTCACCAACCTGCTGCTCGCCGACGAGATCAACCGCACCCCGCCCAAGACCCAGGCATCCCTGCTGGAGGCCATGGAGGAGCGTCAGGTCACCGTCGACGGAACGCCCCGCCCTCTCCCCGAGCCCTTTCTGGTCGCCGCAACGCAGAACCCCGTCGAGTACGAAGGCACCTATCCGCTGCCCGAGGCCCAACTCGACCGGTTCCTGCTGAAGCTGACGGTCCCGCTGCCCGCCCGCCAGGACGAGGTCGACATCCTCACCCGGCATGCCCAGGGCTTCAGCCCCCGCGACCTCGACGCGGCCGGCCTGCGTCCCGTCGCAGGCCCCGCCGATCTCGAGGCGGCCCGGGCCGCCGTGGCCAAGGTCGCCGTGTCCCCCGAGGTCACCGGCTACATCGTCGATATCTGCCGTGCCACGCGCGAATCCCCCTCACTCTCCCTCGGCGTCTCACCCCGAGGCGCCACCGCCCTGCTCTCCACCTCCCGGGCCTGGGCCTGGCTCACCGGCCGCGACTACGTCACCCCTGACGACGTGAAAGCCCTGGCCCTGCCCACACTCCGGCACCGCGTCCAGCTCCGCCCGGAAGCCGAGATGGAAGGAGTCACCGCCGACTCCGTCATCAACTCCGTCCTCGCCCACCTTCCCGTCCCCCGCTGAGACCGAGCCGTGGCCCTGACCGGACGCACCGCCCTCATCTCCGCCCTCGGAGCTCTCTTCGTCGGCCTCCTCCTGCCGAGCTGGACCGGTATCCTCACCGTCCAACTCGCCTTGCTGCTAGCAATTTTGTGCGACCTGGCCCTCGCCGCGCCAGTGCGGAAGCTCCAGTTCACCCGAACCGGTGAAACATCCGTTCGACTTGGCCAGGAAGCCCGTACGCACCTGGCCATCACCAACCCGGACCGGCGCCCGCTCCGCGCACAGCTCCGCGACGCCTGGCCGCCCAGCTCGTTCGCCCCCGGCGCCGAAGCCCCGGCCTCCCGCCACCGCGTGGGCATCCCCGCGGCCGAGCGCCGCCGCGTCACGACGACGCTCCACCCCACCCGCCGCGGCGACCATCACGCCGTCCGCGTCACGGTCCGCTCCTACGGCCCCCTCGGCCTCGCGACCCGCCAGGGCAGCCACCACGTCCCGTGGACCGTGCGCGTCCTGCCGCCCTTCACCAGCCGCAGACACCTGCCGGGAAAACTGGCCCGGCTCCGCGAACTCGACGGCCGCACCAGCATCCTCACCCGCGGCGAAGGCACCGAGTTCGACAGCCTCCGCGACTACACCCCCGGCGACGACACCCGCTCCATCGACTGGCGCGCCACTGCCCGCCGCCAGACCGTCGCCGTACGCACCTGGCGCCCGGAGCGCGACCGGCACATCCTCCTGGCCCTGGAGACCGGCCGCACCTCGGCCGGCCGCGTCGGCGACACCCCGCGCCTGGACGCCTCCATGGACGCCGCGCTGCTGCTGGCCGCGCTGGCGTCCCGCGCCGGCGACCGCGTCGACCTCCTCGCCTACGACCGCCGGGTACGGGCCTCCGTCCAGGGCCGCGCGGCGGGAGACCTCCTGCCCGCCCTGACCGACGCCCTCGCGCCCCTCGAACCCGAACTCGTCGAAGCGGACGCCCACGGCCTGGCCGCCGCCCTCCACCGCAGCACGCCGCGCCGCTCCCTGATCGTCCTCTTCACCGGCCTGGACACGGCCCCGGTCGAGGAGGGCTTGCTGCCCGTCCTCCCCGGCCTCACCCAGCGCAACGAGATCATCGTCGCCGCGGTGGCAGATCCCCGTATCGAGGAAATGGCCGCCGCCCGCCACACCCCGCAGGCCGTATACGCCGCAGCCGCAGCCGAGCAGACGCGCGCGGCCCGTCACCGCAGCGCGGACCGCCTGCGCCGCCTCGGCATCACGGTCATCGACTCCACCCCGGCCCGCCTCGCCCCCGACCTCGCGGACGCGTATCTGTCTCTCAAGGCTTCCGGCCGACTGTAGGGGCCGCCGACTGCAGGCGGTCCGGAGCATCAGCTCTTCTCCCGCCCCCCGCCTAGCCGCTGGCCCCTGTGCCCAGGCTGTACGGATCAAGGTTGTTACGGGGCATAGGCGCACGGCCCCGGGCCGGGCACTCAGTGCCGTAGGCACGGCGCGGCTCGCCCGGGGTCGGCAGGCCGCTGACCGCAGGGCTGCTCGCGGTACGGAGTCCGCGCCGGCTCCGGTCGGCATCCGCACACACGAAAGGCCCTGCTGGTGAGCCTGGCAGGGCCTTGGTCGCGATCGTGGACGTGGCGTGGCGTGGCATAGGCATGGTCGAATACGGCGCGGAGCGCCCAGCCCCCGTCAGCGCCGGGGCACAAACGCAGAAAGCCCCGCACCATACGGTGCGGGGCTTTCCACTATCAAAAGGAGTTCGGCGGCGTCCTACTCTCCCACAGGGTCCCCCCTGCAGTACCATCGGCGCTGAAAGGCTTAGCTTCCGGGTTCGAAATGTAACCGGGCGTTTCCCTAACGCTATGACCACCGAAACACTATGAAGATAACAACTCCAGCCGACAAGGCGAGTTCGTTACTTCAGAACTAACACAGTGGACGCGAGCAACTGAGGACAAGCCCTCGGCCTATTAGTACCAGTCAACTCCACCCGTTACCGGGCTTCCATATCTGGCCTATCAACCCAGTCGTCTACTGGGAGCCTTACCCTCTCAAGGAGGAGGGAGCCCTCATCTCGAAGCAGGCTTCCCGCTTAGATGCTTTCAGCGGTTATCCTTTCCGAACGTAGCCAACCAGCCATGCCCTTGGCAGGACAACTGGCACACCAGAGGTTCGTCCGTCCCGGTCCTCTCGTACTAGGGACAGCCCTTCTCAAGACTCCTACGCGCACAGCGGATAGGGACCGAACTGTCTCACGACGTTCTAAACCCAGCTCGCGTACCGCTTTAATGGGCGAACAGCCCAACCCTTGGGACCGACTCCAGCCCCAGGATGCGACGAGCCGACATCGAGGTGCCAAACCATCCCGTCGATATGGACTCTTGGGGAAGATCAGCCTGTTATCCCCGGGGTACCTTTTATCCGTTGAGCGACGGCGCTTCCACAAGCCACCGCCGGATCACTAGTCCCTACTTTCGTACCTGCTCGACCCGTCAGTCTCACAGTCAAGCTCCCTTGTGCACTTACACTCAACACCTGATTGCCAACCAGGCTGAGGGAACCTTTGGGCGCCTCCGTTACTCTTTAGGAGGCAACCGCCCCAGTTAAACTACCCACCAGACACTGTCCCTGATCCGGATCACGGACCCAGGTTAGACATCCAGCACGACCAGAGTGGTATTTCAACAACGACTCCCCCGCCACTGGCGTGACGAGTTCACAGTCTCCCACCTATCCTACACAAGCCGAACCGAACACCAATATCAAGCTATAGTAAAGGTCCCGGGGTCTTTCCGTCCTGCTGCGCGAAACGAGCATCTTTACTCGTAGTGCAATTTCACCGGGCCTATGGTTGAGACAGTCGAGAAGTCGTTACGCCATTCGTGCAGGTCGGAACTTACCCGACAAGGAATTTCGCTACCTTAGGATGGTTATAGTTACCACCGCCGTTTACTGGCGCTTAAGTTCTCAGCTTCGCCCTGTCGAAACAGAGCTAACCGGTCCCCTTAACGTTCCAGCACCGGGCAGGCGTCAGTCCGTATACATCGCCTTACGGCTTCGCACGGACCTGTGTTTTTAGTAAACAGTCGCTTCTCGCTGGTCTCTGCGGCCACCACCAGCTCAGAGTGCAAGACTCATCACCAGCAATGGCCCCCCTTCTCCCGAAGTTACGGGGGCATTTTGCCGAGTTCCTTAACCATAGTTCACCCGAACGCCTCGGTATTCTCTACCTGACCACCTGAGTCGGTTTAGGGTACGGGCCGCCATGAAACTCGCTAGAGGCTTTTCTCGACAGCATAGGATCATCCACTTCACCACAATCGGCTCGGCATCAGGTCTCACCCTTAACGTGCGACGGATTTGCCTACCGCACGGGCTACACCCTTACCCCGGGACAACCACCGCCCGGGCTGGACTACCTTCCTGCGTCACCCCATCACTCACCTACTACAAGTCTGGTTCGTCGGCTCCACCACTCCCCTACGCTCCGAAGAGCTCAGGGCGGCTTCACGGACTTAGCATCGCCTGATTCGATGTTTGGCGCTTCAAAGCGGGTACCGGAATATCAACCGGTTGTCCATCGACTACGCCTGTCGGCCTCGCCTTAGGTCCCGACTTACCCTGGGCAGATCAGCTTGACCCAGGAACCCTTAGTCAATCGGCGCACACGTTTCCCACGTGTGTATCGCTACTCATGCCTGCATTCTCACTCGTGAACCGTCCACAACTACCTTCCGGTGCTGCTTCACCCGGCACACGACGCTCCCCTACCCATCACAGTCCCCGTTAGGAGTATGTACTGCAATGACACGACTTCGGCGGTGTGCTTGAGCCCCGCTACATTGTCGGCGCGGAATCACTTGACCAGTGAGCTATTACGCACTCTTTCAAGGATGGCTGCTTCTAAGCCAACCTCCTGGTTGTCTCTGCGACTCCACATCCTTTCCCACTTAGCACACGCTTAGGGGCCTTAGTCGATGCTCTGGGCTGTTTCCCTCTCGACCATGGAGCTTATCCCCCACAGTCTCACTGCCGCGCTCTCACTTACCGGCATTCGGAGTTTGGCTAAGGTCAGTAACCCGGTAGGGCCCATCGCCTATCCAGTGCTCTACCTCCGGCAAGAAACACACGACGCTGCACCTAAATGCATTTCGGGGAGAACCAGCTATCACGGAGTTTGATTGGCCTTTCACCCCTAACCACAGGTCATCCCCCAGGTTTTCAACCCTGGTGGGTTCGGTCCTCCACGAAGTCTTACCTCCGCTTCAACCTGCCCATGGCTAGATCACTCCGCTTCGGGTCTTGGGCACGCTACTCAACGCCCTCTTCGGACTCGCTTTCGCTACGGCTTCCCCACACGGGTTAACCTCGCAACATACCGCAAACTCGCAGGCTCATTCTTCAAAAGGCACGCAGTCACGACGCAAGAACAAGTTCTTGCGCGACGCTCCCACGGCTTGTAGGCACACGGTTTCAGGTACTATTTCACTCCGCTCCCGCGGTACTTTTCACCATTCCCTCACGGTACTATCCGCTATCGGTCACCAGGGAATATTTAGGCTTAGCGGGTGGTCCCGCCAGATTCACACGGGATTTCACGGGCCCCGTGCTACTTGGGTGGTTCTCAAACGAGCCGCTGACGTTTCAGCTACGGGGGTCTTACCCTCTACGCCGGACCTTTCGCATGTCCTTCGCCTACATCAACGGTTTCTGACTCGCCGACCGGCCGGCAGACCGGTCAAGAGAACTCCCACAACCCCAACCACGCAACCCCTGCCGGGTATCACACGTGACTGGTTTGGCCTCATCCAGTTTCGCTCGCCACTACTCCCGGAATCACGGTTGTTTTCTCTTCCTGCGGGTACTGAGATGTTTCACTTCCCCGCGTTCCCTCCACATACCCTATGTGTTCAGGTATGGGTGACAGCCCATGACGACTGCCGGGTTTCCCCATTCGGACACCCCCGGATCAAAGCTCGGTTGACAGCTCCCCGGGGCCTATCGTGGCCTCCCACGTCCTTCATCGGTTCCTGGTGCCAAGGCATCCACCGTGCGCCCTTAAAAACTTGGCCACAGATGCTCGCGTCCACTGTGCAGTTCTCAAGCAACGACCAGCCACCCGTCACAACCCGCCGAAGCAGGCCTTTACCGGGGCCGGCGTTTGAAGGTACAGACCCTTGGTCCGTGCCCTCAGACACCCAACAGCGTGCCCGACACCCTCGCCCCACTGACACGTTCCACGCCGAAGCAGTACTAGTGACAGTTGAGTCAAGTGTGCCGAGTAGTCAACGTTCCACCCATGAGCAACCAGCACCGGACATTCGCCGATGTTCTGGCCTCTGACCAACCGAAGTTGGTAAGAAGTGCTCCTTAGAAAGGAGGTGATCCAGCCGCACCTTCCGGTACGGCTACCTTGTTACGACTTCGTCCCAATCGCCAGTCCCACCTTCGACGATTCCCTCCCACAAGGGGTTGGGCCACCGGCTTCGGGTGTTACCGACTTTCGTGACGTGACGGGCGGTGTGTACAAGGCCCGGGAACGTATTCACCGCAGCAATGCTGATCTGCGATTACTAGCGACTCCGACTTCATGGGGTCGAGTTGCAGACCCCAATCCGAACTGAGACCGGCTTTTTGAGATTCGCTCCACCTCGCGGTATCGCAGCTCATTGTACCGGCCATTGTAGCACGTGTGCAGCCCAAGACATAAGGGGCATGATGACTTGACGTCGTCCCCACCTTCCTCCGAGTTGACCCCGGCAGTCTCCTGTGAGTCCCCATCACCCCGAAGGGCATGCTGGCAACACAGAACAAGGGTTGCGCTCGTTGCGGGACTTAACCCAACATCTCACGACACGAGCTGACGACAGCCATGCACCACCTGTACACCGACCACAAGGGGGACCCTGTCTCCAGGGTTTTCCGGTGTATGTCAAGCCTTGGTAAGGTTCTTCGCGTTGCGTCGAATTAAGCCACATGCTCCGCCGCTTGTGCGGGCCCCCGTCAATTCCTTTGAGTTTTAGCCTTGCGGCCGTACTCCCCAGGCGGGGAACTTAATGCGTTAGCTGCGGCACGGACGACGTGGAATGTCGCCCACACCTAGTTCCCAACGTTTACGGCGTGGACTACCAGGGTATCTAATCCTGTTCGCTCCCCACGCTTTCGCTCCTCAGCGTCAGTATCGGCCCAGAGATCCGCCTTCGCCACCGGTGTTCCTCCTGATATCTGCGCATTTCACCGCTACACCAGGAATTCCGATCTCCCCTACCGAACTCTAGCCTGCCCGTATCGAATGCAGACCCGGGGTTAAGCCCCGGGCTTTCACATCCGACGTGACAAGCCGCCTACGAGCTCTTTACGCCCAATAATTCCGGACAACGCTTGCGCCCTACGTATTACCGCGGCTGCTGGCACGTAGTTAGCCGGCGCTTCTTCTGCAGGTACCGTCACTTGCGCTTCTTCCCTGCTGAAAGAGGTTTACAACCCGAAGGCCGTCATCCCTCACGCGGCGTCGCTGCATCAGGCTTGCGCCCATTGTGCAATATTCCCCACTGCTGCCTCCCGTAGGAGTCTGGGCCGTGTCTCAGTCCCAGTGTGGCCGGTCGCCCTCTCAGGCCGGCTACCCGTCGTCGCCTTGGTAGGCCATTACCCCACCAACAAGCTGATAGGCCGCGGGCTCATCCTGCACCGCCGGAGCTTTCCACACGGAGATCATGCGATCCCGTGTCGTATCCGGTATTAGACCCCGTTTCCAGGGCTTGTCCCAGAGTGCAGGGCAGATTGCCCACGTGTTACTCACCCGTTCGCCACTAATCCCCTCCCGAAGGAGGTTCATCGTTCGACTTGCATGTGTTAAGCACGCCGCCAGCGTTCGTCCTGAGCCAGGATCAAACTCTCCGTGAATGTTTCCGGGATCTCCCGGTAACACACGAGAGCGGAACAGGAAGCGGAATAGGCTTCCCGTTCACAGCGTCCTCGCTGTGTGTGCCACCCGCACCGCTCGGGTGCTGGTGGGCTTTTCAAAGGAACCTCATCCTCCGGCGTGTGCCGGTGGACGGGGTATCAACATATCTGGCGTTGATTTTTGGCACGCTGTTGAGTTCTCAAGGAACGGACGCTTCCTTTGTGCCTGTTTCACCAGGCTCTCCGGGCGCTTCCCTTCGGTCTTGCGTTTCCGACTCTATCAGATCCTCGCGGTCCTGATTTCCGCCGGTGCGTTTCGGCCTTTCGGCTTCTTCGCGGTTCCAACCTTACCAGATCCGTTCGGCGTTTCCGCTTTCCGTTTCCGGCTCCCTGCTGGAGCGGGGCGGCCGTCCGACTTTCGCTTTTCGGCCTTTCCGACTCTATCAGATCCGACTTGCGGTCCGTTTCCGGTCCTAATTCGTTTCCGATGATTGTCGGAGGGGTTTGCCTTTCGGCTGTTCCGACTTTATCAGAAGCGTTATGCCGACCTGAAATCGGAGAACGTTTTCCGGATAAAGATTCGGGGGTGCTTCGCGGAATCGATGTTCCGACCGAAGCAGACGAGAGACTAACCGTTGCGCTCGAACATGTCTAGTCCGTGGCAACCGTTCGAATCTACCTCCCCGCCCTGCCCGTGTCAACGGACATCTTGGGGAGATGAGGAGATTAGCAGGTCAGCGGGGTCGCGCGCACATCAGGCCGCGGTCGGTACGGGTGCCTCGCGGTCCGCCTCGTCGACATCCCCCGTTTCGCCTGATCGGACGGCACGGCCGCCGAGAGCGTACACGTACGCGAGAAAGGCCAGCTCGGCGACGACGCCGATGGAGATGCGGGCCGAGGTGGGCAGGCCGGACGGGGTGACGAAGCCTTCGAGGACGCCCGACACGAACAGTACGGCGGCCAGGCCGACGGCCACGCCGAGGGCGGAGCGGCCCTCTTCGGCGAGGGCGTTGCGGCGGGTGCGTGGGCCGGGGTCGATGACCGTCCATCCCAGGCGCAGGCCGATGCCGGCGGCGACGAAGACCGCGGTGAGTTCCAGGAGGCCGTGCGGGAGGAGGAGGCCGAGGAAGGAGTCGAGCCGGCCGGCCGACGCCATCAGGCCGAGGCCGACGCCCAGGTTGAGCATGTTCTGGAAGAGCACCCAGAAGACGGGCAGGCCGAGGAAGGCTCCCAGGACCAGGCACAGGGCGACCGCCTGCGCGTTGTTCGTCCACACCTGGGCTGCGAAGGACGCGGCGGGGTGACTGGAGTAGTACGTCTCGTACTCCCCGCCGGGGCGGGTCATGGCGCGCAGGTCTTCGGGGGCGCCGATGGCGGCCTGGACCTCGGGGTGGGTGGCGATCCACCAGGCGATGAGCGCGCCGACCGCGGTGGAGAGCAGGGCCGTCGGCACCCACCAGTGGCGCAGGCGGTAGACCGCGGCGGGGAACGACGCCGTGAAGAAACGGGCGGCGTCGCGCCAGGATGCCTTGCGCGCGCCGGTGACCGTACTGCGGGCGCGCGCCACGAGGGAGGTGAGACGTCCCGTAAGAGCGGGGTCGGGGGCGCTGGCCTGGAGGAGGGACAGGTGGGTGGTGGTGCGCTGGTAGAGGGTGATCAGTTCGTCGGCCTCGGCGCCGGTGAGGCGGCGTTTACGGCGCAGCAGTTCTTCGAGCCGGTCCCACTCGGCGCGGTGGGCCCTTACGAAGACATCGAGGTCCATGGATTCAGCTCCTGGCGGCGGCCGTGAGGTGACTGTGCCGTCAGCTTGGCAGACTGGCCCGGTCGGCCATGGGGCGGGCGGCGGTTCGGGAACGGACCGGTACGAGGTGGGGCAAGGAAGGGCGGCGCAGGTGAACGAGCTCGTGACGGGCGAGGCGGTGGTACTCGGGCTGCGGCCGGCCCGGTTGCCGAGCCGGGCGCTGGCGGTCCTCGTCGATCTCGCGGTGACCTGGAGTGCCTATGTGCTGGTGTCGCTGCTGCTGCTCAGCGCCACGGCGTCCATGGACGAGGCGGCGCGGGCCGCGGTGTCGGTGGCGTTGTTCGTGCTGGTGCTGGTCGGGGTGCCGATCGTGGTGGAGACGCTGAGTCACGGCCGGTCGCTCGGGAAGCTGGTGTGCGGGCTGCGGGTGGTGCGTGAGGACGGCGGGCCGGTCCGGTTCCGGCACGCGTTGGTGCGCGGTGCGCTGGGTGCGGTGGAGATCGTGCTGACGATGGGGGTGGTGGCGTGCATCGCCTCGCTGGTCTCGGCCAGGGGGCGGCGGCTCGGTGACGTGTTCGCGGGCACCGTCGTCGTACGGGAGCGGATACCCACCCCGCGTGGGATGCCCGCGCTGCCGCCCCCGCCGCCCTGGCTGGCGGCGGAACTCGGCGCGCTGGACCTGTCGCGGGTTCCGGACGGCTGGTGGCTCACGGTGCGCCAGTACCTGAGCCGAATAGGGCAGCTCGATCCGCAGGTCGGCGGGGCGATGGGGGCTCGGCTGGCGGCGGATCTGTGCGGCTGGACCGGGGCGTCGGTGCCGGCGGGGATGTATCCGGCGCTGTATCTGGCCGCGGTGACGGGTGAGCGGCAGACGCGGGAGGCACAGCGGGCGTTCGGGGCTCCGTTGGGGGCTCCGGGTCCGGTGGCTGCCGGGCAGGGGGGTGCGTATGGAGGTCCGTACGAGGGTGCCTATGGAGGGCCGTACGGGAGTGGCGTGTACGGGGGTGAGGCGTACGGAGGTACTGGCTACGGGCGCGGGGCGGACGGGTCGGGGGCGTCGCAGGTGGCGGCGTCGTACGTGGTGCCGGTGGCGGAGCAGGGTGGTGTGAGCGCCGGGGAGGATGCTGTTCGGGCCAGGGAAGTCGGGGGCGGAAAGGCTGGGTCCGGGGCTGGGGAGGCCGGGTCCGGGGACGTAAACGAGGACGGAGACGGGAGCGGGGCGGCGGGCAGCCGGGCGCGGCGTACGGGGTTCACGCCGCCGGTGTGAGGGCGGGGCCGGGCGCGGCGGGACGGTGACGAGGCCGAGGGGGCGGCGGGTATGCCGCACGCGGGGTACGAGGGGCGGCCGCCGTGCGGTGCGGGGTGGTGAGTGTCGGCGGTCAGGTGAAGGCCGAGGGTGGGGTATCCAGGTCTTCGAGTTCGATGCCGGGGGCCGACAGGACGACGTCGCCGGCGAGGTGGACGGCGTGCTGTTCACCGGTCTCCAGGTCGTTGACCTGGTATTCGTCCGCGGTCAGCGGGCCGTTGTCAGTGGGGTGTGCTGTCCTGTTCACCAAGGCCCAGGACTGGTCGAGCGTGCGGGGTGCGAGGACGGGGGGTGTGAAGGCCACGAGGCGGGTGCGGACGGCTCCGGTGCCGGGGGCGGGGCGCAGCAGCCGGGCGGTGGCGACGAGAAAGGCGGGGGACGCGCCGGTGAAGGCGTGGGCGGGGACGTTGCCTTCGGTGGCGTGGGCGCCGGTCGGGTCGGTGCGGACCCAGGTGACGCCTTCCAGGGCGGCGCCGCGTACCTGCCAGCCGCCGGCGTGGAGTTCGAGGCGGATGGGGCGGCCGAGGTCGTCGAGGGTGAGGTCGACGGAGCCCGCGTGGTCTCCGGAGGGGGTGGTGAGCTGGGAGACGTAGCGCCAGCCGGAGGGGCCGGTGGCGCAGTGGAAGTGTTCTTCGCCGAGGGGGGTGTGATCGTGCGGGTCGTGGAGGGAGTAGCGGCCGCGGGGCATGGGGGTCCTTGGTCGGGTCCGGTGGTACGGGTCAGGCCCCCGCCGTGGTGCTGGGCGGGGGCCTGGATCACCGGCTGCCGGTGGTGGTGCCCGATGGTCGCGGTGGCGGGGCGGGCACCGGGCGCGCGGGGATCAGTAGCGGTAGTGGTCGGACTTGTACGGGCCCTCGACCGTGACGCCGATGTAGGCGGCCTGCTCGGGGCGCAGGGTCGTGAGCTTGACGCCGAGGGCGTCCAGGTGGAGGCGGGCGACCTTCTCGTCCAGGTGCTTGGGCAGCACGTAGACGTCGGTGGGGTACTCCGCCGGCTTGGTGAACAGCTCGATCTGGGCCAGGGTCTGGTCCGCGAAGGAGTTGGACATCACGAAGGAGGGGTGGCCGGTCGCGTTGCCGAGGTTGAGCAGGCGGCCCTCGGACAGGACGATCAGGACCTTGCCGTCGGGGAAGGTCCAGGTGTGGACCTGCGGCTTGACCTCGTCCTTGACGATGCCGTCGATGGCGGCGAGGCCGGCCATGTCGATCTCGTTGTCGAAGTGGCCGATGTTGCCGACGATGGCCTGGTGCTTCATCTTGGCCATGTCGGAGGCCATGATGATGTCCTTGTTGCCCGTCGTGGTGACGAAGATGTCGGCGGTCTCGACGACCTCGTCCAGGGTGGTGACCTGGTAGCCGTCCATCGCGGCCTGCAGCGCGCAGATCGGGTCGATCTCGGTGATGATCACGCGGGCGCCCTGGCCGCGCAGCGACTCGGCGCAGCCCTTGCCGACGTCGCCGTAGCCGCAGACGACGGCGGTCTTGCCGCCGATGAGGGTGTCGGTGGCGCGGTTGATGCCGTCGATCAGGGAGTGGCGGCAGCCGTACTTGTTGTCGAACTTCGACTTGGTGACGGCGTCGTTCACGTTGATCGCCGGGAAGAGCAGCTTGCCGTCGCGCTGCATCTCGTAGAGACGGTGCACGCCGGTGGTGGTCTCCTCGGTGACACCGCGGATCTCCGACGCCAGCTTGGTCCACTTCTGCGGGGACTCGGCGAGGGTGCGGTTGAGGAGCTGCAGGACCGCGCGGTGCTCGTCGTTCTCCGCGGTCTCGACGGCGGGGGCCTTGCCGTCCTTCTCGTACTCGACGCCCTGGTGGACCAGGAGCGTGGCGTCCCCGCCGTCGTCGAGGATCATGTTCGGGCCGCCGGTGGGCGAGTTCGGCCAGGTCAGCGCCTGCTCCGTGCACCACCAGTACTCTTCGAGCGTCTCGCCCTTCCAGGCGAAGACCGGGACGCCCTGCGGGTTCTCGGGGGTGCCGTTCGGGCCGACCGCGATGGCGGCCGCGGCGTGGTCCTGGGTGGAGAAGATGTTGCAGGAGGCCCAGCGGACCTCGGCGCCGAGAGCGGTGAGGGTCTCGATCAGCACGGCGGTCTGCACGGTCATGTGCAGCGAGCCGGTGACGCGGGCGCCGGCCAGCGGCTGCGCGGCGGCGTACTCCTTGCGGATCGCCATCAGGCCGGGCATCTCGTGCTCGGCGAGGGTGATCTCCTTGCGGCCGAAGGCGGCGAGGGACAGGTCGGCGACCTTGAAGTCCTGGCTGTTGGCTGCGGTCGACATTCGGGTTGCTCCCGGGGTCGAGGGTGGTTGGCTGGCAGTCTGCGGCGCGGGCAGGTGGGGACGTCGCCGCCCGGAGTGTCGCGCGGGCGGACGTACCGCATGAGCGGAACACCGTCCGGGACGGCATACCGTACGGGCGGTTCCGCGTGGGCGGACACACCTCTCCCCTGGCCGCAGCGCAGTCCGTCGGAGGCCCTCTCTCCCTCGGCCGGTCCGCGGGGCGGACCGCCCGACCGCCATCAGCAGCGACGTCTGGCACTGGGCACGAATCTACACCGATCGCCCCCTGGAACCCCAGCCCGCCCTAGGAAAATGCGTACGGGCGGCGGGGTTCGCGGCCGACGGCCGCGGTGCGGGCAGCGGCGGCGGGTACGGGTGCGCAGGTGGTGGGGGCGTGGGCGCGGGCGCGGGTGGTGGACGCGGGGGCGTGGGTGGTGGGCGCGGGGCGTGGGTGAGGGGAGGCGTGGGTGAGGGTGCGTGGTGCGTGGTGCGGGAGGCGGACGCGCGGGTGCGGAAGGCGGGCGTGTGGGCGCGTGGGCGCGGGTGGCGGGGCGTGGGTGAGGGGAGGCGTGGGTGAGGGTGGCGGGTGCGTGGTGCGGGAGGCGGAAGCTCGGGTACGGAAGGCGGGCGTGTGGGCGCGGGTGGTGGGTGCGCGGACGCGAAATGCGGACGCATGGACGCAGGTGGTGGGTGCGCGAACACGGGAGGTGGACGCATGGACGCAGGTGGTGGGTACGCGGGTGCGGAAGGCGGACGCGGGAGGCGGGGGCGCGGGTGGCGAGTGGGTGGGGGCGGGTGGCGAGGTGTCGGCCCGTCGCGGAGTGGCGTGGGGCACTTTGCACCCGCCCCTCCGTATTGCAGGATGCGGGGAGCGCGAGGACCGTCGCATGTCGCCTCGCGCGCACGTCCGTTAGGAGAGCCACGTGACCATCAGTCCAGCCGATCCCCCCAAGGGCGCGGGAACGGGCGGGCAAGGGCTGAAGCTGCTCGCAGTGACCGCCTGCCCGACCGGCATAGCCCACACGTACATGGCTGCCGAGAAGCTGACCCAGGCCGCCGAGTCGCTCGGCCATGCGATGAAGGTGGAGACACAGGGGTCGATCGGCGCCGAGAACGTCCTGTCCGACAACGATGTCAGACACGCCGACGGCGTCATCATCGCCGCCGACAAGGACGTCGACCCGGCGCGCTTCGTCGGCAAGAGGCTGCTGGTGGTGGGCGTGGCCGAGGGCATCCGCCATCCGGAGGAACTGATCGGGCGGGTGCTCAGCGCGCCGGTGTACGGGGCGGAGAGTTACGGCTCGGGGGCCGACGGTGCGGGTGGCTACGGTGCGGAGGAGGACGGTACGGAAGGGGACGGTACGGAAGGGGACGGTGCGGAGGGGGGTGCCGCCGGGGCCGGGTACGCAGCCGGGGCCGGCGGCTGGGGCGGGGCCCGGGGCGGCGGCGGAGCCGGGCTCGGTGCCGGGGGCAGGGCCGGAGCGGGAACCGGAGGTGGTCCGGGTGGCAGGAGTACGGCCGGGGCGCGGCCGGGTGGGGGCGGTGGAGCCGGGGCGCGGACCGGCAGGAGTGGTGGGGCCGGGGCCGGTGGTTCCCGGGGGAAGGAGCGCAGCCTCGCGTACAAGGCGCTGATGAACGGTGTCAGTTACATGATCCCGTTCGTCGTGGTCGGCGGCCTGCTGCTGGCGCTGTCCCTGGCGGTCGGCGGGGAGGCGACGCCGAAGGGCCTGGTCATCCCGGAGGGCACCTTCTGGGCGCACGTCAACGACATCGGCACCATCGGGTTCCAGCTCATGGTGCCGGTCCTCTCCGGCTACATCGCGTACGCGATCGGGGACCGGCCCGCGCTGGTGCCGGGCATGATCGGCGGCTGGATAGCCAACACCGGCGAGCTGTACGACTCCAAGGCGGGCGCCGGGTTCATCGGGGCGATCGTCACGGGCTTCCTGGCCGGGTACCTGGTCATGTGGATCAAGAAGGTCAGGGTTCCCCGGTTCGTCCGGCCGATCATGCCGATCATCGTGATCCCGATCGTCTCGACGGCGGTGCTCGGGCTGTTCTTCATCTACGTCCTCGGCAAGCCGATCTCGTGGGTGTTCACGCACCTGACGGGCTGGCTCAGCGGGATGACGGGCACCAGCGCGATCGCGCTCGGCGCGGTCCTCGGCCTGATGATCGCGTTCGACATGGGCGGGCCGGTCAACAAGACGGCGTTCCTCTTCGGCACCGGGCTGATCGCGACCGGCAACCAGACCGTCATGGGCATGTGCGCCGCCGCGATCCCGGTGATGCCGCTCGGCCAGGGCCTGGCCACGCTGATCCGCCGGCGCCTGTACTCCGACCAGGAGCGGGAGACCGGCATGGCGTCGCTCTTCATGGGCCTGTTCGGCATATCGGAGGGCGCGATCCCGTTCGCGGCGGCCCGGCCCGCACAGGTCATCCCCGCGAACATGCTGGGCGGCGCGGTCGCCGGAGCGGTGGCCGGGATGGCCGGGGTGACGGACGCGGTGCCGCACGGCGGACCGATCGTGGCGATCCTCGGCGCGGTCGGCGGGGTACCGATGTTCTTCGTGGCGGTGGCGGCCGGATCGGTCGTGACGGCGCTGACGACGGTCGCGCTGGTGGATGTGGCGGAGCGGCAGAAGGGGCGCGCGGCGGCTGGAGAGGCCGGGGCGGCTGGGGTCACTGGCGTGGCCGACGTGGCCGGGGTCGCTGGGGTCGCTGGGGGCGCTGGGGTCGCTGGGGGCATCGGGGGTACCGAGAACGCCGGGGCGGCTTCGGGACCTGGGTCGGGCACGGGCGCAGGGCCGGGCACGGGAGCGGAGCCGGAACGGGCCCTAGCCGGCGTCGGCGCGGCCGGGGCCTTGGCGGACGGGACGGTGGCGGCCGGGGCGACCGGAGGTATGGCGGTCGGGGCGGCCGGAGTCGCGGCGGCCGAGAGGGCCGGGGACGAGAGGGCCGGGGGCGGGGGCAGTGCGGCAGCGGACGAGGCCCGTAAGAGCGCTGGAGCCGGAAGCCCTGAGGCCCGGAACGGTGCGGCTGAGAACGCCGGGGTCGGGGGCAGTGTGGCAGCGGACGAGGCCCGTAAGAGCGCTGGGGCCGGAAGCCCTGAGGTCCGGAACGGTGCGGCTGAGAGTGCTGGAGCCGGGAACTCTGCGGCCGGTGAGGCGAGAGGTGAAGAAGCGCCTGGTGGGGGTGCATCGGCGGAGGCCATGACGGGCGGGAGTGCGGCGGCCGCCGTTACGGAAGCGGGGGCGGCGCCCCGTACGGAGACCGGTGCCGGGGAAGGGCCCGGCCGTGCGGGGAAGCGTGGCGGCTCGACCGGTGGGGCCGCGGAGCGGAGCACCCCGAAGGGCGGCTCGCCAGGTACGGACGCGCCGGACGGAAGCACCACAGGCGGAAGCACCACAGGCGAAAGCACCTCGGACGGAAACATCACACGCGGAAACACCTCGGACGGGAGTCCGCTCGGTGCGGGCGAGGAACCGGCCGCTGAGGAGGTGGACGGTGTGGAGCCGAAAGGTGGTGGACCGGAAGGTGAAGGGCCGGAAGGTGAAGGGCCGGAAGGTGTGGTGCTTTCCGGGTATGTGACGCGGGAGACCGTGAAGGTACGGCTGGCCGCCGACGGCAAGGAGGCCGCGATCCGGGAGATGGCGGAACTCGCGGCGCGTACCGGCAAGGTGCGGGACGTCGACGAGCTGGTGCGGGTGGCGCTGGCGCGGGAGGCGCAGGGCACCACCGGTCTCGGCGAGGAGATCGCCATCCCGCACGCCAAGACGGACGCGGTGACCGCGCCTGTCGTCGGCTTCGCGCGTTCGGGCGAGGGCATCGACTGGGACTCGCTGGACGGTACGCGCGCCAAGCTGGTGTTCATGATCTCGGTGCCGGAGGCCGCCGCCGGTGACGAGCATCTGCGCATCCTGGCGCTGCTGTCGCGGAAGCTGATGGACGCGGACTTCCGGGCGCGGCTGCAGGGCGCGCCGGACGTGACGGCGATCCTGCGGGTGCTGAGCGAGGTGGGGTAACCGGACAGCCGGACAGTCGGACAGCCGGAAGCCCGGACAAAGCGGCCGGTCCGGCCCCAGCGATCGGGCCGGACCACGCAGCGGTCCGGCCGCAGCGATCGGCCCGGAGCACGCAGCGGCCCGGCCCCAGCGATCAGCCCGGAGCGGCCACAGCAGTCCGGTCGAAAACGGCCACAGCAGCCCGGCCGTAGCGGCCGGATCAGAGCGGCCCGACCGCAGCCGCCAGAGCGATCCGCGCCGAGAAACAACAGGGCCCCGCACCACTTCAGGTGCGGGGCTCTGCCGTACAAGCAGTCCTGCCGACAAGCAGTCCCTGCCATACAAGAAAGAAGTCCCTGCCGTACAAGAAGGCCAGGCCGTACAAGAAGGCCAGGCCGTACGAGAGGGCTCCCGTACGAAAGGGCCCAGCCCTCAGGCCCCGCCCGCTGTCCTGGCCGGGTTGTCGCCCGAGGCGGCGGCGGTCTCGTGGTAGATGTCGGGTTCGAGGTAGATCACGCGGGCGATCGGGACGGCCGCGCGGATCCGGTCCTCGGCGGCGTTGATCGCGTCGGCGACCTCCTTGGCCGTGTCGTCGTGCTGGACGGCGACCTTGGCGGCGACGAGGAGTTCTTCCGGGCCGAGGTGGAGGGTACGCATGTGGATGACGCGGGTGACGGTGTCGCCGTCGGCCACGGCCGCGCGGATCTTGGCGACCTGCTCGGGGCCGGCCGCCTCGCCCAGCAGCAGCGACTTGGTCTCGGCGGCGAGGACCAGGGCGATCAGGACGAGGAGGGCGCCGATGCACATGGTGCCGATGCCGTCCCACACGCCGTTGCCGGTGGCGAGGGTGAGGCCGACGCCGCCGAGCGCCAGCACCAGGCCGACGAGGGCGCCGAAGTCCTCCAGGAGGACGACGGGGAGTTCGGGGGCCTTGGCGCGGCGGACGAACTGGGGCCAGGTCTGCTTGCCGCGCAGTTCGTTGGACTCCTTGATGGCCGTACGGAAGGAGAAGCCCTCGGCGATGATCGCGAATACCAGGACGCCGACCGGCCAGACCCAGTTGTCCAGCTCGTGCGGGTCGTGGATCTTCTCGTAGCCCTCGTACAGGGCGAAGACGCCACCGATGGTGAACAGGACGATGGAGACCAGGAAGCCGTAGATGTAGCGCTCGCGGCCGTAGCCGAAGGGGTGTTCCTCGGTGGCGGCGCGCTTGGCCTTCTTGCCGCCGAGGAGCAGGAGTCCCTGGTTGCCGGAGTCGGCGACGGAGTGGACGCCTTCGGCCAGCATCGAGGACGACCCGCTGAAGGCGAAGGCCACGAACTTCGCCGCCGCGATCGCCAGGTTGGCGCCCAGCGCCGCGACGATCGCCTTGGTACCGCCTGATGCACTCATGGGTGGCGCATGTCCCTTCCGTCGACCGGCTGCGGTGCGCAGCCTGCTCCGAGGCCGCTCCGAGGGCCCTCTTTACGAGCCCTTTAGGCGGGTCATTGTTGCAGCCCGCCCGCCGGGGCGCGCACGGGGCGCCCCCGGAGCGGTGTCAGACCGGTACGGGACCGGCTCCGGGGCTCCCCCGGACTGCCGTCAGAGCGCCACCGTCGCCCGGAAAATCGTTCCCTCTCCCGTCAGTTCCACGCGCTCGCCGGCCGGCACGAAGGCCGACTCGCCGGGCGCGAGCGTCAGGTCCGTACGAGAACCCGCGCCCGTACGAGAACCCGCGTCCGCGGGGGAACCCGCGCCCGTACGGGAACCCGCGCCCGTACGGAAGCCGGAACCGCCCGCCGAACCCGCGCCGACCGCATGCAGCGCGACCGCCCCCGCCGTGCACAGCAGAATCTGCGGAGTGCGGTCGTCGAGCGTGCGGGCCGGACCGCCGGGTGCCAGCACGAAGCGGGAGAGCCGGAACTCGTCGGTCGGGGTCTCGTAGACCTCCTCGCCCGACGCCGTGGCCTCCTCCGGCCGCAGCACCCCCGCGTCGCGGGGTGCGAAGCGGACCACCCGCAGCAGTTCCGGTACGTCCACGTGTTTGGGGGTCAGGCCGCAGCGCAGCACGTTGTCGGAGTTGGCCATCAGTTCCACGCCGAGGCCGCCGAGGTAGGCGTGCGGGATGCCGGCGCCCAGGAAGAGCGCTTCGCCGGGCTGCAGCCGTACGTGGTTGAGGAGCATGGCGGCGAGCACGCCGGGGTCGCCCGGGTAGTGGTGGGCGATGGCGGCGTACGCGGCGTAGGCGTCGGCGTACGGGCCGCCTTCGCCGGCCAGGCGCCGGGCGGCGGTCGCGGCCTGCTCGACGATTTCGGCCGTCTCGTCCCGGTCTGCGCCCAGTACGGCGGTGAGGACTTCGCGCAGTGCGGCGTCCTCCGGGGCGGCGCGCAGGATGTCGGCGTACGGCTTGAGGGCGCTGACGCCGAGTTCTTCGAGGAGGGTGGCGGCCTCGGCCGGGTGCCGGAAGCCGCAGAGCCCTTCGAAGGGGGTGAGGGCGCAGATGAGTTCGGGCTTGTGGTTGGCGTCCTTGTAGTTGCGGTGCGGGGCGTCGGCGGGGACGCCCCGCTTCTCCTCGTCCGCGTACCCCTCCTGGGCCTGGGTCAGGTCGGGGTGGACCTGGAGGGACAGCGGGGAGCCGGCGGCGAGCAGTTTGAGCAGGAAGGGCAGCCGGGGGCCGAAGGCGCGTACCGCGTCGGGGCCGAGTTCGCCTTCCGGGTCCGCGGCGATGACGTCGGCCAGCGTGACCGGGCCGGCGCCGCGGTCGGTGCGGGAGGGGGCGCCGGGGTGGGCGCCCATCCACATCTCGGCCTGGGGTTCGCCGGTCGGCGCGGTGCCGAGGAGTTGCGGGATGGCGGTGGTGGAACCCCAGGCGTAGGGGCGCACGGTGTTGGTGAGGCGGTCCATGTGGCGGTCTTCCTGATTCTTCGTCTGCGGTCGGGCTGCTGCCGGGGCGCGCTCAGGTCTCTCGTACGCGCGGCGGCCGCGGCCGGCCCCTCATCCTCCCTCGGTGCCGGCGAGCGCCAGGTAAACGGCGGCGAAATCCGTCACAGCGAGGAGTTCGGCGGCCCTCTCCAGGGCGCTGCCGCCGGCCGGTTCCAGTTCGCTGACGGGGGTGTCGTGCTCCAGCGCCAGTTCGCGGGCGGCGGGCGCGGCGGAGAGCGGTCCCGGGGTGTCCTCGCGGAGCAGGACGACGCGGGCGTGCAGGGCGGTGGGCTGTTCGACGCGGTCGCGGAAGAAGTCGTCCGGGTCGGCGCCGGCCGCGAACGGGCCGGCGAGCAGCGCGCCGTGCGTGGTCATCGTCTCGGGCAGTTCGCCGGCGAGGGCGGGCCGGCCGGCGAGTCCGGCCAGGACGGTCGCGAAGTGCCGGCCGACGGCGCCGGAGACGGTGCCCTCGGTCCAGATCAGCGGGAGCGCGTCGGCGAGTTCGGCGGCGAGGGTCTTGGCGGGGTTGGAGTACGTCTCGATGGCGGGGCCGCAGCGTTCGGCGACCTGGTCGAGGCGGTCGGCGAGCTGGTCGAGCAGGTCGGAGGTGGCGCTGAGCAGGCCGATCCGGTCGGCGAGGGCGAGCATCGGGATGAGCAGCGACCAGAGGGTGCCGGGGGCGGCGGGCGGTGCGCCCTCGACGTCGAACTCGGCGTCGTACGGGGTGGTGGCCAGCGGTACGGACAGGCCGCGGGCCTGGACGACGGCGTCGGCGAGCTGCCCGCCCGCCGGGGTGACGGCGACGACGGAGCAGCCGCGGCGGTACGCCTGCTCGACGAGCTGCGCGAGTCCGGGGTCGGCACTGTCCGGGCCGGCGATCAGCAGCAGGTCGAGCGGCCCCGACCAGCCGGGCAGGGTCCAGCGCAGCGCGCCGGGCCGTGCCGCGACGCCGGTGGGCCGGATGAGGGTGACCGGGCAGGTGCCGCCGCCGAGGGCGCCGAAGAGGTCGGCGACGCAGGCGGCGGCCGGTGCCGGGCCCGCCACGAGGACGGTGCGGGGCCGGCCGTCGGGCCGCAGGTCGGCGATGCCGGACTCGGCGGCGTTGCGGGCCGCGGTGCGCACCCGTGCCCCGGATTCGGCGACGCCGCGCAGCAGTCCGTAGCGGTCGGCGCCGGCCAGCGCTTCGGGTGCGTCCAACAGGGACTCGTCGAGCATGGTGTGCGCTGCCTCCGATCGCCGGTACGGGCGGGGTGGGGTCCGGACGGCTCCGGCGCCCGGGTCAGGCGGGGCGCCGGGCCTCGTCCACCAGGAGGACGGGGATGCCGTCCCGGACGGGGTAGGCGAGGCCGCAGTCCGTGCCGGTGCACCGCAGCTCGGCCGGGTCGGCGTCCGACCGGTCCGCCAGCGGGGCGTGGCACGCCGGGCAGGCGAGGATCTCGATCAGGCTGGCGTCGACCGGCATGGGGGCTTCTCCTTCGGCGGAAACACGGCACTGCCAGCGTACCGCCGGGGCGGGCGGCGGGACGCGCCGCAGGTGGCGGGGCGGGACCGGGCAGGACCCGGCCCCTGGCCCCCTCGCCCCCTCAGCCTTTCACCCGCGAACGATCTCCAGCACCTCGTCCCGCACCCGCTCGACCGTCTCCTGGTCCCGGGCCTCGACGTTCAGGCGGAGGAGGGGTTCGGTGTTGGAGGGGCGGAGGTTGAACCACCAGTCGGCGGTGCTGACGGTGAGGCCGTCCAGCTCGTCGAGTCCGGTGCCCGGCCGGCCCTCGTACGCGGTCCGCACGGCGGCGAGGCGGCCGGTCTGGTCGTCGACGGTGCTGTTGATCTCGCCGGAGGCGGCGTACCGGTCGTACTGGGCGACCAGTTCGGACAGCGGTCCTTCCTGGCCGCCGAGTGCCGCCAGGACGTGCAGGGCGGCGAGCATGCCGGTGTCGGCGTTCCAGAAGTCGCGGAAGTAGTAGTGCGCGGAGTGTTCGCCGCCGAAGATGGCGCCGGTCCTGGCCATCTCCCCCTTGATGAAGGAGTGGCCGACGCGGGTGCGTACGGGCGTGCCGCCGTTCTCCTTGACGACCTCGGGGACGGACCAGGAGGTGATGCAGTTGTGGATGACCGTGCCGCCGGGGTGCTTGGCCAGCTCGCGGGCGGCGACCAGGGCGGTGATCGCGGACGGGGAGACCGGGTCGCCGCTGCCGTCGACGACGAAGCAGCGGTCCGCGTCGCCGTCGAAGGCCAGGCCGATGTCGGCGCCGACCTCGCGGACGCGGGCCTGGAGGTCGACGATGTTCGCCGGGTCCAGGGGGTTGGCCTCGTGGTTCGGGAAGGTGCCGTCGAGTTCGAAGTACAGGGCGTCCAGGTCGATGGGCAGGCCCTCGAAGACGGTGGGGACGGTGTGGCCGCCCATGCCGTTGCCGGCGTCCACGACGACCTTCAGGCGGCGGATGCCGGAGAGGTCGACGAGGCGGCGCAGGTGGGCGGCGTAGTCGGCGAGGACGTCGCGCTGCGTGACGGTGCCGGGGGCCGCCGCGGGCTCCGGGCCGTCGCCGTCGCGCCACTGCTCGACGAGGGCGCGGATCTCGGCGAGGCCGGTGTCCTGGCCGACCGGGGCGGCGCCCGCCCGGCACATCTTGATGCCGTTGTACTGCGCGGGGTTGTGCGAGGCGGTGAACATCGCGCCGGGCAGGTCCAGCGCGCCGCTGGCGTAGTAGAGCTGATCGGTCGAGCACAGGCCGATCTCGGTGACGTCGGCCCCGCGCGCGGCGGCGCCGCGGGCGAAGGCCCGGGACAGGCCGGGCGAGGAGGGCCGCATGTCGTGCCCGGTCACGATGGCGGTCGCTCCGGTCACCTGGGCGAAGGCCGCGCCGAACAGTTCGGCCAGCGGTTCGTCCCACTGGTCGGGGACCACACCGCGCACGTCGTACGCCTTCACGATCTGCGACAGATCAGTCACAGCCAGCCCTCCTGATGTCATGACGGAGTCTCAAACCTACCCGTACACGGCCGGCGGGAGGCTGGTTCGGGGCGGGGCCCGGCTGCCCGGGGCCTCTTGTGTCCCGTGCCGCGGGTGGTCATTCATGGCCGGAAGTCCCCTTCCCGGCCGCTACGGCAGCATCCACCCCAGTACGTCTGTGCTCTGCCCCGCCACGATCAGACACATCACCAGCAGCAGCCCCAGGCTCCACGGCAGCACCTTGCGCAGCAGGTCGCCCTCGCGTCCGGCCAGGCCGACCGCGACGCAGGCGATCGCCAGGTTCTGCGGGGAGATCATCTTGCCGAGCACACCGCCGGAGCTGTTGGCCGCGGCGAGCAGGACGGGTGCGAGGCCGGACTGCCGGGCGGCGGTGACCTGGAGGGCGCCGAAGAGGGCGTTGGCGGAGGTGTCGGAGCCGGTGACGGCGACGCCGAACCAGCCGAGGACGGGCGAGAGGAAGGCCAGTGCGGCCCCGGCGGCGGCGACGAAGTGGCCGATGGTGGCGGCCTGTCCAGAGAGGTTCAGGACGTAGGCGAGGGCCAGGACGGAGGTCACGGTGAGGATCGCCAGGCGCAGTTCGCGTACGGTCGCGGCCCATTCGCGTACGGCGGTGGCGGCCCGTACGCCCAGTACCGCGGCGGTCAGCACGCCGGCCAGCAGCACCAGTGTCCCGCCGGTGGCGAGCAGCGGGAGCGAGAAGACGTTGCCGCCGGCCGGTTTCCCGTCCGGGTCCGCGACGTCCAGGAAGGGCCAGTCGAAGGTGCGGGTCGCGCGGGTGAGGAGGTCCTTGACGGGCGGGATCTGGGCGAGGGAGAAGACGGCGACGATCAGGGCGTACGGCGCGTAGGCGCGGACGACGTCGGCGCGGGAGTCGCGGACGTCCAGGTCCTCGCTGCGGGCGCCGGTCAGTACGGCGGCCCGTACGGGTGCGGAGGCGGGTCTGCGGGCGCCGGGTACGGCGACGAGGGCGGCGGCGCCCGCGAGGGCCGCGCCGATGTCGGCGAGTTGCGCGGAGACGTAGTTGGCGGCCGCGAACTGCACGGCGGCGAAGGCCAGTCCGCAGGCGAGCGCGGGCGCCCAGGTCTCGCGCAGGCCGCGCCGCCCGTCGACCAGGAACACCAGCAGCAGCGGTACGACGAGGGCGAGCAGCGGCGTCTGGCGGCCGACGACCGGAGCGACGGTGTCCAGCGGCAGGCCGGTGACCTGGGCGAGGGTGACGACGGGGGTGCCCATGGCGCCGAAGGCGACCGGCGCGGTGTTGGCGACGAGCGCGACGACGGCGGCCCGTACCGGGGAGAAGCCGAGGGCGACCAGCATCACCGCGCTGATCGCGACGGGCGCCCCGAACCCGGCGAGCGCTTCGAGCAGCGCGCCGAAGCAGAAGGCGATGACCAGGGCCTGGACGCGGGGGTCGGCGGAGAGTCCGGAGAAGGAGCGGCGCAGGACGTCGAAGTGGCGGGTGCGGACCGTCATCCGGTACACCCACAGGGCGTTGACGACGATCCACAGAATGGGGAACAGGCCGAAGAGCGCGCCCTGCGCGGCGGCGGACAGGGCCTGCCCGGCGGGCATGCCGTAGCCGAGGCAGGCGGTGGCGAGGGCGACGGCGAGGCCGGCGATTCCGGCGCGATGGGCGCGCATCCGTACGGCGCCGAGCAGGACGAGGACGGTGACCAGCGGGAGTGCGGCGACGAGCGCGGACAGGGCGAGCGAGCCGGCCACGGGTTCCAGTTGCTGCACGAACTCCCGCTGCGGTACGGACACACGGCCTCCCGGTGGGCAGCTCCCCCGTCACTTCCGCCATACGGAAGCGGATCTTTCGGGAGTGGAGGCATGGTGGTGCCCGCGGCGAGGCGGCGTCAATGGCGCGGACGGAAGTGCTCCCGCCTCGCGCCCGCGAGCAGGCGTCGCCCGGCCCCGGGACCCGGTCTCAGTTGTCCGGCGACCGCAGCACCCGCAGATGCCCCCGCCGGGCGACCTCCATCGGGTGGGCGTCGCGCCCGTTCGGCCCGCTGACCTGGGGGCCGTTGCCGCCGCCCGCCGCGCGTTCCTGGGGCCGGGCCGCCTCGCGCACCGCGTTGGCGAGCGCTTCGAGGTCGTCGCCGCTGGGCCGGGCCGGGCCGGTGTCGGTGGCCAGGCGGACGACTTCCCAGCCGCGCGGCGCGGTCAGCCGCTCGGAGTGCTCGGCGCACAGGTCGTAGCAGTGGGGCTCGGCGTAGGTGGCGAGCGGTCCGAGCACGGCGGTCGAATCCGCGTAGACGTACGTCAGCGTTGCGACGGCGGGGCGGCCGCACGCAGTGCGCGAACAGCGACGTACAGGGCTCACGACGTTGGACGGTACCGCACTCTTGAGCGGGCCGCGACGACTCTCCACGACCTCACCCAACCGTGTCGTCCCGGTTCGTCCGGTGCGCCTGACCTGCGGGCGCCCGGGCCGAACCGTACGGTGCGCACTGCGCCGGACGGCGCAGTGCGTCGAAACCTGTCACGACTCTATACATTTCATGTCATTCCCCATGCCCTTCCCGGTCCGTTGCATGGCCGCAACCGGACTCAACGAGCCTACGACCGGTCGCCCGACGACATGGCACCGGATCCGCCGCTCTCCCCCGCCGCCTGCCCCGGGACGGTTACGCTCGGTTCTGATGGACAGCCCCGTACCTCCTCCGGCCGACTCCGGGGGGCCCTGCGCACCGACCGGCACCGGCGGCACTCCCGCCGCGCCCGGCGGCGCCGCGCGGCCGCCCGCCCCGGCCGGGCCCCGCCCGCGCCGGCGCGACCGGCACGGCCGCGGTATGCGCGGCCCGGTCGCCCCGCCCCAGGTGCCGCTCTCGGTGAGCCGCGCGGACTCTTTCGTCGACCTGGTCTACGACTCACGGGACCGGCTGGAACGGCGCTGGCCGCAGCTGGCGGACATCGACTTCCTGGTCGTCGAGGTGCCCGGGTTCGGCCCCGACGGGGACACCGGGCCGGCCGCCGACGAGGAGACCGTGCCGCTGGGCCGGCTGCTGCCCGCCGCCGGCGACCAGCGGGAACGGGTCGTCGTCTACCGCCGCCCGGTCGAGATCCGCACCAAGAACCGCGACGAGCGGGCCCTGCTGGTGCACGAGGTCGTCGTCGAACAGGTCGCGGAGCTGCTCGGCCTGGCGCCGGAGTCGGTCGACCCGCGGTACGGGCAGGACTGACCCCGCGCGCCCCGACGGGCCTCGCGGTTCGGCCCCTGCCTCACTTCAGCAGCAGCCCGAGATCCTCCCCCGCCGTCGGCACCACCACCGTCCCCCGGTCGTCCGGGAGCGTCTGCACGGTGAAGGCGGGCAGGGCGCCCTGGGGCAGGGCCAGGGTCCGTGCCGCGTGGACCGGGCCGCTGCCCGCCGCCGGGGTGACGGTCAGGGCGTAGGAGCCCTTGAGGCCCTGCGGACGCGGCGGTTCGACGGCGAGGGTGCTGCCGCCCTTGACCGTGTACGTCTTCGACACCGGCGTACCGCCCCCGCTGCCCGCCGACGCGGTGACCGTGACCTTGGCGTCCTTGCCCTTCTCCGGCGCGACCAGGGACAGGGTGCTGCCCTTGTCCCGGTTGTCGGCGACGGTGGCGCGCCGGTCGACCGGCCCGGTGGCCGGGATGAAGGCCATCTCCTGCTTGTCGCCCTTGCCGCGGACGACCCGGAGGGCCACCGCGACGGGCGCCTTGGAGCCGTCGGCGGGGGTCAGCACCAGCGAGCCCGCCTCGCCCTTGGTGAGGTCCTTGAGGTCGGCGGAGGCCGTCATGCCGCTCTTGACGTGCAGGGTCTCCAGTCCGGCCGGGGTGATCAGGCCGTTGGGGGTGGCCAGCTGCACCTTGAGATCGGCGTCCTCCTTGCCCGGCGCGACGGCGACGAGGTGCACGCCGGTGGCGTCGGCCGGGATGCCGGGCAGGACCGCGCCGGGCGCGGGGTCGGCCGCCGCGGGCAGCCAGTCGCCGCCCAGTTTCGCGTCGGCGGCCTGTACGGAGGCGCCGACCCGGCCCTCGCGGGCGACCACGTGCAGGGCCGCGTCCTGGGCGGGCGTGCCCGTCAGGGTGGAGAGCAGGACCGGCACGGTGGAGTGCGGCGGAACGGTGATGTTCTCGCCGGAGGCGGCCTTCAGCGGGCCGTCCTTGCCGCGCAGGTCGAGGTCGACGACGGCCGGGGTGTCGTCGGGGTTGGTGAGGTGGATGTAGTCCTGGCGGTCCTTGGCGGTGCTGACGCCGGGGAACCAGAAGTCGGTGTCGGGCGCCGCGCAGGACAGGCCGAGCAGGCCGCGTCCGTTGCCGGCCGCGACGCTGGTGGTCTGCTGGACGGTCCAGCCGGGGCCGAGGGCGCCGTCGGCGGTCCCGGCGAGGGCGGGCGCGTCCGCGCGGTCCGTGGTCGCGGTGACGGGGGTGCCGGCCTTCTTCAGGGGCGCGACGGGGTCGGCGCCGGCCTGCGCGCCCTGCTGCCCCTTGCCGCCCGGCCCGCCCTTGCCGCCCGGCCCGCCCTTGCCGTCCGGCTGCTTGCCGGACAGTGCGGGCAGCAGCCCGGCGGTCCCCTGCGTACCGGCCTTGCCGCCCGTTCCCTCGGGGGTGAAGGCGGTGTACGTGGTGTCGCCGACCTCCGACGAGGTGGGCGGCGGGCAGAGCAGCGCCGACCGTTCGACGGGCCGCCGGGAGGCGCCCTCGGACGGGGTGGCGCGCTGCCCGTCGGGGGCGGCGACGGCGGCGACACCGGTGACCGCGCCGAGCGCCACGGCCGCGCCGATCAGGGACATGATGGTGCGCTTCACTGCTGGTCGCTCCCGTCACGGCGGGGCTCGCGGTAGGAGCCGGGGTACGTCGTGCCGTCGTCGTAGGGCTGCTGGTGCGGCGGCTGCTCGGACGGCTGCCGGCCGTAGTGGTACGGGTCGTGGGCGCCGGGCGCGTAGGGGGCGGCGGCCTGGTCCGGGCCGGCCGGGACGGTGCCCGCCGCGCCCGTGTACGGCTGGCCGTACTGGGGCTGCCCGTACTGGTCAGGTGCGTGCTGATCCGGCGCGTACTGGCCCTGGGCGTACTGCTCCTGCCCGTACGGCTGCTGCCACTGGTCGTACATCTGCTGGCCGTACGGCTGCTGCGGGTCGTAGCCCTGCTGTTCGTACCCGGACTGCTGCCCGTACCCGGGCTGCTGCTCGTAACCCGGCTGCTCTCCGTACGCCGGCTGCTGCTCGTAGCTCTGCTGCTGTGGCACGGCCGCGTACGGGTCGGCGGTCGGGGCGGCCATCGGGTCGGCGGCGGGAGGCGCCGCCGCCGGGTCGGTCACCGGGTCCTCCCCGGGCCGCGGGCCCGGGATGCCCGGCTCCGCGCCGCCTTCGGGGGCGGCCTGGGCGGCCCGCAGCCGCCGTGCGCGGCGGCCGTCGCCCGTGGCGTCCGGTGCGGCCGTCGCGGCCGCCCCGTCCTCGGGCAGGTCGTCGTCGATCTCCCGGCGGCGGCCCGGCAGGGCGAGCACCACCAGGACCACGGCGAGCAGGCCCTGGGCCCACAGCCACGCGGTGTGGCCCATGGGGTCGTCGTAGGTGAGGTCCAGGCGGCCGCCCGACGCGGGCAGTTCGAAGCCCTGTGCCCAGCCGTCGACCGTGACCGGCTTCAGGGCCTTGCCGTCGAGGGTGGCCTGCCAGCCCGCGTCGGCGGTGTCGGCGAGGCGCAGCACCCGGCCGTCGGCGCCGTTGGGCAGGTCGGTGTGGGCCGCGACGGGGCCGGACGGGACCGGGACCGGTGCGGCCGCGCGGCCCGCGCGCGTGCCGTCCTTGGTCTCCCCGGGCACGATCGAGAGCCGCGAGACGCGCTGGTCGACGCGCCACAGGGCGCTGCCGTCGTCCTGGCTGAGGCGGGTCAGGCCGGGGGTGGCGTCCAGGACGCGGCCCATGTCGCGGGGCGCGCCGTCGCGGACCAGGAGGTAGCGGACCGCGTAGCCGCCGAGCTGGTTGGTCTGGTCGGCGCCGGAGCCGGCGACGAGGTTGGCGACGATGCCGCCGAGCCGCTTGTCCTCCCCGGTCTCGGTGGCGATGTCGGCGTCGCCGAGGCGGGCGCCGGAGCCGCGTACCAGGGTGTACGCGACGTGGCCGGCGTCGCCGTCGAGGACGAGGGTGCGGGCCTGGTCGACGGAGCCGGTGTCCTCGGCGACGAAGGCGGGGACCTGGACGGGGTCGCGGCGCTCCAGCGGCCCGGCCGCGCCGGTGATCATCCAGCTGGCCGCCGCGTACAGCGGGGCGAGCAGGGCGGAGACCGCGATCAGGACGGCGACCGGCTGTTTCCATCCGAAGCCGAGGGTCTCCATACGGGAGCGGATGCCTTCGGCGCCGACGGCGGCGGCGCACAGCAGCGCGAGCCCGTAGACGAGGACGGCGGGACCGGCCCAGGCGGTGCGGTTGGCGAGCACGGCGAAGAGCAGGCCGGTCACGGCCGCGGCCCAGGCGACGCGGACCGCGCGCTGCCGGTCGGCGCGCAGGGTGGCGCCCAGCGCGGCCAGCACGATGCCGAGGAGCAGTACCCCGCCGGCGGCCTTCGGGCCGCCGGGGCTGATGCCGACGAGGTCCAGTACGGAGGCCGAGCCGGTGCCGAGGTCCAGTCCGGCTTCCCGGAAGAAGCGGGAGGGGTGGGCGAGCAGGGACAGCGACCAGGGCGCCAGGACGACGAGCGGGGCGGCGGCCACGGCGAGGAACCGCAGGGCGTAGGGCAGGAGCAGGCCGCGGTTGCCGTCGAGGGCGCGCAGCACCAGCAGGGCGATGCCGAGCAGGACGGCGACGGGCCAGACGACCGGGGTGAAGGCGGTGGTGAAGGTGAGCAGCAGCGCGTACGCCCAGGCGGCGCGCCAGCTCGGCCGGGTGCCGGGGGCCAGCCGCAGACCGCCGGCGGCGACCGCGGCGCGCGCCATGAGGGGCAGCAGGATCGCGAGGACGGCGGTGCCGATACGGCCGCCGGCCAGGGCGCCGGTGGCGGCGGGCAGGAAGGCGTAGACGACGCTGCCCCAGGCGCGCAGCAGGCGGGAGGTGACCAGCGGCCGGGAGGCGAAGTAGGCACTGAGCCCGGCGAGCGGTACGGAGCACACGAGCAGGACGGTGACGGCGGTGCCGGTGCTGCCGAGGAAGAAGGTGGCGACGAGGGCGAGGACGGCGAGGTACGGGGGCGCGGCGGCGGTGCTGCCGGTGCCGATGGCGTGCCAGCCGTCGAGGTAGCCGGTCCAGAGGTCGCCGAGGCGGTCGGGGGCGGGCAGCAGGGCGCCGCCGGTGAGGGCGCCGGAGCCGAGCAGGGAGCGGCAGGCGACGAGCGAGACGAGGAGCAGGAGGAGGAAGAGCACCGGGGCCGGCCGGCGGGCGATCCGCTTGAGCCGGGCGAACTGTTCGATCTCCAGGTAGTCGGCGTCGTCGCCGCCGGGTCCGGACTCGACGGCGCCGTGCCGTCCGGCGGAGGCGGCTTCGGGGGCGGAGCGTCCGGCGAGGTTGCCGGCGACCTGTTCGACGGTGGCCCGTACGGTCGCGCCGGGCGGCGGGAAGAGGGGCCGCAGTTCGCTCGCGTCCGCGGCGGGACGGCCGCGTTTCCTGCGGGCGGCGAGGATCGCGCCGGGGCGCAGCAGCGTGCCGATGAGGCCGGCGAGTTCGTCGAGGGCCTGGCCGGGGACCTTGCCGACGAGGTAGGCGAGGACGCGCAGCAGGGTGCCGAGGACGATGCGCAGGGCGACGTACGGGAGCAGCGCGCCCCGGGTGTTGGCCAGGAGGGTGTAGACGGCGCCGGCCTTGTCGACGCGGTGAGGGCTGGCGGTGGAGCGGCCGACGCAGTCGATGGGGCGGCGTTCGCGGGCGGACGCCTCGGCGTGCCGCAGGACGGCGTCGGGGGCGACGAGGACCTGGTGGCCGGCGGCCTGGGCGCGCCAGCACAGGTCGACATCGTCGCGCATCAGGGGCAGGCGCCGGTCGAAGCCGCCCAACTGCTCGTACACGTCGCGGCGGATGAGCATGCCCGCGCTGGAGACGGACAGGACGGGCCGTACCTGGTCGTGCTGACCCTGGTCCTGTTCGCGGCGGTCCAGGCCGGTCCAACGGCGGCCGCTGCGGGCGATGCTGACGCCTGCTTCGAGGAGCTGACGGCGGTCGTACCAGCTGCGGAGTTTGGGACCGAGGACGGCGGTGGCGGGGCTGGAGTCGGCGACGCGCAGCAGTTCGGCGAGCGCGTCGGGTTCGGGGGCGCAGTCGTCGTGCAGCAGCCACAGCCACTGGACGGGTTCGCCGTGCGGGAGTTCGGGCAGGTCGTAGGCGTCGTCGCGCCAGGTGCGGCCGACCGGGTCCCAGCCGCTGGGACGGCGCAGGTACGGCAGGTCGTCGGGGCCGAGGACGGGGGCGGCGCGGACGGCCTCGTCGACGGCGGTGCCGAAACCGGAGCGGCGGGCGAGGTGGAGCACCCGGTCGTCGCCGAGGGCCTCGCCGAGCAGCCGGGCGGAGGCGTCCGCGCTGCCGGTGTCGGCACCGAGGATCTGCTGCGGCGGGCGTTCCTGGCCGAGCAGTCCGGCGAGGACGTCGGGGAGCCAGCGTTCGCCGTCGTGGGAGACGAGCACGGCGGTGACGACGTGCCGGGGGAACTCGGGTGAGCCGTCGCGGTATCGGGCGGCGGCTTGCGCGGCCTGGTCGGCCGGCTGACTGTGCACGGACATCGAGGTAGGGGCCCTCCCCGGGGGTCTCGGGGTCCTCCCCCGGCATAGCGCTGCGCTGTGGACTGCGACGGACGGCGACGCGGTGCGGCCGACGGCACGGGTCGTGGCCGGGTGCCGGTCAGGGCGTCGGTGCGCCTGGGACGCGGCCCCACACTAATGCTTCGGCGGTGCGCCTCCGTCTGCCGCGTACACAGCGGTCCGCCTCCGGCAGGGGGCTGCGGAGGCGGACCGTTGTCTATCGGGGGATATGGGGAGAATCGGTGGCCCGGCGGCCGGGCCGTCGCACTGGACGTCAGACCGCTGCCTTCTTGAGCCGGCGCCGCTCGCGCTCGGACAGTCCGCCCCAGATGCCGAAGCGTTCGTCGTTGGCGAGGGCATATTCGAGACATTCGGAGCGGACCTCGCACGCGAGGCAGACCTTCTTGGCCTCGCGGGTGGAGCCACCCTTCTCCGGGAAGAAGGATTCGGGGTCGGTCTGGGCGCACAGCGCGCGCTCCTGCCAGCCGAGCTCCTCGTCCGCCTCTTCGACCAGCAATTCCTGGAACAGCTCGGTCATGTGCGCCCCTCGTCTGTCTTTGCGTCCCCGTGATGCAGCCGTTACCGATGACGGCTGAACGACACGAGTGAAATTACAAGTGTGCCGATCCGGGCCAGTCAAGCCGAGATCTGCTATTGGGCCCCTTATTCACTCTGCGGAACCAAGCCTATGCAGAAAGTGTTCAAATCGGCAAAAAACAGGACACTTCCTCACCCGCATCACCCGTAACTTCCCTCTCACACCCAAGGACGCGACGGGCGGCACAGCCGTTGCACCACGCCCGCCGAAGCGGGCCAGGTCACATTCAGATCACGAGACCGCAACGGCGCACAGGAGTGCGCGGTTGTCGCCCGTGTGCTCAGCACCTCGCCTGCACAAACCTTTCGCCGCTCGCAGTAACCGGATGAGGTGAAACATATCCCCCAAAACAGACACCCGGTTGACACGAGGCCGAGTACCCGGTCTCCTTGCATGCATGCCAGCGATTCCTGCGCTCCGCCTGACCCGTTCCTACGGGTCCCGCTGCGCTGCCCAGGCCCGCTGTCGCTGTTCCAGCTGTTGACGCCACCGAGCTCCAGCTTCCTGTTTTCCCGCAGCACCCCGCCGCACGGCTTCCGTGCCCGCCGCGCGCACCCCGCGCGCCGCGGCGCACCCCCTCCGCGTCATCTGATCTGCGCCACCTGAGCACCCTGCCGAGGAAATCCCGCACATGAACAGCGACGTCCAGATCGCCGGCGACCCGCTCGCGATCCCGCACCTGCTCCCGCCCGTCCCCGCCCACCCCGCCACCGTCGCCGGCTTCGCCGGACTCGCCCGCGAGATCGCCGCCGACCGCGCGGCCTGGGCCCCGCTGGTGCGCTACGACGCGACCACCCGCTGGTACCACCGGCTGCGCCGGGGACCGGGCTACGAGGTGTGGCTGCTGAGCTGGCTGCCGGGACAGGGCAGCGGACGGCACGACCACGGCCCCTCCTCCGGCGTACTGACCGTCCTGGAAGGCGAATTGAACGAGCGCGCCACGGGCGGGAATCGGACCCTGACGGCCGGCGCCCAGCGCGTCTTCGCCCCGGGGTACGTCCACGAGGTCGTCAACACCGCGCTCGTCCCCGCCGTCAGCCTGCACGTGTACTTCCCCGGCCTGACCGACATGCCGATGCACAGCGCCCGGTGCGCGGCGGGCGCCTCCCACGAGGCGGTCACCGGCTGACATGCTGGGACCATGCGCATTGTGGTTCTCGCCGGCGGCATCGGCGGCGCCCGCTTCCTGCGGGGTGTGAAAGCAGCGGCGCCGGACGCCGACATCACGGTCATCGGCAACACCGGTGACGACATCCATCTGTTCGGGCTGAAGGTCTGCCCCGACCTCGACACCGTGATGTACACGCTCGGCGGCGGCATCAACGAGGAGCAGGGCTGGGGCCGGGCCGACGAAACCTTCCGGGTGAAGGAGGAGTTGGCGGCGTACGGGGTCGGGCCCGAGTGGTTCGGGCTGGGCGACCGCGACTTCGCCACCCACATCGTCCGTACCCAGATGCTCGGCGCCGGCTACCCGCTCAGCGCGGTGACCGAGGCGCTGTGCGCGCGGTGGAAGCCGGGCGTGCGGCTGCTGCCGATGTCCGACGACCGGGTCGAGACCCATGTCGCCGTGGACGTCGACGGCGAGCGCAAGGCCGTCCACTTCCAGGAGTACTGGGTACGGCTGCGCGCCTCGGTGGACGCGCACGCGGTGGTGCCGGTCGGCGCCGAGCAGGCCAAGCCCGCGCCGGGCGTGTTGGAGGCGATCGCCGAGGCGGACGTGGTGCTCTTCCCGCCGTCCAACCCGGTGGTGAGCGTCGGCACGATCCTGGCGGTGCCGGGCATCCGCGAGGCGATCGCGGACGCCGGGGTGCCGGTGGTCGGGCTGTCGCCGATCGTCGGGGACGCGCCGGTGCGCGGGATGGCGGACAAGGTCCTCGCGGCGGTCGGCGTCGAGTCGACGGCGGCCGCGGTGGCCCGGCACTACGGCTCCGGCCTGCTGGACGGCTGGCTCGTCGACACGGTGGACGCGGGCGCGGTGCCCGAGGTCGAGGAGGCGGGCATCCGCTGTCAGGCGGTACCGCTGATGATGACGGACCTGGACGCGACGGCCGCGATGGCCCGTGCGGCGCTGGCGCTGGCCGAGGAGGTCCGCGCGTGAGCGCCTCCGAGCCCGCGCCGGACGCCGCGAGCGCACCCGGGGCGGCCCCTGCCTACCGGGTGTGGGCGCTGCCCGGCATCCCCGAGGTGCGGGACGGTGACGACCTCGCCAAGATCATCGCGGCCGCGGCCACCGCCGGCGGACTGCCCGGTCTCGCCGACGGCGACGTCCTGCTGGTGACCTCGAAGATCATCAGCAAGGCCGAGGGCCGGATCATGGAGGCCACCGACCGCGAGGCGGCCATCGACCAGGAGACCGTACGGGTCGTGGCGCGCCGCGGCACCCTGCGCATCGTCGAGAACCGGCAGGGCCTGGTCATGGCGGCGGCGGGCGTCGACGCCTCCAACACGCCGGCCGGCACCGTCCTGCTGCTGCCCGAGGACCCGGACGCCTCGGCGCGCGCCATCCGCGACGGACTGCGGGAAGCGCTGGGCGTACGGGTCGGTGTCGTCGTCAGCGACACCTTCGGGCGGCCGTGGCGCAGCGGGCTGACCGATGTCGCGATCGGCGCGGCCGGGGTCCGGGTGCTGGACGACCTGCGCGGCGGCACGGACGCGTACGGCAACCCGCTCAGCGCGACGATCGTCGCCACCGCCGACGAACTGGCCGCGGCGGGCGACCTGGTGAAGGGCAAGGCGGCCGGGCTGCCGGTGGCGGTGGTCCGCGGGCTGCCGCACGTGGTGCGCGAGGACGGCGCGGACGGCGAGCCGGACGACGCCGGGGCCCGCGACCTGGTGCGCTCCGGCCCCAACGACATGTTCCGGCTGGGCACCTCCGAGGCCGTACGGGAAGCGGTGACCCTGCGGCGTACGGTCCGCGAGTTCACCGACGACCCGGTGGACCCCGGCGCGGTCCGGCGCGCGGTCGCCGCGGCCGTCACCGCGCCCGCGCCGCACCACACCACCCCCTGGCGGTTCGTCCTGCTGGAGTCCGTGGAGGCCCGCACCGGGCTGCTGGACGCCATGCGGGACGCCTGGATCGCCGACCTGCGCGGCGACGGTTTCAGCGAGGAGTCGATCGCCAAGCGGGTGCGCCGGGGCGACGTGCTGCGCAACGCGCCGTACCTGGTCGTGCCGTGTCTGGTCATGGACGGCTCGCACACGTATCCGGATACGCGGCGCAGCGCGGCCGAGCGGGAGATGTTCGTCGTCGCGGGCGGCGCCGGCATCCAGAACTTCCTGGTCGCGCTGGCCGGGGAGCGGCTGGGGTCGGCGTGGGTGTCCTCGACGATGTTCTGCCGCGACGTCGTACGGGAGGCGCTGGACCTGCCGGCGGACTGGGACCCGATGGGCGCGGTGGCCGTGGGCCGCCCGGCGGCACCGCCCCGGCCGCGGCCGGACCGCTCGGGGGACGACTTCGTGGTGGTGCGCTGAGTCCGTACGCGCGGGGGCGCCGCCCGGCCGTCGCTACAGCCGGGCGATGTCCCCGACGGGAAAGCGCGGGGCGCGGCGCGGCAGGGTCCGGCCCGACAGCAGGATGAAGCGGGCGGCGCGGTGCCGCTGTCCCTCGTACGGGGCGAGCAGGTCGAGCATCTGCTCGTCGGTGCCGTCGCGCCGCCCGGTCAGCGCGTAGCCGACGATGCGCGGCAGGTGCAGGTCGCCGACGGTGATCGCGTCCGGCGCGCCGTTGGAGCGCTGGAGCGCCTCGGCGGCCGTCCACGGGCCGATGCCCTGGACCAGCTGGAGCCGGTGCAGGGCGTCCGGGAGGTCCATGGCCGCGGCCTCTTCGAGGCGGCGGGCGACCCGTACGGCCCGCAGGATCGTGGCCGAACGCTTGTGGTCGACGCCCGCGCGGTGCCACTCCCACGACGGGATCAGCGCCCAGCCGCGCGGATCGGGCATCACGCGCAGCCGCTCGAACGGGCCGGGCGCGGGCTCGCCGTGCCGCTGGAGCAGCAGGCGCCAGGCGCGGTACGCCTCGTCGGCGGTGACCTTCTGCTCCAGGATCGAGGGGATCAGCGACTCCAGGACCAGGCCGGTGCGGGCGAGCCGTACACCGGGATGGCGGCGGCGCGCCTCGTGGACGAGGCGGTGGCGCGGGGTGAAGGCCGCCGGGTCGTCGCCCTCTCCCAGCAGGGCGGGCAGCCCGTCCAGCATCCACTCGGCGCCCGGCCCCCATGCCTCGGCCTCGACCTGTCCGGCGCCGGGCCGGGCCCGTACGCACAAGGTGGCCGGCCCTTGCGGCGTACGGCTGGCCCGCCGGACCGCGCCGTCCACCACCCGGAACGCCGGGTCGCCGGGGCCGCGGCCGAGCACACCGAGGGTGCGGTGCAGGTCGTACGGGCCCGGTGGGGACCAGGTGCGGCGGAGGGGGGCGGGCATCCGGCCAGGGTAAGTGATGCGGGTGGGCGGTGGCGGGGGCGCAGGTTCCGGAGGGGGTCCGGGGGCGGGGGTCTCAAGGGGGTTCGGAGGGGGTCCTAGGGCGGCCGCCGGCGGCCTCCCGGGTGGTGCCCGTGTGCCGTCCTCCGGCCTCCGTCCTCCGGCCTACTGGTCGGAGGAGAAGCGGACCGACGCCTCGGGTATCTCGGCGCCGCACCACACCCGTATGCCGTCCCGCAGCTCGTTGTCGGCGCCGATGCGGGCGCCGTCGCCGATGACCGCGCCCTCCAGCACCGTGCGCGCCCCGATGCGCGCCCCGGCGCCGATCAGCGAGTCGCGGACGCGGGCGCCCGGCTCGACGACCGCGCCCTCCAGGACGGCGCTGCCGTCGATGCGCGCGCCCGCGCCGACCCGGGCGCGGGGGCCGACCGACGAACCACCGGTGATCTTGGCGTCGGGCGCCACGTCGGCGGTGTCCATGACCAGGCGGTCGCCGCAGCGGCCGGGGACGGCCGGGGAGGGCGCGCGGCCCAGCACCAGGTCGGCGGAGCCGCGGACGAAGGCGTGCGGGGTGCCCAGGTCGAGCCAGTAGGTGGAGTCGACCATGCCCTGGAGGTGGGCGCCGCTCTCCAGCAGACCGGGGAAGGTCTCGCGTTCGACGGAGACCGGGCGGCCGGCCGGGATGGTGTCGATGACCGAGCGGTCGAAGACGTAGGCGCCCGCGTTGATCTGGTCGGTGACGATCTCCTCGGGCGTCTGCGGCTTCTCCAGGAAGGCGGTGACCCGGCCGGTCGCGTCGGTGGGCACCAGGCCGAACGCGCGCGGGTCGGCGACCTTGGTCAGGTGCAGCGAGACGTCGGCGCCGGTGGTGCGGTGGGTGTCCACCAGGGCCGCGATGTCCAGTCCGGTGAGGATGTCGCCGTTGAAGATCAGGACCGGGTCGCCGGGCGCCGAGTGCAGGCGGGAGGCGACGTTGCGGATGGCGCCGCCGGTGCCCAGCGGCTCCTCCTCGGTGACGTACTCCAGGTGCAGGCCGAGCGCCGACCCGTCGCCGAAATACGGCTCGAAAACTTCGGCGAGGTAGGACGTGGCCAGCACGATGTGCTCCACACCCGCGGCGCGGGCGCGCGCCAGCTGGTGGGTGAGGAAGGGGACACCGGCGGCCGGGACCATCGGCTTGGGCGTGTGCACCGTCAGCGGGCGCAACCGGGTGCCCTTGCCGCCGACCAGGAGGATCGCTTCAGTCACCTTGTCGTCTCTGCTTCCTGCTGGGGTCGGCCGGTCGGCGGACCAGTGTAGGCAGATTCTTTCGAACAGTCTTTCAGCGCCCCTGGAGGCGGGCCGCCGAATTGCGCGCGGTGCCGAGCTTTCTGTACAGGCGGTCGCCGGGGCACTTGGTGTTGAATCCGTCCCGGTGCCCCGAGACGGCGTGCAGCTTGGCCCTGGTGCCCTTCGGGAACCGGTTGCCGCCGCCGGACACCAGGGTCGTGACGGCGCGCGGATCGACTCCGTACAGGCCGAGCTTCCAGGCCGTCAGTTTCGCCACCGCGGACACGGACGCGGCGGACGGATTTGCGTTCTCGAACGCCCCGAGGACAGCGATGCCCATGCTGTTCTGGTTGAAACCGCGGGTGTGCGCACCCATCACCGGCTTGGCCACGCCGCCCGCGCGGCCCTCGTAGACGGTGCCGCACTTGTCGATGAGGAAGTTGTAGCCCATGTCGCGCCAGCCGCTGCTCTTGACGTGGAAGCGGTAGATGCCGCGCAGCACCGAAGGGGCCTGCCGGCACGTGTAGTTGTTGCCGGTGGCGCTGTGGTGGACGAAGGCCGCCCGGACGGTCCTGGTGTACGCGAACTGCCGCTCGCGCAGCCGCTCGTCGGCGCCCCAGCCGGCCCGGGTGACGATGGCCGGGCGCGGGCCGATGTGGGAACGGGGGGTGGTGGGGCGGGAGGTGGCGGTGGGGCGGGGGGTGGGCTCGTCGTCGTAGTCGTCGCCGGGGCCGGCGGGCTTGCCCAGCGCCGGGAGGCGGAAGACGCCGAGCAGGGCGTCGAGGGCGGAGCCGACGCTTCCGGAGTTGCGGGGCGGCTTCGGGCGGCCCTCGCCGGAGGGCTGTTCGCCGGTCCGTGCCGCCCGCACCTGCGGAGTGTCCCGGCCGGGGTCGACCAGCTCCAGGCGCATCCCGGCGGGCAGGGACCGGCGTGCGGCCGTCCGGCCGCTGCCGCTGCGCTCCCGCTCGCGCTCCGGGAGGACGCGCAGTTCCACGGCGTCGGAGGGGCCCACCCACAGGGGTGCGGTGCTGCCCCGTACGGAGCCGCCCCGGCGCCCGGCGGCCCGCGGGTCGGGGGCGTCGTCGTCGTGCGCCTGGACGTCCTGCCAGCCGGACCAGCCGGTGCCGCCGACGGGGCGGGTACGGACCTGGACGTCGCCGTGCAGTTCGGCCGCCGGGTCGTCCCAGACGACGCCGACCATCGAGAACGGGGCGACACCGCGGGCGGACCGGCCCTGGGCGCCGGAGGACGCGCTCCGGTCCGAGGTGTGCAGGGGGCGCAGGGGCAGGGAACGGGTGCTGCCGGGGATGCCGGCGGGGGCGGCCTGAGCGGACCGCCGGCCGCTCTGGCCGCTCTGACCGCTCTGTGCGGGCTGTCCGGGCTGTGCGGGCTGACCGGGATGTCCGGGCTGTCCGGCCCGTGGTGCGGGCCGCCCGTCGGACGTACCGGCGGCGGATGCCCCGGCCGGGCTTGCGGTGGTCGCCCCGGCGGGCAGGGCGAGCGGGAGGGCGAGGGCCGCGGTGCACGTCACGGCGATCGAGGTAGCAAGAATGGCACGCATGGAGAAAGCGTGAACGAATGGGACATAACATGCCATTCATGAAACTGACGGCGCGTCGGCCCGGGTGCCCCGTACCCGCCCGCCGTCCGGCTGACCGGCACCCGTCCCCGCGCGTACCCTGACGCCGATGAACACCACCGATCGCACCCCCGCCGACCTGCTGCGTTCCGCACTCGCCGCGGACCCGGCCCGCCCGCTCGTGACCTTCTACGACGACGCCACCGGCGAGCGCGTGGAACTGTCCGTCGCCACCTTCGCCAATTGGGTGGCGAAGACCGCCAACTACCTCCAGGGCGACCTCGCCGCCGAACCCGGCGACCGCCTGGCGCTGCTGCTGCCCGCGCACTGGCAGACCGCCGTCTGGCTGCTGGCCTGCTCCTCGGTCGGCGTGGTCGCGGACGTCGGCGGCGACCCGGGCGCGGCGGACCTCGTCGTGAGCGGCCCGGACACCCTGGAGGAGGCCCGCGCCTGCACGGGCGAGCGGGTGGCGCTGGCGCTGCGCCCGCTGGGCGGCCGCTTCCCGCAGGCGCCGCAGGGCTTCGCGGACTACGCGGTCGAGGTGCCGAGCCAGGGCGACCGGTTCGCGCCGTACGCGCCGGTCTCCCCGCAGGACCCGGCACTCGCCGTGGACGGCCGGGAGCTGACCGGCGCCGAGGTCGTGACGGCGGCGCTGGCCGACGCCGCGGAGCGCGGGCTGGCCGAGGGGTCCCGGCTGCTGTCCGGCCTGCCGTACGACAGCTGGGCGGGCCTGTCCGCCGGGCTGCTCGCCCCGCTGGCCGCGGGCGGCTCGGTCGTCCTGTGCCGCAACCTCGACCGGCTGGCGGCGGACGGCCTGGCGCAGCGCGAGGAGAGCGAACGGGTCACGCACCGCGCGGTCTGACGGGCCGTCCCGCGTCTTCGGCGCGGGTCCGGGACGTCGGCCCGGCATCCGGACGTACCGGGTCCGGGGCGCTGCGTCGGCATCCGGACGTGCCAGGTCCGGGGCGCCGCGTCGGCATCCGGACGTGCCAGGTCCGCGCTCCGGTGTCGGTCCACGCCTCGGCCGGAGTCCACGTCGTCCCGTCCGAGGTCCATGCCCCGGCCGAGGTCCACGCCCCGGCCGCGCCCCCGCCCCGGGCCTCCCCCGCCCTGTCCCCCGTCCGGCGCACACCTGACCCTCCGTGAGGGGCCGGTACGCCCCGGGCGGGCCATGATCTTGGGATACGGACGCCCTTGCGGGCCCGCCCGTCCGCCCCCGGACGGTGGCCCGCGCGGGCGGGACGCCGACTCCGGAGGGATGGGGACGCACACGTGAGCGACAGCCCGGAGAACCCTTCCGGCAGGCCCGGCCGGCGGGACGCCGACGGCGCGCCGGGCGCGCGCCCGGCCCCGCCCGCGGCCCCGCCGCTGGACCTCACGGCGGAGAGCGGCGCGACGGCCACCGGCCCGCGGCCCAGGCGGCGGTGGGCGCGCTGGACCGCCCTCGGGCTCGCCGGGCTGCTGCTGGCCGCGACCGGCACCGGCTGGCTGCTCTACACCAAGCTGGACGGCAACATCCGTACCGACCACGACACCCGCAACGAGCTGGAGAAGTACGAGGCGGAGCGGCCCAAGTCGGAGCCCGGGGGCGCGGAGAACGTCCTGCTGATCGGCTCCGACCGGCGCTCCGGGGAGTCCAACGGCAAGTACGGCGAGGACAACGGCACCCAGCGCTCGGACACCGCGATCCTGCTGCACGCGGCGGCGGACCGCAGGAGCGCGACGGCGGTCAGCATCCCGCGCGATCTGATGGTGCGCATTCCCGCCTGCAAGCGTTCCGACGGAAAGCAGTCGGTGCCGCAATTCATCCAGTTCAACTGGGCGTTCGAGTTCGCGGGGGCGGCCTGCACGATCCGTACGGTCGAGAAGATGACCGGCATTCGCATCGACCACCACATGATCGTGGATTTCGCCGGATTCAAGAAAATGGTGGACGCGGTGGACGGCGTCGACCTCTGCCTGGAACGCCCCGTCAATGACGACGAGGCGCATCTGCGGCTGCCGGCCGGCTGGCAGACACTGCGCGGGGAGGAGGCGCTCGGCTACGTCCGGGCCCGTAAGAGCCTCGGCGACGGCAGCGACACCATGCGCATGGAGCGTCAGCAGCAGTTCTTGGCGGCGCTGGTGAACAAGGTCCAGAGCAACGGCGTCCTGCTGCACCCCGGGCGGCTCTACCCGCTGCTGGACGCCGCGACCAGCTCCCTCACCACGGACGAGGGGCTGGCGTCACTGCGGGGTCTGTACGAATGGGTTCGCGGTATGCGCAGCATTCCGACCGACAAGGTGCAGTTCCTGACCGTTCCGCGTCGGGAGTACCGCTACGACACCGACCGCGACGAACTCGTCCAGCCGGACGCCGACCAGCTCTTCCGGCAGCTGGACAAGGACCGCCCGGTGACCGTGCGGCCCCCTTCGGCGACCCCCTCGCCCGCCCCCGCGGCGTCCGCCGTACCGGGCCGGGCGCGGGGCAGGGCGGACGCGCCGCATTCCCCGCGCCCGGCATCCGGATCGCGGGAGGATTCCACGGGCGACGGGCCGGACGGTTCCGCCCTCCCGTCCGCGACACCCACGTTCCGGGGAACCACCGCCGAACGCGGGATCTGCCGCTAAAGCTCAGCAAAAATACGCTCGGCCGATCGAAAGCTGTCGAAAAGATGGGGTGAATTGCCCAGTTGTAGGGGAGTGGAATGTGTCACGGGCGTCGCTCGACGCCGAACCGGGCGGATAGTGTGAGCGATCCGGTCCGCACGACCACGCTGACCGCGCATTGCACAACCGACCGACCGAGCGCCTTGAGGGGGAGGCGCCGCGTGGCACCGACGGAGGACACAAGGCACCGTGGACGCGCAAGGCCGTGGGCGAGGGGACGACATCGATCCCGCCGATCAGTGGGTGTTCGACCCGAACACCGGCACCTACGAGTTGCGGCTGGACCCCGGCGACGCCCCGGCGACGCAGCCGGCCGGCCGCAAGGGGCCGGCGCCCGGACGCGGCCGCGGCACGCCGCGGCCCGAGGGGGGCCGGGGCACGCCCGCGCCCGGCAGCGGTACGGGACAGCCCGGCGGCGGTTCGGGGCGGCCCGGCAGCCGTACGGGGCAAAACGGTTCTGGAAGCAGTGCGCCCGGCCGGGACACCGACACCCGCGAACTGCCCGCGCAGCGCGACCGGCGGGCCGGGAACCGCTCCGCGCCGCCCGGCGGCGGCGCGCCGAGCCGTCGTAAGCCCAAGCCGAAGAAGTCCACGAAGAAGAAGGCGCTCTACTGGACGTCCGGCGCGCTCGGCTTCGTCCTCGTCGCGGGCTGCGGCGGCGCGTTCTTCCTGTACCAGCAGCTGAACGGGAACATCTCCAAGGTCGATGTCGGCAAGGAGAACCCGGCGGTCAAGGACGGCCCGGTCAACATCCTCGTCATCGGCACGGACGCCCGCTCCGGCAAGGGCAACCAGGGTTACGGCGACGCGGGCAGCGTGGGGCACGCGGACACCACGATCCTGATGCACATCTCCAAGGACCGTTCCAACGCGACGGCCCTGAGCATCCCCCGTGACATGATCACCGACATTCCGGACTGCCCGACGAAGAAGGACGGCGCCACCCGGACCATCCCGGGCCAGCGCAACGTCCGCTTCAACACGAGCCTGGGCCAGGAGGACCGCGACCCCGGCTGCACCTGGCGCACCGTCGAGAAGATGACCGGCCTGTCCATAGATCACTTCATGATGGCCGACTTCAACGCGGTCAAGGAGCTGTCGGAGGCGGTCGACGGCGTCGAGGTGTGCGCCGCGAAGCCGATCGACGACCCGAAGTCCCATCTGCACCTGCCGGCGGGCAAGAGCATCGTCAAGGGCGAGCAGGCGCTGGCCTTCGTCCGGACCCGGCACTCCGTCGGCACCGGCAGCGACCTGAGCCGCATCCAGCTCCAGCAGCAGTTTCTCAGCTCGATGATCCGCAAGATGAAGTCCGGCGACACCCTCACCAGCGTGCCGAAGCTCTACGACCTGGCCCAGGCCGCCACCAAGGCGCTGACCGTGGACACCGGGATCGGCAGCGCGGGCAAGCTGGTGGACCTCGCCAAGGACCTCAGCCGGGTCGACATCAAAAACATCACTTTCGCCACAGTTCCCGTCCTGGACAACCCGAAGGACCCCGCGACCGTCGTACTGGACGAGGCGAAGGCCGGACCGCTGTTCCAGATGATCCGCGCCGACCACTCGCTGTCCAAGACGAAGGAGAAGAAGAGCAAGGGCACGTCGGACGACAAGAAGGTTCCCAAGGCCCCGGCCGACAAGGTCCGGGTGGACGTCAGCAACGGCGGCGGACCGATCGGTGCCGCCCAGGAGACGGTGGACTGGCTGCAGAACAGCAAGGCCGCGAAGCTGTCGACCAACGCCGGCAACGCGCCGACGAAGCTGGCCGCGACCCGGCTGGAGTACGCGCCGAACCAGGCCGACCAGGCGGCAGCCCTGGCCGACTGGATGGGCCTGCCCAAGAGCGCGCTGAAGAAGACCACCGCGGACGCGGGACCCAAGGTCCCGATGAAGCTGATCCTGGGCAAGGACTTCGAGGGACCGGGCAAGTCGATCGAGGCGCCGACGAAAACGCCGGACGGCGTGCAGAACGTGAACGCCGACGACCAGAACATCTGCGCCAAGTAGCCGGACACCGGCCGGGCTCCCCGGCCGGTCCGCGGCTGCACGGGGCAGCCGGAAAGACCAAGCGAGCCCCGGCCGCCGTGACCGGCGCCGACTGACGGGGGAGAAACCCAATGCGGCACAGCAGTGCGCGTGGCGACGGGCCACAACGGCGCCGGCCCGACGCCGAGGATCTGGGCTGGGACGACAGCCTGTACGGGAACGGGAACGGTCGGAACGGTACGCCGGGGCCCGGTGCGCCGGAACCGGCGGGCCAAGGGGGCACACCCCCTCCGGACGCTCCGGACGCTCCTGCCGCCCCGGTAGCTCCCGGCGTCACCGGCACGCCGTCGGCGGGCGGCGGCGCGGCCGTCCCGCCGGTGATCACCGGCGGGATGACGGGTCCGCCCGTGATCACGGGCGGTGTCGCGGGCCCGGCCGGCGCGGCCGCCGCCGGTACGGCCGCCACGGGGACATCCGCCACCGCCACCGCCCTCAAGGACGCGGCAGCCCCCGGCTCCTCCCCCGCCGACGGCTCCGAGCCCGAAGCCAAGGGCACCCGCCGCGCGCGCAGACCCCGCAGCACGACCCGGCGCGTCCTGCGCTGGAGCGCGATAACCCTGGCCGTGCTGATAGTCGGCACGGCCGGCGCCGGTTACTGGTACTACGAGCACCTCAACAGCAACCTCCGCAAGGACGCCCTCGACCTGGGCTCCGGCGGCCTGGAGAAACCCGAGCCGAACGCCTTCGGGCAGACGCCGCTGAACATCCTGCTGCTGGGCTCGGACGGCCGGAACAGCGAGAAGAACATCGAGCTGGGCGGCGCCCGCCAGGACGCGGACCGCAAGCCGCTGGCCGACGTACAGATGCTGCTGCACGTCTCCGCCGACCGCAGCAACATGTCGGTCATCTCGATCCCGCGCGACACCCGCGTGCCGATCCCGGAATGCAAGGACCCGGACGACGGCAAGGTCTACCCGCAGACCACCGCGGCCATCAACACCTCGCTCCAGCACGGCGGCCCCGGCTGCACCGTCGCCACCTGGAAGGAGCTGACCGGCATCTACATCGATCACTTCATGATGGTCGACTTCGCCGGCGTGGTGGACATGGCGGACGCGATCGGCGGCGTACCCGTGTGTGTGGACAAAAACGTCTACTCGCACGACAAGAAGGGCCACGGCAGCGGCCTGAAGCTCACCGCGGGCACCCACTCGGTCAAGGGCGTACAGGCCCTCCAGTGGCTGCGCACCCGGTACGGCTTCGAGGACAACACCGACATCGGCCGGGCCAAGGCCCAGCACATGTACATGAACTCGATGGTCCGCGAGCTGAAGGCGGGCACCAAGCTCACCGACCCGCTGAAGCTGCGCGACCTGGCCGAGGCCGCCACCAAGGCGCTGACCGTGGACGAGGGCCTGGGCAGCGTCAAGAAGCTGTACGACCTGGGCGGCGACCTCCAGCGGGTGCCGACCGAGCGGATCACGATGGTCACCATGCCGTGGCAGTACGCGGCGGGCGGCGAGTACGTCGTACCCAAGCCGGGCGACGCCGAGCAGACCTTCTCCCTCCTGCGCAACGACACCGCGCTGGACGGCAAGGACAAGAAGAAGAAGAAGCCCGCGCCCGACCCGCAGCCGACGACGGCCAAGGACAAGCTGGACGTCGTCGTACAGAACGGCACCAACAGCACGGTCACCGGCCCGGTCTCCGGCCGTGCGAACGTGATCGCCGGCCACCTGGCGTCCCTCGGCTACACGAGCGCCGCCACGGACTCCCGTCTCACCACCCAGGCCGACACCACGATCACCTACCCGGCCAAGGAGGGACGCGGTGACGCCCTCGCCCTCGCGAAGGCCCTCGGCCTGCCCAAGGACGCGGTCAAGGAGTCGCGTTCGGCCACCAGCATGCGGCTGGTGATCGGCAACGACTGGCGCAAGGGGACGTCGTTCCCCAAGCCGGCGGAGGACAAGAAGGAGGCCGACAAGGCGCCGGACAGCGCCGACGCCCTCAACGGCGAGGACAAGAAGGCCTGTATGAAGGTGAACCCCGCCTACACCTTCTGACCGGACCGCGGCCGGGTACGGCCCGGCGGCACCGCAGGGCCCGGCGGCAGGGTGCAGTGCGCGCCGTGCGGGCCCGCCGGCGCATAGGCGTTCGCGGTGGTCCGCACCTCGTCGTCTACGCGCCGGTGCAGGGACGCGGTGAAGGGTGATGCGGGGGCGAGGGTGTCCAGCAGGGCGTGGGCGCGCTGGTGGACGTCCGCGAGAATGCGCCGGTACGGGGTGAGGACGTCCGGGGCGAACATCATGGCGGCCAGCCGGCGGCGGTCGGCGGGCGAGTCGGCGGCCCGGCCGAGGAGTTGCAGCGCCTGCTCCCGGTCCGCGCCGGTGGCCGCGTGCAGCAGCTGGACGAGGAGGTAGGTGGCGGTGCGGTTGCCGAGGTCCTCGCTCTGGCCGGAGCGCAGGTCGTCCTCGTCGTTGCGGAACTGCGCGAGTATCCCGACGGCCTGCCCGAACTCTCCCCAGGCGGCGGCCCGCGGGTCGTCCGCGCCGTCCGCGCCGAGTGCGAGGCGGGCCGCCATCGTGGCGGCCATGGCGTAGACCGCGCCGCTCTTGTGCCGGTAGACCGTCAGCACTTCCTCGGGGCTCGTCCCGGTCGGTGTGCCGAGGAGGTCACCGACCTGCCCGTCGCAGGCGGCGGTCCAGCCGTCGAGGTAGTCCGCAGCCAGGCGCTCGCGCAGGGGCCCGGGCACCGGCAGGGCGGCCAGGGCGCGCAAGGGCAGGGCGTAGCCGCATTCCAGAGCCGCCGTCATGACGGCCGCCGGGGCGCCGCCGTACAGCCGGGCGCCGGTGTCGCCGTCCGACACGTCGTCGAAGGTGTTGGCGGCACGCCACCACAGGGTGTGTGCCCCGGCCACCGGTACGGCCGGTTCGAGGGTGCCCGCGACAGCGCCGTGCACGAGGAGCGGCAGCGCGCATTCGAGGGGAGACCGCCTGCCGTGGGTGACGAGCCGTTCGAGCGCGGGCCGCAGGTGCGCGTACCGGGGCCGGTAGGCGTCGAGCAGCCCGGCCACGTACCGGCTGACCTGCGGGGCGGTCTCGGCGAGCCGGGCTTCGGGGCTCGGCCGCGCGGCGGCGGACCGGGAATGGGGGGACAAGCGTGTCTCCGTACGGTCGGGGGATCGGTCCGGTGTCACATCGGGAGGTCGCGCGCCGCCGGTGCGCCGAGGGCGTCCTCCGGCAGGCCGGCGGGGGCCGCAGCCGGGGGCAGGCCGCGGGCGAGGACCGCGGCGGCCGCCGAGGTCGTGGTCAGCGCGGTGGTGGTGACCGCGAAGGCGGCTACCACGTCGGCCGTGGCGCGCACCTGGGCGAAGAAGAGGAAGCCGTAGACGCACACGCCGAGCGCGGCGCCGAGCTGCTGGGCCGTGGAGACCACGCCGGACGCCGCGCCCGCGACCGGCTCCGGCACGGTGCGCAGGGTCACGGACAGGGCCGGGGTGACGCACAGGCCCAGCGCGCCGCCGACGGCGCACACCGCGCCGAGCAGCCAGCGGGGGTCCGTGCCGAGGGCGCCCACGGCGCAGCCCGCGTATCCGGCGGTCGCGGCGAGGGAGGCCAGGACCAGCAGCCGCACCTCCGCGCCGCGGGCCAGCCGCGGCGCGATCAGCGAGCCGGCGGCGAACGCGACCGCGGCCGGCACCATGCCCGCTCCGGTGGCCAGCGGGCTCCAGCGCAGGCCCTTCTGGAGCAGCAGCCCGAGCATCAGCACGAAGGCGGCGAGCCCGCAGTTGACCAGCACGATCAGCACGATGCCGCGCCGGAAGCCGTCGAGCCCCAGCAGCCGCGGCGGTACGAGCGGGGAGCCGCCCCGGGCGTCCAGCGCGCGTTCGTGGCGCAGGAAGCAGGCGGCGACCGGGACGGAGGCGGCCAGGCAGGCCGGCCCCCACCAGACCATGCCGCCCGTGCCGCCCGCCACCAGGGGGAGGGTGAACAGCCCGAGCGCGGCCGCCGCGAGGCCCAGGCCGGGCAGGTCGGCACGCACCGTTTCGCGGCGTACGGGCGGGTGCCCGCCCGCCGCCCACGGCAGGAGGGTGAGCGCCAGGACGCCCACCGGTACGTTGACGAGGAAGACCGCACGCCAGCCGAGGCCGAGGACGTCCGCCGACAGCAGCCAGCCGCCGAGCAGTTGCCCGCCGATCGCGCCGAGCCCCATCACCGCGCCGATCGCGGCGTACGCCCGGCGCTGCGCCGCGCCGGTGAACAGGGTCCGCGCCGCGCGGTAGACCTGGGGCACCATCAGGGCCGTACCGGCGCCCTGGAACAGCCGGGCCAGGACCAGGACGGCCGTGGTGGGCGCCGCCCCGCAGACGACCGAGGCGCCGGTGAAGACGGCCATGCCGAGGCCGAAGACCCGCAGGGAGCCCAGCGCGTCCCCCAGTCGGCCGCCGGCGGCCAGGCCGAGCGCGTAGACCAGCTGGTAACCGGCGAGGACGAGCTGCTGCTGGCTGCCGTCCGCACCCAGGTCCCGTTCCAGCGCGGGCATCGCCACCACCACGATGAAGACATCGAGGTTGGCGAGGAACGTGCCGCACAGCAGGACAACCAGCGCCGCCCAGGGACGCACGGGGGCACCTCCAGCCGATCGCCGGGCACGGTACGTGATGATCGTGACACGCATCGTAGCCGCGCCGGGGTGCCTGTGCCCAGCCCGCGTTAACTGCCGTGACGGGAGTGGCGGGCGATACGGGAGGGGCGGCGCGCGGCGGCGCGGACCGTACGGCGGGGTGCGGCGACGCGGACCGTACGGCGGGGCCCAAAAGGCGCGGCAGCCCGCTCACCCGGCGGGGCGCGTCCTTGAGGACGCGGCCCCGTAAGCCGGACGCGCGGGCCGCCCGCGCGGTCACTCCGCGGCGGCCGGCTGCGGCGCCGGCACCGCCGGGCGGCGGCTGGCGATGACCTTCTCGGCCAGCGACCGCGGACTGGTCAGGAAGCCCCAGCCCCACGACATGTGCATGGTCGCCAGGGCGACCGGGATCTGGGCGCGGGCCTTCAGCGGCAGCCCCTTGCCCGCCGGGACCGAGCCCGCCGCGATGGCGGCCAGGTACCCGGCCGGGACGGCGAAGCCCCACGGCGTGACGAGGGCGCCGACCACGGCGCCCGCCGCGATGGCGCACACGGCGGTCGGCGGCGCCAGGTACCGCAGGTTGATCGAACCGGAGTGGTAGCGGGCCACGACGTGGCGCCAGCGCCCGTAGTCCTTGTACTGCTTGGCCAGCGCGCGGACGCTGGGCCGCGGCCGGTACTGCACCTTCAGCTCGGGCGAGAACCAGACCTGCCCGCCCGCCTCGCGGATGCGGAAGTTCAGCTCCCAGTCCTGGGCGCGGATGAACTCCTCGTTGTAGCCGCCCTGCTGCTCCAGCGCCTCGCGCCGGAAGACGCCCAGGTAGACCGTGTCGGCCGGGCCCGCGGCACCGCCCGTGTGGAAGGCCGCGTTGCCCACGCCGATCCTGGAGGTCATCGCGGCGGCGACCGCGTCCTCCCAGGCGTTCTCGCCCTCGGCGTGCATGATGCCGCCGACGTTCTGCGCGCCGGTCTCCTCCAGGAGGCGGACGGCGGTCGCGATGTAGTTCGGCGAGAGCATGCCGTGGCCGTCGACGCGCACCACGACCGGGTGGCGGGAGGCCTTGATCGCCGCGTTCAGGGCGGCCGGGGTGCGGCCCGTGGGGTTGGGCACGGTCACCACACTGGCCCGCTCGTTCGCGGCGTTCTCGGCGACCAGCTCGGCGGCGATCTCGTCCGTACGGTCCGTCGAGGGGCCGAGCGCGATCACCACCTCCATCTCACCGGCGTACTCCTGTTCCAGGATGTGCTGGACCGAGCTGCGCAGATGACGTTCCTCGTTGAGCACCGGCATGATCACGGAGACGGCCGGGAGCTGCTGCGGTGGCGTGGCGTTCATCGCGGTCACGTTACCGCTTATGGGGGACGGGGGCCGACGGCAGGCGGGTGGCCCTGGGGACGCCGCCCGGCGTGTGGTGCTTTACAGCCGATCATATGGGCCTACGGTGACCCGGCCCGCTCCATCCCGTCCGGAGCCGGTCCGTCCGGCCACGGAAACGGTTCCTCCCGCCCCGATCCCGTCCCCGCCGATCCACCCCCGTTCCCGTCCCCGCCACCGCGACCTCCCCTCCCCCACTCCGCTCCCGCACTCCGTCCGCCCCGACCCTGCCGCGGAGGTGTCCCCATGACCGCACCGCACCGCTCGTCCCGCCCGCGCGCCCGTCACCGGCGACGGGACGGGCGGCCCCGCTGGGGCCTGCGCATCACCGCGGGCGTCTCGCTGCTGCTGCTGGCCGCGGGCGGGGTCGGGCACGCCATGGTCACCGGCGTCGAGGACGGCATCGCCCGGGTGGACGCCTTCAAGGGCCTGGGCAACCGGCCGGACAACAGCGGCGGGGACGGCATGAACTTCCTGGTCGTCGGCACGGACGGCCGGGACAAGCTCTCCCCCGAGGAGAAACGCCGGTACCACCTGGGCGGCGAGCCGTGCCACTGCACCGACACGATCATGATGGTGCACCTGTCCGCCGACCGGAACCGCGCCAGCGTGGTCAGCCTGCCGCGCGACTCGTACGCGCAGACGCCCCCGCACACCGACGGGACCACCGGCAAGCACCACCACGGCCACCCCGTGAAGCTCAACGCGGCATACGCGGAGGGCGGCCCCGGCCTGACCATCCGGACCGTCGAGCGGATGACCGGGGTGCACATCGACCACTACCTGGAGGTCGACTTCACCAGCTTCATGAAGACGGTGGACGCGGTCGGCGGCGTGCACGTCTGCACCAACCGCCCCCTGAAGGACAGCTACAGCGGCCTGGACCTGCCCGCCGGGCGCTCCCGGCTCAACGGCGGCCAGGCCCTGCAGTACGTCCGCGCCCGGCACCTGGACAGCGCCTCCGACCTCGGGCGGATGCAGCGCCAGCAGCGTTTCCTCGCCGCGCTCATGCACAAGATCACCAGCTCCGGCGCGCTGCTCCACCCGGTCCAGTTCAAGGAGATCACCGACGCGCTGCTGGAGTCCGTACGGGCCGACGAGGGGTTCGGCGCGGACGAGATGGTCGACCTCGGCCAGGCGCTGCGCGGCTTCAACCCGTCGTCGTCCGAGTTCGCCTCCGTGCCGCTGGGCGACATCGACTTCCAGGTGCCCAACGTGGGCTCGACCGTGATGTGGAACGAGGAGAAGGCGAAGCAGCTCTTCCAGGCGCTGCGCGAGGACCGGCCGCTGGCCGTGCGGCGGTCCGGCCGGCAGCGCGCGACGGTCGTGGACGTACCGCCCGCCACCGTCCGGGTGCAGGTCGACAACGGCGCGGGCCGGACGGGACTGGGCCGCGCGGTGGACAAGTCCCTGCGCGCCACCGGATTCGACACCACCGGCACCCCGGGCAACGCCGCCACCCGCGTACGGCGCACCGTGATCACCTACGACCCGCGCTGGGACCGCTCGGTCCGCTCCCTCGCCGCCGCCCTGCCCGGGGCGGCCCTGCGCCAGGTACCCGGCCAGGGGGCGGTGCTGCGGGTCACCGTCGGCAAGGACTTCAAGGCGGTTCACCGGGTGCGCTCCGACGACCCGACCCAGCCGACGGGCGCCGGCGACTTCGGGACGCTGACCGGCGACGAGGCGGCGTGCCCCGGACCGCCGGGCACCCGGTCGTGAACCTGGTTGCCGAGACCGACTGTACTCAGTACAGTCCCCGCCCGTGGACGAAAAACGATCACCACTCAGCGACCGGTGGTTCCTCGACCAGATCGCCGTCGTCATGCAGCAGTTCCAGCGCGCACAGCCCGACAGCCAGGTGCCGGACACTCCGGGCGCTCCGGGCGCTCCGGGCGCTCCGGGCGCTCCGCGGCACTCCGGCCACGAGGACCTGACCGCCCGAGCCGCTCGCCTGTCCGCGCAGCGGGCCCGGCTGGAGCAGGAGGAAGCCGCACTCCAGGCGGACGTGGAGCGCCTCAACCACGCCCTCGCCCCCACCCCGGCCGCCGGCTCCGGCTCCGCGCCTCGACCGGCCCGGTCGACCCCCGTCCCGCACCTCGACATCAGCGCCGACGACCTCACCCTCACCGAGGCGGGCCGCATCCGCCGCGCCTACAAGATCACCGAAGCCGCCCTGCCGCGCCTCGTCCTGGAGGCCGCGGCGGACGGCCTCGACACGCCCGCCATCGCCCGCGACCTCGCCGTCACGCCCTCGTACGTCTACCGCATCCTGCGCGAACGCGTCCGCTACAGCTGGCGCCTCGACGTACGCGACGGCGGCACCTGGACCGTACGGAGCAGCGGCCAGGACGTCGTGGACCGCGCCCTCGGCAGCGACACCCGGCTCGCGGAGAAACTCCTCGCCGAGTCCGGCGCCGACCGCGTACTGCTCTGGGAAGGCGCCCGCACGACCGACGCCCAGGCGACCCTCGACCTGGCCCGGCCCGAACTCGGCCCGCCCCGGCCCGAAGGAAGGTGACCGCCCGCGCCGCCGCGACGCCGCGCCCGGCGCCGCGTCGCTCCTGGCGTGATCACACGCGAGGCAGTCGCACTTCTCTGTCGAGTGCGAACCACACGCCCTTTCGGGTGCGGGATTCGACGTTGGGCCGGTAGACGCCCCAGCGCGCCGCGAGCGCCTGAACGAGCAGCAGGCCGCGCCCGGACCCGTCGTCGACCAGGGCAGGCAGGCTGAGGAGTCGGCTACGAGGGGCGTCGTCCCACACGGCCACGCGTACGGACGTGGCGCGTACGGCCACGTCGAGGCGCACGACAGCCGTGGACGTGTGCAGATGGACATTCGTGACCAGCTCACTGACCAAGACGCGTGCGTCGTCGGCGAGTTCGTCCGCGCCGAGCAGGGCCAGCAGTTCACTTACGACGGTCCGGGCGATCTTCGGCGCGATGCTGCCGCAGGGCAATTCGAACCGGAACGAGTGATGTTGTGCTTCAGGGGATGGTGCGGGGGGTGCGAGAGTCATGGCTACGTCTCCCAACGCGGTCCGACACGCGCCGCTCGCCGCTGCTGTGTCCTTGGCCGCTCTTCAGGGGCACGCCCGAAGGCGCGTGCGAGCGGCTGCACTTCGGCGGTCCGAGATGCGGCGCGGTGTTGCGATGACCGTAGCGCCTCCGTCTCACTTGTTGTACCCCTCTGCACGAAAGGTGGAACGCCGTGGACCCACGCAGGTACACGGTCCACACTGAGACGGAGCCGAAAGGGGCCCGATGCCACCAAGAAAGGCGCCAACCGCGCGGCAACGCCGCGTAGGGGCCGAGTTGCGCAAGATGCGCGAGCACGCCGGTCTCGCACTGGGCGAGGCCGCGACCCTGCTCGGCACCGACCGGACCACGATCAGCAACACCGAGTCCGGGCGGTTCGGAGTGAGCGGTGAGCGCGTACGCCAGTGGGCGACGCATTACGCCTGCCCGGACACCCACTACGTCGACGCACTGGCAGCCATGACCGAGGAGCGCATACACGGCTGGTGGGAGGACTACCGGAACGACCTGTCGAGCGGCGTTCTCGACCTCGCCGAACTGGAACATCATGCGGTCGCACTGCGAGCAGTGCAGATCATGCACATGCCCGGCTTGCTCCAGTCCGAGGACTACGCTCGCGCCGTCTTCGAGGAAGCCGTTCCACCCCTTGAGCCTGCCGCCCTTCGCCGTCGCCTGTCGCACCGCTTGAGGCGACGGGACGTACTCGACCGCGTGACGCCCCCTTCGTGCACCTTCCTGATCCATGAGGCCGCCCTGCGGATGGAGTTCGGCGGACGCGCGGTCGCCCGCACCCAACGCGAGTACCTGCTCAAACAGATGGACCGGGACAACGTCGAGGTTCGAATCATCCCGTTCGGCGCCGGCTTCCCCAACGCAGGAAGCTCGACGCTGTACGCGTACGGCCCCGTACCGCAGCTGGACACCGTGCAGACCGACATCCCGACGGGCCCGACGTTTCTGGACGCGGAAACACGCTTGTCCAACTACCGAGCCGTTCTCGACCGCACGCAAGAGCGATCTTTGTCCCCCGCGAAGTCGGCCGACTTCATTCGTCAAATAGCAAAACAAGCGTAGGAGGCTGGAGACAGTGGAAATTCAGTGGCGGAAGTCGTCCAAGTCGACCGACGCAGAGGACAACTGTGTGGAAATCGCCACGCATGAGGGCGAAATACTGATGCGCGAGAGCGACGCCCCGCATGTCGTGGTCCGCACTTCGCGCGCCAAGTTCCGCGCCTTCCTCGCCGGCGCCAGGGAAGGCGAGTTCGACGACATGACCTGACCCCTGCCCCCCTGCGACCGCCCCCCGTCCGCCGCGATGGGGGTTTGTCGTTCAGTGCAGGTATCAATCCTTGGAACATGCAGTCTCACTCTTTAGACGTACAACTATTGAGACGGTCACCAGAGAGGCGCTACGGTCGCGGAACGTCGCCGATCCGAGACCTCATTCCGCAATGCGGGGATCGGCTCGCGGGCACAGCAATTAAGCAGGGTTACCCCACGAGGGAAGGAAAGACTCTGTGACATCGGTTGCGCACCCCAAGGAAGTATTTCCGCTCGCCTCCGAGGGCGGGCGGATTCCCCACAGCAACGAGTCCCCCACCGGCCCAGCCACCCGCCCGTGGATTCTCCGGTTCACTCGTGTCCCGGACGCCACCCGCGCGACCGTACGGCCGGCCGCCGTCTACGACGCCGAGTTGCAGGTGTCCGTGACACCGCTCGGTGATCCCGTCGTCACCTTTGGCCAGACCCACGCCCCCACCATTCCCGACGGGAACCCTGCCGACCCTCCCCCACTCGACGAGGGAACCAAGGACTGATGACCGTCCTCGTCATCGCGGCCCGCGATGACTGGCCCACCGACCGCGTCGTACGGATGCTCAGCGACCGCGGCGCCGACGTATTCCGCCTCGACTCCGCCGACTTCCCACAGCAGCTCGCCCTCGACAGCCGCCTCGGCCCCAACGGCTGGACCGGAGCCCTGTCCAACGCGCACCGCGCCGCGGACCTGAGCACGATCACTGCCGCCTATTTCCGCGCTCCCGCGGCCTTTGAGTTCCCACCCGGCATGTCCGGACCGGAACGGACCTTCGCCGCCGCCCAGGCCCGCGCCGGCCTCGGCGGCATCCTCACCGCGCTCGACTGCCGCTGGGTCAGCCACCCCGCCGCCATGTCCCGCGCCGAGTACAAACCCCTGCAACTCACGACGGCCCGCGAGTGTGGTCTGACCGTCCCCCCGACGCTCATCACCAACGACCCGGCCGCCGTACGGACTTTCGCCGAAGACATCGGCGGTCCGATCGTCTGCAAGCCGATCGCCACCCCCGTCTTCATCGAGGGCGACCAGCTCAAGACGGTCTACACCCGCCGCCTCACCGACGACGATCTCGCCGACCTCTCCGGCATCGACACCACCGCCCACCTCTTCCAAGCATGGGTGGACAAGACCCACGAGGTCCGCCTCACCATCGTCGGCTCCCGCCTGTTCGCCGCCGAGATCCACGCCGGCAGCCCGCAGGCACACGAGGACTGGCGCAGCGACTACCCGTCGCTCACCTACAAGCCCACCCGTACACCCGACCGCATCGCGCACGCCGTACGCCGCCTGACCAGCAGTCTCGGCCTGCGCTTCGCCGCCTGCGACTTCGTCGTCAGCCCTGACGGCGAGTGGACGTTTCTCGAAGCCAACCCGTGCGGCCAGTGGGACTGGATCGCACACGCCACGGGACTGCCCATCGCTGAGGCGATCGCCGACGAACTGCAAGGAGCAGCGCCGTGAACGTCCACCTCCCCGACGACGTCCGGCGCCGGTCGGCCGCCCTCGTCACCGACCTCGAAAAGGCCGGTGCACTCCGCTCCGAGTCCTGGGCGCGGATTTTCGCCACCGTGCCCCGGCACGTCTTCGTGCCGCGCTGGTACGAGCAGCAGACCACCGAGGCAGGCATCACCGCTTGGCGCCTGCGCGACGACTCCGACCGGGAGGCATGGCTCACCGCCGTCTACAGCGACCGGACCCTCGTCACCTCCCTGGACCCCGCCACCGCCGAGCAGATCGACGCCCACACGTGGACCGGCATTCCCACCTCGTCCAACACCATGCCCCGGCTCGTCGCCGGGCTGCTCGAAGAACTCGACCTGCGCGACGGTCACCGCGTCTGGGACATCGGCACCGGAACCGGCTATCTCACAGCCCTGCTGTGCGCCCGCCTCGGCTCCCGCCACGTCCACTCCAGCGACATTACCCCTGACCTCGTCGACGCCGCCCGCGACCGCTTGGCCGGCCTCGGCCACACCCCCCACCTCACCACCGCCGACGCCCGCCTCGGCCACCCCGGAACAACCACGTTCGACCGCATCCTCGCCACCTGCTCCGTGCAGGCCATCCCCACCACATGGCTCCAGCAGACCCGTCCCGGCGGCGCCGTCCTCACCGACCTCGACCTCGGCATCGAGGGCGGGCTCGTCCGCCTCACCGTCGACGAGCACGGGAACGCCGCCGGCCGCTTCACCCCCACAACCGGCCGATTCATGGCGGCCCGCGGCGACGCCCACACCTACCCCCGCAAGCCACGTCTCTCATACGCACCAGTAACCGCCACACGGCCCACCACGGTCACCGCAGCAGACATCCGGGCCAACTACCCTCTCCGTCTGCTCCTGGCTTTCCACCTGCCGTACAGCACCGTCGTCTACCACTCCGCCGACGACGGCACCCTGTCATTCCAGCTCCAGCAGCGTGACGGCACCTGGGCTCGCGCCCCGATCACCGGAGATCACCCTCACACCGTCACCTACGGCGGAACACGCAACCTGTGGACAACCGTCGAGGCCGCATGGCGGTGGTGGACCGAGCATGACCGACCCACACAAGATCAGTTCGGCTACGCCTGCGAGCCGAACGGCCGACACTACGCATGGCACATCCCCGACGGCCGCCGCTGGGACCTGAAAAACGGGTGAGCTACGCAGCGTCGTCCCCGCGCCGCCCTAAGCGTCGTCGATCCCGTCCGCCACCCGCTGCGCCCGCAGCTCCTTGATCGCACGCCGCCGGGCCAGCCGGTGGGTGCGGCGGATCTGGGCCTCCTGGTAGCGGCGCTTGTCCCGCTCGGTCTCCGGAACCACCGGCGGTACGGGGCGAGGCTTGCCCTCCTCGTCGACCGCCGCGAACACCAGATAGGCCGACCCGACCTGCGTCGCAGGCGTGGACTCGTTCCAGCGCTCGGCCAGCACCCGCACCCCGACCTCCATCGAGGACCGTCCGGTCCAGTTGACCTGGGCCTTCACATGCACCAGGTCGCCCACCCTGACCGGCTCCAGGAACGCCATCTCGTCCATGGACGCCGTGACCGCGGGCCCGCCGGAGTGCCGCCCGGCCACCGCGCCCGCCGCGTCATCGACGAGTTTCATGATCACGCCACCGTGCACCGTGCCGAGCAGGTTGGTGTCGCCTGCCGTCATGATGTGCGACAGCGTCGTCCGGGAGACGGAAGTGGGCTTGCCCGGAAGGTCGGCCTCCGGGCCGGTGGTGACGAGATCGGTCATGCGCCCACTGTATGCGCGGGCGCACCTCCCTTCCCGCGCGCCCACCCCGCATCCCCGGCCAGCGGCGCCCGTGCCGGATTGATCACCTCCGTCCGCATTGTGCAAGCGGCGTTCCGTGTCACTTTGCATCAGCTCTGCAACAGCGGCGGCCCGATCTCGTACTCCCCTGTATGGGGGAGCCGTAGGACAGGCAGACTTCCCCCATGAACGAGTGGCCTGGGTCCGACAACAGAGACCGGTACGGACGTGGCAGCGGCGCCGAGCCGGAGGGCGCGCGCGCCATGCCGCACGTCCGGCGTGGCGGTCCCAACGGCCCCGGTGGCCCCGGCGGGCCCTACCCCGGGCCGGGGCAGCAGCCGCCCGAGCCGCCGCTGCCGCCGCACCTCTCGCCGCGCCGCCGCCCCTCCGTCCCGCCCCAGGGCCAGGGCCCCGACCCGTACGGCAACAACTACGCCGGCGGGCACGGCGACGGCTACAACACCGGACAGGTCTACGGTGGCGGCCGCGGCGGCGGGCAGGGCGGCGGCGGTGGCCGTGACCCGCGTCCCGCGCCCAACTGGGGCCGCCGCGTCAAGTGGACCGTCCTGACGCTGGTCGCCGTGCTCCTCGTCACCTCGGTCGCCACCTACTTCTGGGCCGACGGCAAGCTGCGCCGCGAGGTCGACCTGAGCAAGGTCATCGACCGGCCCGAGGAAGGCGACGGCACCAACTACCTGATCGTCGGCTCCGACAGCCGCGAGGGCATGTCCGACGAGGACAAGAAGAAGCTGCACACCGGCTCCGCCGAGGGCAAGCGCACGGACTCGATGATGATCCTGCACGACGGCGGCAACGGCCCGACGCTGATCTCGCTGCCGCGCGACTCGGACGTCGAGATCCCCTCGTTCGTCGGTTCCAAGTCCGGCAAGAAGTACGCCGCCAGGGGCCGCCACACCAAGCTCAACGCGGCCTACGCCGAGGACGGCCCCGAACTGCTGGTGCGCACCGTCGAGCACAACACCGGCCTGCGCATCGACCACTACGTCGAGATCGGCTTCGCGGGCTTCGCCAACATCGTGGACGCGATCGGCGGTGTCGAGATGGACATCCCGAAGGCGTTCAAGGACAAGAAGTCCGGCGCCGACTTCCAGGCCGGCAAGCAGACCCTCAACGGTGAACAGGCCCTCGCCTTCGTCCGCACCCGCTACGCCTTCGCGGGCAGCGACCTGGACCGCACGAAGAACCAGCAGAAGTTCCTCGCGGCCCTGGCCAGCCAGACGGCCACCCCCGGCACGATCATCAACCCGTTCAAGCTCTACCCGACGATGAGCGCGGGCCTGGACACCGTGATCGTCGACAAGGACATGGGCCTCTTCGACCTCGGCTCGATGTTCTTCGCGATGAAGGGCGTCACGGGCGGCGACGGCAAGTCGATGAACATGCCCATCGCCGGCAGCGTCGGCGGCAACCTCCGCTGGGACAAGGCCAAGGTCGCCAAGCTCGTGGAGCAGCTCAAGAAGGACGAGCCGGTGACGGTGAGCGGGGACTAGAGGCCGTACGGAAACCATGAAGCAGCCCCCGCCCGAGGCGGGGGCTGCTTCATGTCACGAGTGCGGCAGCCGTGCCGGCCGTTACGGCAGGTTCCGTGCCATCACGATCCGCTGCACCTGGTTCGTGCCCTCGTAGATCTGGGTGCTTTACAGCGCACACGGCTCTGACCTGGGGAGACACCCCCTCTGTGGGGTGCTTCCCCAGCATTTCCCCATGATCGAGAAAACAACCCCCTTGGGGCCTTCTTCGCCCCGCCGGTCACGCATGGGCCACGTGCCATCCGGGTGTGCGGCTGCTTCCCTCCCTCGCTCACGGCTGCGGCATGCCGCGTGCGTGCCGAGTTTCCTGTTCTCTCAACTGGGCCACCTTGACCCGTGTGTCACGGCGTCGCGAGGATCGAACAGGACACCAACCTACGCAGGGGGTCAGCCAGTGAAGCTCAACCAGCTCGCAAGCGAGTGCGACGAGGGGCCGTGCCCGACCGTGTGGGCGGTAGAGGGCACGGGGAGCGTCTTAGTGCAGGGCTTCAAGGTGGATGACGAGGAAGCGCTCACCACCATGCAGCTACCGAACAACGAAACCGCCGTGCGTATCCCTATGTCGCTGATTCTGAGGGTGGCCCGTGAACATCTCGCCTGACGAGTTCGGAAAGCTCTTCACGGAGTTTCAGCGGGAAGCGTTCCGGCTTGAGACCCTGGACGACTACAGCAAGTCGGGCGGGGTCGACGCTTACCACGCATTCTTGGCCGGTAAGCCGCAGCCGGAAGAGTACAAGTCAGCCGGTTGGGTCAGGACCGTACGGGATGCCACACAATCCGGTAAGCGCATGTATCGCGTGCACATCCTGGCTCGCCCCTTGAGTGATTACCTGCGGTTCGAACTCGGTTGGGGTTACGTCCGGAACCAGGAAGCCGGGGAAGAGTTCTTCATCCTCGACATCACCGAACAGCCGAACCCGCTAGAGGGTGTACCGGACTTCTGGGCCTTCGATGAACACTCGGTCGTGACTATGCAGTACGGCGACGGCGGAGAATTCCTAGGTGCAGAACTGATCCCCGAGGAGCAGGCGCAGGAATGGCTAGAGCGTCGAGACGCAGCCCTGAGTAACGCTGTACCGTTCCGCGACTGGTGGGAGCAGTACAAGCCAGCGTGAACAACATCAATATTGGTCGGGCGCTACGGGAACTGCGAGAAGCCAGCGGAAAGCAGGCTAAGGCGGTCGCCCGTAGCGCTGTCATGTCTCCGAGCAAGCTCAGCAAGATTGAGAACGAAGCGCTTGCGCCAAGTCTGATAGACGTGGAGCGCATCCTCACGGCCTTGGAGGTCTCGGAGGAGGTCAAGGCCCGACTTGCCGAAGCTGCCCGTAAGGCAGCCACGGAGGCAACGGCATGGCGCATCTTGCGGCGTACCGGGCTTCACAAGCACCAGGACGAGATCCGGGCGATAGAAGCTCAAACGACCCTCATGCGGCTCTTTCAGCCGTCGTGCGTTCCCGGCCTACTCCAGACCCCCGAATATGCCCGCGCCATTCTTAGTAGACACAGTTACACGCAAGGCGCCTTAGAGAAGATGATGGGCGCACGTCTGCTCCGGCAAGAGGTCCTGCACGACACCGACCGAACCTTTCGGTTCGTGGTCACTGAGTCCGTGCTCAGATGGAAAATCGTTCGTCCCTCGATGCTGGCAGCGCAGCTAGACAAGCTCATCACCATGTCGAGAATGTCGAACGTGAGCATCGGGGTGCTTCCCCTATCGGCACCTATGACTGACTTGCCCAGTTCCTCGTTCGTTCTCTTCGACACCAACCTAGCCATTATCGAGATCCCTCACGCTGAGATCACCACTACCGAAGCCAGGGACGTCGAGCTATACGTGAACAAGTTCGATGGCTTCGAGGGTGCGGCCGTCACGGGCGAGGAAATGAGGTCCTTCGTTGCAGGGCTCCGGGACGACTTCTTGAGGCAACAGGAAACGGGCTAGAGGTCCCTCGGTGACGGTCCGAGGATGTACTCATGCCGACCGAACCGAAGAACGACAGTCAGAAGGCCCCGCAGGGTTGGCGGATGGACCCGATCCCCAGCCGTCCGGCGTACCGGGATGTCGATGGGAACATTCGTGTCCCGATGTGGTTGACGAAGAACGGTCGGCATACGGCAGACACGGAAATGATTCTGCTTCCGTCTGAGGCCGCCCTACTGGTCGACAGCCTGACGAACGCCATGAAAGACAACGCCAGGTCGACGCTGCACGAGCTCTTTCGAGAGTCCGCGACGGCTGTTGGCCCGGGTGTCTTGTACGTGTCGAAAACGGATCAGTACCGGCTCTAGGTCCGTCCCCCAGCACTGACCACACAGGAAGGCACACCCATGCCCGAAACCGACCTGTACAGCCTGCCCATCGACGGCGCCACGTTCTTCAAGGCGTGCGGGGGCAACACGCATCCCGACGGTGAGTCCTGCGCCACGCTGGCGAAGATCGGCCCCCACGCGTGGGCGCTGGGCGACAGCAAGCGTCCCGGTGCGGAGCCGTTGCGCTTCACCACCGAGGAACTGGACGCGGCCGGTATCGACCCGGCCCGCTTCGGCCTGTCCGCCTGACGGTCATCCCTGACGCCCCCGGCCCTGGCTCACCCCCGAGAGACAGGGCCGGTCGGGCACCCCTCTTCTTCCTGCTCTGAACGGGACGACAGTTGCACCACCACGGCTATCTGTGGACCGGCTCCAAGCAACGGTTCGATGACGAGGCACTGAGACGGCCCCCGCACCCTGATCCACCTCCGGCCGATAAGCCGGAGCTTGTCCAGCGGTACAAGGAAGTGAAGGCGGAGTTCCCGACCGTGGACCTGCCACCGCTGGAAACGGCCCACTGGCTGATCAAGCCCGCGAAGTTGATACGCGGTACCTGGGAGGAGCCGAAGGAAGCGGCGGAATGGCTCGGGCGACAACTGACCGAGTACGCGCCCCGGTTCTCCTCCGAGTCGGAGCGCGACAGCACGCGGCTAGCACTACTGGTCTCCTCCGCCGCCGAACGGCTGGGCTGGGGCGGTGACGTGTCCCATGGCTTCTATTTGGAGAGGCCCACATTTCTGTCTGTAGCTCTGGTGACGTGCTCCCCGAACCGTGCCGCACCGGACCTTGTCTGCCCGATCCTCTGAGGAGGGGGGACACCACGATGCGCCGTTCGATCCTGCGGTACACGAAGCATCGAATCACTCAGCAGCCGGACACAGAGGCGACGTTCGAGGCGAAGTGCCTGACGTGTGCCTGGGAGGCTAAGCCTGCGTCGGACGGTGCGACCGTCGATGTGGAGTGCATGAGTCACACTGGCCGGACCCAGCACAATCGGTTCCGACGCCTGTGCACATCGGTCGCTCTGGTGGAACGGGCCGAGTAGGGCCGAAGCAACGAAAGAGCCCCGGCCAGAAAATGGGCCGGGGCTCGCTTTGTTGGTTGGTTAGAGGAGCGCTCGGAAGGGGTTGGAGTCGGCGAGCGGCTCCGGACGCTTCGGTTCGGGTGTGGGCTCCGGGGCCTGCTTGGGCATCGAGCGGTACGCGTCCATCTGCACAACCGTGGCGCGGTTCTCATCACGCTCTGGAGCGGCCGGCATCGTGTGCGGAGTCGAAACCGGCTGCTCTACGTGAACGGGAGTGTCACCGCGGATCGTGAAAACGGTGGCCGGTCGGCCGGTCTTACCTGAGCGGTCCACCGTTACGACGATTCCGGGCAGTGCCTTGACCTCAGCGGCCGACGCACCCACGTACGGGAGCACCTGCGACGAGGTGGCCTGACCGCCGTGCAGTTCGATTCGGGCTCGTACCTTGTCGGCGAGGCTGAGCGGCTGCCGCTTCACCTTCGGAGCATCGGCCCCCTTGTTGATCCGTACCGTGTCCTGAACGGAGCGGCGAACCAGGGTGAACGCGGCTGTCAGGATCTCGTCCGTGATGGTCTCGGAGCACTCGGAGGCGGCCAGGCAGGCGGCCACCCTGAGCGTCTGCTCTGCGGTGCGTTCGATGAAAACGGCCTGAGCTTCCGGCAGTGTCTCGCCCAGGATGCGGGCGTACCGGCGAACGGTCCGCCACAGCGGCCGGGCATCCTCGGAGAGCGTGATCACGCGGGGCCGGGCGGTGGCCCACCCGTACGCGTCGGACAGTTCCGAGCCGTCCACCTTCGGCAGGCTCACACGGTCGTCATCCAGCATCGGGACCGATCCGAGCAGCAAGGGCAGGATGCGGTTGTACGAGCCTCCGGCCGCTTCCGATTCGCCTACGTACTTGGCCCAGTCGGAGGGGGTGACGTGGCAGTGCAGCACCATGGCGGGGTCGCGGACTTCCTGCGCCTCTTCCTTGGTGGTGTTCCTTAGAGTCGCCCCGTCCCAGGCCGCCCGAAGCTTGGTCGTGAACGACGCGTCCCGCTTGACCCTGCGGAGCACTTCCGACCACTCCTCTTCGACTACCAGGGCCCGTACGTCCCGCCCGTGTTCGGTCTCGGCGGTGGCTTCCTGTTGCTCCCACAGGTGGTTGACCATGCTTGCCCCGGACGTGATCCCGGACGTGGTGTGCGTTGCCAGGAAGCGGCCCAGGGAAGCGTCCTGGACGTGAAGCGCGGCCCGCAGCGCGGTCCCCTTGCCTCTGCCCGTTCCGGCGACCAATGCCGACCACAGCAGTACGGGCCGGGCAGAGCCACGGGACGACACCTTGACCGTGCCCCCGATGGCGGCCGACCACATCGAGAGGGCGGCCACGTACACCCCCAATGCGTCCGCTTCCAGGAACGGGGAGATCTTGCGGACGGCGCGACCGATGGGACCGTACAGAACGGGGGTGCTCATGCTGCCTCTATCTCGAAAAGGGATACTTGGGCGGCCTTTGGCCGGGGAGGCCGGGCGCACTCAGCGCCCCGCACGGTGGGGGCGGCACTCAGGCCGCTACCGCTTTTCCCTCCGGGGCGTCCTGATGGGCCAGTTCGTACGCATGGCGTACCTGCATCGGGACACGCCCCTGCACGGGGAGGGCGGGCCACCCGTTCTCGCGGGCCCATGCCCGGATCACACGGTTACGCTCCCGATCGCTCATCCCCGACCGATCGACTGTGACAGGCTCGGGAAGCGGGTCACCACCTACGAACTCACCAGAGAGAACGGCCGACTTGAAGCGGCCCGGAGTACGCACGTCCATGCACGGGATGCCACGCTCGGACGCGTCCCGCAGCTTGTGACCGTTTCGCTCCCCACCCTCACCCAGGATGAGCAACACAGTGGAGTCATCGGCACGGCCCACCACCTCATAGCCAGCGTTCCGCACAGCGTCACGGGCCGTGTCCCAGTCGTACCCCGGCACCTCACCCGCGATCATCACGGATCGCACAGGCTCAGGCTCGCTCGCTTCCTCGCTCACGTCCGGTTCATCGCACTCCGCCACGGGCGCAGGGACAGGCTCAGCAACCGGCACACTCACAGGCTCAGGCTCGGTCGCCACCCCTTCGGAGGGAGCGCCCAGCGCATCGCACAGGTAGCGGCCGAAGGTCACGTTGTGTTCCAGGCACAGGTCCCAGGCATGCCGCCCCAGTGTCAGGGTGTCCGTCGCCTCTACCTCGGAACCGTCACGCGCTATGTGGGCGTCACACAAAACCTTTTCCACGGGCATGAGCACGGTCTTACGCATAGCGCTGCATTCCTTTGTTAGGGCGGAAGTGTCAGCGGGTGGCCGGAGCACTGCTCTGACGACCTCCCCGCTTAACAACTATTCTTCCGCACCCCTATCACAAGATGGTAACTAACGTATATCTGAACCATTACTCAATATGGGGGTAATGGTAATTAGATAAAGAATAGGACCCACCGGGGGTGCCTTCCTTCCATCGTTTGTTTGTCAATCAATTCTCAGCACTCGAAGCACGATTCCGGATCGTGTCGGCGGCCGTCGTCCCACGGCTGCGCCGCCCTGCCCGTGGCGACCCAGGCGACGTGCAGGCACCAGGTCAACCAGCACTGTGAACAGGTGTTAGGGCACTCGGTGCCTGTCCTGTGTCCCCGCTGCTCGGCGGGCTCGGGCGGCCCGCTGACGCTCTGCTGAGCCCTTCGACGGGCTACCTTGTTACTCATCGCCCATTACCCATCCGAGAGCCCGCATACCCTCCGGGGTGAGTCCCAGAGCCTTGGTCAGGTGTCGGTACTCCATGCTGGCCGTATTCGACGCGGTACCGGCGAGGATTGCTGACCAGTAGACGACTACAGCAGCCACGATTCCGGCCGTGGAGTCGTCCCACTGTGAGGCCTGAGGCGTCTCCCATAGTTCCTTCCAGTACGCCCGCTCGTGATCCGACCAGTCCCGGCCCTCCGGCAGGTCGGGCACGGGCAAATCGTGTTCGAGCGGCAAGGCAGTAATCCTCTGCGCTTCCCGATACCGAGAATGCGGAGAATTGGGGTTACGCATCTTGGGCATAGAGGTGTCCTCCGGTTTGTGTCGCGGGGAGTCACGGCCGGCTCACGGGGTAGGTCAGCGGAGCGTGAACGGGACCGGGCCCCTGCCCGTCGGCAGGGGCCCGAACTAATCAGGGTCAGGCCGCGGTGGCCCATTCCACGGTGGCCTTCACGATTCCCTTGGTCGGCTTGGACTCATCAAAGGTGTTGTCCGCCTTCTTGGTGTCCAGCTCCGGGTACCGCACGATCTTGCCGCCGTACAGGTGGAGGGTGTCGATGTAGTCGGCGCGGTACTTCTCCGACTGCCCTTCACGGAACCCGGTGAACTGGCTGGCGTAAGTGGCGAACTCCTTGTGTCCCGCCACGATGTCCACGCCCTTGGGCATGGCCGTGGTGGTCAGAATCGTGAACCCGGCCAGCTTGGCCAAGACGCCGTTCACGGTCACACCACCTTCGCCGTACGCGGCAGCGTTCGCTACGGCGGGGTGCTCGATGAGATACCGCTTCACGCGGGGCGAGACGACCACGTAACGACCCGCCGGAATGTCGTTGTCGTCCAGGGCCAGCATCATGTCCAGGATCGCGCCGTAGAACGCCTGCGGGGCAGTCTCCGGCGTCGCCTTGACCGTGGGCAGGGCCGTGGCGCTGTTCGTGATCACTCCACCCATGAACGTGTCGGCCTCACGGGCAAGGGAACGGATCATCTGCTGGTTGATCGGAGAACTGAGACCACCAGCGAGCTGGACGCGCTCCGCGTCCTCGATGAGGACCTGGAGGTACTTGGCTTCAGTGACCGGGAGCTTCTGGTCCACAGTCTCGGGGCGCTGTGAAGTCATGCCGTCCGGCAGCTTGTAGTCCCCGACCGTGGGCCGCAGCAGCGAGTTGATGTGCACAACATCGCCCTGCTGGCGGATGTCGCCCTCGTACTTGTTGTTCGCGACGATCGGCGAAGCCCAGACCAGCAGCGGATCGAAAGCGACGAGGAGTTCAGCGTCCCAGATCTCCGGGACGAAGGTGTGGGTGGCAGCGTTCTGGTAGGCAAAGGTCATATGGGTACTCCTGGTTAGCGCTTGCGGACGTCAAGGGAAACGGGGCGGCGCTCAGGCATTGAACCGCCACTGCGGTTAGGGCCTGAGCCGACGAGATGAGGGAACGTCGGTTCGCTGGGCTTGAAGGGGGCCAGGGCCTTCCCGATGGCCTCGGCCGAAGGGGTGCCGTCCTCACCGAGGAGCTTGGAAGGGTCCAGGTAGTCGGTGAAACCTTCGCCCAGCTTGATACCGGCCTGGGCTGCCTGGGCCCTGAGTTCGGCATGGGCGAGCTTGGCCGCGTACTCGCGCTGCACCTCAGCTCGGACGGCGTCGGAACCGTCGGCCGGCACCGGGGCCGGAGAATGGGAATCAGTCTGGGGGTCGCTCACGGGCGACACCTCCTAAGAATCTAAGTAACCAGAAGTAGTAAGGGCCGCTCTCAGGGCGTCCCTTCACCCCTCACAAGAGGACAACGTAAGAGAAACACTGCCCCCCTTACCCCCCACTGTGGACGAGTCAGCAGGAAGCAAGGGGAGGAGTCTTTCCCTACGCTGCCCCCTCACAGGGAGGTGTCCGCAGAGCCTCATAACGACTTAGGAACTGCCCGGCCCGTAGGCCGCGCCAGAGGCACACCGCCGAGTGTGCATGGCCCCAGAGAGTTGCCCTCTCCATTGGATGGGAATAAATGCCAGGAAACCAGTACGGGCCGCCCCCGGGGGCGGCCCGCCTGCCTATCGACTGGGAAGGTTCGAGTCCTCCCACACGTCCCGGTTCTGCTGGAATTGGTCCGTGCAGCGTCCCCCTATAGGGGTCCTGGCTCCCCTCCTCCATACGGCGTGGTCTGCGGGGATGACTGCCCTGCATGTATCCCGGTAGCTCATATTCCGGTGCTTTCCCACATGGATGCCCCAGTACCTGAGACGTTGTGTTCGGGCCTTCGCCGCCTTCTGGTGAATCTCGCAATACTTCCTCGGGTTGCCGCGCCCCCTTGGCTTATCGGGGGCGTACAGCGGTTCCGGACATCCCGACCACCTACATTCCTCTGGTGGGTCGGCTATCTGCTCAATCTTGAATCCTGAGCCGTACTCAGGTGCAGGGCTGAAATCAGTCCCGTAATGCATCCTCAGTAGCTCCCCGTAATGGTCCGGCTTCTCGTCACCGGGTCGTTGCTCCATGAGCGATCGAAGTTGCTGGAGCTCGTCCATCTCGGGACACAGGGTGTCGGTCGCTAGATCGTGCTCACAGGGCTTGAAATTTGAGGGCCACGACTCCCGGGGTTCTTCCGGTATTCCCTCCAGGAGCTTGTCGGCCTGAGCCTCCAGCCCAGCCCATCGCCGCGAATCTTTCAGAAGCCCCACGAACTAACCTGCCTTCCTGCGGGTGCGGTCTGTTTCTGTTCAGTTCTGGCGGTCGAGCCACTTCTCAAGGTCTACCGGGCGGCACCGGAGCGATTGCCCAACCTTGCGGAACGGGATCTGTGCGCCACGCCAGTTGTCGTACACCCAGCTCCTAGGCTTGCTTAGGAAGTCCGCCACTTCAGTAACCGTCATCAGCTTGACCAATATGTCCTCCGGGAAAAGAAAAACCCCCGAGGGGCCTCGGGGGCTGTAGTGCGAATTCGCGAGCGGCCTACATGGCGAGCGTTAGCTGTCCTTGTTGGTCCTTGCGGCAAGGACGGCCTCGGCCTTGTCGGTCAGTTCCCCACCGGCCTTGCCTGCGATGGTCGTCAGGAAGCCGTCTCGGCGGGCCTGCTTCAAATGGCCCTTGACCGTCTCGGGGCTTCGGTTGATACGCCGCGCCAGCCACTGGACGGGGGCTGCCTCACCAGCGTCCGCAGCGGTCTTGTAAACGGCAGCCAGGACAGCTAGGTACGCGTCGGACACGCCCTCACTTTCGAGCAGTGCGCCAGCCGTGTCCCCGGCCTGCTGCATCGCCTCGGTGAGTTCATGCATGACCTCCTGGCCTTTCGGCGCCGTTTCGGCGGCCGTCTTCACCGCGCTAGGCAGGTCCAACCTCCGGAGAACGGTCGTGGAGATACCGCGCGCTACGTCACGAGCTGGCGCACCTTCCGCGCCCTCGATGGTGATGCGCTGCGGCCCGCCACTCACGGGGCCGGGGGGCCACCACATGCGGATCATCCAGGCGCCTTGCTGCTGGGTGATCTCGAATCCGCTCTCGTCTGCCTTCATACCCCCAACGTACCACACAGGGTTGCCCACCCTGTGTTGACAACCCAGGGTGGGCCGTGTGCATGCTGGGAAAGGAGGGGGCTGGCCACCACAGGGCGGGCTCCGTAGGGAACGAGAAAGGCCAGCTCAGACGTGGCGAGGGCATGGGTAGCGCGCTCAAAAGACGACGCGAAGAAGTGGACGACGTTCTGGTACGACCCTGACGGCAAGCAGCGTCAGAAGTCGTTCGAGACCAAGAAGCGCGCTGACGACCACCGCAAGCGCAAGGAGCAGGAACTCGATGCTGGGACCTACCTGGACGACAAGTTGGGCAAGCAGCCCGTGACGGCCGTCTGGGGTCAGTGGTCGAATCAAAGGAAGTTGGAGAACAGCACCAAGAAGCAGTACCGGTCGATCCTGAACACGACCATCGAGCCGTTCTTTAAGGCGCGCTCCATCGTGTCCCTCAAGGTGGCCGACATCGAGCAGTGGCTCTTGTGGATGGAGGCGGACCGCAAGCTGTCCGCGCGGACGCGACGTCAGCGGTTCTCGTTCTTCTCCGGGATGATGGACTGGGCCGTTGTCAACGAGATCATCGGCCGCAACCCGTGCAAGAAGATCAAGCACGCGGGCAGTCGTGCCAAGGAGATCCGCGAGCACAAGAGCAAGGCACGACGGCTCACAACGCGGGAAGTTCTGGCTGCGCTCGACGGCGCCCCACCCCGGTACCGCGCAATGCTGTGGCTGATGGCCGGTTGCGGGCTCCGTATCGGTGAGGCCATGGCCGTCTCTCGGGATCAGATCGACTTCAAAGCCGAGGTTCTGCGCGTTGACTTCCAGATCGCGGAGGACGGCGAAACGGAGTCCGGCAAGAACAGCGCGCTACAGCGGCGGCACATCAAGGCCCGCGACGAGGAAGAGCCCGGCCGCGTGGTGCCACTCCCGCCCAACGTTGCCTTCGAGCTTCGGCGGCACATCAAGAACCACGGTGTGTGGGGGCCCGAGCGCCTGTTGTTCCCCAACGTGTCGCGCACCGGGTACCTGTACGCGTCGTACTTCTACCGGCAGATCTGGATGGTGGCTCTATCCAAGGGTGAGGTGACGTACTGCAAGCCACACTCCATGCGGCACTACTACGGATCGCGACTCCTGTACGCGGGCGTCCCTGAGAACGATGTGGCCGACTGGATGGGGCACAGCAGTACGGACGTGTTGCGCGAGCACTACCACTACATCTTTGAGGGAGCCGAGCAGCGCGGGCGGGCGGCCATCGCCACGATGCTGACGCCCGGGGCGGACGACCCCACAGAGGCACAGGCCGAAGTCGCCTGACAGAGCCCATGCGAACGGCCCCCGGCAGAGTGCCGGGGGCCGTTGCGTTTATGCAGGTGAGAGGCGGTTTTCCGTCCAGCGCCAGCCCAGGATTTCCCCAGCATGACGCCCATGATCGGCCCGAAACGGACCCGAACGGACCGGAAGCCGATCACAGCCCGCGAGCCATCGAAAATGGCCGCTGACCTGTGAAAACCCAGTTACGGCAGGTTCCTCGCCATGACGATGCGCTGAACCTGATTCGTGCCTTCATAAATCTGCGTGATCTTGGCGTCGCGCATCATGCGCTCCAGCGGGTAGTCGCGGGTGTAGCCGTAGCCGCCGAGGAGCTGGACGGCGTCGGTGGTGATCTCCATGGCGGCGTCGGAGGCGTAGCACTTGGCGGCGGCGCCGAAGAAGGTGAGGTCCTCGGGCTTGCCGCCGGCGGAGATGCGCTCGGACTTGGCGGCGGCGGCGTAGGTGAGCTGGCGGGCGGCCTCCAGCTTCATGGCCATGTCGGCGAGCATGAACTGCACGCCCTGGAAGTCGCCGATCGGCTTGCCGAACTGCTTGCGCTCCTGGACATAGCCCTTGGCGTAGTCGAGGGCGCCCTGGGCGATGCCGAGGGCCTGGGCCGCGATGGTGATGCGGGTGTGGTCCAGGGTCTTCATGGCGGTGGCGAAGCCGGTGCCTTCCGCGCCGATCATGCGGTCGGCGGGGATGCGGACGTTGTCGAGGTAGACCTCGCGGGTCGGGGAGCCCTTGATGCCGAGCTTCTTCTCCGGGGCGCCGAAGGAGACGCCCTCGTCGGACTTCTCCACGACGAAGGCGGAGATGCCCTTGGAGCGCTTCTCGGGGTCCGTGACGGCCATGACCGTGTAGTACTCGGAGACGCCGGCGTTGGTGATCCAGCGCTTCACGCCGTTGAGGACGTAGTGGTCGCCGTCGCGTACGGCCTTGGTCTTCATGCCGGCCGCGTCGGAGCCGGCGTCCGGCTCGCTCAGGCAGTACGAGAACATCGCGTCGCCCTTGGCGAGCGGGCCCAGGTACTTCTTCTTCAGCTCCTCGGAGCCGGAGAGCATCACAGGGAGGGAGCCGAGCTTGTTGACCGCGGGGATCAGGGAGGAGGAGGCGCAGACGCGGGCGACCTCCTCGATGACGATGACGGTGGCCAGCGCGTCGGCGCCGGCGCCGCCGTACGCCTCGGGGACGTGGACGGCGTGCAGGTCGTTCAGGGTCAGCGCGTCGCGGGCCTCCTGCGGGAAGCGGGCCTGTTCGTCCACCTCGGCGGCGAACGGGGCGATCTTCGCCTCGGCGAGCGAGCGCACCGACTCGCGGAGCATGTCGTGCTCCTCGGATGTCCGGTACAGATCGAAATCAGCGGTTCCCGCCAAGGTTTCTCACTCCCCTGAGAGCTGACTGCAGTGCTAACTACCGTTAAGTAACCCGAATTCTAGGGGGCTGCGCGGGACCGGGGATACGTGAGTTTGCCGACAGCACCCGATCGGTACCGGCCACCGGGCCCGGGCCGCCGGGCACCGGCCGGACTATGCTCAGGCAGCGCACTCCTCCCCGTATGCACCTGGAGCACCCATGGCCCTGAAGATCACCGTGATCGGCACCGGCTACCTCGGCGCGACGCACGCCGCGGCCATGGCGGAGCTGGGATTCGAGGTGCTGGGGCTGGACATCGACCCGGCGAAGATCGCGATGCTGGAGCGGGGCGAGACCCCGATGTACGAGCCCGGCCTGGAGGAGCTGCTGCGGGCGCACGTCGCGGGCTTCGAGGGCGCCAGCGGCCGACTGCGCTTCACCACCTCCTGGGAAGAGCTGGCGGACTTTGGCGACGTGCACTTCGTGTGCGTGAACACGCCGCAGAAGCACGGTGAGTACGCCTGCGACATGTCCTACGTCGAGTCGGCCGTCGAGTCGCTGGCCCCGCTGCTGCGGCGCCCGGCGCTGGTGGTCGGCAAGTCGACGGTCCCGGTGGGCAGCGCGGCGCGGCTGGCGAAGCGGCTCGTGCAGCTGGCGCCGGCCGGTGAGGACGTGGAGCTGGCCTGGAACCCGGAGTTCCTGCGCGAGGGCTTCGCCGTGCAGGACACCCTGCACCCGGACCGGATCGTGATCGGCGTCGACGGCGGGCGGGCCGAGGAGCTGCTGCGCGAGGTGTACGCGAAGCCGGTGGCCGAGGGCTCGCCGTTCGTGGTGGCCGACTTCCCCACCGCGGAGCTGGTCAAGACGTCCGCGAACTCCTTCCTGGCCACGAAGATCTCGTTCATCAACGCCATGGCGGAGGTGTGCGAGGCGGCCGGCGGCGACGTGGTGAAGCTGGCGGAGGCGATCGGCCACGACGAGCGGATCGGCAAGAAGTTCCTGCGGGCCGGCATCGGCTTCGGCGGCGGCTGCCTGCCCAAGGACATCCGGGCGTTCATGGCGCGCGCGGGGGAGCTGGGCGCCGACCAGGCGCTGACGTTCCTGCGCGAGGTCGACTCGATCAACATGCGGCGCCGCGGTCACATGGTCGAGCTGACCCGGGAGGCGGTCGGCGGTTCCTTCCTCGGCACCCGGGTCGCCGTCCTGGGCGCCACCTTCAAGCCGGATTCGGACGACGTACGGGACTCGCCCGCGCTCAACGTCGCCGGGCAGATCCACCTCCAGGGCGGCCAGGTGACGGTCTACGACCCCAAGGGCATGGAGAACGCGCGGCGCGTGTTCCCGACGCTGGGGTACGCGGACTCGGCGCTGGAGGCGGTGCGCGGCGCCGACGTGGTGCTGCACCTGACCGAGTGGCGGGAGTTCCGCGAGCTGGACCCGGCCGCGCTGGCCGAGGTGGTGGCCACGCCGCGCATCCTGGACGGGCGCAACGCGCTCGACCCGGAGCTGTGGCGCAAGGCGGGCTGGACGTACCGGGCGCTGGGCCGTCCGCAGGCCTGAGACGGGAACGAACGACAGGGGGCCGGGCTCGTCATGAGCCCGGCCCCTTGTGGCGTTGTCGCGCCGCTCAGCCGTCGAGCTGGTCGATCGTCGCGACGGACGGTCCGCGCTCGGCCTGCACCGTGCGGGCGACACCCTCCGCGCCGCGCAGCGTGCGTACGGCGTTCTGCCAGGTCAGCTTGGCCAGGTCGGCCGTGGACCACTTCCGGTCCAGGAGTTCGGCGACCAGATTCGGGTAGCCGGACACGTCGGCGAGGTCGGCGGGGGTGAAGGCGGTGCCGTCGAAGTCGCCGCCGATGCCGATGTGGTCGACGCCGGCGACCTCGCGCATGTGGTCGAGGTGGTCGGCGACGGTGGCGGCGGTGGCCAGCGGACGCGGGTTCCCGGCCTCGAAGGCGCGGTGCACGGCCATGCCCTCGGCGGTGGTGTCCAGGTGGTGGAAGCCGTGCGCGCGCATGTTCTCGTCCGCCCGCAGCGTCCAGTCGACGGCCTCGGGCAGGATGAACTTCGGTACGAAGGTGGCCATCGCGACACCGCCGTTGGCGGGCAGCCGCTCCAGCACGTCGTCCGGGATGTTGCGCGAGTGGTCGCAGACCGCGCGCGCGGAGGAGTGCGAGAAGACGACCGGCGCGACGCTGGTGTCCAGCGCGTCGCGCATGGTGTCGGCGGAGACGTGCGAGAGGTCGACCAGCATGCCGAGGCGGTTCATCTCGCGGACGACCTCGCGGCCGAAGGCGGTCAGGCCGTGCGCGCGCGGCTCGTCGGTGGCCGAGTCCGCCCAGTCGATGTTGTCGTTGTGGGTGAGCGTCATGTAGCGCACGCCCAGTTCGTACAGCGCGCGCAGGGTGGCCAGCGAGTTGTTGATGGAGTGGCCGCCCTCGGCGCCCATCAGGGACGCGATGCGGCCGTCGGCGCGGGCCGCTTCCATGTCGTCGGCGGTGTAGGCCAGGCGCAGGTCGCCGGGGTAGCGCGCGGCGAGCCGGCGCACCACGTCGATCTGTTCGAGCGTGGCGCTGACCGCCTGGTCACCGGCGTAGTCGCTCTGTACGTACACCGACCAGAACTGCGCGCCGACGCCGCCGGCCCGCAGCCGGGGGATGTCGGTGTGCAGGTGCCCGGTCTGGTCGGCGGCGATGTCGCGCCGGTCGAGGTCGTAACGGACCTGCTCGCGCAGGGCCCAGGGCAGGTCGTTGTGGCCGTCGACGACGGGGTGCTCGGCGAGCAGCGCGCGGGCCGCTTCCAGCGAGGCGCTCACTTGCCGCTCCCGAAGCCGAACCCGGCCGGGGAGGCGACCTTGTTGCGCAGCCGCTTGCCCTTCTCGGTGGCCTGCTCGTTCAGGTGCTGCTGGAACTCGCGCATCCGGCCTTGCAGCTCCGGGTCGTGGGCGGCGAGCATCCGGGCGGCGAGCAGTCCGGCGTTGCGGGCGCCGCCGACCGAGACGGTGGCGACGGGCACGCCGGCCGGCATCTGCACGATGGACAGCAGCGAGTCCATGCCGTCCAGGTACTTCAGCGGTACGGGCACGCCGATGACCGGCAGTGGCGTGACCGAGGCGAGCATCCCCGGCAGGTGGGCCGCTCCCCCGGCACCCGCGACGATCGCCTTCAGGCCGCGGCCGGCGGCCTCCTCGCCGTACGCGATCATCTCGTGCGGCATCCGGTGCGCGGAGACGACGTCGACCTCGTAGGGGATCTCGAACTCGTCCAGGGCCTTGGCGGCGGCCTCCATGACGGGCCAGTCGGAGTCGGAGCCCATGACGATGCCGATGAGGGGGGAGCTGCTGCTGGTCATTCGGTGATGGTTCCTCGCAGGTAGCCGGCGGCGTGCGCGGCGCGCTCTCGCACGTCGGCCAGGTCGTCGCCGTAGGTGTTGACGTGTCCGACCTTGCGGCCGGGCTTCACGTCCTTTCCGTACATATGGATCTTCAGCTGCGGGTCCCGTGCCATGCAATGGAGGTACGCGGAATACATGTCCGGATAGTCGCCGCCGAGGACGTTGGCCATCACGGTCCACTTCGCGCGCGGGCGGGGGTCGCCGAGCGGGAGGTCGAGGACGGCCCGCAGGTGGTTGGCGAACTGCGAGGTGATCGCGCCGTCCTGGGTCCAGTGTCCGGAGTTGTGCGGGCGCATGGCCAGCTCGTTGACGAGGATGCGGCCGTCGGCGGTCTCGAACAGCTCGACCGCGAGGTGGCCGACCACGCCGAGTTCGTGCGCGATGCGCAGCGCCAGCTCCTGGGCCTGGCCGGACAGCGCGTCGGAGAGGTCCGGGGCGGGCGCGATCACGGTGTCGCAGACGCCGTCGACCTGGACGGACTCCACGACCGGGTACGCGACGGCCTGGCCGTGCGGCGAGCGGACCACGTTGGCGGCCAGTTCCCGGACGAACGGGACCTTCTCCTCGGCCAGCACCGGCACTCCGGCGCGGAACGGCTCGGCGGCCTCCTTGGAGGATCGTACGACCCAGACGCCCTTGCCGTCGTAGCCGCCGCGTACGGTCTTGAGGACCACCGGGAAGCCGCCGTCCCGCCCGTCGCCCGGCCACCGCCCCTCATCGAGGCGCTGCGCGCCGCCCCCGCTGATCTCTGCGGCGAACCGCTCCACATCCGTCGGATCGGCCACGATGCGGTGCCGGGGGCAGGGGGCCCCGATCGCGTCGAGCTTCGCTCGCATCACCCCCTTGTCCTGGGCGTGCACGAGCGCGTCGGGGCCGGGCCGGACGGGGATACCGTCGGCCTCCAGAGCCCTCAAGTGCTCAGTGGGGACATGCTCGTGATCAAAAGTGATCACATCACAGCCACGGGCGAAGGCGCGCAGCGTGTCCAGGTCGCGGTGGTCGCCGATGACGACCTCGCTGACCACCTGGGCCGCCGACTCCTGCGGAGCGTTGCTGAGGAGCTTGAACTTGATGCCGAGGGGGATGCCCGCCTCGTGGGTCATACGGGCGAGCTGACCGCCGCCGACCATGCCGACTACCGGGAACGTCACGCCCCCAGGGTATCCGCCCGCCCGTCGGACCCCGTCGCCGCCTTGGAGGAACGTACGAACACAAGTGCGCCACTCTCCCCGTTCCGGCCCCCGGGGATCGGCGGGGGCGGTAGGCTCGCCGCCCGCGCCGAGGGGAAGGAACGCATGAGCGAGGGCCGGATACCCGGGCGCACCAGGACCGTGGGCATCGTCGTCGCGGTGGCGGCCCTGGCCGCCGCGGTCTACGCGGTGGTCTCCCAGCTGACCGGACCCGTCGTCTTCGGCGAGGACGACCGGGAGATCACGGTCTCCTCCGGCACCCACTTCTCGATCCGCCTCAAGGACAACCCCTCGACCGGCTTCCGCTGGGTCCTCGCCGCGCCGGAACCGGACCCGGCCGTACTGCGCAGGACCGGCGGGCACTACGACGCCGACGAGCCGGCCCGCCCCGGATCGGGCGGCCTGCGCTACGTCGATTTCATGGCGCGGGGCGCCGGACATACCGAAGTGACTCTCAGGTACTGCTTCCGCTGCGGCACCCCGCAGGCCGACGAGCAGGACGAGAACAGCCGGATCCGGCGGTTCCGCGTGACCGTGGACTGACATGTTCCGTACGTCCCTGCCGTCACGGATGGCAGGCAGCACACAGGTCCCCTGGTTAGCATGAGCGTGCGGTTGCACGGGGGCGACCGTGCACAGCCGTCCACGACCGCCCACCACAGGAGCTGAACGATCACGATGAGTGAACGGAGCGCACTGCGGGCCCGACTGGACACGCTGGCCCGCGAACTCATGAAGTTCGGCGCTGTCGGGGGCGCGGGGGTCCTCGTCAACTTCGTCGTCTTCAACCTGGTACGGCACCTGACCGAGCTGCCCGTCGTCCGGGCCAGTGTCGTGGCGACCGTCGTGGCCACCGGCACGAACTACCTCGGCTACCGCTACTTCACCTACCGGGACCGTGACAAGAACGGGCGGACCAAGGAGCTGACGCTCTTCCTGCTGTTCAGCATCGTCGGCCTGGTCATCGAGAACGGCGTCCTGTACGTGGCGACGTACGGGTTCGGGTGGGACACCTCGCTGCAGAGCAACATCTTCAAGTTCCTCGGCATCGGCCTGGCCACGCTCTTCCGCTTCTGGTCCTACCGCACCTGGGTGTTCCGCGCGCTGCCCGCGCGCGAGGCCGTGGAGACCGCGGAGTCCTTCCTGGCCGAGGGCGCGCAGCCGCAGCGGGCGGGGACGGCGAGCGCGGCCGCCGGCGAGCGGGCGCGGGACTAGGGCGCTTGCGGAGCGCGGCTGAGGACGGCCGCGCGCTCGGGGCGGCCGGCGCCCCGGGGGCCCTTCGGGCTCACTCCGCCGACGGCTCGGCCTCCCGGGCGAGGAAGAGGGCGAACACCGGCGGATGCTGCTGGAGGAGTTCCAGCCGTCCGCCGTCCGCCTCCGCCAGATCACGGGCCACGGCCAGCCCCAGCCCCGTCGAATTCCGGCCACTGACCGTCCGCTCGAAGACCCGCGAACCGAGGTCCGGCGGTACGCCCCGGCCGGCGTCCGTGACCTCGACGACCGCCTGGTTGCCGGTGACCCGGGTGCGCAGCGCCACCGTCCCGTCCCCGTGCATCAGCGAGTTCTCGATCAGGGTGGCGAGGACCTGGGCCACCGCCCCCGGGGTGCCGACCGCCCGCAGCCCCTTCTTGCCGGAGCGGACGATGGCCCGGCCCGCGCTGCGGTAGGCCGGGCGCCACTCCTCGACCTGCTGCTTGACGACCTCGTCGAGGTCGAAGGCGACGGCGGAGCCGGACCGCGGGTCACGGGAGTTGGTCAGCAGCCGCTGGACGACGTCGGTGAGCCGCTCGACCTGGCCCAGCGCGATGCTGGCCTCCTCCTTCACCGTGTCCGGGTCGTCGGTGAGGGTGATCTCCTCCAGCCGCATGGACAGCGCGGTCAGCGGCGTGCGCAGCTGGTGGGAGGCGTCGGCGGCGAGCCGGCGCTCGGCGGTGAGCATCCGCGCGATGCGCTCGGCGCTGGCGTCCAGCACGTCCGCGACCCGGTCCAGCTCCTGGACCCCGTACCGGCGGTGGCGCGGCCGCGGGTCGCCGGAGCCGAGGCGTTCGGCGGTCTCCGCGAGGTCGGTCAGCGGCGCGGTCAGCCGGCGGGCCTGCTGGACGGCGAGCACCACCGCGGCCAGGATCGCCAGGATCGCGACGGCCAGGATGACCAGCAGCGTCCGGCCGATCTCGGCACTCACCGCGGAACGCGGTTCCTCGACGGTGACGGTCTCGCCGCGGTCACCGTGCTGGGTCGAGGCGATGACGTCACCGGCCGGCCGGGAGCCGATCTCGATGCGGGCCCGGCCCGGCACCTTGATCTCGGCGTACCGCTTCGCGGTGATCTGCTCCGAGAGGATCTCGGGCGTCAGTTTCTCGCCGCTGCCCAGCCTGCTCTCCACGATGCCGACGAGCCGTACGGCTTCGGCGGCGACGCTGTCCTGCGCCCCCGACTGGATGGTGCGGGTCTCCACGATGACGAGCGAGACGCCGAAGACGGCGATCACCACGAGCACCACGGCGAGGGTGGAATTGATCAGACGGCGGCGCACGGTGTCCTCCGGGCGGGATGCGTTCTTTCTTCTGCTTCTTCCCGCCCGGCGGCGGGTCTCAGCTCTTCTCGAAGCGGAAACCGACGCCACGCACGGTGGCGATGTAGCGCGGGTTGGCCGCGTCGTCGCCGAGCTTCTTGCGGAGCCAGGAGATGTGCATGTCCAGCGTCTTCGTGGACGACCACCACGTGGTGTCCCAGACCTCGCGCATCAGCTGGTCACGGGTGACGACCCGGCCGGCGTCCCGCACCAGCACCCGCAGCAGGTCGAACTCCTTGGCGGTGAGCTGGAGTTCGTCGTCACCCATCCAGGCGCGGTGCGACTCGACGTCGATCCGTACGCCGTGCGTGGCGGGCGGCTGCTGCGGCTCGACGGAGGAACCGCGGCGCAGCAGGGCGCGGACGCGGGCGAGCAGTTCGGCGAGCCGGAAGGGCTTGGTGACGTAGTCGTCGGCACCGGCGTCCAGGCCGACGACGGTGTCGACCTCGTCGGCGCGGGCGGTGAGCACGAGGATGGGGAAGGAGTGGCCTTCGTTGCGCAGCCGGCGGGCCACCTCCAGGCCGTCCATGCCGGGCAGGCCCAGGTCGAGGACGACCAGGTCGATGCTGCCCTGCAGACCGGCGTCGAGCGCCGTGGGGCCGTCCTCGCGCACCTCGACTTCGTAACCCTCGCGGCGCAGGGCGCGGGCGAGCGGCTCCGAGATGGACGCGTCATCCTCGGCGAGCAGTACACGGGTCATGGGCCGATGGTAGTCCCAGGTCTTACCTCCCCGGGCGGGACCCGGTACGCCCGCGGGTGGCCGGAAAACGTCCCGCGGACGGCGCGCCGGCGGCGTCCTCGCGGCCGGCGGGTGATCACGGGGCGGGGCGTACGGCGCGGGCCCGGACCTCCGTACGGTTCCCGGTCGATCATGTGACCGTTGTCTCACTGGTCCCATCGGTGCGGTTGCTGGACGTATGGTGTCCCAACGTCCGTAGCACAGCCTCGGGACCCGTGACGCTCAAGAGCCGTCATCGGTCCCTGTTGTGTGCGGGGCCGGTACCACCGGTCCTGCTACACAGTGAATGACCTGTCGACCGGGTCCACCGCGCACACAGCACGGGGGCGTGGATCCCGGTGTCGCGAGTGTCCTGCCGATTCCTCTTCCAGTGGCGTCGGCCCCCGAGGACGTGGGGGCGGGCAACGTGACGCCGGTGCCGGTCAGCCGACCCGGGCGCGCTGCGGTCTCCTCACGCGTCCCGAGCACACCTAGGAAGCACCATGGCGTCCAGCCTGACGAAGGACGCCGGCGCGCAGGGGAACCCTGTCAGCGACGGCAAAACCTTCTTCGGCCACCCCCGCGGACTGGCCACCCTCTTCATGACCGAGATGTGGGAGCGGTTCAGCTTCTACGGCATGAGGGCGCTCCTCGTCCTCTACCTCATCTCGGGCGGCGCCGACGCCAAGGTGGGCGAGCAGGGCGGCGGCCTGGCCATGACCGCCGCGACCGCCTCGGCGATCTACGCGGTCTACATGGCGATGGTCTACCTGCTCGCCATGCCCGGCGGCTGGTTCGGCGACCGGGTCTGGGGCCCGCGCAAGACCGTGATCATCGGCGCGTGCGTGGTGATCGCCGGTCACCTGACGCTGGCGCTGCCCGGCCAGGGCACGTTCTTCGCCGGTCTGGCCATGGTGGCGCTGGGCTCGGGTCTGCTCAAGGCCAACATCTCCACGATGGTCGGCCAGCTCTACGACGGCCCGCAGGACCCGCGCCGCGACTCCGGCTTCACGATCTTCTACATCGGCATCAACCTCGGTGGCGTCTCCGCCCCGCTGGTGGTCGGCACCATCGGCCAGAGCATCAACTGGCACGTGGGCTTCGCGACCGCCGGCCTCGGCATGGCGCTGGGGCTGGTCGGCTTCCTGTTCGGCACCCGCAACCTGAACCCGCGCAGCAACGAGGTACCGACCCCGCTCACCCGCGAAGAGCGCATGGGCTGGCTGCGCAAGGGCCTGATCTGGACCGTGATCGCGGCCGTCTTCTACGGCATCGTGGTGGCCACCGGGACCTTCACGCTGAACTGGGCGCTGATCCCGATCAGCCTGCTCGGCATGATCATCCCGATCTCGGTCCTGGTGCGCATCAAGCGCGACAAGGAGCTGACGCAGACCGAGCAGACCAAGGTCAGCGGCTACATCTGGTTCTTCGTCGCGGCCGCGATCTTCTTCATGATCTTCGACCAGGCCGGCTCGACGCTGAACGTCTTCGCCGACAAGAACACCGCGGACACGGTCTTCGGCCTGCACTTCCCGTCGACCTGGTTCCAGTCGGTCAACTCGGCCTGGGTCCTGGCGCTCGCGCCGCTCTTCGCCGCGGCGTGGACGGCGCTGGCCCGGCGCTCGAAGGAGCCCAGCACGGTCGTGAAGTTCGCGATGTCGATGCTGCTGGTCGGCGCCTCGTACTTCGTGTTCATCGTGCCGATGCAGATGTCGTCCGGCGGCGACAAGGTCAGCCCGATGTGGCTGATCACCGTCTACATGATCCAGACCATGGGTGAGCTGTGCCTCTCCCCGGTCGGCCTGTCGGTGACCACCAAGATGGCCCCGCAGAAGTACGCCAGCCAGATGATGGGCGTGTGGTTCCTCGCCGTCACCACCGGTGACTGCGTGGTCAGCCTGATCTCCCTGGCCGGTGCCGACCTCAGCGGTGTGGGAGTGGTGGCGTCCGAAGCGGCCCTGGCCGTCCTGGCCGGTGTCGCGATCTGGATGTCCCGCAAGAAGATCGAGGCGTCCATGGGTGACGTCCACTGACGCTGACGTAGCGCGTCCCCTGTACGCGGAGGGGCTCGGTGCCATGGGGCACCGGGCCCCTCCTGCGTTGTGCGGGGCCCGGTCGTGCGCGCTCAGCGCCGTCGCAGGGTCCGGCCGGGTACGAAGGTGAAGACCGCGCCGCCCAGCAGGACCACCGTGCCCGCGATCAGGGCGAGGGCGCGCAGGCCGCCGTGGTCGCCCGCGCCGGTCTCCGCCAGGCCGCCCGACGTGCCGCCCGCGCTCGCCGGGCCCATCGAGCCGCCGGAGCCGCCGGACGTGCCACCGGACGCGGACGAGCCGCCGCCGGTGCCGCCCTGCTGGGCCGTCGTGTCCAGGGCGAGGGAGACACCCGGGTCCTTCTCCGGGGTGCACGTCGTGGTCGTCCCCAGGGCGTTGACGGTCAGCACGCCCGGCGTCAGGGTCGCCTTCCCGGTGGCACCCGGGGTGTAGGTGCCCTTCAGGTCGGGGATCGCGATCGGCTGTCCGGCCTTGATGGGTTCCGTGTTCGCCGGGCCGCCGGCTGTGACCGTGCCCTTGTCGGCGCCGCCGACCCGTACCTGCATGGACGGCTTGACCGCGCCGGCCGGGATGTCCGCCGGGCTGTCCATCACCGACTTCGCGAACTTCACGGTCAGGTCGTAGGCACCGCCCTTCTTGGTGGCGTCGATCTGCACCGGGGAGGTGGCCTTCTTGTCGCCGATGGGGGTCTTGCAGGCGTACGGGACCTGGACCTGCTTGCCCGTGTAGGAGGTGCCGTCGGGGTCGCCTCCGCCGCCGGAAGAGCCGGAGGAGCCGGAGGAGCCGGAGGAGCCGGAGGAGCCGCCTGTGCCGCTCGTACCGCCGCCGGTCGAACCGCCGGTGTCCGAGCCGCCCGCGGAGCCTCCGGTACTGCCGGTGCTCGTACCGCCGCTCGCCGTGCTGCCGCCCGTACCGCTGCCGCCGGTGTCACCACCGCCCGTACCGCCCCCGGTGGTGCCGCCCGAGCCGCCGCCGTCCGTCACCTTGATCGTGGCGGCGGGCCGCACCTCCTCCTTCGGGGTGCACTTCGTGTCGGTGGAGATCGGCTTGTTGACGTTGATGTTGTAGAAGCCGGGCGCCAGGGTGATTTCGCCGGGCTTCTCCAGCTTCAGGGTGCCCTTCATGTCGGAGAGCTTCATCGGGCTGTTCTTGGGGATCGGCGGGTTCTGCCGCGGTCCCTGGACGCTCAGCTCGCCGCTCTGCGCGCCGCCCACCTTGATCTTCCCGCTGGGCTGCACGGTGTCCTTGTCCAGGTCGAGGATGTCGGGGTTCTTGGACGCGGCCTCGACCGTCCGCCACACCACCTCGACCTCGTCGCCGACCTTCGCCGTCGCGGGCGCGGTCACCTCCACCTTGGTGGTGCCCTGGATCGCGGGCAGTCCGGAGATCGGCGGCGGTACGCACTCGGTCCGGTACGCCGTCTCCGCGGCACCGGCCGGTCCGGCGCTCGCCAGAATGCCCGCACCGGCGAGCATCAGGGCGAAGCCGCCCGCGCTCGCTCTACTGCGTTGCCTCAGCACGTGGACCATCACGGGGAACCTTTCGACGTCGGCGGGTCGGTGGGTGGTGCTGTGGTGGCGGACGGTGCGGTGTCCGGGGTGAACCACGGCAAGGGTGCGGCGGCGTCGCCGTCCGCGGGGGCGGGCTCCGCCGTGCGGGGCGCGGGGGCGCGCGGACCACGGTGGCGCCCGGCGGCCGCCGCACGCCGGGGAGCCCGCGGTACGGCCTTCCCCCACGGCCGGCCCTTCGTACGGGTGGCTCCCGGGCGCGGGCGGACCCGGTCGACGACCGCCATGCCGATACGGAAGACGGCGGCCGGCACGACGACGCACAGCAGGATCCAGAACAGCGTCACGCCCCAGGGCCGCCCGACGCCCCACGGCTGCTCGGCGAGGACCTTGCCGCCGTACTTCAGTGACACGAGATAGTCGCCGTGCGCCCCGGCGGGCAGCTCCACCGGCAGTTCGATCCGCTGCTTCCGCCCGGCGGGCACCGTCCCCTGCCACGGCCGCTCCTCCCACTGCGGGGCGAAGACGCCGTGCGAGGTGCCGACCTCGAAGACCGGGTCCTTGGCCGGGGTGGCGCCGACGTTGCCCACGGTGACCACGAGCCGACGCCGCGCCGGTGCGCCGAACCAGGTCAGCAGGCCGCTGGAGCCTTCCAGCCGGGGCGGCGCCAGGACGCTCAGCCGTCCGCCCGGCTCCGCCCGCGGCAGCGGTGCGACCGGGTGCCCGGCGACCGTGAACGGGGCGTCGGCGGTGGCGGGCGCGCCGGTCACGGTGGCGGCGTGCACCACGCACGGGCAGGGCTTCGGCGGCTCCGCGACCGGGAGATCCTTGCGGAAGGAGCCGTCCGGGCCGGTGGTCACGGCCCGCCCGTCGCCGTTGGCGCACGCGTTGGTGCCGCCGATCATGTTCTGTCCGCAGATGAGCAGGGTGAGCAGCGTCCCGGGGCGCCAGCCGCTGCCGGTCACGGTGAGGGTGCCGCCCTTGCCCGCTTCCTGGGCGGAGAGCTGGATACGGGGAGCGGCGGCTGTCTGCGAAGCGGGGGCGGCCTGAGGAGCGGGGGCTGTCTGCGGAGCAGGGGCTGTCTGCGGAGCGGGGACGGCCTGAGGAGCGGCTGATGCCGCGGCGGGTACGGGCAGCAGGACGAGGCAGAGAAGGACGATGAAGGGGCTCATCCGGCCGCTCATGCGTCCGCCCCGGCCCGGGAGGCTGTCACAGAGGCCGCACAGGGCTCCTGTGACGGCCCCTGTGGCGCTTCCGGCGCCGGAGCGCCGTGCCGAAGCCCCGACGTCCGCCTCCGGCGCCGTACGCGCCACAGGGCCGCTCCCGCCAGCAGTCCCAGGGGCGGCAGCGCGGCAGCACCCCATGGCACCGCCGTGTAGGAGGCCCCGGCCGTCCCGCGCGCGCCGCCTGCCGCCGTGGCCGTCAGCCGGACGTCCACCGAGTCCAGCGCGGGCGGATCGGGCCACGGCTCGGTCAGCGGGACCTGGTGGCCCGGCGGCAGCGTGACGGGGAGGGTGTGCGCTGCGCGGCGCAGGGCCGGTCCGAAGAGCCCATCGGCGTCGACCGCGAGACGTGGCGTGAGCGTGGTGTTGCCGCGGTTGACCAGTACGTAGCGGATGACAGCAGCGCTTCCCCGACGTTCCACCGCCACGTCCTCGACGCTCAGCGCGGCGAGCGCGGGCCCGGTCACCCGCAGGTGCACCGGGACCGTGGCCGTCCTGCCGCCCCCTTCGGCGACGAGCGCAGCCGGGTGGTCGCCCGGGGTCGCGTCCCTGGGGACGGTCACGGTGAAGGGCACGGCCGCCCGGGTGCGCGGCGGTACCCGTACCTCCTTGCCCGCCGTGGAGATCCAGCCGCCGGACCCGGTCGGCCCGCCGCGCAGCCGGAGCGTCACCGCGCTGCCGCCGGGGTTGGTGAGCGACAGCCGGTCCTCCAGGACCGCGCCGGGGGCGCCTTCCAGGTAGAAGTACGGGCGGTCCTGGGCGCTCGGGCGCGCTCCGCCTCCCGGGGCGGGCGCGGCGGTCCACCGCCCGCCACCCGGGCCCGGGGCGGAGGCGGACGGGCCCGGGGCGGACGGGCCGGGGACGGGCGCGGCGTACGCACCGGCCAGGCCGGACGAGCCGGGGACGGGCGCGGCGTACGCACCGGCCGGGCTCAGCAGCGCGACGGCGGTCGCGAGCGCTGCGCCCGGGACCACCGAGCGGGTACGGGACGGCATCGGCGGCTCCTGGGGCTGGTGCAGGTGCTGTGCTCGTACGCGTGCGGGGCGGGGCGGGAGGGTGCGGGGCTCCCGGGCCGGGGGCGGCCTCAGGCGCGCTTCTGGTTGCGCCGGGTCAGCCAGAGGACGCCTGCCGCGCCGGCGAGCAGCACCGTGCCGCCGAGCGTGCCGAGGGCGACGGCGGAGTCGGCCGGGCCGGTCTGCGGCAGCTCGCCGCCGCCGGAGGTGCCCGCCGAGCCGCCGGTGCTGCTCCCGGAGCCGCCCGTGGTCCCGCCGGTGCCGCTGCCGCCCGTGGTGCCGGAACCGCCCGTTCCGCCGGAACTCCCCGTTCCGCCCGCGCTCTTGACGTCCAGGGTGAGCGACGGCTTCGGGTTGTTGACGGGCGTGCAGGTGGTGGTCGTCCCGAGGGCCTTGATGGTGAGCGTCGAAGCGGTGAAGGTGACCTTGCCGCTCTTCTGGGGCGTGTACGTCCCGCTCAGGTCACTGATCTTGATGGGCGTGTTGGCGGGGATCGCCTTGTCGTTGGGCGGCCCGGACACGGGCACGGTGCCGTCCTCCGCGCCGCCCACCTTGATGAGCGCGCTCGGCTTCATGGCGCCCGCGCCCAGTTCGACGGGGCTGGAGGAGACGCCCTTCTGGAAAGACATCACGAGCTTGTACGCGCTGCCGCTCCGGGTGCTCCTGATGTCGATGGGCGAGACCGCGCCCTTGTTCCCGATCGGCGTCTTGCACTGGTAGTTGACGTCCACGACGTCGGCCTGCGCGGCCGGCGCGGTGAGCAGGACCGCGGACCCCGCCGTCAGCGCCACGGCCGCGGCCAGGCCGGCCGCGCGGCGGCGGGGGCGCGCGGCGTGCTGTTCGTAGAAGCGGGCCACCTTGAGTTCCCCTTCTCGCGGTTGAGCGCCGCCCGATGTTACTGACGGCACATCAGATCGGTGGCTCAAGGTACGCCGGGGACCTTGTCGAGGGAAGTCACAGAACAGGCCGGATCCGTACGGCGCGGGACGCCGGGGGAAGGCGGGGAGCGCGGAGAACGGGGCGGGAGGGGCGTAGGGGGCACGGGGTGCGTACGAGGCAGAGGGCGCGGACGCGTCACCGGGCACGTACGCGTCACCGGCCGCTCGGCCACGGAGCCACGCCGCCCCGGTCGCGCCGCCCCGGCCGTACGTCGCCGCACGCCGCGCCCCGCCGCCCCGGGGCGCGAAGGAGGGCCCCGCCCAGGGGCCCTAAGAGGGAGCCGCCAGCTCCGCCCACACGGTCTTGCCCGTGCCGTCGGGGTTGCGTACGACCCCCCAGTCCAGACACAGGCGCTGCACGATGAACATGCCGTGTCCGCCGGGCCGCCCCGCCCGGTGGGGGGTGCGGGGCGCGGGCGAGCCCGCGCCGAGGTCGGTCACTTCGATGCGCAGCACCTTGGCGTTGCTGCGCAGCCGGAGTTCCTCGGGCCCCTCGGCGTGCAGGCAGGCGTTGGTGACCAGCTCGGAGACCACGAGCAGGACGTCCTCGGCGGCCGCCCGCTGGTCGGCGCCGGCGGCCGGGAGCCAGCCCCAGTCGTGGAGGGCCTGCCGTGCGAAGTCACGGCCTCGCGCGACGGCTCCCTGCACACCCGCCAGGCGCAGCCTGCGGATCTGGCCGGCCGGCACGGCCGGGGAGGCGGAGGGAGCGCCGGCGTTGCCCGGCTCCGGGCCGAGGTCGCCCGGCGGGTACGGCCGGGTGGTGCTCATCAGCGCTTCACCTCACCGATTCGCCATTTCACGGATAGCGGTTACCTGACAGATTCAACAGATTCAGATGTCTCCTGCCCGACGGGACCGTGAGAACACCCACTTCTTGGGTACGGAAGTTGTGACGCGGGCAACGCGCACGGGAGGAACCCCCCGTAGTACGTCACCTGCGCCGCCACCGTCAGTCGGCGAGAGCCTTGTCGAGGGAGTCGTGCACGGTGAACACCGCGTCCGCACCAGTGATCTCGAAGACCCGCGCCACCACCGGTTGCATCCCGGCCAGATGTACTCCGCCTCCCCCGGCCTCCGCCTTCAGGCGGGCGCCGAGCAGTACGTTCAAGCCGGTGGAGTCCATGAACTCCAGCTGCGAGCAGTCGACGACCAGTCGCGCGAAGCCGTCCGCGACACACCCTTCAAGTGATTCCCGCAACAGGTCCGCGGTGTGGTGATCCAGCTCACCCGCGACGGTCACGATCGCGCTGGCACCCTGATGCCGGATCGCGACATTGAGCCGTCCCCGACTGGCACTGCCGACCGTCCCGCGGTCCATGCGCGTGCACCCCTCTTGCTGTCTCGGCGTCCGATTGCTTACGACTGCGCTGACCGAACACTACGCCTTCGATCCACACAGCTGGTAGCCGAACAATACGTAATTCTCAGCAAACCCGGACAACACGCACTTGCCATCTTCCGGCAAACCCAGGTAGGCGTAGTAAGGACACATTCGAAACGGCCGGCTTTGGAGGCGCCGCACACCGCAGCTTCGCGTAGAGGCATCGGCAGCCATATGCCGAGAACGATGGAGGACAACATGTCACCCCGGCTCGACGAATTGCGCACCGAAGACACCACGGAGACCGCGTCGTCGACTCCCTTGTCAGAGACCACCCTCGCGGAGGCCGCCCTCACCGAGGCCGTCCTGTCCGAGGCCGCCCTGCCCGAACAGTCCCAGACGTCTCATTCCCCGCAGATCACATCTGAATCGTCCGCACCGGACACGACGGGAATCCCCGAGCTCGACGGACTGCCCGAGATCCCCCCGTACGCCGAGGTGGGTCCGGTGGACGCGCGGGCCCTGTCCAAGACGCTCTTCCAGCGCCTGGAGTCGCTGGAAGAAGGCACCCACGAATTCGCGTACGTCCGCAACACCCTGGTCGAACTCAACCTCGCGCTGGTGAAGTTCGCGGCCTCCCGGTTCCGCTCCCGCAGCGAGCCCATGGAGGACATCGTCCAGGTCGGCACCATCGGCCTGATCAAGGCGATCGACCGCTTCGAGCTCGGCCGCGGCGTGGAGTTCCCGACGTTCGCCATGCCGACCATCGTCGGCGAGATCAAGCGTTTCTTCCGCGACACCAGCTGGTCCGTACGGGTGCCCCGGCGCCTGCAGGAGCTGCGCCTGGACCTGGCCAAGGCCGGCGACGAGCTGGCGCAGAAGCTGGACCGTTCCCCGACGGTGAGCGAGCTCGCCGAACGCCTCGGCATCACCAACGACGAGGTCGTCGAGGGCATGGCCGCGAGCAACGCCTACACGGCCAGCTCGCTGGACGCCCAGCCGGAGGAGGACGACAACGAGGGCGCGCTGGCCGACCGCATCGGCTACGAGGACCACGGCCTCGAAGGCATCGAGTACGTCGAGTCGCTCAAGCCGCTGATCGCCGAGCTGCCCCCGCGCGACCGCAAGATCCTCTCGCTCCGCTTCGTCGCCAACATGACGCAGTCGGAGATCGGCGAGGAGCTGAACATCTCCCAGATGCACGTGTCGCGGCTGCTGTCGCGCACGCTCGTCAAGCTCCGTAAGGGGCTGATGGTCGAGGAGTGAGTCCGGCGGACACTTCGCGGTCGCGGCCGGCCTGACGGGCCGGCCTCCGCCCGCGTGGAAGAGGGCCTGCCCCGGCTGTCCGGGACGGGCCCTCCTCTGCTGTACCGGCGGCTGCGGCGGGTGCCTGGCGCGCGCTGTGGCGGGTGCTTACCGCGTGGGCGCGGGTGCCTGCAGCGTGGTGATGATTTCCTCGCCCTCCAGGCCCGGGCCGTTCTCCTCCGTGAAGTCGACGGTGACCTTCACTTCGTCGCCTGCGGCGAAGTGCGCGCCGGCGGCCTGCGTCAGGTCCAGCTTCAGGGAGCGGCTGCGGTAGTCGCACGTGAGGTCACCGCCGGCGACGGTGCCGCTGGCGGACGCCGCCGGTCCGTCCGTCTTGACCGCCTTGCCGGAGAGCCCCCAGGTGTAGCCGGTGTCGCAGGAGTAGCCGAGGTGCACCGAGAGCCGCTGCCCGTCGAGCGTCACCTGGTCGATGGAGATCACGTTCGCCTTCGCCGCGGCGGCCGGTGCGGTGGCCAGGGCGGCGCCGCCGAGGACGGCGACGGTGGCCGCGGTGCCGGCGAGGCGGGCCTTGAGGCGGGTCGACTGCATGAGAATCCTTTCCCCCGCGCAGCCACCCCGCACGCACGCCGGAGTCACCTCCGGCCGCGCTGACTCCGGCGAAGGTTTCTCCGACTCTGCGGGGGACTGCGTCAGTTGTCCGTGTCGGTCCCGGACATTACGTGATCTTCGCGGAGACCGGTACCGGATACCGCCGCAGGGCGCGGTTCATACGCGTACGCCCCGGTGCCAGACGTCGGAGACGAGGGGGACGCCCGGGCGGTAGGCGAGGTGGACGTGCGAGGGCGCGTCGAGGAGGGCGAGGTCGGCGCGGGCGCCGGGGGTCAGGCGGCCGACGTCGGTACGGCGCAGAGCTGCCGCGCCGCCGGCGGTGGCGGCCCAGACGGCCTCGTCGGGCGTCATCTTCATGTCCCGTACGGCCAGGGCGATGCAGAACGGCATCGAGCTGGTGAAGGACGAGCCGGGGTTGCAGTCGGTGGACAGGGCGACGGTGGCGCCCGCGTCGAGGAGGGGGCGCGCGTCGGGCCACCGGGCGCGGGTGGAGAACTCGGCGCCGGGCAGCAGGGTCGCGACGGTCGCGCTGTTGGCGAGCGCGTCGATGTCGGCGGCGTCCAGGTGGGTGCAGTGGTCGGCGGAGGCGGCGTCGAGTTCGACGGCGATCTGTACGCCGGGGCCGTGGTGCAGCTGGTTGGCGTGCACGCGCGGGAGCAGGCCCTTGGCCTTGCCGGCGGTCAGGATCGTGCGGGCCTGGTCGCCGTCGAAGGCGCCCTGTTCGCAGAAGACGTCGATCCAGCGGGCGTGCGGGGCGCAGGCGTCCAGCATCGGGCCGGTGACCAGGTCGACGTAACCGGCCGGGTCGTCGGCGTAGTCGGGGGAGACGATGTGCGCGCCGAGGAAGGTGACCTCGTCGGTGTGGGCGGCGGCGATGCGCAGGGCGCGGGCCTCGTCCTCGACGTTCAGGCCGTAGCCGGACTTGGTCTCCAGGGTCGTGGTGCCCTGGCGGAGCGCCTCGGCGAGGTACTTGGCGACGTTGGCGTGCAGTTGCTCGTCGGTGGCGGCGCGGGTGGCGGCGACGGTGGTGCGGATGCCGCCGGCCGAGTAGGCCCGGCCGGACATCCGGGCGTTGAACTCGGCGGTGCGGTCGCCGCCGAAGACCAGGTGGGAGTGGGAGTCCACGAAGCCCGGGATCCCGGCGCGGCCGCCCGCGTCGACGTGACTGTCAGTGGCGGGTGCTTTGCTTGTCGTACCGATCCAGGCGACGCGGTCGCCGTCGAGGACGACGGCCGCGTCCTGGATCAGACCGAGGGGGCCTTCACCGAGGGAGGGGTCGTTGGTGACGAGGGTGGCGATGTTGGTGATGGCGGTGGTGCGGCCGGTGGCGGCGCGCTCCGCGGCCGTGGTGCTCGCGTTCATCGTGGGGGTGCTCTCCTTCGGCCGCGGTGTCAGCCGTGTACGGCCGCGATGGCCTCGGCCAGTGCGGTGGGGACGTCGGGCACGCGTACGTGGACTCCGTCGCGTACGACCTGGCGGCCGCCGACCACCGTGTGGCGCACGTCGGCGCCGGAGGCGGCGAATACGGCCGTCTCGGCGCCCAGCCGGGGCAGCGGTCCCGCGGTGCGTACGGAGTCCAGCGCGACCGTGGTGAGGTCGGCGAGCGCGCCGCGTTCGATGGTGCCCGCCTCGTCCCAGCCGAGGGCGGCGTGGCCGTCGGCGGTCGCGGCGCGCAGCAGGGCGTTGGCGGTCCAGTGGCCGCGGGTGCGGGTGCGCAGCCGTTCGTCCAGCTCCATCGCGCGGGCCTCTTCGAAGAGGTCGATGACGGCGTGGCTGTCGCTGCCGAGCGACAGGGGGCTGCCGGCGGCCTGGAGCTGGACGGCGGGGCCGATGCCGTCGGCGAGGTCGCGTTCGGTGGTGGGGCACATGCACACGCCGGTGGTGGTGTCGCCCAGCAGCCGGACGTCCTCGCCGGTGAGGTGGGTGGCGTGCACGGCGGTGGTGCGGCGGCCCAGGACACCGTGGGCGGCGAGGAGTTCGGTGGGGGTGCAGCCGTGCGCGGCGCGGCAGGCGTCGTTCTCGGCGGTCTGCTCGGAGAGGTGGACGTGCAGCGGCGCGTCCCGGTGCCCGGCCCATTGCGCGACGGTGCTCAGCTGGTCGGCCGGCACGGCGCGTACGGAGTGCACGGCCGCCCCGATGCGGGCGTGCGGGCGGCCGTCCTTCAGGGCCGCGGCGCGTTCGGCCCAGGCGTCGGCGGTGCCGTCGGCGAAGCGCAGCTGGTGGTGGTCGGGCGGGTCGCCGAAGCCGGACGAGAGATAGGCGGTGTCCAGCAGGGTGATGCGGATGCCCGCCTCGTCGGCCGCGGCGATCAGGGCCTCGCCCATCGCGTTGGGGTCGGCGTAGCGGGAGCCGCCCGGTCCGTGGTGGAGGTAGTGGAATTCGCCGACGCAGGTGATGCCGGTCAGCGCCATTTCCGCGTAGACGGCCCGCGCGAGGGCGTAGTAGGAGTCGGGGGTGAGCTTGGAGGCGACCTGGTACATCACCTCGCGCCAGGTCCAGAAGGTGCCGGAGCCGACCTGGACGGTGCCGCGCAGGGCGCGGTGGAAGGCGTGCGAGTGGGCGTTGGCGAGGCCGGGGAGGGTCAGGCCGCGCAGCGGTTCGGCGCCGGGCGGCGGTGCGGGGACCTCGGTGCGTACGGCGCTGATGCGGCCGTCGGCCGGGTCCACGTCCACGGCCACGCCCGGCTCGACGTGCGTGCCGAGCCAGGCGTGTTCCAGCCAGTACGTCGTCGGGGCGGCCGGCCCCGGCCCGTTGCCTCCGGGCCGCGGGGCCGGCCCGGATTCCTGCGGCGTCACCTGCACGCCAGGCCCTCCAGTACGTCGGCGAGTGCGGTCACCCCGGCGATGCAGTCGTCCTCGGCCGCGCGTTCGGCGGGCGAGTGCGAGACGCCGGTGGGGTTGCGTACGAACAGCATGGCGGTGGGCACGGTGGCGGACAGGATACCCGCGTCGTGTCCGGCGCCGGTGCCCAGCACGGGCACCTCGCGGGCGCCGCCCGGGCGGCGGTCCGCCGCGTGGGTGAGGATCTTGGCCAGCTCGTCCCGCAGGGCGTGCCCGAACTCGATGACGGGGGTGAAGGACTCCCGGGTGACCCGGACGTCGACGCCGTCGCGCGCGCCGCGTTCGGCGGCCGCCCGCTCGACGGCGGCGACGACGGTGTCCAGCGTCTCCTGGTCGGCGGCGCGGGAGTCCAGCCAGCCGCGGACCAGCGACGGGATGGCGTTGACGCCGTTCGGCTCGACGCTGATCTTGCCGAAGGTGGCCAGCGCGCCGGCCAGCTCGGCGTTCTCGCGGGCGGCGAGCACGGTCGCGGCGTAGGTGAGCATCGGGTCGCGCCGGTCCGCCAGGCGGGTGGTGCCCGCGTGGTTGGCCTCGCCGTGGAAGTCGAACCGCCAGCGGCCGTGCGGCCAGATGGCGGAGGCGATGCCCACGGGGTCGCCGGTCAGGTCGAGGGCGCGGCCCTGTTCGACGTGGAGTTCGACGAACGCGCCGATGCGGGCGAGGCGGTCGGGGTCCGGGCCGATGGCGTCCGGGTCGTGACCGGCCCGCTCCATGGCCTGCGGGAGCGTCATGCCGTCGCCGTCCCGCAGCTGGTGGGCGGCTTCGACGGTGAGCTGTCCGGCGCTGAGCCGGGAGCCGACGCAGGCCAGGCCGAAGCGGGCGCCTTCCTCGTCGCCGAAGTTGACGATCGCCAGCGGTTTGGCGGGCTCGGCGCCCCGGCGGCGGAGTTCGTCGAGGGCGGCGAAGGAGGACACCACGCCGAGCGGGCCGTCGAAGGCGCCGCCGTCCGGGACGGAGTCGAGGTGGGAGCCGGTGACGACGGCTTCGCCGGGGGCCACGTCCGCGGCCGACGCGGCGCCGAGCCAGGCCCACTGGTTGCCGTTGCGGTCCTGCTCGTAGGCGAGTCCGCGGGCGCGGGCCTGGGCCTCGAACCAGGCCCGGCAGTCGGCGTCGGCGCCGGTCCAGGCGAAGCGGCGGTAGCCGCCGGTGCCGGAGTGGCGGCCGATGGGCGCGAGGTCGCGCCACATCTCGTGGAAGGACGGCCCGGCGACGCCCGCACTCCCCGGTCCCTCCGGTGTTCCGGCGGCACCCGCCGGGCTTCCGGAGCGCCCGGCGGCACCCGTCGGGTTCCCGGAGCGCCCAGCGGCACCCGCCGGCGCCCCCGGCTTCCCGGCGGCGCCGGGCGCGGCGGCGGACGCGCGACCGTCCGCCGCTCGGCCGTCGGACGCCCGGCCGCCGTCCGCCCGGCCGCCGTCCGCCCGGCCGCCGTCCGCCCGGCTGCCGGACGCCGGGTCGCCGGACGCCGGACCGTCGTACGCCGGGGTCACTCGCCCTCCCGCATCGGGATGCGTACGCCGCGCTCGGCCGCGACCTCGTCGGCGCGGTCGTACCCGGCGTCGACGTGGCGGATGACGCCCATGCCCGGGTCGTTGGTCAGCACCCGGCGGATCTTCTCGCCGGCCAGCGGTGTGCCGTCGGCGACCGTGACCTGTCCGGCGTGGATCGAGCGGCCCATGCCGACGCCGCCGCCGTGGTGCAGGGAGACCCAGGAGGCGCCGGAGGCGACGTTGACCATGGCGTTGAGCAGCGGCCAGTCGGCGATGGCGTCGGAGCCGTCGAGCATCGCCTCGGTCTCCCGGTACGGGGACGCCACCGAGCCGCAGTCCAGGTGGTCGCGGCCGATGGCCAGGGGAGCCTGGAGGGTGCCGTCGGCGACCATGTCGTTGAAACGCTCGCCCGCCTTGTCGCGTTCGCCGTAGCCGAGCCAGCAGATCCGGGCCGGCAGGCCCTGGAAGTGCACCCGTTCGCCCGCCAGCTTGATCCACCGGGCGAGCGACTCGTTCTCCGGGAAGAGGTCCAGGATGGCCCGGTCGGTGGCGGCGATGTCCTTGGGGTCGCCGGACAGCGCGGCCCAGCGGAACGGCCCCTTGCCCTCGGCGAACAGCGGCCGGATGTAGGCGGGCACGAAGCCGGGGAAGGCGAAGGCGCGCTTGTATCCGGCGAGTTCGGCCTCGCCGCGGATGGAGTTGCCGTAGTCGAAGACCTCGGCGCCGGCGTCCATGAAGCCGACCATGGCCTCCACGTGGCGGGCCATCGACTCGCGGGCCCGGCGGGTGAAGTCGGCGGGCTGCTCGGCCGCGTAGGTGGCCATGTCCGCGAAGTCCACGCCGACCGGGAGGTAGGCGAGGGGGTCGTGGGCGGAGGTCTGGTCGGTGACGATGTCGATCGGCGCGCCGTCGGCGAGCATCTGCGGCAGCAGCTCCGCCGCGTTGCCGAGCAGACCGATGGACAGCGGTTTGCGCTGGTCACGGGCCTCGACCGCGAGCTGGAGGGCGTGCTGGAGGCTGTCCGCCCGCACGTCCAGATAGCGGTGTTCGATGCGCCGTTCGATGGCTCGCGGGTCGCAGTCGATGCAGATGGCGACGCCGTCGTTCATGGTGACGGCGAGCGGCTGGGCGCCGCCCATGCCGCCGAGCCCGGCCGTGAGGGTGATCGTGCCGGCCAGCGAGCCGTCGAACTTCTTCGCGGCGACGGCGGCGAACGTCTCGTACGTGCCCTGGAGGATGCCCTGGGTGCCGATGTAGATCCACGAACCGGCGGTCATCTGCCCGTACATGGTCAGGCCCAGGGCCTCCAGGCGGCGGAACTCCTCCCAGTTGGCCCAGTCGCCCACCAGGTTGGAGTTGGCGATCAGGACCCGCGGCGCCCACTCGTGCGTCTGCATGACGCCGACCGGCCGGCCGGACTGGACGAGCATCGTCTCGTCCTGCTTGAGCGTGGTCAGCGTGCGCACCATCGCGTCGAAGGAGCGCCAGTCCCGGGCGGCCTTGCCGGTGCCGCCGTAGACGACGAGCTGGTCCGGGTGCTCGGCGACCTCCGGGTCGAGATTGTTCTGCAGCATGCGCAGCGCGGCTTCCTGCTGCCATCCCCGGGCGCTCAGTTCCGTACCGCGCGGTGCCCGCACGGGTCGCGGTCCTGACATGGGCCGTGCCTCCCTGACGTCGATGCGAATGGATCGAGCTATTCACATCTTGGGGCGCTGAATAGGGCTAGTCAACAGGTCGGGGCGGTCCGTCCGCCGCCCCGGCCCGCCGGCCGTTCCCTCAGCGCACCGTCTGGTCGCCGTCCGGCACGTCCGTCACCGTGACCTTCGCGTCCGGCTGTCCCAGGCCGTCCGCCACCGCCGCCGCCAGGCCGCCGGGGTCGGGTTCGGAGGGGAACGGCACGCTCTCGCCGTCCCCGTAGCTCTCGATCGCCTTGGTGAAGTAGCCGGGCAGCCAGGCGCCGACCGCGCCCCTGACCTCCACCGCGGTCACGTCCCGGCCGCCCACCCGGTCCCGCAGGGCGCCGAGGATGCGGTCGGAGCGGTACTCCCCCGGCACCTGGAAGAGGCTGGCGTGCGCGCCCACCAGGCCGCCGTCCGCGAGGCGGACCGTCACGGTCAGACAACTGGTCACGCTCGGGTAGAGCAGTGTGCCGCCGGGGGCGGCCTCACGGACCTGGCCTTCGGTGATCCGTACGGCGGAGGCAGGCGCGGGGGCAGGTGCGGGAGCCGGGGCCGTGTGCGCCGCCGGGGCCGGCGCCTCGCCCGTACCCGAAGCCGCCGCCGTTCCGGTCTGCAACGCCAGCACTGCGGCCGCGGCGGCCAGCGTGCAGGCCCCTCGCCGCGCGTACTGCCGGCCCGATATCCCCTTGGTGAACATGTACTCCGCTTCCTCTTCGCTCGTGCGCGACGGCCGCGCACGACAGTTCACCTTCGCAGCCGCACACCCGGAACCGGGAACCCGCCACGGCCTCCGCTACAGCACGAACCCCCGCGGGAACGGGTCGCTCGGGTCGAGGACGTACCGGGCCGTGCCGGTGATCCAGGCCCGCCCGGTGACCGTGGGCACGACCGCCGCCCGGCCGCCGACCCGCGCGGTGTCCACCAGCCGCCCCGTGAAGCGGGTGCCGATCAGGGACTCGTTGACGAAAGGCCGGTGCAGCGGGAGTTCGCCGCGCGCGTGGAGCTGGGCCATCCGGGCGCTGGTGCCGGTGCCGCAGGGCGAGCGGTCGAGCCAGCCGGGGTGGATGACCATGGCGTTACGGGAGTCCGAGCCGTCCGCCCCCGGCGTGCCGGGGGCCGTGAACTGTACGTGGTGGCAGCCGGAGATGGCCGGGTCGGCCGGATGGACGGGCCGGTCGCGTCCGTCCACCGCGGCCAGCACCGCCAGCCCGGCGGCGATGATCTCGTCCAGGTGGGCGGCGGCGAACGGGATGCCCAGCGCGGCGAGCGGGGTGATCGCGTAGAAGTTGCCGCCGTACGCCAGGTCGTAGCGGACCTCGCCGTGGCCGGGCACCTTCACCACGGCGTCCAGTTCGTGCGCGTACGAGGGGACGTTGTGCAGAGTGACGTGCTCGGCGCGGCCGTCGCGGACCGCGACCCGGGCCGCCACCAGCCCGGCCGGGGTGTCCAGCCGTACGGTCGTGACGGGCTCGGTGACCTCCACCATGCCCGTCTCGACCAGGACCGTCGCGACGCCGATCGTGCCGTGCCCGCACATCGGCAGGCAGCCGGAGACCTCGATGTAGACGACGCCCCAGTCGGCATCGGGCCGGGTCGGCGGCTGGAGGATCGCCCCGCTCATGGCGGGGTGCCCGCGCGGTTCGTTGACGAGCAACTGGCGGATGTGGTCGAGGTGTTCGATGAAGTGGAGGCGGCGGTCGGCCACGGTCGCGCCCGGGATGGTGCCGACGCCGTCGGTGATGACGCGGGTCGGCATGCCCTCGGTGTGCGAGTCCACGGCGCTGAAGGTGTGCACGCTGCGGGCGGTGAAGGAGGCCTTCATGCCGTCGGCCGTCACCGCCCCTCGGCTTTCGCCCAGATCTCCAGCGCCTGCACGGCGCCGCGCAGATCCGCGTCCAGCTGCCGCCGGTGCTCGGGCAGCAGCGGGCCGCGCGGCGGCCGGCAGGGCCCGCCGTACCGGCCCACGATGTCCATCCCGCGCTTGATCGCCTGCACGAACTCGGTGCGCGAGTCCCACCGGAACGCGGCGACCAGCGGTTCGTACAGCTCCCGCGCCTCGGCCACCCGCCCGGCCAGGGCCAGCTCGTAGAGGCGTACGCAGGCGGCGGGGAAGACGTTGGGGAAGCCGGCGAACCAGCCGGTGGCGCCCATCAGCAGCGCCTCCAGCACCAGGTCGTCGGCGCCCGCCACCACGTCCAGGCCGGGGGCCTGCTCCTTGATGTGCAGCACCCGGCGGATGTCCCCGGAGAACTCCTTGACCGCCACGACCCCGTCGATCGCGGCGACCTCGCGCAGCGTCTCCGGCGTCAGGTCGACCTTCGTGTCGAGCGGGTTGTTGTAGACCATCACCGGCAGGCCGACGGCCGCCACCTCCTCGAAGTGGCGCACGACCTCGGCGGTGTTGGCCCGGTAGAGGGTGGGCGGCAGGCACAGCACGCCGTCCGCGCCGTCCTCGGCCGCCAGTTCCGCCCAGTGCCGCGCCTGGTGCGAGCCGACCCCGTGCACGCCGACGACGACCCGCGCGTCCCCTCCCACCGCCGCGACGGCCGTACGGGCCACCGCGCGCCGCTCGTCGTCGGTGAGCGAGGAGTACTCACCGAGCGAACCGTTCGGCCCGACGCCGTGACAGCCGCTGTCGACGAGCCAGCGACAGTGCTCGGCGTACCGGTCGAGGTCCGGCCGGAGCCCGGCGGGGGCGCTCCGGTCCTCGGCGTACGGCAGGGTGGTGGCGACGATGACGCCGGTCAGCGGCGCACGGGAGGCGGCGGTGCGGGACGTACGGGACTGCGGCGTCGCGTGGTCCGTCATGACGGGTCCTCTCGGTACGGCGGGGTCGGGGGCACGGGGCCGGGCGCGGCCAGGTCCGCGAGGCGGACCGGCTGGGCGATCGGGCGGCGGTCGGCGGTCTGGGGGTCGGGGAGGGCGTCCGGGCCGCTGAGTGCGGCCGCGTTACGGGCGCAGATCCGGCCCTGGCAGGGGCCCAGGCCGACACGCGTGGTCAGCTTGAACGTGCACATGCCGTCGGCCGCGAGGCTGCCCCCGTCGGGCCCGCCGGCCCCACCGTCCACGCCGCCTGTCCCCCGCTCCCCCGCCGCCGTACGCAGGACGCCGTACGGGACCTCCTCGCAGCGGCAGACGAGCGTGTCCTCGCCGAGCCAGGTGTGCCACCCGTCGCGTACGGGGTGGGCCGCGGCGAGCAGCCGGGCGAAGCGGCGGCCCGCGACGACCCGCCGCCGGGCGGCCGGGGCGCGCGCCACGACGCGGGCCGCCGCGGCGGGCACCGTCCGGCGGGCGGCCGCCAGCCCCGCCAGTTCGCCTTCCGCGGCGGCGAGTGCCGCGCCGCCGATGCCGGTGGGCTCACCCGCCGCGTACACGCCGGGGACGGAGGTCCGCTGCCAGGCGTCCACCGCGACCCAGGAGTTGTCGCGCAGTGCGCAGCCCGCGGCGAGGGCGAGTTCGAGTTGCGGGGTGAAGCCGTAGCCGACGCAGACCGCGTCGACGTCCTCGACGCGGCGTTCGGTGCCGGGCACGATGCGCCAGTCGGCGGTGAGGCGGGCCACCGTCACCGCCTCGACGCGCTCCCGTCCGTGCGCCGCGACGACGGCCTGGCGGGCCCGGTAGGGAACGCGGTGCCGCGCCAGACCGGCGGCATAGGTGAGCAGTTCGGGCAGCTTGGCGTGCCCGTCGCGGAGCGCGGCCACGGGGGTGCGCAGCCAAGCGGCGGGCGAGCCCGCCTCGTACACGCCGAGGACGCGCGCCCCCACGGTGAGCAGCGACGACGCGACCGGCAGCAGGAACGGTCCGGTGCCGGAGACCACCACCCGGCGGCCGATCGCCGTCCGCTGGCCCTTGGCGAGGGCCTGCGCCGCGCCCGCCGTGACGACGCCCGGCAGGTCCCAGCCGGGGAACGGCAGGGCCCGGTCGTACGCGCCGGTGCACAGGACGAGCGCGGCGGTGCGCAGGGTGTGGGCCGTTCGGCCGGGGGCGTCGGCGGGCCCTTGGAGGACGTGTACGGTCCAGCCGCCGTCCGTACCGGTGCACGATGCGCCCCCCGGCTCCAGCGCCCAGACCGTGCACCGGGGAAGCCACTCGATGCACGGATGCTCCTGTACGGCGCGGACCGCCGCGCCCCGCTCCGGACCGTCGGCCGCCTGCCGGAGGAACTGCCCGCCCGGCCGCTGCCCCTCGTCCACCAGCGCCACCCGTGCCCCGGCCCCGGCCGCCGCCAGCGCCGCCGCCAGGCCCGCCGGGCCGGCGCCCACGACGACCACCGGCACGTCGCGCACCGTCCCCTCAGGCGCGTCCACGCCCGTCTCCGGGGGAAAGCACGGCAACGGCGTGCCCTCCTGCGTCTCGATGCGGTCGCCCGCCTCGACCACGCGCCGGCAGGCCCGTACGTCCGGTACGCCGTTGACGACCACCAGGCAGTCGTGGCAGACCCCGATCCCGCAGAAGACCCCGCGCGGGCGGCCGCCCCGGGTGGTCCGCCAGGAGGCGCGCCCTGCCGCCAGCAGGACCGCGGCGGCCGTCTGGCCGCTACGGGCCCACCGCTCGGCGCCGTCGACCGTCACGCGGAACACCGCGCCTCCTCCGCCAGGCCCGGCCGCGCCACCCGGTACGGCTCCGGGTCGAGGCACGGCCGCTCGCCCGCGTACAGCTGGGCGAGGAGTTCGCCGGTCGCGGGGGCCAGCCCGATGCCCGCGCCTTCGTGCCCGGTGGCGTGCCACAGGCCCGGCAGGCGCGGGTCCGGTCCGACGACCGGGAGGTGGTCGGGGGTGTACGGGCGGAAGCCGCCGTACGCGCGGATCACCGGGACCCGGCCCAGCACCGGGAACAGCGCCGCCGCCTTGCGGGCCAGTTCGCGCAGGACGGCGACGCGGAAACGTTCCTCGAAGCCGGCCCGCTCCCGGCTGGACCCGATGAGCACGGTCCCGCCCCGGGTGGCCTCGACCACCGTCGAGGTGCGCAGGTCGGCGTCGCCGCTGCCGACGGCGCCCACGTAGTCGGCGTCGTACACCTTGTGCCGGACCGTACCCGGCGGCAGCGGCGCGGTGACCAGCACCAGGCCCCGGCGCGGCAGGACGGGCAGCGGCACGCCCGCCTCCTCGGCGAACCGGCCCGCCCACGGCCCGCAGGCGTTGACGACCGCCCCGCACGGCAGCGTCCCGGCCGAGGTGCGCAGGGCCGTCACCCGCCCGTCCGTGCCGCGTTCGACACCGAGCGCCCGTACCCCCGGCCGCAGGGTGCCGCCGCGTCGCCGTACGGCGCCGAGCAGCGCGGCGGCCGCCGCGACCGGCTGGACCTGGGCGTCCTGCGGGTAGTGGACGGCGGCGCGGACGCCCGGCGCGAGGTGCGGTTCGCAGGCGTGCACGTCGTCCGGTGCGACCTCGTGGGCCGTGACACCGGCGGCCCGCTGGGCGGCGGCGAACCCGGCCAGCGCCCGGGCGCCCGGCTCCCCGAGGGCGACGACCAGGCCGCCCTTGGCCTCGTACTCGCAGCGCTCGGCGAGCCCCGCGCCCAGTTCCTCCCCCAGCTCCGCGAAGAGCCGCGGCCAGCGGGCCGACGAGGCCAGTGCCAGGGTCAGTTCGGGTCCTGACGGCTTGTCGGAGACCAACAGGTTGCCCTCACCGTGGGCCGTCGTGCCGGAGGCGAGCGGCGCGCGGTCCAGCACGGTGACGCGGACGCCGCGCCGGGTGAGCGCCTCGGCGCAGGCCGCGCCGATGATGCCGCTGCCGACCACGGCCACGTCGGGGTACGGGAGCCGGGACGGCGGGTACGCGGAGCCGTGCCGCCCCGCCGGTCTCGCCTGGACGTGCCGGTATCGCATGAACCCGCACCACCGTTCCGCTCGCGCGTCTGCGTGAAGGGACCCCTCGGGAGAGCGCCGCGACGTTATTGCCGCCTGCCGGAGAGGTCAACACCGCCTGCGGGCCGGGCCGGTCGATGGCGGCCGCGGCGGGCAGGTGGTGGAGTGGTGCCATGAACCCCGCGACGCCCCCGCCCCCGCCCTCCTCCGACGCCGCCCTGCGGGACCGTGCCGTCGCGGCAGCCGTCGCCCAGGGGCTGGTGAGCGCGGCCGACCCCGTCGCGGGGCTCCTGGACGTCACCGGGATCCGCCGGTCCGCCGCCGAACTGCGCGCCGCTTTCGCGGAGTTCACCGCGCCCGGCACGCCGGTCCTGCACGCCTTCGCCGTCAAGGCCGCCTCGCTCGTCCCCGTACTGCGCCTGCTCGCGCGGGAGGGGCTGGGCTGCGAGGTGGCCAGTCCCGGCGAACTGGCGCTGGCCCGCGCGGCCGGTGTGCCACCGGCCCGTACCGTGCTGGACTCGCCCGCCAAGACCCCCGCCGAGCTGCGCGAGGCGCTCGCCCTCGGCATCGCCGTCAACGCCGACAGCTTCGGTGAGCTGGACCGCCTGGACGCCCTGACCGCCTCCGCGCCGACCTCCTCGCCACTGGGCCTGCGCGTCAACCCGCAGCTCGGCGGCGGCAGCATCGACGCGATGAGCACCGCCACCGATACGTCGAAGTTCGGCGTGGCACTGCGCGACGAGGACGCCCGCGAGCGGGTCGTCCAGGCCTTCCTCGACCGGCCGTGGCTGACCCGGCTGCACGCCCACGTCGGGTCGCAGGGGATGCCGCTGGAGCTGATGGCGGACGGGGTGCGGGTGCTGTACGAGCTGGCCGAGGAGATCAACGAGAAGGCGGCGCGGGCCCAGGTCGGCACGCTGGACATCGGTGGCGGCCTGCCGGTGAACTTCGCGTCCGACGCGGTGTCGCCGGCGTACCGCGACTACACCCGGCTGCTGCACCGCACCGTGCCGGGGCTCTTCGACGGCCGGTACGGGCTGGTGACCGAGTTCGGCCGCTCGCTGCTCGCCAAGCACGGGCTGGTCCTGGCGCGTGTCGAGTACACCAAGTCGGCCGGCGGGCGGCGCGTCGCGGTCACCCACGCGGGGGCGCAGATCGCCACCCGTACGGTCTTCGCGCCGGAGGCCTGGCCGGTGCGGGTCGCCGCGTACGACGCGCAGGGGCGCCCCAAGACCGGCGACGCGGTCGCCCAGGACGTGGCCGGGCCCTGCTGCTTCGCGGGCGACCTGGTCGCGCGGGCCCGGCCGCTGCCGCCCCTGGAGCCGGGCGACCACGTCGCCCTCCTGGACACCGGCGCGTACTACTTCTCCACCCACTTCGCGTACAACTCACTCCCCCGCCCCGGCGTGCACGGGTACGCGCCGGGGCCGGACGGGGGCGTGCGCTGGGCGACCGTACGGGCCGCGCAGCGGGTGGCCGAACTGGTCGCGGAGAGCGGCGGCGCGTACGGGGACGCGCTCACCCAGCTCTAAAGATCTTCCGGAGCGGGCATCCCGGGCTCATGCGGACCCCCTCCACGGACACCCCGGGACCGGCCGACCCGAGCGGCCCGAGCGACCCGAACGCCTCCGGCACCTCCCTGCGCCGCGCCATCGGTCCCGGACTGCTGGTCCTGCTGGTGGTCGGGGACATCCTCGGCACCGGCGTGTACGCCGTCACCGGCAAGGTCGCGGGCAAGGTCGGCGGCGCCCTGTGGCTGCCCTTCGTGATCGGCTTCGGGATCGCCGCGCTGACCGCCGCCTCGTACGTGGAGCTGGTGGGCAAGTACCCGAAGGCGGCCGGGGCCGCGCTCTACACCCACAAGGCGTTCCGGGTGCCGTTCCTGACGTTCCTGGTCGCCTTCATGGTGATGTGCTCGGGCCTGTCCTCGGCGAGCGCCGCGGCCCGCGCCTTCAGCGGGGACTACCTGCGCACCTTCGCCGATCTGCCGCCGACCCTGGTGGCGGTGGTGTTCGTGCTGGCGCTGGCCGCGCTGAACCTGCGCGGCGTGGCGGAGTCGGTCAGGGCGAACGTGGTGCTGACTGTGGTCGAGGTGTCCGGCCTGCTGATCATCATCGGGCTGGGGGTGGCCGCGGTCTGGACGGGCGGCGGGGAGCCGGCGCGGCTGGCCGAGCTGGACACCGGCGGTACCGGTTTCGCGGTGCTGACCGGCGTACTGGGCGCCACCGGGCTCGCCTTCTTCGCCTTCGTCGGCTTCGAGGACTCGGTGAACATGGCGGAGGAGACCCGGAACCCCGGCCGGAACTTCCCCCGCGCGATCTTCCTCGGGGTGGGGATCACCGGCACCGTCTACGTCCTGGTGGCCCTGGTCTCGTCGCTGCTCGTCGACCACCACCGGCTCCAGGAGTCGTCGGCGCCGCTGCTGGAGGTGGTGCACGCGAGCGGCGCGACGTTCCCGCCGGCGGTGTTCGCGCTGATGGCGCTGTGCGCGGTCACCAACTCCGCGCTGATCAACATGATGATGGCCTCCCGGCTGTGCTACGGCATGGCCAACGAGCGCATCCTGCCGCGCGCCGTGGCCCGCGTCCTGCCGGGCCGCCGCACGCCCGTCGTCGGCATCGCGCTGACCACGGCGCTGGCCCTGGGCCTGGTCCTCACCGGTGAGATCGAGGGGCTCGGCGACACGACGGCCTTCCTGCTGCTGTGCGTCTTCGCGGTCGTCAACGTGGCGGTGCTGGTGCTGCGCCGCGACCGGGTGCCGCACCGGCACTTCCGTACGCCCACCGTCTTCCCGGTGCTCGGCGCCGCCGGGGCCCTCGTCCTGGCCAGTCCGCTGGCCGACCGGGCGGTGGAGGTGTACGTACGGGCCGCGGTGCTGGTGGTGATCGGCATCGCGCTGTGGGGCGTGAACCGGCTCGTACTGCGCGCGCGGGAGGAGTGACTCCCCCCGCCGCAGTCAGGCCTTTGCCGCCTTGGGCCGGGCCGCCTTAGGCCGGGCCCCCTTCGCCCCGCCCGGACGCGCGTCCTTGGCCGCCACGCCCGTCGTCAGATAGCCGCGGACGTCCCGCCCCGCGGGCCCGCCGCGTACGGCCGCCTCCGTACGGACCCACAGCAGCGCGTCGTGGTCCCGCTCCCAGCGGCCCAGCCACAGCGCCTTGGCCCACAGCCCGAGCCCCGCCCCGGCCAGCAGCATCCCGCCCGCCGCGGGCAGCGCGAACGAGGAGCCGAGCGCCGCCAGGAACGCCGGCAGCAGCCACCAGCGGTGCGCCCGGCGCCAGACCCGCAGCGTCACCGCACGGTCCTGGAGGATCGCCGACTTGCCGGCCCGGGACGCCGCCTTCGCCAGGTGCGCGTACCGCTTGCGGCGCACCGCGAAGACCACGTACGCCGCGACGACGAACAGCGCCGCCCCGGCGTACACCCCGATCCGCCGCCCGGTCAGTCCGGGCACCAGCGCGCCCGCCCCCGCGGCCAGCACACCCGGCCACCACAGCCATCCGGCCGGCGCCCGTACCAGCACCGCCACCCGCGCCAGCGCAACAGCCCCGCGACCCACGACAACCTCCTCCTCGCTCCACGGTCCGGCTACGGACCGACGTCACGGCGGCGGATGGTAGCCAGCCCGTCTGAGAATTCCGTGAAGCCGCAGGGGTGCCGGAGGTGCGCCAAGAGGGCCGGGCGGGCCCACTCGGGCCCGCCCGGGCTCACTCCACGAACAGCCCCCGCTCGGCCGCCTTCGCGTCGAACTCCTCCAGCCGCGCCTGCGCGTCCGGCAGCGCGTCGCACATCGCCTCCAGCAGCACCCGGCCGAGCAGCATCGGCGCGCAGGCCGTGTCGAAGGCGAGGCCGGTGCCGACCGCGGCGGGCAGCAGCAGGTCGGTGTGGCGGGCGACCGGCGCGAAGGCGCTGTCCGCGACCGTCACGACGGTCAGCCCGGCGGCACGCGCGTACTCCAGGGCGTCCACCACCTCGCGCGGGTGGCGCGGCAGCGCGAAGCACAGCAGGGTGCTCGCGCCCGCCTGCACCGCCGCGTCGATGCGGTCGGTGAGCATCGTGCCGCCCTCGTCGAGCAGCCGGACGTCCGGGTGGACCTTGCGGGCGAAGTACGCGAAACCGGCGGCCTGCGCGGTCGCCGCCCGCAGCCCGAGGACCGGCAGGGGCCGGGAGGCCGCGAAGAGCCGGCCCGCCCTGACCACCGGGCCCGGGTCGGCCAGCACCGCCGCGAGGTGCCGCAGGTTGTCGATCTCGGCTTGCACGGCCTGCTGGTACTCGTTGTACGTCCCGGTGCCGCGCGCCGTCGCGGCGGGCGCGACCTCGCGCAGGTGCTTGCGCAGCGCCGGGTAGCCGTCGAAGCCGAGGGCGACCGCGAAGCGGGTCACCGAGGGCTGGCTGACCCCGGCCAGTTCGGCCAGTTCGACGCTGGAGAGGAAGGGCGCGTCGGCGGCCCGACGCACCATGCAGTGCGCGATGCGCCGCTGGGTCGGGGTGAGGCGGTGGCCCTCGAAGAGCTTCTGCAGGCGCGCCGCCGTGCCGGTGTCCGCTCCGGGACCGGACTCCGGTGTCCCCCGCATGCCCTCGTCCGCTTCCGCTTCCGCCGCCGTACCGCCGCGGTCCTCGCCGCCGTCCCCGTTCATCGCTGCCTCCCGGCCGTGTTCGCGGCCGTGCTCCCGGCCTTCGTGTCGTTCCTGGTCGTGCGGGGCGGCGGTGTACCGCGCGGGTCCCGTCCCGCCGCCCGACTGTACGTAATCGGGGCACGTTCCCCGTCCCGCTGCCCGCCGGCGTCCCCGCCGCCCGCTCCGGCTCCTTCGCCCCGGCTCACAGCGCGGCCAGCCCGTCCAGCAGCCCTTCCGCCACCGCCACGTCCGCCGTCAGCGGCCGGTCCGCCATCCGCGCGTCCAGCGCCCCGGCGGCCAGGGCGAAGGCGCGGGCCGCCGGTACGTCCGGCTCGGGCTCCAGCGCACGCATCCGCAGCGCCCGTACGGCCGCGACGAGTTCGCAGGCGAGCACCCGCCGGTACGTGACGCAGGCGCGCAGCGTCTGGCGGGCGCCGAGCGACGCGAAGCTGGCCTGCTCCTCGACGCCCCGGGAGAGGACCGCGTGCCCGAGGGACGCGGGCTGCGAGGCGGCCCGCAGTTCGCCGAGGGCGGCCCCGGCCGCGTATTCGAGGATCATCACGCCGGAGCTGGCCGGCGCCTGGTCCCCGAGGAACGGCCGCAGCCGGGTCAGGTCCGGTTCGGAGAGCGCGGCGAGGCGGGCGGCGGACAGCAGCGCGGTCTGGAGCACGGCGAGCCGGAAGCCGTCCAGGGCGAGGACCGGGTGGGCGGCGTAGAAGTTGCCGTGGTGGTAGGCCGCCTGGTCCGCCACGCTGATGAGCGGATTCTCGGCCGCGGCGTTCACCTCGACGGCCAGGACCCGGTCGAGGGCGTCGGCGGCGTCCAGCGCGGGCCCGTGGATCTGCGGGATGCAGCGGAAGCCGTACGGGTCCTGGATGCGGCCCAGCGGCGGCGCGGGCCGGGCGAGGGCGCCGGTCAGCTCCCGCATCCGGGCGGCGACGGCGGCCGATCCGGGGTGCGGGCGGGCCTGGACGACCGGCTCGGCGAACGGTTCGTGGGAGCCGCCGACCGCGAGCAGGGAGAGCGCGGCGACCGGCAGCGCCGCGGCCAGCAGGCGGCGCAGCCCATCCAGGGCGAGTGCGGCCTGCCCGAGGGTGAGCGCGTTGCTGCTGATGAAGGCGAGCGCGTCGTTGCCGTCCAGGGCGAGAGGGGCGGGGGCCGGGCCGCCGCCCGGCGTCGCCCAGGGGTGTTCACCGGCGAGCGCCAGCCCGGTCTGCGCGAGCGCGGCCAGGTCGCCGGTGCCGACCGCCCCGTACTCGTTGACGACCGGGTACGCGCCGGTCTCCAGCGCCCGGACCAGCGCGGTGATCACCGCCGGGCGCAGGCCAGCGCCGCCCGCCAGCAACTGGTTGGCGCGTACGGCGAGCATGGCGCGCACCTCACGGGCGGGCAGCGGGTCGCCGATCGCCCCGGCGTGGCTGCGCAGCAGGCGCAGGCCGTGTTCGTCGTCGGCGACGGCCACGTCTTCGGTGCGGTTGGCGCCGACGCCGGTGCTGCGGCCGTAGACCCGGCCGGTGGCGGCGAGGCGGCGGGCGGTCGCCCAGGACTCCTCGGCGTACGCGAGGTCCGCGGCGCGCAGGGCGGCGGGGCGGGCCGCACCGTCCGCGAGCGCGGCGATCCCGGCCACGCCGAGACCGCGACCGTCGAGAGCGACCGTGGGCGCGGCCCCGGCGGAACGCGCCGCTACGGGCCTACGGCCGGGTCGTCTGCCCTGGTCCAGAGTCCGGGACGGCATGGCGCGCGGCTCCCTTCCCCGACAGGCCTTATTCACTCACTGATGACTCTGCATGACGATATACAGTCGGGCAAGACCGCGGGCCGCGGAGCCCGCGTCACGGGCGTCCGGGACGACACGGGCCGCACGGGCGTCACGGTCTTGCACGAGCGCCACGGCTTGCACGAGCGTCACGGGCGTCCGCACACCCGTACCGCCGACCCCCGCTCACTCAGCCGCGGCGCGCACAGCATCCGCTTGCGCCGCACGCGCCGCCCCTCGACGGCCGCGACGGCCAGCCGCGCCGCCTCCTCGGCGATGCCGACGAGTCCCCAGTCCAGCGTGGTCAGGGGCGGGGTGAGCACCCGGGAGACGGGGTGGTCGTCGAAGCCGACCACCGAGACGTCCCGGCCGACCGTCAGCGACGCCTCGGCCGCCGCCGCGTAGACCCCGTACGCGATCGAGTCGGAGAAGCAGAACACCGCCGTCGGCGTCGCCCCGCCCGGCCCGCCGCCACCCAGCACGCGCCGCGCGACCGCCGTCGCCTCGCCCAGTTCCTGGGCACACGGCAGGACTTCGGCGGTGATGCCGAGGCGTCCGGCCGCCTCCCGTACGTACACGTCGGCGGGCCGGTCGGGGGTGGACGGGCCGGTCGGCGTCAGGACCGTGACCCGCCGGTGGCCCAGTCCCGCCAGGTACTCCAGTACGGCGTCGATCCCGGCGCGGTTGTCGAACAGCACCTCGCCCGCCGTACGGGCGCGGCGCAGCGAGTCCCCGATGGACACCACCGGCACCGCCTCGGCGATCTGCGCCCAGCCCGCCGCCGAGGGGTCGACCGGTGACACCAGCAGGCCGTCCACACGCTGGTCGCGCAGTTGTTTGGCCAGGGCTAGTTCGCGCTGCGGGTCGCCGCCCGCGTCGAGGATCAGGGCGTAACGGTCGCCCGCGAGCAGTTCCCGCCCTATCGCCGCCATCAGCTGCTGCTGCCACAGGTCCTGGAGGTCGCCGGCCAGTACGCCGACCATGCTGGTCCGGCCGCTGGCCAGGGCGCGGGCGATCGGGTCCGCCTCGTAGCCGAGTTCGGCGGCGGCCTTGCGCACCCGTTCCTCGGTCTCCTTGGAGACGTGCGTGCCGCGCAAGGCGTAGGAGACGGCGGCGGTGGAGAGCCCGGTGGCCTCGGCCACCTCGCGGAGGGTGGGGCGCTTACGGGGCCTGACCATGCCGGAAGCCTACCCAAGGCACCGGCGTGTCCCGCGTGTTGTGCCGCCCGTCCGCCGCCGGGTGCGCGCGGGCGCCCCTGGCGTTCCCTTGACGCCGTTCCGGTTAATCGCTTCACTCAATCGCATCACTGAAGCGGTTGACCTCCTCCACCCACGGGAGGAAGTCCGTGCCTTGCGACGTCCACCAGCACGTGTGGCCACCCCAGTTCACCGATCTGCTGCGCACCCGCCGCACACCGCCCCGCCTGGACGGCTGGACGCTGCACCTGCCCGGCGAACCCCCGTACGCCGTCGATCCCGCCGACCACGACCTCACCGCCCGGACGGAGCTGGCCCGCAGCGACGGGCTCGACCGGGCCCTGATCTGCCTCTCCAGCCCGCTCGGCGTCGAATTCCTGCCGCCCGCCGAGGCCGTCCCGCTGCTCGACGCCTTCCACGAGGGCGCGCTCGCGCTGCCCGCGCCCTTCGGCGTCTGGGCCGCGCCATGCCTGTCCGCCCGGACTCCCGGCCCCGCCTCCGTCGCGCGTCTGCTGCGCCGCGGCTGCGCCGGACTGCAACTTCCCGCCACCGCCTTGCTCGACGCCACCGGGTGGTCGCGTTGCGCGCCGCTCCTCGACGCCGCGGAAGACCTGGACAGGCCCCTGTTCGTCCACCCCGGGCCCGCTCCCCCGGCCCCGCCGGGCAGCCCTCCGTGGTGGCCCGCCCTGGCCCCGTACCTCCAGCAACTGCACGCCGCCTGGTTCGCCTTCCGCGCCTTCGGCCGTCCCCGCCACCCGCGCCTGCGCGTCTGCTTCGCCGCTCTCGCGGGCCTCGCCCCGCTGCACGGCGAACGGCTCGCCGCGCGCGGCGGCCGGGACCGCGGGCGCGTCGACCCCGGTGTCTTCTACGACACCTCCTCCTACGGCACGCGCGCCGTGGACGCGGTCGTGCGCGCCGTCGGCATCGACGCGGTGGTGAGCGGCAGCGACCGCCCGTACGCCGTACCGGACGTTCCCGACCTCGGCGCCGCAGCCGTACACGCCCTGCGCACCGCCAACCCGGCCCGCCTCCTCGGCCCGGCATAAGGAGCCCGCACATGTCCCCTGAGGTCCCCGCGGCACCCCCGCCGCACGACGCCCCCGCGCTCTTCACCGCCCTCCCCGCCCGCAACCTCGGCAAGCGCGAGCTGCGCACCCTGGTCGACCGGCTGGCCCTCGCGCCCGGCCTCTGGCGCGGCGAGGTCGCCTTCTCCGACGCCGAGCGGCACTACGCCTCCCTCCACCGCGACACCTATGTCGACATCTGGCTGCTGTGCTGGACCCGGCAGAACGACACCGGCTGGCACGACCACGACCTCTCGTCCGGCGCGGTGCGGGTCGTCCAGGGCGTGCTGACCGAGTCCAACCCGCGGATCGGCGGCGCGCACCTGGCCACCGCCGTCCGGGCCGGCGCCTCCTTCTGCTTCGGACCGGACCACATCCACCGCCTCACCGGCGCCACCGACGACGCGGTCTCCCTGCACGCGTACTCGCCGCCGCTGTGGCGTCTGGGGCAGTACGCCATCACCGAGGACGGGCTGATGCGCCGGCTCCCGGTCTCGTACGCGGACGAGCTGCGCCCCTTGGAGCCCGCGGCCTGCGCGGACCTCCGTACCCCCGGGTCCGGGGCAACGCCCGCAGCCGTACCGGGAAGCCCCGGCTCCTCCTTTTCCGGTCCCGGGTATTGATTTCTCCATTCAACCGCGCCGATCCTGCATGAACTCATACAGCCGATGCGCGGAAGAAGGCAGCCGATGGCGGCAGTGGTGGAACAGCGCACGATCGACGTCGTCCCGGACGACGAACGCCACGGCACGCCGGTCAGCCAGTTCACCCTCTGGCTCGGCGCCAACCTGCAGATCACCGCCGTCGTCACCGGAGCGCTGGCCGTCGTGTTCGGCGCCAACGCCTTCTGGTCCCTGATCGGCCTGCTGCTCGGCAACCTCCTCGGCGGCGCGGTCATGGCGCTGCACTCCGCCCAGGGGCCGCGCCTCGGCCTGCCGCAGATGATCACCTCCCGGGCGCAGTTCGGGGTGCGCGGCGCGGTGGTACCGCTGGCCCTGGTCATCGTGATGTACATCGGCTTCTTCGCCAGCGGCACGGTCCTGGCCGGGCAGGCGGTCGGCGAGCTGACCCATCTGGGCGACACACCGGGCATCGCCGTCTTCGCCGTGATCACGGCCGTCGCCGCCGCGGTCGGCTACCGGCTCGTCCACGTGCTGGGCCGCGTCGCCAGCGTCGTCTGCGCGCTGGCCTTCCTCTACCTCGGCGCGCGCCTGCTGGAGCGGGCCGACCTGGCCGTGCTCCTGCACGACCGGTCCTTCTCCTTCCCGCTCTTCCTCCTCGCCGTCTCGCTGTCCGCCTCCTGGCAGCTGGCCTTCGGCCCGTACGTCGCCGACTACTCCCGCTACCTCCCCCGGCACACCTCCACCCGCGCCACCTTCTGGTGGACGCTGTCCGGCTCGGTCCTCGGCTCGCAGTGGTCGATGACCTTCGGCGCGCTCGCCGCCGCCGCGGCCCCCGCCGCCTTCGTCGGCCACGAGGTCTCCTACGTCGTCTCCCTGGGCGGCACCGGCCTGATCGCCTCGGCGCTGTACTTCGTCATCGCCCTCGGCAAGCTGACCATCAACGTGCTGAACACCTACGGCGGTTTCATGTCGCTGGTCACCGGCGTCAGCGGCTTTCGCAGGCCGGGGCCGTCCGGCGCCGGAGGCAAGGGGAGCACGATCACGCCGCGCGGCCGGGCCTTCCACATCACCGGCATCATGCTCGCGGGCACCGCCGTCGCCCTGCTCGGCAAGGACTCCTTCCTCACCTCGTTCAAGGACTTCCTGCTGTTCCTGCTGACCTTCTTCACCCCCTGGTCGGCGATCAACCTGGTGGACTACTACCTGATCTCCAGGGAGCGGTACGACATCCCGGCGCTCAGCGACCCGGCGGGCCGCTACGGCGCCTGGAACGGCCGGGCGCTGGCGGTGTACGCGGCCGGGGTGCTGGCCCAGTTCCCCTTCCTGGCCACCCACTTCTACACCGGCCCGCTGGTCTCCCCGCTCGGCGGCGCCGACATCTCCTGGCTCGTCGGCCTGGCCGTACCCGCCGCCCTGTACTGGACCGTCACCCGCAACGACACGGGCCGCGTCCCGCCCGCCGCCCCGGAAGAACCGGGAGAGCCGGGAGGGCCGGGAGGGCCGGGAGGGCCGGGCTCCACCCCGGCGAATACGGGGGAAAGCCCTACCGCGCGGCCCGCCTCCCGTCCGTAATCTCGGCAGCATGGCTACCCATGACCCGGAGTTGCGGAAAGAACTCGACGCGACCCTGCAGACCCGCAAGGAGCTGGGGCCGGAGTACGAGTCGGAGTTGGTCGAGCGCTTCCTGGAAAAGCTCGACACATCGGTCGACCAGCGGGTGCGCCGGCAGTTCGCCGAGCAGCAGTTGCAGGTCGCGCGCGGCGCCCTGCCGCCCCGCCCGCGGTCCGCGCCCGGCAACGGCTACGGCGAGCGCTTCGGTTTCGCCACCGTCTCCCTGGTCCTGGCGATACCGCTGTCCGCGATCGGCGCCGCCCACGCGGACCTGATCGGGATGCTGGTCAGCTGGGCCGGGATCGTCGGCGTCAATGTGCTGCACACCGGCGGCCTCTTCGGGTGGGCACCCGGGAAGCGCAAGCGGGAGACGGACGGGTGGGACTGAGCCGGCCGGCGCGCGGGCCGGTGCGCAGACCCGCCCAGGGGCCGGTACGTCGACCGGCGCGCGGACCGGTGCGCGGGGACCGCCGCACCCCGGCCGGGGCCGGGGGCGGGACGACGGCGGTCCCCGCGGGGGACGCGGGCCGGGTCAGGGCCGGCCGTCGCGTCCGGGCGATCTGCGGAAGGTCCGGGAGCCGCTCCGGAAGTCCGTATCGCCACCGTCACCACTGTGCCCGGCCAGTGTTAAGCCCGTGCTGCGGGCGCGTGACGCATACGTACACCTTGCGGTGTCCGCCCGTTTCCTGACGGTCACTTGACGCCGGCTGTCCTCGGCGCCGCGCACCACCCGTCCCGGGCCCCGGCGTCCCGCGCTACGCCTGCTTGGCGTCCCGCGCCAGGAAGGCGAGCAGGTCCTGCCGGCTCACCACGCCCGTCGGCTTGCCCTCGACGAGCACGATCGCCGCGTCCGCCTTCTCCAGGACCGCCATCAGGTCACCGACCGGCTCGCCCGAGCCGACCTGCGGCAGCGGCGGGCACAGGTGCTTCTCCAGCGGGTCGTCGAGCGACGCGCGCTGCGCGAACAGCGCGTCCAGCAGCTCCCGCTCCACGACCGAGCCGACGACCTCCGCCGCCATCACGTCGGGGTGCCCGGCGCCCGGCTTGACGATCGGCATCTGCGAGACGCCGTACTCGCGCAGCACCTCGATGGCCTCGCCGACCGTCTCCTCCGGGTGCATGTGGACCAGCGAGGGCAGCGCGCCCTCCTTGTACCGCAGCACGTCGCCGACGCGCGCCGCGGGACCGGCGTCCTCCAGGAAACCGTAGTCCGCCATCCACTCGTCGTTGAAGATCTTGCTGAGGTACCCGCGGCCGCTGTCCGGCAGCAGCACGACCACCACGTCGTCCTCACCGAGCCGCTCGGCGACCTCCAGGCCCGCCACGACCGCCATGCCGCAGGAGCCGCCGACCAGCAGGCCCTCCTCCTTGGCCAGGCGCCGGGTCATCTGGAAGGCGTCCTTGTCCGAGACCGCCACGATCTCGTCGGCGACCGTACGGTCGTAGGCGCTCGGCCAGAAGTCCTCACCGACGCCCTCGATCAGGTACGGACGGCCCGAGCCGCCGCTGTAGACCGATCCCTCCGGATCGGCGCCGACGACCTTCACCCGGCCCTCGCTGGCCTCCTTCAGGTAGCGGCCGGTGCCGCTGATGGTGCCGCCGGTGCCGACGCCCGCGACGAAATGAGTGATTTTTCCCTCGGTCTGTTCCCACAGCTCGGGACCGGTCGTCTCGTAGTGCGAACGCGGGTTGTTCGGGTTGCTGTACTGGTCGGGCTTCCAGGCCCCCGGCGTCTCCCGCACCAGCCGGTCCGAGACGTTGTAGTACGAGTCCGGGTGCTCCGGGTCCACCGCCGTCGGGCAGACCACGACCTCGGCGCCGTACGCCCGCAGTACGTTGATCTTGTCGGTGGACACCTTGTCCGGGCAGACGAAGATGCACTTGTAGCCCTTCTGCTGGGCCACGATCGCCAGGCCCACCCCGGTGTTTCCCGAGGTCGGCTCCACGATGGTGCCGCCCGGCTGCAGCTCGCCGGACTTCTCGGCGGCCTCGATCATCCGTACGGCGATCCGGTCCTTCACGGACCCGCCCGGGTTGAAGTACTCGACCTTCACCAGGACGGTCGCCCGGATCCCTCGGGTGACGTTCCTGAGCTTCACCAGCGGGGTGTTGCCGACGAGCTCGATCATGGATTCGTAAAACTGCACGGTGGTCTCCGCTGTCGGGGGCGCGCTGTCCTGCGCCCATCCGACCAGCCTATTGCCCACCCCTCATGGAGTCGCCGCGCGTTGTACGGCCCGCCCGACGGGGCACCACCTTGGTACGGCGCTTCCGCCGCCGCCACCACGACGTACCGACCCAGGCCCCGCGACCGCCTCGCCACCGACTCCGCCGCCGCTCCGATCCCGTCCGCCCGTCCCTCCACACCGCACTCCGCACCACTGTCCGCACCGCATTCCGCACCGCATTCCGCACATGTTCCGCACGCACTGCACGGGGAGGTGCCCGGCCTATGCCGATGACGATGTCCAGGGCGAGGGTGGCACGGCGGATCGCCGCCGCCGCGGCGGTGGGCGGCGGTGGGATCGGCCTGCTCGGCGTGGCCGGTGTCGGCCTGCTGCTGACCGAGGTCCGTCTCGCCCGCCGTACGGTCGGCGGCTCCAGCGACCGGCCGCCCTGCGCGGACGGCCGCTACGGCTCCGCCTTCGCCCACCGCACCGACCGGCCGCCGCTGCGCCTGGGCTTCCTCGGCGACTCCACGGCCGCCGGACAGGGCGTCCACCGCCCCCGGCAGACCCCGGGCGCACTGCTCGCCTCCGGCCTCGCCGCCGTCGCGGAGCTGCCGGTCGACCTGCACAACGTGGCGCTGCCCGGCGCCCAGTCCGACGACCTCGACCGGCAGGTCACGCTCGTCCTGACGGATCCGGGGCCGGTGCCCGACGTCGCCGTCATCATGATCGGCGCCAACGACGTCACCCACCGGATGCCACCGGCCCGCTCGGTGCGCCTGCTGTCCGACGCGGTCCGCCGGCTGCGCGAGTCCGGCTGCGCCGTGGTCGTCGGCACCTGCCCCGACCTGGGCACCATCGAGCCGGTCTACCAGCCGCTGCGCTGGGTCGCGCGCCGCCTGTCCCGGCAGCTGGCCGCCGCGCAGACCATAGGGGTGGTGGCGCACGGCGCCCGTACGGTCTCGCTCGGCGATCTGCTGGGCCCCGAGTTCGAGGCGCACCCCCGCGAACTGTTCGGCCCCGACAACTACCACCCCTCCGCCGAGGGGTACGCCACCGCCGCGATGGCCGTACTGCCCACCCTCTGCGCCGCACTGGGCCTGTGGCCCGAAGAGGAGCACCCGGAGCCGCACCGCCGCGAGGGCATCCTCCCGGTCGCCGAGGCCGCCGCGCAGGCCGCGGACGAGGGCGGCACCGAAGTCACCCCCACCCGCGCCCCCTGGGCCCTGCTCAAACACCGCAGGCGGCGGCAGATCCCGCCCCCGGACCCGACGGAGACCGCAGAGCAGACAAGCCCGTCCCGGGGCACCTCCCAGCATTGACCGGGGACGCTTGAGGACGAGCGAAGCGAAAACGACCCGCCCGGCAAGTCCAGCCGGCCCGGCGCCTGAGGACGAGCAAAGCGAACCCATCCCGCCCAGCACTTGAAGACGGGCAAAGTAAACCCAGCCTGTCCGGCGCTTGAGGACGCCCGCCGCAGGCGCCCCGTGCCCGCAGACACACTTACGCCGCACCCCCATCCACCGCAGCCAAGCGCAGCGGTTGGCAGCGATAAGCACCCGCTTAGAAAAGAGTCCCGCATCACAAGCCCTACCGCGTGACCTCCGCCCTACGGCCGGGTAACTTCCCCCACAGCCCTGCCAGTCCTTCCCCTGGAGCCGTCATGCCCGAAGCCGTGATCGTTTCGACCGCCCGCTCCCCGATCGGCCGCGCCTTCAAGGGCTCCCTGAAGGACGTCCGGCCGGACGACCTGACCGCCGGGATCATCCAGGCCGCCCTCGCCAAGGTCCCCGAGCTGAACCCCGAGGACATCGACGACCTGATGCTCGGCTGCGGCCTGCCGGGCGGCGAGCAGGGCCACAACCTGGGCCGGATCGTCGCCGTACAGATGGGCATGGACCACCTGCCCGGCTGTACGGTCACCCGCTACTGCTCGTCCTCCCTCCAGACGACCCGGATGGCCCTGCACGCCATCAAGGCGGGCGAGGGCGACGTCTTCATCTCGGCCGGTGTGGAGACCGTCTCGCGCTCCGTGAAGGGCACCTCGGACGGGATGCCCGAGACCCACAACCCGCTGTTCGCCGACGCCGAGGCGCGTACCGCCGCCCGGGCCGAGCAGGCGGGCGCCGACTGGCACGACCCGCGCGAGGACGGCCTGCTGCCCGACCCGTACATCGCGATGGGCCAGACCGCGGAGAACCTGGCCCGTGCCAAGGGCGTCACCCGGCAGGACATGGACGAGTTCGGCGTACGGTCCCAGAACCTCGCCGAAGAGGCGATCAAGAACGGCTTCTGGGAGCGCGAGATCACCCCGGTGACCACGCCGGACGGCACGGTCGTCAGCAAGGACGACGGCCCGCGCGCGGGCGTCACCCTCGAAGGCGTGCAGGGCCTCAAGCCGGTCTTCCGCCCCGACGGCCTGGTGACGGCCGGCAACTGCTGCCCGCTCAACGACGGCGCCGCGGCCCTCGTGATCATGTCCGACACCAAGGCCCGCGAGCTGGGCCTGACGCCGCTCGCCCGGATCGTCTCGACCGGCGTCAGCGGCCTGTCGCCGGAGATCATGGGTCTCGGCCCGGTCGAGGCCTCCAAGCAGGCCCTGCGCCGCGCCGGCCTGGGCATCTCGGACATCGACCTGGTGGAGATCAACGAGGCGTTCGCCGCCCAGGTGATCCCCTCGTACCGCGACCTCGGCATCGACCTGGACCGGCTGAACGTCAACGGCGGCGCGATCGCCGTCGGCCACCCCTTCGGCATGACCGGCGCCCGCATCACCACCACGCTGATCAACTCCCTCCAGTGGCACGACAAGCAGTTCGGCCTGGAGACGATGTGCGTGGGCGGCGGGCAGGGCATGGCCATGGTCGTCGAGCGCCTGAGCTGACCCCGGCCGGACGGGCGCCGTCCACGGCGGACGGCGCCCGTCCGGTGAGTACGGCAGGTGCCCGCCCGGCATCCACGGACGGCCGCCCGCGGGCGGCCGCCGACGCACGGCCGCGGCCCGCTCCCGCGACCCTCCGTACCCGTACGCCCCCAGCGGCACCCCACCCGCACCCTGCGTCCCAACTGACGTACGCAGAGCGACCGTCGGTGAGCTGGGTCACCGGTTGACGCGATCGCGATCAAATAGCGCCCAGGATTGTGACCAACCCCCCCACGAGGTCACGTCCTCGCAGGTCAGCGCGGCGTCACCCGAACGCACGAGGACTGAATCCCCGTCCGGTCGAGGACCTGCGGCACTGGGCCCGGTCGCCGACGAGCGGCAGCCTGATGTAGGAAGTCGGGGGACATTCTGCTAATGGGAGTACGTCAGTGAGCGCCATCACCCTTGCCCTGCTGCTGGCCGCGGCGGTCGCCGTGACCTTGGGAGCTGCTGCCCTGTACACCGCCCACGCGCTGCGCCGCCAGGTCACCGGGCTGCGCGCCGAACTCCTCGCCGCGTACGCGGAGGCCCGCGCCGAGGCACGTGCGCAGACCGCCGCCGCGAGCATCCCCGCCGCCCGCACCACCCCGGACGCCGGGCACGCGCTCGCCGACATACGGGCCGCCGTCGCCGACGCGCTGGCCGAGGAGCGGGAGCGCGAACTCGCCGAGGCCCGCGCCTTCTGGGCCGCCCAGGAGGCCAGGGACGCCGCCGACGCCCCGTCCCTGATGGGCCCGCTGGACGGCGGCACCGACCACTTCGACCCGCACGAGCGCCTCGACGACGTGTACTTCCTGCCCCGGCAGGCCGACCTCGCCGGGCTGGAGCCGCTGCTCGGTCCGGACGCGCCGCTCACCGCCGACGGGCCCGGGGCCCTGGAGCCGGTGGACGCGCTGGAGAGCGAGGCCGCCGAGGAGGCGGAGTCCGCCGAGCTGGCCGCCGCGCGCCGCCGCCACCCCTCGCACCCGGACTTCACCCCGGCCCCCGCCGTCGGTGACCACGAGCGCACTGTCGGCCGCCTGGAGGAGCTGGCCCGCGACCGCACCCCGCTCGCGGACGTCCGCCCCGGCCCGCTCGGCACCCTGGACGTCTACGTCTTCACCGACGGCACCACGATCTGCATGACGCCCGGCCACCGCGAGACCGCCGAGCGCGTCGCCGCCGCCCTGCGCGCGGGCAGCTCTCCCGTCCTGCTGGGCGGCTCCGGCATCTCCGGCGCCTACGCCCTGACCTTCTCCTGGGGCCCCGCCACCACCGACAGCGTCTACATCCTCGCGGACCGCGTCATCGCGTCCCTCTGAAAGCCGCCCGCCGGAGGATCCGGCCGGAAGCAGCCGTTCCCCGAAGCCCCGGGGGCCTCAGCAGCGCGCCGCGGCCCCCCGCACCAGTTCCACCGCCTGCGCCAGCGCGCGCTCGTCACCGGCGGCGCGTATCGCCTCCACCAAGTCGTGCCCGGCCACCGCCACTTGGTCGCCGACCGCGAACATCCCGGCGTCCGGCAGCTCGCGCGGCTCCCGCCCCGGCTCTTCGACGCGCTGCGCCCGCGCCGCCAACTCTCGGGCCACGGCGAGCGCTTCGGCCGCGGCACCGCGCGCGAGGGCGCTCTGCGGCAGCGCCCGCAGGCGGTCGGCGAGGGCTTCCACGGCAGTCTGCAAAGGCGTCACGTCAAGCACGGACCGAGCTTATGCGCCACTCCCGGGTGGTTGCCAACACCCCAACGGTCAGGCACGGTGGGCTGAAGGACCAGCATCGAACGCGTCCGGAGGCGCCGATGTCTCAACTCTTCTCCGAAGAGACCCACCGGAACCTGCTCTCCCGCATCCCCCACTGCACCGGCCGCGAAGTCTCCGACTGGCTTCGCACGGTAGATGAAGGCCCCGCTCTCTTCCGCTTCGAGGAGAAGGTCAGCTGGCTCCGTGGCGAGCACAACCTCGCCTACGGGCACGCCAAGGCGATCGTCCACGAGTACGACCTCAGGCGCGCCGCGCGCAAGCTTTAGCCGTGCCCGCCGGAAGACAGGCGAAGGGCCCGCGGGAACACCCACGGGCCCTTCGTCAGGTCACCGGCCGGGGCACCGCGCCAGGCCTCGCCCGCCGCGGTGCCGTACCTCAGTCCCGGAGGATCGAGATCAGCCGCAGCAGCTCCATGTAGATCCACGCCAGCGTCACGGTCAGGCCGAACGCGGCCAGCCAGGACTCCTCGCGCGGAGCGCCGTACGCGATGCCGTCCTCGACCTGCTTGAAGTCCAGGGCCAGGCAGAGCGCGCCGAGCACCACGCCGACGACGCCGAACAGGATGCCCAGGCCGCCGCTGCGGAAGCCGAGGCCGTCACCGCCGCCGAAGGCCATGAACAGCACGTTGACGAACGACAGCAGCACGAAGCCGAGCAGCGCGATCATCAGGTAGCGGGTGAAGCGGGCGGTGACCCGCACGATGCGGGTCTTGTAGGCGACGAGCATGGCGACGAAGACCGCCATGGTGCCCATCACGGCCTGCATCGGCGCGCCGGCCAGCTTCGGCACGTCGTTGATCGCGCCGCTGAGGGCGCCGAGGAACAGGCCCTCGAACGCGGCGTAGGTCAGGATCAGGGCCGGCGAGGGCTTGCGCTTGAAGGACTGGACGAACGCCAGCACCATCGCGATCAGGCCGGCGCCGACGGCGAAGCCGAGGCTCTTGGTCAGGAAGATCCAGCCGACGGCCGCACCGGCGATCACGGTGCCGAGCGTCATGCCGGTACGCAGCACGACGTCGTCCATCGTCATCCGACGGGTCTGCGGCGCGTACTGCGGCGTCTGGGTGCCCTGCGCGGCGTCCTGGGCGTACGGGTTGCCGCCCTGGGCGTACGGGTTGGTCCCGGCGTAAGGGTTCGCTGCGGCCCCGGCCTGCGGCGGCGCGTCGAAGCCCGCGTAGCCGTTGTTGTCGCGGCTGAACCCCCGTCGCGAGAAGACCGGGTTGCTGCTCCTCATCTCACTCCTCCATGGCCGCCCTGCGCGGCCTTCCCACCAGGGTAATGGCTTGGCAAAAGCGCGTTCTAGTTCTTGAGCAGGATCTTCACCGCAACTTCGGGTGATCAATCCTGCCCGGGGACGAATCCCCCGGCGGATCACGTCGGTAAGACGTACGGGAGGCCGGGAAGGTGCCCGGACGCCGTTGAGGGACCGTACGCGGGCGGCGTGCGGTCCCTCAACGGGTTTCGGCGGCCGGTGGCGGCCGCCGGACGGGTCACTCGTTGTTGACGCCGTTCTGGGAGAGGATCGGCAGCTTGTCGATGAGGTGCGACAGCGCCTGGTCCTGCTGGGTCTCGGTCGAGTTCTCGACACACTGCTGGTTCTGGTCCGAGGACACGATGTCCTGCAGGCCGACGTTGACCAGGCCCACGATGTTCTGGACGTTCTCGACCGGGATGCCGATGCACAGCTTGTTGAGCGAGTCGCCGACGAGCGTGGCGTCCGGGCTCATGTCGCCCTCGGTGCCGCCGTTGCCGAACGCCTGGGCCGAGTGGTTGCCATTGGCCGTTCCCGTACCGCGGTCGTCCCCCACCGCCATGGCCTGCGGAGCGGCCGCAGCGGAGATACCGACCAGAGACGCGGCAACTGCCACGCTCGCCATCATCTTGTTCATCTCGAAACCCCTTCAGGAAATGAACTCCCATGACGAAGGGAGCCCTGTAAGCAACAACCCGGTACGGCCGAGAAAGTTGCGCATCATCACCCGAACAGATCGACATTCCAGTTCGCCGCCCGAAATGCCACTCGTCCGTGTGGGCTTTCGGCAGCACGTTCCGGGGACGATTTCCCCGGTCCCGTCGGACAGTGAAAGGACAAGGCATACCGCATGGTCGCCCCCGTGGACGCGATGCGCGTGAAAGAGGAAATCGTCGAAGCGGTGCGCCGCGGCGACGACGCCGGCGTCGACACCCTGCTCGGCCGCTTCGCGCGGGTCGCCGATCTGGAAGCGCTGATGAGTCTGCGCAGAGCTTTGCTGGAACAGCCGGACGAGGCCGGCTGACACCGGTGCGCCGACCGGTGCCGACGTTCCGGCCACCGGTGGCCGGTCACACAGGGAAAAGGGCCCGCGCTGCCGGACGGCGGCATCGCGGACCCTCGCCCCGGTTTCACGCAGCGACGGTGTCCGTCACTGGTTGTTGGTGCCGTTCTGGGAGAGGACCGGCAGCTTGTCGATGAGGTGCGACAGCGGCCCGTCGCCCTGGACCTGGGTCGAGTTCTCGACACACTGCTGCTTCTGGTCCGAGGACAGCAGGTCCTGCACACCGACGTTGACCAGACCCACGATGTTCTGCACGTTCTCGACGGGAATCGCGATGCAGGGCTTGTTGAAGGAGCCCTGGATGAGCGCGAACTGCGGGCTCATGTTCCCCATCGTGGAGAAGTTGCCGTACGTCTGGGCCGCACCGTTGCCGTTGACCGTGGTGACTTTACGGTGGTCTCCGACGGCCGCCGCCTCTGGGGCGGTGGCGGCCGCGATACCGGCAATGGAAGCGGCCGTGGCCACTGTTGCCAGCGCCTTGTTGATCATATGTGATCCTTCGCGTTTCGGGATGCTCTTTACCCGGGGCGGTTTGCACAACTCGATGTGACGAGCTTGGTTGTGCTCCATCACTCAAATGATTTCGGGTACAACTGAGCGGCACAGTTGTACTGCGGGCCGGGCCTTACTTCCTGGAGGGCTTGGCCACCTCGACGCCCCTGAGCCCCGGCGTCTTCTGCGTGACATTCCCGACGGTGTTCATCAGCTTCTTCGTAGCCGGGGAACTCTGCAGATCACCGGAGGTGTTCTCGACGGTCCGGACCACCGGGTCGAGCTGCCGGCCGTCCAGCTGCTTGTTCTTCAAGGCGTCCGCAAGGCCACCGTTCAGACTGAAACTCGGCACCTGCCCCGGTGCGCCGGCGAAAACGGGGGACGCCGCTCCCAGAGCCATGACGGAACCGGCCAGAAACGCGGCCGTCTTCGCGTACTTCACTTTCCGCTGTCCTTTCCTGAGCGGTGCTGGCGGCCGCCGCAGCGGAAATCGCCACGCGGCCTCCCCGGCTCTCTCCGGACCACCGCTTTTTCGGTGTTGAACGATGTCGGCCCGAAAGAGAAACCCATCCGTTTCACCACTTCCCGGCCCCCTCCGACGCGAAGGGCCCCGGCACGCTTGGCTGGCGCGCCGGGGCCCTTCGCTCCATCCACTGCTACCCGTTCGACGCGGTGCGTCAGTCGTTGACGCAGGTGTTGCCGAACGCCGGGTTCAGCAGACCGATGATGTCGATCGAGTTCCCACAGAGGTTGACCGGGATGTGGATCGGGATCTGGAGAACGTTGCCGGAGAGGACGCCGGGGGAGTTCTGGGCGGCGCCCGAGGTACCCGCGTCGGCGAACGCCGGAGTGGCGGCTCCGGCCGCCATGAGCGTTCCAGCAGCGACTGCGGCAACCTTCGCGTACTTCACTTTCAGCCCTTTCCGCAGCGGAGTCTGAAACGGTCACGTCCTTCGTGCCGCACGGGCGCCTTTGCGGCCGCCCGTAACGCCGCTACCAATATGTGTAACGATTCGTCCGCGCCGACGAAACTCCTGCGAAGTCGATTTTCACGAGGAATCGCCCGAATGGTTCAGCGCGGCCCGTTTAGAAGAGTGGGATTGCGGGGACTGCTCGCGCTTTTTGTGAAGCGCAAAGGCCCGAGTCGTTCAGGAGGAGAGAACCGACGTCCCGGGCCTTTCACGGCAGACCGGCTCAGCTGTTGTTGACGCCGTTCTCGGACAGCAGCGGGAGCTTGTCGATGATGTGCGACAGCGGCTGGTCGCCCTGCGTCTCGGTCGAGTTCTCGACACACTGCTGCTTCTGGTCCGAGGAAATGATGTCCTGCAGGCCGACGTTGACCAGGCCCACGATGTTCTGGACGTTCTCGATCGGGATTCCGATGCAGGGCTTGTTGAGCGTGCCTTCGATCAGGCTCAGCTGGGGGGCCATGTCACCCTCGGTGCTGGAGTTGCCGAACGCCTGCCCCGCGCCGTTGCCGTTGGCCGTCGACGTGCCGCGACCGTCACCGACGGCCATGGCCTGCGGAGCTGCCATGGCCGAGACGCCGACGACGGACGCAGCTACGGCCGTCGTGGCCAGGAACTTCTTGATCACGATTCACCCTTCTCGAAGCGGAGTGTCCGTTTCCGGAGCGTCCTGGACAACTCGCGTCCGCCGGTTCAGTTTCGCCGGTTCACCCGAATGCCACGAAACCGTAGACACATATCACCGCGCCGCGGCCCGCCCGGAAGTACGCCGGACAATCCGGAGCCCCCGCGGCCGGGCCGCCGTCACCGAAATCGCGAAAATGAGCGAAACTGCCATCGGCTCCGCCCGCCGTGCCTTTCCCCGTCCCTGCTGCCATAATCCCGCCGCACAGAGAAAGGCCCCGCGACACGCGGGGCCTTTCCTGGTCTCAGCGGGCGGGCGGGCCCAGGAGCCGCCCGTCCCGCGGAAGCCGGCTCACTGCTCGACGTTGCCGATCGCCAGGCCGACCTTGGTCACGTTCTTCTTGTACTTGAACTTGTACGTGTCGTTGTCGTTGTACGTGTACGCCTTGTTGTCGTTGTACTCGTTGTGCTCCTTGTGCACCCGGTCACAGTGGAACTTGCCGTACTTGGCACCGCAGTTGTTGCCGGCGCTGAGGCGCGGCGCGTCGTCCCACGACGCGGCGGAGGCCAGGCCCGAGAGCGGGACGACGGCAAGGGCGGCGATGGCGAACGAGCCCGCGGTACGACCGATGAACTTGCGCATGCTTTCTCTCCTCGTGCGCAGAAATGTGACACGGGATGTCTACCGCGGCCGTATCCGCTCGAACACGCACTGCCATGTGATATATCTGTTCGGGTCCGAAGTGCGACCATTTGCAGCACCAGCGTTTCCCCCGTGGAAATGCTTGCGCTATCCACGGCGAGATGCATTCGCGCGGTCCGCCGAATGCGGGACCGGCCCGCGGGGCGCGGCGCCGCCGACGGCCCCGCACGGCGGGCACGCCCCGTGCCGGCGCCGGGGAACGGCGCGCCGCCCGGCACACTGGACGGGAGCGGGGACACGCCCCGGGAGCCCGGCCGGATCCGGGCGCAGACGTGGAGGAGCGATGGCCCAAGGCAGGCGGCACCTGACGATCACCACGGTCGTCGACGCCGAGGAGTGCGCGGTCCTCCGGGTGGCCGGGGAACTGGACGTGCACGCGGAGCGGCAGTTTCTGGACGAGTCGGGCGCCGTGATCGCGGCCGGGCACCGGTTCCTGGTGCTGGACCTGACCGCACTGCGGTTCTGCGACTCCCGCGGCCTGAACTGCCTTCTCGCCCTGGAGTGGCTGTGCCGCCGCATGAACGGCCGTCTGCTGCTCGCCTCCCTGGGCGTCCGCGTCCTGCACGTCCTCCTGGTCACCCGCGCCGTGGACGCCCTGGCCTGCTTCCCGACCGTCGGCCACGCACTGGCCGCCGTTCCCGAGGAGATCCGCCCGTCCTGGCCGCCCGGCGGTACGGTGGCCGCCGACGGTGCCGGCAGCGGCGGCCGTGACGGCACCGGCAGCCGCGAAGGCAGTGAGGGGAGTGACGGCGACGGCGTCAAGAGCCGGGACCCGGACGCGTACCGGTCCGGCGAGCGGGAGCGGCCGCGGCAGGGCAGCCGGGACCGGTCCGCTCCGTAAGCGTCCGGCCGGACCTCACGGGCCTCGCCGGCACCGGAGCGCCGGGCCGGGCGACCGCCGGGTACGGCGGCCAAGTGCTGTGCCCGGAGCCGGACTTGAACCGGCACGGCCCGAAGGCCAGCGAGGTTTAAGCTCGCCGTGTCTGCATTCCACCATCCGGGCCTGGGATCCCCCATGCCGCCTCAAAGGGGGCAGCACGAGCCTAGCCCGCAAGGCCGTCCGAACAGGGGCCCGTCTTCCCGAGGTTGTCTTATTTTATTGGCAACTGAGGGGTCATCAGCGGCTGGTACGGGCCGTCGGCACATGCCTGCGGCCCACCCCCGCCGTTCCGGCGCCTGCCGCGCACCGTGTCCGGATTGACGGAAACTCGACGCCTTGCGTGCGCCCCCTTGAGCGCCCCTCCGCCCCCCGGCCCCTCGGGGTTCCCCTCATACCCAGGGATGAGGGACCGGTTCCGCGCTACGCCCCAGGGCTCCCCCAGGACGGGCTCAGGGGGTGACGTTGGCGTGCCCACGTCTCCTTCACGATGGGAAAGGCCGCGTCCACCCGGCCCGCCACGGTCCCGACGTTCGACAGGAGTCCCTTTCCGTGACCACCCCCCACACCGGTGTTGCCACCGCCACCCGAACCACGGTAGCCGCACGCGCCACAGAGCTCACCAAGGTCTATGGAGAGGGCGAGACCCAGGTGGTCGCGCTGGACCAGGTGTCGGTGGAGTTCCGCCAGGCCGAGTTCACCGCGATCATGGGGCCCTCGGGGTCCGGCAAGTCCACGCTCATGCACTGCATGGCCGGACTGGACGCGATATCCCGCGGCTCGGCCCTGATCGGGGACACCGAGCTGACCGGCCTGAAGGACAAGAAGCTCACCCAGCTGCGCCGCGACAAGATCGGCTTCATCTTCCAGGCGTTCAACCTGCTGCCGACGCTGACCGCGCTGGAGAACATCACGCTGCCCATGGACATCGCGGGCCGCAAGCCCGACCGGCAGTGGCTGGACCAGGTCGTGCAGACCGTCGGCCTGTCCGGGCGGCTCAAGCACCGGCCCGCGCAGCTCTCCGGCGGCCAGCAGCAGCGCGTCGCGGTGGCCCGCGCGCTCGCCTCCCAGCCCGAGATCATCTTCGCCGACGAGCCGACCGGCAACCTCGACTCCCGCTCCGGTGCCGAGGTGCTCGGCTTCCTGCGCAATTCCGTACGGGAACTGGGCCAGACCGTGGTGATGGTGACCCACGACCCGGTGGCGGCGGCCTACGCGGACCGGGTGATCTTCCTCGCCGACGGCCGCATCGTCGACGACATGGCCGACCCGACCGCCGACCGGGTGCTGGAGCGCATGAAGGGGTTCGACGCCCGGGGCCGGGTCAGCTGACCCGCGCCGGAAGCCCGCCGACCGCCCCTCTCCCCCCAGGACCCACCATGTTCCGTACCGCCTTGCGCAACGTGCTCGCGCACAAGGCCCGGCTGCTGATGACCGTCCTCGCCGTCATGCTCGGCGTGGCCTTCGTCTCCGGCACCCTGGTCTTCACCTCCACCCTCTCCGACGCCACGCAGAAGAGCTCGCAGAAGGGCTTCGACGGCGTCGACGTGGCCGTCCAGCCGCATCGCCCGGACACCGCCGGCGCCGCGCCCGGCAAGGCCCCCGGGCTGAGCCAGGCCCTCCTCGACCGGGCCGGGAAGGTCCCCGGCGCGGCCGGCGCCACCGGCACCGTCGACGGGTTCACCGCCATCGCCGACAAGAAGGGCCGGCAGGCCGGCAACGGCACCAGCGCCCGCGGCCGCAACTACTACCCCGGCGCGGACGGCAAGGACGCCCGCTTCCCGATGACGTCCGGCACCGCCCCCAAGGGACCGCACGAGATCGCGCTGGACTCCGGGACCGCCGAGAAGACCGGCTACAAGGTCGGCGACACCGTACGGCTGTCCGTCGACGGCCCGGTCCGCGAGGCGAAGATCTCCGGCATCTTCACCACCGACGACGGCGCGGTCTCCACCGGCGGCAGCCTCGCGCTGTTCGACACCGCGACGGCGCAGAAGCTGTTCGCCGCGCCCGGCGAGTTCAGCGAGATCGACGTCAAGGCCGCGCCCGGCACGTCCCAGGACGCGCTGAAGGCGGCGGTCGACAAGGTGCTGCCGGACACCGCCCGGTCGGTCACCGGCAAGAAGATGGCCGACGACCAGGCCGAGATGATCGCCAAGAGCATGGACAGCATGAAGACCGGCCTGCTGGTCTTCGCCGGCATCGCGCTGTTCGTCGGCATCTTCATCATCGCCAACACCTTCACCATGCTGGTCGCCCAGCGCACCAAGGAACTGGCCCTGATGCGCGCGGTCGGCGCCAGCCGCCGGCAGGTCACCCGCTCGGTGCTGATCGAAGCGTTCGTGGTCGGCCTGGTGGCCGCCGTCACCGGCCTGCTGGCCGGTATCGGCATCGGCGCCGGACTGCGGGCGCTCACCGGCGCGCTCGGCACCGTCCCGGAGGGCCCGCTGGTCGTCGCCCCCTCCACCGTCGTCGTCTCGCTGCTGGTCGGCACCGTGGTCACAGTGCTCGCCGCCTGGCTGCCGGGCCGCCGCGCCGCGAAGATCCCGCCGGTCGCCGCGATGAACAGCGTGCACGCGGCGGCGACCACGAAGTCCCTGGTGGTGCGCAACGCCATCGGTGCCGTCCTGGCCGGCGCGGGCATCGCCTGCGTCCTGGGCGCCACCGCGATGGGCACCGACGGCAAGGGGCTGATGGGCCTCGGCGCCGGGCTGCTCATGATCGGCGTCTTCGTGCTGACGCCGCTGCTGTCCCGCCCGCTGATCGCGGCCGCCGCGCCCGTACTGCGCGCCTTCGGCATCTCGGGCAAGCTGGCCCGCCAGAACGCGGTGCGCAACCCGCGCCGTACGGCCGCCACGGCCTCCGCCCTGATGATCGGGCTCACCCTGGTCACCGGCCTGACCGTGATCGCGGGCAGTGTCCAGAAGGCCGTCGACAAGATGGCGACCGACGCCCTGAAGGCGGACTACGTCGTCAGCATGGCCACCATGGGCCCGCTCTCCCCCGACGTGGCGAAGACGCTGGCGGCCGACCCGAAGGTCACCGCCGCCAGCCCGGTGCGCAGCGCCGCCGCCCGGATCGGCGGCCAGTCCGAGTCCCTGACCGGGGTCGACGGCAGGACGATCGGCGAGCTGACGGACCTGGAGTTCGCCGCGGGCTCCCTCGACGGGCTCGGCGCCCCGAAGACGAACCGGGCGGTCGTCGACCGCGACACCGCCAAGGAGCACGGCTGGCAGGTCGGCTCGTCCTTCGAGACGGCCTTCGAGGACGGCAAGAAGGGCCGCCTCACCGTCTCCGGTGTCTTCGAGGGCAACGAACTGCTGCGGGGCATCCTGCTCGACACCTCCGTGCTCACCCCGCACCAGCAGCACCCCACCGACGCGCAGGTGCTGGTCAAGGCCAAGGACGGCGCGAGCGAGGCCGCCAAGGACGCGCTGACCGAGACCCTCGGCAAGAACCCGGCGATCAGCATCAAGGACAAGAAGGACGTGTCCGAGAGCATCGCCCAGGCGATCAACCTGCTGCTGAACATGCTCTACGGGCTGCTCGCCATGGCCGTGGTCGTCGCGGTGCTCGGCGTGGTCAACACCCTGGCCATGTCGGTCTTCGAACGGTCGCAGGAGATCGGCATGCTGCGGGCGATCGGCCTGGACCGGACCGGCATCAAGCGGATGGTGCGGCTGGAGTCGCTGGTGATCGCGCTGTTCGGCGGGGTCCTCGGCATCGGCCTGGGCGTCTTCTTCGGGTGGGCCGCCGGTGAGCTGATCGGCGACTCGATGTCCACCTACGAGCTGGTGCTCCCGTGGGGCCGGCTGGGCATCTTCCTGGCGCTCGCCGCGGTGGTCGGCATGCTGGCCGCGCTGTGGCCGGCCCGCCGGGCCGCGAAGCTGAACATGCTGGCGGCGATCAAGGCCGAGTAGCCGCCGCCCGTACGACAGCACGCCGGGGCCCGTACGCCGGTACGGGCCCCGTACGGCACGACCCCGGTGCCCGGTCCGCTCCGCGCGGGCCGGGCACCGGGGTCGCCGTGTGCCGTACGGGGGTCAGCCGCGCCAGTCGCGGCTGCGCAGCGGCAGCCCGGAGGCGCCGGAGTCCGGCGTGCGGACCGCGAGCACCTGGTTGACCCCGATCCGGTTCTGCTCGAAGGACAGCGCGGAGGCGGCCATGTACAGCCGCCACACCCGGGCGCGGCCCGGTGTCGTCAGCCGCACCGCCTCCTTCCAGTGCGCCTCCAGGTTGGCCACCCAGGCGCGCAGCGTCAGCGCGTAGTGCTCGCGGATCGCCTCCACGTCCCGCACCTCGAACCCGGCGTCCTCCAGCTGTCCGACGGTGCGGCCGACCGGGGCCAGCTCGCCGTCCGGGAAGACGTACCGGTCGATGAACTCGTCGACGTGGTAGGCGTCCTCGTCGGCCAGCGGGCGGCGGGCGATCTGGTGGTTGAGCAGCCGCCCGCCGGGCTTGAGAAGGGCGTACAGGTCGGCGGCGTACTCGGCGTAGCGGGCGCGGCCGACGTGTTCGGCCATGCCGATCGAGGAGATCGCGTCGAACGGCTCGTCGTGGACCTCGCGGTAGTCCTGGACGCGGATCTCGATCCGGTCGGCGAGGCCCGCCTCGGCGACGCGCTTGCGGCCGTAGGTGGCCTGCTCCTCGGAGAGGGTGATGCCGACGACCCGCACGCCGTACTCGCGGGCGGCGTGCAGGGCCATCGAGCCCCAGCCGCAGCCGACGTCCAGCAGCCGCTCGCCCTCCTTCAGGCGCAGCTTGCGGCAGATCAGGTCGAGCTTGTCGCGCTGGGCGTCCTCCAGGGTGGCGTCCGGGCTCTCCCAGTAGGCGCAGGAGTAGACCATGGACGGGCCGAGCACGAGCTCGTAGAAGTCGTTGCCGACGTCGTAGTGGTGGCTGATGGCCTCCTTGTCACGGCGCAGTGTGTGCAGCGGACCGTGGCTCTTGGGGGCCTCTTCGGCGGGCGGCTTGGGCGGTACGGGGAGGCCCGCCAGGGTCACCAGTTCGCGGGCGGCGGCACGGATCTCCGGCTTGGCCAGGGCCCGCAGGGCGGCGGCACGCTGCGGCTTGTCCGCCGCCGTACCGCGCTCCCACACCATCCCCGACAACAGGTCCAGTGCCTCGTACAGATCGCCCTCTACATCGATCTCACCGGCCACCCAAGCGCGCGCGAGGCCCAACTCACCCGGCTTGAACATGAGGCGGCGCAGGGCGCGACGGTGGCGGATGACGAGGGTGGGTGCGCCCGGCGGGCCGTACTCGCTGCGGTCCCAGGCGCGGATGCGGACCGGGAGCGGGGCTCCCAGCACCTCCTCGGCGAGCTTGGAGAGCCGTCCAGCGGCGTCGGCCATGTCGCACACCTCCGTGTTGACGAGAAGGGCGAAGACAGTTTCACCCACCATGTAAACGCCGTCCGGGCGCCCGCTAGTCCCGTTCGTTCGTAAGGGAACAGCAAAACGACCGCGCTGCGCCACAACGAATACGCCGAAGGAGCGGCCGCACCACGGATGGCGGCCGCCCCTTCGGCGGTGGTGTACGGGTGACGTCCGCTGCCGGACGTCACTCCCGACGGAAGGTCAGGAAGCCTTGGCTTCCGCCTTGTCGCCGCTCTTGGCCTTCTTCTCGGCGTCATCAGCCGCGGCGGCGGGCGCCGGAGCCGGCTTGGCGGCCTCGTAGAACTCCTCGCGCGGGTTCTCCATCGCGCCGAGCGAGGTGATCTCGCGCTTGAGGAACATGCCGAGGGTCCAGTCGGCGAAGACGCGGATCTTGCGGTTGAAGGTCGGCATCGCCATGCCGTGGTACGCGCGGTGCATGTACCAGGCCAGCCGGCCCTTCAGCTTGATCTTCGTCTTGCCGACGACGATCATCGCGACGCCCTTGTGCAGGCCCAGGCCCGCGACCGCGCCCTTGTTGGCGTGGCTGTACTCCTTCTGCGGGAAGCCCCGCATGCCGGAGATCACGTTGTCGGCGAGGACCTTGGACTGGCGCAGCGCGTGCTGGGCGTTCGGCGGGCACCAGGCGTTCTCGTTGCCGGCCTTGCGGCCGACCAGGTCCGGGACCTGGGCGTTGTCGCCCGCGGCCCAGATGTAGTCGGTGCCCTGCACCTGGAGGGTGGCCTGGGTGTCCACGTGGCCGCGCGGGCCCAGCGGCAGACCGAAGCGGGAGAGCGCCGGGTTCGGCTTGACGCCCGCGGTCCACACGATGGTGTTGGAGTCGACCTCCAGGTCGTTGCTCAGCACCACGTGGCCGTCGACGCAGGACTTGGTGCTGGTGCCGAGGTAGACCTCGACCCCGCGGCTCTCCAGGTGCTCCTTGCCGTAGGCACCGAGCTTGGGGCCGACCTCGGGGAGGATCTTGTCGGCGACGTCGACCAGCAGGAAGCGCATGTCTTCGCGCTTGACGTTGTTGTAGTACTTCGCGGCGTCGCGGGCCATGTCCTCGACCTCACCGACGGTCTCCGCACCGGCGAAGCCGCCGCCGACGAAGACGAAGGTCAGCGCCTTGCGGCGGACCTCTTCATCGGTCGTGGAGTCGGCCTTGTCCAGCTGCTCCAGGACGTGGTTGCGCAGGCCGATGGCCTCCTCGATGCCCTTCATGCCGATGCCGTTCTCGGCGAGGCCGGGGATCGGGAAGGTACGGGAGACCGCGCCCATCGCGATGACCAGGTAGTCGAAGGGCAGCTCGTACGCCTCGCCGACCAGCGGCGAGATCGTGGCGACCTTGCGGTCCTGGTCGATGGTGGTGACGCGGCCGGTGAGGACCTCCGCCTTCGGGAGCACGCGTCGCAGCGGCACCACGACGTGGCGGGGAGAGATGCTGCCGGCAGCAGCTTCAGGGAGGAAGGGCTGGTACGTCATGTACGAGCGCGGGTCGACGACCGTGACCGTCGCCTCGCCGTACCGCATCTTCTTGAGGATGCGGCGTGCCGCGTACAAACCTACGTACCCACCGCCTACAACGAGGATCCTGGGACGCTCCGTGGTGCTCATGCAATCGAGTATCCACCCCCACCCGGAGCACCCCTCGTGAGCCCCTTCACAAGGTTGCGAAGGTCATCTGCTACACTCCGCGCCCCCGTGATCGACGCCATACCCCCAAGAGGGAACCACGCCACCCTCCGAAGCGTTGGAAACCCCTTTTGATCAGGGATTGCGCCCTCCGGCCCCGGTAGACCACACGGTGCGTAAGGATCTCTTTAACACCACTGAAACCGCACATTTTTGCGACCACAGGGGCCTACGGCTGCGGAACTAGGGCCAGGCGACCGGTTTGTCCGCTCCGTTGGACCCTTTTTCATGTGAAGAGTTTCACGAACTTTCTCGCGGAAGGGGTCGTTCACCCCCGGAAAAGACCCCACCAGGCCCTGCCGAGAGCCCGCACGAGGAGCCTCGCATCCCCTCCACGACGGCCGCGACACCAGCCCGTCGGACGGCTTCCGATCCCCCGTCACCTCAGCGCAGGAACACCCGCTGCCACTCGGCAGAACTCATGCCCTGCGCCGCTTCCGCAAGCTCGACGGCCGAAGCGGTCTTCAGCTTCGCCCGCGTGCTGTCCACCCACTCCTGGGCGTTGCGGTAACCCTGTTCGAGGTACTCGATCCCCTGGATCATGCACTCCAGCTTGTCCGCGTCGTGCGCCACCGTGACCTCCAGGGAGTCACCGTTCTCGTACTCCTCGACCACCGCCCGGACACCCGCCGCGACCGCCGGGTGGGCGTCGGCGACCTGATCGGCCGTGACGTCCTCGTTCTTCGCCGCCTTCAGATAGCGCCGGCCGACCCACGGGATGTCGCCGACCCGCGTCTCCTGTGTGTCGTGGAACGTGCACAGCAGCGCGACCTTCGCCGGATCGGCGCCTTCCATCATCGCCAGCACGGCACCGATGACGGCCGTACGGAAACTGTGCTCGGCGATCGTCTCCGGGTCCTTCACGCCGGCGATCCACCAGCCGGACCGCTTCGCGCGTTTCAGGGCCCCCATCTCCATCAGGTAGCTCATGGATCCCTTGGCGTGCTGGTCGTCGCTCATCCGGCCCGTCCTCTCGATGGATCATGGGTGACTCAACCTCAGACCGTATTGCACGGCGTCGAGCTCACACCGGGACTGCCGGGATCCGGTACCGCTGTCGAGCAGGCGCTCGACCCGGTGCCGCAGCTCCGCCACGAGTCCGGGATGAGCGGCCAGGGCGTCCGGACGAGCCGCGATCAGCGCCCACACCGAGTGGATGTTCAGATCCACGCAGCCGAGGCCGGGGTCGAGGCGATCCGCGAGGCTGCGAAGCAGCGCGCTCGCGTCCCACACCGGCGCGCGGTCCGCCATGAAGGAATCGTCGGGCCTCAGGACGCGGTCGAGCCCGAGCCAGTACGCCCAATAGTTGAGGTTCGCGATCTCGCCCGAGTCGTTCCCCATGCCGCGTTCGATGAAGGCGTGGAGCACCTCCATGTCGCCGTACCTGGTCAGCGAGGTGGCGAGGGAACGCACGTCGGCCCAGGCCGGCGTCCATACCGTGTCCCGCATCCGCAACGGCCTGCGGCGGCGCATGTCGGCGAGCCATGCGCACGTGTCCGGGGCCGAGTCGTAACTGCAGAGGTAGAGAGCCTGGCGCCGGAGGAGCGCTCCGTCCGCCCCCGCCCGGTCCGCGATCTCGGCGTATCTCCGTAGGTGGTCGAAGAGCCGCCGGCGCTCCGGCGCAGAGAGGGCCGGAGATGTGGGAGACGGTCCGCGCCTGCACGGTGTGGTTGCCGGGGCCGCGGGAACCGCCTTGGGGACCACCCCGGTAAGCGCCCAAGCGATCATGTGGACGGCCGTCCGTGTGCACACCCAGCCGGACAGCGGGTGGCTGCGGAACTCGTCCGCCGTCCCGGTCCCGGCCGCCAGGCCATGAGCGATCACCGAGTCGGCTTCCAGCGCGACGTCGAGCAGTATCAGCAGGGCGGGTTCGCCACCGTGCCGAAGCAGGTGGCGGCGGATCCGCAAGAACTGAGCGGATGGCACGGCCGCCAGCGACCGGCGGCCGGACTCCCAGCCCTGGACGGTCGCGGGGTCCACGTCCAGCAGCTCGGCCAGACCACGCTGCGTGCAGGGAATGCGCTCCCGAACGATCTTGAATAGGTGCCCGGTGATGCCCCCGTCACCGGCCCGTCTGCGGGAACCCTGCGCGCCGGTCAGCTTTTCCGAGCCGATCTGAGAACGCGTCGATGCCATGGCCTGCTCCTGTGTGCGTGGCCGCGAACAACTCGTACGGTGCGTCAGTTTTGTGATGTCCGCCGTGCCCCTAGCTTCGAAGACGGTGAGGAAACCAGCGGCGCCCGATGAGCATAGTGGCGCTGAGCAACCACATGTGTACGGTCGCGTATTGGCACATCCCCGCCCAAGAACCGGCAACGGTCAGCTTCCGAACTCATGGAGGTCACCAGTGGGACAGCAGTCGGGGAGCGTGTCCAGGATCGGACGTGGACCGGGAACAGCCTCCGTGTCCACAGCCCCGCTCCGGAGATTCCTGAGCAACGCACAGACGGCCCGACACGCTCGGACGTATGCGCGCGAGGCGGTCGAAGCGGCCGTCCCCGGCATCTCCGAGGACAGCCTCGCGGACGTACAGCTCATCGTGTCCGAGCTGGTCACCAACGCCTACCGATACGGCACCGAGCCAGGCGACCGGGTCGGCGTGTCCGTGGACGCGCAACCGGCAGGGGCGCGGGTCGAAGTACACGACCCGGCACGACGCCGCCCCCGGCCCAAGGCACTCGGTCAGGAGAGCGAGAGAGGGCGCGGCCTGCACGTCGTGCGCGAGATCGCCGACAGGTGGGGCATCGACGACCGCCCGTTCGGCAAGGCTGTGTGGGCGGAGCTGACGTGGCACTGACGCCCGACCGGCCGGTGCCAGGCCCCGGTTTCATCACCGGCGTGGTGACCAGTACCTGGCTCGACACGACGTCTCCCGCGGGCCCGGTGGCGTGGCTGCTGATGGCACACCCTGTGCCGCGACGCCCCGGAGAAACCGCCCAGGGCATCGAGAACCAGCTTCTCTGTATCGCGGGCGAGCTGGGTCTGCGTACGGCATCCCAGCGCATGACCGTGATCGGCGACCGGCTGTCCGTCCACGGCCCGCATCTCGTCCTGGACTACGGTCACCCAAGGTTCGCTCTCCGGGTGCCGAGCCCGTCGACCCGCTGGCTCCGCCACGTCCTGCACGGTGGGCACGGCTGTCTCGCCCTGGGGCTCGATCCTGTTCCACCCGGTGTCGGGCCCGATGTCATCGAGGCGTACCTGTGTCGTTCCGTCACCCGTGATCGGGTGTTCGTGGGCGTAACGGGGGTCCGTGCGGTTCGTGGGACTCTCGGGGGCCGTGAGCGGTAGCGTCCGCCTGACAGGCCGCCCGGCCTGGGGCCGGGCGGCTGTGTTCCGAAGTGCTACACGCAGCTCCAGGCGATCCCGTCCAGGATGTCGTGCTCCGAGACGACGACCTCGTCCGCGCCGATCCGTTCCATGATCGACAGGAGCACGAGGGCGCCCGCGCCGATGACGTCGACGCGGCCCGGGTGCAGCGACGGGATCGCGGCGCGCTGCTCGTGGGTGGCGGTCAGGAGGTGGTCGGTGATCTCGCGGACCTTGGACAGCGGGATGCGCGCGTGGTGGATGGCCTCGGAGTCGTAGCCGGGCAGGTCCAGGGCGATGGCGGCGACGGTGGTGACCGAGCCGGCCAGGCCGACCAGGGTGCGGGCCTCGGAGAGCGGGACGGTCTGCGCGGCCTCGTCGAGGGCGCGCTCGATGTCCGCCCGCACCGCGCTGATCTGCCCGGCGCCGTACGGGTCGGTGACCTCGCCGTCCCGTACGAGGTGCCGCTCGGTCATCCGTACGCAGCCGATGTCCACGGAGCGGGCGGCGCGCACGGTGTCGGAGCCGAGGACGAACTCGGTGGAGCCGCCGCCGATGTCCACCACCAGGTACGGGGTGTCGAGGTCGGTGCGGCCGGTCAGCTCCTTGGTGGCGCCGGTGAAGGAGAACTCCGCCTCCTGGCCGCCGGTGATCACCTCGGGCTCGACGCCCAGGATGTCCACCACGCCGCGCACGAAGTCCTCCCGGTTCTCGGCGTCGCGGGAGGCGGAGGTGGCCACGAAGCGGACGGTCTCGGCGCCCAGCTCCTCGATGACCGCGGCGTACTCGCGACAGGCCGCGAAGGTGCGCTCCAGGGCCTCGGGGGCGAGCCGGCCGGTACGGTCCACGCCCTGCCCCAGGCGCACGATCGTCATCCGGCGGTCCAGGTCCTTCAGCTCGCCGGTCGCCGGGTCGAGGTCGGCGACGAGCAGACGGATGGAGTTGGTGCCGCAGTCGACGGCCGCTACGCGCTTCATGCGGTCGGGTCTCCTTCGTCCTCGGTGGTGTCCGTGCAGGGGGTCACGCAGGGGCCCTTGCGCCACCACGCCGGCAGCATCGCCAGCGCCTCGTCGCCGAGCGGGTTGACGCCGGGGCCGGCCGCGAGCGAGTGGCCGACCAGGACGTGCAGGCACTTGACCCGGTCGGGCATGCCGCCCGCGCTGGGGAAGTTCTTCAGCTCCTCGATGGCGTCCCGGCGGCGGATGTAGTCCTCGTGGGCGGCCCGGTACTTGTCGGCCAGCTCCGGGTCCGTGGCCAGCCGCTCGGTCATCTCCTTCATCACGCCGTTGGCCTCCAGCGTGCCGATCGCGGAGGCCGCGCGCGGGCAGGTGAGGTAGTAGAGCGTGGGGAAGGGGGTGCCGTCCTCCAGGCGCGGAGCCGTCTCGACGACGTCCGGCTGTCCGCAGGGGCAGCGGTGCGCGATGGCGCGCAGACCGCGCGGCGGGCGGCCGAGCTGTTCCTTGAAGGCCGCGATGTCCGCATCGGTGGGCTCGGTGCGCTCGGTCTGCGGCGGGGGCATGAGGTGTTCAGACACGGACGTGGGTGCTTTCGGTCGTGGCGATGGTGGAGACGGCGGCGCCGTACGGCGGGCCGGGCCGGGCGCGCGCCCCGCACAGGCTACTTGTCGGCGGCGTCCAGGCCGTTCCAGATGTTGTCGTACCAAGGGTCTTCGGTGGCGGCCTGTCCGGTGCGCCGCTTCCCCGTGCCGGAGCCGTCCTGGACGATGAAGCCGGTCTCGCCGGGCCGGACGTAGTGCAGGTGCAGCCGCGCCTGCTGCCGTACGTACTCCGGGTCCTGCCACCGGGCCTTCTCGTCGCGCAGCTCGTCGGCGCGCAGCTGGGCCTCCGCGGCCTGGCGGCGCTGGTCGGCGATCTCGGCGCGCTGCGAGATGTACTGCCGGGTGGGGTACGCGAGGGCGACGACCAGGGAGCAGAGCACCAGCGCGAGCAGCGCCGCACGGCCGGTCAGGCGGCCCCGGCGGGGCCGGCCGGCGCGCTGGACGCGGGCGGCGGCCTGTTCGCCGAGCGCCTTGAGCCGGGTCGCGGTGGAGAACCGTTCCGCGGACACGTCGCCTCCCCTGGGTCACCGGGCCCGGGACGGCCCGGCCCGCAGCACGTACGTCCCCGGCAACGGTACGGGACCGCTGCCGGGGACGTACGTATTCACGGCTTCCGGGGCCGTTCGCGGCCCGCGGGGGTCAGCCCTGGCCGGGCCGGTCAGCCTTTTCCGGGCCGGTCAGCCCTTGCCGGGCCGGTCAGCCCTTGAAGCGCGGGAAGGCGGAGCGGCCCGCGTAGACCGCCGCGTCGTCGAGGATCTCCTCGATGCGCAGCAGCTGGTTGTACTTGGCGACGCGCTCGGAGCGGGCCGGGGCACCGGTCTTGATCTGGCCGCAGTTGGTGGCGACGGCCAGGTCGGCGATGGTGACGTCCTCGGTCTCGCCGGAGCGGTGCGACATCATGCACTTGAAGCCGTTGCGCTGGGCCAGCTCGACGGCGTCCAGGGTCTCGGTCAGCGAACCGATCTGGTTGACCTTGACCAGCAGGGCGTTGGCCGAGTTCTCCTCGATGCCGCGGGCCAGGCGCTCCGGGTTGGTGACGAACAGGTCGTCGCCGACCAGCTGCACCTTGGAGCCCAGGCGCTCGGTGATGACGTTCCAGCCGGCCCAGTCGTCCTCGAACAGCGGGTCCTCGATGGAGACCAGCGGGTAGGCGCCGACCAGCTCCTCGTAGTACGAGGTCATCTGCTCGGCGGTGCGCTGCTCGCCCTCGAACTCGTAGACACCGTCCTTGTAGAACTCGGAGGCGGCGACGTCGAGCGCCAGCGCGATGTCCTGGCCGGGGGTGTAGCCGGCTTCCTTGATCGCTTCGAGGATCAGGTCCAGGGCCTCGCGGTTGGAGCCCAGGTTCGGGGCGAAGCCGCCCTCGTCGCCCAGGCCGGTGGCCAGGCCCTTGCCCTTCAGGACCTTCTTGAGGGTGTGGTAGACCTCGGTGCCCCAGCGCAGCGCCTCGGAGAAGGACTCCGCGCCGATCGGGGCGATCATGAATTCCTGGATGTCCACGTTGGAGTCGGCGTGCGAGCCGCCGTTCAGGATGTTCATCATCGGCACCGGCAGCACGTGGGCGTTCGGGCCGCCGAGGTAGCGGAACAGCGGCAGGTCGCTGGCCTCGGAGGCGGCGTGCGCGACGGCCAGGGAGACGCCGAGGATGGCGTTGGCGCCGAGCGAGCCCTTGTTGTCGGTGGCGTCCAGGTCGAACATGGCCTGGTCGATCAGGCGCTGCTCGGTGGCGTCGTAGCCGACCAGCTCCGGGCCGATCTGCTCGATGACCGCGAGGACGGCCTTCTCCACGCCCTTGCCCTGGTAGCGGTTCGGGTCACCGTCACGCAGCTCGATGGCCTCGAAGGCGCCGGTCGAGGCGCCGGACGGGACGGCGGCACGGCCGGTGCTGCCGTCGTCGAGGCCGACCTCGACCTCGACCGTGGGATTGCCTCGCGAGTCGAGGATCTCGCGAGCTACGACGACGTCGATGGACGGCACGTTGTCTCCTTCATGGGTGTCTGGAGTTCTGCAGCACGAGCCTAACGGCCTCCGGGGGTTCCGCTCGCCGCCAGCCCGGTCCTCGGGACGAATACACCCGCAAAGCCCCTGTTCACAGGACGTATGGGTGCAATGTTCGCTGAAGGGAGAAGTCGGCGGACGGGGTGGCTCCCGGCGGCCGGGCGGGGGAAAGGGAGAAGCCCCGCCGCGGTGCCTGCGGGGGACAGGCGCCGTGACGGGGCGGTCTCACGGGAAGAGCGGGTTCCCGGGGCCGTGACACAGGCGGTGAGCGGCCCCCCGGGAGCCGGGCCGCCCGTACGTACCGCCGTACGTACGGAGTGCCTCGGTCACCCGGGATCTCTCAGGGCTTCGGCCGGCTCAGACGGCCAGCTTCTGGCCCGGGAAGATCAGGTTGGGGTTGCCGCCGATGACGGACTTGTTATTCGCGTAGACCGACTTCCAGTTCTTGCCGTGGGAAGCGGCGATCTTGGCGAGGGTGTCACCGGACTTCACGGTGTAGTTGCCCTCGGGGTTCGACTTCGGCGTGGACTTCTGGGCCGGGGCCGGGGTCTTGCGGGCCAGCTCCTCGCCCTGCTTGCGGGCCTCGGAGCGCGAGGTGTTCTGCGGGGCGGAGTAGGAGCGCTGCGACTTGTAGGTCTTGTGCGACTTGTGCGAGCTGCCCTGCGACGAGCCGCCGTCGGCCTTGGCGTTCGCGTTGCCCTGGCCGAGGTGGCCGCCGGCGCAGGTCCAGGCACCCGGGCCCTGGATGGCGAGCAGGCGCTCGGCCGCGGCGATCTGCTGGCTCTTGCTGGCCTGGTCGGCGCGCGGGGCGTACTGGGTACCGCCGGCGGCGGCCCAGCTGGAGTTCGAGAACTGCAGGCCACCGTAGTAGCCGTTACCGGTGTTGATCGACCAGTTGCCACCGGACTCGCACTGGGCGACGGCGTCCCAGTTGTTGCCCGCGGCGGAGGCAGAGGTGGCGCCCATCAGCGGGACGGCCACAGCGGCACCGGCGACGCCCGCCAGCGTGGCGACGCGGACGGCCTTGGAGGGACGACGGTGCTTGCCCTTGGTGTTCAGCATGGTTGTTCCTCACCGACGCCTGCGAGGTGAGCTGTCGGGTTCGGGCCATGTGAGTTGCCCGGCCGTGTGTGCTTCACACATGGCTTCACCCCTAGCCGGTTGGACCCGCTTCCGCGGGCGGGGCCGGCGCTTACCTTGGGTCCCCCGCTCCTGCCTTCGGCGCTCTCGCGTCGAGTGACCTCCGACCACCGGCAGGATTCGGCGTGTGATCGAAGGGCCCGCTTTGGCGAGCGATGAAGACGGTAAACAGGAACACCCCGCGGGTTCAAACCCCTACATCTGAGGCCAGTTGGCCCCCAGACATCACAGGATCATCACATTTCCGCAGGTCGCCGCAGGTTTGGAAACAACGGGCGGGACGGTCACCGCAGTCCCGAACGAGATCCATGTCTCACTTTCACCAAAGCGGGCAAAGCCTCACGAACTATCCCTGCTTGCCGTCCAGCTCAAGGCGCTGACCAGGGTGGATAAGGTCCGGATCGCCCCCGATGACGCCTTTGTTGGCCGCGTAGAGCGCCGGCCAGCCCCCGTCGACCCCGCGGTCCTCGGCGATGGCTGACAGGTTGTCACCGGGCCGCACGGTGTAGTCACCTGGCGCGCCCGGGTCCGTACGGTGCGCGTCGCCGCCCCGCGAGGGGTGCCCCCCGCCGGACCGGCCCGCGTCGCCGGAGCCCGCGCCCGTACCGGTGCCCGTGTCCGCGCCCGTACCCGCGTCCGCGCCCGTGCCGGGCTGCTCCGCGGGCCGGCCGCGGTGCTTGCCCTGCGACGGGGGCGTGGTGGGGCTCGTGGAGGCGCCGTCGGCCGGGTCGGCGGGCCGCGACGGGTCCTGCGTACGGCCCGTGCCGGACGGGTCCGGCGTACGGGACGGGTCCGGGGTGCCGGCCGGGCCGGTGGGCGACGGCTTCGGCTCCGGGGTGCGCGTACCGCCGGACTCCGGCGTCCCGGACGGCTCGGAGGGCTTCGACGGCTCGGCGGAGGGCGGCGGAGTGGACGGGGACGGCGAGGAGGGCTCGGGGGACGGCGTCGCCGTGCCGCCCGGGTCGACGTCCGGCCCGCTGCCGCCCTGCTTGAGTCCCGCGTTCACCGCGCAGCTCGGCCAGGTGTCGGGGCCGCGCGCCGCGAGGATCGACTCGGCGACGGCTATCTGCTGCGACCGGCTGGCCAGGTCGGGGCGCGAGGCGTACGACGGGCCGCCGTAGCGGTCCCACATGTCCTGGGTGAGCTGGAGCCCGCCGTAGAAGCCGTTGCCGCCGTTGGCGCTCCACACCCCGCTGCTCTCGCACTGTGCGACGCGGTCCCAGGTGGCCGCGTCGGCGGCCTCGGCGCTGCTCGCGGCGAGCAGGGGCATGGCGAGGGCGCCGCCGGCGACTCCCGCCGTGACGAAGATGGCCGGAGCCTGGCGGGGGCGTCGGTGACGGCCGTTCCCGGAGCGCATGCGGTTGCCTTTCGAGCGGCGGTTGAGTTGTCGTCGAGAGGCCGGCGCCGTCGGCTGCGTGGCCCGTGCGCTGCCGCGCCGCCCGCCCCGGCCTTTCAAACGGTTGAAAGTAGCGGGACGGCCCGTCCGTCACAAGCCGGTGTAGCGGAGATCACGCGCAGGTCACGGTCTGACGGGTGGTCATGTACGAACAGGCTCCCGGCCCCGTACGGAGGGGCGGGACGCCCTCTTTGCACGGGTGCGGCATCACCTGGGTACGGGGGTGAACTCCACCGGCAGGGCGCGCAGCCCGCGCATGATCAGACCGCCGCGCCAGCGCAGATCGTCCGGGTCGGCGCCGAGCCGGAGGTCCGGCAGCCGGGTCAGCAGGGTGGCTATCGCGGTCTGCCCTTCGAGGCGGGCCAGCGGCGCGCCCAGGCAGTAGTGGATGCCGTGGCCGTACCCGAGGTGCTGGTTGTCGCGGCGGGACAGGTCCAGCACGTCCGGCCCCGGGAAGCGCTCGGGGTCGCGGTCGGCGGCGGCCAGGACGACCAGGACCGGGTCGCCCTCGGCGATCCGCTGCCCGCCGAGGGTGAGGTCCCGGGTGGCGAAGCGCCAGGTGGCCAGCTCGACCGGGCCGTCGTAGCGCAGCAGCTCCTCGACGCCGGTGGCGAGCAGCCCCTCGTCGCCCTCGGCGGCGGCCTTCTGGAGCAGCCGGCGCTGCTCGGGGTGGCGCAGGAGCTGGTACACGCCGTTGCCGATGAGGTTGACGGTGGTCTCGAAGCCCGCGAACAGGAGGATGAAGGCCATCGCGGCGGCTTCGTTCTCGCTCAGGTGCTCGCCGTGGTCGGAGGCGCGGATCAGGCCGGAGATCAGGTCGTCGGCGCCCTCGTCGCCGAGCGACTCGCGCTTGCGGTGGATCAGCTCGGCGAGATAGCCGCGCATCTTCTTCACCGACCGGGCGACGCCGCCGCGCGGCCCGCCGCCGTGCCGGATCATCATCCCGGCCCAGTCGCGGAAGTCGTCCTGGTCCTCGCGCGGGACGCCGAGCAGGTCGCAGATGGCGTAGATGGGCAGCGGGAAGGCGAACTCGTGGATGAGGTCGGCCGCGCCGCGCTCCGCGAAGGAGTCGATGAAGGAGTCGGTCAGCTCCTGTACGCGCGGCGCGAACCGGGCGATACGGCGCGGAGTGAACGCCTTGGAGACCAGCCGGCGAAGCCGGGTGTGGTCCGGCGGGTCGATGTTGAGCAGGTGGGTCATCAGGTTGGCGCCGCGCTCGCCGGGGATGCCGACCTTGCCCTTGCCGTGCGCGGCCTCGCTGTGGTGCACCGGGTTCTTCGACAGCCGGGTGTCGGCGAGCGCCTGCCGCGCGTCCGCGTACCGGGTCACCAGCCAGGCCTCGACGCCGCTGGGCAGCCGCGTCCGGTGCACGGGCGCGTGCTCGCGCAGCCAGGCGTACGCCGGGTACGGATCGGAGGCGAACTCCCAGGTGAACAGTTCCGGACAGGCAGGGGCGGCCGCGGGGCCGGTCACCGGGCAGCCGGGTCCGGCCCCGGCGGGGTCGGCGGGCCGCTCGCCGGCGGGGAGACCGTCGGAGGAATCGGCGCGGGAATCGGCGGGGGAACCGGCGGGGGAACCGGCGGGGAAAGGAGTCTGCGGTCGCACCCCTCGACGTTAACCCCCGCCGAAGGACCCGCTGTGCCCGTCCTGCCAGCGCTTGCGCTCGCGGTCCTGGTCGGCGCCGTGCCGGGTGGGGGCGTTGCCGTAGTCGGGCAGCTCGTGCGGGGTCAGCCGGTGGTCGCCGTCGCGCGGCACCTCGTTCGGGTCGCGCAGTTCGCTCTCGTACCCGGTCGGGTTCTTGGGCGGGGTCGGCTGGGTCTCCGGCTCGGGCGGGTCGGGCTCACGGTCCCGGCGGCGCCTGCCGTAGACCACGGCGAGGATCAGCCCCGCGACGATGACGATCCCGGCGATCAGCGGACCGGTGCCGACGACCATGTCCCGCGTGAGGTCCACGGCCTGCTGGACGGCTGTGCCGTCCTGGGCCGGTGTGGTCGAAGCGATCGTTGCTGTCATTGGACCCGGGTACCCGGGTGGGCGGCGACGATGCGCGGGCGGCCGCGGCGCCCGGCCCGCAGGCCGGTACCCGCGCGAACGCCCTGGTCACCGGCTCGGGGCCGGGACTCATGTCCCCCGTACGGCGGAGCCCGGGTCCGGCTCGCGTACGGCCGGTCCCGGGTCCGGCCCGCGTACACCGGAGCCCGGGTCCGGCCCGTCGGGGTCCACCCCCAGGGCGTGCAGGAAGGCCGCGGCCGCCGGGGAGGGGCCGCGGGCGCTCCAGACGACGCGTTCGACCCGGGCGGGCGCGTCGGGGACGCGCACCACGCTCAGTCCGGGCAGTTCCGCGGCGAACGCCAGCGGCACCATGCCGATGCCGAGCCCGGCACGGACCAGCTTGGCCAGGAACTCCACGGTGGTCACCTCGAAGGCCACCTCGGTCGTCAGACCCGCCGCGCGGAACGCGTCGTCCCGCTGGCGGCGCGCCGCCGACCCGGCCGTGAAGTCCACGAAGGTCTCCTCGGCCAGCCGCCGCAGGTCCGTCCAGTCACGGCCCGCCAGCGGGTGGTCCGGCGGTACGACGGCGACCAGCTCGCCGTGGGCCAGGGCCCGCTCCCGTACGCCCGGACTGCGGGCGCCGGGCACCAGGCCGACGAAGGCGACGTCCAGCGCGCCCTGCCGGACCTGGTCGATGAGCTGTTCGCTCATCTCCGTGCGCAGGCTGATGCGTACCTGCGGGTAGCGGGCGCGGTAGGCGCCCAGCTCGCGGGCCAGGTCGACGGCCGCGACGGTGGAGATCGCGCCGACCGCGAGCCGACCGCGTACCTCGCCGGCCGCCGCCTCCACCTCGGCGCGAGCCCGCTCGGCCGCCTCCAGCGCCTGCCGGGCGACCGGCACGAACGCCTCCCCCGCGGCCGTCAGCCGCACGCTGCGGCTGGTCCGGTGGAAGAGCCGGGCGCCCAGTTCCTTCTCCAGGCGGGCGATCTGGTGGCTGAGCGCGGACTGCACGACGTGGCAGCGTTCGGCGGCGCGGGTGAAGCCGCCGGTCTCGGCGACCGCGACCACGTACCGCATCTGTTGCAGCTCCATGGCGGCGAGCGTAGCCAGCCGGGGACGGCCGACGAGGGAGATCCATCGCGCTGCACGATGGATGCGATGAAAACTATGCGTTGGACTCATCACCTGGCCCGGCGGAAGCTGAGGGCCGGAGCGTTACCGACAGGGTGGCGCGTCGTGTGGAAAGGGACCCGATGGCTTCCCAGGTAGAGGGGCATCCCGGGCTGGGGCGCGGCACGCTGCTGCTGATGTCCGTGGCGACCGGCCTGTCGGTGGCGGGCAACTACTTCGCCCAGCCGCTGCTGGACGTCATAGGCCGCGACCTCCACCTGGGGGCGGCCACCGCCGCGCTGGTGGTGACCGTCGCGCAGGTCGGCTACGGGCTCGGGCTGCTGCTCCTCGTACCACTCGGTGACCTGCTGGAACGGCGGCGGCTGGCGGTGGGCCTGACCGCGGCCACCGCGGTCTTCCTGACGGTGACGGCGAGCGCGCCCAATGGGACGCTGCTGCTGATCGGCACCGCCCTCACCGGCCTGACCTCCGTCGCCGCCCAGGTCGTCGTCCCGTACGCGGCCTCCCTCGCGCCGCCCGCCGAGCGCGGCCGTACGGTCGGCACCGTCATGACCGGGCTGCTGCTGGGCATCCTGCTGGCCCGTACGGCCGCCGGGCTGCTGGCCGACCTCGGCGGCTGGCGCACCGTCTACTGGGTCAACGCCGGCCTGATGCTGCTGATGGCCGTACTGCTGCGGCTGCGACTGCCCGCGCTGCACACCGGCGCCGGACTGCGCTACCCCGCGCTGATCCGCTCCACGCTCGCCCTCTTCGTACAGGAGCCGGTGCTGCGCTGGCGGGCCGCGCTCGGCGCGCTGTCCTTCGCCGCGTTCAGTGTGCTGTGGACGGCGATGGCCTTCCTGATGTCCGGCCCCTCCTACGGCTGGTCGGAGTCGGCGATCGGGCTGCTGGGCCTGGTGGGCGCGGCCGGGTCGCTGTCCGCCTCGGTCGCCGGGCGGCTGGCCGACCGGGGCCTGGCCCACCGGGTCACCGGCCTCGGCGGGTTCCTGCTGCTCGGCTCCTGGGTGCTGCTGGCGGCCGGGGGCGCGGGCGGCGTCTGGCCGCTGGTGGCCCTGCTGGCCGGGGTGGTCGTCCTGGACGCGGCGGTGCAGGCGGTGCACATCAGCAACCAGAACCTGGTCTACGCGGTGCGCCCGGAGGCCCGCAACCGCCTCAACTCGGCCTACATGACCAGCTACTTCGTCGGCGGCGCGGTCGGCTCGGCGCTCACCTCGGCGGTGTGGGGCGCGGCCGGCTGGGGCGGGGTGTGCGGCGTGGGCGCGGCGCTGGGCGCGGCCGTGGCCGCCGTCTGGACGGCCGAACGGCTGCGCGCCCGCGGCAGGCGGCCCGGGGCTCAGTCGGCGGCGCCGGAGGCCGCCTCCTCGGCGGACCGGATCGCGTCCCGGTAGGTGCGGGCGGCGGCACGCAGCGCGGTCTCCGGGTCCGTGCCGGCGGCCTCGGCCCGTACGGCGAGCGCGAGCAGCTCGTACCCGATGCCCTCGCCCGCCGGCAGGGCGTCGATACCGGACGCACGCGCCCGCGAGGCCAGCTTGCCGGCCAGCGCCAGCGCGGGCTGGCCGAGCGGAATGCCCTCGGTGACCGAGGCGCGCCGCTTCTCGGCCGCCTTCGTCCGCGCCCAGTGCGCCTTGACGTCCTCGGGGGTGTGCGCCTCGTCCTCGCCGAAGAGGTGCGGGTGGCGGTGGATCAGCTTTTCCACGATCGTGCCCGCCACGTCGTCGACGGAGAACGGCTCGTCCGGGTCGTCCTGCGCGATCCGGGCGTGGAAGACGACCTGGAGGAGCACATCGCCCAGCTCCTCGCGCACCGCCTCCCGGTCGCCCTCCTCGATGGCCTCGACCAGCTCGTACATCTCCTCGATGCCGTACTTCGCCAGGTCCTGGTGCGTGCGCACCCCGCTCCACGGGCAGCCGCGGCGGATCTGGTCCATGACCTGGACGAGGTCGAGCAGACGGGCGCCCGGCAGGTCGTAGGAGCCCGGCAGCAGCTCCAGGTCCGGCATGGTCTCCCGGCCGGAGCCCGCCATCCGGGCCAGGCCGTCGGTCAGCTCCGAGTCGCCGTCGGCCGAGGTGATCACGACCGCCGTACGGTCCCCGGCCCGGCAGAACTCCACCAGCTCACGGGCGCCCGGCACGTCCGTGCCGACCACGACGCCCGCCTCGCGCAGATACGGCAGCTGCGGATGGGCGGCGTCGGCGCACAGCACGAGGTCGGCGCCGCGCAGCGTCTGCCACGCGGGCCAGGACAGCAGGCCGGGCGCGACCCGGTGGCTGGTCGTGAGCAGGACCAGGCGGCCGGGGGCCGGGGCCTGCGGAGTGCCGGGGGCGTCGGTGGCGTCAGCGTTCACCCGACGAACGTAACGCACGGCACCGACAGCGCGACCGTCCGGCCGCCGCCCCCGGCCCGGCTCAGGTCTGCTGCTGCCCCGCGCCCGTCACGTCCTTGATCCACGGCTCCTTCGTCCCGCCGAGGACGACCTGGCTGTCGTCCCACTTCCCGTAGCGCGGATTGACGTCGATGTGCATTTTCCGGGACGTCTTGGCGAGCGACTCGGCGAGCCGCTGCTGGCCCTGCGGCTGCCCGCGGTCGGCACCGATGCTCTTGGCGACGCCGTCCAGCAGCAGCTGGTTGCGGACCACCGCGTCGACCTCGCCGGGCGCGATGGCCTGCTGGAGCCACATCTCCTTGAGCCGGTCCGCGCCCCCCGCGCTGCGCTCGGCCGCCGTGCGCCACTGCTGCACGTCCCGCCGGGAGACGGTGACCCCGGCGTCCTTCGCGCCGCGCTCCAGCACCCGGTCGAAGATCATGCCGTTGAGGGTGGCCGGGCTGAGCTTCCCGGTGTTCTCCACGAGTTGGGCGGCCTGCGGGGACTTCTCCTGAGCGGCGCGTACGTCCCGTACCCGCGACTGGAGCTGCGAGACACTGATCCGCTGCCCGTCCACCACGGCCGCGGCGCCGGGATGCGCCTCCGTGCCGCAGGCCGTGAGCAGCGGGGCGGCCAGCAGGGCGGCAGCGGCGGAAACGGGAAGCGCGGTCCTACGGCGGAACATCAAGCCTCCTGGCAGGGTGCGACGACGGTACGGCGACGTGCGACGTGCGGCTCTTCCGACCTGGCGTTGATCGATGCCGATGCTAAAGAGTCCGCGGGGTCCGGGCCACCGGTTCGACCAACGAGTTGTCCGGAAGGCGGTTTCTCTTCCGTCGCCTTCCCCGCCGCCCACCGGCTCAGCCGCGCACCTGCCCGAGCCAGTACAGGGTGCGGCGGACCTCCGCCGGGAAGGCGCCGTGCGGGCCGTGCAGGCGTTCCGCGTCGTGCAGGAGGCGGGCGAGGGTCTCCTGGGCGGCGCCGCGCTCTCCGAGGGCGAGCAGGAGGTGGCCGATGGAACGGCGGATCTCCAGGGGCCGCACGGGGTCGTCCGGGTAGCGCTCGAAGTGCGGCAGCAGGGCCCGGTACTCGTCCAGTGCCTGGTTGACCTCGCCCAGTTGCTCCAGGCACTGGGCGGCCTCGTAGTGGAACTGGAGCGCCTGCCGGGCCGGGCCGGGGCCGGTGTCGCGGCCGAATTCCTCGGCCAGTGCGCGCAGTTCCGGCAGGGCCCGGCGGTACTGGCCGTCGTCCATGAGGGTGGCCGCGTACTGCTTGCGCAGGGACCGTACGACCGGTGAGTGAGCGCCGTGCCGGGCGGCGGCCGCAGGCAGGATGCCGCCGAGGATGTCCACGGCGTGGGTGATGCGGCCCTGGTCCAGGAGACGTTTGACCTCGTCCACGGCCGCGGCGACGTCGGGGCCGCCGGTGCCCGGGGCCCGGGGGTCGGCGGTCCCCAGGGGCCCGTAGCCGCCGGTTCCGCCGGTTCCCATGGACATCCGCGGGTCGGTGCCCGCGGGCGGGAACGGGGGCGGCGGGGCGAAGGAGGCCGCGGGTGCCGCCGTCATCTGCTGCGGTACGGCCACGGCGTGCTGCGGTACGGCGGTCGCGGCCGCGACCGACTGCGGGGCCAGGGGCGTCGCGACCGCCTGCGGGGCCAGGGGCGTCGCGACCGCCTGCGGGGCCGCAGGCGTCGCCGCGCGGACGGGCCACGGCGCGTGCGGGTGCCGGAACGGGCGGGTCGGATCCATCGGCGCGCCCGTGCCCGTACCGGCCGTGCCCTGCGCCGCGGTGGGCAGCAGCGGCACCAGTGCCCGGTAGACCTCCTGCGCGTCGGCGGGGCGCTCCTGCGGGTCCTTGCCGAGCAGCCGCAGGACGAGTGCCTCCAGCTCTTCGGGCACGTCCGGCCGGAGGCGGCGGACCGGTACGGGCGGCTCGTAGAGGTGGCGGTGCAGCACGCCCAGCGCCGTGGAACCGGCGAACGGCACCTCGCCGCTGAGCAGCTCGTGCAGCAGCACCCCGAGCGCGTACAGATCCGTGTACGGGCCGACCGTGCCGCCCATCGCCTGTTCGGGCGCCATGTAGGCGGGGCTGCCGATGGGCGATCCGGTGCTGGTCAGGCGGGTGGTGTCGGTGTCCAGGGCGGCGGCGATGCCGAGGTCGAGGACGGTGAGGGTGCCGTCCGGCTTGACCATCACGTTCCGCGGTTTCAGGTCGCGGTGGATGATCGGTACGGCGTGCACGGACGCCAGTACGGCACACAGCTGCGCCGCGACGCTGACCGCCCACGGCCAGGGGTACGGCTCGTGCTCGGCCAGGTGGTCGGCGAGGTCGGCGCCCTCGACGTACTGCATGACCAGGTAGAGGTCGTCGCCGTCGCTGCCCGCGTCGTGCACGGTGACCAGGCCGGGATGGTCGACCTGCGCGGTGACGCGGCACTCGCGGACGAAGCGGCGGCGCATCTCCTCCGCGTCGGGGGTGCCGGACACCCGGTCGGGGCGCAGCAGTTTGACGCCGACGCGGCGGTCGAGGCGGCGGTCGTAGGCGATCCAGACCTGGCCCATGCCGCCTTGGCCGAGCAGCGCGGAGAGTTCGTAGCGCTCGGCGACGACGCGTCCGTTCAACGGCCCTCCTCCTTGCGGAGGTAGTCGCTCAGCTCGTCCAGTTCGGCGCGCACGCGGTCGATGCGCTGCGGCTGGGCCGGGTAGGGGGAGGCGGGCGGCTGCTGGTGCGGCGGCCGGGCTCCGGCGTACGGGTTCGGGGCGGCCGGGGCGGGGGCGGGGGCCTGGGCCGGTCCGGGGTAGCCGTAGCCCGCGGTGTCCGGCCCGGGACGTCCGTAGCCCGCGGCGTCCGGCCCCGGGTAGCCGTACCCCGCCGTGTCCGGCCCCGGGTAGCCGTACCCCGCGCCCGTCGCGCCGTACCCCGCCCCCGTGCCCGCCGTCCCGTACTGCGGCCATTCGGGCGTGACGCGCTGCGCGCGGACGTCGACGACGAGGTAGTACACGACGGCCCCGGCCATCTGGAGGAGGAGCACCGCCGCTGAGACGTTCGACTGCCAGGAATCCTCGTCGTGTCCGCCGGCGAACACGATCGCTGCGAACAGGAGGACCAGGTCGGCGCCGAACACCCACCAGCCCAGCGGCCGGCGCTGCTGCACGAGCGCGGCGCGCAGCAGCGTCAGCCAGGCCAGGAAGCCGATGCTGAGCACGGCCAGCGCCACGAAGACCACGCGCAGCAGGACGACCGTCCTGCGCGACGCGGGACGGTGCGGCGGTGCTGCCGGGGCGGGGCCGTGCATGACTGCTCCTGACGGATCGAGGCCCGGCGTGGGGCGGTGGAGTGCGGTGCCGGGACATGCTCGGATGCGTGGGATCGAGCGTATATACGACACCGCTGGGGCCGCCGGGGTTGTAGGAAATCAGCCGGGCGTCCCCGGACCGTCCTCAGCCGGGCGTCACCGAACCGTCCGTCAGGCCGTCGTGGAGTCCCTGGACGAGCTGTTCGCCCAGGCGGGCGGCGAGGCGCAGGGTCTCCTCGAAGGCGGCCAGTTCGCGAAAGCGCCGTCCGTAGCGGAGCTGGTCGGCCAGCGGCAGCCGCGGGAGCTGGAGGCGGCGGACGTCCAGGCGGGTGGCGGTGGACGCGTAGCTGCTGGCCTGCCGGGTATTGGCGGTGCCGCGCAGGAATCCGGCGAGGAACCACGGGTCGAGGGCGGCCGGGTCGGGCCGCAGGAGGAAGAGGTTGCGGCCGAGGGCGGCGCCCGCGGTGGCCTCGTCGACGACGCGGGCGACGGCGCCGCCGCCCAGGACGGGCACCACGACGTCCCCGGCCGCCACCAGGACGGGCTCCTCGGCCGGGGCGGCGCCGCCCTCGGGCAGCGCGCCGCTGGGTGCCGTGCCGCCGATGACGTCGTGCTCGGTGAGGACGGCGGGCACGGCGTCCGCGGTCGCGGTGCCGGGGCCGCCGGCGCGCAGCACGAGGGCTCCGGCGCGGGCGAGTTCCCCGACGGTGGTCAGCGGCCAGCGGGCGGGCGCGGTGTCGGGGCCGCCCGCCGTTTCCGGGGTCAGTTCGGCCGTACGGGACAGGGTGGTGGCCAGCCGCTGCCGGACGGTGGCCAGTTCGGCGAGGCCGCCGGCGGCGGAGGGGGGCGGCAGGTGGCGGGCCGGGGCCAGGTCCACGTCGTCGCCGATCAGGTCGATGGCGGCCAGCGAGCGCCGGACGCCGGGCTGTTCTGCGATCCCGCCGTCCCGGTCGAACGCTTCCCACGCCTCCAGCGCGGTGGTCCGTACGGCCTGCCAGTCGGGCTTGTCCCGGCCGGGGGCGCCGCCCGCGCCGAGGGCGGCGGTGTCGACGACGAGCAGGTGCGGCGAGGGCTGGGCGGCGGCGCCCGGCCTGCGCAGGACCCACAGGTGCAGCGGGATGCCGTACGGCGGTGCCGCCCCGGCGGGCAGGGCGATCACGGCGCGCAGGGCGCCGCGGCGCAGCAGGTCGGCGCGGATGCGGCGGCCGGAGCGGCGGGACGCGGCGGCGGGCGGCATCAGCAGGACGGCGGTGCCGCCCTCGCGCAGCCGGGCCAGCGCGTGCTGCACCCAGGCCAGTTCGGACTCCGTACGGGCCGGGAAGCCGTACTCCCAGCGCGGGTCGTAGGCCAGTTCGTCGTGGCCCCAGTTGCGTTCGTTGAACGGCGGGTGGGCGAGGACGGCGTCGGCGGCCAGTTGCGGGAAGGCGTCGGCGCGCAGGGTGTCGGCGGCGTGCACGCGCACCTGGGCGGCGGGGGCGTGCAGCGCCAGGCGCAGCGCGGTGAGCGCGGCCAGGTCCGGGTCGGCCTCCTGCCCGTACAGCTCGGCGGTGTCCTCGGCGGTGTCCGCGGCCGCGTCCAGGAGGCTGCCGGTGCCGCTCGCCGGGTCCAGGACGGTACGGGCCGGTCCGGCCAGCGCGGCCATCAGGGCGGCCGGGCCGGGCGGGGTGAGGGTGTACTGCCGGGGGTTGGCGTCCAGGTGGCGGCCGAGCAGGAACTCGAAGGCGGGTACGGCGCCGTCCTCGCCGGCGGCGAGTTCCGCGGTGGCCCGCACGAGGGCGGCGGACGGCAGGAGGGCGTCCCGGGTCAGGCCGTGCACGGGGTGGTGGGGGCCCAGATGGGCGGTGAGGACGGACGCGAGGACGGCGGGCAGCATCCCGGCCAGTTCGGTGTCGTCGGCGGCCTCGTTCAGCTCGCGCCAGGCGGAGGGGCGGTCGCGGACGAACAGCAGGACGGCGCCGGCGTGCCGCAGGGCGGTGGCGGCGCCGGCCGGGTGGGAGACGAGCTGTTGCCAGACCCGTTCGCGCAGCGGGACCTCGGCGAGTTTGCCCTGGGCGCGCAGCCAGTGCTCGACGTCGGCGAGGGCGAAGGTGGGGCTGGTCTCCGTACCGCCGACGGGCCGGGGGAAGCCGGTGTGCCGGCGGCGCCAGTTGCTGACCGCGGCGCGGCCGACGCCGGCCAGCCGGGCGATGCCGGCGGCGGTCACCTCGGTCACCGGCCCGGGTGCCGCGCCGTCGGCCGGTCCGCTCCCCGTCGTCGCTGCTGTCTCCGCCACCTGGCCGGCTCCCGTCCGCTCGCGCCCTGACCTGCCTGTGTCGCCGAGCATACCCACGAATGCAGCATCACCCCCTTCACGACGTGAATCCACTTCCATCCGTAAACAGTGTTGACTCGGTTCACAGGTAGTGCTGTTATTGACCCACCGCACCACCGGTTCACACGGCGGAACCGGCTCGTCCCGGCTCGTGGCGCACCCCGGTGCCCTGAACCGCCGATCTCCCGCTCCAGCGCCCGGAAGGGGCCGTATCTCCATGTCGCACCAGACGCACCACCCGCACGCGCCGCAGGCCCCGACGGGCATGCCGCCGCAGCAGGCCGCCCGCAACGGGCTGGGGATCGCCGCGCTCACCCTCGGCATCATCGGCATCCTCAGCGGACTGATCCCGCTGCTCTTCTGGCTGGCCGGCATCCTCGGCGTGCTGGCCCTGATCTTCGGCCTGGTGGGACTCGGCAGGGCCAAGCGCGGCCAGGCCACCAACCGGGGCGTGGCCCTGACCGGCACGATCCTCGGCGTCCTCGCACTGCTCGCGTCGGTGGCCGGCCTGGTGATCACCGTGACCGCGGTCGACCAGGCGGTGAAGGAGGTCAACAAGGCCCTGGAGGGCTCGGAGGCCAAGCCGAAGGACGGCGGCGCGGCCACGAAGGAGTACCAGGGCGGCGCCACCGCCGTCTACGGCACCGGCCTGAACGTCACCGTCTCCAAGCCCGCCGCCTTCACCCCCGACGAGTTCGCGATCGGGCACGCGAAGGGCAACAAGTCCTACAAGGTCACCGTGCGGCTGGAGAACAAGGGCACCAAGGACGTCGCCGGTGACCTGGTGACGGTCGAGGCGCGGGCCGGCAAGGACGGCAAGACCGCCGAGCGGATCTACGACGACAAGTCCGGCGCCGGCTTCAGCGGCACCGTGACGGCCGGCAAGACCGCCACCGCCGACTTCGCCTTCGACGTACCGGCCGGCGCGAAGACCCTGGACGTCGAGGTCCGCCCCGGCTTCGACCACAAGGCCACCCACTGGCAGCTCACCCTCTGACCGTACGGACCACCCGCAGACCGGCCGCCGGCCCGGAACCGCAGCACGCGGAACCGGGCCGGCGGCCTGTGTGGTGCGCCGCCCCCGCTACTTCGCCGTGAACCGCTCCGGCGCCTCCGTCGGCCCGCCGCCCGCCGGCAGCTTCAGCTTCGGGCACCCGCTGAGCACCTGGGTCATCGCGTCCTTCTCCCCCTGCGTCACCCACAGCCCGTACTTCTTCTTCACCGCCACCTGGTGCGCCACGTAGTCGCAGCGGTACGCCTTGTTGGCGGGCAGCCACGTCGCCGCGTCCCCGTCGCCCTTCTGCCGGTTGGCGGAGGCGTCGGCGGCGATCAGGTTCAGCGGGTCGTTGGCGAGCGCGACGCGCTTGCGGCCCGGCCACTGCTGGGCGCCCTTCTGCCACGCGTCCGACAGCGCCACGAGGTGGTCTATGTCCACCTTGCTGCGCCCGCGCTCGTACTGGACCGCCAGGCCGGTGTACGGGTCCTTCTTCAGCGTCCCGGAGGCGACCTTGCAGTGCCCGTCGGTGAACCGCACCTCCGTCAGGTCCCGCTTGAGGATGTCGTCGCGCGTGCCGCAGTGGTTGCCGTCCGTGTCGGCCCAGGCGGTGCCGAAACGGGCGCGAGTGTAACCGGTCTTGGGGGCGCGGCCCTTGACGGTGAGGGTGCCGACGGCGTGCAGCGCCGTGCCGCCCGCCGCGGGAACGGACGACGCCGTGCCGCCGTCTTCTCCCGTACCGCCCCCTTTGCCACCGTCGGGTGTGCAGCCGGTGAGGGCGAGCAGCGCGGCCAGTCCGGCCGCGGCGACGGCGACGCCGCGGCGGCGGGTGCTGGTCAGGGGTGTGGCGCGGGGCGACGATGCGGTCCGTATCCGGTGCAAGAGGGACATCCCATCTCAAAACAGGCGACAATACCGGCCGGTTCAGCGGCCTCGGATATCTTTTCGGAAGTTGAGAGTAAGGACGCCCATGGACACGGCCGCAGCAACCGCGACCAGCGGCAGGACGACGCCCGTGCCCGTCACCGGGAGCGGATACGCACCGGCCCCCGGCCGCCTCCGCGCCCGCACCGCCACCCTGCTCGGTCCGCGCCTGCTCCCCTACTGGACCGCCGCGGCCTTCTTCGTCCTGTTCGCCGCGGTCTCCGTGCTGCGCTTCCGCTCGATGGCGACGTCCTCCTGGGACCTCGGCATATTCGAGCAGGCCGTACGGGCCTACGCGCACCTGCGGGCCCCCGTCGCCGACCTCAAGGGCCCCGGCACGAACATCCTCGGCGACCACTTCAGCCCCGTACTGGTCCTGCTCGCCCCGCTCTACCGGATCTTCCCCGGCCCCCAGACGCTCCTGTTCGCGCAGGCCTTCCTCTTCGCGCTCTCGGCCGTGCCGGTGACCCGGACCGCCGTCCGCTTCCTGGGGCAGGGCCGCGGCCTGGCCGTCGGCGTCGCGTACGGGCTGTCCTGGGGCCTGCAGAAGGCCGTCGACTTCGACTTCCACGAGATCGCCTTCGCCGTACCGCTGATCGCCTTCGCGCTGGAAGCGGTGCTGCGCGGCCGCTGGACCGCGGCGGTGTGCTGGGCGGCGCCGCTCGTCCTCGTCAAGGAGGACCTGGGGGTGACCGCCGCCGTCGTCGGCGCGCTGATCCTCGTCCGCGCGCGGCGCGCCGTGCCGCTCGCCGTCGGGCTCGTCGCCTTCGGCCTGGTGGCCACCGCCGTCACCCTCGGCGTGATCATCCCCGGCTTCAACGGGTCCGGCTCGTACGACTACTGGAACAAGCTCAGCGGCGCCGGCGGACCGGTCCCCCGCATCCCGGCGGACACCGCCGTACGCACCCTGCTCTGGCTCCTCCTGCCCACCACCGGCCTGCTCGCGCTGCGCTCCCCCCTGCTGCTGGCCGCGCTGCCCACCCTCGGCTGGCGGTTCCTCTCCCACGAACCGCACTACTGGGGCATCGACTGGCACTACAACGCCGTCCTGATGCCGGTGCTCTTCCTCGCCCTGGCCGACGCCCTGCCGCGCACACTGGTCTCCGCGCGCCCCTGGCTCCGCGCCTACGCCCACCACCTGCCCGCCGCCGTACTGGCCGCCGCGCTGGCCCTGACCACCACGCTCCCGCTCGCCCGCCTCACCGAGGCCGGCACCTACCGCAAACCGCCGTCCGTGACGGCCGCCGAGCACCTGCTGGAACGTATCCCCGACGGTGCCACCGTCGAGGCCGACATACGGCCCATCTCCCGCCTGACCGACCGCACCCGGGTCTTCTGGATAGGGGACACCCGCGGCATCGACCCCGACTACATCGCCGTCGAACTGCACGACGGACGCAAGCCCGAACAGGCCCTGGAGGACGCCCGCAAGCGCCACCCCAAGGCCGTGTACGGCATCCTCGGGGCGGCCGGCGACGTCACCGTAATCCAGCGGACAGGACGGCTCTGACTCCGTACGGTGGCCCGATGACCACCGGCCTGCCCCGCACCCGCACCGATGTCGTCGTCCTGAACGGCGGCTCCAGCTCCGGCACTTCCACCCTGATCCGGCAGCTCCAGGAAGCCCTGCCCCGGCCCTGGCTGACCTTCGGCGTCGACTCCTTCATCGAGGCCCTGCCGCCGTCACTCGTCGTACCGGAGGCGTCCGACACCGCGCCGGGCCTCGGCCTCGCCCCCGACGGCAGCATCACCGTCGGGCCCGTCTTCCGCGCCCTCCAGGCCGACTGGCAGGAAGGCGTCGCCGCCATAGCCCGCACCGGCACCGGCGTCCTCCTGGACGAGGTCTTCCTCGGCGGCGCCGAAGGCCAGGAACGCTGGCGCCGCACGCTGAAGGGCCTGTCGGTGCTGTGGGTCGGCGTGCGCTGCGACGCGGAGACGGCCGCCGCCCGCGAGGCCGCGCGCGGCGACCGGATCACCGGCATGGCCGCGTCCCAGGCCGAACTGGTCCACCGGGGCGTCACCTACGACATCGAGGTCGACACCGGCGCCACCGACCCCCTCACCTGCGCACGGCGGATCGCCGCGCACGTGGTGTGAGGACGGGCCGGGCCGCGGCGGCTCACCGCCGATGCGGACGCCCGGCCCGCACAGCTCACTGCCAGTGCGGACGCCCGGCCCGCACAACTCACTGCCAGTGCGGACGCCCGCTCTGCATCTCGCAGCTCAGCGTCGCGCCGTGGGCGTCCTTCGTGGTCAGGCCGAGGTGGGCCTTCTTGCAGAACTGGCCGCGGCGGTAGTGGTTGCCGGACGGCGCGAGGATCACGTCGCCGGAGACGTCGCTCCCGGAACCACCGGAGCCGGAACCCGATCCGGAACCCGATCCGGAACCGGAGCCGGAGCCGCCGGAGGACGAACCGCCGGAGCCGGACCCGGACCCGGACCCGCCGGAACCGGAGTCCGAACCCCCACCGGTCCGGGGCGTCTTACGCGCCGGCGCGGGCGGTCCGGCCGCCTCGGGCGTCGGCGTGGGCGCGGCGGCCGACGGCGTCGCGCTGGGGCTCGGGCTCTCGGTCGGCGACGCGGACGGCGACGGCGTGGCGGACGCCGAGGCGGAGGCTGTCGCGGACGGGCTCGCCGCGCCGTCCTTGTCCGCACCGCCGTCCGGCGTGCATCCGGAGAGGGCGATCAGGGCCGCGGTGATCAGCGAGGCGGCGGACAGGGCGGCGCGGCGGGGTCTTATCACGGTGGGAACATCCAGTTCTCTGAGATCGGGTGGCCCCGTGAGACGCACGGGGCAGCCTGACCATAGAGCGATATCTCCTACCGGTCACCGTCAAGGTGCCTGAATCGGGCAGAAGGCAGCACAAACGCCGCTGGACGGATGTCTCTACGGCTTTCCGGAGGGCGCGGCGGGCGGCGGTGCGGGCTGGTAGCGCGGGTCCGGAACGGCCAGGGTGAGGGCCTGGCGGTCTTCCGGCGCCACGTGGTTGGCGAGGGACGTTCCGGGCTTGAGGATCCGCCGGCCCTCGGCCCGGGCGATGCGCCGGGCGGCCTCCGGTCCGCAGCCGCGGTAGTGCTGGACAGGGACGGTGAACGCGAAGTCGCGGAGCTTCCCGTCCTCCGTGCCGGTGTGCGTGAGGCAGTACCTGAGACGCGCCCGCAGCGGGTACTTGATCTGGAGACCCGGCGGGCACGACACCTTCGCCGCTTCCGCGCACAACTCGGGCAGGAGCGCCCGGAAGTGGTCCTCCCAGCGGCGCGGGTTCCGGCCCCACTCGCGCGCGAACCGCCGGGGGCCGACGTAGCGCCGGACCAGGAAGTCGAGGCTCGGTGTGCCGACGACCGCGTTCGCCATGACCGCGCAGACGTGCCAGGCCACCAGGAGCGCCCAGGCGAGGGCCGGCGCCGGCCACTGCAGCACGAACCGTACGAGGAGCCAGGTCCGGGGGTCTGGGGCAGGTACGGGGGTCCGGGGCAGGTCCGGGGGACCGGGGCAGGTACGGGGGTCCGGGGCAGGTACGCGGACCCGCTGAAGGAATCGCCTGTCTCGGCCCGTCGCGAGCCGCCCAACGTCTGCCCCGTGTCTCGTCCGGTCTGTCACGGCGTCGTCATCAATCACCGTGGGAGCGGAACCGTCCCGGGACGGTCCGCACCGGCGGACGGCGGCACCCCCGGCCGGCACCGACGGCCGGCCGGGCGGGAGCCTCAGGACCCCAGGATCGACGTCAGGAACTCCCCCACCCACGCGAGCAGTTCCCGTCCGACCAGCGGCTTGCCGCCGATCTTGCCGGTGGCGGGGCGCGGCACCAGGGCCTGGCGGGTGGCGGGCTTGAGGACGGTGCGCGGGTAGAGGCGCTTGAGGCGCAGTTCCTGGGACTCGCGCAGTTCGACCGGGCCGAAGCGGACGTTGGAGCCCTGGAGCGTGATGTCCGTGACGCCGCAGGAGCGGGCGAGCATCCGCAGGCCGGCCACCAGGAGGAGGTTCTCGACCGGCTCGGGCAGCTTGCCGTAGCGGTCGGTCAGCTCCTCGCGGACCGCCGCGATGTCCTCCTCCGAGGTCGCGGCGGCGATCGCCCGGTACGCCTGGAGGCGCAGCCGCTCGCCGGGCGCGTAGTCGTGCGGGACGTGCGCGTCCACCGGCAGTTCGATCTTGACCTCCAGCGGCGGCTCCTCCTCCACACCGCCCTCCAGGGACGCCCGGTAGTCGGCGACCGCCTCGCCCACCATCCGTACGTACAGATCGAAGCCGACGCCGGCGATGTGGCCGGACTGTTCGCCGCCGAGGAGGTTTCCGGCGCCGCGGATCTCCAGGTCCTTCATGGCGACGTACATACCGGCGCCCATCTCCGTGTGCTGGGCGATGGTCGCGAGACGCTCGTGGGCGGTCTCGGTCAGGGGCTTCTCCGGCGGGTAGAGGAAGTAGGCGTAGCCACGCTCGCGGCCACGGCCGACGCGGCCGCGCAGCTGGTGCAGCTGGGACAGGCCGAAGTTGTCGCCGCGCTCCACGATGAGCGTGTTGGCGTTGGAGATGTCGATGCCCGACTCGACGATCGTGGTGGAGACCAGCACGTCGAACTTCTTCTCCCAGAAGTCCACCACCACCTGTTCGAGCTGCGCCTCGCCCATCTGGCCGTGCGCGGTCTGGATCCGGGCCTCCGGCACGATCTCGCGCAGCCGGGCCGCCGCCCGGTCGATGGACTCGACGCGGTTGTGGATGTAGAAGACCTGGCCCTCGCGCAGCAGTTCACGCCGGATGGCCGCGCCGATCTGCTTGTCCTCGTACGGCCCGACGAACGTCAGGACCGGGTGCCGCTCCTCCGGCGGGGTGGTGATCGTCGACATCTCGCGGATGCCGGTCACCGCCATTTCGAGCGTACGGGGAATGGGCGTGGCGGACATCGTCAGCACGTCCACGTTGGCGCGCAGCTTCTTCAGCTGCTCCTTGTGCTCGACGCCGAAGCGCTGCTCCTCGTCCACGATGACCAGGCCCAGGTCCTTGAACTTGGTCTCGGAGGAGAACAGCCGGTGGGTGCCGATGACCAGGTCGACCGAGCCGTCCTTGAGCCCTTCGAGGGTGGCCTTGGCCTCGGTGTCCGTCTGGAAGCGGCTGAGCGCCCGCACGGCGACCGGGAACTGGCCGTACCGCTCGGTGAACGTACCGAAGTGCTGCTGCACCAGCAGCGTCGTCGGCACCAGCACCGCGACCTGCTTGCCGTCCTGGATGGCCTTGAACGCCGCCCGCACCGCGATCTCGGTCTTGCCGTAACCGACGTCGCCGCAGATCAGCCGGTCCATCGGGACGGACTTCTGCATGTCCTCCTTGACCTCGGCGATCGTGGTGAGCTGGTCGGGCGTCTCCGCGTACGGGAACGCGTCCTCCAGCTCGCGCTGCCACGGGGTGTCCGGGCCGAAGGTGTGGCCGGGCGCCGCCATCCGCGCGGAGTACAGCTTGATCAGGTCGGCGGCGATCTCCTTGACGGCCTTCTTCGCGCGCGCCTTGGTCTTCGTCCAGTCGGCGCCGCCCAGGCGGTGCAGCGTCGGCGCCTCACCGCCCACGTACTTGGTGACCTGCTCCAGCTGGTCGGTGGGGATGTACAGGCGGTCGCCGGGCTGGCCACGCTTGGCCGGCGCGTACTCCACGAGCAGGTACTCGCGGGTGGCGCCCTGGACCGTGCGCTGCACCATCTCGATGTAGCGGCCGACACCGTGCTGCTCGTGGACGATGAAGTCGCCCGCCTGGAGCGTCAGCGGGTCGATGGTCTTACGGCGGCGGGCCGGCATCCGGCCCAGCTCCTTGCTCGCCGACTTCTGACCCGTCAGGTCCGTCTCGGTCAGCACCGCCAGCTTCAGGCCCGGGTCGATGAAGCCGTTGTCGAGGCAGCCGCACGAGACGTGCACGACCGACGGGGACAGCTCGCCCAGCTCCGGGTCGAGGCGGGCCGCGATGTTCTCGTCGCCCAGCACCTCGACCGTACGGGCGGCCGGGCCGTGCCCCTCGGTGATGAACACCGACCGCCAGCCGTCCGCGATCCAGCGCTTGGTGTCGGCCAGCGCCCGCTGGGTGTCGCCGCGGTACGTCTCCGGAGCGTGCATCCCCAGCTTGAGGGTGTCCTCGTCCAGCTCCTCGTCGGCGGCGAACGGGCTCACCGTCCACCACATCATGCCCAGCTCACGGGCCCGGTCCCGGACATCGGCGATGCCCCAGAGGGAGGCGGCACCGACATCGATGGGGGCTTTACCGCCTCCCGCACTCGCCGCCCACGACGCCTGGAGGAACTCCTGCGAGGTGGCCACCAGGTCGGCGGCGCGCGTCCGTACCCGCTCCGGGTCGCACACCACCGTCATGCTGCCCGCCGGCAGCACGTCCAGCAGCAGCTCCATGTCGTCCACCAGCACCGGAGCCAGCGACTCCATGCCCTCGACGGCGATCCCCTCGGCGATCTTGCCCAGCAGCTCGCCCAGCTCCGGGTGCCGCTCCGCGAGGTCGGCGGCCCGCGCCCGCACCTGCGCGGTCAGCAGCAGCTCACGGCACGGCGGCGCCCACAGACCGTGCTCCGCCACCTCCAGGGACCGCTGGTCGGCGACCTTGAAGTAACGGATCTCCTCGACGTCGTCGCCCCAGAACTCGATCCGCAGCGGGTGTTCCTCGGTCGGCGGGAACACGTCCAGGATGCCGCCGCGCACCGCGAACTCGCCGCGCTTCTCGACCAGTTCGACACGGGCGTACGCGGCTGCCGCCAGCCCGTCGACGACCTCTTCCAGGTCCGCCGTCTGCCCCGTGCGCAGCGCCACCGGCTCCAGGTCGCCCAGGCCCTTGACCTGCGGCTGGAGCACGGACCGTACGGGCGCGACGACCACCTGGACGGGGCCGGCGGTGGGGTCGTCCTGGCTGGGGTGGGCCAGTCGGCGCAGTACGGCCAGGCGCCGGCCGACGGTGTCCGAGCGCGGCGAGAGCCGTTCGTGCGGCAGCGTCTCCCAGGACGGGTACTCCACCACCGCGTTCTCCTCGCCGGCCGGCATCAGCGAGCGCAGCGCGGCGGCCAGGTCCTCGGCCTCCCGGCCGGTGGCGGTCACCGCCAGGACCGTACGGGAGCTGCGGCGCGCGAGGGCGGCGACGGCGAACGGGCGGGCGGCGGGCGGGCCGACCAGGTCCACCTGGGGACGGTTGCCGTCCGCCGCGGCCCGCACGGCTTCGGCGAGCGCCGGGTCCTGGGCAACGGCGTCGAGCAGACCAGTCAGGCTCATGAGAATGGCTTTTCCGTCCCGGTGAGGCGAACAACGCGAACAGCCCGGCACGTGCGACGGGCCGGGTTTCCCAAGAGTACGACTCCCTGCTGACACCCGCGTTCCACTCGCCCCGGCAACCGGCCGGCCCGGGCGCGAAGCCCCGTTCCGGTAGCGGCGCCCCCATGGAAAAGTGTCACGTACACGCAAAAGCCGAGGGGGGCACGTGAGCCAGGACAGCGGGAGCGGTCACCGCACGAGCGGCCGGACGGAAGCGGAAGGGGCTGCGGGAAGCGGCATTGAGCCGGGTGCGGGGGCCGGCGGGGGTGCGAAGGCCGGAGGAGACGCTGGGGTAAAGGGAGGCGCAGGGGCTGGAGGGGGCTCGGGGGCCGGGTCGGGCGCGGGGGCTGGAGGGGGCTCGGGGGCCGCGTCGGGCGCGGGGGCCGATCGGGGGACGGAGGCCGGGCCGGGCGCAGAAACCGGGTCGGGCGCGGGGGCCGATCGGGGTGCGGAGGCCGGGCCGGGCGTGGCGGCCGCCCCCGTGCCCCCGATATCCCGGTCCCCCGAGAGGCGCGGGCGGGTCGTCGCCGCCCTGATGCTCTGCATGGCGCTCGCCGCGCTCGACTCGACGATCATCGCGACCGCCGTCCCGCAGATCGTCGGCGACCTCGGCGGCTTCGCCGTGTTCTCCTGGCTCTTCTCGGGATACCTGCTCGCCGTCACCGTCACCCTGCCGGTCTACGGAAAGCTCTCCGACACCTTCGGCCGCAAACCCGTCCTGATCACCGGCGTGATCGTCTTCCTCGCCGGGTCGCTGCTCTGCGCGGCCGCCTGGAACATGGCCTCCCTGATCGCCTTCCGCGTCCTGCAGGGGCTCGGCGGCGGCGCCCTCCAGGGCACCGTGCAGACCGTCGCCGCCGACCTCTACCCGATGAAGGAACGGCCCAAGATCCAGGCCAGGCTGTCCACCGTCTGGGCGACCTCCTCGATCGCCGGACCCGCCCTCGGCGGCCTGCTCGCCGCGTACGCCGACTGGCGCTGGATCTTCCTGGTCAACCTGCCGGTGGGGGCCTTCGCGCTCTGGCTCGTCGTACGGCACTTCCGTGAATCGCTGCCCGCGCGGGACCGTACCGGGCGCCCCCGGGTCGACTGGCCCGGCGCACTCGCGATCTTCGCCTGCGGCGGCCTGCTGCTGACCGCCCTCGTCCAGGGCGGCGTCGCCTGGCCCTGGCTCTCCGCCCCCTCCTTGCTGTTCTTCGCGAGCAGCGCGCTCTGCGGCGCCGCCACCGTCCTGATCGAACGCCGCGCCGCCGAACCGATCATCCCGGGCTGGGTCTGGCGCCGCCGGACGATCTCGGCCGTCAACCTGGCGCTCGGCGCGGTCGGGCTGCTCATGGTCGCGCCGACCGTCTTCCTGCCCACCTACGCCCAGGCCGTCCTGGGACTGGGGCCGATCGCGGCCGGCTTCGTGCTCTCCACCATGACCCTGAGCTGGCCGGTGTCCGCCGCCCTGAGCAGCCATGTCTACAACCGCGTCGGCATCCGCGCCTGCGCCATGACCGGCATCGGCGCCGCCACGCTGGTCCTGCTGGTCTTCCCGCTGCTCCCCTACCCAGGCGCCGCCTGGCAGCCCGCGCTGCTCATGTTCGCGCTGGGCGCCACCCTCGGGATCTTCCAGCTGCCGCTGATCATCGGGGTGCAGTCCTCGGTCGGGTTCGAGGAGCGCGGCACCGCGACCGCCTCGATCCTCTTCTGCCGCCAGGTCGGCCAGTGCGTCGGCGCCGCCCTCTTCGGCGCCGTCGCCAACGCCACCCTCAACGGCCGGCTGGCCGCCGCGCCCACGGGCATCCGGCCGGGCCTGCCGGACGACCTGGACTCCGTCTCGCACGCACTGGCCGACGCCGGCGCTCTCACCGACCGGGCCGCCGACTACCTGCGGCGCGCCGTGGACGCCACTGTCGAGCACGTCTACCTCGGCGCCGCGGCCGCCGCCGCACTCGCCTTCCTGATCCTGCTGTTCCTCGCACCGCGCCGCTTCCCGGTCCACGGAGAAACGGGTGGCGGGGCGGGGGGCACGTGCGGGGACGGGGCTGGGGAGGGGGCCGGGAACAGCGTTGGGGGCGGAGCTTCTTCCGAAGGCACGGGCAGTACGGCCGGTACAGCCGGTACGGCCGTGGAGCAGCCGGCCGTCAAGCAGCCGGCCGCCGAGTCCGCGAACGGCTGACGGCTGACGGTACTACGGCGCTACGGCGCCCGGCGGGGAAGAGGCGCGCGCCCCTCGGCGCCCGGCCCGTTCCCCGCCGGGTTCGCGGCCCGTATCACTGCTGCCCTTCCGGCAGCCGCGGCAGCTTCGTCTCCAGGGTGTCCTCGTTGTCCGGGTCCACCGGCGCCCGCGTGTCGGCGGGCTCCCCGGCGGCGGTCGCACCGGTACCGGACACAGTGGCCTCCCGCACCCGAACAGTTCCGTCGGACCCACCGGACCCACCGGACCCCTCGGCCTCACCAGCGCCCTCGGCACCCCCGGACACCCCGGTGCCCCCGGCCTCGTAGCCCTCATCGGCCTCCCCCGCGCCACCGGCCTTCTCCAGCAGCACGGTGCCGCCCTGCGCGTTCGTCGTGGCCCCCGCGCCCGCGACGTCCCCGCCGTCCTCGGCCGCCGCGCCGCCCGCCGGCTCGTCCTCGTCGGGGGCCTTGCCCGTCAGCGCGGCCAGCGTGTTGCGGACGTGCGTCATGTGCTCGCGCACCTTCTCGCGCCGCTCCGTGTGCTCCCGCAGTATCCGGTCGGTGGCCCGCTCGATCCGCTCGACCTCGACCCTGGCCTGCGCCAGCAGATCCGCGGCGCGCGCCTCGGCGTCCTCGTCGCGGTGCCGCGCCGCCTCCTCGGCCTCCGCGAGGAAGCGCTCCGCCTCGGCGACCTTGGCCCGGCCCAGCTCCTCCAGCTCCGCCACCCGCAGTTCGAGGTCGGCCTCCTGCGCGGCCAGGTCGCGGCCGGCCGCCTCCCACTCCTCGGTCTGCTCCTGCTCCTGCTCGCGCAGCATCGCGGTGGTGCGCTGCTCCATCTCGTGCAGCGCGTCCTGGGCGGCGGTCCGCCACTGCCCGGCGTCCTTGACGGCCGCGGCCTCGATGCCGTCCGCCTCGGCCCACGCCGCCTCGACCGTGCGGCGCGCCTGGTCCTCGGTCTCGTCCCGCAGCTGCTGCGCGGCCCGGTCGGCGGCCTCCTGGAGCTGCCGCGCGTACGCCTCGGCCTCGTCGCGGGCCCGCTCGGCCGCCTCCTCGGCGTCCTTGCGCAGCCGGGCCGCCTCGGACTCCGCCGTCGTCAGGATCAGCCGCGCCTGGTCGCCCAGCGACTCGTACGTCTGCGGCGGCAGCTGCCGGACGTACTCCTGCAGCTCCGCCAGCTCGGCCGTCATCTCGTTGGCGAGGACCGTCAGCCGTGCCGCGCGCTCCCAGCACGAGTCACGGTCGATCGAGAGCCCTTCCACCCGGCGGTCGACATCCTCGGGACGGTAGCCACGTCCTCGTACGATCTCGAACCCGTGAGGCGAAACCGATGCACTCATCCCTCAAGCCCCTCTCCGACGTGCGGCGCACTCGCGCGCACATCTTTCTGGATCGATTCGAAGCGACCGTTACGCGACACTCCGCCCCTTTCCATCGTCCAAGGATGCGTCAATTGTTGCCAGAAGTCGGAATCGGGACATCTTCGCGGAGCGCCTGGAAGAGCCGCCGCGCTCCCTGCTCGTCCCACTCCACCACATCTCCGAGACCACCCAGGTTCACCCCGGGGTTCGCCACCGGAACGGTGGTCGCCGCACCCGCCCCGTCCGCGATCTTCTTCATCGACCAGCCCAGGCGTGCCAGGTCCGGCACACCCGCCGACCGGTCCACCGTCAGCGCCGACAGCGCCGCGTCCAGCGCCGGGACCAGCGCGAACGGATTGAGCAGCACACCGGCCCCGAGCATCTTGTCGCCGAGCGCGCCGATCAGCTGCCGCTGCCGCCCGACCCGGCCCAGGTCGCCTTCCGGGTCGGTATAACGCGCCCGTACGTACGCAAGTGCCCGCACTCCGTCCATCTCCTGGCAGCCCGCCCGGAAGTCGGCACCCGACTTCTCGTCCTCGAGCGGTTTGTCCAGGCACATCCGTACCCCGCCGAGCGCGTCCACCACCTTCACGAAGCCGAGGAAATCCACCTCGGCGTAGCGTTCGATCCGCAGCCCCGTCGCCTGCTCCACGGTGCGCGTCAGCAGCTCCGGTCCGCCCTCGGCGAACGCCACGTTCACCTTGTTCCGGCCGTGCCCCGGCACCGCCACATAGCTGTCCCGCGGCAGGCTCACCAGGTAGGGACCGCTGTCCCCGTGGTGCAGCACCATGATCGTGTCGGTGTTCAGCCCCTGGTCGTTGCCGACGTGCAGCCGTTTCCGCTGCTCGGGCGTCAGGCTCTCGCGGCTGTCCGAACCGACCAGCAGCCAGTTCGTGCCCTTGCCCGGCGACGGCCTGCCGGAGTAGCCGGCGACGGCATCGGTACGGCGCACCTGGTCGCCCGCCCAGACGTACAGCGCCACCCCGCCTGCCACCGCCAGCACCACCAGAACCAGCAGCACCAGCGCGATCCGCTTCGGCCAGGACAGCCGGCGCCGCCGCCCGCCCGGACGGCGGCCCCAGCGCCCGGCCCCGGACCGGTACAGCGTCGACGTACCCTCCGGCGACGGAGGCTGCGGCGACCACGACGGCTGACCCATATACGAAGGATCATGGTGACCCGCCCGTCCCGCAGGTCTAGCGCCGCCGGAGGCGGCACCGGCAGCACGGGCGGTACCAACGGCGCCCTACAGCAGCCCGTCCCACATCTGTTCGAGCAGCACCGACCACCACGTCTCCGGCGACCCCAGCGCGGGCGCGTCCAGCGCCACCAGCTGCGCCTGGAAGTCCACCGTCCAGCGCCCCGCCTGCTCCGGCGTCAGCCCGTACCGCAGCCGCCACATCCGGCCCAGCATCGCCAGGCAGCGCACGAACTCCGGCAGCCCGCTGTTCACGAACTGCGGCACCGCCGGCTGACCGCCCGGCCCCTGCGCGCCGCCGTCCAACGGCACCGCCACGATGTGCGCCGTCCCGTACTGCACACACAGCTGACGCCCGAAGTCGTTCCCCATCACCAGGTACGACCCCGCGTCCGCGGCCGGCCGCACCCCGCGCTCCGCCGCCAGCTCCGCCAGCGTCGGCACCGGCCGCCCCGGCTGCGCCTGCGCCCAGAAGAACGGCCCGAAGTCCACCGGCAGCCCGGCCCACACCAGCGTCTGCGCCACCACCTCCGGCACCCCGTGCCGGGAGACCGCCCGCTGATCGAAACGGAAGATCCCCTGCGGACCGAACGCCTGCTCCAGCTCCTGCCCGAACACCTGCGGCGGCACCGGCGGCACCGCCTGCACCTGGGACGGGTGCGGCAAGGGTGCCCGCACCGGCGCGGGCCGCGCCGGACCGTCCGCCACCTGGTGCAGCTCACCCTGGTGCTCCACGAGGTGCCGCACGCCCTGCTGCCGCGAGACGTGCTCCGTGCCGTACGCGGCGGTGTGGCTGATCCGCACCTGCGGCCAGGTCTCCCGCACCATCCGCGCGCAGTACCCGCCCGGCACGTCGCACGACTCCAGCTCCGTGTGCAGCTCCAGCACCTGCTGCGGCGGGACGTTCATACCGCGCAACTCGTGCAGCAGCTGCCACTCCGGATGCGGGGTGCCCGGCGCGGAACGCCGCACGATCTTCTGCTCCGAACCGTCCGGGGCGCGGTAGCTCAGGACGGCCATGTAGCCGGGGCCGACGGTCGGCTGCCCGGACGGCTGCGCCTGAGGGTAGCCGTACGAGCCGGAAGCGGGCGGCGCGGCGGGCGGCTGCGCGGCGGACGGCGGCATTCCGGGCGGCGGTGCGGCCGGGCCGGATGCCACCGGGCCCGACGCCACGGGACCGGGCGCGGCCGGAGCGGGCGCGGGCGGGCCCGGAACGCCGGGTGGCGGCATCCCCGGGCCGCCCAGGCCTCCGGCGCCGTCGGCCAGCATCGTCGCCGCGGCGTGCACACCGCCGGGACCGGCCGGACCAGCGGGACCGGCCGATCCGCCGGGACCGGCCGAGGGCGGCGCGGACGGCGGAGCGGACGGTGGCGGAGGCGGGCCACCCGCAGCGCCGGACGCGGACTGATCAGCGGGAGTACCGGGACTACCGGGAGCACCAGGCGTACCGGACGCACCGGAAGCACCGGGCGCGCCGGCAGCCTTCGGCACGCCGGGAGGCGCCGGAGGCGGCGGCACACCGGGACCGGCAGAACCACCGGCGCCGCCCGGAGCACCCGGGCCGCCCGACCCGCCCGCCCCGGCCGCGTCGGACGACAGCACGGCGCCACCGGCCAGCATCGTCGCGGCCGCGTGCACCCCACCACCGGCACCGGAACCGGGCCCGGCCGACGGCGGAGCGGGCGGCCCCTGCTCCGCCTCCGGCCCAGCCGCCTCCGGACCGTCCACCGCACTCAGATCCACCTGATCGGCGTCGAGCTGCGACACGAGCTGCGTCGGGACGTACCCGCCCGCCGGAGCGGCGGCGGACGGCGCCGACGCGTCCGCACCACCGTCCGGCGCACCCGGCCCCGTACGGTCCGCAGCGCTCGCACCCGGCACCCCGGGGAGCGGCGGCGGACCGCCCGCGTTCCCCGGCAGCGCCGAACCGTCCGCCAACACCGTCGCGGCCGCGTGCACACCGGCACCGGGCGGCGCAGGCTGTGCCCCCGGCCCCTCGGCGGCACCGGAGCCCGCGTACGCAGGGGGCGGCGGCACATCGGCGATCGGCGGCCCGGACGGCGGCGGCAGCTCCGACAGTCCCGCCGCGTCCGGCCCGGCCGCGTCCGCGGGCGGCACCGGACCGCCGTACGGCACGGCCCCGGCGGGCGGCCCCGGCAGCGGCGACGACGGAGGCGACAACGGCATCGGCGGCACCACCGGCCCGCCGGCCCCTGCCTCCTCGACCGCCGGCGCCATCATCGTCCGCGGCAACCGGCTGCCGCCCGCGATCAGTTCCGTCCTGGCCTCGGACCCCGCGCCCGCCGGCGGCGTGTCCTCGTCGTCGAACCCGGCGAGCGGCGGCGCGAAGACCGTCGCGGGCAGCCCCACCGAACGGTCGTCGGTGTCCTCGTCCGCCCGGACGTCCGTCCCCGCCCACGGCGTCACGACGGCCGGCTCGTCCCGTACGGAAGCGGCCTGATCCGGTACGGACACGACAGGGGCGTCCACCGGTACGGGCGGCACCGCGTCCCGCACCGCCTCCGGCGCGGCAGGCTCCGGCGCGGCCGGCCCGTCGACCGGCAGCACCAGCCCCGCACCCGACGTCCGCCGGTCCGCCGCCTCCTGCAGCCACTCCGGCGGCGTCAGCAGGAACGACGTCGCCTCCAGATCGATCCGCCGCGGCGGCGCATCCGCCACCGCGGCGTCCGCCACCGCGCCGTACTCCTCCTCGTACCGCCGGATCACCTCACCCACCGGCAGCCCCGGCCACAGCGTCGTCTCCCCGCTGTCCCGCGCGATCACCAGCCGGGCCCGGCCGCCCTCCGTCGTCGGACCGCCCGCGCGGTCCTCCGCCCAGGCCACGAACCCCAGGTCGAACTCCCGCACCCGCACCTCACGCCGGAACGGACCCGGCACGTCCTCGTTGACCCAGCGCTCCGCGCGCTCCTGCGCCTGCGCGAACGTCACCACCGCGCCTCACCCCTCCACCGGAACGACACGCGCGAAGCCGCCGTCCACCATCAGACCCGCCACCGTCTCCAGCTCCGGCGGACTCCCCGCCAGCTCCTGCAGAAAATCGTCGAAATCCGCCCCGCACGGCAACAGGAGCTGCTCCACCCGCTCCCGCACCGGCCACCCGTCCCGGTCCCGCGCGTCGTCGTACGCGCAGAACCACACCGAACCCGGCGCCGCACCCCGCACCTGCACCGCTATGACCCCGCCCTGCACGAACCCCACACCCAGATAGTCCTTGGTGAAGTGATCGCGCAGACACTTGTTGACGTACACCAGATCGTTCATCGCGGCCTCGTCCCGCACCGTGAAGAACGGCTGGTCCACCAGCAGTCCCAGATCCGCGTACAGCCCCACACCCACCGGCGCGCACCCGCCCGCCGCCTTCAGGAACGCACGGTAGGCACCCGGCAGCCGGTACCCCAGCGCCTCCTCCGCCTGCCGCACCTGCTCCTCCGTCACCGACAGCTCCCGGTGCGGCAGTCCGAAATGCACCGGCCGGGTGTCCTGCAACGGCCGCGTCCCCCGCTTCCCGTGGTCCACCGCCGCCGTCGCCAGCCCGCCGTGATGCCGCAACAGCGCCTTCACCTCGACCGGCACCAGCTCCATCCGCCGCGAACCCGCCACGTGATGCCACGTCCAGCCGTGCGGCGTCGCCACCGCAGGCACGTCCTCCCACAACTCGTGCCCCCGCGCGTGCAACGCCACATTCGCCGACACATAGTCCGTCAGCCGCAACTCGTCCACGCCGAAACCCTCCGGCGGCTCCGCGATCTCCGCCGCCGCCCGCGCGTACGACGAGAAATCCGGGAACCCGGACCCGTCCACCGGCACCCCCCGCGGATACCGCGCCGCACGCACCGGATCCGGGAAATGCACGACCTGCCCGGCATAGGCCGTGTTCGGTGGCGCGGCGTGGCCCGCGGCCTGAGGGCCGGGAGGTGCCCCCAGCCCGTGCCGACCTGACGTCATGGCGGTGCTCCCTGGCTGAATCCGGCTACTGGGCACAGCCTATGCCGTACCGCAACCCGCCCTCCCGCGCACGTCGACCGACCTCCCCCACCCCCGCCCCAACAACCGGCGGCGCACCACCACTTCACCGCACGCCCCCACCCCGCAACCACCCGCCGCCCCCGGCCGCACCACCGCCCGGACACCCCGGAACCGGGCCCCGCACCCGGACACAACCGTGACATCACCGACAGCACACCCGACTTCCCCAACACCCACCACATTTGGCAGGCTGACCCTCCCCCTACCCTTGCGGGGGACCTCCGGCGTCCCGGGGATTCGGGGAGGGAAAAGCACTGACCATGCGCACCACGGCACACCACAACACCGCCACCGCGGGAGACCCCCGCGTCGGCTGGAGCGGCACCGCCGACGACGACCGTCCGCCTGCCCTCCGCCACCGCCGCGACGGCATCCTCCCCACCGTCGGCGCCGCCCTCTCCGTACGCGGACGCACCCTCACCTGCACCGCGAGCAAGGCCGAACAGCCCCCCGTGCTCCACCACCTCGTCCAGGACTTCCTCGACACCCTCGCCACCGCCCAGCGCGAACGCTTCACCGGCCGCTGCCCCGAAGCCGTCCTGCTCAGCCGGCACCTCACCGCCGTCGAGGCCAACCGAGGCAAACGCGCCTCCCGCAAACCCCTCACCAACGGCGAGGCCCGCCGCTCCTTGAAACACTCCAAGATCACCGCCCGGCACATCCGCGAGGACGGCGACCCCCTGCACGGCAGCTACGCTCCCCCCTGTCGCTCCTGCGACGCCCTCCTCGCCTTCTTCGGCGTCATGCCCATCGGTACGCACGCAGGGAGCTGACCCGCACCATGCCCCCCACCGCACCGTCCGCGGACTCCACCGCCCCGGCCTCCGCCGCGCCCGTCGCCCCGGTCTACGACTCCTACGACCGGACCTCGGCCACCCGCTTCCCGGTCGCCGTCGACGCCGCCCTCCAGGACGCCGGCTGGCGCACCGGCCGCTGGGACATCCAGCAGGCCGAACACTGGGCCGACGCCCTGCGCGCCCACACCTCCCCCGCCGGACACCGCCACACCGTCTTCCCCGCCGCCGTCGAAGCCTGGGCCGAATTCGGCGGCCTCGACATCACCCCCACCGGCCCCGGACGCCACCTCGCCCCCACCCCCTTCACCCTCGACCCCCTGCACGGCCTCCACCTCGCCCGCACCCTCGGCGACCTCGGCCGCGCCCTGGAGACCGACGTCGCCCCCCTCGGCCGGGAAGCCGGCGGACAGGCCGTCCTCGCCATCGACACCGAAGGCCGCGTCTACAGCCTCGACCACACCGGCGACTGGTACCTCGGCCCGCACATCGACCAGGCCCTGGGCACCCTCGTCCTCGGCATCCGCCCCACCCGGCTCAGCCAGGCCACGGCACGGGAGAACTGAACAAGGGCGCGCCCCGGAACGGCCGCGTCCCTCGGCGCCGGGAGAACTGAACAGGGGCACGCCCCGGAACGGCCGCGCCCCTCGGCGCCGGAAACACCCCTGCCGCCCCGGAAACTCCCCTACCGCCCCGGCAACACCGCCGACACCCGGAACCCGCCCGCCTCCGTCGGCCCCGACACGAACACCCCACCCAGCCCACTCACCCGCTCCCGCATGCCGACCAGGCCGTTCCCCCCGCTCGGCAACCCCACATCCGCCGCACCCCGCTCCGACGGACCGTTCTCCACCTGCACCGCCACCTCACCCGCACGATGCGCCAGCCGCACCCGGACCTCCGCGCCCGGAGCGTGCTTGTGCACATTCGTCAACGCCTCCTGCACCACCCGGTACACCGTCTGCTCCACCCCCGACGGATAACCGGCCTCCCCCGCCGCACCGTCCACCGACAGCTCCACCACCATCCCGGCAGCCCGCGACTGCCCCACCAGATCCCCCAGCTCCGCCAGCGACGGCCCCTCGCCCTCCGGCTCCGCCGTCACCACCGCCGCGCCACCGCGCACCGCACCACCACCGGACCCCGCCCCGGCCTCCGCCACCTGCGCGGACATCTCGGACCGCACCCCCGGACCACCGGCCCCGGACTCCGCCGCCTTCGCCTTCACCTGCGACGCCACCGCCACCAGCCGCTCCGGCTCGTCCGACACCGGCGCCGACGACCGGCCCGACGCCCCCTCCGCCGTCCGCAGCACCCCCAGCATCTCCCGCAACTCCGTCAACGCCTGCCGCCCCATGTCCCCCACCAGCCCCGCGTTCCGCGACGCCTTCTCCGGATCCTTCAACGCCACCGCCTGCAACGCCGCCGCATGCACCACCATCAGACTCACCCGGTGCGCCACCACGTCGTGCATCTCCCGCGCGATCCGCGTCCGCTCCTCGTTACGCGCCCACTCCGCCCGCTCCTCGGCCCGGTCCGCCAGCAGCGACAACTCCCGCTCCAGACCGTCCGCCCGCTCCCGCAGACTCTCCACCAGCCGGCGCCGCGCACCGACGTACAACCCCCACAGCACCGGCGGAGCCGTCACCACCAGCGCCACGGCCACCGCCATCACCAGCACGAACCACGTCGGCGGGTTGAAATCCGGCTCGCCCCCCACGTCCTGCCGGATGGTGAAGAAACTGGACACCAGCGTCCCCACCACCGACATCCCCGCCAGCAGCCCGATCACCCGCCGCGGCGCGTCCGAGACCGCCAGCGAATACAGGCCGATCATGCCCAGCAGCGCGCCCATCTGCGCCGGCGTCACCGCCACCGACACCAGCACCACCGCCACCGGCCAGCGGCGCCGCAGCAGCAGCACCGGACCCACGACCAGCCCGAGCAGCAGCCCGGCCCACGCCGGCAGCCCCGCGTCATGGGCGAAGTCCAGCCCTTCGAACGCGGTCTCCACCGTCGAGACGGCGGCCAGCGACACGTCCAGCACCGCGCTCCGCCGCCGCGGCCACCACCACGGTCCGGCGGGCGCGTCCCTCGCACCCGTTGCTTCGATTGCCCCCGTTGCGGTCATACCGACCAGCCTACGGGCGCGCGCAGGCGTTTTTCCGTCGAGCGCTCTGCACGCGAGTGCACCGTTACGGGCGGGTACTGAATTATTTACCCTCGAACTATTGAATCGTCCGCATTTTCGACCCCTGCGCGTCCATACCAGCCGCAACCTGGCCTCATGCACCACCACACACGAGCGGACTTCGAGTCCCTGCGCGACCAAGCGGTCACCCTGCGCCGCGCCGGCCTGAGCCGCCGCCAGATCCGCGACCGCTTACACGTCCACAACAACGACATCCTCAACCGCCTCCTCGAAGGCGAGCCGCCCCCGGACTGGACCCGCCGCCCGAACGCGAAGGACGACTTGCGGGCGAGGGCGCGGGAGCTTCGAGGGCGGGGGATGACGTACGACGAGATCCAGGTGGAGCTGGGCTGCTCGAAGAGCTCCATCTCCCTGTGGGTCCGCGACCTGCCCAAGCCGCCGCCTCGGCGGACCGCCGCGGAGCAGGCGAAACTCGCGAACCGTAAACGCTGGGAACACGAGCTGGCGGTGCGGGACAGGGAACGGCAGCGGACCAAGGCCGCGGCCATGGCCGAGATCGGCACGCTCACCGACCGCGAACTGATGCTGGTGGGCGTCGGGCTCTACTGGTCCGAGGGGTCGAAGAGCAAGCCGTACCGCATGTCGGAGACCGTCACCTTCATCAACAGCGACCCGACCATGATCCACGTCTATCTGGCCTGGCTGAACCTGCTGGACATCGAACCCGGCAAGCTGCGCTTCCGAGTGATGATCCACGAGTCCGCCGACGTGGCCGCGTCCGAGCGCTACTGGGCGAACCTGGTCGGCGTCGACGTCGCCACGTTCGGCAAGACGACGCTGAAGAAGCACAACCCGAAGACCGTTCGCAAGAACGTCGGCGAGGACTACCACGGCTGTCTGGTCGTCCGTGTCCTCCAGGGCGCGGAGCTGTACCGCCGTATCGAAGGCTGGTGGCAGGGCATCACGGCCGCCGCCCGGGGGCCCCAAGACCGGCGGACTCTCAGGTAGGGTCTGAAGCAGTGATCCGCCGTGGGGTAGCGGCATCCCGCAGGCCTTTGGAGCCTTGAGACGCTGGTTCGAATCCAGCCGGCGGAGCCACTGTTCGGGTCCTGACCTCCAGGTCGGGACCCGCCCGCGTTTCGGCCGCAAACCGCACCGGTATCCTTCGGGTGTCCACCACCCGAAGAAGCCGAAGGGCATCCCGTGAGCGCCAACCGCCCGGCCGCCGTCGTCGTTCTCGCAGCGGGTGAGGGCACCCGCATGAAGTCGTCGACCCCCAAGGTTCTGCACGCGATCTGCGGCCGCTCCCTCGTGGGGCACGTCGTCGCCGCCTCCCGTGAGCTGGACCCCGAGCACCTCGTGGTGGTCGTGGGTCACGCACGTGAGCAGGTCGGCGGGCATCTCGCCGAGATCGACCCGGAGGTGCGCACCGCTGTCCAGCACGAGCAGAACGGCACCGGCCACGCCGTCCGCATGGGCCTGGAGGAGCTGGGCAACGGCGGTGTCACCCTCGACGGCACGGTGATCGTCGTGTGCGGCGACACCCCGCTGCTGACCGGCGAGACCCTCAAGAAGCTCGGTGACACCCACGCGGCGGACGGCAACGCCGTCACGGTGCTGTCGGCGGAGGTGCCGGACTCGACCGGGTACGGCCGGATCGTGCGGGACGAGAACACCGGCGCGGTGACCGAGATCGTCGAGCACAAGGACGCCACGGACGCGCAGCGCGCGATCCGGGAGATCAACTCCGGGGTGTTCGCGTTCGACGCGCAGCTGCTGACGGACGCGCTGGGCAAGGTGCGTACGGACAACAGCCAGGGTGAGGAGTACCTCACCGACGTGCTGGGGATTCTGCGCGAGGCGGGTCACCGGGTCGGCGCGGCGGTGGCGGACGACCACCGGGAGATCCTGGGCATCAACAACCGGGTGCAGCTGGCGGAGGCGCGGCGCCTGCTCAACGAGCGGCTGCTGACGCGGGCGATGCTGGCCGGTGTGACGGTCGTGGACCCGGCGACGACGTGGGTGGACGTGTCGGTGACGTTCGAGGCGGACGCGACGGTGCACCCGGGTACGCAGCTGCTGGGCGCCACGCACGTGGCGGCGCACGCGCAGGTGGGTCCGGACACGCGGCTGAAGGACACGTCGGTCGGCGAGGGCGCGCAGGTGTCGTTCACGGTCGCGGACGGCGCGAAGGTCGGTCCGGGGGCGAGCGTGGGCCCGTACGCGTATCTGCGTCCGGGTACGGACCTGGGGCCGAAGTCGAAGGCCGGTGCGTACGTGGAGATGAAGAACGCCTCGGTGGGTGAGGGCACGAAGGTGCCGCACCTGTCGTACGTGGGGGACGCGACGATCGGTGAGTTCACCAACATCGGTGCGGCGAGCGTGTTCGTGAACTACGACGGGCAGGCGAAGCACCACACGACGATCGGGTCGCACTGCCGGACCGGCTCGGACAACATGTTTGTGGCTCCTGTCACGGTCGGGGACGGTGCTTACACCGCCGCCGGCTCGGTCATCACCAAGGATGTGCCCCCGGGTTCGCTGGCGGTCGCGCGCGGCCAGCAGCGGAATATCGAGGGCTGGGTCGCCCGTAAGCGTCCCGGAAGCGCCGCCGCGCAGGCTGCGTCTGCTGCTGGCCAGGAGTCCGACGGCGAGCAGTGATCGTGCTCGGGTGCGCCGTGCGGGGCGTACCGTGATTAGTGCACGCAAACAGGATTCGAGGAGATTTGCTGTGACCGGGATCAAGACGACCGGCGAGAAGAAGCTGATGCTCTTCTCCGGCCGCGCCCACCCCGAGCTGGCTGAGGAGGTCGCCCACCAGCTGGGTGTCGGGCTGGTCCCGACCAAGGCGTTCGACTTCGCCAACGGAGAGATCTATGTCCGTTACCAGGAGTCGGCGCGTGGTGCGGACTGCTTCTTGATGCAGAGCCACACGGCTCCCATCAATAAGTGGATCATGGAACAGTTGATCATGATCGATGCGCTGAAGCGGGCTTCGGCCCGGAGCATCACCGTGGTCATCCCGTCGTACGGGTACGCCCGTCAGGACAAGAAGCACCGCGGCCGCGAGCCGATCTCGGCCCGCCTGATCGCGGATCTGCTGAAGTGCGCGGGCGCCGACCGGATCGTCACGGTCGACCTGCACACCGACCAGATCCAGGGCTTCTTCGACGGCCCGGTGGACCACCTGTTCGCCCTGCCGGTCCTCGCGGACTACGTGGGCGCCAAGGTGGACCGCGAGAAGCTGACGGTGGTCTCGCCGGACGCGGGCCGGGTGCGGGTCGCGGACCGCTGGTGCGACCGGCTGGACGCGCCGCTGGCGATCGTGCACAAGCGCCGGGACAAGGACGTGGCGAACCAGGTCACCGTCCACGAGGTCGTCGGTGACGTGAAGGACCGGGTCTGTGTCCTGGTCGACGACATGATCGACACCGGTGGCACGATCTGCGCCGCGGCCGAGGCGCTGTTCGCCAACGGTGCCGCGGACGTCATCGTGACGGCCACGCACGGCATCCTGTCCGGTCCGGCGGCGGACCGGCTGAAGAACTCCAAGGTCAGCGAGTTCGTCTTCACCAACACCCTGCCCACCCCGTCCGAGCTGGAGCTGGACAAGATCACGGTGCTGTCGATGGCGCCGACGATCGCCCGGGCGATCCGTGAGGTGTTCGAGGACGGCTCGGTGACCAGCCTCTTCGAGGAGCAGTGAGCCGGATTCCGTAGCCCGTAGGGGCGTACGGAGATCGACTTTGGGGGCGGCCTCCCCGCCGGGTAGACTCGTGGAGTTGCTCGGCGAGGGAGGCCGCACTTTTCTGTGGTGCGGCGGTCCGTTATCGACGCGCTCTTCGTAGCAGGTCTGTCGTGGGCCGGGTGACGCCCCACAGATCCGTCCGGTCGTCCGTCGACCGTGCCGACTACGAGGAGTGCCGCCATGGCCGAGATCAAGCTCGAAGCCAAGATCCGTACCGACTTCGGCAAGGGTGCCGCCCGCCGTTCGCGCCGCGAGGACATGGTCCCCGCCGTGATCTACGGCCACGGTGACGCCCCGAAGCACGTCGCCATCTACAACCACGCGCTGATGATGGCCCTGAAGACCCCGAACGCGCTGATCCGCCTGGACGTGGACGGCGAGAGCGAGCTGGTCATCCCCAAGGCCGTGCAGCGTGAGGCCATCCGTGGCTTCCTGGTCCACGTGGACTTCCTGGCCGTCAAGAAGGGCGAGAAGGTCACCGTCGAGGTGCCGATCCACGTCGAGGGCGACCTGGCCCCGGGTGCCAACCTGCTGGAGCACCTGCTGAACACCCTGCCGCTGGAGGCCGAGGCCACCCACATCCCGGAGTCGGTGACCGTCTCCGTGGCGGGCCTGGACGCCGGTGACTCGGTGCACGCCAAGGACATCACCCTGCCGACCGGTTCGGCGCTGGCGATCGACGAGGAGACCGTGGTGCTCCAGGTCGTCGCGGCGCAGGCCGAGGCGCCGGCGGCGGGCGAGGGCGACGAGTCCGCCGAGGGCTGATCGCTTCCGTAACGCGCGTTACTGTCAACCGCTGCCCCGCACCCTGTGCGCGGGGCGGCGGTTGAGCCGTTTCAGGGTGGGTCGCTGCAAGGAGACATGAGGATGACGACGGACGCCGAGGGCCCCTGGCTGATCGCGGGGCTGGGCAACCCGGGCCCGGAGTACGCGGCCAACCGCCACAATGTGGGGTTCATGGTGGCGGATCTGCTCGCGGAGCGGATGCGGGGGCGTTTCAAGGCGCACAAGGCGCGGGCGCAGGTCGTGGAGGGCCGGATCGGTCCGCCGGGGCCGGGGAGCCGGCGGGTGGTGGTGGCCAAGCCGATGACGTACATGAATCTGTCGGGTGGCCCGGTGACGGCGCTGCGGGACTTCTACAAGGTTCCGGTGGCGAACATCGTCGCGGTGCACGACGAGCTGGACATCGATTACGGGGCGCTGCGGCTGAAGCTGGGCGGCGGCGACAACGGGCACAACGGTCTGAAGTCGATGACGAAGTCGCTGGGGCCGGATTATCACCGGGTGCGGTTCGGTATCGGCCGTCCTCCGGGGCGGATGCAGGTGGCGGATTTTGTCCTGAAGGACTTCTCCGGCGCGGAGCGCAAGGAGCTGGACTACTTCGTGGACCGGGCTGCGGACGCGGTGGAGGGGCTGGTGCTGGACGGTCTGGAGCGGGCGCAGAGCACGTACAACTCCTGACCGGGGCGGCGTCCCAGGTTGCGTGGGGCGGCGCCCCAGGTGGCACGGACCGGCACGTCAGGTGGCACGGACCGGCCCCTCAGGTTGACCGCGCGCAGTCATATGGCCAAGGATCGCCGCCATGCCCAAGAGCCGCCCGAGCAGCAAGAAGCGCAGCCGCCCCGTCAAACGCAGCCGTACCCGCCGTATGGGGGAGAGCGCCTACGGGCTGTTGCTCGTCGCCCGTACGGGGCTGATGGGCGCGCTGGCGCTGCTGCTGCTGGTGGCGGGTGTCTGGACGTCGTGGAACACGGCGCGGTACGCGATGCTCGTGGAGGCGCGGGAGCGCGGGACGATGACGGTGACGGCCTGCCACGAGGACCGGTGCACGGGCCCGTACCTGCCTTTGGAGGGCAGCCGGCGCCGGACTCAGGTGTCGATAGCCGCCGCGGCCGCTCCGGGCAAGGGGGAGCAGGTCGAGGTGACGGTGAAGCCGGGTACGGACCGGGCTGTGCGCATCGGTGCGGGTGGCGTGCTGCATGCGTGGGTGCCGTTCGCGGGGTCGCTGCTGCTGGCGGCTCTGGTGGTGGCGGGCGGTATGAAGCTGCGGCGTACGGCCTGGGTGATGGGGCTGATGGGGACGGTGCTGCTGGGGGCGACGTTCGCGGCGCTGTAGGCGGAGGGTTCGTCTCCGCGTACGGCTGTTGGCCGGGGCTTGGGTCCCGGCCAACGTTGTGTGTCCTAGCGGTCTGCCGTCCGGTTCACCCGGTGTTGCGGAGCCCCGCCGCCACCCCGTTGACGGTGAGCAGCAGCGCCCGCGCCAGTACCGGGTCGGCTTCCTCTCCCCGCTCCGCGGCGGCCCGCTGGCGGTGCAGCAGGGTGACCTGGAGGTAGGAGATCGGGTCCAGGTAGGCGTCGCGGATGTGGAACGTCTGCTTGAGCACCGGGTTGGATTCGAGCAGTTCGCTCTCGCCCGTGACGCGCAGGACTTCCTGGACGGTCAGTTCGTGCTCGGCCTTGATCGTGTCGAAGACGTGCTGGAGCTCGTCGGGGACGAGGGTGTCGACGTAGTGGCGGGCGATCCGCAGGTCGGTCTTGGCCAGTGTCATCTCGACGTTGGACAGGAAGTTGCGGAAGAAGTGCCAGTGCTCGTGCATCTCGTCGAGGACGACGTCGAGTCCGGCTTCGCGGGCGGCCTTGAGGCCCGTACCGACGCCGAACCAGCCGGGGACGATCTGGCGGGACTGGGTCCAGCCGAAGACCCACGGGATGGCGCGCAGGCCGTCGAGTCCGGCGCCGGAGTCGGGGCGGCGGGAGGGCCGGGAGCCGAGGTGGAGTTCGGCGAGCTGGTCGACGGGGGTGGACGCGAAGAAGTACGCGGGCAGGTCGGGGTCCTCGACCAGCTTGCGGTACGCGCCGTGGGCGGCGTCGGAGACGGTCTCCATGGCGGCGTCCCAGCGGGCGAGTGCCTCGTCGGACTGGCGCGGTGCGGTGTGCAGCGCGGAGGCCTGGAGGGTGGCGGCGACGGTCAGTTCCAGGTTCTCCCGGGCGAGGGAGGGGACCAGGTACTTGTCGGAGATGACCTCGCCCTGTTCGGTGACCTTGATCTCGCCTTCGAGGGTGCCGTAGGGCTGGGCGAGGATCGCGTCGTGGGAGGGGCCGCCGCCGCGGCCGACGGTGCCGCCGCGGCCGTGGAAGAGGCGCAGGCGTACGCCGTGCCGGTGGGCGACGTCGCGCAGCAGGCGCTGGGCGCGGTGGATCTCCCACTGGGAGGTCGTGATGCCGCCGAACTTCGACGAGTCCGAGTAACCGAGCATGACCTCCTGGACGTCGCCGCGCAGGGCGACCAGGCGCCGGTAGGAGGGGTCGGCGAGCATTTCGTCCAGCAGCTGGTCGGCGATCTTCAGCTCGTCGGTGGTCTCCAGGAGCGGCACGATGCCGATCTTGGCCCAGCCGGCGTGCAGGTCGATGAGGCCGGCCTCGCGGGCCAGGACGGTGGCGGCGAAGACGTCGTCGGAGCCCTGGCACATGGAGATGATGTAGGACTCGACGACCTCGGGGCCGAAGGTCTTCTTGGCCTTGAGGACGGTGCGGAAGACGCCGAGGGTCTTGGCGCCGGCCTCGTCGAGGGGGGCGGGGCTGGGGGCGAGGGGGCGGCGCGAGCGCAGTTCCTTGGCGAGGAGCTTGCGGCGGTAGTCGCGCGGCATGTCGGTGTAGCGCCAGGATTCCTCGCCGAGGCGGTCGAAGAGCTGGCCGAGGGCGTGGTGGTGGGCGTCGGCGTGTTCGCGGACGTCCATGGTGGCGAGCTGGAGGCCGAAGGCCGCGATCGTACGGATGGTGCGTTCCAGGCGGCCGTCGGCGACGAGGCCGCCGCGGTGCTCGCGCAGCGAGGTCTGGATGAGGGTGAGGTCCTCGATGAGACCGGTGGTGCCGAGGTAGTCGCGGCCCGGGACGTGGGGGGTGTCGTTGGCCAGGCGTTCGCGGGTGTTGACGAGCTTCTGGCGGATGCAGGTGGCCTTGAGGCGGTAGGGCTCCTCGGCGTTCAGCCGCTTGTAGCGGGGGCTGATCTCGGGGAGGGCGTCGAGGTCCTGCTGGAGGGAGGCGAGGAGTTCGTCGGTGGCGCCGCAGTTGCGGATGGAGTTGGACAGGGCGCCGCGCAGCTCGTCGACATGTTCGAGGGCGTCGGTGATGCCGTGTTCGTGCTGGAGGATCAGGACGTCCCAGGTGACCTGGGGGGTGACGTTGGGGTTGCCGTCGCGGTCGCCGCCGATCCAGGTGCCGAAGGTGAGGGGGCGGGTGCCGGGCGGGAGCTGGGCGCCGGCCCGTTCCAGTTCGGCGGCGAGGTCTTCGAGGACGTCGCCGACGGCGCCGCGGCCCAGCTCGTCGAGGTAGTAGATGGCGTTGCGGGCCTCGTCGGTGGGCTCGGGGCGGGCGACGCGCAGTTCGTCGGTCTGCCAGATGAGGTCGATGTTCTCGGCGAGGCGCAGGTCGGCGCGGCGGCGTTCGCCGGTGTCCGTGCGGTCCAGCAGCTCGGCGACCTTGCGGAGCTTGGTGAGGACGGAGCGGCGGGCGGCTTCGGTGGGGTGGGCGGTGAAGACGGGCCGTACGCCGAGGTTGGCGGCGGTGGCGCGCAGGTGCTCGGGGTCGGCGTCCTTGAGCATGTCGGCGGTGCGGGCGAGGATGCCGCCTTCGGCGGCGCGCCGGGCGCGCAGTTCGCGGCCGCGGTGCACCTGCTCGGTGACGTTGGCGAGGTGGAAGTAGGTGGAGAAGGCGCGGACCAGCTTGGCGGCGGTGGCGAGGTCGGTGTCGCCGAGGAGCCGGGCGGCGGCCTCGCCGTCGGTGCGGGTCAGGGCGCGCACCTGTTCGACGAGGTCCAGCAGCTCCTGGCCTTCCTGGCGGACGAGGGTCTCGCCGAGGAGGTCGCCGAGGCGGCGGATGTCGGCGCGCAGGGGCCCGTTGTCGCGTGCGGCGCCGGCGGGGGCGGTGGCGTCGGTGGCGCCGGTGGCGCCGGTGCGCTCGTCGTTCGCGGCGGGGGTGGGGTCGGCACTGCTCACAGGTGCGGCTCCTTGCAGTGATCTTCGTGATCTGAGCACGTCCGGGCGCTGGCAGGGGTGCTCCGCAGCGGCTGCCGGGGGGTGCCCGGCGGCGCTGGGGGCGGTTCGCGGACCGCGCTGTCCGACGTTCCCCAGGATAGGTCTCCGCGGCGTCGGCGGATCACCCTGTCCGTTTGGTGGGCACCTACCTGTCCGGGGCGGCGCTCACACCTGACCGTCGTCCGGATGTGACGGAACTTGCACGGTCCCCGCACCTTGCTTCTCGCCGTTTCTGCCGCAATTCGGTCACCCGTTACCGACCTGTCGGACCCTTGCCCGTCCTGGCGGCGCTGCCATACTTACGTGACCGTAGGTTACGGTCCCGTAGCCGTAACCGTGCCCCCGAGCCCCGACGAGGGACACCACATGACCGCTGGCACCGAAGTCGTCGAAGAGACTCCCGCACCCGCCGAAACGCCACTGCCGTCCGCGACCCTCGGCAGCGACAGCAAACGCTCGCTCGAACAGATCACCCTGCTGCTGTTCATCACCCTGCCCTTCGTGGCGCTGGTGGCGGCGGTGCCGCTGGCCTGGGGCTGGGGCGTCAGCTGGCTCGACCTGGCGCTGATGGCGGCGATGTACTTCATCGGCTGCCACGGCATCACCATCGGCTTCCACCGCTACTTCACGCACGGCGCCTTCAAGGCCAAACGCCCGCTGCGGATCGCCCTGGCGGTCATGGGGTCGCTGGCGGTCGAGGGGCCGCTGGTGCGCTGGGTGGCCGACCACCGCAAGCACCACAAGTTCTCCGACGCCGAGGGCGACCCGCACTCCCCCTGGCGGTTCGGCGAGACGGTGCCGGCGCTCATGAAGGGCCTGTGGTGGGCCCACATCGGCTGGATGTTCGACGAGGAGCAGACGCCGCAGCACAAGTACGCGCCGGACCTGATCAAGGACCCCGCGATCCGCCGGATCTCCCGCCAGTTCGTCCTGTGGACCGTCGTCTCCCTCCTCGTTCCGCCCCTGGTCGGCGGCCTGGTCACGCTGTCCTGGCAGGGCGCGGCCACCGCGTTCTTCTGGGGTTCCCTGGTCCGCGTCGGCCTGCTCCACCACGTCACGTGGTCCATCAACTCCATCTGCCACGCGGTCGGCAAGCGCCCGTTCAAGTCCCGCGACCGCTCCGGCAACGTCTGGTGGCTCGCGGTGCTCTCCTGCGGCGAGTCCTGGCACAACCTGCACCACGCCGACCCGACGTGCGCCCGGCACGGCGTCATGAAGGGGCAGCTCGACTCCAGCGCCCGCCTGATCCGCTGGTTCGAGAAGGCCGGCTGGGCGTACGACGTGCGCTGGCCGAACGCCTCCCGCCTGGACGCGAAGCGTCTGGACGCGGCCGCGCCCGGGGGTACCGGCCGGTGACAGCCGGGGAAGGCATCATTGACGGGTGGCGATCGACGGCAGCAGCGTGAACGACAACCAGGGCAAGGCCCCCTCCGGCGCGGGGACCCGGCGCACCCGCAGGGTGCGGATGACGGGCGCCCAGCGCCGTGAGCAGCTGCTCGACATCGGTCGCGCCCTGTTCGCGGAACGCGGCTTCGAGGGCACCTCGGTCGAGGAGATCGCCGCGAAGGCCGGCGTCTCCAAGCCGGTCGTCTACGAGCACTTCGGCGGCAAGGAGGGCCTGTACGCGGTCGTGGTGGACCGCGAGATGCGCCAGCTGCTGGACATGGTCACCGGCGCCCTGACCGCCGGTCACCCCCGCGAACTCCTCGAACAGGCCGCGTTCGCCCTCCTCGACTACATCGAGACCTACACCGACGGCTTCCGCATCCTGGTCCGCGACTCCCCCGTGGCCCAGTCCACCGGCACCTTCGCCTCCCTGATCAGCGACATCGCCACCCAGGTCGAGGACATCCTCGGCCTGGAATTCAAGGCCCGCGGCTTCGACCCGAAACTGGCCCCCCTGTACGCCCAGGCTCTGGTCGGCATGGTCGCCCTGACCGGCCAGTGGTGGCTCGACGTCCGCAAACCGAAGAAGTCCGAGGTGGCCGCCCACCTGGTCAACCTGGCCTGGCACGGCCTGGACGGTCTGGAACCGAAGCCACGGCTGATAGGCCATCGGCGGGCCTGATCCGGGACCGCGCCGGGCCCGCCTCACTCCGGGGATTCCAGGAATTCCAGCCGGTTGCCCACGGGGTCGTGTGTGTAGAAGCGGTGGTGGCCCGGGAGGTTGTCGTCCCACACCACAGGGATGCCGTGGGCGGTGAGGCGGGTGGCGTGGGTGTGGATTTCGGTGACGCGGAAGGCCGGATGGGTCTTGGGGGACGGGTGGAAGTCGGGGGTGGTGCCCAGGTGGAGTTGGGTGGTGGGGCCGGCCTCGAACCAGCATCCGCCCCGCGCGGCGAGCGACGGCGGCTTGGGGATTTCCCGGAGGCCGAGGACGCCGCCGTAGAAGGCGCGCAGGATGGTTTCGCTGCCTGGGGGTGCGGCGAGCTGGACGTGGTCGAGGCCGGTGATCATGGCTTCACCTCATCGGGGGTCAGTGTTCCTTGCGGGCCACGACGAAGATGCGGCGGAACGGGAAGACCGTGCCGTGCGGGCCGGGTGGATAGGACTTGCGGAGCAGGTCGCGGTACTGGGACAGGAATTCGTCGCGGGCGGCCGGGTCGCCCTCCAGGGCGGTCAGTACGGGGCGCAGGGCCGTGCCCTTGACCCAGTCGAGGACCGGGTCCTCGCCCTGGAGGAGCTGGACGTAGGTCGTCTCCCAGGCGTCCACGGCGCAGCCGAGCGCGGTGAGGCGTTCCAGGTAGGCGGTGGGGTCGAGGATGTGGACGAAGCGGCGGCCGTGGAGGGCGAGGCGGTCGCGCCACTGGGGTTCGTCGCAGAGTTCGCCGAGCAGGGCGTGGCTGGGCGAGGTGAAGTTGCCGGGGACCTGGAAGGCGAGGGTGCCGCCGGGGGTGAGGCCGTCGATCCAGGCCGGGAGGGATTCGGGGTGGTTGGGGACCCATTGCAGCGCCGCGTTGGAGACGATCAGGTCGAACGGTTCGGCGGGGCGCCAGACGGCGGCGTCGGCGTGTGTGAAGTCGAGGTGGCCGCCGCCGGGGGTGGGTCCGGCGTACAGGTCGGCTTCCTTGAGCATGTCCGCGGAGTTGTCCAGGCCGGTGATGTGCGCGTCGGGCCAGCGGTCGGTGAGCTGGACGGTGACGTTGCCGGGGCCGCAGCCCAGGTCGGCGATGCGGGCGGGGCGGTTGCGGTGGGGCAGCTCGGGTATGCGGGCGAGCAGATCGTGGAACGGGCGTGTGCGGTGTCCGGCGTGGCGCAGGTACTGCTGCGGATCCCAGGTTGGTGCGACGTGCATGTTCGAACCCCTTCGGCTGACGCAGGGTTGGTACAGGCCACGCGAGCGCAGCGTGAGCCCATCGCCGACGATGCCCAATAGTCCACCGAAATATATCTCGACGTCAAGAGATTCGGTGTCGAGAGGCTTGACACCAAGAGACTTCATGTCGACAGACCAACTACACTGATCAGCATGGAGGACGAGGTCGACCGACTGGTCGCAGCATGGCGCCGGGAGCGCCCGGACCTCGACGTGGAACCGCTTGAGGTCCTCAGCCGCATCAGCAGGCTGGCCAGACACCTCGACCGCGCGCGCCGCCTCGCCTTCTCCGAGGTCGGCCTGGAACCCTGGGAGTTCGACGTGCTCACCGCGCTGCGCCGCGCGGGGGCCCCGTATCAGCTCTCCCCGGGCGCGCTGCTGACGCAGACCCTGGTCACCTCCGGGACGATGACCAACCGCATCGACCGGCTGGCGAAGAAGGGCCTGGTCGAACGGCTGCCCGACCCCAGCGACCGGCGCGGTGTACTGGTCCGGCTGACCCCGGAGGGACGCGAGGCGGCCGACGAGTCGCTGGCCGGGCTGCTCACCCAGGAGCGCGCGATCCTGGCCGAGCTGTCCCCTCAGCAGCGCGGTGAACTGGCCGGACTGCTGCGGCAGTTGACGGCCCCGTTCGACAACACGCCGGGCTGACGGCCGGACCGGCCGCCGCGGCGCCCCGCCACGTCCCCTTGCCGCGCCCCCGCCCGTTGGGCTTGGATCGCGACCATGAGCCAGCACGGCCCGCGGGGCCAGCAGGGGCATGAAGGCGGGCCAGGGCGCGCGGACCGGCACGGACAGCACCAGGACCGGCAGCACAAACACGAGGCCGGGTACGGGCACCAGGACCCGTACGGGCAGCAGGGCCGCTCCCGGCGCCAGGGGCACCGGCGGCCCGCGGGAGCACCGGACGGATCGCGCTTCACCGGGCGTACGGTCCTGGTGACCGGTGCCGCCGCCGGGATCGGCGCGGCGACCGCCGACCGGCTGGCGGCCGAGGGCGCGCGGGTGCTGCTCCTGGACATCGACGACGAGCGCGGCGAGCGCACCGCCCGCCGGATCCGCGCCCTCGGCGGCCGGGCCTCCTACGAGCACTGCGACGTGGCCCGCGAGGACCACTGGCAGCGCGCCGCGCACGCCGCCCGGCAGCGGTACGGGCCGGTGGACGCGCTGGTCAGCAACGCGGCGCTGCAAGGGCCGCACGCGCCCGCCGACGTGACCGCGCCGGCGGACTGGGACCGGCAACTGGCGGTGAACCTGACGGGAGCCTTCCTGGGCGTGCGGACCGTACTGACGGACCTGCGGGAGCGGCGCGGCGCGGTCGTGCTCACCTCCTCGGTGCAGGCGCACTTCGGGCTGCCGGGCCGTCCCGCGTACGCCGCGACGAAGGCGGGGCTGACCGGCCTGGCGCGTCAGTTGGCGGTCGAGTACGGGCCGCAGGTGCGGGTGAACAGCGTGCTGCCGGGCCCGGTGCTGACGGCGGCCTGGGAGGCGGTCGGCGAGGCGGACCGGCGGGCCAGCGCCGAGGCGACCGCCGCCGGGCGGCTCGGGCGTCCGGAGGAGGTGGCGACCGCCATCGCGTTCCTGCTCTCCGACGACGCGTCGTACGTGACCGGTGCCGATCTGGTGGTGGACGGGGGCTGGAGCGTGCGCAAGGAGTCGTCCTGAGGGGCGGACGAAGGGGCGGACGGAGGAGCACAGCGGTGCGGTCCGCCGCCGTCCCGGCATCCCCGCACCGGCCCGCCGCGCCCCCGTAAGGCCGGATGTGCGCACTTCCCCGCCCCACCGCGGGAATCATGACGGTACGGGCGGTCCGCTCCCGCGCCGCCCGCAGCTCGTGCCGCCACACCTCGCGACCAAGGGAACCCGATGGGCATCCATTTCGGTGCGGACTACAACCCCGAGCAGTGGCCCGAGGAGGTCTGGGAAGAGGACATCGGCCTGATGAAGCAGGCCCACGTCACCATGGTCACGGCCGGGATCTTCTCGTGGGCGAAGGCCGAGCCCCGGGCCGGGGCGTACGACTTCGACTGGTTCGACCGGGTCATGGACCGCCTCGGCGGCGCGGGCATCCGCGTATGCCTGGCCACCATGACCGCCTCCCCGCCGCCCTGGCTCACCCGCGCGCACCCGGAGGTGCTGCCGCAGGGCCCGGACGGGCAGCGCCGCTGGCCCGGTGGGCGGCAGCACTACTGCCCCTCCAGCCCGGTCTACCGCGAGCACGCGGTCCGGCTCGTCGAGCGGCTCGCCGCCCGTTATGCCGGGCATCCGGCGCTGGCCCTGTGGCACGTCGGCAACGAGTACGGCTGCCACACCCGCCAGTGCTTCTGCGACGTGTCCGCCGCGGACTTCCGGCGGTGGCTGCGCGGGCGGTATGGAAGCGTGGCGCGCCTCAACGACGCGTGGTCCACGGCCTTCTGGTCGCAGGCGTACTCGGACTTCGAGGAGGTGCTGCCGCCGCGTACCGCGCCCACCTTCCCCAACCCGGCCCATCAGCTGGACTATCTGCGCTTCAGCGACGACGCGCTGCGCGACTGCTACCTGGCAGAGCGGGAGGTCCTGGCGCGCCTGTGCCCCGGGATGCCGGTGACCACGAACCTGATGCCGTTCCACAAGCCGGTGGACGCCTTCGCGTGGTCGCACGACATGGACGCGATGGCGCTGGACTTCTACCAGGACCCGTTCGACGCGGAGACGCACCTCAAGGCCGCGTACACCTTCGACCTGATGCGTTCTGCGCGCGGCGGGCAACCCTGGCTGCTGCTGGAGCAGGCGCCCGGCGCGGTCAACTGGCGGGCCCGCAACGGGCCGAAGCCGCCGGGCGCGATGCGCCTGTGGAGCTGGCAGGCCGTCGCGCAGGGCGCGGACGCGGTCCTGTACTTCCAGTGGCGGCAGTCGCGCGGCGGCGCGGAGAAGTTCCACTCGGCGATGGTGCCGCACGCCGGCACGGACACCCGGATCTTCCGCGAGGTGTGCGACCTGGGGCGGGAGCTGGCGTCCGTACCGGAGCTCGCGGGGACGCGGGTGGTGCGGCCGACGGTGGCGCTGGTGACGGACTGGGACAGCTGGCGGGCCCTGGAGCTGGACTCGCACCCGTCCACGGCGCTGCGCCTGCCGGAGCTCGCGCTGGGGCACTACCGGCCGCTGTTCGAGGCGGGGGTGGCATGCGACGTCGTGCCGCCGGACCGTGACCTGTCCGGCTACCGGCTGGTCGTCGTGCCGAACCTGTACCTGGTGACGACGTCCGTCGCACAGCGCCTGGCGTCGTACGTACGGGGCGGCGGTCACCTGCTGGTGTCGTTCTTCTCCGGAGTCGTGGACGGCTGCGACCGGGTGCATCCCGGCGGCTGCCCGGGGCCGCTGCGGTCGCTGCTGGGCCTGCGGGTGGAGGAGTTCTGGCCGCTGGACGAGGGCGCGACGGTGGGGGTGCGGGGCGTGGCGGGGGTACGGGGCCGGGGCGGCGGCCGGGCGCGTACGGGGGCGGCGGGCGGCTGGGAGCTGCCCGCCGGGACGGCGGACCTGTGGTCGGAGGCCGTCCGCCCGGAAGGCGCCGAGCCCGTCGCGGAGTTCGCCGACGGCGACCTGGCGGGCGGCCCGGCCGTCACCCGGCACGGCTACGGCGCGGGCACGGTGACGTACGTCGGCACCCGCCTCGCACCGCCGCTGATGCGCGCCCTGACGGACCGGGTACGGGAGGCGGCGGGCGTGCGGCCGGTGCTGGCCGGGCTGCCCGAGGGTGTGCAGGCCACCGTCCGGGAAGGCCCCGGCGGCCGCTTCCTCTTCCTGCTCAACCACGGCACGCGGGCAGCCGACATCACCCTGCCGTGCCCGATGGCCGACGCGCTCGCCGGGACGCGCGGGGAGCGGGCGCAGCACACGTACCGGATAGGGCTGCCGGCCCGTGGTGCGGCTGTGCTGAAGGACCTGCGCGGGGCGGTGCCCGCGGACGGCTGACCGGGGACCCGGGCGGTGCCGGGCGGCGGCGCGGGCGGGCCCGCGCCGCGCCTCAGGTCAGCGCGGACGCCGCGGCGGTGGCCGGTTCGAGCTCCACCGGGCCCACGCCGGCCCGCCGCGCCAGTGCCACGGCGGCGAGCGTCGAGTGGACGCCGAGCTTGCCGAGCACGTTCTGCATGTGCGTACGGACCGTGTGCGGGGACAGGAACAGCCGCTCGGCGACCGCCTTGCGGCCCAGGCCCGCCACCATGCAGCGCAGTACCTCGCGCTCGCGCGGCGTCAGCGACTCCACCAGCCGCTCGCTCTCCGTACGGTGCTTGCGTGCGGCCGTCAGCTCCCGCAGGACGCCGGTCAGCAGCGCGGGCGGCAGATGCGTCTCGTCGCGCAGCACGCCGCGGATGACGGCGAGCAGGCGGGAGAGCGAGCAGTCCTTGGCGACCCAGCCGCCGGCGCCCGCCTGGAGCGCGAAGGCGGCCCGGCGCGGGTCGTCCTTCTCGGCGAGCACGACGGTACGGACGTACGGGTAGGCCGTACGGACGCCGGCGACCAGCGAGATGCCGTCCAGCGGGCCGCCGTCGGCGGTGCTGTCGCGGCCCGGCGCGGGCCGGTCCGGTACGGACGCCAGCGGCGCCGCGACGGTGCCGAGGTCGGCGTCGATGAGCATCACGTCGAAGCGCCGGCCGTCCGTGGCCGCCCGCTCCAGGCTGCGCAGAGCCGCCGGTCCGCTGCCGGCCGCGGCCACGTCCACGTCCTGCTCGGCCGCGAGCGCGGCCGCCAGGGACTCGGCGAAGATGCGGTGGTCGTCGACCACCAGAACCCGGATGCGTTGCACTGAGACCCCCTGTCTCGGGGAACGGACCAAGTGGGCACGGCGCCCGGGACCAAGGCCGACGCAGCCGCACGGCCGCCGCCGTGCCGCCTGGCTACCCCACCCCGGGCGTCGTACCCGACTGTCTCGCCCCCTGATCAGCACCGGCCCCCACCGGTGCTGGGACTCAGAGTACGGACGGGGTGCGGCAACGGAAGGCTATTGGCAAAACTGCCCGGCCCAAGTGTTCACAGTGGGGCCCAGCGCCCGTCGAGGGGCACGAGTCGACAAGGTTCGTCCGAATCCGATCGGCCGCAGCGGCCGGCCGCCAGGCGCCCGGAGCGGGGTGAGCACCGGGCGCCGGGCCTCAGCGCAGCCGCCGGGCCCCCGCGCCCGGAACGGCCAAAAAGATCCGTGGCGCCGGGTGCCCGGCCGCCGCGAACGCCTCGGTGACCCGCGCGGTGACGGTGTCCGTGTCCGCCTCCTCGACCAGGACGACGGCCGAGCCGCCGAATCCGCCGCCGGTCATCCGGGCGCCCAGCGCGCCCGCCGCGACCGCCGCGTCGACGGCCAGGTCCAGTTCGGCGCAGGAGACCCGGAAGTCGTCGCGCAGCGAGGCGTGTCCGGCGGTCAGCAGCGGGCCGATGGCACGGGGTTCGCCGGCGTCCAGGCGGGCGATGACGTCCTCGACGCGCCGGTTCTCGGTGACGACGTGCCGTACGACGGCGCGGACACCGGGGCCGCCGTCGCCGGGCCGGTCGTCCGGGCCGTCCCCCGTCCCGACGCCCGGCTCGTCATGCTCCGCCGGGAGCCCGTCCAGTACGGCGGGCAGGTGTGCGTACGGCACATCGCGCAGCGCGTGTACGCCGAGCGCCCGCGCACCGCGCTCGCACATGGCGCGGCGCTGGGCGTACGCGCCGTCCCCCAGCTCGTGTTTCACCCGGGTGTCCACGACCAGGAGCCGCAGCCCCTCCCCCGCCAAATCGAACGGGATCTGCCGCTGGGAGAGGTCGCGGGTGTCCAGGAACAGCGCGTGGCCGTTCGTGCAACAGGCCGCGGCGGTCTGGTCCATGATGCCGCAGGGCACGCCCACGAAGGCGTTCTCGGCGCGCTGCGCGAGCTGCGCCAGGCGCTGCCGGGTGAGCCCGAGTCCGTACAGGTGGTCCAGGGCGAGCGCGGTGACGACCTCCAGGGCGGCCGACGAGGACAGTCCGGCGCCGACCGGGACGGTGCTGTCGTAGTGCAGGTCGGCGCCGCCGACGGGCAGTCCGGCCTCGCGCATCGCCCAGACGACGCCCGCGGGGTAGGCCGCCCAGCCGCCGTCGGGGGCCGGACGCAGGGCGTCCAGCCGCAGTTCGACGGTCTGGCCGTCACCGCTGCCGCCGCCGTCGCCGGAGTGCACCCGCAGGACGCCGTCGGTGCGGGGCGCGGCGGCGGCGAGGGTGGTGTGCGGCAGGGCCAGCGGCATCACGAAGCCGTCGTTGTAGTCGGTGTGTTCGCCGATCAGATTGACGCGGCCGGGCGCCGCCCACACTCCGGCGGGGGCGGCGCCGTACACCTCGCGGAAGCGCTCGGCGGTGTCCCGGGCGCGCTGCTCCTCACCCGCGGTCCGGCCGGTGGTGTCGGTCATGGGGTGCCGGTCTCCCTCTGCCGGGCGAACCGCCAGGCGTCGGCGACGATGCCGGCCAGGTCGGTGCGGCTGGGGCGCCAGCCGAGCCGGTCGATCGCGGTCCGCGCGGAGGCGACCAGGACGGCGGGGTCGCCGCCGCGGCGGTCCGCGGTGATCTCGGGGACGGGGTGGCCGGTGACCTTGCGGACGGTCTCGATCACCTCGCGTACGGAGAAGCCGTTGCCGTTGCCGAGGTTGCAGATCAGGTGCTGTCCCGGTTCGGCGGCCTCCAAGGACAGCAGGTGGGCCTCCGCCAGGTCGGCGACGTGGATGTAGTCGCGTACGCAGGTGCCGTCGGGCGTCGGGTAGTCGTCACCGTAGACGGAGATGGCCGCGCGCTTGCCCTGGGCGACCTGGAGGACGAGCGGGATCAGGTGCGACTCGGGGTCGTGGCGTTCGCCGTACGCGCCGTACGCGCCCGCGACGTTGAAGTAGCGCAGCGAGACGGCGGCCAGGCCGTGCGCCGCGCACTCGCCCGCGATCATGTGGTCGACGGCGAGCTTGGAGGCGCCGTACGGGCTGGTGGGCGCGGTGGGCGCGGACTCGGTGATCGGGGTCGACTCGGGTTCGCCGTAGGTGGCGGCGGTGGAGGAGAAGACCAGGGTGCGCACGCCGGCGGCGCGCATCGCGGCGAGCAGGTCCATGGTGCCGCCGACGTTGTTGCGCCAGTACTTCTCGGGGGCCGTGACGGACTCGCCGACCTGGGAGAACGCGGCGAAGTGCAGCACCGCGTCGTAGGAGGCGTCCAGGTGGCGGGCGGCGTCCTGGACGCGGCCCTCGATGAACTCGGCACCCGCCGGGACGCCCTCACGGTGCCCGGTGGACAGGTCGTCGAGGACCGTGACGGTGTGCCCGGCCTCGACCAGGTGGGCCGCCACGACGCTGCCCACGTATCCCGCGCCGCCGGTGACCAGGTACTTGTCGCTCACTCGCTCGCTACCTCTCGCAGTCGCTCGGCCGCAGCCTCCGGCGGCACGTCGTTGATGAACACGTTCATGCCGGATTCGGAACCCGCGAGGAACTTCAGCTTGCCGGAAGTACGGCGGACGGTGAAAAGCTCCAGATGGAGCGCGAACTGGCCGCGGTCGGCGGCGTACAGCGGCGCCTGGTGCCAGGCGGAGATGTACGGGGTCGGCGGCTCACCGGGGCCGAAGATCCGGTCGAAGCGCCGCAAGACTTCCAGATAGACCTGTGGGAACTCTGTGCGCGCGTCCTCGCCGAGGGCGAGCAGGTCGGGGACGCGGCGCTTGGGGTAGAGGTGGACCTCGTACGGCCAGTGGGCGGCGTACGGGACGAAGGCGGTCCAGTGCTCGGTGTCCAGGACGACGCGGCGGCCGTCGGCGCGTTCGTCGGCGAGGACGTCGTCGAAGAGGTTGCGGCCGCCGGTCGCCGTGCGGTGGGCGGCGAGCCGGTCGAGCATCCGTTCGGTGCGCGGGGTGGTGAAGGGGTAGGCGTAGATCTGGCCGTGCGGGTGGCCGAGGGTGACACCGATCTCCGCGCCGCGGTTCTCGAAGCAGAAGACCTGCTGGACGCCGGGCAGTTGGGAGAGTTCGGCGGTGCGGTCGGTCCACGCCTCCAGGACGAGCGCGGCCTGTTCCTCGGTGAGGGCGGCGAACGAGGCGTCGTGGTCGGGGGTGAAGCAGACGACCTCGCAGCGGCCGGTGTCGCCGGCCAGGGAGGGGAAGCGGTTCTCGAAGACGGCGACGTCGTAGTCGGCGGCGGGGATCTCGGTGCCGCGGCCGTCGCGGGAGGGGCACAGCGGGCAGGCGTCGGCCGGCGGGTGGTACGTACGGCCCTGGCGGTGCGAGGCGATGGCGACCGCGTCCCCCAGGAGGCGGTCGTGGCGGATCTCGGAGGCGGTGGAGACCGGGGCGAGCGGGCGGCGGTCGGTGTCGTCGCGCACCACGTCGTCACGCAGGTCGTAGTAGATGAGCTCCCGGCCGTCGGCGAGCCGCGTCATCGTCTTCTTCACTGGAGCACTCCTCGGGCACACCGTCACACCCACCAAACACAAACACACACAATGAAGCACAACTAAACAACCCAGTCAACGCCTGACCTCGGCCGGATCGACACCCGGACTATTCACCGCAAAGCACCCACTCCGATCACGATGGGGCCACGAGAACGAACAAAAGTCTTCAGTTTCTGAAGGACCGCGCGTAGTTTCCTGTGCGTTCATCACGCACAGAGAAGTGAGTGCCCCATGATCACCTTGGCCGCAGGGCTACGGCTGCCCACCAACGGACTCGATTACGCGATTCTGGCCGTCTACTTCGCCGTCGTCCTCGGCATCGGCTTCGCCGCCCGGCGCAGCGTGAAGACCAGCCTGGACTTCTTCCTGTCCGGGCGGTCGCTGCCCGCCTGGGTCACCGGTCTCGCCTTCGTCGCCGCCAACCTCGGCGCCACCGAGATCCTCGGCATGGCCGCCACCGGCGCGCAGTACGGCGTCGCCGTCGTGCACTGGTACTGGATCGGCGCCATCCCCGCCATGGTGTTCCTCGGCCTGGTGATGATGCCGTTCTACTACGGCTCGCGGGTGCGCTCCGTACCGGAGTTCCTGCTCCAGCGCTTCGACAAGTCGGCGCACCTGCTCAGTTCGGTGCTGTTCGCCTTCGCCGCGATCCTCATCGCCGGCGTCAACCTGTACGCCCTGTCGATCGTCGTGGAGGCGCTGCTGGGCTGGCCGCAGTGGGTGGCCATCGTGGTCGCCGGGGTGTTCGTCCTCGCGTACATCACCGTCGGCGGCCTGTCCTCGGCGATCTACAACGAGGTGCTCCAGTTCTTCGTCATCCTGGCCGCGCTCATCCCGATCTGCGTCATCGGTCTCAAGCGGGTCGGCGGCTGGGACGGGCTGACCTCGTCGCTGGACAAGAGCCACGGGCACAGCTTCCTGACCGCGTGGGACAACACCGGCATCGGCGAGCCCAACGCGCTGGGCGCCAACTGGCTGACGATCATCCTGGGCCTGGGCTTTGTGCTCTCCTTCGGCTACTGGACCACCAACTTCGCCGAGGTGCAGCGCGCGCTGTCCGCCAAGAACCTCTCCGCCGCGCAGCGCACCCCGCTGATCGCCGCCTACCCGAAGATCTTCATCGCCTTCCTGGTGATGATCCCCGGTCTGGTCGCCGCGGTCGTCGTGCCCCAGATCGGCCACGAGGGCTCGGACTTCACCTACAACGACGCCATTCCGCTGCTGATGCGGGACCTGCTGCCCAACGGTGTCCTGGGCATCGCGGTCACCGGTCTGCTGGCCGCGTTCATGGCGGGCATGGCCGCCAACGTCTCGTCGTTCAACACCGTGTTCACCTCGGACATCTGGGCGAAGTACGTACGGCCCGGCCGCGAGGACCGCTACTACCTGCGGTTCGGCCGCCTGGTGACCGCCGTCGGCGTGCTGTGCAGCATCGGTACGGCCTTCCTGGCCGCCAGCTTCAACAACATCATGGGCTACCTCCAGACGCTGTTCTCCTTCTTCAACGTGCCGATGTTCGTGGTCTTCATCATCGGCATGTTCTGGAAGCGGGCCTCCATGAAGTCCGGTGTGTGGGGCCTGGTCGCGGGCACCACCGCCGCGATGATCAACTACTTCTGGATCTACAAGCAGGGCATCATCGCCATCCCCACCGACCAGGGCGCCAACTTCGTCTCCGCGATCGTCGCCTTCGTCGTCGGCGCCGTGGTGATGGTCGGTGTCACCCTGTTCACCGAGCCCAAGCCGGAGGCCGAACTCGCCGGCCTGGTCTACGGCACCCGGTCCCCCGGCCTGGACGAGCCGCCCGCCGCGGGCGACGACGCGTGGTACCGCAAGCCGGCGCTGCTCGGCTGGGGCGCGATCGTCCTCGCCGCGCTCTGCTACGTCCCGTACTCCTTCTGACGCCCGCATCCCAGCCGAAGGAACGCACGCACCATGAGTGACTACCAGCACGAGGTCGAACTGGAGCGCAGGTCGGCCACGGCCGCCCGGCTCTTCGACATCCGGCTCATCATCGGCGGCCTGTTCACGGTCTACGGCGTCATCGTGATGATCGCCGGGTTCACCGTCTCCGACGCGGACCTGAAGAAGGCCGAGGACATCAACATCAACCTCTGGACCGGCCTGGGCATGCTGCTGCTCGGCCTGTTCTTCCTGGCCTGGATCAAGCTGCGCCCGGTCGTCCCGCCGACCGCCGAGGAGCTGGCGGCCCTCCAGGAGGAAACCGACTGACCGCGCGCGTCACGGCGGCGGGACGGCCTCGGCCCCCGCCGCCTCGCGCGCGGCCGCGCCCCGGGTCGCCGCCCGGTCCAGCAGCCCCGTACGGGCCGCCAGCGCCGCCGCCTCCAGCCGCGAGCCCACGCCCAGCTTCATCAGGACCCGCTGCACATGCGTACGGGCGGTGCTCGGCGCGATGCCCATCCCGGCCGCGATCAGCCGGGTGTCCTCGCCCTCGGCGACCCGTACCAGCACCTCGACCTCGCGCGGCGTGAGCATCTGGAGCAGCCGGGCGCCCTCGTCGTCGGGCTGCGCCGCCGGATGCAGCAGCTCCTCGAAGGCTTGCTGGAGCAACTGCGGCGCGATCGCCGCCTCCCCGGCCCGCGCCTTCATCATGGCGCGTTCCACGCCCTCGATGCGCTCGTCGTGGCGTACGTAGCCGGAGGCGCCCGCGGCGAAGGCGGCCGCGATACCGCGCGGGTTGGGCACCGGGCCGAGCACCACGACCGCGACCTGCGGCCGCTCCTTCTTGATCCGTACGACCGGGTCGAAGGCGCCCGGCTCGGCCGGGGACGCCGTGCCCAGCAGGCACACTTCGGGCGCCCGGCTCACCACCAGATCCGCCGCCCCGGCGCTCGGGGCGGCCGCCGCGAGCACGCGGTGGCCGCGCAGTTTCAAGGCCGAGGCGAGTGCCTCGGCGAGCAGTCGGTGATCGTCGACCACCATCAGCCGCACGCCCATTGCAGCAACCCCCCAAATTCCCCGGCGAGCCCAGCCCCCCGGCCCTCGCCAGGCCCCTTGCCCCCGGAAGCTACACGCTTGTTCGACGTTGCGCGCCCCCTAAGGGGAAGATGCCTGTCGTAATGCTGAAATCCCGGCCAGTCATGGTTGGTTACACACAGTTTCTTGGCCGAATGTGACAGGAGAGGCGCCGGAGCCGATCGATCGTGGCCGGCTCCGGCGGTAGCGGCTCCTTCGCCACGCGTGCCCCGCTACGCGTCCTCCGCCAGTTCCAGCCACCGCATCTCCAGCTCCTCCCGCTCGCCCACCAGCTCCCGCAGCTGTGCGTCCAGCCCCGCGACCTTCTCGAAGTCCGTCGCGTGCTCGGCGATCTGCGCGTGCAGCTTCGCCTCCTTCTCGCCGATGCGGTCGAGCTGCCGCTCGATCTTCTGCAGCTCCTTCTGCGCCGCCCGCGTCACGGCGGCCGGCTTCTGCTTCGGCGCCTCCGGTGCCGGAGCGGACGCGGGCGCCGCCGCGTCGATCACCTTCTGGCGCCGCTCCAGGTACTCGTCCAGACCGCGCGGCAGCATCCGCAGCGTCGCGTCGCCCAGCAGCGCGAACACCCGGTCGGTGGTCCGCTCGACGAAGTACCGGTCGTGGCTGATGACCACCAGCGAGCCCGCCCAGCCGTCGAGCAGGTCCTCCAGCTGCGTCAGCGTCTCGATGTCCAGGTCGTTGGTCGGCTCGTCCAGGAACAGCACGTTCGGCTCGTCCATCAGCAGCCGCAGGATCTGCAGCCGCCGCCGCTCACCGCCCGACAGGTCGCCGACCGGCGTCCACTGCTTCTCCTTGGTGAAGCCGAACTTCTCGCACAGCTGGCCCGCGGTCATCTCCCGGCCCTTGCCGAGGTCCACCCGCTCCCGTACCCGCTGCACGGCCTCCAGCACCCGCAGCGCCGGGTCCAGCTCCGCGACCTCCTGCGACAGGTAGGCCAGCTTCACCGTCTTGCCGACCACGATCTTCCCCGCGGCCGGCTGCGCCTCGCCCTCCGTACGCGCCGCCTCGGCCAGTGCCCGCAGCAGCGACGTCTTGCCCGCGCCGTTCACCCCGACCAGACCGATCCGGTCGCCCGGCCCGAGCTGCCAGGTCAGATGCTTGAGCAGCACCTTGGGCCCGGCCTGCACGGTCACGTCCGCCAGCTCGAAGACGGTCTTGCCCAGCCGGGAGTTCGCGAACTTCATCAGCTCGGCGGTGTCCCGCGGCGGCGGCACGTCCGCGATCAGCTCGTTGGCCGCCTCGATACGGAACCGCGGCTTGCTGGTACGCGCCGGAGCGCCCCGGCGCAGCCAGGCCAGCTCCTTGCGCATCAGGTTCTGCCGCTTGGCCTCTTCGCTGGCGGCGATCCGCTCACGCTCGGCACGGGCGAAGACGTAGTCGCTGTAGCCGCCCTCGTACTCGTGGACGTCGCCGCGCTGCACGTCCCACATCCGGGTGCACACCTGGTCCAGGAACCAGCGGTCGTGGGTGACGCACACCAGCGCCGACCGGCGTTCGCGCAGGTGGCGGGCGAGCCAGGAGATGCCCTCGACGTCCAGGTGGTTCGTCGGCTCGTCCAGCACGATCAGGTCCTGCTCGGCGATCAGCAGCTTCGCCAGCGCGATCCGGCGGCGCTCACCACCGGACAGCGGGCCGATCACGGTGTCCAGGCCCTGCCCCAGCCCCGGCAGGTCCAGCCCGCCGAACAGCCCGGTCAGCACGTCCCGGATCTTGGCGTTGCCCCGCCACTCGTGGTCCGCGAGGTCGCCGATGACCTCGTGGCGCACGGTCGCGGCCGGGTCCAGCGAGTCGTGCTGGGTCAGCACGCCGAGCCGCAGTCCGCTGTTGTGCGTCACCCGGCCGTCGTCGGCGTCCTCCAGCTTCGCGAGGATCCGGATCAAGGTCGTCTTGCCGTCGCCGTTACGCCCCACGACGCCGATCCGGTCCCCCTCATTGACACCCAGGGAAACACCGTCGAGCAGTGCACGGGTCCCGTACACCTTGCCCACGGCTTCCAGATTGACGAGGTTGACGGCCACACTTCACTCCATCGGTCGGGGTCCTCCCGACAGCCTAGTCCGGCCCCCGGAGGCTTTTCCCCGCGTGCTTCCCGCGCGGGAGTGCGAACCGGGGCCCCGCGCGCCGCGGGGGTGGCCGGGGTGCCGCACACGCCCCCGCTCCTTGGACGGCCTCAGACGACCGTCGCGCCGGGTACCGGTCCCGCCGCCACCCGGGCGGCCCGGCAGGTGCCGGAGGTCAGCAGGGCGTCGGCCACCGAGGCGGCCGTGTCGGCGTCCTTGGCGAGGAAGGCCGTGGTGGGGCCCGAGCCGGAGACCAGGGCGGCCAGGGCTCCGGCGGTGGTGCCCGCCGTGAGGGTGGCGGCCAGCGACGGGCGCAGGGAGAGCGCGGCGGGCTGGAGGTCGTTGGCGAGGGCGGGGGCCAGGGCGGTCGGGTCGCCGGTGCGCAGCGCGTCGAGCAGGGCCGGGGACGCTTCCGGGGCGGGGACGCTCACGCCTTCGGTGAGGCGGTCGAACTCGGCGTAGACGGCCGGGGTGGACAGGCCGCCGTCGGCCACCGCGAAGACCCAGTGGAACGTGCCGCCCACCTCCAGCGGCGTCAGCAGCTCGCCGCGCCCACGGCCCAGCGCCGCCCCGCCCACCAGCGAGAACGGCACGTCACTGCCCAGCTCGGCACAGATCGCGAGCAGCTCCTCGCGGGTGGCACCGGTGCCCCACAGCGCGTCGCACGCCACCAGGGCGCCCGCCGCGTCCGCGCTGCCGCCGGCCATGCCGCCCGCGACGGGGATGTCCTTGGCGATGTGCAGGTGCACGTCGGGCGCGATGCCGTGCCGGGCGGCGAGGAGTTCCGCGGCGCGGGCGGCCAGGTTCGTACGGTCCAGGGGGACGCGGTCGGTGTCCGGGCCGGTCGCGGTGATCCGCAGGGCGTCGGCCGGGGTGGCGGTGACCTCGTCGTACAGGCCGACGGCCAGGAAGACGTTGGCCAGGTCGTGGAAGCCGTCCGGGCGGGCGCCGCCGACGGCGAGCTGCACGTTGACCTTGGCGGGTACGCGGACGGTGACGGCGGGCCGGTCGGTCACGCGGCGCTCCCCTCGTGGACGGGCTTGTGCTCGGCGATGCGGGCGAACTCCTCGACGGTCAGCGCCTCGCCCCGGGCCTGCGGCGAGACGCCGGCGGCGACCAGCGCGGTCTCGGCGGCGGCAGCGGACCCGGCCCATCCGGCCAGGGCGGCGCGCAGCGTCTTGCGGCGCTGGGCGAACGCCGCGTCGACCACGGCGAAGACCTGTTCGCGACTGGCGGTGGTCTCGACCGGCTTCTCCCGGCGGACCAGCGAGACCAGCCCGGAGTCGACGTTGGGCGCGGGCCAGAACACGTTGCGCCCGATCGCGCCGGCCCGCTTGACCTCGGCGTACCAGTTGGCCTTGACCGACGGCACGCCGTACACCTTGTTGCCGGGCCGGGCCGCGAGCCGGTCGGCGACCTCGGACTGGACCATGACCAGGGTGCGGTCGATGGTGGGGAACGTCGCGAGCATGTGCAGCAGGACAGGAACGGCGACGTTGTACGGGAGGTTGGCGACCAGCGCGGTGGGCGCGGGCCCCGGCAGGTCCCGCACGAGCATGGCGTCGCTGTGCACGAGCGCGAAGCGGTCGGCGCGGCCGGGCAGCCGGGTCTCGACGGTGGCGGGCAGCGCGGCTGCCAGCACGTCGTCGATCTCGACGGCGGTGACCCGGTCGGCGGCCTCCAGCAGGGCCAGGGTCAGCGAGCCGAGCCCGGGTCCGACCTCGACGACGGTGTCGTCCGGCCGCACCTCGGCGGTGCGCACGATGCGCCGGACGGTGTTGGCGTCGATGACGAAGTTCTGGCCGCGCTGCTTGGTGGGGCGGACGCCCAGCGCGGTGGCCAGTTCGCGGATGTCGGCGGCGCCCAGGAGGGGGCCGGGCTCGTCGGTGGGGCTGCTGTTGCTCACCCGTGCAGCTTACGGCGCCCCGGGCCGCGGTCGGCGACAGCGGCCACCGCGCCCCGGGCTGCCCGCCCGCTCAGCCGTGCGGCTCGCTAGTCGTGCAGCTTGCGCCCGCACACCGGCCACGGGCTCGCGCCCCGGCTGATGTAGAGCTTCTTGGCGCGGTAGGTCTGCTCCCTGGCCGGTGCGTCCTGGGGGCGTCCGTTGCCGCCGAGGCCGCGCCAGGTGCCGGTGTCGAACTGGTAGAGGCCGCCGTAGGTGCCGGACGCGTCGACCGCGTCGGGGCGGCCGCCCGCCTCGCACTGGGCGAGCGCGCCCCAGTTCAGGTGGTCGGCCCCGTCCACGCTCATCGGCATCGGCTTGGTGCCGACGTGCACGATCCGGTCGCGCGGCTCGCGGACGACCTCCGAGCCGACCTTCTTGGGCTTCTGCTGGACGCCGTTGACCGTACGGATCTCGTAGGTCAGGCGGCGTACGCCGGGCTGTCCCTGGCGGACCACTGTCTCGGTGCCCTTGAAGAGCGCCGGGTCGGCCTGCTTGACGGTCTCGAACGGGATGGTCACCTCGCGGACCTTCTCGGCGCCGGTGATCCGCAGGACGGAGACGGTCTGCCCGTCGCGCGGGAAGGACTCGGGCGCCACGGAGGTGATGTCCTCGCCGCGCAGCACGATGCCCGCCTGGTCGAGTGCCTCGCTGACGGTGGCCGCGTTGGTGCGGACGGTGTGCTCGCGGCCGTCGGCGACGAAGGTGACGCTGCGTTCGGTGCGGACGTCGAGGTCGAGGCCGTTGCGGCCGATGCGCTGGGCGGGGTCGGCGGACAGGTAGGCGCCCTCGGCGCGGACGCCGAGTCCGCGCAGCGCGCCGCCGACGGTCTCGGCGGTCGTCCAGACCTGGCGGCGTTCGCCGTCCAGGGTGAGGCGGACCGGCCGTCCGTAGCGGACGGTGATCTCGTCGCCGCTGGTCAGCGCGGCGTCGGCGGCGGGCTGGACGAGGTCGTGCGCGCCGACCGGGACGTCCTCGTCGGCGAGCAGGTCGCCGACGTCGGCGGCGAAGGTGTGCAGGGTGCGGGGTTCGCCGTCGACGTCGATGCGGACGGCCTTGTCGTGGGCGATGAAGGCGGAGGTGCCACCGGCCAGGAAGGCCACGACGAGGGCCTGCGGGAGCAGGCGGCGGCGGGTTTCGGTGCCGTCGGCGCCGCGGCGGTCGGTGGCGTTGAGCCGGCCGGTCATGCCGCGGCGGTGGGCGGTGCCGCGGGAGGCGCGGCGGGCGGCGGCCCGGCCTCCGGCGCGGGGGGCGGGGACGCCGGCCAGGTCGTCGCGCAGCGGGATCAGCGGCCCCTGGTGGGGCACCCGCGCCGGCCCGGCGGGTGCGGGCGTCTCCCAGGTCTCGTCCGCGCCGGGCGGGTTCGCGGGGCCGCCCGGGGCTTCCTCCGGCGGCCGGGGGGCCTCGGTGGCGCGTGCCGGGTACGGGGACGCCGGGGCGGGGGCGGCGCGGCCGTCCCGCGCCGGGTCGTAGCGCTCGTACCGGTCTCCCGTTCCGTACGGACCGTACGTCTCGTACACGTCGTACGGCCCGTACTCGCCGTACGCGCTGTAGCTCCCGTACTCGCTCTGCGTCCCGTGTCCCCCGCGCGTCCCGTACGCCCCGTCGCCGTACGCCGCATACCTCCCGTACGGGTCGGGGTTCTCGACGGCTGCGTCACGCGGCGGCTCGGTGCTGGGTCCGTGTCCGCCGTGCGCGAGGTGGTGGCTGCCCTGCGAATGAGTCACGACGCTCCACGTGCCACGGGTCCGGGTGTGGCCCGGAATGTAGCGGAGCGCGGGTGACTCTCCAAAGCGGACCCGCTACACAGTGTCGTCGCGCTATGGTGCCGCGCCCGTCTCCGCGAACCCCTCAGTAGCCGAAGGCGCGCGCCGTGTTCGCCGCGACGGCGCTGGCCAGGGCGTCCTCCGGCATTCCCTTGACCTCGGCCATGGCCCGCAGCGTGACCGGAATGAGATACGGGGCGTTAGGCCGTCCGCGGTACGGCGCGGGGGTGAGGAAGGGCGCGTCGGTCTCGACGAGCACCAGTTCGGGCGGGGCGACGGCGAGGGCGTCGCGCAGCGGCTGGGCGTTCTTGAAGGTGACGTTGCCCGCGAAGGACATGAAGTACCCGGCCTCGGCGCAGACCTTCGCCATCTCGGCGTCGCCCGAGTAGCAGTGGAAGACGACGGTGTCCGGCGCGCCTTCTTCGCGCAGGATCCGCAACACGTCGTCGTGGGCCTCGCGGTCGTGGATGACCAGGGCCTTGCCGTGCCGCTTGGCGATCTCGATGTGGGCGCGGAAGGAGCGCTGCTGGGCGGCCATGCCGTCGGGGCCGGTGCGGAAGTGGTCCAGGCCGGTCTCGCCGACGCCGCGGACGTGCGGGAGGGCGGCGAGGGCGTCGATCTCGGCGAGCGCGGCGTCGAGGGCGGCGTCCCCGCCGGCCTCGCGGGCGCCCTGGCGTGACCAGCCCTCCGGATCTCCGAGCACGATCCGCGGCGCTTCGTTCGGGTGCAGCGCGACCGTCGCGTGCACGGCCTCGTGCGCGGCGGCGGTCTCGGCGGCCCAGCGTGAGCCGTTCACGTCGCAGCCGACCTGGACGACGGTGGTCACGCCCACGGAGGCGGCCTTGGCCAGCGCTTCCGGGACTGTGCCCTCCTGCATGTCCAGGTGGGTGTGCGAGTCCGCCACCGGCACCCGAAGCGGTTCGGGCAGCGGCGGCGGCGCGTCCTTGGTGCTCTTGCTCATGGCCGCGATCCTACGAGGGGCCGGTGACGGCCACCGGCCGGGACCGCGGCCGCGGGCTCACCTGCGGTGGTGCTGGAAGGGGTGCAGCAGGTCGGCGAGGTGCCAGTGGTGGCGTTCGCGGTGGCCGTCCGCGGAGGCACCGCCCTCGGCGGCGTTCTCACCGGCCCCACTGTTCCCGCTCTGCTGCGGGACGGCTCCCGCGCCCGCGCCCGCGTTGCCCTCGGCGGCGCCCGCCGACGGCTGCTCGTACAGACTCGCGATCGCCTTGGAGACCATGGAGACCTGTCCGGCCCGCATGATGCGGACGACGTGCGCGCCGCAGTTCAGGCAGGTGGGCCGGGTCAGGGGGGAAGGTACGCGCTCGCCGTCCGCGTAGTACACACAGTGCGCGCGCCCGTCCGCGTCGACGTGGTGCGTTATCTCGTACGACTGCTCCCAGCCGTGACCGCACCTCATGCACGCGAAGGCGTACGCCTCGTGTGCCGGGGGGTCGGTACGGGGGGTGGGGTGGGCGCCGGCGGTGATGCTGCCCGGCGTACGCGCGATGTCACTCATAGCCGCTCCTCTTGCCCGCTGGACAAGGTCTCCGGGGACGGACGTCCCACCTCCCAGTGGACGCCTTCCCCGGCGGTGGCGCAGCAAGGGCGGTCAGCTGTTGGCCCAGTTTTGGCGGGGGACAGAGAATCGGCCCCGCTGCGCGGCCCGCGTTTTACCTTCCAGGCTAGTCATTTACCTTCCGCCGGTCCCGTTCGCGCCGCATTCTTTGCCGCCACGACGGCATCGAACACCTCGCGTTTGGGAAGGCCGGTCTCGGCGGCGACGGCCGCGATGGCCTCCTTGCGGCGCTCCCCCGCCTCCTCCCTGACGTGTACGCGACGCACAAGCTCCTCGGGGCCGAGGTCCTGCGGGCCGGTCTCGGGGGCGCCCTCGACGACGATGGTGATCTCGCCGCGTACGCCGTCCGCCGCCCACGCGGCCAGTTCCTCCAGCGGCCCGCGCCGGACCTCCTCGTACGTCTTGGTCAGCTCGCGGCAGACCGCGGCGCGGCGGTCGGCGCCGAAGACCTCGGTCATCGCGGCGAGGGTGTCGTCGAGGCGGTGCGGGGCCTCGAAGTAGACGAGGGTGCGGCGCTCGTCGGCGACCTCGCGCAGCCGGGAGCGGCGCTCGCCCCCCTTGCGCGGCAGGAAGCCCTCGAAGCAGAACCGGTCCACGGGCAGGCCGGAGACGGCGAGCGCGGTGAGCACCGCGCTGGGGCCCGGTACGGCGGTGACCTTGACGCCGCGTTCGACGGCGGCGGCGACCAGCCGGTAGCCGGGGTCGGAGACCGAGGGCATGCCGGCGTCGGTGACGAGCAGCACGCGGGCGCCCGCTTCGAGGGCGTCGGCCAGCTCGGGGGTGCGGGCCGCCTCGTTGCCCTCGAAGTACGACACGACGCGGCCGGTCGTGTGCACGCCGAGCGCCTGGGTCAGGCGGCGCAGCCGCCGGGTGTCCTCGGCGGCGATCACCTCGGCCGCCGCCAGTTCGGCGGCGAGCCGCGGCGGGGCGTCCGCGACGTCGCCGATGGGCGTCCCTGCAAGTACCAGCGTTCCAGTCACGCCCCCATCCTCCCAGCCGTACGGCGCGGCGCGTCCCGGCGGCGGCTGCCGCACGCGGCTCACCGGCCCCGTACGCCCCGCCCGTACCGGTCCTGCGGGCCCGGCCGCGCGGCCCCCGCGTTCCGCACAGACCGCTTCCCTACGATGGGCCGGTGACGAGTGACACCGCGACAGACGCAGACCGCGCCGAGGAGGAGGCCGCCGGGCAGCCCCGGCGGTGGCAGCGCAGGCTGCGCCGGTTCGGCTACGCCGGGCAGCCGCAGGCCGACGCCCGCGAGCGGCTGGTGCCGGCGTTCCCCGAGCCGGGGACGCGGGTGTGGACGGTCCTGGGGCTGGGCCCGGGTGCCGCCGGCCGGCTGGCACGCTGGTCGGGCTGGGGCGGTCCGCTGCTGGTCGCGCTCTTCGCGGGCGTGCTGCGGTTCTGGAACCTGGGCAGTCCGGCGAAGGTGATATTCGACGAGACGTACTACCCCAAGGACGCCTGGTCGCTGCTCCAGTACGGCTACGAGGGCACCTGGGCGAAGAACGCCAACGACGCGCTGGTGGCGCACCCGCCGGAGATCCTGCTCTCGCCCGAGCACTCCTACGTCGTCCATCCGCCGCTGGGCAAGTGGATGATCGCGCTGGGCGAGTGGGCGTTCGGGATGAACCCCTTCGGCTGGCGGTTCGTGGTCGCACTGCTCGGCACCCTGTCGGTGCTGATGATCTGCCGCATCGGCCGCCGCCTGATGCGGTCCACGGCGCTGGGCTGCCTGGCGGGCGTGCTGCTGGCGGTGGACGGGCTGCACTTCGTGATGAGCCGTACGGCGCTGCTGGACCTCATCGTCATGTTCTGGGTGGTGGCGGCGTTCGGCTGCCTGCTGGTGGACCGGGACCGCACCCGGGCGCGGCTGGCGGCGGCGCTGCCGGTCGGCGCGGACGGGCTGGCCCGGCCGGACGAGACGGTGGGCGACCGGCTGCGGCTGGGGTGGCGGCCGTGGCGGCTGGCGGCTGGACTGTGCCTGGGCCTGTCCGCCGCGAGCAAGTGGAACGGCCTGTACTACCTGGCGGCGTTCGCCCTGCTGTCGGTGCTGTGGGACATGGCCGCGCGGCGCACGGCCGGCGCCCGGCACCCCGTACGCGCGGTGCTGCGCCGGGACGTGGTGCCCGCGTTCGTCTCGACCGTCGTGGTCGGCATGGCCGCGTACCTGGTGACGTGGACCGGCTGGATCGTCACCAAGGGCGGCTACCACCGCGACTGGGCCACCGCCACGCCGGAGGGCCGGGCGGGCGGGTGGCAGTGGCTCCCGGACTGGCTGCGCAGCCTGTGGCACTACGAGACGGAGGTCTACGACTTCCACAAGGGCCTGTCCACGCCGCACACCTACCAGTCCAACCCCTGGAGCTGGCTGGTCCAGGGCCGCCCCGTCTCGTACTTCTACGAGGACCCCAAGATGGGGCACGACGGCTGCAAGGCGGCCGAGGGCTGCGCACGGGAAGTGCTCGCGCTGGGTACTCCGCTCCTGTGGTGGGCGGGCTGCTTCGCGATCCTGTACGTGCTCTACCGCTGGCTGTTCAAGCGGGACTGGCGGGCGGGCGCCATCGCCTGCGGCATCGCGGCGGGCTATCTGCCGTGGTTCCTGTACCAGGACCGGACGATCTTCCTGTTCTACGCGGTGGTGTTCGTGCCGTTCGTGTGCCTGGCCCTGGCCATGATGATCGGCGCCCTCATCGGCCCGCCGGGGTCGAGCGAACGGCGGCGCGCGGTCGGCGCGGTCGGCGCCGGAGTCCTTGTCCTGCTCATCATCTGGAACTTCATCTACTTCTACCCGCTCTACACGGGCCAGCCGATCCCCAAGAGCGCCTGGCACAACCGGATGTGGTTCGACACGTGGGTCTAGGGCACCGCTGACGGGCTCCGCGGGCCCGTGCTCGGCGGGCGGGCGGGTCAGGTCGCGAACCAGACCCGCTCGATGCGCTGGGCGCCCACTTCGTAGAGAGCCACGGCGGTGCGCTCCTCGTCGCCCATGAAGCCGGTCACGCGCTCCTGGTCGATGACGATGCGGCCCTGGGTGACGCGCGAGACGAGTTCGGCGTGCAGCTCGGGGCTGGCGGCGAAGAGCTTGGCGTAGCGCTCGCGGAAGGCGGGGCCCGAGCGGTCGGTGAGTATCTCGCCCGAGGGGAAGGCGTACACGGGTACGTCCTCGGCGTAGTAGCTGAGGAACTTTTCGAGGTCGCCGGCGTTGTAGGCCGCCAGCTGGCCGTCGACGATTTCTTCCGGGGACATGGGTGACTCCTTTCCGCACCCGGTCGGCACGGGGGTGCGGCGGGTGCACCGGAACAGGGCAGGTGATCGTACCGGCTCAGGGCGCTTCGCCCGGAGACCGGGGGCTTGCGCAAGAGCGCGGCGGGCGGCCGGCGGTCGAGTCGGTCCTCGTGCGGGCGGCCGGCGTATCGGGGGCCGATGGCGGGCTGATTGGCGTCCGGCGCGCCGGGCGGGGCACTCGTCCCCTTGGGGCGGGGCGTCGTCGTCCATCGTCACCCGGGCCCGGGGGACGACACGGCCGGGACCCGTACGCCGAAAGCGCCGTCCGCGCAGGGTCGGCGGTCATACTTGGCCGTCATCGAACGATGCCGGTCAATGCCGATCGATGTCCTGGGGCCCGGACGGGCAGGGAGGGACCGTAGTTGAGCACACCGAAGATCGTCTACGTCATCGAGCACAACAAGCCGGAACAGGTCGAGGACCACGGCGCGCTGCGCACTGTCGCGCCCGCGTGCAAGGAGCTGGCTCTCGCCGCGTTCCTCGACATGGAGCAGGCCAGGGAGGAGGCCGAGACCTGGGCGGAGCGGCAGCACTACCCGGGGCTGACCTGGCAGGAGAACAACAACCCGCTGCTCGGCGACGCCCCGGGCCTCCAGGCCACGACCGAGGTCGACGGGCAGAAGACCACGGTCTTCCGGATCAGTCCGGTGGAGGTCGTCGCCGCCCAGCGCTGGCAGCGCCGGCCGCCCCTGCAGCAGCCGCACACCTGAGGCGCCGCGGCCCCGGCCGGGGTCGCCCGCGTCACAGGGCCGGAACTCACTCCCGTACCCCGTGTCCCATAGAGTGCGCTGCACGTTCTTGTGTGCGTGCTGAAGAACGAGGATTCGGGAGGGGATCGGCGACATGCGCCGTGAGGTGAGGTACGGGCTGATCGGTGGGGCGGTGGCCCTGGTCGTGGGCGGCGTCGGCGGCTACACGCTGCTCGGCGGGTCCGGCGACGGCGATCCGGCCCAGGAGGTCCGCGCGGCCCGGGACGGCAAGCCCGGTGACGCGGCGCCCGAGGTGAAGTCCGGTCCGCTGTCCGCCGACGAAGTCAGCGACACCGCGGGGAAGTTCCTGGACGCCTGGAAGGCGGGCGCCGCCGACAAGGCCGCCGCCCTCACGGACGACGCGAAGGCGGCCGCCGCCGGCCTGGCCGCGTACCCGAAGCAGACCCACTTCACGGACCTGAAGCTCACCCCGGGCAAGGCCACCGGCGACAAGGTCGCCTACACGGTCGCCGCGCAGATCTCGTACAAGAACCTGAAGGCTCCCTTCTCGTACGGCACCTCACTGACCGTCAAGCGTGACAAGGAGACCGGCGAGCCGCGGATCGCCTGGGCCCCGGGCATCCTGCACCCGAAGCTCGGCAAGGGCGACGTGCTGCGTACCGGCGAGGCCGAGGCGCCGCCCATCAAGGCCGTGGACCGCAACGGCGCCGAGCTGACCAAGGAGGCGCACCCGGCGCTGGCCGGGGTGCTGGACAGCCTGCGCGACAAGTACGGCAAGAAGACGGACGGCAAGCCCGGCGTGGAGCTGTCCGTCCACCGGGCCGCCGGTGACAAGGCGACGCAGCGGCCCGACGAGACGCTGAAGGTGCTCTCCAAGGGCACGCCGGGCACCCTGAAGACCACCCTGGACGCCAAGGTGCAGGCGGCGGCGGAGAAGGCGGTCAAGGGCAAGCCGAAGGCGTCCGCGGTGGCTCTCAAGCCGAGCACCGGCGAGATCCTGGCCATCGCCAACTCCCCGGAGAAGGGCTTCAACACGGCGACCCAGGGCTCGCTGGCGCCCGGCTCGACGATGAAGGTCGTGACGGCCTCGATGCTCATCGACAAGGGCCTGACGGCGCCGGACAAGCCGCACCCGTGCGAGAAGTTCGTGACGGTCGGCGGCTGGAAGTTCCAGAACCTGAACAAGACCGAGATCAAGAACGGCACCTTCGCCCAGAGCTTCGCCGCGTCCTGCAACAACGCCTTCATCTCCATGGCGCCCAAGCTCGCCGACGACGACCTGACCAAGCAGGCCAGGGACGTCTTCGGCATCGGCCTGAACTGGCAGACCGGCATCCCGACCTTCGACGGCGCGGTGCCGGTGCAGAGCGACGCGCAGATGGCCGCCTCGCTGATCGGGCAGGGCGGGGTGCGGATGAACCCGCTGACCGTCGCCTCCGTCGCCGCGACCGTGCAGAACGGCGGCTTCCACCAGCCGTACATCGTCGCGCCGTCGCTGGACGGCCGGGCGCTGGCCAAGGCGCCGCGCGCGATGAAGCCGGACACCGCGGCCGCGGTGAAGTCGCTGATGAAGCTGACCGCCACGTCCGGCACGGCGGCGGAGGCGATGTCCGGGCTCAGCGGTGACATCGGCGCGAAGACCGGCTCGGCCGAGGTCGACGGGCAGGAGAAGCCGAACGCCTGGTTCACCGCCTACCGCGGCGACATCGCGGCGGCCGCCGTCGTCCCGGCCAGCGGCCACGGCGGCTCGAACGCCGGGCCGGTGGTCCGGTCGATCCTGTCGGCGGGCTGAGACCCGCCGCCCCGGGGCGCCCTCCCGTGGTGCCCCGGGCCGCCCCCCGGGGTGATCTCCCCCACCCCGCCCGCGCACCATCGCATGGCCCGTACAGCTACAGCTAGCGTGCGGGTCATGCGCCATTTCCCGAACGGTCATGAAGCTCCCCGCCCACCGGCCCCCGGCGCCGCCCCCGGGCTCCCGGCCCCGTACGTGCGGAACCGGGCGGCCGACGTGCGCGAGCGCGCCGCATGAGCCCCCTGGTCGTCGCGGCGGTCCTGACCGCCGCCGTCACCCACGCCAGCTGGAACGCGATCGCGCACCACATCGAGGACCAGCTGATCGCCTTCACGCTGGTCGGCGGCGGCGGTGCGGTCTGCGGCGCGGTGCTGGCCTGCTTCGCGCCGCTGCCCGCGCCCGCCGCCTGGCTCCCGCTCGCCGGCTCCACCGTGCTGCACATCGTCTACCAGGTGCTGCTGATGCAGTCCTTCCGGATGGGCGAGTTCGGGCAGATGTACCCCATCGCGCGGGGCACCGCGCCGCTCGTCGTCACGGTCCTGGCCGCCGTCTTCGTCGGGGAGGTGCCCGACGCCTGGGCGCTGGCCGGTGTGGTGCTCGCCTCGGCGGGCCTGGTCGGCCTGGCGCTGTGGGGCATCCGGGGCTCCGGCACGAAGCCGCACTGGCCGGCCGTCGTCGCGGCCCTCGCCACCGGGCTGGCCATCGCCTCGTACACGACGGTGGACGGCATCGGCGTCCGCGCCTCCGGCACCTCGCTCGGCTACATCGGCTGGCTGATGATCCTCGAAGGCCTGGCGATCCCCGTGTACGCGCTCGCCACCCGGCGCCGGCTGCTGCCGGCCCAGCTGCGCCCGGTGGCCCTGCGCGGCGCGGCCGGCGGGGTGCTGTCCGTCTTCGCGTACGGCCTGGTCCTGTGGGCCCAGACGCGGGCCGACCTGGCGCCGATCGCCGCGCTCCGGGAATCCTCGATCATCGTGGGCGCGGCCATCGGCACCCTGTTCTTCAAGGAACGTTTCGGCGCCCCGCGTCTCGCGGCGGCGGGGCTGATGGTGGTGGGCATCGCGCTGATGCTGCGCTAGCGGGCCGCTTCCGGGCCGCCGCTGTGCAGCGCCCGGCTCAGGGACGTGTTGGCGATCAGGATGCCGCCGTCCACCGGGAGCGTGACGCCGGTGATCCAGGCGGCGTCGGCGGAGGCCAGGAAGGCCACGGCGGCGGCGATGTCGGCGGGTCGGCCGACGCGGCCCAGGGGGTACTCGGCCGCGGCGCGCTCCAGCGCTTCGGGGCGGTCGCCCCAGTTGGGGGTGTCCACCGTGCCGGGCGCGACCAAGTTGACCCGTACACCCCGCCCGGCCGCCTCGCCCGCGAGGGTACGGGTGAGCGAGGCCAGTCCCGCCTTGGCGGCGCTGTAGGCGTGGTTGCCGAAGTCCTGCTCGCCGTTGACCGAGCCGACGCTGACGATCGCGCCGCGGCCGCCCGCGGCGGCCAGGTGGGGCAGGGCGGCGCGGGCGCAGCGGTACGCGCCGTTGAGGGTGACGTCCAGGTCGCCGGCCCAGTCCTCGTCCCGCTGGCCGTCGAAGAGCGGTGCGTCGGGGGTGCAGCGGCAGGCGTTGTTGACCAGCACGTCGAGCCCGCCGAAGCGCCGTACGGCATGTGCGACGGCCGCCTCGACGGCGGTACGGTCCGCGACGTCGCAGGCGAGCGCCTCGGCGGTGCCGCCGCTGTCGCGTACGTCGGCGCTGTCCCGGATGGCGGCCGCCGCCCGCCCGGCCCGCTCCCCGTCCAGGTCGGTGACCAGGACCTGGGCGCCCTCGGTGGCGAGCCGCCGGGCGGTGGCCTCGCCGATGCCCTGGCCGGCGCCGGTGATCAGTACGCGGTAGCCGTCGAATCGCCTCATGCGCCCACCTTGGCGCATGCGTCCCACGGGCAACAGAGGGCGTCGGTACCGGCCCGGCAGGTCACGGCAGCGGCGGTCAGTACCGCTTCGGCGCCGGCTTCGGCTTCTCGCCGCGTACGGACGGCTGGTCCGCGTTGACCTCCTCGGCGCTGCGGTCCCGCTCGCTGTCCAGCGGCTTCGGCTTGTCCTCGTCGGGCCCGGCCTCCCGGGGGTCCTTCGTCTTGCGCTGCTCGGCCATGCCGACTCCTTGAGGTGGGCGGACGTGTCAGGCGTACGGGTGCCCCTCCCGTCCCTCACGACACGTCCGTACCGCGCGCTCAGCCCTCCAGCGCCGCCCGCAGCCCCCGTACCAGCGCCTGGGCCCGCGGGTCGGCCGTCACGTTCTGCTGCATCCCGTTGGTGACGTAGCCGAAGGCCGTACCGGACTCGGGATCGGCGAAGGCGAGGCAGCCGCCGCGGCCGGGGTGGCCGAAGGAGCCGGGGCCCAGGAGGGGCGCGGCGGGGCCGTGCAGCATGTGGCCGAGGCCGAAGCGGGTGTTGACCACGAGGACGCGGTCGGGGCCCGCGGACTCCTCCGTACGGGCCAGGGTGAGGGTGGCGGGCGCGAAGAGGCGGGGGTGGCCGTCGACGGGGCCGATGAGCGCCGCGTAGCAGCGGGCCAGGGCGCGGGCGGTGGCGATGCCGTTGGAGGCGGGGAGTTCGGCGGCGCGGTAGGCCTCGGCGTTCTCGTCGGGGGCCGGGGTGATGGCGCCGAAGGCGCGCCGGGTGAGGGAGGCGGGGTCGCGGTAGGCGTCGGTGACGCTGCGCTTGGGGCGGACGCGCAGTCCGGCCGCGGCGGGCGGGGCCGGTGCCTCGACGTCGGCCAGACGGCCGGTGCGGGCGAGCGCGTCGGCGGGGGCGCCGACCCACAGTTCCAGGCCGAGGGGGCCGGATATCTCGTCGGCGATCCAGGTGCCGATGGTGCGGCCGGTGACCCGGCGTACCAGTTCGGCCAGCAGCCAGCTGTAGGTCTGGGCGTGGTAGCCGTGCTCGGTGCCGGGGGTCCAGGCGGGGGCCTGGGCGGCGAGGGCGGCGGGGCCGCTGACGCCGTCGACGGCCTGTTCCGGGGTGAGCGGGGTGTCCAGGACGGGCAGCCCGGCGCGGTGCGAGAGGAGGTGGCGGACCAGGACGCGGTCCTTGCCGGCGGCCTTGAACTCGGGCCAGTACGTGCCGACGGGCGCGTCCAGGTCGAGCAGGCCGCGCTGGTGCAGCAGGAGCGGGACGATCGCGGCGACGCCCTTGGTGGCCGAGCGGACGACCTGGGCGGTGTCCGCCGCCCAGGGGGCGCCGCCGTCCGCGGGGGCGTCGGCGTCCCGGCTGCCGCCCCACAGGTCGACGATCTTGCGCCCGTGCCGGTAGACGGCGACAGCCGCGCCGCGCTCGCCGCGCCGCGCGAAGTTGGCCGCAAAGGCGTCCCGGACCGGCTCGAAGCCGTCCGCGACCGTGCCCTGGACGTCCACCACTGTTTCCCGCTTCCCACTCATCCGTCGCGTTTGTGACCTATCAATGGTGCAACGCGCGGATCAGTGCTGGTGACCAGGGGCGGCGGCGGACGCGGTGTGCGGGGGTGCGGTCAGGGCGTGGGGATCGTCACAGAGCGCGGGTCGAATCCGAAGGGCAGTTCGAGTCGGTGCGCGGTCATCAGTTCCGTGTCGCTCAGCAGGTGCTGGGTGGGCCCGTCGGCGGTGATGACGCCGTCGGACAGCACGACGGCGCGCGGGCACAGTTCGAGCGCGTACGGCAGGTCGTGCGTGACCATCAGCACCGTGACGTCCAACGCCCGCAGGATGTCGGCGAGTTCGCGGCGGGAGGCGGGGTCGAGGTTGGAGGACGGCTCGTCCAGGACGAGGATCTCGGGGTGCATCGCGAGGACGGTGGCGACCGCGACCCGGCGGCGCTGCCCGAAGGAGAGGTGGTGCGGCGGGCGGCCGGCGTACTCCGCCATGCCGACGCGGCCGAGCGCCTCGGTGACCCGCGCCGCCAGTTCGGCGCCGCGCAGTCCGGCCGCGGCGGGCCCGAAGGCGACGTCCTCGCGGACGGTGGGCATGAAGAGCTGGTCGTCGGGGTCCTGGAAGACGATGCCGACGCGGCGGCGGACCTCGGCGAGGTGGCGGCGGGTGACGGGCAGCCCGGCGACCGTGACGGTGCCGGCGCCGGGCGTGAGGATGCCGTTCAGGTGCAGGACGAGGGTGGTCTTGCCCGCGCCGTTGGGCCCGAGCAGGGCGACCCGCTCGCCGCGGGCGACGGTCAGGTCGACACCGTAGAGGGCCTGGTGTCCGTCGGGGTAGGCGTAGGCGAGCCCGGCGACCTCCAGGGAGGGCGCGGGGGCTTCCGGGGGCGGTACGGGTGCGGTGGTGACGGGCGTGGTGGTGACGGGTGCGGTCGCTCGGTCGTTCAAAGGGTCCATCCCAGCAGGCATACGGCGAGGGCGGCGGCGGGCAGGGCGGCGGCGCGGGTCCACTGGGCGCCGGTCGCCGCGGCGGCGTCCGGTACGGGCAAGGTGCCCGTGCAGCCGCGGCTGACCATGGCGAGGTGGACGCGTTCGCCGCGTTCGTAGGAGCGGATGAACAGGGCGCCCGCGGACTTGGCGAGGACGCCCCAGTGGCGGACGCCACGCGCCTCGAAGCCGCGGGAGAGACGGGCGACGCGCATCCGCCGCAGCTCGTCGGCGATCACGTCGCCGTAGCGGATCATGAAGGAGGCGATCTGGACGAGCAGCGGCGGCATCCGCAGCCGTTGCAGGCCGAGGAGCAGGCCGCGCAGGTCGGTGGTGGCGGCGAGCAGGACGGAGGCGGCGACGCCCAGCGTGCCCTTGGCGAGGATGTTCCAGGCGCCCCAGAGTCCGGGCTCGCTCAGCGCCGTCCCCAGGATGTGGACGCGCGGCCCGGTGGCGACGAACGGCATCAGGACCGCGAAGGCCACGAACGGCACCTCGATGAGCAGCCGCTTGAGCAGGAACCCGGCGGGCACCCGGGCCGCCGCCGCGACCGCGGCGAGCAGCAGCGCGTACAGGGCGAAGGTCCAGACGGCGGTGCGCGGGGTGGCGACGACGGTCAGGACGAAGCAGAGCACCGCCGCGATCTTGCAGTGCGGTGGCAGGGCGTGCACCGGCGAGTGCCCGTGCCGGTAGAGCTTGTGGGCGTGCCCGGCGCCCATGTCAGGCCGATTCCGGGCTGTGCCGCGGGGGCGCCGGGGCGTCCCCGCGTCCGGTGGCGGCCCCGGCCCCGGCCCCGGTGGCGGCGTCGGCCCCGGCCCCGGCCCCGGTGGCGGCGTCGGTCCCGGCCCCGGCGGCGGCTCCGGCATCGGTGTCCGCCCCGGCGGCGTCCCGGGCCGCGCCGCGACGCCGCCGTACGACCACGAAGACGCCGGTGCCGACGGCCAGCGTCGCGCCCACCCCGATCACTCCGGCGAGCCCGCCCGAGATCCGGGGGTTCGCGATGTCCTTGACGCTGTAGTCGGCCAGCGGCGAGTCCTTCGCGGCGTGCTCCTCGGCCTTGGCGTCGATGCCCTGATCCTCGGCGACCTTCTCCAGGCCGTCCGGGCTGGCGGAGGCGTAGTAGCTGACGCCGCCCGCGCAGACGAGCGCGACGGCGACGCCGGCCAGCCAGACGCGGCGGGCCGAGCGCCGGGCGGCGGGCCGGGCCGGGCCCGCCGGTTCCGGCTGTCGCTCCCCCGCTTCCGCCGCGGGCCCGGCCAAGGGGGAAGTCCGCAGCCGGAGCGGCTTGGCCAGCCCGCGCGCCCCGTACACGAGGTCGGGGCGCACGGCGAGGACCGCACCGACGGTGAGTGCGGTGATGGCGGCCTCGCCGATGCCGATGAGGACGTGCACGCCGGTCATCGCCGCGAAGACGGTGCCGATCGGTACGTCGGTGGTGCCGCCCAGCGCGTACAGCCCGGTGAAGGCGGCGGCCGCGGCCGGTACGGAGACCACGGCGGCCACGAAGGAGGCGGCCGTCACCGCGCGGCGGCCGCGCGGCAGCGCCTTCACCAGGCCGCGGAAGATCCCGTACGCGACGACGGTGGTCACCACCGCCATGTCGGTGATGTTGACGCCGAGCGCGGTCAGCCCGCCGTCCGCGAAGAGCACGGCCTGCATGAGCAGCACGACGGAGACGCAGAGCACGCCCGTGTACGGGCCGACGAGGATGGCTGCCAGCGCGCCGCCGAGCAGGTGGCCGCTGGTCCCGGCGGCGACGGGGAAGTTGAGCATCTGGACGGCGAAGATGAAGGCGGCGACCAGGCCGGCGAGGGGCGCGGTGCGTTCGGCGCCGAGTCCGGCGTGCGGTCCGTGGCCGCCCAGTTCGCGGCGGGCGCCGCGCAGGCTGACGGCGACGGCGGCAGCGGCGAGGATGCCGGTGGCGGCCGAGACGGGGGCGTCGATGAATCCGTCGGGTACGTGCATGAGAGTCTCCGCTCAGCCGCGCAATCCCTTCATCGTGGCCGTACTGCAAACGGGTCGCAAGAGCGCTCGGGGCGCGAAACGGCCACGGCCGCGTCACCCCCACAGCAGCAAAAGGTGGCGAAGCGGGGCATTGGCGCAAAGGCTTGGTCCATGACCACGGCCGCCGCGCACGCCTCCGCCCCCGAAGCGCGCAGCACCCCGCCCGCGCTCAGCCGCCGCCGTACCAACCTCGTCTTCACCACGATCGTGCTCGGCATGCTGCTGGCCGCCCTGGACCAGACGATCGTGTCCACCGCGCTGCCCACGATCGTCGCGGACCTGGGCGGCGGCGGGCACATGGCGTGGGTGGTGACGGCGTACCTGCTGGCGGAGACCGTGGCGACGGTGCTGGTCGGCAAGTTCGGCGACCTCTTCGGCCGGAAAATCATCTTCCAGGTCAGCGCGGTGGTCTTCGTCGGCGGCTCGATCCTGGCCGGTGCCTCGGCCTCGATGCTGATGCTGGTCGTGGCCCGCGCCGTGCAGGGCGTCGGCGGCGGTGGTCTGATGGTCACCGCGATGGCGCTGATCGCGGACGTCATCCCGCTGCGCGAACGCGGCAAGTACCAGGGCGCGCTGGGCGCCGTCTTCGGGGTGACGACGGTCGTCGGGCCCACGCTGGGCGGCCTGTTCACCGACCACGCGTCCTGGCGGTGGTGTTTCTACGTCAACATTCCCATCGCGATCGTGATGGTCGTGATGGCGGCGCGTACGGTGCCCGTCGTACGGGCCGCGGTCCGCCCGGTGATCGACTACATCGGCATCGTGCTGGTCGCGCTGGGCGCCTCCGGTCTGGTGCTGGGCCTGGAGTGGGGCGGCAACGAGTACGCCTGGGGATCGCCCGCCATCATCGGCCTGTTCGCGGGGTCGGTGGTGCTGCTGGCGGCCTTCGTCTTCGTGGAGCTGCGGGCCAAGGAGCCGATGCTCCCGATGCATCTGTTCCGCAACCCGGTCTTCACGGTCTGCTCGGTGCTCAGCTTCATCGTCGGCTTCGCGATGCTCGGCGCGATGACGTACCTGCCGACGTACCTGCAGTTCGTCGACGGGGTTTCGGCGACGATGTCGGGTGTCCGGACGCTGCCGATGGTCGCCGGGCTGCTGGGCACCTCGATGCTCTCCGGCGTCGTCGTCAGCCGCACCGGCCGCTACCGGGTCTTCCCCATCGTGGGTACGGGGGTGATGGCGCTCGGCCTGTACCTGATGTCGACCATGGGCGCGGACACCGGCGTCTGGCTCGAATCGCTGTACATGTTCGTCCTCGGCCTCGGCATCGGGCTGGCGATGCAGGTGCTGACGATCGCCGTGCAGAACACGGTCGACTACCACGAGCTGGGCTCGGCGACCTCCGGCGTGACCTTCTTCCGTACCCTCGGCTCCTCCTTCGGCACGGCCGTCTTCGGCACCCTCTACAGCAACCGCCTCGACCCCGACCTGAAGGCCGCGCTGGCGAAGTCGCCGGGCGTGCCGCCGGAGGCCGCCGCCAGCCCGCAGGCCCTGCATCGCCTGCCCAACGCGCAGGCCAGGCCGGTGATCGACGCGTACGCCGACACCGTCAATCATGTCTTCCAGTGGGTGGTGCCGGTCGCGCTGGCCGGGTTCGTGGTGGCGTGGTTCCTCAAGGAGGTGCCGCTGCGCGACAGCGCGCGGGCGGCCGCCGGCGACCTCGGCGAGGGCTTCGCCGCGCCCGACTCCACCGACTCCGACCAGCAGTTGGAGCGTGCGGTGGCGCGGGCGATGCGCAAGGCGGAGGGGCCGGTGAGCCTGGAGGTGCTGGCCGTGTCCGGCAGCCCGCTCACGCCCGGCCAGGCGTGGGCGCTGGGCCAGATCCACTGGCGTACGCGCATCCACGGTGAGACGTCGCCGGCGGCCGTCGCGCAGGCGCACCGGATGCCGGACGAGGTGCTGGAGCCGGTCTTCACCCGCGTGGTGTCCGCCGGGTACGCGCGGTACGGGGACGGCGGCCGGCTGGACCTGACCGAGACGGGCCGCACCGAGATCGACCGGCTGATCGTCGCCTGGCGCGAGTGGCTGGACGAGCGGCTGGAGGGCTGGACCGCGGAGGACCCCGAGGACCGCGCCCGGCTGGCGCGGGCGCTGGACAACATGGCGGCGCGGCTGCTGGACGAGGACACGTCGCACCGGGAGCGGACGGCGGTGTGAGGGCGGGGTGAGGGCGGTCTGACGGCATCTGAGGGCGCTGAGGGCGCTCCGGCGCCCCTCCGACGACTCTCCGACGACTCTCCGACGACTCTCCGACGACTCTCCGACGACTCTCCGACGACGGAAACGCGCCAAGGGCCGTCCAAGTGCCCAGCGGCATCCTGGACGGGGCCACGGCCCAGAGTTAGGTTGCCGAGGCAACCATGCAGCCCGCGTGAGGAGCCGCCGACCGTGACCGCAGCCGTTCAGGGCACCTGTGCCCCCCAGTTCGAGAACGTACGGGCCGAGTTCGCGCGCAACTTCGCCGAACGCGGTGAGGTGGGCGCCGCGGTCTCGGTGTGGCTGGACGGGGAGCCCGTCGTCGACCTGTGGGGCGGGCTCGCGGACGCCGACGAGAACCGCCCGTGGGAGCGCGACACGCTGGTCACCGTGTACTCGACGAGCAAGGGCTTGACCGCCCTGTGCGCCCATCTGCTCGCCGACCGCGGCGAACTGGACCTGGACGCGCCCGTCGCCCGCTACTGGCCACAGTTCGCGCAGGCCGGCAAGGGCGACGTGCCGGTGCGCTGGCTGCTCTCGCACCGCGCGGGCCTGATCGCCCCCGGGAGCCGCTGACGGCCGAGGACGTGTACGACTGGGAGAAGACCTGCGCCGTACTGGCCGCCACCGAACCGTGGTGGGAGCCGGGCACCGCCCAGGGCTACCACGCCGTCAGCTTCGGCTTCCTGGTCGGCGAGGTCGTCCGCCGTATCACCGGGGTCCCGCTCGGCACCTTCCTGCGTACGGAGATCACCGAACCGCTCGGCGCCGACCTGTACATCGGCACGCCCGCCTCGGAACACGGCCGCTGCGCCCGGTTCATCGGCCCGGAGGGCGACGGCGTCCTCAGCAGCGCGTTCCCGGGCATTCCGGACGGGGCCGTACGGTCCCTGGACTCCCACCCGTTCGCCCCGCTGGCGCTCGCCATGCGCCACCTGCCCATGGGGGACGTGAACAGCGCCGCGTGCCGCTCGGCCGAGATCCCCGCCGGAAACGGCAACGCCACCGCGCGCGGCCTGGCGGCGGTCTACCGCGCGCTGGCCGACGGCGAGCTGGTGGGCCCCGGCACCCTCGCGGCCCTGCGGGAGCGGCAGAGCCGCCCCGGCGAACGGGACCTGGTGCTCGGCGCGTTCGCGGACGAGGAGGCCCTGCCGTTCGCCTGGGCCTGCGGCTTCATGCTCAACGAGGCCCACTACTTCGGCCCGAACCGGACGGCTTTCGGCCATGGCGGCGCGGGCGGCTCGCTCGCCTTCGCCGACCCGGAGAGCCGGCTGGCGTACGCGTATGTGATGAACAGCTTCGGAGGCGGCACGACGGGCGACGACACCCGCAACCTCGCGCTGGTCGAGGCGGTGTACGCGGCGCTGGGGCAGGCCGGGGACGCCGCCTGAGGAGCCCCCGCCGTCCGGTACCCGGACACGGCACGGCCCGGCGACCGGCCCCGTTCCGTACGGAGCCCGTCGCCGGGCCGTGTCATCCGCACCGCGCCCCGTCCCCACGGGGCGGCGCGGGCCGGGGCGGACGCGCCGCTCACGCGGCCGCCCCGGGGATCGTCACGCCTCGGCCGTCACACCTTGGCGAGTTCCGGCTTCCCGTCCGCTTCGGGCGCGAGGTGCTTCTGGAGCTGTTCGCCCTCGACGTCCACGTTGGGCAGGGCCCGCTGGAGCCACTTGGGCAGCCACCACGCCGCGCGTCCGAGGAGCGCGAGGACGGCGGGGACGAGGGCCATGCGGACCACGAACGCGTCGAAGAAGACGGCCACGGCGAGCCCGAAACCAATCATCTTGATCATGGATTCGGAGGAGCCGATGAAGCCCGCGAAGACCGAGATCATGATGACCGCGGCGGCCGTGACCACCCGCGCGCCGTGCCGGAAGCCGGTGACGACGGCCTGCCCGGGGCGCTCCCCGTGGACGAACGCCTCCCGCATCCGGGTCACGAGGAAGACCTCGTAGTCCATGGCGAGTCCGAAGACCACGCCCACCATGAAGATCGGCATCATGCTCATGACCGGGCCGGTCTGCTCGACGCCGAACAGGTCCGCCAGCCAGCCCCACTGGAACACCGCGACCACCGCGCCGAGCGCCGCGACGACCGACAGCAGGAAGCCGAGGGCGGCCTTCAGGGGCACCAGGACCGAGCGGAAGACGACCATCAGCAGCAGGAAGGCCAGGCCGACCACGAGCGCCAGGTAGGGCAGCAGCGCGTCGTTGAGCTTCTCGGAGACGTCGATGTTCATCGCGGTGGTGCCGGTGACCAGCGCCTGCGCGTCGGCGTCCCGCGCCGCGTCGCCCGCCTTGCCGCGGATCTCGTGGACCAGGTCCTCGGTCTCGGTACTGCTCGGCTTGGACTTCGGTACGACGTTCAGCAGCGCCGTGTCGCCCGCCTGGTTGAAGGTCGGCGGGGTGACGGCCGCGACGCCGTCCAGCTCGGCGACGGTCCCGGCGACCCGGGTCGCCGCGGCCTTCGGGTCCTTGCTGCCCTGGCCGTCCACGACCAGCATCAGCGGGCCGTTGAAGCCCGGCCCGAAGCCGTCGGAGAGCAGGTCGTACGCCTTGCGCTGGGTCGTGCTGGTGGGCTGCGCGCCGTCGTCCGGCAGGCCCATCTCCAGCGAACCGGCGGGTACGGCGATCACGCCCAGGCCGACGACCCCGGCCAGCAGCACGGCGACCGGCCGCCGCAGCACGAACCGCGCCCAGCGGGTGCCCATGTTGGGCTTGCCGCCCTCGGCCTCCCCGGGGGCGGCGGCGCCCTTGCGGGCCTTGCGGCTCAGCACCCGCTTGCCCGCGAAGCCCAGCAGCGCGGGGATCAGGGTCAGGGCGACGAGGACGGCGATGACGACCGTGCCGGCCGCCGCGATGCCCATCTTGGTGAGCATCGGGATGTTGACCACGGACAGGCCCACCAGGGCGATGACGACGGTCAGTCCGGCGAAGACCACGGCGGACCCGGCGGTGCCGGTCGCGCGCCCGGCCGCCTCTTCCCGCTCCCGGCCCTCGGCCAGTTCGGAGCGGTAGCGGGAGACGATGAACAGCGCGTAGTCGATACCGACGGCGAGGCCGATCATCATGGCGAGGGTGGAGGTCGTACTCGACAGGTCCAGCACGCTGCCCAGCGCGGTGATCGACGAGACGCCGATGCCCACGCCGATCAGCGCGGTCAGCAGCGGGAGGCCGGCGGCTATCAGCGCGCCGAAGGTGATGACGAGGACGACGGCGGAGATGACGATGCCGATGATCTCGGTGGCGCCGGTCTCCGGCATCGCCTGGAGCGCGTTGCCGCCGATCTCGACGGTCAGGCCCGCGTCCCGGCCGTGCTGCGCCGCGTCCTTGAGCGCGTCGCGCGCGTCGTCCGTCAGCTCGAAGCCGGAGACCTTGTAGGTGACCTGCGCGTAGGCGATCTTGCCGTCCTGGGCCACGCCCTTGGCCAGGTACGGGTCGGAGACCGAGGCGACCTGCGGCGAGGAGGACTTCAGCTCGCCGACGACCTTCCCGACGGCCTCCTTCTGCGCCGGGGCCGTCACCTGCTGCCCGTCGGGCGCCTTGAAGACCACGCGCGCGGTGGCGCCGTCCGCCTTGGTGCCGGGGAAGCGTTCGCCCAGCAGGTCGAAGGTCTTCTGCGACTCCGTACCCGGTACGGAGAAGGAGTCGGCGGCGGGCGAGGACGCGGTGGCGGCGCCGACCCCGGCGACGGCCAGCAGCGCCACCCATATGAGGGCGACGAAGCGGCGTCGCCGGAAGGCGAACCGTCCGAGTTTGTAGAGGAATGTAGCCACGAGAAGGGGCGCTCCCGTCGGGATGAGGGACGTACAAGGGCGTACGGAGCCGGCCCGACGACGAGAGCGGCGCGTCGAGTGCTGCCGTTATGGGGGGAGTTGGGGACGGACGGCCCGGCCCGCGGGGGGCCGGGACCGGTCAGACGCCTAGGGCGGGGAGGACCACGGCGTCGACGTAATCGGCGAGGAAGGCGCGGTTCGGGGGCCGGTCCTCGATGAGCTGCTGGGCGACGAAGGCGCCGATCAGCATGTGGGGTACGTAGGCGAGCGCGGGGCGCCCGGCGGGGATCTCGCCGCGCTCGACGGCGCGGGCGAGCATCACGTCCATCCCGGAGATGTCCGGGTTGACGAACAGGTCGCGCAGCGCCTGGTGGAGGTCGGGGTTGTCGTGCGCGGCCCGTACGAGACCCCGCAGCAGCGCGCAGTCGCGTTCCATCTCGCAGTCGTCCGCGCGGGAGACCATGGCGTGCAGGTCGCCGCGGAGGCTGCCGGTGTCGATGTCGGCGACCTGGACGGGCTTGTGATGGTGGAGCGCCTGGGCGACCAGTTCGGGCTTGCCCTGCCACTGGCGGTAGAGGGTGGCCTTGCTGGCGTGGGTGCGGGTGGCGACGGCGTCCATGGTCAGGGCGTCGTAGCCGACCTCGCGGAGCAGGTCGAGCACGGCCGCGTAGAGCTCCGCCTCGCGCTCGGGGGTCAGCCGGCTGCGGCCCATGGCGGCACACCTCCTCAAGACGTCACGTGAACGAAACGGTTTCGTACAGCTTCGGTACGGCTCGACCGTACCTCCGGCCCCAGCGAAACGGAAACGTTTCGATGGTGGTGTGTGTCACGGCAACACGCGCCCGGCCGAGTTGCCACCGTCCGCACTCGCCGAAAGCATGGGGGCGTGAGTGACGGCGCGTATCTCCGGTTCCCGCATCTCCACGGCGAGATGCTGTGTTTCGCCGCCGAGGACGACCTCTGGGTGGCACCGCTGACGACCGAGGGCGGCAGTACGCCACGGGCCTGGCGGCTGACGGTGGACCGCACCCGGATCAGCCACCCCCGGATCTCCCCGGACGGCAGACAGATCGCCTTCACCACGTGGCGCAGCCTCGACCCGGAGATCCACCTCGCCCCGGTCGAGGGCGGCCCGGCCCGCCGCCTCACCTATTGGGGGAGCACCGACGCCCGGGTCTGCGGCTGGACCCCGGACGGCCAGATCCTGGCCGTCTCCTCGCACGGCCAGCCCTTCTCGTACTACTCCTGGGCCTACAGCGTCCCCACCGACGGCAGCCCCGGCGGCCGGCTGCCCTGGGGCCCGGTCTCGGACATCGCGGTCGCCGACTTCACCGCGGACGGGCACCGGCTGGAGGGCGACGGCCATCCGTACGGGCACGTCGGCGACGGGGACGACGGCAAGGACGGCGGAGGCGGCCACGACGACTCGGTGGACCGCAAGACGCTGCTGCTCACCGGCAAGCCGCCGCACGAGCCCGCCTCCTGGAAGCGCTACCGGGGCGGCGCGATGGGCCGGATGTGGCTGCACGGCACCCGGCTCGTGCCGGACCTGCGCGGCCACCTGGACGCGGTGATGTTCGTCGGCGACCGGATCGCGTTCCTCTCCGACCACGAGGGCATCGCCAACCTCTACTCCTGCAAGCCGGACAGCACCGACCTGCGGCGGCACACCGACCACGCCGACTTCTACGCCCGGCACGCCGCCACCGACGGGCAGCGCGTCGTCTACCAGTGCGGCGGCGACCTGTGGCTGGTGGACGACCTGAGCCCGGGCGGCACACCGCGCCGCCTGCGGGTGCAGCTCGGCGGCCCGCGCGCCGGACGCCGTACGTACCAGATCCCGGCCGGCTCGCACATCACCTCCCTCGCCGTGGACACCACCGGGCGGGCCAGCGCCGTCGGCGTCCGCGGCAGTCTGTACTGGCTCACCCACCGCGACGGCCCGGCACGCACCATCCACGACGAGCCGGGGGTCCGCGTCCGGTTGCCCGAGATGCTCGGCTCGACCGGCCGGATCGCCTACATCACCTCCGCCGAGGGCGACGACGCCATCGAGATCGCCGACCTGCCCAAGGCCGGCATCCCGCGCGACCCGCACCGCCTGGCGGCCGGCCGGCTCGGCCGGGTGCACGAACTGGTCGCCGCGCCGGACGGCGAACGGCTGGCGGTGGCCGCGCACGACGGGCGGCTGCTGCTCGTCGACGTGTCGGCCGACGGCGACGGCGCGGGCCGGGTCACCGAACTGATCAGGTCGGACAACGGGCCGGTGCGCGACCTGGCGTTCTCCCCCGACTCGGGCTGGCTGACCTGGTCCCACCCGGGCATCGGCCGGACGCTGCGCAGCATCAAGATGGCCCGGCTGACCGGCAACGGCTCCGAAGACGGCACGGAGGCCGCCAGCACCGTCGTGGACGTCACCAACGGCCGCTTCGAGGACGAGCAGCCGGTCTTCACCCGCGACGGCCGCTATCTCGCGTTCCTGTCCTGGCGCGGCTTCGACCCGGTCTACGACGTGCACACCGGCGACCTGTCCTTCCCGCTCGGCTGCCGCCCCTACCTCGTACCGCTGTCCTCCGCCACGCCCTCCCCCTTCCAGCTCTCCGCGGACGGGCGGCCCGCGGCGGGCGGCCTGGACCCGGCGGAGGCCCCGGTGACGGCCGAGGGCACGGCGCTGGTGGAGGTGGAGGGGCTGGCGAGCCGGGTGACGCCGTTCCCGGTGTCGGCGTCGAAGTACTCGGCGCTGCGCCCGGTCGCGGGCGGCGGGCTGGTCTGGCTGCGCTGGCCGATCTCCGGCGCGCTCGGCGAGACCTTCGCCAATCCCGACAACACCTCGGGCCAGCCGACGCTGGAACACTTCGACCTGGTCAAGGCCAAGCGCACCGAACTGACCGGCGCCATCGACGCGTACGCGCTCAGCGGCGACGGCACCCGGCTGGTCGTCAACGACGAGGGCGACCTGCGGGCGGTGCCCGCGACCGAGCCGCCGGACGCCGACTCGACCGTGCATCTGGACCCGCGGCGCATCCTGCACGAGGTGGACCCGCCCGCCGAGTGGCGCCAGGCGTACGACGAGGCGGGCCGGATCATCCGCGCCTACTTCTGGGACCCCGGGCTGTGCGGTGTCGACTGGGAGGCGGTGCTGGAGCAGTACCGGCCGCTGGTCGAACGGGTCGCCTCGCCCGACGAGTTCGCCGACCTGATGCGCGAGGTGCTGGGCGAGCTGGGCACCTCGCACGCGTACGTCACGGCGGGCAAGCGCAACGAGGGCCCGCCGCACTACCAGCGCGCGATCGGCCTGCTCGGCGCCAACTTCGTCTTCAAGGACGGCTACTGGGTGGTGCGGCGCATCCTGCCCGGCGACTCCTCCGACTCCCGGGCCCGCTCGCCGCTGGCCGGTACGGGCATCCGCGAGGGCGCCGCGCTCACGCACGTGGACGGCCGCCGGGTCGATCCGGTGGCCGGTCCGTATCCACTGCTGTCCGCGGCCGGCGGCACCACCGTCGAGCTGACGTTCGCGCCGGAGGGCGGCGGCCCGTCGCGGCGGGTCGCGGTGGTCCCGCTGGTCGACGAACGGCCGCTGCGCTACCAGGACTGGGTGGCCAAGCGCCGCGCGGTCGTACGGGAACTGAGCGACGGCAAGTGCGGCTACCTCCACATCCCCGACATGGGCGGCTCCGGCTGGGCGCAGTTCAACCGCGACCTGCGGATGGAGGTCTCACGGCCCGCGCTGATCGTGGACGTACGGGGCAACGCCGGCGGCAACATCTCCGAGCTGGTCGTGGAGAAGCTGACCCGCACCATCGTCGGCTGGGACCTGACCCGTGACGCGCGGCCGGTCAGTTACGCGAGCAACGCGCCGCGCGGCCCGGTCGTCGCCGTCGCCGACGAGATGACGTCCTCCGACGGCGACATGATCACCGCCGCGTTCAAACTGCAGGGCATCGGCCCGGTCGTGGGCCTGCGCACCTGGGGCGGCGTGGTCGGGATGACCGGGCGGCACCGGCTGGGCGACGGTACGTACATCACCGTGCCGATGAACGCCGCCTGGTTCGAGGCGTACGGCTGGGGCGTGGAGAACCACGGCGTGGAGCCGGACATCGAGGCGCCGCGCTCCCCGCTGGACTGGGCCGAGGGCCGCCACCCGCAGCTCGGCGTCGCCGTCCGTACCGCGCTGGACCTCCTGGAACGCCACCCCGCCGCGAAGCCGCCCGACCTGTCCGGCGTACCGGACCGGCGGCGGCCCCCACTGCCGCCCCGCAGCGGCTGAGCACCGTCCCCGCACGACAGGAGCACCTGCATGGGAACACACATACGCACAGCGTCACTGGCCGTCACCGCAGCGTTGACGGCGGGCCTCGCCACGGCCACGGCACCCGCCCACGCCGCCCCGCCCCCCGGCAGCGCGAGCCCCACCCACCTGGTCTTCGAGAAGAACCAGCGCGACCCGGCCACGTCCCGGGTGCGCCTGGTGCAGACCGGCACCGGCAAGGTGCTGGCCGACTACCGCGCCGGGTCCGGCCAGGGCGGCACGGCGGGCCGCGACGAATGCGTACGGAACAAGGGCTGGCTGCCGGACGGCACGTACCGGGTGCTCTCGCACACCACCCGCAAGAAGGGCGGGCGGGACGGCATCAACGGCTACGCGATCCACGTCGCCGACAAGGTGTGCCGGGACGGCCGCACCCCGCGCACCGCGCTGTTCGTGCACAGCGAGATGCGCTCGGACGGCGCCCAGGGCATCGCGGTCCCGGGCCGCGACAGCCCGTACCGCTGGGACGGCGACGGGGACTACCGCTCGCTGGGCTGCGTGAAGCTGGCCCCCGCGGACATCAAGAACCTCTTCGCGGCGGCGCAGCGGTACGGGTGGCCGACGTCGCTGAAGGTCGTCAAGTAACCCGTCGCACCGCCGGGTTCGGGGCGCACCCGCCAGTACCGCGACGGGTGCGCCCCACCCCGTCAGCCCTCCTCAGCGATTCGCGCGCACCTTCTCGTCCGCCTCCCCGCCCGCGCCGACCAGTCCCACGCGCATCCCCTCCAGCCGGTCGCCGAAGCGCCGCATCTCGCGCTGCCCCACCGTCCCGATGACGGACGGCAGATACCCGCGGACCGACTGCATGCCGCGCAGCCACCACTGTCCGTACACGTGCGAGGAGCGGCGTTCGATGCCCGCCACGATCCGGTCCACGGCCGGGCTCAGCGGGTACGTCTTGTTCGTCGGCCAGGGCAGTCGCTGCCGCAGCTCGCGCATGATGTCGTCCTGGTCGGCGCCGCGCACCATGTCGGTGTCGGTCCAGCTCAGGTAGCCGACGCCGACCCGTACGCCCTTGTAGCCGACCTCGGCGCGCAGGCTGTGCGCGAACGCCTCGACACCGGACTTGGAGGCACAGTAGGCGGTCATCATCGGCGCCGGGGTGAGCGCGGCGAGCGAGGCTATCTGGAGGAAGTAGCCGCGCGACTCCATCAGGACGGGCAGGAACGCCCGCCCCGTGACCGCGCCGCCGATGAGGTTGACCTCGACGACCCGCCGCCAGGACACCGGGTCGGAGTCCACGAACGGGCCGCCGGTGGCCACCCCGGCGTTGGCGACCACGATGTCCACCTTGCCGAAGCGCGCCTTGACCTCGCGCGCCACCTGGGCCATCGCCTCGTGGTCGGTCACGTCGGCGTGCCAGTGCGCCGCCTCGCCGTGCATCGAGGCGGCGACGCGCGCCAGTTCCTCCGGCTCCAGGCCGACGAGCGCGAGCGTGGCGCCGCGTGCGGACAGTTTGCGGGCGAGGAGTTCGCCGACCCCGCGGGCCGCGCCGGTGACGACGGCGACCTGCCCTTCCAGGCTCCTGCGTGCGCTCATACGGTCTTCTCCTTCGCTTCGGTGGCCGCCTCGACGCGGTCGTCACGGGCCGGCAGGTGATCGCGTACCAGCTCCCGGATGCGGCCGATGACCGCGTCCGGCTCCTCGATGGGTGTCATGTGCCCGGCTCCGGGCAGTTCGGTCAGTCCCAGGAACTGGGGCAGTACGGAGGCCAGCCGCCGGGAGAGGACGATCGGGGTGAGCCGGTCGGCGGTGCCCGCGACGACGGCGGTCGGCACCTCCAGCCGGGCGGCCCCGCCGGTCAGGTCCAGCCCGCCGAGCACCTTGCCCCACTTCGCCCGCGGCCGTACCTGGCAGGCGTGCACGATGCGCGCGCACGCCTCGACCTGCTCGGGCGTGGCGGCCGGCCCCATCGTGGCGTACTTCAGGATCCGCTTGGCGACCGCGCTGACCGGCCCGAGCGGCGCCCGCGACCCGAGGACGACCTGGTGCGCGACGCGCCGTCCGCCCGGCGAACGCAGCGGGATCACCAGGGACTCCGCCGTCAGGTTCGCGCTGCCGGTGCTGCACAGCAGGACGGCGGCGGCCCGCTCCCGGAACTCCGGGCGTTCGGCGGAGGCCATCATCGTCATGCCGCCCATGGAGTGCCCGGCCAGCACCGCCCGCTCCCCCGGCTCCAGCGCGGCGCCGAGGACGGCGGTCAGGTCGTCGGCGAGCGCGGTGGTGCTGTAGCCGCGCGGGCCCACCGCCGGGGTGCGGCCGTGCCCCCGCTGGTCGTAGAGCACCACCTTGTGGTCGGCGGCGAGATCCCTGACGACCGGAGCCCAGAAGGCGGTCGAACAGGTCCAGCCGTGCGACAGGACGACGGCGGGGGTGCCGGGCGTCTCCGGCCCGTGGACCTCCACGTGCAGCCGGGAGCCGTCGGCGGAGGTGGCGGTCAGTTCGCGGCGCGGTACGGGCGGGGCGTACCGTCCGCGCGTCATGGGGGTCGGTGCCATCACGCCACCGCCTTCGTGGTCTGCCCGGCCCGTGCGCCCGTACGGGACGCCGGTGCGCGCAGCACTTCGTACTCCGCGAGGTCCACCTCCCGCGTCAGCCTCCGGAACTCGGCGGTCGTGCCCGGCCAGGCCGTCGTGTTGCGGCCGTTGGCGTCCAGGTACCAGCTGTCGCAGCCGCCGGTGGTCCACACCGTGCGCTCCATCCGCCGCTGGATGCCGCGCGTCCAGGCGTGCACCGCGGACGGCCGCGCGTTCAGCGCGATCTTCCTCGTCCCGCCCAGCACGTCCAGCTGCCTCATGTAGTCGACCAGGTAGTTGAGCTGGGACTCGATCATCAGGATCATCGAGCTGTTCCCGAGGCCCGTGTTGGGCCCGATGATGGTGAGGAAGTTGGGGAAGCCGGCCGCGCTGGCGCCGCGCAGCGACTCCATGCCGTCCTTCCACTCCTCGGCGAGGGTGGTGCCGTTGGCGCCGGTGACCCGGTGGGCGATCGGCATGTCGGTGACGTGGAAGCCGGTGCCGAAGACGATCGCGTCCGCCTCGGTCTCCGTACCGTCCGAGGCGACCAGCACGTTGCCCCGGACCTCCTTCAGCCCGCTCGCCACCACGTCCACGTTCGGCTGCGTCAGCGCCGGGTAGTACGTGTTCGACAGCAGGATCCGCTTGCACCCGATGCGGTAGTCCGGCGTCAGCTTGGCCCGCAGCGCCGGGTCCTTCACGGCCCGCTTCAGGTGGCCCCTGGCCAGGCCCTCGATCAGCCCCAGCTCGTTCGGACGCTTGGTGAACGCGCTGACCTGCATCTCCCGTATGCCCCACAGCAGTCCGCGGCGCGCCACCCGGGTCGCGGGGATCTTGGTGTGCAGCCAGCGCTCCAGACCGCTGATCCGCCGGTCGGCGCGCGGCAGCACCCAGGCCGGGGTGCGCTGGAAGAGGGTGAGGCGGTCGACCGTCGGCTGGACCGACGGCACGATCTGGATCGCCGAGGCGCCCGTACCGATCATGGCGATCCGCTTGCCGCGCAGGTCGTAGTCGTGGTCCCAGCGCGCCGAGTGGAACACCTTGCCGGGGAACGTGTCCAGCCCCGGCACGTCCGGCACCTTGGGGTCGGAGAGCGGGCCGGTCGCCGACACCACCACGTCGGCGGTCAGCGCCCCACCGGCCGTCTCCACCTCCCAGTGCAGCTCCTCCCCGTTCCACCGCAGGCTGCGCACCTCCGAGTCGAACCGCAGGTGCGGCCGCAGCCCGAAGGTGTCGGTGACCCGCTCCAGGTACGCGCGGATGTGCGGCTGCCCGGAGAAGTTGCGCGGCCACTCGGGGTTGGGCGCGAAGGAGAACGAGTACAGGTGCGAGGGCACGTCGCACGCGCATCCCGGATAGCTGTTGTCACGCCAGGTGCCGCCCACCGAGCCGGCCCGCTCCAGGACCACGAAGTCGGTGATGCCCTGGCGCCGCAGCCGGACGGCCGCCCCCAGACCACCGAACCCCGATCCGATCACCGCCACCCGTACGTGCTCGTGTTCGCGCTCGGCCATGCCGCCGCCTCCCGAGTTGACCGTCAGAACGTCAAGCCTTCGCATCAATCGCGCCAGCAATCACTGGCACGATTGGAGGGTAGGACACGGACGTACCGAGCGGTAGGGGGTGTGCGGCGGGAAGTTACCGCTGGTTGCACCTCGGCCGGGGCCCGGTGGGGCGACATAGGGTGAAGGCGTGGCAGAGAACAGCAACGGGGCGCCCGTCCCGGACGAAGCGGTCCCGGACTCCCCGGCCGGCGCCCCCGGACCCGGCACCCGCGAGTTCCGCATGGCCGACCTCGCCGAAGCGGCCGGCATCACCGTCCGCACCCTGCGCTTCTACCGCGAGCGCAAGCTCATCCCGCCGCCGCGCCGCGAAGGCCGCATCGCCTGGTACAACGAGCACCACCTCGCCCGCCTCCACACCATCGCCGGCCTGCTCGAACGCGGCCACACCCTGGGCGGCATCGCCGAACTCCTCGCCGCCTTCGACACCGGCCGCGACGTCGGCGAACTCCTCGGCCTGGAGAACACCCTCGTGGCCCCCTGGTCCGAGGAGACCCCCGTACGCCTGACCCCCGAGGAACTCGCCGACCACTTCAAGGACGACGTCACCCCGGAGAACCTCTCCGCCTCCCTCGACATCGGCTACCTGGCCGTGGACGGCGACGAGTTCGTGCACATCAGCCGCCGCCTGCTCGACGCCTCCACCGAACTCGTCGCCAGCGGCGTACCGCTCTCCGCCGTCCTCCAGGCGGGCCGCGAGGTCCGCGCCCACGCCGACGCCCTGGCCGGCCTGTTCATCTCCGTCATCCGCACCCACGTCCTGGCCGACGTCCTCGACCGCGCCGCGACCGGCGCCACCGTCGACCCGGCCGAACTCGCCCACATCACCCGGACCGTCGAAAAACTCCGCCCCATCTCCAAGGGCATCGTCGACGCGGAACTCTCGATGGCGATGGACCGGAGGGTGCGGGCGGAGCTGGAGTCGTGGCGGCGGGAGACGGAAAGCGGAGGCGGGAGCGGGGACTGACCGGCCCCCGCTCCCGCTCCCGGCCCGCCTACTTCGGGCAGGTGTCCTGGGTCACCTTGCCGCCGTTGGCGGAGGCGGTGGCCGGGTCCATCGACAGGCAGAGATTGGTCCAGTTGTTGATGAACCGGAAGCTCTTCTTGGAGTCGCTCACGGACCCGATCTTGGTCGGGACGACATTCCACATCTGGCTGCCCGAGAACCAGCGGGTCTCGCAGTCCCACCAGAACAGCTGGGTGCCGGCCGACGGCGGCGTGCCGTTGTTGTAGGGGACGGTCAGGCACTTGCCGGTGCTCGTCTTGATCTGGAAGTAGCCCTTGCTGTCGAAGGACGTGGGCTTCTCGGCCCCCCACTGGTGACTGCTGGGCGCCTTCGACTGGCATTCGCGCTGGGTGACCAGACCGCCGGACTTGGAGCTGTCGAACTCCGGGCCCCGCACCATGCAGCGCCTGTACTGACTGTTGACGTACGTCTTGTCGGAGTTGACCAGCCAGATCGCCCGGTTGCCGCCGCCCTTGGGGATGTGGCCGTTGTTGCGGGAGATGATGTTGTCTATCAGGGCCCAGCCGGGGAAGTCCATCATGACCGTGCCGACGCGGCCACTGTCACCGGCGTTGAGGTGCTTCATCAGCCGGTAGTTGACGCCCTGGACTTCAGTGCGAACGCCGCCCTGCTCCTGCCAGTACCCGCCGGCGTACTCGAACGGGAGCCGGGTGAGCCCCTTGGACGCGGAGGCGTACGTCACGTACATCTCGTCGTTCTCGTCGCGGGCCGCCTTGTCGACGTTCCCCTTGACGTAGTCCCACTTCCGATCGACGGTCTCCGCGTTCCAGTGGTCTTCCTGGTTCTTGTTGAAGGTCTGGATACCGTACGCGCCACTGTCGACGTTGTCGAAGCTGCCCAGGACCAGCTTGCCGCGGACGTCCGCGAGACGGGGAACGGGCGCGCTGCCCCCGCCCGACACCGAAGGCGAGTAGAACAGGCCCCGGTAGTTCGACACGTACTTGCCGAAGAGCGTCCGGACATCGCTCGACGTCACCGGCTGCGGCTTCTTCGAGCAATCGTCGGAGTCGGACTGCCCTTCCGGACACTTGGGCTTTTGCTCGTGCGCACAATCGACGGGGCCGGATTTCCCGTAAGGGCACTCGGACCTCAGGCGCATCACGACCGTCTCGCTCGGATACTTCTTCAGGAAGGCCCGTGTCTCACTCAGGACGTCATCGAAGTTGGCCTTCTGGTAGACCACTCCGTGGTGGACCGTGAAGGACACGCCCCCGCTGACGCGGACTCGGATGTCGATGGCGCGGATTCCGTGTTCCAACTGCGCCTTCAGGGTCTTCGCACTGTCGCCGAAGTCCTCCTGGGTCTGGACGGCGGCGCCGCCGTGGACGGAGAGTGTGTCGTGGGTGCCGGGCAGGGACATCGCCGCCAGCGAGGTGTCGTCCGCGATGTTCGCCATCCAGTCCAGCCGGGTCGTCGACCCGAGGTCCCGGTAGGCGTCCTGGTTCCGCGAGCCGGCCGCCCCGGCGGCACCGGGCGCGAGCAGCCCCGCGCCCAGGGCGGCACAGACCGTGAGCAGACGCACCAGGGGGCGGGACCGCCGGCGCGATCCGGCGCCGATGTCGGGAGAGGTGGGGCGGGACATGGGACTCCTGTCGGAATTCACCGGAGACGACCGAAGACGGTCACGGGACGTCATGTGGACGCCCCTCACTCTGTCCCGCTGACCTAACGTTTTTCTAATGGCCCGGCCGCCGCCGGTATCCGGCGGGCGGCGGCCCGCCGATTACCGCTTACTGCTGTACGGGCTTCTCGGCCGGGACAATGCTGAAGCGCGCCCGGTTGGGGAACCAGGTCGTCGACAGTTCACCGCTCGGGTGGCTGGCGTAGTCGTTCGCTATCGCCAGGACCCGGGTCGCGGGCGCGCTCGCGGCGAAACGCATCCGGAGCTTCAGGGTGTGCGTACCGCCCGGCTGCACCGCGTCGATCGGCGCGGGGCAGTTCCCCCATTCGGTGAAATGCGGGTCCCGAGCCGGAATAGGGTTCGCCCGCGGGCAGATGTGGGTGGTGAAACGGCGGTCGCCGTACTCGACCACCAACGGGTGCCACTCTCCGCCCGCGAAGTACTGAAGTTCGGCGTCGCCGAACCGGAGTTGGCCCTTCGTGGAGCCGGTCGTGTGGAACACGATGTGGGACCAGTAGTGGGTTACGGCGTAGTCGTACCCGTTCTCCATGGAAAGCGAGAACTGCGTCCAATCGCCGCCCGCCGTGAAGGTGCTCGGCAGGTCATGGAATTGCATCACCATGGGCATCTGCTCGGCCTCGGCGGCCGGCGCGGACGCGCTCGTCCGCTGAGCGCTGTCGGCGAGGGCCGGGGTGGCGAGGAAGAGGGCAGGGGCGAGCGCCGCGGCAGCCACGGCGGCCGCGATTCGAGTGATCTTCATGCGGTCATGTTAAGCGCAGGATAAAGACGGATCTCAACCCATTTTTCCGACACGCTTCCGGACAGCCGACGGCCCGACAGCCACGGGAGCCATGGCCCCGGCGGGCGCGGGGAACGACCGGACCTGGCGCATTGACCAGCCCGCCGGCCGACGGGTATACGGGCGCCGTCAACACCCGAACGACATTGCCAAATTCCGGCAATGACACCGGGGCGAACCGGCGCGATGATCTCTTCATCGACAGTCCGACTCCGGAGGCACCCCACCCATGAGGCCGACCCGCGCCACCCTGATCGTCGCCGCCACCGCCCTGGCCCCGGCCCTGCTCCTGGCCACCCCGGCGCTCGCCGCCCCGGCGTCCGCCACCGCCCGTACGGCCGCGACGGCCCCCGTGGCAGCCACGCCCGAGACGCCGGTCGGCGAGATGTCGACGGACGACCTTCGCGCAGCGGTCTCGCGCATTCTGGCGGACAAGAACATCGGCAAGGGCGTGAAGCGCGAGGCCGCCAGAGCCCTTTCCGACGGCAGCCCCGAAGCCCTCCGCGCCTTCCTCGAAACCGGTCACCGACTCGCCCAGGCCGAGGACGACCGCGTCGCGATCTCCAGCATCCTCGCCCGCAAGGACACCGGCCGCGCAGTCAAGGAAGCCATTTACCAGCTCCTCGACAACGGCACGCCGGAAGAATTGCGCGCCTTCCTCGAAACGGGTTACCGCCTCGCCCGTTTCGAGGACGACCAGGTAGCCGTCTCCACCATCCTGGCGCGCAAGGAAATCGGTCCCGGGGTCAAGAAGGAGATCTACCAGCTCCTCGACAACAACGGCACGCCCGAAGAGTTCCGCGCCTTCCTCGAAACCGGCTACCGCCTCGCCCAGGCCGATGACGACCGCGTGGCCGTCGCCAGAATCCTCACCAGGCCGAACATCAGCAAGGCTCTCCGTAAGGCGGTCAACGAGGTCCTCGACAACAACACGCCGGAGTCACTGCGGTACTTCCTCGAAGTCGGCCAGTACAAGGTGGACGGCAAGTGACCTGACCCCTCCAGTGTGCGGCCGACGGCCGGCACCGGCCGCACGCTGGAAGGCGATCACGCGCGAAACCGGGAACGGTACTCGCCCGGCGGCATGCCCCGGGCACGTCGGAAGGCACGGCTGAAAGCGTGCGGCGAGGCGTAGCCGACCGCGCCGGAGATCGACTCGACCGGCTCGTCGGTGTCGCGGAGCCGGACGGACGCCAGGTCCATGCGCCACTGCGTCACGTAGGCGCCCGGCGTCTGACCGAGCGCGGACCGGAAGTGCCTGGACAGCGTCGTGCGGGAGACCGCCGTCGCGGCCGCCAGGGACTCGGTGGTCCAGGGGTGTTCCGGTCGGGCGTGGACACAGGCCAGCGCGTCGCGTACGACCGGATCACGCATCGCGCCCAGCCAGGAGCCGGACGGCTCCTCCGGGTGACGGGCCAGCCAGACCCGAACGAACTGGATGAGCAGCAGGTCGACGATGCTGTTGACGGCGGCGGTGGTGCCGATCTGCGGCTGTGCGAGCTCCGCCGTGAGAAGCTCGACCGTCCTGCTGAGCTGCGCGTTCTCCCGGCTCGTGACGTGCATCGGCCGGGCGAGGGAGGTGAGCACCGGCGTGCTCACCTCCGGGTCCTGCTCGTAGCGCAGGACGAGCACTTCCGTCTCCGCCGGCGCCGAGCCCAGATGCAGGGCGCTGCCGTCGGTGAGGGCCTGGTCGGTCGCCTTCCGGTCGCAGGGGCCCAGCACCGTACCGGCCCCGCCGGCGATCCCGTGGGCGGTGCCCGGCGACAGCAGCACGGCGTCTCCCGCCTGCATCTCCAGGGGTCTCCCGCCCGGGACATGGAGCCACATCGAGCCGCGGGACACCACGTGCAGCGCCGCTGCCGGAGAGGGGTCCAGCCACAGGCCCCAGCTTCCTCCGGCCTTCAGTACGACCCCGAGCGCCCCTCGCGCGCCCGATACACGCAGGGCCTCCGCGAGTACGTCCATCGTTCCATTCTCCTCGACGGGCGTCAGACCACGTCAAGAACGATCTTTCCGTGCACCGTCCGCGCGAACAGTGCCCGGACGGCGTCGTCCACGTCCTGCCAGCCGCCGCGCAGTCCGACCGGTACCGAGAGCCGCCCGGCGGCCACAAGGCCCAACAGGTCCGTCAGCTCTGCGCTGGTCGGCGTCATGTCGCCGTAGGTGGCGATGCTGCGGGGTTCGCCGAAACCGAACAGGACCCCGGACGGGAACGTGGTGTCCTGCCCCGAGGAGTAGCCGACCACGTGGAGGGTGCCGCCCTCGGCGAGGAGGTTCCACGCCTGGGCCAGCAGCGGCCCGCCGACCGTGTCCAGGACGAGGTCGAACCGGCACTCGGCCCCGGCCAGGTCGGTCAGGACCGTGTCGGCCCCGAGTTCGCGGAGTCCGGCGGCCCGCTCCGGCGAACCCACGAGCGCCGTCACCCGGGCGCCCGCCAACGCCGCCAGCTGGACGGCGAAGTGCCCCACGCCCCCGCTGGCGCCGGTGATCAGCACGTCGCGCGCCAGCAGGGACCGCTTGCGCAGCACCCGCAGCGCGGTGACTCCGGCGATCCCCAGCGCGGCCGCGTCGGCCAGTTCCACGCCCTCGGGGACGGTGCCGAGCGAGGCGGGGCGGACGGCCACCCGCTCCGCCCACGCGTGGGCGGACATCCCCAGCGCGACGCGCGTCCCTTCGGGCGGCCCCGAGCCGTCGGCCGCGGCGCGCACCACGACACCGGCCGCGTCGTGGCCGTGCACGGCGCCGGCCGGCCACTGGCGCACGTAATTCAGCTCGCCGAAGTTGAGAGCGATGTGCCGTATCTCGACCAACGCTTCGTCGCCGGCCGGTACGGGCTCGTCCACGTCGGCGAATCGGACGGGTCCGGCCTCGCCGTGATCGACCACAAGGGCGCGCATGGGGGTGCTTCCTTCGCTCGGGGATGCGCCTGAGAACTCGGCGCGGCAGGGGCGGCGGAGTGCGCGAATGCCGCACTTCCGCCTCCTGAAAACCCTCACGCGGGGGCGGTGCGGCGACCAGCCCCGTGAGAACCGATCAGTTGACGATCTGTAGCAGTGCGACGTGCGCGCGGAGGAATTCGCGACACCTCACACCGATCAGGGAGAGAACGCGAACGAGCCGCCGCCCGGCGATTTCCTCGCCGGGCAGCGGCTCGCTCATCTTTGAGACCGTCCGCCTCAAGGGCCGTCTACCTCCGGAACCCGCCCCGAAGACATCCGGCGATCAGACCTCAGCTGCCGAACGGGCCGGGGTTGTTCCTGTCCGCGTCCTGGCACTGCTTGATCCGCTTCTCGATCGCCCGCGCCTTGGCACGCTCCTTGCCGGCGGCCTTGTGCTGACCGCGGGCGTCCAGCTTCGCGGCCTTGGACCTGTGCGCCTTGGCCTCCTGGCTCATCTGGCCGATGTGGCAGGTGACCTTCCCACGGGCCGCCACGGCGCCCTGGGCCGCCTGCGCGGGAACGGCCGCGAACAGGACGCCGCCCGCGAGTGCGGCGGACACGGCAAGTGTGGTGATACGTCGACGCATGAAGCTCCCCGTTCACATAACGAGTCGTACCGACCGACCCGTTGAGGTGTGGCTGATAACAGTCGATCACTGTAGCCGAAGCGATCAGCATTCCCAGCCGTCACCCAATTCACCGCCAATCCCGCGAAAACCTGCCCTTTTCGCCGGATCGTCCAGCCACACCTCTTCACCCTCCTCGGTGACGGTCAGACCGAACCGTTCATGCCCGGGCCGGCCATTCCCTTCCCACCACCGGTGTGCGGCCTCCGCCTCGTCCCAGAGCCGGCGCGGGCCGCCCTGCCAGACGCGGGCTCCCCCGCCGTCCCGGAAGTACGCACACGCCCAGGACCGGTCCCGCAGGCCGTAGAGCCACACCGGGCGCGCGCCGTCCCGCTTCTCCGCCTCGACCTGCACACAGTCGGGCACCCGCAGCCCGATCACAAACCGTTGCGGCCCGAACGCCCCGCCCGTGAATTCCTCCTCCGTGAGTTCCGTGGACGTCTCGTCCCCGCCCCTCACACTCCCCGGAACGTACTCCGCGTGCTCAACCGGCCGCAGCCGATGTGCCCGCAGCTTCATGAATTCCACCGGCCCGGTGAATTTCCCCGAAGCGCTGCGACCGTCCTCCGCCACCACCAGACGGACCAGGCCGTCGGCATTGCTGTAATGCGTCCCCCAAGGCGCCACGAGCATTCCCCCGGGCCGGCACTGCTCGACCCACGCCCAGGGAAAGCGGCGGACCCCACAGGTCCCGACGATCCGGTCGTACGGCGCCCCCTCGGGATACCCCAGCCCGCCATCCCCGTGAACAACACGTACGGCGCTGCCGAACCGCTCCAACACCCCACGCGCCCGCTCCGCAACCCCCTCGTCCACCTCCACACTGACCACCCGCCCCGCCCCGGCCCGGTGCGCCAGCAGCGCCGCGTTCCACCCCGTGGCCGTCCCGATCTCCAGCACCTTGTGACCGGGCCGCAGGTCCAGTTCCCGCAGCATCCGGAACACCACCGACGGCATGGACGCGGAACTGGTGGCCGCCACGCCCGGTTCCGTACCGGCGTGGTCCCCGTCGTCCCACTGCGTGACCACCGGACAGTCCGCGTCGGCACAGGCCCGCCACCGCTCCGGCTCGTCGGCCCGGGAGACGAACACGCTGTGCCCGGCCTCCATGTCCCACGGCCACATGAGCGCGGGCAGAAAGGCCGACCGGGGGACGGCCGCGTACGACGGCGCCCACTCGGCGGACAGCACGCCGGTGCGGACGAGGGCGAGGCCCAACTCGGTACTCACGGGCCGCTGACGTTCGCACGCCATGCCTACACAACCTTCGGCGGATTGGGAACACCGGGTCCGCCGTCCGGTGTCGGCGGCTGGTGCGGGCCCGGGTAGGGCTGGCCGGGCAGCTTGTCGCCGCCACCGTGGTGGGGGTGCCGACGGATCAGGACTTGGCAGTCGGTCGCCCTGGACCGGTCCCCGGCCTTCAGCGCGACGACCAGGGCGCGCGCCAATTCCGCACACCCTGGGAACTCCCCGGCACCCCCTTGGGCCGAACGCCATTCCGTCATGCCCGCCCCCCTCGTCCGTGGGGGTGACCGGCGATGACGCCGTTGCAGCTCAGCACGGTGAGCAAGTGACCGTCGGCCCGAGCGGGCTCCCGGTCCCGGTACGCGGACGCGCACACGGTGCAGCCGGGGACGGGCGCCGGCTCCAAGTCGCGTTCTCCCGAGCGGCCTTCAACGGTCGCACCGGTCCTTCCTGTGACACCCATGGGCAGTACCTCACCTGTTCCAGAACCGCACATTCACTCAGTGCGGCCAACTGGTTACAGAGTGGCGCACGATTCAGTAGCCTTGGAGGATTCGGGCGCCCAACCTGAGAGCTGGGCCGTGCGGCATATGCACGCGCCGCTGACCACCGGAAACCCCCTTCCCCAGAGCCATGACCAGACCCTGAGTCGGGAGAATCGTGGACGAAGAAGTTGACACCCCGGAGGACCCACGCCGGGAGTTCGCCGAAGAATGCCGCAGCGCACGGGAACTGCATGACCCGGCGCCATTGACACAGGCCCACCTGGCCAAACTGCTACGCACGTCGAAGAGCACGATTTCGCGCGTGGAGACGTGTCACGGGGCGATCCCTCCGGACATTCCGCCACGGCTGGACGAAGTGTTCGCGACGGACGGGAAGTTCAAGCGGCTTTACGAGGAGGCAGTGGCGGCGTCCTACCCCACGCTCTACCGGCGGCGCATGGCCATGGAGCGCGCCGCTGTGGCCATCCGGGAATGGTCACCGACCCTCGTACCCGGGCTGTTTCACACCGCCGACTACGCACGCTGCCTGTTCAAGGGCGGCTTCCCGCGAGCCAGCACCAAGGAAACCGTTGCGTTCGTGAGCGACCGGCTGGCGCGTAAGGCCGTGCTGGAGGGGGGGATGGCACCGGATGTACGCCTAGTGCTGTGCGAGTCCGTCCTGTATCGCAGATTCTGCCCTCCCGACGTCATGCGACGGCAGTTGAAGGCCCTGCTAGATGCCGGGTCACGGCCCACCGTGCGTGTGCAGATCCTCCCCTTGGACGCACCCGGCCATCTGTTCAGCGACTGGCCGGTGTCGCTCATCACCTCCCCCGATCACACCGTTTCCGTCTGCGTGGAGAACTACCGAACCGCTGGCATCGTGGACGATCCGGACTCCGTTCGAACGGCGCTGCGGACCTACGATGAACTGACCGGCGACGCATTGTCCGCACGGGAGAGCGCGCGTCTGATCGCTGAGCAGATGGAGAAACTGACGTGAAGATCGGTCCGACTCGGTGGGTCAAGTCGAGCTACACCAGCGCGGAGGGAGGCAACTGCGTTGAGTGGTCCCCCTCGACGGCTGAGGTGACGGGCATCGTTCCGGTCCGCGACAGCAAGGACCCGCACGGACCCGTTCTCACCTTCCCCGCCCACTCGTTCGCGGACTTCATAGTCGGCGTCAAAAACGACGCATTCTCCGCTCTCCGGCAGTAACGCCTGCGCCGCAGGCGCGTCCCCTCGGGTAGGGCTGATCACATGGGCACGACCACGGAACTGGCACCTGGCGCGAACCTCGCGGCTCTCCGCAAAGCGCGCGGCATGTCGCAGACACAGCTGGCCTCGCGGGCGAACATCTCCGTCTCCCTCCTGTCCAAGATCGAGGTGGGGGACCGGGCCCTGACTTCCGCCGTAGCGGCGGCTCTGGGCAAGCCCATGGGCCTCAGCATGGCCGAAGTGCCGGGCCGGGCGTCGGTCTCCCAGGACGACGAGCAGCGGCTGGCGGACCTGCGCTCCGCGATCCGGGACTACGACCTGCCCAGGCAGCACGAGGTCCATGAGGCCGGCATAGTCACCGCGCTGGAAACAGCGCGGCGGCACCGCGACGCCGCAGAGGTGAACCGGCTCCTGGCGCTGCTTCCCCCACTGCTCAGGAGCGCCACCACCTACGCCCACACCGTCAACACGGCCGCCGCGTGGATGGCGCTTGCCGAGGTCTACAGCAGCGTGTACTGGCTCGCCGCCCGCCACCGCTGGATGGACATGGCGGAGCTGGCCGTGACCCGGCAGCGTTGGGCCGTCGAACAGCAACCCGACCCGCTGGGAGTGGCCATCGCCGCCCGCGACAGGGCGGGCGCGTACCTCAACGGCGGTGACTTCGAAGGCGGGTTGACGATCATCGACCGTGCCATCGCGAAGGCCCAGTCCGGCCTGTCGGGCCAGGACCGGGCCTTCGCCGTAGGCGTGCTGAATCTCCGCGGGATGACCCTGGCCGGACGTCTGAACGACAAGCAGGAAGGCCGACGCGAGGCCGAGCGGCACATCGCGTCCGCGCGGGAAGCCGCCGAGTGGTTCGACGACCGCGACTGGCACCGGCACAACATGATCTTCGGCCCCCGGAACACCACCACCCACGTACTGGCCACCCGCCTCGACCTGGGCCGTCCGCGTGAGGCCCTGGAAGCGGCGGAGAACCTCGACACGGCCCTGTCGGGCCTGCCCGCCACCCGCGTCGGCCCGACCAAGATGAACCTCGCTCGCGCTCAGCTGGACGTGGGCGACCGCGACGGCGCCTTGGAGAGCCTGAGCGCCGCATGGGACGCGGCCCCGCAAATGGCGCGCATCCACCCCACGGCGCGGGAGGTGTTCCGCGTACTGTCGTCCCTGCACCGCCGCAGCAAGCCGGAGCTGCTCCGCCTGTCCAAGCTCTCGGGCATCACCTCTAGTGGCAGGGCGCGTACGGGAGTCGTCGTCCTACGCCGACCGTACGACTCGCACGGCGCGCGCCGGGAAGTCCGCGCAGCAAACGGAGGCATTGTGAAGCCTTACCTGCCGTTCCCCTGGGTCAAGTCGACCCACAGCAGTCCGGACGGCGGCAACTGCCTGGAGTGGTCTCCCGCTTCCGGCATAGCAACCGGCGCCGTCCCCGTCCGGGACAGCAAAGCCCCGGACGGCCCCACCCTCACCATCCCCTCCGCCGCATTCGCGGAATTCATCGCGGGCGTCAAGGCCGGCGCCTTCTCCGCCTGAGCGGCTCGCCCGGTGTCCCTCACCCCTTCAAGAACCCACGCAGCGACGCCGTGAGGCTGGCCGCGAACGCCTCACGGGGCCCCTCGGGGAGCAGGTCCAGGGAAAGGTACGGATTGAGGTCCTCCAGCTCGACCAGGAGCAGGTCGCCCTCGGGGGTGCGACAGGCGTCCACGCGCTGGATGCCGTGATCGAGGGTGTTCCAGCCGATGAACTTCCGGGCGAAGGCGAGGTCCGCCTCGGTGGGCTCGTACGGTGCGAGTTCCCAGCGGCGGGCGGGGTCGGGGGCATGGAGGGCGTACTGGAAGGTGTCGTCCACGTAGTAGAAGGACACCTCGTAGCGGAAGTCGACGCGCGGCTGGACGAGGATGTCGCCGTAGGCGAGACCGGCGAGTTGGTCCCCGGGGGCGAAGGTCAGGCCGATGGAGTCCGCGCCCGCCTTCGGCTTGACCGCGTACTGCGCGGCCCGGGGCAGCAGGTGAAGGTCTTCGGGCCGGTCGACGGTGGGGATGACCGGGTAGCCGGCGGCGGTGAGGTCCAGCAGGTACTGCTTACCGGCCATGTCGCCGCGCCCGTTCAACGGGTTGTAGACCCGGGTGCCGCGCGCCAGAGCCTGTTCCCGGAAGGCGTCGTACTCCTCCTGGTAGTGCAGCACGGGACCGCTGTTACGGACGATCACCGCGTCGAACGCGTCCATCAGCCCGGCGGCGTCCAGGGGGTGGCACAGGGCGACGGCGAAGGCGTCGCGCAGCCGGGACGACAGGAAGATGTCCTCGTCGCAGTAGCGCCGCCCCTTGGCCTGATAGGCGAGGTCGGTCACGAACAGAACGCGGGGGCGGGCAGGCACGATGCATCTCCTTGAGCGGTGATCATCAGCCTAACCGTGCAGGTGGGAGGCGCCTTGGCCGGGCCGCCCCGCCCACCGCCACCGAGCCACGAACCGGCCCTCACCCCTCCACCAGCGCGCCCACCAGCCGTACGACCGGAGCCCGCGGATCGGGGGCGCCCGGCCAGGTCGTCATCAGCAAGTGGTGGGCGGCACCCACGACGGCGAGGGCCACGCTGGGCGGGTCGACGGACGTCGGCACCCGGCCCAGCTCCCGCTCCACCGCCACGTAATCCGCGATCGCCTCCTGGATCGCGTCGAAGCCGGGCGCTCCGCCCGCCAGCGCCTCGCGGATGCGTGCCGTGGCGGCGGGGCGGGTCATGGCGAGGCCCGAGATGGCCGGGCCGCCGGATTCGAACAGCGCGAGGGCGACGGCTTCGAGGTTCGCCGCGACCGTGCCCTGACCGACGCGTTCCGACAGCGCCCGCGCCTTCGTGGCCGTCCGGGCGAACCGGTCGAGGCAGAGTTCGGCCACGAACGCGTCGAGCCCCGCGAAGTGCGCGTGCAGCAGCCCCTTCGCGCAACCCGCCTCGGAGGTGACGGCCCGGCTGGTGAGCGCGCCGGGGCCGTCCCTGACCACGACGCGTTCGGCGGCCGCGAACAGCCGCTCGCTGACGTCCGGGGTCGCCACTCCGCGCGGTGACATGAGCTGCTGCCTTCCGTCTCGCCTCCGTCGCCCGTTTCTGGGGCGCGCAACACGGGTCAGCGTAACGGGGATTGCCGGTATGGGCCCATGCCCATACAGTCGGAGCACGGTTTGGGCGCCCGCCCATTCCCTGCCCTTCCTCTCAGGAGGCCCACGTGCCGGACATCGTCAACACCGAGCAGGCGCAGGCGTGGAACGGCCCCGAAGGCGCCCACTGGGCCCGTAATCAGGACCGCTGGAACGCCGTGAACGGCGGCTTCAACGCACCCCTGCTCGACGCAGCCGGGATCGCGGAGGACACCCGCACCCTCGACCTCGGCTGCGGCTCCGGCCAGACCACCCGCCTCGCCGCACTCAGGGCGCCCCGGGGCCACGCGCTGGGCCTCGACCTGTCCGGCCCGATGCTCAGCGAGGCGCGGGCCCTCGCGGCGCGGGAAGGCATCGCCAACACGTCCTACGTGCAGGGGGACGCGCAGACGCATCCCTTCGCGGGGGGCGAGTTCGACACAGCGATCAGCCGTTACGGGGTGATGTTCTACGCCGACCCCGTGGCGGCCTTCGGGAACATCGGCCGCGCGCTGCGCCCCGGCGGTCGGCTGGCCTTCGTCTGCCCGGCCGACGCCGCGCTCAACGACTGGGTGACGGCGGTCGCGTCACTGCGCGGCATCGTGCCGACCGGGGACTTCGGGCAGCCGGGCCTCCCCGGCATGTTCTCCCTGGCGGCACCGGACCGCATACGCGACGTTCTCACCGAAGCCGGTTTCACCGACGTCGCCGTCGAGCAGGTACAGGCGTACGGGACTTGGGGGCGGGGCGCGGCGGACGCCGCCGACTTCCTCCTGGCCACCGGGCCGGGCCGCCACCTCATGGACCAGGCGGCCGACGCGGCCACCCGTACCCACACCCGCGCCACCCTCACGGCCCACCTGCGCGCCCACGAGACGGCGGACGGCATGGTCCGGCTCCGCAGCACGTCGTGGCTGGTCACGGCAGACCGCCCGACGAGCCCTGCGGACGGCAGGCCCTAGCACCTAGCCGGAAACGGGTCCGTGCCCGGCGCATGCCGGACGCGTGCCCGACACGTACCCGGCGCGCGCCCGTCCCCTGTCACCACAGCACCGGCAGCCGCTCCGGAGTCCGTTTGATCCAGCCCGTACGCCAGTTGATCTCTTCCGGGGGGATCGCCAGGCGCAGCGCGGGCATCCGCTCCAGGACGGCGGACAGCGCGACGGACGCGTGGGTACGCGCGAGATACGTGGCCGAGCAATAGTGGCGGCCCGCGCCGAAGGTCAGGTGGTCCTTCGCGTTGCGGGTCAGGTCGAGTTCGTGCGGGTCGGGGAAGACGGCGGGGTCGTAGTTGGCGCCTTCCACCAGGACGAGGACGAGGTCGCCTTCCTCGATGGCCTGGCCGCCGAGTTCGGTGTCCCTGACGGCGATGCGCGGGAGGCCGTCGCCGATGGCGAGGCTGTAGCGGAGGAGTTCCTCGACCGCCGGTTCCATGGCTTCCGGATGGGCGCGCAGCCATTCCGCCTGTTCCCGGTGCGTCGCGAGTTGCAGCAGGGACAGCAGCAGGAAGGCCGCGGTGCTCAGTCCGCCCGCGACGAAGAGGTTGTTGATCATCAAGGTGATCTCTCCGTCGAGTTCGGGCGTCGTCCCGTTCTCGGTACGGAAGCGGGCCAGGCCGCCCAGCAGGCCCGGCGCGTCGACGGCGTCGGGGGCGAGCAGGGCGGCGCGCGTGCGGGCCAGGCACTTCTCCAGGTTGACCTGCGCGCCCTCGAACGTACGCGGCACGGTCATGATGCTGATGTCGAACCCGTCCATCAGCAGACGGCCGTGATCCTCGGTGAGCCCCAGGACGGTGGACATCACGGACGCGGTGTAGGGCTGGGTGAAGCGCGCCCGGAGGTCCGCCGGAGGCCCCTCGGCCGTCAGCTCGTCGAGCAGTGCCTCGGCCTTGCGGCGGAAAGCGCCAGTGGCTTCTTTCACCGCGTGCGGGGAGAGGGCCTGCATGACCGTCTCGCGCAGTCCCGCGCCCACCATCTCCTTGACGCTGCTGCGGTTCGACGCCGGGAAGAGCGGCGCGTATTGCAGGCGCCCGCCCGGTTCGGCCAGGGCCGACATGCTGAATGCCTCGTCGTGGAGCACCCGCGAGGCCAGTTCGTGCGTGCAGACCAGCCAGGCCGGGTCGCCGGTGAACGTACGGATGCGGGCGACGGGCTTGTGCTCACGGAGCCATGTACACGCTTCCGGGACGACGTCGCCGCGCCGCGCGAGGGGCCATTCCACGTCCACGTCCACGCCCACCTCCCCGGTCATCGGGCAGGTCTTGCGGAGTGAGCCGGGGGCCGGGGCAACGGAGTCTTCGCCCACAAGTACAGACCTCTCTCGGATGGGACCTCGCCGTCCGGCGGGTCCTCGGCGCGCACCTCCACGCGCTCGACCTCCAGACCGGCCAGTCGGGCGTAGCGGCGCACGTCCTCGCGCCGGCACCGCACGGCGGGGTACGTCCGGCCGAGGAACCGCGCGTCCTCGGGCTCCCGGCGTTCCAGGACCGCGACCAGAAGGGCGCCACCCGGCACGGCCAGGGCGGCGAGCCGCCGCAGTCCTTCCACGAAGGAGTGCTCGGGCTCGTCGACGAGGCAGAAGAGGCACACGACCGCGTCGTACACCCCGAGCCCGGCGGGGACGTCACCGAAGAGGTCGGCCAGCACGAAGCGCGCCTGGGGCACCTGGCGCCGCGCGTGGGCCAGCATGACCTCGGAGACGTCGGTGCCGGTCACCTCCATGCCCTTCGCACAGAGCTGCTCGGTGGTGGGCCGCCCCGTCGCGCACCCGACGTCCAGGACGCGGGAGCCGGGGCGGAGGCGGCGCGACAGCTCTTCGACGGCGTCGGTCTGGGCCTGCTTCCGGCCGGCGAATGCGTGCTCGAACTCCATGCCGAGGCCGTCGAAGATACGCGCCACCCGGGCGCCTTCCGGCGAGATCACCGCAGCATCAGGGCCGCCATTGCCACTCCTTGCGCGGCTTACGGATACATGACACATATGCCCGTAATGAGCAATTTCGATGCCGTCGGTACTCCGAAAGCGTGACGCCGGGCGGCCGGCGGTCGGGCGCTCCGCGTAGTCCTTCAGCGCACGGGCGGCGAGCCCAGCTGTCGACAGCTGGTGATCAATACGCCAGCTCCACTCGGGCCGCGTCGGACATCTGCCGCACGCGCTCAGGCAGCGCGTCGCGTGCGGCCTGGGCCTTGAGGGTCCAGCCCCTCTGCCAGGGCGGACCCATGGACCCATTGGTCACCGGCCGGGCTCCGTGCGAGCTGCCATGTGGCGGATGCTGGATGCTTCTTCCAGGAGCGCTTTGGCTTCGGCCGGGTCGGTGCACTCATAGGCGGCGCGGTGTTCGAGGCCGGTGACGTGGGCATCGAGCTGCGGGTCGCGGGCGATCGCATATTCGCCCCACCAACGGGCCATGAAGGCGGGCACCGTACTGGTGTCGTACGCGTCGGCGACGTACCGCTTCCCGTGCGCGTCGTAATCGGGCAGGAGCTGGGGAGCATGCCGGGCGATGGCTTCACGGAGGGCCTTCGGGTTTCTCTCCGGCATAGGGGGGATGTCCGGCTCGCCCACGGCAGCTGTGGTCATCGTTCCTCATCCGTCCGGCCTGTGCTTCCTGACGCGAATCCGAGCCGAGCCCCGTCCGTACGCCGCTCCACGAGACGTACGGGCGAGGCTCCCGCCGGACCAGTCCTACAGCTCGTAGACCACCGTGACCGGCGCATGGTCCGACCAGCGGGCCTCGTGGGTCGCGGCGCGCTCCACGAAGCCCTTGACCGCGCGGGCGGCCAGACCGGCCGTCGAGAGATGGTAATCAATGCGCCACCCCGCGTCGTTGTCGAAGGCGCGGCCCCGGTAGGACCACCAGGAGTACGGACCCTCGGTGTCCGGGTGCAGGGCGCGGACGACGTCCACGTAACCGCCGTCGTGCTCGTCGAGGACGCGGGTGAGCCAGGCGCGCTCCTCGGGGAGGAAGCCGGCCTTCTTGCGGTTGGCCTTCCAGTTCTTCAGGTCGGCCTCCTGGTGGGCGATGTTCCAGTCACCGCACACCACGACCTCACGGCCGGACGCGGCGGCCCGCCCGCGCAGCGCTGCGAGGTACGGCAGGAACTCGGCCATGAACCGTTCCTTCTCGTCCTGCCGGTCGGTGCCCACCTCGCCGGAGGGGAGGTAGAGGCTGGCCACGGTCACACCGGGCAGGTCGATCTCCACGTACCGGCCGCTGGTGTCGAACTCGGCCGACCCGAACCCGATCTGTACGCGCTCCGGCTCGCGGCGCGTGTAGAGGGAGACACCGGCCCGGCCCTTGGCGGCCGCGGGGGCGTGCACCGTGTGCCAGCCCTCGGGGTCGCGGGCCTCGGCGGGCAGCTGGTCCGGCTCGGCGCGTACCTCCTGGAGGCAGATCACGTCGGCGTCCGTCTCCGCCAGCCAGGGAAGGAAGCCCTTCTTGGCCGCGGCGCGCAGGCCGTTGACGTTGACGGTTGTCACAGTTAGCACTACTTGCTCCCTCATCGCGCTGGCGGCAGCGCAGCAGCCTACGCGACACGAGGGGGCGGAAACGACTCGGCGCTACCCGCGCGGGTGCCCGGCGCGGTGAGCGCCGGGCACCACGGTGAGCCGTCCCGGTCAGTGGCAGATCGAGGAGGCCGGGGTCGCGTACAGGTCGCGGTAGCAGGTCGGCAGCCGGTCGGTGTCGGTCTTGTTCACCGCCGTGATGACATACCTGCCGTTGCGGTCGCCGAGCAGCTGGTACGGCTTGTGGCCCCACCCGATGGTGCCGGGGTAATCCCGCTCGCCGCGGCCTTCGCCGTTGGCGCTGTCGTCGTTCGACTGGCCGCCGAAGCTGACCGGCGGTGCGGGGTCCGCCGGGGCCGCCGCCACGGCAGCCCCGGTCAGACCGGTTGCGGACAGGGAGAGTACGGCGGCGGCGGTGGCCAGCACGGGACGCAGACGCATGGGTTTCTCCTTCGGTTCAGCGTCAGTGGCGCAGCAGCCGTTCCCCGCCGCGGGCCCGTACTGTCCGTTCCCGTACCGACACACCCCCATCGGGTGCTTTGGCTCCGCCGAACCGCCGTATGCGGTGGGAGGGCGGGGGTGGGGTCCGGTAGAGGGGACGCGGGGTCCGGAGGAGGGGGCACGGGGTCCGGAGGAGGGGGCACGGGGTCCGGTGGAGGGGATGCGGCGGGCGGGCGCCGGTACCCCGTCCGGAACACTCGCCCCAGCGGCCGGACATCCGTACGATTCGACGGATGGAGATCCGTCCCGTCCCCTATGACCACCCCGACGCCGTCGACCTCGACCGGCTGGTGCAGCGCGAGTACGCGGAGCGCTACGACGACGAGGGCGACATCACGCCGCTCGATCCGGGCATGTTCCGGCCGCCGAACGGCCTGTACCTGATCGCGTACGAGGACGGCCGTCCGCTGGCCACCGGCGGCTGGCGGGCCCAGGACACCAACCCCGAGGGGTATGCGGACGGGGACGCCGAGATCAAGCGGATGTTCGTGGTCACGGAGGCCCGCGGACGCGGTCTCGCCCGGCGCATCCTCGCGGCCCTGGAGGCGGACGCGCGGGCCGCGGGCCGCACCCGGATGGTGCTGGAGACGGGCATCAAGCAGCCCGAGGCACTGGCGCTGTACGCGTCGTGCGGCTACCGGCCGGTGACCAAGTTCGGGCTGTACCGGATGTACGAGGACAGCCGGTGCATGGCGAAGTCGCTGGTGGCACCGGGGGACGACGCCGCAGCGCCGGCCGGCGCGGACAGCCGGGTGCACAGCTCGTAGGCCGTACGTCCGCTCAGCCCTCGCAGGCCGTACGTCCGCTCAGCCCTCGTAGGCCGTACGTCCGCTCGGCGCTCCTAGGCCGTACGGCCGCTCAGCGGCCCTCCTCAGCGGCTCTCCGCGATCAGCTCCTCCACGTGCTTGCGCACCTCGGCCGCCGGGTAGCGGATGACGCCTTCGCCGATGCCCGCCAGTGCCGCGTCGACCGGGCCCCTGGCCGGTTCGGAGACCTCGGCGACCAGGACGGTGCTGCCCGGTGGCACCTCCGCCGCCAGCATGTCCACGGCCGCGTTGTCCGCGCTGGCCCGCCGCGCGTCGTGCGCACCGCCGAGGAGGCCGCCGGCACCGAAGCCGACCACGGCGCCCAGCGGGCCGCCCAGCAGTCCGACGAGGCCGCCGAGCAGCCCGCCGACGGCGAAGCCGCGCACGGTGCCGGTGTGGTCGACGTTCTCGGGGAAGGTGACGTTGCCGTCGGTGTCCCGGGCGATCACGGTGGCCTCGCGCAGCGTGATCCGGTGTTCGGCGTCCTCGTGGCGCAGCGCGTCCAGGGCGCGCCGTGCCGCGCCCTCACCGGCGTCGGTGAGGTCCATGAAGAGCACGTTCTCGTCCATCGCGGTGGCTCCAGTGGTCTGCGGTCGACGGTGGGGGTACCGGTACGCCTGCTCCGGACGCGGGCGTCTCACACCACTCTTGGCGCCAACGGGCCGCTACGCATGTCAGGAGCCGTCGCAAGCGCGCCGGTCACGGCCCTGGGGCTCGCTCCCGCCCCCGGCCTCGCCGTCGCCGCCCGCTTCCCGCTCCGTACGCAGCGCCTCGCTCAGGTCCAGCGTCGCCAGCGCCCCGCCGCCCGCCGGATTGGCGAACGTCAGCCGTCCGCCCAGCACCCGCGCCTGCCCGGACGCGATGGTCAGCCCCAGGCCGAGCCCCTGGCCGTCCGAGCCGCCGCCCGTACGGAAGCGCTGCGGCCCGTGGGCGAGCAGGGCCTCCGGGAAGCCCGGCCCGCTGTCGCGGACCCGCAGCATGCCGCGTTCGATCTCGACGGACACCGGGGCCGCGCCGTGCCGCAGCGCGTTGCCGACCAGGTTGACGAGGATCCGTTCGACCCGCCGCGGGTCGGTCTCCACCAGCCCGTCCGAGAGGACCCGTACCTCCACGCCCGCCCCGGCGGCCTCGCCCAGCGCCGCCACCGTCCGCCGCGCCAGCTCGCCCAGCGGCCGCAGCTCCGTGTCGGCCTCCTCGGTACGCGCGTCCAGCCGCGCCACCTCCAGGACGTCCTCCATCAGCCCCCGTACCCGCTGGGCCCGGTCCTGGACCAGCTCGGTGGGGCGCGACGGCGGCAGCAGGCCGGCGGCCGCGACCAGGCCAGCGACGGGGGTGCGCAGTTCGTGGGCGATGTTCGCGGTGACGTCGCGTTCGGCCTGGAGGCGGGCGGCCAGCGCGTCGGCCATGGTGTTGACCGCGGTGGTGAGCTGGGCTATCTCGTCCTTGCCGCCACGCGGCAGCCGCGCGGTCAGGTCGCCCTCGGCGATCCGCTGCGCGGTGACCGCCGAGGAGGTCAGCCGCCGTCCCAGCCGTCGGGCGACCAGCAGGCCGACGACGCAGCCCAGCGCGGTGCCCGCGATGCCGGACAGCCACAGCACGCGGTCCAGACTGCGCAGGACTTCCCGTTCCCGTACGTACGGACGCTTGATGGCGATGACCTCGCCGCCCAGCTCGGTGGCGGCCCACAGATGCGGCTTGGGGCCGTCCGGTTCCAGGTAGACGCCGCGTTCGCCGTGCGCGACGGCGTCCTTCAGCGGGCCGGGGAGGTCGGGCGGGTCGACGATCGCCCGGCCGGTGTCCATACCGGCCGCCCGGTCCTGCACCAGGCTCTGCAGCCGCCCGTCGATCGACTCGGCCGCCAGGTCGAACTGCGCGTCCACGGTCCGGTTGTGCACGAGCACCCCGATGAGGACCGCGACCACGGCGGCCGTGGCGGCGATCGCCATGCCGATCTTCGCGCGCAACCCCATGACTGCCTAGAACTCCGGGGTGTGCAGGCTGACCCTGCCCAGTTCGGCGGCCTTCTGCGGCGACAGGCGGTCGGAGACGAGCGTGGCGCTCGAATAGAACGCCGGCCGGTCCTCCCGCCGCTTCGGCCCGTCCTGCCTGAGCAGTCCGCTGAGCGTGACCGCGACCGGGTACGGCTGTTCCCCGCACTCGGGACGGCACCAGGCGCCGCTGAGCCCCCCGGTGGCCTTGGCGGTCGCGTCGCCCCAGGACGACCAGTGCAGACCGGTCAGGCTCACCGAACCGGTCAGCTCGAAGGAGGCGGGGCGCTGCAACGGGCGGCGGGCCGCGTCGGAGACGTAGACGGGTTCGGTGACCTCGGCCGGGCCGGCCGGCGGCGAGGGGGACACGGCGGGGCCCGCCACCCGCAGGCCGCGCGGGTCGGAGCAGCCGGACAGCAGCAGCGCGGCCGCGGACATCGCGGCGGCGCAGGAGGTCGCGGTGAGTGAGCGCACGGGTCCCTCGGTCGGCTGGGCGGGCGGCGGGGCTGCACCGGGGTGCCGCCGGGACGCCGTCTGACGCCCCGGGTGGTGCCCCGGGTGGGCTTTTACGACAAAGGTAACCGTGTCCGCCCAGATTGCCCCCACGCTAAGCAGCCCGTTTCACGGCGGTCCCACGGCCGTGTAACAGAGGTTCATCGGAGGCCCCCGGGAGCCGACGGGGCCCGATCCGCTTGACCCTCCCCCACGTCAGGCCGCAGCCTGTGCCCGTACGGCGCGGGCCGTACGGCGGCCCCGGCGGGCCGTGGCACGAGAGGCGGTTCCATGGCGTACTCGGTCGGGCAGGTCTCCGGCTTCGCGGGCATCACGGTCCGCACCCTGCACCACTACGACAAGACCGGTCTGCTCTCCCCAGCGCCCGCAGCCCCGCCGGCTACCGCCGCTACGACGACGCCGACCTGGCCCGTCTCCAGCAGATCCTCTTCTACCGGCAGCTCGGCTTCGGCCTCGACGAGATCGCCGCCGTCCTCCGGGACCCGCAGGCCGACGCCCTGGACCACCTGCGCGCCCGGCACCGCCTGCTCAAGGAGCAGATCACCGAGCTGCAACGGCTGGTCGAGGTCGCCGAGCGGGCGATGGAGGTGCAGCGTACGGGGGTGGAGCTGACGCCCGAGGAGCGTTTCGAGGTCTTCGGCGAGGTCACCTTCGACCTGAGTTACGCCACCGAGGCGCACCTGAAGTGGCAGCACAGCGCGGGCCACCAGCAGTCCATGGCGCGGGCCGCCGCGCACACCAAGGAGGACTGGGCGCGGATCATGGCCGAGGCGGGCGCGTGGCGGCACCGGCTGCTCGCCGCCTTCGACGCCGGGGAGCCCGCCGACGGCGACCGGGCCATGGACCTGGCCGAGGAGCACCGCGCCCACCTCACCCGCTGGTTCACCCCGTGCCCCACCGACATGCACTGCCGGATCGCCGACGACTTCACGGCCGACCCGCGGGCCTACGCGCTCGTCGTACCGCCGTCCCAGCAGCGGCCCGGCCTCGCCGCGTACCTGAGGGCGGCGGTGCACGCCAACGCGGTACGTCAGGCCCCCGGCGCCCCGCCCGTCCTCCCGGAGCCGTCATGAAGATCCTCGTCACGGCGGCCGGTTCGTACGGCGACGTCGCCCCCTACACCGGTCTCGGCGCCCGCCTCCAGGAGGCCGGGCACACCGTCGCGCTGGCCGCCGACGCCTCGTACGCGTCGCTCGTGCGGGCCGCCGGGCTGGAGTTCCGGGCGCTGCCCGCCGACCCCCGAAGGGCCCGGGGCGGGGCCCCCGGCGGGCAGCGGGAGCTGATGCGCCGGGCCGCCGCCTTCGTACGGGAACTCGGGCCGGGCATCGCCGATGCCGCCGCCCAGGGCGCCGACCTGCTGCTCCTGTCCGCGACCACCGCTCCGCTCGGCCGGCACGCCGCCGAGGCGATGGGCATTGCGTCCCTCGACCTGCCCCTCCAGCCGAACGCCCCCACCGGCGACTTCCCGCCCGTGGTCGCGGGCACCCGCTCGCTGGGCCGCTGGGGCAACCGGGCCGCCGGCCGTCTCTCCCTGCGGGTGGTGGACCGCCTGTACGCGGACGGCGTACGGGAGCTGCGGGCCCGGCTGGGGCTGCCGCCCGTCCCGGCGGGCGCCCTGCGCCGCCGCCGGAACGCCGACCGCCGTACGGTGCTGCACGGCGTCAGCCCCGCACTCGTCCCCCGGCCCACGGACTGGCGCCCCGGCCTGGAGCTGGTCGGCAACTGGTGGCCGTACACGGCACCCGACGCCGCCCTCCCGCCCGCGCTGGAGGACTTCCTCGCGGCGGGCCCGCCGCCCGTGTTCGTCGGCTTCGGCAGCATGGGGGCGGGCGCGCGGGACGACGGTACGGCCGCGCGGCTGACGGCGAACGTCGTCGCCGCCCTCCGGCGCGCCAGGGTGCGGGGTGTGATCCAGTCGGGCTGGGCGGGGCTGGCCGGGCCGGAAGGCGGTGGCGGCACGGAAGGCGGTCCCGGACCCGGAGCAGGCGACGACATCCTGACCGTCGGCGAGGTCCCGCACGCCCTCCTCTTCCCGCGTACCGCAGCCGTCGTGCACCACGCGGGCGCGGGCACGACGGCCGCCGCGCTGCGGGCCGGGGTGCCGGCCGTACCGGTCCCGGTCGCCGCCGACCAGCCGTTCTGGGCCGCCCGGCTGGGCGCGGTGGGTGCCGGTACCGGTCCGGTGCCGTTCCGTGCGCTGACGGAGGAGGAAGGCGCACCGGGCCTCTTGGCGGAGGCCGTCGCGCGCGCCGTACGGGAGCCCGCCTACCGCGCTGCCGCAGCCGGGATCGGGCGGCGCCTGGAGGCGGAGGACGGCGCGGGTGCGGTACTGAAGGCGGTGGAGGACAGGGGGTGAAGCAGGGGCCGGGGCGGCCGGGTCCGCGGGACTCCGGCCGCCCCGCCCTCACATCAGCCCGCCGCGCGGGCCAGCCTTACGGTCACGATCTGGAACGGCCGCAGCGTCAGCGCCACCCGCCCGTCCCGCACCTCACCGACGGCCGAACCGGCCGTCTCCCGCTCCAGCAGATCCGTCTCCACGGCCCCCGCCGCCGGGAACCCGGCCGTGAGCGTCGCCGACGCCCGGCCGCCGTACGACTCGTACAGCCGGACCACGACGTCGCCGCTGCGGTCCTCGGCCAGCTTCACGGCCTCGACGACGACCGCGTCGTTGTCCACGCCGACCAGCGGCTCGACCGGCCCGCCGCCCCGCACCGCGCGCTCGGGCAGGTTGATCCAGTGGCCCTCCCGTACCGCGTCGCCGACCGCCGCGCCGGGCGCGAGCGCGTACCGCAGGTGGTGGTGGCCCTGGTCGGTCTCCGGGTCCGGGTAGCGGGGCGCGCGCAGCAGGGACAGCCGTACGGTCGTGGTCTGGCCGCCGTCCGGGCGGATGTCGCGGGTGACGTCGTGCCCGTACGTGGAGTCGTTGACCAGGGCCGCGCCCCAGCCCGGTTCCCCGACCTGGATCCAGCGGTGCGCGCAGATCTCGAACTTGGCGGCCTCCCAAGACGTGTTGGTGTGGGTGGCGCGGAAGACGTGCCCGAACTGGGTCTCGGAGGCGGACCGGTCGGCCTTCACGTCCAGCGGGAAGGCGGCCTTGAGGAACGTCTCGGTCTCCCGCCAGTCCACCTCGGTGTCGATCTCCAGCACCTTGGCTCCGGCCCGCAGCGTCAGGGTCTGCTCGACGGTGGAGCCGTGCCCGAAGGACCGGGCGACCTTGACCCGTACCTCGTGCGGGCCGGCCGCGTCGACCATCAGGTCGTCCACGGACACCAGGTCGGTGACGCTGTGCCGGTAGAACTCGTCCACGTCCCAGGCGTCCCACATGTTGGGGAAGTCCGGGTGGATCTGGAGGAGGTTGGCCGCCGCGCCCGGTGCCACGGCCTCCCGTCCGGCCTCGATGTCATATGCGGACACGACCAGGCCGCGGGCGTCGACGTCGATCCGCAGCCGGCCGTTGGCGAGACGGTGGCCGCCGGTGGCCCGGCCGTCCGCGGTCAGCGGCTCGACGGTCACCGGATGCACGGACACCGGGGTCCCGCCCTGCCCGGGTGCGGGCCGCGCGCCGCCCGCCGGGACGCCGCCGCGCGCGTGCGGAGCGGCGTTGAAGACGATCTCCTGGTCCCCCGGTCCCGCCAGCGCGGTCTGCGCCGCGCCGACGATCGCGGTCAGCTCCTCGCGCACCCGCGCGTACGTGTCGCGGGCCTCCCGGTGCACCCAGGCGATCGACGAGCCGGGCAGGATGTCGTGGAACTGGTGCAGCAGCACCGTCTTCCAGATGCGCTCCAGATCCTCGTACGGATAGCTGTAGGCGTCACCCGGCACCTGGACGGCGGCGGTGGCGGCCCACAGCTCGGCCTCGCGCAGCAGCGACTCGCTGTGCCGGTTGCCCTGCTTGGTCTTGGCCTGCGAGGTGTACGTGCCGCGGTGCAGCTCCAGGTACAGCTCGCCCGCCCACACCGGCGCGTCCGGGTACTCCGCGTGCGCCTTCTCGAAGAACGCGGCGGGCCGCTCGATCTCGACCCGCGGCGAGCCCTCCAGGTCCCGCAGCCGGGCGGCGCGGGCCAGCATCTCGCGGGTGGCGCCGCCACCTCCGTCGCCCCACCCGAAGGGCGCGAGCGACCGGGAACCCCGGCCCTTCTCCCGGTAGTTGCGGGCGGCGTGCGCCATCTCCTTGCCGCCGAGGTCGGAGTTGTACGTGTCGACGGGCGGGAAGTGGGTGAAGACGCGGGTGCCGTCGATGCCCTCCCACCAGAAGGTGTGGTGCGGGAACCGGTTGACCTGGCTCCAGGAGATCTTCTGCGTCAGGAACCACGACGAGCCCGACAGCTTCACGAGCTGCGGCATGGCCGCCGTGTAGCCGAAGGAGTCCGGCAGCCACACCTCCTTCGTCTCGATCCCGAACTCGTCCAGGAAGAACTTCTTCCCGTACAGGAACTGCCGGGCCATCGCCTCGCCGCCGACCATGTTGGTGTCCGACTCCACCCACATGCCGCCGACCGGTACGAACTGCCCCGTCTCGATCTTCGCTGTGACCCTGGCGAACACCTCGGGCCGGTGCTCCTTGATCCACGCGAGCTGCTGCGCCTGCGACATGGCGAAGACGAACTCGGGGTGCTCGTCCATCAGATTGACCATGTTGGACGACGTCCGGGCCACCTTGCGGACCGTCTCGCGCAGCGGCCACAGCCACGCCGAGTCGATGTGCGCGTGGCCGACCGCGCTGACGCGGTGCGCCGAGGCGTGGGCCGGGGAGGCGAGGACGTCCGCGAGCTGCTCGCGCGCCCGCGCGGCGGTACCGGGGATGTCCTTCAGGTCGACGGCGTCCAGGGCCCGCTCGACGGCGCGCAGGATGCCGTGGCGGCGCGCGTCGGCCACGTCCAGCTCCCCCATCAGGCTGCCCAGCACCTCCAGGTCCTGCACCAGTTCCCAGACCTCGGCCTCGAAGACGACGAGGTCCATCCGCCGCAGCCGGTACAGCGGCGCGTGGCTCGCGGTGAGCCGGTCGCCCTCGTAGGTGGGCCGGTGGTCCGCCAGTACGGGGTTGGAGGCCGCCTCCACGTACAGCTCGACCGCCTCGTCGCCGGTCGCGGCCTCGGCGACGCGCACCCAGTCGTTGCGCGGGTTCAGGCCCTTCACCGCCTCGCCGTCCGCCCGGTAGACCAGGCCCTCGCACTGGAAACCGGGCATGTTCGCGTCGAAGCCGAGATCCAGTACGGCTTCGACGGTGCGCCCGGCCCATTCCGCCGGGACCCGCCCGGTGACCCGGAACCAGGTGGTGCCCCAGGCGGGCCCCCACCCCTCCCCGGTCTTCGTCGGTTCGTAGACGGCGGCCAGTCCCTCGGCGGGCGGCACCGGCTCGCCCGGCGCCTCCCAGCGCTCGACCGTCAGCGGCACGGAGCGGCTGCGGACGGCGGGCGCGATGCGGTCGTTCAGGACACGGCGTAGACGGTGTTCCACGATGCTGCGGTCGTCGTGCATGAGGGGGCTCCGGTGGGTGTGTGGCGGGTGGGGTGGGTGCGGGATGCCTGCGAGCGGGCGGAACGGTGGCGCGGGTGCTGCGGGTTCTGCGGGTTCTGCGGGTTTTCTGCCCCTTGGGCGAGTGACCTACCAGGTGAATACGGCCGCGGCGGCTGCCGACGCGGTGTACAGCTCGCCGACCGCCCGTACTTCCAGCCGGGTTCCCGGCTCGCCGGACGTACGCCGCAGCGCGGGCAGGTAGAAGGCCGTGCCGCAAGTCCCGCCCAGGAAGCGCCGCTGCCCGTCCGGAAGGACCTGGTGCACCTCGTAGTGCCGTACGGGCACGGCCTTGGCCGACGGCTTCCAGGTGAGCCGCAGTTCGGCCGTGCCGTCGCCCGTGCCGCGCGACGCGGCGATCTGCAAGGCGCTCGGCGCTGCGGGCGTGTGCGCGGCGGGCTCGCCGTCGTGCACGGCGAGGGCGCCGAGACGCCAGCGCACGGGGTTGCCGCCGGGGGCGCTCAGCCGGACGCCGAGCGCGTACGCGGTACGGCCGGGCCCGCCCCCGATCCGTACGGTCGAGGTGACCCAGCCGTGCGGACCGTCCGCGGCCCGGAGGGTCCGTACGGTCCGGACCGGCAGCCGGCGGAACTTCGGCCGCCCGCCCGCCTGCGCGGGCTCCGCGTACGCCACGGCCGCCTCCACGGTGACCGCCGCCGAGCCCTCGTCGGCGCGGTGGGTGATCTCCAGGACGGTGCCGGCGCGCAGGGGCAGCCGCGTCCGGTACAGCTCCAGCGTCACGGGATGGTCGAGCGTGCCGTCCACGAGCAGGCTGCTGCCGCCGCGCCACGCCGCCCCGAAGTCGAAGCCGACGGCGGGCCGCCGGAACGTTCCGCCGCCGTCGTCCGCCCACCGGGCCCACCGCCGTCCCGGCAGCCGGTCCTGAAGGCCGAGGTGGTTCCACTCGGCGTCGCCGGTCCGCACCCCGCCCTCGTACCAGGCCGTCCCGTGACCGGTGTTGAAGGCGGAGGCGAACGGTACGGAGGTGACGGTCGAGCGGTCCGCGACCGTACGGGCGGCCGGGCGCCAGGAGCCCGGCCCGGCGGGCGCCGACGGGTCGGTGTTCCGCCCGCCCCAGAACTGGTCGTCGCGCGCGTGGAACGGTCCGGGCGCCTCGCCGGAGCGCCGCGTCCACTCCGGCCGGTAGAGCCCGTACGACACCACGTGGTCCCGGCCCTCCGGCACGAAGGCGTCCCAGTTCACGCGCGCGTCCCAGCCGCTCGCCTCGACATCGACACCGGCCCACAGCTCGTACGGCGAACGCCCCAGCCGCCGGGCGTACGCGGCCGACGACGCCAGCCGGGACGCGCTCCACCGGAAGTCCACGAACACCGTGTCGGACAGCTTCTCGGTCCCGCGCTGGAAGAACATCGCGTTCTTGTCGTTCAGCGCGCCCTGCCAGCCGACCCGGCCGTCCGCGTTGAACGCGTCGTACCAGGTGATGCGCAGTTCGGGCGCCCCCTTGCGCAGGGCCTGCACGAAGTCGGCGAACTGCCGGGCCAGCGCCGAGTCGCCGCCGTCGGTCTCGCCGTTGAGGAACCAGCCGTCGAACCCGTACGTACGGGCCACCTGGATCAGCTTGTCCGCCAGCGGGAAACGGCCGAGCGCGTCCTTCTGGACCAGCTCGCGCGTCCAGGCCAGCTCGCCGCCGTACGCGGTGGGCGGGAGGAAGACGTTGCCCAGCACGGGCACGCCGTTGCGGTGCGCGGCGTCGGTGACAGGGGCGTTGGGGGCGAGGATGACGCCCTCTCCCGAGGAGCCGCCCCAGAAGACGAGTTCGTCCAGGTAGGCCCAGTGGCTGAGGGCGTAGTAGTCCGCGTTGGAACTGCCCTGGGAGGGGTTTCCGGCCGTACCCGCGAAGGAGACGAGTGCCGAGATGCGGGCCTGGCCGGCGCGGGCGGTGGGGTTGGCGGGCACCGGAGTGAAACGTTTGGCCAGGGGGACGGTCGCGACGTTGTACGGCAGGTCCGCGTCGTCCTGTGGGCGCCAGCTCTTCAGGCTGCGCCAGACCGCGCCCGGATCGGGCTCGCGGCCCTCGGGGAAGCTGTCGGGGAACCAGTAGGAGGCGTAGGGCTGGAGGGAACCCGCCGCCTGCGGGGCCTCCGAGACCTCCGGGGCCTTCGGGGCGTGTTCCCGTCCCGCCGCTCCGGGGGCGCCCGCCCGTACGGCCGCGCTCGCGCTCCCGGATGTCAGCGGCAGCGCCAGGCCCGCCGCCGCGGCCCCGGCGACCAGTCCCCGCCGGGACGGCCCGCGCCCGCGCTCCACGTCCCCGCCCCGCATCACGTCGTACGTCCATTGCGTCCTCCACCGCTCGTCCCGCTCTCCGGTCATGTCCGCGCCCGTACCGCTCCGCCCTGTTACCGCACCGCCCCGTTCCTCACTTCACGTCCGAGGGCCACACCACCTCCCTGATCCCCCGCCCCTCCAGATACGCGGCGTCCCGCGCCCGGTCCGCCAGGACGGCTCCCGCCCGTACGCCCTGGTCGGCCAGCCGGACCCACGCCTCGAAGAAGGCCCCGCCCGGCGCGCACACCGACCGGTGCGGCGCCGTGCCGGCGTCCCCCGCGTCCAGGACGAGCGCGGTCGTCCGGCGCACCGGCCGGGGCGGCTCGGCCCGCAGCCGAGCCGCGGCCTCGGCCACCGCCCGCCCCGCCGGCTTGACGGCGCCGTCCGAGGTGAGCAGCCCGAGCCCGTACTCCAGCTCCGGGAAGTCCGCCAGCTCGCGGGACACGTCGTGCGAGCACCACCAGGTGATGGCGGAAAGCTCTTCGCAGGTCAGCGCGTTGTCGATGGTGGCGGTGGCGAACGCGGCGGCGTGTTCGGGCGGTACGAGCGGGGCGGGCGCGCCGACCTCCTGGAGCCAGACCGGACGCGCCGGGTCGTCGGCCCAGGCCGTTGCCACCTGGATCAGGTACTCGGCCAGCCGTACCGTCGCGGTCCCGTCGTGGCCGTGCCGCTGGGCCGTGCCGTTGAAGACCCAGGAGTGGAGGGTGGTGGCCCGGCCGAGGCGCGCGGCCTGGGCGGGGGTGAAGGGGTGGCCGTCCTGGAACCACACCGCGTCGTACTCGGCGTGGGTGTGCAGCCGTCCCGGCGCGGCCCGCTCGCACACGTCCAGCAGCCGGGCCAGCCACTGCCCGGCCTCCTCGTACGTGCACGGGTCGGGGTCCGGGTGCGGCGGCCCCGAGAACTGGTTGACCTCGTTTCCCAGCGTCATACCCAGGAAGTTGGGACGTCCGGCAAGGGACGCCGCGAGGGTCTCCAGGTACCGGGCCGCGCCGTCGACCGCTTCCGGGTCGGTGAACATGTTGCGCCGGTGCCAGGTGCGCAGCCAGGACGGTACGAAGTCGAAGCTGGACAGGTGGCCCTGGAGGGCGTCCACGGCGACATCGAGGCCGCACCCCGCGGCGGCGTCCACCAGCTGTCCCAGCTGTTCGACGGCGCGCGGGCGGATGAGGGAACGGTTCGGCTGGAAGACCGGCCAGAGGGCGAAGACCCGGACGTGGTCCAGGCCGAGCGCCGCGAGGGCGTCCAGGTCGCGGCGTACGGCGTCGAGGTCGAAGTCCAGCCAGTGGTGGAACCAGCCGTGGCCGGGGGTGTAGTTGGCGCCCATACGGGGCGCGCGGCCGGCGGACGACGTCACATCGCTTCCCTTCACGTCTTCAGCGCTCCCTCGCCGACGCCCTTGAAGAAGAACCGCTGGAGGGCGAAGAAGAGCGCCATCATCGGGATCAGCGCGGCCATCGCACCTGCCGCGATCAGCCGTTGGTCGTTGACCGTGGTGGCTCCGGCCAGCGATTTCAGTCCGAGTTGCAGGGTGTAGTGATCGCTGTTGGTCAGCACGATCAGCGGCCACAGGAAGTCGTCCCAGGCACCCATGAAGCTGGTCAGGCAGACCACCGCCAGCGCGCCCTTCGCCGCCGGTACGAACACCTTCGTGAAGCGCTGCCACTCGTCGGCCCCGTCCAGGACCGCGGCCTCCTCCACCTCCTTCGGTACGGCGAGGAAGGCGGCCCGCATGATCATCAGGTTGAGCACCGAGACCGCGCCGGGCAGCCAGACGCCGACGAGCGTGTCCACCAGCCCCATCGAACGCACCGTGAGGAACATCGAGATCATCACGGACTCGAAGGGGAACATCAGCGTCGCGACCAGCACCGTGAAGACGACGCGCCGTCCGCGCCACCCGGCGCGCGACAGCGCGTAGCCGCCCATCGCGGCGAACACGCAGTTGGAGGTGACGGCCAGCGCCGCCACGATCAGCGTGTTGCCGACGTAGTGCAGCAGCGGGAAGGACTCGGCGACCCGTACGTAGTTGTCCAGGGTCGGCCGGCTGGGCAGCACACCCCCGTACACGTCCTCCCCGCGCCCCTTCAGCGAGGTCAGGAACTGCCAGACGATGGGCCCCAGCATCACCACCAGCATCAGGCAGAGCGTGAGGTAGCGGCCGGAGAGGCCGAGGACGGCCTTGCGGCCGCGGGGCGGCTTGCGGACGGGAGGCGGCTTGCGGCCGGGGGCCGGCTTGCGTCCGCGGCCCGCGGCCGGGGCGCGCCGTACATCTGGCGAGGGCAGCGCGGTCACTGCACGTCTCCCTTCGACAGCCGGTGTCCCAGCAGGCTGAACGCCAGCGTCAGCAGGAACAGCAGGATCGATACGGCCGCCGCGTAACCGGTCTCGCCCGCGAAGCCCAGCCCGACCTGCCGGATCAGGAACGGCAGCGTCCGGGCCCCGCCGCCGGGGCCGCCGCTCTCCCCGCCGAGGATGTAGATCTCGGTGAACACGCGCAGCGCGGAGATCGCCGACAACGTCCCGACCAGCAGCATCATCGGCTTCACGCTGGGGACGGTGATGCTGAGGAAGCGGCGTACGGCACCCGCGCCGTCGAGTGCGGCGGCCTCGTACAGCGACGCCGGTACGTTCCCCAGCGCCGCGAGGTAGAAGACCATGTAGTAGCCCAGGCCCTTCCAGATCGTGACGATCATGGCGGAGACCAGCAGCATCGTGGAATCGGTCAGAAACGGAATCGGCCCGGAGATCAGGTGCAGCTTTTCGAACACGGTGTTGACCAGTCCGTCACTGCGCAGCACCCACTGCCAGATCAGCCCGACGACGACGGCCGACGCGATGACCGGCGTGTAGAAGGCGGAACGGAAGAACCCGATCCCGGGCACCTTGCGCTGTACGAGCACGGCGAGCGCCAGCGGCAGCAGCACCAGGCACGGAACGACGACGGCGAGGTAGACGACGCTGTTGACGGTCGCCGTCCAGAAGTCGGGGTCGTCCAGCGCCCGCCCGTAGTTCTCCAGCCCCACGAACCGGCCGCCACGCAGGATCTGCGCGTCGGTGAGCGACAGAACGACGGTGTTGACGAACGGCCAGAGGCTGAACAGCACCACCATGACCAGCCCCGGCAGCAGGAAGAGGTACGGCGTCCACCAGCGGCGGTGCACCAGACCGGTGTCCGTGTCGAGGGCTTTGCGGCTGCGCCGGGCCGCGCGCCGGGTGGGAGCGGGCGTGGCCGGGACCGATGTCGAGGTTGAGGCGGAGGCCGAGGGAGAGGCCGGGGGAATCGTCGTGTGTGTCGTGTGTGTCGTGCGCGTCGTACCGGATGTCATCACCGGTCACTACCGCTTCTGCTTCTGCTGCTGGTGCTTCTGCTGCTGTTCGAGGATCTTGTTGGCCGCTTCCTGCGCGTTCTTGACCGCCGCCGCAGGTTCCTCCGCCCCCTTGATCCCCTTCTGCATCTCCCGCACCACCGCGTCACCGACCTGGGTGGTCCACTCCACGGGTGTGTTCGCGTCCAGCTGGGCCGCCTTCAGCTCCTCGGCCCCGATGGCGCGCGCCATGGTCTCGGGGTCCTTGCCGTCGCCCCGGTCGGCGAAGTACGGATCGGCGAGGCCCTTGGCGTTCGACGGGTAGATGGTCACCTGCTTCGAGAACGCCACCTGGTTCGGCCCGTTGGTCACCCATTTCGCGAACTCCGCCGCCGCGTCCGGATGCTCGGTGTCCTTCCGTACGCCCAGCGACTGCGTGTAGATGCCGATGTGCTTCAGCGTCCCGGTGACGGCCGGCGCCACCTGCGTGTTCGCGTACGCCGACGGCGAGTTGCGCTTGACGTCCTTGAGGATCCCCGGCGACCCGGGCCCGAACACCAGCTTCCCCGCCCCGTAGAGCTGCGCGAGATCGTCGGCCTTGGTCAGCGACTCCTTCGGCATCGCCCCCATCGCGTACAGCTTCTTCATCCGCCGCACCCACTCGACGGCCTTGGGCGTGTCGAAGACGAACGCGCTCTTCTCCTTGTTCAGGATCGGCACGCCCATCTTCTGCCAGTCGCCGGGCAGCCGCCCCTTCGGGTCCGCCATGAACGCGCTGTACCGGCCGTCCGCCGCCTTCGCGATCCGCTCCGCCTGGTCGAAGAACTGCTCCACCGTGACGGGTGGCTTGTTCACGTCGAGCCCGGCCTTGGCGAAGAGTTCCTTGTTGTACGTGAGGATCTCGGGCGTCACGTACCAGGGATACGCGTACACGCCGTCCGCCTCGCGCGTGCCCTCGCGCGTGCCCTCGCGCTTTCCCTCGCCCGGCAGCTTGTACTGCTCCCAGGCCCCCGGTACGTACTCCTGCGCGATCTTCGGGTCCAGCCGGGCGACGTCCGCGAGCATCCCCCGGTCGCCGAGCAGCTGGAAGGAGTCGGTGTTCAGGTTGACCACGTCCGGCAGCCCGCCGGCCTGCGCATCGGCGACGAGTTTCTCGTTGTAGCCGTCGCCCGGCACGTCTTCCCAGATCACCTTCACGTCCGGGTACTTCTTCTGGAACGCGTCGATGACGCCTTGCACGTACGTCGTGAAGGTCGGCTTCAACTGAAGCGTGCGAAAGGTGATCTCACCGGACACCTTGCCCGTCCGCTTCGGCTGCCCCTCGGCGGCCGAAGATCCCTCGGCCCCGCCGACACCGCAGGCGGCCGTGGCCGACATCAGTGCGGCCGCGAGGGCGGTGGCGAGCACCAGCCGGGAACGGACGGACCGAACTCCACTCACGTTGTGCACGCTTCTCGCGTTGTGCTCGTTGTTCACGTCGTGCTCGTTGTTCACGTCGCGCGCTTTGTTCACGTCGCGCGCTTTGTTCACGCCGCGCTCGTTGCCTGCGCTGTGTACGGGAGCCAAGTGCCTGCGCGTCATGGTCACTCCTGCGTCGGGGAAACGCTTCTGCCCGGGAGGCACGTCCCCGTGAGGGAGCGCTCCCGCGTCGGGGAACCGCGAGGAAACAGCGAAGAGCCACGCACGGACCGGCACAGAACCGGCCGCGCCGCCGAATGGCGATGCCAACGTTGTCGTCCGTTCCCCCTCCCGTCAACGCACAGCCCCCAACTCCGCCCGCCATCACTCCCCTCACCCCCGCCCCAAACCCTCCCCGCCCCCCCACCTCTACCCTCCTCGCCCCCACCCCCATCTGCACTAATGCGCTAAAGCTCCCACTCACCGAACCCGCCATCTCAATTCCGTAACAACGCCTGCCAGTTCATACACCCCACCCCACCTCCCGCCACCTTCAACCACATCCCGTACAACGATTGACTTCCTTCACCCACACCGTGATCCTGAACCACCTAATGCGCTTTAGCCCGACGACCTAATGCGGTTTAGCGGCACGCGCCGTCCAGGCCGCCGCACCACGCAGACCGGGCCGACCGGAGGAGCTGACGGACGACATGACCACCGGCCCCCCGACCGCGGACGACGCCCCCCGCATCCCCACGGCTCCCCCGCGCCGCCGCCCGACCATGAAGGACATCGCCGAACGCGCCGGCGTCTCCCCCTCGGCCGTCTCCTTCGCCCTCAACGACCGCGACGGCGTCTCACCCGCCACCCGCGCCCGCATCCGCGAGGTCGCCGAGGAACTGGGCTGGCAGCCCAACAGCGCCGCCCGCGCCCTGTCCGGCGAACGCTCCGGCTGCGTCGGACTCGTCCTCGCCCGCCCCGCCCGCACCCTCGGCGTCGAGTCCTTCTTCCTCCAGCTGGTCTCCGGCATCCAGGAAGCCCTCGCCGCCCGGCGCGTCGCCCTCCTCTTCCAGGTCGTCGAAGACCTGGACGCCGAGTGCGCGACCTACCGGCGCTGGTGGGCCGAACGCCGCGTGGACGGCGTCCTCGTCGTCGACCCCCGCACCGAGGACCCCCGCCCGTCCCTCCTCACCTCCCTGGCCCTGCCCACTGTCGTCATCGGGGACAGGCGGGCGGGGACGGGGGCGGAGGCCGGGCCGCCGCTGCCGTACACGGCCCCTCTCTCCACCATCTGGGCCGACGACGCCGCCGCGATGCGCCAGATCATCGACCACCTCCACGCACTCGGCCACCGCCGCATCGTGCACATCGCCGGCCTGCCCGGCCTCGCCCACACCGACCGCCGGGTCGCCGCCCTACGAGCTGAGGCCACCCGCCTCGGCCTGGACGCCGCCGACGTCCGCTCCGTCTGCACGGACTACTCCGACGACCAGGGCGCCGAAGCCACCCGCCGCCTGCTGGCGACCGCCCATCCGCCCACCGCGATCGTCTACGACAACGACGTGATGGCCGTGGCCGGCGCCGCCGTGGCCGCCGGACTCGGCGTCCCCGTACCCGACGCCCTGTCCATCGTCGCCTGGGACGACTCACCCCTGTGCCGCGTGACCCACCCGCGCCTGACCTCACTCGTACGCGACACCGCGGGATTCGGCCGCCTGGCCGCCCAGGAACTGCTGTCCCTCCTCGACGGCGCTCCCACCCGCCGCCTCCAGGCCGAGCTCCCCCACCTCGAACTCCGCGAAAGCACCACCCGCGCGCCCTGATTCCCCGTCCACCCGGACTCACCCCTGTTACCACCCGGTACGGGGAACCTCTGCGCCGTTCGGGCGCCCACCGGGCGTTTCCAGATGCATCCGCCCGGCGTAGGGCGTGTCCTCACAACTATGAACTGGCTCCGCAGACGACTCCTGCTGCGCGGCGTGGTCCCCGCGGCCCTCGGCACCGTCCTCAGCCTGACCGCGACCGAGGCGGTCCCGGCCGTACCGGCGGGCACATGGACCCGCCCGATCGCCGTCAACGCCCGCGTCAGCTCGCCCTACGGCGTCAAGGGAAACTGGGCCGCCGGCCACCACACCGGCGTGGACTTCGCCGTACGCACCGGCACCCCGGTCTCCTCGGTCGGATCCGGCACCGTCGTCCTGGCCAAACGCTCGGGCGACTACGGCCTGGCCGTCACCATCCACATGACCGACGGCTACTACACCCTCTTCGGCCACCTCTCCCGCATCACCGCCCGCGTCGGCCAGCGCGTACGGGCCGGCACCCGCATCGGCTACAGCGGCGCCACCGGCCGCACCACCGGCCCCCACCTCCACTTCGAGGTCCGCCGTACCCGCAAGTACGGCTCCGACATCAACCCCCTCACCTACCTGGCCCGCCGCGGCATCCGCATCACGCACCGTGCCCTCCCCTATTAACCCCCACCCCAACCGACCACGCCCGCACCCCCGCCCCAACAGCCACGCCCTTCCCTCTCCCCCCGGCCCCCGCCCCCGCCCCGCCTCCCGCTCCCCACCGCACCACCACGAACACGACCACGACCACCGTCAACCCACAACCACGACCACGACCACGACCACCATCAACCCACAACCACGACCACCATCAACCCACCCCCGCCCCGACGCCCAGCCCAACAACAGCCCACTCACCCACGCCAAACCCCACGCTCACCCCGACACCAACCCCACGCTCACCCCGACGGCAGCCCGCTCACCACCCCCCGACCCGACAGCAGTCCGCTCACCCATACCCCGCCCAACGGCATCCCGCTCACCCACCCCCAGCCCGACGACCTTCCGCTCACCGGAGCCCAGCCGGACCGCGGTCCGCACACCGAACGGCGCACCGAACAGACCCCCGCATCACGGCACCCCACAGAGCGATCACCGGCACGCGCGGAGCCGGGCCATGAGAACCATGAGCGCGTCGACCTCGTGGCGCCGGACCGCCGCGGTGCCGGGGCGTCAGAGCGTCGGAGCGTCGGAGGACCAGCCAGTAGCTCTCCCCCCTCCCCACGCATCCGCCGAGCATGGTCAGCCCCAAGGGTCAGCCGATCGCCGACCAGGCGGAGGCGACGGCAGGCAGCCTCGCGGGCCCCACTGCCCCAGGGCCGGTGCGAGCCCGAACCAGCCCACAGCGCTGGTGGCGCAGTGGACGGTCACCGACACCACCGGTGCCACCCGCGTACGGGCCCGCCCCTCCAGGAAGTGGCCGCCACCAGCGCGAACATCCCAATCAACGGCACCGCACAGCTCCAACCAGCCGCCTCCCCGCCCTTCTCCCCGGACCTTCCGGACGTTTCCCGATCCCCTGTCCCAGCCTCCTCCCGCCCCTTTCCTCCCGCTACTCCCCCGCCTAGCCCTGCCCCTCCCCCCTCTCCCGGTCCCTCTCCGGCAACCCCTCGACCTCCGCCCGGTCGTACCGGCCGAGCCGCCCCGGGGCCAGACCGTTCCGCTCCGCCGCCACCTCGAAGCGGCCGGCCGACCACCCCAACAGCGCCGCCGCCTCCTTGGCCGTCACACTCCGTTCCATCCACCGCTGCCGCTCATCCACCACCGCCGCGACCAACTCGCCGTCCAGCCCGTCGAGGCTCTCCAGGCTGAACATGGGATACCCCCGGAACTCCCCCACCGGCCGAAGATGCCCCTGCCCCGCCAGCATCCGCACGTCCTCCCGCTCCACCTCCAGCTCCGTACGCCCGGCCAGGTGCTTCGCCGCGTCGATCGACCCCAGCCCGGGGTGGTCGCCCAGCTCTTCCCTGATCTCCGCCACCCGCTCCCGCAAGCCGTCCACGACCTCCCGCGACCATCGCTTGCCGTCCACGTCCGGCGGCGGGAGCAATCCCCGCTGCTCGGCCCGGCCGACCTGCCACCGCTGGAGGTCCAGCTCACTCGCCAGCTGGTGCGGCCCGAACGCGTCCCCCTTGGCCGGCTGGCGGCGTCCGGTCTTCCCGGCGCCCTGCGCTTCCCCGTAGTTCTCGTCCCCCACCACGGACAGGATCTCCTCGACCCGGTCCGGCAGCGTCTTGGCCAACCCCACCGACCATCGTTCGTCCCCCACGTCCGGGGGCGGAATCAGCCCCCGGGTCTCGGCACGCCGCACGTGCCGCGGCTCGATCCCCAGCCACTCGGCCAGCTGATGCGGCCCGAACGCCCGTTCCTTGGCCATGTGTCCTCCCGTCGCTACCGCCATCGGATACCCGATCACGTACCCATGACGAAGCCCACCGGCCCCGCAAAGAACAACTTTAGGGCCCAGGACCGACAAGCAACTGGGCCTGTGGATAACCCTCGTTCGACCGCGCCCCCGGAAGGATCAGCGCCTGCTCGCGGCCACCGCTACGATCCCGCCCAGGACGCCGAGCGCCACACACAACGGCGAGTACAGAAGGCTGTTCAGCCGCTGGAACTCGACGGCGGCTCCGGAGTTCATGAAGTACCCGCCAAGGCCACGGGCGAGCAGGACCGCGGCCAGACCGTACATGCCCACCAGCCGCAGCCAGTCCGGGCCGATCGCCGGGACGGACTCATTGACCATGAGCGTGAGCACGGCGCCACCGATCAGCGCCAACCCCACCAGAATCGTGCTCGGCGCCGACGGCATCACACCGTCGTCACTGCCACCGATCGTCTTGGTGAACGTCACCGTGTCCTTCATCGGCCAGGTCGAGAAAGCCCAGACGAAATGCAGCACCCCAACTGCCGCCAGAACAACCGCCAACCCCACCGGAACCACCGTGCGAACCATGTACAACGCCTCCCCCTAGCTGCATACGGAACAGATCCAGTATGACAACTGGCCGCCGCGACAGCGCAGTTAGGGCCCGTTGACACGCCAACCGACATCAACCGTCGAGTCGTGATCCGTGATCCGTGATCCGCCGCAGTGACACCCGCCCAACCCATGACGACCTCGGAAGCGTCACCCTCATTAGCGGCGGTGATCACTTCGAGCCAGAGGCCGACCGTTACAGGTGCTCTTACGCTGGGAGTTCGTCGAAGCCGCCGCCATACGTATCGATCAGCTCCTTGCAACCGTCGGGCAGCCGGGCCCCGAGGCGGCCTTCCCCAGCTCCCCGACGCGTCCCTGCCCTCCGCCTCGAACGGGACGGTCTAGTCAAGCGCACCGCCTGCGCCGAAACCGGAACCACCGCCACAACTCGATGGCCCCTCTGGCGCCTGCGTAGTCGCTTCCGGAGTGAGAACGCTGAACGCATCATTCATGCCTCCAGCTCCATAGGTGGCCATGAAGGCGGTGTAGTCGGAAGGGAATCCGACTCCCCAAGCTCTTCGCAGCGCATCCCAGTCCACCTGCTCATCCGCACCGTCATGGGCCGGCATGACGGACAGAAGTGCGGCGAGAGGTTTCCTCAGGCGGCATGCCCCCTCCAGGATTGTGCTTGTTTACGGCAACATATCCGGCGTCACCGACATCAGGTCTTCTGGGGCGTGGCGGTGAGGCAGGTCAGCTTCAGCTTCTGCCGCCACTTGCGACAGCCGGCGAACGGCTGGTCCACCTGACAATCACGCGCGAGACCCGGCGTTCCCTCACGAGCGAGGATCACGCCGCTCCGCGGTGCCGGGTTACGCGGGCCGGACGCGCGACCACAAGGCCCGGGACAAGGCCCCGACCCTGGCAGAGATAGGTACGGATCAGAGGATGCCGACCGCGGCCGCTCACCGAGACTCCGGCAGAGATCCCGGATTCCAGGAGGGGGCCGCTTCTCGCCCTGATGGAGAGCTCCGGAGCCCTTGGCCTGATCACCCACGGATGATCCAGACGAACACCTGGGGGCTGGCATCACGAGCCGCGAGCCGCGAGCCGTCGCGCCTCCAGACGGCCGGAAGCGTCGCGTCCAGGCGCACCACCCCCAGGCCATCCCTTCACCCCTGTCCATGGTCGGACGAGCACCGGGACGGGCGATCGGACACCAGCTCACCCCTGCCGCAAAAACGCAAAGATCCCGCTCCGCCTTCCGGCGGAACGGGATCTTCTGACGATTCCTGAGAGCTTCTCAAGAACCATCGTCGGTGGACCTGAGGGGATTCGAACCCCTGACCCCCTCGTTGCGAACGAGGTGCGCTACCAGCTGCGCCACAGGCCCTTGCGACGAGTGAAACTCTAGCATCCTTGTCGGGGTGCTCAAAAATCGCTTCCCGTGCTGGTCAGCTGCGGGGGGTCACTCGTTCGCCGCGCGGGGGCGGTCCTCGTCGGCGTACTGGTCGAACAAGGGGGTGCGGCCCCGGGTGCGGCGGCCGGGGGTGGTGCGGCGCTGCGGGGTGGCGGACGGGGCGGGCTGGGGGGTTTCGGTGGCCGGGCCGGAGCGGGCGGAGCTCCAGGCGTCGTCGGCGTCGAGGTCGACGTGGCTGGTGGCGCGTGGGGCGACCGGGGCCGTGACGTACGTCGGGAGCGGGACCGGGACGGGGTCCCAGCCGCCGGGCTCGGTGCGCTCGCGTTCGCGCTGCTGGTCCACCCACTCCGCGTGGTCGGTCTCCTCCACCAGGGCGCGGCGGCCGGCCGTCGACGCCGGCTCGGGGCGGGGGGCGGGCGCGGCGGCGTGCGCCGGGGCGGGGGGCGTGGCGGCGGCGTCCTCAGCGGGGGCTTCGTCGGCGGGGGGCTGCTGGGACGCCTGGGGAGGGCGTGGCCTGCCCTCCCGTAGCCGTTGGGCGGCCGCCTCCGCCTGGCGCTGGTCCATGGTGAAGGTGAAGCGGCGCCGCTCCTGGGCGCGGAGGTAGACGATGTACGCGCTGAGGAGTATGGCGGGGATGGCCGGCGCCCAGAGGAAGGCCAGGCCGCCGACGGCCGCGATGATCGTGCCGACGGTGAAGGCGAGGAAGAGGACGGTGGTGGTGCGCCGACGGCGGGCCAGTACCTTGGCGCGCTTCATGCGGTCGGCGGTGGAGGCCCGGTTGAAGCCGGGTTTCTTGCCGGGGTGGGGGGCGGGTCCGGAGGCGGCGGCACCTGCGGAGGCAGGCCGGCCGCCGGGGGACGCGCCACCAGGGGATGCGCTGCCGGGCGACGCGCCGCCGGCCGCGGGTGCCGCGTGGCGTTGAGCGGCGGGCGGGGCTTCGTCCGCGGGCGCGTCGAACTCCCGGACGTCGGCCTCCTCGGCCGCGGCGTCCGGCTCACGCGCTTCGCCCGCATCGTCGGTGGACCGGCCGCCCTGCCCCTCCAGCCCCTTGGCGTAACGGCGCTCCATGGCCGCCCGCCCGGACAGGAGCCGGATGGCGGTACTGAAGCGCTCCGTCGGCCGGGCTTCATTGAGCTCGTCCTGCCTGCGGAGCCACATCGGCACCAAGTAGGCGGCCCAGGCCCCGACGATGACTGCGTAGATGAGGCCGCTGCTGCTCACGTCTCACACGGTAGAGGGGTTTGCAGGGGGCCATCCGCCAATTGAGCCGGTGTGTCGCACGATCTGGCTGATATCTCGAACTTTTTTTGTGATTGTTGAGATCAGCCGTACGCGGTTGTGGTCAATTGGTGAAAGTATTCGAACACATATTTTATTTGTGGGGTGTGCTGGGCTTCTCCCGGTGCCAGCGGCTCAACAGCCCCTCGGGCACCTCCTCCGCCGTCAGCGCGAATACGAGGTGGTCGCGCCAGGCCCCGTCGATGTGCAGATAGCGCGGCCGCAGCCCCTCCTCGCGAAAGCCGAGTTTCTCCACGACCCGGCGGCTGGGCAGGTTCTCCGGCCGAATACAGACCTCGATGCGGTGCAGGCCCACCGAGCGGAAGCAGTGGTCGACGGCGAGCGCCACCGCCGTCGGTATGACGCCGCGGCCCGCCACCGCCTCGTCGACCCAGTAGCCGACGTGGCCCGAACACATCGAGCCCCAGGTGATCCCGGCCACCGTCAGCTGCCCGGCCAGCCGCCCCCGGTGCTCGACGACGAACGGCAGCATCCGGCCCGCGTGCGCCTCGGCGCGCAGGTGGCGGACCATCTGACGGTACGTGGGCCGGTGCGGCGCGGGGATGCCCGGCGGGGGCGGCGGGATGGTCGCCTCCCACGGGCGCAGCCAGTCGCGGTTACGGCGGTTGACGTCGCGCCAGGCCCGTTGGTCGCGCAGCTTTATCGGGCGGAGGGCGGTCTCACCGTCCGCCAGTACGACGGGCCAGGGGGCGTTCAGTGTGCGCTCCCCGTGGAGGTGGGGGTGGCGTCCGGGGGCGTCGGCGGCGGTGTTGGTGCCGACGCCGGTGTCGGCCCGTGGTCACCGCCCCGTAGCTGGTCCGCCGCGTGCGGGAGGAGGTCGGCGAGGACCGCCAGGCCGTCGCGGACACCGCCGGTGGAGCCGGGCAGGTTGACGATCAGCGTACGGCCCGCGACCCCGGCCAGGCCCCGGGAGAGCGCGGCGGTGGGCACCTTCGCGCGGCCCGCGGCACGGATCGCCTCCGGGATGCCGGGGACCTCGTAGTCGATGACGCGGCGGGTGACGTCGGGGGTGCGGTCGGTGGGCGAGATGCCCGTACCGCCGGTGGTCAGGACGACGTCGTAACCGGCGGTGACGGCGGCGCGCAGGGCGGCCTCGACGGGCTCGCCGTCCGGGACCACCTGCGGCCCGTCGACCGCGAAGCCCAGCGCGGCCAGGCCCTCGGCGAGCAGCGGCCCGCCCTTGTCCGGGTACACCCCGGCCGCCGCGCGGTTGGACGCGGTGACGACGAGGGCCCGGGGCAGGGCCTCGGGCGGCTGCGCGGCGGGGGTGGTCTGCTGGGACGAGGGGTGCGCGTCCGGCGTCATGACCGGCTCCAGTGGCCCGACTTGCCGCCCGTCTTCTCCTCGACCCGTACGTCGGTGACGACCGCTCCCTTGTCGACGGCCTTGACCATGTCCACGACGGTGAGGGCGGCGACCGAGACGGCCGTCAGGGCCTCCATCTCCACGCCCGTGCGGTCGGTGGTGCGGACCGTGGCCAGGATCTCCACGGCGTCGTCGGCCACCCGGAGGTCGATCTCCACCCCGGAGAGCGCGAGCGGGTGGCAGAGCGGGATCAGGTCGGGGGTGCGCTTGGCGCCCATGATGCCCGCGATACGGGCGGTGGCGAGCGCGTCGCCCTTCGGGACGCCCTCGCCGCGCAGCAGCTCGACGACGCGCGGCGCGACCAGGACGCGGCCGCTGGCACGGGCGGTGCGCGCGGTGACGTCCTTCTGGGACACGTCGACCATGCGGGCCGCGCCCGACGCGTCGAGGTGGGTGAGGTCTTGCTGGCCGCTGCTCATCGTTCTCCCGGTCCGGACCGTGCCGCCTGTGCGACGACACCGTACCCGCAGGCGTCGGCCGTCACCCGGCTGCCCGGGGCGGACGACGGCACGCGTGTTCGGTGCGGACGGTTCCGAGGGGTCCGAGGGGGTCCGTACGTACGGCTCCCACGGCGCCGTACGGACACCGCCCGCCGCACCCCCCGCCCCTGACACCTCACCCAGCTCACCCCAGCAGCACGACCTCCACCTCCGCCCCCGCCGCGACCTCGGTCGTCTCCTCCGGGATCACGATCAGCGCGTTGGCCTGGGCCAGCGCCTTGATCAGGTGGGACCCGGCGCCGCCCACGGGCGTGACGGTGGCGGTGTCGGCGTCGTACCGGCCGCGCAGGAACTGCCGCCGGCCCCGCGGGGACGAGTCGACGGGCGCGCCGCAGGTGGCCCGGGAGGTGTGGCGGTGCACGTCGGGCAGGCCCATGAGCGTACGGATGGCGGGCCGGACGAACAGTTCGAAGGAGACGTACGAGCTGACCGGGTTGCCGGGCAGGGCCAGCAGCGGGGTGCGGTCCGGGCCGATGAGGCCGAAGCCCTGCGGCTTGCCGGGCTGCATGGCCAGCCGGCGGAACTCGACGGTGCCTTCCTCGGCGGAGAGGTCGGCAAGGGTCTCCTTGACCACGTCGTACGCGCCGACGCTGACGCCGCCGCTGGTCACCAGGATGTCGGCCCGGATGAGCTGGTCCTCCAGGGTGGCGCGCAGCGTCTCGGCGTCGTCGGCGACGGCGCCGACGCGGTAGGCGATGGCGCCGGCCGCGCGGGCGGCGGCGGTGAGCTGGAAGCTGTTGGAGTCGTGGATCTGGCCGGGGGCCAACTCTTCACCGGGCTGGACCAGTTCGCTGCCGGTGGACAGGACCACGACCCGGGGGCGCGGCCGGACCCGGACCGAGGCGCGTCCGATGGCGGCGAGCAGGCCGGTCTGGGCGGGGCCGATGACGGTGCCGGCCGGCAGGGCCAGTTCGCCGGCCGGGACGTCGCTGCCCCGGGCGCGTACGTGCCGGCGCTCGTCGACCGGGCGGTAGACCCGGACCTCACCGCCGGCGGCCTCGGGCGCCGCGCTGTGCGCACGCATCGCCTCGGCGGGTCCGCCGCCCGTTCCGCCGTCGGTCCACTCCACGGGCACGACGGCTTCCGCGCCCGGCGGAAGGGGCGCGCCGGTCATGATGCGGGCGGCTTCGCCGGGACCGACGGCGGGCAGCTCGGCACTGCCCGCCGCGACGTCGCCGACCACGGTCAGGGCGGCGGGGAAGTCGTCGGTGGCGCCCGCCACATCGGCGACCCGGACCGCGTACCCGTCCATGGAGCTGTTGTCGAAGGGCGGCAGGGCGGCGGGCACGGTGACGTCCTCCACCAGCACGCAGCCCTGCGCGTCCAGGAGGTGGAGGTCGATCGGTTCCAGCGGGTGGATCTTGGACAGTACGTCGTCGAGGTGGTCGGCCACCGACCAGACGCGTTCCTGGTGGGTGGGCCGGCCGGTGGTGGCGCTCACGGTCTCACATCTCCTCGCTGACGAAGCTGCGCAGCCAGGTCCGGAACTCCGGGCCCAGGTCCTCACGTTCGCACGCCAGTCTGACAATGGCGCGGAGGTAGTCGCCGCGGTCGCCGGTGTCATAGCGACGCCCCTTGAAGACCACACCGTGTACGGGGCCGCCGAGGTCCGGGTCGGCGGCGAGCGCCTGGAGGGCGTCGGTCAGCTGGATCTCGCCGCCGCGGCCCGGCGGGGTCCGCCGCAGTACCTCGAAGACGGCCGGGTCGAGGACGTACCGGCCGATGATGGCGAGATTGCTGGGGGCGTCGGCCGGATCCGGCTTCTCGACCAGGTCGGAGACGAGCACCACGTCGTCGTCGCCGTCCGGGGCGGCGGCCGCGCACCCGTAGAGGCCGATCTGCGCCGGGTCGACCTCCATGAGGGCGATGACGGAGCCGCCGTGCTGCTCCCGCACCTCGATCATGCGCTGGAGCAGCGGGTCGCGCGGGTCGATCAGGTCGTCGCCGAGCATGACCGCGAAGGGCTGGTCGCCGACGTGCGGGGCGGCGCACAGGACGGCGTGGCCGAGGCCCTTGGGGTCGCCCTGGCGGACGTAGTGCATGGTGGCCAGGTCGCTGGACTCCTGGACACGGGCGAGGCGCGACTCGTCCCCTTTGCGGTCCAGCGCCTCTTCGAGCTCGTAATTGCGGTCGAAATGGTCTTCGAGGGGGCGCTTGTTGCGGCCGGTGACCATCAGGACGTCGCTGAGTCCGGCGGTGGCGGCCTCTTCCACGACGTACTGGATGGCGGGTTTGTCGACGACCGGCAGCATCTCCTTGGGCGTGGCCTTGGTCGCCGGGAGGAAGCGGGTCCCGAGACCGGCTGCCGGAATGACAGCCTTGGTGATCCGAGTACGCGATGGAGTCATGCGGATCACGATAACCGGCACTTTGCACCGGAAGGCGGGGTCCGGTGAACGGGTCACAGGAGCGGGAGCGACGGCGCATCATGAGCGGTTACGACGGTGGGAAACGCGGGTTGCGGCGCGATCTCCTGGACATGAGGGCCCAGTTGCCGGCCGGTGAAATCCGGGCGGCGGAGGCGGTGCTGGCGCGCCGCGCGCTGGCCCTGCCGGAGCTGGCCGGGGCGGGCACGGTCGCCGCGTACGTGTCGGTGGGGCGCGAGCCGTCCACGCACGCCCTGTTGGACCAGTTGCACGCCGCCGGGGTGCGGGTGCTGCTGCCCGTACTGCTGCCGGACAACGACTTGGACTGGGCCCCGTACGACGGCGCCGAGAGCCTCGTACGGGCCGCGCGGGGTCTTCGGGAGCCCGCCGGGCCCCGGCTGGGCCCGCAGTCCGTCACCGAGGCGGACGCGATGCTGCTGCCGGGACTGGCGGTGGACCGGCGCGGCATGCGGCTCGGGCGCGGCGGTGGGTCGTACGACCGGGTGCTGGAGCGGCTGGAGCAGGCGGGCGTCCGGCCGGCGAAGGTGGTGCTGCTGTACGACGCGGAGGTGCTGGCGGAGGTGCCGGCCGAGGAGCACGACCGGCCGGTGGACGTGGCGGTGACGCCGGGGGGTGTGCACCGGTTCGCGGTGCCGTCGCCCCCGTCGTCGCCCCCAACCTCGCCCGCCGCGTAGGCGCCCCTTACAGGAGACCGCACAGAGGACCGCACATAACGGCGCACAAAAGGCCGCCATAAAAAAACCGGGCGGACTCGAAAAAATTCGAGCCCGCCCGGTCTACGAGGTCAGCGCCCCGTCACGGCATCCGTCACGGCGACAGCGTCAGCGTGTCCTTGGCCGCGGCCTTGACGGCCTTCTGGGAGTAGGCCCAAGGGAGCAGTTCGCCCTTGGCCCACTTGTCCGTCTGGTCGTAGTAGTGCGCGCTGTACGCGTGCCCGGAGGCGCCCGTCAGGTTGATCCACCGCGACTTGTCCAAGTCGGCCAGGTTGACGACCATCCGCATCGACGGGACCCAGGTGACCCCGTAGCCGCCGGCCGCGTTCCAGCCGGTGGCGTTGACGGCCGCCTCGCCGCCGCCCACGTTCCAGGGGCCGCGGTTGAACAGGCCCTGGAGGAGGCCCGGGCCGCTGGTGCCCAGGGTCTGGTTCTTGAGGAACATCTGGTGCAGGCGTCCCCAGCTCCAGTTGTCGACGTTCTTGCCCAGCTTGCTGGTCAGCTCGTAGCGGGCGTCCCGCATGGCGTGCTTGAGGAGCTGGTCGCGGTTGGCGTCCAGGACCCGGCCGGGCCGGGACTCCGTCTTCCACCAGTCGTTCTTCGGGTCGTCGACGATGTTCCGGACGACCTCGTACCAGCGGTCGCCGCCGTCGGGCTGCGCCTGGTCGGGGGCGCGCTGGCCGCACTCGCGCACCAGCTTGTCCTGATCGTCGGCCGGGCCGGTGTCGTCGGCCGGGCGGACGTTGAGGCACTGCCCTTCGACCCGCAGCTCCTTGGGCATCTTGTTGCCGAAGGCCAGCTTGAGGGTGTTGCGCCAGACCGCGTTGAAGTAGGCGGCGGCGGCCGAGTCGGGCTCCTGGGTGTAGTCCCAGCCCTCCAGCAGCTTCTGCGCCTCGCGGACGTACGCGTCGTCCACGTCGATCTTCAGCAGGTAGGGCGTCAGCAGCTTGGCGATCTCGCTGCTGTTGTCCATCTGCATGGTCTGCATGTCGTCCGTGGAGACCTTGCCGCCGTCCTTGATCTTCGACTGGATCAGGTCGTTGATCCGCTGGCTGCGGGCGCCGTAGCCCCAGTCCTTGGTCAGCAGGTACGGGTACTTGTCCGGGTCGACGACCGCCTGGTTGGCGGTGACGATGTAGCCGCGCGCCGGGTTGTACTCGTTGGGCAGCGCCTTCTGGGGCACGTAGCCGGTCCAGCGGGCCTTGGGGTCCCAGCCCGGGGAGGGCAGCGTGCCGTCGTACCCCTTGCCGCGGACCGGGATCCGGCCGGGCGCCTGGTAGCCGATGTTGCCCTTGGCGTCGGCGTAGATCAGGTTCTGCGAGGGCACCTCGAAGTGCGAGGCGGCCTTGCGGAAGTCCGTCCAGTTCTTGGCGCGGTTCAGTTCGAAGACCGCGTCCATCGACTTGCCGGGGTCCAGGGCGGTCCAGCGCAGCGAGACGCCGTAGCCGTCGCCGCGGTCGGGTGCCGCGTTGCCGACCGGGGCGTGCTTGCCGACCTTGCTCATCTCGTCGTCGCGGTCGGAGATCAGCGGGCCGTTGTCCGTCGTGCGGACGGTGATCTCGCGGTCCGCGCCGCCGGCGACCTTGATGGTCTCCTTGCGGGTCTTGTACGGCTTGACCGTGTTGTTCGCCAGGTAGCCGTTGGCGCTGATCTTCTCCAGGTACAGGTCGGTGACGTCGGCGCCCAGGTTGGTCATGCCCCAGGAGATGTCCTGGTTGTGGCCGATGACCACGCCGGGCATCCCGGAGAAGGTGTAGCCCGAGACGTCGTAGTTGCACTTGGCGCTGGTGGTGCGGCAGTGCAGGCCCATCTGGTACCAGAGGGACGGCATCTGGGGGGCCAGGTGCGGGTCGTTGGCGAGCAGCGGCTTGCCGGTGGTGGTGTGGGCGCCGGAGACGACCCAGGAGTTCGAGCCGATGCCGTTGCCGTTGGGGCCGAGCAGGGCCGGGATCTTCTCCAGGGACTTGGAGACCGAGGAGAGCTGGGTCTGCACGCCCTGGGTGGCGGCGGAGGCGGAATTGGTTCCCGTTCCGGTGCCCGTACCTGTTCCGGTGCCCGTACCGGAACCGGTACCGGTGCCCGTGCCGTTGCCGGCTCCCTGGCCCGTACGCGTACCGGCGCCGTTCCCCGGGCCGGAGCCCGTACCGGCACCGGAGCCCGTACCCGTGCCGGTTCCCGACCCCGAGTTGTTCTGCAGGCCGCCGCTCGGCGTCGCCTTGGCGTCGAAGTCCTTGGTGACCGGGTCGACCGCGCCGCCGTCGACGATCGGGCGGTTCCGCTTGGCCGGGTACTTCGGGTAGAGCTGGTCGATCTGCGTCGGGCTGAAGCGGCTGGTCAGCAGGGCGCGGTCGATCTCGTCCTGCATGTTGCCGCGCAGGTCCCAGGCCATCGCCTTGAGCCAGGCCACCGAGTCGACCGGGGTCCACTTCTGGGGCTTGTAGTCGTTCTGGAAGCCGAGCGCCGCGTACTCCAGGGAGAGCGCCGAGCCCTCGTGGTCCTTGAGGTAGGCGTTGACGCCGTCCGAGTACGCCTGGAGGTTCTTCTTCGTCTCCGGGGAGAGCTTGGTGTCGTACTCCCGCTGCGCGACGTCGTGCCAGCCGAGCGTGCGCAGGAAGGCGTCGGTGTCGACCTGGCTCTGGCCGAACATCTCGGAGAGGCGGCCGGCCGTCATGTGACGGCGTACGTCCATCTCCCAGAAGCGGTCCTGGGCCTGGACGAAGCCCTGGGCGCGGAAGAGGTCCTCGTCGGTGTCGGCGTAGATCTGCGGAATGCCGTTGCCGTCGCGGGAGACGTCGACGGGCGCGGTCAGGCCGGCCAGTTTCAGGGAACCGGTGGTCTGCGGGTACGAGGCGCGGACGGTACTGACGCCCCAGTACGCGCCGTAGCCGATGCCCGCCACGAGCAGAAGCACGACCGTGGTCGCGACGAGGCGGCCGCGCCGCCCCTTCTTCTTCGGCTTCTTCGCAGCCTTGTCAGGGGCGGGGGCGGACTTGTTGGCGGGCATCTCTGTCCTTCGAGGGGCAGGGTGGGGGTGCTGGAGCAACCATAGGCGCACGGGTCCGCCGAGCCCTACGCGGTGTAGCCGGCGGCACCTTCAAGGTTCAAGCAATGGTAAATTGTTAGTCTCAGTAACTAGATACGGTAAGGAAAGCCCGCCCGTTCCACAGCCCTGTGCCCGTTCCCGTGCCTGACCGGCCCGCCACGAGGAAGGACCAGTCCTGACTGTCGACCGCCTCAACGAACTCCTGCTGATCTGCGCCCTCGTCCTGCTCGTCGCGGTGGCAGCGGTACGCGTCTCCTCCCGCAGCGGGTTGCCCAGCCTGCTCATCTATCTGGGGATAGGCATCGCCATGGGGCAGGACGGATTCGGCGGTGTCGTCTTCGACAACGCCGAGCTGACCCAGATACTGGGCTACACCGCCCTGGTCGTGATCCTGGCCGAGGGCGGCCTCGGCACGAAGTGGAAAGAGATCAAACCCGCGCTGCCCAGAGCCGCGGTGCTGTCCACGTTCGGTGTCGCGGTGAGCGTGGGGGTCACCGCGGCCGGCGCCCACTACCTCGTCGGCCTGGACTGGCGCCAGGCGCTGCTCATCGGCGCGGTGGTCTCCTCGACGGACGCGGCGGCGGTCTTCTCCGTCCTGCGCAACGTGCCGCTGCCCGCCCGGCTGACCGGCGTCCTGGAGGCCGAGTCCGGCTTCAACGACGCCCCTGTGGTCATCCTCGTCGTCGCGTTCTCCACCGCCGGACCGGTGGAGCACTGGTACACGCTGATCGGCGAGATCGCCCTGGAACTGGCGATCGGCGCGGCCATCGGCCTGGCCGTCGGCTGGCTGGGCGCGTACGGGATGCGGCATGTCGCGCTGCCCGCGTCCGGCCTGTACCCGATCGCCGTGATGGCCATCGCCGTCTCCGCCTACGCGGCCGGCGCGCTGGCGCACGGCTCCGGCTTCCTCGCGGTCTACCTCGCCGCGCTGGTCCTCGGCAACGCGAAACTGCCGCACTCGGCCGCCACCCGCGGCTTCGCCGAAGGTCTCGGCTGGATCGGCCAGATCGGCATGTTCGTGCTGCTCGGCCTGCTGGTCACCCCGCACACGCTGTTCGACGACGCGGTACCGGCGCTGGTCATCGGCCTGATCCTGACGATCGTGGCCCGGCCGACCTCCGTGTTCCTGGGACTGCTGCCCTTCAAGGTGCCCTGGCGCGAGAAGGCACTGCTGTCCTGGGCCGGGCTGCGCGGCGCCGTACCCATCGTGCTGGCCACCATCCCGATGGTGGGCGGTGTGCCCGGCAGCGACCGGGTCTTCAACATCGTCTTCATCCTGGTCGTCGTCTACACGCTGATCCAGGGACCGACGCTGCCCTGGCTGGCCAGGAAACTGCGCCTGGGGGACGACGAGGAGGCCGCCGACCTGGGGATCGAGTCGGCGCCGCTGGAGCGGCTGCGCGGCCATCTGCTGTCCACCACGATCAGCTCGAAGTCGCGGATGCACGGCGTGGAGATCAGCGAACTGCGGCTGCCCCCGGGGGCCGCGGTCACCCTCGTCGTACGGGACGGGACCAGCTTCGTCCCGTCGCCCACGACCGTGCTGCGCCGCGGGGACGACCTGCTGGTCGTGGCCACGGACCCGGTACGGGACGCGGTCGAGAACCGGCTCCAGGCGGTCTCCCAGCACGGCAAGCTGGCCGGCTGGCTGGCGCCGGGCGGGCCGGGCGGACGACGGGCCATCCAGAAGGCGGGGCTGCGGCCGGGCGACCGGGCCGGCGGCCGGGGCGGTGAACGTTCCGGGGAGCGGCCGGGGGAGCATCCTGGTGGCCGGGCCGGGGAGCGGGCCGGTGAACGGTCGCGCGGCCGGGCCGGTGAAGGCTCCGGGGAGCGGCCCGGCGGCCGGTCCGCCGCGCGGCCGGACGAGAAGGCCGGAGGACGGCCGGACGGAGCTGCCGGGGGCCGGCCCGACGGAGCGCCCGGAGGGCGGCCGCCGCACACGCCGGCCCGTTGAGCGACGGCGTCCGGCCGTCGGGCGGGCGACGACCGGCGACAGGCACCCAGCGGGCGGCGGCCGGGCGGCAGGCACCCGCGGGCGGCGGCCGGGCGGCACCTGCGGTCAGCCACCGGCGACCATCCGGGACCAACCGCCGGACATGCCGAAAATCGCCGGGGAAGCCCTGGCCGACGCCAGGGCTTCCCCCGTATCGGCCTGTACTATGACATGGCAATCAAAGGAACCAACTCTGCCTGACGCAGAGCTGGCGCGACCGCTCGGCGGCCGCGGTCCCCTGCCACACGCAGCCACCTCCCCGGTGCGGACCACGCGGTATCACTCGGTCCTGCGCGAGAGGACAGCTCTCGGCGCGCACACCCCGTGACAACCTCGCGGACAGCGCGCTACCAGGCGGTAGAAAGGCTCGGCCGTGGCATCCGCGGTCAAGGACAACGCGGGCAAGGACGTCCAGGACGAGGCCGTCCAGGACACGACCGCCCCCGCACAGCAGGCACCGGCCAAGGAGGCCCGTCCCGGTTACGGGCAGCTGTTGCGCACCCCCGGGGCGTGGGCGTTCCTGCTGCCGGGCTTCCTGGCCCGGCAGCCCTTCGCGATGCTGACGTTCAGCATCCTGCTGCTCGTCCAGCACACCACCGGCTCGTACGGCACCGCCGGTGTCGTCTCGGCGGTCACCGGCGTCTCCATGGCGCTGTTCGCGCCGCAGAGCGGCAAGCTGGCGGACCGGTTCGGCCAGCGCGCGGTGCTCGTACCCGGCGTACTGGTGCACGCGGTGGCGGTCGCCGCGATGATCACTCTGGCGCTGTCGCACGCCCCGCTGTGGGCGCTGCTGGTCATCGCCGTACCGACCGGCGCCTCGACGCCGCAGATCGGCCCCATGGTGCGCTCCCGGTGGGCCGCCAAGCTGACCGGTACGCCCCTGATGCCGACGTCCACCGCCTTCGAGTCGGTGACCGACGAGTTCACCTTCGTCGTCGGCTCGGTGCTGGCGACCGCGCTGTGCACCGGCATCCACCCGGCGGCCGGCCTGGTCGCCGAGGGTGTCCTGACGCTGGGCGGCGGCCTGCTCTTCGCGGCGCAGCGGCGCAGCCAGCCGCCGGTGCACCGGGCCGCGGACAGCTCCGCCAAGCGCGTGTCCGCGCTGTCGGTGCCGGGCCTGCGGGTCCTGATCGCGGGCCTCTTCGGCATCGGCACGGTCTTCGGCGGCATGCAGGTCTCCCTCACGGCCTTCGCCGAGGACATCGGGCAGCCCGGCATCAACGGCCTGCTGTACGGGGTCTTCGCGGCGGGCAACATGCTGGCGGGCATCGTGTGCGGCGCGATCTCCTGGAAGGTCGGCCCCCGGCGCCGCCTGCTGGTCGGGTACGCGCTGCTGACGCTGCTGACCACCCCGCTGTGGGCGGTCAGTGTGGCGCCGCTGATGGGCGCGGTGGGCCTGCTGGTGGGCCTGTGCATCGCCCCGGCGCTGATCACCGGCTACACACTGGTGGACTCGCTGGTCCCGGCCGCCGCCCGTACGGAGGCGTTCACCTGGCTGACCGGCGCGGTCGGTCTCGGCCAGGCCGCGGCGTCGACGGTCGCCGGTCTGCTGGCGGACCACTTCGGTCCGCATGCCGGATTCCTGGTGCCGCTGTGCGGTACGGGCCTGGCGCTGGTGGTGCTGGCGGTGTTCCGGGGGCACCTGGTGCCGCGCGCCGAAACCCTGGTCGTCGGACGTGGGGTGGGTCACCGCTCACCGGCAACAGTGGACTGACGGGCCGGAATACTGCACTATGGAGCGTCGTTAGCACTCATTGAGTGAGAGTGCCAGGAGGAAGTCACAGTGCCGACCTACCAGTATCAGTGCACCGCGTGCGGCGAGGGCCTTGAGGCGGTGCAGAAGTTCACCGACGATGCGCTCACCGAGTGCCCCGCCTGCAACGGACGCCTCAAGAAGGTGTTCTCCGCGGTCGGCATCGTGTTCAAGGGCTCCGGGTTCTACCGGAACGACAGCCGCGGCTCGTCGTCCAGCAGCACGCCCGCGTCGAGCTCGTCCTCGTCGTCCGGCTCCGCGTCGTCCTCGGACTCCGGCTCCTCGTCGTCTTCCTCGTCGTCCTCGGGCAGCGAGTCGAAGTCGTCCGCCGGTTCGTCGAGCTCTTCGGGTGCGGGATCCAGCTCGGCGCCCAAGACGTCGGCTGCCTGAGCCGGCGGCCGTCCGAGCAGGGCTCCGGCCCTGCCCGGCAGCGCTCCTGCGGCGCTCCTGCGGCGCTCCTGCAGCACCCCGGCCGGTCACGTACGTGCCCGTACCGGACATCTCTTCGTGAAAGCCCCGCCGTCACCGACGGCGGGGCTTCGCGCGTTACGGTGTTCCGGGCAGGCTGAGGAATGCCGGGCACGCCTCCCCCGCCCCCTTCTCGGCCGCCTCCTCGGCCCTCTCTTCGGCCCTCTCCTCGAACCCCCTCCCCGCGGCTAATGTGCTCGCATGGCTGACGCGGAGATCGGGGTCATCGGCGGATCCGGCTTCTACTCATTCCTGGACGACGTGACAGAGATCACGGTCGACACCCCCTACGGCGCCCCCAGCGACTCCCTCTTCCTCGGCGAGGTGGCCGGCCGCGCCGTCGCCTTCCTGCCCCGGCACGGCCGCAAGCACCATCTGCCGCCGCACCGCATCAACTACCGCGCCAACCTGTGGGCGCTGCGGTCGGTCGGCGTGCGGCAGGTGCTCGGCCCGTGCGCGGTGGGCGGGCTGCGCCCGGAGTACGGGCCCGGGACGCTGCTCGTACCGGACCAGCTCGTGGACCGTACGAAGGCCAGGACGCAGACGTACTTGGACGGGGTGCCGCTGCCGGACGGCAGCGTGCCGAACGTGGTGCACCTGTCGTTCGCCGACCCGTACTGCCCGGTCGGCCGCGCGACGGTGGCCGCGGCGGCCCGGGGCCGCGCGTGGGAGCCGGTGGAAGGCGGCACGCTCGTGGTCATCGAGGGGCCGCGCTTCTCGACCCGCGCGGAGTCGCGGTGGCACGCGGCGCAGGGCTGGTCGGTGGTCGGCATGACCGGCCACCCGGAAGCGGTGCTGGCTCGCGAGCTGGCTCTCTGTTACACGTCGTTGTCGCTGGTCACGGACCTGGACGCGGGTACGGAGACGGGCGAGGGCGTCTCGCACGAGGAGGTGCTGGAGGTCTTCGGACGGAACGTCGGGCGGTTGCGTGAGGTGCTGTTCGACGCGGTGGGCGCGCTGCCGGCGACGGCGAAGCGGGCCTGCGCGTGCGCGGACGCGCACGCGGGCTGGGACCTGGGAATCCCGCTGCCGTGAGGTGAGGGGCGGAAGGGGTTCGTGAGAGGCGGAGGAAGTTCCTGAGGGGCTGCGGGGGTTCCTGGAGGGTGGAGAGGCCCGCGAGGGGGAGTACTTTCTCCACAACCCACGGGTAGCGATCCTCGGCCCGCGCGCGCCGAGGTCCGTTGTCCACAGGGTCGAGCGGGCTCCGGCGAAGTCCGGCACGGTGGAGCTCGTCCGCACCGATTCCGGCACCGCAGGCGGTGGTTACCGTGCCCCACGACCTCGACCCAGACCTCGACATCGCCCCTCCCCTCCCCCTTCCTCCCCCGTGTGAGGTTGCGCACTTCACTCCCGTACGGGCGCAGGGCGGGCGGCACCGCTTGCGCAGAGCGGTACGGCGCCGTCGGCGCACCATGACGGCGGGGCTGGCGATGACCGCCGCGGCCCTGACCGCCACGGCCCACCAGAGCGGCGAGGGCCGCGCCTCGGGTCCGTCGGGCGCCTGTGCCGCCCCGGCACCAGGGGGCCACCCGGGCTGGGGACAGGCATGACGGCCCGGACCGCGCCCGGCGAAGATCGAGTGGCCTTTGCCCGATATGCGCGCGACACTGGCGAAAGTGGCGGGGTGCGTCCGCCGTGCCGTGGGGAAGGCTCTCCTGCGGCCGGCCGGGACGCGGCGCCGATCCGTACGGACGCTCTGTCCGCTCACCGGTTCAGGTCATGGGATTGGACAGCCTCGCCCTGCCCTGCCGTAGGTTGCGGTGCTGTTCGTTGCACGGTTCGTAGTGAGTGTGGAAAGAGGCTTTCAGTTGAGCGGGAAGACGGGCGTACTCTCGGGGTTCAAGGAATTCCTGATGCGCGGCAACGTGATCGAGCTCGCGGTGGCCGTGGTCGTCGGAGCCGCGTTCACGAACATCGTGAACGCGGTGGTCAAGGGCGTGATCAACCCGATCGTCGGCGCTCTGGGCTCGCAGAACCTCGACCACTACAAGACCTGCCTCACCACCTGCTCCACGAACGCGAAGACCGGCGACTACACGGACGGGATCTACATCCTGTGGGGCTCGGTGCTCAGCGCCGTCCTGACGTTCCTGATCACCGCCGCGGTCGTGTACTTCCTCATGATCCTGCCGATGAACAAGTGGAAGGCCCGCCAGGACGCCAAGAAGCCGGTGGACGACGGCCCGGCGGACCCGACCGAGGTCGAGCTGCTGATGGAGATCCGCGACGCGCTCGTGGCGCAGCGCAACGGCTCGCTGTCCGGTTCCTCCACGGGCTCGCCCGGCCATGGCGGCACCGGCTCGGTCGTCACGCAGAAGACGCAGTAACAGCCGCCGCGACGGACCCCGGTCCCGCGAAGCCGTCCCGGCGCCTCGGTCAGAGGTGGTGGGGCGGCTTTTCGTCGAGGAAGCGCGCGAGGTCGGCAGCGCTGTCCGTACGGCCCGGGCGCTCGCCCCAGCCACGGTCGGTGTCGTCCGACGACCGCCGGCTCAGCGGGTCGTCGAAGATCAGCGCCGCGTGCGCCGCGGACTGCGGGGGCCGCGGGGGCCGCTCGGAGTTCGCGGCGGGTTCGGAGGTCTCCGCGGCCTCCGGCCGCGCCGGACTCTCCTGCGGCTCCGCGTCGGCCTCGGGCCGGGGTTCGGGGGTCTTACTCACTCCTCCAGGGTACGGCCGCCGGAGAAACGCCGGGAGCGGCCCGGGCAGGCGCCGCCTCGGCCTCCCTACGTTTGCGGCCCGCCGGGCTGCCGGGCGTACCGTTGCTGGAACACCTTCCGGCGGGGGGCTTCATGAGTGCCGCGTACGAAGCAGGGATGGGCGACCGGCTGGCTCGGCTCCGGCTGCGCCGTGGCCTGACCCAGGAGCAGCTGGCCGAGGCGGCCCGCCTCTCGGTGGACGTCGTCCGCAAACTGGAGCAGGGCCGCCGCAGAACGGCACGGCTGTCCAGCATCAACGCGCTCGCAGCCGCATTGGACACCGAGCCGTCCCACCTCGTCGGCCAGCCCGGGACCTTCGAGGTCCAGCGGCCCGCGCAGGAGGAGGCCCCGTCGGTCCTGGCCCTGCGCCGCGCTGTGTCGCCGGTGTCGGACCTCCTCGGGGACGAGGATCACGAAGAGCCTCCGACCATCGGCCAGTTGCGCGCCGCCCTCCGTTCTACGGAGGGCATCCGGCGCGAGGGCCGGATGGGCGAGATCGGCATCCTGCTGCCCAGCCTGATCCGCGACGCGCGAACGGCTGCCCACGCCTTCACCGGTGCGGAGGCGGCCGCCGCCAACTCCGTGCTGGCCGTCGCCTACCAGGTCGCCGCCACGACGCTGGCAGCCTTGGGCAAGGAGGACGCGGCATTCACCGCCATGGAGCGTTCCATCGCAGCGGTCCACCTCTCCGACGACCCGCATCTGGAGACCCTCTCGGCATCCACCCTGAGCTGGGTACTCACCAAGCAGGGCCGCCTCGCCGACGCCGAGCGCGTGGCGACGGTCCGTGCGGACGCGATCGAACCGGGCTTCCGTTCGCCGCCCCGGGACATCGCGCTCTGGGGCATCCTGCTGCTGCGTGCCGCCACCGCCACCGTGCGGCAGAAGCGGTATGCCGCGGTCACCGACCTTCTGCGGATGGCCTCGGCGGCCGCCGAGCGGATCGGGGAGGACCAGATCGTCTACGCCATCCCCTTCGGCCCGACCAACGCCGGGGTCGCCAAGGTCAATTTCCTGGTGGAGATGGAGCAGAGCGAGCGCGCCGTGCGCGAAGCTCGCGGTGTGCCCGCCCTCGTCTCCCTCCCGCCCACGTGGCGGGCCCGCTTCCACGTCGACCGGGCCTTGGCGCATCACGACCTCGAAGACGACGTGGCGGCGACCCGTGCCCTGCTCATGGCCGAGCGGGACGCGCCCGAGTGGATGCGCTACCACTCGACGTCCCGACGCCTCGTCACCGAGCTGCGCGAGAGCGCCGGGCGCCGGGACGCACCAGTGCTGAGGCTCGCCGACCGGTTGGGGGTCGGTGGGTAGGACGTCCTGCCCCACCGTTCCGGCACCTGGGCCCGGCCGTCCTGCCGCTGACGCGACATGGGCCGGGGCGTCCCTGGTCCGGGACGGCGCCGATACCTAGCGTGCTCCGCATGACGCGGCGCCCGCACGCTCCCGGACCGGGGCGGAGACGGTGCCGCTCCGTGAACCACCAGGAGCCAGGTATGACCGATGCCGCCACACCCCCGCTCGCCTTCGTCTACGACCGTTGTGCCACGCGGTCGCACGCGATGTTGGAGTTGCGCTTGGCCGGGTGTCGTGCCTACGCCGAGCGGCAGGGGTGGGAGGTTGCCGGGTGGTGGGTGGATTTCGGGGATGCGGCGTTGGGGGGTGAGCGGCCCGAGTTGGGGGCGCTGGTCGGCGCGTTGGGGCGCCAGGTGGTGGTCCGGCGTGCCTTCTGTCTCGTGCACCACTGGAACCGGTTCGCGCACGACGCCGAAGGGCGGCTCGCGCTTCAGCGGCGCGTGGCCGAGGCAGGTGGGTACTCGGCCACGACGTTCGGCGAGAGCGACGAGAGTGATCAGAGCGACGAGCGAGCCGGGTACACGCGGGTGCCGGTGGGGCGGGCGCCCTTGAGGTAGCGGGTCGGGCGGGGCGGCAGCCTCTGGGACAGCGGGACCGGCCGGGTGGCAGCCCTTGGGACAGCGGGGCCGGCCGGGCGGGCGTCAGCGGGTGGCGAGGGCCTCGTGCCACCAGTGGTCGCGGCCTGCCGTCCAGGAGACCGGGCGGCTGGTGCGGTTCACGACCAGGACGGAACGTACCCAGGTGCAGTCGCGGCGCAGGGCGCGGTCCAGTACGGGCTTGACCGGGTGTACCGCGCCGTCCCAGAACGCGGCGTCCGCGGTGATGATCACCGTGGCGCCGCAGTCGCGTGCCGCCTCGGCGAGTTCCGGGACGGTCAGATAGACCGGCAGTGTCGTACGGACGGCTCCGAGCCGGCCGCAGGCGAGGGTGGCGATGACCGACTCCGGTACCAGCGGCAGGTGGACCGCCACCGGGTCGCCGGCCCGTACGCCGAGCCGGGCCAGCGCAGCGGCCGCCCGCTTGGCCTGGCCCATGAGCATGGTGTGGGTCAGCTCCTCGTGACGTCCCGGCTCACCGTGCCAGGTGAGGGCCATCGGGGACGGGGACGCCGGGGGCCCTTGCGTTTCCCGGGTCGTTTCCTCATGCTCGGAGATCACACGGCGCAACATGTGGACCAGCTTGAAGATCAGCGATCAACAACTGCTGAACGTCCGCTGTACGGCATGTCCCGTGCCCCGCAGCCGCCGTGTTCGCGACGCCCTGGAAGGCGTCGCTTCTCGTGCCCCTCGGGCGACGTACCAGTGCGAAACCGTAGGTGCCCGTACGGCACCCCCACGTCTCTGCCCCGTCTCCGGCACACCCAATCCCCCGCCTTTCCCTTCCTCGTCCGTACGTAGCGCGCCGTGCCGACCCGCGTGGCGCGAGAGGTGGAGCGGTGTGTCCGATGGCTGAGTGGAATGACGAGCCGTGTCGTGCGGGTGATGCCCGGATGGTGGTGCGGGGCCGGTTATGGGCTGTGGTGGCCGTGGCGATCGGCGGGTTCTGTGTGCAGCTGGATGCCTTCGCGCTGAACATGGCGTTGCCGGTGATCCGCCGGGACCTGCACGTTTCCGCAGCGGCCGGACCGTGGGTGATCAGCGGTTATCTGCTGGCGGCGGGGGCGCTGATGCCGGTTGCCGGGCGGTTGGGGGATCTGTACGGGAGGCGGCGGCTGCTGCTGTTCGGGCTCGCGCTGTTCGGGGGGACGTCGGCGGGGTGCGCGGTGGCGCCCTCGTTGCCGTTGCTGGTGGTGTTCCGGGTGTTGCAAGGGGCGGGCGGTGCGCTGGTCATGCCGGTGGGGCTGGCCCTGCTGACATGTTCCTTCCCACCGGGGCGGGCGCGCGTCGCGACGGGGTACGCGCTGGGGCTGGCCGGCCTGGCCACGGCGTGCGGGCCGTTCGTGGGCGGGGTGCTGGCCGAGGAGCTGTCCTGGCGGGCTGTTTTCTGGGGGAATGTACCGCTGTGTGCGGTGGCGATGCTGTGTGCCCGGAGGGCGATGGAGCAGCGGAGTGCGGTGGAGTTTCGGGGTGCGGGGGAGTCCCGGAGTGCGGGGAAGCCCCGGGGTGTGGGGGAGCTCCGGAGTGCGGGGAAGCCCCGGAGTGCGGGGAAGCCCCGGAGTGCGGGGAAGCCCCGGGGTGTGGGGGAGCTCCGGAGTGCGGTGGAGCTTCGGAGTGCGGTGGTGGGTCAGCGGGTCGGGGGTGGGGGTGTCCGGGGCGGGGTGGGCTGGCTGGCCGGGGGTGGGGAAGTCCGGGGCCGTCGGTGGGGGCGGAAGGGGTGGAGGGGACAGAGAGGTCGGAGGGGACAGAGAGGTCGGCGGGGGTGGTGGGGGCGGTTGGTTCGGTGGGGCTCGGTGGTTTTGGGGGTCGGGGTGCCGGTGTGTTCGGTGATGGCTGTCGAAAGTGTGGGGGTGTGGTGGCAGGCGGGCGGGTGGGCGGCGGGTGCTTTGGGGCTCGGTGCGTTGTTCGTACGGGCCGAGCGCCGGTCGCGCGCGCCGCTGATCGACCTCGCCCTCTTCCGTAACGCGCCCTATGTCGCGCTCACTTCGGCCGGTGCGGTGGCGAACGCGGCGACCGTGGTGCTGCTCTTCGTGGTCCCGTTCGTGCTCCAGGAGGTGCTGGGGCTGTCCGTACTGGGTGCGGGGACGGCCTTCCTCGTACCGGCGGCGGCGATGGCGGTAGCCGGGCCGGTGGCCGGGCGGGTACCGGCGGGCGCCGCCGAACCCGTGACGGCCGCCTGCCTCGGCCTCGCCGCTGCCGCCTTGGCAACGACGGCGGCTGCGACAATCACGGCCTCGGGAGCGACGGCGTCAGCAGCGGTGACAGCGGCGCCGCCGGCCGGTGCGGCAGAGGTAGCGGCAGCGGCGCCGGTCCTGCTGCTGGTGGCAGCCACCGTGGCCGCCGCCTCGCTGGGTGTGGCCGGGGCCTTGACGCTGACGGGCACCCAGGCCGTGGTCCCGCCGGGCCGGGTGGGCGAGGCGTCCGGGCTGACCAAGTGCGCGATCACGGTGACGGCCGGGCTGGGCCTCGCGCCCGCCGGTACCGACCCGGGTGGCGCGCTGCGCCTTGCCTCGGCCGGGTGCGCGGCCGCCTGCCTCGCCCTCCTGCTGCGGAGCGGGCACCGCCTGCGGCGCGTCAGCCTGCGGACCCGGCGCGTCAGCCGCAGGTGCTCGCGGCCGCCTCGTACCCGCCGATGACGTCCCGTACGTCCCGGAAGCCGCGGGCCTCCAGCAGCGCAGCGGCGATCACGGAGCGGCCGCCGCTGCGGCAGTAGAGGACGACCGGCCGCTCGGGGTCCAGCGTCGCGCAGCTGGTGGGGAGGCCGGCGAGGGGCAGGTTGCGGGCGTCCGGCAGGGCGCCCGTCTCGTACTCGGCGGGGTTGCGGACGTCGATCAGCTGGACGCCCTCGGACGGCACGTCACCGGGCGACAGACGACGGCTGCGGGACACCAGCTCGGGGTGGCGGGCGAGTTCGGCGGCCGGGTCGGGGACGTGCCCAAGGACGTGGTCGTAGCCGATGCGGGCCAGGCGGAGGCGGGCTTCGGCCTCCGTGCCGGGGTCGCTGACGAGGACGATCGGCGTGCCGGGCGCCACCACGCTGCCCGCGTACTCGGCGAACCGGGTGTCCAGGCTGATGTGCAGCGAGCCGGTGAAGTGCGCCGCGGTGTAGGCGGTGAGCGGGCGGCTGTCCAGGAGGACCGCGCCCGCGTCCCGGCAGGCGGCCAGCGCCTCGTCGAGGGTGAGCGCGGCGGGCGGCGCGGCGTCCAGGAGCGGGTGGCCGTCGCGGTTGAGGGCGGCGTCGTGGGCGAAGTAGCCCGGGGTGGCGGGCTGTCCGGCCGTGACCAGGCGGATGAACTCGGCCTCCGGCATGGGCTGCAGGGCGTAGTTGTGGCGGCGCTGGTCGCCGATGGTGGAGGTGGTCTCGGTGGAGAGGTTGCGGCCGCAGGCCGAGCCGGCGCCGTGGCCGGGGAAGACGCGGGTGGCGTCCGGGAGGGTGAGCAGTTTGCCGTGCAGGGAGCGGTAGAGGCGGCCCGCCATGTCCTGGGGCGTCAGCCCGGCCGTGGCGAGCAGGTCGGGGCGCCCGACGTCGCCGACGAAGAGCGTGTCGCCGGTCAGGACGCCGTACGGCTCCGGCGCCGCCGGGTGTTCGTGGACGACGATACAGATGGATTCCGGGGTGTGGCCGGGGGTGGCGAGGACGGTGAGGGTCACGCCGGAGGGTTCCGGTTCCTGGCTCGGTCCGGCGCCCGTCCCCCCGACCGGTTCGCCGCCCAGGTGAATCCGTTCGCCGCCCAGGTGAATCCGTTCGCCGTCGCGCAGCCGGCGTATCGGGTAGCCGGTCTCGGCGGCCTCGCCGAAGGCGATGGTGGCGCCGGTGGCGCGGGCCAGTTCGAGGTGTCCGGAGAGGAAGTCGGCGTGGAAGTGCGTCTCGATGATCAGTTCGATGCGCAGTCCGGCCGCCTCCGCGTCGCGCAGGTAGTCGTCGATGTCGCGGCGTGGGTCGACGAGGACGGCACGTCCGGTGGTCTCGTCGCCGATCAGGTACGACGCCTGGGAGAGGCAGTCGAGGTAGTACTGCGCGAAGTGCACGGTCGACCTCCGTGGTCCTGCGGGCCCGCCGTCGCGGTCCCCGCGGGGAGTGTGTTGTGCGGATGCACGGATGTACGTACATTAGGCATGCGGCGTCGGCGGCGACAAGTTCGGGCGGGTGCGGCGGCGGGTGTTGAGGAGGACGGCCGGCCAACCGGGTGCGCCGGAGGCGCTGCGCCGGTGACGCCGAAGCCAACGACCCAGCCGGACAACGCCCCGCCCGTACATCCGTACCCGGTAACCGGGTCGCCCGCACCGGCCGTACGCGGGGAACCGCTCCACCCGTACGCGATTGGCCGTACGCGATTGACCGCACCACCCGCTCCATCCGTACACGAAGAACCGCACCACCCGCACCACCCGTACACGAAGAACCGCACCACCCGTACCGCTCGCACCACACGGAGGCGCCCTCATGACCGACCACCCGCCGGGCCCGCGTCCCCTGGACCGGCGCTCCCCGCTGCCCCTGTGGGCCCAGCTCTCCGAAGACCTGCGGCGCCGGATGGAGGCGGACGAGTTCGCCGAGGAGTTCCCGGCCGAGCACCGGCTCACCGGGGAGTACGAGGTCAGCCGGCACACCGTGCGCGAGGCGCTGCGCAAACTGCGCGCGGACGGTCTGGTGATCGCCGAACGCGGGCGGGCCAGCCGCCTGAACACCCGGCGCATACAGCAGCCGCTCGGCTCGCTCTACAGCCTCTTCCGCGAGCTGGAGGGCCAGGGCGTGGAGCAGCGCAGCGAGGTGCTGCGGCTGGAGCGGACGGCGGACGGGCCGATCGCCGACCAGCTCGGGCTCGTCCCGGACGCGCCGCTGGTCGTGCTGGAGCGGCTCCGGCTGGCGGACGGCGAGCCGCTCGCCCACGACACCACGTATCTGCCCGCCGAGGTGGCCGAGCCGCTGCTCGACGCCGACTTCCGGCACACCTCGCTCTACGGCGAGCTGCAGCAGCGCTGCGGGATCAAGGTCACCGGCGGCCGGGAACGCATCCACCCCTTCCTGCCCGACATCCGGCAGGCGTGGCTGCTGGGGCTGGCCGACCGTGAGCCCGCGTTCGGCATCGAGCGGCTGGGGCGTTCCGGGGAGCGGCCGGTGGAGTGGCGCGAGACCGTCGTACGCGGCGACCGCTTCGCCTTCGTCGCCGAGTGGTCGAGCGACAGCCGCGCGGTCGAACTGGCGCCCCGCGCCTCGTGTCCGTCATGACGGCCGGGCTCGCGCCGCACCCCGCGACACGTCTCGAACCCCACCCCGCGACACGGCTCGAACCCCACCCCGCGACACGGCTCGAACCCCACCCCGCGACACGGCTCGAACCCCACCCCGCGACACGGCTCGCCCCGCACCTCGCGACACGGCTCGCCCCGCACACCGCGTCGCGCCCCGCGCCACGTGCCGTGACGCGACCGGTGCCGCCGACGAACCGCCGCCGGCGATGCCGCTCCTAGCCTGGGCAGCACTGCCCTGCGGGCTGGTCATCGGGCTGCTGCTGGGCGCGCTCGGCGGCGGCGGTTCGATCCTCGCCGTACCGGCGTTGGTCTACCTGCTGCACCAGACCCCGCACGAGGCCACGGCGGGTGCGCTCGTCGTCGTCGGGATCGGCGCGGCGTCCGGTCTGGCCTGTCATGCCCGTGCGGGCCGGGTCCGTTGGGCGGCGGGGGCGGCGTTCGGCGGACTCGGCACCGCAGGAACGTTTCTCGGCTCCCGCTGGAGCGCGTCACTGAACCCGACGGTCCTGATGACGGCGTTCGCCGGGCTGATGCTGGCGGTGGCGGCGGTGATGCTCGTACGGACGTGGCGCGAACGGGCACGAGAACGGGCACGAGAACGGGCACGAGAGCGGGAACGGGAACGGGCACGGGCACGCGAACGAGAGCGGGAGAAGGCGAGCGCCGGTCATGATGCGGTGGGTGCCGCTCCCAAGGCGACGCCCATCGCCCCGAAGCCCCCCTCCTCCCGCCTCTCCGCCGTCCGCCTCGCCTCCGCCCTGCGCATCGGTGTCACCGCGACCGCCGTCGGCCTGCTGACCGGCTTCTTCGGGGTCGGCGGCGGCTTCGTCGTGGTGCCGGCGCTGACCCTCGTCCTCGGCCTGGAGATGCCGGTCGCCGTCGGTACGTCGCTCCTGGTCATCCTCGTCAACTCCGGCACGGCGTTCGCCACCCGGGCCGGGGCGGGCGGCCTGGACTGGCCGCTGCTGGCCTCCTTCGCCGCCTGCGCCGCGCTCGGCAGCTGGCTCGGCAACCGGCTCGCCGCCCGGCTGCGGCCGCAGGCCCTGTCGACGGCGTTCGCGTCGCTGGTCACGGTGCTCGCCGTGTCGATGGCGGTGACCAGCATCCCCCGCCTGTGACCCGGGCACCCGGGCACCCGGCCCCTCCCCCGAACCGATCCGGTCCTCGACCCCGGCCCGACCCCATCTCAATCCCACCCTGACCTCAGCCACCCACCCCGACCCCGACCCCATCCCAATCCCACCCCGACCCCAGTTCGACCCCACCCCGACCCCAGCCAGACTCCACCCCGACCTCAGCTCGATCCCAGCTCGATCTCAGGAGGAAAGAACCATGACTTCCGCCCCGACGCACCACCAGGTCGTCATCATCGGCGGCGGCACCGCGGGCATCACCGTGGCCGCCCGGCTGCGCCGCGCCGGTCTGCGTGACATCGCGGTGCTGGAGCCTTCCGAGACGCACTGGTACCAGCCGATCTGGACGCTCGTCGGTGGCGGTCAGGCGCCGCTGCGGGCCGCGCTGCGTACGGAGGCGGAGGTCATGCCGCCCGGTGTGCGGTGGCTGCGCGAGTCCGCCGTCTCGGTCGACCCGTCCGCCCGTACGGTGGGCACCGCCTCCGGGCGGACGGTCTCGTACGACCGGCTGGTGCTCGCCCCCGGGCTGAGCCTGGACTGGGACGGCATACCGGGGTTGGCGCAGGCACTCGGCCACGGCGGCGTCTCCAGCAACTACCGCCCCGACCTCGCCCCGCTGACCTGGAACTACATCCGGCGCACCAAGCGCGGTACGGCGCTGTTCACGATGCCGTCCGGGCCGGTGAAGTGCGGCGGCGCCCCGCAGAAGATCGCGTACCTGGCCGCCGACTACTGGCGCAAGCGCGGGCTGCTGGGCCGTATCCGTACGATCCTGGTGCTGCCCGAGCCCGCCATGTTCAAGGTGCCGGTCTTCGACCGGGCGTTGCAGGAGACGGCGCGGCGGTACGGCATCGAGGTGCGGCTCCAGTCGGAGCTGACGCAGGTGGACGGCGGCGCGCGGGAGGCGGAGATCATCGACCACGCGACCGGCGCGAAGGAGACGATCCACTACGACCTGCTGCACGCGGTACCGCCGCAGCGCGCGCCGCAGTGGGTGGCCGACAGCCCGCTTGCGGACCCGGCCTCGCCCTTCGGCTATGCCAAGGCCGACCGGGAGACGCTCCAGCACCCCGACTTCCCCGAGGTGTTCGCGATCGGTGACGTGGCGAACCTGCCGACGTCCAAGACGGGCGCGGCAATCCGCAAGCAGGCTCCGGTCGTCGTCGCCAACCTGCGGGCCGGACTGCGCGGGCGGCCCGCCACCGCCCGCTACGACGGCTACACCTCCTGCCCCCTGGTCACCGCGCGCCACAAGATGCTGCTCGCCGAGTTCGACTACGACCTGGAACCGGCGCCGTCCATCCCGTTCATCGACACGACGAAGGAGCGCACCGACATGTGGTTCCTCAAGCGGTACGGGCTGCCGCAGCTGTACTTCAAGGGGATGCTCAAGGGCCTGGCCTGAACGGCCCCCTACCCCTCGTCCGGCAGCAGCTCCCACAGCATCGCCTCGAACTCCTCGGCAGCAGGGGGCTCGTCAGCCAGCAGGGCCTGGAGGCGCAGCCCTTCGTAGGCGCGGGTGAAGAGCGCGACGCGCATCGGGTCCTGTGTGTGGAGGCGGGCGAAGTCGGCGAGCGCTTCGGACCAGCGGCGGGTGTGGCTGCGTAGTTCGGGGCGGCGGGCGGCCAGCAGGCACAGTTCGAACTCCGCGAGCTGCGGCCCCCGGTCCGCCAGCGCCCCGGCCGTCAGGCGCGCCAGCATCCGCCGCTTGTCGCCGTGCCCGCCCGCCGCGTCCGGCCCGTCGGCGGGCGCGGCGGTGAGCTGCCGCAGCCGTTCGGTCTCCAGGTCCATGGCGCTGGTCAGCGCGGCGGTGAGCAGCGCGTCCGGGCTCTCGAAGGCGGACGTGGCGGCCGTGGTGGGCAGCTGCGCCTCTCGGGCGACGGTGCGGTGGGTGATCCCGGCCGCACCGTCCCGTTCGATGATCCGTAGGGCGGCTTCGAGCAGGGCCTGCCGCTGGAGCTGCCCTTCGGACCGGTATCGCCCGTCGGACCGGTGCTGCCCTTCAGACCGGTATTGCCCGTCGGACCGGAGCTGCCCTTCAGACCAGCGCTGCCCGCCGGACCAGTGCCCGTCGGCGGCAGGTACGTGCGCATCCGGATCGTTCACGGGGACTCCAGCGGCAGATACGGAATCGGAGACGTCGTCGGACGATACTCGCGCGCCTCGGCGCTACGTGGGCGCCGACACGTCCGTAGCCCCACCCACCGGCACGACCGGCGGCACCTCCGCGATCACGTCCGCCACCACGCAACTCACGTTGTCCGGCGCCCCGGCGTCGTGCGCCAGCGCCACCAGGCCCCGTACCGCCCGGTCTGGGCCGGGGGCCGCGCCGAGCACCTCCCGTACGGCGTCGGCGGGCACCACCGCCGACAGGCCGTCCGAGCAGAGCAGGTAGCGGTCGCCAGGGCGCGCCTCCCGCAGCCCCACCTCCGGTTCGACGCCGTCACTGCCGTCCAGCGCCCGGAACAGCAAGGCGCGCTGCGGGTGCGACTCGGCTTCCTCGGGCGTCAGCCGTCCCTCCTCGACCAGTGACTGGACGTGGGTGTGGTCGTGCGTGATCTGGAACAGCGCGCCACCGCGCAGCAGGTACGCCCGCGAGTCGCCGACGTGCACGAGGGCCAGGTGGGAGCCGGTCCAGAGCATGGCCGTCAGCGTGGTGCCGGTGTGGTCCGGGGTCCCGGCCGGCACGACGCCCCGTACGGAACGGTTCGCCTGCCCGGCCGCGTCCGCCAGTACGTTGAGCAGGTCGCCGGGGCGCAGCGCCCCGCCGTCGAAGCTCTCCAGGCCGCGCAGCGCCTCGACGGCCGCGGCCCCGGCGGACGCCCCGGCCCCGCCGAAGCCGTCGGCCACGGCCAGCAGCCGGTCGCCCGCGTAGGCGGTGTCCTGATTGCTCTCCCGGACCAGCCCGGTGTCCGAGAGAGCCGCGTAACGGATGCCGAGCGGTGGCGGCAGCGGTCGTCCGGGCCTCGCGGTGCCCGTGGACGTGTCCTTCATGGCTTCGTCCTCGTCCTTCCTCTTCAGATGGTCGACGAGGAAGGACGCCAATTCGCGGCGGGCGGCGGTGTCCGCCTCGGTCCGCGCCCAGTACGCCGCCACTGCCTCGGCGGCCGGACCCGCGGCCAGCTCGCACACGTCCCGGATACGGGCCAGTGGCATACCGAGCCGGCGCAGCCAGGCGACCAGCCGGGCGCGCTCCAACTGGGCGGGGGCGTAGCGCCGGTAGCCATTGGCGGGATCGACGTGGGCAGGCGGCAGCAGCCCCAGTTCGTCGTAGAGCCGCAGCGCCTTCGGCGAGAGCCGCGCCAGCCTGGCGAACGCCCCGATGCTCAGCAGCCGCCCGGTTCCCCTGCTGTCCGCCCGTTCCCTCACCCGTTCACCCTCCTCGTACGGGGACGGCCCCCGCAGACCTGAGGCTGCGTCTTCCCCCAGGGGCAAGGTCAAGGGCGGGGCGGACCCGTTCACCGCCGCCTGGTGAAGTGGGTGACCGTGACGCCGTTGTCGAACGAGACCCGGTCGGTCACGTCGAAGACGGTCGGGTCGAACTCCCCGTCGAACACGGGGATCCCGGCCCCGGCGACCACCGGATAGCTCTTGATGATCAGCTCGTCGATCTCGGGCTGCAGCGCGCCCGCGAGCCGGCCACCGCCGCACAGCCAGATGTCCCGCTCCTGCCCGTCCTCCTGCCCGCCCTCTCGCTTCAGGTCGCGGACCAGCGCCGACGGGTCTGCGCGGACCACGGTCACGGCGGGGTCGGTGTCCGGTGCGAGCGTGCTCGACACCACGTACTGGCGCAGGTGCGCGTACGGGCTGGTGATGCCCGCGTCCAGCGCGGGCCGGTAACTGCCGAGCCCCATCAGTACGGTGTCGAAGCGCCGGTTGGGCGTGTCGGCGAGTCCGAGGGCGGCGCGCATCGCGGTGGGTACGAATTCCGGGTAGCGGGCGTTGCACCACGCGCTGTAGGCGGCGGCCTGCTGCTCGTCGCCCACAGGATAGAAGTCGAACTCTCCGCCGGGACCCGCGATACGGCCGTCCAGGCTGACGGCAACGTAGTAGACCAGCTTGCGCATACCGACGACTCCATCCATAGTGCTCTAAGTGAAGTGGTGAGAACGTAGTACTACGAACGGAGTGGTGTCAATGGTGCGCAGGAACGACGAGCGGAGGGCCGCTCTCGTCGACGCCGCGATCGAGGTGCTGGCCGCGGAGGGCGCCCGCGGCCTGACCTTCCGCGCGGTGGACAACGAGGCCGCCGTCCCCTCCGGCACCGCCTCCAACTACTTCGCCAACCGCGACGACCTGCTCACCCAGGCCGGCGCCCGGGTCTACGAACGCCTCCAGCCGGACGAGGCGACGATCACGCGGCAGCGGCTGGCCTCGCCCGACCGGGAGACGTACGCGATGCTGATGCGCGAGCTGGTCGGCCGGGTCAGCTCGTTCCGCACCGGCTACCTGGCCCTGCTCGAACTGCGCCTCGAAGCCACCCGCCGCCCCGCACTGCGCGCCGTACTGACCGAACGCGTCCGTGCCGACGTCGACGCCAACGTGGCCTACCACCAGGAGTCCGGCCTGCCCGGCGACGCGACCGCCGTCCGGCTGCTGTACCTGGCCTTCAACTGGCTCATCGTCGAACAGCTCACCCTGCCCGACGTGTTCTCGGAGGCCGAGCGCGAAGAGCTGGTGTACGCCGCGGTCGACCGCATCGTGGCGCCCTGACCCCCGTACGCGAACCCGACGACGCGTGGTGTCGCACCGGTGGCGTCGGCCGTCCCGGGGGCGGGTGGCCTACGTACGGCAGGGTGTCCGGGAGATCACCGGGCCGGCTCCAGGTGGCTCAGGGCCGCGACGGTGAGCGCCTGCACGCCCATGGTCAGGGTGGGCTGCTTGACCGGGGTGAAGTGCGGCGAGTGGTTGGAGGGGATGTCCTGGGCGAGGCGTCCGGAGGACATCGCGGCGCGGAACTCGTCGGGGTCCCAGCCGCCGAGCCACCAGTAGTAGAGCGGCGCGCCGGCGGCCGTGGCGATCAGCCCGGCGTCCTCGCTGCCGGCGGCCGGTTCGTAGCCGAACAGCCGCTGGGCGCCGAAGTGGTCGGTGAAGGCGGCGTTGACCTGTTCCAGCGTCCGGTCGTCGTTGCGGGTGACCGGGAAGGTGTTCAGCACCTCGGTCTCCGGCTCGCGCGGCGCGCCGGACGCGGTGGCCTCGGCCTTGGCGATGCGGTCGACGGCCGCCAGCACCCGGCCGCGTACGTCCTCGTCGAAGGTGCGGACGCTGAGCTGCACCACCGCCTGGTCGGGGATGACGTTGGGCGCGTCCCCGGCCTGGAAGGAGCCCACGGTGACGACGGCGCGGTCCTTGGGCGCGACCTCACGGGCGACGACGGACTGCAGCCGCTGGACGAAGGCGGCGGCCATCACGATCGGGTCGACCGCGGTCTCGGGCCGGGAGCCGTGGCCGCCGGTCCCGTGGAAGGTGATCTTCAGGCTGTCCGAGGCGGCCATACAGGCGCCGGGGGCGTACGAGATCAGGCCCGCGCCGAGCGGGGCGACGTGCTGGGCGAGCACCACGTCGGGGGTGGGCACCCGCCCCCGCCCGTCGGCACCGGCACCGGCCCCGGCCTCGGGCCTGTCCGCTGCCTCGGGCCCGCCCGCCGCCTCGGCACCGTCGGCCGCCTCGGCACCGTCCGTCGCAGCCCCGAAGAGCCCGTCCTCGATCATCGCCCGTGCCCCGTCGCCGACCTCCTCGGCGGGCTGGAAGAGCACGACCAGGGTGCCGGACCAGTGCTCCCGGCCCGCCGCGAGCAGATCGGCGGCGCCCGCCAGACAGGTGACGTGCACGTCGTGGCCGCAGGCGTGCATGACGCCGGGGACGGCGGAGGCGTACGGCAGGCCGCTGCGCTCGGTGACGGGCAGGGCGTCCATGTCGGCCCGCAGCAGGACGACCGGGCCGGGGCCGTTGCGCAGCACGCCCGCCACGCCCGTCCGGCCGATGCCGGTGGTGACCTCGTAGCCGTACGAAGTCAGGCGGCGGGCCGCTTCGGCTGCCGTACGGGTCTCCTGGAAGCCGAGTTCGGGGTGCCGGTGGAGGTCTTCGTAGAGGGATTCGAGGTCCGCCATGCGGGCGTCGAGCGGGGCCAGTACGGTGTCACGCGCGCTATCGCTCATACGTAGCATTTGATCATCTGTCGGACGCGCGGGCGAGGTCCGGACCGGCCGCGGCGGGCCGGAAACCACCACCCGGGCCCGCCCTTCCCGGCAGACCGCTGCACGCCCCCTCCTTTCCTGGGCAAATCCTTTACGGACAACGTGCGTTGCAGAGCGCAAAGTTCCCGGCCGCGCCGCCTTCTCCCGCCTTCCACCGCCCCGGCCCCGGACCGCACGGAAACCCCATTGCGGTAATTCCCGGGACCGAAGCACCTGGAACGACTTATTGGGCGGCCTATCGGGCGGAATGGCCGCCGTATCACCCTGCGCCCCACTCTTCGTCCCGCTCTGCGCCCCGCTCCTCGTTTCGCTCTGCGCCCCGCTCATCGTCCGGCCGGAGTTCGACGGTAATCGGTTATGCTCCTCCGGCACCGGAGCGACCTGGTGAGCAGCGGAATCCGAGAACGTGTGGAATCGGCGTGCGGTACGCATTCCGTCCGCATCCGGAATTCAGTACGGCGCATGAGGTCGCGCGGCACGGGACGCGCACGCACGGGCGCACAGATGCACAGACGCACGGGGGACGGTACTCAGGCATGGCCGGCGGATCAGGTTACGCGATCAAGAAATCCGGTACGGAGAGCAGCGCGTCGGAACTCGATTCCGCCGCCGGACAACTCGCCTCCGTACAGAAATCCATCCCGCAGCAGTCGTGCAGCAGGCCGGAATCGTTCGGTGGCGAGGACGCGGCTCCCGCCCTCGACAACTTCGCCGGCGCCTGGCAGCGCGAAGCCACCGTTCTGCACGACGCCCTCGGTGAGATCGCGAAGAAACTCCGCACCACGACGGCGAACTACGGTGCCGCGGACCACTCCGCCATCTCCGGCCTCCGCCACGCGGCCGCCGCCGCACCGGTGTCCTCCGGCGCGGGCAGCACCCCCTTCGGCTGACCGGCGCGCACCCGCCACCGCCGCACCGGGCCAAGGCCAGGCCAGAGGCCGACACCACGTCACCAGAACAGGGCGAGCCAGCCATGACCGCATTCCCTCCGAAGACCGACGACGAACTGCTGCGCCTCGACGTGCCGTCCACGCTCCGCTTCGGCCTGCCCGCCGAGGGCCACGCCCGCCGCGTCCTCTTCGGCGACGGGGCGATCGCCGCCGCCGTGACGCTCGGCCGGCTCGGCGTGCTGCCCCGTTCCGTGGCCTACCTCGCGCGGGTCGTCCGTGCGGGCGGCGCCGCGTACGCCGCCGCCCTCGACCTGCCGCTGCCGGGCGAGACACCGGCCCGTACGGCCGGCGGCTGGCTCGCCGCCGCAGCGGGAGTCGCCGGAGGCGTGGACGACGACGAGACGCTCGCCCGCTGGTTCGAGGCGGTGGCCGCGCTGATGGAGCTGCGGCTGACCGCGGGCACCTCACCGGCACCGTAAGCACTCATAAGCATCCACTCGCACCAACAGCTCAGCACCACCAAATCAGCGCCACAGACACCACAAACACCACAGACACAACAGACACAACAGACACAACAGCAACAGCAGCACCACGGGGGAAAGGCGGCCCACCATGTCGGGCGAATCCACGACGGCACGGCGGGCCGAACTCGCCGAGCGGGTCAAGGGCATCGACGGTGCCGACAGCAAGAACGACCTGATGTCCGAGATCAAGAAGGCGCTCGCCGTGCAGGCGCCGTTCGGCAACCCCGCCTCGATCGAGAGCGTCGGCAAGAGCTACCGGGCCGCGGCCGACGCCTGCGCCCACGAGGTGCAGCCCCGCATCCGGAAGGTCGCCCAGGAGACCCTTCCGGACGCCTGGACCGGCACGACCGCGGTCAAGGCGGCGGACGTGGTGGCCGCGGCGGACCGGGCGGCGCAGCAGATGGCGGAAGCGTTCAGCAAGGCGGGCGGCGAGCTGATCCGGCTCGCGGACGCCGTACGGTCCGCCCAGGACACCGACCGCCGGGGCCGCCCCAGCCTGGAGGAGGCGCTGAGTCTGCTCGGCGGCGAGGACGGGTTCTTCGACGACATGTGGGAGGACGACGGCGAGGAGGACGCCAAGAACCGGGCGAAGAGCCTGGCCCAGACCGGCGTCGCCGACCTGCACAGAGCTGCCGTGACCGCCGACGACGCGGGGCGGGAGGCGGCGCGCGAGCTGAACAAGTACGCGGCGGAGGCCCGTTCCGGCAAGGTGACCGCCCAGGGCCTGACCGCCGCGGACAAGCTGATGCTCGCCGACACCTCCACCGTCGACGAGAACGACCCGGCCCGCGAGCAGAACGAGATCCTCACCAGCAACGATCTCCAGCGCTCCAGCCAGTACCTGAACAAGATGAGCGCCGCGGACCGGGCCGAGTTCGAGCGGATGCTCGCCGAGTCCAAGTCGCCCGAGGAACGCGCCTACCTGATGAAGGCGCTCGCCGCCGGCAACGGCCTCGACTCCGTACGCGGCTTCCGCGACAAGATCCACCCGCACGGCGACGACGAGGCGTGGCTGGCCGCCCACCTGACCCCGGTCGTCACCCAGGGCGACAGCAAGGACGACGAAGGGCTCAACGACGACGGGTCGAACGTCAACAAGGACACCGCGGCCTTCGACGGCCAGGCGTGGGCCCAGGGCGGCGACGGCCAGGAGGGCACCTGCGTGGCCTCCTCGACCGTCACCGCGCGGGCCATGGTCGACCCGGTCTACGCCCTGGGCCTCACGGGCGGCGAGTCGGGCCAGGAGAACGACCCCGAGGCGTTCCGCGAGCGGCTGGTGGACGAGCAGCACCGGGTGCACGAGGAGGGCGACGGCGGCCACGAGGGCTGGTTCGGCACCGGAGCGCCCAGCGGCATGGACAACGACGGCAAGACCGAGGTCGTCAACAAGGAGATCAGCCCGCACACGGGCGGTGCGTACGAGCTGCGCGAGACCGGCAGCGCGGACGCCCGCCGGGACGCACTGCCGGACATCGAGAAGGCGGTGGCCGAGGGCAAGCCCGTACCGATCGGCGTCGAGGGCTACAAGGACGGCGACCGCAGCGGCCACGCCATGATGATCGTCGGCCAGGAGGGCGACATGCTCCAGGTCTACAACCCGTGGGGGACCACGACCTGGGTCAGCGAGGACGACTTCGTCAACGGCCGGATGCAGAAGGCGTCCGACAACGACCTGCCGGACGCGTACGCCGTGCACGTACCGAAGTGAGCCGCCCGATGATGCGCACGACCGGCCCCCGGCCCGTACCCCGGAAACCCGCGTCCCGCGAGCCAGGCCCCCGGAAGCCCGCTCCCCGGCTGCGCGCCGCCGCCCTGGCCACGGCCGGCGCCGCGCTCGTCGCCCTGACGACGGGCGCGTGCGGCGGCACGTCGGACTGCTGCGTCAAGGCGCCGACCGCCTCGCCGTCGCCCACCGCACCGGGCGGGGTCCAGGAGTTCCCGTCCCAGGCGACGAGCCTGCGGGTACGGGCCGGTACGGACTTCGACATCGTGCTGCGGGCGGGCGGCGGCTGGCGGGTGGACGAGCCGAAGATCGAGGGCGCGGCGGTACGGCGACGGACCGGTCCCCCCGCTCCGCACGCCCGCGTACGGGCCGCCTTCCATGCCGTCGAGCCCGGCACCGCCCGCATCGTGCTGACCTCGGCGGACCGCGAGCGCACCATGACGTACCAGGTCACCGTCGGTACGGGACCGGCCACCGCACCGAGCGCGGCACCGAGTGCGGCGCACGGCGGCCTCGACCGGGGGCGCTCGCTGAGTACCGGTTTCGCGGCGGGTTCCGGCGGCGAGGTGACCGTCCGGCGCGGGGAACGCTTCTCGCTGCCGAACGCCTACTCGAACATTGCGGGCATCACCTGGCGGGTCGTCAGCCGCAGCTCCTCGGGCCCCGCTCCGCTGCTGAGCGACGTGCCGTACGTCGAAGGTGACGCGGCGGGCGACCGCACGGACTGGTACACCTTCTCGGCCGACCGGGCCGGCACCGCCGTCGTCGAGCTGTTCGGCTGCTACCGCTGTACGAACGGCGGCCCCGGCACCGGCACCGGCCCCGGCACCCCGGAATCGGCGGAGAGCCGCGCGTACTCCGCGACCAGAACGGTGCGGATCACCGTGCGCTGACCCCGCGCGTCTCATGACGCTTTTCGGCCGAGCGGACTGTACTGATCACCATGATGGCCCGAATGACAGCCCGCGGCCGCTCCGAGGCGCACCGCGCGGCCACCCCGCTGGAACTCTTTTTCGACCTGTGCTTCGTCGTGGCCGTCGCCCAGGCCGGGAAGCAGCTCGTCCACGCCCTCGCCGAGGGGCATCCGGGGCACGGCGTTCCCGGCTACCTGATGCTCTTCTTCGCCATCTGGTGGGCCTGGGTCAACTTCTCGTGGTTCTCGTCCGCGTACGACACCGACGACTCGCTGTACCGGGTGGTGACGCTCGTACAGATGGCGGGTGTCCTGATCCTGGCGGCGGGGGTGCCGCGCGCGTACGACGGTGACTTCGCGGTGGTCTGGTTCGGCTATCTGGTGATGCGGCTCGCGCTGGTGGCGCAGTGGCTGCGGGCCGCGCACGGCAGCACCGGCCCCGAGCGGACCACCGCGCTGCGCTATGCCGCCGGGGTGACGCTGTGCCAGGCCGGTTGGCTGGCCGTCCTGCTGTCCCCGGAGAATGTACGGCCGTGGGTGTTCCTCGCGCTGGCGGTCGCGGAGACGGCGGTGCCCACGGTGGCCGAGCGCGACCACCAGACGGCCTGGCATCCGCACCACATCGCGGAGCGGTACGGCCTGTTCGTCATCATCATGCTCGGCGAGACGGTCTCCGCCGCGACGATCGCGGTGCAGTCCGCGGTGGACGAGCAGGAGGAGCTGGGAAATCTGCTGCCCATCGCGGCGGGCGGGCTGCTGCTGATCTTCGCGGCGTACTGGATCTACTTCGCGGTCCCGATCCACCTGCACCTCTCCTCCAACCGCCAGGCGTTCCTCTGGGGTTACGGGCACTACCTGATCTTCGGCTCGGCGGCGGCGATCGGCGCGGGCATCGAGGTGGCGGTGGAGGAGTCGGTCGGCAAGGCGCACATCTCGCAGTTCGCGGCGTCGGCGTGCGTGACCGTGCCCGGCGCGCTGTTCATGTTCACCGTGTGGCTGATCCATTCCCGTCATCAGAAGCGGGGCCTGGCCCAGCAACTGGTCCTGCCGGTGTCCTCCGTACTGGTCCTGGCCTGCACCTTTGCGGGTCCTACGGCGGTGCTGTCGGCCGGGCTGGTGGCGTCGCTCACGGTCGCGGCGGGGGTGACACTGACTGCGCGGCAGGGGCAGGCGCTGGGCAACTGACCCGGGGTCCTGGGCCTTTGACCGCCTGCCCCCTGCCCCCTACCCCCTACCCCCCGCCTCTTGCCCCTCGCCCCTTGCCCCTTGCCCCTTGCCCCTTGCCCCCTGATCCTTGGTCCCTGGCCCTTCGCCCCCACACGTCAGTACGCTCGTACCGCGCACCAGCAGGCCCATGGAACCCATGGTTCCGGCCAAAGGGCCTGCGTTTTTCGGCCATTGCCCCCTCCTGACGCATGAACAGCACCAGGACCGGTACGGAGCATTTCCCCGAACGGTGTAGGGTGCAGATTGCCCGATTTATACCTGCGACAGCCCACCGGCCAGAGCCGACGGGCGAGGAGACGCCACGACATGGCTGCCCGCCACGCCCAGCCGGGCGGTACGCGAATAAGGATGACCCGTCGCGGCAAGGCCGTGAGCGGTCTCGCCCTGACCACCCTCGTGGGCACCGCACTGTGGGCCTGGCCCGCCTCCGGCGACGACCACGACGGCCACCGCGCCGACCAGGCCCGCCCGGCCCCGTCGGCACCGGACACCCCCGCGCACCACGTCACCGGCGGCACCACCGCACCGGCCCCGCGCGACATCCCGGGCCTGAGCGACGCCGCCCGCAAGCAGATCCCGGCCGAGTCCCGGCAGGTCCTGGTCGTCACGGGCCAGGGGCCGGACGCGCACGACTCCTCCGTCGTGCTCTACACCCGCGCCGAGCACTCGCAGGACTGGCGGCCCGGCACCCGCTGGGTGGCGCACAACGCCTCCCGCGGCTGGACCGAGGACCACCACTACGGCGACCTTCGCTCGCCCGAGGGCGTGTTCACGCTCAGCGACGCGGGCGGCAAGCTGGCACCGCCGGAGGGCACCAAGCTGCCGTACGACCGCAACAGCAGCTTCGTCGCGCACGGCACCGGCGTCGAAGGGGAGCCGCTGGGCGGCGCCTTCGACTACGTCATCGCCATCGACTACAACCGGGTCAAGGGCTCCTCGCCCCTGGACCAGCGGCGTCCGCAGGGTGCCGCGAAGGGCGGCGGCGTCTGGCTGCACGTCGATCACAACGGGCCCACGCAGGGCTGCATCAGCCTCAAGCCCGAGGTGATGCAGGAGTTGTTGCGGACGCTGGACCCGGCCCAGCACCCGGTCGTCGTGATGGGCCCGGCGGGCCACTGACCCCGCCCGCGTCGGACGGGCAGGCCACCGACAGCGCCCCGGCAGGGCCTCGACAGCCCCCGGTCCGGGGAGCCGGCCCCGCCCGGTGGGGCCCGGCCGAAAGCCCCGCCGCTCCCCGTACCGCTCCGGCTTCACACGTGGTACGCATGTGCCATGGCCGACGCCGCTCAGCAGTCGCACGACGAAGCCGCTCCCCGCGCCTCCCTCTCCGCTCCCGAGGAGGCCCCGCAACGCCCCGGCCCCCGTGACGCGTTGACCGACGTCACCGGCCTGCGGGTCGGCCACGCGCAGCGCCTCGGCGACGGGCGGCTGACGGGCACCACCGTCGTCCTGGCGCCCGAGGGCGGTGTCATCGCCGCCGTGGACGTGCGTGGCGGCGGCCCCGGCACCCGGGAGACGGATGCCCTGGACCCGCGCAACCTCGTCCAGCACATCGAGGCGGTCGTCCTGACCGGCGGCAGCGCCTTCGGCCTGGACGCCGCCTCCGGGGCGGTGGCCTGGCTGGCGGAGCAGGGCCGCGGCTACCGCGTCGGCCCGGACCCGGCGCAGGTCGTTCCCGTCGTACCGGCAGCGGCCCTGTTCGACCTGGGGCGCGGCGGCGACTGGTTCGCCCGCCCGGACGCCGCGCTGGGCCGCGCCGCCATCGAGGACGCCGCCACCACGGCGCTGAACGCGCCCGTACGGGAGGGCAACACCGGCGCCGGTACGGGCGCGGTGGCCGGCGGCGTCAAGGGCGGCGTCGGCACCGCGAGCGTGGTCCTGCCGTCGGGCGTCACGGTCGCCGCACTGGCGGCCGTCAACGCGGCGGGGTCGGTGGTCGATCCGCGTACCGGTGTGCTGTACGGGCGGTACGGGGACGTGTGCGAGGAGTTGGCGCGCGCGGTGCCGGAAGACGGCGCCGGACGGCTGACCCCGGGGGCGCCCTCCGGCCTGCCCTCCCCCGGCGCGCACGCCCGCGCGCGGCACCGTCTCGCCGAGGCCCGTACCGCTTCCGAGCGACGTTCGGCCGTCTCCGCGCGCCCGCCCCTGAACACCACCCTCGCCGTCGTCGCGACCGACGCGGCCCTCACCCGCGCCCAGGCCCAGAAACTGGCGGGCACCGCGCACGACGGGCTGGCCCGCGCCGTCCGCCCGGCGCACCTGCTCACCGACGGCGACACGGTCTTCGCGCTGGCCACCGGTGACCGGCCGCCGGCGTCGGAAGCGACCGCCGCCGACCCGACGTCCGGGGCGCTCTCCGAGACCGCCGCCCTCAACGAGATCCTGGCCGCGGGGGCCGACGTGCTGGTCCGCGCGGTGGTCAAGGGCGTACTGGCGGCGGAGACGGTGGACACCGCGGGCGGCTGCTTCCCGTCGTACCGCGACCTCTACCCGTCACCGTGAGCGTCGCCTACCCGTCGCAGCCGTCCTCCTGACACCGGTGGTAGAACGGGCCTTATGTCCGTGCCGCCGCCTCCCCCCACGCTCGTCCAGCCATCGCCCAGGAAGAACCCGGGCCCGCCGCAGCCGCCGAAGCGGCGCCGGCGGCTGTGGTGGCACCGTCTGTTCCTCGGGCTCTGGTACCGGCCCGTCGAGGTGATGGACGAGGCGCGCGACCGCAGCGCCTGGAGTGCGGCCGTCCTGCTGTGCCTGATCAGCGGCGCCCTCGGCATCGTGTCGGTGGACGCCTTCCGCAAGCAGTGGGCGCTGGACCAGCGGGACGCTCTGGAGCTGGCGGCCGTCGCGGAGGCGGGCGTCCTGCTCGCCAGCCTCGCGCTGGGCGTGGTCACCCACGCCATAGCGCGCACGATCGGCGGGAACGGCAGGTTCGAGCCGACGGTCAGCCTGTTCGTCGTGCTGTTCTGGGTCACCGACCTGCCGCGGCTGGTGCTGGCCACCTGGCTGCCGCACGGCTCGACGCTCGTGCAGGCCGTGGCCTGGACGACCTGGGGCTTCGGTTATCTGCTGGCCATCCTGCTCATCCGGGGCCAGCACCATCTGTCCACCGTCAAGGCGGCGGTGGCGGTGGCGGTGCAGATGCTGACCTCGCTGGCGCTGCTGAAGCTGGGGCCGGTGCGCTGAAGCCGGTACGCCAGGACGGACGCTGAAGGCCGGCCCGGCCCAGTGCCGCTCAGTGCCGCTCAGTGGCGCTCGTTGCCGTCCAGTTGCCGTACGAGTCCGGCGAACGCCTCGCGCTCGGCGGCGCTCAGCTCCACGCGCTCGGACGGCGGCCCGGCCGGGCCGGTCTGCCGCGGGACCGCGCGCAGCAGCGGTCTCGTGCCGTTCCCGGCCGGAGCCCCGAAACGGTGCCGGCGCACGAGCCGGGCCTGGCTCACGGCCCATCCCACGGTGACGGTGAGCAGGATGGCCAGGCCGATCTGCTGGAGGAGCGGAACGGAGGGGAGCATGCGGTCCTCCAGGTCGGGTGCGCGACGGTGCGGTTCCGGGCCCGTGCGGGCCCCGGCGGGCGGACTTCAGTAGTAGACACCATGTCAGGGACTTCCGTCAGGGGATTCAACGGACTTACACCCCACACGTGACGTAACTCCCACACCGCTCGCACACCTCCGCACCTCCCGCCCGGCCTCCCCACGTTCCCCGCACACCGCCGCACGCCGACGCCCCCTTCCCCTCGCCCAAGATCGTCCACGAGCATGTGGCACACCGCCCTCCCGACGCGAGGAGTACGCACGTGCCGCAGCCGATCGCGCCCCGCACCGCCCAGGAGACGCCCGCCGCCCCGACAGCCCCGGCCCGCACCGCCCAGGAGGCGCCCGCCGCCCCGACAGCCCCGGCCCGCACCGCCCCCAAGGCCCTGGAAGGCGTCCTCGTGGCCGACTTCAGCCGTGTCCTGGCCGGCCCGCTGGCCGCCGCCACACTGGCCGACCTGGGTGCCGACGTGGTCAAGGTGGAGCGGCCCGGCTCCGGTGACGACACCCGTTCCTGGGGGCCGCCCTTCTGCGCCGACAGCACGGCCGCGTACTTCGACGCCGCCAACCGCTCCAAACGCGGCCTCGCCCTGGACCTTTCCGACCCCGGCGACGCGGCGGCCGCCCGCGAACTGGCCCGCCGGGCCGACGTACTGATCGAGAACTTCCGGCCCGGCGCGCTCGCCCGTTACGGGCTGGACCCGGCGGCCACCCTCGCCGCCCACCCGGGCCTGGTGCACTGCTCGATCACCGGGTTCGGCTCCGGCGAGGGCGCCCGCCTGCCGGGCTACGACTTCGTCGTACAGGCCGTCGGCGGTCTGATGAGCATCACCGGCGAACCCGGCGGCCCGCCCCTGAAGGCGGGCGTCGCGCTCGTCGACGTGCTGACCGCGAAGGACGCCGCCACCGCCGTCTTGGCCGCGCTGCGCCACCGCGACCGTACGGGGCAGGGCCAGCACGTCGAGGTCAACCTGTTGTCCTCGCTGCTCGGTTCGCTGGTCAACCAGGCGACCGGGCACCTGGCCACCGGCCGCGACCCCGGCCCGATGGGCAACCGGCACCCGAGCATCGCCCCGTACGAGACGCTGGCCTGCCGGGACGGCGAGCCGCTGGCCGTCGCGGTCGGCAACGACCGGCAGTTCCGGGCGCTGGCGCAGGCGCTCGGTGCGCCCGGCCTCGCCGACGACGAGCGGTTCGCGCGCAATCAGGACCGGGTACGGCACCGCGCCGAACTGGTCGGGGAGCTGGAGAAGCGACTGGCGGCCGAGACGCCCGCGGTCTGGACCGAGCGGCTGACCGCCGCGTCGGTGCCGTGCGGGCCGGTCAACTCCGTCGGCGAGGCCCTGGCGCTGGCCGAACGGCTCGGCCTGGACCCGGTCGTGCCGGTCGGCGCCGGCCGGACCCCGCAGGTGCGCAGCCCGCTGCGGCTGTCCGCCACGCCGGTCGTCGCCCCGCACGCCCCGCCCGCCCTGGACGAGCACGGCGACCCCTTGCGCGCCTGGCTGTCCGGCCCGGACGACACACCCCCGCCACCCCTTACGTGACGTTCATCACAACAGTTCGGGGAGTGCAACCAAACCCGCCCGTAGTTGCTGTTTACCAGCACTGACGACAACACCCTTGCATGGAGCAGCCCGTGACAATGCCGGACAACACCGCGCCGCCCGCACCGTCCCGCGCCAAGCGCCGGCTGCGTCGGGGTCTCGCGGCGGCCTCCCTCCTGACCGCCGGTGCCCTGGCCCTGTCCGCGTGCGGCGGCGATGCCTCGGCGGGCGGCAACGACGGCAAGGGGCAGGCGGGCGCGGACGCCGCGGCCGCCAAGGACGCCTCCGAGGCGAAGATCTCGGTCACCTCGAAGGACGGCGCCACCGACGCCAGCATCAACGACACCGGTGTGAAGGTCAGCGGCGGCAAGCTGACCGACGTGAAGCTGGTACAGGCGGACAACGGGGCGGCGGTCAAGGGCGCGATATCCGCCGACGGTTCGTCCTGGAAGCCGTCGGCGCAGCTGGAGCGCGGGACGAAGTACAAGCTGGTGGCCAACGCCAAGGACGGCAAGGGCCGGCCGGCCACCGAGAACGCCACCTTCACCACCGTCTCGTCGAAGAACAGCTTCATCGGCTCCTACACGCCCGACGGCGGCAAGACCGTCGGCGTGGGCATGCCGGTGTCCTTCACCTTCGACAAGGCGATCAGCAACAAGAAGGACGTCCAGTCGCACATCACGGTGACCTCCAGCAGTGGCCAGAAGGTGGTCGGTCACTGGTTCGGCGCCCAGCGCCTGGACTTCCGCCCGGAGCAGTACTGGAAGGCCGGGTCCAAGGTCACGCTGAAGATCGACCTGGACGGGGTCAAGGGCGGCCAGGGCATCACCGGCGTGCAGTCCAAGACGGTGTCCTTCACCATCGGCCGCTCCCAGGTCTCGACCGTCGACATGAACACCCAGACCATGACGGTGGTCCGGGACGGCAAGACGGTGAAGTCGATCCCGATCTCCGGCGGCAGCGCGAAGAACCCGACGTACAACGGCCAGATGGTCATCTCGGAGAAGTTCACGCAGACCCGCATGGACGGCTCGACGGTCGGCTTCGGCGGTGAGTACGACATCAAGGACGTCCCGCACGCGATGCGGCTGTCCAGCTCCGGCACGTTCATCCACGGCAACTACTGGGGCAGCCCGTCGATCTTCGGCAAGGCCGGCACCAGCCACGGCTGCGTCGGCCTCCAGGACAACCGGGGCGGCGGTGGCGACACCCCGGGCAAGTGGTTCTTCGAGAACTCGCTCATCGGTGACGTCGTGGTCGTCAAGAACTCCCCCGACAAGACCGTGAAGCCGGACAACGGCCTCAACGGCTGGAACATGTCGTGGAGCGCGTGGCAGGCGGGCAGCGCGGGCTGATTCCGCGTAGGGCCTCCGGGCCCTGTACGGCATGACGGTGGCCGGTCCCCGGGCGGGGGCCGGCCACCGTCGTTCCGTCAGGCCGCCACCGGAGTGCTCTCGGCCGGAGCCTGGGCCGGTCCGGCCGCCACCTCGGGGGCGACCGGCTTGCGCAGTCCCTTCAGGAGGATCACCAAGGCGGCGGTGACCGCCGTACCGGCCAGCACGGCCACCAGGTAGAGCAGCGGCTGCCCGATCAACGGCACCACGAAGACGCCGCCGTGCGGGGCCCGGAGCGTGCAGCCGAACGCCATCGACAGGGCGCCGGTCACCGCGCCGCCCGCCATCGCGGACGGGATGACACGCAGCGGGTCGGCCGCCGCGAACGGGATCGCGCCCTCGGTGATGAACGACGCGCCCAGCACCCAGGCGGCCTTCCCGTTCTCCCGCTCGGTACGGGTGAACAGGCGGCCGCGTACGGTCGTGGCCAGCGCCATCGCCAGCGGGGGCACCATGCCGGCCGCCATCGCCGCGGCCATCACCTTCAGGCTGCCGTCGTTGGGGTCGGCGAGGCCGCCCACGGCGAACGCGTACGCCACCTTGTTGAGCGGGCCGCCGAGGTCGAACGTCATCATCAGCCCGAGGATGACGCCCAGGATGACGGCGTTGGCGCCGGAGAGCCCGCTCAGCCAGTCGGTCAGCGCCTTCTGGAGCGCGGCGATCGGCTTGCCGACCACCAGGAACATCAGGAAGCCGACGACCGCCGACGAGATCAGCGGAATGACGACGACCGGCATGATCCCGCGCAGCGCGGGCGGCACCGCGACCCGCTGGACCGCCATCACCACCGCGCCCGCGATCAGACCGGCGATCAGCCCGCCGAGGAACCCCGCGTTGACGGTCAGGGCGATCGCGCCGCCGACGAAGCCCGGCACCAGTCCCGGCCGGTCGGCCATGCCGTACGCGATGAAGCCCGCCAGTACGGGGACGAGGAAGCCGAACGCGACGCCGCCGATCTGGAAGAGCAGCGCCGCCCAGCTCGCGGACTCGCTCCACACGAAGTGCTCGGCGACGGACGGCGCCTTGTCGATGCCGTACCCGCCGATCGCGAAGCCCAGGGCGATCAGCAGGCCGCCCGCGGCGACGAATGGGACCATGTAGCTGACGCCGGTCATCAGCCACTTGCGCAGCCGCGTGGCGAAGCCGTCGCCCGCCTCGCCGTCGCGGTCCATCGGCGCGGCACCGGCCGCGGCGGGAGTGGTGGTGTCGCCGCGCGCGGCCTTCTCGCGCACCTCGGCGATCAGCTCGGCGGGCCGGTTGACGCCCGCCTTCACCCCGACGTCGACCGTCGGCTTCCCGGCGAACCGCGCCCGGTCCCGTACCTCCACGTCGTGCGCGAAGATCACGCCGTCCGCAGCGGCCACGACCTCCGGGTCCAGCCGCTCGAACCCGGCCGACCCCTGCGTCTCCACGACCAGTTCGACCCCGGCCTCCTTGCCCGCCTTGGCCAGCGCTTCGGCGGCCATGTAGGTGTGGGCGATGCCGGTGGGGCAGGAGGTGACGGCGACGATGCGGAAGGGGGCGGCGGGAGGAGACGTTTCCTCCGGGGCGGGGGCCGCCTCAGCGGTTGCCGCGGGTACGGACGCGGCCTCCGGCTCGTCGCCCCGGATCAGCGCCGCTGCCGCCGCCGGATCGTCCGCCGCCCGCAGCGCCCCCGTGAACTCCTCGTCCATCAGATGCCGGGCCAGCGTCGACAGGATCGACAGGTGGTCGGCGTCGCCGCCCGCCGGGGCCGCGATCAGGAAGACCAGATCGGCGGGGCCGTCCGCAGCGCCGAAGTCGATGCCGGCGGCGCTGCGCCCGAAGGCGAGCGTCGGCTCGGTGACATGTGCGCTGCGGCAGTGCGGTATGCCGATGCCGCCGTCCAGGCCGGTCGGCATCTGGGCCTCGCGCGCGGCCACGTCCGCGAGAAAGCCCGCCAGGTCGGTGACCCGGCCGAGCGCGGCCATCCGCTCGGCCAGCGACCGCGCGGCCGCTTCCTTGGTCTCGGCGGACAGGTCGAGATCGACCAGTTCCGCGGTGATCAGCTCACTCATCGCGGGCTCCTTCGCTCGCATCAAGTCCCTGCAAACTCAGCCCGTCCGGCGTTTGAGGACGAGCGAAGCGACAACACGTGAGCCGGCCCGGGGCGTTCACCCCACCGGTTCCCGCAACTCCAGCCCCAGCGGCACGGTGACGCCCACCAGAACCGCCGAAGGATCGAGATCCTTCGGCGCCGGCATGGCGCTGCCGGGCAGCTGCACGGCAGCCGCCCCGTAGGCCACGGCCGCGGTCAGGGCCCGTACGCCCGTGCCGCCCGCCGCCAGGAACCCGGCCAGCGACGCGTCGCCCGCGCCGACGTTGCTGCGTACGGCCGAGACCGGCGCGGAGGCGAAGTGCTCCCCGTCCGCGTCGACCAGTAGTTGCCCGTCGGCGCCGAGGGAGGCGAGCACCGCGCCCGCGCCCAGGGCGCGCAGTTCGCGCGCGGCCTCGACGGCGTCGCCGACGGTGCGCAGCGGCCGGCCGACCGCCTGGGCCAGCTCCTCCGCGTTCGGCTTGACGACGTCCGGCCGGGCCCGCAGCGCGGCGGTCAGCGACGGCCCGGACGTGTCCAGCGCGATCCGGGCCCCGGCCCGGTGCACCTGGGCGACCAGCTCCGCGTACCAGGAGGGGGCCAGGCCGCGCGGCAGGCTGCCGCAGCAGGCGATCCAGTCCGCTCCGGCCGAGCGGGTCCGTACGGTGTCCAGCAGCGCACGGGACTCGTCCGCCGTCAGTTCGGGGCCCGCCGCGTTGATCTTCGTCAGGGTGCCGTCCGGTTCGACGGCGGAGATGTTCGACCGGGTCTGGCCGGTCACCGGCACGCCCGCGACCTCGATGCCCTCCGCCCCGAGCAGGCCGCTCAGCGCCGCGCCCGCCGGTCCGCCGAGCGGCAGCACGGCGAGGGTGCGGTGCCCGGCGGCGGCCACGGCGCGGGAGACGTTGACGCCCTTGCCGCCCGGGTCGATCCGGTCCGCGGTGGCCCGCAGCACGGCGCCGCGCTCCAGCGCCGGGATCTCGTACGTCCGGTCCAGGCTGGGATTGGGGGTGACGGTGAGGATCATGCGCGCACTACTTCCGTGCCCGCGCGCTCGATGGCGAGGGCGTCGTCGGGGCTGAGCCCGGTGTCGGTGACGAGCAGGTCCACGTCGTCCAGACCGCCGAAGCGGGCGAAGTGCACCTGCCCGAACTTGCTGCTGTCCGCGACGAGCACGACGCGTCGCGCGGCGGCGACCGCCGCCCGCTTCACGGCGGCCTCCGCGAGGTCGGGGGTGGTCAGGCCGCCCTCCAGGGAGAAGCCGTTGGTCGCCAGGAAGACCACGTCGGCGTTGATCTCGCGGTAGGCGCGCAGCGCCCAGTCGTCGACGGCGGCCCGCGTACGGTGCCGGATGCGGCCGCCGACGAGGTGGAGGGTCAGCCCGGGGTGGTCGGCCAGCCGGGCGGCGACCGGGAGCGCGTGCGTGACGACGGTCAGCTCGGCCTCCAGCGGCAGCTCGGCGGCGATCCGGGCGGCCGTGGTGCCCGCGTCGAGGATCACGCTGCCGGGCGCGGACCCGCCGGGCAGCTCCGCAAGGGCGGCCCGCGCGATGCGCTGCTTCTCGCCGGCGGCGACGGTGTCCCGTTCGGCGAGGTCCGGCTCGAAGTCCAGACGCCCGGCGGGGATGGCGCCGCCGTGCACCCGGCGGACCAGACCGGCCCGGTCCAGGGCCTTCAGGTCCCGGCGTACGGTCTCGGCGGTGACCTGGAACTCCTCGGCGAGCGAGAGGACGTCGACCCGTCCGCTCTCCCGCGCGAGGCGCAGGATCTCCTGCTGCCGCTCCGCTGCGTACATGTGACTTCGCGCCTGCCTCGTGCCCGACTGTGTGGTTTCGAGCCAAAGGTACGTCCGGATCGACGAGAAGTAAACACATCCGGGCACGCAACAAAAGCAAACGGGCATGAGGGTATGAGGGTATGAGTGGACAGCAAAGAGCCCCGGCGCCGAGGGGGGGTTCGGCACCGGGGCTCGTCTATGGGGGAAGGGGTCGGATCGGGTCGGGTCGGACCCGATCGGGCGCAGGCTGCCGCCCCTCACCGGGTCAGGCCACCACTGACCAGCAGGAGGAACACCGGCGGAACACCGGCGGAACACAGCCACCACGTCCACCACCGGGCCGCAGACAGCGACCCCGCGGCTCCGCGGCCGTTACGCCGCCGCGTCGAACCCCGTGTCGCGCGCCATCCGCTTCAGCTCCAGCAGCGCGTGCTTCTCTATCTGCCGGATGCGCTCGCGCGTCAGGCCGTGCTGCTTGCCGACCTCGGTGAGGGTCCGCTCACGGCCGTCCTCGATGCCGTACCGGGCCTTGATGATCGAGGCCGTACGGTGGTCGAGCCGGTCGATCAGATCCTCCAGCTCCTCGCTGCGCAGCAGCGTCAGGACGGACTGCTCGGGCGAGGCCGCGGAGGTGTCCTCCAGCAGGTCGCCGAACTGGGTGTCGCCCTCGTCGTCGACGGACATGTTCAGGCTGACCGGGTCGCGGGCCCAGTCCAGGACGTCGGTGACGCGCTCGGGCGTGGAGCCCAGCTCCTGGGCGACCTCGGCGGGCTCCGGGTCGCGGCCGTTCTCCCGGTTGAACTCGCGCTGGACGCGGCGGATGCGGCCCAGCTCCTCCACGAGGTGGACGGGCAGCCGGATGGTGCGCGACTGGTCCGCGATGGAGCGGGTGATGGCCTGGCGGATCCACCACGTGGCGTACGTGGAGAACTTGAAGCCCTTCGCGTAGTCGAACTTCTCGACCGCGCGGACCAGGCCAGCGTTGCCCTCCTGGATCAGGTCGAGCAGGGGCAGGCCGGCGCGCGGGTAGCGGCGGGCGACCGCCACGACCAGGCGCAGGTTGGAGCGGATGAAGATGTCCTTGGCCTTCTCGGCCTCTTCGGCCAGCGCTTCGAGCTCCTCGCGGGTGCCGCCGGCGGCGTTGCCGTCATCGACGGTTCCGTCGAGGATCTGCCGGGCGTAGACGCCCGCCTCGATGGTCTGGGACAGCTCGACCTCCCTGGCGGCGTCGAGCAGGGGTGTTCGCGCGATCTCGTCGAGGTACATGCCGACCAGGTCGCGGTCGGCGATCTCCCCGCCTACGGCGCGAACACTGTTGGCCCCGTCAGCACCGCTGCTGGTGGCCTGACGTCGGGCGACGGCACGGGTTGCCATGCGTGTGCTCCCTTTGCGATGAGTCGGTCGCGGGATGGTGGCGGTGGGACACCGGGTGCGAGACCCGAGTACCCCTTCCGAAGGAAACAACGGCTGGAATCCGGACAGAATTCCCCTGCCGAGCACCTATTTTCGTGATCATGCAGTACCCTGCATCCCCACCAAGGGGGTCGGATGTCTCCGGAGTACCGGGAAGTGCAGGTCAGGGCGGCAACCGAGGCCGACCTCGGCAGCCTCACGGACCTCTACAACCACTACGTCCGTGAGACGCCCATCACCTTCGACACGGAGCCCTGCACCCCCGAGCAGCGCCGCTCGTGGTTGCTCTCCCACCCTGAAGACGGCCCGCACCGTCTTCTGGTTGCCCGGGACCGGACGTACCGGAGTCTTTTGGGTTATGTGACCAGTACGCCTTTCCGGATCAAGCCGGCCTATGCCACCTCGGTGGAGGTCAGTGTCTACTGCGCGCGCGAGGTCGTCGGGCGCGGCGTCGGCACGCTGCTGTACAAGGCGCTGTTCGAAGCGCTGGCGGACGAGGACGTGCACCGCGCGTACGCGGGCATCGCCCTGCCCAACGAGGCATCGGTCCGGCTGCACACCCGTTTCGGTTTCCGGCACGTCGGTACGTACGGCGAGGTCGGCCGCAAGTTCGGCCGCTACTGGGACGTCGCCTGGTACGAGAAGCGTCTGGACTGAGCGGGTGGGCGCCCCACCACGGACCGGCGACGGGGCCGGAACCGGCCCCTCCAGTTGACGGTGGCGAGGCCCGGGTGTCGCCTGGAAGACGGGGGCGAGTGAGAGGAGCCCGTCATGGAGACACCCGTCCACCGGCACGGCGCCACCGCGGACCCGCAGTCCGGGGCCACGTCCCGGCCCCAGGCCGCAGCGCATGAAAACGCACCCGGCTCCGCCTCCGAGCGGGGCTCCGGCTCCAAGCGGCGCGGCATGTCCACCACCGCGCTGGCTCTGCCCGTCGCCGCCGCGGCCCTCTACGGTCTGTGGACCGCCTTCGTCGACCGCACCAGCGGCTCCTCACTGGGTCACGCCTGGCTGCTGGGCCTGATCGCGGCCGTCGTCAGCGGCGTGCTCGGGCTGGCGCTGGTGAGCATCCAGTCGACGCTGATCACCGAGGTGCGGGCACTGGCGTACGGAGCGCTCTTCGGCACCGCGACGGGCTACCTGTACAGCATCTCCCACACGACCGGCCCGTCCATCCTGGAGTCGGTGCGGATGGGGCTGGTCCTGGGCGCGGTGATGTTCGTCGTCTCCCTGTACGTCTTCCGCACCCACCGCACCCGCGAGCCCCACGGCGAACACCGGCCGCGTGGAGGGCATCTGACGCATCGGTCCCAGGGAGCGCACCGGGCACACCAGCCGCATCCGACCCGATGAGAGGCGAACCCCGTGCGACTCCGTCCGGCTCCGTACGGCTGCACCCGGCTCCGTACGGCTGCACCCGGCTCCGTGCGGTTCCGTCCGGACGACCGCGCGGTCGTCCTACGCGGACGCGACGGTGACCTCGGGCGGCTCGTCACCGTTCCCCCGCCGGATGACGCGCAGGGGGCCGCCGGGCCGCCAGGCCTCCAGCACGATGTGCGGGTCCTCGACGTACGTACGGACCACCTCGGTCAGTTCCGCCCGGAACAGGTGGAACGGCTCCGGCGGCTTCGCCGCGTCCACGTAGCGCGCGAGCACCGCCGGGTCGGTCACCTCCACGGCCCGGCCGGCGACCCGTACGTCGCCGCCCGCCATGTCCGTCCCCGGCCCCGGGTTGGCGTGCAGCGCGAACCGGGGATCACGCCGCAGGTCCAGTGCCTTGCGGGAGTTGGCCATCATGCCCAGCCACAGTTCACCGGACCGGATGTCCGCCTCGATGCCGCTGAGACGCGGTGAGCCGTCGGCGCGCAGCGTCCCGAGGACGTGATGCCGGTACGCCGCGAAGCGCGCCTCCACCTGGCCCGCCAACTCCGGCTGCGCGGCCAGGAATCCCGCCCAGTCCGCGCCTTCGGCCGTCCGGCCAGGACGGTCGCCGCTGCTCGTTCCTGTCTTGTCGCTCGTCATGCGCCCAGCGTCCCTTCCATACCCGACATCTCCTGTCCGGTATGAGGAACGAGGTGGTGGCCGCGACCGCACCCGGCCTTACGACCATCGCCGTACAGCGGCCTAGGACCGGCGTCCGTTACGGAGGTCCGGCGCCCCGCCTAGCCTCGGCGGCATGGACTTGAGCAGCGGAATTCTCGACGAGGCTCTTGAGCGCCTGCACACCTCGGGCCCCGAATTCGAGGGGTTTCTCGCCAATCACGGGCCGATGGCGGTGGAGGCCCTGGTCCGGCACGGGCAGGCGGGTTCCGTCCACCGCTGGCTCGATCATTACGCGACGAAGCTGGCGGAGGTGCCGAGTCCGCAGGAGACGGTCTCGGACGCCGACTGGCGGGCGGCGCTGGGAGATCCGCGCCGGGTCACCGACTGGACCGCGTACTTCTCCCGGCTGGTCGCCGAGCGCCCGTGGCGGGACGTGCTCGCCGAGTGGTGGCCTCGGCTGCTGCCGGGCATCGCCGGTGCCGCGACGCATCCCGTCATCCGGGTGGGACATGTCGTACGGACGCTTCTGGAGGACGGTGAGGAGGCGCCTCGGGTCGCGGAGCTGGCGCACGCGCTCGGTTACTGGGCGGCGCGCCACACCACGCTGCCCGTCACGGTGCACCCCGCCGGCACCGCCTCCCCCGACGAGGCGCTGGCTGCCCTCCCGCGCATCGCCGACCAGCGGGTTCTGCCGCTCGACGGCCTGGCCCAGCTCCCCGGTACGCCGGGCTGGACGTCCGCGGCGGACTCGCTGCGCGTGCCGTACGAGGACCCGGACGCCGTCCGCGAACAGCTCGCCGCGCTCGTCCGGGCCGCCGTGCACCGCTATCTCGACCACGGGCACGGCAACGGTGTCCTGATGGTGCACACCGCCACCGCCCCGAACGCCGTGCTGCGCACCCTGCCCGCGCTCCCCCGCGAGCTGTGGGCGATGTCGCTCGGCGCGGCGTGGGCGGCGAGTGCCGCGATCACTTCGGTGTACGGGGCCGGTGAGGCACTGCCGCCACTGGAGGGGGCCGGGACGCTCGTCCCGGAGGACGTGTTCGAGCGTTCCGCCCGGCACGGCGACGAGCACGTCATCAAGATGACCGACACCGCGTTGGACGTGGCGGCCTCGGCCGCGGACGGTGACGACCGGGCGCTGGCGGCCGCCGTGCGCGCCCAGCGGCTGATTTCCGCCGTTTCCTGAACGGATTGCCATGGGTTGCGGCCGTTCCAGAGCGTTCCTGAAAAAACCGGTACCCCAGGGACAACGGCTCACCTGCGCATTTCTCGCCCGTCACCCTTAGTTAAATCTTCAAGAAATGGTGGAGCGGTGAGACAGTGGATGGTATGAGCACCGAACCCGCAGGTGAGCCTCGCTGGCTCAGCGACGAAGAGCAGTACGCCTGGCAGTCGTACCTGCACGCCACCACGCTCCTGGAGGACCACCTCGACCGCCAGCTCCAGCGTGACGCAGGCATGCCGCACGTCTATTACGGGCTGCTCGTCCAGCTCTCCCAGGCCCCCCGGCGCCGGTTGCGGATGACCGAACTGGCCCAGAACGCCAAGATCACCCGCTCCCGGCTCTCGCACGCCGTGGCCCGCCTGGAGAAGAGCGGCTGGGTCCGGCGCGAGGACTGCCCCTCCGACAAGCGCGGCCAGAACGCCGTCCTCACCGACGAGGGCCTGCGCGTCCTGGAGAAGGCCGCTCCCGGCCATGTCGCCGCCGTGCGGGCGGCGATATTCGACCGGCTCAGCCCCGAGCAGGTCGGCCAGCTGGCCGCCATCTGCCGCACGGTGGCGGACGGCCTGCAACCCGACGGCGCCGACCTGCCCTGGCTCCGCTGAGAAGACGGCAAGCGGGGAGCCGAGGGGCAGGCCGGCGCCGGAGGGTTCCGAGCCACCCGTAGTACGGACTGTGGCCTATGGCCTGTGGCCTGTGGCCTGTGACGGGCCACGGGCCACCGTCCACCGGCCACGGGCCACCGATCACGGGCCACCGGTCACGGGCCACCGGTGGGCGGGCCGGTCGCCGGCCCGCCCCCGCGCACGGTCAGTGCGCCATGACCGGAATCGGCACGTCCGCCTCCGCTTCGGCGCCCTCGGCCGTGTCCGCGCCGTCCCCGGAGCGGGCGACCGGTCCACTGCCGCCCTGGTGGCCGGTGGTGACCATGGTGAAGGCGATGACCGCCGCGACGGCCAGGATGCCGACCGCCCACCAGATGGCGGCGGTGTAGCCGTGCACCATCGACTCCAGCTTGAGCAGGTCCACCGAAGGCGTGCTCTTCGCGTGCGAGGTCGCGTACGCGGTGGTGGCGCTGGCCGCGATGGTGTTCAGCAGGGCCGTGCCGATCGCGCCGCCCACCTGCTGCGAGGTGTTGACCATCGCCGAGGCGACACCCGCGTCACGCGGCTGGACGCCGTGCGTGGCCAGGGACATGGCGGGCATGAAGGCCGTACCCATGCCGAGGCCGAGCAGCAGGAAGGCGGGCAGGATCAGGGCCGGGTAGGACGTGTCCAGGTCGATCCCGGTCAGCAGGAACATGCCGACGGCGGCGAGCAGGAAGCCCGGGGCCATCAGCAGCCGCGGCCGGACGCGGGTCATCAGCCGGGCACCGATCTGCGTCGAGCCGGTGATCATGCCGACGATCATCGGCAGGAAGGCCAGACCGGTCGTGACCGGCGTGTATCCCTTCACGATCTGCATGTAGTAGGTCAGGAACAGGAACAGACCGAACATGCCGATGACGGCCAGGCCCAGCGACGTGTAGACGCCGGCGCGGTTGCGGTCGGTGAGCACCCGCAGCGGCAGCAGCGGGGACTTGACCTTCGACTCGACGAGCACGAACGCGGCGAGCAGTACGGCGGCGGCCACGAACAGGCCGATGGTCATCCCGGCGCCCCAGCCGTCGGACTCGGCGCGCGTGAAGCCGTACACCAGGGAGACCAGGCCGAGGGTGGCCAGGATGACGCCGGGCACGTCCAGCTTGGACGGGTTGCGGCTGCCCGCGGGCTCGCGGATCACCAGCAGCGCGCCGGCGGCCGCGATCACGGCGAACGGGATGTTGACGAAGAAGGTCCAGCGCCAGTTCATGTACTCGGTGAGCACGCCGCCGAGGATCAGGCCCACGGCACCGCCACCACCGGCGATGGCGCCGAAGATGCCGAACGCCTTGGCCCGCTCCCGGGCCTCGGTGAACGTCACCGCGAGCAGCGACAGCGCCGACGGCGCCAGCAGCGCGCCGAAGACACCCTGGAGGGCGCGCGCCGAGCAGGACGCCCTCGTTGGACGCGGCGCCGCCGAGGGCCGAGGCCAGCGCGAAGCCGACCAGGCCGATGATGAAGGTCCGCTTGCGGCCCCACAGGTCGGCGACCCGCCCGCCGAACAGCAGCAGACCGCCGAACGCGAGCGCGTACGCCGTGATGACCCACTGCCGGTTCGCGTCGGAGATGCCGAGGTCGGCCTGTGCGGAGGGCAGTGCGATGTTCACGATCGTCGCGTCGAGCACGACCATGAGCTGCGCCAGGGCGATGAATATGAGCGCTTTCCAGCGCCGGGGATCGACGTAGGTGGTCGAATCAGACATGGGTGGGTCCGCCTAGTGGTGCGTGAGCGTACGTGAGCGAAAAAATCGGGACGTGGGCAGGGCGTGGAGAGCCGTGGCCGCGGTGCCGTGGTGTGAGAAAACGGTGTCGGTGTGGTGTTGATCGGGTGTTCAGTACGTGTTGATCACGTGTTGATCGGTTGGGTGTATGGCGAAGGGCGCGTCGGCCGCTGCGCCGACGGCGCCGGTACGGTCGCGTGACGGTGCCCCGTACGGCGGGTCGGCACGGCGGGTCGGCAGGGACGACGAACCCAACGGCCTACCGGCCTGTAGGTCGGTCGTGGGCCGCCGAAAGTTCCCCTACGGGGAGATCGCCGTGTTCGGGCCGCCGGCCGTCAGCCGTGCCGGAGGTCCTCCAGCGTGGCCGCCGCGCCGGGCAGTTCCGAACGCGCGGGCGCCCGCAGACCGTCCAGGAACAGCACCAGGTGCCGGTACACGAATCGATCGAAGTCCGTACAGCCGCTGCCGGGCAGCGGCCGCGTCAGTTGGGTGAGCGCGACCATCAGGTCACCGACGGCGATGTCGGTACGCAGTTGGCCGCTGTCGCGTGCGGCGCCCATCAGGGCCTCGACGGCCCCCTCCAGGCGCTCACGCGCTGCGAGCAGGTCGGGGTGGTCCTTGTCGACGCCGTCCGAGAGCAGCGGGCACAGGGCACCGATCCGCTCCTCGACCGCGGCGAAGACGAAGCGCCTCAGCGCTTGGAAAGCATCGGGCTCCTCGGCGAGCGCACGCTCCGCCTTGTCCGCGGTGCGGTCCATGACGGAGAGCGTGACGTGATGGATCAGCTCCAGCCGATCCGGGAAGTGACGGTAGAGCGTCGCATTGCCGACACCGGCCCGTCGAGCGATTTCGTCGAGCGGGATCTCCGCCCCGAACTCGACCATCGCCTCACGGGCCGCGCCGATGATCCGCTCCCTGTTGCGCACGGCGTCCGCGCGCAGCCGGTGCGGCGGAGTCACCGCGCAGGCGCCGGGGACGCGGGTGCGGGACCGGGTGGCGGTCATGTCGGCACGTTCCTCTCTGGGCTGTACGAAGTGAATGGCTGTAACCAAGTGAGCGGCTGGGCGAAGTGGGGAGTGGCTCCCCGCTTCAGCCGGACACCGGCCGAAGTGGGGAGTGGCTCCCCGCTTCAGCCGGACACCGGGTTAAACGGGGATGCGCTCCCCGGATATTTCGGCCATCGCTGTGTCCTGCACCACACCTGCCGTACGGGTGATGTACGGGCGACGTACGGGTGCGTACGGGCTCCGCGCGGCACGGCGGACCTCGCGGCGTGCGCGGCCGGGCGGGTGCCGAGCGCGGCGGAGCGCGTGCCGTATACATGCGCCATGACCGTTTCGCTCCGCCCGGCCGCTCTAGCCCACGCGATCCGGTCGTACGTGTGCCGGGCCCCCGGCACGTTCCTCTGGCTCGGCATCCTCTTCGGGACGTCGGTGATCATGCACCAACTGACCCCCGACATCCTGGAGCGCGTCCTGCAACGCCGCTCCACCAACATCCACAACCTGCTGCTCTCACCCGGCCGGGTCCTGCTGACCAGCGCCCTGTGGCTCGACGGCGGCGGCTGGCCCCTCTACGTCCTCGTCTTCAACATCTTCCACGTCCCCGCCGAACGCTGGCTCGGCACCGGCCGCTGGCTCGCGGTCATGGGCGTAGCCCACATCGGCGCCACGTATCTGAGCGAGGGAGTCCTCGCCCTCGCCATCCACACGGACGCGGCACCGCACTCCGCCGTGAACACCCTGGACGTCGGCGTCAGCTACGCGCTGGCCGGCGTCGCGGCCGTCCTCACCTACCGCATCCCCTGGCGCCCCCTGCGCTACGTGTACGCGGCCGGCGTCCTCCTCTTCTACACGGCCCCCCTCTTCGACCACCTCACTTTCACCGACATCGGTCACTTCAGCGCCGCACTGCTGGGACTGGCGTGTTACCCCCTCACACCGAGGAGGAAGTCGGACCAGGCGGCCGCGGTGAAGGCGAGCTGAGGCCCCTGCGGGTCCGCAGAATCCCGGACATGGACCGCGTCCCGGGTGGTGGATATTTCAACGCATTCACCGCCCTCATTACTGCTGTAGCTGGACTTGAACCACGCCGGACCGTTGCTCATAGCTCCTCCGCGAGCCCCTTGATGAATCGGGCCGACTCCTCCGCACTGAGGGCCTGTTGAAGGAGCCTGGCGTATCGCTGGAAAACGATACTGACCTTGTCCGGTTCCGAGTACAGCACACCCATCATCTGGCCCTCCTCGTAAGCGAAGCGACCGTGCTCCTCCGTCTCCAGCGTTACGAACGGGCCCTGGATGCCGGGGTGCGGTCCGCCACCCTTCAGCAGAACCTGGAGGAGCACGTTCCGCCGCTCACCGACGGCGACCAGGTGACGCAGCTGCTCCCGGTGATCCTCCTTGTCGATGACGGCGTCCCGCAGCACATTCTCGTGAATCACGAAGCTGAAGGTCCTGGACTCCATGTCGAGCAGCGCCTGCCGCGCCATGCGGAACGCAACACGCTGCTCAACCGTCTCCTCGTCCAGCGGCGGCCAACGATCACCGATCAGCTCACGTGCGTAGCGTTCGGTCTGAAGCAGCCCGGGAATCAGCAGCGCCTGGTAGAAGCCAAGCGCAATCGCATCAGCCTCGTACTGCATGTATTCCAGTGAGTACAGGGCAAACTTCTCGGGGTCCAGAAACTCCTCCGCCGCCCGCAACAGCCCATGCGCCCGGCACATTTGGTCAGCCACCTGAAGGAGCCGGACGGTGGGCCTGCGCCTCCCCTGCTCCATCGACTTCACGTACTCGGCCGAGTACCCGACCTCTTCCGCCAACTCCTCTCGGCCTACTTGCGCATGTTCACGCCACCGCTTGATTTGGTTGCCGCAATACCGCCATGCTGTCGGTGGTTGGGCATTCTCGTTCGTCGCCACGTCCGCCTCCACTACCCGCGTAGTTGACCCACGGCAAACGCTAGACCCACCCACTGACAATCGAGCCAAATGGCTTGAGTGCAGCCTTAATTGGTCAGCAAAGGACAAACGGCGATCAGAAACCAGCATCCTGCCAGTGTTTGCGGCCCACGCTGATGAGATGCAGCTGCCTCCGCGCAGTACGCGCCACCGCCCGCCACCGCTCCGTGTCCTGGTCACCCCCGTCCCGTACGTCCAGGAACGCCGAGGCCGTCATCACCAGCCGGTCCACGTACAGCTCCGCCAGCATCCGTACGTCCTCGTCGCTCCAGCCGTCCGACACCGGCTGCGACTTGAGCGCTGCGGCGACTTCCGTCGCGAACCGGTCCAGTTCGCCGGCTATGGCCTGCCGTACGGCCCGTACGCCGCCGTGCCGTTCGCGGGCGACGAAGCGGACGTGGGCGGGCTGTTCGCGTACGTACCGTTCGACGACCGTCACCGTGTGGTCGATCCGCTCCTCCGCGCCCACCTGTTCGGCCAAGACCGCGCGGACGGTCGCGTGCAGGCTGCTCAACGACTCCTGGACCAGCGCGACTCCGAGTTCACCCAGGTCACGGAAGTGCCGGTAGAAGGCGGTGGGTGCGACGCCGACCACCCGCGTCACCTCGCGCAACCCCAGGCTGCTCAGGCTCTGTTCCTCCAGCAGCCCGAGTGCCGCGTCGAGCAGGGCTTGCCTCGTGCGCTGCTTCTGGGCCTGCCGGACGCCGCCGGTCTCGCTGTGACTCATGCCATCCAGTAAACAACTGTGCTCTGAGTTTCTCCACCCCTACAGTGGGAACCTGAGTGAACAACTGTCCTCCAGACTGGAAAGGCAGATCATGCTCTTCCTTGTCGCAGCCCTCCTCCTGCTGGGAGTTCTGGTGGGTACCGCGGCACACCTCCCGGTCCCCGTCACGATCATCGCGGCAGTGGCCATCAGCTGCTGGCTGCTCGTCTTCTTCATCCGCGAGCGCCGCCGCCACTCCGACAAGACCGAGGGAGCATCCCGATGACCACCCTCAGCACCGATCACGACACCGATACCGACACCCGGCACGACACGCGCACCGGCACCGCCACGGAGCCGGACGCCAAGTCCCCGGCCGGGCCGAAGAAGCGCCGCTCGCCGCGCGGGCAGGCCGACGGCATGGCCGTGGCCGCGTTCGTCCTCGGCCTCGTCGGCACCCTGGTCGCCAACGTCGTCCTCGGCCCCTGCGCCCTCGTACTCGGAGCGCTGGCCCTGGCCCGCAACACCACCCGACGCTTCCGCGCCGTCCTGGGCATGGCCCTCGGCGCCGTCGACCTGATCATCCTGGCGACGCTGGCCACCGCGGACGGCACCCTGAGCTGGACGATCGGCGGCTGACACCGCCCCGTTCCGTCCCGGCCCGCCGCACGCGACCGCCCGTCACCCCGCGAGGGAGAGGGGCGGTCCGCCCGTGCGCTCCCGGGAGGCGTGGTACGGGCGCGAGGGCGCGTAGGCGTACGGGTGCGGAAGCGGGCGCAGCCGCTGGTGCGGGCCGCGTTCCGCCCGTACGGCGTCGAGCCCGGTGAGCGACTGGACGGCGTACGCGACCGAGGCCAGCGTCATGTGCCGGTGCCAGCCCTCGTACGACCGGCCCTCGAAGTCCCGCAGCCCCGTACGGCCGCCGATGCGGACGCTGTCCCGCGCCACGTACGCGGCCGTCCTCGTGAACTGGTGCAGATCGACCGGTGACCTGCGGGTCGGCGTCGTCAGCCAGAAGTCCGCGCGGGCGCCCGGCCCGCCGCGGCCTTCGCGGCCTGCGGGGCCTGCGGGACCTGCGGGACCTGCGGGACCTGCGGGGTCCTCGTACCGCTGCGCGTAGAGCATCAGCTCACCCGCCTCGCCACGCTCACCGCTCTCACCACTCCGCCCGCTCTCACCACTCCGCCCGCTCACGACCGGCCGCACCGGTACGACCCGGGCCAGCACGGCCCGTACACCGGGGGCCACGTCATGGACCTGGAGGCCCAGACGTTCCGGGGCGGCCAGGACGCGCTGCGCCGGAAGCGCGCCGCGGCGCGTCGGACGCCCGCTGCGGTCCACCAGTTGGAGCGGGAGGGACCCGGGCGTGCGGGCCATGACGGGCAGGCCGAGCGGGGCCAGGGCGCTGATCACCTCCCCTGCGTGGCGCATCTGGCTGTCCCAGACGACGGGGGCGGCGGCTCCGGGGGCGGCGTTCGCGGCCCGCCGCACCAGTTCGAGGATCTGGGGCACGCCGTCGTCGTCGGGGACGGGGAGGCCGGCGGTCGGCGGCTGGAGGTGCAGGCGCCAGTCGACGGGGACGTTGAAGGACTGGCCCGCGTACCAGAGCCCGTACGCGAGCTGGCCGTTGACCAGCTGGCCGGTGGCGGGGACGAAGTGGCGGTGGACGCCGACCGAGTTCGTGCCGGACTTGGGGATCAGCATCGGGCGGACGACCCACGAGCGCGGCCGGGTGAGGGCGATGAGGTAGTCGGCGAGGGCTTCGCGGACGGTACGCCAGTTCCACGGGGCGTTGCAGATGAAGTGGTGCAGGCGCTGGGCCGCGCCGGTGTCGTCCAGCGTCCGGGCGATGTTGCGGATGGACTTGCGGCCGGGGGCGGTGAGCAGCCCGCGCAGGTACTGCTCGCCCTTGAGGTGGTGGTCCGCCCGGTTGAAGGAGACGAAGAGGTGTCTGCACAGGTCCTCGACCCACGCCTCCTGGGTGCTGGTCGGCCGCCCGGGGAGGAGCGGCGGAACGGCGGTGGGGGATGCGGGCACGGACAAGGGACTGGCCCCCGGGGAGACGGGACGGGTGTGCGGGTGACAGCAGGACAATAAAGAATGTTCGCTATGTTTCTCGCCCTGTCAGGCGGATCGCGTACGACTTCACGAAGTTGCCGAGGGGGTGGGGGCGGGCGGTGGCGTGGGGTCCGAAACGGCCGTTTTCGGGCGCGGAGCGGGCGCCGCAGGGCTACGGGCAGACCGCGGACCGGGGCGGGGGTGAGTCCCGTACGTCCCCGACCGTGGGGGTTCCCGCGCGGCCCTCACCCGGGTTTCCGTACGGAATTTCTGGTACCGCGTGGGCGAGGTCGAGCTTGAGCGGCAGGACGGCCGGACGAAGGTGCGCGTCGCCGCGACCGGTTGACCAGCACCGCACCGTCCAGCAGCCAGACGTACCAGAGCGGCCCCCACCGCCACGGCCCGCCGTACAGCAGCCCGACGACGATCGGCTGGAGGCGGGCCGCCGCGAAGCCGGCCTCGTGGTGCACTCCCGGACCAGCGATCAGACGCCGAACGCGCCCGCCACACAGGCCGGCGCCCGTTCCCCCGGTGGCGCCACTCCCGGAGAACCAGCTCGGTCACGCCGACGGAGGCGTGGCTCCCTCCAGCGCTGCCACCTCAGTCCTCAGTCCCGAAGACCACCGGCGAACGGCAGCGTCCGCCAGTGCTCGATGCCGGGCTTCAGGGCCTCCCCGAGCATGGGCAGCTGCGGTACGAGCGCGAGGCACGCCACTATCCGGATCATGCCTACCGCGTTGACGAAGCGCAGGGCGCGTTCGTCGAGTTGGCGCAGGCCGTGCCGGCGTGCGGCCTCGTCATAGGCAGCCTCACACTCGGGGCCGAGGGCTGCCAGGTCCCACTCGGCCGGTCCGAGCGTGGTCAGCTCGAAGTCGGAGTACAGCGCACCGCCCTTGGCGGCGACGATGTTGACGGCGGGCGCGTCCCCGTGGATCGGCTGGAAATCGACGCCGGGGAACTCCGCCTCGAACGCCGCACGCGAAGCGGCCAGGGGCTCCAGCACCGCCCATTCCCGCCGCGCGCGGTCGAGATCGGCCGGATCGATGAGGTCGGTGTGCCCTTCGAGGGCGGCCAGCGCCTCCGTCGCGAACCTCGGTTCGGCGGCCGACAGGAACGGCAGCTCGCCCGGGTACGCGCGCAGCTCGGCGTGCAGGTCGGCCGTCAGGCGGGAGTTGCGTACGTAGTCGGGCTCCCGGCCCTCGCCCTCCGCCTGCTCGACGAACTGCCAGAACGTCATCGAGAAGCCGTCGCGCCGCACGGGTTCCCGGGGCACCAGCGGGCTCGGCGGGATCACCGGGACACCGCGCATCGCCAGCCAGGCCACCACGTCCAGTTCCAGCCGCTGGCGCGCCGCCTGGACGCCGGCGTCGGCGTACGGGGGCAGGACGGTCGGCACCCGGACCACCACGGGTGAGGGAGCGAGGTGCACGACGACGGAGAACATGTCGTGCAGCACCGTCGGGTCGGTCACCGTCAGGCCCAGTTCGCGTCCGGCGGTGACGGCCGCGTCCAGCGCACGGGACGTGCGGGCGGCGAGCTGGTCGGGCGTCATGAACTCCGGCAGTCCTGGCATGGCAGCGATGGTGCCACGGCCGGTGGCGGGGCGCGACGGAATTGCCGATCACTCGGCGGGGGTGCCACGAGCGGGTGCCGTACGGCGTCGGGCGGCCGTGCCGCCGTCACCGGGACGCGGCGCGCACCCGGCCTTCGCCCGTCCGGCGCTCCCCTGCCCGGTGGTCGGGCAGCCGGTGCTCGGGCAGCCGGTGTTCCGTCACTCGGATGTTTCCCGTGCGGGGGTCTCCCGCCCGGAGGTCTTTCGTCCGGGGGTCTCCCGCCCGGAGGTCTCCCGTCCGGCGGTCGCCGCCGCGGTCGGTGCCCGCCGGTTCCTCGCCGGCCAGCCGGTTCTCCGGGTCCTCGCCGGTCGTCCGGGTCCCCGGGTCCTCGCCGGCCAGCCGGTTCTCCGGGTCCTCGCCGGTGGTCCGGGGCTCCGGGTATTCGTCACCGCCCACCAGGAGCGGCGGCCGCGCGCCGAGCACCAGGCCCCAGACGCGGTCCACATGTTCCGTCGGGGACAGCCCGGACGCGACGCCGCGCGGCACGCCGGTGCGGGCCGCGAACTCCGCGCCGGTGACCACGGAGACCGCCGTGGCGGTGACCGCCTCCGCCGTCGTCCAGCCGGTGAAGTCCGGGCGGGCCCGCTCGACGAGTTCGCCGAGCGACGGCAGCCACATCGCGTACCAGGTGTCGCCGTCGTCCGGGAAGTCCCAGGCCAGGCGGGCGGCGGCCCGTACGGCCGGTTCCTCTCCGAGCAGCCGCGCGAGGGTACGGGTGAAGGTGACGACCCGTCGTAACTCGCCGCGCGCGGCCGCCTTGGGGCTTCTGCTCTCCGTCATGAGGGAGGACAGCGCGCCGCAGGTCAGCGCACAGCCGGACTCCCTGACCGCTTCGGCGAGCGCCGCCTTGGACGGGAAGTGGAACGTCAGGCCGCCGATCGTGACGTCCGCCGCGGTACTGATGCGGGACATCGAGGCACCCGCGTACCCCTTTTCGGCCATCTCGTCGGCGGCGGCCCGCAGCAGGGTCCGGCGCGTCCGCTCAGCTCGGTCCTGTCGCGCCATTGTCCCGCCTCGGTGATCGCCCTCGGTTGCCAGCGCCGTACCGGTGACATCCAACCAGCCATGTTAGGGGCGGGTTTGACGGGACGCACAGTCGCGGCGGCAGTTGGCGGAGACTTGATCAGTATGGGAACCGGGGGGCGTCCCGGGCAGTTGTTCATTGCCCTGGGGTGGGGCCGGGCGGGTCCGAGGGGTCTGTGGGGGGGCGGAAAGGACTGGGCCTGCGGAAGCGGAACCCGGGGACCGGGCCGTTCCGGACCGGCCCCCGTCCCCGCATCCGGGGCCCGCCCGCGCTGATCGTTTCCCCGCCGCACGCCCGTGGTTCGGCTTCCGTCCGGCCGCGCCCGGAGGACTCCTGGTACGACGAAAACAGGCCCCGGGCCTCGTGGGCTCGCAAAAAAAACGATCGTTCTTTATTCTTTGCTGGTCGGCGCCCGATTCACGGGATGACCACGGGAGGGAACGAACACCATGACGACAGAAACTGCGCATCCGGCGACCCGCACCCCCGCACACACCCTGGCCGCTTCCCTCGCTTCCAGCTCTTCCAGCTCTTCCAGTCGCCCGATCGCAGTACGTAGTCTGTCCGACAAATCGGGTGTGCGCGACGTCTCGTCCGTCACCACCGACGCCCTCCCCGCCGGTTCCGGAAGGACCGCCCGCAACGGCCGCTCAGCCGCCCACAACGGCGGCACCGGCAGGGCCCCGGTCGCCGGTCCGACCGGCTCCGCCGGGCGAACCGGAACCACCCGCAGGGCAGGCCGGGCCAAGGCACCCGCCGCCCCCGCACCCGCGCTCCGCGCCGCCGCCTCCGGCGGCTCCGCCTCCGCCGCCCCGGCCGGGACGTCCGACCCGGGCGAGACGCCTGAGGCGTGTGAGACGTTCGGGTCGTTCGACGCCTTCGCGGACGACCTTTTCGGCCATCTTCCGCGTACCGATCAGCGGCGCTGGGCCCACGCGTACCTGCTGGCACTGCTGACCACCGAAGGCAAGAAGTCCGTACGCCGGCTGGCCGCCGCCGTCTCCGACTCACCCACCGCCTCGCAGTCGCTCCACCAGTTCCTCAACGCCAGCCCCTGGGACTGGAACCCGGTACGCCGCGAACTCGTACGCCGGGCGGAACAGCCCGCACCGCCCCGGGCATGGATTCTCGCCCCGGCCGTGCTGCCCAAGCGCGGCGGGCACTCCGTGGGCGTGCACCGCCGCTTCGACTCCGCCGCCGGGCGGACCGTCAGCTGCCAGCTGGCCATGGGGATGTTCCTGCCGGTGGGGGAGGCGGCCACGGCTGCGGCGGTGTCGGTGTCCGCTGCTTCGGGGGCGTTGAGCTCGGGGGCTTCGGGTGCTTGCGGGGCTTACGGGGCTTCGGGAGGCGCATCGGGTGCGGCGGGGGGTTCAGGCGCATCGGCCGCCGCCGGCGACTGTGACGGCAGCGCGGCCGTGTCCGTCGACTGGCGGCTGTTCCTGCCGCCCCAGTGGGCCGACGACCCCGAGCTGCTGCGCCGCAACCGCATACCCGCCTCGGAGACGAACCACCCCCGCCCGATGTGGGTGCACGCGCTCGACCTCGTGGAGGCGCAGGCCGCCCGTTCGACCTGCGCTCCGGCGCCGGTCGTTGCGGACCTGAGCGAGTACTCCGACTCCGTACGGCTCATCGAGGCGCTGGCCCGGCAGGGACGCGACTTCGTCATCGCCGTACCGTCCGCCACCGCACTGGCCACCCCGGCCACCCCCGGCATGCCCGGCGACCCGGGCGCACGCCCGCGCCTGCTGCAGTCCGCGCCCACGCCGGTCCGCCTGCCCGGCTCGCACCACACCTACCGCGCCTTCACGGAGCCCGGACCGGCCGGCGTCCGGCCGCCCCGGATCTGGCTCACCAACATGGCGCACCGGCGCATGGGCCAGCTCCTCGGCCTCGCCCGGCTGCACCAGCTGCCCACGGCCACGCTGCACGCCCTCGCGACGGACTTCGGGCTGCACGACTTCGAGGGCCGCTCCTTCCCGGGCTGGCACCACCACATGACGCTGACGTCGGCGGCGCACGCGTATCGCGCGCTGACGGAGGTGCCGGACGAGCAGACGTTGACGGCGGTGCGGTTCGTGTCCTGAGGGTGGGGGTCGGGGGGCCGAGGGCCGGGGGCCGGGGGCCGAGGGCCGGGGGCCGAGGGCCGGGGGCCGGGGGCTGATCCGGGGCCGGTCGGGGGACGGCCTGGGGGCGGGCTCCGGGGGAGCGCCCCGGTTCAGGCTCGGGCCTGAAGATGGGAGCGGTACCAGTCGGCGGCTTCCGCGAGCCGTACGAGAGGGCCCGGGCCCGGGTCGCAGCCGGCCGCCGACCACACCTCGTCACTGCGGTACCAGTGGTCACTGGCCAGGAGGGCGAACTGCCGCGCGCTCACCCGGCCGGGGACGGCGGCCAGGCGCTCCAGGCACGCGTCCCAGGAAAGGTCGGGGCCGGAGCCGGGGCCGTCGTGAGGTGCGGTGGCAGTCGGCCGCGGGAGGACTCCGTGGCCGATCAGGGTGTCCATGAGGTCCCCGTTACGTACGGGGGTGGGGTGACTCGCGTGGTGTACGCCGCCGGGTACTCCCCCGGGCGCGAGGGCCAGCCGCACGAACAGGCGGGCCAGGTCCTCGACCGCCACGACGGAGAGCAGGCCACGCCCGCCGTCCCAGCGCGCCGGCACCCGGTGGAGCAGTTCGGCCAGCGCCGGCACCACCCACCGGTCGCCCGCGCCGAGCACCAGGCCGGGCCGCAGCACCGTGCCGCCCGCTGCCAGCACCGGGCGTTCGGCGGCCAGACGGGTACGGCTGGCCGGGGAGACCGGCGCGGGTTCGACCTCGCCCACGCCCGGGCCGGCGTGCGGTCCGGCCCCGTACACCGCGGCGGTGGAGAGCTGGACGATCCGGCCGACACCCGCCCGTACCGCCTCACCCACGAGGGCGGCGGTGCCACGGACGTTGACGAGCTCGCAGCGCTCCGCGTCCCGGCCGATGTCGGAGGCGAGGTGCAGCAGGACGTCGGCGCCTTCGCAGACACCGCGCAGGGAGGCGGGGTCGGCGAGATCGGCGGCGCGCCATTCGACGGGGACGGTCGTGTCCGGCTGCGGGGACCTGGCGGCCTCCGGCGGCTTGCGCGCTACGGCGCGGAGGCGGAGCGAGCGCGCCGAAACCGAATTCAGGTTCGGAAAAGAGAGCAGTTCCCGTACCACCGCGGAGCCGATGAACCCGGTCGCCCCGGTCACCACCACCCGCCGGGGAGCCGTCGCCGCCGCACCGTCCGCCGCTTCGCCCAGCACGCCCCGCATCCCGCCCTTCGCCACGCCTTCCGCCGTCACCGTACTCGTCCGCGCCCCGCCCTCAGGCCGCCGCCCGCTTCCGCCGCACCGCGACGTCGAGGTGCTGCCTGACGGCCGGCGTGGCGACGCCCGGGAGGAGGTAGCGCCAGAGGGAGACCACGCGTTGGTGCAGGTCAGCGCGGCCGGTGGAGATCTGCGAGAAGAGCTGCGTACCGGTGTAGGTGCTGACCAGGACCCAGGCGAGTTCCTCCACGTTCACCTCGGGGAGCAGTTCGCCCTTCTCCTGCGCGGCACGCAGCTGGCCGCCGAACTGCTCGGCCCAGAGCCGGTACGCGGAATCGTCCTGCACGCCGAACTCGCCCTGCTCGGCCGCGAGCCTGACGCCGGCCCGCAGGGTGGGGTTGGACTGCAACTCCTCCGCCAGATACAGGGTGATGTCGACCAGGCGCTCAAGGCCGTCCTCTCCCGGTGGCAGCCGCAGGCCCTCGCCTTGCTCGACCATCACCGCCCTGGCCAGGGCTTCCTTGGACGGGAAGTGGAAGTACATCCCGCCCTGGGTCACCCCGGCCCGCTTCATGATCTTGCTGATGCTGGCGCCGCTGAACCCGAACTCGTCGAAGACCTCGGCAGCCGCCCGGAGGATGACCTCCCGTGTCCTGACCGCGCGCTCCTGCATGGACAGCACCAGCTCCCTCGACAAACAAAAAGAATAGTATTTATTTTATGAGCGCCGAGGCCCTCACACGGTGACAGCTGAACCGGGCACGCCACGGCTCCTGTTGGCCAGCAGGCGCCCCGCGGGACGGCGACGCCCTGCCCCGGGAGCCCCGGCCGGACCACAGAGGGCCAGGGCCGCAAAGGGCCGGACCTGCAACACTCCCCAGGGGGACACCGCATGAGCAGCACCGGCCGGCTTCCGGAGACCTCCGCACCCACTGCCGCCGCCGGCCCGTGCCCGCGCACGCTGACCACCACCGTGCCCAAGGAGTATGTACACAAGACGGCACTGTCCGAAGTGCTGCTCACCAGTTGGAAGGAGACGGCCCCGGACGTCCACGTCGTGACCGCGGAATGGCCGCGGGCCCACGCGTTCTACACCTCCAGGAACCGGCTGCACGACCCCCTTCTGCTCGTCGAGACGATCCGCCAGACCATTCCGCTGCTCTCGCACCTCGCTTATCAGGTGCCGTTCGGACACCAGCTGATCTGGGACCACTTCACTTATGCGCTCGAATCCGGCGTACTGCGTACCGAGACTGCCCCCACCGAGATCGAACTACGCATCGTCTGCTCCGGCATCAAGCGCCGCCGGGGCATCCTCAGCTCGCTGACCATGGACGTCGAGGCGACGCGGAACGGCGTCCACCTCGGCACCGCGGTCGCGCGGTTCACCAGCCACGCTCCGGCCGTCTACCGACGGCTGCGCGGAGCATACGGCGACGCCCGCGAGGCGATGGCGCGCGCGGTGCCGCTGCCGCCGCCGGTCGCGCCGCGGCGGGTGGCCCGCGCCCAGTACGAGAGTGTGGTGCTCTCCCCCACGGACACCCGCAACCGCTGGCAGCTCCGCACCGACACCACCCACCCGGTCATCTTCGACCACCCGGTCGACCACGCGCCCGGGATGCTGCTGCTGGAAGCCACGCACCAGGCCGTCCATGCCGTTCTCCACCCGCTGCCGGTGATACCCGTCGGCTTGGGCACCGTATTCGCCCGGTACGCCGAACTGGACGCCCCGTGCTGGATAGAGGCCACGATAATCGGCCGGGAGGACGGGGCGGGAGAACCGGGGGCGGAATCAGGGGCGGGGCCGGAATCGGGAACGGAATCAGAGGCGGAATCCGGTGCGGAATCGAGGGCCGCGCGCACCGATTCGTCCGGGCTCGTCCGCGTACGCGTCACCGCACGCCAGAACGGCCGCGAGGTGTTCACCGCAACGGTCAAGGCCCGGCCTCTGGTGCCGGAGCCACGCATGGCACCACCCCGCGAATGTGACAGTTAGTCAGGAGCCGTGGTGGCGGGGAAAGTCGGGCACAATGACAAGAATTCGGCACAAGAACTCGAACAAGACCCCACACAACAACTCACGCACCGACTGAAACGGCCGCGGCTGCCGATTCCCGGCCGTTTGCATACGCGCGAACAAGGCACAGAAAACCCACAGACGACACACAGGTGACGCACAGACAAAGCATCGGCGAGGCGACCGAGCGCCCCGCGCCGACGCACCCGAATCACCCCCTGCGGGGCCGCGCACATCGCGCACCAACCCGTTACGACTTCGGGAGATCCCATCGGACGTTCGGCGATTCACCGGATGTTCACCCCGTGGCCACCTTGCCGAAACCAAGACACTCCAAGCCGTTCCAGCCATCGCCTTTCTTGTCATGAACGCGACATACCAGGACCGTGGTCCAGACCAGCAGCGGACCGTACACCTATCGGCCGCAACCGATCACTACCAGCCACGAAGCCCCTGCGAACTGTGGCCACTACGGAAAGGATCAGGCCAAAGTGTCCGCCCGTGTCGACATTTGAGCCATCCCTGGATTGCGGGCCTTTGACGATCACTTGGTCTTTCTTTTACGTTCTAAGGAGCGGCACCCGCGCGACTCGCGTGGCTGATCATCGCCGTTTTCCACCATCCCCTGCCTTCGGAGGCTCGACGGACATGGAACAGCTGATCAAGAAGATGGCCCAGGACAACGTCTGGCGCGAGTGGGTCGCCGTGAACTCCCCGCGCGAAGCGGGCAAGGACGGCTGCATCAGCGCGACGAAGTCCGGCTGCATCAGCGCGACCTCGGCCGCGCCCAAAACGGGATGTATTTCCTGACCGGGCGCTGAGCCTTCCGGGCGGGGAGGCGGCCGGCGGCCCGCACACCTCCGGCCGCCTCCCCGCCACTTCATGAAGCCGGGCACGACCCGGCCGTGATCCGGTCGTCATTCGATTGCGTTACCGGTCACGGCCCGTTCGCGCCCCGTTCGCAGCAGGCCGGGTATGCGGATTCCACAGAATTCGCGCGTTCCGCTCGCTTCCTACGCTTTTGGCACAGGTTCTCGTACGCCGCGACACCGATCACTCCCCGTCCGCCAGACAAGACAGACCTGAGGGTGACCATGGATGGCCAGCCGAGCAGGCCCGGACAGCCGACCGCCGACATCGTGGACCGGATAAGGGACATACCGATCTACCGCTCGTCGATAGCGCGGGGGCACTTCCCCATACTGGAGAAGCCCGAGATCGCCCGGGGATTTCCGGACAACTGGATGACGCCGGCACTGGCCGACGCACTCGCCGCCGGCGCCGCGGAGTACGTGCTCTCCACCGGGACCAACCACGCGCGGATGCAGATCATCCGGCCGCCGTACTTCCTGCTGAACTCGTACTACCGGCTGTGGAGCGAGCACCCGGACATCGCCGACACCTGGCACGAAGGGTGCCGACGCGTCTCCCTCACCACCGTGCTGGCCACCGAACACGTGGCGCGCGTCAACGCGAAGAAGCACGGCCGCAGCGAGCCCGCGCCCGTACCCGGCCTGGCGGACCGGCGCCTCGACGAGCGCACCTTCTACGTCAACCTCAAGCTGGACCCGGCCCTTTGGGACCGCGCGGACGTCGAGCGGATGCTCGACGAGATCCGGACGGCCCAGCAGGCACACCCGCACGGCCGCTACCACCTCGACTGCAGCAGCTACCACTTGGCGCACCTCGTGCGGAAGGTGACCGAGTGGGGCCTGTGGGACCGCTTCCCGCGGCCGGCGAGCATCGTGCACGCGTACGAGTACACGCCGGTGAACGTGCGGCGCTACCTGCACGAGCACTTCGACTGCCCGGTCATCGACCTGTTCGGCAGCACCGAGCTGGGCTACCTCTACTACAGCGACCGGCACGGCAGGTACCACCCGTACCTCGACAGGATGAGCGTCGAGCTGGTCCCGGTGGAGCCGGGCAGCCACCTCTTCAGCATGATCGTGTCGAGCGTCCGGAACCCGTACATGCCACTGATCCGTTACCGCTCCGGGGACTGCGCGCGCACGCTCGACGGCACACCGGACCCGGCGAAGATCTCCCGGTTCTGCGGCCGCGAGAAGGAGCTGCTCGCGTCGGCACACGGCCGGGGGCCGGTCGCGCAGGGCGATCTCGACGACTGCGTCAGCGCGGCGTCGACCCGCGTGTTCGTCCACCAGTTGCACGTGCCCGGCGACCGCAGCGGCGCCGAACTGCGGTACACGACGTTCGACGGCGCTCCCGTGGACGCGGCGGAAGCGGCGGCGCTGAGCGCGGGAGTGGAGCGGCTGACGGGGCTTGCGTGCCGTGTCGAGCACCGCGCGCACATCCCGATCGGGAAGTCGGGGAAGTACGCGTGGCTGGAGCGGGGGCAGGCCGTCGGCTGACGGCCGCGTGCGCACGCCGTACGGCTGGGTTCCGACGCCGCACAGATGAGTTCCGATTCCGTACGGATCGAAGCCGTACGGGATCGGAGCCGTACGAAGTGGCCCCGAAGACGTTCGTACCGACTCCACCCGAAGAAACCGGGAGCACCATGACCTCGCAGACGCAGGAACCGCACGTCACGACCGACGACCTCATAGCCCTGCTCGGTGAGCGCCTGCACACCGAAGTGGTCCAGCACTTCGTGGCGCTGAGCGGCGCCGGGACCGCGTACGTGGAGCGGCAGGTCACCGAGTGCCTGCGCTACCTCTACCTCGTCTCGCGCCACCGCGAGCGGCTCAGCGGTCTCTTCCTGCCCGTCGAACAGGACATCGACGAGATCTGGCACTACCTCATCCTCCAGACGCGCGAGTACCGCGAGTGGTGCGAGCAACGGCTGCCGGGACGGTTCTTCATCGAGCACCGCAGCATCGGCTACGACGCGTACCAGCAGGAACCGGGGCGGGAGCAGGCCATCGAGGAGGCCCTGCGCTGGATACCGCTGTACGTCCGCGAGTTCGGCCCCTTCGACGAGGGCGCCCTGCCGCACTGGACGATCGTGCGCTTCCTGCACGACCAGCTGAGCATGTCGCTGCGGGACATCGCGGCGCTCCAGCCTGCCGGCGCGCCCTGAGCGCGCTTTCGGGGCAGCCCGAGAACGAGGAAACAAACCCATGAGCGCTCGGCCCGGCACACCGGCATCACCGGCCACACCCCACGCCGCACCGCACGGCCCGCAGGACGACCGGGCCGCGGAGGTGTGGGAGCCCCCGGAGCAGAAACGTGTACTCATCGTGCTCGCGCTGTCGCAGACGCTCAGCGGCGCCGGACTGGCCGCGGGCATCACGGTGGGGGCGCTGCTCGCGGAGGAGATGCTCGGCTCGACGGGGCTGGCCGGCCTGCCCGCCGCCCTGTTCACGGGCGGGGCAGCGCTCGGCGCCGTCGGCATCGGCCGGGTCTGCCAGCGCTGGGGCCGGCGGCCGGGTCTGACCGCGGGGTACGCGACCGCCGGCCTGGGCAGCCTCGGCGTCGTCGCCGCCGCGGGCCTCGGTTCCGTGTGGCTGCTGTTCCTGTCGCTGCTCGTGTACGGGGCGGGTACGGCGACGACCCTGATGGCCCGGTACGCGGGCGCCGACCTGGCCGCGCCGGCGCGCCGGGGGCGTGCGGTGAGCCTCGTACTGTTCGCCACCACACTCGGTGCGGTGATCGGGCCGAACCTGGTCGGGGTGACGGGCCAGGTCGCGCACGGGCTGGGCGTGCCGCGCCTGGCGGGACCGTTCCTGCTGGCGGTGGTCGCGTACGCGGCGGCGGCCGTGGTGCTGGGGGTGTTCCTGCGTCCGGACCCGTTGCGTCTGGCGCGGCGGCTCGCGGAGGTGAGGGAGGCCGCGGAGGCAGACGAGGCGGCGGTGACCTCGGCGAACGCGGCTGAGGCTGCGCAGCCCGATCGCGTCGCGGACGGCGTCGCCCCCGCGCCCCGGGCCGACACCCGCAAGCTCCTCACCGGCGCCGCCGTCATGACCTTCACCCAGCTGGTCATGATCGCCGTCATGACGATGACGCCCGTCCACATGCGGGCGCACGGACATGCGACCGAGACCGCCGGGCTCGTCATCGCCCTGCACGTGGCGGCGATGTACCTGCCGGCGCCGCTCACCGGGATGCTGGTGGACCGGATCGGCCCGCTGCGCGTCGCGGCGGCCTCCGGCGTCGTCCTGCTCGCCGCGGGCGGCCTCGCCGCACTGGCACCGGCCCACTCCGTACCGGCGCTCGCCACCGCTCTCGTACTCCTGGGCATCGGCTGGAACTTCGGCCTCGTCAGCGGCACCGCCATCGTCACCGACGCCGTACCGCTGGCCACCCGCGCCTCGACGCAGGGCCTGGTCGACGTGGGCATCGCCGTCGCCGGCGCCACGGGTGGCATGGCGTCGGGGCTGGTCGTGGCCACGGGCGGTTACTCCACGCTGGCGCTGGGCGGGGGGATCGTGGCGCTGGGCCTCGTACCGCTGCTGGTGCTGACCGGGCGTGGTGACCGTACGGGTAAGGGCTCGCGCGCGGTCGCGGGTCCGTCTGCGCCGGGAGAGCGGACATGAGGTACTTCAAGACCCGCACGGGCCGCAAAGGCTCCCCACAGCTGCAAACCCGTCCGGACACCGCCGGGCACCCCGCCCACTACACGGCCGCCAACCGTCCGCACAGCCCGCCGGGCGCGGGGCCGGTGCGTACGGCGGTCCGTACGGCGGCGCGCGCGGCGGCACGTACGGCCACTCGTACGGCCACTCGTACGGCCACTCGTACGGCCACTCGTACGGCCATCGTCTCAGGTCCTGCCGCCGCCGGGTCCGCCGCCGTCACCCCGACCGGCAAGCGTTCGGCAACACCGCCCCGTATGCGGGCCGCTGCCCGCGTACGGCCGCCCGTCCGACGACGGCCCCAGCACACCCGGAAAGCCCACAACACCAGCTCCACCCGTTCCGCACGTTCCACCCGTTCCACCAGTGGCCCCCGCTCCCCCGGCTCCCGCCGCTCCCCCCGCCACACCTCTCACCACTCCCCCCACCCCCGCACCATCCTCAGCGTCCTCGGCATCTTCATCCTGGCGCTGACCCTGCTCCACTCCGGAACGGCAGCGGCCAAGGGCGGCAAGACCCCGACCCTCACGGCCGCCGGCACCGCACCCGTACAGGCCTTTGAGCCCACCCCCACCCCGGCGGCTCCCAAAGGCGCGCACGGCACCCCCACCCAGGTGTCCCCCGCCCAGGCCGGCTCCACCACGGGCATCCAGTACCGGCGCGACAACGAACGCGATCCCGGGCGGGAGAAGGACAAGGACCGTAACCAGGCGCGTCGTTGCACGCGGACCGCGCCGGGCGCGCCGTCCCCGCACCGCCGTCCGCTTCCGTCGCACCCGTACGCGGCCCGGTCCCACCCGACCGCCCACCTGCTCTCCGCGCACACCGGCACCGCCGCCGCACTCACCACTTCAAGACCAGGCGTGGCCACCCGCCCCGCCTTGCACTGTCTCCACTGCGTGTTCCGCTGCTGAGAAGCACTGCTGGGGCTTCCTGCTCCGCACCAGTCGAACGGGTTCTGCCATGCCCCTCAATGGCACCACTTACCGACCAGCAGGAGACATTCCCTCGTGGAAACCTTCATCGAACATGCCCGCACCTTCAACGCCCGCATCGCGGCCGCGCACGAGGAGCGTGAGACCTACCAGCGGCTCGCCGACGGCCAGTCGCCGCTCGCCCTGTTCATCACCTGCTCCGACTCACGGATCATTCCGTCCCTGATCACCGGGGCGCTGCCGGGCGAACTCTTCGAACTGCGTACGGCGGGCAACGCCGTACCCGCGCACCGGCCGGGCAGGCCGGCCAGCGCGGAAGCCGCCACCATCGAGTACGCGATGCGGGTGCTCCGCGTCGCCGACATCGTGGTCTGCGGTCACTCGCACTGCGGGGCGGTCGGCGCCATGGCGCGCCGCGAGGACCTCGCCGGCGCTCCCGACGTACGCGCCTGGCTGACCCAGGAGCTCTCCGACGAGCTGCCCAGGGACGAGGCGCCGACGGTCGCGACCGCGGTCCAGCGGCACGTCACCGAGCAGGTGGCGCGGCTGCGCCAGTACCCGTGCGTGCGCGAGCGCGTCGACGCGGGCGAGGTGAACCTGCACGGCTGGTACTACGAGGTCCACACCGGCCTGGTCACGGCGCACCGTCCCGACACCGACACGTTCCTCCCCCTCTGACGGCGAAGGCGCCCACCATGACACCGAAATCGACCCCGGGCACGGCCACGGACGTGACCACGGGCGCGACAGCTCCCTCCCCGGCGCCCGCCACCGACGGCGCGCCCCATCCCACCCCGACCCACCCGAAGGAGTCCTCCCTCTCCCCCTCCTCCCCCTCCTCCCCCTCCCCCCGCTGGCCGCATCTGCGGGCGGACTTCACCGCCTCCATCGTCGTCTTCCTGGTGGCCCTGCCGCTGTGCGTCGGCGTGGCCGTCGCCTCCGGCGTCCCGGCCGAACTCGGCCTGATCACCGGCATCGTCGGCGGTCTGCTCACCGGCTTCCTGCCCGGCAGCAGCCTCCAGGTCAGCGGACCGGCCGCCGGACTGACCGTCCTCGTCTTCGAGGCGGTCAAGGAATTCGGGCTCGGCACGCTGGGCGCGCTCGTCCTCGTGGCGGGCCTTCTCCAGCTCGCCATGGGTGCCCTGCGCCTGGGCCGCTGGTTCCGGGCCATCTCCGTGGCCGTCGTCCAGGGCATGCTGGCGGGCATCGGACTCGTCCTGATCGCCGCACAGCTCTACACCCTCACCGACGCCAAGGCTCCCGGCAGCGGACTCGCCAACCTCGGCGGCCTGCCCGGCCTGGTCACCGGAACCGCGGGCTCCGGAGCCGCCCTGTCCGCGCTCGCGGTCGGCGCGGGCACCATCGCCGTACTGGTGCTGTGGCCCCGGTGGAAGCGCGCGGCCCGCATCCTGCCGGCCCCGCTCGCGGCCGTGGCCCTGGCCACGCTCGCGGTCTTCGCCCTCGACCTGCCCATAGCCCGCGTCGAGGTCCATGGCCTGCTCTCCTCGATCCAGCCGCCCGGCGGCTCGGACTTCGCCCAGCTCGCGGGCGTCGGCGCGATCGGCACGGTCCTCGCCTTCGCGCTCATCGCGTCCGCCGAGTCCCTGTTCAGCGCGGCGGCCGTGGACCGGCTGCACGACGGGCCGCGTACGCAGTACGACAAGGAGCTGATGGCGCAGGGCGCGGGCAACACCGTGTGCGGCATCCTGGGCGCGCTGCCCATGACCGCGGTGATCGTACGCAGCTCCGCGAACGTCAGCGCCGGCGCCCGTACCAAGGCGTCCCGGGTGATGCACGGCGCCTGGCTGCTGATCTTCGCGGCGGCCGTCCCGGCGGCCCTGGGCATCATCCCGGTCGCGGCGCTGGCGGGCGTACTCGTCCACGCGGGCTTCAAGCTCATCCCCGTACGCGACTTCGGCCCCCTGTGGCGCGAACACCGCGGCGAAGCGGTGGTCCTCGCCGCGACGGCGATCGCCATCGTCGTCACCAACATGTTCGAGGGCGTACTGATCGGCCTCCTCCTGGCGATCGCCAAGACCGCCTGGGAGACCTCGCACGTCCACCTGGAGTTCTCCGGCCTGGACGCCCCGTCCACCGAACCCGTCCAGGTACGCGCCCTCGGCAACGCCACCTTCCTGCGCCTCCCCAAGATCCTCGACCAGCTGGAGGCCCTCCCCCACGACCGCGAGGTCACCCTCGACCTCACCGGCCTGCGCCACCTCGACCACGCCTGCGCCACCGCCCTCACCACCTGGTCCACCCACCGCTCCGCCCCCACCAACTCCCCGACCCCCGACAGCCCGGCCCACGCGCCCTAACCAGACGGCCAGGCCGGCCCGACAGCCGGCCCTGACATGCCCCACGGCGCCCACCGCCCCCACCCGGGGCGGTGGGCGCCGCCCACCTCGACGCCCCCGCCCCTCCCCACCACCCACCCCCCATCCGCTACCCTGTCCAAAGCTGCCCACCAGCAGCCCGGCCGCGCGCCCACCAGGCGCCGACCACGCCCCGCCTCCGTAGCTCAGGGGATAGAGCACCGCTCTCCTAAAGCGGGTGTCGCAGGTTCGAATCCTGCCGGGGGCACACAGATCAGGCCCCCTCTGTATCCGACCAGAGGGGGCCTCTTCATGTCGAAGTCCGCTGAGCGTCCCCCTCTCCACAGGCACTCTTCGAAGAGGTACCCGTTCGAAGGGTGGACCGGACAGCGTTGACGCGTGCAGCGCTAGATCACGAAAGGGACGGGCGTGCCTCGGCAGCGGCCACAAGCCCTGCTCAGGCAGGCCGAGTTGTCCTGTCTCGGCGCGGGCAGGTTGCGGACGTCCTAGCCCGCCTCGACGTTCCCGAGGCCGCTGTCCAACAGGGGCATCTGCTCCTCGGTGGTCGGGGAGTCGAGGAGACGAACGTGCTCGATGCGTTTGCCTTCCGCGCTGTGCTCACGCCCGTTGGCACGCCACTCATCGTCGGGGGCCGCGCTGATGGGTCTGCCGCGTCGGCACACGAGCGTATCCGGATCGCCGGGCGGGGCCTGGGGTGAGTGGTCGGCCGGGCCGGTCTGCCCGACGCTTCCGGGGTGCCATCTACACCGTCCTCGCTGACCGCGCCGAGTCGAGGGGCGCCGGAAGTCAGGCCTGCGGGTCGCGACCCGGAACCCCAGGGCGAAATATTTTTTTAGGTAAACATGAATAATCCGGAAGGAAACGATTCAGCCGAGTCGGCGAAGTTTAGCAGTGGACACTCGAAGACATCAACGGCGAACGCTTTTTATGCCGAGAGGCGAGGGGGCACTGCCTTCATTTAAACACCTTCGATTGAGGGATGCCTCGCTCATTCATCTCGCTGCTAGTTTGGTCATGTCCGAGCGTGAGTGGACGATCCAACTACACCATCAGTGAAAGGGAGAATGATGCGGATTTCGAAGAAGGCTGGCGTTCTTGTTTCCGTAGCCGCGCTGTCCCTTACGGGGCTGACAGTGTCGACCAGTCAGGCGGACGACGGTCCGTGGCTCCCCGGAGAGGGGCAGATTTTCCGCGCTTACAACGCGGGGGTCCGGCAGTATCTGGACGCCAACTCACGGTACCCTGACGACAAGCGCGTTATCACGTTCCCTCGCCGTACCACGGACCTGCAGCGCTGGGCGGTCAAGGACCCGTCGGCGGACACGTTCCAGGTTGAGAGCATGGAGCGTCGCGGGTACTGCATTGAGGCCCCGGTCAACATGGATACGCCTGCCGTGCTCGCAGAGTGCGAAGACAACCCGCTTCAGAAGTGGAAGTTCGTCATCGAAGGCGACCGGACATTGCTGGCGAGGGGTGGCTCAACGGGTGAGGTGCTGGGCGCGACAGGCAAGAGCGACAATGCCACCTACAAGTCCGTGAACCTGCAGCTCAAGACCAGCAGCCTCAACCAGCGGTGGTACATCCAGGACGCCGCCTAATTAATTCCAGGGTCCTGCCGCCGTTCGGCGGCAGGACCCTCTTGCATTACCCGCTCTTTTCTCCCTCGGGGAGGACATCGGATTTACGGTGGTGGGGGGGGGCAGTCTTATGCGGCCGGGGGCGCCGGCCATCTTCTCGGCGAGCCGCTGGGTCCACTGGGTCCACTGGGAGTCATGCCAATCAAGTCATCCGCCAAGGGCGATAAGGAGAGGGTGAGGGATGCACGGAGGGAGGAGTGAAGCGAACTGGAACGGCCAGTTGCCGAGGAGCGCGCTCCCAAATTCGGTCGCCCCTGGCAAACGGTGATTCTATTCTTGGCGCATGTCTCCTTCGAAGACCTCGTATGTTTGCCTGCCTTGCCGGGCCTCGTACAAGCAGCCCTACCCCGGTTACCACGACCACGACCGGGTCTGTCCGCGCTGCGCCGAGCCGCTGATTCACGTCGGCTCCGCCTTTGCGGCCCCCAAGAGGCGGGACACCGCCGCCTGGCGCACGCTGGCCGTGCTGTTGCATGCCGGTGTGCGCTTCCACAAGAGCTGCTGCGGCGGCCCCGGCTACCGCCCTCGCACTCTCCGGGAAGTGCGTGAGCGGATGGCATACGCGCGGTTCACCGGGGAGCCGTTCGCGCGGGCGTTGGTGCGTTGCGAACTGCCTTGAGCGCGACGCCGATCCTCCGCGCGCGGGGGTGACTCATGGTTCATGAGGAGCGGGTGCGGCCTCTTCGGGGGCGTTGGGAGCGTGGGGTCGAGCAGCGCGGGCACCAGTAGCCGTCGCCCTGGTAGTACGTCCACCCCATGTCGGCGATGCGCGGAGCGGCCGCCTTGGCGCTGTGCAGGAGGTGACCGAAGAGGTCCGTCTCGATGTCCGGGGGCTGATCGGGGACGACCAGGTCGAGGACGGCGCGGGCGCCACAGCCCAGGCGGTCGCACATGAGGAAGAAACGTACGGGGCCTGGAGGTTCTCCGGCGGTCGTGAGACTCATGCGCTCACTTTGGTGGATGGCGCGGTCGAGGGCGGGCGGTTCGGCTCAACCCGCCCTCGCTGGTGCGCACTTGACTGCGTCGGGGCGCGCCGATCTGTTGGGTCAGGCGGGCGTCGGGCGCCACCAGGTCGTGGTCGGGGTCCAGACGCGGATGCCGGCGGGCGGGGCGCCGATGGCGGTGGCGTCGAAGCGGTGGCCGCGGTGCGACGGGTCGGCGGCGACGGTGATGAAGTCGACGGTACGGGCGGACGGGCTGGGCCGGCCGGTGACGGTGCGGACCGTGGCGTACGCGGTGGAACCGGGCGCGAGGTGGTACAGAGCGCTCTCGGTGGGCGGGTCGGGCTCGGCGGCGCCGTCGAGGTCGCCGAAGGTGACGGTCGGGATGCGGTCGATCACGCAGGGTTTGGCGGTGCGGTTGGTGGCGCTGATGCGCACGACGTCAGGGTGTTGGGGGGTGGGGATGGATGCCTTGATCGTCAGGGCGGATTCGGGGCAGTGAGGGGTGGTGGAGATGGGTGTGGTGGCGGACGTGGGTGTGGTGGTGGGGGTGGCTGAGGCTGTGGGGGTGAGTGTGGTGAGGGTCGCAATCGTGGCTGTGATGGTGGTGAGGAGGGCTGTGGCGGTCCTGGCTGCGTGGGGGCGTTTGGTGAGCGTGGGGCGGGTGGAGAGGGTGGGGCTAGACGGGAAGTTCTGAGGTGGGGTGCTGCGCATGTGGTTCTCCGTCCTGTGGGTGGTCTCGGTGAGAGAGGGGGGAGGGAGAGGGGGCGGGAGAGGGGGCGGGAGAGGGAGGGGCCAAGCCTTGGGTGGTGGGGCAGGCTGAGGGGTCGCGTGAATGCGGTGTTCGCGGGGCGCGATGTGTGATGTTCCTCGTCGTTCTGTGAGACGGACGATCGGCGGTTTTCGTTGTACGGCGGCGTGACGCGCGGCGCTTCGGGGCTGGGCGGGCCCTTCCCCGGCCCGCATGGAGCTTGCACCGGGCTCGTACGGGGCTCGTGTACGGCTCGTACGGGCGCGGATCGGGAGTAGCAGAGGGAGGTGGTCCGGCGCGGAGTTATCCACAGGGCTGAGCGCGGGTGGCGGGATTACTCGTACGCTGCTGGCATGAGCGAGGTGGAGATGGCTTCCGGTGCCGGGGAAACCGAGGACGACGTCAGTGGCGCGGTGGGCGTGCTGCGGCGGGTATTCGGGTACGACGCGTTCCGCGGGGAACAGCAGTCGATCATCGAGCACGTCATAACGGGTGGCGACGCGGTCGTACTGATGCCGACCGGCGGCGGAAAATCCCTGTGCTACCAGATTCCGGCCCTGGTGCGGCCGGGCGTCGGGGTGGTCGTCTCGCCGCTGATCGCGTTGATGCAGGACCAGGTCGACGCGCTGCGGGCGCTGGGTGTCCGGGCCGGGTTCCTCAACTCCACGCAGGATCTGGAGGAGCGGCGGCTGGTGGAGGCCGAGTTCCTCTCCGGGGAGCTGGACCTGCTGTATCTGGCGCCGGAGCGGCTGCGGGTGGAGCAGACGCTGAACCTGCTCGACCGGGGCAAGATCTCGCTGTTCGCCATCGACGAGGCGCACTGTGTCGCGCAGTGGGGCCACGACTTCCGGCCGGACTACCTCGCCCTGTCGATGCTCCGGGAGCGGTGGCCCGAGGTCCCGAGGATGGCCCTGACCGCGACGGCCACGGAAGCCACCCACCGCGAGATCACCGCGCGGCTCGGGATGGAGAACGCCCGGCATTTCGTGGCCAGCTTCGACCGGCCCAACATTCAGTACCGGATCGCCGGAAAGAGCGACCCGAAGAAGCAGCTGCTGGAATTGCTGCGCACCGAGCACGCCGGTGACGCGGGAATCGTGTACTGCCTTTCCCGGGCGTCGGTCGAAAAGACCGCGGAATTCCTGGTGCAGAACGGCGTCACGGCGCTTCCGTATCACGCGGGGCTGGACGCCCGGATGCGCGCCGAACACCAGGCCCGCTTTCTGCGGGAGGACGGGGTGGTGGTCGTCGCCACCATCGCGTTCGGGATGGGCATCGACAAACCCGACGTACGGTTCGTGGCCCACCTGGACCTGCCGAAATCGGTGGAGGGGTACTACCAGGAGACGGGGCGCGCGGGGCGGGACGGCCAGCCGTCCACGGCGTGGCTGGCCTACGGGCTGCAGGACGTGGTCCAGCAGCGGAAGATGATCGACGGCTCGGACGGGGACGACGCCCACCGCAGGCGGCTCTCGGCGCACCTCGACGCGATGCTCGCGCTCTGCGAGACGGTGGAGTGCCGGCGGGTGCGGCTGCTCGCCTACTTCGGGCAGGAGAGCAGCGCGTGCGGAAACTGCGACACGTGCCTGACGCCGCCGCAGACCTGGGACGGCACGGTCCCTTCGCAGAAGCTGCTCTCCACGGTGGTACGGCTGCAGCGTGAGCGGAAGCAGAAATTCGGCGCCGGGCAGATCGTCGACATCCTGATGGGGCGGAAGACCGCGAAGGTCATCCAGTTCGATCACGACCAGCTGAGCGTCTTCGGGATCGGGGAGGATCTCCGGGAGGCCGAATGGCGTGGCGTCATCCGGCAGTTGCTCGCCCAGCGGCTCCTCGCGGTGGAGGGCGACTACGGCACGCTGGTCCTCACCGAGGCGAGCGGTGAGGTGCTGCGGGGGCAGCGCGAGGTGCCGATGCGGCGCGAGCCGGAGAAGGCCGTGAAGGCCAAGGCCGCGAAGGCGGCCAAGGGCCGGCGCGCGGTGCCGGTGGACCTCCCCGAGGAGGCGGTGCCGGTGTTCGAGGAGCTGCGCGCCTGGCGGGGGCGTACGGCCAAGGAGCAGGGCGTACCGGCATACGTGATCTTCCACGACGCGACGCTGCGGGAGATCGCCACGGCCCGTCCGTCGAGCCTGGGCGAGCTCGGAACCGTGAACGGGGTGGGTGAGAACAAGCTGGCGAAGTACGGCGAGCAGATACTGGCTGTGCTGTCGGAGCAGACGGTGCCGGCGGCGGAGCAGGAGCAGGTGCAGCAGATGGCCGAGGTGGCGGCGCCGGCCGCGGGGCGGCAGCCGGGGCCGGGGCAGGAGCCGATGCCGGAGGAGGAATGGGACTGGGGCGGGGAGCCGCCCGTTGAGGAGGAGTGAGGGGCCACAGTGAGGGGCCACGGGGAAGGCCGGCCCCGGGGGCCACGGGGAAGGCCGGTCCGGGGGGCGGGGACCGGGGGACCGGGGGCCGGGGGGACCGGGAGCCGGGGAGAGCTGGGAAGAGCTGGGTTCGGTGTGGCGTGAGCAGGAAGGAGATGGTCTGGCGTAGGAGGGAGGGGGTTAGTTGAGGAAGGTGAAGGACAGGTGGGTCTGGAGGGCTTGGGCCTGTTCGGGGGTGGCTAGGACCATGATGCTGTCGTAGCCGCGGTGCGGTTGGCGTTCGAAGTCGAGGTAGCGCCAGGTGCGGGGGTCGTCGTCGTGGGCGGTCTCGGCTATGGCCTCGCAGGCGGCGCCCTGGTCGTAGTAGTCCTCCGCGAGGTGGTCGGCCAGGATGGTCACGGGCTTGCCGTCCCGTTCGAACTCCAGTTGGTCCAGGCGGCCGTCTTCGAGGTCGCCTTCGCCCGCGACGATCCGGACGTTCGTGATGGCGACCTTGCCGCCGGCGACCGCTACGGCGTCCTCCAGCAGGGTGGCGTAGTCGTAGTAGATGGAGTCGATGTCGTCGGCGTGCACCGAGACCGCGACGCCGAATTCTTCGAGGGCGCACGCGGCCTCGTAATGCTCTTCCAGCGGTTCGTCCGCGTAGTTCGCCGCCTCCGCCAGGGTGCGGTGCAGCTGTTCCTCGGACACCATGCCGATCTCGTGCAGGATCGCGCCGATACGGGTGTACGTCATCGATGAAACGTTCGACATGCGGGGAGCTTGGCAGAAGGCCGTGCTCCGTGCATCCGGTTCCCTTGCAGCCGACTGGCCGAAGCGCACGCGCTCAGGGTGATTGCGCGGAGTTCCGGGAATTGCCGCGAAGGGGGTGGGTATGGGGCGAGAGTTGATGTGAGGCCGGACCGGAGTGTGGGGGGGGCTGATGATGATTCAGGTCAGGCTGGACGAGGCGGAGAGCGACCTGGAGTTGCGGTCGTTGTGCGAGTGGCTGACGGACGATCCCACCGTGGGCCGGAGTGCGGCCGTCTCGCTGCGGGCGAGGGAGAACAGGCCCGGGAAGATGGGGCTGGGGTTCGACGCCGTCCAGCTGATCGTCGACAGCGCGTTCCAGTTGAGCAGCCTCGCCATCGCCATCGACGGCTGGCGCAGGGCGTATGCGGCGCGCCCCAAGATGACGGTCGAACGCAATGGCGTACGGGTCAGTTTCGCCACGGCGGACACGGACGGTGCCCGGAGCATCCTTCGCGCGTTGGAGGAGTTGGAGCAGTTGGAGGCGGGCGGAGAGCCTCGTACGGGAGAACCGCGTGCGGGAGAACCGCGTGCGGGAGAAGCCCGTGCGCGAGAAGCCCGTACAGGAGAACCGCGTACGGGAGAAGTGCGTGACGACAGGACGGGTGAGGGCTGACGGGATGGGCGGAGTCGGGGGAGAAGCGGGAGCGGCGTTCGATCCGGCGGCGTCGGCTTGTGTGATCATCGGGGTCGACCGGTACGCCAATCTGCCGCCGCTGCCCGGGGTCCGCAACAACCTCAAGGCGCTCAAGGCCGCGCTGACCGACCGGACCATCGGCGGAATGCCCAAGAGGAACTGCCGGATCGTGTCCAACCCCCGTACGATCACCGGGGCGTTGCAGCCCATCGAGGAAGCGGTACGGGCCGCGCGGGACACCTTGATCGTGTACTACGCGGGCCACGGCTTCCTCGACTCGCGGCAGGAGGGCCTGTACCTCACGCTGCCCGGCACGGAACCGGGGAAGGTGCACAGCGGCATCCCGTACACCTGGCTGCGCAGTGCCCTGGGCACCCGTACGCCGCCCAAGCGCCGCATCATCATCCTCGACTGCTGTTACAGCGGCAGCGTGATCAAAGGCATGTCCGCCGGGACCATGGGCGGCACCATGTCCACCGTGGCGGCCACGCAGCAGGCGTCCAGTCGGCTGGGTGAGGCCCTGTTCGAGGGCATGGACAGCCTGGAGGGCGTCTCGTACCTGCTCACCTCGACGCCCTGGAACGTCGAGGCGCTGGCGCCGGAGGGCGAGGAGCACACCGCCTTCACCGGGGAGTTCCTGCGGGTGCTGCGGGAGGGAATTCCGGGCCCGGCCCCGACCTCACCCCTGGCCCCGGCCCCGGCCCCCGAGAGCACGGCAACCGCCACGGCCGCGGCTCCCCCGCCCCACGATCACCTCAGCCTCGAAGTCATCTACCGGGAGGTCCGCCGCGCCCTGCGGGAGAAGAACCGTCCGCTGCCGCAGCAGCAGGCGCAGAACGGCATCGAGAAGCTGCCGTTCGTACGGAACCGGGCTGCGCGCCCCGCTCCCCCGACCGGCCAGACAGGCCAGGCAGGTCAGGCGGACCAGACCGGCCAGACCGGCGAGACCGGCCTACCTGGCCGGCCCGGTCCGGCTTCGAGCGGCGGCTCCACAGCGAGCGCGAGGGCCGGCGGCGCTTCTGGGGCCCCGGGTACCGCGCTCTCACCCGCGCCCCTCGCTCCGGAAGCCGTCAGGGCGCACAAGGTCCGGCGGCGGGCGCTGATCTCCGTACTGTGCGTCGCGGTGGTGGCGGTGGCGGTCCCGGCTGCCGTGTGGTGGCAGTCGCGGGACGGCGAGCCGTCCTCCGGCGCCTGCTCGGCCGACGTGGCGCTGATCGGCCACAGTGACGCGCTCAACGGCGTCGAGTACGAGGGTGCCGTACCGGTGGACGGCCTGTCCGGCCTGGCGATGTCCGGCCCCTCCCGGGCGTGGGCGCTGGCCGACAACGCGCCGGGCCGGATCTTCGACCTCGACCTCGGTACGTCGGGCGTCGCACCGCCGGCCGCCCGCGCCCTCCACCTGCGTACCCTCCGCCCCACCGGCGGCGGCCGCTTCGACGGCGAGGGGCTCGTCCTGGAGAAGGGCGGACGTACCGTCCTGGTCGCCTCGGAGGCGGGCCCGTCGATCCGCAGGTTCCGGGTGTCGGACGGCGCGGAGACGGGCCGCGTCGAGCTGCCGCGCAACCTGGTCGAGTGGGCCGGGCCGGAGAACCTGGAGGCGCTGGGCGCGTCCCCGGACGGCCGGTATCTGTACGCGGGCATGGAGGCGCCGCTCTTCCATGACGGCAAGGCGCGCGGCCGCAGCCTGCTGCGTATCCAGCGCTTCAAGGGGACGCCGGGCGGCGCGTACGTGCCGGACAAGCAGTTCGCCTACCAGTCGGCGGCGGGGCTGCGGGTCTCGGAGCTGGTGGCGACGGGCACCGACCGGCTGCTCGTGCTGGAGACCAACCACGCGGAGGGCCAGGGCAACGCGGTACGCGTCTTCGGGGCCGACCTGAACCGGGCGAAGGACGTCTCCCGGGTCGCGTCGTTGCAGTCGGAGCCGGTCGACGCGTTCGCGAAGAAGTGGGAGCCGGTCGACCTCGTCACCTGTCCCCGGGGGGGCGCGGCGACCGCACAGCCGCAGTCGAACCCGTTGCTGGAGAACGCCGAGGGGATGGCGCTCGGCACCGTGCCGCTGGCCTCCGGCCCGTACAAGGGGCGGCTGCCGCTGTTCATCGTGTCGGACAACAACAACAGCCCGCACCAGATCACCCGGGTGTACGCCCTGGCGATCCGGACCGGTCGGACGGGGGCGGGGACGGGGGCTGAGGTGGGGACAGGGGGCTGAACTCAGGCGGGTGCGGGGACGGAGGCGGGGTAAGGCGGAGGACGGCTCGGGCGCCGCCTTCCGGTGCGTTGGTGAAGCGCAGTTCGATGCCCAGGACGGACGCCTGGCCGACGGCGATGGTCAGGCCGAGGCCATGTCCCTTGCCGCGGCCCGGCGCGTCGGTACGGAAGCGCTGCGGGCCGTGGCGCAGCAACTCGTCCGAGAAGCCGGGGCCGTGGTCGCGCACTTCCACGACGGGGGCCGGGGACGGTCCTCCTCGGGGTGCTTCGCCGTGCGGTGGCCTGTCCTGAGGTGGCCTGACGTGCGGTGGCTCGGCGTGCGGTGGCTCGACGTGCGACGTTCCCTCGTACGGGGTTCCGGTGTACGGCTTTCCCTCATACGGAGTCCCGGCGTACGGTTCTCCCTCGTACGCCTCGTACGCCTCGTACGCCTCGTGCGCCGCATCCCCGTACGTCCCGCTCCCGCCCCCATCCGGTACGTCCACGGTCACCACGACCGGAGGCTCCCCGTGCCGATGCGCGTTCAGGACCAGGTTGCACAGGATGCGGTCCAGGCGGCGCCGGTCCGTCCGTACGACCGCGTCCCGCACGACGCGTACCTCGGTGTCGAGGCCCGTGCCCCGCACCGAACCGCGGACCAGTGCGCCCAGGTCGTATGCGGCCAGGTCGGGGCGTTCGGCGCCGGAGTCGAGGCGGGAGATCTCCAGCAGGTCCTCGGTGAGCCGGTGCAGCGCCCGCAGCCGGTCGTTCATCATCTCCTTGGGGCGGCCCTCGGGCAGCAGTTCGGCCGAGGCGAGGATGCCGGTCAGCGGGGTGCGCAGTTCGTGGGCCACGTCGGCGGTGAAGCGCTGTTCGGCCTGGAGGCGGCCCTGGAGGGAGCCGGCCACCGAGTCCAGCGCCGCGGCCACCGCCGCCACCTCGTCCTGCGCTCCCGGCCGGCCCCGCCGCCCCTCCCCCTCGGTGCCGACCCGCGCGTCCAGGTCACCCGCCGTGATACGGCGCGCGACGGCCGCCGTGGTGCTCAGCCGGCGGCTGATGCGGTGCGCAAGGAACAGTCCGGCGAGGGCGACGGCGGTGGCGGCTAGGACGGCGGAGCCGAAGATCGCCGTGTCGAGGTTCTCCAGGGAGCGGCGGGTGTTCTCGTACGGGGACCAGACCGCCATCACCTGGTCGCCGGCCGGTGCCGCCGTCCACATCACGCGCTGCCCGTGGTAGGTGCCGACCATGCTGCCGCGCCGGTCGTGGTGCACCAAGGCGCGAAGCTGGGCGGGGAGTTCGGCGGGGTCGAGTACCGAGTTGAGGCCCTCGCGGGAGGTGCCGTACTCGTACAGATCCAGCGCGTCGTCGAGGTCGGTGAGGGTCTCCTTCCGTACCTGGCCGACGGTCTGGCGGGCGACGGCGTTGTGGACCAGTACGCCCAGCACGGCGGCGACCGCGCAGCACACCGCCGTGACGGTGAGCGCGATCTTCCAGCGGAGGGAGAGCGCCAGGCGTGCCCGGCGCGGCGGGCGTGCCAGGTGGGTCGGGCGAGTCGGACGCGCCGGACGTTCCGAGCGTGCCGGACGCGACGGACGCGACGGACGTGCCGGGCGGGTCATGCGGGAGCCCCCGGGGACGGGGCGTTCGACGGGGCCGTGGGCAGCGGGTTCTGCGGGGTCCGGTACTCGTCCAGGGTGAGGTCCCACAGGCCCATCCGCCGGCCGTCCCACACGTAGTCGGTGACGCTGACGTAGCGCGGGTCCTTGGTGGGCTCGCGTACGGCGAGGTGGCCCGCGGCCAGTTCGACGCCCGCGAGGACGGCGCGCATCGCCAGGACGCGCGTCACGACCTGGTCGCGGACGCTGTAGACGCGCAGCAGGCTGGTACGCGCGTCCAGGTCGACGGCGCTGATCAGGTCGGGTTTTCCGTCGTCGGTGAGGTCGTGGAGGACCGGGCTGCGCACGGCGCCGGGGGCGGGCGGCCGGTCCCCGTCGGACGCGATGTCCGCGCGGACGACGGCCGCCGGGTCGGTGTCCTTCATGCTGCCGGAGGGGACGCGGGCGATGCCCGGTACGGCGCGCTGGTCGCCGGGGTCCTCGTCGCGGACACGCGGCGCGGGCGTACGGTCCGCCCACAGGGCGAGCGGTGCCTTCACGTCCCGCGCCCGGCCGTCGTCGTGCAGTCCGGCGACGGGGGCGCAGCCCGCCGCCAGGGCGAGCGGCAGCGGCACCACGGTCAGTGCCACCGCCGTGAGCGTCCGGCGCCGCACGGCCCACCGCCTTCCCGTCCGACGCGTCCCCGTGACCTTCCGGGCACGGACACAGATGTACGTAACGAGACAAAGTTACCCATAGTGGCGGCGTGCGTACGGTTACCTGCGCCCACGCCGTGACAACACTGCCCGCAGAGAGGGACCAGGCTGTTACACAACCTACGGATCGCCGTGAAAGACGCCTCGTACATTCTTCTTCGAACCAGCAGTCAACAGACAGCAGACCTACGGCAGTCCGGCCAGGGCCGCCACGACGAGGAGTAGTTCCATGCGGGCAAAGCGCCGCTCCGTGATCCGTACCGCCGCCGTCGCGACCGGTGTCGCGGCCGCACTGCTCCTCCCGGTGAGCGGCGCGTTCGCCGCCACCGACGCCGCTGCCGACACTGCCGCCACCACGCAGCAGCACGCGACGGGCCGCCTGTCCGCCCTGCTGCCCGAGAACGGTCTCGCCGGGGTCGCGGAGCGGATCGGCGAGCTTCCCGCGGGCGGGCTCGCGGGCGCGGCCGGTGTACTCGGCGCGGCGGGTGTGGGCGTCGCGGTCCACCGGCGCCGCCAGGCACAGCAGGTCTGAGCCGAGGCGGCCGAGGGGCGCCCGCGCCCCTGCACCCCTGCCCGCCCCCGCACCGCCGCACCCCCGCACCCCCGCACGACCACAGCCTCGCCCCGCCCCTTTGGGACCCGTCACTCCGCCAGCCGCTGCACCTCCCCGTAACCGGGCATCCCGGCGAGGCCCCCTGGCCCGCCCCCACCGTCCACCCCGTCCGCACGTACGGACTCCGCGAGCGTCACCGCCGCGTGCAGTGCCGAACGGAACAGCAGCGAACCGGTGCTGACGCGCCGTACGCCCAGCTCGGCCAGGCGGGCGAGGCGCCCGCGGCCCCCGTCCGGGCCCGGTGTGTACAGGACGTTCAGCGGCGCCGGGACGCCCGCGACGAGCGTGCCGATGACCCGCCCGTCGGCGACGCCCGGCACGAAGATGCCGTCCGCCCCGGCCGCCAGATACGTTTCGGCACGGGCCAGCGTCTCGTCCAGCGGCCGCGTCGCGGCGTCGTCCACAAGCCAGTGCGTGTCGATCCGGGCATTGACGTAAAGGCCCGGCGCGCACTCCTTGACCGCGCGGATCAACTCCGCCTGCCGCGCGGCCGCGACCAGCGGGCCGTCCCCCGTACGGCCCGGCAGCCCGTCCTCCAGGTTGACGCCGGACGCCCCCGCCTCCGCCAACTCCCGTGCCAGCGTGCCCACTTCCTGCGGCCCGCCGCCGAAGCCACCTTCGATGTCCACCGTGTACGGGCAGGTCAGGCGACTGCCGAGCCGTCGCGCGAGGGCGACCGTGGCGTCCCGTACGCGGGCCGAGCCCTGCCCGTCGGGTTCGCCCAGCGCGGCCGCGACGCCCAGGCTCGTGGTGCCGATCGCGGCGAAGCCGGCGGCGGCGAGAGCGGTGGCGGAGGCGGCGTCCCAGGCGTTGGGCAGCAGCAGGGGCTCGTCGGCGTGGTGCAGGGCGTGGAAGACGCGGTTCCGTTCCGTACTCACGCGCAGGTCACCTCCAGCGCCGCCGGCACCCGCAGGTTCACGGACGGCTCGTACGCGATGTCCTCCGGGCGGACGAGGCGGCAGCCGCCCGCGAGCAGCGCGTCCAGCACTCCGGCCGCGAGGGCCCGGGCCTGGGCCTGCCCGGGGCAGGCGTGCGCCCCGGCGCCGAAGGCCAGCGATCCGTCGGAGGTGACCAGGCGGACCCGTACCGGGTCGCCGCCGTCCACGGGCGCGCGGAGGGTGCCGCGTACGGGTGGGTCGGTGCGCAGGGCCTGATGCAGCCGGTCCGTGGCGAGGTCGGCGGAGGGTGCGGGCGGGGGCTCCGGGGCGTGGCCCGCTTCCGCCTCCGTCCCCGCTCCCACTCCCGTCCCCGCTCCCGTCTCCGTCCCCGCTCCCACTCCCGTCCCCGCTCCCGTCCCCGCTCCCGTCAGCGCTTTCACTCCCGTCAGCGCTCCCGCTCCCGTTCCCGTCAGCGACAGGTAGGCCGCGTTCCCGATCAGCCCTGCCGTGGCGTCGTACGCCTGCACCAGCAGGCCGATGCGGGCCGCCGTGGCCTCGTCCCACGTACCGCCGCAGTCCGCCACGAGCCGGGCGAGGGCACGGTCCGCGGCCGGGATCACCTCGCCGTGCGCGTGGTACGCGCGGGCCACGTCCCCCACCAGCCCGGCCGTGTCCGCCGTGACCGGCAGCCCGAGCGACGCGGCGAGTACTTCGGTGGGCACGACGCGGGCCACCCGCGCCATCAGCTCGATCGTGCCGGGGGCGCTCAGCAGCTCCTGCGTCCGGATGCGGGCCGCATCGCGCAGCGCCTCGGCATGCGCGTCCGGCCCGTCGAGCGCACCGAGCGCACCGAGCGCACCGACCGCCAGTGCCCGCCGCCGCGCGTGCGCCTCCCCGCTGCTGAAGCGGGCGACCCGTGCCCGCAGCCAGGCCATCGTGCCCTCGGGTACGTCCTCCGGCACCGGCGGCACCACCCACCCCGGGTCCGCGAGCAGGTCAGGGCCGGCACCCCCGCGTGTGCCGCCTTCCAAGCCGTCCACGTCGTCCACGTCGTCCACGTCGTCCACGTCCAAGGTCTGCATGCCAGGACCGTAGAGCCGCTTTGTTTCGGGCCCGGCCGAAACGTGCCCGCGCACAATGGACCCATGACCACACAGGCACCGCCGCCGGACGCCGCACCGGCGCACAGCATCGGGCTCGCGCGTCTCGCGGGCCTGCTCGCCGACCGGACCCGGGCCGCGTTCTGCCTGGCCCTGCTGGACGGGCGGGCGTGGACGGCGGGCGAGCTGGCCGCGTACGCGCGGGTCGCGCCGTCCAGCGCGAGCGAGCACCTGACGCGGCTGACCGAGGGCGGGCTGCTCGTGGAGCACCGCCAGGGCCGCCACCGGTACGTGCAGCTCGCGAGTCCCCGCGTCGCCGAGCTGATCGAGGGGCTGACCGCACACCTCGACCCGCCCGCCGAGCGGCCGCGCGGACTGCGCGCGGCGAACGCGTCGGCCGCGCTGGCCCGCGGGCGTACCTGCTACGACCACCTGGCCGGGCGGCTGGGCGTGGCCGTCACGGACGCGATGACCGGGCGTGGCCTGATCGACCAGGACGGCGGCTTCGCGCTCACCGCTGCGGGCCGCACCTGGTTCGCCGAGGCCCTCGCCACCGACACCAACACGCTCCGCGCGGGCCGCCGCCCGACGGCCCGCGGCTGCCTGGACTGGACCGAGCGGCGGCAGCACCTGGCCGGTGTGGCGGGCGCCCGGCTCTGCACGGGGCTGCTGGAACGGGCGTGGGTACGGCGCGTCGGCAGCGGCCGTGCCGTACGGCTGACGCCCACGGGGGCGGAGGCCCTGCGTGACCTGCTGGGGCTGGATGCGGAGGCGGCGGGACTGCTCTAGCGGGAGGACGGCGAAGGTGTTCCGGAGAAGTGACCGGGCCAGGCGTAACCCCGTCAGCACCCCGCCTCTCAGCAGTACCCGGGCCGCGCGTACAGGGTGATGCTCGCGCCCTTGACGTCCCTCGTCGCACAGACGTGGAACGCGGACTTTAAGGTGGTCCGCTTGGCGATCTCCTGATCGGTCCGGTCGAGCGGCTGCCCCTTCGCGTCGCCGACCGCGACGATACGGCGGGCCCGCATCATGTGCGTGTGGATCCGGTCGCCGGACAGTTCGGTGCCGTACAGCGTGTGGGAGGCCACCGGGCTCTCGTCGAGCGCGAGGTCCCGCAGGCGGTGGAACTCGTGGGGCGCGGCCGCCGCCCACACCCGGCGCCGGGCGGGCAGGAACAGCAGGCCGTCGCCGGGCGACGACAGCTCCCGTACGGCCTGGGTCACCGCGATCGCGTCGTCGGTGCGGCTCTGCGGGCTGCGCAGGAAGACGTTGACGGGGACGAGCAGCGCCAGGACCACGACGAGCGCCGCCGACCGGTACAGCACCCTGCGCCGGGTCTGGCCTCGGCGGCCGGGCGGGCGCAGTACCCAGTCGAGCGCCGCGCCCGCCAGGAGGGCGAACCCGGCCACGTAGTACAGGACGTAGCGGTCCACGTACATCGGCTTGAGCTGGGAGAGCAGCACCAGCAGCGCGGTGGGCAGGACCAGCAGGGGAAACGCGACCGGCCGCAGCCGCAGCCGCTGTCGGCCCGCGCGGGCGACCGGCGCGCGGGAGCAGAGCAGGCCGCCGAGCACCAGGGCGATGAAGGTGCCGAGCTGGACGGGGTTGGGCCACTGGAGCCAGGCGAGCTGTTCCGACTGCCCCATGCTGAAGAGGGCCAGCGGCACCAGGCCGACGACCACTGCGGCCGCCGCCACACACCAGGCCCTGCGCACCGCGCGCGGCAGCCCGGACAGGGCGACGGCGGCGCCGTGCGCTGGCAGGACCAGTACGGCGAACTCGTGCATCAGGCAGGCCGCCAGCGACAGTGCCGCGTACCCCGCCCAGAGGCGCTTGCCGGGCCGAGCGGTGACCCGCGCCAGCAGGTAGGTGGACCACACCACCAGCGCGCACACCAACGCGTAGGAACGGCCCTCCTGCGCGTACTGCTGCACCATCGGCAGCAGCACGAAGACAAGGCCCGCGAAGAGCCCTGCCCGCCGGCCCGCCAGCTGCCTGCCCAGCAGGGTGACCCCGGCAGCGGCTGCCGCCATCGCCACCACCGACGGCAGGCGCAGGGCCACCACACCCCCGTCGAAGACGAGGAACCACCCACGCATGAGCACGTAGTAGAGACCGTGCACCGCGTCCACGGTCTGGAGAGTCGGCCACAGCTCCGCCAGGGTGCGGTGCGCCATGTCGTACGTGACCGCCTCGTCCCGCCACATGCTGTCCTGGCGGCGGATGCCCCACAGCCCCAGGACGAGCATCAGCGCGGCCGGGAACAGCGCGACGGCCCCCCGCGACGCCCAGATGCTCCGGGCGCGCGCGGGGGACGCGTATGCGGTCTGCGCTATGTCGATGGGGGACTCCGCTTCAGCGAGCCGGGCCCGGACTGTCCGGACACGCTTAGACCGTACGACAGCCGCCGCCCAGCAGCAGGCGGGGGCCTGCCGGTGCGCGGCGACCGCACGCCGGGCACGGCCGAGGCCCCGGCAAGCGTCTGCTTGCCGGGGCCTCGACGGAACGGGTCAAGCGATCAGGCGATGCGCTTCAGCTTGGCGCCGAAGGAGGGTTCGGCGAGGTCCTTCTGGAGCGCGACGGGCACGGTCGCCCGGCCGGGCCCGCTGCCGATGTTCAGCTGTCCCACGACCGTGCCGGCCTTCGCCTCGTGCGGTACGGGGGTGCGGCCGCTGTCGATCGAGAACTTCGCCTTGAGGCCGGGCCACCCGACCGCCTTGGAGTCCTTGGTCGCGACCACCGGCGTCCGCCCGCCGAGACCGTCGTCGACATAACCGACCACGTCACCCTTCTTGACCACGTCGGCGGACGTCATGGCGTCCTGCAACGCCCTGATCATCTTGTAGCTCCGGTCGCGGACGAGCTGCAGGCTGTTCTCGGCGTTCGGGTCCAGGCCCTTGAAGTGCTGGTCCATGGTCACCCCGACGATGGTGTGCGGCTTGCCGTCGATGGTCCGCCGGGCGGCCCACATCAGCGCGCCACCGGCCGGGGTGCTCGACCCCGTCTTGATGCCCAGCACGCCCGTGCCCCTGATCAGGAGCTGGCTGTTGTTGTTCTCCAGCCGCTGGTCGAGACCGGGGACCTGGGCGTTGGGCATGGCGACGATCTTGCGGAAGACCTCGTTGTTCATCACGGCCTCGGCCAGCTTGAGCTGGTCGACCGCCGTGCTCTTCGTGGAGTCCTTGAACCCGCTGGAGTCGGTGTAGGTGGTGTTCGTCATGCCCAGGGCCTTGGCCTCGGCGTTCATCTTGCCGATGAACGCCTGCTCGTCCTGCGGCGAGTCCCAGCGCGCCAGCAGCCGGGCGATGTTGTTGCCGGAGGGGATGAGCAGCATCTGGAGCATCTGGAACTCCGTGAACGACTGCCCTTCCTTGACCTTGACCCGCGACTCGTCCTCGGCGCCCGACTCCTTGACGGCCGTGGCGTCCACCTTGATCTTGGGGCCCTGCTCACCCGGCTTGAGCGGGTGGTTCTTGAGGATCAGGTGCGCGGTCATCACCTTCGCGACGCTGGCCGTGGGCACCGGCTTCTGGGGCCCGTACGTGCCGACATCGCCCACGCCGACGACCCGCGCCGCCGCCTGGCCCTCACCCGGCCACGGCATCTGGAACGCGTCGCCCGCGAAGGTGTACGCGGACTTCCCGCCCAGCGCCAGCGTCGGGTCGGGCAGCGGACGTACCTGCTGGACGACGACGAAGATGATCGCCAACAGGATCACCAGCGGCGTCCAGATCTTGAACCGCCGGGCGATCGTCCGCATCGGAGTCTCGGGCGGCGGCGGGGTGTTGGTCAGCTGCGCCAGCAGGTCCAGCGGCGGCAGCGGCTGCTGCCTGGTCTGCTCGGAATCGGGCAGCGCGCCGGGCTGCGCGGTGGCACCGGACTTCGCGGCCGTACCGGCCGGGGCCGCGGTGGCGGATGCCTCGGCGGCGCCGGACTTGGCCTCCGGCTGCGTACCGGTGGCGGCGCCGGAGGTGGCGGCAGCCTTCGCGCCCCACTTGGTACCCGGGGCGACGTCCGGCTCGGCAGCCGGCTTCGCACCCGGCTTCGTGCCCGGCTGGTCGGCGGTCTTCGCGGCGTCCTTGGCCGCCTGCTTGCCGCCCTTGCCCGCCTTGCCGGACTTGTCGCCCCCGACCGGGCGCGGCGACTTGATCGGCTGCGGGTCGGTGGACTTCAGCGCCACGAACTGGCTGGTCCGCTCGCCGTCCGACTCCGCGGCGCCGGAGGGCCGGACGGCCTTGATCGCGGTGGTCGGCTGGTCGACCGGGGAGGCGGATCCGGTGTCGGACCCGCCCTCGGTCTTGGTGCCGGCCTTGGCGTCGGACGCGGCCTCCGCCGTGGCGCCGGACTTCCCGGTGACCTTCTCGGCGGCCTTGCCGGTGGCCTTCTCGGCCGTCTTCCCCGTGGCCTTCTCGGTGGCCTTCTCGGTGGCCTTTTCGGTGGCCTTTCGGTCGCCCTTTTCGGCGGGCTTCTCAGCAGACCCTTCGGCGGACTTTTCCCCCTTCGGGGCGGCGGCCTCGGCGTCGGGCTCTCCGCCCCGCGCGCCGTTCCGCGCACCGCCCTCCGTGCTGTCCTGGGCGCCGCTCCCGGTGCCGGGCTTCGCCGAACCGGCGTCGCCCGAACCCTTCTGCTTTGCGATCGAGAACACTCGCGTGGCCTCGTCGGCGGGCGCTTCACCGTCCTCCGCGAAGCTCGGCGCCTTGAAGATCGCCGTCGGCTGGTCCACGGAGGCCGCCGCACCTTCGGAGGCGGCACCCGAAGCGCTCTCCCCCTTGGCGGCGGAGCCCTTCGCGGCCGAGCCCGCGGCTGCCGAGCCCTTCGCGGCGCTCCCGGCCGCGGAGCCCTCGGGGGCGCCCTTCGGCCCGGCGTCCTTGGCGCCGCCCGCGGGAGCACCCTTCCCGGCGCTCTTGAGGGCGTCCTGGGGGGCGTCTTCGGAGGCGTCCTTGGAGGCGTCCTTGGAGGCGCCCTTGGAGGCGTCCTTGGAGGCGCCCTTGGAGGCATCCTTCGCGGCGCTCCCGGCCGGCCCCCCAGCCGTTCCCTTCCCCTTCACCGACTCCTCCGCCGGCTCCTTCGCCGACTTGTCCGCCGCCTTCTCCGCACCAACTCCGGCATCAGCCGACGCCTTCGTCACCGGAGCATCCCCCGCCTCAGCCTTCGCACGCGTTTCCTTCTCGGCGTCCGTGCCGGTCCCGGTTTCCTCGCCGGACCCGCCCTCGGCACCGTCGTCGTCCTTGGTCGCCACCCACGCGGCGACCGCTTCCCGCAGCCGTTCGTCCCGGCCCTCACCCTGGGCACCGGCCTCGCCGGCCTCGCCGGCCGCATCAGCCGTATCGGCCCGCTCGGCCTCGTCAGCCTCACCGGCCGCCTTGTCACCCTTACTGGCTTTACTGGCTTTACCGGCCTTACCGGCCGTACCGGACTTGTCAGCCTTACCCGCCTCGTCGGCTTTCGCCTTACCGGCCGGTGTTTCACGGAAGACTGCGAGTCGCGGATCGCGTTCGCTCCCCGCCGTCTCCCCCGACGACTGCTTCTGCTCCGGCTTGCCGGGGGACTCGCCCGCCACCTATGTCTCCTTCACACGTCCGCGATACGTCGCGCTCTGCCTTGCCCAGTGTTCCCAAGTGTCCTGTGTCCGCGAGGCACGTCCGCACCGCCACGCGAAACGCTGGGCGCCCCGCCCCACAGAAGGCGTCGCCAAGGAGCTAGACGAGAACGACATACCTACAGGTTCCCTGCCTAACCCCCCAGGCACTCTCGACAGATGAATGTGAGAGGGGTCACCCTGTCATTCATCCACGCGGGGAGGCATGGATGGGCAGGAGCCGCAGAACAATTCCGGAGGAGCTTCTGCTGCTCGCTTTGGACCCGGCAACGGGAACCACAGCGCAGCCGCAGTCGCTCGACCTCGGTCTGGCCGGGGCCCAGCTAGTAGAGCTGGCTCTGGCCGGACGGATAGCCCCTGACGGGGATCGTATCGCCGTGGTGCTGCCACGGCCGACCGGAGATCCGACTCTGGACTCCGCGCTCGAACTGCTGCGCCGACGCGGCAGCCCGGTGCGCGCCGTCCACTGGATCGGCGGGCCCCGGCTGGGGCTGCGCCAGACGTATCTCACGCATCTGGAGCGGTGCGGCATGGTTCATGCCGTGGCGGGCCAGATGTGCGGGGTGCTGCCGACGACTCGCTACCAGGCGACGGACACGGCCATCAGCCGGGAGATCAAGAACCGGCTGGACAACGCGATCCGCACCGGCGTACCGCCGGACCCGCGGACCGCGGCGCTCGCCGCACTGGCCCACGCGGTCGGTCTCGGCAAGCACCTGTATCCCGGGAACGAGGGGCGCTCCTCGCGCTCCCGCCTCCGGGACCTGATCCGGCACGACCCGATGGGCGGGCTGGTCGCACATGCCGTCATGGATGTGCAGAACGGCGTCGCGGCGCAGCCGAGGCGCGCACCGGTGACGGTGTCGGGAGCGGCGTCCGGGCCGGGTGCGGGCAGGCAGCCCGCGACCCGCGTGGCAGCCGAGCCGGCGGGCGTACCGGTACAGCCGCGGCACGGGTCCATGGCCCGCGTCGGCGCACGCTGACGTCCCGCGTCGGCGAGCGCCGGAGACGAGCCCGGCACCACAGCGGTGACGGCACGTCGCGCAGAGCGCGGACACACCACGCGGCACCCACGCTCGGTGCGTGTCAGGCGCACCAAGCACCAGCACCAAGCGCCAAGAACCACCCACACCCCAGCAGGAACAGCAGGACCGGCAGAACCAGCAGGACAGGACCCGTACAACGAGCAGGATCCGTACGACGAGCACGACCAGCGGAACGAGCACGAGCGCGATCAGCTAGAACCAGCACCACCGTCCCCACAGTCCCGTTCGGGAGCCGCAGCAAGCGCGGGGTGGCGGACCGGCCGTTCCGGACGACGGCCGGGCCGCCACCCCGCGCGCACGTCCGCTCGCCTTGTGTGTCCATTCCACTGCGCCGCGCGGACCTGGGATGGCAATCTGCTGAGCAGGAGAAATCAGCAGTACGGAGCCGGAGGTGCACGTCCCGTGGCGTCCAACATCAATCCCACCGTCCGGCGGCGCCGGCTGGGCCAGGAGCTGCGCAGGCTCCGCGAGCTGAAGGGCATGACGGCCGAGGAGGTCGCCGAGCGCCTGCTCGTGTCCCAGTCGAAGATCAGCCGGCTGGAGAACGGCCGCCGCAGCATCAGCCAGCGGGACGTCCGGGACCTGTGCGGGGTGTACGAGGTCGACGACCACCGGGTCGTGGATTCGCTGATGCAGATGGCCAAGGACTCCCGCCAGCAGGGCTGGTGGCACGCGTTCGGCGACATCCCGTACAGCGTCTACATCGGGCTGGAGACCGAGGCGGCCTCGCTGCGGGTCTACGAGTCGCTGCTCGTGCCGGGCCTGCTGCAGACGTCCGGCTACGCCGAGGCCGTCATTCCCGGCACGGTTCCCGAGCTGACGCAGGAGCAGCTGGACAAACGCATTCAGGTGCGGATGCGCCGCCAGGACCGGGTCAATCACCCCGACAGCCCGCTGCGGTTGTGGGTCGTCCTGGACGAGAGCGCGCTGCGGCGGGTCGTGGGCAGTCACCTGATCATGCGCGAGCAGCTCGACCACCTCGTGGAGGTCAGCAACCTGCCGCATGTGACGGTGCAGGTGCTGCCGTACGACGCGGGCGCGCACGCCGGCATGTCGGGCACCTTCTCGATCCTGGAGTTCGACGACGCGGCCGATTCGAGCGTGGTCTACATCGAGGGCGTCACCAGCGACCTGTACCTGGAGAAGACCAACGATGTGCACAAGTACACGATCATGTACGAACATCTGCGGGCCCAGGCGCTGAGTGCGGACCAGAGCAGGGAGTTCATCGCCGCGGCGGCGAAGAAGCACGCGGACAGCATGGCCTGATCGCCCTGCCAGGATGGCCGAATCCAGGATTCCGGAAGGAAGTCCGGCACCGTACACCGAGACGCTGCCGCTTGAAAAGAGATCAAGGAATATGCCATACGGATGGGTGAACTACTCCTGCCGTCGGTGATGTTGGCGCGTAGCGTCGGGACTACCGAATCCGCGGCAACGCGGTGCAACGCAGATCGAGTCGGAGTGAACATGGCCATTCAGCCCAATTCCGCATTCTCCTGGACGAAGTCCTCGTACTCCGGTGGCAATGGCGCTTGCGTCGAGGTCGCCGTACCGGCGCCCGCCGCCATCGCGGTCCGTGACTCCAAGAACCCCGACGGCCCGCGCCTGACCTTCGACACCTCCGCGTGGAGCTCCTTCGTGGGGGACGTGAGCAAAGGCGCGTACGACCTGACCTGATCCGGCCGCTCCTGGTCTGATCCGGCCCCTCCCGGTCTGATCCGGCCGGTTCCGGCCTGATGCCGCACACCGCATATCGAGCACCACCCCAGAGCCCTCTCGACTGGATCGCCGTCCCGGCCGAGGGGGCTCGGCCCTGCCCGGCCCAGCCCCGCCTCCCGGCACTGCCCACCAGCGCGCGGGGCGGACTTCCCCGGCGCCTCCCCGCCCGGTGCCCCTCACCTCAGCGCAGCTCGTCCACGTACCGGTCGGTCCCGGGCACCGTGGGGACGAACGGCGCGACCAGCTCCACCCGCCCCAGCCCCGAGGCCGCGACCTCCCCGTCCAGCCCGGTGAACCACGGCTCCCAGCACGCCCGCGGGTCCTCCTGGAGGAACCACAGCAGCGTCAGCCGGATGTCCGCGCCCTCCACCTGCCGCACGTACGCCATCCGGTCCGCAGGCAGCGGCCTGGGCCGGAAGACCGTCACCATGGCCGCGGGCGAGCCCGCCAGCCGGCGCGGCAGCCGCTCCTCCGTCAGCCACCGCAGCAGCGCGGTACGGCCCGGAGCGTCCGCCGCGTCGATGACCTCCAAGACGAGTCCGGCGTACGGGTGGTCCAGGGCGTGGAAGTCGCGCGGGCCGCGGGTGCCGTCCCGGTAGACGGTGGTCCGGTGGTCGTGGAAGGCCGTGAAGACGTGCGTACGGTCGTGGTGGATCCGGCCGTCGGCGTTCAGCCGCCGGTTGATGGCGACGGTCCACCGCAGGTGGTCGTCGTAGCGGCCCTCGGTGATCCAGTACGTGGAGAGATAGCAGCCGGCGGTGACGGGCCGGGCGACGGCCGACCGCGCGGGGTAGCGCAGCAGCTGGAGGTCGCGGGTGGCGGCCCAGCGGCGGCCCGCGAAGATCCAGGGCATCGCCATCGCACCGGCCAGGTAGTGGTCGTCCTCGTACCAGCGGTTGTAGGTGTACTCGTGGCCGGGATGCGGCTCGACCATGGTGATCAGCGCGTGCCCGGGGCGCACGCCGTAGGGGCCGACGGCGGCCAGTTCGGCGTAGGTCCCGCTGCGGGTGTCCGCGGCCGTCGCCGCAGCCGTACCCGTCGCCGCGCCCGCGTCCATTGCCGCACCCGCGCCCGTCGCCGCACCCGCGTCCGTTGCCGTGTCCTCGTTCGTGCCGGGGTCCTGAGTCATGCCCAGATGTGTAGCTGACGCAGCGTCAGTTGGGGAGATGCCCGCCCCCTCCCGCCACCCCCGGCCCACCATGCGGGCACCCCTGCACATCCCTCACACCCCCGCCTAAACTCCCTGCATCCTGCACCTTTCGAGGGGCGGGCCGCCTCGCGCGCCCGCGGCGCAGGCCGTACGACGACGGGAGAACGCCATGCCGGAAGACGTCCGACCCACCCCGCAGCTCGCCGCCCGTGCGGCGCGGACGGGCGGGTCCCCGGTACGCGAGATCCTCGCCCTGACCGCCCGGCCCGAGGTCATATCCTTCGCCGGCGGGCTGCCCGCGGGCGAGCTGTTCGACACCGGGGGCATCTCCGCCGCCTTCCGGCACGTACTGGACGAGGCGCCGCGGCAGGCCCTGCAGTACTCCACGACCGAGGGCGACCCGGCCCTGCGCGCGGCCGTGGCGGCCCGGGTGAGTGCGCGCGGCCTCGCCACCGTGCCGGACGACCTGGTGATCACCACCGGTTCGCAGCAGGGACTGTCGCTGCTGGCCACGGCCCTGCTGGAGCCCGGTGACACGGTGCTGGTCGAGGACCCGTGCTACCTGGCGGCGCTCCAGGTCTTCTCGTTCGCGGGGGCAAGGGTGGTACCGGTGCCGACCGACGACGAGGGGCTGGACCCGCAGGCGCTGGACGAGATCGCGGCGCGCGAGCGGCCGAAGCTGCTCTACCTCGTGCCGACGTTCCAGAATCCGACGGGCCGGACGCTGCCGGCCGGGCGGCGGGCCGCGGTGGCCCGGGTGGCGGCCCGCCGCGGGCTGTGGATCGTGGAGGACGACCCGTACGGCGAGCTGCGGTTCGAGGGCGAGCCGGTGCCGTACCTCGGCTCGTTCCCCGGCGCCGAGGACCGTACGGCGTTGCTCGGCTCCTTCTCGAAGACCGTGGCGCCGGGGCTGCGGCTGGGCTGGCTGCGCGCACCGGACGTACTGCGCCGGGCCTGCGTCGTCGCGAAGCAGGCGGCCGACCTGCACACCTCGACGCTCGACCAGGCGGCCGCCGCCCGCTACCTGGCGGGGCCGGACCTGGACGCCCACCTGGAACGGGTGCGCGGCGCCTACCGCGCCCGGCGCGACGCGCTGGTGGACGGCCTGGGCGCGGCCCTGCCGGAGGGCTCGCGCTGGAACCGGCCGGACGGCGGGATGTTCGTCTGGGCGTCGATGCCCGCCGGGTACGACGCGACGGCGCTGCTGCCCGAGGTGGTCCGGTACGACGTGGCGTACGTGCCGGGCGCGCCCTTCTACGCCGGGCCGGCCGACGCGGGGACCATGCGACTGTCCTTCGTGACGCATCCGCCGGAGGAGATTCGGGAGGGGCTGCTGCGGCTGGCGAAGACGCTGCGGACGCCGCGACCGTAGTCATCGGGCACCCGCGCCCCTATCCTGACGGGCCGTCACATCCCTACGGGCTGGGAGCGCGCATGCTGCTGCGGGACAAGACCGTCGTCGTCTCGGGCGTCGGCGCCGGGCTCGGCCACCAGGTGGCGACGGCGTGCGTACGGGACGGCGCTTCGGTGGTGCTCGGCGCCCGTACGGAATCCCGCCTCGCCGAGACGGCGGCGCAGGCCGACCCGTCGGGCGGGCGCGTCGCCTGGCGGGTGACGGACATCGCGGACGAGGGCCAGTGCGCGGCGCTGGCCGCGCTCGCGGCCGAACGTTTCGGCGGCGTCGACGCGCTCGTTCAGGTGGCCGCGCTGGACTCGCACTTCGGCGGGCTGGCGGACGCCGACTTCGACGCCTGGCAGCGGGTCGTGGACATCAACCTCTTCGGCGCGCTGCGCATGGCGCGCGCCTGCCTGCCGTCCATGACGGAGCGCGGCGGCGGGTCGGTCGTGCTGATCGGCACGCAGTCGTCGGTCGCCGCGCCGTCCGAGGTGCGACAGGCGGCATACGCGGCGTCCAAGGGCGCGCTGGTCTCGGCGATGTACTCGCTCGCGCGTGAGCTGGGGCCGCGCCGGATACGCGTCAACACCGTACAGCCGGGTTGGATGTGGGGGCCGCAGGTCGAGGCGTACGTCCGGTACGCGGCGCACACCGAGGACGTACCGGAGCGCGAGGTGCTGGACCGGCTCACCGCGCGGATGGCACTGCCGGAGATGGCGACGGACGCCGATGTCGCGGAGACCGCGGTGTTCCTGGCGTCCGACCGGGCGCGGGCGATCACCGGGCAGTCGCTGCTGGTGAACGCCGGGGAGATCATGCGCTAGCAGCCGGTGCGGCTCTGCCGACGCGCTCCGGGTTTGTTCGTCGCGCTGACAGCAGTTCACATCCTTGACCGCCCGTACTCTTGACCGTCCCTCCTCACGAGCGGTTCAATCCCCGAAGTCCCCGCTCCGACAGGGGAACCCGCCTCGCCGCCCGTACGCCGACGTGTCTCCCCGTTCACAAGGCGGACCCCTGGAGGGGGCATGAACAGTCTCGACTGGGCCGTGCTCATCGGCTACTTCGGCGTGATGGTCGCGATCGGTGTCTGGTCCCACCGGCGCGTGGACGACGTGAGCGACTTCTTCACCGCGGGCGGCCGGATGCCCTGGTGGCTGTCCGGCATCTCGCACCACATGTCGGGCTACAGCGCCGTGATGTTCACCGGGTACGCGGGCATCGCCTACCAGTACGGCGTCACGTCCTACGTGACCTGGTCCTTCCCCATCGCGGTGGGGATCGCCGTCGGGGCGCGCCTGTTCGCCGGGCGGCTGAACCGGCTGCGGTCGCGGCTGCACGTCGCCTCGCCGCTGGAGTACCTCAAGAGCCGCTACAACCTGCCCACCCAGCAGGCGCTCGCCTGGTCCGGCGTGCTGCTGAAAATCGTGGACGTGGGGGCCAAATGGGCGGCGATAGCCACCCTGCTGTCCGTCTTCACCGGGCTCTCCCTCAACCAGGGCATCCTGATCACAGGTGTGGTCACCGGCGTGTACTGCACCGTCGGCGGCCTGTGGGCGGACGCGCTCACCGAGCTCGGCCAGTTCGTGATCCAGTTGCTGGCGGGTGTGGCGATGCTGTTGACCGTGCTGGCGGAGCTGGGCGGTGTCAGCGCGCTGTGGACGGTGTGGGGCCGGCTGCCCGACAGCCATGCCCGCCCGACGGTCGGCCCGTACACGCTGACGTTCCTGCTCGCGTACCTCTTCATCAAGACGTTCGAGTACAGCGGCGGCATGTGGAACCAGGCGCAGCGCTACATGGCCACCCGCAGCGCGCGCGAGGCGCGGCGTTCGGCGCGGCTGTCAGCCGTCCTGTGGTTCGTGTGGCCGGCGGTGCTCTTCTTCCCCATGTGGGTCGCGCCGCTGCTGGTGAAGGCGGAGAAACCGGACGCGTCCGACTCGTACGCGCTGCTCACCGAGCATCTGCTGCCGCACGGCCTGCTGGGCCTGGTCATCGTCGGCTTCTTCTCGCACACGATGGCCATGTGCTCGTCCGACGCCAACGCCATCTCCGCCGTCTTCACCCGGGACATCGCGCCCGCGCTGCCGAAGCTGGGCGCGCGGGCCCGCACCTGGTCGCACCGGGCGGGGCTGCTGGCCGCGCGGCTGTCCACCGTCGCCTTCCTGGCCCTGTCGATGGCCGTCGCCACCCAGGTGAACTCGCCGACGTTCAAGGACATCATCACCGTCGTGATCAAGTGGGTGGCCGGTCTGGTGGGGCCGATCTCCATTCCGTTCCTGCTCGGAATGGTGCCGCGGTTCCGCAGGTCCGGGCCGACCGCGGCGCTGGTCTCCTGGGCGGCGGGCCTGTTCGCGTTCTGGCTCACCAACTACGGGCTGACCGGCGTCCAGCTCCAGGTCCAGATCGTCGCGCCGGTGGCCACCTCACTGGTCCTGTACGTCGTGATCGGCTTCCTCAAACCGGAGGACACTCCGGAGCGCGACGCGGTGCTCGCCCGTATCAACTCCGGCGACGACGACGATGAAGGCGCCGGTGCAGGAAGCGGCGGGGACGGTTTCGGCACCGGTGGTGCGGGCGCCGCCGCCCGCACGGTGTCCGGACGGGGCGACGGGCCCGGACACCGTGCCGCACCGCGGTGAGGCGGCCGTACGGCCCGCCGCGGCGCACCGCACCGGCTACTGCTTCGTGTAGCCGATCCGCTCGTACGCGATGTCGGCCATGCCCTGGGCGCCCAGGTTGGCCAGATTCTTCTTGGCCGCGGTGATCTCGGGGAGCTGGTAGGTCGGCAGGACGCCGGCCACCTGCCACGCCTCCGCGTCGGCCGCGTTGACGGTCTCCAGCGCGGTGGCCTGGTCGGCACTGCGGCCCGCCTTGTCCAGCAGGTCGTCGAGCTCGGCGCTGCCGGTCTTGGAGTCGTTGCCGCCGCCGTCGCGGGCGTAGGTGCCGCTGGAGCCGGTCGCGGCGAACGGCGTACGGGAGAAGCTGTAGGGCGCCACGTCGTAGTCGCCCGGGGTCACGTACTTGTCGAAGAACTCGTTGACGGGCACCGTCCGGATGTCCAGCCGGACCCCGGCCTGGGCCCACATCTGGGTGAGGATGGTGGCCTCGTTCTTCGCGGCGGGCTGGCCGGTGGGGATCACGAAGCGCAGCTTCAGCTCCTCGCCGCCCTTCTTGCGCACCGTGCCGCCGTCCAGTTTCCACCCCGCCTCGTCCAGCAGCCGGGCGGCGGCCTTCGGGTCGTACGTGCCGAGGTCGCCGGCGTTGTTCCGGTAGCCCTTCTGGTTGGGCATGAGGAAGTGGTTGCCCAGCGGCTTGCCCTCCCAGTTGAGGCCCTTGAGGCCGGACTTCACGAGCGTCTCGCGGTCGGTGGCCTTGAACAGCGCCTTGCGCACCTTGGGGTCGCCGAGCTTCGGGCTCTTGCCGTTGAAGGTCAGGTGCCGGTAGTTGGGGCCGCCGGCCTCGCGGATCTCGCCCGACTTCACGCCCGAGACCTGCTTGAAGGCGGCCACGCTCGCGTTCAGGTCGAAGTAGTCGATCTCCCCGTTGGCGTAGGCGGCGGGCATCGACTCGGTCGTCATCGCATGGAAGACGATTCTGTCGAGCTTCGGCTTGTCACCCCACCACGCGGGGTCCGGCACCAGGGTGACGGTCTGCGCGGTCTTGTCGATACCACCGAGCTTGTACGCGTTGGCGGTGACCGGGATCTTGTTGAGGTAACCGGTGGTGAAGCTCTTCGCGTCGGCCATGTACTTCGCCGGGTAGAGCGGGGTGTTGTTGGGCGCCCCGAACAGGGCGCGCCAGTCCGCGTACGGCTTGTCGAAGGTCAGGACGGCCTCGTGGTCGTCCTTGCCCCTGCGTACGGACGACACGTCCTCGTACCCGGCCGGCGAACCGACCTTGTACGCCGGGTCCTTGCTGCTCAGCGCCCGGACGTTGGCCTCCAGGTCGCGGTAGGTGATCGGCGTGCCGTCGGACCACTTCGCCTTGGGGTTCAGGTGGTACGTGACGATCTGCTTGCCGCCCTCCGTACGGCTGGCGGCGTCCAGCAGGAACGCCTTGTCCGGCACCTGCTCGCCGTTGGGCCGCGAGTGCCACAGCGACGGCAGCAGGGCCTCGACGACGGCGTTGGTGGCGGCCTGGTTGCCGTCCGTCTCCATCTCGTTGAACTGGACGGGGAACTGGTCTATCGCCCAGTTCAGCGTGCCGCCCTGCTTCAGTTGCGCCGGGTCGGCCTGGTTGATGCCCAGTGCGGTGGTCTTCGGCGGCTGCTTCGCCGTGCCGCCACCGCCCTCGTCGTCCGACGTGCCACAGGCGGTCAACGCCAAGGACGACACCATGACGGTGGCGACGAGGGCGAGCGGAACTCTGGAGTGCTTCATTGCGGAGACGTTCCCTTTCTCGACTGCACTGACGGAAACACAGGGAGGGCGTGGTGCGGGAGGTGTTCTTCAGCCTCCTGTGGGCGGTGTGTCCGGCCCGTGCGCCGCGTTCCCGGACCCCGCGAAGTGGCAGGCCGACTCGTGACCGGGCCCGACGGGTTCCGGGGGCGGGTCCTGCCGCTCGCAGCGCCGCCGCTCCGGCGCGCCGAGCGTCGCGTACAGCGGGCAGCGGCCGCGGAACCGGCAGCCGGACGGCACGTCCGCCGGGCTCGGCGGGTCGCCGCGCAGCAGAATCCGGGTCCTGGCCCGCTCCTTGCGCGGATCGGGCAGCGGTACGGCGGACAGCAGAGCCCGGGTGTACGGATGCGCCGGCGCCGCGAACACGTCCGCGGTGGCCCCCGACTCCACGATGCGGCCCAGGTACATGACCGCGACCCGGTCGGCGCTGTGCCGGACGACGGACAGGTCGTGGGCGACGAGCAGGTAGCTCAGACCGAGCCGCGCCTTCAGCTCGTGCAGCAGGTTCAGCACACCGGCCTGCACGGACACGTCGAGCGCGGAGACCGGCTCGTCCAGCACCAGCAGCCGGGGTTCCAGCGCCAGGGCACGCGCGACCGCGATGCGCTGGCGCTGGCCCCCGCTGAACTCGCGCGGATAGCGGCCCGCGTCCTCGGCCGCCAGGCCGACCGTCTCCAGCAGCTCGGGGACCCGGGCGGCGATCCGGTCCTTGGGCCAGCGGTGCGTGCGCAGCGGCTCGGCGAGGATGTCGCCGGCGGGCATCCGGGGGTCCAGTGCGGCCGTCGGGTCCTGGAAGACGATCTGGAGGTCACGGCGCAGGGCGCGGCGCGCGGCGCGGTCCAGGTCACGTACGTCCCGTCCGAAGAGGCGGACGGTACCCGCCTGCCCGGCCGCCAGGTCCATGATCTCCATGAGGGTGGTGGTCTTGCCGCACCCGGACTCACCGACCAGGGCGAGCGTCTCGCCCTCCCGGACGACGAGACTGATGCCGTCCACGGCCCGCACGGCGCCGATCGTGCGCTTGACGAAGGTGCCCCGGGTGAGGGGGTAGTGCTTGACGAGGTCTTCGACTTCCAGGATGGCGGGATGGGGGGTGGGGGGTGAGGCGGCGGGTCGGGTCGGGGGCGAGGGGTCGGGTCGCGGGGCGGGTGGCGCGGTTCCGGGCCGTGGCCCCTGGGTAACCCCCTGCTGGGGGGTCCGGGCCGTTCGATTTGCCCTCGTAGGCGCGCGGTCCGCAGGGGCTGGGGGTGCGGGCGTGCCGCCCCCGCCCAACGGCGCGCCTCCGCCCGATGGCGTGCCCCCGCCCGATGGCGTACCTCCGCCCAACGGCGCGCCTCCGCCCAAGTGCGTGCCCCCGGCCCTCGTGAAGATCTCCGCCCGAGGCAGCGCCCCCGAGGCGATCTCCTCGCCGCGGTGGCAGGCGGCGACATGGCCGGGGCCCCGGGTGGCCGCGAGGGCCGGGGTGGCGGCGGCCGTGGCGGCCGTCGGTAGGGCCTCGGCCGGATCGGGCTCCGTCTCGTGGCAGTGCGGTACGGCGACGGGGCAGCGCGGGGCGAACGGGCAGCCGGGCGGCAGTGCCGTCAGGGACGGCGGGGTGCCGTGGACGGGGGTCAGCGGCACGCCCGTGGGTCCGTCCAGGCGGGGCGTGGCGCCCAACAGGCCGATGGTGTACGGCATCCGGGGCCGGTAGTAGATCTCGTCGACCGTACCGGCCTCCACGGGCCGGCCCGCGTACATGACCTGCACCCGGTCCGCGAACCCCGCGACCACCCCCAGGTCGTGGGTGATCAGGACGATCGCGGCGCCGGTCACCTCCCTGGCGGTCCGCAGGACGTCCAGGATCTGCGCCTGGACGGTGACGTCGAGCGCGGTGGTCGGCTCGTCCGCGACGATCACCCGCGGGTCGTTGGCGATGGCCATGGCGATCACCGCGCGCTGCCGCATCCCGCCGGAGAACTCGTGCGGAAAGGCGTCGGCGCGGCGTCGCGGGTCGGGGATGCCGACGAGGGCGAGGAGTTCGACGGCGCGGTCACGTGCGGCCTTGCGGCTCAGGTCCTGGTGGACGCGGAGCGCCTCGACGAGCTGGCTGCCGATGCTGTAGACGGGCGTGAGGGCGGACAGCGGGTCCTGGAAGACCATGCTGATGCCGTTGCCGCGGATCCTGGACAGCGCGGCGTCACCGAGACCGAGCAGTTCCCGGCCGTCCAGTTCGACGGAGCCGCGTACGGCGGTCCCGTCCGGCAGCAGCCCGAGGACGGCCTGGGCGGCGGCGGACTTCCCCGAGCCGGACTCCCCGACGATGCCGAGCACCTCGCCGGGCCGTACGGCGTAGCTCAGGCCGCGTACGGCGTGTACGGGGCCGTGTTCGCCGGGGAAGGTGACGTGCAGGTCCGTCACCTGGAGGGCGGCGGGGCGGGCGGCAGCCGGCTCCGGGCCGGTGGCGCGCTGTCCGGTCACCGGCGCCGGCCTTTCATGACGGCGCGCTTCCCGCGCCCCTTGGCGCGCGCCTGCGCCCCCACCGCGTCGGGGTCCAGCGCGTCCCGCAGCCCGTCGCCGATGAAGGCGAGGGAGACGCCGATGAGCACCAGACATCCGGCGGGGAAGAAGAAGAGCCACGGGTAGCTGGCGGCCATGTTGGTGTTGTCGGCGATGACCGTGCCGAGCGACACGTCCGGCGGCTGCACGCCGAACCCGAAGTACGACAGTCCGCTCTCCCCGATGACCGCGGCCCCGGCCTGGATGACCGCGTCGATGATCAGCAGGGAGGCCATGTTGGGCAGGATGTGCCGGAAGACGATCACCGGCCCCGGTACGCCCATGTAGCGGGCCGCCTTGACGTACTCGCGGTCCTTGAGCGTGAGCGTCACACTGCGGACCACCCGTCCGGTGATCATCCAGCTGAAGGCGGCCAGCAGGACGACGAAGACCGGCCAGCCGGAGCCGCGGACCAGCGGCGACAGGACGGCGACGACCAGGAACGCGGGCATCACCAGCAGCAGGTCGACGGCGCCCGTCAGGACGCGGTCGGTCCAGCCGCCGAAGTACCCGGCGAAGGCGCCCACCACGGCCGACAGGAAGGTCGAGACCACTCCCACGAGGATGCCGATGACCAGGGACTTCTGGAGTCCGCGCAGGGTGAGCGCGTACAGGTCCAGGCCGCTCTGGGTGGTGCCCCACCAGTGTTCGGCGGACGGCCCGGAGAGGAAGTTGAGGAAGTCGTGGGTGCGGTGGTCCCAGGGGGTCAGCAGCGGGCCTGCGTACGCGGCGAGGAAGAGCAGGACGAGCAGGGCCAGGCCGGCCACCGCGAGCCGGTTGCGCGCGAAGCGGCGCGCGGTGAGGCGGGCGCGGGACGGTCGGCGGTCACGGGGCGGGCGGCCTGGCCGTGGTGTGCGTGTACGGCCGGACCACGGTGTACGACCTGACCACGGTGTACGACCTGACCACGGCGCGCGGCGGGACGATGGCGTACGGCCGCCGGTCGCGGTACGCATCACCGCACCCTTACGCGGGGGTCCAGGGCCGCGTACAGGAGGTCCGAGAGCAGCCCCGCCGCCAGCACCAGTACGGCGGTGAACAGGCCGACCGCGGCGACTGCGTTGATGTCCTGTCCGGCGACCGAGTCGACGAGCAGTTCGCCCATGCCGTGCCAGCCGAAGGTCTTCTCGACGAAGGTGGCACCGGCGAAGAGCAGCACGATGTTGTAGACCAGCAGCGGGACCACCGGCAGGACGGCCGTGCGCAGCCCGTGCCGTAACAAGGCGGTGCGGCGCCGCAGTCCCTTGGCGCGCGCGGTACGCAGGTAGTCGGCGCCGAGCACGTCCAGCATGGTGTTGCGCTGGTAGCGGCTGTAGAGGGCGACCTGCACGATGATCAGGGTGAGGGCGGGCAGCAGCATGTGCTGGGCCCGGTTGAACAAGGCGGCAGGGTCCCACCGGCCGGCGTACTGCGCGTCGTACTCGCCGAGGACTTTGATCGTCTGCGTACCGTCGTTGACGGCGGTGGCGCCGATCTTCAGCGCGACACCGACCACGAACACCGGCATGGCCAGCACGAAGAACGAGGCGAGGGTGGAGAACCGGTCGAAGAACCGGTACTGGCGGATCGCGCCGTACGCGCCGACGGCGACGCCGAGCGCCGAGCCGGCGAAGGTGGCCAGGAACAGTAGCCGGGTGCTGACACCGACCCGGCGGCCGAAGTCGTCGTTGAGCGAGTCGCCGGAGAGGGTCCGGCCGAGGTCACCGTGGACGACGTCCCCGGCCCAGCGCGCGAAGCGGGCCGCCACCGGGGTGTCCGGGTTCATGTTGACGTCGTCGAGGGTGCGGGTGACGGCGGCCTCGGGCAGCGGCGGGTTGCGGTTCTCGAACCGGGCCCGCGGGTTCAGGCTCAGCCCGGCGAGGAAGTACGTCAGGGACGCCGCCACGGCCACCAGGACGAGGTAACCGGCCAGCCTGCGCAGCAGGTAGCGGCCCATGATCTCTCTCCCCCTCGTACGGCTGCGGCGCGGACCGCCTGCGGCCCCCTGGGCTGTTCTCGCATGACCGGGGCGGGTTTGTCGACCAAGGCTGCCCCAAAGCGGGACATTGCGAACGGGGGTGATGGGGGCGTGAGTTCGTGGCGGTACGGGCCCGGTGGGGCGGGCGGGGCTGCGTGGGGCGAGTGGGGCCGGGTGGGGCCGGGTGGGGCGGGTGGGGCCGGGTGGGGCGGGCGGGGCCCGGTGGGGCGGGCGGCACGGTTCCGGCGCGCCGCCCCTGGGTAACCCCCTGCTGGGGGGATGTGGGCGTTCGATTCGCCCCGGTAGAGGCCCGGTTCGCGCCCGCGAAGCTGTCCCACCCCCTTCCCCCCTCAAGCCCGCGGATACCGCTCCAGCCATCCCGGCGCGGAGTTGCCCGGTCCGTGCAGGGCCGGGCCCTGGGTCATCTCCATGGCGAAGTCGTCGGCGAGTTGCAGGATCGTCGCGCGGCCCTCCACCTCGGCCAGCCACACGGGCGGCAGTGCCGTCTCGCCGTGCAGGGTGCCCAGGAGATTGCCGCAGATGGCGCCGGTGGAGTCGCTGTCGCCGCCGTGGTTGACCGCCAGCAGCAGCCCGTGCCGGACGTCCTCGGCGACCAGCGCGCAGTACACGCCGATCGCCAGGGCCTCCTCGGCCGTCCAGCCCGCGCCGAGCGACTCCACACGGGCGGCCGTGGGCATCCCCTGCCGTACGGCGCCCAGCGCCTGCTTGAGCGCCTCGGCGGTCTCCTCGTGGTCCGGCCGGGTGGCCAGGTGGGCCAGGGACTTCTGCACGGCGCTGTCCAGGTCCTCACCCCGGGCCAGCGAGTGGTTGATCACCGCCATGGCGCCGGCCGCGAGGTAGCCGGTCGGGTGGCCGTGCGTCTGGGCGGCGCATTCGACGGCGAGCTGGAAGACCAGCTGCGGTTCCCAGCCGACCAGCAGCCCGAAGGGCGCCGACCGCATCACCGCGCCGCAGCCCTTGGATTCCGGGTTCTTGGGCTGTTCCAGCGTTCCCATCACGTCGTCGCCGAGCCCGGACAGGCAGGCCCGTCCCGGCGCCCGCTGCGCGTACAGCCACTCCTCGCGCGCCAGCCAGCCGTCGTCCTTCTTGCGTTCGTCGGGGCCCCAGTCGCGCTGGGTGGCGGCCCAGCGCAGGTACGCGCGGTGCACGTCGGTGGGCGGGTGCCAGGCGCCGGTGTCGCGGCGTACCTGGGCGCGGATCAGTCCGTCGACGGTGAACAGCGTCATCTGGGTGTCGTCGGTGACCGTGCCGCGCCGCCCGAAGGCCGGTACGTAGTCCGTCACCCCGTCCTGGCCGTGGGCCGCGCGGATCGCGTCCAGCGAGCTGAACTCGATGCCGGCGCCGAGTGCGTCACCGATCGCCCCGCCCAGCAGGCAGCCGCGCACCCGGCTGCGGAAGTCCTGCTGTTCGGCGCGGCCCCAGATGGCCGTACCGCCTGCCGCTGTGCTCACGCTCGTCCCTCCCCGTGGCCCACCACTTCCCTTACGGGGTCCTTACGCCCCCCTGTCGCAGCACTGTAATCGACCAAGAACGGCCAACTCCGGGCAAGGAACGCTATGCGAACAGTCACCCCGGAGGCGGCTTTTGATCACTACGGTCCCGATCGGCGTCCCGATCGGCACAGTCGTACCCCTGCGTACCGAGGTCATACGACCGGCGTGCCGTGGGAAGGCTTCCTGCATGCCCGACTTCGAGTGGGACCGCACCGCGATGGCCGCCGTGGCCTGCGCCCTGGCCGGTGACAGCGACGGCGCAGTGGAACTCCTCCGGCCGCTCTCCCAGCGCGACGTGTGCCAGATCACCGTCCGGCTGGCCGCGATGGCCGCCGACGCCCTCATCTCCGCCGCCGAGGACACCGGCGGCGACCGCGCGGAGGCACTGGCGCAGTGGCAGCAGTGCATCTTGCAGCATGAGGCGGAGGCGGAGACGGGGGAGGGGTGAGGGTCAGCGGCCGGCGGCGGCCGCCGCGTCCATGCGGTCCAGGAGCAGTTGCCGGACCGCCTCCAGCTCGCCGCTGGTCGTCGCGTCCCGTTCCGGCCAGGCCGCCGTCAGGTCACGTATCCCGAACTCCACATCGGCCACGTGCTCCCACGCCGTCCCGTCACCCAGCAGCCCGGCGGCCGACGCCCGCGCTCCGTCCCAGTCACCGAGCGCGCACCTGCTGACGACGGCTGCCCTGGCCCCGCCGGCGGGGTCGCTGCTCCCCGGCGGCCGGCTCTCCTCGGTCGCGGTCCGCAGCGTCTCCCAGGCGGACGCCGCGCCCTGCACGCCCGCATCGGCGCTCGCGAGCATCGCGGTCTCGTACCGGACCACCGGCCGGTCCGGCGCCAGGCCCGCGGCCGCCTCGACGGCCTCCCGCGCCGCGTCCGGCCGGTGGGCGCGGCGCAGGCAGCCGGCCTTCATGGCCAGGAGGAAGGCCGGCGGCCCGTCCCTGTCGGCGGCGAGGGCCCGGTCGCAGTCGGCGAGTGCCGCGGCTTCCGCTCCCCGCAGGAGGTGGGCCGCGGCGCGACGGGCGAAAGTCCATTCGGTCGCCGCCCCGTGGCCGACGGCGGTGTCGAGGTCCGCCAGGGCGGCGTCCAGCCGGCCCGTCACGAGGTGGAGGCTGCCTCTGGCCCCGTACGCCCACCCGTACTCCGGGTTGCGGGCCAGCGCCCGGTCGAACTCCGCGAACGCCTCGGCGTACCGGCCCATCGCCCAGTAGGCCATGCCCCGCTCGGCCATCGCCCAGGCATATCCGGGCCGCAGCTCGATGGCGCGTGCCAGACCGGCCAGGGCTTCCTCGCACCGTCCCAGGCGGCGCAGACAGACGGCACGGCTGCCGTGCGCCGGCGCGTGCCGCGGGTCCAGTTCCAGCGTGCGGTCAAAGGCGGCCAGCGCGCCCCCGTGCCACCCCATCAGGCGCATGACCTCGGCGAACTGGAAGGCGGCGGACACCGAGCCGGGTTCGCGGGTGCGGGCGCGGAGGAAGTCCATGGCCGCGCTCAGGAAGTCGCGCTGGTAGCGGTACGTCAGCCCCCGCCCCACGAGCCCCCGCACATCGTCCGGCGCCAGCTCCAGGCACCGGTCGAAGTCCGCGAGGGCCTGTTGCCAGGCTTCGGCCTTACGGTGTTCGCGGCCGCGCAGGCGGTGGATGCGTACCTGTTCCGGCAGGTCGAGGCCGGGCCGGGCCAGCAGGGCCGTCAGCACCGCGACCAGCCCGTCCGCGCCGTCGAGCGCCGCCGTAAGCCGCGTACCCCAGTCGCGTACCTCCGGCGCGTCCGCGTCCTCCCCCGCCTTCCGTACGGTCTCCGCGACCAGGCGTACGGCGGACGGCTCGTGCTCGGCGGTGGCCGTCACCTCGGACAGCGCCTCGGGCAGGAACCCCCGCGGATCGGCGCACAGCCCGTGGTAGATCTCCCCCAGCCGCAGTTCCCGCCACCGCTCGTCCCTGCGGCACCCGCCCGCGCCCCTGTCCCCCGCGCATTCCTGCCCCCACCGCCGCGCCGCCTCCGCCAGCCGCCCGTGCCGCTCGGCCCACGCGCGCGGCGAGCGGCGGCGCTGAAGACGGAGCATCGCCGTACGGACCACTTCGTGGTACTGCCACCGGCCGCTGCGCCCGGTCACGAACGGCAGCCCGCACAGCCACCCGAACTGGTCGGCGGCCTGCGCGTCGACCGCCTCCCGGTACACGTCCTCGTCCAGGTGGCACGGCAGGGCGGCGGCCAGCGCGGCCTCCCGCCGTACCGGGTCGGTCTCCCACTTCAAGAAGCGTTCGACGGCCGTGTCACTGGGATCGTCCACGGCGTCCGCCGCTCCGGGCCGGCTTCCGGCGAGGGTGGAGACGAGTACGGGCAGGCCGCCGGAGAGCCGCAGGATCGCGTCGACGGTTCCGGGGTCGGTGATGTCCTTGGCCGACAGGAACTGCCGCGCCTCCGCCTCCGTGAAGGCGTCCAGCGGTACGTCCGTGACGTGTTCGAGGTGGTCGGCCCAGCAGGTACGGTCCAGCGCGTCGCGCCCGGCCAGGACGACCACGACGTTCTGCGCCAGTAGCCCGTAGCGGTCGCTGAAGAGGACATCGCGCAGCCAGGTGTCCAGGAGCGGCCCGGTCGCCTCGTACGTGTCGAAGAAGAGCACCAGCAGGGGTACGGCGTCGGCGGCGTCGCCCAGTTCCCGTACGAAGGCCGGGGTCAGCACCTCGACCGGGGACAGGACCAGTTGTACGTCGTCGTGGCTGCGCAGCCGGGCGCCGAGCCGGCCGCGCAGCCGTTCGGCGCCGCGGGCCACGTAAGTGGTGTCCAGCGCGCCGGCGAAGGGCCCGACTCCCGGGATGAGGCCCAGGCCCGCCACGCCCGCCCTGGCGACGATCATGCTGCCGGGTGAGGGCGGCGGCTCGCCGCCCGGCTCGTCCGGGCCCGCGAGCGCCGCCTCCGCCTCGTGCCGCCGCTCCCGGTAGGTGGCCAGCAGCTTGTCGAAGGCCTTGAGCGGGCTGCCCTGGCGGCCCAGCCGGGCGCTGATCGCGGCCATCGCGTCCGGGACGCTGTGCGCCGACTCGTCGACGTACACGGTCAGCGCGCCCCGTTCGTGTGCCAACTGCTCGAACCGCTGCACCAAGGAGGTCTTTCCGACGCCGCCCTGGCCGTGCAGGTGATGCAGGAAGCGGAAGTCCGGGTCGGCCGGATCGCGAGCGAGGTTCGCCCGGAACGCGGCCAGTTCGCCCTCCCGGCCGACGAACCCGTCCCCGCTCCGGGCCCGGATCAGTTCCTGGCGCGAGAGCCGCCTGCGGTCCACCGCTCACCTCCGGCGCCCGCACTCCCCCGGCGGGCTCTGGGAGGTAACCGTAGCGGTAGGCGGCCGCGCCCGGCCTGTCCCTTACTCCACCACCGGCAACAACTCCGGCAGATGCCCGTCCGAGGCCAGCGCCGCCGCCTCCCGCTCCGCCGCCACCGGGCCGTACGTCGTCGTGCGGGCCCGCGACGGGCGGCCCGCCGCGTCCGCGATGGCGACGAGGTCCTGGATGGAGCGGTAGGAACCGTAACTGGAGCCCGCCATCCGGGAAATGGTCTCCTCCATCAGCGTGCCGCCGAGGTCGTTGGCCCCGGAGCGGAGCATCTCGGCGGCGCCTTCCGTGCCCAGCTTGACCCAGCTCGTCTGGATGTTGGGGATGTGCGGGTGCAGCAGGACGCGGGCCATGGCCGTCACGGCGCGGTTGTCGCGGGTGGTGGGGCCGGGGCGGGCGATGCCGGCCAGGTAGACAGGCGCGTTGGTGTGGATGAACGGCAGCGTCACGAACTCCGTGAAGCCGCCGGTCTCCTGCTGGATCTCGGCCAGCAGCCGCAGATGGCCGAGCCAGTGGCGGGGCTGGTCGACATGGCCGTACATCATCGTGGAGGACGAGCGGATGCCCAGCTCGTGGGCGGTCTTGATGACCTCGACCCAGGTGGCGGTGGGCAGCTTGCCCTTGGTCAGCACCCAGCGGACCTCGTCGTCGAGGATCTCGGCGGCGGTGCCGGGAATGCTGTCCAGGCCGGCGGCCTTGGCCTCGGTCAGCCACTCGCGGATGGACAGGCCGGTGCGGGTCGCGCCGTTGACGACCTCCATCGGCGAGAAGGCGTGGACGTGCATCCCGGGGACGCGTTCCTTGACGGCGCGCGCGATGTCGAAGTACGCGGTGCCGGGCAGGTCGGGGTGGATGCCGCCCTGCATGCAGACCTCGACCGCGCCGACGTCCCACGCCTGCTGGGCGCGGTCGGCGACCTGGGAGAGGGAGAGGGTGTAGGCGTCGGCGTCCGTACGGCGCTGGGCGAAGGCGCAGAAACGGCAGCCGGTGTAGCAGACGTTGGTGAAGTTGATGTTGCGGGTGACGATGTACGTGACGTCGTCGCCGACCGTGGCGCGGCGCAGGTCGTCGGCGATGCCGCACAGCGCGTCCAGCGCCGGGCCGTCGGCGTGCAGCAGGGCCAGCGCCTCGGCGTCGGAGAGCTTGGTCGGGTCGTCGGCGGCCTGCGCCAGGGCGGCCCGGACGTCCGTGTCGATGCGCTCGGGCGCCATACCCGGCGCGGCGGCCTCGCGCAGGGCTTCCCAGTCGCCGTACACCTCGTCGAAGTCGTTGCGGCGGTCGCCGGTGCGGCCGTCCGTGTCGATGGTGCGGTGCAGGTCCGTACGGCCCGAGGAGGCCATCGAGAAGCCCTCGTCGGGCTCCTGCCAGGGGCGGCCCTCGACCTTCGCGTCCGGGCGGGCCAGCCCGGTCTCCGGGTCGGCCAGGGCCCGTACGTGCGGCAGCAGGCGCGGGTCGAGCCAGGGCTCGCCGCGCTCGACGTACTCCGGGTAGACGGCGAGCCGCTCGCGCAGCTCGAAGCCCGCGGCGGCGGACTTCTCGGCCAGTTCCTCGATCCGGGGCCACGGCCGCTCGGGGTTGACGTGGTCGGGCGTCACCGGGGAGACACCGCCCCAGTCGTCGATGCCCGCCTCGATGAGCAGCGCGTGCTCGGAGTCGACCAGGTTGGGCGGCGCCTGGATACAGCCCGACGGGCCGAGGATGTGCCGGGCGACGGCGACGGTGGCGGCCAGGTCCTCCAGTTCGGCGTCGGGCATGCCGCGCATCGCCGTGTCCGGCTTGGCGCGGAAGTTCTGCACGATGACTTCCTGGATGCCGTGGTAGGCGCGCTGCACCTTGCGCAGCGCGAACAGCGACTCGGCGCGCTCCTCGTACGTCTCGCCGATGCCGATGAGCAGGCCGGACGTGAACGGCACGTTGGAGCGCCCGGCGTCCTCCAGGACGCGTAGCCGCACGGCCGGTTCCTTGTCCGGGGAGCCGTAGTGCGAACCGCCGGGCTCGCTCCACAGGCGCTCGGCGGTGGTCTCCAGCATCATGCCCATGGACGGGGCGACGGGCTTGAGCGTCTGGAAGTCCGTCCAGGACAGCACGCCCGGGTTCAGGTGGGGCAGCAGCCCGGTCTCCTCCAGGATGCGGATGGCGATCGACCGTACGTACGCGATCGTGGAGTCGTACCCCTCGGCCTCCAGCCACTCGCGCGCCTCGGGCCAGCGGTCCTCCGGCTTGTCGCCGAGCGTGATCAGCGCTTCCTTGCAGCCCAGTTCGGCGCCGCGGCGGGCGATGTCCAGCACCTCGTCCGGGGACATGAACATGCCGTGACCGGCGCGGCGCAGCTTGCCGGGGACGGTGACGAACGTGCAGTAGTGGCACTTGTCGCGGCACAGGCGGGTGAGCGGGATGAACACGCTTTTGGAGTACGTGATGACACCGGGCCGCCCGGCGGCCGCCAGCCCCGCGTCGCGCACCCGGGCCGCGGACGCGCACAGGTCGCGCAGGTCGTCGCCGCGCGCCTGGAGCAGCACGGCGGCCTCCCCGACGTCGAGCGCGACGCCGTCGCGGGCGCGCTTGAGGGCGCGGCGCATGGCGTTGGCGGTGGGGGCGGTGGCGGAAGAGGGCGTGCCGGTGGGGACCGCCATCCGGTCCGTCCCCTGTCCGGGTACCTGCGCGCTGCTAGTCATCCAACGAGCATACGAGCGACCACCGACAGTGCCGCCGACCGGATGGCCAGCGACGGTGTGCCACTGATCACTTCATGCGGAGGTTCCCTCCGGGCTGTGGGCGGGCAGCCTGGGCGGGGGCGGTACGACCGTGTGCGAGGGCGCGCCGGGTGCCCAGCCCGTCCTCAGCCCTCACCCCTCACCCCTCGCCCCTCGCCCCTCGCCCCTCACAGATACTGCGCGTACTCGTCCAGCGTCCGCAGCACCTCCGCCTCCCCCTCCGACGGCAGCCATACGACGACCTCCTCCAGGCCCAGATCGCGCAGCCGCGCCAGCTTCCCGGCCGACGGCTGCACCCCGCACGGCACCACCACCGGCGCGCCGTCCCGGCCCGCGTCCGTCCACGCCTGCCGCAGGGCCGGCAGCGCCTCCGCCAGGCCGGCGCCGCCGATCGGCAGCCAGCCGTCCGCGAACTCCGCGATGCCGGCGAAGAGCCGGGGCCCCGGCGCTCCGCCGAGCAGGGTGCGCGGCGTGCCCTTGACCGGCTTCGGATACGCCAGACTGGCCCGTACGGAAGCGAACCGGCCCTCGTACGCCGTCGGCTCCTCCGCCCACAGGGCGCGCATCAGCAGCATCCGCTCCCGCACCAGCGCGCGTCGCGACGACCACTCGACGCCGTGGTCCGCCGCCTCCTCCACGTTCCAGCCGTACCCCACCCCGAGCGTGAACCGCCCGCCCGACAGGAAGTCCAGCGTGGCGACCTGCTTGGCCAGGGCGATCGGATCGTGCTGCGCGACGAGGGTGACGCCGGTGGCGACCGTCAGCCGTTCGGTGACGGCGGCGGCCTGCCCCAGGGCCACGAACGGGTCGAGGGTGCGCCCGTACTCGCGGGGCAGCGGCTCACCCATGGGGGCGGGCGTGTCGCGACTCACCGGGATGTGGGTGTGCTCGGGGAGATAGAGCCCGGCGAACCCGCGCTGCTCCAGCTCCCGGGCCAGCCGGTCGGGCCGGACGGTCTCGTCGGTCAGGATGATGGTGGTCGAGATCCGCATACTGGGCGTACCTCCGCGTCGGCAGTGCTCCCTTCCTACCGCCGGGACGGGACAGCGTCCATGAGGCGCCGGTGCCGTGGCGGCGGAACGCGCCATGCGGGGCGCCACACGAGAGCGTTTCTGCCCGGCCCCCTTCCCTTGTCCGCCCGTTCACGACTGAATACGAGAGTTTCCTTCGTGGATTTTCTTACGCCGGTTCCGCCACCCCTGCCCGGGAGTGATGCCCCATGTGCGACGACGACAGAACCAGCGGCTCGCCCGGACGCCGCGCGCTCCTGGTGACGGGAGCCGCCGCGGCGCTTACGTTGAACGGTGTGAGTTTCGCGGCAGCCGACGAGGGCGGCGGGACGGCCGCAGCCGGCGGCCGCACCGGCGAGAACCGCCGCACGGAGACCCGAACGATCGCCGGCCGGCTCCCCACCGGCGCCCCCGACTACGTCTACCTCCCCGTCGAAATCCCCGACGGCGTACGCGAGATCGCCGTCTCCTACACCTACGACCGCCCCGCCACCCCGCCCGGCACCGCGGGCAACGCCTGCGACATCGGCATCTTCGACACACGCGGCACGGACCTCGGCGGACGCGGCTTCCGCGGCTGGTCGGGCGGCGCCCGTACGGAGTTCTTCCTGCGCGCCGACGACGCGACGCCCGGCTACCTGCCCGGTCCCCTCAACCCCGGCACCTGGCACATCGCCCTCGGCCCGTACACCGTCGCCCCGCAGGGCCTCACCTATGCAGTGACCATCACCCTCCGATACGGCCCCCCTTCCGCCCCGCCCGTCCCCTCCTACCCTCCCCAACGCGCCAAGGGCCGCGGCCGTTCCTGGTACCGGGGCGACAGCCACCTCCACTCCGTCCACTCCGACGGCAAGCGCACCCCCGCCCAGATCGCCGCCCTCGCCCGCGCCGCCGGCCTGGACTTCATCACCACCACCGAGCACAACACCACTTCCTCGCACCGGGCGTGGGAGGGCCTGTGGGGCGACGACCTGCTCATCCTCACCGGCGAGGAGGTCACCACCCGCAACGGCCACATGGTGGCGATGGGCACCGACCCCGGCGTCTTCATCGACTGGCGCTACCGGGCCGCCGACGGCGCCTTTCCCCGCTTCGCCCGCCGCGTCCACCGCGCGGGCGGCCTCGTCATCCCGGCCCACCCGCACGCCACCTGCATCGGCTGCAACTGGAAGTTCGGCTACGCGGAGGCGGACGCGGTCGAAGTCTGGAACGGCCCCTTCACCCTCGACGACGAGGTCGCCATCGCCGAATGGGACAACGCGCTGGTGGCGTACGCCCAGGACCGGGGCCGCTTCCTCCCCGCCGTCGGCCACAGCGACGCCCACCGCGACCCGGACGTCATCGGCCTCCCCCAGACGGTCGTCCTCGCCGACGACCTGTCCCGCGACGCGATCCTCACCGGCATCCGCAAGGGCCACACCTACCTCGCCGAATCCGCCGCCCTGACCCTCCGCTTCACCGCCACCGGCCCCAAGGGCGAACACGCCACCATCGGCGACCGCCTCCCGGTACGCGACTCCGCCCAAGTCGCCGTCCGGCTGGACGTAACCGGCGCCCCACCCGGCAGCACCGTCCGCTTCCTCACCGACCAGGGCCAACGCTTCACCACCCCCGCCACAGAAACCACCACGTGGCACACCACCCCGGCCAACGCCGCCTACGTACGCGCCGAGGTACGGCATCCGGCGACGACGGCGGGGGCGCCGGGCCCGATGGCGGCCATGACGAACCCGATTTTCCTGGGCCGGCGGGGAGGCTGACCCCGCCGCCTCACGGCCCTGCTTCAGGCCCCCGATCCGGGAAGTAGCTCAGCAGGTGATCGGCGACGTGGGCGACGTAGCCGAGGTACGAGATGCTGTTGCCCGTATGTGTCCAGGTCAGCGCCGTACGGGCGCGCGAGACCGTGTCGCAGCCCCGGTCCCACTCCAGCGACGTGCGGGGCAGCCGCCCTACACGCTCATCGACCAAGGGGATCAACTGGGACAGGATGGCCCGCGCCTCACCCATCAGCCGCGCCGTGTCCTCCTTCGCCGAGCAGCTCCGCACCTGCGCCCTGATCACGCCGATGGTGCGGCGCGCCGCCTCGAAGTCGACTCCCACCGACGCCGCCCCCGCCTGCTCCCGTGGCTCCATGTCCCTCACCGCTGCTTCCTCGTCACCTGGGTACCGGGCCACCTCGTTCGTGGTGCCCTGTCCGTGCACAGAGATAACTCTGTGTGGCACCCGCGCGGGTACCGTGGGAGGCGGGCAGAGACATGAAAGCCATGAATGCTGCCGGGAGTTGAGCATGGCGACCAGTCGGCGCACATCGAACACCAGTCTCGCGCTCCTGCTCCGGCAGGCCGCGTGGACCGAGCAGCAATTCGCCAACGCGGTGAACCGTGCCGGGGCGGAAGCGGGGCTCACCCTCCGCTACGAGCAGTCGGCCGTCGCCCACTGGCTCTCCGGCACCATGCCGAGGCCCCAGGTCCGGCCCGTCGTCCTGGAAGCCCTGGCCAGGCGTCTCGGACGTCCCGTCACCCACGCCGAAGCCGGTTTCCCCACCCGGCCGGGCGGAGCGGCACCGGCCAGGAACGCGGCCGTCGAAGAACTCCTCGACCTGAGCCGCGACGACATGGACCCGTCCCGCAGAGGCGTCCTCCAGGCCGGTCTCTACTCGGCCGCTCTGGCAGTGCCGCTCTTCTCCGACCTCGCCGGGCGGGCCGAGGCGGTGGCGCGTCCGGGGCGGGCCGGGCGGGTCGGGGCGGCGCAGGTCGAGACGGTCCGGGCGGTGACGGACCGGGTGGCGGACATCCTCGACGAGTTCGGGGGCGGTCACGCGCGACCGATGGCGGCGGCGTTCCTGGTGAACTCCGTGAGGCCGTGGCTGACGGCCCCCGCGTCGGAGCAGGTGCACGACGACCTGCTCGCGGCGGCCTCCGACCTGACGTACCTCACCGGCTGGATGGCGATGTACGAGCGGGCGCACGGTCTCGGGCAGCGCTACTACGTCAAGGCCCTGCACCTGGCCGGTGAGGCGAAGGATCACCTCACGTACTGCCGCACGCTGCGCGGCATGTCGCTCCAGGCGTCCAGCCTCGGTTACGGCGCGAAGGCCCTGGAGCTGGCGGACTCGGCCGCGGCCGCAGCCCCCTCGGCCGGGCCGCGCCTGGTGGCCTTTCTGCGCGGGCAGCAGGCCCACGCCGCTTCGATGACCGGGGACCGGCACACGGCGATCACCCGGCTCCGGGAGGCGGAGACCGCGCTCTCCAAGGCGGACTCCCGGCGCGAGTCGATCGGCGGGTACGACGCGTCGGCGTACCTCTTCCACGTCTCGCACGTGCTCTACGAGTTCAAGGATCTGCCCGGCTCAATCAAGGCCCTGAACAGCTCCCTGAAAGCCCAGCCCCGCCAGGAACGGCAGGGCCGCGTCCACTCGCACGCCCTCCTCGCACAGCGCCAGTTCGAACTGGGCCACCTCGACGCGGCCTGCGCGACCTGGCACCGCTTCCTCGACGACTACACGGAAATCTCCTCCGCCCGCGGCGACGCCCACTTCGCGACGCTGCGCACCCGCATCCGCCCGCACCACCGCGCCAAGGCGGTACGCGCCCTGAGTGAACGAGTCCGACACGTGGCGACTGTGAAGTCCTGAGCAGACAGCAGGGCGCGCAGCCGGCCGCGCGTAACTCCTTACCCGAGACCGCCGAACCGGCCCCCGGCCACAGCGGAAACGAACGCGGACAGCTGCTCGCGGCCGAGCAGCAGCGCCGGCCCGTTCGGGTTCTTGCTGTCCCGTACGGCCACCGTCCCGGCGTCGAGGGTGGCGCACTCGACGCACTGGGCACCGCTGTCGCTGTACGTGGACTTCCACCATCTCGCGAAGAGTTCGGACGCGTCGTCAACGTGGCTCATGCGTTCTTCCTTGTCTCTGCGATGACTTCCGCCGACGCCTCGGCCGAGGGGGCGACGGGTCGCTCACGCTCCGGTCGGCTTCCGCTCCGGCACAGCTTCGGCGCACCCGCCGTTTTTGAACACCACCCACACCGTCTTACCGACAACATGCTGGGTGACTCCGAAATCGTCAGCAAGTGCGCGTAGCAGAAACAGCCCTCTTCCGGCGCTGAGCTCGGCTGACTCCGGTCGGCCCTCCGGGAGCCCGTCGCCACTGTCCCGGACGCCCAGGAAAACCAGGTCGCCCCGGACTTCGATCTGGACACAGAACTCCCGTCCGGGCGGCACCCCGTGCAGCACCGCATTGGTGGCCAGCTCTGAGGCGCACAACCGTATGTCCTCCAGCCGGTCGGCCATCCCCCATTCCGCAAGGCAGCTGCTGACGAAGTCGCGCGCCGCGCGGACAGATGTCCGTCTCCGGGAGAAGCGTCGGGTCCGTGACAGAGACACGGTTGATCACCGCCTAGCTCTTGGGCTGTACCCTCGGCCGGACCATACTGCCTTTCGCGAATAGCAGCAAGCTTCAACGCCCACTCCTCCCTCCGCGTACGGAGCTTGGTCACTTACCGTGTAAAGCGGCAAGGTCGGCTGCCCGGCCTGCCGAACGCCCGAAAGCTGGAGGATGCCGTGAACAGCAATGACTGGGTCTCCACTTCGATGCCCTACGTGGCACCCGCCGAAGGTTCGCCTCCCGACACCTGGGCAGCCGAAGCCTCCGCCAGAGGACGTCGCGGCAGTCAGCGCATCATCCACGCAGGCGAAGTCGCGGCATCTGCTGACGTCGCCGGGCTGCTGGATGTCCCTGAGGGGGCGCCGGTCGTCGTCCGGCGCCGCGTCATGTACCTGGACGACCGGCCCTGCGAGTTGACGGACACGTACTATCCGGTGGCGATCGCCCGGGGGACGGGACTCGCAGAGACGACGAAGATCCCAGGTGGAGCGGTCAGGTTGCTCGCGCGGCTGGGACACACCGGGGCCCGGGCCCGCGAGGACGTACAGGCCGGCATGCCCGACCAGGAGGAACGGGAGACCCTGCAGATCGGCTACGAGCCGGTACTGCGCCTGACCAGGCTCACCTTGAACCACTCGGACCGGCCGATTCAGGCCGACATGATGACCATGCCCGCCGCGCGCCAGCGGCTGCGCTACGAGATAAGGATCGAGTGACCGTGCCCAGGACCGAACCGAGCCCCCTCGACCCCCGCTCACTGCACGAACGCATCGCCGCCGACCTGCGCGACGAGATCATGAACGGCGACCTGGCACCGGGCGCCAAGCTGCCGTCCACAGCTCAGCTCAAGGAGCGGTTCGGCGCGTCCAACGCCACTGTGCAGAAAGCACTGCTTCTCCTCAAGGACGAGCAACTGGTCGTCGGGCGGGCCGGTGCTTCCGTGACGGTGCGCGAACACCGGCAGCGGACGATGCGGCCGGCGGCGTACATGGCACCGGCGGGCACCGGAAAGCCTTACCGCTGGCTCACCGAGGCGGCCAGGCCCGGCGAGCGGGCGCACAGCCAGCTGCTGGAGGTGGGGGAAGTGGCCCCGCCCGCGGACGTGGCCGAGGCCATGGGGCTGCCGGAGGGCGGCACGGCGGTACTGCGCCGCCAAGTGCTGTGCGTCGACGACGAGCCGGCCGAGCTCGTCGCGTCGTACTACCCGGTGGAGATCGCCAGAGGCACGGCCATGACCGAGTTTCGCAAGATCAAGGGCGGTACGCCCGCACTGCTCACCGAGCTGGGCCACCCTCCAGTGCGCAGCGTCGACCGGGTCTCCGCGCGTGTGCCCACTCAGGAGCAGTACGCGTTGCTCCAGCTGCCGGGAGACCTGCCCGTGCTGCGTACGTTGCGCGTCGTCTACGGAGAGGGCGATCGGCCCATCGAGGTCAGCGTCTTGACGAAGGCCGGGCACCTCTACGAGCTGCGGTACGAGTTCGAAGCCGAGTAGCCGGGCGGGATGCGCCCCGCGCCCGGCTCGCGTGCCGGCAGGCCCCTCAGGAGGGTGTCGAGGAACAGGTCGAAGCGTGGGGCGCCGTGGTTGAAAGGTAGGTCGGACGGGGTTTCCTGGACGGCGAGCCAGCCGACGACCGTGGTGATGAAGATGTACCAGCTCTGCTCGGCCAGTTCGGGGGCGACGCCGGCGTTCGTGAAGGCGGTGACGACTTCCTGCCGGAGGCGGCCGAGGGCGTCGGAGTTGTGGCGGTGCGGGCGGGACAGGCGGGTGGCGTAGCCGGGTACGGCGAGGAACTGGTCGTGCATGGACCAGGCGACTCGGGCGAGCCAGGGGCGCCAGTCGGCGTCGCGCGCGCCGTCGGGTGAGTCGTCGGGTGAGCCGCCCGGCGGGCCCCCGGTGGGCAGGATGCGTTCGACCATCACGTCGCTGACGAGGTCGAAGAGCTGGTCGCGATTGCTGACCCAGCGGTAGAGCGCGCCGTGGCTGACGTCCAGGCGGGCGGCGAGGGCGCGCATGGTCAGGGTGTCGAGATGTCCGGCCGCGACGGCCGCGTCCACGATCCGCTCGCGGTTGAGCCGCGCGGGGCGGCCCGGGCGCGGTCGGGGGGTCGCGGGATCGGGCATGGCCACGACTATACGGAACCGGACTGTTGGCGGAACCTTGGCGGAGCCATTAGTGACCGGTGGTTACTAATGGCTTAGGGTCGGGCTTCGTGAGGTGCGGCCGGACGGCATCGCGGCCGGTCGCAGGTCGATGCTCGATGCCGGGAGGCAAGAGATGGGGAACGGCAGCGCACCTCAGGGCTCCGTCGCCGACGGTTTCCGGGCGGTGCGGGACGAGTTCGCGGCGGTCGCGGCCGAGGAGGGCGGCGACTTCGCCGCGCAGCTCGTGGCGTACCGACACGGCGAGCGGGTCGTGGACCTGTGGACCGGACCGGAGATCATCGGAGATTCCCTCCTCGGCGCGTACTCGGCGAGCAAGGGCGCCGCACATCTGGTGGTCGCCCTGCTCGTGCAGGAGGGCGTGCTGGGCCTTGACCGGAAGGTCGGTCACTACTGGCCGGAGTTCGGTGTGGCGGGTAAGCAGGACGTCACCTTGCGGGATCTGTTGTCGCACCGCGCCGGTCTGGTCGGCGCGGACGCCGGGTTCACGCTCGACGAGCTGACCGACGACCGGGTCGTCGCCGAACGCCTCGCCGGGCAGCGCCCGTACTGGCGGCCGGGCAGCGCGTTCGGCTACCACGCGCTGGTCATCGCGGCGCTGACCGGCGAAGTGGTACGGCGTACCACCGGACGGACCGTTCAGGAGCACTTCGCCGAGCGCGTACGCGATCCGTACGGGGTGGATTTCCATCTCGGGCTGCCGGACGACCAGGAGCACCGCTACTTGAGCGCGCAGCCGATGACGCCGACCCCCGAGCGGCTGGCCGAACTGGCGGCGCGCGCGACCGGGCCGGACTCGCTGTCCGGTATCGCGTTCAACCGCCACCACCCGCGGAACCCGGAGCTGTGGCGGCTGCCGAACTTCCGGTCGGTCCGGGCCGCCGGGCCGGCTTCGTTCGGCGGCGTGGCCTCGGCCCGTGGCATGGCCCGGATGTACGCGGCGGCGATCACCCCGACGGACGGCCTGGCGCCGCTGCTCAAGCCGGACACCGCCGCCGAGTTCGCGCAGATCCACTCCGTCGGGCCTGACCTGGTCACCCGCGAGCACAAGGCGTTCGGGCTCGGCTTCCACGCCACGTCCGAGGTGTATCCGGTGCTGGGGCAGGGCGCGTTCGGGCACAGCGGTGCGGGCGGGCAACAGGCGTTCGCCGACCCGCGCAACGGACTGGCTTACGGCTACACCCGCCGCCGGTTCCCGTTCCCCGACGGTCCCGCGCCGGAGAACGGCCGTCTGATCCGGGCGCTGTACGCCGCGGCCGGAGGGAGCAGGTCAACCTCGCACGGGCACGGGCACTAGCACTGGTCCTGACCAGGCCGGACATGCGCCGGCCTGTCCCGGACACCGTCCGGCCTGTCCCGGACAGCCGACCTCGTTGACCCACCGGCCGGCGGGCCCGCAGTCTCGTTCCGCCGCGGCGATCAGGTGGTCGATCCGAGACCCGCCCGCCGCGGCCGGTGGGCCCGGAAGGTGTGCGTGGTCCTGCCGTACGTGCGTCACCGGTACCGGGCGTGTGCAAGGCCGTGCCGCGTCTTCCGGGTGACCGCACGCCGTCGAATCCGACCGAGACCTAGGAGTACACGTGGTCGAGCACATGAAACAGAGCTGGAAGAGCGTGGTGCGGGCGTCCGGCGTCGTCGCCGCGGGGGCGGCGTTGCTGGTGGGGGCCACGGGCGGTACGGCCCATGCGGCGGTCGGCTGGAACGCCCAGTACACGGCCGGGGACATCGGCGGCGCCCACGCCTGGGGTGCGGTTGATGCCCAGTCCCGGGTGTTCGTCAAGGTCAACCTCAAGGACTCCAAGCCCAACGACGCCTACGGGGCCCGCGTGTACCTCAAGGCCCGCTACAGCGACGGCGGGACGCGTGCGGAGAACCTGAGCGTCTCGGGCGGCACGAACAGCACCACGTGGACCTTCGCCGCCAACGTGGTCAAGATCGAGGTGCAGGAGTGCACCACCAAGGGCGGGTCCAAGTACAAGTGCGCCTCCGGGTGGCACACCCTGCCCAGGGGCTGAGCGGTAGCAGGCCGGGCCGTCCCGCTGACTCCGTACGGAGGCAGCGGGGCGGTCTCGCCCGTGCTACTCCTCCACCACCATCACCGGCGTCGACCGCGTCAGCACCTCGCCCCGGAAGAACGCCGGGCTGCGCCGCCGCATCACCAGCATGAGGACGAAGCCGAGCAGCAGCAGCCCGACGCCGATGACGAAGACCGAGCCGACGCCGAGGACGGAGCTGCCGGAGCCGTAGGCCGGGTTCCACATGTCGATGAGGGTCTTGGTGAAGACGGCGGTGAGGAGCACGCCGCCGAGGATCGGGAAGACCCCCTTGACGAGCAGGTCGCGGGCGGAGCGGCGCAGTTCGCGGCGGAAGTACCAGGCGCAGGCGAAGGCCGTGATCGCGTAGTAGAAGCAGATCATGAGGCCGAGGGCGTAGATGGTGTCGACCAGGACGTGCTGGGAGAGGAAGGTCATCCCGGCGTAGAAGACGCCGGTGGCGACGCCCGCCGCGACGGTGGCGCGGCCCGGGGAGCGGAAGCGCGGGTGGATGCGGGCGAAGGACGGCGGCAGGGCCTCGTACGCGCTCATCGCCAGGACCGTGCGGGCCACCGGGATGAAGGTGGTCTGGAGGCTGGCGGCGGCGGAGGCGAGGACCGCGACGAAGAGGAGGATGCCGAGGGCCGGGCCCATGACGGGGGTGGCGAGGGCCGCGAAGACGTTGTCGGCGGTGTCCGGGTTGCCCAGCCCGGGGCCTTCGGTGCCGACGCCGGAGTACATCTGGGCGGCTACGGCGGTCAGCAGGTACGAGCCGATCAGGACGACCATGGCCAGGAGCGCGGCGCGGCCGGGAGTCCTGGCGCTGCCCGCGGTCTCCTCGTTGACGGTCAGGCAGGCGTCCCAGCCCCAGAACATGAAGATCGAGAGGGACAGGCCCGCGGTGAAGGCGGAGAAGGACTGGACGGAGAAAGGGTTCAGCCAGGTGAGGGAGAAGGGGAGGGAGCCGGGGAAGCCGCCGGAGCCGGCCTTGGTGAAGGCCATGGCCACGAAGAGGGCGAGGACGGCCAGTTGGAGGCCGACGAGGGCGTACTGGACGCCTTTTGTGGCGGTCATGCCGCGGTAGCTGACGGCGGTGGCGAGGGCGATGAAGGCCAGGCACGTCAGGACGTGGACGGCCTTGTTGCCGTCCAGGGCGGCGATGGCGTCACTGCCGGTGAGTTCGCCGAGCAACAGCCAGAAGAAGGAGGTCGCGACGCCGGCCAGGTTGGAGAGGACGATGATCGTGGCGATCACCAGTCCCCAGCCGCACATCCACCCGATGCGCGGGCCGAACGCCTTCACCGACCAGGTGAAGGACGTACCGCAGTCGGGGACGGCCTTGTTCAGCTCGCGGTAGGCGAAGGCGACCAGCAGCATCGGCAGGAAGCCCGCGAGGAAGACGGCCGGCATCTGGAGGCCGACCTCGCCGACGGTGGGGCCGAGGGTCGAGGTCAGGCAGTAGACGGGGGCGACGGTGGAGACGCCGATGACGGCGCTGCCGAGCAGGCCGACGGAGTTGCCGCTCAGGCCCTTGCCGCGGGTTCCGCCGGTGCCGCCACCGGCCGTGTCACCAGCCGTGCCGGCGGCCCTCGTCACCGTGTCTCCGGCCGGGAGCCGGGGGTCTACCTGAACCATGAACAGGACGTTAAGGGCTGCTGTTTCCGCATCGTGGGGCTGGAGATCCACCCCTGAGCGGCGCCGTTTTCCTCGCTTCGTGAGGTGCGAGCTGTTCATCGGTCGCGCTTTGCAAGGTCAGTCACCCGTTACGAGCGGTAACTTGAAGGTCGTACCGTCGAGTTCCGGACTGCGGGAACCGCAGCGCTGTCCGCTTCGTCCTGATTCAAAATTTTCCCGCCCGGTCTTCCGCCCGTGTCACCCCGGCCACACCACCGCCTGCGTCTCGCTGTACGCGTGCAGCGCGTACGAGCCGACATCGCGCCCCACCCCGCTCCGCTTGAAGCCACCGAACGGCGCCTCCATGTTGCGGCCGACCGTGTTGACGCCGACCCCGCCCGCGCGCAGCCGCCCCGCCACCCGGAACGCACGCGCCACGTCGCCGGACCAGACATAGTCCAGCAGGCCGTAGTCGGTATCGTTGGCGAGTGTGACGGCCTCCTCCTCGTCGTCGAAGGGGAGGACGACGACCACCGGGCCGAAGATCTCCTCCCGTACGACCCGCATGGTGGGGGTGCAGTCGGCGAAGAGGGCGGGGGCCACGTAGAAGCCGCGTGGGAGGGGCGGGCGGTCGCCGCCCGTGATCAGGCGGGCGCCTTCCTTCCGGCCCAGCTCGATGTACGACTCGACGCGGTCGCGGTGCGCGGCGGAGATCACCGGGCCGACGACCGTGTCCGCCGAGGCCGGGTCACCGGTCTTCAGGCACGTCGCGTACGCGGCCAACCGCTCCACCAGCCGGTCGTGGATGCCGCGCTGGGCGAGCACGCGCGTCGGCGCCGTACAGATCTGTCCGCTGTAGAAGGAGTACGTGGTGCCGATGCCGGCCACCGCCGCGTCCAGGTCGGCGTCGTCGAAGACCAGCGCGGCGCCCTTGCCGCCCAGCTCCATGAGCTGGCGTTTCATGCCGCGTCCGCACACCTCGGCGATGCGCTGCCCGACGGCCGTGGAGCCGGTGAAGCTGACCATGTCCACGTCCGGCGCGTCCACCGCGGCCTCGCCGACCGCCGGGTCCCTGCCGGTCACGAGGTTCACGACACCCGGTGGCGCACCGGCCTCGTCCAGGGCCTCCTGAAGGGCCTCGGCCAGGCGGTGGACGGAGAGCGGGTCCTGCGGGGCGGGCTTGATGACGACCGTGTTGCCCATGGCCAGGGCTGGGGCGATCTTGCCGGCCGGGTTGGCCCAGGGGTTGTTGTAGGAGGTGATGCAGGTGACGACGCCGACGGGGCGGCGCACCGCGAGCGCGCCGAGGACGGCGGCCTTCCCGAACGGGCCCGCCTCGTTGATCTGCGGCGGTAAGGGGGTTTCCACCGGCTCCAGCGCTCCGCGCGCGTACCGCTTGAGGCGGGCGATGGCGACGCCGACCTGCATCGCGCGGGCGGTGCCGGTCGTCGCGCCGGTCTCCGCCTGCGCGAGCCGGGTGTACGGGCCGATGGTGCGCGCCAGAATGGCGGCGGCGCGGTCCAGCACCCGCGCGCGGGTCCCGGGCGCCGTGCGCGACCAGGGCCCGAACGCCTCGCGCGCCGCGCGGGCCGCCTCGTACGCCTGGTCGCGGCTCGCCTCCGCCGCCAGCCCGACGGTCTCCTCGGTCGCCGGGTCGGTCACCTCGTAGTGGCCGTGGGCGGGTGCGGTCCATTCGCCGCCGATCAGCAGCCGCTCGGCGGACACGCCAGAGGATGTACTCACCGCGTCCGCACCGTTTCGGTGTCCCGGCCTGATCGCAGCACCTTTCCCGGTACCGCTCCGGTCACCTTGCCGTCCCGGATCGTCTCCACGCCGTTGACCCGTACGCTCACGATCCCGGCGGCCTCCGAGTCCAGCCGCGGGCTGTCCCCCGGCAGGTCGTGCACCAGCCGCGCCGGTCCGGCGTCGATCCGCTCGGGGTCGAAGAGGACCAGGTCGGCGTGGTGTCCGACGGCGATGCGGCCGCGGTCGCGCAGTCCGAAGAGCCGGGCCGGGTCGTCGGTCAGCATCCGTACGGCCTGCTCCAGGCCCGCCAGCCGCCGGCCGCGCAGGCAGTCGCCGAGGAACCGCGTCGTGTACGGGGCGCCGCACATCCGGTCCAGGTGGGCGCCCGCGTCGGAGCCGCCCAGCATGACGTCCTCGTGCTGCCAGGTGCGCTGCCGAAGGGCCCAGCTGTCCGGGTCGTTGTCGGTCGGCATCGGCCACAGGACGGTGCGCAGCCCGTCCTCGGCGCAGATCTCGACCAGGGTGCGGAAGGGGTCCTGGCCGCGTTCGGCGGCGATGTCGCCGACCACCCGGCCGGAGAGTCCCTGGTTGGCGGCGGAGTACGTGTCGCCGACGACGTACCGGGCGAAGTCCGCCAGCCGCCGGAAGACGCCCGCCTCCTTGCTCGCCGCGCGCCGCAGCATCTCCTCGCGTACGGCCGGATCGCGCAGCCGCGCGATGCGCTCCGATACGGGCAGGGCGAGGATGTCGCCCCAGCCGGGGATGAGGTTGAGGGCGCAGAAGGTGCCCAGCGACATGTTCATGGGGGTGAGGATCGGCATGGTGAGGGCGACGATGCGGCCGCCCGCCTTACGGGCGCGCTCGCTCGCCTCCAGTTGGCGGGGCACCCGTTCCGGTACGGCGCTGTCGATGGTCAGCACGTTCCAGTTCAGGGGGCGCCCGGCGGCGGCCGACATCTCGACGAGCAGGTCGATCTCCTCGTCCGCGAACTGGTCGAGGCAGCCGGCGACGATCGCCTCCAGCTGGGTGCCCTCGTGGTCGGCGACCGCGCGGGACAGGGCGAGCAGTTCGGCGGGGCGGGCATGGCGGGAGGCGACCGGCTGCCCGTCGCCGTCGGCGTGGGTGGCGGACTGGGTGGTGGACAGGCCCCAGGCGCCCGCGTCCATGGCCTCGTGGAAGAGCCGGAGCATGGCGTCCAGCTGGGTGTCCGTGGGCTGTCCGCCGATGGCGTCCGGGCCCATGACGTGGCGGCGCAGCGCGCAGTGGCCGGCCATGAAGCCCGCGTTGACGGCGGTCCGGCCGTCCAGGGCGTCCAGGTAGTCGCCGAAGGTGGACCAGTTCCACGGCGCGCCCTGCTCCAGTGCCGCGAGCGACATGCCTTCGACGCGGCTCATCATGCGGCGGGTGTAGTCGGCGTCGCCGGGGCGGTCCGGGTTGAGCGGGGCGAGGGTGAAGCCGCAGTTGCCGCCCGCGACGGTGGTGACGCCGTGGTGCATGGAGGGGGTGGCGTACGGGTCCCAGAAGAGCTGGGCGTCGTAGTGGGTGTGCGGGTCGACGAAGCCGGGCGTGAGGACGAGACCGTGGGCGTCCTCGGTGGTTCTGGCGGGGTCGCCGATGCTGCCGATAGCGGTGATGCGGCCGTGCTGGACGGCGAGGTCGGCCTGGTACGCGGGGGCGCCGGTGCCGTCGACGATCGTGGCGCCCTTGATCAGGTGGTCGAGCATCCCCGGGGGTCCCTTTCGCTCAAGCGGCCGGTCCGGTGCCCGGTGCGGCGTCCGGCCCGGCGGCGCTCTGCCGGAAGCGGGCGGTCCGGTGCACCGGGTCCGTGTCGATCTTCGGGATGACGTGCTCGCCGATGAGGCGGATGGTGGTGCGGGTGTCCTCGGGCGAGACGCCGATGGGCAGGCCGAAGGAGAGCTGGTCGGCGCCGGCCTGTTCCCAGCGCTTGCACTGGCGGAAGACCTCGTCCGGGTCGCCGCAGATCATCAGCTCCTCGGCGATCAGCAGCTCGATGATCTCCTCGGTGTACTCCGGCAGCAGCTCCGGCCACTCCGGGATGCCCTCGGGGCGCGGGAACGTGTCGTGGTAGCGGAACAGCAGCGACTGGAGGTAGTTCAGCCCGCCGCCCACCGCGATCTCCACGGCCTTCTGGTGCGTCTCGGCGCAGATGGCGGTGGAGGTCACCATCACGTTGTCGTTGACGTACGCGCCGACCGGTTCGGCCTGCTCGACGGCCGTCTTGTACGACTCGACGACCCACTCCATGTCCGCGACCTTCTGCACGCTGAACCCCAGCACGCCGAGGCCCTTCTTCCCCGCCATCGCATACGAGGACGGCGACCCGGCCGCGTACCACATCGGCGGGTGCGCGGCTCCGTACGGCTTGGGCAGCACCTTGCGGGGCGGCAGTTGCCAGTGCTTCCCCTGGAACCCCTGGTACTCGTCCTGGAGCCACATCTTCGGGAACTCGGCGATGGTCTCTTCCCACAGCTCCTTGGTGTGGTTCATGTCCGTCACGCCCGGCATGAACCCGAGGATCTCGTGGCTGCCCGCGCCGCGCCCGGTGCCGAACTCGAAGCGGCCGCCGGAGAGGTGGTCGAGCATGGCGGCCTTCTCGGCGACCTTGACCGGGTGGTTGACCGGGGCGAGCGGGTTGAAGATGCCGGAGCCGAGGTGGATGCGCTCGGTGGCGTGGGCGAGGTAGCCCAGGTAGACGTCGTTGGCGGAGAGGTGGGAGTACTCCTCCAGGAAGTGGTGTTCGGAGGCCCACGCGTACTTGAACCCGGACCGGTCGGCCTGGATGACGTACTCGGTCTCCTCCATCAGTGCGTGGTGCTCTGCCTCGGGGTCGGCCTTCGCCCGCGCGGCGGGCACATATCCCTGTACGAACAGCCCGAATTCCAAGGGGGCTCACCGTCCCTCGTCCGCCCTGGCGTCATTACCTGACGCTCCGTCAGGTCGGGTCCGACTCTCGCACCGGGCACCGGGAGCGTCAATACCTGACGGCTCATCAGGTAACGTGCGGGCGGGCGGCGTACGCGTCTCAGTACAGGCTGATGCCGGACAGCCAACCGCCGTCGATCACGAACGGCTGCCCCGTGATGTACGAGGAGTCCGCGCACGACAGGAACAGCGCCAGCCGGGCCACCTCCTCCGGCCGGCCGATCCGCCCGAGGGGGACGGCCTTCGCGTAGAACGCGTCCAGGTCCGGCGCGGAGGCGGCGGGGGCGGCGGGGGCGGCGGAGGCAGCGGGGGCAGCGGAGGCAGCGGAGGCACCGGCGGGGTCCGCCGCGTCCGCGGGCCCCCGCTCCGGCCGGGTCATCGGGGTGTCGACGGCCCCCGGGCACATCGCGTTGACCCGGATGCCCCGGCCCGCCAGCTCCATCGCCGCCACCCGCGTCATGCCGACCACCGCCGCTTTGGACGCCGCGTACGCGGTCAGGTACGCCATGCCGGACAGCGCGGCGTACGAGGCGGTGTTCACGACGGTGCCGCCGCCGGCCGCCGTCAGCTCCGGGACCACCGCCCGCATCCCGAGGAACGTGCCGACCTGGTTGACCTGCACCACCTCCTGGAACTCGGCGAGCGGGGTGGCGGCCAGTTCGTTGAAGCGCAGGATGCCGGCGTTGTTGACCAGCCCGTCGACCGTGCCGAACGCCTCTCCGGCGGCCCGGACCGCGGCTTCCCAGTCCGCTTCCCGGCGCACGTCCAGGTGTACGTACCGGGCGCGGCCGTCCCCCAGCTCCGCCGCCAGCGCCTCCCCCGGCCCGTCCAGCACGTCGCCCAGCACCACACGGGCGCCCTCCGCGACGAAGAGCCGCGCCTCCTGCTCGCCCTGACCGCGTGCGGCGCCGGTGATGATGACGACCCGGCCGTCCAGCTTCCCCATGTGCACCGGTCCCTCCGGGATCGCCGTGCGTCTCAGCTGTCGAGGTGCGGGGCCACTTCGGTGGCGAACGCCGCCATCTGGTCGGTCAACTCGGTGCGGCTCCGGCTGCGGAACCGGACCTGGATCTGCCGCACCCCCATCGCCTTGTACTCGCGCAGCGACTCCGCCAGCCGCTCAGGCGGCCCGGTGAGGGTGCGCCGGCCGGTGTCCCACGCGGGCTCGCCGACGTACAGCGGCTCGGTGACGGCGCCGGCCTCGGCGGGTGTGGTGATCCCGGCTTCGGCCCGCAGCCGCCGCAGCTTCGCGAGCTGCGCCGGGAGCTGGTCCCTGCGGTCGCCCTGCGGCAGCCAGCCGTCACCGCGTACGGCCGCCCTGCGGAGGGCGGCGGGCGACGAGCCGCCCACCCAGACCGGCGGGCGCGGCGCCTGTACGGGGCGCGGGCGCTGCCCCAGTCCGGTGAAGGCGAATCGTTTCCCTTGATACGAGGGGAACTCTTCCGGGCCCAGCGCCGCCTTCAGGGCGTCGACGGCCTCGTCCAGCAGGGCGCCGCGCCGCGTGAAGTCCACGCCGAGGGCGTCGAACTCCTCCGGTACGTGCCCGGCGCCGACCCCGAGGATCAGCCGCCCGCCCGAGAGGTGGTCCAGGGTCGCGTACTGCTTGGCGCTGAGCAGGGGGTGCTTGAGGGCGGCCAGGGCGATGTGGCTGAGCAGCCGCACGCGGGTGGTGGCCGCCGCCAGGTAGGAGAGGGTGGCGACCGGGTCGTACCAGACCGTGCTCATGGCGGCGGCCAGCCGGCGCGGTATGCCGATGTGCTCGCAGCAGGCGATGTAGGCGAAGCCGTGGCGGTCGGCGGTGCGGGCGATCTCCACGAGGTCGGCGGGGCCCGCCCCGGCCTCCCACGGCTCCGTGTAGAGGGTGCTCTGCGACTGCACGGGGAGCTGGATGCCGTAGGCCAGCTTCCCTTCGGGCAGCACCCGCACCCCGTCGTCGCTGTGTGTGCCGCTTCCCGTAGCGCTGTCCACGTCCGCGTCCACCCCCGGGCGCTCGGCCGACGGCCCGTCGCCGGCGGCTGGGGTCATGGTGTGGGCTGACGGGCCGTCAGGCAAGGGTGCGGGCGGTGGCGGCGGCCGGGGCGGTGGCGCGGGCGGTCAGGGCCTGAGGCGCGCGGGGAGCGAGCAGGCCGCGGTGCCGCCGGGCATGCGGTGGCGGTTGTCGGCGACCAGGCGGTACACGGCGTGGGCGGCCTGGCGGAACGGCGGCAGGGTCAGCAGCGCGCCGGGGACGGACCAGGGCCCGCGCGCGCTCATCAGCAGCTTGGCGACCGCCTGCGCGCCGCCGTGCACGGTCCCCGCCGGGGTGATCCACAGCACCTCGTGCTCGGCCCGCTCCTGGGTGACGCCGAGTGCCTCCGGATCGGTGAACTGCCAGGCCGATACGGTGCAGCGGGGGCGGATCCGGCGTTCGACGAAGCGCACGCAGGTGGTGCAGAAGCCGCAGTCCCCGTCGTAGACGAGTACGGGTCGGTTGCTCATGTCCCCATCATGCCGGGGCGCACGGAACGGGCCGGCGGGGCCCCGGCGGGCGTGCCTCAGGCGGACGGGCCTCAGGCGGACGCGTCTCCGGCGGACGTGCCCCGGCCGGACGTGCCCCGGCCGGACGTGCCTCAGGCGGGCGCCCCGAGCCGTTCCCCCTCGTCCGCCGCCGCCCGCAGCAGCAGGTCGGCCAGTTCGCCGGGGCAGGACAGCATGGGCCAGTGCCCGGTGTCGAGGTCGAAGAAGCCGTACCGGGGGTCGGTGAACGCCCCGAAGCGCGGGTCGCCGGAGTCCACCAGGGCGCGGAGGGCCGCGGTGCTGGTGACGTTCTTGGTGCAGAAGATGCCCGTGGCGGGCAGGGCGGCCGTGGCGCCGGTCAGCCGGACCGGCTGGGTGAGGGTGGCCAGCGGCTGGGGCGCGGCGAAGCGGGCCAGCCGCTCCAGCCCTTCCCGGGAGATGCCGTCCAGGCTGCCCCAGATGTCGGTCTCCTCGAACGCCGGCGGGGGCAGCCGCCAGCCGTCGCCGTGTTCCTGGGCGCGGCGCCGCAGCCGGTCCGGTACGGCCGGGTCGGGCAGCGCGTCCAGGACGGAGACGCCGTCGGCGGGCAGGCCCGCGTCCACGTACACGAGGCGGGTCAGGCGGCCCGGCTCGCGGTCGGCGGCGCCGAGCGCGGGGTAGGCGCCGTAGCAGTGGGCGACGAGGACCGTCTCCCCCGCCTCGCCTGGCTCACCGGCGCCGATGTGGTCGAGGGCCTGCGCCACGTCCTCGATGTGGGTGTTCAGGTCGGTGCCGGGGCCTGACAGGTGGCGGCGGTCCCCCATCCCGGTCAAGGTCACCGGATGCGCCCGGTGTCCCGCCGCGCGCAGGTGGTCCGCCACCTCCTGCCAGATCCATCCTCCGGTGTACCCGCCCGACACCAGCACGAACGTCGTCATGTGTGTCACCTCCCAGGCCTCCCATCGTGACCGCTCGGCCGTCGTGCGGGGAGGTCTCGGGTCGTTCCGGGTGCACGAAAGGCGTCACGCCGCGCGGGCGCGCGCCGGCGCTACACCCCCGCACCCGCCCCGGCCCACAACCCCTCCGGCGTCAGCCCCAGCAGCTCGATGGCGTTGCCGCGGACGATCCGTTCGACCGTCTCCGGCGCCAGGTGCCCCATCTGGGCCTCGCCGACCTCCCTGGAGCGCGGCCAGGTGGAGTCCGAGTGCGGGTAGTCGGTCTCGTAGAGGACGTTGCCGACGCCGATCGCGTCCAGGTTGCGCAGGCCGAAGGCGTCGTCGAAGAAGCAGCCGTACACGTGCCCGGCGAAGAGTTCGGAGGGCGGCCGCAGGACCTTGTCGGCGACGCCGCCCCAGCCGCGGTTCTCCTCCCAGACCACGTCGGCGCGTTCCAGGATGTACGGGATCCACCCGATCTGTCCCTCCGCGTACATGATCTTCAGGCCGGGGAAGCGGTCGAACGCTCCGCTCATCAGCCAGTCGACCATCGAGAAGCAGCAGTTGGCGAAGGTGATCGTGGAGCCGACGGCGGGCGGCGCGTCGGCGGAGGTGGACGGCATCCTGCTGGAGGAGCCGATGTGCATGGCGATGACGGTCCCGGTCTCCTCGCAGGCGCGCAGGAAGGGGTCCCAGTCGCCGGTGTGAATACTGGGCAGGCCCAGATGTGGCGGGATTTCGCTGAAGCAGACCGCCCGTACGCCCCGCTCCGCGTTCCGGCGCACCTCCTGCGCGGCCAGCTGCGCGTCCCACAACGGGACGAGTGCGAGCGGTACGAGGCGTCCGCGCGCGGCCGGGCCGCACCACTCCTCCACCATCCAGTCGTTGTACGCGCGCACGCCCAGCAGCCCCAGTTCGCGGTCCTTGGCCTCGGTGAAGGTCTGGCCGCAAAAACGCGGGAACGTGGGGAAACACAGCGCCGACTGCACGTGATTGACGTCCATGTCGGCCAGCCGCTCCGGGACGCTGAAGGAGCCGGGCCGCATCTGCTCGTAGGTGATGCCTTCGAGCCTGATCTCGTCGCGGGAGCAGCCGACGGCGGTGTCCAGGCGGGTCAGCGGGCGGTGCAGGTCCTCGTAGACCCACCAGTCGGCGAGCGGTCCCTCGTCCCCCGGCCGGCCCATCTTCGGCGCGAATCTGCCGCCCACGAAGGTCATTTCCTTCAGGGGTGCCCGGACGATTCGGGGGCCGATGTCGTGATATTTCGAGGGGAGGCGGTCCCGCCAGACGTGCGGCGGCTCCACCGTGTGGTCGTCCACCGAGATTATCTTCGGAAAACTCTCCATGTTTTTTACCGTAGCGCCGAACTGACGGGCCGTCAGCAACGCAGTGACGGGAGGGAATGCGTGCAGATAGCACCGTTTTGGGGGCCGGCCGGGCCCCGGGCGGCCCCGCAGGCGGCTGAGCAGCGACGCTCGGGCCCGCGCCCGCACGCGGACCGCGCACGGGCAGCTGCACGCGCATCCGCACGGGCGTCGGCACCGGTGACCGTCCCGGCCCGCCGCCCGCCACGCAGCCGAACACCAGCCCGAACGCCGGGCGTGGAGAGAACGTGCTGAGACCGGACCCCTACTGACGTAAGGGGCTACGACAAGGCAGACTGGCCGATGCGAACGAAGTGCACAGGGCAGGGGGACACCATGGACGACGGTCCGGGGCAGGGCCAGGAGCGGCTCCGCTTCACCGTGCTCGGTCCCGTACGGGCCTGGCGCGGCGCGACGCCACTGGCGGCCGGCTCCCCGCAGCAGCGTGCGCTGCTGGCCGCCCTTCTCCTGCGGGGCGGACGCACCGCCACCGCGTCCGAACTCGTCGACGCCCTCTGGGGCGAGGAACCGCCGCACGCCGCCCTCGCGGCGCTGCGCACGTACGCCTCACGCATCCGCAAAGCCCTCGGGGCGGACGCGGACACGCTGGTCAGCGAGTCCGGCGGCTATGCGCTGCGGCCGGTCGGCAACCAGCCGCTCGACCTCGACATGGACCACGCCGAGCAGTACGCGGCCGACGCCGAGAAGGCCCGCGCCACCGGCGACCGCTGCCGCGCCCGGGACCTCCTGGACTCCGCGCTGGCCCTGTGGGACGGCGAGCCGCTGGCCAACCTCGCCGGGCCCTACGCGGAGAACCAGCGCACCCGCCTGGAGGAGTGGCGCCTGTCCCTCATGGAGACGCGCCTGGAACTCGACCTGGAGCTGGGCTGCCACGGCGACGCCGTCTCGGAGCTGACCGCGCTGACCGCGGCGCACCCCTTGCGCGAGCGGCTGCGAGAACTCCTCATGCTGGCGCTGTACCGCAGCGGCCGGCAGGCCGAGGCACTCGCCGTATACGCCGACACCCGGCGTCTGCTCGCCGATGAGCTGGGGGTGGACCCCTGCGCGTCGCTCTCCGAACTCCAGCAGCGCATCCTTCGCGCGGACACCGAGCTGGACGCACCCGCCGTGCCGCACGACGGCCAGGTGCCCGGCGAGCCGACCTTCGTACGGCCGCAGCAACTTCCGGCCACCGTCGCCGACTTCACCGGCCGGGCCGCCTTCGTCACGGAACTGAGCGAGCAGCTCGCCACCGCCGAGGGCCGGGTGATGGCCGTCTCGGCGCTCACCGGCATCGGCGGCGTCGGCAAGACCACCCTGGCCGTGCACGTCGCGCACGCCGCCCATGTGCACTTCCCGGACGGCCAGCTGTACGTGGACCTCCAGGGCGTCGGGCACTCCCCGTCCCACCCGGAAGCGGTGCTCGGGGCGTTCCTGCGCGCGCTGGGGACACCGGGCGCGGCCATCCCCGACGGCATCGAGGAACGGGCCGCCCTCTACCGCTCGGCCCTCGCCGGCCGCCGGCTGCTGGTCCTGCTCGACAACGCCCGCGACGCCGCCCAGGTCCGCCCGCTGCTGCCCGGTACGGACGGCTGCGCGGCCCTGATCACCAGCCGCGTCCGGATGATCGACCTGGCCGGCGCGCACCTGGTCGACCTGGACGTGATGAGCCCCGAGGAAGCGTTCACCCTCTTCGCGCTCATCGTGGGCGAGGAGCGCGTGAACGCCGAGCGCGAGGCGTCCATGGACGTGGTCGGCGCCTGCGGTTTCCTGCCGCTGGCCATCCGTATCGCCGCGTCCCGGCTGGCCGCCCGCCGCACCTGGACCGTCTCGATCCTCGCCCGCAAGCTGGCCGACGAGCGCCGCAGGCTGGACGAGCTGCGCGCCGGCGACCTCGCCGTGAACTCCACCTTCGAGCTGGGCTACAAGCAACTGGAGCCCCGCCAGGCGCGGGCCTTCCGCCTCCTGGGCCTCGCCGACGGCCCCGACATCTCGCTCGCCGCCGCGGCCGCCCTCCTCGACATGCCCACCGACGACGCCGAGGACCTCCTCGAATCGCTCGTCGACACCTCCCTCCTGGAGTCCGCCGCCCCCGGCCGCTACCGCTTCCACGACCTGGTGCACCTCTACGCCCGCTCCTGCGCGGAGCGCGACGAGCAGCCGGCCGAGGAGCGCGACGCCGCCCTGGCCCGGCTGCTGGACTTCTACCTGGCCACCGCCGCCCACATGTACGCGCTGGAGCGCCCCGGCGACCGTCTGGCCGACCACACGGAGACCCCGCACCACCCCGGCCTGGTCTTCACCGACCGTAACGAGGCGCTGAGCTGGCTCTTCAACGAGACCCGCTGCCTGATCGCCTGCGCGCTGCAGAACACCGGCGAGAAGGTGCTGCGGCGCGCCGTCGACCTGCTCCTCCTCACCCGGGACATGGCCGAGTCCGGCGCCAACAACCGCCAGTACGAGCAGGCCAGCCTCACCTTGCAGGCCGCGGCGCGCCGGGCGGGCGACCAGCACGCGGAAGCGCGGGCGCACTGGGCGCTGGCCCCCATCTACACCCACTCCGGACGGCTCAACGAGGCGGACGAACACGCGAAACTCGCCACCCTGCTTGGACTCGCCGCCGAGGACTCCTTCTCCGCCTCCAACGGCCCCAACGACCGCGGCATCATCGCCAGCATCCAGCACCGCTTCGAGGCGGCCGAGGGCTACCTGAACCAGGCCCTGCTCGCCTTCCGCGAGAACAACAACAAGCAGTCCGAGGCCAGCGCGCTGTGCAACCTGTCGCGGCTGCACCTGGACACCGGGCGCACCGAGAGCGCCATCCAGCTCGCCGAGCAGGGTGTCGCCGCCCTCCGCGAGGTCGGCGCCACCCGCCGCCTCGGCAACGGGATGTACGCGCTGGGCATGGCGCTGACGCTGGCCGGCAGACTCGACGAGGCCGCCCAGCAGCTGACCGAGGCACTCGTCATCTTCCGCGACAGCCGGCAGCGGTTCTGGGAGGGCATGACCTACCTCCGGCTCGCCGAGGTCGACCTGGCGGCCCACCGCCCGGCCAACGCGGCCAACTACGCCGAGCAGGCGCTGTCCGCCCTGCGGGGGCTCGGCGGCGGCCGCTGGCGGGCGGACGCGCTGACGACGCTGGGGCACGCCCTGAACCAGATCGGGCACACCGGCCGCGCGAAGGTCTGCTGGCAGGAAGTCGTGACCATTCACGAGCAGATGGGCCTGCCCGTGGACGGGGAGATACACCATCTCGCAGCCCCCGTCGCGCTGGTGTAAAAGCCGCCCGGACCGCGGGCTTCAGGCGTTTATCGATCGTTCATCGCGAGGGGCCACTCTCTAATTACCGATCCGCCGCCTCGGGGGGCAAGCGGCTCGGTGACCAGGCCCCACCGCAAGGTGTAAGGCCATGGTCCACCCGTCCGGCGACCCACGGGGGAGTTGCCGGCCGGGTGGGCCACAGCGCCCACACAACGGAGTTGATCACCGTGAGCTCTCAGAATCAGGCTCGAAAGGACGACGACAGGAACATCGTCAAACCGCTGGACAGTCACCGGCCCATTCAGCCGCAGGACAGTCACCGGCCCATTCAGCCGCAGGACAGCCACCGGCCCATTCAGCCGCAGACCGTCGACAGCCACCGGCCCATCAAGCCGGAGGACAGCCACCGGCCCATCGTGCCCATGGACAGCCACCGGCCGATCCAGCCGGAGACCGTCGACAGCCACCGGCCCATCAAGCCGGAGGACAGTCACCGGCCCATCCAGCCCATGGACAGCCACCGGCCGATCAAGCCGGAGGACAGTCACCGGCCGATCATCGACGGTCCGCCGGCCGCGGAGGACGGCAGTGTCGTCGTGATGGACGAGGGCACCGTGCCCGTGGCCGAGCCGAAGTAGCGCGACGCCGTACGGGCGGGTGACGGGGGAAATGACACCCCGCCCGTACGGCGGGCAATTCCACACCAGACCCACTGCGGTTTCGGCAGTCCGGGGGATCGGGGGATCCGGGGGGACGGCCGAATCCGGGGATCGGGGGATCCGGGGGGGATCCGGGGGATCGCGGGGGCCGGTTTCGATGGCACTCAGGGGGGAGCCATCGAAGCCGGTCCCCGCGGCATACCCGCACATTCGCTTTCGCCCCCGCCGTACGGCCGTTTCCGGCCGGGGGGATCGAACACACGCCTCACCAGAAGCTAGCGTCACTCATATGGGATTCCCCCACGGAGGAGCTGTCATGAGTTGTATCAAGCGCACCCTTGTCACTCTTGCTTTCGCCACTGCCGTTACGGGCGCGGCGGCGGTTCCCGCCCTGGCCGACAACCACCGGCCGACGCCGGTCACCTCATCCGTCACGGGCGACAACCACCGGCCGATATCCGCCGACCGTTCCGTCGCACCCGACAACCACCGACCGGACGCGGACATCATGGCCCCGCTGGACAACCACCGCCCGTAACCCGCCGGCCCGTCACGGGCCGCAGTACGTACGACCGACGGGGGCCGGACCGGGTGAGGCCGGCCCCTACGGTCTAGACCAGCGCTCCCATGTCCGCCGACAGCCACCGCCGCGGCCGCAGCCGGACGGTCACCGACGGGCCGAACGTGGGCAGGACCTTCTCGAAGTACGCCGCCGCGGCCTCCGGAGCGAGGTAGCGCTCGGCGATCGCGTGCAGCTCCTCGTCCGTCGACGGCTCGGCCGAGACGACCTCGCCCTCGACCGACACATAGCGGACCGTCGGCTCGACCCGGTCCACCATCAGGGAGAACCGGCCCGCCGCCGCGATCAGCCGGTACTTGCGCGAGTCCCGCTCGGTGGTGATCCACAGATCGCCGCCCGGCTCGTAGCCGTACCAGATGGGCACGGTCAGCGGGGCGCGGTCCGCCGCGCCCGACGCCACCGACAGGGCTCCGATGTGCGGCTCGGCCAGGAAGGCCTCGCGCTCTTCCGTACTCAACGGCATGGCCGTCTCCTCACGTACGCGGGTGGACCAGGTCACCAGGCCCCAACGCCGTCGTCCGTGCGGATGTTCCGCCCCTCCCCCGAACTGACGCCTCGTCATATCTGCTGACTTCTGCTACCGTCGCGCCCCCGCTCCCCTAGGAGGCGACGTGTTCGAGCCCGATCGTGTGCGGTCGCTGTGGGAACTGACGGAGTACCGGGCGGAGCTGTCCCCGCGGCAGCCGATGTTCTTCGACGAGACCACCGGCGGCTCCGGGCAGGCCGTCACCTTCGGGGAGGTACGGGACCGGGCGCTGCGGCTGGCGGCCGGTTTCCACGGGCTGGGGATCGGCGCCGGCACACGCGTCCTGTGGCAGCTTCCCACCTGGCCCCTGACCGTCGCGGTGTCCCTCGCGCTGGCCCGGCTCGGCGCCGTACAGATACCCGTCCTGCACCTGCACCGGGAACGGGAAGTCGGCTTCGCGCTGCGGCAGTCGGCCGCCGCGTACGCGATCGTGCCGGGCGAGTGGCGCGGCCACGACTACGCGGGCACGGCGCGGAAGGCGGCGCCCGCCGGTGTGCGGGTGCTCTCCGTCGCCGACGGGCTGCCGGAGGCCGCGCCCGGCTCCGGGGGCGCGCTGCCGGATTTTGTACGGCCGGGCAGCACCCCGACGTGGATCTACTACACCTCCGGCACGACCGCCGAGCCCAAGGGCGTCGAGCACACCGACGGCTCGCTCCTCGCGGGCGGCATCGGGCTGGCCACCGCGCTGGGCACGACCGACGCGGACACCGGCTCGATCGCTTTCCCGTACGCGCACATCGCCGGGCCCGACTACCTGGTCACGATGCTGCTCAGCGGCTTCCCGGCCGTCGTGCTGGACACATTCGAACCGGCGGCGGCGGTCGAGGCGTACCGGCGGCACTCAGTCACCATGGCAGGCGGCAGCACGGCCTTCTACCAGGCGTTCCTCGATGAGGCCCGCCGTCGCCGGGCGCATGCCGGGCCGGGTCCCGCGGTCGCGCTCGTCCCCACACTGCGGCTGCTGTCCGGGGGCGGGGCGCCGCTGCCGCCGGAGCTGTACCACGCGGCGGGCCGGGAACTGGAGTGCGCGGTGGTGCACGGGTACGGGATGACGGAGTGCCCCATGATCGCGATGGGCACGCCGTACGACAGCGACGAGCAGCTGGCGCACACCGTGGGAAAGCCGGTGACCGGGGCCCGGGTCCGGATCGCCCGGCCGGACGGCGGCGAGGCGCGGCCCGGCGAGCCGGGCGAGATCACGGTACGCGGGCCGATGGTCTGCCGCGGCTACACCGATCCGGCGCTGACGGCCGGGGCGTTCGACGCGGACGGCTGGTTCCGCACCGGTGACCTGGGCCTGCTGCGTACGGACGGGCACCTCGTGATCACCGGGCGGCTCAAGGACATCGTCATCAGGAAGGGCGAGAACATCTCCGCCCAGGAGGTCGAGGAGCTGATCCGTACGCACCCGGCGGTGGGTGAGGTGGCGGTGATCGGCCTGCCGGACCGGGAGCGGGGGGAGCGGGTGTGTGCGGTGGTGACTCTTGCCGGGCCCGAGGTGGGGGCGGGGGCGGGTCCGGGGCCGGAGGGCCTGACGCTCGGCGCGCTCACCGCTCATCTGCGGCGGGCGGGGCTGATGCCGCAGAAGCTGCCGGAGCAGCTGGAGATCCTGGACGCGCTGCCGCGGGGCGGCCCCTTGAACAAGGTGCTCAAGGGGGCCCTGCGGGAGCGCTTCGGGCAGCGGTGAGGGCCGGGGGCGGTCAGGCGAGGGGGCCGGGCTGCGGCGTGGGCTCGGGGGCCGCGTCCGGGTCGGACGGCTGCGGGATCGGGTCCGGGCCCATGGGGTCGCTCGGTCCGGGCGGGGGCGGGCTCGGGTCGCGTCCCGGCTGAGGGTCGCGTCCCGGTTGGGGTTCGTGTCCCGGGTGGGGTTCGTGTCCCGGGTGGGGTTCGTGTCCCGGGTGGGGGCCGGGCGGGTCGGTCACGGGGCCGCCGGGTTCGGGGCCGTCGGGATAAGGAGTGCTCATACTGCACGCCTTCCACGCGAGCGCCGCTTCACAACACCGGATCGGGACAACGGCCGAACGCCCCCACCGCGCCGGGGCCCGTGACGGATGCGCGCAGCCCCCGGTCGGAGGCCGGGGGCTGCGCCGGGGGGAGTAATCAACTGCCTATCTCTAAGGTTGCGGGAGTGAGCGTAACCGCCCCGCGCAGCTCCCCCTTGACCACCTTTCCGCTCGCGTTCCGCGGCAGCGCCGCCACGAACGCGACCTCCCGGGGCACCTTGTAGTTGGCCATCTCCCGGCGCGCCCAGGCGATCAGTTCCGCCGCGGTGAGCGTGGAGCGCGGGCGGCGGACCGTGTACGCCTTGCCGACCTCGCCGAGCCGGGGGTCGGGGATGCCGACGACGGCGACCTCGGCGACGTCCGGGTGGCGGGCGAGCAGCCGTTCGATTTCGGCGGGGTAGGCGTTGAAGCCGCCGACGATGAACATGTCCTTGAGGCGATCGGTGATGCGCAGGTTGCCGTCGGCGTCCAGGACTCCGACGTCGCCGGTGCGCAGCCACCCGTCCGGGGTCAGCGCGTCGGCGGTGGCCGGCGGGTCCTCGTAGTAGCCGGACATCACGTGGTAGCCGCGGACCTGCACCTCGCCCGGTGTCCCGGGCGCCGCCGCCGTCCGGCCGTCGGCGGCGGCGATCCGTAGCTCCGTGCCGGGTACGGCGCGCCCGGACGTGGCGGCGACGGTGGCGGGCGGGTCGTCGCGGCGGCACATCGTGGCGATGCCGGAGCTCTCGGAGAGGCCGTAGGCGGTCAGTACGGTGCCGACGCCCAGCTCGCCGCGGAGCCGTTCGACCAGTTCCAGCGGTACGACGGCGGCGCCGGTGACGACCAGGCGCAGCGAGCCGAGGTCGTACCGGGCCCGGTCGGGGTGGTCCAGGAGCTGCTGGTGGAGGCTGGGCGGGCCGGGCAGGACCGTGACGCGTTCGGCGGCGATGTGGGCCAGTGCGGTGGGGACGCCGAAGACCGGCTGGGGGATCATCGTCGCGCCGCGCAGCAGGCAGGCGATGATGCCGGCCTTGTAGCCGAAGGTGTGGAAGAACGGGTTGACGATCAGGTAGCGGTCGCCGGGCGCGAGGCCGGCGAGTTCGCTCCAGACGCCGTACGCGCGCAGGGTCTGGGCGTGGGTGATGACGGCGCCCTTGGGGAGGCCGGTGGTGCCGGAGGTGAAGATGATGTCGGAGGGGTCCTGGGGGCGGACGGCGTCGGCCCGTGCGCGCACCGCGCCGGCCGGTACCGCCTCGCCCGCCGCCAGGAAGTCCTGCCAGGTGTGGAAGGAGTCCGGGGCGTCTCCCGAGAGGACGACGGCCCGCTCCAGGTCCGGCAGGCCGGGGAGCGGGCCGCGGCCGGCGCCTTCCCGGGCCGCGCGGCGCAGCGAGGCCACGTAGGACGTGCCGAGGAACGTGCCGGTGACGAAGAGCAGGCGGGCGCGGGTGCGGCGCAGGACGTGGGCCGTCTCGGCGCCCTTGAAGCGGGTGTTGACCGGCACCAGGACGGCGCCCGCCGTCACCGCGCCGAGCGCCGCGGTGATCCATTCGGTGGTGTTGGGAGCCCACACGGCCACCCGGTCGCCGGGCTCGACACCGGCGGCGATGCAGGCGGCCGCGGCCCGTTCGACCCGCTCCCCCAGTTGCGCCCAGCTCAGGCGGTGGCGGCCCTCGGCGACCGCCTCGGCCGGGCCGTACCGCTCGGCGGCGGCCCGCACCAGCCGGGGGACCGTGCCGTGCTCCAGGTCGGCGCGGGGGTCGGTGGTGCCGGGCTCGTCCAGGTCACCGCGCATCGCACAACCTCCCGTGAGAGAACCGGTCGGACACCGGGAGCTGACTACCCGTCAGGTTAGCGGTAGCCTCCTCGGCTGTCAGCACGGACGGCCGACCACGGAGGTGGCGATGGGGGCGACCCTCAAGGACGCGGCGGTGATAGCCGGGACCGGCCAGACGGCGTTCGCCAAGCGGCTGCCGGAGTCCGAACGCGCGCTGGCGTGCCGGGCGATCGTCGCCGCGCTGGACGACGCGGGGATCGCGCCGGCCGAGGTGGACGCGTTCGCCTCGTACACCATGGAGGACACCGACGAGGTGGAGGTCGCCAAGGCGATCGGCGCCGGGGACGTCACCTTCTTCGCCAAGGCCGGTTACGGCGGCGGCGGTTCGTGCGCGACCGTCGCGCACCTGGCGGCGGCGATCGCCACCGGCCAGGCGAGCGTGGGTGTCGCCTGGCGCTCGCGCAAGCGCGGTTCGGGGCCCCGCCCGTGGCGGAACACCGCTGTCCAACTGCCCACTCCGGCCCAATGGACCCGCCCCTTCGGTCTGCTGCGGCCCGCCGACGAGATCGGCATCCTCGCCCGGCGCTACATGCACGAGTACGGCGCGACCCGGGACCACTTCTTCAACGTCGCGCTCGCCTGCCGCAACCGCGCCAACCAGAACCCGGCCGCGATCATGTACGACCGGCCGCTGACCCGCGAGATGTACATGACCTCCCGCTGGATCAGCGAGCCGCTCTGCCTCTTCGACAACTGCCTGGAGACCGACGGCGCGCTGGCGTGTGTGGTCGTCGCCGCCGAACGCGCCCGCGACCTGCGCCACCGCCCGGTGTATGTGCACTCCGTCGCGCAAGGCCTGCCCGCCCAGCACCACGGCATGGTCAACTACTGGACCGACGACCCGCTCACCGGACCGGCCTGGACCGCGGCCCGGCAGCTGTGGAAACAGGCCGACTTCGGCCCCGAGGACGTCGATGTGGCACAGATCTACGACGCGTTCACCCCGCTGATCCCGCTCTCCCTGGAGGGCTACGGCTTCTGCGGACGCGGCGAGGGCGCGGCCTTCACCGAGGGCGGCGCCCTGGAGATCGGCGGCCGGCTGCCCCTGAACACCGCGGGCGGCGGGCTGAGCGAGGCGTACGTGCACGGTTTCAACCTCATCACCGAAGGCGTCCGGCAGCTGCGCGGCACCAGCACCGCCCAGGTCCCGGACGCCGCCACCTGCCTGGTCACGGCCGGTGAGGGCGTCCCCACATCGGCTCTGCTGCTGAGGAGTTGAGTGCTCATGTCCACCAGCATGAGGCCGGCCACTGACAACGGGCAGGACGAGCGGCTGCTCCTTCCCGTCCCCGACGACGACGGCGCCCCCTTCTGGGCGTACGCCGCCCGCCACGAACTCCGCGTCCAGTCCTGCGCCGCCTGCGGCGAGCTGCGCTTCCCGCCCCGCCCGTGCTGCCCGCACTGCCAGTCCTTCGACCACCGCTGGCGGCGGATGTCCGGCCGGGGCCGCATCTGGTCGTACGTCGTGCCGCACCCGCCGCTGCTGCCCGCCTACGCCGCGCAGGCCCCGTACACCGTCGTCGTGGTGGAGCTGGCCGACGCCCCGCGCATCCGCCTGGCCGGCAACCTGGTCGCGGCCCCGGACGCCGCGCTGAACTCCGTCGATCCGGGCCGGGTCAGGATCGGCGCCGCGGTGAAGGTGGCGTTCCACGAGCAGGCGCCGGGCGTCACCGTGCCGCGCTGGCTGCTGGAGCGGCCGTGACGGCGCCGGGCGGGCAGCCGTCCGTACGCGCGAAGACGGCGCCGGACGAGCAGCCGTCCGTACGCGTGGAGACGGCGCCCGACGGCGTCGCCCTGGTCACGCTGGACCGGCCCGAGCGCCACAACGCCGTCGACCCGGCGACGGCCGGCGCGCTCGCGGCCGTCTGGCGCCGGTTCCGTTCCGACGACGCCGTACGGGCCGTCGTCCTGACCGGCGCCGGGCGGGCGGCGTTCTGCACCGGTATCGACCGCTCGGCGGACGTCCCGCAGCCGTCCTCCCCGTTCTCGGCCGACGACCCGCTGCTCGGCATCGGCCCGAAGGCGAACGACCTGTGGAAGCCGGTCGTCGCGGCCGTCGAGGGGATGGCCTGCGGCGGGGCGTTCTACCTGCTGGGCGAGTGCGAGTTCCTGGTCGCCTCCGAGGAGGCCACGTTCTTCGACCCGCACACGACGTACGGGATGGTCAGCGCGTACGAGTCGGTCTTCATGGCGCAGCGGATGCCGTACGGCGAGATCGCGCGGCTGTCCCTGATGGGCACGGCGGAGCGGCTCGGCGCCCGCCGCGCCTACGAGACGGGCCTGGTGTCGGAGCTGACGCCGCCGGGCGGCGCGGTGGCCGCGGCCCGGCGTGCCGCGGCCGTGCTCGCCGCCCAGCCGAGCGGCGCGGTGCAGGGCACCGTACGGGCCCTGTGGGCGTCGCGGGAGGCCGCGCGGGCGCAGGCCGTGGCGCACGCCCCGCAGCTCATCGCGCTGGGCAGCCTGCCGCCGAAGGAGCAGGCGGGACTGTTCGCGGCCCGCTCCCGGGACTTCCGGGTCCGCTGACGCCCGGGGCGCACCGGGCCCGTCCCGGCAGCCTCACAGCTCCGACTTGCGCGCCCTGCGGATCTCGCACTGGAACCACAGCTGCCGGGTCGAGGTGTTGGTGTAGCTGTACGTGGCCGTGTACGTCTCGGTCTGCCCCGGCCGGACGATGATGCTGCGCTGGTGCAGCCCGAACGCCGTGCCGTCGGCGGGCCGCGCCTTCATCCAGTTGACGGCCATCTCGTACTTGAAGGTCTTGGTCAGTGACGGGTTGGTCACCGAGACCGAGTATTCGAGGCGGCGGGCCGACAGGTCGTAGCGGCAGCTGCTGCCGCGCGCGTCCGAGCGGCCGTCCGGGTCGTAGGTCTCCTCCGGCGTCGGCGACGGCGAGTAGGAGTACGTCGGCTCGTACGAGGGCGAGCCGTAGCCGGGCGACGGCGAGTAGCTGTAGCCAGGAGGTGGCGGCGGCGGTGTCACCTGGCGGGCGTGGCCGCCGGGCAGCAGGGCACCGCAGCCGGCCAGCCCGAGCGCGCCGGCGGCCGCCGTCACGGCCGCGATGGCGGCCCGGACGGGCCGCCGTTCCCCGGTGGCCATCAGGACAGCGGGGTGCGCTGGACGTCGGTCACCGAGCAGCGGTACGTACCGGCGGTGGCGGCGTCGGACGGCACGTACTGGATCACGTCGGTGGAGTCGGTGCGCCCCGGCATCACGTAGGGGATGCTCGGGTGGCGGGTGCCGAGGTCCTTGCCGCCGGGCGCGGTGAACTTCACCGTCAGCAGGTACGTGTACTTGGTGGTGGATGAGCTGTTGGTGGCGCTGACCGTGGTCTTTACGCTGCCCGCGCCGTTGTACTGACATCCGTTGATCTTGATGTCGCGCATGGCGCTGCGGCTGCTGCCGGAGCCGCCGCTGGTGTAGCCGGAGGTGCTGCCGCTGGTGCTGCTGCCACCGGTCGTGCTGCCGCCCGTGGAGCTGCCGCTGCTGGTACCGCCGTCGTAGCCGCCCGTGCCGGCCTCATAGCCACCGCTGGTGCTGCTGCCACCGGTGCTGCTGCCGCCCGTGCTGCCGGAACCGCCGTCGCTGCCGCTGCTGTGACTGCTGCCGCAGCCACCGCCGTGCGAGTGACGTGCGCCGGTCAGCGCGACCAGGACCACCGCGGCCGCCGCGACCGCGCGGACATGACGGAATTTCATGTTGTTGTGCCCCCGTTGACCCCGTTGAAAGAACCGCGGCTTGCCCGCGCGGCCCCGCTCGTCCTTATGTTTTCTTGACGAGTGCACGGCAGACTAGCAACCTCTTTGCGTTACCCAAAATCTCTTCCTGACCAGGTAAAACGCACAGGCCTGGCGCGCGCGTGCAGTCGGGCGTAGCGTCGTTTACAGAGGGAAACGGGACGAATCAGCGACCTGAGAGGCGACGCCTGTGGTGCGCAACGTACTCGGATCCGTACTGGCCCTCGCCGGAGCGGCGGCCGCCGTCTGGAGCCCCTTCCGTGCCTGGTACGACGGCCGTCACGGACGCGAGATCCGTATCGAGGACCTGTTCCGGGGTATTTCCGCGGAAAAGGCGGAGCTGTTCGGCTCGGTGTTCCTGCCGATGGCCTTCGCCGCGCTGGTGACCCTGATCGGCATCGCACTCCGCTCCCGCCTGCTCGTCGCGGTGGCAGGGTGCGTCGTGCTCGGCTTCACCGTCCTGTGGATGGTGCGCCAGGGGCAGGAGGCGGGCAGCCTCACCGTGGGCGAGAACGCGGACCAGGGATTGGGCCTGGGGGTGGCGTACGCCCTCGGAGGGGGCGCGCTGCTGTGGCTGGGCGCCCTGGTGATGAGCGGGCGCCGCGGTGTGCGCTCCCAGCGCCGGGAAGCCGGTCACGAGGAGCGGGACAACCGGTACGGCGAGCCGACGCCCTACGGGGCGCCCGGGCCCGAGTGGGAGCCCGGCCCTATCCGGGGCGGTGACACCCCGCCGCAGGGCACCCCCGCGTACGGCGCGACGCCGCCTCCGATGCCGCCCCCGAAGCCCCAGCAGCAGCCGCCCGTACGGTGGCCGGGCGCCGGGCACCCGCCGCCCGGTTCGGGCCCGCCGGACCCGGACGACCAGCCCACCCGGGCGGTCCGGATGCCGCCGGCCTCGGACGACCCGGGACAACCGCCGCCCCGGCCCGACGACGAGACACGGCCGATCCGGACGACGCCGCCCCCGGAACGGCCGCAGCAGCCGGAGCGGCCCCAGCGGCCCCCCGAGGGCGAGCCCCCGCACCTGGACGAGGACCGGTAACCACCCCGGCCCCGCCCGTCACGACCGCCGCGCCAGCCCCGTCCCCTTCGCCGCGTCCAGCGCGTACACACAACGGTCCTTGCTGCACGCGTAGACGACGCCGCCGACGGCCACCGGCGTGCCGGTGATCTCGCCGCCGGTGGCCAGCTTCCAGCGCAGTTGTCCGCCCGTCGCGTCGAGGGTGTACAGGCAGTGGTCGGCGGAGCCGAAGTGCACCCGGCCGTCCGCCACGACGGGCGCACCGATCACCTCGCCGCCCGCCTGGAACCGCCAGCGGGGCGTACCCGTGACGGCGTCGAGCGTGTAGAGCGCCTGGCCGCTGCCGAGGTGCACGGCGCCGTCCGCGACCAGCACCGGTTCGGTGGACTGCCGGGCCTCGGTCGCGATGCGCCAGCGGTCCCGGCCGTCGGCCGCGTCCAGGGCGTAGACCGTGCCGAGGTAGTCGGCCAGGTACAGGCCGCCGCCGGTGACCGCGGGCCCCGGCGCGAACGCGGGGCGGCTGAGGAACGCGGCGGGCGCCTCGAAGTGCCAGCGCACCTCGCCGCGCGCGAGGTCGATCGCCAGCACCCGCGTCCCGGCCGTGACGTACACCGCGCCGTCCGGCGCGGGCAGCAGCCGCACCGGGACGCCGCCGCAGGAGGCCGCGTCGCCGACCGGGTACGACCAGCGCTCGGCGCCCGTACGGGCCTCCAGGGCCTTCAGCCGCCCGTCGGCCCAGACGAGGACCGTGCCCTCGTGCAGGACCGGCCCCAGGTCGGCGGTCTCGAAGTCGGTCTGGACTCCGCCGGTCTCCCACAGCCGTTCGCCGGTGGCGGCTTCCCAGGCCTGGACGCCGCCGCCCCGGGTGGCGGTGACGACGGTGCCCCGGTCCGCCTTGAGCGCGTAGATCCAGCCGTCGCTGCCCAGGCGCCAGCGCTCGGTGCCGTCGGCCGCGTCGAGCGCGTACAGGCTCGGCCCGTCGGAGGCGTGGATGCGGCCGTCCGCGACGGACATGCTCCAGGCCACGTCGCGGGTCTTGAACTGGCGGCGGCCGCTGGCCACATCGAGGGCGTGCACCTCGAAGGAGGTGACGTACAGCAGGTCGCCGGCGACCGTGGGCGTGCCCCACACGTCGTTGGACATGCGGAACCGCCAGGGGCGCCAGCGGGCGGGCGCGGCGCTTCCGGAGGCGCCGCCCGCGCCGGTGGCGGGCGCGCCGGAGCCGTGTCCCGGCGCGGCGCCCTGCTGCGGCAGGTGCCCGCCCGGGTCGCCTTCGTGCGGGCCGTGGCCGGGGCCGCCCGGCGCGCCCGCGGGCGGCCGGACCCAGTCCGTGGCGGGTGCCTGGGCGCGGGGCTGCGGCGGTCCGCCGTCCCCGGCGCGGGGGCCGGGGCCTATCGGCGCGGAGGTGCCGGCGAGGCGTACGGAGCCGTCCGGAACGTCGGCGTCCGGCAGCCGCGACGCCGCGGACGGCGCGGCCGAGTACGGCGGGGCGGCGACCGGCGGCGCGGCGGCCACCGGACCGGCGGGCGCGGACAGCGGCGGCTGCGCGGCGCCGCGCGGGTCGGCGGCCCGGCGTGCGCCGGGGCCCACTCCGGCGGCTCCGGCCCAGCCGGGCTCCGCCGCGGGCGCCCCCATCGCGCCCCCGGCCTGCGCGGCCGCGGCTGCCGGGGCGTTGCGCGGGCGCGGCGGCGGCTGGGCGGGCGGCGGCGAGTGCGGTACGGGCTGCCGCGCGGCGCGGGGCTGTCCGGTGCCACCGCGCCCGGCGGCCGCCGGTGCGGTCTGGCGTCCGCCGCGCCGCCCCTCGATGAGGGCGACGGCGCCGGCCGGCAGCCAGGCGGAGGCGGTGCCGCTGTCGTCGCTGCCGGAGCCGAACAGATGCGGTGCGAGCTGGGACTGGAGGTCGGCGGGGGTGGGGCGGCCGGGCGCCTCCATCTGCATGCAGGACTCGATCAGCGGCCGCAGTTCGTCCGGCAGCCCGGCCAGGTCCGGGCCCTCGCGCAGCAGCATGAAGACCGTCTCGACCGGGTTGGCGCCGTGGAAGGGGGCGTGTCCGGTGGCGGCGAAGACCAGGGTGGAGCCGAGCGAGAAGACGTCGCTGGCGCCGGTGACGCTGCGGGAGTCGCGGGCCTGCTCGGGCGACATGTACGCGGGCGTGCCGACAGCCACGTTCGTCATGGTCAGGCGGGTGTTGGAGACACCGCTGGCGATGCCGAAGTCGATGACGCGCGGGCCGTCCTCGACGACCAGCACGTTGGACGGCTTCAGGTCCCGGTGGACCAGGCCCGCGCCGTGGATGGACTGCAACGCTTCGGCGATGCCGGCCGCGAGCCAGCGCACCGCCTGGGCCGGCAGCGGCCCGCACTCATTGACTATTTCCTCCAGGGAGGGCGCGGGCACGTAGGCGGTGGCCAGCCACGGCACCGCGGCCCGGGGGTCGGCGTCCACCACCGCGGCGGTGTAGAAGCCGCTGACCGCGCGGGCCGCCTCCACCTCACGGGTGAAGCGGACCCGGAACAGCTGGTCCTCGGCGAGTTCCGTACGCACCGTCTTGATCGCCACCCGCCGCCCGGACGCCGAGCGCGCGAGGTAGACCAGCCCCATGCCGCCGGCCCCGAGACGGCCGAGCACCTCGAACGGGCCGATCCGCCGGGGATCGTGCTGCGTCAGCTGTGTCAGCTGCTCCACCACTTGCCTGCCACCTCCCCGTGGGGCGTAAAAGAGACTCTCAAAAGCCAGTGGCCGCCGAGAGCCACTGCCCCGTGCAGCGTCTCACCGCCTGGCCTGTTCGGCCGTACGCGTACTGATTCTTCCTGGCCGGGCCCACGGTTGCGAACCCGGGGCCGCTCCCGTCGTGTCCCGGCGGGCTCCTGCGGTGCGCACCGGTACCGTCACGTGCCGTGACGGGTCCGCGCGGACGGATGTCCGTACGGACGGGCCCGGTCGCCGCCGCCGGCCACCGGGGACCGCCGACGAGCTGTCGAACACCGTACGACCGGATCGCGCCGGGACGGGCCGTCGCCGCGCCGTCACTCCGTCCGAAACCGGCGCCGGGCCTGCCGTCGGTCCGGGAATGCCCGGGTACATCCGCCGGACACCGGTATGTCCATCAGCCCGCCCTGCCCCGCCTCGCGCCGGGGCACCCCCGCAACCCACCCCGCAAGCACCGGAAGCCGTCCGTCCGGTCCGCTGTCCGTACTGGTCATGCCGTCCCGTCCCCGTCCTCTCCCCGCGCGCGGCCGTACCCACTGTGCCGTACTCAAGGTCGTCGCGCCGCCCCCACAGGCTCCCCGCACGGGCCTGCGTACATACCCCCGCGCACACCCCCGCACAGACCCGCTGCCGGGCCGCGCCGTCCGCGGCCCGACAGCGGGAGCTGTCACCGGCCCCAATTGTGGTCCGCGTGGACCTACTTCGGGGCCATGACGCCGAAGCCCGCGCCCTGGTTGTCGGTGAGCACCGCGAACGGGCCGCCCGGCGTGCCGACCGGTTCGACCGTGATCCGGCCGCCGAGCCGGGTGGTGGTCCGTACGGCGTCGTCCATCTCGGGGACGAGGAAGCAGACGGTGAAGTGCGGCGGCATCGCGGCGGGCGCGTGCTCGTCCATGCGGATCCGGCCGCCGACCTCGCGGTCCTGGCCGGCCAGTCGCCAGGGCCGGAAGCGCTCGTCCGCCGCCGGGCTGTCGGCCACGCTCTCGAAGCCGAAGACCTCTTCGTAGAAGGCGTCGGCCCGCTCCGGGTCGCGGGTGCTCAGGCTCGTCCAGACGTACGCGCCGGACTCGCGCTGCACTCCGAAGCCCTGGTGGGTGCCGGCCTGCCAGATGCTGAAGACCGCGCCGGTGGGGTCGGCGGCGACCAGCATGGTGCCCAAGTCACCGACGGGCACGGCCTCCGTGACGATGCGGCCGCCCGCCCGCAGGATCCGCGCGCTGGCGCGGGCGGCGTCCGGGGTCGCGAAATAGATGTTCCACGCGGTGGGCATCCGGCCGTCCTGCTTGGGCATCAGGCCGGCGGCGGCTCTGCCGTCCTTGTACGCCTCGGTGTAGTCGCCGAACGCGGGAGCGCCGCCGGAGAAGGTCCAGCCGAACAGCTCTCCGTAGAATCTCTTGCCCGCTTCCAGATCGGGCAGCATGACGTCGGCCCAGCACGGGACGCCCGCCGCGAATGCAGTCATGGGGCCAAAGTAGCCCTGGATCTTGCGTCGCGCCCGGAGAGCAATCGAACATTCTGCCAATTCTCCGCGATCACGGCGCTTACCGGACATTCCCTGTCGGCCGGTAAGGAGCCGTTCCGCGTTCCGGTAATGATCCGTTCCGTGTCCGCAATGCCGTACGGCTCGACCGCGCACCCGCCGGAACCCTGTCCACCGGCCCGGAAAAGTTGTCCACAGCCTGTTGACAATACGATTCACTTGTTCGGGTCAAGCCGCTCTCCGGGCCCGCTCCGGACCGCCCCGGCCGCCCCGCGCACGGGACCGGCCCGGACCGATACGGCCGAACTCCCGCATCCCCATTTGCAGGCAGCCAAATCGCGCTCCGATCACCCCTCGGTAAGCTGACGGCATGACAGGACAAGTTCGGACCGTCGACGGCAGAGTCGCCGGGCGCCGTGGACAGGCGACCCGGCAGAAGCTGCTCGACTGCCTCAGCGACATGCTCAGTTCGTCCCCGTACCGAGACGTCAAGGTCATCGATGTGGCCCGCAAAGCGGGCACTTCGCCCGCGACGTTCTACCAGTACTTCCCCGATGTCGAGGGCGCGGTGCTGGAAATCGCCGAGGAGATGGCCAAAGAGGGCGCGAGCCTGACCGACCTGGTGGCCGGGCGCTCCTGGGTGGGCCGGTCCGGTCGGCAGGCGGCCGAGGAACTCGTCGAGGGATTCCTCTCCTTCTGGCGCCGGAACGACGCGATTCTGCGCGTCGTCGACCTCGGTGCCGCCGAGGGCGACAAACGGTTCTACAAGATCCGCATGAAGATCCTGAATGCGGTCACCAACTCCCTTACGGACTCCATCAAGGAGCTCCAGTCCAAGGGCAAGGTGGACAAGGACGTCAGCGCAGCCGCGATGGCCGGTTCGCTCGTCGCCATGCTGGCGGCGGTCGCCGCCCATCAGAAGGGTTTCACCAGCTGGGGTGTCAAACAGCAGGAACTGAAGCCGAACCTGGCGCTCCTGGTGCACCTGGGCGTCACCGGGAAAAAGCCCACGAAATAACCCGGGACGCATTCCACGGGGCACGGCTCACGCCACCTTTCGCCCCATGTTTCACCGCCTGCTCCCGTTCACGTTCCGCACCACGACACCGCTCGGGAATACCTCACGAAACAGCCCACGGAACGGTTCTCGTTCACCCTCGTCCTGCCATAGCTGTACGTCACAGCGGGTGTTGTCCGCCCCTCGGGGCCGGCCGGCACCCGCTGTGCGCGTCTGCGGGCAGCACCCGGCCGGACACCCGTGCGCCCGTACACCGGACGCGCGTGCGCCCGTACGCTCAGCGCGGCTCCAGCCGGAAGAGCCGGATCTCCCGGCCGGCCCGCGCCTGGTACGCGGCGTACGGCGGCCAGAACCGGACCGCCGCCGCCCACGCCCGCGCCCGCTCCGCACCGGTCAGCAGCCGGGCCCGTACGGGGATGTCCCGGCCCCGCCAACTGATCTCGGCCTCCGGGTGCTTCAGCAGGTTGGCCGTCCAGGCCGGATGCCCGGGGCGGCCGAAGTTGCTGCCGACCAGCAGCCACGTCCCGGCCTCCTCCGGCAGGCACGCCAGCGGCGTCCGCCGCGGCAGGCCGGTCCGGGCTCCCGTCGCCGTCAGGACCGCCCCGGGCAGCATCCGCGCGCTCAGCAGCAGCTTGCCCCGCGTGAGGCGGTGCACCGCGCGGTCCAGGGCCGGGACGACGTGAGGCGCCACCCGCGCGAAACCACGCGTCGCGGACACCTTCTGCACCACCCGCCTGCCGGACGCCTTCACACCGACACCTCTGCCCGCATTCCGCCGCCCCGAACACTCCCGCCGTCTCGGCGGCGTGCGCCCGCAGCCGGTGTACGGGCCCGAACAGCAGCTCGTCGCAGGCCGCGCGCTTGAAGAAGAGGTGGGCGTCGTGCTCCCAGGTGAAGCCGATGCCGCCGTGCAACTGGATGGCCTCCCCGGCCACCGCGCGCAGCGTCTCCAGGGCGTGCGCGAGCGCGAGGCCGGGGGCGCCGGGCTCGGCGCCCTCCGCCGGTCCGCCGGCCGGTCCGCCCACCGCCCAGGCCGCGTAGCACGCCGCGGACCGGGCGGCCTGCACCTGTACGTAGAGGTCGGCGAGCCGGTGCTGAACGGCCTGGAAGGAGCCGATGGGCCGGCCGAACTGTTCCCGCACCTTGACGTACTCGACGGTCCGCTCCAGCGCCGCGCCCGCCGCCCCGACCGCCTCGGCGGCCAGCGCCGCCGCGACCCCGGCCCCCGCCCGCGCGAGCGCGCGTTCCACGCCTCCCGCAGTTCCCACGCCTCCCGCACCCTCAGCACCTTCAGCGTCCTCCGCGCCCAGCAACGATGCGCGCACGTTGCGCAGTTGGACGTCCCCCAGCGCCCGGGTCTCGTCCATCGCCGTCTGCCGCACCCGCACCACACCGGGTGCGTCCCCCCGTACGACGAACAGCAGCGTCCGGCTGCGCGCATAGCCGCCCGCGTGCGCGGCCACCAGGAGCAGCCCCGCACTGTGCCCGCCCAGCACCTGCGCGGCCTCCCCGTACAGCCGCCACTCCCCTGCCGCCCCCGGCCCCCCACCCCCTCCGCACTCCCGCGCCTGGATGCCACCGGCCCGGCCGCCCCCCGCCCAGTCCCCGCCGTTACGGGCAGTGAGCGCGAGGGCCGTGCTCAGCCGCCCGCCCGGTACGGCCAGCGCACCCGTCAGCTCACCCGACGCGAGGGCGGGCAGCAGCTCCGCACGCTGCGCCTCCGTCCCCAGCGCCAGCACCAGCGGCGCGACGAGGGCGGCGGTGGGCAGCAGCGGCGAGGGCAGCAGCACCCGCCCGGTCTCCTCGCAGGCCAGCGCCAGCTCGGTGGGACCGCAGCCGACGCCCCCGTACGCAGCGGGCAGCGCCAGCCCCGGCAGCCCGAGCTGTTGCGCGAGCTGCCGCCACAGGCCGGGGTCGTGTCCCTCGGGGGTGCGTACGGCGGCCCGGAGGTCGTCGGGGCCGCAGCGCTTGTGGAGCAGTTCGCGGAGCGTACGGCGGATCTCGTCCTGCTCCTCGGTGAACGCGGCATCCATCGGCGGGCTCCTCCCGGCCGTACGGCAACCTGACGGCCCGTCATGTTAGGCACTGCGTCCCGCTTTTCCCATCCCCGAGCACACTTCCCACCCCCAGGCCGCACCCTCCCGCCTCACCCGTCACCTGATGTACCGTCAGGTTCATGCCGCTGCCGCCAGGGAGTACCGCCACGTCCCCGCGCAAGGTAGTCATCGCCGGTGTCGCCCTCTCCGACTGCGGGCGTGTGGACGGAGCCACCCCGTACGCCCTCCACGCCCAGGCCGCCCGGCGCGCGCTGGCCGACTCCGGGCTCGACCGCTCCCTGGTCGACGGCTTCGCCTCGGCCGGGCTCGGCACGCTGGCGCCCGTGGAGGTCGCCGAGTACCTGGGTCTGCGTCCCACCTGGGCCGACTCCACCTCGGTGGGCGGCGCCACCTGGGAGGTGATGGCCGCGCATGCCGTGGACGCCATCGCGGCCGGGCAGGCGCGCGCGGTGCTGCTGGTGTACGGGTCCACAGCGCGCGCCGACCTCAAGGCCGGCCGCCGTACAGCCAACCTCTCCTTCGGCACCCGCGGCCCGCTCCAGTACGAGGTGCCGTACGGCCACACCCTCGTCGCCAAGTACGCCATGGCCGCGCGCCGCCACATGCACCAGTACGGCACCACGCTCGCCCAGCTCGCCGAGGTCGCCGTCCAGGCGCGGGCCAACGCGGCCACCAACCCGGACGCGATGTACCGGGAACCCGTCACCGTCGACGACGTGCTGTCCGGCCCGCTGATCGCCGACCCCTTCACCAAGCTCCACTGCTGCATCCGCTCCGACGGCGGCTGCGCGGTCCTCCTGGCCGCCGAGGAGTACGTACGCGACCTGGCCAAGCCGCCCGTCCACGTGCTGGGCGCGGGCACCGCCCTGTCCCACTCCGCGATGTCCGAGTGGGACGACTTCACCGTCTCCCCCGCCGCCGTCTCCGGCCGCCTCGCCTTCGAACGGGCCGGGGTGCACCCGTCGGAGATCGACATCGCCGAGATCTACGACGCCTTCACCTACATGACACTGGTGACCCTGGAAGACCTCGGCTTCTGCGCCAAGGGCGAGGGCGGCGCGTTCGTGGAGAAGGGCCGCCTGCTGCGCGACGGCGCCCTCCCCGTCAACACCGACGGCGGCGGTCTGGCCGCCTGCCACCCCGGCATGCGCGGCCTGTTCCTGCTGGTCGAGGCGGTGCGCCAGCTACGCGGCGAGGCGGGCGAGGGCCGCCAGGTGCACCGCCGGGACGGCAGCCTCCCGCAACTGGCCGTGGCGTCGGGGACGGGCGGCTGGTTCTGCTCGTCGGGGACGTTGGTGCTGGGGCGGGGGTAGGGGGAGTCCGGCGGTGACGGCCTCTGCCCGGCGGCACGGCCCGCCCCGTCCCCGCCCTATGCCGGCGACAGGGTGTACTCCACGGCACGCGAGCTCGTCGCCGCGAAGCCCAATCGACGCAGGGCCGCGTGGAGTTCGTCGTCGTCGGGGGCCGCGTTGACCTCCGCGGCGCGCAGGCCGGGGTGGTCGGTGTCGAGGGCGTGGAGGGCCGCCGAGGTGAGGGCGGTGAGGGCGTCGGCGGTGCTCTCGTCCTCGCGGTTGTGGACCAGGCGGGCACGGTCGTCGTCCAGTTCGACGTCGTACCAGGCGTCGTCCGTGCCGATACGGAACGCGACGCCCTCCTCCTCGGAGGGGAGCTGCCGTACCGCCGTGTCCCGGACGGGGACGCCGGCCGGCAGGTCGCGCCGCCACCAGCGGTAGACCTCGCCGCTTTCGAGGGCGCCCAGCTCCACCGCGGCCTTGCCGGGGCTCGTGTCCTCCTCCGTGATCCACCGCAGCGTCGTACCGCCCGCCTTGCGGACCTCGTCCGCCGCTCCCTGCAACAGGGGGACCAGGATCTCGTCCTCGGCGCAGTCGAGGACGGCGACGAAGCGCAGGGCCGGGTCGTCGGCACCCAGGTCCAGCAGCGCGACCGAGCCCTCGACACGTCCGGCACCTTCGGCGGCACCCTCGGGGCGGGCGGCGAACACGGCGACCGTCCGGTCTCCGCACCACAGCGGTCCGGCGGCGTCCGGGTCGGTTATGCATTCAACGAAGTTTGCCATTTCTTTACCTTATGGAGATTATCTCCCCTCTGTCCACTATGACCCCGCCCGCAGCACCCCCGCAGCCACCTCCGCTCCGATCACCGGAGCGTGCCCAGGAACTCCCGTACGGCCCGGACCAGCCCCTCCGGGTCCTCGGTCGGGATGAAGTGCCCGGCGTCCAGCTCGACCCGGCGGGTGTGCGGGCGGCGCGCGGCCATCTCCCGGGCCAGCTCCGGCGTCAGGAGGGAACTCGTACGGCCATGTACCAGCAGGGCCGGGCAGTCACTGCCCAGCCAGACCGGCCAGTGGTCACCGCGCACGCCCAGGTCCGACGCGACGACGTCCTCCGGCACGAACGGCAGCCGCCAGCCGCCGTCGCCCCGCTGCCGCAGCCATGGGGCGATCAGTGACGCCGCCGGGCCGAGCCCGTCGAGCAGCGCCTCCCGGGTCGACGCCTGCCGCGGCCAGTCCAGACAGAAGGCGACGCCGCTGGGCCCGGTGTCGGTGATCACCACCGGGTCGTCCACATTGATCAGTGCCCGGACCCGCTCCGGGTGCCGGGCGGCGAGGTGGTACGCGTTCTTGCCGCCCATGGAATGCCCGAGCACCACGGCGGACGGCAGGCCGAGGTGATCGAGGAGGGCGATCGCGTCCGCGACGTATGCCTCCCGGGAAAAGTCCGCGGTGCGGTCCGACTCGCCGTGACCGCCCTGATCAGGGGCGATCACCCGCCATTCCGGGGCGAGTTCGGCGGCGAGCCCGGCGAACCCGTGCCCTTCGGAGAAATGCCCGTGCAGGGCGAGGAGGGGTTTTCCGTCGGCGGGCCCGAAATCGAGGTACGAGAGGCTACGGCCGTCCAAGAGCAGCCGACTGCGGTGTTCTTGCGGAGTCTCCATGCCCTCACGCTAGCTTCGGACACCCCTTACCCTGTAAAGGTTATTTTTTGATCATTGCTGTTCATTACTGGAAATGTTGGTGCACAACATGAAGAAGCAGGCCCGTCTCACGGCCTTCCTGGCGGCTGCCGCGGTCGCGCCGGCCGTACTGTTCGCCTCCCCGGCGGTCGCCGCCGAGGCACCGACCGCCGCCAACTCGGCGCCGGACCAGGGCGCGCAGGCGCAGCCGGACGAGTCCGGGAAGAAGCCGGCGGACCTGTCGAGCATGAGGGAGGACCTGCTCGCGGTCGCGCGGATGCTGGACGCAAACCCCGGCCGCGCGCTGGCCCGGGAGGGCAGGAAGGCGCTCATGGGTACGCACGAGGACCTGCGCCGGTTCCTGGAGACGGGGCAGTACGAGGCCCGCGACGAGGACAACCGGGTGGCGATCCTGCGGAGCATAGCGGGCAAGAGCACCGACTCCAGCGTCTACAAAGCAGCCGCCAAGGCTCTTGACGGGACCCCGCAGGACCGGGTGCGCTTCCTGGAGGAGGGCCTGCGGCTGGCCACCGAAGCGGACAACGCAGAGCGTGCGGTGCAGATTTCCAGCGTCGGCGGCCCCGCCGTCCGCGCTGCCGCCCGTGACGCGCTGCGGGCCGGGCCCGAGGCCGTGCAGCACTTCCTCGACGTAGGCCAGTACGAGGCCCGCGCCAAGGACGAGGCCGCCGCGAAGCAGGCGGAAGAGGAGAAGGCGGCCAAGGACAAGGCCGCGAAGGACAAGGCCGCCAAGGAGAAGGCGGCGAAGGAGAAGGGGGCCGGGCACAAGGCCGCCGAGGGCAGCGGCAAGAACGTCACGCCCGCCGTCGACGCCAAGCCCGCGAACGGCCACGGCAGCACCGGTTCCGGCACGACATCCGGCACCGCCGTCACGTCCACCGGCAGCGACACCACCAGCAACACCGGCACCGGCGTCTCCCTCGCCGCGACCGGCGTCAGCCCCGCCACCCCGTGGGCCGTCGGCGGGGCCGCCGTCGCCGTGACCGCGGGCGCGGCCCTGGTGATCGCGGGCCGCCGCCGCGGCACCGCCGAGCGCGGCTGAGTCCGGCGCGTCCACGCGTGCCCGGCGGTCGGATCACCAGCGATCCGGCCGCCGGGCAGCACGGCCTTACGCCTTCGGCCGCGCGCCGATCACGAACTCCGTACCGAACGGGTCCGTCACCCGCGCCTGCCGTACGTACACCGTGTCCTCCGGCTCGGTGGCCGTCCCTCCGGCCGCGACGGCCCGCGCCACCGCCGCGTCCGTGTCCGCCACCTCGAAACACGTCCCCCAGCTCGCGGCCCCGGCGGACGCGTCGCCCATGATCCCGCCGATCTCGTGCCCGTCCGGACGGCGCAGGAACGTGAAGTCGACGTCCGCCATGTCCGGGTTGCCGTCCAGCGTGTAGGCGAAGACCGCCGCGTAGAACTCGCGGGCCCGGGCGGCCTCCGCGACCGGCGCCACCAGGTCGTTGCGTACGAGGGAGTTGGGCTCGTTGACGACCTCGCAGCCGACGTGGGCGCGCGCCTGCCAGAGCCCGAACTGCGCCCCCACGTTGTCCTCGGCGAGCACGGCCCGCCCGAAGTCCCGGATGTCCACCGGTCCCCACAGCACCCGGCCGCCCGCGTCGGTGATCCGCTTGGCCGTGCCGTCGCAGTCGTCGGCCGCCATGTACATGGTCCACGCGCCACCCTCCGCGTCGGACCGCTCCATCAGGCCCGCGGCGCGCTGCCCGTCCACCAGCCCGATGGCGTACGGCCCCTCCGCCATCGTCTCCCTCTCGTACGTCCAGCCGAACAGCTTCCCGTAGAAGTCCATGGCGCGATCGAGGTCGGGCACCACCAGTTCGACCCAGGTGGGCGTTCCGTCGGGCTGGTTGCCGGTGACACGGCTCATGGCGTGCTCCTCACGGTACGGGGCGGCCGGGTGACCGCACTGGCCGATGAGGAAGACGTTAGGGGCCATGTCGGACAGGGTGTGTCCTATATGCGAGGGGATACGTTCCCCGGCCCGTAACACCACTGCATCTCCGTCTACGGCCTGCCGTAACGCCGTCGCCGAATTGCCGCAACAAAGGCCAGCCAACATCATGTGCGGTGTGGCCCCCGCCCGCCGTCGCCCTTCAGGCCCGACCGGAAATGACGTACCGATGCTCCGTTCCCTGCCGGCCGTGACGCTCGCCCTGACCGTCATGTGCGCGCTGGTCAGCGGGTGCGACGGGACGGGCGAGCCGAAGAGTGCGGGGCGTACGGCCGGGGCGTCGGCGCCCGCGCTGCTGTGGCCTGGCCGTACGCCCGCGCCGCAGCAGACGTACGAGCCGAACTCCGCCGAGCGCCCGGAACCGTTGCGCGGCGCTCCGCACGTGCCGTCCGGTGACATCCACCGGGTGTCGGCGCTCGCCGTCGCCCAGGCCCGGGTGGCAGCCATGAGCGGCAATCTCGACGAGGACGGCACCAGGGAGAAGATCCAGGCGTGCCGGGCCGCCGGGCGGAAGCCGTGTCCGGTACTGACGCCGCAGTACCGGGACCTGACCGGGGACGGCAAGGACGAACTGCTGCTGGGCATCGAGTCCGGGAAAACGTTTCTGTTCCTGTGGGGCTTCATGGTGAAGGACGGGGTGGTCACCCAGATCATGGACGCCGGAGTGACACCCCTGTCCGTTCAGCTCTCGGGCCACGACGTGATCATCCGCGAACCGGCCGGCCCGGGCGGCTACAGCCTACGGCGGGTCTACTCCTGGGACGACCACCTACAGGCCATGAACGAGCGCGTCATCGAGTACGACGCGTCCCGCCCTACGAGATGAGGCGGAGGAAGTCGGCCCAGGAGGCGGGGGGTACGGAGAGGGCCGGGCCGGTGATGTTCTTGGAGTCGCGTATGTGGATGGTGGTGGGGGTGGTGGCGACTTCGACACAGTTGGTGTCGGCGGACTGTTCGCTGCTGTAGCTGGACTTACGCCAGGCCAGTGCGACGTTCATCATTCACCTGCCAGTCTTTCGATCAGGGCCAGGGACTTCGCCGGTGAGAGCGCCTGGGCACGGATGGCACCGTACTGCTCAACGTACTGAACGGACTCGACCGGCCTGGTGAGCAACTTACCCTTCCCCTCCAAGTCGAAGTAGACGCTCCTCCGCCCGTCGGGGGAGGACAGCAACTGCAGTGAACCTTCGAGCCCAGAGTGCGTCTCCACCTTCGTGGGCATCACTTGTAGCGTGACGTGGTTCAGGGCGCGGAGGGTCTCCAGGACGTGCAGCAAAGCCTCTTTGAGGACTTGCTGTCCTCCGAGCGGCCGTTCCAACGCCGCCTGCTCGACCACGAAACTCACGGTAGGGGCAGGGTCTCGGAGAAGCACGGGCTGCCTGTCCAGCCTCCTACGCATCAAGCGTTCGACCTCGTCATCGCTGAAGGCCGGTACCCGTGACCGGAACAGCGCGCGCATGTAGTCGGGCGCCTGGAGCAACCCAGGCAGCACCGTGTCTACGTACCCGCTGAGGCTCAGCGCCTCAGCTTCCAGCAGCCGCCACTCCAGGTACTGCGCACGGCTGGATTCCTGCTCCATCAGCCGCACGCACGTCTCCAGCACTCCGCCGGCCGTCATATGTCGGTCCGCGTCGATCAGGAACCCTGCACTCGGAATGCGCTCTCCTCGCTCGTACGCCCCCTCCAACGACTCGGAGACGTGCGTCTCGTAGGCCAGCCGCTTCTGCGTCATGCCTGCGCGCTTACGGAAATGCTTGATGAGCCCTCCGACGTGCTCCCGCGCCGGTGACGGCTCCATCCAAACGGCCACGATGACCAACTCCTCCCTACAACCAGCCTTGTGGACCCTTCTTCTCTGGTGACGCTACGCACACGAGCCGACCATTGAAGCCATGACGACCGAAGACCACCCCCAAGAGCCACGCCTCCTCCCCTGGGCCGGCCAGGACGGCAAGCCCTGCTACGTGATCGGCGACGGGACCGGCCCCGTGTCCGACCTGGCCGACGGGCTCGAAGAGCTGCAACTGTCCACGGCAATCCAGCTCTTGGACCACTCGCGCGCGACCCTCAACCAGCCCGAGCCCCCCGCCCACACCGAACTCCTCTTCATCACCAACCGGCTCACCGAGTCGCTGAGCGACGCCGTGCGCGTGGCCGACAGCCGAGGCCGCAGGCTGGATCAGGCCCTGCACGCACCGTGATCGACGGCCGATCTATACGTTTGTCATAGACGAGCGTCTAATACAGCCGTATAGTCGCGCCATGACCTCAACGACCCGTCCCCACGCCCTCATCTCCGGCGCCGGCATCGGCGGCCCCGCCCTCGCGTACTGGCTGCACCGCTACGGCTACGCCGTCACCGTGGTCGAGCGCGCGCCCGGACTCCGTACCGGCGGCTACAAGGTCGACCTGCGCGGCGTCGCGATCGAGGTCGCGGACCTGATGGGCGTACTGCCGGACGTCCGGCGCGCCAGTACGGACATGCGGACCGGCACGTACGTGAACGACGACGGGCGGCGGGTGGCCACGCTGCCCGCCGACATCTTCGGCGCCCGTGTGGACGGCGACGACGAGATCATGCGCGGCGACCTGACCCAGATCCTCTACGACCGCACGCGCGCCGACGTGGAGTACGTCTTCGGCGACTCGATCAGCTCACTCACCGACGACGGCGCGGGGGTGGACGTCACCTTCGAACGGTCCGCGCCGCGCCGTTTCGACCTCGTCGTCGGCGCGGACGGCCTGCACTCCACCGTCCGCCGCCTCGCCTTCGGCCACGAGTCCCGCTACCTGCGGCACATCGGCGCGTACATCGCGGCCTTCAGCGTGCCCGACGACCTGGCGGCCACGGGCGAGGAGGTGTACCACCTCACGCCCGGCCGGCTCGTCTGCACGTACAGCGCGTCCGGTGACAGCGGCACCAGTGGCTCCAGTGGCGCCAAGGCGTGGCTTTCCTTCCGTTCGCCCCGGCTGGACTACGACCACCGCGACACGGACGGTCAACGCGCGTTGCTGGCGAACGCCTTCGCGAGCGTCGGCTGGCAGGTACCGCGCCTTCTCGAAGCCTCCCGCACAGCCGCCGACTTCTACTTCGACGGGCTCGACGTGATCGAAATGGACCGCTGGTCGCGCGGGCGCGTGGTGCTGCTGGGTGACGCCGCGTACTGCGCGTCGCCCGCGTCGGGGCAGGGGACGGGGATGGCGCTGGTCGGCGCCTACGTACTGGCCGGAGAGCTGGCGGCGGGCGGCGATCCGCGTACGGCCGATCCGCGTACGGCCGACCCCCGTACGGCCTTCGCGCGCTACGAGGCGGAGATGCGGCCGTACGTCGCGGCGAACCAGCGGATGGCGGAGAAGTTCGTGCCCCAGATGCTGCCCGCCACCCGGGCCGCCATCCGCTTCCGGCACGTGATGCTGCGGATGCTGCCCCACATGCCGTGGAAGAACTACGTGGCGAAGAAGCTCGCCGAGGACGTGCAGCGCGGTGCCCACGCGATCACCCTCAAGACGTACAACACCCGCCGCCCGGACCCGAACCCGGCCCCGGCTCCCACATCGGCGTAAGCCGGAACCTTTTTCCCCTGCGGGACATCTCTCCACCCGTAAAGGCCCCGTCAGGTGGAGGAGTTGTTCGGATGGTGCGTCGAGTTCGGGTGCTGCTGCTGACAGCCGCACTGCTGCTGACAGGTTCGGTGATCTGGTCCGCGCCGGCCTCCGCCGTCATCGGCGGGGCGAAGAGCACGTACGGCCCGTGGGCGGTACGCATGCTCGTCGACGGCAAACCGGCGTGTACCGGGACGGCCGTCGCCCCCCAGTGGATACTCACCGCCTCGCACTGCTTCTACGAGCAGGCGCAGCCGGTCGCCGACAAGCGCATCTCCTTCCGGGTCGGCAACCTCGACATGCGCAAGGGCACCACGGTCCGGCCGCTGCCCGGCAAGCGGGTGGGCAGCACCGCCGACATGATGCTCGTCAAGGTCCCGAAGATGAACATCCCCACGGCGCGCCTGGCCACGGCCGGCGTCCGCGTCGGCCAGACCGTGCGGCAGTACGGGTGGGGCGCCACCTGCACCGACGACGAGAACGCCTGCCAGTCCCCCGTACTCAAGCAGTCCGACCTGCGGGTCGTACGGCCGGACGACCGCCGGTGCAAGGGCTACACGGCACCGGGCGGCCCTGACTTCTGCATGGAGAAGGTGACCGGGATTCCGGCCGGCGGCGACTCCGGCGGCCCGGTGATGAGCATCGGGGCGCACGGCACCGAAACGCTCCTCGGCGTCTTCAACGGCTCGGACCGGGAGACGGTCGCCCAGGCCGGAGAGGTCTCCCAGCAACTCGCCTGGATCCGCTCGGTCATCCGCCGCTAGGTCACTACAGCCAGGCCGGGACACGGCAGGTGCTGCCTGGTCCGCCGCCCTGTAGATCAGCGGACTAGGCTGCCGGCCATGGTCGAACACCCGGCAGGAAACACGCCCCCGCACACGGATACGGGTACGGATACGGGCGCGGGCGCAGAATCCGGCGGTACCGGCGCCGGCACCGGCGCCGACTCCGGCATCGGCGCGGACACCGACTCCGGCATCGGCGCCGACACCGACTCCGGCATCGGCGCGGACTCCGACGAGCGCTTCCACGCGCTCCTGCGCTCACTGCGCGTCTGGGACTGCGAGCTGCCCGGCATCGACCCCGACCCGGCGCACGCCCCGGCCGACCCGCTGCCGCTCTTCCGGGAGTGGCTGCGGGAGGCGGCGGAGGCGGGCGTGCCCGAGCCGCACACCATGACGCTCGCGACGGCGGACGCGTCCGGCGACCCGAACGTCCGCACCCTGATGCTGCACGACGCCGACGCGCTCGGCTGGCACTTCGCCACCCACCGTGGCAGCCGCAAGGGCCGCGAACTCGCCGACCGTCCGCGCGCCGCCCTCGGCTTCTACTGGGCGGGCCTCGGCCGCCAGGTGCGCGTACGGGGCCGGGTCACCGAGGCGGGCCCGGAGGAGAGCGCGGCCGACCTCCACCGCCGTTCGACGGGCGCCCTGGCCGCCGCCCTGGTCGGCCACCAGAGTGAAGTCCTCGCCTCGTACGCGGACCTGGAACGCGCCTCGGAAGCCGCCTGGGCCCGCGCCCAGGAGGAGCCGACCGCTCCTGTACCCAGCTGGACCCTGTACGTCCTGCGCCCCGACGAGGTGGAGTTCTTCCAGGGCGACGCCCGCCGACGGCACGTACGTATCAACTACCGCCGGGAGGGCGGGGGCTGGGTCCGCGAACTCCTCTGGCCCTAGGCGGCCGGGCCCGCAGTCCCCTGCGCCGGTGCCGTCGCGGCCTTCCAGCAGCGGATGATCTCCCCTTGGCGGCCTCCATGGCCGAGTCGAACTCCTCCCACCCACATCCGACTGCCCCTACGGCATTCGGGCCAACGAGGGCGGCGCTGCCTGCGGCACGCCGTTACGGTGCCGGAGAGGGGAGCGGGCTGTTCGGAACCGGCCGGGCCCGCCTGAGGTGGAGGCGGCCGATGCGTCGTAGAACGAGCGGGAGTCCGGTGCGGAGAGGGCTGCTGCTCCTGGTCGTGCTCGCTGCCGTGACCCTGCCGACGGCTCCGGCGGCACCAATGCGGACGGCGGGGACGACAGGGGCGGCGGAGACGACGGGGGCGGCGGGGGCGGCGGGCACGGCGGGCACGGCGGGGAAAGCAGGAAAGGCGGCGGCGTCGGGCATGGTGATCGAGCTGCCGGGCGCCACCTCGGCCGAAGGCATCGCCGCCGGACGCGGCTCCACCTTCTACGCGGGCGACTACTTCGGCGGGGACATCTACCGGGGCGACACCGAGGCGGGCACCGCCGCCCGCTTCATCGACGCGCCACGCGGCCGCCACGCCCTCGGGATGGCGGCGCACCCCCGCCATGACCTGCTGTTCGTCGGCGGTGGCCGGACCGGGCAGGCGTACGTCTACGACCTCGGGACCAGGCGCACGGTGGCGAGCTACCGGTTCGGGCCCGCGGGCTCGACGTTCGTCAACGACGTGGCCCTGACCCGCCACGGCGCGTGGTTCACCGACTCCCTGCGGGCCCGGCTCCACTTCGTACCCGTCGACCGGCACGGAACACCCGGCCGCTTCACCACCCTCCGCGTCACCGGCCCGGCCGCCGAGATCAAGGGCCCGTTCAACCTCAACGGCATCCAGGCAACGCACGACGGGCGGACGCTGATCGTCGCGCACTCGACCAAGGGCGCCCTCTACACCGTCGATCCGGTGAGCGGACGCAGTGCGGCGATCGCCGGGGTGCCCGTACCGAGGGTCGACGGCATCGTGCTGCACGGGCGCACGCTGTGGGCCGTGCAGGGCTTCCGGAACGAGGTGCGGCACATTGTCCTCAACGCCTCCCTGACCGGCGGGACGGTGAAGCAGACGATCAGGTCCGGGCTGTTCCGGACGCCGTCCACGGCCGCTCGCTTCGGGGACACACTCGCCGTGGTCAACGCCAAGCTGCACACGGGCACGCCGCCCACCGCGAAGCGGTACGAAGTGGTCGTGGTGGGCGGCTGAGGGCTCAGAGCCTCCGGTACATGATGTGCAGGCCGACGTAGCCCTTGGTGGGGTGGCGGAAGCCCTCGGGGAGGGTCGCCATGACGGCGAAGCCGAGGGACTTCCAGAGGGCGACGGCACGGGTGTTGGTCTCGACCACCGCGTTGAACTGCATGGCCCGGAAGCCCGTCGCGCGGGCCCACTCGACGGCGTACTCGCCGAGCGCGCGGCCCACGCCACGGCCGCCGTGTGCCGGGTCGACCATGAAGGAGGCGGTGGCGATGTGTGCGGCGCCGCCCATGTGGTTGGCGTGCATCTTGGCCGTGCCCAGGACCGTACCGTCGTCGTCCACGGCGACGACCGTGCGGGCCGGCGGGGCCGGCATCCACATCGTACGGCTGGTCGCCTCGTCCATGTCACGGGCGTAGGTGTACGTTTCGCCCGCCGCGACGATGGCGTGGAAGAACGGCCGGATGGCGGGCCAGTCGGCCGCGTTCGCTTCTCGGATCAGCACGCGCGCCAGCATGGCGGGCGGTGGGTGCGGGCAGCCAGCGAATATCCGCCCGGCATGCGGAGGCGGGGCCCCTTCTTCCTCGTCCGGACCGTCCAGCCCTGTCCAGCCCTGTCCAGCCTTACGTGTGGCCGAATCCCGCCGCTAGCATGCGGTCGGCGGGGCCGAGTGCCGGCGGGGCCGAGTGCCGGCACGCCCACTCCACGGTTCACGACTGACCGGCCTCGCCCGCGTTTCTGCACTTCCCCCTTTCCTCCTTTCTTCCTTTCGCTTCCTTACCTTCCTCCTTCCGCTTCCTTCCCTTCCTGCTTTCCTTCCTTCCCTTCCCTTCCTTCTTCGGGCACGCGCGGAGGTGCGCATGACCGTTTCGGCTGCTCCCGTGGTTCCCTTCGGGGGCCACGACCTGTTCCTCTTCCTGCTCCAGGTAGGGCTGTTGCTCTCGCTCGCCTTCCTGCTCGGGAGGCTGGCGCTGCGCCTGGGGATGCCGGCCATCGTCGGCGAGCTGTGCGCGGGACTGCTGCTGGGGCCGTCCGTACTGGCACACGTGGCACCGGGCTTGAGCGGCTGGCTGCTCCCGCAGTCGGCCGGCCGGTTCCACCTGCTGGACGCGGTCGGGCAGCTCGGCGTCATCCTGCTCGTCGGCCTGACCGGGCTGAGCATGGACCTGAAGCTGGTGCGCCGGCGGGGCGGCACCTCCGCCCGGATCAGCGTCGCGGGGCTGGTCGTCCCGCTGGGCCTCGGCGTGTGCACGGGCCTCCTGGTGCCCGCGGCGCTGGTGCCAGGAGGTACCGAGCGCAGCACGTTCGGGCTGTTCATGGGCGTGGCCATGGGGGTCAGCGCGATCCCGGTCATCGCCAAGACCCTGATCGAACTCAAGCTCATCCACCGCGACGTCGGCCAGTTGACGCTCAGCGCGGCGATGATCGACGACATCGTCGGCTGGATCCTGCTCTCCGTGGTCTCGGCCATGGCCACCACCGGCGTACGGGCCGGGGACGTCGCGTTCTCCCTCGCCGGCCTGGTCGTCGTGATCGTCGCCGCGTTCCTGCTGCGCCCCCTGGTACGGCGTGCGCTGCGCGCGGCCGTGCACACCCGTGAGCGCGGGGCGGCGATCGCCCTCGTGACCGTGTTCGTCCTGCTGAGCGCGGCGGGTACGCAGGCGATGAAGCTGGAGGCGGTGTTCGGCGCGTTCGTCTGCGGACTCCTGATCAACAGTTGCGGAGTGCTGGACGCCACCCGGCTCGCCCCGTTGCGTACGGTCGTCATGTCGGTGCTCGCCCCGCTGTTCTTCGCGATGGCCGGGCTGCGGATGGACCTGACCTCACTGGCGGACGGAACGGTCGCCCTGACCGGCCTGGTCGTCCTGACCGTGGCGATCGCGGGCAAGTTCGCGGGCGCCTACCTGGGGGCCCGGCTGAGCCGCGTGAACCACTGGGAGTCACTGGCCATCGGTGCCGGAATGAACGCCCGGGGCGTCATCGAGGTCATCGTCGCCATGGTCGGCCTGCGGCTCGGGGTGCTCAGCCTGGAGATGTACACGATCATCGTCCTGGTCGCCATCGTCACCTCGCTGATGGCCCCGCCCCTGCTCCGGATGACGATGGCGCACGTCGCGTACACCGACGAGGAGAAGGAACGCGAACGCCGGAACGCGGTGGACGAGCCGGCCGCCCCGACGGAAACGCCGCTGCCCGGGCACTGAGTAGGATGCGCCGAATGAGCAAGAACCGGTGGCCGACGCTCGACCCGGACAGCGGTGTGGAAGAGGTGGTGCCGCTCATCCTCGAATGGCTGGGCGAACAGGGCATCGACGCCCTGATCAGGATCGACGCGGAGCGTGTGCGCGAGCACAGGCCCGCGTGGACGTTCTTCGCCTCGGGTGGCCCGTTGTCGCTGGAGCACAGCGTTCAGGTGGCCGGGCGGACCGCCGGTGAGTGCGTGGGCCGGGCCCTGCACCACCTGCGGCGCGCCGGGGTGGCCGTGCCGGTCTGATCCCGTACCGCGGGCGGCGGTCGTGACCGGCCGCGCGCCCGGATGCGAGCCGAAGCCTTCACGCGGGGCGGAAGACGGGGCGGAAGACGGGGACGGCCGGGGCCGTACCCTCCCCCGTACCCGTGCGGAAGCGCACCCGGAGCGGCATGCCGATCCGCAGGTCCGCCTCCGGGCAGTCGACGACCTCCGTCATCATCCGCGGGCCCTCGGCCAGGTCCACCACCGCGGCCACGTACGGCACGCGCTCGCCGAACGGCGGGAGGTCGTTACGGTGCACCACCGACCACGTGTAGAGCGTGGCCCGGCCGCTCGCCTCCTCCCACTCCACGTCTTCGCTCCAGCAACGCGGGCAGAACTCGCGCGGGTAGTGGTGCGCCGCCCCGCAGCCGTCGGCGCGGCAGCGGCGCAGCAGCAAGCGGCCCTGAGCGGCCGCGTCCCAGTAGACGCGGCTGAACGCGTCGGTGCCGGGCAGGTCGTACCTGGGCGCGGCGGGTGGTGCCGCGGCCGTGCCCCCGGGCTCGGACGGGGATGTCGCCTTGGGTCTCACTCCGGACCACCCGCTTCGTGTCGGTGCGCGGCGCACAGCGCCCGTCTCCTGCTGCCTGCTGCCTGCTGCCTGCTGCCTGCTGCCTGCTGCCTGCTGCCTGCTGCCTGCTGCCTGACGGTACGTCAGTTCAATTGACGTTGGCCGGGATGCGCAAGGGGGCGGGCACGGGCAGCGCCTCGTACGGCGACATGCGCGCCGTACGCGGTTACCCTCACCGGCATGCCGGACGACGCAGCGCACGCCAGCTCCTCCGCACCCCGTTCCGCCGCATCCCTTTCCTCCGCATCCCGCGCGCCCTCGGACGGCACCGCCGTGCCCGCGGCGGCGGCCGTCTCCGGTGGGGCGTCCGTCTCCGGTGGGGCGTCCGCCGTCGTCCCGCCCGTGTACGTCGTCGGAGGCGGGCCGGGCGGGCTCGCCGTGGCCGCCGCGCTCGGCGCCTACGGCATCCGCGCCGTGGTCCTCGAAAAGGCCGACGCGGTGGGCGCCTCCTGGCGGGGCCACTACGACCGTCTGCGACTGCACACCACCCGTCGCCTCTCCGGCCTGCCGGGCCTGCCCATCCCGCGCGCCTACGGGCGGTGGGTCGCGCGCGACGACGTGGTGCGCTACCTGGAGCAGTACGCCGAGCACCATCGCCTCGAAGTCGCCACGGGCGTCGAAGTGCGGCGCGTGGACCGCGCGGCGGAGGGCGGGTGGGTGCTCCACGCGAACGGCGGGCGCGCGCCGGCCGCCCGTACGGTCGTGATCGCCACCGGCTACAACCACACCCCGTACCTCCCCGACTGGCCCGGCCGCGACAGCTACCCGGGCGACCTCCTGCACGCCGGCGACTACCGCAACGCCGCCCCGTACGCGGGCAAGGACGTCCTGGTCGTCGGCACCGGGAACACCGGGGCCGAGATCGCCGTCGACCTGGCGGAAGGCGGCGCGGCCCGGGTACGGCTGGCGGTCCGCACCGCCCCGCACATCGTGCGCCGCTCGACGGCGGGCTGGCCCGCCCAGGCGACGGGCATCCTCGTACGCCGTCTGCCGCCGCGCGCGGTGGACCGGGCGGCCCGGGTGATGCGCCGCCTCTCCGTACCGGACCTGTCGGAGCACGGCCTGCCGATGCCGGACACCGGGCTGTACAGCCGGGTCCTGGAAGGGGCCATCCCCGTCCAGGACGTGGGGCTGATCGACGCCGTACAGCGCGGAGCGGTACGGCCGGTGGGGGCCGTGGCGTCCTTCGACGGCGGCGTCGTGCGGCTCGCGGACGGAGACGCGATCGAGCCGGAGGCCGTCATCGCCGCCACCGGCTACCGGCGCGGCCTGGACGGCCTCGTCGGCCATCTCGGCCTCCTCGACACCCGCGGCCGCCCACGTGTCCACGGCCCCCGCACCCTCCCGTCCTGCCCGGGCCTCCACTTCACCGGCTACACCAACCCGATCAGCGGCATGTTCCGCGAACTGTCCCACGACGCCCGCCGCATCGCCCACGCCATCGCCGAGGCCCGCGCCCACCAGGACCAAGACCAGGACCAAGACCAAGACCAGGGCCCGGCCCCCGCGCCCGCGTCCGCCCCAGACCTCCGCTGAGCCCCGACCCGAGACGCAACCCGACCCGAGGCGCAGCCCAGGCCGACACCCAGCCCGACCCGAGACGCAGCCCGACCCGAGACGCAACCCAAACCGACACCCAGCCCGACCCGAGACGCGGCAAACCGAGACGCGGCATCCCGATACGCATGCCGCACGACCCATTCCTGACTGAACGTCAGTTGCCCTAACCTGACGGGGCGTCAGTTGAATCGGCACTCGTCACACGGGAGCGGGCGTCAGCGATGCTTGGATCGACCTACGGCAGCCTCACCACTCACTCCAGCCCGGCCCGCGTAGTGGCGTGCGGGGCGACCCCACCGCACACCGTGCACGGTACGGCCGCGCCTCCCGCAGGCGGCCCGCACGCCGACGGCTCGCCCGCCGGCGCCGCAGGGCCCGACCTGGACGTCAGCGGGCGCCCGCTGTACGCCCCCGTCCCCGACCTGGACCGGTTCTTCCGGCCCGGAGCGGTGGCGGTGGTCGGCGCCTCCGACAGTGAGGGCCGTCCGAACACCGGCATCACCCGGCAGCTCATCGCGTGGGCCGAACGCGTCGGCGCCCGCCTGTACCCGGTCAACCCGGGCCGCGACCATGTCTTCGGCCTCCCCTGCCTCACCTCCGTCTCCGACCTGCCCGAGCAGGCCGACCTCGCCGTACTGCTGGTCGCCGACCCCGTACCGGTCATCGGGGAACTGGCCGACGCCAAGATCAGGTTCGCGGTCGCCTTCGCCTCCGGGTTCGCCGAGACCGGGGCGTCCGGTGCCGCCGCCCAGGACCGGCTCGCCGAGGCCGTGGCCCGTACCGGCATCCGGCTGCTCGGCCCGAACACCAACCTCAACGCCTTCGCGTCGTTCCGCGAGGACCTGGACGGCCCCGCCATCGCCCTGATCACCCAGTCAGGCCACCAGGGCCGCCCCGTCTTCTCCCTCCAGGAACTGGGCATCCGCCTCTCGCACTGGGCCCCGACCGGCAACGAGGCCGATCTGGAGACCGCCGACTTCCTCTCCTACTTCGCCTCCCGTCCCGAGGTCGGTGCCGTCGCCGCGTACATCGAAGGGTTCAAGGACGGCCGCAGCTTCCTGCTCGCCGCCGACCGGGCGGCCCGCAACAAGGTCCCGGTCGTCGCCGTCAAGGTCGGCCGCACCGAGGCCGGGGCCCGTACGGCCGCCTCCCACACCGGGAAACTGACCGGTGCCGACGCGGTGGTGGACGCGGCCATGCGGCAGTTCGGGGTGATCCGGGTGGACGGGCTGGACGAGTTGCAGGACACCGCGGCCCTGCTCGCCCGGGCCCGTACCCCGACGGCCGACGGTGTCGCCGTCTATTCGATATCCGGGGGCACCGGCGCCCACTTCGCGGACCTGGCGACGGCCGCCGGGCTCACGCTGCCCGCACTGTCCCGCGCGAAGCAGGACGAGCTGCACCAGTGGATCCCGGATTATCTGAACGTCGCCAACCCGGTGGACAGCGGCGGGCACCCGGTCGGCGACTGGCGCGGCCGCATGATCATCGACGCGCTCCTCGCCGACCCGTCGATCGGCGTACTGATCTGCCCGATCACCGGCCCGTTCCCGCCGATGAGCGACAAGCTGGCACAGGATCTCGTGGACGCGGCGGAACAGACGGACAAGCTGGTGTGCGTCGTCTGGGGCTCGCCGGTCGGCACCGAGGACGCCTACCGGCACACCCTCCTCGGCTCCCGGCGCGTGGCGACCTTCCGCACCTTCGCCAACTGCGTCACGGCCGTCCGCGCCCACCTCGCCCACCACCGCTTCACCGCCGGCTACCGCTCCCCCTTCGACGACGCCCCGCGCACCCCGTCGCCCTCCGCGCGCAAGGCGCAGGACCTGATGCGCCCAGGTCAGCAGCTCAGCGAACACGCGGCGAAACAGCTCCTGCGCGCCTACGGGATCAGGGTGCCGCGCGAACAGCTCGTCACCAGCGCGGCGGCGGCCGTGCGCGCCGCGAGCCTGGTCGGCTATCCCGTCGTCATGAAGGCGTCCGCGCCGCAGCTCGCGCACAAGACGGAACTCGGGCTCGTCAAGACCGGGCTGACCTCCGCCAGCCAGGTCCGGGACGCCTACCGGGAGCTGGCCGACATCGCCCGTCACGAAGGCATCGAGCTGGACGGGGTGCTCGTCTGCCAGATGGTCGAACGGGGCGTGGAGATGGTCGTGGGCGTCACCGCGGACCGCCTCTTCGGGCCGACCGTGACGGTCGGACTGGGCGGGGTGCTCGTCGAAGTCCTGCGGGACACCGCCGTCGGCGTGCCGCCCTTCGGCGAGGACCGGGCCCGCGCGATGCTCCGCGAACTGCGCGGACACGCTCTGCTGGACGGCGTACGGGGAGGGCCGCCGGCCGATGTGGACGCGCTCGTCGAAGTCGTCCTGCGCGTCCAGCGGATGGCGCTGGACCTGAGCGGCGAACTCTCCGAACTGGACATCAACCCGCTGATGGTGCTGCCGCGCGGACAGGGCGCCGTCGCGCTCGACGCGCTCGCCGTCTGCCACTGACCGCGCGAACGGCCGGACGACCGGCCACAGGGTCTTCCGGATGACCGGCCACGCGATGGGCCGAATGACCGGCCGTGTGATCGGCCGGACGCCCGGCCGCGCGACCGGCCGGAAAGCCCGTCCGACCGCCGACCACACCACCGTCCGCGTCACCAGCCACGTCACCGACCACGTCACCGTCCGCGCCACGGACCACACTGCTTGGAGCCGCCTCGCCATGGCCCCCACCCCCGATTCCCCCGGAACCGCACCCGGTCCTTCTCCCGAATCCGGCCCTTCTTCCGCTTCCGGCCCTACGCCTGATTCCGCCGTTGCCGCCAATGCCGCGGATGCCGCACCCGCTCCACCACCCGCCCGTCCCGCTGATTCATTGATACTCCACACCACTGACAACGCCGTGCTGTGGATCACCCTCAACCGCCCCGCCGCCCTCAACGCCCTCACCTGGGACCAGCGCGAACGCGTCATCGCGCTGCTCTCCGACGCCTCCGCCGACCCGGCCGTGCGCGCCGTCGTCGTCACCGGCACGGGCAAAGGTTTCTGCGCGGGAGCCGACCTGCGCGGCGGGCCGGTCGGCGGCAGGCCGGACAACGACGGACCGGACAACGGCAGGCCGGACAACGACGGCTCGGACAGCGGCGCGTCACCGTCCGAGCGCGTCGCGGGCGACGTGGCCCGCATGCTCAGGCGCGGCGCCCAACGCCTCGTCACCGCCGTCCTGGACTGCGAGAAACCGGTCCTCGCCGCCGTCAACGGCACCGCCGCCGGGCTCGGCGCGCACCTCGCCCTCGCCTGCGACCTGGTGGTGGCGGCCGAGTCCGCCACGTTCATCGAGGTGTTCGCGCGCCGCGGCCTCGTACCGGACGGCGGCGGCGCGTACCTGCTGCCCCGGCTAGTCGGGCCGCAGCGCGCGAAGGAGCTGCTGTTCTTCGGCGACGCCGTGACGGCCACGGACGCCGAACGGATGGGACTGGTCAACCGCGTCGTCCCGGACGCCGGTCTGGAGAAGGCCGCACGGGACTGGGCGGAACGGCTGGCCACCGGCCCGACCAGGGCGTTCGCCCTCACGAAGCAGTTGGTCAACGCCTCGCTGGACGGCGACCGAGGAGCGGCGCTCGCCGCCGAGGCGGCGGCCCAGGAGATCAACATGACGACGGCGGACGCGCGGGAGGGCGTCGCGTCGTTCGTGGAGCGCCGCCGGCCCACGTACCGGGGGCGATAGGGGGCGGGGCCAAGCGCGGGCAGGAAGGCCCGCCGTCCGGCGCCTTCCTAACTGACGACCCGTCAGGTTCAATGGAGCCATGATGGGACACGCCGGTATGGCAGCCACCGCGGTGCGCTATCTGCGGTCGGTCGGCGCACCGACCTCGGCCGGGATTCCGGCCACGACCCCAGCCACGGGCCCTGCCTTGAACCCGACCACGGACCGTGCCGCCACCACGCCACCACGCCCCGCCCTCAGGGCCGTACAGGAGGACGAGCGCGCGCCACTGGACCCGGCGGTATTCCGCGACACCCTCGGCCACTTCGCCAGCGGCGTCACGATCGTCACCACCCCGGCCTCCGACACGGGCAGCGCCCCCGCGGGCTTCGCCTGCCAGTCCTTCGCGTCGCTCTCCCTCGACCCGCCGCTGGTCACGTTCATGGTGGCCCGTACGTCCACCACCTGGCCCCGGATCGCCCGCGCGGGCGTCTTCTGCGTCAACATCCTGAGCGCGGACCAGGAGGGCCTGTGCCGCGCCTTCGCGGTCAGCGGCGCCGACAAGTTCGCGGGCGTCTCCCACGCGCCCGCCCCCGTCACCGGCTCACCGCGCCTGGCGGGCGTCCCGGCCTGGATCGACTGCACGGTCCAGGCCGTGCACACCGGCGGCGACCACCTCATCGTCGTGGGCCGGGTCGCCGCCCTCGGCACGGACCCGGGAGCCACCGGGCCCGGCCCGCTCCTCTTTTACCGGGGCACCTTCGGCCGCTTGGCAGGCTGTGCCGTGCTCCATGACGAGTGATGCCCTGTCACCAGGGCCGGACAACGAGGCGACTCTCCGTGCGAAGGCACGGCATCTGTGGTGCCCGCAGTACTCAATGAGTGACTGTAACCAACCCTTTCCCGACCGACCCTGGCCGCACCTGGCCGCACCTGGCCGCACCTGGCCGACGAACGCGCCCCGCGGCGCCCGGCCCACCTCAGCCGATGCCGTCCCGCACCGGATAGTGGATGACGACCAAACCGCCGGTGGCGTAGTTGACGACATCGGCGGCCACCCGCCGGCCCTGCGGCGACGCCCGCGCCGCGTGCATGGCGGCGGCGTCGGCGAAGTCGGCTTCGAAGACCGCGAAGTACGGCGCTTCTCCCTCGATCGCCGCCACGTCGAAGCTGTAGCGCCACGCAAGCAGGCCGGGCCACTTCATGACCAGCGGGAGGTGCTTGTTGACGTAGTAGTCGCGGAAGTGGTCAGGGTCGGCGGGCTCGGAATACAGGACCAACGACCTATGCATGACGGCCTCCGACCAGAGGCGTCGGCCGTCCGCCCGACCCGTAGCGGCCCCACCCGTGTATGGCGCCGGTCATCGGGAAGTTCCCGGCGAACATCCGGAACGGCCCGACCGGCGGGCCGCCCCCGGGCATCATGCGCGCGAGCAGTGCGCCGCCCCGGTCGGCGTACGGCGGTTCCAGCAGGGTCATCCGTGGCATCGGCTCTCCCGGCGAGTCCGTTTCGAAATCAGAAACGCTGGGTGAATGCTAGTGTTTCGAATAACGAAACGCAAGGAGGGTCATGCCGACACCGCGCCCAGGAACACCGGTTCGTGGATCGACTACCGGCCGCCCCCTCATGGCCGCGATGGACCTGTTCGGCCGTCGGTGGGCGCTGCGCATTCTCTGGGAGCTGCGTGCGGGTCCGCTCGGCGCCCGCGCGCTGCTGGCACGGTGCGAGGGGCTGTCATCCAGCGTCCTCTACCAGCGGCTCCGCGAACTCGCATCGAGCGGGATCATCGCCTCCTCTGCCGATGGCTACGAGCTGACCCGGCTGGGGACCGCACTCCGTGACGCCCTCCATCCACTCGACGAATGGGCGATCGCCTGGGCGCAGGAGCAAGAACTCAACGATCAGGAACCCACGGAGACGTGAAGGTCACGCCTGACCAGGTGGAGCGAGGATCTGCCGGACGCCGACTCGGGAAACGGGCGCACGCGGCCTGTGAAAACCCGTCGGTCGCCGGCTCTTCGCCGCACGCAGGGGTGAAGTCGACGTCCAGGCACGGGTCGTACGCGTCGGGCTCGTCACCGAGCTCATGGGTGCAGCATTCGCCGAAGTGCCGATGTGCCCGGTCAGGCACGGCGAGACCGGTGCCAGGCCCTCTGGGGCGCGCCCCTCCACTCGGCCTGCGACTGGCGCACGATCTCGGCGATGCAGAACGCGCTATGGAAGATCACCGCACGAAACGATCCTGGACCTGGTCGAAGGTCTGCCGCGAAGCCGCGACCTGTACGCCATCGACGACGACGTGCAGCGCGGCGGGGAGTGCGGGCGCCGCTCCCGGAGGGCGGTGCGTCAGAACGTCAGCACCCCTCGTGCCACCCGCCCCCGTCGCAGGTCCTCCACCGCCGCGTCGAAGTCCTTGACCGCGTACGTCCTGGTCACCAGCTCGTCCAGGAGGAGACGGCCCTCCTCGTAGAACCTCGCGTACCGCGCGATGTCACGCTGCGGGCGGGAGGAGCCGTAGCGGCAGCCCAGGATGGACTTGTCCAGATACATCGACGAGACCAGGAACGACGCCTCGGCGGTGGCCGGGGGCACGCCCAGCAGCACCGCCTGGCCGTGCCGGCCGAGGAGGTCCACGGCCTGCCGGATCAGCTCCGTACGGCCCACGCACTCGAAGGCGTGGTCGGCGCCGTACGGCAGGACGCCGCGTACGGCCTCGACGGTGTCCGGCACCGCCGACGCGTCCACGAAGTGCGTCGCGCCGAAGAGCCGCGCCACCGCCTCCTTGGCCGGGTTGACGTCCACAGCGACGATCGGTGAGGCACCGGCCAGCCGGGCGCCCTGGAGCACGTTCAGCCCGATGCCGCCCGTGCCGATCACCACCACCGTGTCGCCCTGCTCCACCCGCGCGCGGTTCAGGACGGCGCCGACCCCGGTCAGCACACCGCACCCGATCAGCGCCGCCGACGTCAGCGGTATGCCGCGGGGAATCCGCACCGCCTGCACGGCCCGCACGACCGTACGCTCGGCGAAGGCCGAGCTGGACGCGAAGCTGTACACCTCCCGGCCGCCGTGCCGGAACGGCTTCCCGGGCATCCCGATCGAGGCGCGGCACATCGTCGGCCGGCCGCGGTCGCACTCCGCGCACGTCCCGCAGTTGGCCAGCGTGGACAGCGCGACATGATCTCCTGCCGCTACCTGCGTGACCCCGTCCCCCACCTCCTCGACCACACCCGCACCCTCGTGCCCCAGCACCACCGGCACCGGATAAGGAATCGTCCCATCGACCACTGACACATCGCTGTGGCACAGCCCCGCCGCCCGGATGCCGACCAGCACCTCGCCCGGCCCCGGTGCCCGTACCTCCAGGTCGTCCACGACCCGCGGCCGGTCACCCTCGAACATGACGCCTCGCATCACCGCTCCCGCCCTCCGCCGAGGCCGAGCACCCGCCCGGCAATGATCGTGCGCTGGATCTCGTCCGAACCGCCGTAGACCGTGTCGGCCCGGCTGAAGAGGAACTGCCGCTGCGCCGTGTCGAGTTCATAGGCGGAGTCCGCCGTCCACGGCTCCGGACCGCACGCCGCGCCCGCTCCCCGTACCTGCATCGCCAGCTCCCCCATCCGCTGGTGCCAGCCGGACCACAGCAGCTTCGCCACACTGGGCGCGCCCGCGTCCCCGGCCGCCGGGCCGAGCGTGCGCAGCGCGTTCCACCGCATCACCCGCAGCTCGGCCCACTGCCGCACGAGCCGGTCCCGCAGTACGGGGTCGTCCACCGCCCCCGTACGCACCGCCTCACGGGCCACCCCGCGCAACTCGTCGGCAAACGCGACCTGTTGGGTGAGTGTCGAGACACCGCGCTCCAGCGCCAGCAGCCCCATGGCCACCCGCCATCCGGCGCCCGGCCCGCCCACCACGTGCGTGGCGCGCGCCACCGCCCCGTCGAAGAACACCTCGTTGAACTCGGACGTCCCCGTCAACTGCCGGATCGGCCGCACCTCGATGCGCCCCGGCTGGTCCATCGGCACCAGCAGGAAGGACAGCCCCCGGTGCCGCCGCTCCCCCGGATCGGTCCTGGCCAGCACGAAACACCAGTCGGCCTCCCGCGCGAGCGAGGTCCAGATCTTCTGCCCGCTGATCCGGTACGTGCCCCCGTCCCGCACGGCCGCCGTACGGACCGCCGCGAGGTCCGAGCCCGCGCCGGGCTCGCTGTACCCCTGGCACCACAGCTCCTCGCCCCGCGCGACAGGCGGCAGGAAACGTTTCCGCTGCGCGTCGTCCCCGTACGCGATCAGCGTCGGCGCCAGCAACTGCTCCCCGATGTGCCCCACCCGCTCCGGCGCACGCGCCGCGGCGTACTCCTCGGCCCACACGACCTGCTGCGTCAGCGTGGCGCCCCGGTTCCCGAAGGAGCCGTACGCACGGTCCCAGCCGATCCCGACCCACCCGCCAAGCCCCAACTCCCGCTCCCAGCGACGACGTACGCCGAAATCCTCACGCCCGTCCAGCCACTCCTCACCCAAATGCTCCGCCAGCCAACGACGCACCTCATCCCGGAACACCTCGTCTTCGACACCAGCCGAGAAATCCACCGTCCGCCTCCCACCGAGATCGGCCCCCGCCCACCTCTCCTCCCACCCCCCAACGGAAGGGGGCGGGCCGGAGCGGCCTGCCGCGCAGGCCCGCCCCCGAACCCTGACAGCCCCGCGCAGCGGCCACCGCCCGCCGCAGGCGCAACGGCGGCGCACCCGAGTGCGAACCGGCACCGTTGAGCCGGAAGGCCGCGCCCGAAGGGGGCCTCGCGGCCACCGCCCGCCGCAGGCGCGAACGGCGCCGCACCCGAAAGCGAACCGGCACCCAGGAACCGGCCCCCTGGCCACCCCCGGTGGCCTACGCGTTGGGTCGGCGCCCCCCGGCCGCGTCCGCGGCCATCCCCTCCACCCGAGCCAGCAACGGCATCGGATCGACCCCCACCGCCCCCGGCAGGAACTCCGCGATCTTCTCCGGCGTCCACCCACCCTCCGCGTACCCGGAGCGCAGCTCCCTCGGCTGGGCCCACACCGCGATCTTCGGTCCGGCGACCGTGTAGACCTGCCCGGTGATGCGTTCCTGCTGGGCGCGGTCGCTGAGCAGATAGACGACGAGGGCCGCGACGTCCTCGGGCTCGCCGATCTCCGTCAGCTCCGTCGGCACGCCGGCCGACATCCGCGTACGGGCGACGGGGGCGACCGCGTTGGCGGTCACGCCGTACCGGCTGAGGCCGAGGGCGGCGCTGCGCACCAGCGAGATGATGCCGCCCTTGGCCGCGGCGTAGTTGGCCTGCGAGACGCTGCCCTGGTGGTTGCCGCTGGTGAAGCCGATGAGGGTGCCGGAGCGCTGCCGGCGCATGACCGCCGAGGCCGCCCGGAACACGGTGAAGGTGCCCTTCAGGTGGGTGGCGACGACCGGGTCCCACTCCTCCTCGGTCATGTTGAAGAGCATCCGTTCGCGCAGGATGCCGGCCACGCACACCACGCCGTCCACCCGCCCGTAGCGGGTGAGCGCCGTGTCGACGATCCGCTGCCCGCCCGCCATCGTGGAGACGTCGTCCGCGACGGCGACCGCCTCGCCGCCCGCCTGCTCGATCTCCTTGACCACCGCCTCGGCGACCTCGCCGCTCGGCCCGGCGCCGTCGACCGCCACCCCGTAGTCGTTGACGACCACCCGGGCGCCCTGTGCGGCGCAGGCCAGGGCCACCGCGCGCCCGATGCCGCGGCCCGCGCCGGTGACGGCGACCACCTTGTCCGCCAAGAAGTTCCCCATGCCGCGCCCCTTCCCGCAGTTTCTGACGGCCCGTTAGATTTTTGAGCAGACCCGCACCGAGCACAAGACCCGGCGCAGCCCGGAGCCCAGCCCGGAGCAGCGTCCGCAGCGCGGCCGCCAGCGGCACACCCCGACGCACACACCGACGCACCCCCTCGACCACCCCCAGGAGGGCCCATGTCACTGCCCGCCGAGTTCCACACCCTCGCCAAGCGCGTGAACAACTGGGGCCGCTGGGGCGCGGACGACGAGATCGGCACGCTCAACCTGCTCACGCCCGGCGTCGTCCGGGAGGCCGCCGCCACCGTCCGCTCCGGCCGCCGTATCGCCCTCGCGCTGCCGCTGCGGCAGGACGGCGTGCAGACCGGCCTGATCCCCGGCCGGGTCAACCCCCTGCACACCATGACCGCGATCAACCAGGAGATCTTCGGCCCGGGGACGGTCGCCGTCTCCGACGACGCCGTCACCATGGGCCTCCAGGCCGCCACCCACTGGGACGGCCTGACCCATGTCTCGCACTCCGGCCGGCTCTACAACAACCGCCCCGCCGACTCCGTCACCGCGCACGGCGGCGCCACCGTCCTCGGCATCGAGAAGGCGCCCCCGATCGTCTCGCGCGGTGTCCTGCTCGACGTGGCCCGCGCCCGCCGCGAGGACTCCGGGGGCCCCGGCAGGCTGCCCGCCGGCCACGCGGTGACGCCGGAGGATCTGGACGCGGCGGAGGAGCTGGCCGGGACACGGGTGAGGCCCGGCGACATCGTGCTGGTCCGTACGGGGCAGATGCAGCACTACCTGGCGGGTGACCGGGACGCGTACGCCTTCCCGTCACCGGGGCTGTCGGTCCGTACGCCCGAGTGGTTCCACGCCCGCGACATCGCGGCCGTCGCCGTCGACACCCTCGCCTTCGAGATCTTCCCGCCGGAGATCGACGGCCTCTGGATGCCCGTGCACGCGCTGCACCTGGTGGAGATGGGCATGATCCAGGGCCAGAACTGGAACCTGGAGGAGCTGGCCGGGGCCTGCGCGGAGGAGAACCGTTACGCGTTCTTCCTCACCGCGATGGCCGAGCCGTTCGTGGGCGGCGCCGGCACGCCGGTGGCGCCGGTCGCGGTGCTCTGAGGCCGCCCTACGGGCAGCCACGGCGCCCCAGCCGGGTGGCGGTACGCCCGTGCGCACCCCGAGCGTGGCACCGCGGACCACCACCCGGCTACGGGACACGACCCGCACTCGCCGAGGCCCCGCCCCGTGTCCTCGGCGTCCCCTCGCGGCGAATCGCTCCGCCCCAGCGTGATCACGCGGCCACGCCACGTCAACACCTGGTCCGGACTTTCCTTCGGTCAGACGGTCAGGCGGTCAGGCGCGGTGCGGTACGGCGCAGTGCGGGTCGTACGCCCCCAGGTCCGACCCGGCCGCCATCAGCATCGACTGACCGCGGTCCACCTCGCACCAGATGCTCTTGCCGGTCCCCTCGGGCCGCCAGCCCCAGCGGTCCGCCAGGCCGTCGACCAGCTCCAGACCGCGGCCGTTCGTGTCGTCGCCGTCGGCCCGCCGGGGGCGTGGCGCGCGGGTGCTGCGGTCCGCGACCTCGACCCGTACGGTGCCCACCACGGCACCCGAACCCGAGAAGCACATCCGCAGCTGGGCGGGGTTCCCGGTATGCACGACGGCATTGGTGACCAACTCGGAGATCAGCAGGATCAGCGTCTCCGCCAACGGCTCGTCGGCCTCTATACCCGAGCCGGCCAGCCGCGACCTGGCCCACCTCCGGGCCCGCCCCACCTCCGCGGGGTCAGGCCGGACTTCCAACTGCACCTGAAGCACCTGCACCGCTCACACCATCCGAACCGGCGGACACATCGCCTCGCGCCTCCTCGAGGTCACACTCCGTGACCCCGGTGATGCACAGCATGGTTGACGTTCAGTCACCCCAACAAGCGCTTCGGGCATATTCCAGCGCAAGGGAGTATGCGTGGTGCATACTGTGCGACGCGCATTGCCGGGAGTCGAACAAGAGGGCTTCACACCCCTCCTTCGAGGGCGGGTGGAGCGCGTTCGGCATCCCGGGTCGGTCGCCACGACCCCACGGGAACTGTTGCGCCTCAGAACCACTCGCACCCAAGGGAGCGTACCCGAGCGGGGCGCCGACTCCCCCCTGTGACGAGTTACGCCCAGGACACAACCCGATATCGACCCTCCGTGACCGCTTGTGTGTACGGAGTCCGACATTCCGCACACAAAGCGCTACACACCGACTTGGTCGGACAGCAGCGCCTCGGCGAGTGCTTCCTCCGGTTTTCCGCCGCTTTGCCACTGTTCGACTCGGAGCCACGCCCGTTTGAGGTGCAAATGGACGTCGGCCTCCCAGGTGAAGCCCATTCCGCCGTGCACCTGGAGGCAGTCCCGGGCGTTGCGCACGGCGGCCTCGTCGGCGAGCAACTTGGCTCCGACTACAGCGAGTGATCGCTCGGTGAGCGAAGCCGCATAAACGGCACTTCGCGCTATTTCCACTCGTATCAGCATCTCGGCGCACAGATGTTTCACCGCCTGGAACGATCCGATGCGTACGCCGAACTGCTCTCGGCGCCGGGCGTGTTCCACGGCCATCTCGACCGTACGGGCAGCGCTGCCCAGCTGGAGCGCCGCCGTCAGCAGGGCGGCCTCGCGGCGCAGCCGGGGCACGTCCAGAGAGCGCGGCGCGCGGCGCGGGTAGGACGTCACGCGCGCGAGCGGCGTCAGCGGATCGACCGAGCGGACGGGTTGCAGGACGGGCCAGTCCGGGGCGTTCCAGAACGCTCTGCCGTGGGCCTCCGCCCCGCCCTCCAGCAAGATCAACTCATCGCAGTCCCCAGGGTGTTCCCACAGCACCTCCCCGCCCCTCCCCGCCTCGCACAGCCCCACCATCCGCTCCCCCTCGGCCACCCCCGGCACCACCCCCGCCAGCAGTTCCCCCGCCACCAGCGGCCCCGGCAGCAGCGCCCGCCCGGCCTCCTCGAAGACCAGCACCGCGTCCGGCAGGCCGAGCCCCACCCCGCCGTCCGCCTCCGGCAGCCGCAGTGCGAAGAGCCCGGCCGCGCCCAGCTCGCGCCAGAGCGCGCGGTCGAGCGCGGGGGCCTCCACCGCCTCCCGCAGCCGGTCCCGCCCGAAGCACCGCGTCAGCAGTTCGCGGGTTCCCGCCTGCAAGGCCCGTTGATCAGCGGTGGGTCGGAGGTCCACGGCGCCCCTCACCGTCCCTTCGGCAGGCCGAGGATGCGCTCGGCGACGATGTCGCGCTGGATCTGCGACGTACCGGCGGCGATCGTGTACGAGAGGGACGACAGCCGGTCCGCCGTCCACCGCTGGTCCGCGTCGAGCGCGCCGGACGGCCCCAGCACCTCGGCGGCCGCGTCGTACAGCTCCTGGCGGGCCTGCGAGTAGCGCAGCTTGAAGACCGAGCCGCCCGCGTCCGGCACCCCGCCGGTGTCCCGGGCCGCGCCGACGTTGCGCTGGATGAGCCGCCACAGGGCCGTGAACTCGGCGTTCAGCCGGCCCAGCCGGCGGCGCAGCACCGGGTCGTCCCAGCGCCCGTTCGCCCGTGCCGCGCGGGCCAGCTCGCCGAGCGTACGGCGGCAGGCCACGACCTCGCCGACGAAGGCGGTGCCCCGCTCGAAGGAGAGCGTGACCATGGTGACCCGCCAGCCGTCGTGCTCGGCGCCGACCCGGTTGGCCACCGGCACCCGCACCCCGTCGAGGAAGACCTCCGCGAACTCGGCCGGGCCGGCGAGCGTACGCAGCGGCCGTACGGTGATCCCGGGGGCGTCCATCGGCATCGCCAGCCAGGAGATCCCCCGGTGCCGGGGCGCCTCCGGGTCCGTACGCACCAGCAACTCGCACCAGTCCGCGATCTCCGCGTGCGAGGTCCAGAACTTCTGCCCGGTGACCACGTAGTCGTCGCCGTCCCGTACGGCGCGGGTGCGCAGGGCGGCGAGGTCGGAGCCCGCCTCCGGCTCGCTGAAGCCCTGGCACCACACCTCGTCGCCGCGCACGACGGGCGGCAGCCAGCGGGCGCGCTGCTCGTCCGTGCCCTCGGCGGCGATGGTCGGCCCGGCGTGCAGCAGCCCGACGAAGTTGGCGCCCACGTAGGGGGCACCGGCGCGTTCCGTCTCCTCCAGGAAGATCAGCCGCACGGTGGGTGAGGCGTCCCAGTGCACGGCGCCGTACCCGGCGTCGTACAGCCGCCGCTGCCAGCCGAGGTCGTAGGCGCGCCGGCCCGGCCAGTCCAACGGGTCGGGCCGGGCGGGAAGGTCCGGGAGCGTCGTGGCCAGCCATTCCCGGAGCCGGGCCCGGAACTCCTCCTCCTCGAGCGTGTACGTCAGGTCCATCAGGCGAGGTCGAGGTCGAGCATGCGGATCGCGTTGCCGCGCATCAGCTTGTACACGGTCTCCTCGTCCAGGCCCGCCACGTGGTCCAGGGCGACCTCCTTGGTGTGCGGGAAGGTCGAATCCACGTGCGGGTAGTCGGTCTCGAAGGTCGCGTTGTCCCGGCCGACCACGTCCAGTGAGGCGACACCGTGCTTGTCACGGAAGAAGCAGCAGAAGATCTGCCGGTAGTAGTACGTGGAGGGCGGCTCGGGGATCAGGTCGCGTACGCCTCCCCAGGCGCGGTGCTCCTCCCACACGTCGTCCGCGCGCTCCAGGGCGTACGGGATCCAGCCCATCTGCCCTTCGCTGTAAGCGAGTTTGAGGGTCGGGAACTTCACCAGCACCCCGCTGAAGAGGAAGTCCATCATCGACGCCATGGCGTTGTTGAAGCTCAGCGACGCCTGGACGGCGGGCGGCGCGTCCGGGGAGGCGGCCGGCATCTGCGAACTGGACCCGATGTGCATGTTGACCACCGTCCCGGTCTCCTCGCAGACCGCGAAGAACGGGTCCCAGTAGCCGGAGTGGATCGACGGCAGCCCCAGGTGGGTCGGTATCTCGCTGAACGTCACGGCCCGCACCCCGCGCGCCGCGTTCCGCCCTATCTCCGCCACGGCCAGGCCGATGTCCCACAGCGGGACGATGCACAGCGGGATCAGCCGCCCGCCGCTGTCCCCGCACCACTCCTCCACCATCCAGTCGTTGTACGCGCGCACGCACGCCAGGGCGACCTCCTTGTCCCGCGCCTCGGCGAACGTCTGGCCGCAGAACCGGGGGAAGGTCGGGAAGCACAGCGACGCCTCGACGTGGTTGAGGTCCATGTCCGCGAGGCGTGCCCTCGGGTCCCAGCAGCCGCGCCGCATCTCGGCACGGGTGATGCCCTCCAGCGTCATGTCGTCGCGGTCGAAGCCGACGGCGGCGATGTTGCGCTTGTACGGGAACTGCAGGTCCTCGTAGATCCACCAGTCGGTGGGCGGCCCGTCCGGATCCATCGTGATCGCGTACTTGCCGCCGGTGTACGTCAGCTCGCCGATGCCCGCGGTCAGCGGCTGCGGGCCCCGCGCCCGGTACTTCGCGGGCAGCCAGGTCTCGAAGAGGTGCGCGGGTTCGATGACGTGGTCGTCGACGCTGACGATGCGCGGTAGCTCCATCCGGGTCCCCTCACGCGGTTCTTCCGACCGGTGCCGACGGGCGTACGCCAGCAGTTTCCTGACGCCCCGTCAGGTACGAGGCTAGCTGGGCGCCGCGAAGCCGACAAGGAGCGCGGCGAGGCACGCATGCGCGCGGCGAGGACGTGCGGCGACGGGTACGGGTACGGCAAGGACGAATGCGTACGGGCCCCGCAAGACGCACGCGCGCGGCGGACCAGTAGGCGCGGCGGACCATTAGGACGGCCCACGCCCTGCATCCTCCGGCTGCGCCAGGCTAGTGCTGTGACCGGGAAGGTTTGCCGGGTTGGTGGTCAGGTCGCGGCAGGCGATGGTCTGCCGCCCCAGCGGACGCCTTTTTCGCTGCGGATGCGGGCGCGTTCGCGTCGTTGGGCGGCGAGGATGTCGGGGTGACGGGTGTGCTGGTTGCGCCAGCGCAGGTAGGCGTGCAGGGCTCTGGTCTGGACGGTGTGGTTTGGATGGTCGGAGTTGGCGAGGGTGAACTGCCGCAGGGGCCCGAAGTGGGCCTCGATGGGGTTGGCCCACGACGCATAGGTCGGGGTGAAGCACAGCTCGACGTTCTTGCGGGCTGCCCACCTGCGGATGCGCCAGTTCAGGTGGGCGGAGAGGTTGTCGAGGATCACGTAGACCGGGGCGCCGTCGGGGCGGGCCGCGCGGATCGACCGCAGGGCGGCCCAGGTGTGGTCGATGCCTTTGCGCTTGCGGTTGACGCCCCACAGTTTGTCGTCGCCGACCGAGTAGCAGCCGTGGAAGTAGGTGATGCCGTGGGTGCGGCGGAACGTGGCCGGCAGCCGCTCGGGCCTGCCGCGTCCGGCCCAGCAGGAGCCGGCAGTGGGGCGGATGCCCAGCGGCCCGAACTCGTCGAACGCGAACGTGCGGTCCGCGCGCTCATTGAGCGCGTACTCGATGTGTTCCAGCTTGGCGTCGAATGTCGGGTCCGGGGACTCCTTCCAGGTCTTGGTGCGCTGGAAGGAGATCCCCCGGCGGGCCAGCAGGCAGCGCAGTGTCTCCCGGCCGATCCGGACGGGCCTGGCGGCGTCGCGGCGCAGGTGATCGGCGAGTTTGCGGATCGACCAGCGGGTGAAGGGCTTGCCCAGCACAGTGGGGCGGGTGGCGGCCGTCCGGACGACGAAGTCCTCGTCGTCACCGCTCAGCAGGCGGGGACGGCCTCCCGTCCACTGAGGGTCCAGGCATGCGAGCCCGATCTCGTTGAAGCGGTGGATCACGTCACGGACGGTGTCCTCGTCCGCCTGGACCAGGTGCGCGATCACTGGGACCGTGCTGCCGCCGGCCGAGGCCAGGAGCATCATCGCCCGCCGAAATCGCACAGAGTTCGTGCTGCCCCGCCGAACGACGTGCTGGAGCTTCTGTCCTTCCTGCTCAGTCAGCCTGCGGACCTTGACCGGTAAAGCCATACCCGCCTCCCATGCCAGTCGGCGTCCTCACACCCGACTAGCACAACCGACAACCCGGCAAACCTTCCCGGTCACAGCACTAGTTGGGGCGGTAGGAACCCGTGGCCTGGTCGTAGAGGCGGTCGACCTCGCGGCGTTCGTTGTCCGGGCCGATGACCTGGAGGACGTGGTAGCGACCGTTGTGGATCATCGCGAGGTTGCGTACGTAGACCTGGCGGCCGCTGCTGTCCTGCCAGGTGAAGGTGCCCTCGGCCATCGCGGCCTTGCCGACGTCGATACGGCGCAGGCCGGAGGAGCCGGACCAGCTGGACTCCCGGTACGGGGCCAGTTCCGCCTCCTTGTCCTGCTGGTAGGCCATCGGGTCGGTGCCGTAGCGGGACGTGGTGTCGCGGCCGGGCACGATCAGCAGCTCGAAGTCGTTCCCCAGGTAACGGACCTGGCCGCGCTCGTTCTCCCCGCGGCGCTGCCAGCCCTGGTGGACGGCGACCTGGAAGCCTTCCGGGTCCTTGCGTACCGCGAAGCCTTCGGCGAGGTCGGCGGGCTCGGTCGTCTGCGGCTGCTGCTTGCGCTCGCCCTGGTCGCCGGAGCCGCCGTCAGGTGTCGAGCTCTGCGTGCCCACGGCGCCCTTGCGTTCGCGGACGCTGTCCGCGCCGCCTTCCCCCGAGCCGGCCTTCGGCATGAACAGCACCGCGACCAGGATCGTGCCCACCACCAGCAGGATCACCAACCCCACGAGAAGCAGCCCGAGGCGGCGCGGGCTGCGCCCGCCCGGGGACGAGGCGCCCTCGGTCCGCCGGAGCTGCTTGGCCGGGCGCGGCTGCTTGGGGGCGCGGGCCGGTTCGGCCGGGTGCGGGGGCGGGGCGGAGGGGTGTTGATGCCGGGGTGTCTGGTGGGGCTGAACGTTCTCGTAGGGGTGCCGGCCGTCCTGGGTGGTGGGCGCGAACGGCTGGGCGGGAGGCTGGTACTGAGGGGGTGACGCGAACGGGGACGGGTGGTGGGGGTGGGGCTGCTGCTGGGGGTGGGGCTGGGGCTGCTGCTGGGGCGTCGGCGGTATGAGGGGCTGCGGCTGCTGCTCGACGGGCGCTTCAGTGAGGCCGGGCTGGGCGTGCTGGGCGGTCTCCCGGTACGCCACGGCCGGGCGCTTGCCCTTCGGCTGCCGCGGCGGCTTGGCCGGGCGCGGCGGCCGGGACTGGCGCGCCTTCTTGTGCCGCCCCTTGCGGACGAGCTCACCCCGGCGCCGGAGGATCGGGAGCCGCCGCGAGTCGGCCGGCCCCTCCAGCGACGGTACGGTCACGACCCGGCTGCCCACCTCGGGCTCCGGCGCGGTACGGATCAGCGACCGCAGCCAGCCGCGCAGTTCCTCGAAGTCCGGACGGTCCGCCGGGTCCTGCCGCATCAGCGACTCGACGACCGGGCGCAGCGCGCCGCACTCCTCGGCGTACGACGGCGGTTCCGAGCACACCAGCTGCACCAGCTCGGCGGCGCTGTCCTCGGGGTAGGCGGAGTGCCCCTGCACGATCCGGAACAGCAGCGCGCCGACCGCCCACAGGTCGGTGGCGGGGCCGATCGGCGGCGCGAGCTGCCAGTTGGCGTGCACCGGGCCGGCCTGCTCCGGCGCCCAGCGCTCGGTGACCGGACCGACGACGTTGATCCGGGTCTGCCGTGCCCGCTCGGCGGCCAGGGCCGCACCGGGGCGCCCGTACGGAGCGGCCGGGTGCGGATGCTCAGGGCGCTCCGAAGGCTGCGGCTGCTGCGGAGACTGCGGAAGATTCGATTCCGCCGACTGCTCGGCCGAGGAAGGCCCCGCTTCCGGCGCCGGGCGCTGCACCGGCAACGGGTGCGGCACCTGGATGCCTCCGGGCCGCGCCCCCGCAACCGCCCCCGGGCCCGGAAGGCTGCCGCCGTACGTGACGCTGCCCGGCCGCGACGGGGCGGCGGGGGATGCCGGTGCGGCGGGGGATGCCGGTGAAGCGGGTGGTGCCGCAGGCGTCTGCGACACCGATGGCGCCGGTGCGGTGATGTGGTCCCGGTACGGGCTGAAGTGCGGGTCGGCGGGGTGCGCGGGGTCGGTGGCCGCCGTCGCGTTCTCGCCGGTGGCCGCGCGGGCGGCCGCCGCCCGGGTGCCCGCCTGGTAGGCGGCTATGGCACCGGCCCGGGCCCGGCGTGCGTCCGCGTCGGGCGTGCCGCCGCCCGGCCCCCTGGCCCCGGCACCGTCCCCGGCCACCGCTCCGGGAACGGCCGGCTCCGCCACCGTCCCGCCCGACGTGGAATCCTGCCCCGACGCGAAGGCCTGCCCCGGCACGGAAGCCCGACCCGACGCGGAAGCCCGCCCCGCCCCGGGGCCCTCCCCCGGAACCACCGCATGCTCCCCAGCGCCCCCTCCCGTCTCCTCCCCCGGCACCGGGTCGTACCCGCACAGCGCTTCCTCCGCCGCGCCCGCGGCCAGGCCGGTCAGGATCGCCCGCCCGTCGTCGCAGACCAGGACCGTGCGGACGGTGATGTTGCGGTGGGTCCAGCCGTGCGCGTGCAGGGCGCGCAGAGCGGTGAGGATGTCGGCGGCGACCTCCGCCGCACGGTGCGGGGTGAGGGTGCGTTCGGCGAGGAGCGCGGCGAGCGGGCGGGCGGCGACGCGTTCGCTGACGATCCACAGGCTGCCGTCCTGGGCGAAGACGTCGAAGACCTGGTCGAGCTGGGGATGGTCGGGCAGCCGGGCCGCGGCGGTCGCGGCCTCCAGGGCGCGCCGTACGGCGGGGTCCCGCGGCGTACGGTCGGCGCCGGACTCCCGGTACCCGTGGCCGTTCCCGTGGCCCTGCCCGTACCCCTGTCCGCGCCCGCCCTGGTGCCCGGTGTCCAGGAGTTCCGCGTCCACGACTTCGGGCAGCGGCACCTGGCGTACGAGGACCTCCTGCCCGCTGTACGTGTCGAAGGCGCGGGTCTCGGCGAACTCGTACTCGTCCGCCGGCGGCACCGGCAGGCGGTAGCGCTCGGCGAGCACTCTTCCCGCGTACTCGTCCACGACGCCTCCCCAGCGCGCGATTCACGCCGCCTGCCCGGCTTTGCCCGGGAGCTCCCGGTTCCACTGGTTACCCCCAGTGGTCAAAACCGGTCGCATTCCCTCCGATTGCGGCTGCGTACGGTCTTCGGGGTCTCACGATACGTGCCGGGGGCGCGGGTTGAGGAGCGCTCCGGCCAACAGTTCCCCCAGGACTTCGCTCGCGCCCTGCGGGCGTCGCCGCGCACACCTCGTCGGCCTGCGCACCTCTGCGGTACGCCGGCCGCGGTGGCTCAGTCCTTCACCTGGAAGGTCGCGAACGCGGTGTCCCGGAGCTGCCGGCACTCCGCCGCGTCCCAGGCGTCCGCCTTGCAGGTGACCATGATGGCGTAACCGTGCTGGTCGTCCGCCCGGAAACCGCGGTTGAGCACGCGGACGTCCTGGCCGCTCTGCTTGCGCGTGAACGACCAGTCGGCGACCGTCGGGTACCCCCGCCACGCGATCGGCTCGATGTCGATGCGCCGGTAGTCCTGGACGCTGCCGCGGACGGCCGGCTCCAGGCTGCGCCAGGCGGCCGCGGCGTCGCTGCCGGGCTTGGCGTTGTAGTCGATCTGGACGCGCGGGAAGCCGCCCGACGCGCTGTAGATCGCGCCGGAGTTCTGGCCGGCCGTGTCCGTCTGCTTCCAGCCGGACGGCAGCGCCACGGCGAAGTGGAAGCCGGGGTGGGACACCGTCCCGTAGCCCTGCGGCAGCGCCTTGTCCTTGCCGTCACCGCCCGGCTTGTCGCCGTTCCGGTCGCTCTGGCCGGTCCCGCCGCCCGGCTTGCCGTCCGCCGGCTCGCCGGAGGTGTCCGCGGCAGAGGCCGGGGCAGAGCCGGTCGCGCCGGTGGCCGCCTTGCCGGCGCCCGCCGCCCGGCCGCCGTCCTTCTCGTCGCCCCCGCTGAGCGCAAAGGCCAGCACCGTGCCGAGCACGGCGAGCACCACGACCACCGCGGCGATGACGAGCGTACGGCGGGGTACGACGTCGGTGACGGACGCCCGCGGCGGGCCGGCCGGGCGCGCGCCGTCGTCCGCCTTCGGCTCCGGCCTGGCGGCGGCGGCCGCGGCGGCCGCCGCCTTGCGCACCGCCTGGAGCGCGGTCCGTACCTTCTCCTTCGCGCCCTCCGACTCGAAACCCGTCCGGCCGGCCGAGCCGACCGCCGTGGGCCAGTTCTTCGGCCCGTTCGTCGAGCCGGTCTGCGTCGACTGGCCGGTGGTGCTCCGCGTGGTCGAGGTGGTCGCCGCCCTGGCTCCGGAGCCCGCGCCGGCACCTGTGCCCGCACCCGCCCCGGTACGGGAACCCGATCCGCTACGGGGCCCCGGCGCCGTACGCGCCCCGGAGTCCGTGAGCGGACCGGCGGCCGACGCCGCACGCGCACCCGCTTCCGTGCCCGCCGCCGACGCGTCCGGCCGCGACGCACCGCCGCCCGCTCCCGGCGCGCGTCTCTCGGCGTCCTTGCCGCGCTGCTTGGGCTTCCACTGCGGGCGCGGCACCGACGGCTTCGGCCGCGCCGTCTCCCGGCCCCGGTCCTTGTCCCGGCCGCGGTCCTCGGACCGCGCCGCGGGCTCCTCCGGGATGACCGGCAGGGCCATCGCCCGGGTCGCATCCGGAGCAGGCGGTTCCGGTCCGGTGTCCTCCGGCGCGCTGGCCGCGTCCAGGAGCAGCGCCCGCGCCGCCGGGGTGTCGAGCCGCGCCGCCGGGTCCTTCACCAGCAGCCCGTAGATGACCTCTTCCAGCACACCGGCGCTCTTCGGCGGCTCCAGCGGCTCGGTCATCACCGCGGTCAGCGTCGCGATCGCCGACCCCTTGTCGTACGGGGGCACGCCTTCGACACAGGCGTACAGCAGGCCGCCCAGCGACCACAGGTCCGCCGGCGGGCCGGGCTTCTGGCCGCGGGCCCGCTCGGGCGATATGTACGAGGGCGCGCCGACGAGCATGCCGGTGGAGGTCACCGAGGGGTCGCCCTCGACCTGGGCGATGCCGAAGTCGGTGAGCACGACCCGGCCGTCGTCGGACATCAGGACGTTGGAGGGCTTCACGTCGCGGTGCAGGATGCCCTCGCGGTGGGCGGCGTTCAGCACGTCGAGGACGGCGAGGCCGACCTCGGCCGCCCGGCGCGGCGTCAGCGGGCCGTCGTCGCGCACCACCTCGGCGAGCGAGCGGCCCTCGACCAGCTCCATGACGATCCACGGGCGGTCGTCCTCGTCGACCACGTCGAAGACCGTGACCGCGCCGTTGTTGCGGATCCGGGCGATCGCCTTGGCCTCCCGCAGCGTACGGGTGATCAGGCGGCGCTTCTCGTCCTCCTCGACCCCGCCAGGGAAGCGCAGTTCCTTGACCGCGACCGTACGGCCGAGCACCTCGTCCCGGGCGCGCCAGACCGTACCCATTCCGCCCCGGCCGAGGACTTCGGCGAGCCGGTACCGGCCGGCGAGCAGCCTGCCCTCCTTGCCGTCCATCTCGACCTCGTCGCCCACTGAATCCCCTCTGCAATCCAGCCGAGTTGGCATCTCGAACACTTGTCGATCACCAAACTGGCCCAACTCGGACAACCCACCCTGGCGGAGCCTTCATTCTCTCTCATCCGCGCCCGTGGGGAAGGCCAGGGTCCACGACTCGGCGCCTGTTGTGCACCCGCCATGATGGCCCGGAAGGGCGGTGTCCCCGCTGACGAGGGCATCATCGGCCTCATCTCCTCCGGCGTCCTACGCGTCTCCCGAGCCCCTTCCGTCACCCGGTCCGGCCCCGGCCTCCCTATCCTTCACGCCGGTACCGCCCCCTCCGGTTCTCCCCGCGCCGCACCCGCCCCACCCGCCGCACCTTCCTTCGCCTGCTCACCCTCGCCGGCACCGCCACCGGGTCGCCTTCGGGTCGCCTTCGGGTCGCTTGCGGTGCTCTGGACAGAGTTCTGCCGGGCGGCCCGTACACGTCGTCCGGGCCCGCCCGGCAGAACCGGCCGGCTGAGGTCCGTACCTTTACAGCGGCACGATGTCCGGCGCCCCCAGCCGCGCCGCGTCGGCGGTCAGGTCGTCCGGCTGCCGCTGCGACTCGCGCTCCGCCTCCACCCGCTTCTCGTAGTGCTGCACCTCGCGGTCGACCTGGTCCGCGTCCCAGCCCAGGACCGGCGCCATCAGCTCCGCGCACTCGCGGGCACTGCGGGTGCCCCGGTCGAAGGTCTCGATGGAGATGCGCGTACGCCGGGTGAGGACGTCGTCGAGGTGCCGGGCGCCCTCGTGGGTGCAGGCGTAGACGACCTCGGCGCGCAGGTAGTCGTCGGCGGCGGCGAGCGGCTCGCCGAGTCCCGGGTCGGCGAGGACGAGCTCGAAGACCTCGTCGGCCAGGGAGCCGTAACGGTTCAGCAGGTGCTCGACGCGCACCACGTGCAGGCCGGTGCGCGCCGCCGTGTGGGCCCGCGCGTTCCACCGCGCCTTGTAGCCCTCGGCGCCGACGAGCGGCGTGTCCTCGGTGACGCACTCGGCGACCCGCTGGTCGAGCCCGTGCACCGCCTCGTCCACCGCGTCCTTGGCCATCACCCGGTACGTCGTGTACTTGCCGCCCGCGACCACGACGACGCCCGGCACCGGGTGCGCGACCGTGTGCTCGCGCGACAGCTTGCTGGTCGCGTCCGACTCGCCGGCCAGCAGGGGGCGCAGGCCCGCGTAGACGCCCTCGACGTCGTCCCGGGTCAGCGGCGTGGCGAGCACCGAGTTCACGTGTTCCAGCAGGTAGTCGATGTCGGCGCTGGACGCCGCCGGGTGCGCCTTGTCCAGGTCCCAGTCCGTGTCGGTCGTGCCGACGATCCAGTGCCGGCCCCACGGGATGACGAAGAGCACGCTCTTCTCCGTGCGCAGGATCAGCCCGGTCGTCGAGTGGATGCGGTCCTTGGGCACGACCAGGTGGATGCCCTTGGACGCCCGTACGTGGAACTGGCCGCGTTCGCCGATCAGGGCCTGGGTGTCGTCGGTCCACACGCCGGTCGCGTTCACCACCTGGCGCGCCCGTACCTCGTACTCACCGCCCGCCTCCACGTCCTGCACCCGGGCGCCGACGACGCGTTCGCCCTCGCGGAGGAAGCCGACCACCCTGGCCCGGTTGGCGGCGTCCGCCCCGTAGGCGGCCGCGGTGCGGACGAGGTTCATCACGAAGCGGGCGTCGTCCATCTGGGCGTCGTAGTACTGCAACGCGCCGACCAGGGCGTCCTTCTTCAGGCAGGGGGCGACCCGCAGCGCGCGCTTGTGCGAGAGGTGCCGGTGGACGGGGAGGCCGCGGCCGTGCCCGGAGGAGACCGACATGCCGTCGTACAGGGCGACGCCGGAGCCCGCGTACCAGCGCTCCCACCCCTTGTGGGTGAGCGGGTAGAGGAACGGGACCGGCTTGACCAGGTGCGGCGCGAGCCGTTCCAGCAGCAGCCCGCGCTCCTTCAGGGCTTCCCGCACGAGCGCGAAGTCCAGCATCTCCAGGTACCGCAGTCCGCCGTGGATGAGCTTGCTCGACCGGCTCGACGTGCCCGAGGCCCAGTCGCGGGCCTCGACCAGTCCGGTGTCCAGGCCGCGGGTCGCCGCGTCCAGTGCCGTGCCGGCGCCGACGACTCCGCCGCCGACCACCAAAATGTCCAGCTCCCGTTCCGCCATCCGTGCGAGCGCTTCGGCACGCTGGGCCGGTCCGAGTGTCGCTGTCCTCACCGCTGCCTCCCGCTGTGGTCGGGGCCACACTCCCCGTCCGTCGATTTTGGCCGCGCCACCGGCCCGTATCCACCCTCCGGCGGGCCGGGCAACACCCCGCCGCCCCCGATCCGCCAATCCCCATTCTGGGCCAAATGTCCGCTTAGTCTATTTATGCTCTTATGCTTCACCGCCTCATCCGGAACCGCTCGGGAAGGACGGCAGCCAGCCATGCCCGCAGACCTCGCCGTCATCGGACTAGGCCATATCGGTCTCCCCCTCGCCCAGGCCGCCGCCCTCGCCGGCGTCCGCACCATCGGCTACGACCCCGGACCGCCGCCGACCGCGGCCGCGCCGGACACCGCGGCGGGCGCGCCCCCGGACGCCCGCCCGGCCACCACGGCGCACAGTCCGCTCAGCCCGGCCGAGACCCGCCGGCTGCTCGCGGCCGGCTTCCGCGTCACCGACGACCCCACCGCGCTCGGCCGGGTCCGTACGGCTGTCATCTGCGCCCCCACCCCACTCGGCACGGACGGCGCCCTCGACCTGACCGCGGTCGCCGACGCCGCCCGCGTACTGGCGGCGCAGCTGCGCCCGCACACCACGGTCGTCCTGGAGTCCACCGTCTACCCGGGCACCACCGAGGAATTCCTGCGCCCCCTCCTGGAAGAGGGCTCCGGCCTGACCGCGGGACGGGACTTCCACCTCGCCTGCTCCCCCGCCCGCCACGACCCCGGCAACCGCGCGCACCGCTACAGCACCGTCCCGAAGGTCATCGGCGGCCTGACCCCGGCCTGCACGGAGGCCGCGGCGGCGTTCTACGCCCGGCTCACCGACAAGGTCGTCCGCGCGCGCGGCCCGCGCGAGGCGGAGACGGCCAAGCTGCTGGAGACCAATTACCGGCACCTGAACATCGCGCTCATGAACGAGATGGCGGTGCTCTGCCACGACATCGGCGTCGACCTGTGGGACGTCATCCGCTGCGCCGAGACCAAACCGTTCGGGTTCCAGGCGTTCCGTCCCGGTCCCGGGGTCGGCGGACACACCGCCCCCATCGACCCCAACTACTACTCCTACAAGGGCCGTTCACTCGGCTACCCACTGCGTCTGGTCGAACTGGCACAGGAGGTCAACAGCCGGATGCCGCGCTACGTCGTACAGCGCTGCGCGACCCTGCTCAACGAGCACGGCAAGTCCGCGCGCGGCGCCCGGGTCCTGCTGCTGGGTGTCACGTACAAGCCGGACACCGGCGACGAGGAAGGCTCCCCGGCCCGCGAAGTCGCCTCCCGGCTCATGGAGTTGGGCGCGCACATCACGTACCACGACCCGTACGTCCACCAGTGGCAGGTCCGGGACCGTCCCGTCCCGCGCGCCGACGCCCTCTACGAGGCGGCCGCCGGGGCCGACCTCACCGTGCTGCTCCAGCACCACCGCACGTACGACCTCCAGGGCCTGGCGGTGAAGGCGCAGCTGCTGCTGGACACCCGGGGGGCGACGCCGGCGGGGGCCGCGTACCGGCTCTGACGCCGCGTACCGGCTCTGAGCCCGGCAGAATTCCGTAGCGGACATGTCAGACCAGTCTGTTAATTTGTGTCCGCGCATCGAACGTGTGCGCGTCCATGCCGACCGGTCCCGTGCCCAGCGCCGCGACGGTCTCCACCTCGGGGGAAATCTTCATGAGCCAGTCCGTGCCGCCCGCGCCCCAGCAGCCGCAGCAGCCCCACCAGCCGCCGCAGGGCTCGTACGGCGCTCCCGCTCCGGGCGGCTTCCCCGCTCCGGGCGGCTTCCCGGCGCCGACGGCTCCGCCGCCCGCCCGCCAGGGCAACGCCGGACTGGCCGTCGTGCTGGGTGTCGTCACCACGCTGATCGCGGCCGGTGTCTACGGCGCGGTCCTCAAGGCCGTCGACGGCGCCTCGATCGGCTACGCGGCGCTCGCCGTCGGCGCGCTGATCGGCGCCGTCGTGGGCAAGGTGGGCGGCCGCAACGCCGCGCTGCCGGTCGTCGGCGCGGTGCTCGGCCTGCTCGGGCTCTACCTCGGCCAGGTCTTCGGCATGGCCCTCATCACGTCCGAGCTCGCGCACGCCTCGCTCACCGAGACCGTCTTCGGCCACTTCGACGTGGTCCACGCGGTGTGGAAGGAGTACCTCGGCGCGATCGACGTGGTCTTCTACCTGCTGGCGGCGGCCGGCGGCTTCCAGGTCGCCAAGAAGCTGGGCGCCTGACCCTCCCGCACGACGCGAAGGGCCCGGACCGCACCTTCCGTGCGGTCCGGGCCCTTCGGCGTCCGTGGGCCGTGCCTCAGCGCTTGTCGTGCTGCGACGGCGCGACCGTCACCTCGACCCGCTGGAACTCCTTCAGCTCGGAGTAACCGGTGGTCGCCATCGCCCGGCGCAGCGCGCCGAAGAAGTTCATCGAACCGTCCGGCGTGTTCGAGGGACCGCACAGGATCTCCTCGGTGGTGCCGACCGCGCCCAGGTCCATCCGCTTGCCGCGCGGCACGTCCGGGTGCACGGCCTCCATGCCCCAGTGGTGGCCGCGGCCCGGCGCGTCGGTGGCGCGCGCCAGCGGCGAGCCCATCATCACCGCGTCCGCGCCGCAGGCGATGGCCTTGGGCAGGTCGCCGGACCAGCCCACGCCGCCGTCGGCGATGACGTGCACGTACCGGCCGCCGGACTCGTCCATGTAGTCGCGGCGGGCGGCGGCCACGTCGGCCACCGCGGTCGCCATCGGCACCTGGATGCCGAGCACGTTACGGGTGGTGTGCGCGGCGCCGCCGCCGAAGCCGACCAGCACGCCCGCCGCGCCGGTGCGCATCAGGTGCAGGGCCGCGGTGTACGTGGCGCAGCCGCCGACGATCACCGGGACGTCCAGCTCGTAGATGAACTGCTTCAGGTTCAGCGGCTCGGCGGCCGACGAGACGTGCTCGGCCGAGACGGTGGTGCCGCGGATCACGAAGATGTCCACGCCCGCGTCCACCACGGCCTTGGAGAACTCGGCCGTACGCTGCGGCGAGAGCGCGGCGGCGGTGACCACACCGGAGTCGCGCACCTCCTTGATGCGCTGCCCGATCAGCTCTTCCTTGATCGGCGCGGCGTAGATCTCCTGGAGGCGCTTGGTGGCGGCCTCGCCGTCCAGCTCCGCGATCTCCGCGAGCAGCGGCTCCGGGTCCTCGTAGCGCGTCCAGAGCCCTTCCAGGTTCAGTACGCCCAGGCCGCCCAGCTCACCGATGCGGATGGCGGTCTGCGGCGAGACGACCGAGTCCATCGGGGCCGCCAGGAACGGCAGCTCGAAACGGTAGGCATCGATCTGCCAGGCGATCGAGACCTCCTTCGGGTCGCGGGTGCGCCGACTCGGTACGACGGCGATGTCGTCGAAGGCGTACGCCCGGCGGCCGCGCTTGCCGCGCCCGATCTCGATCTCAGTCACGTGTGTGGCCCTTCCATACGATTACGTCCCCAGTATCCCCGACCGGGGACGCTGGGGACGTATCAGGGCTTGATCAGTCTTCGTTGTCGAGGAGCACCTGGGAGGTGTCCACCACGTGGACCACAACAACGATCAGCAGGCCCTCGCTGATGACGTACTCGACCGCGATGTTCTGCGTGAGCGCCAGCGACCTGGTGTTCTCGTCGCTTGAGATCGGTATTGAAATCTTCGGCCGCGGATCGTCCGCCAGCTTCCTGAGGCCCCGCTCCAGCAAAGCCCTACGGTCCTCGGGCAAACTGTCGCGGACCTGGGCCGCGCGTTCGCTGTAACTCACCGAGTACAACATCTGACCCCCTTAAACAGGCGCCTCAAGCCTACCGGCTTCAGCGCCGCGCGTAGTTCGGCGCCTCGGTCACCATCTGCACGTCGTGCGGGTGGCTCTCCTTGAGGCCCGCCGCGGTGATGCGCACGAAGCGGCCCTTGTCCTTCAGCTCCTCGATGTTCGCGGAGCCGACGTAGCCCATGGAGGCGCGCAGGCCACCGATGAGCTGGTGGGCCACCGAGCCGAGCGGGCCGCGGTAGGGGACCTGGCCCTCGATGCCCTCGGGGACCAGCTTGTCCTCGGAGAGGACGTTGTCCTGGAAGTAGCGGTCCTTGGAGAAGGAGCGCGCCTGGCCGCGGGACTGCATCGCGCCCAGCGAACCCATGCCGCGGTACGACTTGAACTGCTTGCCGTTGATGAAGACCATCTCGCCCGGCGACTCCTCGCAGCCGGCCAGCAGCGAGCCCAGCATGACCGTGTCGGCACCGGCCGCGATGGCCTTGGCGATGTCGCCGGAGAACTGCAGGCCGCCGTCGCCGATCAGCGGCACGCCCGCCGCGTTCGCGGCCTGCGCGGCCTCGTAGATCGCGGTGACCTGCGGTACGCCGACACCGGCGACCACTCGGGTGGTGCAGATCGAGCCCGGACCGACACCGACCTTGATGCCGTCCGCACCGGCGTCGATCAGCGCCTGGGCGCCGTCACGGGTGGCGACGTTGCCGCCGACCACATCGACGCGGACGTTGGACTTCACCTTGGCGATCATGTCGAGGATGCCGCGGCTGTGGCCGTGCGCGCTGTCCACGACCAGGAAGTCCGCACCGGCCTCGACCAGCGCCTGGGCGCGGTCGAACGCCTCGTCGCCGACGCCCACCGCGGCACCGACGACCAGCCGGCCCTCGGCGTCCTTGGCCGCGTTCGGGTACTTCTCGGCCTTCACGAAGTCCTTGACCGTGATCAGGCCCTTGAGGACGCCCGCGTCGTCGACCAGCGGCAGCTTCTCGATCTTGTGGCGGCGCAGCAGCTCGATGGCGTCCTCGCCGGAGATGCCGACCTTGCCGGTGACCAGCGGCATCGGGGTCATGACCTCGCGCACCTGACGGCTGCGGTCCAGCTCGAAGGCCATGTCGCGGTTGGTGACGATGCCCAGCAGCTTGCCCGCGGCGTCGGTCACCGGCACGCCGCTGATGCGGAACTTCGCACAGAGCGCGTCCGCCTCGACGAGGGTGGCGTCCGGGCGGACCGTGATCGGGTCGGTGACCATGCCGGACTCGGAGCGCTTGACCAGGTCGACCTGGTTGGCCTGGTCCTCGATGGACAGGTTGCGGTGCAGCACGCCCGCGCCGCCCTGCCGCGCCATGGCGATCGCCATCCGCGCCTCGGTGACCTTGTCCATCGCGGCGGACAGCAGCGGGATGTTGACCTTCACGTTGCGCGAGACCCGGGACGCCGTGTCGACCGCGTTCGGCAGCACCTCGGAGGCGCCGGGCAGCAGCAGCACGTCGTCATATGTCAGACCGAGCATCGCGAATTTGGCGGGCATTCCGTCGACGTTGTCAGTCATGACACCTTCCCAAATGGTCTTGCCTCAGCGCGGACACCCATGCTAACGGCCACCACAGGCGTCTCATTCCACAGCCGGTGAGGAGCGCATCACTTGTGCGTTCCTATGAATTGACCGCAGTACCGACGTACGTTCCTACGGCTGCACGTTTCTTCGACTGTACGTTCCCTTGGGGCGTTCGGCCGCCCCGGCCTCCGCCGGGGACCGGAACAGCGCTCCGGGCCGGACAGCTCTCCGCCCGGCAACGACCCCGCGCCGGAGCACGCCGCGCCCCGCCGGTCCGGCTACTGCTCGGCCAGCGCCCGCAGCCGGCTCAGCGCCCGGTGCTGCGCCACCCGCACCGCACCCGGCGACATCCCCAGCATCTGCCCGGTCTCCTCGGCCGTCAGCCCGACCGCGACCCGCAGCAGCACCAGCTCACGCTGGTTCTCCGGCAGGTTGGCCAGCAGTTTCTTGGCCCACTCGGCGTCGCTGCTGAGCAGCGCCCGCTCCTCGGGACCCAGCGAGTCGTCCGGCTGCTCGGGCATCTCGTTGGACGGCACGGCCGTGCTGCCGGGGCCGCGCATCGCGGCCCGCTGCAGGTCGGCGACCTTGTGGGCGGCGATGGCGAAGACGAACGCCTCGAAGGGCTTTCCGGTGTCCCGGTAGCGCGGCAGCGCGCAGAGCACCGCGACGCAGACCTCCTGTGCGAGGTCCTCCACGAAGTGCCGCGCGTCACCCGGCAGCCGGGACAGCCGGGTACGGCAGTAGCGCAGGGCGAGGGGATGCACATGGGCCAGCAGGTCGTGGGTGGCCCGGCGATCCCCTTCCACGGCGCGTGCGACGAGATCGCCGATCTCCTGAATCCCGTCATCGCGCATCGGTCCATGGTGCCTTGGCGCGGCGCGATCCGCGGCATCAGGTCCGTACTTGTGCACCGAAGCGTTATGCGCGGCAGGTGCGCCGGCTGTCATCTCCCGCGCCCTCCCCTCGCACCGGATCGGCCCGTCCCCGAGGAACTCCATACCTCAAGGATGCGGCACCGCGCGCCGAACCGGGACGGCGCTCCCGGAGCGGCGCCTGCGGGACCTGCTGCCACCCCGCCCGCCACGCGGCGGGCGGGGACCCTCATTCCCCCGCATCGCTGCACGTCACGGCCGTCCTAGCGGACCAGACCCCAGCGGAATCCGAGCGCGACCGCGTGGGCCCGGTCGGAGGCGCCGAGCTTCTTGAACAGCCGCCGGGCATGGGTTTTGACCGTGTCCTCGGAGAGGAACAGCTCACGTCCGATCTCCGCGTTGGAACGGCCGTGGCTCATGCCCTCCAGCACCTGGATCTCCCGCGCGGTGAGCGTCGGCGCGGCCCCCATCTCGGCCGACCGCAGCCGGCGCGGGGCGAGCCGCCAGGTGGGGTCGGCGAGCGCCTGGGTGACCGTCGCGCGCAGCTCGGCGCGGGAGGCGTCCTTGTGCAGATAGCCGCGGGCGCCGGCGGCGACCGCCAGGGCGACCCCGTCCAGATCCTCGGCGACCGTGAGCATGATGATGCGGGCCCCGGGGTCGGCGGAGAGCAGCCGGCGAACCGTCTCGACCCCGCCCAGTCCGGGCATCCGCACATCCATCAGAATCAGGTCCGAGCGATCGGCGCCCCAGCGGCGGAGGACTTCCTCGCCGTTGGCCGCCGTCGTCACACGCTCTACACCGGGCACGGTCGCGACCGCGCGGCGGAGCGCCTCTCGGGCAAGCGGGGAGTCGTCACAGACGAGGACGGATGTCATGACGGTCCTCCGCGGCTCTCACAGCTGCTGCGCGTCACCTTGAGCCTCCAGGCTGGTACGTATCGTCACCTGAGCGATCGACCGCCTCGGACATCTGCCCGAGACCTACCTCCGCCAACCGCTTCCGCCCTCTCAACGACGGTCACTCGAAAGAGTTACGGGTTGGACAGCCGCCTTCGGCACTCTACGTGAGGGCCCGGACACGCAGAAGATGCACGGCCGAGTATCGCCCTCCTTCATGGCTCTATGCCCTATTTGGTGGCTTTTCTTCCATTTTCACGGTGTCTGTGGCTAGATTCGCAATGAGTCATATTTACATCTACTTAGACAGTAGATGTACGGTCGTGAGCACCGAGCTCGAACCGGTATCGCTTCGAGGGGACTAGCAATGGCAGATTTCTCGCGCCTTCCGGGCCCGAACGCAGACCTCTGGGACTGGCAGCTGCTCGCCGCGTGCCGTGGCGTGGACAGTTCCCTCTTCTTCCATCCCGAGGGCGAACGCGGTGCCGCCCGCAGCGCGCGTGAGACATCGGCGAAAGAGGTGTGCATGCGCTGCCCGGTACGCGCCCAGTGCGCGGCGCACGCCCTCGCGGTCCGGGAGCCGTACGGGGTGTGGGGCGGGCTGACGGAGGACGAGCGCGAAGAGCTGATGGGCCGGGCGCGGCACCGGCTGGTGCCGGCGACGGCGGCGGTGGGGCGCCCCGGCGCCGGGAGCGGCTGAGAGCCCGGACTGAAGAAACGATTCTTCGGAAACTTCACCCGATCGGCGCAGTCAGGCCGGGTCCCCGCCGCGCGCCGTCCCGGTGACTGATGCCGTCCCGCCCTCAGCGGCCGACCGCTCCCGCGAGCCGCCCGAGCATCGCCTCGACCGCCGGGACCTGTGCGAGGTCCGGCAGGGTGAGCGCCACGACCTCACGCTGCACGCACGGCTCCATCGTGACCGTACGAACCCCCTTGTGCCGTACCGACTCCAGCGCCAGCTCCGGCAGCACGGCGACGCCCAGGCCCGCGCCCACCAGGCCGATCACCGCCGGGTAGTCGTCCGTCGCGAAGTCGATGCGCGGGGTGAAGCCCGCCCCCTCGCAGACCTCGACCAGGTGCCGCCGGCAGCGCGGGCAGCCCGCGATCCACGGCTCGCCGGCCAGGTCGGCGTAGCCCGCCGTCCCGGCACCGGCCAGCCGGTGCGTCTCCGGGACCAGGCCCACCAGCCGGTCGACCAGGACCGGCCGGACGACCAGGTCGTCCCACTCCGCCTCGGCGGCGGGGTCCGCGCCGCGCACCTCCGGGTACCGGAAGGCCAGCGTGATCTCGCAGTCGCCGTTGCGCAGCATCTCGACCGAGCGCGGCGGCTCGGCCTCGACCAGGGAGACGCGGGTGCCGGGGTGGTCGGCGCGCATGGCGGCCAGGGCGGTGGGCACCAGCGTCGAGCTGCCGGAAGGGAAGGAGACCAGCCGCACCCGCCCGGCCCGCAGCCCGGCGATGGCGGCGACCTCCTCCTCGGCGGCGGTCAGCCCGGCCAGGATGCCGGTGGCGTGGCGTACCAGCGCCTCGCCCGCCTGCGTCAGCCGCATCTCGCGGCCCGTACGGATCAGCAGCGGGGTGCCGGCGGACTGTTCGAGGGCCTTCATCTGCTGGCTGACGGCGGGCTGGGTGCAGCCCAGCTCACGGGCGGCGGCGGAGAAGGAACCGGTCCGGGCGACAGCGCGCAGCACTCGGAGATGACGGGCCTCGATCATGCTTCGAGCATAAGCGGACCTTGGGGCGAGCGGGAAATAATGGCTCGCGGCTTTGGCCGGATGCCAGTAGCGTGCCGCCATGAAGCTTCTGTCTGTGAACGTGGGGCGGCCGGGGCCCATGGAGTACCCCGGTGCCACGGGCAGTACGGGCATCGGGAAGCAGCCCGTCGACGGACCGGTAGCGGTCGCCGCGCCCGGTCCCAAGGGCGTCGCCGGGAGCGGTCTGGCCGGGGACGCGGTGGTCAATCTCCAGCACCACGGCGGCAACGATCAGGCGGTGTACGCCTACGCCCGCGAGGACCTGGACGTCTGGGAGAAGGAGCTGGGCCGCGCGCTGCCCGCCGGGCTGTTCGGGGAGAACCTCACCACCAGCGGCCTGGACGTGACGTACGCGCGGATCGGCGAACGCTGGCGCGTCGGCCCGCAGCTGCTGCTGGAGGTGACCTCCGCGCGCATCCCCTGCATGACCTTCCAGGGCCGGCTGGGCGAGCCGCGCTGGATCAAGCGCTTCACTCAGGCCGGGGTGCCCGGCGCGTACCTGCGGGTCCTGGAGCCGGGCGAGATCCGCGCCGGGGACCCGATCACCGTCGAGCACCGCCCGGACCACGACGTGACGATCGCCCTCGCCTTCCGCGGCATGACCACCGAACGCGAGGTGCTGCCGCGGCTCCTGGAGGCGGGCCCGGCACTCCACCCCGAGCTGCGCGAATGGGCACTCAAGTACATCCGTGCACAAGAGGCTTGAACCCGGCTGAACGGGGCGTCCGTGCCCCGGCCGACGGGCACCGGCCGGGGCGAACGGCGTGCGCGGATGCGGATAGCGTGCCCGTATGACGACTGCATTGATTACGGGAGCGACGGCGGGCATCGGCGCCGCTTTCGCCCGCCGGCTGGCGGGCGACGGCCACAACCTGGTGCTCGTGGCGCGCAACGAGAAGCGGCTGCGCGAGCAGGCCACCGAGCTGCACGACCGGCACGGCGTCGAGGTGTCCGTGCTGGTCGCGGACCTGGCGACGGAGGACGGCATCGCCGCGGTCGAGAAGCGGCTCGGCGACCGCACCCATCCGGTGGACCTGCTGGTCAACAACGCGGGCTTCGGCAACAAGGGCGAATTCCTGGACGTGCCGATGGCCGACGAGCTGAGGATGCTCAAGGTGCACTGCGAGGCGGTGCTGCGGCTGACGTCGGAGGCGCTGAAGGGGATGCGCGACCGGCGCCGGGGCGGGGTCGTCAACGTGGCCTCGGTGGCCGCGTTCGTGCCGCGCGGCACGTACGGGGCGAGCAAGGCGTGGGTCGTGCAGTTCACCCAGGGCGCCGCCCGTGACCTGGCGGGCAGCAACGTCCGGCTGATGGCGCTGTGCCCGGGGTTCGTGCGGACCGAGTTCCACGAGCGGGCCGGGATGGGGACGGACAACATCCCCGACTGGATGTGGCTGGACCCCGACAAACTGGTGGACGCCGCGATGAAGGACCTGGCGCGCGGCAAGTCGCTGTCGATCCCGGACCCGCGCTACAAGGCGCTGATGGGCGTGGCGAAGCTGGCGCCGCGCAACATGCTCGGCGGGATCACGTCGAAGACGGGACGCAAGTACGGGCCCAAGTGACGCGGTGCGGTACGGGCCGTGGGCGGTGCGCGCCATGGGCGGTACGGGCCGTGGGCGGTACGGGCCGTGGGCGATACGGGCCGTGGGCGGTGCGCGCCTTAGGTGAGACGCGCGCGGCCCGTACCGTCCCGGAGTCGTCAGTGGACGCCGGGGCCCTCGTAAGCGCCGATGGTGGGGGCTCCGGCGGGCAGCGGTGTGCCGAAGTAGTCGCGGCCGCCGTTGCTCACCACGTGCTGCCCGGCGGCGTGGGCGGGTGACCCGGCGGTGAGGCGGAAGTCGTCGCGCAGTCCGGGGTCGGCCGTGGTGCCGCCGGGGTTGGCGGGCAGGTGCGCCGGTGGCAGGCCGTGGAAGACGTTGTGGTCGAAGCGCAGGCCGGGTGTGGGGTTCTTGAGGGCGTAGCCGCCCTGCCCACGGCTGACGAAGATGTTGTTGCGGACGGTCAGCTGATGGTCGGTGGTGGTGGGCGACGGGGTGTCGTCCTGGACCAGGTAGGCCGGGATGCGGTCCGTGTTAAGGAAGCTGTTGTTGTAGATGCGGGTGTCGAGGACGGGGCCCGCGCAGTTCTGGATCAGCCGCGCGCCGTCGTTGCGGCTGACGTTGTAGCGGACGGTGGTGCCGACGGTCTTGGCGCCGCTGTACGGGCACAGCAGCAGGAAGCCGCCCTTGTTGTCGTGGCTGTTGTTGTACTGGAACACCGTGTTCCGGGAGGCGCCGTCCGCGTCGAAGGACATGCCGTCGTGTGTGTTGCCGCCGCCGGAGACCTCGTTGAACTGGACGAGGGTGTCATCGGTGTTGAACGTCCATACCCCCGCGTTGGCCGAGGGCGAGCGGAGCTGGAACCCGTCCACCCGGTTGTGCTCGACGACGGCACCCGCCGTGGTGTCCAGCTTGATGCCGTCGCCCGCCAGTGACCTGAGGGTGTTGTGGTGGACGCGGACCCGGGTGCTCGGGGTCCAGGCGCCGGGGTAGGTGTGCGGGTCCTGCTGGTTGCCGACGAGGGGGCGCCGGGACCAGGTGGACTTGAAGTACACGCCCTCCCGGTCGACGTCCTCGATACGGTTCCCGGCGATTTCCAGGCCGTCGTAGCGGCTGGGCCGCGCGGTGCCCTCAACTGCGACGTGGATGCCGCTGGACCCGGTGAGGGTCTTGGCGTCGCCGCCGCGTACGTCGTGCACGTACAGCCCGGTGACCGCGATACCGCGGGCGGTGCCGTAGTCGGTCAGCCGCAGCCGTACGCCGTTGCGTTCGCTGCCGGGGCGTGCCGCGTTGACGATTTCCAGCGCGCTGAGCCGTGTGTACCGCGTGTTGCTCAGCAGCACCGTGTCGTGGGCGCCGGCGCCGTCCAGTCGCGCACGGGCAGCGGCGCTCCCGTAGTCGGCGATGGTGAAGGGCGCGGTGGCGGAGCCCTCGCCCCTGGGGGCGAGGGTGCCGGTGCAGGTGCTGCCGCGGCGGAACAGCAGGCGGTCGCCGGGGCCGTACGGCTGGGCATTGGCCTGGGCCAGGGTGGACCAGGGGCGGGCGCGCGAGCCGTCGCCCCCGGCGGGCGCGGCGCAGTCGACGTGGAAGACGTGGCCTGCCGAAGCGGAGGGGCGGTCGGAGGCGCGCGCGCCGGGGACTGTGACGAGCGTGAGCGCGGCGGAGAGGACGAGAGTGGCGGGGAGCGCGCGTGCGGTGACGCGCGGTCCCCGGCCCGGCTCGGGTCTCATGGTCCGTGGGCCTCCGTTACGGGGCTGTGGCGGTGTCCGCGGTCAGGGTCAGAGCGCTGGTGGTGCCGTCCTTCCAGGTCACGTGGATGTCGTGGGAGCCGCTGAGCCTGACCTCGGCCAGGGTGCGGGCCGGGGCCGGGTCGGGCTCGGCGGTGAGCGAGGCGATCGAGACGAACAAGGCGCCTTCGGGGGCGTCCGGCACCGTGCCGTCGAGGCAGGCGGTGCGGGTGTGCTCCCCGAAAGGCGTGCTGCCGGTCGGCACGGTCCGCGGCTGCCCGTAGTCCCCCGTGAAGCTGTGAACGGCGTGGAGCTGGGCGGTCGGCCCGTCGTCCGGGACGGCGTAGCCGGTCTGCCGTACGGGCGTGCCGGGCGCGGCCCCGGTGACGAGGTGGACGCGTACCTCGGCGCGGCCGTGCGCCAGGGTCGCGGACACGACCCGCACTCCGGCGAGTTCGGAGCCGTCCGCACGGCGCGGGGTGTGCGCCGAGGCGGCCCAGCCGGGGCCGCCGCCCAGCGGTTCGACCGGACCGCGGCCGGTGGGCGTGCCGTCCACGAGCAGCGCGAAGTGGTTGTCCGGGGTCGCGGCGGGAGTGGTGTCGGAGCCGGGGTTAGCCGCCGTGTCCACGATCGCCGCGGTCTCCTCCGCGGCCGACGGCCCCGTACGCGTCGAGTAGGCGAACCGCGCGTAGTTCGGGTCGGCCGGGCCGAAGACCGAGGAGCTGCCGTGGTTGTGCAGCCTGACCAGCCCGTCGGCGGCCGTGGACTGCACGAGCAGACCGGGCGCGCGGAGCGTGGTGACGGCGTCCTCGGTCTCGGCGGACAGCGGCTCCTCGCGCTCGGTCCAGGCGGGGTGGCCGTCCGGCAGCAGCAGGCCGAGCAGCCCCTTGGACGCCCAGTACGGGGAGGCGGGCCCGGAGTAGCCCTGGAGCATGGGGGCGTACGGTCCGTACCAGCCGAGCGGCAGGAGGCCCTGGTCCGTCACGGCGCCGTGGTCGACGAAGTGCCGCAGGGTGCCGGAGGCCAGGCGGCGGGTGGCGCCGGGGCTGAGCGGGGTGTGGCCGGTGAGCGCGCCGAGCCAGGGCGCGGCGAGGGTGGCGAAGCGGTAGGTGAGCGAGCGGCCGAACGGCATCGGTGCGCCGTTGGCGTCGAACATCCGGCGGTAGCCGTCCAGGTGGGCGCGCAGCCGCTCGCCGTACGTGTCGAGCAGCGCGCGGTCGGCGGAAAGATGGGCGTGCAGGACGGGATAGAAGTGCAGCGCCCAGCCGTTGTAGTGGTCGAACGCCTGGTTGTCGCCGTCGCTGTACCACCCCTCGCCCCGGTACCAGCCGTCGATCCGCTCCAGCGCGCGGTCGACGGACGCCTGCGCGCGTTCCGTCTCGACGCCCGCGTCGAGGAGGAAACCGCCGACGGTCAGGCCGAACAGCCACCAGTTGTTGTCGATGGGCGGCGGGTCGAGGGCGGGCAGCAGCCAGTCCACGGCCCGGGTGCGGACCTTGTCGTCCAGGGTGTCCCACAGCCAGGGGCGGGTCAGCCGCAGGCCGAGGGCGACGGAGGCGGATTCGACGATGGCCTGCCGGGTGTCCGGGATGACCGGCCAGGCGTCGGGGTCCTTGCCGTCCAGTCCCGGTTCGGTCACCGGGTGCTCGGTGCCCGCGGCGAGCCCTTCGCCGTACCGGGCCAGGTAGCCGTGCGGATCCTGACCGCCGCTGCCCGCCACCCGGAAGGCGGCCGCGAGGAAGGTACGGGCATACCCTTCGAGGCCGTCCGAACGCGGCCCGGCCCAACTGGGACGGGCCCCGGGGAGGTTGATGAGAGCGTTGCGGGGCGACGCGAACGGGACGACCGCCTGCAAGAGGTTGTCGGCCGTGGCTTCCCAGTGCGCACGGGTCCAGCCGGTGTACGGACTGCGCTCGCGGTCCTCCGGCGGCAGGACGCCGGACTCCCGGCCGGCGGGCTGAGCGGACTGCGGGGGCTGGGGCACGGTCATGGGCGCTTCCCTTACGGTCGTCGACCCCAGAAATCCTCAACTCGCCACGATCGAACGTCAAGACCACCCGATCGGTTGACCGTTTACTGGGCCGTTCGATCACGCTGGACTAGGGTGCGTCCTCACTCTTGGAGGCGGGCCAGGACCGGCCGCGGTCCCGGCCCGTCCCGTCCGCCACACCGCGAGGGGGCTGCCGCCGTGCGCGAGCGTGCTGTGCAACGTCATGACCGTCTGCTGTCCTTGGTGCGGCAGCGCGGCTCGGCCCGCGTCACCGAACTGGCCGACCAGCTCGGCGTCTCGCCCGTCACCGTACGGCGCGACGTCGAGGCGCTGACCGGCAAAGGCCTGCTCGACCGGGTGCACGGCGCGGTCTCCTGGCCCCGGCAGCGCGACCGGGCCGCCGACGGCCGCGCGCCCGCTGCCGAGGGGCCGGTGCTGGGTCTGCTGGCGCCCTCGGCCACGTACTACTTCGCCGACGTGATCCGCGGCGCCCACGAGGCCGCGGCGCGCGCCGGGGCCCGGCTCGTCCTGCGGATATCCGACTACCGGCCCGAGGAGGACCCGGCACGCGCCGAGGGACTGCTGTCCGCCGGAGCCGAAGGGCTGCTCGTCGCGCCGGGCTGGCGCGGGCCGGGCGACCCGGCCGAGTACGGCGGCTGGGTCGCCGAACTCCCCGTACCCGTCGTGCTGTTGGAGCGCAGCGTGCCGCCGGGCAGCCCGCTGGCGGGGCTGGACCAGGTGTGCTCCGACCACGGCCACGGGGTGCTGCTCGCGCTGCGCCACCTGATCGCGCAGGGGCACACGGCGCCCCTGCTGGTGGCCCGCGCCGACAGCCCGACGGCGCTCGCCGTGCGCGAAGGGTATGACGCGGCGCTGCGGGCCCTCGGCGTGCCGCGGCCGCGGCCGGCGATCGGGTCGGTGCCCGCCGACCTGGACCCGGCGGGCTTCGAGCGGGCCGTACGGGAGCTGCGGGCCGCGGTGGCCTCGGGGGAGGCGACGGCGGCGCTGGTGCACAACGACGTGGACGCCATCCAGATGGTGCAGCGGCTCGCCGAACTGGGCGTACGGGTGCCGCGCGACCTGGCGCTCGTCGCGTACGACGACGAGGTGGCGGCGCTGGCGGACACGCCGCTGACGGCCGTGGCGCCACCCAAGCGGGAGGTGGGGCGGCAGGCGGCGGGGCTCCTGGTGCACCGGCTGCGCGAGCCGGCCGATCCCGTCGGCGCGCCGTCGCCACGACGCCACGTCACGCTGCTGCCGACACTACGGGTGCGCGCTTCGTGCGGGGCGGGGGGCGGTGTGGGGGCGGGGCCTGGCGGTTCGGGCGCTGGTGGGTGGGGCGCTGGTGGGTCGGGCGCCAGCCGGTGGGGCGCCGGTGGGTCGGTCGCCAGCCGGTGGGGCGCCGGTGGGTCGGTCGCCAGCGGTTCAGGCGATGGCGGTTCAGGCCCTGGCGGTTCGGATACCGGCGGTTCGAGCCCTGGCGGTTCAGACACCGGCGGTTCGAGTTCTGGCAGTTCGGACACCGGCGGTTCGACTCCTGACGGTTCAGGTCCTGGCAGTTCGAGTCCTGGCAGTTCAGGCCCTGGCGGTTCAGGCCCTGGAAGTTCCCCCTTCGGGCCCGCCTCTGCGGGTCCCGCCTCCGCCGACCCCATGGGCGGCCCCACAGGAGGCCCCTGGGCCTCAGCCGACCCCGAACGCGGCCCCGGCGGCGACTCCGCCTGACCGCCCCCGCCCCCTGGCCCGGCCCCCTGCCCCTGCCCCCGGACGCCGCAGCCGCCTCCCCCATCCTGTTCTTTTTTCGATCAATCAATCTTTCGCTCTTGACTTCGATCAGGGCCGGCCCAAGGATCGCGGATCGCGGCCATCACCTTCGCGCCGCGCCCCTCCCCCATGCTCAGGAGCCCCGCCATGAGCCTCAGTTGGAGCAGGACGACGCTCGCGCTAGCCGGCGGCCTCACCGCCCTGACCCTGCTGACGGCCTGCGGCGGCGGCAGTGGCGCCGCCGGGAGCGAGGGCCCCGTGACCCTCACGTACTGGGGCTGGACCAAGGGCACGAAACAGGCCGTGGACGCGTTCAACGCCACGCACCGCGACACGAAGGTACGGTTCGAGGAGATTCCCTCGGGCACCGCGGGCGGCTACGCCAAGATTTCCAACGCGGTCAAGGCGGGCGACGCGCCCGACCTGGTCAGCGTCGAATACCCGACGCTCCCCGAGTTCGTCAGCCAAGGTGCCATCCGGGACATCACTCCGTACATGACGTCCGAGCTGAAGCGGAAGCTGCTGCCGCAGGCCGTCCAGCTCACCACCCTCGGCGGCCGCAACTGGGCCGTCCCCTTCGACGCCGCGCCGCAGGTCTACTACTACCGCAAGGACTTCTTCACCCGGCACAAGATCGAGGTACCCCGGACCTGGGACGCCTTCCGCGCCGCTGCCACCGCCGTGAAGAAGGCCGATCCCAAGGCGCGCATCGGCACCTTCTTCCCCGACGATCCGACCACCTTCGAGGCGATGGCCTGGCAGGCCGGTGCCCACTGGTTCGCCACCCAGGGCGACTCCTGGAAGCTGAACACCACCGACCCGGCGACCAGGAAGGTCACCGACTACTGGCAGGGCCTCCTCAAGGACGGCCTCGTCCACACCCATGTCTCCTTCAGCCCCGGATGGACCAACTCCCTCAAGAGCGGCGGCACCGTCGGCTACCTCGGCGCCTCCTGGGGCGCGGGCGTCCTCAAGGGCATCCTGCCCGACCAGCGCGGCAAATGGGCCGCGGCACCCGTGCCGAGCTGGGACGGCAGGCCCGCCAGCGGGATGCTCGGCGGCTCCACGACCGCCGTGACCAAGAGCAGCCGCCACATCGAGGCCGCGGTACGGTTCGCGACCTGGATGTCCACCTCGGCCGACGCGGTCGAGGCCCGGGTCGCCTCCGGCGAGTCCAGCGCCTACCCGGCCGCCACGGCGCTGCGCCCGGTCGCCCGGCGGGCGTTCGACACCCGCTATTACGGCGGCCAGGACGTCTACGCCCTCTTCGACGCCGCGGCCGCCTCGGTCGACGCGAGGTGGGGCTGGGGCCCGGCCACCGGCACCACCAACACCACGCTCAAGGACGAGTTCGGCAAGGTCGCGGGCGCGGGTGGCGGCACGGGCTCGCTCGCCGCCGCCGTACGCGCCGGGAGCGACGCGACCGTACGCGAACTGAGGAAGCGCGGCCTGAAGGTCATGGGCCGGTGAACGCCAAGGCGCGGGCCGTCACCGTCCTGCTCACCCCCTTCTTCGCCCTGTTCACCGTGGTCATGGTCGTCCCGGTCGGGTACGCGATCTGGCTCAGCCTCTTCACCGAGCAGCAGTCCGGTCTCGGCTTCGGCGGTACGCACACGGTCTTCAGCGGACTCGGCAACTACGCGGCGGCCCTCGGCGACCACGCCTTCCGCGACGGCTTCCTCGTCCTCCTCGGCTACTGCGCCCTCTACCTCCCCCTCCTGCTGGCCGGCGCGCTGACACTCGCCCTGCTGCTGGACTCCGCCCTCGCCCGCGCCCGCCGCTTCTTCCAGCTCGCCCTCTTCCTGCCGCACGCCGTGCCCGGCATCATCGCCGCCCTGATCTGGGTCTACCTCTACACGCCCAAGCTCAGCCCGGTCGTGGCCGCGATGGAGTCCGGCGGTCTCGGCTTCGACTTCCTGTCCCCCTCCGGAGCGCTGCCCTCGGTCGTCAACATCGCCCTGTGGGAGTGGCTCGGCTACAACATGGTCATCTTCTACGCCGCCCTCCAGGCCGTCGACCGCTCGGTGATCGAGGCCGCGACGGTGGACGGCGCGGGCGCCTGGCGTATCGCGACCGGCGTCAAGATCCCCCTCATCCGCTCCTCCCTCGTCATGGTGGCCCTCTTCACCGTCATCGGCTCGCTCCAGCTCTTCACCGAGCCGCTGATCCTCAACCAGGGCGCCGGCTCCGCCGTCACCTCCTCCTGGACGCCGAACATGTACGCCTACACCGCCGCCTTCGCCCGCAACGACTACGGCCTCGCGGCCGCCTCGTCCGTCCTGCTCGCCCTCGCCGCCGCGCTGCTGTCCTTCGCCGTCACCCGCCTCTCCGGCCGCCCCTCCCGAACCGGCCCCCCTTCGCGAACCGACCGCTCCTCCCGAACCGGCCGCTCCTCCCGGCCCGGCCGCCGCCTGCCGGACGCGTCCCGTCCCCCGCTCGCCCACCCGAAGGGCAGGCCCTGATGGCGCCCTCGCCCCGCACCGCCGTCGCCGATCAGGCGGCCCCCGCGCCCGTACGCCCCTCCCGCACCCCGTCCGTACGCGCAACCGGCCGCCGCCCGCGCGGCCGCTGGCTCTCCCCCGCCGCCGTCAACGCGGCCCTTGCCCTCGCCGTCCTCTACACGCTCTTCCCCCTCGTCTGGCTGGTCACCGCCGCCACCAAGGACGCGGGCGGCCTGCTGGCCGGGGACGCCCTGTCGTTCGAGGGCTTCGACCTGGCCGGCAACCTCTCCCGCCTCGCCTCGGAGGGCGACGGCATCTACTTCCGGTGGTACGCCAACAGCCTGCTCTACGCGGGCGTCGGCGCCGCGCTCTGCGCCCTGATCTGCGTGGCCGCCGGTTACGCCTTCGACAAATACCGGTTCCCGGGCAAGGAGAAGCTGTTCGGCCTCGTCCTGCTCGGCGTGCTGGTCCCCACCACGGCGCTGGCCCTCCCCCTCTACCTGCTGGCCGGCCGCACCGGCGTGGTCAACACCTACTGGTCGGTGCTGGTGCCCGTACTCGTCAACCCGTTCGGCGTATATCTGGCGCGGGTCTTCAGCGCGGGCTACATCCCGGACGAGGCACTCGAAGCGGCCCGTATCGACGGCGCGGGCGAGCTGCGCGTCTTCTGGTCCATCGGTCTGCGTATGGTCGCGCCGGGCCTGGTGACCGTCTTCCTCTTCCAGTTCACCGCGATCTGGAACAACTTCTTCCTCCCCCTCGTGATGCTCTCCGACCAGCGGCTCTTCCCCGTGAGCCTCGGCCTGTACGCCTGGAGCGGCAACGCGCACGGCGAGCCGTCCTTCTACCCCCTCGTCGTCACCGGCTCCCTCCTCGCCGTCCTCCCCCTGATCATCGCCTTCGTGACCCTCCAACGGCACTGGAAGGTCGGACTCGCCGCCGGAAGCGTCAAATGACGCCCCGAACCAGGAGCACGCTTCCACCATGCACCACACCACTGACAATTCCTCTGACCAGGCGCTTTCCCGCCCCACCCTGCTGCTCGCCATGCAACCCGGCCTCGCCGGCCGCCTCCTCGCCGACCACCACCGCAGCCGCCTGACAGCGCTCGCCCGCACCGATCCCGGCCTGGTGGCACACGACTTGGCCGACCCGCCCCCGGCCGTGGCCACCGCGCTGGCCGACGCCGAAGTCCTCCTCACCTCGTGGGGAGCGACCCCACTGACCGCCGCCGTCCTCGACCGGGCCCCGCGCCTGCGTGCCGTCGTCCACGCCGGCGGGTCGGTCAAACCCCACGTCACCGCCGCCTGTTGGGATCGCGGCATCGCCGTCACCTCGGCGGCCGCCGCCAACGCGCAGCCCGTCGCCGAGTACACGCTCGCCGCGATCCTCTTCGCCAACAAGCGCATCCTGCACTCCGCGCACCGCTACCGCACGCTGCGCGCCCCCCACGACTGGCTCCGCGAACTGGACAGCGCCGGCAACCACCACCGCACCGTGGGCGTGATCGGCGCCTCCCGCATCGGACGCCGCGTCATCGAACTCCTGCGCCCGTTCGACCTGACGGTCCTCCTGCACGACCCGTACGTGGACGAGGCCGAAGCCGACCGCCTGGGCGTCACCCTCGCCTCCCTCGACGGCCTCTGCGCCGCCTCCGACGTGGTCACCGTCCACGCGCCCCGACTTCCCGCCACCCATCACCTCCTCGACGCCCGGCGGCTGGCCCTCCTGCCCGACGGCGCCACCCTGATCAACACCGCCCGCGGCGCCCTCGTCGACGAAACGGCCCTGCTCCCCGAGCTGGCCACCGGCCGCATCAGCGCCGTACTCGACGTCACGGACCCCGAACTGCCGCCCCCCGACTCCCCCCTCTACGACCTGCCCAACGTCCTGCTCACCCCGCACCTCGCCGGCTCCCTCGGCGGCGAACTCCACCGCATGGCCGACCAGGCCCTGGATGAACTGGAGCGCTACGCGAAGGGGCTGCCGTTCGCGGATCCGGTCCGGCCGGAAGGGCTGGGGCGGTCGGCGTGAGGCCGGGCACCGGCCCGTCAAGTGCGTTGCGTGGGCGCCCACTTCGCCGTTGACTTGTCGCAAGTCTTGTCGCACCGTGTTGAGGCAAGGGTTGATACAAGGAGGCGTCATGCCGAAAGGAACGACTCCGGACAACGACCGGTCGGTGCGGCCGGCCGACCTTGAACGGGCCGGCGCGTGGCTGGCCCAGCACGGCCTGGCCGACGGCCGGCCGACACCGTTACTGGCCATACGGCTGGCGGCCCGGCGAGCCACCCGCCTGGCCGCTGATGTCCTGCTGGCCGCGTTCATCATCGCGATCGCCCTGGTCCACACCGTCAACCGGCCCGACGGCACCGCGGTCGACGGACCCGGGCCTCCCCGGCTCTGGTCGCTGCTGGTCCTGACGGCGGTGGTGGCCGGACTGGTGCTGGCCCAGTCACTGCTGGACCGGCGGGTGCGGCAGGCCGACCGGCGGGCCGCGGCGATGCTGCCGCGACGGGTGGCCCATCCGGTCCGACTCGGCTGGCGCACCGTGCTCGGTGGGCCGCGCGTCGCCTTCGCGGTGGTGACGTTCGCTGGCGCGACGGCGCTGGCGATCCGTGCCCTGACCGTGCCGGACTCCACCGCGCGGTACGCGGCGGTCCTTCTGCTCATCGGGCTGGGCGGGATCGCGGTCGGCATGCTCGTCCAGCTGCGGCACGTGCTGACGCACCCGGTCGTGGCCGACGACGAGGACTCGCTGACCGCCGACGTCATCCTGCGGGTCGAGGACGCCCGTCACGTCGCCGTCCCCTCCGTGGTGTGGTGCCTGCCGACTGTCTCGGTGTTCGGAACCGCGCTCGGCTGGTGGAACATCGGCTGGCTCGTCTTCGTCGTCCTGGACGTGGTCGCACTGGCCCTGATCACCACGCGGACCGCACGGAGCTCCACGGTGGCGCGGAACGTCATGAGCGCCCGGTGAGACCGATGATCGTCATCGACCAGGCCTCCCCCGTCCCGCCGTTCGAGCAGCTCCGCGCGCAGCTCGCCCGGCAGATCCGGGGCCACACACTGGCCGTGGGCACCCGGCTGCCGGCCATCCGCCGCCTGGCCGCGGACCTCGGCCTGGCCGCCAACACCGTCGGCCGGGCCTACCGGGAGCTGGAGGAGGCGGGGCTGATCGAGACCCGCGGAGCGGCCGGCTCGTTCGTGTCGGCGGCCGGCGAGGAGGGGCGCGAACGGGCCCGCCGCGCCGCCGCCGAGTACGCCGCCGTCATCGCCCGCGCCGGCATCGGCACCGACGAGGCCGTCCGCATCGTCCGAGCGGCGCTGGCCGACGGCTCCGCGGGATGACGGCGGGGAGCCCCGTCAACGGGACGAGGCCCGGCCCCCTCGAAAGGGGACCGGGCCTCGAACGGCGATGAGCTGCCTCAGTGGGCGTGGCCGTGGCCGTGACCGGCCTCGGGCTCCTCCTCGGCCGGCTTCTCGACGACCAGGGTCTCGGTCGTGAGCAGCAGCGAGGCGATCGACGCGGCGTTCTCCAGCGCCGAGCGGGTGACCTTGACCGGGTCGATGACGCCGGCCTTCACCAGGTCGCCGTACTCGCCGGTCGCGGCGTTGAAGCCCTGGTTCTTGTCCAGCTCCGCCACCTTCGAGGTGATGACGTAGCCCTCAAGACCGGCGTTCTCGGCGATCCAGCGCAGCGGCTCGACGGCGGCGCGGCGGACGACGGCGACACCGGTGGCCTCGTCGCCCTCCTTGCCGAGGGAGCCCTCCAGCACCTTGGCGGCGTGCACCAGGGCGGAGCCACCACCGGAGACGATGCCCTCCTCGACCGCGGCGCGGGTCGCGGAGATGGCGTCCTCCAGACGGTGCTTCTTCTCCTTGAGCTCGACCTCGGTGGCCGCACCCACGCGGATCACGCAGACGCCGCCGGCCAGCTTCGCCAGACGCTCCTGGAGCTTCTCGCGGTCCCAGTCCGAGTCGGTGGACTCGATCTCGCCCTTGATCTGGTTGACGCGGCCCTCGACGTCGGCGGAGTTACCGCCGCCGTCCACGATGGTCGTGTCGTCCTTGGTGACGGTCACGCGGCGGGCGGTGCCCAGCACGTCCAGACCGGCCTGGTCGAGCTTGAGGCCGACCTCCTCGGCGATGACGGTCGCGCCGGTCAGGGCGGCCATGTCGCCGAGCATCGCCTTGCGGCGGTCGCCGAAGCCGGGCGCCTTGACGGCGACGGCGTTGAAGGTGCCGCGGATCTTGTTGACGACCAGGGTCGACAGGGCTTCCCCCTCGACGTCCTCGGCGATGATCAGCAGCGGCTTGGAGGAGCCGGCCTGGATGACCTTCTCCAGCAGCGGCAGCAGGTCCTGGATCGAGCCGATCTTGCCCTGGTGGATCAGGATGTACGGGTCCTCCAGGACCGCTTCCATCCGCTCCTGGTCGGTGACCATGTACGGCGAGAGGTAGCCCTTGTCGAAGGCCATGCCCTCGGTGAAGTCCAGCTCCAGACCGAAGGTGTTGGACTCCTCGACGGTGATGACACCGTCCTTGCCGACCTTGTCCATCGCCTCGGCGATCAGCTCGCCGACCTGCTTGTCCTGCGCGGACAGACCGGCGACGGCCGCGATGTCGGACTTCTCGTCGATCGGGCGGGCGGTCGCGAGGAGGTCCTCGGACACGGCCTTGACCGCGGCGTCGATGCCCTTCTTCAGGGCGGCCGGGGAAGCGCCCGCGGCGACGTTGCGCAGACCCTCACGGACCAGCGCCTGCGCCAGCACGGTGGCGGTGGTGGTGCCGTCACCCGCGATGTCGTTGGTCTTGGTCGCCACCTCCTTCACCAGCTGCGCGCCGAGGTTCTCGTACGGGTCGTCGACCTCGACCTCACGGGCGATGGTCACACCGTCGTTGGTGATGGTCGGGGCGCCGAACTTCTTGTCGATGACGACGTTGCGGCCCTTGGGGCCGATCGTCACCTTCACGGTGTCGGCAAGCTTGTTGACGCCGCGCTCAAGGGCGCGACGGGCGTCCTCGTCGAACTTCAGGATCTTCGCCATGAGTTACGTGTCCTTAGTCGTTCTCTGCAACGAACTGCGCCCCGGGAAACCGGTTGTTTAGACGCGGGAACCAGGGGCGCAGAACAAGGCAATCTTCGGTGAATTACTTCTCGATGATCGCGAGCACGTCGCGCGCCGAGAGGACGAGGTACTCGTCGCCGTTGTACTTCACCTCGGTGCCGCCGTACTTGCTGTAGAGAACGACGTCACCCACCTGGACGTCGAGCGGCAGGCGCTCGCCGTTCTCGAAGCGGCCCGGACCCACGGCGAGGACGGCGCCCTCCTGGGGCTTCTCCTTCGCGGTGTCGGGAATGACCAGGCCCGAAGCCGTGGTCTGCTCGGCGTCGAGCGGCTGGACCACGATGCGGTCCTCGAGCGGCTTGATGGCAACCTTGGAGCTGGCGGTCGTCACGATCCGACCTCCCCCTTCGGAGATCTCACGGGGTTAACTGTCTGAGGTGGCGACCAGGTGGATCCGTCGTCGCGGGTGCCGGACCTGCCCGTCGCTGTGTTTGGCACTCCCCGGTGGAGAGTGCCAGAGCCGAGACTATGACGCGGTTAGCACTCGGTCAAGCGGAGTGCCAATGTGATGCGCCTGTGGCGCGTCTTTCCGGGGCGGGGTGGCACGGGGGCACCTTGCCCAGGTGGGGGGCTTGGCAATCCTGGCTTTGCGCTGGCGCGCTGCGATGCGCTTCGCGCGGGGGGTGTGTGTTGTTGACGTTCGGCTCGCATGGGTGCGTTGTGGGGGCGGGGGCGCGCAGGGGGCCAACTCCTCGGCATCCTTTAGTTGAAGTGAATTGATACGTGGGCCGGCGTGCGGACTGCCTGCGGGGATGGCCCCCTACACGCCCCCTCCGGCCGGTTCGGCGAGCCGAGGTCGGTGGGGGGAGTTTTCGATGGCGCCCGGGTCCGCCTCTCCTGGTGGTGAGGCTCGCGGGGTGGTGGCGGCACGGCAGGCCACTCCCCGGCGGTGGAACGCGCGCCCCGGACCAGCCCACCCCGACGCGGCTCCGCCGCGCCACCCGGGCGCTGACGCGCCGGACCACACCCGGCCACTCGGGCACCCGGACGCTCGGGCACTGGCGCGCCGGACGCCACTCGGGCACTCGCGCACCCGGGCACCCGGGCACCCGGGCACTCGGACGCTGACGCGCCGGACGACGCGCGGCCACTCGGGCACTCGCGCACCGGGGTGCCGGGGCGCACCGGGGTGCCGGGGCGCACCGGGGTGCCGGGGCGCACCGGGACGCGCCCGGCTTGTGAAAGTCCCCAGGCCGATCGCTCGGAAAGCCGCCCGACGGCCGGGGCTCGGGGTCGCGCAGGGGTCTCCCCGCAGGCAGTCCGCACGCTGGCCCACGTATCCGAATCACTTCAACTAAAGGATGCCGAGGAGTGACCCCGGAGCGGCCCCGAGCCCCCACCCATCGGACCCTCCGCGCACAACGCGCGCACCGCACCGGGAGCGTTTGGGCTTGTGAAAAGCCCAGCCCGATTGCTCGGGAGGCCGCGATCCGGTCAGGGCTCGGGGTCGCGCAGGGGGCTCCCCGCAGGCAGTCCGCAGGCAGTCCGCACGCTGGCCCAGGAATCCGAATCACCGCAGCTAAAGGATGCCGTGGGGGTACCCCCGGCCGAAGGCTGGGGGAGAGTGACCCCGAGCCCCCCACCACCGGACCCTCCGCGCACCACGCGCACCCCCACCGGGCCCGCCCCCCGGGAATACGGCCGAACCGTGACAATGAGTCCATGCACATACTGGTCGTGGAGGACGAAGAAGGACTCGCCGACTCCTTGCGGCGGGGGCTGGCTGCCGAGGGGCACTGGGTGGATGTGGCCCGGGACGGGCATCGGGGGCTGGAGCTCGCGTTGGCGGGGGCGTATGACGCGATCGTGCTGGATGTGATGCTGCCGGGGCCCAGTGGGTACGAGATCTGTGGGCGGCTGCGGCGCCGGGACGACTGGACGCCCGTGCTGATGCTGACCGCCAAGGACGGCGAGTACGACGTGGCCGAGGGGCTGGACGCGGGCGCCGACGATTATCTGGCCAAACCGTTCTCGTTCGTCGTGCTGCTCGCCCGGTTGCGCGCGCTCACCCGGCGTGGGCGTGCCGCCGAGCGTCCGCGCACCTTGCAGAGTGGTGATCTCACGCTGGATGCCGATGCCCGGCGTTGCCGTCGTGGTGACACCGAGATCGAGCTGACCGCACGCGAACTGGGGGTGCTGCGCTGTCTCATGGCGGGCGAGGGGCAGGCGGTCGCCAAGCGGGACATCCTCGACGAGGTGTGGGACTCGCCGGCCGACGTGGACCCCAATATCGTCGAGGTGTACGTCTCGTCGCTGCGCAAGAAGGTGGACGTGCCGTTCGGGCGCCGTTCCATCCGTACCGTGCACGGGACGGGGTATCGGATGGCGCCCGATGACGGCTGAAAACCGCCGTCGGGTCCGGTTCCGGCCCAGGCCCGCGTCGATGCGCGGCCGCACCGCCGCGGCCGCGGCGCTCGCGATGGGGCTCGTGCTGGCTGTCGGGGGTGGCTGGCTGTACGTGTTGTTGCGGGCGAATCTTCTGGACAACACCACCAGTCGTACGGAAGTGGCCGCCCGTAAGGTCGCCGCGCAGGCGGACACGGGTGCTCTGCCGGAGGTGCTGCCTTCGCCCGCCGACGGCGTCGATCTGGTGCTGGTCCTGGACGCGGCGGGGCAGGTCGTCGCGACCAGTCTCCGTACCGCCGATCCGCTGGCCGCCGAGTTGCGGGGCTTGCGGCCGTCGCCGGGCCAGGATTCCGCCGACCGCGTACTGACCGGCTCTCCCGCCGCGGCGGCCGGCGGTGCGCGCGCGGACGTGGTGGTGGTCCGGGCGGCGCCGCCCGGCGGCAGCGGGCGAGAGCGGTACGTGTACGCCGTGACCGTGCTCTCGGACGTGGACGACGCGACCCACGCCATCGGCGTGGCCCTGCTGGCCAGCGCCCCGCCGCTGATCGCGCTGGCCGCCGCCATCGCGTGGGCGGTGACCGGGCTGGCGCTGCGTCCGGTGACGGCCATCAGGACCGAGCTGGCCGCCGTCAGCGAGAGCGAGCTGGACCGGCGGGTGCCGGACCCGGCGGGCGGTGACGAGATCGCGCTGATGGCCCGTACGGTCAATGCCACCCTGGACCGGCTGGAGCAGGCCGTCACCCGGCAGCGCCAGTTCGTCGCGGACGCGTCGCACGAGTTGCGCAATCCGATCGCGGCGGTGCGGGCCCGGCTGGAGGTGGCGCTCACGGGCGGGGCCGACGGCTGTGACAGGGAGCATCGGGAGTCCGTGCGGGCGGCGCTGCGGGACACCGAGCGGTTGCAGCGGATCGCTGCCGACCTGCTGCTTCTCGCCCGGCTCGACGCACACGCGCCGCGTGGCGCGGAGCCGGTGGATCTGGCGTTGCTGGCGGCGGAGGAGGGCGCGCGCCGTCCGGGCGGTGGTGGGCCGCGGCTGGTCGTCGAGGCCGGTGAGCCCGTTCCTGTGCGGGGTGATCCGGCGCAGCTGGAACGTCTGCTGACCAATCTGGTCGACAATGCGCTGCGGTATGCGGGGGCCGAGGTGCGGATTGTGGCTTGGGGGGACGGTGAGGCGGGTGAGCACGAGAGTGCTGCGGGTCGGGCTGTGCTGGAAGTGGTGGATGACGGGCCGGGGGTTCCGGAGGCGGACCGGGGGAAGGTCTTCGAGCGGTTCGCCCGGCTCGACGCGGCGCGTGACCGGGAGACCGGTGGTACGGGGCTGGGGCTGGCCATCGCCCGGGGGATCGCCCGCGCGCACGGCGGGGAGCTGACCGTGCGGGGGCGGGAGGACGGGCGGGCCGGTGCGCGGTTTGTGGTCGTACTGCCCGTGCAGCCCGCCGAGGGACGGCGCACGGCCCGTGCCGGAGGCCACTCCTGAGCGGTTCTTCAGGACCTTCAGACTTCCTTCAGCGGCGGGCCGCCAGCCTGTTCGGATGAAGCACCGTCGCAGGCCCACCGCTCCCGACGCTGTCCGCCCGCACGGGCGCCGACGCCGGTCCCGGCGCCGTGTCGTGTTGCGCAGGCTGGCCCTGTGCGTCGCCGTGCTCCTGCTGGGCACGGCGGGCGCGGGCTGGTATCTCTACCGGGATCTGGCCGGGCGGATCGGCTCGTCGCGGGCGCTCGGCGACGGGGCGCCGAAGTCGTCCGGCGGGGCGACCAACATCTTGCTGATGGGGCTGGACAGCCGTAAGGACCAGAACGGGAACGACCTGCCGAAGGACGTGCTGGAGAAGCTGCACGCGGGCGCCTCGTCCGACATCGGCGGTTACAACACCAACACGCTGATCCTGCTGCATGTGCCTGCCGGTGGGGGGCGGGCGACCGCGTTCTCCGTGCCGCGCGACGATCTCGTGGACATCCCGGGGCACGGCAAGGACAAGATCAAGAAGGCGTACGGGCTGGCCAAGGCCGAGACGGAGGAGCGGCTGGCGCGGCAGGGCGTCACCGATCACGACCGGCTGGAGCACGAGGGGCGGGAGGCCGGCCGCCGGGCGCAGATCGCGACGGTGCGAGCCTTCCTCGGGGTTCCGGTCGACCACTTCGCCGAGGTGAACCTGGTGGGGTTCCTGCACATCGCGGACGCGCTCGACGGCGTACCGGTGTGTCTGAAGCACGCCGTCAAGGACCGGTACTCGGGTGCCGACTTCCCGGCCGGGCGGCAGACGCTCGACGGGCCGCAGTCGCTGGCGTTCGTACGGCAGCGGCACGGTCTGCCCGCGGGTGACCTGGACCGTACGCGCCGCCAGCAGGCGTTCCTCGCCTCCGCCACGCACCAGCTGAACTCGGCCGGCACCTTCGCCGACCCGCTGCGCCTGCTGAAGCTGACGGACGTCGCGAAGCAGGACCTGGTGATCGACGAGGGCTGGGACCTGCTGTCGTTCCTCCGGCAGGCGAAGAACCTTTCGGGCGGGAATGTACGCTTCACCACGCTGCCCGTGGAGGGCTTCGCCAAGCATCACGGTGAGGACGTGAACCGGGTGGATCCGGACAAGATACGGCGGCTCGTCGCCCGCGAAACCAGGCCGGAAGACGGCCGTTCCGCCGCTCCGACCAGCGGCGACGCGCCCGAAGGCGGGTCTGCCGCACCCGGTTCACCTGTGGGAACCCTGCAACCGTCACCCTCGTCTTCCTCATCGACGGTGGAGTCCGGCTCCGGAACGGAACGTTCCGGGCAGACGGCTCCCATGATGGACGGCGGAGGCATCCCGTGCGTGGACTGACGAGCTCGCCCCGGCCCCCCGGGGCGCCGGAGAGCGACGCCGAGCGCACCATGACGTTCGCCGCGCTCGCCCAGGCCCCGAACCGGCGCCGTACGGAGATGTGGCTGCTCGCCTTCGCCGTACTGATCACGGTCTTCGGCTACACGTACACCGGCCTGTCGATGAACGGCCGGCTGCCCGCCGGGCTGCCCGGCTTCAGCGCCGCCGTCTTCTTCATGGCGCTCGTCCCGCACCTGGTCGTGCGCCGCTTCGCGCCGCGCGCCGACCCGCTGATCCTGCCGCTCGCCACCCTGCTGTCCGGCATCGGCCTGGTGCTGCTGAACCGCCTCGACATCACGTACGCGGCCAAGCCCAGCCTGCACATGACCCCGGCGGCAGGCGGACAGCTGGTGTGGACGGTGATCGGGGTGGCGGTCTGTACGGCCGCGCTGATGCTGCTGCGCGACCACCGCTTCCTGCAGCGGTACATCTACCTGACGATGGCCGTCGCGCTGGTGCTGCTGATGGCCCCGGCGTTCTTCCCCGGCGACACGTTCGGCGCCAAGCGGTGGATCTTCGTGGGGCCGCTGTCGCTGCAGCCCGGCGAGTTCGTGAAGATCATGATCGCGGTGTTCTTCGCGGGCTACCTGACGCTCAACCGCGACGCGCTCGCGCTCTCCGGCCGCCGCGTCATGGGCGTCCAGCTGCCGCCGGGACGCCAGCTCGGGCCGATCTTCACCATCTGGGTCATCAGTCTCCTGGTGCTGGTCTTCGAACGCGACCTCGGTACGTCGCTGATCTTCTTCGGCCTCTTCGTGATCACCCTCTACATGGCCACCGAGCGCACCAGCTGGGTGCTGTGCGGCCTGGCCATGGCGGTGATCGGCGCCGCCGTCGTCGGCTCGATCGAACCGCACGTCAAGGGCCGCGTCATGGCCTGGCTGCACCCCATGGACATCTTCCTGCCCGTGAAGGAGCGACCGCCGGGCCTCCAGTCGGAGCAGGCCGCGCAGGCGCTGTTCAGCTTCGGCAGCGGCGGCATCAGCGGTACGGGCCTGGGCCAGGGACACCCCGAACTGATCGGCTTCGCGGGCAACAGCGACTTCATCCTCACCACCGTCGGCGAGGAACTGGGCCTCGCCGGCGTGATGGTCGTCCTGCTCCTGTACGTCCTGCTCGCCCAGCGCGGCCTGCGCGTCGGCCTCCTCGCCCGCGACCCCTTCGGCAAGCTGCTGGCGGTCGGCCTGGCCAGCTCGCTGCTGCTCCAGGTCTTCGTCGTCGCGGGCGGCGTCACCGGGCTGATACCCCTCACCGGCAAAGCACTGCCCTTCCTGGCCAAGGGCGGGTCCTCACTCGTCGCGAACTGGGTCATGGTCGCGCTGCTCATACGCATCAGCGACAGCGCGCAGCGCCGCCGCGAGCCGATAGGAGAGCCGGGCGGACGGCGTGGACGGCGCGCCGCCCGAGCCGCGGTGGACCTGGACGCCACCCAGGCCACCCCCCGCGTGGTCCAGGCCGCCCTGCCCGCCCCGGCCGTGCCCCGGGACAGCGGCCGCCCGCCGGGCCACGGCCGCCGCGCCCGCCGCGCACGCGGCTGACGCCGGCCCGCCGCCAGCTGCGCCCCGCCGCTCCCCGCCGCGCGCGCTGGCCCACAATGGACCGGGTGAACCAGGCGAACGACCTCGACTCCTTCTCCGCGCTGCACACGCCCGAAGGCCAGGCCCTGCTGGCCGAACTGCGCGATCACGACCCTGCCGACGAACTGGCGACCGCGACCCGGCTGCGGCGCGACCACCCGGCGCCGCTGGTCTCCGCCGCGCTGGGCCAGGCGCGGCTGCGGCAGCGCGCCGCGGCCAAATTCGGGGCGGACGCCGCGCGCATGTACTTCACGCCCAACGGCGTCGAACAGTCCACCCGCAGCACGGTCGCCGCCCACCGCGCCACCCGCCTCGCCGCCCTCGGCGTCCGCTCGCTCGCCGACCTGTGCTCCGGCATCGGCGGCGACGCCATCGCCCTGGCCCGCGCCGGCATCCACGTCCTGGCCGTCGACCGCGACCCGCTGGCCTGCGCGGCGGCCCGCGCCAACGCGGCGGCGCTGGGGCTGGCCGACCGGATCGAGGTGCGCTGCGCGGATGTCACCGAGGTGGACACCTCGGCGTACGACGCGGTCTTCGTCGACCCGGCACGGCGCGGCGGCCGGGGCGGTCGCGGCGGGCGGATCTTCGCCCCGGAGGCGTACTCACCGCCGCTGTCCTGGGCCGTCCAGGCCGCCCGTACGGCGCCGCACGCGGCCCTCAAGATCGCGCCGGGCATCCCGCACGAGATCGTCCCCGACGAGGCGGAGGCGGAGTGGATCTCCGACGGCGGCGACGTGAAGGAAGCCGTCCTGTGGTTCGGCACCGCGCCCGGCGCGCGCCGCGCCACGCTCCTGCCCGCCGGCGACTTCCTGCTGGGCACCGGGCTGCCCGACCCCGAGCCGGGCCCGGTCGGCCGCTGGCTGTACGAACCGGACGGCGCCGTCATCCGCGCGCACCTGGTCGCGGAGGTCGCCCAGCAGGTGGACGGCCACCTGCTCGACCCGACCATCGCCTACGTCACGGCCGACGAGCACCGCCCGACCCCGTACGCCACCGCGTACGAGATCACCGACACGCTGCCGTTCAACGTCAAGAAGCTGAAGGCGCTGCTGCGCGAGCGCGGCGTCGGGGTCGCCGTGATCAAGAAGCGGGGTTCGGCCGTAGAACCCGACGAACTGCGCAAAAAGCTCAAGCTCTCCGGGCCGAACTCCTGCGTGGTGTTCCTGACACGGGTGGCCGGGGCCCCCACGATGCTGCTGGGCCGCGCGGCGCCGGCCCTCTGAGGCGAGACCGCCTACGCCCGGTCCGTCAGCTCCTCCGCGAACACCTGCGAGAGGGGCTGCGGGCCGACGTACTGCTGGCAGGTGCACTGCCCCGGCTCGTACGCGACCGGCTTCTTCTCCGCGTCCCAGGCCGTCGGCACCTGGACCGCCTCATGACACCTGCCCTGCTTGTCGTGCTTGGCGAGATGGTGCGTACACCCGCACACCGCCTCCGGCGGCCGCTGCGCCGCCTCCAGCTCCAGCCGGTCCCGCCGCGCGCCCTCCAGCCGCTCCATCTTGCGCGCGTGCCGCGTACTCATCGCCTTCCGCCCGACGTCCGCGACCTTGGCAAAACCCCCCGCCATGAAGAACGCGAACACCCACCAGATCCAGTTCACGGCCTGCCGCCCCCCTGTACGCCTGCGTTTTCTCCAGGCCAGGGTATGACGTGGTGTCACGCGTGGGCAGGGCAGGATTGCGCGGCGGCGCCTTTCGAGGTCCTGGGCGCCGGGATCAGGGCGCTTCGCCGTGCGCCACGGCAGCATGCGCGGCGTCCAGGATGCGGCCGAGTTCGGCCACCGCGCTGCGGGCCTCGTCGGGGTCGCCGGAGGCCACCGCCCGGTCCTCCAGTACCCGATAGCGGGCGGCGGTCCCCGGATCGCGCTGAATGTGTACGTGGACGGCCCACTGCGCCGCGAAGCGCCGCAACGGGAGGAAGTCCCCTCCCTGAAGAGCGCTGTCGGCGGCCCGGGACAGCTCACGGGAGAAGGCGGGCAGAGCGGCGGGCGTGACCTCCGCCACGGCGTCGTGCAACAGCGCGATCGAGGCCATCCGCCCTCTCCCCCTACGAGTACAGGTTGTCCTTGCTCAGCTCGTGGAAGTGGTCGTGATCGTGCGCATGACCATGACCATGACCATGGCCGTGCGTATGGCCGTGGCCCCCGTGGTCATGGTCCGGCGCCGGTACATGCGGCTCCGTCACCGGGAGGGACGAGTCGGCCGGGAGGTCCCAGGCGGAGGCGGGGCGGTTGCGGGCGACCATTTCGGCGCCGAGGGCGGCGACCATGGCGCCGTTGTCGGTGCAGAGCTTGGGGCGGGGGACGCGCAGGGTGATGCCCGCCTTCTCGCAGCGGTGCTGGGCCAGCGCGCGGAGGCGGGAGTTGGCGGCGACCCCGCCGCCGATCATCAGGTGGTCGACGCCGTTGTCCTTGCAGGCGCGGACCGCCTTGCGGGTCAGGACGTCGACGACCGCCTCCTGGAAGGACGCCGCGACGTCCGCGACCGGGACCTCCTCGCCCGCGGCGCGCTTCGCCTCGATCCAGCGGGCGACGGCCGTCTTGAGGCCGGAGAAGGAGAAGTCGTAGACCGGGTCGCGGGAGCCGGTCAGGCCGCGCGGGAAGCGGATCGCGTCCGGGTCGCCCTCGCGGGCGTAGCGGTCGATGACCGGGCCGCCGGGGAAGCCGAGGTGCAGGACGCGGGCGACCTTGTCGAACGCCTCGCCCGCCGCGTCGTCGATGGTCGAGCCGAGGGGGCGTACGTCGGAGGTGATGTCGGGGGCCAGCAGCAACGAGGAGTGGCCGCCGGAGACCAGCAGGGCCATCGTCGGCTCGGGCAGGGCGCCGTGTTCCAGCTGATCGACGCAGATGTGCGAGGCGAGGTGGTTGACGCCGTAGAGCGGCTTGCCGAGGGCGTAGGCGTACGCCTTGGCGGCCGAGACGCCGACGAGGAGGGCGCCGGCCAGGCCGGGCCCGGCGGTGACCGCGATGCCGTCGAGGTCGGACGCGGCGACGCCGGCCTCCTTCAGGGCGCGCTGGATGGTGGGGACCATCGCCTCCAGGTGCGCGCGCGAGGCCACCTCCGGGACGACGCCGCCGAAGCGGGCGTGCTCGTCGACGCTGGAGGCGACGGCGTCCGCGAGGAGCGTGTGGCCGCGCACGATGCCGACGCCGGTTTCGTCGCAGGAGGTCTCGATGCCGAGGACGAGCGGTTCGTCAGCCATGGGCCTGGGTTCCTTGTGCGGGGGGAGGTGGGGTGGGGGTTTCGCCGGCCGGTCCGGGGGCGGAATCGGCCGGGGATTCGGAGGGGGACTCGGTGGTACGGCGCATGACGAGGGCGTCCACGTTGCCCGGCTGGTAGTAGCCGCGCCGGAAGCCGATCGGCTCGAAGCCGAACCGTTCGTACAGGCGCTGGGCGCGTGCGTTGTCGACGCGGACTTCGAGCAGCACCTCGGCGCACTCGAAGGCGGTGGCGGCGGACAGCAGCTCGGTCAGCAGCCGGGAGCCGAGGCCGGTGCCCCACTGGTCGCGGGCGGTGGCGATGGTCTGGATGTCGCCGGTGCCGTCGACGGCGGCCAGGCCGCCGTAGCCGACCAGGCGGCCGTCCTGTTCGGCGACGAGGTAGCGGCGGTTGGCGGCCGGGCCGCGCGCGTGCGCCAGCTCCGACCAGAACATGCCCGCCGACCAGGCGTCCTCGGGGAACAGCTCGCGCTCCAGGTCCAGGACCGGCGCGATGTCCCACCAGCGCATCTCGCGGAGTACGGCGCCGTCGCGCGCGCCGTCCCCGGACGCGGTCCGCGCGGTCACTTCGGGGTGACCACCTTGTAGTTGGCGGGCACCTGCGCGTCGGGACGGCGCAGGTACAGCGGCTGCGGCGGCAGCAGTTCCTCGCCGCGCGCGAGCTTCTCGGCGGCCAGCGCGGCGAGCGCGCCCGCGGACTGGTGCTCCGGGCCGCCGTCCCGCACGCCGGTGAAGGTGCCGGCGTACAGCAGCGCGCCCGCGCCCACCGACGGCAGCGCGCCGGCTTCGTCGGCGATGTCCGCGGGGCGGTCCACGGCGGGCTCGGTGAGCCGCGTGCGGGCGTCGGCGTAGCGCGCCCAGTAGACCTCCTTGCGGCGGGCGTCGGTCGCCACCAGGAACGGCTCGTCGAGCCCGGCGGCGTACGCGATGCCGTCCAGCGTGCACAGGCCGTGCACCGGTACGTCGAGCGCGGCCCCGAACGTCGCGGCCGTGACGAGGCCGACCCGCAGGCCCGTGTACGGGCCGGGGCCGACGCCGACGACGATGTCGCTGACCGCGCCGAGTTTCACGCCGGCCTCGGCGAGCACCCGGTCGACGGCGGGCAGCAGCAGTTCGCCGTGCCGGCGGGCGTCCACCTGGCGTTCCTCGGCGAGGACGCGGGAGCCGTCGTGGACGGCGACGGTGACGGCGGGGGTTGCGGTGTCCAGAGCAAGCAGCAGCACGCATCCAAGACTACGGCGCGGCCGCGGGTGCCTCGCCGGGTGCTACCGTCACCCGTAGTCACGCGCGTACGAAAGGTGGCACGGCGGTGTCCGCAAAGAGCAGCTCGATCGTCACCGCTCTGACCACGGTTGCGCTCGCCGCCGTCGGTTTCCTGGCCTATCAGGCGTCCGCCTCGGCCCCCGACCACACCACCGCGGACAAGAAGCCGTCGTCGACCGCGAGCCCGGCCCCGGGCAAGGGCAAGGACGGCGCGAGCCGGCAGAAGACCGAGGTGCCGGTGCCGGCCGACTCGGGCGAGGGCGAGCGGGTCGTCTACGCGCTGGGCGCGCGGCGGGTGTGGCTGGTCACGGCGGACGGCAAGGTGAAGCGGACGTACGAGGTCACGCCGAGCACCGTCAGCCCGGCCCCGGGCACGTACAAGGTCGACGGCCGGACGCTGAAGCTCACCGGCTCCGACGGGGTGCCGGTCGAGCACGTGGTGCGTTTCGCCATGGCCGACGGTGTGGTGGTCGGGTTCAGCGCGGCGGTCGACGGCTCGATGCCGGACCCCAGCGCGACGAAGAAGACCGGCGGCATCCGGGAGTCGCGGGCGGACGGCACGGCGATGTGGGACTTCGCGCTGAACAAGACGAAGGTCGTCGTCGTGAAGTGAGCCGGCGTGTGCCGACGCGGGGTGTGAGCCGGCGCAGGGTGTGAGCCCCGCGCGCTATGCCGCGTCGCGGGCTGCCGCGCCCTGCGGGCCCGGGTCGACGTTCTCCCGTGCGGCCTCGCGCTCGGCGGTCGCACCGTTCTCTGCGTTCTCTGCGTTCTCTGCGTTCTCTGGGTCTTCCGCGGCCTCGGCCCGGGACGGCGGCTGCGGGGGCGTGGACACCGCGCTGGCCGCGGCGCACGCCGCCAGCAGCTGGTTCATGGTCGGCGTCGGTTCGGCCGCGCCGTTGCGGACCGCTGCGGTGACGGGCTGGTGGGCCGACATGGATGCCTCCCGTGGCTCCTGGGCAAGCGGGCATAGTTAGGCAGACCTAACCGGCTCTCTCTGCACCCATGTGACCACGTCCGGCGCCGCGCGCGCAACATCTTCCCGACGGCTTGTCGGAAACTACCGTACGGGCACCCCCTACGCCCCGGCCAGCACCGTCAGATCCACGTCCGCCCAGCGCGGTCCGACGCCGCGCACCGTGACCTCGCGCACGTCGTCCTCGTCCGGCGCCTCGCCTTCGGCGGGGGCGGCGGGCGCGTCCGCGCCGACGGCGCGCTCGATGACCACGTGCAGCCGGTCCTCGGACAGCTCCTCGACCTTGCCGTCGCCCCACTCCACGACCACCACCGACTCGGGCAGCGACACGTCGAGGTCCAGGTCCTCCATCTCGTCCAGGCCGCCGCCGAGCCGGTACGCGTCCACGTGCACCAGGGCCGGCCCTCCGGCCAGCGGCGGGTGCACCCGGGCGATCACGAAGGTCGGCGAGGTGACCGCGCCGCGCACGCCGAGGCCCTCGCCCAGCCCGCGGGTCAGCGTCGTCTTGCCCGCTCCCAGCTCCCCGGTCAGCAGCACCAGGTCCCCGGGGCGCAGCAGCCCGGCCAGTGCGCGGCCCAACTCCTGCATCCGCTGGGGTGACTTGACGGTTACGTGCTCGATCGTCTCGGTGGCGCTCATGCGCCGATGGTACGGCGCGCACAACCGGCATTTCGAACCCGTCCGCGGCGGACGGGCGCCACCGGACCCACCGGGCCCGGCGGCCGCGCGGCTACGCCCGCGCCGACCGGGCGGCCGCCGCCGTCGCCGCCGCCCGCCCGATCAGGGTCTCCAGATGGCCGGTGACCACCTCGGGGCGCTCCAGCATCACCAGATGGCCCGCCCCCGGCTCGCACACCGACTCCGCGCCCGGCAGCAGCCCGGCGATGTCGCCGCTGTGGTCGGACGGGGTGATCAGGTCCCGGTCACCGGCCAGCACCAGCGCCGGTACGGGGTCGAACGCGGCCAGCGCCTCGGTCTTGTCGTGCACGGCGAAGGCCGGGAAGAACTCGGCGACGACGTCGATCGGGGTCGCCTCGATCATCCGCTCGGCGAACCGCGCCACCCCCGGGTCCACCTCTTTCGGCGTACCGAAGGAGTACCGCTTGACCAGCCCGGCGAAGAGGTCGGCGGTCGCCCGGCGGCCCTTCTCGACCAGCTCGCTCTGCGCGCCGAGCGCCTTGAGCACACCCGGCGCGAAGCGGTGGAACGCCTTGACGCCCAGCGACGGCAGCCCGAAGGCGACCTCGCTGAGCCGGCCCGCCGACGTGCCGATCAGGGCCACGCCGACCACCCGCTCCGCGACGTACTCCGGGTACTGGTCGGCCAGCGCCATCACCGTCATGCCGCCCATGGAGTGCCCGACCAGCACGATCGGTCCCTCGGGCACGGCGGCGTCCAGCACCGCCTTCAGGTCCCGGCCCAGCAGGTCGATGGTGACCGGCTCGGTGCCGTCGCGCTGGGCCCGGCCGCGCTCCGAGCGGCCGTGGCTGCGCTGGTCCCAGTGGACGCTGCGCACCGCGCCGCGCAGGGCCGCGCGCTGGAAGTGCCAGGAGTCCTGGTTCAGGCAGTAGCCGTGGCTGAAGACGACCGTGGGCGCTTCGGAGCGGCGTCCCAGCAGCCCCAGCAGCCGCTTGCGGCGCGCGCCCCCTTTGCCGCCCTGGCCGCCCTTGCCGTCGCCCGGCTCGTCGGTCTCGTAGTGCAGCTCCGTGCCGTCCTCGGCCACCGCCGTGCCCGGTGTGCCGCGCAGCGTGCCGTACGGGCCCGCCGCGTCCAGCGCGAGCCGCGCCTTGCGCCGTACGCCCCGGCCGACCGTCAGCCGCTCGATGGCCACGCCCGCCGCGGCGCCCGCGGCGACCACGCCGAGCGCGGCGCCCGCGAGACCCGCGTGGCGTCCCGCCCGGCTCCAGTTGCCGGCCGTCGTGGCCGCTTCGGCCGCCGCGTCGATCGCGGCGTCGGCGGCCGCCCCCGTCCTGTCGCTCATGTCCCGCTCCCCGTGTCCGCGCGCTCGCCGACATAGACGCGGGGCACCCGGGTACCGATCCGCGTGACGATCTCGTACCCGATCGTGCCCGCCGCACGCGCCCAGTCCTCGACGGTCGGCTCGCCCCGGTCCCCCGGTCCGAACAGTACGGCCACGTCCCCCACCTGGGCCGGGTCCCCGCCGAGGTCGACCACGAACTGATCCATCGCGACAGTGCCGGCGGCCGTCCGCCATTTGCCCGCGACCAGCACCGGTCCGCTGTTCGACGCATGGCGGGGGATGCCGTCGGCGTAGCCGAGCGGGACCAACGCGAGGGTGGTCTCGCCGGACGTCGTGTAGCGGTGCCCGTACGAGACGCCGTGGCCGGCGGGCACGTGCTTCACCGAGGCCAGGGACGCCTCCAGCGTCATCGCGGGCCGCAGCCCGAAGTCCTCCGGCGCGCCCATCTCGGGGCTGGGCGAGACACCGTAGATGCCGATACCGGCACGTACCAGGTCGAAGTGCGCGTGCGGGAGGCTGAGCAGCGCCGGGGTGTTGGCGTGGTGGCGCACCTCCGGGTCCAGGCCCGCCCGGCGGACCACCGCGTCGGCGTCGGCGAAGACCGCGAGCTGCGTGTCGATGGAGGGGTGTCCGGGCTCGTCGGCGCAGGCGAAGTGCGACCAGACACCGGTGACCCGTATCGCGCCCTCGGCCTCGGCGGCGCGGGCCGCGGCGACCAGTCCGGGCCAGTCGGCGGGCTGGCAGCCGCTGCGTCCCAGCCCCGTGTCGACCTTCAGCTGGACACGGGCGGTACGGCCGCACGCCCGCGCCGCCGCGGTCACCTCGTGCAGCGCCCACATGCCGCTGACCGACACGTCGATGTCCTGCTCGACGGCCTGCCGCCAGGGCCCGCCGGGCGTCCACAGCCAGCACATCAGCCGCCCGGTGTCGCCCGCGGCGCGCAGCGCGAACGCCTCCTCGGGGAGCGCGGTGCCCAGCCATGCCGCCCCGGCCTCCCGGGCCGCGCGGGCGCACGGGACGGCGCCGTGGCCGTACCCGTCGGACTTCACCACGGCCATCAGCTCGGCCCGGGGCGCGCGGGCCCGCAGCGCCCGCACGTTGGAGCGCACCGCGTCGAGGTCCACGGCCGCACGGGCCCGCATGGCTGCATGGTTCATCCACCCAGTGTCGCAGAACGGGGTGTTGGGGCCGGGAGAGGCGGGTGCGCGGGAGTGCGCGCGGGCGCCCGCGGTACGGGTCCGCGACCCGGCGCCCTCAGTGGCGGCTGACGTCCCGCCACGCCGCGCCCAGCGCCCCGGCCACGTCCGTCGCCAGGATCGGCGCGCCGTCCGGGGTGGCTGCCAGCCGGGCGGCCAGGCCGTGCAGGTACGCGCCGACGGCGGCCGCCTCGCGCGCGGGCAGGCCGGTGGCCAGCAGCGATCCGGTCAGGCCGGACAGCACGTCGCCGCTGCCCGCGGTGGCGAGCCAGCCCGTGCCGGTGGGGTTGGCGCGCACCGGGCCGCCCGCCGGGTCGGCGACGAGGGTCGTGGAGCCCTTCAGGAGGGCCGTGGCGCCGTACCGCTCGGCCAGTTCCCGTACGGAGCGCAGGCGGGACGCCTCCACGTCCGCCCGGTCGGTGCCGAGCAGGGCCGCCGCCTCCCCGGCGTGCGGGGTGAGCAGGGTGGGCGCGCCGCGGCCCCGTACCCGCGCGGGGTCCAGGAAGCGCAGTCCGTCGGCGTCCACCAGGACGGGGACGTCCGAGTCGAGGACGTCCGCCATGGCGTCGCCGTCGTCGCCGATGCCGGGGCCGATGACCCAGGACTGCACGCGGCCCGCCTTCGAGGGCGGCCCGGCGTGCACCAGGGTTTCCGGGAACTGCGCCAGGACGGCGTCGGCCGCCGGGCCCACGTACCGTACGGCCCCGGCTCCGCCCCGCAGCGCCCCGGAGACGGCCAGGACGGCGGCGCCCGGATAGCGCGCCGAGCCCGCGACGACGCCCACCACGCCACGCCGGTACTTGTCGCTCTCCGCCGTGGGGCGCGGCAGCAGCTCCGCCACGTCCGCGTATTGCAACGCCTCGGCCGTCGCGTCCCCTGGCAGCTCCAGGCCGATGTCCACCAGCCGCAGCGCGCCCGCGTACTCGCGCGCCGGGTCGATGAGCAGCCCCGGCTTGTACGCGCCGAACGTCACCGTCGCGTCGGCCCGTACGGCCTCACCCGCCACCTCTCCGGTGTCCGCGTCCACACCGCTCGGCAGATCGACGGAGACGACCAGGGACTGCCGCGCCGCCTCGGCCAGCCGGGCCGCCTCCGGCCGCAGTCCGCCCGTGCCGCCGATGCCGACGATTCCGTCCACGACGAGGTCGGCCCGCTCGATGTCGGCGAGGGCGTCGCCGGACACCCGGCCGCCCGCCGCGCGCAGCGCCGCCAGGCCGCCCGCGTGGGCCCGGTCCGGGGACAGCAGGACGGCGCGTACGCCGGCGCCGCGCCGGGCCAGCCGGGCGCCCGCGTACAGGGCGTCGCCGCCGTTGTCGCCGCTGCCCACGAGCAGCACGACCCGCGATCCGTACACCCGCCCCAGCAGCTCCGCACACGCCACCGCGAGACCGGCGGCGGCCCGCTGCATCAGGGCCCCTTCGGGCAGCCGCGCCATCAGGTCCCGCTCGGCCGCCCGTACGACATCCACGCTGTACGCAGTCCTCATGCCCCCAGTCTCACCCCGGACGGCGCGGGCATTCCTCCCGGCTCGCCCGGCCGGCGGCGGCGCGTACGGACACGGCGAGGCGTTACGGGTACGGGCACGGCGACGCGTACGGGCAGACACCCGGACCGGCCGCCCGCCGCCGCTCACCCCTCCGCGATCACCACCGCCGAGGCCACGCCCGCGTCATGACTGAGCGACACGTGCCAGGACCGCACGCCGAGTTCCGCGGCCCGCTCGGCGACCGTGCCGCGGATCTTGAGTATCGGCTGCCCGGTCTCCAGCACCGCCACCTCCGCGTCCGTCCACCGCAGCCCGGCCGGCGCCCCCAGCGCCTTGGCCACCGCCTCCTTGGCCGCGAACCGCGCGGCGAGCGAGGCGATGCCCCGGCGCTCGCCGCTGGGCAGCGTCAGCTCGCGTTCGACGAACAGCCGGGTCGCCATGTCCGGGGTGCGCTCCAGCGCCGCCGCGAAGCGGTCGATCTCGGCGACGTCGATCCCCACTCCGACGATCATTCGACGGTCACCGACTTGGCGAGGTTGCGCGGCTGGTCGACCTCGTTGCCGCGGGCGGTGGCCAGTTCGCAGGCGAAGACCTGGAGGGGCACGGTGGAGACCATCGGCTGAAGCAGGGTGGGGGTACGCGGGATGCGCACCAGGTGGTCCGCGTACGGGACGACCGTCTCGTCCCCGTCCTCCGCGATGACGATGGTGAGCGCGCCGCGGGCCCGGATCTCCTGGATGTTGGAGACGATCTTGTCGTGCAGGACGGACCGGCCGCGCGGCGACGGCACGACCACGACGACCGGCACGCCCTCCTCGATCAGCGCGATCGGCCCGTGCTTCAGCTCGCCCGCCGCGAAGCCCTCCGCGTGCATGTACGCGAGTTCCTTGAGCTTCAGCGCGCCCTCCAGGGCGACGGGGTAGCCCACGTGCCGCCCGAGGAACAGCACGGTGTTCTTCTCCGCGAGGCTGCGCGCCAGCTCCCGTACCGGCTCCATCGTCCCCAGCACCTGCTCGACCTGGGTGCCGATCGCGGCCAGTTCGCGCACCACCGCGCGGATCTCGTCGCCCCACTGGGTGCCGCGCACCTGGCCCAGGTACAGCGCGAGCAGGTAGCAGGCCACCAGTTGCGTCAGGAACGCCTTGGTCGAGGCGACCGCGACCTCGGGCCCGGCGTGCGTGTAGAGCACCGCGTCCGACTCGCGGGGAATCGTCGAGCCGTTGGTGTTGCACACCGCGAGCACCTTCGCGCCCTGCTCCCGGGCGTGCCGTACCGCCATCAGGGTGTCCATCGTCTCGCCGGACTGCGAGATGGCGACGACCAGGGTGCGCGGGTCCAGGATCGGGTCGCGGTAGCGGAACTCGCTGGCCAGCTCCACCTCGCAGGGGATACGGGTCCAGTGCTCGATCGCGTACTTGGCGATCATCCCGGCGTGGAAGGCCGTGCCGCAGGCCACTATCACCACCTTGGTGGCCTCGCGCAGCACCGAGTCCTCGATGCGGACCTCGTCCAGCGAGAGCACCCCGGACTCGTCCACCCGGCCCAGCAGCGTGTCGGCGACGGCCTTCGGCTGCTCGGCGATCTCCTTGAGCATGAAGTAGTCGTAGCCGCCCTTCTCGGCCGCCGACGCGTCCCAGTCCACGTGGTAGGTGCGCACCTCGCCCGGCGCGCCGTCGAAGCCGGTGACCGTCACCCCGTCCCGGCGCAGCTCCACGACCTGGTCCTGGCCCAGTTCGACGGCCTCACGGGTGTACGAGATGAACGCCGCCACGTCCGACGCCAGGAACGCCTCGTCCTCGCCGATGCCCACCACCAGCGGGGAGTTGCGGCGCGCGCCCACCACCACGTCCGGCGCGTCGGCGTGCACCGCGACCAGCGTGAACGCGCCCTCCAGCCGGCGGCACACCTGGCGCATCGCCTCGGCCAGGTCACCGCACGAGGAGAAGTTCTCCGCCAGCAGGTGCCCGACGACCTCGGTGTCCGTCTCGGAGGCCAGCGTGTGGCCGCGCTTGGCCAGTTCGGCGCGCAGGGCCGCGAAGTTCTCGATGATGCCGTTGTGGACGACGGCGACCCGTCCGGCGTTGTCCAGATGCGGGTGGGCGTTGGTGTCGGTCGGCGCGCCGTGCGTGGCCCACCGGGTGTGCCCGATCCCGGTCGTACCGGCCGGCAGCGGACGGTCGGCCAGTTCCTTGTCCAGGTTGGCGAGTTTGCCGGCCTTCTTGGCCGCCGCCAGCCCGCCGTCCGCGAGCACGGCCACCCCGGCCGAGTCGTAGCCGCGGTACTCCAGCCGCTTCAGCCCGGTGAGCACGACGTCCAGGGCGGACCGGCCGCCCGCATACCCCACGATTCCGCACATGAGGGCAGCCTACGGGGCCGTGCCGTCCCGCCCCGCGCTCCATCCGGCCAACGGCGCCGCGCACCGGACCCGCGCCCGCCGCCTCCCCGCGCGCCGCCCGGGACCGCCGTACCCGTACGCGCGACACGCGGACCGGGCGGCCACAACCCCACCCCGGGGTGAACCGGCCCCCGCGCCTGCGGACAATGGGCGCGTGCCCCTCACCACAGAGCCGACCGAGTCGCAGCACCGCCGCCGCGCCGAGCGCACGCCGTACGTCGACCTGACGCGCGCCGAGTGGAGCGCCCTGCGGGAGAAGACACCGCTGCCGCTGACCGCCGAGGAGGTCGAGCGGCTGCGCGGCCTGGGCGACGTGATCGACCTGGACGAGGTGCGCGACGTCTACCTTCCGCTGTCCCGCCTGCTCAACCTGTACGTGGGCGCGTCCAGCAACCTGCGCGGCGCGCTGAACACCTTCCTCGGCGACGCGGGCGGCGGCCACGGCGCCCAGCCCGGCACGCCGTTCGTCATAGGGGTCGCGGGCAGCGTGGCGGTCGGCAAGTCCACCACCGCCCGGCTCCTCCAGGCCCTGCTGGCCCGCTGGCCCGAGCACCCGCGCGTCGAACTGGTCACCACCGACGGCTTCCTGTTCCCCAACGCCGAGCTGCACCGCCGCGGCCTGATGTCGCGCAAGGGCTTCCCCGAGTCGTACGACCGCCGCGCCCTGACCCGCTTCGTCGCCGATGTGAAGTCCGGGAAGGCCGAGGTCAGCGCCCCGGTCTACTCCCACCTGATCTACGACATCGTGCCCGGCGAACGGCTGACCGTGCACCGGCCCGACGTCCTCATCGTCGAGGGCCTGAACGTCCTCCAGCCCGCCCTGCCCGGCAAGGACGGCCGCACCCGCCTGGGCCTCGCGGACTTCTTCGACTTCTCGGTGTACGTGGACGCCCGCACGGAGGACATCGAGCGCTGGTACCTGGGCCGGTTCCGCAAGCTGCGCGAGACCGCCTTCCAGAACCCGTTCTCGTACTTCCGCAAGTACACCCAGGTCTCCGAGGAAGAAGCCCTCGACTACGCCCGGATGATCTGGCGCACCGTCAACAAGCCCAATCTGGAACAGAACGTCGCCCCGACCCGCGGCCGCGCCAACCTCGTGCTGCGCAAGGGGCACGACCACAAGGTGCAGCGGCTGTCCTTGCGCAAGCTCTGACGACGGCGATCCGCCGCCTTCCACGAGAGGTACACCGTGCTGCACCTGCGTCTGATCGTTCCCGCCGACCGTACGCAGGCCGTGCTGCACCTGGTGGAGAACACCGTCGGCACCACCCACCTCGCCGTCCTGACCGGCGCCGCGCGCGAACCGCGGGGGGACGTGATCCTGTGCGACGTGGCCCGTGAGGCCGCTGACGGCCTGCTGCACGAGCTGCGGGCGCTGGGCATCGACCGGGACGGCTCGATCGCCGTCGAGAACGTCGACCTGTCCCTGTCCGCCCGCGCGGACAAGGCGGAAAAAGACGCACCCGGTGAAGGCGCGGACGCCGTGCTGTGGGAGTCGCTGACCGACGCCACCCACGAGGAGTCCACGCTCTCCGTCACCTATCTGGCGTTCCTGACGCTCGCCACGATGATCGCGGCCTGCGGCGTGGTGCTGGACAACGCGATCCTGATCGTGGGCGCGATGGCCGTCGGCCCGGAGTTCGGCCCGCTGGCCGGCATCTGCACCGCCCTGGTGCGCCGCGCGCCCCGGCTGGCCTGGCGCTCCCTGCTCGCGCTGGTCGTGGGCTTCGCGGTGGCGATGGCGGCGACGGTGGGCTTCAGCCTGTTCATGGACGCGGTGGGGCTCTTCGACGCGGCGGCGCTGACGGCGGACCGCCCGAACACGAACTTCATCTACCGGCCGGACTGGTTCTCGTTCGTGGTCGCCGTCCTCGCCGGAATCGCCGGCGTCCTCTCGCTGACCTCGGCGAAGTCCGGCGCGCTGGTCGGCGTGGCGATCTCGGTCACCACCGTCCCGGCCGCCGCCAACGCCGCCGTCGCCTTCGGCTACCGCTCGTACAAGCAGGCGTGGGGCTCCACGGAACAGCTCCTGCTGAACCTCGCCGGGATCGTCGTCGCGGGCACGCTGACGCTGCTGGCCCAGAAGCTCTTCTGGGCCAGGCAGCGGCAGCGCTGACCGGCCTGCGTCAGCCCAGCGCCGACTTCACGACATCCGCCAGACGGCCGGCCACGGCCCCCGCCTGCTCGATGTCCGCGGCCTCGACCATGACCCGCACCAGCGGCTCCGTGCCCGAGGGGCGCAGCAGGACCCGGCCGGTGGCGCCCAGCTCGCGCTCCGCCTCCGCGACGGCCGAGGTGACCTCGGGCGACGTGCCGACCCGGGTCTTGTCCACGTCCGGCACGTTGACCAGCACCTGCGGCAGGCGCTTCATGACGCCCGCCAGCTCGCCCAGCGGGCGGCCGGTCGCCGCGACGCGGGCGGCCAGCATCAGGCCGGTGAGCGTGCCGTCGCCGGTCGTCGCGTGGTCCAGCGCGATGACGTGCCCGGACTGCTCGCCGCCGAGCGCGAAGCCGCCGGCCTTCATCTCCTCCAGGACGTACCGGTCGCCGACCGCCGTCTGGACGAAGGTCAGGCCCTCGCGCTCCATGGCCAGCTTGAAGCCCAGGTTGGACATCACGGTCGCCACGACGGTGTCCTTGCGCAGCGTGCCCGCCTCGCGCATCCCGAGGGCGAGGACGGCCAGGATCTGGTCGCCGTCGATCTCGTTGCCCTCGCGGTCCACCGCCAGGCAGCGGTCCGCGTCGCCGTCGTGCGCCACGCCGAGGTCGGCGCCGTGCTCGACGACCGCGGCGCACAGGCCGGACAGGTGCGTGGAGCCGCAGTCGTCGTTGATGTTCAGGCCGTCGGGATCGGCACCGATGGTGACGACCTCGGCACCGGCCCGGGCGAACGCCTCCGGGGAGACCCGGGAGGCCGCGCCGTGCGCGCCGTCGATGACGACCTTCAGGCCGTCCAGGCGGTTCGGCAGCACGCCCACCAGGTGCGCGACGTAGTTGTCAAAGCCCTGGTCGTAGTCCTTGACCCGGCCCACACCGGCGCCGGTCGGCCGGTCCCACGGCTCGCCGGAGCTGTGCGAGCGGTAGGTGCGCTCGATGCGGTCCTCCAGCTCGTCGGCGAGCTTGTGGCCGCCGCGGGCGAAGAACTTGATGCCGTTGTCGGGCATCGGGTTGTGGCTGGCGGAGAGCATCACGCCCAGGTCGGCGCCGAGCGACCCGGTCAGGTACGCCACGGCCGGGGTCGGCAGCACGCCCACCCGCAGCACGTCCACGCCCGCGCTGGCCAGGCCCGCCACGACGGCGGCCTCCAGGAACTCTCCGGACGCCCTCGGATCACGGCCGACCACGGCCACCGGCCGATGGCCTTCGAAGGTGCCGGCTTCCGCGAGCACGTGCGCCGCCGCGACCGACAGACCGAGCGCCAGCTCCGCCGTGAGATCCGCGTTGGCGACACCGCGCACACCGTCCGTGCCGAAGAGTCGTCCCACTGGTGTCCTCCGAGTTGATGTACGTGGACCAGAGCATTGCGTCCAGGTATACGCCGCTGGTCCCGGATAGCCGAACGCCCCGGCAGCACGGATCGTGCCACCGGGGCGTTCGCCAAGAGCCGCGCGAGCAGCCGAGCGGCAATTAGCGCTTGCTGTACTGCGGGGCCTTGCGGGCCTTCTTCAGACCGGCCTTCTTGCGCTCGACCGCACGGTCGTCGCGCTTGAGGAAGCCGGCCTTCTTCAGCGGGCCGCGGTTGTTGTCCTCGTCCGCCTCGTTCAGCGCACGGGCCACACCCAGGCGCAGCGCACCGGCCTGGCCGGAGATGCCGCCGCCGGAGATGCGGGCGACCACGTCGTAGCGGTTGTCCAGTTCGAGCACCTTGAAGGGCTCGTTGACTTCCTGCTGGTGCACCTTGTTCGGGAAGTAACCCTCAAGGGTGCGGCCGTTGATCTTCCACTGGCCGGAGCCGGGGATGATCCGCACGCGGGCGATGGCGTTCTTGCGACGGCCCAGGCCGGCGGCCGGCTGCGGGTCACCGAAGCGCGACGCGAGCGACTCGGAGGTGTACTCACCCTCCAGCGGAACCTCGGTCTCGGTGGTGTACTCCTCGACCTCGTCCAGCGGGGTCTCGGGGGTGGTCTCAGCCACGATTCTCCTCAGATTCTCTTCGTCTTAGGGGGTGGCCGGACTTACTGCGCGACCTGGGTGATCTCGAACGGGACCGGCTGCTGCGCAGCGTGCGGGTGCTCGGCGCCCGCGTAGACCTTCAGCTTCGAGAGCATCTGACGGCCCAGGGTGTTCTTGGGGAGCATGCCCTTGACGGCCTTCTCGACAGCCTTCTCGGGGTTCTTGTCGAGGAGCTCGTCGTAGCGCACCGAGCGCAGACCGCCCGGGAAGCCGGAGTGGCGGTAGGCCATCTTCTGGCTGCGCTTGTTGCCGGACAGGTGCACCTTGTCGGCGTTGACGATGATGACGAAGTCACCGGTGTCGACGTGCGGCGCGTACACCGGCTTGTGCTTGCCCCTCAGGAGGGACGCGGCCTGCGAGGCCAGACGGCCCAGGACAACGTCCTGCGCGTCAATGATGTGCCACTGGCGCTGGACATCGCCGGGCTTGGGGCTGAACGTACGCACGGTTAGCCTTCGCTTCTTCAGTGAATAGGGTCCTGTACTGGTCACCACAGTCGATCTCCAGCACTGGCGGCCCCGCGGGTGACGCAACCCGGGTTCCTGCCGCTGGTCATCGGCCCGGTGGACCGGCGTAAGGGCCCCTCACGTGAGATAGAGCAAGCCAATACGCATAACGAACTGGCAGAATACCGGGCCGCCCCCAGCCGGGTCAAAACACGTCCCGAACCGGCGTACGATCCGTGCCCTCGGGCCCCACGGGCATGATAGCCACCGCCCGCAGTACCCGCGGCCGCACGCAGGTCCAGGCCAGCACGGCGGCCACCGTGCACAGCATCACCGTGTCCTTGAAGGCCCGCCGGTGCAGTCCCTCCAGATGCGGCCAGGGGAGCCCGCTGATCTGCGGCACCAGGGCGATCCAGAACCAGACCGTACGGGCCGCCGAGCCCGGCAGCACCACGGAGGCCACCAGCGGCGGCAGCACCACCAGCAGGTAGTGGTCGAAGGACGGCCGGGACACCAGGAAGGCCGCCAGCATCAGCATCGCGGCCGTCTCCACCAGCCGCTGCGCGCCCGGATCGCAGCGCCGCCACCGCAGCCACGCGCAGCCCGTCCCCGCGACCGCCGCCACCGCCGCCACGCCGTACGCCGCGGTCTCGGGCACCCCCAGCCGGGTGAGGATCATGCCGGGCGAGGCGTCGAACGGGCGGGCGAAGCTGTCCTGGCCGTGCAGCAGGAACGGCAGCGTACGGGTGAAGAACATGCCCGGCCGTGGCATCACCAGCGCCGCCAGCACGGACGCCGCGACCGGCACCGCCACCGCCGCCGCGAGCGCCCGCCACCGCCGCGCGAGGACCAGGAGCAGCAGCAGCGGCGCCAGCATCGGCTTGACGGCCAGCGCGAGCCCCAGGACCGCGCCCGCGGCGATCCACCGGGAGCGCAGCGCCAGCAGCAGCATCACGGGCAGTGCCACCACGGAGGCCAGCGTCCAGTTCCCGATGTTCACGACGTTGCGGAACGGCTCGAAGAACGCCAAGGCCACCACGCCGAGCGCCGCAAGCCGGCTCCGTACGGGAACCCGGAAGATCCGCAGCGAGGCGAGCCACCCCAGCAGCACCAGCCCCACCCCCGCCACCGGCACCAGCAGCCGCAGCTTCCCGGCGGACAGCAGCGCCTCGGGCACTGCCGCCAGCACCGCGCTCGGCAGATACAGGAACCGCTTGTCGGCGTACGGAGCGTCACCGGCCAGCAGCGCCCGCGCCGCCTTCACGACGAAGTCGTTGTCCATGCCGACGGTGGGACTGTGCCGCTGGACATGGAAGATCACCGCTCCCATCAGGGCGGCGGCCACCGCCCACAGGGGCCACGGGGCCCGCCCGAGCAGCCACCCGACGACCGGCGGGTCCGCGGGCCGCACCGCGTCCCGGACCTCGCCGGCACCCGCCAGGCCCGTCTTCTCCGCGCTCATGCGTCCATCTAAGAGCCGCCCCCACGGCCCCACCACTGCACGCGTCCAAGCGATGACCCGGAGCTACCGCTTCCGCTCCACCCTGCGCTCGTCCCACACCGGCTCCGCCGTCTCCCGCACCCGCCCGTCCGCGCCGAAGACCAGGTACCGGTCGAAGGACCGCGCGAACCAGCGGTCGTGCGTCACCGCCAAGACTGTCCCCTCGTACGCCTCCAGCCCCTCCTGAAGGGCCTCCGCGCTCTCCAGGTCGAGGTTGTCGGTCGGCTCGTCCAGCAGCAGAGCGGTCGTCCCCGCCAGCTCCAGCAGCAGGATCTGGAAACGCGCCTGCTGGCCGCCCGACAGCCGGTCGAAGCGCTGCTCGGCCTGGCGCTCCAGCTCGTACCGGCGCAGCGCGCTCATCGCCTTGCCCCGGTCCTTGGCGTGTTCCGTCCACAGGATGTCCAGAAGGGTGCGCCCCTCCAGCTCCGGGTGGGCGTGGGTCTGCGCGAAGTGACCGGGGACGACGCGGGCACCCAGCTTCCAGGCGCCCGTGTGCGCCACAGGATTCTCGGGGTCCCCGGCGAGCAGCCGCAGGAAGTGCGACTTCCCGGAGCCGTTCGACCCCAGCACCGCGACCCGCTCCCCGTAGAAGACCTCCAGGTCGAACGGCTTCATCAGCCCGGTCAGCTCAAGGTTCTCGCAGGTCACCGCCCGTACACCGGTACGGCCGCCCTTGAGCCGCATGGTGATCTCCTGCTCGCGCGGCGGCTCCGGCGGCGGCCCGGCCTCCTCGAACTTGCGCAGCCGGGTCTGTGCGGCGTGGTACCGGGTGGCCAGCTCGTGGCTGATCTCCGCGGCCTGCCGCAGGTTGCGCACCAGCTTCTTCAGCTGCGCGTGCTTCTCGTCCCAGCGCCGCCGCAGCTCCTCGAAGCGGGCGAAGCGCTCCTTGCGTGCCTGGTGGTACGTGCCGAAGCCGCCGCCGTGCACCCACACGTCCGACCCGGCGGGCCCCGGCTCGACGCTGACGATCTTCTCAGCGGAGCGGGCCAGCAGCTCCCGGTCGTGGCTGACGAACAGCACCGTTTTCTTCGTCTCGCGCAGCCGCTCCTCCAGCCAGCGCTTGCCCGGCACGTCCAGGTAGTTGTCCGGCTCGTCCAGCAGCAGCACCTCGTCGGTGCCGCGCAGCAGCGACTCCAGCACCAGCCGCTTCTGCTCGCCGCCGCTGAGCGTGCGCACCTGCCGCCACTGCGCCTTCTCGTACGGGACGCCCAGCGCGGCCATGGTGCACATGTCCCACACCGTCTCGGCCTCGTACCCGCGCGCTTCGGCCCAGTCGCTGAGCGCCTGCGCGTACCGCATCTGCGCGGCCTCGTCGTCGACGGTCATGACGGCGTCCTCGGCGGCGTCCACCGCCGCGGCGGCCTCCCTGATCCGCGGCTGCGCCACCGACACCAGCAGGTCACGCACGGTCCGCTCGTCCCTCACGGAACCCACGAACTGGGGCATCACCCCCAGCCCGCCGCTCACGGTCACCGCACCGCCGTGCGGCTGCAGCTCCCCCGCGATCAGCCGCAGCAGCGTCGTCTTGCCCGTCCCGTTCGCGCCGACCAGGGCCACCGAGGCGCCCTCGCCGACCCTGAAGGACACGTCGTCCAACAGCACCCGCCCGTCCGGCAGGTAGTACTCCAGATGCCCGGCCTCCACGTGTCCCATAGCCCCGGATTGTCTCCGCCCGCCGCGCGTTCCACCAACCGGTTTAGGATGCGCGGCATGAGCTTTGGGAATGGCGGGCCGTTCGGCCCTGGGGGACCGGACTCCTCGACTCCTGACTGGGACGCGCTCGCCGACGAGAGCGAGGCGCGCGGCCGCCGCAGACGCTGGCTCCTCATCGGCGGCGGAGCGCTGGCCACCGCGGCCGTGGCCGGCATCGTCGCCACCGCCGTGATCACCAGCAACAAGGGCGGCGACCTGCCGCGCCCGGTGACCCTGCCGACCGAGTCAGCGGCCCCCGAACCGTCCTTCTCCGAGGTCTCCGTCCCGCCGCCGCCGAACCCGCGGGACTACATCACCGACCCCAAGAAGGACACCGCCGCCCTCACCCCCGCCGGCCTCTTCCCCGACCAGAACATGGTCCTCGGCAAGAACAGCTACCCCCGCCGCAGCACCGCCGCCACCGACGACTGCACGGCCGGCACCTACGGCGCCCTCGGCGCGGTGCTCAAGCACAACGGCTGCAAGAAGCTGCTGCGCGCCACCTACGCCAAGGACGGCGTGGCGGTCACCGTCGGCGTCGCGGTCTTCGACTCCAAGGCCGCCGCGTTCAAGGTCAAGGCCGCCGGCAAGCCCGGCCTCGCGCCGCTGCCGGGCGACGGCGTCGGCTCCTTCTGCCAGGGCTCGCCCTGCACCACGTACGCCAACGCCACCGGCCGCTACGCCTACTTCACCATCGCCGGCAACCTCGACGGCTCGGCCGTCACCAAGGCGTCCACCAAGGCCCTCCAGATAGGGCAGGACGGCGGCCAGTACGCCTTCCACCGCATCTGGCAGCGCGGCACGGACCAGGCGGCCAAGGCTGCCCGCGCCCAGTCCTGACACCCGCGCGCCCCGCCCCGGGGCGGCTCAGCAGCAGCCGCCCCCCGGCAGGGTCCGCTTGTTGCGCGCCTCCTTGTTACGGGCCATGAGCTGGTCGTCCGCCGGATAGCCGACCTCTTCCAGGGTCAGCCCGTGCGGCCGTACGACGTGCACCGCCGAGTCCCGCACCCCGGCCGCCAGCACCTTGCCCGGCCACTCCACCGGCCGGTGCCCGTCCCCCACGAACAGCAGCGCGCCCACCAGCGACCGCACCATGTTGTGGCAGAAGGCGTCCGCCTTCACCGTCGCGGTGACGATCCCGTCCGCGTCCCGCACCCAGCTCAGCGTCTGGAGCGTACGGATCGTCGTCGCGCCCTCGCGCCGCTTGCAGTAGGCGGCGAAATCGTGCTCCCCCAGCAGCGCCTGCGACGCCGCGTTCATCGCGTCGACATCCAGGTCCCAGTCGTGCCACAGCACATGGCCGCGCAGCAGCGGGTCCACGCCCCCCGGGTGGTCGGTCACCCGGTACGCGTACCGCCGCCAGATCGCCGAGAACCGCGCGTTGAACCCGTACGGCGCCTCGGCCGCCCGCCACACCCGTACGTCCTTGGGCAGCCGCCCGGCCAGCCGCCGCAGCAGCTTGTCCGCATGCTCCGCCCACAGCTCCTCCGGCAGGTCCACGTGCGCCACCTGCCCGCGCGCGTGCACCCCGGCGTCCGTCCGCCCCGCCACGGTCAGCTCGTACGTCTCCGCCGACCGCGTCACCGTCCGCAGCGCGGTCTCCAGCTCCTCCTGGACCGTGCGCCGCGACCGCTGCTTGGCCCAGCCCGAGAAGTCCTTCCCGTCGTAGGAAAGGTCCAGCCGCACCCGTACGAACCCGGGCTCCACTTCATCGCTCACGCGTGCATCCTCTCAAGCGGAACGGGCCCGCCCCCCTGAGGGGAGCGGGCCCGTCCGGTGGCCTGTATCAGGCTCAGGCGTCCTTCGACTCCTCGGCCGGGGCCTCGGCGGCCTCGCCCTTGGTGTCCTCGGCCTTGGCGGCCTCGTCGGACTCCTTCACCGCGCGCTTGGTCGCGGCCTCGGCCTCGGCAACGGTGGCCTTCTTGGCGATCTCGCCCTCGACCAGCTCGATGACGGCCATCGGGGCGTTGTCGCCACGACGGTTGCCGATCTTGGTGATACGGGTGTAACCACCCGGACGCTCCGAGAAGCGCGGCGCGATCTCCGTGAAGAGCGTGTGCACGACGCTCTTGTCCGAGATCAGCGTCATGACCTGGCGGCGGTTGTGAAGGTCACCCTTCTTCGCCTTCGTCACCAGACGCTCGGCGTACGGACGCAGCCGACGGGCCTTGGCCTCGGTCGTCGTGATCCGGCCGTGCTCGAAGAGGCTGGTGGCCAGGTTGCGCAGCATCGCACGCTCGTGCGACGCGCTGCCGCCCAGACGGGCACCCTTGGCGGGCTTCGGCATGGTATTTCTCCTTCATTGCTGCACCGGCCGTATCAGGTACCGGTGTCAGTTCCCGGGGGCGGGTGCCCCGCGGAAGTTTCTTCATTTCAAGCCCGTCCGGCGCTTGAGGACGAGGCCTCAGGGCCGATCAAGCCTGCCCCCCAGTACGGCGGGCCGCCGTTCCCGGCCGACCCGCCGCAGGCGGGCTCAGTACTGCTCGGTCTCCACGAAACCCGCGTCCGCGTCGTCGTCGGCGCCGAAGGCGTCAGCGGCGGCGGTCGGGTCGAACCCGGGGGGCGAGTCCTTCAGGGCCAGGCCCATGCCGGCCAGCTTCGCCTTGACCTCGTCGATCGACTTCGCACCGAAGTTGCGGATGTCGAGCAGGTCGGCCTCGGAGCGGGCCACGAGCTCACCCACGGAGTGGATGCCCTCGCGCTTGAGGCAGTTGTACGACCGAACGGTGAGCTCCAGCTCCTCGATCGGCAGCGCCAGGTCGGCGGCCAGGGCGGCGTCCGTGGGGGACGGGCCCATGTCGATGCCCTCGGCGTCGATGTTGAGCTCGCGCGCCAGACCGAACAGCTCGACCAGGGTCTTGCCGGCCGACGCCATGGCGTCACGGGGACGCATGGCCTGCTTGGTCTCGACGTCGACGATCAGCTTGTCGAAGTCGGTGCGCTGCTCGACACGGGTCGCCTCGACCTTGTAGGTGACCTTCAGCACGGGGCTGTAGATGGAGTCGACCGGGATCCGGCCGATCTCCTGGCCGACCTGCTTGTTCTGCACGGCGGAGACGTAGCCGCGACCGCGCTCGACGGTCAGCTCCATCTCCAGCTTGCCCTTGCCGTTGAGGGTGGCGAGGACCAGGTCGGGGTTGTGCACCTCGACACCGGCCGGCGGGGCGATGTCCGCGGCGGTGACCAGGCCGGGGCCCTGCTTGCGCAGGTACATCACGACCGGCTCGTCGTGCTCCGAGGAGACGACCAGCTGCTTGATGTTCAGGATGAGGTCGGTGACGTCCTCCTTGACGCCCGGCACGGTGGTGAACTCGTGCAGGACACCGTCGATGCGGATGGACGTGACCGCCGCACCCGGGATCGAGGAGAGGAGCGTACGACGCAGGGAGTTGCCGAGGGTGTAGCCGAAGCCCGGCTCCAGCGGCTCGATCACGAACCGCGAGCGGTATTCGTCGACGACCTCTTCGGTCAGCGAGGGACGCTGAGCGATCAGCATGAGGTGTTTTCGCCTTCCAGTCGTGGCACCCGCTATTTGATGCCAGCTGCGCCGGACGGTGGCCCGGCGGTTTCTACAAGGGTACGGGCGGCACGGCGCGGCTCCCAGGAGTCGCGGCGTACCGCCCGAAAAGTGCCTGGTGACGGCCCGCGCCGGAGCGCGGACCGACAGGCTGCGGCCCTGTGCGGACCGCGCGACGTCAGACGCGACGGCGCTTGGGGGGACGGCAGCCGTTGTGCGGCGTGGGGGTGACGTCCTGGATCGAGCCGACCTCCAGGCCGGTGGCCTGGAGCGAGCGGATCGCGGTCTCACGGCCGGAGCCGGGACCCTTGACGAAGACGTCGACCTTGCGCATGCCGTGCTCCTGCGCGCGGCGGGCGGCCGACTCGGCAGCCATCTGCGCGGCGAACGGCGTGGACTTGCGCGAGCCCTTGAAGCCCACGTGGCCCGCCGAGGCCCAGGAGATCACGTTGCCCGTGGGGTCGGTGATCGAGACGATGGTGTTGTTGAACGTGCTCTTGATGTGAGCGTGCCCGTGGGCGACGTTCTTCTTCTCCTTGCGGCGCACCTTCTTGGCGCCGGCCGTACGGCCCTTCGGAGGCATGTATTACTCCCGGTGGAGGTGGTCGGTCCTACAGCGAAGACCGCTGATGAGCGTCCGCTGAGGACTACTTCTTGCCCGGCTTCTTCTTGCCGGCGATCGCGCGACGCGGGCCCTTGCGGGTACGGGCGTTCGTGCTGGTGCGCTGACCGTGCACCGGCAGGCCGCGGCGGTGACGCAGACCCTGGTAGCAGCCGATCTCGACCTTGCGGCGGATGTCGGCCTGGATCTCGCGACGGAGGTCACCCTCGGTCTTGAGGTTGTTGTCCACGTACTCGCGGATCTTGACCAGGTCTTCCTCGGCCAGGTCGCGAACGCGGGTGTCCGGGTTCACGCCGGTGGCGGCGAGGGTCTGCTGCGACAGGGTGCGCCCGATGCCGAAGACGTAGGTGAGGGCGACCTCGACGCGCTTGTCGCGCGGGAGATCAACGCCTGCGAGGCGTGCCATTGATTGGCTCCTGAGGTATTCGGAGGTCTTCCGCAGCACCGTTCCCGTAAGACTCTGGAGCATTACGAGCCGGGTCCCCGGCCTCCGAGCCGGGGGTGTCGTCCCCTGCGTCCGCTACGTGAGCGGGCACGGGGGTCGGGTGTCTGCGTATGTACGTATTACTGTGCGTTTGCGTCGCGCGAAGATACTGCGAAATGCAGAGAGGTCGGCGTGCGTCAGCCCTGGCGCTGCTTGTGGCGCAGGTTGTCGCAGATCACCATGACCCGGCCGTGGCGGCGGATCACCTTGCACTTGTCGCAGATCTTCTTGACGCTCGGCTTGACCTTCATGGGTGTGAGGTTCTCCGGGTCAGTGCCGCCACCCCACGGGAGGGGGCGTCGACAAGATCTACTTGTAGCGGTAGACGATCCGGCCACGCGTCAGGTCGTAAGGAGACAGCTCCACGACGACCCGGTCATCCGGAAGGATGCGGATGTAGTGCATCCGCATCTTGCCGCTGATGTGCGCGAGGACCTTGTGACCGTTCTGAAGCTCCACCTTGAACATCGCGTTCGGGAGGGACTCGATCACGGTGCCCTCGATTTCGATGGCACCTTGCTTCTTGGCCACGCTTCGCCCTTCGAATCGGCTACCTTGATCGACTACGTACGGACGCGTACCCGGCAAACAGGCACACGGATGCACGACAGCCGACGCGTCAGTCTACGTCAGTGACCCCGAAAAGACGAATCCACGATTATTGCCCACGGACAGTGATCGTTACGCCTCGGGTCCGGCCCGTACCGCCGGCCGGGGGCGGGCCTCAGGCCAGCGGGTCGGGCGCGGCCTCGATGCCCAGCTCGGCCAGCTTCGCCTTGCCGCCGTCCGGGGCGGTCAGCACCAGCGGGCCCTGCTCGGTCAGCGCGACCGAGTGCTCCCAGTGCGAGGACCAGCTGCCGTCGTTCGACTTGACCGTCCAGTCGTCCGCCAGCACATGGGTCTTGGCCGTACCCAGGTTGACCATGGGCTCGATGGCGATGCAGAAGCCCGGGACCAGCTTCGGGCCGCGGCCGCGCTTGCGGTCGACGTAGTTCAGCAGGTGCGGGTCCATGTGCATCTCGGAGCCGATGCCGTGGCCGCCGTAGTCCTCGACGATGCCGTACTTGCCGTTGGCCGGGCGCGGCTGGCGGCGGATGTAGCCCTCGATCGCCTTGGAGATGTCGACCAGGCGGTTGCCCTTGCGGACGGCGGCGATGCCGGCCCACATGGACTCCTCGGTCACCCGGCTCAGCTCGACCAGCTCCGGAGCGTGACCGGAGCCCACGAAGGCGGTGTAGGCCGCGTCGCCGTGCCAGCCGTCGATGATCGCGCCGCAGTCGATGGAGATGATGTCGCCGTCGGCGAGCACGGTCTCGGTGTCGGGGATGCCGTGGACGACGACGTCGTTGACCGACGTGCAGATCGTCGCGGGGAAGCCGCCGTACCCGAGGAAGTTCGACTTGGCGCCGTGCTCGGCCAGCACCTTGCGCGCGGCGTCGTCCAGGTCCTTGGTGGTGGCGCCGGGCACCGCCACCTCACGGGTGGCCGCGTGGATGGCGGCGACCACCAGCCCCGCCTCGCGCATCTTCGCGATCTGCTCGGGGTTCTTGATCTCCACCATGGGGGCCGACGCCTTCCTCAAACCGACTACTACGACGCTGCTGCGGCCGCACGGGCCGCCACATACACGATACGGCCGCGGCACCCGTGCCCGGGCACCGCGGCCGTATGCGTGGTTCTCGTGCCTGTCAGGCCTTGTCCAGCGCGGCCATCGCGCGCTGGGTGACCTCGTCCACCTTGCCGAGGGCCGGGATCGTGACGACCAGGTCCTGCGCCTTGTAGTGGTCGATGATCGGCTCGGTCTCCGTGTGGTAGACCTCCAGCCGCTTGCGGACGGTGTCCTCGCGGTCGTCCTCGCGCTGGTACAGGTCGCCGCCGCAGAGGTCGCAGACGCCCTCGGTCTTCGGCTTGTGGTAGTCCACGTGGAAGACGTGGCTGCTGTCGTTGCGGCAGATCCGCCGGCCCGCGATCCGCTTGACGACCTCGTCCTCCGGGACCTCCAGGTCCAGGACGGCGTCCAGCTTCACGCCCTTGCCCTTGAGGTACGCGTCCAGCGCCTCGGCCTGGCCGATGTTGCGCGGGAAGCCGTCCAGCAGGAAGCCGCCCTCGGCGTCCGGCTGGTCCATCCGGTCCTCGGCCATCGCGATCGTCACCGAGTCGGGGACCAGGTTGCCCGCGTCCATGTAGGACTTGGCCTCTTTGCCCAGGTCGGTGCCCTGGCTGATGTTGGCGCGGAACAGGTCGCCCGTAGAGATGTGCGGGATCGAGAGGTTCTTGGCGAGGTACGCGGCCTGCGTACCCTTGCCTGCCCCAGGAGGCCCGACGAGGACGATTCGCATCAGCGGAGGAACCCTTCGTAGTTGCGCTGCTGGAGCTGGCTCTCGATCTGCTTCACGGTCTCCAGACCCACACCCACGATGATCAGGATGCTCGTCCCGCCGAACGGGAAGTTCTGGTTGGCCTTGAACAGCACCAACGCCACGGTGGGCACCAGCGCGATCAGACCCAGATACAGCGAGCCCGGCCACGTGATCCGGTTGAGCACGTAGCTGAGGTACTCGGCCGTGGGGCGACCGGCCCGGATCCCCGGGATGAAGCCACCATACTTCTTCATGTTGTCGGCAACTTCTTCGGGGTTGAAGGAGATGGCGACGTAGAAGAACGCGAAGAAGACGATCAGCAGGAAGTACGTGACGATGTAGACCGGGTGGTTGCCCTTGGTGAAGTTGGTTTCGATCCAGGTCGCCCAGCCGGCCTTCGACCCGCTGAACTGTGCCACCAGGGCCGGGATGTAGAGCAGCGACGAAGCGAAGATGACGGGGATCACACCCGCCTGGTTCACCTTGAGCGGGATGTAGGTGGACGTACCGCCGTACGAGCGACGTCCGATCATCCGCTTGGCGTACTGCACGGGGATCCGCCGCTGGGCCTGCTCGACGAAGACGACCAGGGCGACCATGGCCAGACCCACGACGATGACGGCGAAGAACTCGATCCAGCCGTCGGCCAGCTTGCCGGACATCTTGATCTGCCACAGCGAGCCGGGGAAGCCGGCCGCGATACCGACGAACATCAGGATCGACATGCCGTTGCCGATGCCGCGGTCGGTCACCAGCTCACCGAGCCACATGACCATGGCGGTGCCGGCGGTCATCGTGATGACCATGGTGATGGTCGTGAAGATCGTGTCGCTCGGGACGATCTCACTGGCGACCGGGCAGCCCTGGAACAGCGCGCCGCTCTTGGCGGTCGCGACCAGGCCGGTGCCCTGCAGGACCGCCAGCGCGACGGTCAGGTACCGGGTGTACTGAGTGATCTTTGCCTGTCCGGACTGGCCCTCTTTCTTGAGGGCCTCCAGACGGGGGATGACCACGGTCAGCAGCTGGAGGATGATGCTTGCCGTGATGTACGGCATGATCCCCAGCGCGAAGATCGTGATCTGGAGCAGCGCACCACCGCTGAACATGTTCACCAGGCCGAAGAGGCCGCCGTTGGCGCCGGCCTGCTTCATGCAGGTGTCGACATTGGAGTAGTTCACCCCGGGCACCGGAACGTGCGCTCCGAGCCGGTAGACGAGCACAATGCCCAACGTGAACAGCAGCTTCTTGCGCAGGTCGGGCGTCTTGAACGCTCGGGCGAACGCGGTGAGCACGGTGCCTCCTGCGCCTCCCGCCTCTGGAGCGAGAGGTGACGGTCTTGAGGATCGACGAATACAAAGCGGCCAAAACCGCGCAGGACATTAGCCCACGCGGTGGGGGTCCAGGGGAAGAACCCCCGGAAAATACAGCAACAGTGCACGCCACCTTACCGGCGACCATGCCCCCCTTGGAACGACCAACCGGGGATGCCCCAATACGTGGGCATCCCCGGTCAGTTGATTCACTGAGCTCAGATGAGCTCGGTGACGCTGCCACCGGCAGCGGTGATCTTCTCCTTGGCGGAGCCGGAGACGGAGTCCACCGTCACCGTCAGCGCCACGGAGATCTCGCCCTGGCCCAGGACCTTGACGAGCTCGTTCTTGCGCACCGCGCCCTTGGCGACCAGGTCGGTCACCGTGACCTCGCCACCCTGCGGGTAGAGCGCGGCCAGCTTGTCCAGGTTCACGACCTGGAACTGCTTGTGGGCGGGGTTCTTGAAGCCCTTCAGCTTCGGGAGGCGCATGTGGAGGGGCATCTGGCCACCCTCGAAGCGCTCCGGAACCTGGTAACGGGCCTTCGTGCCCTTGGTACCACGACCTGCGGTCTTACCCTTGGACGCCTCACCACGACCCACACGGGTCTTGGCGGTCTTGGCGCCCGGGGCAGGACGGAGGTTGTGGACCTTCAGCGGGTTGTTCTCCGCCATGTCAGTCGACCTCCTCGACCGTCACGAGGTGGCGGACGGTGTGCACCATGCCGCGGTACTCGGGGCGGTCTTCCTTGACAACCACGTCGTTGATCTTCTTGAGACCGAGCGAACGCAGGGTGTCGCGGTGGTTCTGCTTGCTGCCGATGATGGACTTGGTCTGCGTGATCTTGAGCGAAGCCATTACGCGTTCACCCCGGCACGCGCCCGCAGCAGAGCGGCGGGAGCAACGTCCTCCAGCGGCAGACCACGGCGGGCGGCGATCTCCTCGGGGCGCTGCAGGCCCCGCAGAGCGGCCACCGTGGCGTGCACGATGTTGATCGGGTTCGACGAACCGAGCGACTTGCTCAGCACGTCGTGGATGCCCGCGCACTCCAGCACGGCACGCACCGGGCCACCGGCGATCACACCGGTACCGGGGGAAGCCGGCTTGAGCAGGACGACGCCCGCGGCCTCTTCGCCCTGGATGGGGTGCGGGATGGTGCCACCGATACGGGGGACCTTGAAGAAGTGCTTCTTGGCCTCCTCCACACCCTTGGCGATGGCGGCCGGCACCTCCTTGGCCTTGCCGTAACCGACACCCACGGTGCCGTCACCGTCGCCCACCACGACCAGCGCGGTGAAGCTGAAGCGACGACCACCCTTCACAACCTTGGCGACGCGGTTGATTGCGACAACACGCTCGACGTAGGCGGTCTTCTCGGCAGCTGCGCCGCCGTCCCGCCGGTCCTTACGGTCCCGCCGCTCGCCGCCACCGGCACCGCTCCCGCGGCGCTGGGGTCCAGCCATTGGATTTACCTCTCTCTGTTACGTCCGCTAGCTCGGAACCGGGGCTTAGAACTTCAGCCCGGCTTCGCGGGCGGCGTCGGCCAGAGCGGCAATCCGCCCGGCGTACTGCTTGCCACCACGGTCGAACACGACGGCCTCGACACCGGCGGCCTTGGCGCGCTCGGCGACCAGGGAGCCGACCTGCTTGGCCAGGTCCGTCTTGTTGCCCTCGCCACCGCGGATCGACGCGTCCAGGGTCGACGCCGACGCCAGGGTGTGACCCTTGATGTCGTCGATGACCTGGGCGGTGATACCGCGGTTGGACCGCGTCACGACCAGACGCGGACGCTCCGGCGTACCCGAAATCCGCTTGCGGATGCGGATGTGGCGACGCTTGGCGGCGGCGCGCTTGTAGGCGTCACCCTTCGCGACCTTCACACCGTATGCCATGGCTTACTTACCAGCCTTTCCGACCTTGCGGCGGATGACCTCGCCGGCGTACTTGACGCCCTTGGCCTTGTACGGGTCGGGCTTGCGCAGCTTGCGGATGTTCGCGGCGACCTCGCCGACCTTCTGCTTGTCGATGCCCTCGACGCTCAGCTTGGTCGGGGACTCGACCTTGAACGAGATGCCCTCGGGCGCCTCGACCAGGATCGGGTGGCTGTAACCGAGCGAGAACTCCAGGTTGGAGCCCTTCGCCTGGACGCGGTAACCGACACCGCTGATCTCGAGCGCCTTGCTGAATCCCTGGGTCACGCCGGTGATCATGTTCGCCACCAGCGTGCGGGACAGGCCGTGCAGGGCCTTGTTCTGACGCTCGTCGTTCGGGCGGGTGACGGCGATGAAGCCGTCCTCACCCTTGGCGACCTCGATGGGCGCGGCGACGGTGTGCTGCAGGGAGCCCTTGGGACCCTTCACCGAGACCGTGCGACCGTCGATGGTGACGTCCACACCAGCGGGAACCTGGATGGGCAGCTTGCCAATACGCGACATTAGCTATTCCTCCGTTCCCGAATTACCAGACGTAGGCGAGAACTTCTCCGCCTACGCCCTTCTTGCTGGCCTGCTGACCGGTGAGGAGACCGTGCGACGTGGAGATGATCGCCACGCCCAGGCCGCCGAGCACCTTCGGCAGGTTGGTGGACTTTGCGTAGACCCGCAGGCCCGGCTTCGAGATGCGCTTGATGCCGGCGATCGAGCGCTCGCGGTTCGGACCGAACTTCAGCTCGAGGATGAGGTTCTTGCCGACCTCGGCGTCCTCGACCTTCCAGCCGGTGATGTAACCCTCCTGCTGGAGGATCTCCGCGATGTGCGACTTGATCTTGCTGTGCGGCATCACGACGGTGTCGTGGTACGCCGAGTTCGCGTTACGCAGACGCGTGAGCATGTCTGCGATGGGGTCAGTCATGGTCATGAATTGGCCTTCGGCCTCTCTCGCCGGGGTTTCCTGTATGCGCCATCCCTCTCCCCGAGCAGGGTCGGGACGGGTGCGGCGCGGGGACCTTCGGCGTAGTAAGTCGTTCCTGGGCGGCGGGGCGCCCAACCCTTCTACCCTACGGGATCAAAGGGCGGGGCCCCGCCGAACAGATGCTTACCGAGAGACTCCGGAACCACCCACATGATTCCTGCCGTCCGCCGGGGCGCCCGTGAGGGCGCTGGTCGGACGTGCGGGAGGGGGTGTTACCAGGAGCTCTTGGTCACGCCCGGCAGCTCGCCACGGTGAGCCATCTCACGGAGGCACACGCGGCACAGGCCGAACTTGCGGTACACGGAGTGCGGCCGGCCGCAGCGCTGGCAACGCGTGTACGCGCGCACAGCGAACTTCGGCTTGCGGGCCGCCTTAGCGATCAGAGCCTTCTTCGCCACGGTCAGTTCTCCTTGAACGGGAAGCCGAGGTGACGAAGCAGGGCGCGGCCCTCATCGTCGTTGGACGCCGTGGTGACCACGGTGATGTCCATGCCCCGCTGCCGGTCGATCTTGTCCTGGTCGATCTCGTGGAACATGACCTGCTCCGTGAGACCGAAGGTGTAGTTGCCCCGACCGTCGAACTGCTTCGGGGACAGACCACGGAAGTCGCGGATGCGCGGCAGCGCGAGCGACAGCAGGCGGTCCAGGAACTCCCACATGCGGTCACCGCGGAGGGTGACGTGGGCACCGATCGGCTGGCCCTCGCGCAGCTTGAACTGCGCGATGGACTTACGGGCCTTGGTGACGGCCGGCTTCTGGCCGGTGATCGTGGTGAGGTCCTTGATGGCACCCTCGATCAGCTTGGAGTCGCGGGCGGCGTCGCCCACACCCATGTTGACCACGATCTTGGTCAGACCGGGGATCTGCATGACGTTCTCGTAGGAGAACTCGTCCTTCAGCTTCCCGGCGATCTCTTCGCGGTAGCGCTGCTTGAGGCGCGGCGCGTTGGTGGTGGCAGTCATCAGATGTCCTCACCGGTCCGCTTGGCAACGCGGATCTTGTTGCCCTCTTCGTCGAAGCGGTACCCGACGCGGGTGACGACCTTGTTGCCGTCCTTCTCCACGACCAGCTGAACGTTGCTGACGTGGATGGGGGCCTCGGTCGTCACGATGCCGCCGGTCTTCGAGCCGCGAGCGGTCTGACCGGCCTTGGTGTGCTTCTTGACCCGGTTGACACCCTCGACCAGGACACGGTCCTCGCGGGGGAAGGCCGCGATGACCTTGCCCTGCTTGCCCTTGTCCTTGCCGGTGATGATCTGGACCAGGTCGCCCTTCTTGATCTTCATCGGTTACAGCACCTCCGGCGCGAGCGAGATGATCTTCATGAACTTCTTCTCGCGCAGCTCCCGGCCCACCGGGCCGAAGATGCGGGTGCCGCGGGGGTCGCCATCGTTCTTGAGGATGACGGCCGCGTTCTCGTCGAAGCGGATGTACGAGCCGTCCGGACGGCGGCGCTCCTTGACGGTGCGAACGATGACCGCCTTGACGACGTCACCCTTCTTCACGTTGCCACCGGGGATCGCATCCTTGACGGTGGCGACGATGACGTCACCGATGCCCGCGTAGCGGCGGCCCGAACCACCGAGAACACGGATGGTGAGAATTTCCTTCGCACCCGTGTTGTCGGCGACCCGAAGCCGCGACTCCTGCTGGATCACGTCTATCTCCTGATCGTCTGCCGGTTCCCGGCGGGGGCCTCATTGCTGAGGCCCACCGCCGAGCCTGGCGGAACTGACCTGGGGGAAACCCCCCAGGCGGTATCTAGCGGAATTCCCGAACGGGAAATTCCTTACTTGGCCTTCTCGAGGATCTCGACGATGCGCCAGCGCTTGCTCGCCGACAGCGGACGCGTCTCCATCAGGAGGACGCGGTCGCCGACACCGGCAGCGTTCTGCTCGTCGTGCGCCTTGAGCTTGTTCGTACGGCGGATGACCTTGCCGTACAGCGCGTGCTTGACACGGTCCTCGACAGCGACGACGACGGTCTTGTCCATCTTGTCGCTGACGACGAGACCCTCGCGGGTCTTGCGGAAGCCGCGCTGCTCGTTCGTCTCAGTCACATTCTTCTCGCTCATCAGGCGCTCTCCACCGTCTCGATGCCGAGCTCGCGCTCCCGCATCAGGGTGTAGATCCGGGCGATGTCCTTGCGGACGGCCTTCAGCCGGCCGTGGTTTTCGAGCTGTCCGGTCGCCGCCTGGAAGCGGAGGTTGAACAGCTCCTCCTTGGCCTCGCGGAGCTTCGCAACGAGGTCCTCGTTGTTCAGCTCGCGCAGCTCGGTCGCCTTGGTACCGGCCGCCATCACGACTCACCTGCCTCGCGCCGCACGATGCGGCACTTCATCGGAAGCTTGTGGGCGGCGCGGGTCAGCGCCTCCTTCGCAACCTTTTCGTTCGGGAAGGACAGCTCGAACATCACCCGACCGGGCTTGACGTTCGCGACCCACCACTCCGGAGAACCCTTACCGGAACCCATGCGGGTCTCGGCCGGCTTCTTCGTCAGCGGGCGGTCCGGGTAAATGTTGATCCAGACCTTGCCGCCACGCTTGATGTGACGGGTCATGGCGATACGAGCGGACTCGATCTGCCGGTTCGTCACGTAGGCGGGGGTCACGGCCTGAATGCCGTACTCACCGAAGGCAAGCTCGGTGCCACCCTTGGCCATACCGTTGCGCTTCGGGTGGTGCTGCTTGCGGTGCTTGACCCTGCGAGGGATCAGCATGTCGGTCAGCCCTCCGTTCCGGTGCTCTCAGCAGCCGGAGCAGCGGCAGCGGCCTCGGCCTTGGGGGCCTCGGCAGCGGCGTTCTGCTGCGGCTTGCGGCCGCCACGGCCGCCGCGCTCGCCACCGCGGCGCGGGCGGTCGTTGCCACCACCGCGGGCCGGGCGGTTACCCGCACGGGCGGCGGCGTTCTCGGCGCGGACCTCGGCGATGTTCTTGACGTCGCCCTTGTAGATCCAGACCTTCACACCGATACGGCCGAAGGTGGTCTTGGCCTCGAAGAAGCCGTAGTCGACGTTGGCGCGGAGCGTGTGCAGGGGCACGCGGCCCTCGCGGTAGAACTCCGAGCGCGACATCTCGGCGCCGCCGAGACGGCCACCACACTGGATCTTGATGCCCTTGGCGCCGGCCTTCATCGTCGACTGCATGCTCTTGCGCATGGCGCGACGGAAGGAGACGCGGGAGGACAGCTGCTCGGCGACGGCCTGGGCCACCAGCTGAGCATCGGTCTCGGGGTTCTTGACCTCGAGGATGTTCAGCTGGACCTGCTTGCCGGTCAGCTTCTCCAGTTCGCCGCGGATGCGGTCGGCCTCGGCGCCGCGGCGGCCGATGACGATGCCCGGACGAGCGGTGTGGATGTCGACGCGGACGCGCTCACGGGTGCGCTCGATCTCCACCTTCGAGATGCCGGCGCGCTCCATGCCCTTCGTCATCATGCGACGAATGGCGACGTCTTCCTTGACGTAGTCCTTGTACAGCTTGTCGGCGTACCAACGCGACTTGAAGTCGGTGGTGATGCCGAGCCGGAACCCGTGCGGGTTTACCTTCTGGCCCATTACCGGGTTCCTTCCTTGCTGCTGACGACCACGGTGATGTGGCTGGTCCGCTTGCGGATCCGGTAGGCACGGCCCTGGGCACGCGGCCGGAACCGCTTCAGGGTCGGACCCTCGTCGACGTACGCCTCGGAAATGAAGAGGCTGCCGGCGTCGGTGTGGTCGTAGTTGTGCGCCGCGTTGGCAATGGCGCTGTCCAGCACCTTGCCGACGGGCACGCTCGCGGCCTGCGGGGCGAAACGCAGGACCGCCTGAGCCTCCGTGGCATCCATGCCACGGATAAGGTCCACCACGCGGCGGGCCTTCATGGGCGTGACGCGGATGTACCGCGCCTGGGCCCTGGCTTCCATGGTTGTCCCTTCGGTGTCAGTCATAAGTCTTCGCACTCCGCCGATCAGCGACGACGCGACTTGCGGTCGTCCTTCTCGTGGCCGCGGAAGGTGCGGGTCGGCGCAAACTCGCCGAGCTTGTGGCCGACCATCGACTCGGTGACGAACACCGGGACGTGCTTGCGGCCGTCGTGCACCGCGATCGTGTGGCCGAGCATGGCCGGGACGATCATGGAGCGGCGGGACCAGGTCTTGATGACGTTCTTGGTGCCGGCTTCGTTCTGCGTGTCCACCTTCTTGCTCAGGTGGTCGTCGACGAAGGGCCCCTTCTTGAGACTACGCGGCATCTAAACCCGCTCCTAGCGCTTCTTGTTCGTCTTGCGGCGGCGGACGATGTACTTGTTCGAAGCCTTCTTCGGCGAACGCGTACGACCCTCCTTCTGGCCCCAGGGCGAGACCGGGTGGCGACCACCGGAGGTCTTGCCCTCACCACCACCGTGCGGGTGGTCGACCGGGTTCATCACGACACCACGCACGGTCGGGCGGACGCCCTTCCAGCGCATACGGCCGGCCTTGCCCCAGTTGATGTTCGACTGCTCGGCGTTGCCGACCTCGCCGACGGTGGCGCGGCAGCGCACGTCGACCAGGCGGATCTCACCGGACGGCATACGAAGGTGGGCCATGGAGCCCTCCTTCGCCAGCAGCTGCACGGAGGCACCCGCGGAGCGGGCGAACTTCGCGCCGCCGCCGGGCCGCAGCTCGATGGCGTGGATCGTCGTACCGACCGGGATGTGGCGCAGCGGCAGGTTGTTGCCCGGCTTGATGTCGGCGCCCTGGCCGTTCTCAATCCGAGCACCCTGCACCAGGCCACGCGGCGCGATGATGTAGCGCTTCTCGCCGTCTGCGTAGTGCAGCAGCGCGATGCGCGCGGTGCGGTTGGGGTCGTACTCGATGTGCGCGACCTTGGCCGGCACGCCGTCCTTGTCGTGACGACGGAAGTCGATCACGCGGTAGGCGCGCTTGTGGCCACCGCCCTGGTGGCGAACGGTCACACGACCGGCGTTGTTACGGCCGCCCTTGCTGTGCAGCGGGCGGACCAGCGACTTCTCCGGCGTGGACCGCGTGATCTCGACAAAGTCGGCGACGCTGGAGCCACGACGGCCCGGGGTCGTCGGCTTGTACTTGCGGATACCCATTTCTCAGTCCTCGTCCGATTCCGGACGACTCGGACTCCGTTAGGAGACCGGGCCGCCGAAGATGTCGATACGGTCGCCCTCGGCGAGGGTCACGATGGCGCGCTTGGTGTTGGCGCGCTTACCGAAACCGGTGCGGGTGCGCTTGCGCTTGCCCTGGCGGTTGATCGTGTTGACCCCGGTGACCTTGACCGAGAAGACCGCCTCGACGGCCTGCTTGATCTGGGTCTTGTTCGCACGCGGGTCGACGATGAACGTGTACTTGTTCTCGTCCAGCAGCGCGTAGCTCTTCTCGGAGACGACCGGCTTGACCAGAAGGTCGCGCGGGTCCGAGAAGGACTTGCTGGTAACGGTCGCCTCAGTCATCAGGCGGCGCTCCCTTCGAGCTCAGCGGCCTTGGGACCAGCCACGAAGGACTCGAAGGCGGCCTTGGTGAAGACCACGTCGTCGGAGACGAGCACGTCGTACGTGTTCAGCTGGCCCGGCTCCAGGATGTGGACCTGGGGCAGGTTGCGGGCGGAGAGCCACGCGGCCTGGTCGGCGCGCTCGGCGACCAGCAGCACGTGCTTGCGCTCGCTGATCTTGCCGAGGAGAGCCTTGGCGGCCTTCGTGGAGACCTCGCCCTCGACCACGCCGGAGACGACGTGGATGCGGCTGTTGCGGGCCCGGTCGGTGAGGGCACCGCGCAGGGCGGCGGCCTTCATCTTCTTCGGGGTCCGCTGCGAGTAGTCACGCGGCACGGGACCGTGCACGACGCCACCGCCGGCGAACTGCGGCGCACGGGTCGAACCCTGGCGCGCGCGGCCGGTGCCCTTCTGGCGGTACGGCTTCTTGCCACCGCCGCGGACCTCGCCACGGGTCTTGGTCTTGTGCGTGCCCTGACGGGCCGCGGCCAGCTGCGCGACAACGACCTGGTGGATCAGCGGAACGCTGACCTTCGCGTCGAAGATCTCCGTGGGGAGCTCGACGGTCCCGGCCTTGTCGCCTGCCGGCGAAAGGATGTCAATGGTGCTCATCGGTTACCTCAGGCCCCCTTGGCCGCGGTACGGACCAGGACGAGGCCGCCGTTCGGACCAGGAACTGCGCCCTTGATGAGCAGCAGACCCTTCTCCGCGTCAACGGCATGGACGGTCAGGTTCTGGGTGGTGACCCGCTCGTTGCCCATACGGCCGGCCATCCGCATGCCCTTGAACACGCGGCCCGGGGTGGCGCAGCCACCGATGGAGCCCGGCTTGCGGTGCACGCGGTGGGCACCGTGCGAAGCCTTGCCGCCGTGGAAGCCGTGACGCTTCATGACACCGGCGAAGCCCTTGCCCTTGCTCTTGCCGGTCACGTCCACCTTGACGCCCGACTCGAAGGTCTCGGCGGTCAGCTCCTGGCCGAGGGTGTACTCACTGGCGTCAGTGGTACGGACCTCGACGAGGTGACGGCGGGGGGTGACGTCGGCCTTCGCGAAGTGGCCCTTGAGGGGCTTGTTCACCTTGCGCGGGTCGATCTCGCCGAAGGCGATCTGGACGGAGTCGTAGCCGTCCTGGTCATTGGTGCGCACCTGGGTAACGACGCAGGGGCCGGCCTTGACCACAGTGACCGGGACGACACGGTTGTTCTCGTCCCAGACCTGGGTCATGCCGAGCTTCTCGCCCAGGATGCCCTTGATCTGCTTAGCCATCTCTACTGCGCCTCTCAGAGCTTGATCTCGATGTCAACGCCGGCCGGAAGGTCCAGGCGCATCAGCGAGTCAACGGTCTTGGGCGTCGGGTCGAGAATGTCGATCAGGCGCTTGTGCGTGCGCATCTCGAAGTGCTCGCGCGAGTCCTTGTACTTGTGCGGCGACTTGATGACGCAGTACACGTTCTTCTCGGTGGGGAGCGGCACCGGGCCCGCGACCGACGCACCAGTACGGGTCACCGTCTCGACGATCTTCTTCGCCGACGTGTCGATGACCTCGTGGTCGTAGGCCTTGAGCCGGATGCGGATCTTCTGTCCCGCCATGGCTACTTCGTAGTCCTGTCTCTCGTAACGCTCTGGGACCCGGTGCGTTGCCGTTCATCCACCGGCCTCCGACCCACGCGGTCGGGCGTGTCGCCTTCCTTCCCGCAGATCTCCGCAACGGCGATCCTTCGAGAAGGAAAACGTGGGGGATGAACACCCACCGGGCGCCTGGCTGAGGCACCCCGCTGCACTTCCCGGAAGATTCCCGTACTTCCGCCCCTGATAAGAGACGACGAATACCTAGGACTCGCTTCCAGTCCCCCCGGCGGGAGGCGCGCAGCATCGGCACTCAACCGAGCAACCTGGACAGTGTGCCACATCAGCGGCGGGCGCTGCCAATCGAGCGGGAGATCGTACACCGCGCCGCACCCTCCGGATGCACGGACCCGCCTCCGGCGCGCCGGGACGGGCCGCCACCAGGGCCCTCACGGGCCCGCCCTCACGCCGCGATCGCCAGCTGCCACTGGATACGGGCGGACTCCTCCGCGTGACGGTCGTCACCCTCCACGGCGAAGGTCGCGTGCGGGAAGTCGCGGATCTGGCGCAGCCACTCGCCGACCGTCGCCGTGCCGGGTACGGGGACGACGCGGCCCGAACGGTCCGGGCCGCGGCTGGCGAGCACGGTGACCGTGAACTGATCGGTCTCGGTCACCAGCACCACGTCGTGCGGGAACTGCGCCACCCGCTCCATGACCCCGCGGGCCGGTTCGCGCCCGTCGGCCACCACCAGGACGTGGTCGCCGTGCTCGTCGGTGGTCCCCTCGAAGCCCGCCAGTATGCCCAGGAACCGGTTTATGTGGCGGTTGCGCAGCTCGTCGATGACGCGCTGCCGCCCCTCCTGGAAGCCCGTGGTCGCAGCGAACCGGAACGTCAGCGACACCCGGCCGGCCAGCGCCACGTCGATCTCCGCCATCTCCTCGCGCGTGGGGTGGGCCGCCCCGTCGTCGAGACCGTACGCCGCGAGCCAGCGGTTGACCTCCGACCACAGCCAGGCCTGGGAACGTCCGACCGTCCCCTCGGCGGCCGGGAACGGGGCGCCCTGGGCCTTGCGCACCCCGGCGACCCACTGGGCGACGTTCTGCCGGGAGCGGCCCGTGCGCTCGGCGATCTCGTGTATGCCGACCAGGTCGCGGTCGAGGCGGCGCACCCGCAGGCGCGGCACCGCGGCGCGCGCCGCCGAGGCCGCTTCGAGCGCGGCCCGGACCGCGCAGTCGCCGGGCCAGGTGATGCTGAGCAGGTCGGTGCCGCCGGCCCGCGCCAGGAGGGCGTCGCAGGTGTCGCGCAGCGCGTCGACGGCGTCCGGGTCGTCGACGGTCGCGCCCGTGACGACGAAGGTGAAGTCGAAGTCCATGGCGGCGTCCCCCTAGTCCTTGGGCAGGGTTGCAGGTCTGTTGTCGTTCGTCAACAGACAAAGCATGACAAAACCTGTCGCACCCTGCACGGGCAGCCGTCGTAAAACGCACGGTCACCACCGGCCCACCTCAGTTGACGCAGTGGTCACGCTTCGCCGCGCGGCATCCCCGTCAGACTGCGGTTCGCCGCGTCGTCCGGCAGCGGACACCGCGCCGCCAGCCGGTCGATCACACGCGCGTGCGCGGTGGCGCTGCGCGGCGTGCCCGCCACCGGGATGACCGTGCAGCGCCCCGCGCACGGGCAGTAGAGCCGCCCCCAGTGCCCGTCCTTGCGCAGCGTCCAGCCACGGGCCGCCCACTTCTCCAGCACCCGCCGTACGTCCTTCTTGGGGTGATCGCAGGGCCTGATCTCGCTGCCGACCACCCGGTCACCGCCTGTCGGCGCGCACGGAGGGCACCGGCGGCCCGCGGCGCACGCGCGGCTTCGGGGCGGGCGCGGAGCCGGTGCCCTGCGGCGCGGAGCCGGTGCTCCGCGGCACTGGGCCGGAGCTCCGCGGCGCGGCACGGGTGACGGGGTGAGCAAGTACCACGAGAGGCTGACTCCTCTGGTGCCGACTGGACTTCCTGGCGACGCCCGACCCCCTCGGCGCGAGCCGCCCCTCCCCGGGCGGTGACGCTCCGACATCAGTACGTTACTCCAAATGACGGAAGGTCCCTCGCCTTTTCGTGCGCGCCGCACCCGCGACCCGAACTTCCGCACCGCGCGGCGCGGGGCGCGGCGCACTCCGCTCCCCCGCTCCGGCTCACGTCCGCGCACCGCCGTACGCTCCCCGGGCGCCGAGCGCAGAAGAATATCCGGCGCGGACCGAAACACGCCGTCGCGCATCGGCCCCAAAATCCTACAGCTCACAAGAAATGGAAGCCTTCCGGCTGAAGCTGCGCCTCCGGCGACTACGCCGCACCCCCGGGGGAATCCTGAACCATGTCGACCGGGCGAGCAGAAAGGAGGATTTCATGCAGCGTCCCCTTTCCGGACGTCCTTTCCGGCGCGGCGGCCGCACCCGCTCCAGACACCGTTCTTTCCACGGACGCCGGTCGTGCCACGGAGAGAGAAATCCCGCGCCCGCGTACGGAAGACCACCGGACCACACCCCCACGTACGGAAGACCCCCGAATCACACCCCCGCGTACGGGAGACACCCGGACCACGCCCCCGTACGAGGGCGGCGGGCGTGACCGGAGCACCGGGCCCCGCCGCCGCCTCCCTCCCGCCCCGCCCCGAGGACGGCCCGGCGCGCCGCGCCACGACGACGTTCGGCTCGCTGCGCATCCGCAACTACCGGCTGTTCGCCGCCGGACAGGCCGTCTCCCACACCGGCACCTGGATGCAGCGCATCGCCCAGGACTGGCTGGTCGTCGAGCTGACCGGCTCCCCCGCCGCCGTCGGCCTGACCATCGGGCTCCAGTACGCGCCCATGCTGCTCCTCGGGCTGCACGGCGGCCTGATCGCCGACCGGCTGCCCATGCGCCGGCTGCTGCTCCACACCCAGGCCGCGCTCGGCACGACGGGGCTGGTCCTGGCCGTACTGGTGCTGTCCGGCCAGGTGCGCCCCTGGCACGTGTACGTCATGGCGGCCGTGCTCGGCCTGGTGTCCGTCGCGGACGCCCCCGCCCGGCAGGCGTTCGTCTGCGAACTGGTCGGTCCGGAGCACCTGCGCAACGCGGTCAGCCTGAATTCCGCCGTCTTCCAGACCGCGCGGCTGGTCGGCCCGGCCGTCGCCGGCCTGGTGATCACGGTGGTGGGCATCGGCTGGGCCTTCCTCCTCAACGCCGTCTCCTACCTCGCGCCCCTCGCCGCCCTGCTGCTCATGCGCCCCGCCGAGATGCACCCGGCCGAGCGCGCGCCGCACGGCAGCGGCCAGGTCAGGGCGACGCTGCGGCAGGTCCGGCGCGATCCCGGCCTGCTGTGGCCGATCGTGCTGGTCGCCTTCGTCGGTACGTTCGGATTCAACTTCCCGGTCTGGCTGACCACGTTCACCGTGCAGGTCTTCCGTACCGGCTCCGGCGTGTACGGCCTGCTCAACTCACTGCTGGCGGCGGGTGCGGTGGCGGGGGCGCTGTGGGCGGCGCGCAGCCTCGCGCCGCCGCGGCGGGTGCTGACCACGGCGGCGCTGCTGTTCGGCGCGCTGGAGACGGCCGCCGCACTGGCGCCCGCCCTGTGGCTGTTCGCGGCCCTGCTGGTCCCGGTCGGCATGGCCGGCCTGGTCGTCACCGCCACCGCCAACGCGCACGTCCAGCTCACCGCGGACGCCGCGACGCGGGGCCGGGTGATGAGCCTTTTCAAGATCGCGTTCGTGGGCGGCACGCCGGTGGCCGCGCCGGCCGTCGGCTGGGTCACCGAGACCTGCGGGCCCCGCGCCGGCTTCCTCACCGGCGGCCTGACCTCGCTCGCGGCGGCCGGCGTCGTCGGCTGCGCGCTCTCCCGTCCGGCGGCGGAGCCGGAAACGGACACGGCGGCGGGCACGCAGCCCGGCGTCGGACCGGAGTGCGGGGCGGAAACAAGGTCGGACGGCGACGCGGATTCGGCCGCGAAGACGTGAACCCCGGCCGCGGGCCGCGGCCAATTCCGCACAGCCGGTATTAGCCCCCGTATGCGCAGCACCCCGCAGACCGCGCTATCGGCAATTACCGAGATCCGCGAGGCGGTCACCGTCATTCGTCCACCTGGCCCGTCCCACGAAAACACCCGTACGGAAAAGAAACGCACCGCACCGCCTCATGCCGAAATCCCGGATCCCGTCCGACCGTGCACCTCCGGAGGAAACACCATGCCCCTGAACCCACCGGCCGAAGACCGCCCACCGGCAGCACACCGGGTCATCGCCGTGAGCGGACCGGCGTACGTGGGCAAGGACACCCAGCTCCGCATGCTCGCCCGCCGCACCCCGCAGATCGACACCCCCGCCCCCGCGGAGACCTACGCCTCCCGATGGCCCGCCCTGAGTGGCACGGAGGCCACCGGATGGTGGCTCGACGGCGCGTCCTACCAGGAGCTGGCGGACGTTCTCGCCTCCGCCTACCTGGCCCGCGCCCGGCGGCCCCGGGGCAGTGGGGACCTGCGCTGCGTACGGCAGGGCCTGCCCATGCTGGAAGCGACGCTCGCTGCCGTCGCGGCCGTACGCGAGCGGTGCGGTACGGCGCGGGCGGCCCGCGAAGCGCGCGCGGTACTGGCGCCCTACCGCACCGCACTGCGCGCCTCCGAGGACACCGAATACGGCGTCGTCCTGCTGCACGACGAGGACCCCGCCCAGAGCGCCGCGCACGGCCTGGCCCGGTCCCCGGCCCCCGACAGCCTTCTGGAGTACTACCAGCGGCGGCTGCACGAGCAGATCAACCGCCTCCTCGACGAGGGACGGTTCGACGCGGCCGTCGTCGTCGGCGACCGGCCCGCGATCGACGTGCAGCACGAACTACGGCAGCGCCTGCACCGGCTGTACCCCACGATTTCGGAGTGCGCGCTCTCCCGGGTACGGGTGGCGGCTCTGGGCGGCGACTGCGAGCACGCGCGCGACGCCGCCGGAGAGTACCTGCGCACCCGCCGCGGCTACGCCCGGCTCAACGCCGCTCACCTCGCCGCCGCGTCGCACGACCCGGCCGTACGGGACACCGGCGATGCCACCGCCCTGGCCGAACGCATCGCCGACGGCCTCGACCGCTACTGCGCCGCGCACCCGTTCCTCGACCGCGTGAGCATCGAGCCCGTACGCGACCGGGCCACCGTCGAAGAGCTGCGCAAACTCTTCGGCGACCGGCTGCGCGCCGTACACCCCGAGCCCGGTACGGGACCCGCCGCCGCGCCGCACGCTCCCGCCCCACACACCCTCGCCCCCGCCGGCTCCACCCCGTGCGCCGCCCCCGAGGACGCCACACCCGAACCCGCCGCTCAGCGCGCCGCCGCCCCCTGGCCCCGGTTGCGCCTCCAGCGGCACCTGGACCGCCTCGCCTTCGACACCGCCTGGACGTTCCGGCCGCTCAAGCCCGTGTCCGTGCACAGCCTGAACCTCCCGAGCTGCCTCGGGACGTACCTGCGCGACCTGCGCGAACGGCTCTCCCGGCCCGGTACGGCCGTGGACCTGGTCGCCGTGACCGGCAGCGCGGCCCGGGGCACGTACCGGCACGGCTGGAGCGACCTGGACGTCCTCGTCCTGGCGCCGCAGGACGCCCTCCCCCGGCTCCGGAGCGTCCGCACGGAGCTGGCACCGGCGCTGGACGGAGTCCGGATGACCATGACGGTCCTCACCGAGGACGAGTTCCGCGCGGGCGCCCTGCCGCCGCGCCTGCTGCACGTCCTCACCCTCAGCGGCGCGGGCGCCCTCGCGCCCCTCTGGTGCGCCCCCGGCCTCGCCCTGCCCGTACCGGACGCCGTCACGTACGCCGACGTCAGTGTGCGCGACGGCGTCCAGGCCGCCGTCACCCTCCGCAAACAGCTCCTGCTCGCCGAACCGGACCTGCGGGTGCTCTACAAGGCCACCGCCCTGCTCGCCAAGATCATGCTCCGGATGGAGACCGGAGCCGAGTACCCGGCCGACGACCAGGCCGTCACGGCCTTCCACCACCGCCGCCCCGACGGCCTCGGGGCCGCGCCCGGCGACGTACGGTACGACCGCGCCGCCACCGAACGGATGGCCGCCGCCGTACTGCGCGGCTGGCTCGCCACCCTCACCCCGGCCCCGCGACCGGAGGCCACCGGCCATGGCGCCACCTGACCTGCGCCGCCCGTTCGGCTCCGGACTGTCCGTGGCCGCGCAGATCGTCCGGGTGCCCTCGATGTGCTGCATGTCGGCCGCGCAGGAACGCGAGATGCTGGCCGCGTTCAACCGGTACGGCTTCGCGATCCTGCGCTGCGCCGAGCGGGCCAGGAGCCGCCAGGACCTGCTCAGCCTGCGCCGGCGCTTCGGCGCCCCGGTGCCGCACCCGCGCGCGGACGACGACGGGATCGTGCCGATCAGCCCGGCCCGGCCGGTCGCCGGCTTCCTCGGCTCCAGCCGCATGGAGCACCTGCTGCACACCGACGGCGCGTTCCGCGACCGCCCCGAAACCCTGATGACGCTCCAGTGCGTCCGGCCCGCCGTACGCGGCGGCCTGTCCGTCCTGGCCAGCGCCCAGGCCGCCTACGAGCACCTGGCGCGGCACTTCCCCGGCCGGCGGGACGCGCTGGCCGAGCCCGACGCGCTGACGATCACCCGCACCGACCAGACCAGCACCCAGCCGCTGTTCCGTCGCCGGGACGGCGTCTGCACGCTGAGGTTCCGGATGGCGGACGGCGCCTCGCGGGTCGTCCCGCGCGCGGACGTCCGGGACCAGTACGCGGAGCTGTGCCGGTTCTTCGCCGCCCCCGCCAACCGGCTGAGCTTCAAACTCGCCGTCGGCGACGTACTGATCGCCGACAACACGGCCGTGGTCCACGGCAGGACCCCCATCCCGGCCGGCATGCCCCGCGTGATGCGCCGCCTCAACTTCGACGCCACGGGGCCGGCCTGCGACCGGATGGCCTTCGGCTTCCCCACGCGGCCGGTACCGCCGTGAGCCCCGCCGTCCCGCAGGCGCGGGGTCCGCCCCTAGACGGCTCCCCCTGCCCGTACGACCGCCTGCGGGCTGCGCTCGGCCTTCCCCCCGGGCACCGGCTCCGACGCGTCCGTGCCGACGGCGACGATGCGGTTGTCCGCGTCCACGTGCACGACGCGCGGGCGCAGCGTGCGGGCCTCGGCGTCGTCCACCTGGGCGTAGCTGATGAGGATCACGAGGTCGCCGGGGTGGACGAGATGCGCGGCGGCGCCGTTGATGCCCACGACGCCGGAGCCGCGCTCGCCCTCGATGAGGTACGTCTCCAGGCGCGCGCCGTTGGTGATGTCGACGATGTGGACCAGCTCGCCGGGCAGCAGGTCGGCGGCGTCCAGCAGGTCGGCGTCGACCGTCACGGAGCCGACGTAGTGCAGGTCCGCCTGGGTGACGGTGGCACGGTGGATCTTGGACTTGAACATGGTGCGCAGCATGGCGTCACTTCCGGGAAGAGGGTCGCGTCCCGATCGGGTACGCGCCGACCCGCACATGCTAAGCAGCCGGCGAGCTCAGCAGAAGAGCCCGCCCCCGAACAGCGAGAAGCCCCGCTCACCCGAAGGTGAGCGGGGCTCCTCAGAGCGCTCGCAAGAGCTGCCGGGTCTCCCCGACCGTCAGAATTACTTGACGATCTTGGTGACCTGGCCGGCGCCGACGGTCCGGCCACCCTCACGGATGGCGAACTTCAGGCCCTCCTCCATGGCGACCGGCTGGATCAGCTGGACCGACATCTCGGTGTTGTCGCCCGGCATGACCATCTCGGTGCCCTCGGGGAGGGTCACGACGCCGGTCACGTCGGTGGTACGGAAGTAGAACTGCGGGCGGTAGTTGTTGAAGAACGGGGTGTGGCGGCCACCCTCGTCCTTCGACAGGATGTACGCCTGCGCCTCGAACTCCGTGTGCGGGGTGACCGAGCCCGGCTTGATGATGACCTGGCCGCGCTCGACGTCCTCGCGCTTGATGCCGCGGAGCAGCAGACCGACGTTCTCACCGGCCTGGCCCTCGTCGAGCAGCTTGCGGAACATCTCGATGCCGGTGACCGTGGTGGTGGTCTTCTCGGTCTTGATGCCGATGATGTCGACGGTCTCGTTGACCTTGAGGACACCACGCTCGATACGACCGGTGACAACGGTGCCACGGCCGGTGATCGTGAAGACGTCCTCGATCGGCATCAGGAACGGCTTGTCGACGTCACGCTCGGGCTGCGGGATCGACTCGTCGACCGCGGCCATGAGCTTGAGGACCGACTCGCCCCACTCCTTGTCGCCCTCCAGCGCCTTGAGCGCGGAGACCTTGACGACCGGAACGTCGTCGCCCGGGAACTCGTACTCCGAGAGGAGCTCACGGACCTCGAGCTCGACGAGCTCCAGGATCTCCTCGTCGTCCACCATGTCGGCCTTGTTCAGGGCCACCACGATGTAGGGCACGCCGACCTGGCGGGCCAGGAGCACGTGCTCCTTGGTCTGCGGCATCGGGCCGTCGGTCGCCGCGACCACGAGGATCGCGCCGTCCATCTGGGCGGCACCGGTGATCATGTTCTTGATGTAGTCCGCGTGACCGGGGCAGTCAACGTGGGCGTAGTGACGGTTCTCCGTCTGGTACTCGACGTGCGCGATGGAGATGGTGATACCGCGCTGGCGCTCCTCGGGCGCCTTGTCGATCATGTCGAAGGCCGAGGCCTCGTTCAGGTCCGGGAACGCGTCGTGCAGCACCTTGGTAATGGCGGCCGTGAGGGTCGTCTTACCGTGGTCGATGTGACCGATGGTGCCGATGTTGACGTGCGGCTTAGTCCGCTCGAACTTCGCCTTCGCCACTGGGTCCTCCTGAAGTGGTTCTGTACGCCTTACTCATCGGCGCCAGGTGATCTTTGCTGGGATGCCGGCCGCCGGGGCCCCCTCGCGGGTGGCGGGGACGGGCCCCGGCAGACGGTGTCAAGCCTAAAGCGTCTTGCGACTCGTGCGAGCCGGTACTACTCGCCCTTGGCCTTCGCGATGATCTCCTCGGCGACGTTCCGCGGAACCTCGGCGTAGGAGTCGAACTGCATCGAGTAGCTTGCGCGACCCGAGGTCTTGCTGCGGAGGTCTCCGACGTAGCCGAACATCTCCGAGAGCGGAACCAGGCCCGTGACGAGCTTGGCGCCGTGGCGGTCCTCCATGGACTGGATCTGACCGCGACGCGAGTTGATGTCGCCGATGACGTCACCCATGTAGTCCTCGGGCGTCGTCACCTCGACCTTCATCATCGGCTCCAGCAGGGCCGGGCTGGCCTTGCGGGCGGCCTCCTTGAAGGCCATCGAACCGGCGATCTTGAAGGCCATCTCGGACGAGTCGACCTCGTGGAACGCACCGTCGAGAAGCACGACCTTGACGCCGGTCAGCGGGTAGCCGGCGAGCACGCCGAACTCCATGGCCTCCTGGCAGCCCGCGTCCACGGACGGGATGTACTCCCGCGGGATACGGCCACCGGTGACCTTGTTCTCGAACTCGTACCCGTCACCCTCGAGCGGCTCAAGGGCGATCTGCACCTTCGCGAACTGGCCGGAACCACCAGTCTGCTTCTTGTGCGTGTAGTCCAGGCGCTCGACGGCCTTGCGCAGGGTCTCGCGGTACGCGACCTGCGGCTTGCCGACGTTCGCCTCGACCCGGAACTCGCGCTTCATACGGTCGACCAGCACGTCGAGGTGCAGCTCGCCCATACCCGCGATGATGGTCTGACCGGTCTCCTCGTCCGTGTGGACCTGGAAGGACGGGTCCTCCTCGGCGAGACGCTGGATGGCGACACCCAGCTTCTCCTGGTCACCCTTGGACTTGGGCTCGATGGCGACCTGGATGACCGGGGCCGGGAACTCCATCGACTCCAGGATGACCTGGTTCGACGGGTCGCAGAGGGTCTCACCGGTGGTGGTCTGCTTCAGACCCATGACGGCGACGATGTCACCGGCACCCACCGACTCGATCTCCTCACGCTTGTTCGCGTGCATCCGGTAGATCTTGCCGATGCGCTCCTTCTTGCCCTTCACCGAGTTGGTGACCTGCGAGCCGGCCTCGAGGCGGCCCGAGTACACCCGGATGAAGGTGAGCTTGCCCAGGTGGGGGTCGCTCGCAATCTTGAACGCGAGGGCGGCCAGCGGCTCGTCCTCGGAGGGACGGCGCGTGACGACCTGCTCGGCGTCGTTGACCGCGTGGCCGTCGATGCCCTCGACGTCCAGCGGCGACGGCAGGTAGCGCACGACCGCGTCGAGCAGGGGCTGCACGCCCTTGTTCTTGAACGCGGTACCGCAGAACACGGGGGTGACGGTGACGTCGCCGCCCTTGCCCGAGTTGATGGTGATACGGCGGATCGCCGCGTGCAGCTGGTCCACGGTGGGCTCCTGGCCCTCCAGGTACAGCTCCATCATCTCTTCGTCGTTCTCGGCGACGGCCTCGAGCAGCTTGCCGCGCCACTCGTCGGCGGCCTCGGCGTGCGTGGCCGGGATGTCGACGGTGTCGTACATCTCGCCCTTGGCGGCCTCGGCGGACCAGACCAGCGCCTTCATGGAGACGAGGTCGATGACGCCCTTGAAGTCGGCCTCGGTGCCGATCGGCAGCTGCATCACGATCGGGGTCGCGCCCAGGCGGTCCACGATCATGTCGACGCAGCGGTGGAACTCCGCACCGGTGCGGTCGAGCTTGTTCACGAAGCAGATGCGCGGCACGCCGTAACGGTCGGCCTGACGCCAGACGGTCTCGGACTGCGGCTCAACACCGGCAACGCCGTCGAACACCGTCACCGCACCGTCGAGCACGCGCAGCGAACGCTCCACCTCGACGGTGAAGTCGACGTGGCCCGGGGTGTCGATGATGTTGATGGTGTGGTCGACGTTGTTCAGCGGCCAGTGGCAGGTCGTCGCGGCAGACGTGATCGTGATGCCGCGCTCCTGCTCCTGCTCCATCCAGTCCATCGTGGCAGCGCCGTCGTGGACCTCACCGATCTTGTAAGAGACACCGGTGTAGAACAGGATCCGCTCGGTGGTGGTCGTCTTGCCCGCGTCGATGTGGGCCATGATCCCGATGTTGCGGACCTTGGCCAGGTCAAGCGAAGTGGTAGCCATAGTGGCTCAATCTTCTCTCGGTCTCGATGTGGGTAGCGACTACCAGCGGTAGTGCGCGAAGGCCTTGTTGGACTCGGCCATCTTGTGCGTGTCCTCGCGCTTCTTGACCGAAGCGCCGAGGCCGTTCGAGGCGTCCAGCAGCTCGTTCATGAGGCGCTCGGTCATGGTCTTCTCACGACGGGCGCGCGAGTAGCCCACGAGCCAGCGCAGCGAGAGCGTGGCGGCGCGGCCGGGCTTGACCTCGACCGGGACCTGGTAGGTCGCGCCACCGACACGGCGGGACTTGACCTCGAGGGTCGGCTTGATGTTCTCCAGCGCGCGCTTCAGCGTGATGACCGGGTCGTTGCCGGTCTTCTCACGCAGACCCTCCATGGCGCCGTAAACGATGCGCTCGGCGGTGGAGCGCTTGCCGTTCAGCAGGACCTTGTTGATGAGGGAGGTCACCAGAGGAGAGCTGTAGACCGGGTCAATGATGACCGGGCGCTTCGGGGCGGGGCCCTTACGAGGCATTCTTACTTCTCCTTCTTGGCGCCGTAGCGGCTGCGAGCCTGCTTGCGGTTCTTGACGCCCTGCGTGTCGAGGGAGCCGCGGATGATCTTGTACCGAACACCCGGCAGGTCCTTCACACGGCCGCCACGCACGAGCACGATCGAGTGCTCCTGCAGGTTGTGGCCCTCACCCGGAATGTAAGCGGTGACCTCGATGCCGCTGGTCAGACGCACACGCGCGACCTTACGCAGGGCCGAGTTCGGCTTCTTCGGGGTGGTCGTGAAAACACGCGTGCAGACGCCGCGGCGCTGGGGCGAACCCTCCAGTGCGGGCGTCTTGTTCTTCTCGACCTTGTCCTGCCGGCCCTTGCGGACCAGCTGCTGGATCGTAGGCACCGTTTCTCCGGTTTCTGTGTGCCAGTCTCGGTAAAGCTAACCTGGAACAGTCCCCGACCCACGCGGTCGGGTGTGTCGAATACTGCAGACCCCTCGCTGGAACGAGGACGGCGGCAGATTGCGGTGTCGAGACCCGGCTTCCGTACGGACGAGAGCACGCACGGCAGCCTGAGGACACCCCAGGCACAAGGTCAGAGCGTACCTACCGCATGGGCTGCGGTCAAAACAAATGCACACGCGAAGGACACGCCGGACTCCTCCGGCGCTGCGGCCACCGTAGTGGGATCGGAGGCCGTACGGAAGAAGGCTCCACCGTCGCCGCGCGCGCCGTGACGGCCGCCCTACGGCGCCCGGAGCCGCTCCCGGCCCCGGTGTGGCCCCCGGCTCCCCGGGCGCCTCGCGCACCCCGCCGCCGTGGCCTCAGAGGTTCGCTGCCCCCACGAAGACCATCAGGATGAAGAACAGCAGCCAGCCGCTGATCCCCAGCCAGCCCAGGACCAGCCCGGCGACCGCCTGGCCGTCCCCGCGCTCCCCCGTGCGGCGGATCTCGGCCCGCGCCTTGTGCCCCAGGATCACCGCGGGTATCGACGTCAGGCCCCACGTCACCGGGGCGAGGATGCCGCACACCAGCGCGCCCGTCGCCGAACCGTTGGTCGGCGCGAGCACCGGCGGCACCGGCATGAACGCCGGCGGCACCGCGGGCGGCGGCCCGTACTGCTGCTGCGGCATCGGTCCCTGCGGCAGGTCCGCCACCAGCATCTGCAGCTCGGCCTGGGTCTGTGCCTGATAGGCCCGGCCGATGCGCTGCTCGTACTCCTGCTGCGGAAGCCGCCCCTCGGCGAAACCGGCCTTCAGTACGTCCACCGCACGCTCACGGTCGGCATGCGACGCACGCATCGCCGGGACCTGGCCCGGGCCCTGGACCGGCTGTCCGCCTTGCCACGGCGCCGGCTGTCCACCCTGCCACGGCTGGAACGCCACTCTCAGCACCTCCCCCACAGTAGGCAGTACCACCCATCATTCAGTACGCGCCAGAAGAGCGCACGGTTCCCCGCGAATGATTCCGCGCACGCCACCACACCGCTGCGGCCGCCGCAAGCGGGACCGGCGGGCCGCCGACGGGGTGAACAGCCCCACAACGCCGCAGGGCGGCCACCCCGAGGGGTGACCGCCCTGCCGCTCACAGCGCGTGTCCGGTCCGGCCATCGGCCGGGCCGGGCCCTTACTGGTTGTACGGACCGTAGTCGTAGTCCTCCAGCGGGACCGCCTGGCCGGAGCCGGTGCCGAAGGGCGAGTAGTCGATGTCGTCGTAACCGACGGCCGAGTACATCGCGGCCTTGGCCTCCTCGGTGGGCTCCACCCGGATGTTGCGGTAGCGGGACAGGCCCGTACCGGCCGGGATGAGCTTACCGATGATGACGTTCTCCTTGAGGCCGATCAGGGAGTCCGACTTGGCGTTGATCGCCGCGTCGGTGAGCACCCGGGTCGTCTCCTGGAAGGACGCCGCCGACAGCCAGGACTCGGTGGCCAGCGAAGCCTTGGTGATACCCATCAGCTGCGGACGGCCGGAGGCCGGGTGGCCGCCTTCCTGGACCACACGACGGTTCTCGCTCTCGAACTTCGTACGCTCCACCAGCTCGCCCGGCAGCAGCTCCGCGTCGCCGGACTCGATGATCGTCACCCGGCGCAGCATCTGCCGGATGATGATCTCGATGTGCTTGTCGTGGATCGCCACGCCCTGGTTGTTGTAGACCTTCTGGACCTCGCCGACCAGGTGGACCTGGACGGCACGCTGGCCCAGGATGCGCAGCACGTCGTGCGGGTTGACGGCACCCACGGTCAGCGCCTGGCCGACCTCGACGTGGTCACCCTCGCCCACCAGCAGACGGGCACGCTTGGAGACGCCGTACGCCGTCTCGTCGCTGCCGTCGTCCGGCGTGACGACGACCTTCTTGGTCTTCTCGGTCTCCTCGATCCGCACGCGGCCGGCGGCCTCGGAGATCGGGGCGACGCCCTTGGGCGTACGGGCCTCGAAGAGCTCGACGACACGCGGCAGACCCAGGGTGATGTCGTCACCCGCCACACCACCGGTGTGGAAGGTACGCATCGTCAGCTGGGTGCCGGGCTCACCGATGGACTGGGCGGCGATGATGCCGACCGCCTCACCGATGTCGACCAGCTTGCCGGTGGCCAGCGAGCGGCCGTAGCAGAAGGCGCAGGTGCCGACGGCGGACTCGCAGGTCAGGACCGAGCGGGTCTTGACCTCCTCGACGCCGTGCGCGACGAGCTGGTCGATGAGGACATCGCCCAGGTCGACGTTGGCGGGGCCGATGACCTTGCCGTCCACCACGACGTCCTCGGCCAGCATGCGTGCGTACACGCTGGACTCGACGTCGTCCGCCTTGCGCAGGACACCGTCGGCGCCCTTGCTGGCGATCCGCAGCTTCAGACCGCGCTCGGTGCCGCAGTCCTCCTCGCGGATGATGACGTCCTGCGAGACGTCCACGAGACGACGGGTCAGGTAACCCGAGTCGGCGGTACGCAGGGCGGTGTCCGCGAGACCCTTACGGGCACCGTGGGTGGAGATGAAGTACTCCAGCACGGACAGACCCTCGCGGAACGACGCCTTGATCGGACGCGGGATGGTCTCGTTCTTCGCGTTCGACACCAGACCACGCATACCGGCGATCTGCCGCATCTGCATCATGTTTCCTCGGGCACCCGAGTCAACCATCATGAAGATGGGGTTCGTCTTGGGGAAGTTGTCGTTCATCGCCTCGGCGACCTCGTTGGTCGCCTTGGTCCAGATGTTGATCAGTTCCTGAGTGCGCTCGTCCTTGGTGATCAGACCGCGCTCGTACTGCTTCTGGACCTTCTCGTCCTGGGCCTCGTAGCCCGCGACGATGGCCTTCTTGGCCTCCGGCACGACGATGTCCGAGACCGCGACGGTGACACCGGAACGGGTCGCCCAGTGGAAACCGGCCGCCTTCAGGTTGTCCAGCGTCGCCGCCACGATGACCTTGGGGTAGCGCTCGGCCAGGTCGTTGACGATCGCGGAGAGCTGCTTCTTGCCCACCGAGTAGTCGACGAACGGGTAGTCCTCGGGCAGCAGCTCGTTGAAGAGCGCGCGGCCCAGGGTCGTCCGCAGCCGGAAGCTGTCACCCTGCTGCCACTCGGGCTCGCCCTCCTCCTGCGCCGGCGGGGTCCAGCCGCGGGGCGGGACGGTGCCGATCGGGAAGCGGATGTCGACCTTCGCCTGGAGCGACAGCTCCCGGTTGTCGAAGGCCATGATCGCCTCGGCGACCGACCCGAAGGACCGGCCCTCACCGATGACCTCGCGCTCCGCCTCGTCGGTGGTGAGGAAGAACAGGCCCAGCACCATGTCCTGGGTCGGCATGGTGACCGGACGGCCGTCGGCCGGCTTGAGGATGTTGTTCGAGGACAGCATCAGGATGCGGGCCTCGGCCTGCGCCTCCGCGGACAGCGGCAGGTGCACGGCCATCTGGTCACCGTCGAAGTCCGCGTTGAACGCGGTGCACACGAGCGGGTGAATCTGAATGGCCTTGCCCTCGACCAGCTGCGGCTCGAAGGCCTGGATGCCGAGGCGGTGCAGGGTGGGCGCACGGTTCAGCAGGACCGGGTGCTCCGCGATGACCTCTTCGAGGACGTCGTAGACGACCGTGCGGCCGCGCTCGACCATCCGCTTGGCGCTCTTGATGTTCTGCGCGTGGTTCAGGTCGACCAGGCGCTTCATCACGAACGGCTTGAAGAGCTCCAGCGCCATGGCCTTCGGCAGACCGCACTGGTGCAGCTTCAGCTGCGGACCGACGACGATCACGGAACGCGCGGAGTAGTCCACACGCTTGCCGAGCAGGTTCTGACGGAACCGGCCCTGCTTGCCCTTGAGCATGTCGCTCAGGGACTTCAGCGGGCGGTTGCCCGGACCGGTGACCGGCCGGCCGCGACGGCCGTTGTCGAACAGCGCGTCCACGGCCTCCTGGAGCATGCGCTTCTCGTTGTTCACGATGATCTCGGGCGCGCCGAGGTCGAGAAGCCGCTTCAGGCGGTTGTTGCGGTTGATCACGCGGCGGTACAGGTCGTTCAGGTCGGAGGTCGCGAAGCGGCCACCGTCCAGCTGCACCATCGGACGCAGGTCCGGCGGGATGACCGGGATGCAGTCCAGCACCATGCCGTTGGGGCTGTTGCGGGTCTGCAGGAAGGCGGAGACGACCTTCAGGCGCTTGAGCGCACGGGTCTTCTTCTGGCCCTTGCCGGTACGGATGATCTCGCGGAGCTTCTCGGCCTCTTCGTCGAGGTCGAAGGACTCCAGGCGCTTCTGGAGCGCGGCAGCGCCCATGCCGCCCATGAAGTACGTGCCGAAGCGGTCACGCAGCTCGCGGTAGAGCAGCTCGTCGCCCTCCAGGTCCTGGACCTTGAGGTTCTTGAAGCGGCTCCACACCTCGTCGAGGCGGTCGATCTCGCGCTGCGCGCGGTCGCGCAGCTGCTTCATCTCCCGCTCGGCGCCTTCGCGCACCTTGCGGCGCACGTCGGCCTTGGCGCCCTCGGCCTCCAGCTCGGCGAGGTCGGTCTCCAGCTTCTTGGCGCGGGCCTCAAGGTCCGCGTCGCGGCGCTGCTCGATCTGCTGGCGCTCGACGGAGACGTGCGCCTCCAGCGAGGGCAGGTCGCGCGTACGGCGCTCCTCGTCCACCCACGTGATCATGTAGGCGGCGAAGTAGATGACCTTTTCCAGGTCCTTCGGGGCGAGGTCGAGCAGGTAGCCCAGCCGCGACGGAACGCCCTTGAAGTACCAGATGTGCGTGACGGGGGCGGCCAGCTCGATGTGGCCCATCCGCTCACGGCGCACCTTGGCGCGAGTGACCTCGACGCCACAGCGCTCGCAGATGATGCCCTTGAACCGGACACGCTTGTACTTGCCGCAGTAGCACTCCCAGTCCCGGGTCGGACCGAAGATCTTCTCGCAGAAGAGCCCGTCCTTTTCCGGCTTGAGGGTGCGGTAGTTGATGGTCTCCGGCTTCTTGACCTCACCGTGGGACCACTGTCGGATGTCGTCCGCGGTCGCCAGGCCGATCCGCAGCTCGTCGAAGAAGTTGACGTCGAGCACTGTCGTCAATCCCTCTTTCAGGGTCGTGCCCTTCGCGTAAGCGAAAAAATGGGCTCTACATCATGGTCTGTACGGGTCCGGGGCGACCGGGGCTCCTTGGGGGGAAGGAGCCCCGGCCAGGCCCGTCAGACCTCTTCGACGCTGCTCGGCTCGCGCCGGGACAGGTCGATACCGAGCTCCTCCGCGGCGCGGAAGACATCCTCGTCCGTGTCGCGCATCTCGATGGACATGCCGTCCGAGGACAGCACCTCCACGTTCAGGCAGAGCGACTGCATTTCCTTGATGAGCACCTTGAAGGACTCGGGAATGCCGGGCTCGGGGATGTTCTCGCCCTTGACGATCGCCTCGTAGACCTTCACGCGGCCGGTCACGTCGTCGGACTTGATGGTCAGCAGCTCCTGGAGGGCGTACGCGGCGCCGTAAGCCTCCAGCGCCCACACCTCCATCTCACCGAAGCGCTGGCCACCGAACTGGGCCTTACCACCCAGCGGCTGCTGGGTGATCATCGAGTACGGACCGGTCGAACGCGCGTGCAGCTTGTCGTCCACCAGGTGGTGGAGCTTCAGGATGTACATGTACCCGACCGAGATCGGGTCCGGGAACGGCTCACCGGAACGGCCGTCGAACATCCGGGCCTTGCCGGTGTCCTTGACCATCCGCTCGCCGTCGCGGTTCGGCAGCGTGGAGTCGAACAGACCAGCGAGCTCGTCCTCGCGCGCACCGTCGAAGACCGGGGTCGCGACGTTGGTGCGGGGCGCGACCTCGTCGGCGCCGATCGCCTGGAGACGCTTCTGCCAGTCGGCGTCGCCCTCGACCTTCCAGCCCTGGCTGGCGAGCCAGCCGAGGTGGATCTCCAGGACCTGGCCCGGGTTCATTCGGGACGGGACACCCAGCGGGTTGAGGATGATGTCGACCGGGGTGCCGTCCTCCAGGAACGGCATGTCCTCGACCGGCAGGATCTTGGAGATGACGCCCTTGTTGCCGTGCCGGCCGGCGAGCTTGTCACCGTCGGTGATCTTGCGCTTCTGCGCCACGTAGACGCGGACCAGCTGGTTCACGCCCGGGGGCAGCTCGTCGCCCTCTTCACGGTCGAAGACGCGGACGCCGATGACCTTGCCGATCTCGCCGTGCGGGACCTTCAGCGAGGTGTCACGGACCTCACGGGCCTTCTCACCGAAGATGGCGCGCAGCAGGCGCTCCTCCGGGGTCAGCTCGGTCTCACCCTTGGGCGTGACCTTGCCGACGAGGATGTCGCCGGCGACGACCTCGGCACCGATCCGGATGATGCCGCGCTCGTCGAGGTCCGAGAGGACCTCCTCGGAGACGTTCGGGATGTCCCGGGTGATCTCCTCCGGGCCCAGCTTGGTGTCCCGGGCGTCGACCTCGTGCTCCTCGATGTGGATCGAGGACAGGACGTCGTCCTGCACGAGGCGCTGCGACAGGATGATCGCGTCCTCGTAGTTGTGGCCCTCCCAGGGCATGAAGGCGACGAGCAGGTTCTTGCCCAGCGCCATCTCGCCCTCGTCGGTGGAGGGGCCGTCGGCGAGCACCTGGCCCACGACGACGCGCGCGCCCTCGTCCACGACGACCTTCTGGTTGAAGGAGGTGCCCTGGTTGGAGCGGGTGAACTTGGCGACGCGGTACGTGGTGTACGTGCCGTCGTCGTTGGCGACGGTGATGTAGTCCGCGGAGACCTCCTGGACCACACCGTCCTTCTCCGCCTTGATGACGTCACCGGCGTCGACCGCGCAGCGGTACTCCATGCCGGTGCCGACCAGCGGGGCCTCCGCCTTGATCAGCGGCACGGCCTGGCGCATCATGTTCGATCCCATGAGCGCGCGGTTGGCGTCGTCGTGCTCCAGGAAGGGGATCATGGCGGTCGCGGCCGACACCATCTGGCGCGGCGAGACGTCCATGTAGTCCACGTCCTCGCGGGCGGCGAGGTCGACCTCACCACCGCGGCGGCGGCACATGACGCGGCCTTCGGCGAACTCCATGTCCTCGGTGAGGGGAGCGTTCGCCTGCGCGATGAGGAAGCGGTCTTCCTCGTCGGCGGTCAGGTAGTCGACCTGCTCGGTGACCCGGCCGTCGACGACCTTGCGGTACGGCGTCTCGATGAAGCCGAAGACGTTGACGCGGCCGTAGGAGGCGAGCGAGCCGATCAGACCGATGTTCGGGCCTTCAGGGGTCTCGATCGGGCACATGCGGCCGTAGTGCGAGGGGTGCACGTCACGGACGTCCAGACCGGCCCGCTCACGGGACAGACCACCGGGGCCCAGGGCCGACAGACGGCGCTTGTGGGTCAGGCCCGACAGCGGGTTCGTCTGGTCCATGAACTGGGACAGCTGGCTGGTGCCGAAGAACTCCTTGATGGAGGCGACGACCGGCCGGATGTTGATCAGGGTCTGCGGCGTGATCGCCTCGACGTCCTGGGTGGTCATGCGCTCGCGCACGACACGCTCCATACGGGCGAGACCCGTACGGACCTGGTTCTGGATCAGCTCGCCGACGTTGCGCAGGCGGCGGTTGCCGAAGTGGTCGATGTCGTCGGTCTCGACGACGATCTCCGTGCCGTTCTCGCCGATCGTCTCGGTCTCGCCGGCGTGCAGCTTGACCAGGTACTTGATCGTGGCGATGACGTCGTCGGTGGTCAGCACACCGGCGTCCAGCGGCTCGTCGCCGCCCAGCTTCTTGTTGACCTTGTAGCGGCCGACCTTAGCGAGGTCGTAGCGCTTCGGGTTGAAGTAGAGGTTCTCCAGCAGCGTCTGCGCGGCCTCGCGCGTCGGCGGCTCGCCCGGGCGCAGCTTGCGGTAGATGTCGAGCAGCGCGTCGTCCTGGCCCTGGGTGTGGTCCTTCTCCAGGGTGGCGCGCATCGACTCGTACTCGCCGAACTCTTCGAGGATCTGCTCGGTCGTCCAGCCGAGGGCCTTGAGGAGGACGGTCACGGACTGCTTGCGCTTGCGGTCGATGCGCACGCCGACCATGTCGCGCTTGTCGATCTCCATCTCCAGCCAGGCACCCCGGGACGGGATGATCTTGGCGGTGAAGATGTCCTTGTCGGACGTCTTGTCGATCTGGCTGTCGAAGTAGACGCCCGGCGAGCGGACCAGCTGCGAGACGACGACACGCTCGGTGCCGTTGATGCAGAAGGTGCCCTTGTTGGTCATGAGCGGGAAGTCGCCCATGAAGACCGTCTGAGACTTGATCTCACCGGTCTCGTTGTTGGTGAACTCAGCCGTGACGAAGAGCGGAGCCGCGTACGTGAAGTCGCGCTCCTTGCACTCGTCGATGGAGTTCTTCGGGGGCTCGAATCGGTGGTCGCGGAACGTCAGCGACATCGACCCGGAGAAGTCCTCGATCGGGGAGATCTCTTCGAAGATCTCCTCCAGACCGGACTTGGTGGGGACGTCCTGACCACTTTCCAGCGCAGCCTCGACGCGACCCTTCCATGCGGCATTGCCGAGCAGCCAGTCGAAGCTTTCGGTCTGCAGCGCAAGGAGGTTCGGAACCCCGAGGGGCTCCTTGATCTTCGCAAAAGAGATGCGCAGCGGGGCGGTGCTGTCGCCGTTGTTCGTATTGGCAGTCGAGGCGTTGCGCGAGGCGGCCAAGAGGGGGTCCTTCCGAGGGCTCGGACTCACTACGCGCGTACCGGTCCCGGATCGAACACAGCCGGAGGAAAAGCCCAGGTCAGGGCGGATCAGTCGGCATTGCTCAAGCTCGGGTATGCCCCTGGTGACGGGCAGGGAGCAGCTAACAGGCAGCGCAAAGGGTCAGTGTAGCCACTCGGCACACTGATGTCCAGAGCGAGTTTCCGGAGACCGGTTCAGCACCGTGATACCGATCTTCTCCCTCCGGGAGGCGGCACCCTCCGTGACGGAGGTACCCCTCTTTGTTCGTCTCAACGCCCAACGTCTTATGCCTGCCACGAGCCGTGCGCCAACAGGCGCACCCCGATGCTTCCCTCTTCGCCGGCGATCCATGCCTCGAACCCGGATCGCTTCTGACGTCGCGTCCTGAGAATTGCGCGCTGCGTGCGGTTCGTCAAGGCCCCCCACCCACTGGAAGATCGTCACGGGGTGCACGGCCGGGCAACGAAGATCACCATACTCGCACGGAAGGGCGGGGCGGCGCAGCCGCGGCCCGAACGCCCGAAGGCGACCACCCGCATGGGTGATCGCCTTCAGGTTTGCGAAGAGTCAGCAGACTCGTCGGGTCACTTGACCTCGACGGAGGCGCCGGCGCCCTTGAGGGCCTCGGCGGCCTTCTCCGCGGCGTCCTTGGCGACCTTCTCGAGGACCGGCTTCGGGGTGCCGTCCACGAGGTCCTTGGCCTCCTTCAGGCCCAGCGAGGTCAGCTCGCGCACGACCTTGATGACCTGGATCTTCTTGTCGCCGGCACCGGTGAGGATGACGTCGAACTCGTCCTGCTCCTCAGCGGCCTCGGCGGCCGGGGCGCCCGGGGCACCGGCGGCGGCAACGGCGACCGGGGCGGCAGCCTCGACGTCGAACTTCTCCTCGAACTTCTTCACGAAGTCGGAGAGCTCGAGCAGGGTCATCTCCTCGAACTGGGCCAGCAGTTCGTCCTGGGTGAGCTTCGCCATGGTGGCGGTCCTTCCACTAATTCGGCTGGTGCCGGATGTACATTGCGGCGGGCGTGCTGAGCAGACGTGCCCGCTGGACTGCGGAGTGGTTACTCCGCCGCCTCGGCGGGAGCCGGCTCACCGGCACCGCCCTGCTCGACCTTGCTGCGAAGAGCTTCCGCGGTGCGGACCATCTTCGTGAGCGGGGCCTGGAAGGTCGCCGCGGCCTTGGCCATGGACGCCTTCATGCCACCCGCCAGCTTGGCGAGCAGAACCTCGCGGGACTCGAGGTCCGCAAGCTTCTTGATCTCGTCGGCGGACAGCGCCCTGCCTTCGAGGACACCGCCCTTGATGACGAGAGAGGGGTTCTCCTTGGCGAAGTCACGAAGACCCTTCGCCGCCTCGACCGGGTCACCGGTCACGAAGGCGACAGCCGTCGAGCCATTGAGGTGCTCGTCCAGCGTGATCCCGGCCTCATTGGCCGCAATCTTGGTCAGCGTGTTCTTCACCACACGGTACTGAGCGTTGTCACCGAGCGAACGGCGCAGCTGCTTGAGCTGAGCGACGGACAGTCCGGTGTACGCGGTCACAACAGCGGCGTTGGAGTTACGGAGCTTCTCCGTGATCTCCTCGACGGCTGCGACCTTGTCGGGCCTCGCCATGAGCCTCGGCCTCCTTCCGGGTGATGAGGACCGCGCAGAAGGGGCTGGGCAAAACAAACGCCCCGGCGCAAGCGCACGGGGCATGGCTCGACCGGTCGAAACGGAGTTCTTCCGGGAGTTCTTCCTCGTCCACCTGCGCAGGCCGTCCGCAGCTAGCGGATCCTTCGGTTCCGTACGCCACGAGGGCGCACAGAGACAACCAGCGGTCTTTGGCTTCTTCGCTACGGTACGCGAACGGCCGCCGCGCAGGCAAATCCGCTCCCGGACCCGGCGGCGCGCGGCGCGCCGGGCCCGGAGACGGCGGGGCGGGAGGGCGTCGGGTCAGCCCTTCAGGCCGCCGCCCACGGCGCCGGCGCCGATCTTGCTGCCGTCGGTGACCTGCGAGGCCGGCGGCTCCTGGACGCTCACCTTGGTGCCGTAGTCGGAGTAGTACGTCGTGCTCTCCACCAGGCCCATGTTGTTCTGGGTCTTCTCGGCCTTCTTCACCAGCAGGTCGCCGGGGCCGATCCACAGGTCGATGGTCTGGTTCTTCGTGCCGGTCTGCTCGAACGACTCCTCCAGCGCCTTCATGTCCTTGGCGCTGAAGTTCTCGGACGCCTGCATACGGGCCAGCTCGGCCGCGTCGAAGGTGGCGGTGTAGTGGGTCGCCTGGACGCCGCGTACGTCCTCCGTACCGGCCTTCTTGGCCTTGCCCGACGCGATGACCAGGGCAACGGACCGCGACGGGTTGTTGTTCTGCATCTGGTCCTTGAGCACCGCGTACATCGTGCTCTTCTTGGCCATGACGTTGTAGTCGTACTTGAGCCAGGACTTGCCGCCGCCGAGGTTCATGAAGACCGCCTCCGGGGTGTAGACGAACTTCATGGGCTTGCCGCCGCCCAGGCCGCCCTGCCCGGTCATCTCGACGTTCGACCGCATGCCCTCGGACCAGTCGATCTCGCTCTTCAGGGTCTGCGTCACCTGGCCCGACCTGGTCGTCGTCTCGGCCTTGGCCGACTTCTCCGCGCCGGTCTTCTCGGAGGCCGTCCGCAGCGCCGCCACGGCGGCCTGGACGGGCGAGCCGTTGCCGCCCGCGTCGCCGCCCGCCTTGCCGCCGCCGTCCTTGTCGCCGCAGGCGGTCAGGCCGGCCAGCATGACGACGCCGGCCACGGCCGCCGTGATCCGCGCAGTACGCACGTGTGTCTCCCCGTTGTAGATCAGCTTTACGACTGCGGCCGAGCGTAGTGCAGGGGGGTGACAGCGCCCGGCGCCGGGCCCCGCGGCGCCCCGAACGCCCCGCGCCGTCCCGTACGGGCCCGATGGGCAAAAAAGCGCCGGGCCCCGCACCTCGGGTGAGGTGCGGGGCCCGGCGTACGCGTACGCGCGCGCCTGCCGTCAGGCTCAGACGGCGAGCACGTCCTCCTCGACGAGGAGGTTGCGGGTGCGGTTGCTGTCGACCGGGACGCCGGGGCCCATCGTGGTGGCGATGGTGGCCTTCTTGATGTAGCGGCCCTTGGCGGCGGACGGCTTGAGACGGTTGATCTCCTCCAGCGCCGCGGCGTAGTTCTCCACCAGCTTGGCGTCGTCGAAGGACACCTTGCCGATGATGAAGTGGAGGTTCGCGTGCTTGTCCACGCGGAACTCGATCTTGCCGCCCTTGATGTCGGTGACAGCCTTGGCGACATCCGGGGTGACGGTGCCGGTCTTCGGGTTCGGCATCAGACCACGGGGACCGAGCACGCGGCCGAGGCGGCCGACCTTGCCCATGAGGTCCGGCGTGGCGACGACGGCGTCGAAGTCCAGGCGGCCCTTGGAGACCTCGTCGATCAGTTCGTCGGAGCCGACGATGTCGGCGCCGGCGGCTTCCGCGGCCGCAGCACGGTCGCCGGTCGCGAAGACCAGGACCCGGGCGGTCTTACCGGTGCCGTGCGGAAGGTTCACGGTGCCACGGACCATCTGGTCGGCCTTGCGCGGGTCGACACCCAGACGCATGGCGACCTCGACGGTCGCGTCGAACTTGGCCGCGGAGGTCTCCTTGGCCAGACGGACGGCCTCGAGCGGGGCGTACAGACGCTCCCGGTCGATCTTCGCGTCCGCGTTGCGAAGAGTCTTGCTGCGCTTCACTGCTGCTCCTGAATGGTGGCGATGGAGTCGTGGTACGGGCCAGCGCCTGGCCCTGCCACGTGCCCCGTGGTGCGGCGGGTGCCGCGGGGCGGATGCGGGGTGGCTGTCAGCCCTCGACCGTGATGCCCATGGAACGGGCGGTGCCGGCGATGATCTTCGACGCGGCGTCCAGGTCGTTGGCGTTCAGGTCGGGCATCTTGGTGGTGGCGATCTCGCGAACCTGGTCGGCCGTGATCTTGGCGACCTTGGTCTTGTGCGGCTCGCCGGAGCCCTTCTCCACGCCCGCGGCCTTCAGGATCATCTTCGAGGCCGGCGGCGTCTTGGTCACGAAGGTGAAGGAACGGTCCTCGTAGACCGTGATCTCCACCGGGATGACCCAGCCACGCTGCGACTCGGTCGCGGCGTTGTAGGCCTTGCAGAACTCCATGATGTTGACGCCGTGCTGACCCAGCGCGGGGCCGACCGGCGGAGCCGGGTTCGCGGCACCGGCCTGGATCTGGAGCTTGATGAGCCCCGTGACCTTCTTCTTCTTGGGAGGCATGCTCTCTCCGGGTCCTAGTGAGAGGTTTTTCGCCAGACCATCCGGTCATCCGGATGGAGGCATACCGCACAACGATAACGGGTACAGAGGTGCGGCCAAAAACCGAGCAGGTCAGACGGTCCCCGAGGGGCTCGCCTGACCTGTTCGGAAGCGTGGTTCCAGAAGGTGTCAGTTCTTCTGGATCTGGTCGAAGCTCAGCTCGACCGGGGTCTCCCGGCCGAAGATCTCGACCAGGCCCTTGACCTTCTTCGAGTCGGCGTTGATCTCGTTGATCGTGGCCTGCAGCGTGGCGAACGGGCCGTCGGTGACGGTGACCGAGTCGCCCACCTCGAAGTCCAGCACCTGGACCTCGACCTTGCGGGACGGCGCCGGCTTGCCCTCGGCCTCGGCGGCCTCCTTGGCGGCCTTCTCCTCGGCCTCCGGGGCGAGCATCTTGACGATCTCGTCCAGGGTCAGCGGGTACGGGTCGTAGGCGTTGCCCACGAAGCCGGTCACGCCGGGCGTGTTGCGCACGACGCCCCAGGACTCGTTCGTCAGGTCCATGCGCACGAGCACGTAGCCCGGGAGCTTGTTCTGGCGGACGTTCTTGCGCTCGCCGTTCTTGATCTGGACGATCTCTTCCTCGGGGACCTCGGCCTGGTAGATGAAGTCCTCGACGTTGAGCGAGACGGCGCGCTGCTCCAGGTTGGCCTTCACGCGCTTCTCGTAGCCCGCATAGGTGTGGATGACGTACCACTCGCCCGGAAGGGTGCGCAGCTCCTCGCGGAGCGCGGCGATCGGGTCGACCGGCTCGGCCTCGTCCTCGGCCTCGTCGGTCTCCGCCTCGCCGGCGGCCTCATCGGCCTCGGCAGCCTCGGCGGCCTCGTCTTCGGGCTCGACGTTCACCGCGGCCTCTTCGGCGGGCTCGCCCGCCTCGGCGTCCTCGGTGTCGAGCTCGTCGGCCGCGTCGGCGCCCTCGACGATCTCGCGAGCGCCCTCTTCGTCGGCAATCGCCGCAGCGTCGCCCTCGACCTCGGCCGAGGCAGCCGCGTCAACGTCGGCCGCTGCCGTCTCGACGGAGTCGGCGGCGTCGTTCAGGTTCGGGTCAGACACGGTGGCTGCTTCTTCCTGGCTTCAAGGGGTTGAACATGCAAAGGGGCGCCCGGAAGGCGCCCTTCGCGGGATCAGCCGAAGACGTACTTGACGGCCTCGTTGAATCCCAAGTCAATCACGGTTACGAGACCGATGACGATGACGACGAAGACGATCACCACGGTGGTGTACGTGGAGAGCTGTCCCCGCGTGGGCCAGACGACCTTGCGGAGTTCGGCGATGATCTGCCGGTAGAAGAGCGCGAGGCGGGCGAACGGGCCCTTCTTGCCGCGCTTGCCGCCGCGGCGGGGCTTCTTCGCGTCCGAGCCCTCGTCTTCGGAACGACCGCGCTCAGGCATGTCGATGGAGCCCAGGGCGTCCGTCACTCGTCCTCACCTGAATCCGGGTCGTTGGCCGTGCCGCGCCCGGTAGAGCCGCACGGCGGTGCATTTCAGTACGTACGCGTGCACGCGACTCGGCGACGAGTGCGTGTAGCAGGGCCGGAGGGACTTGAACCCCCAACCGCTGGTTTTGGAGACCAGTGCTCTACCAATTGAGCTACGACCCTTTGTGGTTCCCCCAACCTACCGCATCCCGACCACTGCACCAGGTGCGTGGCCGCTTGCGCCCTGTCGGGAGCCAACGGTCTGCGAGTGTACGTGGTTCGCGGCCGGGCGTCGAACAGAAAGCCCCGAGGTGGTGCCCGCAAACCCGTGTGCCCGCCCCGTCGGCGGTCTGGGAACATGCAGTACATGAGCGCTACTCCTCCCGCACAGTCCCCCACCGACCGTCGGGTGTCGGCCCGCGTCGGGTCGATCTCCGAGTCCGCGACCCTCGCCGTGGACGCCAAGGCGAAGGCCCTCAAGGCCGCCGGGCGTCCGGTGATCGGCTTCGGCGCCGGTGAGCCCGACTTCCCCACGCCGGACTACATCGTCGAGGCCGCCGTCGAGGCGTGCCGCGACCCGAAGTTCCACCGCTACACGCCGGCCGGCGGCCTGCCCGAGCTGAAGGCGGCCATCGCCGCGAAGACGCAGCGCGACTCCGGGTACGCGGTCGAGGCGGCGAACGTGCTGGTCACCAACGGTGGCAAGCAGGCGATCTACGAGGCGTTCGCGGCGATCCTGGACCCGGGCGACGAGGTCATCGTGCCGGCCCCGTACTGGACCACCTACCCGGAGTCGATCCGGCTGGCGGGCGGCGTGCCGGTGGACGTGGTGGCCGACGAGACCACCGGTTACCGGGTGTCCGTGGAGCAGCTGGAGGCGGCCCGTACGGACCGTACGAAGGTGCTGCTGTTCGTCTCGCCGTCCAACCCGACCGGCGCGGTCTACACCCGCGAGCAGGTCGAGGCGGTGGGCCGCTGGGCCGCCGAGCACGGCCTGTGGGTCCTGACGGACGAGATCTACGAGCACCTGATCTACGGCGACGCGGAGTTCTCCTCGCTGCCGGTGGTGGTCCCGGAGCTGCGCGACAAGTGCATCATCGTCAACGGCGTGGCCAAGACGTACGCGATGACCGGCTGGCGGGTGGGCTGGGCCATCGGCCCGCAGGATGTGATCAAGGCCGCGGCGAACCTCCAGTCGCACGCCACCTCCAACGTCTCCAACGTGGCGCAGGCGGCGGCCATCGCGGCGGTCTCGGGCGACCTGGACGCCGTCGAGGAGATGAAGGTCGCCTTCGACCGGCGCCGCAAGACGATGGTGCGGATGCTCAACGAGATCGAGGGCGTGCTGTGCCCCGAGCCGGAGGGCGCGTTCTACGCCTACCCGTCGGTCAAGGGCCTGCTCGGCAAGGAGATCCGCGGCAAGCGCCCGCAGACCAGCGTGGAGCTGGCCGGGCTGATCCTGGAGGAGGCCGAGGTGGCGGTCGTCCCGGGTGAGGCGTTCGGCACTCCGGGCTACCTGCGGCTGTCGTACGCGCTGGGTGACGAGGACCTGGTCGAGGGCATCTCGCGGGTCCAGAAGCTGCTGGCCGAGGCCAAGTAGCGCACAGCGGCATCGGTGCGGGCCCCGGGGCTTCCCCGGGGCCCGCATCCGCTTTCGGGCGGGCGCTCGTTCGGGCGAGGGCCTACCGGCGCGTCGGCCCCGTACGGCAAGATCCTGGGATGGAACGTGTACGCGATGTCCGAGGGCTGCCGAAGGCCCACCTGCACCTGCACTTCACGGGGTCGATGCGGCCGTCGACCCTGCTGGAGCTCGCCGACAAGTACGGCGTGCACCTGCCGGAGGCCCTGAAGGGCGGCGAGCCGCCGAAGCTGCGGGCCACGGACGAGCGCGGCTGGTTCCGCTTCCAGCGGCTGTACGACATCGCGCGCTCCTGCCTGCGCTCCCCGGAGGACATCCAGCGGCTGGTCAGGGAGGCCGCCGAGGAGGACGTACGGGACGGCTCGGGCTGGCTGGAGATCCAGGTCGACCCGACCTCGTACGCGCCCCGGCTGGGCGGGCTGATCCCGGCGCTGGAGATCATCCTGGACGCGGTGCGGGCCGCCTCCCGGGACACCGGGCTCGGGATACGGGTGCTGGTGGCCGCGAACCGGATGAAGCACCCCCTGGACGCCCGTACGCTGGCCCGTCTCGCGGTCCGCTACGCCGACCACGGCGTGATCGGTTTCGGTCTCTCCAACGACGAGCGGCGGGGTTTCGCGCGCGATTTCGACCGGGCCTTCGCCATCGCGCGCGACGGCGGGCTGCTGGCGGCCCCGCACGGCGGCGAGCTGTCCGGGCCGTCGAGCGTCCGGGACTGCCTGGACGACCTGCACGCGTCCCGTGTGGGGCACGGGGTGCGGGCGGCGGAGGACCCGGCGCTGCTGCGGCGGCTGGCCGAGCGCGGGGTGACCTGCGAGGTCTGCCCGGCGTCGAACGTGGCCTTGGGCGTCTACGAGAAGTCCGAGGACGTACCGCTGCGGACGCTGTACGACGCGGGCGTCCCGATGGCGCTGGGCGCCGACGACCCGCTGCTGTTCGGCTCCCGGCTGGCGGAGCAGTACGAGATCGCGCGCGGGGCGCACGGCTTCTCGGACGCGGAGCTGGCCGAGCTGGCCCGCCAGTCGGTGCAGGGCTCGCGGGCGCCGGAGGACGTACGGCGGAAGCTGCTGGCCGGGGTGGACGCGTGGCTGGCGGACGGCTGAGCGCGGGCCGGGCCCCGCGCCCTAAAGGGTGACGCCGACCGTCACCGGCTCGTTGACCAGCACGACGCCGAAGGCCGCGCGGACGCCCTCACGGACCTCGCGGGCCAGCGCGAGCAGGTCCTCGGTGGTGGCCGCGCCGCGGTTGGTGAGGGCGAGGGTGTGCTTGGTGGAGATGCGGGCCGGGCCGTCGCCGTAGCCCTTGGTGAAGCCGGCCCGGTCGATGAGCCAGGCGGCCGAGGTCTTCACGCGCCCCTCCCCCGCCGGGAAGGCGGGCGGGGTGACGTCCGCGCCGAGGCGCTCGTGGACGCGGGTGAGGAAGTCCGCGTACTGGGCCTCGGTGAGGACCGGGTTGGTGAAGAAGGAGCCCGCCGACCAGGTGTCGTGGTCCTCCGGGTCGAGCACCATGCCCTTGCCGGCCCGCAGCTTGAGCACGGTCTCGCGGGCATCGGCGGCCGGCACCCGGTCGCCCGCCTCGACGCCGAGGGTGCGGGCGGTCTCCGCGTACTTGATGGGCGCGGACAGCCCGCCCGCGTCCTCCAGGGCGAAGCGCACACGCAGCACGACGAACCGGCCGGGGTGTTCCTTGAAGCGGCTGTGACGGTACGAGAACGCGCACTCGGCGTTCGAGAGGGTCACGGTCTCGCCCGCTATGCGGTCGTACGCGACCACTTCGGTGATGGTGGAGGACACTTCCTGTCCGTACGCGCCCACGTTCTGGATGGGCGTGGCACCCGCCGAGCCGGGGATGCCGGCCAGGCACTCGATGCCCGCGAGCCCGGCCTCGACCGTACGGGCCACCGCGTCGGACCAGTTCTCGCCCGCGGCCAGCGTCAGGTCGGTGCCGTCCAGGGTGAAGCCGCGGGTGGCGATGCGCAGCGCGGTGCCCTCGAAGCCCTTGTCGCCGATGACCAGGTTGCTGCCGCCGCCGATGATCAGCAGCGGGGTGCCGGCCGCGTCGGCCTCGCGGACGGCCGCGATCACCTCGTCGTCCGTGGTGGCGGTGCGCAGCCGGGTGGCCGGGCCGCCGAGGCGGAAGGTGGTCAGCGGGGCGAGGGGAGCGTCGGTGAGTTCCTGCACGGGCTCAAGAGTACGGGGGCGGTCCGCCGCGCCGGCCGGGCCGCCCCCGTGCAGTGACGATCACTCGCCTCAGGCGAGCCGCACCACCGCGCGCGACATCCCGAGCACCTTCTTGCCGTCGCTGGTCGCCGTGAGGTCGACGCGGACCGTACGGGCCTGGTCGTCCAGCTTGGCCGCGACCTTCGCGCTGACCTCGATGACCGCGCCCTCGTCGTCGTTGGGCACCACGACCGGCTTGGTGAAGCGCACGCCGTACTCGACGACGGCGCCCGGGTCACCGGTCCAGTCGGTGACCACGCGGACCGCCTCGGCCATGGTGAACATGCCGTGCGCGATCACGTCGGGCAGGCCGACCTCCTTGGCGAACTTCTCGTTCCAGTGGATCGGGTTGAAGTCGCCGGAGGCGCCCGCGTAGCGCACGAGTGTGGCACGGGTCACGGGAAAGGTCTGCGCCGGGAGTTCGGTGCCGGCCTCGACGTCGTCGTAAGAGATCTTCGCCGTCATCGCGTCAGCCCTCCTGCCCGGCGGCGCGCGCCACCAGCTTGGTGAAAGCGGTCACCACGTGTTCGCCCGCCGCGTCGTGCACCTCGCCGCGGATATCGAGAATGTCGTTACCGGCGAGGGATTTGATCGCCTCGATGGTCGAGGTGACCGTCAGCCGGTCACCGGCGCGCACCGGGCGGGTGTAGACGAATTTCTGGTCGCCGTGCACCACCCGGCTGTAATCGAGACCCAGCTGCGGGTCTTCGACCACCTGTCCGGCGGCGCGGAAAGTGATGGAGAACACAAAGGTCGGCGGGGCGATCACATCGGGGTGACCGAGCGCCTTGGCGGCTTCGGCGTCGGTGTACGCCGGCGCGGGGTCCCCGATCGCCTCGGCGAATTCGCGGATCTTCTCCCGGCCGACCTCGTAAGGAGCGGTGGCCGGGTAGCTCCGCCCGACAAAGGACTGGTCGAGCGCCATGGGCTCGCAACCTCCCTGAAGTGGTCCCTGCAAAGAACCTGACCTTGCCATACCGGCACGCCGGCCCGGCGGGGCGGCACACGCCGCGCGCCGCCGCCGTCGCACCACAACGCCGCGAGGCCGCCCCCAGGGACTGGGGACGGCCTCGCGGACGAGCCTGGTGTTATCGCGTCTCGCGGTGCGCGGTGTGCGAGTTGCAGCGCGGGCAGTGCTTCTTCATCTCAAGACGGTCCGGGTCGTTACGCCGGTTCTTCTTGGTGATGTAGTTCCGCTCCTTGCACTCCACGCAGGCCAGCGTGATCTTCGGGCGGACGTCGGTGGCAGCCACGTGAGTGCTCCTTGACGGACGGATGGACGGATGAACGCATAGAAGAGTAGCCGATCGGAGGACCGACCCCACAATCGGCTACTGTCAGTAGCGGTGACCGGACTTGAACCGGTGACACAGCGATTATGAGCCGCTTGCTCTACCGACTGAGCTACACCGCTGTGATGCGAGCGGACCCCGCCCGAGGGCGGGATACCTCACACATCAGAGCCCCAATACGGAATCGAACCGTAGACCTTCTCCTTACCATGGAGACGCTCTGCCGACTGAGCTATTGGGGCGAGCGATGAAGACATTACACGGCCTGCCGCCAAAGGTGAAATCCGTATCCGGAGCCCCGCCCCGGCCGTCCCCCGCACCACACCGGTACGACTATTTCGCGCCTCCGTGAAGCTCCCCGGAGCGCCCCCTAGGCTCGGACCACGCTGCGTGATCTTGCACGCCCGGTCCTTCGAGGAGCGCGATGTCCGACAGCAGTCAGCCGCAGCCGGGGCCCGAGAAGGCCACGGGCAGCGACGGCACGGGCGCCGCGGCAGGCACCCTGGTGCTCTGTGACGCCCGGCTCGCCGACGGCCGCGTGGTGGACGTACGGCTCAGCGGCGGGCGCATCGAGGCGGTCGGCACGGCGGGCAGCCTCGCCCCGCACGGCTCCCGCGTCGACCTCTGCGGCTACCTGCTGCTCCCGGCCCCCGCCGAGCCGCACGCGCACTGCGACACCGCGCTGACCGCCGACGCCGCCGGCCCCGCCGCCGGCACGCTCGAAGACGTGCAGCGCCGCACCACCGAGGCGGCCCTCCTGCAACTCGGCCACGGCGCGACGGCCCTGCGTACCCACGTGCGGATCGGTGACGTCCAGGGGCTGCGGTCGCTGGAGGCCGTCCTCCAGGCGGGCCGGTCGCTGCGCGGGCTCGCCGAGCTGACCGCGGTCGCGGTGCCGCGGATACTCACCGGGGTGGCCGGCGCGGACGGTCTGGCCATGCTGCGGGACGCCCTCAAGATGGGCGCCACGGTCGTCGGCGGCTGCCCGGACCTCGACCCCGACCCCGCCGGCTACGCCGAGACCGTCCTGGAGCTGGCGAACGAGCACGGCTGCGCGGTGGACCTGCACACCGACGGCGACGATCCCGCACGCCTCGCCCGGTTCGCCGCGATGGCGGGCGGGCTGCGGCCCGGGGTGACCCTCGGGCCGTGCGCGGGCCTGTCGGCGCTGCCGCCGGAGGTGGCGGCGCGCACCGCCGAGCAGCTCGCGGCGGCCGGCGTGACGGTCGTCTGCCTGCCGCAGGGCGGCTGTGCGGCCCTGGAACGGCAGGGGGCCGGGCTGCCGGGGCTCGGCCGGACCGCAGGCGGCGGAGGGCCCCGTTCCGCGCCCGTACGGCTGCTGCGCGCGGCCGGCGTACGGGTGGCGGCGGGCAGCGGCGCCCTGCGCGACGCGGCGAACCCGGTGGGCCGCGGCGACCCTCTGGAGGCGGCGTACCTGCTGGCCTCCCTGGGCGAGGCCGGCCCCGAGGCCGCCTACGGGGCGGTCAGCACCGCCGCCCGCGCCACACTGGGCCTCCCGGAGGTCCGCGTCGAAGCGGGCTTCCCCGCCGAACTGCTGGCCGTACGGGGCGAGAGCCTCGCCGGGGTGCTGTCGCTCGCGTACAGCCGGATCGTCGTGCACCGGGGACGTGTGGTGGCCCGGACGAGCGCGGTGCGCGAGTACTGCGACTCGGCGGCGGTGGTGGCGCTGGAGCTGCCGCGGCAGTCGCAGCGCTGAGCGCCTCGGGCCGCCCGATGGGGCCACGGGCGCCCGGGCTGCCGCGCCGGGCCGGGTGACAGGCGTACGGTCGGGATCATGCGCATTGTCATCGCAGGTGGACATGGTCAGATCGCGCTGCGGCTGGAGCGGCTGCTCGCCGGGCGCGGGGACGAGGTCGCGGGCATCGTCCGCCGGCCCGAACAGGCCGGGGACTTGCTGTCCGCCGGGGCCGAGCCGGTCGTCTGCGACCTGGAGACGGCCACCGTCGCGGACGTCGCCCGGCACCTCGAAGGCGCGGACGCGGCGGTCTTCGCGGCGGGCGCCGGGCCGGGCAGCGGCATCGACCGCAAGGAGACGGTGGACCGTGGCGCCGCGTCCCTCTTCGCCGACGCGGCGGAGGCGGCCGGCGTACGGCGCTTCCTCGTCGTGTCGTCGATGGGCGCCGACACGGAGCCGCCGGCGGGCACCGACGAGGTGTTCGCCGCGTATCTGCGTGCCAAGGGCGCCGCGGACGCCGACGTCCGTGCCCGCCCCGGCCTGGACTGGACGATCCTGCGGCCGGGCCGCCTCACGGACGACCCGGGCACCGGCCTGGTCCGGCTGGCCGAGACCACCGGCCGCGCCGAGGTCACCCGGGACGACGTGGCGGCCGTACTGGCCGCCCTCCTGGACGAGCCGCGCACGATCGGCCGCACGCTGGAGCTGATCGGCGGCGACACTCCCGTCGAGGAGGCCGTCCGGGCGGCCGCGGGCTGACCGCGCCGTCCGGGGTTCCGCTCCGCGCGGCGCGCGCCGGGGCCCCGGACGGCCCCTCGTACGGAAAGCGTGCGGCAAGCGAAAAGGCCCTGATCCGTTCACACGGATCAGGGCCTTTTCGGACCTGTGGCGGCGCCAGGATTCGAACCTGGGAAGGCTGAGCCGGCAGATTTACAGTCTGCTCCCTTTGGCCGCTCGGGCACACCGCCATGGGTTTTGCTGCCGGGAGATCCGCCGGTGTGGCGCCGCTCCGTGGCAACGACGTAAACCATACCCGATGGCCGGGGGTGGTTCGCCACTCGGTTCTTCCCGGACCGATCATGCTCGGGGTGACTAGGCTTGCGTAGCGGTCCCAGGCGGGCCGTACCCCTGACGGATCTATGTACGAGGAGCCAACTCAAGATGGCCGACTCCAGTTTCGACATCGTCTCGAAGGTCGAGCGGCAGGAGGTCGACAACGCCCTCAACCAGGCCGCCAAGGAGATCTCGCAGCGCTACGACTTCAAGGGTGTGGACGCGTCGATCAAGTGGTCGGGCGAGAAGATCGAGATGCGGGCCAACGCCGAGGAGCGCGTGAAGGCTGTCCTCGACATCTTCCAGTCCAAGCTGATCAAGCGCGGGATCTCGCTGAAGGCCCTGGACGCGGGCGAGCCGGAGGCCTCCGGCAAGGAGTACAAGATCTTCGCCTCCCTCGAAGAGGGCATCTCGCAGGAGAACGCGAAGAAGGTCGCCAAGATCATCCGCGACGAGGGCCCGAAGGGCGTCAAGGCGCAGGTGCAGGGCGACGAGCTGCGCGTCAGCTCGAAGAGCCGCGACGACCTCCAGGCTGTGCAGCAGCTGCTGAAGGGCAAGGACCTGGACTTCGCGCTGCAGTTCGTGAACTACCGGTAGTCCATCGGCGTTCCGCCGTCGCGTCCGGCGGCGGACGCGACGGGGTGCGGCGCCGAGAAACGTCTCGGCGCCGCACCCTTGTCGCGTCCTCTACGCCTTGGCCCCCGCACGCCTTCTCCATGCAGGGCCGTCTGCCCGCTGGGCGCGCTTGCGTCGGGTGAGGAAGGCCGTCACCAGCGCGAGAGCGGCGGCCAAGGCGGCCACGGCCAGCGCGCCCTTACGGGGGCGGTGGTTGTCCGAGAGGACGGACTGCTGCTGGGGCGACTGCGCGGACGACCCGGGGCCGCCTGCACCGGGCGCGGCCGTCTCGACGGGCGGATCGGTCTCCCCGGGTGGGGCGGTGCCCGTTACCTCCAGCTTTATCGGCGCCGAGTTGTTCGTGGGGTCGGTGTCCCCCCGGATGGGTTCGCGCACGGACACCTTCCCCACCGCGCCTTCGACCTGACGGTCGATCCGCACCCGCAGCGATATGTAGTTCGGCTCGTTGCTGCAGTAGAGCTGCCCGTCCAGGTCGTCCCGTCCGCAGGTGTACTGCTCGGACGGGGTCCCCTCCCGCTCCTCCCTGGAGAGCGGGGCGAACGACGTCCCTGGTGGCAGGTCCACGCGCACCTTGCCACCCCCGCTGCCGGCATCCTCCATCGCCACGGAGACGTACTCCCCGACCCGGCCACGGAGCGTGATGCCTTTGACCGACCAGTCGGCCCGCGCCCGGGAGGGCGGGGCGAAACGCAGTTCGCCGCCCCCCTTCAGCGAGTCGGCGGCGACCGGCACGAGACCGAGTGCGGGCCCCGAACCGCGCTCGTCCATTTTCTTGTAGTCCCTGACGCCCGGGGGCGGATCGTCCAGCGGCCACACGGAGTACCTGTACGACCCCTCGACCCTGTTGAAGCCGCTGGTGACCCACGGGAGGGGCTCGGCGGTCTCGTACGCCGCCCCCACGGGCACGGCGCCTGGAAACTCGCAGAAGACCATCCTGTCGACCATGTAGTAGCAGTTGTCATGTGTCATGACGCCGGGGTTGCGGGAAAAGCTCACGCCTTCGAGGTCCACGCGCAGCACCACACCCCGGGACGCCGCGGCGGTCCCGGTGTTCCCGAAAGCGGGAGTGAGGCGAGGGACGTCCTTCAAGGCCCCCGAGGGGCCGTACGGGAGGTCGCCCTCGGGAAGGACGTGCGGCGCGTGGGAACGGAGCGTGAAGGACGGCTCCGCGGCCTCCTGTCGCGCCCCGCTCGAACCGCCGGATCCTGGCCCTAGCAGCACCAGCGCGACGACGGCCGTCAGAAATGCCGTGACCCATCTGCCGGTTCGCACCATGACTGCTGATCGCCCCCGTATGCCTGATCACCCCGAAGGACACAGCCTCACACACTGTCCGGCTGTCGCGAGCAGGCACTTGACCTCAAGTTTGGTCGAGGTCGGAGGCTGTTCGCATGACTTCGGAAACGGAAACCCGGCAGGCCTCGCATGCCCACCACACCGCACCGGGCGGCTTCCCGGCCCCGGACGGATTCCGGGCGGACACCCTGCCCGGCATCCGGCGGGCCGGCGTCGACGCCGTGCTGATCAGCGAATGGGACGCGGAGACCCCCGAGCGGCAGCAGGCCATGGCCGAGGGCGCCGCGCGGGCGCTGCGGGCGGCTCCGCTGCCGGACGGCCTGGTCTCGCAGGTCTACCTCACCGGTACGGACGGCCGGACCGTACTCGGCTTCGGGCAGTGGGCGGACGGGGAGGACGGACACGCAGGGGCCTCCCAGCCGGCCGTCGAGGCGGGCGGGGCGCGGCGCTACCGCTACTACCGCAGCCTGCTGCCGCAGGGCGAACAGCCGGAGCCGGGCTGCGTGGTGGCCGTCTCCTTCGAGACGACGGGCCACGAGGCCGCGCGGCAGCTCGTCGACGGCCTGCTGGACCTGCTGGGCGAGGTGCAGCCGGGGTCGGCCGAGACCTCGCGGACCGGGTCCGGCGGGATCTCCTCGAACTTCCACATCAGCGAGGACGGCACCCGGGTCTTCAACTACAGCGAGTGGACGGACGAGGCCGCGCACCAGCGGACGGTCGAGACGTCGCTCCAGCAAGGCGGCGCGGTGATGAACCTCATCGCGAGCATTCCGGGCGTCACCCCGCTCGGTTTCAAGCGGTACGTGACGCCTCGGGGGCTCGTACGTACGTGACGCCTCAAGGGCTCGGGCGGCGGTCGGCGGGCCGGGCCGGGGCCCCGGGCCTGCGGGGCGTGCGGTAAGGCGCCGTCGGCTCAGTAACGCCCGGCGAAGGGCTGGTCCGTCGGGACGATCTCGCGGCCGAGCGGGAGCAGGGAGATCGGGATCATCTTGAAGTTGGCGATGCCGAACGGGATGCCGATGATCGTCACGCACTGCAGGGCGCCCGTGACGATGTGTCCCAGCGCCAGCCACCAGCCCGCGAAGACGACCCAGATGACGTTGCCGACGACCGAGCCGGCGCCCGCGTCGCGCCGCTCCACCGTCGTCCGGCCGAAGGGCCACAGCGCGTAGCCCGCGATGCGGAACGAGGCGACGCCGAAGGGGATCGTGACGATCAGGACGCAGCAGATGATGCCTGCGATGACATAACCGATGGCCATCCACAAGCCGCTCAGAATCAGCCAGATGACGTTGAGGACGAGCTTCATGGTCGGCAGCCTTCCGTGCACCCGTGTGGTGCGGTGGTGGTGTCTTTCCTCCAGGGAGACGCAGCGGCGGTCGGAAACAGTTGCGGCCGGGGGCCGATGTCAGGACTGACGGCCCGCCATCTGTTCGAGGCGGGTGATGCGCTCGCGCATCGGCGGGTGGGTCGAGAAGAGCTTGGTCAGGCCGTCACCGGGCCGGAACGGGTTGGCGATCATCATGTGGCTGGCCGTCTCCAGCCGTGGTTCGGCCGGCAGCGGGAGCTGCTGGGTGCCCGCCTCCAGCTTGCGGAGCGCGGAGGCCAGGGCGAGCGGGTCGCCGGTGAGCTGGGCGCCGGAGGCGTCGGCCTGGTACTCGCGGGAGCGGCTGACGGCCAGTTGGATCAGGGAGGCCGCCACCGGTCCGAGGATCATGATCAGGAGCATCCCCAGGATGCCGGGGCCCTCGTCGTCGTCGGAGCGGCCTATGGGAATCAGCCAGGCGAAGTTGACCAGGAACATCACCACCGAGGCCAGGGCTCCGGCCACGGACGAGATGAGGATGTCGCGGTTGTAGACGTGGCTGAGTTCGTGGCCGATGACGCCGCGCAGCTCGCGTTCGTCCAGGAGGTGCAGGATGCCTTCCGTGCAGCAGACGGCGGCGTTGCGCGGGTTGCGGCCGGTGGCGAAGGCGTTGGGGGCCTGGGTCGGGGAGATGTAGAGGCGGGGCATGGGCTGGCGCGCGGCCGTGGAGAGCTCGCGGACCATGCGGTAGAGCTGCGGGGCCTGGAACTCGCTCACCGGGCGTGCGCGCATCGCCCGCAGAGCGAGTTTGTCGCTGTTCCAGTACGCGTAGGCGTTGGTTCCCAGGGCCACGAGGACCGCGATGATCAGGCCCGTACGGCCGAAAAGTCCGCCGATGACGATGATGAGTGCGGACAGTCCCCCGAGGAGTACGGCGGTCTTGAGCCCGTTGTGCCTGCGGTGCACGGTACGCCCTCCAGGTGGTGCGGCAGGGGAACCCTTTGCTGACGTTTCCTCCACTTTTCAGTGGACCCTTTCTGTCTGGTCAACGCCAGATGAGGGGCGCTAGTTCCCTTGTGCATGCGAGGACGGCGTACGGCCGTGCGAGTGAGCCCGCGCACGGGTGCGTGTCGCGCGCCCGTGCGGGGGTGATCGCGGGCGGACGCATTCCGGCCAGAAGACGGGCGGGGAGCCGTGCCGGAGTGGCCGAAGATCGCGGGCGGCGGGCGGCCGGAGGGAAGGAAAGCGGTCGGCGGGCGGGAGGCGCAGCGGTCGGCCGACAGCCGACCGCGGTCAGGACCGGGCAACGCTCAGGACCGGGCAACGCTCAGGACGGGCAACGCTCAGGACCGGGCGACGGCCAGGCTCGGTCCGTGAACAGGCTCGGTCCGTGAACAGGCCAGGACCGCGATCGGAGAGACGCCGGGTACGCCCGCGCGGCGCGCTCAGAGGAGCGCGCCGGAGGCGAACCGGAGGACGAGCTGCGGCGCGCCGGACAGGACGATGCCGAGGACGGCGGCGAGGGCGATCGCGGCGGCCAGCGGCGCCGGAACCTTCGCCTTGGGAAGCCCGGCCGGTCCGGCTGCCTCGGGAGCCCTCGTACGGGCCCCCTCGGGCCCTTCGCCGCCCGCTCCGGGCCCGCGGCCCGGCTCGGAACCGGCCTCGGCACCGGAACCAGAACCGGCACCGGCACCGGCACCGGCACCCACCTTCACCCGCGCCCCAGCCGCAGCCTCCGCCGCGACCGCCTCCTCCGCGTCAGCCGTCTCCCCCGCCGTACGGAAGAGCACCGCCGTCCACTGGAGGTAGTAGTAGAGCGCGACGACCACATTGACGGCCATGACGACGGCGAGCCATGCCAGGCCGGCGTCCACCGCCGCCGAGAAGACCGTGACCTTGGCGAACAGGCCGATGATGCCGGGCGGCAGGCCCGCGAGGCAGAGCAGGAAGAAGCCGAGGGCGAGCGCGGCCAGTGGACGGCGCGAGACGAGGCCGCGGTAGTCGCTGATGCGGTTGGCGGGGCTCGTACGGGCCACCAGGGCGGCGACCCCGAAGGCGCCGAGGTTCACGGCCGCGTACATCAGGGCGTACGCGACGGTCGCGCCGATGGCGTGCGCCGCGTCGTCGGCGTACCCGGCGGCGGCGATCGGCACCAGGAGGTAGCCCGCCTGCCCCACCGAGGACCAGGCGAGCAGGCGTACCGCGCTGTGCGCGCGCTCCGGGGCCTGGCGCAGCGCGGCCACATTGCCGACGGTCATGGTGAGGGCGGCCAGGACGGCGACGGCCGGGCCCCAGACGTCCGCGTACGAGGGGAAGCCCTCGACCGTGACCAGGATGAGGCCCGAGAAGCCGACGGCCTTGCCGATGACGGAGAGGTAGGCGGCGATCGGCAGCGGCGCGCCCACGTAGGTGTCGGGCACCCAGAAGTGGAACGGCACGGCGGCGGTCTTGAAGGCGAAGCCGACGAGGGTCAGGGCGACGCCCGCCGTGGCCAGGGTGGCCAGCTGCGGGTCGGGCAGGTCCGTGAGGGCGGTGGCGACGCGGGACAGGTGCAGGCTGCCGGTCGCCGCGTAGACGAAGCTGACGCCCAGGAGCATGACCGCGGTGGCCGCCACCGAGGACAGGAAGAACTTCAGGGCCGCCTCCGAGGAGAGGCGGTCCGCGCGCCGGAGCCCCACGAGGGCGAAGGCGGGCAGTGAGGCCACTTCGAGGGCGATGACGAGGGTCGCCAGGTCCCGGGAGGCGGGCAGCAGGGCCGCGCCCGCCGCGGAGGACAGCAGCAAGAACCAGAACTCGCCCGCGGGCAGCCGGTGGTCCTCGACGGCGGTGACCGACAGCAGGGCGGTGAGCAGCGCGCCGGCCAGCACCAGGAACTGGATGACGACGGCGAAGTGGTCGGCGGCGTAGCTGCACACGCCCGGGTCCGTAGTCAGGCAGAAGGTACGGCGGTCGCCCGCCACCAGGGGGACGAGCGAGAGCGCGGCCAGGGCGAGACCGCCGATCGCGCACCATCCGAGGAGCGGCTTGCGGTGCCGCGGGACGAAGAGGTCGGCGACCAGGACGGCCAGGGCGACGACGGCGGTGACGGTGGGCGGTGCGACGGCGACCCAGTCGACGGACTGGACCAGGGAGGACACGGAACTCATCACTTACCGCCTCCGAGGAGCTGCTGGACGGCCGGGTCGGTGAGGCCGAGGAGGGCCGCGGGCCACAGGCCGGCGAGGACGGTGAGCACGGCGAGGGGGGACCAGGCCGCGTATTCGTAGCGGGCCAGGTCCGGGATGGCGGGGGCGGTACGGGTGGCACCGGCGGCGGTACGGGTGGCGGTACGGGTGGCGCCGGACTCCTCGGAGCCCGCCGTCCCGAGGCCTTCGGCCCCGCCGTCTTCCGCCGGCTCCTTGCCCCCCATGCACACCCGCCGTACGACGATCAGCAGGTACGCGGCGGTGAGGAGCGTGCCGAGGCCGGCCAGGGCCATGAAGGTGAGGAACGCGGGGCGGCTGAGGCCGGCGGCGGGCTCGAACGCGCCGAACATGGCCAGCATCTCGCCCCAGAACCCGGCGAGCCCGGGCAGGCCGAGGGAGGCGATGGCGCCGAACGCCAGCAGGCCGCCGAAGCGCGGTGCGCGCCCGTAGAGGGCGGCGCCGGTGCGGCCCGCGAGCTGGTCCAGGTCGGTGGTGCCGTACCGGTCCTTGAGGGCGCCGACCAGGAAGAAGAGGAGGCCGGTGATCAGGCCGTGCGCGATGTTGGCGAACAGCGCGCCGTTGACGCCGGTCGGTGTCATGGTCGCGATGCCGAGCAGGACGAAGCCCATGTGGCCGACGGAGCTGTACGCGATCAGGCGCTTGAGGTCGCCCTTGGCGCCGCGCCGGGCGAGCGCCAGGCACGCGAGCGAGCCGTAGACGATGCCGACGGCGGCGAAGGCGGCGAGGTACGGGGCGAAGGTGTGCATGCCGTCCGGCGCGATGGGCAGCGCGATGCGGACGAAGCCGTACGTGCCCATCTTCAGCAGGACGCCGGCCAGGAGCACCGAGCCGACGGTGGGGGCGGCGGTGTGGGCGTCGGGCAGCCAGCTGTGCAGGGGCCACATCGGAGCCTTGACGGCCAGTCCGATGCCGATCGCGAGCACCGCGAGGAGCTGGACGGTGTGGCTGAGCTGGGAGTTCGGGCCGTTGTCAGTGGCGAGTGCCACCATGTCGAACGTGCCGGACTTCAGGCCGACGAGGAGGAGGCCCAGCAGCATCACGACCGAGCCGAGGAGGGTGTAGAGGATGAACTTCCACGCCGCGTACGTCCTTTGAGCACCGCCCCAGCGGGCGATCAGGAAGTACATCGGGATGAGGACCATCTCGAAGGCGAGGAAGAACAGCACGAGGTCCAGGACGGCGAAGGTGGCGAGGGTGCCGGCCTCCAGGACCAGGAGCAGGGCCACGAATGCCTTGGGGGACGGGCCCACGGGCAGGTGGAAGTAGCTGTAGAGCGCGCAGAGGAAGGTCAGCAGCGCGGTCAGGACGAGGAGGGGGAGCGAGATGCCGTCGATGCCGAGATGGATCCGGATGCCGAGCGCCTGGATCCAGCTGATGTCGGTGGTGGCCTGCATCCGGGCCGGGTGGTCGTGGTCGAAGCCGACGGCCAGCGCGACGGCCGCGGCCAGGACGACACCGGTGACGGTCACGCCGTGGCGCAGTACGGCCTGGCCGGGGTCGCGGCCCTTGAGGCCGGGCGGGGCCGGGAGCAGGGCGGCGACCGCGCCCAGCAGGGGGAGGACGACGACGGCCGCGAGGAGAAGCTGCATAGCGGTGTGATTCACGGTCAGGCTCCCGTGCCCGTAGCGACGAGGACGACGGCGACGGCCAGGACGAGCGAGCCCGCGAGCAGCGCGCCCAGGTAGGTCTGCACATTGCCGGTCTGGGCGCGGCGGACGGCGGCTCCCAGCCAGCGGGAGGCGGTGCCCGCGCCGTGGACGTACGTGTCGACGACCTCGCGGTCGAGGAAGCGCACGAGCCGGGCGGCGGCCCGCACCGGCCGGACGAACAGGGCGGTGTAGACGGCGTCGAAGTGGAAGCCGACGGCGGCGGGGCGGTGCAGCGGTCCCAGGAGGAGCCGGCCGGGGTCTGCGGGGTCCGGGGCGCCGGCGTTGTCGCCGTAGGCCGCGGCGTGGGTGGCGATGGCGCGCTCCTCGGAGTCCGCGGGGGCGGCGTCCGGGTCCACGGCGACCGCGCCGAGCGGGACGCGCGCCGCCAGAGCGGTGGTGTGCCGCCAGGCACCGTAGGTGATCAGGGCGCCGACGAGGGCGACGCCGGTGCCCAGGACGGAGGTGGTCAGGGTCGGGGTCAGCGAGCGGCCGTCGAACCAGTCGGGCAGGACGGGGGTGGTGAGGCCCAGCGCGAGGGTGGGGACGAACAGCACCCACAGCACGGCGTTCATGACGACCGGCTGCTTGCCGTGGTCGGGGGCGGGTTCCGGTCCCTTGCCGTGGAAGGCCAGCAGCCACAGCCGGGTCGCGTACCCGGCGGTGAGGAGGGCGGTGAGCAGGCCGGCGATCAGGACGGTCCAGCCGGCCGCCGTGGGGACGGCGGCGAGCGTGCCGGAGGCCGTCGCGTGGCCGGTGGCGGCGTGTTCGGCGGCGCCCAGGACGGCTTCCTTGGAGAAGAAGCCGGCGAACGGGGGGATGGCGGCCAGGGCGAGCAGCGCGACCGTCATCGTCCAGTAGGCGTCGGGGATGCGCCGGGCCAGGCCGCGCATCCGTGACATGGCGGCCAGCGAGTTGGTGCCGGCGGCGTGGATGACCACACCGGCGGCGAGGAAGAGCAGGGCCTTGAACGCGCCGTGCGACAGGAGGTGGAAGACGGCGGCGCCGCGGTCGCCGACGGCCAGGGCGCCGGTCATGTAGCCGAGCTGGCCGACCGTCGAATAGGCCAGGACGCGTTTGATGTCGTCCTGCGCCAGGGCGGCGAGGCCGGAGCCGACCATGGTGGCCGCGGCCATGACGGCGAGCACGACCATCGCGGTGGCGGACGCCGCGAAGACGGGGAGGAGACGGGCGACGAAGTAGACACCGGCGGCGACCATGGTGGCCGCGTGGATGAGGGCCGAGACCGGGGTCGGGCCGGCCATCGCGTCGGGCAGCCAGGTGTGCAGCGGGAACTGCGCCGACTTGCCCGCGACACCGGCCAGGAGCAGCAGCGCGATGAGCGTGGGGTGGTCCAGGCCGCCGACGGCCACGGTCTTGAGGATGCCGGTGATGCGGAACGTACCGGCGTCGGCGGCGAGCGCGAAGATGCCGAAGAGGAAGGGGACGTCGCCCAGCTTGGTGACGAGGAACGCTTTGAGGGAGGCGGAGCGGGCGGCTTCGGTCTCCCAGTAGTGGCCGACCAGGAAGTACGAGCAGATGCCCATGATCTCCCAGCCCACCAGCAGCACCATCAGGTCGCCGGAGTAGACGACCAGCAGCATCGCGGCGGTGAAGAGGGAGACCAGGGCGGCGTAGGAGGGGTAGCGCGGGTCGTCGCGCAGGTAGCCGGTCGAGTAGAGCTGCACGCAGCAGGCGACGACGGCCACGAGGACGGCGACGAGGGCGGCGAAGCCGTCGATGTGCAGGGCGAGGTCGATGGGGACGGAGCCGGTCGGGGTGAGCCGGGTCGCGGCGTCCACCGGGGTCTTCCCGGCACCGGCGCCGCCGCCCTGGGAGACGGCCACGACGACGGCCAGGGCGGCCGCGGCGACGGTCGGCAGGATGGCCAGCGGGCGCACGAAGCCGGGCGCCCGGCGGCCGAGGAGGAGGCCCGCGAGGGCGCCGAGGAAGGGAAGGAGGGGTACGAGTACGGCGGTGGTCGTGGTCGTCACGCGGCGGCCTCCGCCCGGTGGTCCGGCCGCGGCCGGCCGGCGACACCGTCCGCGCCGCCGGTGGTGTCGTCGTTCGGGTCGCTGCTGTCCGGGTCGCTGCCGTCCGGGCGCTCGGCGAGGTCCCGGAGGCGGTCCACGTCGGAGCTGCCGCGGTTGCGGTGGACGAGCAGGACGATCGCCAGGCCGATGCCGATCTCGGCGGCGGCCACGGCGATGGTGAAGAGGGTGAGCGCCTGGCCGGCGTGCAGCTTGTCGCGCAGCCAGACGTCGAACGCCACCAGGTTCAGGTTGACGGCGTTGAGCATCAGCTCGACCGACATCAGGACGAGGATCGCGTTGCGGCGGGCGAGGACGCCGTACAGGCCGACGCAGAACAGGAGGACGGCGAGGACGGCGGGGTAGGCGAGATGCATCAGCCTCGGTCCTCTCGGGTGCGTGCGGGGTCGCGGGGTCGCGCGCGGTCGGCGGTCCGCGTCCGGTCTCCGGTCTGTCCCCGGTCGTCGTTCTTGCGGGAGAGGACGATCGCGCCGACGAGGGCGGCGAGGAGGAGGACGGAGAGCGCTTCGAACGGCAGCACCCAGTACTGGAACAGGCTGCGCCCGGAGGCTTCGGTGGAGCCCTGGACCGCGCCGTCCAGGTCGATCCAGGTCGTACGGAACGCGTCCACGACGACCCAGACCAGAGCGGCGGCGGAGGCGGCGGCCACGGTGATCGCGGCCCAGCGATTGCCCGAGTCGGCGTTCTCGGAGCGGCCGATGGGCGCCTTGGTGAGCATCAGTCCGAACAGGAGGAGCACGACGACGGACCCGACATAGATCAGGACCTGCACCCAGGCGACGAACTCCGCGGTCAGCAGCAGGTACTCCACGGCGATACCGCCGAGGGCGACCACCAGCCACAGGGCGGCGTGCACCAGCTGCTTGGTGGTGACGGTGACCACGGCCGCGCCGAGGGTGACGAGACCGACCAGGAGGAAGGCGATCTCGACCCCGGTCGGGGAGAGGAAACCGTGGCTTGCGGCGGCGAGCGTCACGCTTCCCCCTCCTGTTCCTGGGCGGTGTTCCGGGCTGCTTCCTCGGCCGCCTGCTGCGCGGCCTGCCGTTCGGCCGCTTCCTGCGCGGCGAGCTTGTCGGCGGCCTTGCGGGACGCGGCGATTTCCTTGGGCTCCTCGGCAGCGGGGTCGAGGGCGGGCGGCTCCGGGACCGTCCACATCCATTCGCGGAGTTTGTCCCGCTCGTGGGTGAGGTTGTGGATGTCGGTCTCGGCGTACTCGAACTCCGGCGACCAGAACAGCGCGTCGAATGGACAGACTTCGATGCAGATACCGCAGTACATGCAGAGGGAGAAGTCGATGGCGAAGCGGTCCAGGACGTTACGGCTGCGCTCGCGGCCGCCGGGTGCGGCGGGCGGCACCGTCTCCTTGTGGGAGTCGATGTAGATGCACCAGTCCGGGCATTCGCGCGCGCACAGCATGCAGACCGTGCAGTTCTCCTCGAACAGTCCGATCACACCTCGGGTGCGCGGGGCCAGTTCGGGCTGGACCTCCGGGTACTGCTCGGTGACCGAACGCTTCGTCATCGTACGGAGGGTCACGGCCAAGCCCTTCGCGAGGCCGCTGCCGGGCCAGCCGGACTTCTTCTCCGGATTCTCCGGGGCCATTACGAGATCACCACCTTGACGACGCCGGTGAGGGCGATCTGGGCGAGGGCCAGCGGGATCAGCACCGTCCAGGCCAGCTTCTGCAGCTGGTCCTCACGCAGCCGCGGGTAGCTGACGCGCAGCCAGATCACGCCGAAGGCGAGGACCGCGGTCTTCAGCAGCGTCCACAGCCAGCCGAGCCCGTCGGCGCCGAACGGTCCGTGCCAGCCGCCGAGGAAGAGCACGGAGGTCAGGGCGCACAGGACGAGGATGCCCGCGTACTCGGCAAGCAGGAACAGCGCGAAGCGCAGCCCGGTGTACTCGGTGTACGCGCCGAAGATGATCTCGGAGTCGGCGACCGGCATGTCGAACGGCGGCCGCTGGAGCTCGGCCAGCCCCGCCGTGAAGAAGACCAGGCCGCCGACGATCTGCCAGGGCACCCACCACCAGTGGAAGGCGTCCAGGATGCCGGGCAGCGAGAGCGTTCCGGCGGCCATCGCGACGGACGCCGCGGCGAGCAGCATCGGCAGCTCGTACGCGAGCAGCTGGGCGGCCGTACGCAATCCGCCGAGCAGCGAGAACTTGTTGGCCGACGCCCAGCCCGCCATCAGCGAGCCCAGGACGCCGACACCCATCACGGCGAGGACGAAGAAGATGCCCGCGTCCAGCGACTGCCCGACCGCGTTGTCCGGGCCGAGCGGGATGGCGATCAGCACCAGCAGGTACGGCAGCAGCGCGACAGCGGGTGCGAGCTGGAAGATCCGCCGGTCGGCACCGGCCGGGACGACGTCCTCCTTCTGCGCGAACTTCACCCCGTCGGCGACCAGCTGCGCCCAGCCGTGGAAGCCACCCGCGTACATGGGCCCGAGGCGGCCCTGCATATGGGCCATGACCTTGTGCTCGGTCTGGCCGATGACCAGCGGGAAGACCAGGAAGGCGACGAAGACGGCGATCAGGCGCAGGGCGATGTCGAGGGCGTCGCTCATGGTCTGGTCCCGCCTTCTTCCGCTGCGTCGATGGGGCCGGTGCCGGTGCCGGTGCCGTCACCAGGGGTGGTGGCGGGGGGCTCGGGTTTGTCGTCGGCTGCGGGTTTTTCTTCGGGGGTGGGGGTGGGGGTGGGAGCGGCTTCGGGGGTGGGGGAGGCTTCGGGGGTGGGTGCTGTGCCCGGGGCGGGTGCAGCTTCCGGGGTGGGTGCTGTGCCCGGGGCGGGTGCAGCTTCCGGGGTGGGTGCTGTGCCCGGGGCGGGTGCAGCTTCCGGGGTGGGTGCGGCACCGGATTTGGGCGCGGCCTCAGGGGCGGGTGCAGCATCCGGGGCGGGCGCGGCTTCGGATTCGGGCGCGGCCTCAGGGGTGGATGCGGCACCGGATTCGGGCGCACGCTTTTCGCCGGTCTCCGGCTCGTCCTCGAACGCGGGGCGGGCGTGGTGCCACGGGGCGTCCGAGGAGCCGGTGGCGGCGGACGCCCGGCCGGATGCCTTGCCGGTCGCCGGGCCGGATGTCTCGTCGGACGCCTTGTCTGATGCCTTGTCGGACGGCTGCCCGGCCTGCGGGGCGGCCGGCTGCTGGCTGGCCGAGCCCTGGCTGGCGCTGCGCGTCCGGCGGGCAGGGCGTTCCGGCCGGGCGGCCGGGGCCGAACCCGAGGTCGAAGTCGGGGCCGGGGCCGAAGCCGGAGCGGCGGGCGGGGACGTGGCGGAGGCCCCCGCGTCCGTGCCCGGTGTCTGTGCGCTGTCCGCGGCGCTCTGCTGGCTCGCCGAGCCGGCGCTCGCCGTACGCGTACGGCGAGCAGGCCGCTCCCCCGCCGCTCCGGCAGCCGCACGGGCCCCACCGGCCGCACGCGCACCACGCGCGGGCCTGGCCGGAGCAGGCGGCAGCTGGCCCTTCAGCGGCCCCCACTCGTTCGGGTCGGGCACACCGGGCGGCAGCATCTGGCGGCGCTTGGGCCCGCCGTGCTCGGACTCGCCCGGCTCCTTCGCGCCCGGCCACGCCTTGGCGACCCGCGCGGCGAGCACGAAGTCCTTGCGCAGCGGGTGGCCCTCGAAGTTCTCGGGGAGCAGCAAGGGCTCCAGGTACGGGTGGCCGGTGAAGTCCACGCCGAACATCTCGTGCGTCTCCCGCTCGTGCCAGCCCGCGCCCGCGTACACCTCGGTGGCGGTCGGCAGTACGGCCGCCTCGTGCGGGACGGTGGTGCGCAGCACCAGGCGCCGTACGCGGCCGGGCCGGGCGATGTCGGCCAGGTGGGCGCAGACGCGGAAGCCGGTGCCGGGCTCGTCGACGGCGCTCAGCCAGTCGAAGTAGCTGCACCCGAGGTCGTCGCGGGCGGCGGTGAGCGCCGGGATCCAGGCGTCGGCGGGTACGTCGACGGTCAGCAGGTCGTACGCCTCGTCGGCGGTCGCGCCGGGGCCGAAGAGGTCGGCGGCGAAACCGGGCAGCCACCCGACGGGCGGCGCGGGCGGCGCCTCGGCCTGCTCAGAGGACTCGGTGGTCCCGGTGGTCCCGGTGGTCCCGATGGACCCGGTGGACCCGGTCGGCTCGGACGACGCCCCGGCGGCTCCGGCCGCGTCGGCGGGCGTCCCCTCGGCCGGCGGGACCGGAGGCTGTTCGTCGCTCACTGGTCCCCCGCTCCCTTCGGCTTCCCGCCGCCGGTGTCGGCTTCGTCTCCGGACGCCTTGCCCTCGGACCCCGCCGCGGCCTCGGACCCCGCCTCGGCCGGTGTCCCCGCCTCGGCCGGCGACCCCGGCGCAGGCGGCGTCACCAGCCCGCTGCGCAACGCGGCAGCCGACGGCCCGTTCGCCGCGGCGCCGCTGCCCGCGGCCCCGTACCGCTCGCCCAGCGACTCGCGGGCGATCTTCTCCTGGAGCTTGAGAATCCCCTGGAGCAGCGCCTCGGGACGGGGCGGGCACCCCGGTACGTACACGTCAACGGGAATGATCTGGTCGACACCCTTGGTGACCGCGTACGAGTCCCAGTAGGGCCCCCCGCAGTTCGAGCAGGCGCCGAAGGAGATGACGTACTTCGGCTCCGGCATCTGCTCGTACAGCCGCTTGACCGCGGGCGCCATCTTGTCCGTCACCGTGCCGGAGACGATCATGAGGTCCGCCTGCCGGGGCCCCGGCGCGAACGGGATCACGCCCAGCCGGATGAAGTCGTGCCGCGCCATCGACGCGGCGATGAACTCGATCGCGCAGCAGGCCAGCCCGAAGTTGAAGACCCACAGGCTGTAGCGGCGGCCCCAGTTCAGAACCACCTTCATGGGTTCGGGAGCCAGCCGGGCGAGCGGGCCCAGCCGGCGTCGTTCGACGGTGCCGCCGGCGGACACGACGGGCAGTTCGGTGCCCGTCGCGGTGGCCGGCCTCGCGTTCGTCACGTCCATTCCAGGACGCCCTTCTTCCATGCGTAGAGCAGGCCGACGGCGAGGAAGCCGAGGAAGATGAACATCTCCACCAGCGTGACGCCGCCGAAACCGGGGGCGGCGAAGACCGTCGCCCAGGGGAACAGGAAGATCGAGTCGACGGCGAAGATCACGTAGAGGAAGGCGTAGACGTAGTAGCGGACCTGGGTGTGTGCCCAGCCCTCGCCCACCGGGTCCACGCCGCATTCGTAGGTGAGCAGTTTCTCCGGGGTGGGCACCACGGGCCGCAGCAGCCGCCCGGCACCGAAGGCCACGGCCACGAAGAGCACACCGATCACGGCGATGAGCCCGACGACCGAGTACCCCTGGAAATAGTCCGCGGCAAGGCTGGTGCGTACGGTCGCGTCCGGCACGTCCGCCCTCGCTCCCTGACTGCTCTTGTTCAACGACTTCGACGATCTGTACGCACGGGAGTCTAGGCCCTGGCCCGCCCCAGGTGAGCAGTCGCGTCACCTGGCGGGCAGCTATGGCCCGACTTCGCCCCACCTGGCCCCTGCGCCGAGGGCCCCTCACAGGTCCCCGTGGCACCGCGCACGTCCTCCGTGGCACCGCGCATCTCCCCCGTGGCACCGCGCACGTCCCCGTGGCACCGCGCGCGGCGGCTCAGCCTTCGCGCGCGCCGTCGCGCTGCCTGCCGCCCGGCCCGCGCGAGACCGCCCGGTCCATCACCTCGGCGGCCAGCCGCGCCGCCGCCTCCCGCGTCCGCTCGCCCAGCAGCTCCGTACGGACGGCACCGCCGCCGGCCAGATGCCGGTCGTACGGCAGCGGTAGCACCGCCGCGCCGCCCGCCCCCAGGTGCTCGACGGCCTTGCGTACGTCGATGCCCCCGTCGGGCGACGTGTGGTTGAGCACGACGACGGCGGTCGGCAGCAGCCCGCGGTGCACCCCGCCCATCCACTCCAGTACGGACTTGGTCGCCCGTACGCCCTCCACGGTCGCCGGCGTCACCAGGACGCGCGCCTGGGTGGTGACCAGCGCGGTACGCGCCACCTCGGCCGGCAGCGTCTCGCAGTCCACGACCGTGGTCGCGAAGTGGCGGCGCAGGGAGGTCATGACGATGCGGTACGTGTCGAGGTCCAGCCGCGCACCGATCGAGCCCTGACTGCCGGGCAGCAGCCAGCCGCCGCCCGTGAACGGCAGGAGGTAACCGGTCAGGTCGGTGATCAGCATGGACGGGTCGACGATCTGCGCCAGATCGGTGCCGGACCAGCGCACCTCCCGCACGCCCAGCCGGTGCGGCAGCGTGCCCAACGCCGGGTCGGCCTCCACCGCGAGCACCGGGTCCGAGCGGTAGTGCGCGTACGTGAGGGCCAGCAGCGCGGCGACCGTGGACTTGCCCGCACCGCCGCGGATGCTGGAGACGGCCAGCTGGCGTCCGGTGGTCACGGGCTGCTGGATGGCGTGCGCGGCGCGCGTGACGGCCTCGGTCTCGGCCGCCGCCGAGGAGGCGAACACCCGCCGCAGCGCCCGCCCGGCCCTACGGGCGACGGTCTCGCCGTGCCGGGGCTTGGCCTGCACACCGTCGAGCTCGGGCGGGAGGACGGGGACGGAGACCGGGGTGGGGGTGGTGGCGAGGGCCGAGGTGGGGGCCGTGGTGAGGGCGGAGGTGGGGGCCGAGGAGGAGTGATGCGGCTGATGTATTTGCGGCTGCACACCTGAGGCAGGGGCGGCCGGACCGACCGGGCCGGCCGGTATGACGGGTGCCGGCGCGGGTACAGGCGCGGGCGCGGCCCCAGCCCCGGGCGCGGCGCCAACCCCGGGCAACGGCGCGACCACCGGTGCGGGCGCCACAGGCGTGCCCCCGGGCGCCCCGGCAGGAACCGTCGGCGCCGTCCCGCCACCGACGGCACCACCTGCCGGCACCACTCCACCACTCACCCCCGGCGCATACCCAGGCATCGGCGGCACCACCGGCCCCGGCCGACCTGGCTGCCCCGGTGACCCCGGCTGCCCCGGTGACCCCAGCTGCCCCGGCGGCCCTCCCTGTCCCGCCCGGCCTGCCTGTCCCGCCCGCCCTGACTCCCCCGCACCTGACTGCTCCGGCTGCCCCGCCTGTCCTGGCTGCCATGGCTGCCATGGCTGCCCCGCCTGTCCTGGCTGTCCCGACATGAACCCCTCCGCCGCCCCTTCTGGTCGGACTGATCGCTCCGGCCGACCGTCGCGGCCGATCATTTTCGTCGACCCGGCCGGTCCTTCGCGGCCGGCCGGCTGGTCAGAACAGGTCCGGCAGACCGCCGTACACCCCGAGCGCCCCGAGGGCGACCGGAATCAGCGCCACCACGCTCACCGACTCGACCACGTTCATCAGGTGCCGCGCCCGCAGCCGTACGTGCTCCGGCGGCCGCACCGCGAGGGCGGCGAGCGGCAGCAGCACCAACAGGCACAGCAGGGTCAGCGCCGCAGCCGGATTCCCGCCGTCGGCCCCCCACAGCAGGACGAGCCGTACGCAGACCGCCGCACCGGCCACCAGCAGCGCCACGACCTCCAGGACCAGCGGATAGGCCCGCGCCCGCGAGAACAGCACGACGCTCAGCAGCACCGCTGCCGTCACCGTCCAGCCGTCCGCCGTTCCGGACGCGCCCCCGGTACCACTGACGGCCAGCACACCGGCCGCCCCGGCCGATCCGGCCGTCGTGACGGCGGCCAGGGTGAGCCCGCGGTGCGTGGCGCCCAGGGCCGCCGCGGCCCGGTGCCTGCTGACCGGCGCGCCTCCGGAGTGGCGGTCGTCCAGGCGCGTCAGCCCGGCCGACGCCAGCGCGAGCCGCGGCAGACATCCCAGTACGAGGACCGAGACCACGCCCAGCACGACACCGGTACGGGCCGGGTCGGCGACCGCCAGCCCGATGGCCCACGCGCCGGCCGCGGCCGCGACGGCCGCCGCTCCGACGAGTCCGCCCCGCCCCAGGCCCGTACAGAGCCCGAGCAGCGCGAGTACGGCCGCCACCGTCAGCCCGACAGCGGCCAGGCGCGGGGCGCCGTCCGGCGTCGCGCCCCAGGAGGCGAACACGCCGAGCGTTCCGCCCACCAGGAGCAGCGCGGTGGCCGGCGCCTTCCGGGGGAGCAGGAGGCCGGCCGCCGCACCGGCTCCGGCCGCGGCCACCGCGGCCAGGCCGAGCCACAGGCCGGCCCGGCCCAGCCCGTACCGGTCGCCTGCGAACACGCCGACGACGACCGTGAGCAGCACGGCGGCCACGACCGCCGCCCATGTCCGACTCCGCTCGTCCCACTGCCGGACGTACCCGCCTCGGCCTTCGCGGTAGTCGCGGCCCTCGTGGCCGCCATCACTGCCGTCGCCGCCGCGTTCGTCGGGTCCGTCCCGGCCACCCTCCGGCTCACCGTTCACGCCCCGCCCGGCCGGAATATCGGGCGCACCGTGCTCCCGTACCAGTCGCACGACGGAACCGTCCGCCACGTTCGCAGAAGCAAGCGTCTCGCTCCGCGCGAGCACCGCTCCGCCCGCCGTCACCAGACGGCACGTCGGCGGCTCGTACGCCGCCCGGTCACCGGCCGCCCGCAGGATCTCGGGCAGCAGCGCGCCGATCGGCTCGTGCGCGGGCACCACCAGGTCGACCCGCCGCCGTTCGCCCGCCAGCACCAGCCGTCGCAACGTCACCCGCTGTCCGGCCTCAGCGTTCACCATGCCGACCACGCCCCCGTACTAGAACCGGAACCCACCCCACCGCACCGCGACACGATACGACTCGCCTCCCCCGCCCCGGAACCACCTGCCCCCGGCCGCCTGTCCGTCACCCGCCCCGGCCGCGCCCCGGGTGCCCGCCCTCGGGCCGACAGCCTCCGGGCCGCCCGGCTCCTACCGGTCCGGCAGCTCCTGACCAGCGCCTACTTGCGCTTGACCACCACGGTGCCGGCCACCTTGTCGTGCAAGCACTGCCGGAACGGTTCGTCCCAGCAGCACCACAGCACATTGATCAGCCCCAGGAACGGCACGAACCCCATCGGGATCACCACGGCCCAACGCCCGAGTGCCTGCCCGAAGGTCAGTGCCGCCCCGTCGCTCAGCCGGGCGATGCGCAGACCGCAGATCTGCTTGCCGAACGTGCCGCCGTACTTCCAGTTCATGAACGGCTCGTAGAGCAGCACCGCGACCACGCCGACGATCCCGGCCAAGGCCGTCGGTATGCCCACTCCGGCACCGCGCGGCAGCAGGGATTGGACGATGCCGACCACCACGAGGATGACGACGACGGCGACGGCCTGGAAGACCCCGTCCAGCGCCCGTGCCCCGAGTCGCGCCCCCTGGCCTGCGAGCATGCCTATGGGCGGCCCGCCCGCCTGCGGAGTTCCGTACGGGTACCCCTGCTGTCCCGGCGCGCCGTATCCGGGCGCTCCGTATCCAGGTGCCCCGTATCCAGGCGCTCCGTAACCAGATGCCTGGCCCTGTCCCTGGCCCTGCCCGTACGCCTCGTAGGGCGGCTGCTGCCCATAGGGCGGTTGTTGTCCGCTCGGCGCCTGTTGCCCGTTGGGGGCCTGCTGCCCGTTGGGCGGCTGCTGGCCATACGGCCCTTGCTGTCCGTAGGACGGCTGCTGCCCGTACGGTCCCTGCTGGTGCTCACTCATGTCAGAGATCCAAGCTGCCGTGTCCGCCTTCGCACAAGCCGCGCCCGCCGTGGCCGCCGCGGCCCGGGGCGGCCCGGGGCGGCAGGGTGAGGAAAACCCCACCTCTGGTCACCGACGGCCCCCATGGTCGGCCCGGGTGGTGACCGGCAAGCTAGGGCGTATGACCGCACCTTCCGCTCACGACCGACGCCACGATCACCTCTCCGGAGGGACCGCACCGGTGCCGGGCGCCATCGGTCACGGCCACCGTCCCGACGGTGGCGATCCCCTGCCGCCGCCCCGGGCCGCGCTGTCCGCCGCGACCTGGCGGGAGGTCGCCCATCTCCTGACCAACCTCCCGCTGGGCGTCCTGGCCTTCGCCGTACTGACCGTCTGGCTGGTGGCGGGCATCGGGCTGTCCGTCACCGTCGTGGGGCTGCCGCTGCTCGCGGCGGGGCTCCTGGTGTGCCGTCAGTACGGGAAGCTGGAGCGCGCCCGCGCACGGTGTCTGCTGGGCGTACGGGTGGACGAGCCCAGCCCGCTGCACACGGCGGGGAACGGTTTCTTCACCTGGCTGTGGCTGCGCCTGAAGGACCCGGTCGGGTGGCGGCACGCGCTGTACGCGTTCATCCGGCTGCCGTGGTCGATCCTGACCTTCCCGCTGACGATCGCCTCGTTCTTCCTGCTCTGGCCCGCGCTGCCCTGGATCGCGCGCGGACTGGCCAACGTGGACCGGATGATGGTGCGCGGTCTGCTGTCGCCCTCCGACGAACTGGAGCGGCGGATCGCCGAGCTGAAGTTGGACCGCGCGACGGTCTCCGACACCGCCGCCGCCGACCTGCGCCGGATCGAACGTGACCTGCACGACGGGGCGCAGGCCCGGCTCGTGGCCCTGGCCATGGGGCTCGGTCTGGCCAAGGAGAAGCTGCTGGAGGATCCGGACGCGGCGGCCCAGATGGTCGACGAGGCGCACGGCGAGGTGAAGCTCGCCCTCCAGGAGCTGCGCGACCTCGCGCGCGGCATCCACCCGGCGATCCTTACCGACCGCGGGCTGGGCCCGGCCCTCACCTCACTGGCGGGTCGCTGCACGGTCCCGGTCACGGTGGAGGTGGACGTGGCGCAGCGGCCCGCGCCGGCGATCGAGGGCATCGCCTACTTCACCGTCTCCGAACTGCTCCAGAACGTCGCCAAGCACAGTGGCGCGCGGGCGGCGCGGGTGGAGCTCTGGCGCGCCCAGGACCGGCTGCTGATCCAGGTCCAGGACGACGGACGGGGCGGTGCGCGGCTGGACGGCGGCAGCGGGATGGCCGGGCTCGCGGAACGGCTGGGTTCGGTGGACGGGGTGTTCGTCCTCGATTCACCGGCCGGCGGGCCGACACGGGTGACGGCCGAACTGCCGTGGCGGGGCCGGGCGGGGGACGAGGACGGTCGCCAGGCCGCGGGCAAGGGCGCGCGGGCCGGAGCGGGAGCGGTGGCGCGCGGCGGCGGGAAGGCGCGCGGGCGGGACAAGGGGCAGCGGGGCGAGCGGGAACGGGGCGAGGGAGAGCGGGCAGGCCGGCGGAACGGCGTGGGCGCCGGCGGCTGACCGCACGGCGGCCACGGGCCGCGTACGGACTCCCTACGGGCTCGCACGGGCTCCGTGCGGACTTCCTACGGGCTCGTACGGGCTCCGTACGGACTTCCTACGGGCTCGTACGGGCTCCGTACGGACTCCCTACGGGCTCGTACAGGCTCCGTACAGGCTCCGTGCGGCCTCCCTACGGACTCCGTGCGGACTCCCTACGGGCTCCGTACGGGCTGCGGGGTGGGGAAAACCCCAGGGTGAAGACTGCGCTTTCCCTCATGGTGCGGGCGGCGGCGAGCGCGGAGGCTTGAGGTAGTCGGAAGAGCCGGATGCAGCGGTTCTGACGGCACGGCAGCAACTGGACGCTGCCGGAGGTGCACAACGGCGCCGGCAGCAGGCCGACCCGGACCTGGCAGAACGGACGACGAGACCATGGACACCGCCTACGGACCCCCCTCCCCCGCACCGGCGACCTCGCGCGTGCCCGTCGCCCTGCGCGCCCCGTTCGCGGGCCGTACCTGGCGGGAGTTCCTCTACCTCCTCCTGAGCCTCCCGGTCGCCTGCGTGATGTTCAGTTACGCCGTCGCCATGGTCTCGATCGGTGCGGGCCTGCTGATCACCTTCCTGGGCATACCGGTGCTCGCGGGCGCGCTGATCGGCTGCCGGGGGTTCGGAAACCTGGAGCGGATCCGGGCGCGCGCGCTGCTGGAACTGGACGTGGAGCACCCGGAGCCGGTGCGCCCCGCCAAGCCGGGGATGATGAGCTGGGTCTGCGCGGTGCTCAAGAGCGGTGCCTCCTGGCGCCATCTCCTGTACTCGATACTCCACTTCCCCTGGGCGGTCTTCGCCTTCGTCTTCGCCGTGACGTTCTGGACGGTGGCCTGGTCCCTGTTCCTCTACCCGCTGTGGCAGTGGACGTTCCCCGCCTACCTCGACCAGCCGGGCATCCAGCTGTGGGGCAACGGCCGGGGAGACGGCCTCTACCTGGACTCCCCGCCCGGCATGGCGATAGCCAGCGGCCTCGGCCTGCTGCTGGTCCTGGCCGGACCGTGGCTGATACGCGGCCTGACGCACGTGGACCGTGTCCTGGTGCACGGGCTGCTCGGCCCCTCCCTGCTCGCCACGCGCGTCTCGGAGCTGGAGACGGACCGCGGGGTGGTCGTGGACACCGCCGCCGCCGACCTGCGGCGCATCGAGCGGGACCTGCACGACGGCGCACAGGCCCGGCTGGTGTCGCTGGCGATGGACCTGGGCCTGGCGAAGGAGAAGCTGGCGCGGGACCCGGAGGCCGCCGCGAAGATGGTGGACGAGGCACACGGCGAGGTGAAGATCGCCCTCCAGGAGCTGCGCGACCTCGCGCGCGGCATCCACCCGGCGATCCTCACCGACCGCGGGCTGGGCCCGGCGCTGTCGGCCCTCGCCGCCCGCTGCACGGTGCCGGTCAAGGTCTCCGTGGACCTGGACCACCGCCCGGCCGCGGCCATCGAGGGCATCGCCTACTTCACCGTCTCCGAACTGCTCCAGAACGTCTCCAAGCACGCCCGGGCGGGCAGCGCCTCCGTGGACGTGTGGCGGGTGGCGGACCGGCTCATGGTGCTCGTCTCGGACGACGGGCAGGGGGGCGCGAGCACGGAGACCGGCAGCGGGCTGGCGGGACTGGCCGAGCGGCTCAGCGCGGTCGACGGCCTCCTGGTCGTCGACTCCCCTCCGGGCGGCCCGACCAACGTCACGGCAGACCTTCCCTGGCGCGCCTGACCCGGCCGCCCGGACCAGGCCCGGGCCGGGCTGACCGTTCCACCTGCCCGCGCCCCGGCCCACCTGAGTGGTCCGGGCGGTCCGGGCGGTCCGGGCAGCCCGGGTGATCCGGGCAGCCCGGCAACCCGGCAACCCGGCGGCCGGGCAGCCCAGCAGCCCAGCAGCCCAGACCACGACTCGCCCCGGTCCTGCCCCGTTCCCCCTCCCCTTCCGCCTCACCCCACCCCACCCCCGTCCCGTCCGGAATGGCCCCCGCCACCGCCCGCCCATCCGGTGCGGCCCCCGGCCGGTCCCGCGTGACGCCTCGTCCCGTCCGGAGTCGTGTCCGCCGATTCGGGGCGGGTGGGGGCGGCCGGGATCGGATGCTGGGATGCTGGGGGCGCAGGGTGGGGAAATATCAAGACGTGGGGGGCAGGAAGAGCCGTGGAGGACAGGGTGCGGGTGGTCATCGCCGAGGACTCGGTGCTGCTTCGGGAGGGCCTGACCCGGTTGCTCACCGACCGTGGGCACGACGTCGTGGCGGGGGTGGGCGACGCCGACGCGTTGATCAAGGTCATCGGGGAGCTGGTGGCCGAGGGTGAGCTGCCGGACGTGGTGGTGGCGGACGTACGGATGCCGCCGACGCACACGGACGAGGGGGTGCGGGCCGCGGTCCGGCTGCGGCGTGATCACCCGGGGCTGGGGGTGCTGGTGCTGTCGCAGTACGTGGAGGAGCAGTACGCGACGGAATTGCTCGCGGGATCCAGTCACGGCGTCGGCTATCTCCTCAAGGACCGGGTAGCCGAAGTGCGGGAGTTCGTCGACGCGGTGGTCCGGGTCGCCGAGGGGGGCACCGCGCTGGACCCCGAAGTGGTCGCGCAGCTGCTCGGCCGCAGCCGTAAGCAGGACGTGCTGGCGAACCTCACGCCACGCGAGCGGGAGGTCCTGGGGCTGATGGCCGAGGGGCGGACGAACTCCGCGATCGCGCGGCAGCTGGTGGTGAGCGACGGTGCGGTGGAGAAGCACGTCAGCAACATCTTCCTCAAGCTGGGCCTGTCGCCGAGTGACGGGGATCACCGCCGGGTGCTGGCCGTCCTCAGGTATCTGGGCTCCTGAGAAACCGACACGCTGTCAGCCACGCAGGTTGCGGGCGGCTCCGTGGGCCGTCCGGGACCTGAGGAGTAGAACCAAAGGCCGAGACGCGAGCGTCTTGGAGAAGGGGGCCGGGGGGCGGTTGTTTCATGACAATTCCTGACAGAGTGCTGTCTCATGTCCGCGTCCATCATGTGATCGGCCCAGGGAAGGCGACCCTTACCCACGTACGATGTTCGTGGGACGACCGGTCGGCACGACGAGTCCCGAGCCACCGCCCCGAGGGAGGTCCGAAGCAGTGACCAGCCAGGTCAGCAGCCAAGCCGAGCAGGCCGACGGAGCGCTCACCCGGGAGCCGCAGGCTCCCGGGACCGGCGCCGACGGCGGGAAGAACGGCGGTACAGACGGCGGTACAGACGGCGGTAAGAACGGCGGCAAAGAGGTACGTCGCCTGGACCGGGTGATCATCCGGTTCGCAGGCGACTCCGGTGACGGTATGCAGCTCACGGGCGACCGGTTCACCTCCGAGACGGCGACCTTCGGCAACGACCTGTCGACGCTGCCGAACTTCCCCGCCGAGATCCGGGCCCCCGCCGGCACCCTGCCGGGCGTCTCCAGCTTCCAGCTGCACTTCGCGGACCACGACATCCTCACCCCCGGCGACGCGCCCAACGTCCTGGTGGCGATGAACCCGGCCGCGCTGAAGGCGAACCTGGCGGACGTGCCGCGCGGCGCGGAGATCATCGTCAACACCGACGAGTTCACCAAGCGGCCGATGGCGAAGGTGGGCTACGACGTCAGCCCGCTGGAGGACGGGTCGCTGCAGGCCTACAACGTCCACCCGGTGCCGCTGACGACGCTGACGATCGAGGCGCTCAAGGACTTCGGGCTCTCCCGCAAGGAGGCCGAGCGCTCCAAGAACATGTTCGCGCTGGGCCTGCTGTCGTGGATGTACCACCGGCCGACCGAGGGCACCGAAGCGTTCCTGCGGCAGAAGTTCGCCAAGAAGCCGGACATCGCCGAGGCGAACGTCGCCGCGTTCCGCGCGGGCTGGAACTTCGGTGAGACCACCGAGGACTTCGCGGTCTCCTACGAGGTCGCACCGGCCACCCAGGCGTTCCCGACGGGGACGTACCGCAACATCTCCGGCAACCTGGCGCTGTCGTACGGCCTGATCGCCGCCGGGCAGCAGGCCGACCTGCCGCTCTACCTCGGCTCGTACCCGATCACGCCGGCCTCGGACATCCTGCACGAGCTGAGCAAGCACAAGAACTTCGGCGTGCGGACCTTCCAGGCCGAGGACGAGATCGCCGGCATCGGCGCGGCACTGGGCGCCGCCTTCGGCGGCGCGCTCGCGGTGACCACCACCTCGGGCCCGGGCGTGGCGCTGAAGTCGGAGACCATCGGGCTCGCGGTCTCGCTCGAACTGCCGCTGGTCATCGTGGACATCCAGCGCGGCGGCCCGTCCACCGGCCTGCCCACCAAGACCGAGCAGGCCGACCTGCTCCAGGCGATGTACGGGCGCAACGGCGAGGCGCCGGTGCCGATCGTGGCGCCGAAGACGCCCGCCGACTGCTTCGACGCGGCGCTGGACGCGGCGCGCATCGCGCTGACGTACCGTACGCCGGTCTTCCTGCTGTCCGACGGCTACCTGGCCAACGGCTCCGAGCCGTGGCGCATTCCGGAGGTCGACGAACTGCCCGACCTGCGGGTGCAGTTCGCGTCCGGCGCGAACCACACGCTGGCCGACGGCACCGAGGTGTTCTGGCCGTACAAGCGTGACGAGCAGACCCTCGCCCGGCCGTGGGCGGTGCCCGGCACACCCGGTCTGGAGCACCGGATCGGCGGCATCGAGAAGCAGGACGGCACGGGCAACATCTCCTACGACCCGGCCAACCACGACTTCATGGTGCGGACGCGCCAGGCGAAGGTCGACGGCATCGAGGTGCCGGACCTGGAGGTCGACGACCCGACGGTGGAGGCGGCCGTCAAGGACGGCCAGGGTGCCGCCGCCGCGCAGGGCGCCGACACCCTCGTGCTGGGCTGGGGCTCGACGTACGGGCCGATCACCGCGGCCGTCCGGCGCGTACGGCGGGACGGCGGGCGGGTCGCGCAGGCCCATCTGCGCCATCTCAACCCCTTCCCGCGGAATCTCGGCGCGGTGCTGGCGCGTTACGACAAGGTGGTCGTACCGGAGATGAACCTCGGCCAGCTCGCGACGCTGCTGCGGGCGAAGTACCTCGTCGACGCCCGCTCGTACACCCAGGTCAGCGGAATGCCGTTCAAGGCCGAGCAGCTTGCGGAGGTCTTTAAGGAGGCCATCAATGACTGAGACGATCGCGGAGGGGACCTCGACGATCGAGGCGCTTTCGCTGGTGCCCAAGGCCGAGGCCAAGCAGTCCATGAAGGACTTCAAGTCCGATCAGGAAGTGCGCTGGTGCCCCGGCTGCGGTGATTACGCGGTTCTCGCCGCCGTGCAGGGCTTCATGCCCGAACTCGGTCTGGCGAAGGAGAACATCGTCTTCGTCTCGGGCATCGGCTGCTCGTCCCGGTTCCCGTACTACATGAACACGTACGGGATGCACTCCATCCACGGCCGCGCCCCGGCCATCGCCTCCGGCCTGGCCTCCTCGCGCCGCGACCTGTCGGTGTGGGTCGTCACCGGCGACGGCGACGCGCTGTCCATCGGCGGCAACCACCTCATCCACGCGCTGCGCCGCAACGTCAACCTCAAGATCCTGCTGTTCAACAACCGGATCTACGGTCTGACCAAGGGCCAGTACAGCCCCACCTCCGAGGTCGGCAAGATCACGAAGTCGACGCCGATGGGTTCGCTGGACGCGCCCTTCAACCCGGTGTCGCTGGCCATCGGCGCGGAGGCGTCCTTCGTGGCCCGTACGGTCGACTCCGACCGCAAGCACCTGACGAGTGTGCTGCGCGCGGCCGCCGCCCACCCGGGCACGGCGCTGGTGGAGATCTACCAGAACTGCAACATCTTCAACGACGGCGCCTTCGAGGTCCTCAAGGACAAGCAGCAGGCCGAGGAGGCCGTGATCCGTCTGGAGCACGGGCAGCCGATCCGCTTCGGCGCGCCCGCCGAGGACGGCCTCGGTGCCAAGGGCGTGGTACGGGATCCGGCCACCGGTGACCTGAAGGTCGTGGACGTGGCGACGGTGGGCGCGGACGCGGTGCTCGTCCACGACGCGCACAACGCCTCGCCGACCACCGCGTTCGCCCTGTCCCGCCTCGCCGACCCGGACACGCTGCACCACACCCCCATCGGCGTGCTGCGCAACGTGGACCGCCCGGTGTACGACACGCTCATGGGTGAGCAGTTGGACACCGCCATCGAGCAGAAGGGCAAGGGCGACCTGGCCTCCCTGCTGGCCGGCCACGACACCTGGACAGTGGTCGGCTGACCAGCCGGTCACGGGCCTTCCGGTGCCCGTACGGAGCGTCTTCGGACGTCCCGTACGGGCACCGTCGTTTTCGGCCGCGTGGTGGCCGGTCCGCACCGCCAACCCGGCCTTGTCATGACCGTATCCCGGAACGGACATGACAGTTGGGCCGTCCGGCGTTACCTTCAGAACGCGACCCGTGCCACCGCCGGCGCAGATGGAGCAGCATTCCTCCGGAGGGCCCCTTGCAACCCCAGAACGAACAGCGCACCGGACTCGTCTACGGCACTGCCGCGTACGTGGTGTGGGGCCTCCTCCCGCTGTACTGGCACCTGCTGGGCGACCTGGCCCCCACCGAGATCCTGGCCCACCGGATGGTGTGGTCGCTGCCGGTCGCCGTCCTCATCCTGGCCGCGATACGCCGCTGGTCCTGGGTACGGGAGCTGGTGCGGCAGCCCAAGCGGCTCGGCATGGTGCTGGTCTGCGCCGCGGTCATCTCCGTCAACTGGTTCCTGTACATCTGGGCGGTCAACGCCGGGCACGTGCTCGAAGCCAGCCTCGGGTACTTCATCAACCCGCTGGTCAGCATCGCCTTCGGCGTCCTGGTGCTGCGCGAACGGCTGCGGCCGTTGCAGTGGACGGCCGTGGGCATCGGCTCCGCGGCGGTGGTCGTGATGGCCGTGGCGTACGGCAAGGTGCCCTGGATCTCCCTCGCGCTGGCGTTCTCGTTCGCCACGTACGGCCTGGTCAAGAAGGGCGTGAAACTGGGCGGCATCGAGGGCTTCAGCGCCGAGACGGCGATGCAGTTCCTGCCCGCCCTCGGCATCCTGGTCTTCCTCGGCGCGCGCGGCGAGGCCGGGTTCCTGACCGGCGGGGCGGGCCGGATGCTGCTGCTCATGGGCTGCGGCGTGGCCACCGCGCTGCCGCTGATCGCCTTCGGGGCGGCGGCGGTACGGCTGCCGCTGACCGTGCTCGGGATGCTCCAGTACCTCGCGCCCACCTTCCAGTTCGCGCTCGGTCTGCTGGTCTTCCACGAGGAGATGCCGGTGGAGCGCTGGGCGGGCTTCGGTCTCGTCTGGCTGGCGCTGGTGGTGCTGACGTACGACGCGGTGCGCACCGCCCGTTCCGCGCGTACAGCGCTGGCCACGGCCCGCAAGACGGCCCGGGAAGTGGTCGGGGAGACGGCCGCGGCCCTGACCCCGGCCCCCGCGGAGCAGGCCTCCCCGGCAGCCGGGCGGCCCGCCCCGGCAGCCGCGTCCGCGTCCGCGCAGCCCGCCCCCGAAGCCTCCGCAGCCGCCCCCGAGGTGGGTGCCGCCCAGCGCTGACCCGCCCCGGAACGATATGCGGGTCGGGGTGTCCGGATTCCGCCTTGCCAGCGGCGCGTGGCGCGCCCACCATCAGCTTCGCGCCATGCACGGTCCGTTCACTCCACGTTCGGAATCCGGAGACCCCTCATGTCATGGAATGCCGCAAGACCCCGCCCGACCAGGCGTTTTCGAAGATCTGGCAGCAGCGGCGGCAGTGGTCCCGGCGGCCTCGGGCTGACCGCCGCCGGTGCCGTACTCGGCCTGATCGTTGCGATACCCGGGGCGGCCGGTGCGGCCACCGCCGCGCCCGCCGCCGCCCGCTCCACCACCCCCACCGTCAGCACCGCCGCCGCCCCCGACCTGCCGCTGGCCAACGTCAAAGCGCACCTGAGCCAGCTCCAGTCGATCGCCACCGCCAACGGCGGCAACCGGGCCCACGGCCGGCCCGGCTACCGGGCCTCGATCGACTACCTCAAGGGCAAGCTGGACGCCGCGGGCTTCACCACCAGCGTGCAGCAGTTCACCACCGGCGGCACCACCGGCTACAACCTGATCGCCGACTGGCCCGGCGGCGACCCGAACCAGGTCCTGATGGCCGGCGCGCACCTGGACTCCGTCAGCGCGGGCCCCGGCATCAACGACAACGGCTCCGGCTCGGCCGCGGTCCTCGAAACCGCGCTGGCCGTCGCCCGCACGGGCGCCAAACCCGCCAAGCACCTGCGGTTCGGCTGGTGGGGCGCCGAGGAGCTGGGGATGCGCGGCTCGCAGTACTACGTGAGCCGGCTGGCCGCGACGGAGCGGTCGAAGTTCAGCGGCTATCTGAACTTCGACATGGTGGGCTCCCCCAACCCCGGCTACTTCGTCTACGACGACGACCGCACCATCGAGGCCGTGTTCAAGGCGTACTACGCCGCGCTGAACATCCCCACGGAGATCGAGACCGAGGGCGACGGCCGCAGCGACCACGCGCCGTTCAAGAACGTCGGCATCCCCGTGGGCGGCCTGTTCTCCGGCGCGGACTACACCAAGACGGCCGCGCAGGCGCAGAAGTGGGGCGGTACGGCGGGCCAGCCCTTCGACCGCTGCTACCACCGCTCCTGCGACACGTCGTCGAACATCAACGTCACCGCCCTGGACCGCAACAGCGACGCCGTCGCCCACGCGGTGTGGACGCTGGGCGTCGGCACGACGACCCCGCCCGGCGGCACCGTCTTCGAGAACACCGACGACGTGCAGATCCCGGACGCGGGCGCCGCGGTGACCTCGTCGGTGACGGTCTCCGGCCGTACCGGCAACGCCCCGGCCACCCTCCAGGTCGGGGTGGACATCAAGCACAGCTACCGCGGTGACCTGGTCATCGACCTCGTGGGGCCGAGCGGGCAGGCGTACCGGCTGAAGAACTCCAGCGGTTCGGACTCGACGCCGAACGTGAACACCACGTACACGGTGGACGCGTCCGCCGAGCCGGCCGACGGCACCTGGCAGCTGCGGGTGCAGGACCTCGGGCCGCAGGACACCGGCTACCTCGACAGCTGGAAGCTCACCTTCTGACGGCCGGCCGCACCGGCGGCCCGTGACCGTACGGCACGGGGCGGCGCGGCTCAGGCCGTGACGTCCCGCGCCGTGAAGCGCGCCCAGGCGGCGGAGCCGAAGACCGCCGCGTACACCGCCTGGAGGGCGAAGTTCTTCTGGAGCTGGTCCCAGTAGACGGGCTCGCGCAGCACGTCGGCGAAGGACAGCCAGTGGTGCGAGAAGAGGTACGGCTGGATCGCGTGCAGCTGCGGGACGGTGTCCAGGATCTGCACCACGATCAGCAGTCCGACGGTGGTGGCCATCGCCGCGATGCCGCTGTTGGTGAGCGTCGAGACGAACAGGCCGATCGCCGCGACCCCCACCAGGGACAGCGCCACGACGACCGCGATCGCCAGCGCCCGCAGCAGCCCCTCGCCGAACGGCACGCTCGTCCCGGACAGCAGCGTCACCTCGCCGACCGGGAACAGCAGCGCGCCGGTCACCAGCGCCGACACCGCCACGACCAACGTCGCCACCAGGCAGAACGTCAGCGTCGTCGCGTACTTGACCAGCAGCAGCCGGGTCCGCCCGGCCGGTGCGACGAGCAGGTAGCGCAGCGTCCCGTTGTGCGCCTCACCGGCGACGGCGTCCCCGGCGACCACGCCGACCGCCAGGGGCAGGAAGACCGGCAGGGTGACGGCGAGCGCGGTGAAGACCAGGAAGAGACCGTTGTTGGTGATCTGGGAGACGAACGCCGCGCCGCCGGAGCCGCCCTGGCCACCGCCCTCACCGCTCGTCTCGATCTTGACGGCGACACCGATCAGGACCGGTACGGCGGCGAGGACGGCGAGCAGCGCGAGGGTGCGCCAGCGCCGGAAGGTCGTCCCGATCTCGTTGCGCAGCAGGCCGAGCGACCACAGCGGCCGCGGCGCACGGCGCACGGCCGCGCTGTCGGCCGCTTCCGCGCTGTCGGCCGCTTCCGCGCTCCCGGCCGTCTCAACCCGCGACATCGAAGCCCTCCCCGGTCAGCTGTACGAAGACGTCCTCCAGGGACGCCCGTTCCACGCCGAAGGCCCGTACGCGCACTCCGGACCGTACGAGCGCGGCGTTGACCTCCGCCAGATCGGGCGGCCCGCCGGCCGGCGCCGGCAGGTCCCCGGTCACCCGCTCCTGCGCCACCACGAGGTCGGTCACCCCGTGCTCCTTGAGCACTCGCGCCGCGTCGGCAGTGTCGGGCGTGCCGACCACCAGCCGCCCCCGCGTGCCCGCGGACAGCGCGGCGACCGTGCCCTGGGTGACGAGCCGGCCGCGGGCCATCACGGCGGCGTGCGTGCAGACCTGCTCGATCTCGTCGAGGAGGTGGGACGAGAGGAAGACGGTGGTGCCGTCGCCCGCCAGCTCCCGGACGAGCGTACGGATCTCGCGCATGCCCTGCGGGTCCAGGCCGTTGGTCGGCTCGTCCAGCACGAGGAGCTCGCGGGGCTGCAGGAGCGCCGCGGCCAGCCCCAGCCGCTGCTTCATGCCCAGCGAGTAGGCGCGTGCCTTCTTTCGGGCGGCGGCGGCCAGCCCGACCCGTTCCAGCGCGTGGTCCACCCGCCGCGCGCGGGTGCGGGGGTCGGTGGCCGGGTCGGCCGCGTCGTACCGTACGAGGTTGTCCCGCCCGCTGAGGAAGCCGTACAGCGCCGGTCCCTCGATGAGGGCGCCGACCCTGGGGAGCACCCGGCGGGCGGCCCGCGGCATCGGCTCGCCGAGCAGCCGGGCGCCGCCCGCCGACGGCTCGATCAGGCCGAGCAGCATTCTGATGGTGGTGGTCTTGCCCGAGCCGTTGGGCCCGAGGAAGCCGAAGACGCTGCCGCGCGGTACGGCGAGGTCGAGACGGTCGACGGCCAATTGCCCGCCGCGGTAGGTCTTCGTCAGCCCCCGGGTCTCGATCACCCGGTCCCCGGCGGACGGCTGCGTCATCGGCTCCCCCATGTGGTCACGCCTGTGGTCACGCCTTAGGTCGCGCCGGTGACCGCGGCCGGTCGCGCCGGCGGCCCCGTCCCGGGCGCGGGGCGCGGCCGTCCGACCGCGCCCCGTGCCGCTGCCGTCACTTGGCGGACTCGGCCGCCTTGATCAGGGACTCCTTGTCCACGGCACCGGCGTAGACCGAGCCGTCGTCCGTCACCAGGGCGTTGACCAGGCGGGTGCTGTAGAGCCGGCCGGAGCCGAACTTTCCGTCCACCTTCTCGCCCAGGCTGTCCAGCAGCTTGGCCGCGTCACCGGACGCGCCCTTGCCGTCGGCCGAGGAGAGACCGGTGCCGACGCCCTTGACGTGGGCGATCGAGGTCCAGCCGGAGCCGATGACGTCGACGCCGCCCTTGCCCTTCGCGGCCTTCTCACCGCCCAGGCCGTACTGCCCCAGGATGCCCTTGAGGTCCCCGGCCGTCCGCTCGCCCTTGGCGCGCTGCTGCGCGCGGGCCTTGTCGCCGTCCACGACCTCGGCACCCTTCGGCGGCTTGAAGTCGAAGGTGCCGGCCGCGGGCTTGGCGAAGTCGACGGAGGTGAAGCCGACGTCGATCGCGGCGGCGCCGCCGCCCTTGGGCGTGAGCGTGAACTTCAGCGGTACGCCGGTCTCGGCGTCCACCGAGATCCGGATGGAGTCGACCGTGGAACCGGCCTGCTTGGGCTTGATGGAGAGCTGGTACGCGTCCCGTCCGGCCACCTTGGCCGTGCCGTCGACGGTCACCGAGGTGCTGTCGCCGACCGCGTCGAGCGCCTTCTTGGCCAGCTCCTGCGGGGTGGCGTTCTTCAGGTCGCCGCTCTCGCCGGACTTGCCGGACCCGTGCTTCCCGTCCTTGCCCGCTCCGGCCGGGATCGTGCTGTGGTACGCGGTGTTGCTCTTGCTGTCGTAGCCCCAGATGTCACGGCCGTTGTGCACGAGGTTGTACTCGGCGGCCTTGCCGACGACCGATACCCGCTGCTTGTCCGGCCCGTCGGCGGCGACCTGCAGCGTGTGCGAGCCGGACGCCAGGTCCATCAGCTGGTTCTGCGGGCTCGCGGAGGCGCCCTTGCCGTCCTTGCCGCCCGAGCCGCTGCCGCCCTGGCCCGCGGAGCCACCGCCGAAGGCACCGGCACCGGCGCCCGACAGGGACGGCAGCCCCAGGTCGGTGTTCGTACGGACCGTGCCCGACAGCTGCTGCACGTCCGACGCGGCGACCTTGGCTATCAGGTCCTGCGCGGAGATCTTCGGCAGGTCCGGGGAGCCGGCGCCGGCGAACGCCGGGACCAGCCCGACCGTGGCCGCGGTGATGCCCACGACGGCGGCCGGAACGGCGTACCGCATCATTCTGCGGCGCTTCGCGGAGCGCCCCCCGTCCCCGTCCCATTCGTCGGTGACCTGTGCCGGTTGGTTCCGTGGCATGTGCCTTACCTCCGTCGTAAGCGGCGGCCTGCTGCGCGACGTGCTCGTCCCACTCCCGGGCTCATTGTGACCCGTTCCGCCGCGGCGTGGTGCTCTCCATCCCACCAAACCGGCCAGCCCGGCGCGTCAGCCCCGGGGGCCAACTCCGCGTACTCCGGTGGGATGAGCCCCGCGCAACCGCAGGGTGGACCCGGTATGACCAAAGACAGAGACGGACCCTAAGGGTTACCGGAGGTCACCCCGCCCGGTGCACCACCGAGTCGCAGAGCCCTTCCAGCGCGGCCTTCGCCGTGCACTCCGGCAGCGGCGCCAGGGTGGCCCGCGCCTCCTCCGCGTAGCGCACCGTGTCGCGGCGGGCCTGCTCCAGCGCCGGGTGGGCGCGCAGTCCGGCCAGCGCCTCGGCGTGCCGGGCGTCGTCGGTCAGGTCGCCGGCCAGCAGGTCGCGCAGCTCGCGGTCCTTGTCGGTGCCGTGCTCGCCGTCGGCCAGGGCGCGCAGGTGCAGGACCGGCAGGGTCGGGATGCCCTCGCGCAGGTCCGTGCCGGGGGTCTTGCCGGACTCGTGGGAGTCGCTGGCGATGTCCAGGACGTCGTCGGCGAGCTGGAAGGCGGTGCCGAGGCGTTCGCCGTACTGGGTCAGGATGTTGACGGTCGTCTCGTCGGCGCCGGACATCATCGCGCCGAAGCGGCCCGCGACGGCGATCAGCGAGCCGGTCTTGCCCGCGATGACGTCCAGGTAGTGGTCGATCGGGTCGCGGCCGTCCCGCGGGCCCGCCGTCTCCAGGATCTGACCGGTCACGAGGCGTTCGAACGCTTCGGCCTGGATACGGACGGCCTCCGGCCCGAGGTCGGCCAGTATGTGCGAGGCGCGCGCGAAGAGGAAGTCGCCGGTGAGCACCGCCACGGAGTTGCCCCAGCGGGCGTTGGCGCTGGCCACCCCGCGGCGCACGTCCGCCTCGTCCATGACGTCGTCGTGGTACAGCGTCGCCAGGTGCGTCAGCTCCACGACGACGGCCGAGGGGACGACGCCCGGCGTGTGCGGGTCGCCGAACTGCGCGGCCAGCATCACCAGCAGCGGCCGGAACCGCTTGCCACCTGCGCGGACGAGATGCTGGGCGGCCTCGGTGATGAACGGCACGTCGCTCTTGGTGGCCTCCAGCAGGCCCTCCTCGACAGCCGCCAACCCGGCCTGGACATCGGCCTCAAGAGCCTGGTCCCGCACGCTCAGCCCGAAGGGCCCGACGACGGTCACGAGGGGTACTCCTGTCTGCTGACGATCAAACGGATTGTCGATCTGTCGCTGTCTCCACCATTGGCCAGCGTATCCGGTCGCTGTTGGATCACCGTGAGCGCCCGCCCCTCCGACGCCCTCGAACGGTGTGCGGGCCCGTTCGACAGCCGCGCGCGGGCGGCACGGGGGCGGCGGAAGGGCCGGTGGACGGCGGCCACCGTGCCACCCGCGTCCGCATGGCGAACATGCTTCTCGCACCTCGGACACCGATGGATTCCGGACAGAACGGAGCACCCCGACCTTTTTGCGACGGGGTGCTCGTCAGACCTTCCGGTCAGGCAGCCGCTCGGGAGGGCTTCCCCAGCCCCCACTCAGGCGCCCCTACCGCGCCACCGCCTCCGCAACCCGCCGGGACGCGAACTCCGTACCGCAGACGAAGCGCATCACGGGCCCGAAGGACGCCGCCGCCGGAAGGCCCGTGAAGTGCAGGCCCGGGACGGAAGAGCCGAAGCCCGCGTCCAGGCGGGGCCCTCCGCCGCCGACCGTGACGCCGGTGCGCAGGCCCTGGCCGAGGAAGTCCATCGCCGCCAGGTCGACCTGGTAGCCGGTGGCGGCCAGCACGTGATCGGCGGCCAGTTCGCCGGTGCGGCCGTCGGGGGCGCGCAGCGTCAGGACGGGGCGGCCGTCCTCGACGCGGGCCCGGACGATCCGCTGCCCGGCCGTGACCTGGACGCGCCCCACGAAGCGGTCGCGCAGCCACCAGGCGCCCAGCGGGCCCAGCACCCTGCGGACCAGGTAGCGCCGGGCCGGTGCGGGCAGGTGGCGGAAACCGCCCGCGTAGTAGGTGAACGCGTACAGCGACCACGCGTTGCCGAACGGTGTCTCCGGCCGCAGCCTGGGCTGCTGGTCCGGCGGCGCGCCGAAGCCCACTGCCGTACGCCCGCGCGCGACGACCCGTACGGACCGGGCACCGGACTCGGCGAGCAACACCGCGCTCTCCAGTGCCGACTGCCCGGCGCCGACCACCACCACGTCCCGGCCCGCGAAGACCGACAGGTCGCGGTGCTGGGAGCTGTGCGAGACCGGGCCGGTGGGGGACGGGCCGTCCGGCACCGCCGCGGCCAGTTCACGCGGCAGCCGGGCGAAGCCGGTCAGCCCGGTGGCCACGACGACCGCGCGGGCCCGGAACTGTTCGCCGCTGTCCAGTTTCAGCTCGAATCCGGCGGAGCGCCGGTCGTATCCGCCGGACCGCCGGTCGACCGAGACGACCCGTACCTGTTCCAGGTCGGGCACCAGCCGTTCCTGGAACCATTCGCCGTACCGCACGAAGGTCTCGACGGGCAGGATGTCCCAGTCGGACTCGTAGCGCCGCCCACCCACGGCGTCGCAGAAGTCCTGGAGCGTGTGCCCGGCCTGCGGGGCGTCGATGGTGGACGCCGCCGGGGTCGACTTGAGCAGCATGCCCGCGGGCATGTTCTCGCGCCAGCTCACCATCGGCCGGCCGAAGACGCGTACGGGCACGCCCCGCGCGCGCAGGTGCGCCGCCGTCGACAGGCCGTACGGACCGGCTCCGACGACTGCTACCGGAGTGTTCACGTGCGTTCCCCTCCCCAGGGTGTTGCTGCTGGTCCGGCAGTGCCCCCCACTGCCCTTGCGGGGAACGGTCGTACTGATCCCCCGTTCATCGCCCGCGCGCGTCTGCTCGCCCGGCGCAGCTCGACCAGGTGCCGGGCTCCCGGACCGACGAAGCGGGCCAGCATCGTGAAGAACGGCTTGAGGTCGTCGGCTGCCAGCCACGCCAGCTCGGTGCCGGTGGCGCGGCTCGGCGCGTGCGGCGTGGTGTAGCCGCTGCGGCGGTACGCGAGCAGCGCCGGCAGATCGATGTTCTCCACGACGAACCGCTGTCCGGCCCGCTGTTCCGCCTCCGGGACCTTGCGGCCGGTCAGGTCCAGGTGCTGGGCCCGTACGACGTCGATGCCCGCCTCGTTCTCGAACAGCCGGAACTGGGCGCCCATCCGCGGGTTGAAGTCCAGCAGCTTGTACGCGCCGTCCCGGCGGTCGTAGCGCCAGTCCAGGTCCACGATGCCGCTGAAGCCGACGCGCTTGACGAACTGTGCCGTCAGCTCGGCCAGTTCGGGGTTGTCGACGACGTACGCGCAGGCCGTCATGCCCGCGTGCGGCGGCCAGGAACGCACCTTGACCCCGGTGAACAGGCTCAGCGCGGTGCTGTCCGCGTCGAAGTACGCGTGCACGATCCAGTCCTCGGCCTCCTCCCGCGGCAGGTACTCCTGGAGGATCACGTCCGGCCGCGTGCCCCAGTCGCGCGCCAGGCCGACGAGCTGGTCGGGACCCGCGATCAGGGTGGTGCCGGCGACCGAGGGGTGCCGGCGCCGCTGGAACGCCTCGCGGTTCTTGGCCACGACCGGAAAGCGCGCCCGCGCGGCGAAGTCCTCGATGTCCGAGAGCGACTCCGGGAAGACGGACGCCGGTGACGGAATACCGTGCTCGACGCAGAGTTCGTACAGCCCCTGTTTGCTCGCCAGGCGGCGCGGCAGGCCTGCTTCGGTGCGGGGGAACAGGAAATGGCTGCCGAGGACGTCGGCGTACTCACCGATCAGGACGGCGGCCTCTTCGTCGGTCGGGATCAGGACCGCGGGCCGGCCGATGCGTTTGCCGATGCGCAGCAGCACCTCGACGAGCTGCTGGGGGTCTTCGCGTCCGGTGGTCGGCCAGACGCAGCGTCCGTGCAGGTAGCGTGAGGTGGCGGCGGGTGTGAACCGGTCCTCGGTGATCGCGTACATGGGTACGCCGAGACGCCCCAGACTGCGGATCGCCCCCACCCCGCCGTGGTGCAGCGGATAGTCCCCGATCTTCACGATGAGCCCCGGAACGGTCCGGTCCACCGCGAACGCTGTGCTGCTCCGAGCCACCTGACCCCCCAACGGCGCGCGTCCCGCCCCGGCCACGCCCCGCAAGGAAGTTAGAGCCGAACTGCCCACTCGGGTACCGTATTTCCGGACATTACGAACTCTTTTATGGCGCTTTGCCAACGCCTTTCGTTCGGTTCTGAATTCTTTTCTTCCGCTGTCCCTTCGGTTCGCCGCTGTCCCGGCCACCTCGGTGGCGGCAACCGCTGTCCGTCCGGGCATCCCCTCGCGGCCCGTCGGGCCGTAATCTGATCGCAGAGCCCGCCGGCCCGCCGGCCGGGGCCGCGGCCACAGGTGACGACGCACGCGAGAGACCACGCGAGGAGCCGTACATGTCCGAGCACCACCCGCTCGACCTGCCCGAGGACCACCCCTTCGGGCCGCACACCCTCCCCTACGGCGTCTTCAGTACGGCGGACGATCCGACGCGGCGCCGCATCGGCGTGCGCTACGGCGACCACGTACTCGACCTCGACGCGCTGGCCGCCACCTCCGGATCGCCGCACGCCGACCTGCTCGCCGCACCGACCCTGAACCCGCTGCTCGCCGCGGGCCGCGAGACCTGGCAGGCCGTACGGGAGGCCGTCCGCACGGCCGTCACCGACCCCGCGCACCGCGCCGCCACCGAGTCGCTGCTGCTCCCGCTGAACGCGGTGACGCTGCACCTGCCGTTCGAGGTCGCGGACTACGTCGACTTCTACGCCAGCGAGCACCACGCCACCAACGTCGGCCGGATCTTCCGGCCGAACGCCGACGCGCTGACCCCCAACTGGAAGCACCTGCCCATCGGCTACCACGGCCGGGCCGGCACGGTCGTCGTCTCCGGCACCCCGGTCGTACGGCCCGACGGCCAGCGCAAGGCGCCCGCCGACACGGCGCCCACCTTCGGGCCCTCCCGGCGGCTGGACATCGAGGCGGAGGTCGGCTTCGTCGTCGGCACGCCGTCGGCGCTCGGCGAGCCGGTCGGCCTGGCCGGCTTCCGCGACCATGTCTTCGGCGTCTGCCTGGTCAACGACTGGTCGGCGCGCGACATCCAGGCCTGGGAGTACGTGCCGCTCGGCCCCTTCCTCGGCAAGTCCTTCGCGACCTCCGTGTCCGCGTGGATCACGCCGCTGGACGCGCTGGACCACGCCCGCACGGCACCGCCCGCCCGCGACGTCCCCGTCCTGCCCTACCTGGACGACTCGGACGCCGAGCCGGGCGGCATCGACCTGCGCATCCAGGTCGACATCAACGGCGAGACGGTCGCCCGCCCGCCCTTCTCCGCCATGTACTGGACCGCCGCCCAGCAGCTCACCCACATGACGGTCAACGGCGCCTCGTTGCGCACCGGCGACCTCTACGCCTCCGGCACGGTCTCCGGGCCGGAGCCGGACCAGCTCGGCTGCCTCCTCGAACTCACCCAGGGCAAGGGCCCGTTCCTGGAGGACGGCGACGAGGTCACGCTGACCGCCTGGGCGCCGGGGCCCGAGGGCTCCCGGATCGGCCTGGGTGAGGTCACCGGACGTATCCGGCCCGCGCGTACGTCATGACCGGGCACGGGGCGGGGAGCGAGTGGGGCGGCGCGGACCACGGCCCCACGCTGGCCGAGGAGTTGCTGCTCCTCGCCCTGGACCCGGCGCGGGGCAAGCCGCTGAACTATCCGTCCTACCTGCGGTACGGCCTGGCCGGCGCCGCCCTCGCGGAGCTGGCGCAGGCCGGGCGGGTCACCGAGGGCCGCGGCGGCCGGTTCCTCGTGGGCAGTCCGCTGCCCGTCGGTGACCTGGTGCTGGACGCGGCGCTGGCCACGCTGTCCGCCCCCGGCAAAGGCGGCGAGGTCAAGGTCAAGCGCTGGCTGCGGCACGCGGCGCGCGGTGTCGACGAGGCGTGCCGGCAGCGGCTGGAACAGCGCGGTGCGGTCCGCCGGGAGTCCCGGCGCGCGCTCGGCCTGTTCCGTTACGAGCGGCTGGCGGCCGGGCCGGTGGACCTCGCCGGACCTGCCCGCGCGCGTTTCAAGGGGGCGCTGGCCACCGGCTTCGCGGACCCGCGCGACCGGACGCTGGCCGCCCTGGTGTCGGCCACCTGCCTGGACCGCAAGCTGGAGCTGGGCCGGGACCGGCGGGCCGTACGCCGCGACCTGAAAGCGCTGGACCGCGACGACTGGATCGCCCGCGCGGTGGCGGCCGTGATCCTTCAGGACCAGGCCACCGCCGGCAGCGGTGGCGGTGGCGGTGACGGCGGCGGTGACGGTGGCGGTGGCGGATGAGACGGCCGAAGGTCACGGCGGCGCACCGACTGCGTAGCGACGCCGCCGCAATCACTCCGGTCCCACCCGTTACGGACCTGGGCCGCGCATCGCATTGCTAGCCTCTCGTCTCCCTGCCCTACGACGGAGGAGACGCACGTGCGCAAGGCAGTGCAGATCGCCGGTACGGCCGCCATAGCCGCGCTGCTGCTCAGCGGCTGCGGCAGCGGTGGCGGAGACGGCAAGCGCGACGCGGCGGGCGGGACGGGCACGGCGCCGGCCGCCTCCCCGTCGCAAACCCCCGGCGGCCCGGCCGGTGACGGCTCCGGCGGTGACGGCTCCGGCGTTGACGGCTCCGGCACCAGCCGCCTCGACGGCGCCTGGACCGCCACCACCGGCGACTCGCACCTCACCCTCGTGATCTACCGGGGCATCGCCTCACTGGGGCTCGGCGCGGACACCGGGTCGGCCTGCCAGGGCAAGGTGGAGACGGTGGGTACCACGGTGATCGCCCTGAAGTGCATGGGCGGCCACACCACCCGCACCCTGGGAACCGTCACGCCGGGCGCGGACGGCAGGACGCTGAAGGTGCGCTGGAAGGACGGGCCCACGGACGACTTCACCAAGGCCGAGGGCAAGCTCAAGCTTCTGGGAATGCCGAGCCTGCCCGCGGGTACGCCCGGCTCCTGACGGCCGATCAGGCGCTGAGCCGTCCCAGGGCCTGACCGGCGCGAACGGCCGAGGGCCGCCGCGAACGGCGGAGGCCCGCTACGCCACCAGGGGTGTTTCCGGGGCGGCGCCGGGAAAGACGCCATACGCTGAGCCATATTCACTCCGAGTAGTTGCTCGACACCGACAACCACGAGGAGTCACGAGATGCGCCTGCGCACCTCCGTCGCCGCCGCCTTCGGAGCGGCCGTACTCGCCCTGACCACCCCCGCCTCCGCCTACGCCGCCGACGGCGTCTTCTCCTACGGCTTCAACACCGGCAACCAGCTCGACCAGCGTGCGGCCCTGTTCAACCCGCCCGGCAAGCAGTGCATCACCCTCAAGCTCCCGAACGGCGCCGACTTCGCCTACGCGGCGCTCAACCGGACGAACGCCACCGTGACCCTCTTCGCCGACGACGACTGCAGCAGCGACGCCTTCTACGTCGTCCCGCCCGGCAAGGCCGCGCCGAAGAAGGTCCTGGTCCGGTCGGTGCTGTTCTCCCGCTGAGCCCGGCCTCCCCCGCACTGAGCTGCGCCTTTCGCACTCCGGCCGGCCCTCCTCGTACGTGCTTCAGGCCGCGCCGGTCCCCTTCGCCCGAGTGGCGCAACGGCCGCCGTCCGGCACCCCCGCAGGGGTACCGGACGGCGGCCGTGGAGCGTGCGCCGTACGCCGGCGTCGCCGCTCAGCGCACGAACACTCCCGCCTGGCCCGCCAGGTCGAGGAAGTACTGCGGCGCCAGCCCCAGGACCAGCGTGACCACGACACCGACCGCGATGGCCGTCATGGTCAGCGGGCTGGGCACCGCCACGGTCGGCCCGTCCGCCTTCGGCTCGTTGAAGAACATCAGCACGATGACCCGGATGTAGAAGAACGCGGCGATGGCGGACGAGACGACACCGACCACGACCAGCCAGCCCGCGCCGCTCTCCGCAGCCGCCTTGAACACCGCGAACTTCCCGGTGAAGCCCGAGGTCAGCGGGATACCGGCGAAGGCCAGCAGGAAGACCGCGAAGACCGCCGCCGTCAGGGGTGAGCGCCGGCCCAGCCCCGCCCACTTCGCCAGTTGCGTCGCCTCGCCGCCCGCGTCCCGGACGAGGGTGACCACCGCGAACGCGCCGAGCGTCACGAAGGAGTACGCCGCCAGGTAGAACAGGACGGACGAGATGCCGTCCTTGTCGGCGGCGATCACACCGGCCAGGATGAACCCGGCGTGTGCGATGGAGCTGTACGCCAGCAGCCGCTTGATGTCGGTCTGGGTGATCGCGACGATCGCGCCGCCCAGCATCGTGACGATCGCGACGCCCCACATCACCGGCCGCCAGTCCCAGCGCAGGCCCGGCAGGACCACGTACAGCAGCCGCAGCAGCGCGCCGAACGCGGCGACCTTGGTGGCCGCCGCCATGAACCCGGTCACCGGGGTCGGCGCGCCCTGGTAGACGTCCGGCGTCCACATGTGGAACGGCACCGCGCCGACCTTGAAGAGCAGTCCCATGAGCACCAGCGCCGCGCCGATCAGCAGCAGCGCGTCGTTGCCCATGGTGTCGGCCAGCGCCGGGTCGATCTGCTTGGCGCCGTCGCTGACGACCTGCGCGATGCCGGAGTACGTGACCGTGCCCGCGTACCCGTACAGCAGGGCGATGCCGAACAGCAGGAACGCCGAGGAGAACGCGCCGAGCAGGAAGTACTTGACCGCCGCCTCCTGCGACAGCAGCCGCTGGCGGCGGGCCAGCGCGCACAGGATGTACAGCGGGAGGGAGAAGACCTCCAGCGCGATGAAGAGGGTCAGCAGGTCGTTGGCGGCGGGGAAGACCAGCATCCCGCCGACCGCGAACAGCGCGATCGGGAACACCTCGGTGGTGGTGAACCCGGCCTTGACCGCGGCCTGTTCGGCTTCGCCTCCGGGCACCGCGGCGGCCTGCGCCACGAAGGAGTCCACCTTCCTGCCGTGCGCGGCCGGGTCGAGCCGGCGCTCGGCGAAGGTGAACGTGGCGACCAGCGCCACCAGCAGGATCGTGCCCTGGAGGAAGAGCGCCGGACCGTCCACGGCGATGGCGCCCATGGCCGCGATCTTCGCCTTGCTGGTGCCGAAGCCGCCCGCCGCCAGCCCCACGACGGCCGCGAACCCGGCGGCCAGCGCGAGCACGGACAGCAGGAGCTGGGCGTGGTACCGGCTGCGGCGCGGCAGGAACGCTTCCAGGACGACGCCGACGACCGCGGCACCCAGCACGATGAGCGCCGGGGCCAGCTGGGCATACTCGATCTTCGGCGCCGGGATCTTGGCCGGAGCCTCGGCCGCAATGGTCCACAGGCTGTGGACGCTCGCCACGGAACTCACTTCGCGGCCTCCGCATCTGCCTTCACGGTTACGTCGGGGCGGGGATCGTGCCGGTCGACGACGGACAGGGTGTGGTCCACCGCCGGGTTGACGAGGTCCGTCAGCGGCTTGGGGTAGACGCCGAGAAACAGCAGCAGCGCGATCAGCGGGGCGACGACCGCCAGCTCCCGCGCCTTGAGGTCGGGCATCGTCCGCACCTCCGCCTTCACCGGGCCGGTCATCGTCCGCTGGTAGAGGACGAGGACGTACAGCGCGGCGAGCACGATGCCGACGGTGGCCACGATGCCCACCGCCGGGTAGCGGCTGAACGTGCCGACCAGCACCAGGAATTCGCTGACGAACGGCGCCAGGCCCGGCAGCGACAGCGTCGCCAGACCGCCCACCAGGAAGGTGCCGGCCAGCACCGGCGCGACCTTCTGCACCCCGCCGTAGTCGGCGATCAGCCGGGAGCCGCGCCGCGAGATCAGGAATCCGGCGACCAGCATCAGCGCCGCCGTCGAGATGCCGTGGTTGACCATGTACAGCGTCGCGCCGCCCTGCCCCTGGCTCGTCATCGCGAAGATGCCCATGACGATGAAGCCGAAGTGGGAGATGGACGCGTACGCCACCAGGCGCTTGATGTCCCGCTGGCCGACCGCGAGCAGCGCGCCGTACAGGATGCTGATCAGTGCGAGGACGAGGACGACCGGGGTGGCCCAGCTGCTGGCCTCCGGGAAGAGCTGGAGGCAGAAGCGCAGCATCGCGAAGGTGCCGACCTTGTCGACCACCGCGGTGATCAGGACGGCCACCGGCGCCGTGGACTCGCCCATCGCGCCCGGCAGCCAGGTGTGCAGCGGCCACAGCGGCGCCTTCACCGCGAAGGCGAAGAAGAAGCCGAGGAACAGCAGCCGTTCCGTGCCGGTGCCCAGCTCCAGCTTGCCGTCCGCCCGCGCCTGGACGATCTCCGTCAGGGAGAAGGTGCCGCTGCCGAGCTGGTCGGCGGTGGCCGCGTACAGTCCGATCACCGCGGCCAGCATGATCAGACCGCCGGCCAGGTTGTAGAGCAGGAACTTCACGGCGGCCTGCGAGCGCAGCGTGGCGCTGCGCTCCTCGCCGTCCGCCCCGGCCCGGTCCCCGAAGCCGCCGATGAGGAAGTACATCGGGATGAGCATGGCTTCGAAGAAGATGTAGAAGAGGAAGACGTCGGTGGCCTCGAAGGAGATGACCACCATCGCCTCGACGGCGAGGACCAGCGCGAAGAAGCCCTGGGTGGGCCGCCAGCGCCGGTTGGGCGTCGCCTCCTCAAGAGGATCGGCGTCGTGCCAGCCCGCCAGGATCACGAACGGGACCAGCAGCGCGGTCAGCGCGATCAGCGCCACCGCGATGCCGTCCACGCCCAGTTCGTAGCGGACGCCGAAGTCCCTGATCCAGGCGTGCGACTCGGTCAGCTGGAACGGGCCCTGCGCGCCCGGCTCGAAGCGGACCGCGACCACCGCGGCCAGCACCAGGGTGGCCAGCGAGAAGAGCAGGGCCAGCCATTTGGCGGCGGTGCGCTTGGCGGCGGGCAGCGCGGCGGTGGCGATCGCGCCGATCGCCGGGACCGCCGCGGTGGCCGTCAGAAGGGGAAACGACATGGCTCAGACACCCCTCATCAGCAGGGTCGCGGCGATCAGCACGGCCGCACCGCCCAACATCTGTACCGCGTACGAGCGGGCGAAGCCGTTCTGCGCCCGGCGCAGCCGGCCGGAGAGGCCGCCCATCGACGCCGCCGTGCCGTTGACCGCGCCGTCCACGACGGAGTGGTCCAGCTGGACCAGGGCGCGGGTCAGCTCGCCGCCGCCGCGCACCAGCACGACATGGTTGAAGTCGTCCTGGAGCAGGTCGCGGCGGGCCGCCCGGGTCAGCAGCGAGCCGCGCGGGGCGACGGCGGGGACCGGCTTGCGCCCGTACTGGAGGTAGGCGAGCCCGACGCCGAGGACCATCACCACGATGGTGGCCGTGGTGATCGCCGAGGCGCTCAGCGGCGGGTGCCCGTGGTCGAAGGAGGTGACCGGCTCCAGCCAGGTCACGAACGCCTCGTTGATGCTGAACAGCCCGCCCGCGAAGACCGATCCGACGGCAAGCAGGATCATCGGGACCGTCATGGACTTGGGCGACTCGTGCGGGTGCGGCGGGGTGTACTCGCCCCGGGTCTCGGCCGCGGGCTCCACCGACGGCTCAGCAGGGGACGGCGTCGGCGCCTTGCGCCAGCGCTCCTCGCCGAAGAACGTCATGAGCATCACCCGCGTCATGTAGAACGCGGTGATCGCGGCGCCCAGCAGGGCCGCTCCGCCCAGGATCCACCCTTCCGTGCCGCCCTTGGCGAACGCCGCCTCGATGATCTTGTCCTTGGAGAAGAAGCCGGACAGCCCGGGGAAGCCGATGATCGCCAGGTAGCCGAGGCCGAAGGTGATGAAGGTGACGGGCATGTACTTGCGCAGGCCGCCGTAGCGGCGCATGTCCACCTCGTCGTTCATCCCGTGCATCACCGACCCGGCACCCAGGAAGAGGCCCGCCTTGAAGAAGCCGTGGGTGACCAGGTGCATGATCGCGAAGGCGTACCCGACCGGCCCCAGCCCGGCGGCCAGGATCATGTAGCCGATCTGCGACATCGTCGAGCCCGCCAGGGCCTTCTTGATGTCGTCCTTCGCGCAACCGACGATGGCGCCGAACAGCAGCGTCACCGCGCCCACCACCACGACGGCGGTCTGCGCGTCCGGCGCCCCGTTGAAGATCGCGCCGGAGCGGGTGATCAGGTAGACGCCGGCGGTCACCATGGTCGCCGCGTGGATCAGGGCGGAGACCGGGGTCGGGCCCTCCATCGCGTCGCCCAGCCAGGACTGGAGCGGGACCTGCGCCGACTTGCCGCAGGCGGCGAGCAGCAGCATCACGCCGATGGCGGTCAGCTTGCCCTCGGACGTCTCGCCCGCCGCGCCCAGCACCGGCCCGAACGCGAACGTCCCGAACGTGGTGAACATCAGCATGATGGCGATGGACAGGCCGACGTCACCGACGCGGTTGACGAGGAACGCCTTCTTCGCCGCCGTCGCCGCGCTGGGCTTGTGCTGCCAGAAGCCGATGAGCAGGTACGAGGCGAGGCCGACGCCCTCCCAGCCGACGTACAGCAGCAGGTAGTTGTCGGCGAGGACGAGCAGCAGCATGGCCGCGAGGAAGAGGTTGAGGTAGCCGAAGAAGCGGCGGCGCCGCTCGTCGTGCTCCATGTAGCCGATCGAGTAGATGTGGATCAGCGATCCGACACCGGTGATCAGCAGGACGAACGTCATGGACAGCTGGTCGAGCTGGAAGGCCACGTCCGCCTGGAAGCCGCCCACCGGGATCCAGCTGAACAGGTGCTGGTGCAGGGTGCGGTGCTCGGCGTCGCGGCCCAGCAGCTCGGTGAACAGGGGGACGGCCAGGGCGAAGGACGCCAGCGCGAGCAGCGTGCCGAGCCAGTGGCCGGCCCGGTCCAGTCTCCTGCCGCCGCACAGCAGCAGGGCCGCGCCGGCCAGGGGGGCCGCGACGAGCAGGGCGATCAAGTTCTCCACGTTTACGACCCCTTACAGCTTCATCAGGCTGGCGTCGTCGACCGAGGCCGTGTGGCGGGTACGGAAGATGGACACGATGATCGCCAGGCCCACCACGACCTCGGCCGCGGCGACGACCATCGTGAAGAACGCGATGATCTGCCCGTCCAGGTTTCCGTGCATCCGCGAGAAGGCCACGAAGGCGAGGTTGCAGGCGTTGAGCATCAGCTCGATGCACATGAACACCACGATGGCGTTCCGCCTGATCAGCACCCCGGCCGCGCCGATGGTGAACAACAGGGCGGCGAGGTAGAGATAGTTGACCGGGTTCACCGCTTCGCCTCCTCGCTGCGGCCCAGCCGCTCTTCGGAGCGCTGCTCCAGCGCCTTCAGCTCGTCCAGCGCCGCGCCGGAGACGTCGCGGATCTGGCCCCGCTCGCGCAGCGTCGGGTTGACGGTCAGCTCGGACGGCGTGCCGTCGGGGAGCAGGCCGGGGACGTCGACCGCGTTGTGCCGGGCGTAGACGCCGGGGGCGGGCAGCGGCGGGATCTGCTTGCCCTCGCGGATCCGGGCCTCGGACTGCTCGCGCTGGGTCTTGGCACGCTCCGTACGCTCGCGGTGCGTCAGCACCATCGCGCCGACCGCCGCCGTGATCAGCAGGGCGCCGGTGACCTCGAAGGCGAAGACGTACTTGGTGAAGATCAGCGCCGCCAGGCCCTGGACGTTGCCCCCGGCGTTGGCCTCGCCGAGGCCGTTGAAGTGCCGGAGCGAGGCGTTGCCGATCCCGGCGATCAGCAGGATGCCGAAGCCGAGGCCGCAGGCGGCGGCCAGCCAGCGCTGGCCCTTGAGCGTCTCCTTGAGGGAGTCGGCCGCCGTGACGCCGACGAGCATGACGACGAAGAGGAACAGCATCATGATCGCGCCGGTGTAGACGACGATCTGCACGATGCCGAGGAAGTACGCGCCGTTGGCGAGGTAGAACACCGCCAGGATGATCATGGTGCCGGCCAGCGACAGGGCGCTGTGCACGGCGCGCCGCATCAGGATCGTGCACAGCGCGCCGATCACCGCGACCGTGCCGAGGATCCAGAACTGCACCGCCTCGCCGGTGGAGGCCGCGGCGGCCAGGGAGGTCGTGGTCACCGGGTCACCTCCCGGGCGGCGGGCTCGTCGGGCCCGAAGGTGGCCGCGGCCTCCTGGGGCGCCGCGGTGTCCGCGCCGCCCTCCCCTTCGGCCGTCTCGCCCTTGGAGACGGCGACCTGCCGCACCGTCCCCGGCGCGGCCTCGGTCACCAGGCCGCGGTAGTAGTCCTTCTCCGTCATGCCGGGGAAGATGGCGTGCGGGCTGTCGACCATGGTCTCCTCCAGCCCCGCGAGCAGCTCCTCCTTGGTGTAGATGAGCGATTCGCGGGACCGGTCGGCGAGTTCGTACTCGTTGGTCATGGTCAGCGCGCGGGTGGGGCACGCCTCGACGCACAGCCCGCACAGGATGCAGCGCAGGTAGTTGATCTGGTAGACGCGGCCGTAGCGCTCGCCGGGGCTGTAGCGCTCCTCGTCGGTGTTGTCGGCGCCTTCGACGTAGATCGCGTCGGCCGGGCAGGCCCAGGCGCACAGCTCGCAGCCGATGCACTTCTCCAGCCCGTCGGGATGCCGGTTGAGCTGGTGGCGGCCGTGGAAGCGCGGCGCCGTCGGTTTCTTCTCCTCCGGATACTGCTCGGTCAGCCGCTTCTTGAACATGGCCTTGAAGGTCACGCCGAAGCCGGCCACGGGGTTCTGGAAGTCAGGCACCGTCGCCCCCCTTTCCGTCCTTGTCGATTCCGTCACTGACAGTGTCCACCCCACCACTGACAATCAACTCGCGCTCCCGGCGCGGCCGTCGCCGAGGCACCGGTGGCAGGGTCTGTCCGGGCAGCGGCGGCACGGGGAAGCCGCCCGCCATGGGGTCGAAGGCCGGCTCCTCGGCCGGCTCCTCCTTCTCGCCGCGCCGGAAGAAGTCGGCGACGAGCGAGATCAGCAGGACGGCGATGGCCGCGCCGCCCACGAACATCACGATCCGCTGGAAGTCGTACCCCTCGTTCTTCAGGGCCCGTACGGTCGCGACGAGCATCAGCCAGACCATCGAGACCGGGATGAGGACCTTCCACCCCAGCTTCATGAACTGGTCGTAGCGCACGCGGGGCAGCGTGCCACGCAGCCAGATGAAGAAGAACAGCAGCAGCTGCACCTTGACGACGAACCAGAGCAGCGGCCACCAGCCGTGGTTGGCGCCTTCCCAGAAGCTGCTGATCGGGTACGGGGCCTTCCAGCCGCCCAGGAAGAGGGTCACCGCGACCGCCGAGACGGTCACCATGTTGATGTACTCGGCGAGCATGAACATCGCGAACTTGATGGACGAGTACTCGGTGTTGAAGCCGCCGACCAGGTCGCCCTCGGACTCCGGCATGTCGAACGGCGCCCGGTTGGTCTCGCCCACCATGGCGACGATGTAGATGATGAAGGAGACCGGCAGCAGCAGCACGTACCACCGGTCCTGCTGCGACTCCACGATCGTCGAGGTCGACATCGACCCCGAGTAGAGGAAGACCGCCGCGAAGGACATGCCCATCGCGATCTCGTACGAGATCATCTGCGCGCACGAGCGCAGACCGCCGAGCAGCGGGTACGTCGAGCCGGAGGACCAGCCCGCCAGCACGATGCCGTAGATGCCGACGGAGGCGGTGGCCAGGATGTAGAGCACGCCGATCGGCAGGTCGGTGAGCTGCATCGTGGTGCGCTGGCCGAAGATCGAGATCTCGTTGCCGACCGGGCCGAAGGGGATCACCGCGACGGCCATGAAGGCCGGTACGGCCGCCACGATCGGCGCGAGCACGTACACCGCCTTGTCGGCCCGCTTGACGACCAGGTCCTCCTTGAGCATCAGCTTGATGCCGTCCGCGAGGGACTGGAGCATGCCCCAGGGACCGTGCCGGTTGGGCCCGATGCGCAGCTGCATCCACGCGACGACCTTGCGCTCCCAGACGATCGAGAAGAGCACGGTCAGCATGAGGAACGCGAAGCAGAAGACCGCCTTGACCGCGATCAGCCACCACGGGTCCCGGCCGAACATCGACAGGTCTTCCTGGGCCAGCGCGCTGCTGCCGGACAACGCCAGGTGCTGCATCACGCGTCCACCTCCTCGACCGGACCGGACGCCGGACCGGAAGTACCGGAAGCACCGGAGACACCCGGCGCGGTGCCGGGTTCACCGGCCCCGGACACCGGCGCCACCTTCACCAACTCCCCGGGCCGTGCCCCGGTGTCGGCCGCCACCCCGCCGCCCACCGAGTTCAGCGGCAGCCACACCACCCGGTCGGGCATCGGGGTGACCGCCAGCGGCAGCCGTACGGACCCGGCGGGCCCGGTGACCGCCAGCAGGTCGCCGTCCTTGACGCCGGTCTCCTCGGCGGTGGCCGGCGACATCCGGGCGACGGCCGCGTGCCGCGTACAGGCCAGCGCCTCGTCGCCCTCCTGCATCCGCCCCTGGTCGAGCAGCAGCCGGTGGCCCGCCAGTACGGCCTCGCCGGGCTCCGGCCGCGGCAGCGCGCGCCCGGTCTCCAGCGGGTCGGCGGCGTACGTGCCGTCCCACGTCCCCAGCGCGGTCAGCTCCCGCCGCACCGCCCGTACATCGGGCAGCGCCAGGTGGACGTCCATCGCGTCGGCGAGCATGTGCAGCACCCGGGCGTCCGGCAGCAGGTGCCGCCGGGTCATCTGGTCCGGTTTGAGCGCGGCCTCGAACAGCCGGGCCCGGCCCTCCCAGTTGAGGAAGGTGCCGGACTTCTCGGCGGCCGCCGCGACCGGCAGGACGACGTCCGCCCGCTCCGTCACGGCCGACGGGCGCTGCTCCAGGCTCACCAGGAAGCCCACCGCGTCCAGTGCCTCCAGGGCCCGCGCCGGGTCCGGCAGGTCCGCCGGGTCGACGCCCGCCACCAGCAGGGCGCTCAGCTCCCCGGCGGCCGCGGCGGCGACGATCTGGCCGGTGTCCCGGCCGTGCCGCTGCGGCAGCCCGGCGACGCCCCAGGCGGCGGCGACCTCCTCACGGGCGCGCGGGTCGGTCGCCGGGCGCCCGCCCGGCAGCAGTCCGGGCAGCGCGCCCGCCTCGACGGCGCCGCGCTCCCCGGCCCGCCGGGGAATCCACACCAGCCGGGCGCCGGTCGCGGTGGCCGCCCGTACGGCCGCCGTCAGCCCGCCCGGGACCGCGGCCAGCCGCTCGCCGACGACGATCACCGAACCCGCGCCGCGCAGCGCCTCGGCGGCGCTGCTGCCCGCCCCCTCCAGTCCCACGCCGCCGCCCAGCGCGTCCAGCCACTCCGTCTCCGTACCCGGCGCGGCGGGCAGCAGCGTGCCGCCCGCCTTGACCAGGCCGCGCGTCGCGTACGGCGCGAGCCCGAAGGTGCGCTGGCCGCGCTTGCGGTGGGCCTTGCGCAGCCGCAGGAAGACGCCGGGCGCCTCCTCCTCCGCCTCGATACCGGCGAGGAGGACGGCGGGCGCCTTCTCCAGGACCTCGTACGTGACCCCGGTCCCGTCGTCGTCCAGGTCACGGCCCCGCCCGGCGACCCGCGCCGCCAGGAAGTCGGCCTCCTCGGCGCTGTGCGCGCGGGCCCGGAAGTCGATGTCGTTGGTGTCCAGCGCGATCCGCGCGAACTTGGCGTAGGCGTACGCGTCCTCGACGGTCAGCCGGCCGCCGGTCAGCACTCCGGTCCGGCCCCTGGCGGCGCCCAGCCCGCGCGCCGCCGCCTCCAGGGCCTCCGGCCAGCTCGCCGTCACCAGTTCGCCGGTCTGCGCGTCCCGCACCATCGGGTGCGCCAGCCGGTCGCGCTGCTGCGCGTACCGGAAGGCGAAGCGCCCCTTGTCGCAGATCCACTCCTCGTTGACCTCGGGGTCCTCGGCGGCCAGGCGCCGCATGACCTTGCCGCGCCGGTGATCCGTACGGGTCGCGCAGCCGCCCGCGCAGTGTTCGCAGACGCTCGGCGAGGAGACCAGGTCGAAGGGGCGCGACCGGAAGCGGTACGCGGCCGAGGTCAGCGCGCCGACCGGGCAGATCTGGATGGTGTTGCCGGAGAAGTACGACTGGAACGGGTCCCCTTCGCCCGTACCGACCTGCTGGAGCGCGCCCCGCTCGATCAGTTCGATCATCGGGTCGCCCGCGACCTGGTTGGAGAAGCGGGTGCAGCGTGCGCACAGCACGCACCGTTCGCGGTCCAGCAGCACCTGCTTGGAGATCGGCACCGGCTTCTCGAAGGTGCGCTTCTTGCCCTCGAAGCGGGTGTCGGCCTGTCCGGCGGACATCGCCTGGTTCTGCAGCGGGCACTCGCCGCCCTTGTCGCAGACGGGGCAGTCCAGCGGGTGATTGATCAGCAGCAGTTCCATCACGCCGCGCTGCGCCTTCTCGGCGACGGGCGAGGTGAGCTGCGACTTGACCACCATGCCGTCGGTGCAGGTGATGGTGCAGGAGGCCATCGGCTTGCGCTGGCCCTCCACCTCCACGATGCACTGGCGGCAGGCGCCGGCCGGGTCCAGCAGCGGGTGGTCGCAAAAACGCGGGATCTCGATGCCGAGGAGTTCGGCGGCCCGGATGACCAGCGTCCCCTTGGGGACGGAGATCTCGATGCCGTCGATCGTCAGCGTGACGAGGTCTTCGGGCGGTACGGCCGCCCCGCCCGCCCCGGTGGGGGCGTCGCTGGTGACGGTCATGCGTTCACCCCCAGGTGAGCGTCGGTGTCGGCCCAGGCGGTCGACCTGGCGGGGTCGAAGGGGCAGCCCTTGCCGGTGATGTGCTGCTCGTACTCCGGGCGGAAGTACTTCAGCGAGGAGAAGATCGGTGAAGCGGCACCGTCGCCCAGCGCGCAGAAGGACTTGCCGTTGATGTTGTCGGCGATGTCGTGGAGCTTGTCGAGGTCGCTCGTGCGGCCCTTGCCCGCCTCGATGTCGCGCAGCAACTGGACGAGCCAGTAGGTGCCTTCGCGGCAGGGCGTGCACTTGCCGCAGGACTCGTGCGCGTAGAACTCCGTCCAGCGGGTGACGGCCCGTACGACGCAGGTGGTCTCGTCGAAGCACTGGAGGGCCTTGGTGCCGAGCATCGAGCCGGCGGCGCCGACGCCTTCGTAGTCGAGCGGCACGTCGAGGTGCTCATCGGTGAACATCGGGGTGGAGGAGCCGCCGGGCGTCCAGAACTTGAGGCGGTGGCCCGGCCGGATGCCGCCGCTCATGTCGAGGAGCTGGCGCAGGGTGATGCCCAGCGGGGCCTCGTACTGGCCGGGGTTGGCGACGTGGCCGCTGAGCGAGTACAGCGTGAAGCCCGGGGACTTCTCGCTGCCCATGGTCCTGAACCAGTCCTTGCCCTTGTTCATGATGGCGGGAACCGACGCGATGGACTCGACGTTGTTGACGACAGTGGGGCAGGCGTACAGGCCCGCCACCGCCGGGAAGGGAGGACGCAGCCGGGGCTGTCCGCGACGGCCCTCCAGGGAGTCCAGCAGCGCGGTCTCCTCGCCGCAGATGTACGCGCCCGCGCCCGCGTGCACGACGACGTCCAGGTCCAGGCCCGAGCCGAGGATGTCGCGGCCGAGGTAGCCCGCGTCGTACGCCTCCCGGACGGCCTCGTGCAACCGCCGCAGTACGGGCACGACTTCACCGCGCAGGTAGATGAAGGCGTGGTTCGACCGGATCGCGTGACACGCGATGACGATGCCCTCGATCAAGGAGTGCGGATTGGCGAAGAGCAGCGGGATGTCCTTGCAGGTGCCCGGCTCGGACTCGTCGGCGTTGACGACGAGGTAGTGCGGTTTGCCGTCGCCCTGCGGGATGAACTGCCACTTCATCCCGGTGGGGAAACCGGCGCCGCCACGGCCGCGCAGTCCGGCGTCCTTGACGTACGCGATCACGTCGTCCGGCGGCATCGCGAGGGCCTTGCGCATGCCCGCGTAGCCCTCGTGCCGGAGGTAGGTCTCCAGCGTCCAGGAGTCCGGCTGGTCCCAGAAGGCGGACAGTACGGGTGCGAGCAGCTTCTCCGGGTTGGCCTTGCTGACCTCGGCGGCCACGGTCATCACTCCCCCTCCTCGGCGGTCGGTCCGGCGGGGTGCGAAGGGTCGGAGGCCGAGGTGTCGCGCGGTGCGTCGTGCGAGCTGGGGTGGGTGGCCGGAGCCTCGCCCGGAGCCCGGCCGGCGTGCTCGCCGTCGCCCTCGGCCGGGCCCGCGCCCCGCTGCGGTACGACATGGTCGGCGGCCTGGCCCGCGCCCGGTACGGCCTCGCCTTTGGCCAGCCGCAGCCCCACCAGCGAGGCGGGCCCGGCGCCGCCGGTGGCCTCGACCGCGCCGGGGCGCTGATCCGGGAACCCGGCGAGGATGCGGGCCGTCTCCTTGTACGTGCACAGCGGCGCGCCCCGGGTCGGCGCGACGGTCCGGCCCTCCCGCAGGTCGTCCACGAGCCGCTTGGCGCTGTCCGGCGTCTGGTTGTCGAAGAACTCCCAGTTGACCATCACGACGGGCGCGAAGTCGCAGGCCGCGTTGCACTCGATGTGCTCCAGCGTGACCTTGCCGTCCTCGGTCGTCCCGCCGTTGCCCACGCCCAGATGTTTCTGCAGCGCCTCGAAGATCGCGTCGCCGCCCATCACCGCGCACAGGGTGTTGGTGCACACCCCCACCTGGTAGTCGCCGCTGGGCCCGCGCCGGTACATGGAGTAGAAGGTGGAGACCGCCGTGACCTCCGCCGTCGTCAGGTCCAGCATCTCGGCGCAGAAGCGGACGCCGGTACGGGTGACGTGCCCCTCCTCCGCCTGGACGAGGTGCAGCAGCGGCAGCAGCGCGGAGCGCGAGCCCGGGTAGCGGGCGATCACCTCCTTGGCGTCCGCTTCGAGCCGGGCCCTGACCTCGGCGGGATAGTCGGGGGCGGGGAGCTGCGGCATCCCCAAACTGACGTCTGTCACCGGTCGACGCCTCCCATCACGGGGTCGATGGACGCGACGGCGACGATGACGTCGGCCACCTGGCCGCCCTCGCACATCGCCGCCATGGCCTGGAGGTTGGTGAAGGACGGGTCGCGGAAGTGCACCCGGTAGGGGCGGGTACCGCCGTCGCTGACGGCGTGCACGCCCAGCTCGCCCTTGGGCGACTCCACGGCCGCGTACGCCTGGCCGGGCGGCACCCGGAAACCCTCCGTCACCAGCTTGAAGTGGTGGATCAGGGCCTCCATCGAGGTCCCCATGATCTTCTTGATGTGGTCGAGCGAGTTGCCGAGCCCGTCCGGGCCCATGGCCAGCTGGGCGGGCCAGGCGATCTTCTTGTCGGCGACCATCACCGGGCCTGGCGCCAGCCGGTCCAGGCACTGTTCGACGATGCGCAGCGACTGGCGCATCTCCTCCAGGCGGATCAGGAAGCGCCCGTAGGAGTCGCAGGTGTCGGTGGTCGGCACCTCGAAGTCGTAGTGCTCGTACCCGCAGTACGGCTGGCTCTTGCGCAGGTCGTGCGGGAGTCCGGCGGAGCGCAGCACCGGTCCGGTGGCGCCGGTGGCCAGGCAGCCGGCCAGGTCGAGGTAGCCGATGTCCTGCATCCGGCCCTTGAAGACCGGGTTGCCGGTGGCGAGCTTGTCGTACTCGCCCAGGTTCTTGCGCATCTTCTTCACGAACTCGCGCACCTGGTCGACCGCGCCCGGCGGCAGGTCCTGGGCGAGCCCGCCGGGCCGGACGTACGCGTGGTTCATCCGCAGGCCGGTGATCAGCTCGTAGATGTCCAGGATCAGTTCCCGGTCCCGGAAGCCGTAGATCATGATGGTGGTGGCGCCCAGCTCCATGCCGCCGGTGGCGATGGCCACCAGGTGGGAGGAGAGCCGGTTGAGCTCCATCAGCATCACGCGGATGACGGAGGCCCGGTCCGGGATGTCGCCGGTGATGCCGAGCAGCTTCTCCACGGCCAGGCAGTACGCCGTCTCGTTGAAGAACGGCGTCAGGTAGTCCATCCGGGTCACGAAGGTGGTGCCCTGCGTCCACGTACGGAATTCGAGGTTCTTCTCGATGCCGGTGTGCAGATAGCCGATGCCGCAGCGGGCCTCGGTGACGGTCTCGCCGTCGATCTCCAGGATCAGCCGCAGCACGCCGTGCGTGGAGGGGTGCTGGGGGCCCATGTTGACGACGATCCGCTCGTCGTCGGCGCGGGCCGCGGCGGCCACGATCTCGTCCCAGTCGCCGCCGGTGACCGTGTAGACGGTGCCCTCGGTCGTCTCCCGAGGGGTCGCATGGCTGGTGGACATCAGGTGTACGACCTCCGCTGGTCGGGAGCCGGGATCTGGGCGCCCTTGTACTCGACGGGGATGCCGCCGAGCGGGTAGTCCTTGCGCTGCGGGAAGCCCTGCCAGTCGTCCGGCATCATGATCCGGGTGAGTGCCGGGTGGCCGTCGAAGACCATTCCGAAGAAGTCGTACGCCTCGCGCTCGTGCCAGTCGTTGGTCGGGTAGACGCCCACGAGGGACGGCACGTGCGGGTCGGCGTCCGGCGCGGACACCTCCAGCCGGATCAGCCGGTTGTGGGTGATCGAGCGCAGGTGGTAGACGGCGTGCAGCTCGCGGCCCTGGTCGCCGGGGAAGTGCACCCCGCTGACGCCGGTGCACAGCTCGAAGCGGAGCGCCGGGTCGTCGCGGAGGGTCTGCGCGACGGCCGGCAGATACTCCCGCTCGATGTGGAAGGTCAGCTCGTCGCGGTCGACGACGGTCTTCTCGATGACGTTCTCGGGGACCAGCCCCTGTTCGTCCAGCGCGCCTTCCAGCTCGTCGGCCACCTCGTCGAACCAGCCGCCGTACGGGCGGGACGTGGCGCCCGGCAGCCGTACGGACCGGACGAGGCCGCCGTACCCGGAGGTGTCACCGCCGCCGCTCGCGCCGAACATGCCGCGGCGGGTGGCGATGACCTCGCCGTGGTCGCCGCGCTGGCCGGGGAGGTTCTGCGCGTTCAGGTCCTGGTCGGGGTTGACCCCGTCGGTCCCCTTGGCCGCTCCGGTCCCGCCGTTCCCGTTGACACCGCCAGTGCCGTTGGTGCCACCGTTCCCGTTGGTCCCCTTGGTGCCGCCGGTCCCCTTGGTGCTGTCGCTCACCGCAGCAGCCCCTTCATCTCGATCGTCGGGAGCGCCTTGAGCGCCGCTTCCTCCGCCTCGCGGGCCGCCTGCTGCTGATTCACCCCGAGCTTGGTGCCCTGGATCTTCTGGTGCAGCTTGAGAATGGCATCCATCAGCATTTCCGGACGCGGCGGGCAGCCGGGCAGATAGATGTCCACCGGGACGATGTGGTCGACGCCCTGGACGATCGCGTAGTTGTTGAACATCCCGCCCGACGAGGCGCACACGCCCATCGAGATGACCCATTTCGGGTTCGGCATCTGGTCGTACACCTGCCGCAGCACGGGCGCCATCTTCTGGCTCACCCGGCCCGCCACGATCATCAGATCGGCCTGGCGCGGCGACCCGCGGAAGACCTCCATGCCGAAGCGGGCGAGGTCGTAGCGCCCGGCGCCGGTCGTCATCATCTCGATGGCGCAGCAGGCGAGGCCGAAGGTGGCGGGGAAGACCGATGACTTGCGCACCCAGCCCGCGGCCTGTTCGACGGTGGAAAGCAGAAAGCCGCTCGGCAGCTTCTCTTCAAGTCCCATTGGTGGCCCCTAGTCCCATTCCAGGCCGCCCCGACGCCATACGTAGGCGTAGGCGACGAAGACGGTGAGCGCGAAGAGGAGCATCTCCACGAGCCCGAAAAGCCCGAGCGCGTCGAAGGTGACGGCCCAGGGGTAGAGGAAGACGATCTCGATATCGAAAATGATGAAGAGCATCGCCGTGAGGTAGTACTTGATCGGAAATCGACCGCCGCCGGCCGGCTGTGGGGTCGGCTCGATTCCGCATTCGTACGCCTCTAGCTTCGCCCGGTTGTAGCGCTTGGGTCCGACGAGCGTGGCCATCACGACAGAGAAGATCGCAAAGCCTGCCCCGAGGGCTCCCAGTACGAGGATGGGCGCGTAAGCGTTCACCGTCCCCGCTCCCTTCAGTCGACGATGACTGGATGGCGGTCCGCCCGGTCCCGCTCACCGGCCCCACGAAGATCGCGCCTATGTGAGGCAGTTCACAAGCCCGAGCCGCCTGCATCTTATGCCCGGTGGTCTGTGATCTGCGACACGGGGTGCGACAACGCCTTTGTGATCTCCACCACCTGATGCCCGGTCATCTCGTCCGATGAGTGTCGATCTTCGTACGGCAAGCGCGCAGATGATCACCGGTGGTGACATTTCTCGGCGTTGCCGCTGGTCAGCGTGGGGCTGCCACTATCAAGAGGTAGGGGATTCAAGCAAATTGGCGCAGCTCGCCGTCAACTGCTAGGGCCACAAGACCCGCTGACGGAGGCCGGTCGGCAGCCGGCCGGCGCGACCGGCCCGAGATCGCCGTGACCGTTCCGAGACCGTCGTGACCGTCCCGTGATCATCGGTACGTGCTCGCGTTCACGAGCACTCCCGTCACGGCGGCATCACGGGAACATAACGGGCACTCACGAGTGACCTATCCCACGCGGCTTGCGGTCTTGAGCGCTTGACCTTCGGGAAGCCTTGGCGTGGCGGATCAGTAGGTGATAAGCGGCCCCGGGGTGCACATCGGCCCGTAAACGCCATGCACAGGAACATGATCACGAAATCCGGACCGGCCGCCGCCCGCTCGCCGACCGGCGAAAAGTCCCTTTTATTCATCGCGTACGCGTCAAGTGTGGCGCACACCACCTTTGTTGGCAGCAACCTGTGGCTCCTGATAGCCGTGGTGCCATGTCCCCGAACGCAGTCATACCCAGCCACCGGAAGCCCCGCCGTTCCGCGTCCTCGCGGGCACTGCGCGCAGGGGTCACCGGTGGCATCATCACCCTGGCGGTGACCGGCGCGAGCATGCCGGCCGGCGCCGCGGAGAAGCCCGTCTCCGAGACCCAGGAAATGCCGACCATCACGTCGGCACTGGCCACCAGCCTGGCCAAGAGCGCGGACACCGCCCAGCAGATGGCGCTGGACTACGAGCGCCAGGCCGCGCAGGACACCGCCACCGCCGAGGCCACCGAGGCCGCCACCAAGGCGAAGGACGAGGCCGACAAGAAGGCCGCGGCCGAGAAGAAGGCCGAAGAGGCCCGCAAGGCCGAGGAGAAGAAGAAGGAGGAGGCCGCCCAGCAGCGCGCCTCCCGCTCCTCCGAGCGCACCTCGCTGCGCTCCCTGGCCGCCACGTCCGACGACTCCCCCGTCACCGGCGCGACCGGCAGCACCAGCTCCCTGGTCGGCTTCCTCCGCGCCCAGCTGGGCAAGTCCTATGTGCTCGGCGCCTCCGGCCCGTCCGCGTACGACTGCTCCAGCCTGGTGCAGGCCGCCTACCGCACCATCGGCATCGACCTGCCGCGCACCTCGCAGCCGCAGTCCACCGCCGGCACCCAGGTGGGCCTGGACAACCTCCAGGTCGGCGACATCCTGTACTGGGGCAGCGCGGGCAGCGCGTACCACGTCGGCGTCTACGTCGGTAACGGCAACTTCATCGGTGCCCAGAACTCCAGCACCGGCATCGTGGAGCGGCCGCTGAGCTACAGCCAGCCGACCGGCGCGGTCCGCGTCCTGTAGGACGCCCCCACACACGGCCGAGGGCCGCCGTTCCCACCGCTCGGGAACGGCGGCCCTCGCGCGTTGCGCGGGCAAAGCACTGGCTTGCCCCATTTGATGGCTCATCATCAGATGAGACGCCATCGTCCATTCGATGAAGAGACGCCCGTTCGGCACAACTACCGTAACGACTCTGTCCCAGTTGTACCTCTCGCCGTACTCATCCCTTCCGCCCCGTAATGCCCGCACCCTCATTTCCGTGGCATCGGACAGCGGCTGACGAGAGGAAGCACTTACTTACATGAAAATCCACCGTGCCCATACTTTTCGGGCCGTCGCCTGGACGGTGACGGCCACCGCACTTGCCTCCACTCTCAGCCTGGGCCCGGTCGCCGCCGCCGAGCCCGCCTGCCCGCCGGCCGAACCTCGCAAGCCCGCCCCCGTCTGTCCCGCGCCGTCCGCGAAGAAGCAGGCCCCGAAGAAGCACGCGGCGAAGAAGCAAGCGGCGAAGAAACAGACCGCCAAGAAGCAGCCCCCCAGAAAGACCGCTGCCAAGAAGCAGGCCGCACGGAAGCAGGCGGCCAGAAAGCAAGCCGCACGGAAGCAGGCCCCCCAGGCACCGACGGCGGCCTGCCGCCCGCCGAGGCCCAAGCCGAAGCCCGCCGCCACCTGCCAGGCCGCACCCCGCAAGCCCGCGGCGAAGAAACCGGCCGCGAAACAGCCCGCCGCCGGAAAGCCGTCTGCGCAGAAGCCCGCTGCCCAGCAGCCTTCCCCTCAGAAGCCGACCACCCAGCGGCCCCCGAGGAAGCGCCCGCCGGCCAAGCGGCCGCCCGCCAAGAAGCCCCCGGCCCAGCGGAAGCAGCTGAAGAAGGATCACGGCTGGAGGTACGAAGGGCTCTACATCGACGCCGCCGACCTGCGTAAGGTCAATGTCTTCCTGGCCCGCGCCAGAAAGGCCGAACGCACCATCAGCCCTCAGGTCCGCAGCATCGCCCGCCGGACCAAGGCCACCGTCGTCGGCTACGAGGACCGGCTGAGAAAACCGGAATCGGTCAAGCGTGCGGTCGCCCGCACCATGCAGGGCAACCCCACCATGACCGCGGACGAAGCCCTCGGCAGAATCAACGACTCCGTCCGCTACATCCTCCAGTGGCCGGACAAGTCCTACGTCAAGGGCGTCCAGGACACCACCAAACTGCTGGCCGGCTGGAAGAACGCGAATCTCCGCTGGTCCAACACCTGGGCCCGCCCCCGCGGCTACAAGGGCATCAACACCGCCTGGCGCGCCAACAATTCGGGCCACCCGTACGAGCTCCAGTTCCACACCCCGAAAAGCCGCGCCGCCCAGCGCAAGAGCCGGGCCCTGTACGAAGAAGCCCACCGCTCCCGAACGACTTCCCAGCGCCGGGCCCAGATCCAGGGCGAGATGAACCGCATCTACGCCACAGTCCCCTGCCCCGCAGGCTCCCAACTCCTCAACGGCCCCCGCCGCCGCTCCGCGGAACGCAAGGTCGTGAACGGACGCCCCTACGTACGCTCCGTGCCGGTAATGGCCGACAACCTGTTCACGGCGTACGAACCCCCCAAACAATAGGCACCGGCCAACTCCCCTTCTCGCCCTCTCGCCCTCCCCCCGCTCACGGTCCAGGCGCCCGCACCACGGGCCCGGGAGCGCGGGCGGGGCCGCATTTGCACCTGCTCCGCTTTCCGCGATCCGCATCCCTGACCTTTGCTCTGCGCGTTTCCCTCAACGCGGTGCGCACTCCCCCGGTGAGGCCAGGCTGCAAGGCCTGGGTCGGTTTCATCGGTGCCGTGCGGGCTGGGAGTTGGCCGCGCTGACGGCGGGCTCGCCGGATCGCGGGTTTCCACGACCCGGTGAGCGAGGTCGCGGTGCGCCCCGAGGTCCTGAAAAGAACCGGGAAAGAACTGAACCAACCTCCCCTCCCTGTCCCCTTTTTCCGTTTGTCACCTGATCAGGTGACGCGCTCGCTTACGGGGGCCCGGAGGCTGTACGTTCGCGCCACAACCCAAAAAGAACGGCCCCCGGCGGGACTCGCGATCCCATGTGCCGAGGGCCCGATCAAGAGGAAGCGAGACCCTTCCCCATGATCGTCAAGAGGAAGCGAAACCCTTCCCCATGACTCGACTTGAGTCTAACGCGCTCGTCCGCTCCGTCGCTGCGATTCGGCCGTTCTCCGGCGTGATCCACGTACGGCACCACCACACGGCCGCCTTCACCGTCCTCGGCAACCACCTGGCCCTCAACCTGAGGATCTCCGCCATCGCCCTCGGCTACGCCGTACGCATCCAGGCCTTGCCCGACGGCGCCACCATCAGCATCCGGGAGCTCGCCAAGCGGTACCCGGAGTCGGAGTACATGATCGGTAAGGCGCTCAAGGAGCTGGAGGCCGAGGGCTACCTGGTACGGGAGCGGGTGCGCATCGACGGCCAGCGCATCGTCACCCGAACCACGTACTACGAGAACCCGGCAGACCGTTTACGGTCGACCGCGCCGACGCCGCCGCAGCAGCGGCAGGCCCCGCCACCACCGCCACCGCCCGCGCCCCCGCCACCACCTCCCCCACAATCTGTGGACGCCCACGAGTCCCCACAGACGGATACGGCCGCCACGTCGGGGGTGCCACCGACGGACACGGCCGCTGCGCCGGGGGCACCCGACGCCCCTGAGACGCCCGAGGCACCCGAGACGCCCGAGGCACCCGAGATGCCCGAGGCACCTGCCGCGATCGAGGTACCCCCGTCACCCCAGGTGCCCCCGCCGCCCCAGCCGGCCCCACCACCCCGAGCGCCTGCCGCACCCCCCGCCCTCGTCCCCTCCCCGGCCGCCGACCTCCTCTGCGGCCTGCGGCTCGCCGACGAGCGCCTGACGCTCTCCGTACGGGATGTGAACCGCCTGGCACCGGCCGTCTCGACGTGGTTGGACCGTGGCGTACCGGCGGCGCACGTCGTCCGTACGCTCACCTCGCCTCTCCCCGGCGGCGTCATCTTCTGCCCGGTCGCGTTACTGGAGCACCGGCTGACCGAGTGGCTGCCGCCGCCCCTGCCCCTCCGGCCCGCCGAGGAGCCGAGGAGCGTGCGCGACACCGTCCAGGAGTGCCGGCTCTGCGGCCTCCCCTTCGCGTCCCCACCCGGTTCCTCGGCTACGGCCTCGGCCCCGCCCCCAACCACGTCCCTGGTCCGCTGCCCCCGTTGCCGTACGGCCGAGACCTGGACGGCGGCGGCGCCCCGGCCGTCCGCACTGCGCAACGTCCAGGCGCCCACCCGTCTCAGGACCGGAGCAGCCGCTTCTGGACGGACTCCAGCGGCCCGTGCTCGAAGCGCCGCAGCCAGAGCCTTGCCCCGCTGACGAGTACCGCGCACACCGCCGCCCACAGGCCCAGCACCCACCAGGGCCCCTGGTCCGCCCAGCGTGCGGCCAGGCCGAGGCCGAGTCCGTAACAGACCAGGACGCACAGCACGTTCTGGAGGACGTAGCAGGACAGTGCCGTACGGCCGACCGCGGTGAGTCCGGCGGTCAGCGGGCCCGGCCGGCGGACGCGGTCGACGATCAGGCCGATGAGGCCCAGGTAGCCGACGGCGACGACGGGGGCGGCTCCGTACCGGGCCACCATGGCCAGGCCGGGGCCGGCCGCCACCGCGGCCACGTTGAGCGGGATGCCGATGCCCAGGCCCCAGCCGCACATGCGGCGCCTGATGCGCTGTCCGTGGGGGTCCGGACGGAAGGCGCCCGCCCGGTACAGCCGTACGCCGAGATGGAAGAGGAGGACGAGCAGGGCGAAGGAGATGACGGGTTCCATGCGCAGCGCGATCGCGTTCTGGAGGCGGAAGGCGATCTGATCCAGGTAATTCCCGTTCGCATACAGGTCGACAACCCGCTGATTGACGCCGCTACTTGGCGCGCTCCCGGCGTCCGAGCCGCCTCCGGTTCCGGCCACGGCGGCCAGCGTCAGCACCCCCAGCATCACCCCGTGCACCCCGCCCGCCACCCACATCAGCACCCGCTGCGTGCGCGCCGTGCGCGTCAGCTGCCAGGCCACCAGGAGGGCCACGACCGCGTACCCCATCAGTACGTCCCACGCGAAGACGAGCACGAAGTGCACGGTGCCCTCGACGAAGAGGAACAGGGCCCGCCCCTTGTACCGGCCGGGCCACGGGCGGCCGCGTTGCGCGGCGGAGCCGAACTGGATGGCCAGACCGACGCCGAAGAGGATCGTCAGCATCGAGAGGAACTTGCCGTCCGCGAGAAACCGGAAGACGCCTTCCACGGTCCCGGCCCACGACCCGCCGAACGACGCCGAGGTGACGTTCCCGTTCAGCACGCCCCACTCCGCGCCCGGCGCCGCGAAGATCCAGACGTTGGTCATCAACGTCCCCAGGATCGCCACCCCGCGCAGCACGTCCAGCAACGGCAGCCGCCCGGACCGCTGCGGCGCCCGCCCAGCCGGTACGGCGCCCGTCGCCCCCGCCGTACCGGGCGCGGTTTCCACCGTCTCCGTCATGCCGCCTCCCTCCCCCGGTGTTCGCTCACACACCCATGGTCGGGGCGGGAAGATCCCGTTTCTTCGTCCGCGGTCACGAGAACCCACTACATCGTTCGATGCAGCGGCGGCGTTCTACCAGGCGGTCACCTGAAGGCTGTACACCCGCTCGTGCCTCGGCAGTACCTGGTAGTCGACCATGCCGCCTTCGACGAAAGCCGTCCCGCCATGCGGCGACAGTCCCTCGTACGCGGTTCCGTGTACGTACAGAGCCTCGGCAGCGCGCACCAGCTCTCCGGCCTTCTCCTCGATCTGAACCAGCAGAGCGGGCGGTGTCCCACCGGCGACGTACTCCTCACTCGGGCTCTACTCCCAGCCCCAGCTCACGCTGTCGCCTCGCGAGCCTCTCGCAGGATGGCCACCAGTTCGTCCCGGGCGGCGCTCCAGGCGGCATCGTCGTGGTCGAGCGTCTGGAGGGAGTGTTCCGCGGCGCGGCGACGGGACAGCAGGTCCGGGCGGCGTTCGACCTCGATCTCGCCTGCCCACACAGTCAGCCAGCCCCGGATCGGGCCGAGGTTCTCCGTCTTGGCGGCGAGTTCGAAGGCTTCGTTCTTCTGCCGCTCCATCTCGGCCAGCCGGTGCGGCGCGAGGCGCGTCAGTGCCAGCCGCAACGCGTCGGGACTCCGGTCGGGCCTCGGGGCGTACGCAGCCCCGTCGGCCCCGTGGCCTACGGGCTCGGTCACACCGCACCTCCCTCACTGCGCGTTACCCGAGGCACCGCGCTCACTGGAGCATCCACGCTACGCCCGCCCGCCCGCCCCTTCAGGGGCGGATACGCGGATACGCCCGTCCCCGCACCGGACTCCCCTACGCCTTCGGCGCCACCTTGCTCAGACCATTGATGATCCGGTCCATCGCGTCGCCGCCCGTGGGGTCGGTGAGGTTGGCGAGCATCTTGAGGGTGAAGCGCATCAGCATGGGGTGGGTGAGGCCGCGCTGGGTGGCGAGCTTCATGACCTTCGGGTTGCCGATGAGCTTCACGAAGGCGCGGCCGAGGGAGTAGTAGCCGCCGTAGGTGTCCTTGAGGATCTTCGGGTAGCGCTGGAGGGCCAGCTCGCGCTGGGCGTACGTGGCGCGGGCGTGGGCCTGGACGATGACCTCGGCGGCGATGGCGCCGGACTCCATGGCGTACGCGATGCCCTCGCCGTTGAACGGGTTGACCAGGCCGCCCGCGTCACCGACGAGCAGCAGGCCCTTGGTGTAGTGCGGCTGGCGGTTGAAGGCCATGGGGAGGGCGGCGCCGCGGATCGGGCCAATCATGTTCTCCGGCGTGTAGCCCCAGTCGGCGGGCATGGAGGCGCACCACGCCTTGAGGATCTCGCGCCAGTCCAGCTCCTTGAAGGAGGAGGACGTGTTGAGCACGCCGAGGCCGACGTTGCTCGTACCGTCGCCCATGCCGAAGATCCAGCCGTAGCCGGGCAGCAGACGGTCCTCGGCGCCGCGGCGGTCCCACAGCTCCAGCCAGGATTCGAGGTAGTCGTCGTCGTGGCGGGGCGAGGTGAAGTACGTACGGACCGCGACGCCCATCGGGCGGTCCTCGCGGCGGTGCAGGCCCATCGCCAGGGAGAGGCGGGTGGAGTTGCCGTCCGCGGCGACCACGAGGGGGGCGTGGAAGGTGACCGGCGTCTTCTCCTCGCCGAGCTTGGCCTCGACGCCCTCGATGCGGCCGGTCAGGTCGTTGATGACCGGCGCACCGACGTTGCAGCGCTCGTACAGGCGAGCGCCGGCCTTCTGTGCCTGGCGCGCCAGCTGCTCGTCGAAGTCGTCGCGCTTGCGGACCAGGCCGTAGTCCGGGTACGAGGCCAGGTCCGGCCAGTCGAGCTGGAGGCGGTTGCCGCCGCCGATGATGCGCAGGCCCTTGTTGCGCAGCCAGCCCGCCTCTTCGGAGATGTCGATCCCCATGGAGATCAGCTGCTTGGTGGCGCGGGGCGTGAGGCCGTCGCCGCAGACCTTCTCGCGCGGGAAGGCGGTCTTCTCCAGGAGGAGGACGTTCAGGCCGGACTTGGCGAGGTGGTACGCCGTCGCCGAGCCGGCGGGACCGGCCCCGACGACGATGACGTCCGCGCGGTGCTCGGAGCGGGGGGTGGTCACGGACGCGCTCACGGCTTCGCTCACGGACTCGCTCACGGACTCAGTCGCGGACTCGGTCACGGCGGGATCTCCCGGAAGTCGATATCTGGGTGCCGACCGGCACTGGGCCCCTGCAGTCTATGGGGGGCCAGGTGAACAGGATCTGAAGGGTTGGCCGGACCATGCACGAGCCACTGGAGGCACCGCGGACACCGTCCGGAACGGGTTTCACGCTGCGCGTGCCGGACGAGGAGGACGCGTGGCACTGGCACCGGGTGTTCGACCACCCGGAGGTGATGGAGTTCCACGGCGGCGCCACCGCCGAACTCTCCGTCTACCAGGAGCTGACCGCACGGCAGCGCAGGCACCACGCCGAGCACGGATTCTGTCTGTACTCGATGGTCGCCGCGGACGGGCCGGCGGCCGGCGCCGTCCTGGGCTTCACGGGCGCACAGCCGTGGCCGCACGCCTGGGGACCGGCGGGCGAGATCGAGATCGGGTGGCGGCTGGGACGGGCGTACTGGGGCCTGGGGTACGCGACGCGGGCGGCGCACGCCGCGCTGGACGCCGTACGGGCGGCGGGGGTACGGAACGTGGTCGCGATGGTGGCGGCCGGGAACGAACGGTCCGTCGCGGTGACACGGCGGCTCGGGATGCGGCACGCGGAGACGTTCCGTACGCCGTCCGGGCGGGAGGGGTACTGCTTCCGGCTGGAGCTGTAGGGGAGACGTACGGGTGAGGGGGCAGCGGCCGGGCCGGCGCCCCCTCCGCCGTCACGCGTCCGGCTTCGTCCCCCGGTGCAGGGCGACGATGCCGCCCGTCAGGTTGCGCCAGGCCACCTTCGACCAGCCCGCCCCCTGGAGCCGCGCCGCGAGGGCCGGCTGGTTGGGCCAGGAGCGGATGGACTCGGCGAGGTACACGTACGCGTCCGGGTTGCTGCTCACCGCACGCGCGACGGGCGGCAGGGCCCGCATCAGGTACTCGGTGTAGACCGTACGGAACGGCCCCCACGTCGGCTCGCTGAACTCGCAGATCACGACCCGGCCGCCGGGCTTGGTGACCCGGTACAGCTCGCGCAGGGCGGCGTCCGTGTCCTGCACGTTGCGCAGCCCGAAGGAGATGGTCACGGCGTCGAACACGTCGTCGGCGAAGGGCAGTCGCATCCCGTCACCGGCCACGAACGGCATCCACGGGCGGCGCTTCTTGCCCTCGCCCAGCATGCCGACGGAGAAGTCGCACGGGACGACGTACGCGCCGGTGCGGGTGAAGGGCAGCGAGGAGGTGCCCGTACCGGCGGCGAGGTCGAGCACGCGCTCGGCGGGGCGCGCCGCGACGGCCCGCTCCACCTCCTTGCGCCACAGCCGCGCCTGCCCGAGGGACAGCACGTCGTTGGTGAGGTCGTAGCGCGCCGCCACGTCGTCGAACATCGCGGCGACGTCCTGCGGCTGCTTGTCCAGAGAGGCTCGGGTCACCCGGCCATTGTTCCTTACGGCTGCGGGCGGCGTTGGTCGGGGACGGCCCGATGCCCCCCTCAGAACATCCGGGCGGTCCAGCGGTGCTGCGTCTGCTGCGAAGCATCGTGAGCGGCCGAATGGGCCGTCCCCGCGGGGAAGATCCTGCCGGGTGGAGGGGCGGGTTCCGGTTCCGTTGACGGGGTCCTGACGCCGTACGGGGCGGCCTTCACGGAGCCTTGACGGCGGTCCTCACCGTTCCAGCAGGCTGGTCAGATCGATGATGACGCGTAAGGGCCGGTCGGCTGTCACCCCGTAGGTCCCCGTATGGCGGTCAGGACGGACAAGCCGCTCGTGTCGAACACGGCGATGTCCGGGCGGACGAAGGTACGCGCGCCGAGGAAGAGGGCGGGCCTCGTCAGGGCCACCCGCGGAGCGCGCAGCGCGTGGGCGAAGCAGTGGCGGAGGGCGACATTGACGGTACGGACGTCAGCGGCCTCGGTACACCAGTCGACCGCCCAGGACCGTCACCACGCACCGGCCGTCTTCCGCGAAGACGGCGAAGTCGGCCGGGGCGCCGGGGGCGAGGGGCTGCGGGCCGGGGTGGTCGCGGAGGCCGGAGCGGGCTACCGCCGTGCGGACGGCGGGGCGGGTGAACGGGCCCGAGACCGAGGTCGTGCCGGTGGACAGCAGACGCTGGACGCCCCTGCGGGCGCTCGCGCCCCAGCGGGTGTCGGTCATGCCGAGCGCGGTGAGCGCGTCGCCCGTGAGCGGGGCGGTGCCCAGTTCGTCGGCCTCGCGCGGGTCGGGGTGGTAGGCGGTTTCGAGCAGTGCGGCGCCGTCGGGTTCGTGGCGTCCCGGGGCCAGGACGCCGTTCCAGTCGCGTACGCGGGCGCGGTCGCCGTAGCGCGCGTACAGCTCCTCGTACGGGCCGACGGCCTCGATGCGGTCGCCGGAGACGACGACCGCGTGCCCGGGGTCCGGGGCGCCGTCCTGGGTGCGGCGGACGCCGTGCACGCGGTGGATCGTCAGCACGTATGCCTCAGTCGCCTCTGCTGTCTCAGGCGTTTCAGTTGGCCTCGACGAGCTTCAGCTCGGGGTGCGCCGTGCCGCCCTCGATGGCCGTGGAGGAGATGTGCGAGGTGACGCGGTCGTCGACCGGGTCGTTGGCCGGGTCGTCGTGCACGACCAGGTGCTCGTAGGTGGTCGCGCGCTGCGCCGGGACGCGGCCCGCCTTGCGGATCAGGTCGATGATCTCCTGGCGGTTGGAGCGGTGCTTGGCGCCGGCGGAGGAGACCACGTTCTCCTCCAGCATGATCGAGCCGAGGTCGTCGGCGCCGTAGTGCAGGGAGAGCTGGCCGATCTCCTTGCCGGTGGTCAGCCAGGAGCCCTGGATGTGGGCGACGTTGTCGAGGAAGATCCGGGCAATGGCGATCATGCGCAGGTACTCGAAGATCGTCGCCTGGGTGCGGCCCTTGAGGTGGTTGTTCTCGGGCTGGTAGGTGTACGGGATGAAGGCGCGGAAGCCGCCCGTACGGTCCTGCACGTCGCGGATCATGCGCAGGTGCTCGATGCGCTCGGCGTTGGTCTCGCCGGTGCCCATGAGCATGGTGGAGGTCGATTCGACGCCCAGGTTGTGGGCGGTCTCCATGATCTCCAGCCAGCGCTCGCCGGACTCCTTCAGCGGGGCGATGGCCTTGCGCGGGCGCTCGGGCAGGAGTTCCGCGCCGGCGCCGGCGAAGGAGTCCAGGCCGGCCGCGTGGATACGGCGGATGGCGTCCTCGACGGAGGTCTTGGAGATCCGGGCCATGTGCTCGACCTCGGAGGCGCCGAGGGAGTGGATGACCAGCTGCGGGAACGCCTTCTTGATGGCGGAGAAGTGCTCTTCGTAGTACTCGACGCCGTAGTCGGGGTGGTGGCCGCCCTGGAACATGATCTGGGTGCCGCCCAGCTCGACGGTCTCGGCGCAGCGGCGCAGGATGTCGTCGAGGTCGCGGGACCAGCCCTTGGCGGTGTCCTTGGGCGCGGCGTAGAAGGCGCAGAACTTGCAGGCCGTCACGCACACGTTGGTGTAGTTGATGTTGCGCTCGATGATGTACGTCGCGATGTGCTCCGTACCGGCGTAACGGCGGCGGCGCACGGCGTCGGCCGCGGCGCCCAGCGCGTGCAGCGGCGCGGAACGGTACAGGTCCAGCGCTTCCTCGGGCGTGATCCGCCCGCCCCCCGCGGCGCGGTCGAGTACGGACTGAAGGTCGGCGTTCTCGGTCACCGGGCGTCCCTTCGGAGGCGGGCATAACGACCGAACCAGCGTACGCCAGCGGTACGACAGGCCTGGCGGCGGCCGGTGCGGGCGGGGGTGAGCGGCTGCGGCGGGAGGGGAAGAGCGGCCGGTGCGGGCGGGCGGAAGCGGTCGGCCAGGCGGGTCAGCCGCCGGTCTTCTTCATGGTGGCGCGGGGCCTGCCGCCCGCCTCGTCGTCGGAGGCGAAGGAGAGGGTGCCGTCCTTGCCGAGCGTGTACGTGACGGCCGCCTCGGCCCCCGTGCAGCCGGGCCCGGCCTTCCCGTCCGTGCGCTCCCGGAGGGTCAGCGTGGTGGCGGTGGCGGACACCAGTTTCGCCTTGGCCGCGCACCGGGCGATCAGGAAGTCGTACGAGGTGTGGACGACGTAGTCGCCCTTGGTGCCGGGGGCGATGGTGCTGGTGATGGTGCCGTTGGGGATGTTGTGGCGGGTGACGACCGTGCCGGTCCAGGTGCCGAGGAAGGACTTCGGGACGGCCGGCTCCCCGGGCCGGGAGCCGCCGGGCGACGGGCTCTGCCCGCTGCCGGGCGGTTTCGCGGCCGCGCCGCTGCCGTTGTCCTCACCCTGACCGGGCAGCAGCTGGAAGACGAACGCGGCGGTCGTCGCGGCGGCGAGCGCACCGGCCACGGACAGGACCAGGGTGCAGCTCATCCGGCGGCGTCCGGCGGTACCGCCGCCGAGGGCGCCCTTGAGGGTGAGGCGGCGTTCTTCGGGCGGGGCGGTCGGTTCAGGCGGGCTCGGCGGCTGCGTGGGGACGGAACCGGCGGCCGGCCAGGAGGGAGGGGAGGGGTACGCGGGGCGGGGGTGAGGCTGGTGGGGCTGGTGAGGCTGGGGTGGGATGTAGGTCGGTTGCTGTTCTGAGGCAGTGGGGGCGGATGCGCCAGGACCGGCCGGAGCGTCGAACGGGACGAGGCCGGACGGCGCCCCGTACGGAGCGGCGGCGGCCCTTCCGTACGCAGGATCAGCAGAAGCAGCTCCTCCGAAGCCCCCGCCCCCGCCCCCGCCCCCGCTCCCGGCCTCCTCCCCCGCCCGCGCATCCAGATTCAGCAGTTCCACCGCCTGCCTGCTGACGCGTTCGACCAGCGGCGCCGGCAGCCAGCCCGCGCGCGCCGGGCCCCCGTCCGCACCCGGCGCGCCGTCCAGCCGCCGCACGATCTCCTCCGGAGCGGGCCGGCCCTCGGGGCGCTTCGCCAGGCAGGCCGTGGTGATCTCGCGGAGTTCGCCGGTGAGGGCGGTGCCGAGGTCGGGGTCGCCGTGCACGACCTTGTAGAGGAGGGCGGCCGAGCTGTCCCCGGTGAACGGGCCGGCGCCGGTGGCCGCGTAGACCAGTACCGCGCCGAGGGAGAAGACGTCGCAGGCGCCGGTGACGTCCTGGCCGAGGATCTGCTCGGGCGCCATGTAGCCGGGCGAGCCGACGGAGACGCCGGTGGCGGTGAGCGCGGCGCCGCCGTCCGTGGCGCGGGCGATGCCGAAGTCGATCAGCAGCGGGCCGTCGAGGGTGAGCAGGACGTTGGACGGTTTGACGTCCCGGTGGACCAGGCCGTGGGTGTGCACGGCGGCCAGCGCCCGGGCGAGCCCGGCGCCCAGCGTCCGTACGGCGGGGCCGTCCAGCGGGCCGAAGTCCTCGACGGCGCGGGTGAGCGAGGGACCCGCCACGTAGCCGGTGGCCACCCAGGGGACGGGGGCGTCGGGGTCGGCGTCCAGTACGGGCGCGGTCCAGGCGCCGCCGACCCGGCGCGCGGACTCCACCTCGCGCCGGAAGCGGGCCCGGAACCGGTCGTCGGCCGCGAACTGCGCGTGGACGGATTTCACCGCGACGGTACGGCCGCCGGCGCTGCGCCCGAGGTAGACGCGGCCCATGCCGCCCGCGCCGAGCCGGCCCAGCAGCCGGTACGTACCGATGACGCGCGGATCGTCCGCCCCCAGCGGCTCCATGGCTTCGCCTCCCCCTGCCGGCCCGGATCACGGCACAGCCTATGACCCAGGTCATGCCCGGTCCGGTGAACCCGCACAGCGGCTTTCGCCATCAAAGAGATGGAACGCCAGCTACCGTCCGACTTGTCCTGCGGGGCAGTGCACCCACCCGGAGACCTTCGTGCAGCACCAGTACGGGGAGCACCCCCCGAACGGCCCCGAGGGCCGGCCCGCGTACGGGTACGAGGCCGACGGCGGGCCCGCGTACGGCCCCGCCCGGGAGCACCGCGCGCCGCGCCGCCGGACGGGCCGGGGGACGGGCCGGCGCAAGCGGCTCTGGCTGGCGGGGGCGGTCGTGGCCGTACTGGGCCTGGCCGCCGTGCCCGTGCTGAACGCCTTCGACGTCTTCTCCGACAACGGCGATCCGATGTCCTTCGACCGGCCCCGCACGGACGGCGGCGGAACGGGCGGTTCCGGCGGCGCGGGCGGGTCGTCCGACGGGTCCGCGCCGGGAGTGCGGATGCCCACGGGGCCGCAGGCGCAGTTCACGACGGCGAACACGCTGGACGACGGCACCAAGATCGGCGTGACCACGCTGCACGGCAAGAAGTCCGGCTTCACGGGCCGGGTCTGGGTGTGGGCGCCCAAGGAGTACTACGAGGACAAGTACGCCAAGAGCGCGTTCCCGGTGCTCATTGCGCTGCCCGGCGGCCCCGGCTATCCGGTCAACTACTGGATGGGAACCGACCTGAAGTTGCAGAGCAGCATCAGCGAGTGGTCGACGTCGGGCAAGAGCAAGCCGTTCATCGTCGTCATGCCGGTCCTGAACGCGGACGACAAGAACTACTACGACGGCAGCGACATCCCGGGGCAGCCGAAGATGGGCACCTGGATGTCCGACGACGTCCCCGACCTGGTCAAGGCCAACTTCCGCACCTTCACGTCGCGGGACGGCTGGGCCTTCATGGGCTCCTCCTCGGGCGCCTACGTGGGCCTCAAGCAGGTGCTCCAGCACCCCGACCGGTTCAAGGCCGTGATCGCCTCCGGCCCGGACACCCGGCCGGACTCGCCGCTGTGGCGCGGCCACGAGAAGGAGCGGCGGGCCAACGACCCGGAGCAGCTGGCCAAGCACCTGATCGCCCGGCCCGGGGCCCCGGACGTGCACATCGCCTTCCAGATCGGCACCAAGGAGGGTGGCCGGGCCAAGCTGGAAGCCTTCATGAAGAAAATCGGCAAGGGACCGATCAAGACCCGCCTACAGGTGATCGAAGGCGGCGGTCACAACGCCAGGGGGTACGTCCGCGGCATGAATGACGGAAGCATGGAATGGATCAGCAAGGTCATGCCGGGCCCGACGCCCGCGCCCTGACGCGCCGGCCGAGCATTTCGTACGCCTTTCTCACTTTTCCCGGACGGCTTCCCGGACGGCTTCGCTGACGTCTTCCGGGCTGCCTTCCGGGCTGTCTTCCGGGCGGGGTTTCAAGCGGGTTCCCGGGCGGGCTTCCTCGGGAACTTCCGTGCGGGTTCCGTACGCCCCCCGTACGACTTCCGCACTTCTCCGTACGCACTGCCCGTGCCTTTCGTGCACTTTTCGCATACCTTTCGCACACCTCTCGCACTACTTCCCGCAGAGCTCGCGTACCACTCGCACGTGTCTTCCGCGCGCGTTGCCTACGCGTTCTGTTCAGGTTCCGTACGCGATCCGTACGCGATCCGTATGTGTTCCGTACGTGCGGAATTCGCCGCCGGAATCGGGGGTCAGGCCCGCGGGTTCTCCAGCAGGTCGACCCGCACGTCCGCCGGATAGCCGGTCGATTCTCCCGTCCTGCGGGCGAATTCCGTCACGCCGCGCAACTGGTCCGGGCCGAACCGGAAGTCCAGTGTCGTGAAGTAGCGTTCCAGCACCTTCTCGTCGAAGGTCTCCCAGCGCGCGGCCTGCTCGGCCACCTTGCCGACCTCTTCGAGCGACAGGTCACGGGAGGCCAGGAACGCCTCGTGCACCTTGCGCACGACGAGGGGCTCGCGCTCCAGGTAGTCCCGGCGGGTCGCCCAGACGGCGAAGACGAACGGCAGCCCCGTCCAGTCCTTCCACATCTGGCCCAGGTCGTGCACCTGGAGGCCGAGCCGCGGCGCGTCGTGCAGGTTCGCGCGCAGCGCCGCGTCCCCGATGAGCACGGCGGCCTCCGCCTCCTGCATCATCACGCCGAGGTCGGGCGGGCAGGTGTAGTAGTCAGGAGTGACGCCGATCTTCTCGGCCAGCAGCAGTTGGGCCAGTCGTACAGATGTACGGGAGGTCGAGCCGAGTGCGACCCGTGCCCCGTCCAGTTCCTCCAGGGGCTTCTGCGACACGATCACGCACGACATGACCGGGCCGTCGCAGCCGACCGCCAGGTCGGGAAAGGCGACCAGGTCGTCGGCGGCCCGCAGGAACTCCACGAGGGTCACCGGGGCGATGTCGAGATCGCCGCGCACCAGCTGTTCGCTGAGCTTTTCCGGGGTGTCCTTCGTGAGCTCCAGGTCGAGCAGCGTGCCCGTACGCGCGAGGCCCCAGTACAGGGGCATACAGTTCAGGAACTGGATGTGGCCCACCCGCGGCCGGCTCCGACGGTGGTCGGCTGCGGCTCCTGCGGATGCGTCTCCAACGGTTGAATTGTCCACATGCGGAGGCTAGACCCGGGGGCTGCCGGACGGTGCGGCGGGGCCGCCCGTGGCCACTGCACCGCTCGGGTAAACGTGATCTTTGGCTCTTCCGCCCTCCAAGCGCCCCGTGCTAGGCTCAGCGCAAGTTGCAGTTTGGTTTCCCTTGCAGTACAGAGCCTGCGGAGCATGTGACGCCGCAGGCTTTTGTAGTTTTCAGACTTCTTGCAGGTTCTGGAGCAGGGCAACCCTTTGGCCCAAGGAGGGCTTATGGCTACCGGAACCGTGAAGTGGTTCAACGCTGAAAAGGGCTTCGGCTTCATCGCCCAGGACGGCGGCGGCCCGGATGTCTTCGTCCACTACTCTGCGATCAACGCCACTGGCTTCCGTTCCCTGGAAGAGAACCAGCAGGTGAACTTCGACGTCACGCAGGGCCCGAAGGGTCCGCAGGCGGAGAACGTCACGCCGGTCTGAGTTGCCCGGTCCGACCGATCGCGGTCGACTTAGCAGTACCCAAGGAGCCCCGCTCCTTCCTTTCGGGGAAGGGGACGGGGCTCCTGCCTTTTCCCGCACCGCCGGTCGCTGTCCTTTCCCGCACCGCCGGCCCCCGCCCATTCCCGCACCGCCGGCTGCCGGAATGTGTCGCTGCCGCCCCTCCTGACCTCTTCGGCCCCCGCGGCTACCGTGCAGGGTCATGACCGGGCCGACCATCGCGGTGCACCATGTGCGGGCCGTGCTCAGCGGTGCGCGGCGGGCGGGTGTGGACACCGTGCCGCTGTTGCAGGCGGCGCGGATCTCTCCGCTGCTGCTCGGGGACGAGCGGGCCCGGGTCGGCGCCGACCGGTTCGCGCTCCTGGTCAAGGAGGTGCAGCGGGCGACGGGCGACGAGTTCCTGGGGCTCGGGCCGCTGCCCAGCCGCCGGGGCACGTTCGCCATGATGGGCCTCGCCTGTCTGGGCTGTCCCGATCTCGGTACGGCGCTGGAGCGGGCCGTCCGGTTCTACGGGCTGTTCCCGGGCGGGCCGGAGATGGCGGTGACGGTGGAGACGGAGGGCGCGGTGAGGGCCCGTTCCGACGGGCCCGGGGCCGCCTCCGGGGCCGGTAGCGGCCCCGGGTACGGATACAGGTACGGGGTCGCCTCCGGGGCCGGGACCGGCTCCGGGTACGGATACACGTACGGGGCCGCCTCCGGCCTCGGCGCCACGTCCGGCCTCGGTGCCACCTCCGCCACCGCCGAGTTCTCGATCCGCACCGATCTGCGCCCGTACCCCGAGGCCACCTTCCTCGCCGAGTCCGTGATGATCATCTGGCACCGGCTGTCCAGCTGGCTGATCGGCCGCCGCATCCCGCTGCGCCACGCCCGCTTCGCCCACCCCGTTCCCGCACACGCGCACGAGTACGCGCTGCTCTTCGGCTGTGCGGTGCGCTTCGGGGCCCCGCGCACCGCGGCGGTCTTCGACGCCCGCTGGCTGGCGGCGCCGGTCGTCCGGGACGAGGCGGCGCTGACGGCGATGCTGCGGCGGGCGCCCGCCGACCTGCTGAGCCGCCGGGAGTACGGCACGACCGTCAGCGAGCGGGTACGGCGCACGCTCGTCCTCGCCCTGCGGGCCGCGGGCCCGGCCCGGCTGCCGGAGGCCGCCGAGGTCGCGGCGCGACTGGCGGTGAGCCCGGCGACGCTGCGCCGCCGGCTCCAGGAGGAGGGCACCTCGTACCGGCGCCTGAAGGACGCGGTGCGCCGGGACGCGGCGATCAGCTCGCTGGCGGCGGGCCGGGAGCCGATCGCCGAGCTGGCGGCACGGCTCGGTTTCTCCGAGGACACCGCCTTCCACCGGGCGTTCCGGCGGTGGACGGGGACCACGCCGGGCGCGTACCGGCTGCGTCCGCACGCCGCGGGCGGGCCGGCGGGCGCTCCGCCGGGTCAGCAAAGCTGAGCGTCCCGGTCAGCACCGTTCGTACCGCCGAGTCCCTACGGTCACCCCAGCTGAACCGTCCTGAACCTCCCCCCGGACCGTTGGGAGAGCCGCATGGTGCACCCCCGCGCCACCCGCGCCACCCGCGCCACCCGCGCCACCCGCGCGCTGCGCACTACCGCCCTCACCGCCGCCACGGCACTCGCCCTCTCGCTCGGCCTCCCGAGCGCCACGGCCACCACGTCCGCCCATCCGGCCGGTGCTGCCCGACCGGGCGACATCGTGACGTCCTCCCCCACCTCCTTCCACCCGCTGCCGGGCCAGCCGACCCGCACCCGCGCCTGGCACATGGAGTACCGCTCGGCCACCGCCAAGGGCACCCCGAACGTCGTCTCCGGCACCGTCATCGTCCCGGACGACGGCCGTACCGGGCCGCGCCCGCTGGTCACGTACGCCGTCGGCACGGTCGGCCTCGCCGACAGCTGCGCGCCGTCGGCCGGCTTCCCCAAGGGCACCACCGTCGAGGCCAACCTCATTCAGCAGCTCACGGCCCGCGGCTGGGCGGTCGCCGTGACCGACTACGAGGGCCTGGGCACGCCCGGCGACCACACCTACACCGTCGGCCGCGCCGAGGGGCAGGCCGTCCTGGACGCCGCGCGCGCCGCGCAGCGGCTGCCCGGTGCCGTGCGCGCGGGCGTCACCGAGGACTCCCCGGTCGGGATCATGGGCTATTCGCAGGGCGGGCAGGCTTCCAGCTGGGCGGCCGAGCTGCACAGTACGTATGCACCCGAACTCAAGGTCAAGGGCACCGCGACCGGCGGCGTCCCGGCCGATCTGCTCAAGGTCGCCGACTTCAACAACGGCAACGTCGGCGCGGGCCTGATCCTGATGGCGGCCGTCGGCCAGGACGCGGCGTTCCCGGAGCTGGACCTGGCGAAGTACCTGAACGACAAGGGCCGGCACTACGTCGGCTTCATGAAGAAGAACTGCGTGGCGATCGACGCCATCGCCGGGGCCTTCAAGAAGATCTCCGACGTCACGGTCAAGAACCCGCTGTACGAGGCCGACTGGCAGCAGCGGCTGCGGGAGTCGGACCTCGGTACGCGCAAGCCGGACGCGCCGGTGTTCCTCTACCACGGCACGCTCGACGAGCTGATTCCGTACGGCGTCGGCAAGCAGCTGCGTGCGGACTGGTGCGCCAAGGGCGCCGAGGTGCGGTGGGCCCCGATCCCGCTGGGTGAGCACGTCGTCGGCGCGGTCGCGGGTGCCGTACCGGCCGCCGACTGGCTCGCGGGCCGCTTCGCCGGGAAGCCGGCGCACGGCAACTGCGGCTGAGCGGACGACGAAAGACAACGCGAGGAACCCCGTGCCACTTCCCCCACAGAGGTGACACGGGGTTCCGGTCTGCCGGGCCGCGCCGGGCGGCGCCGCCTACGAGGTTACCCGTCGGTCAGTTAACGGAGCATCAGTACCCCGGCCCGTTTCCGCGACCGTTCCCGTACAACTCCTTTATCTCCGCGCCGAAGTCACGCGCGATGGCGGCCCGCCGCAGCTTCATGGAGGGGGTGAGATGGCCGGCCTCCTCCGTGAAGTCGACCGGCAGCACGGTGAACCGGCGTATCGATTCGGCGCGCGAGACCAGCTGGTTGGCGTCGTCCACGGCGTCCTGGAGGTCGGCCAGCAGCGCCTCGTCGCGAACCAGTTCCGCCAGCGGCACCTGCTGCTTCTTCCGCATCTGCCGCCAGTGCGCCAGCCCGTCCGGCTCCAGCGTGACCAGCGCGGTGACGTACGGGCGGCCGTCGCCGACGACCATGCACTGGCCGACCAGCGGATGGGCCCGCAGCCGGTCCTCCAGCGGGGCCGGGGCGACGTTCTTGCCGCCGGAGGTGACGATCAGCTCCTTCTTGCGGCCGGTGATGGTCAGATAGCCGTCCGCGTCCAGGGCGCCGATGTCGCCGGTCGCCAGCCAGCCACCGTCCGCCGCTTCCCTTCCCGTACCCGCTCCCGCTCGCCCTCCCGCCCCGCTCTCGTCCACGTCCCCGGCCGGCAGCGGCCCGCCGGTCGCCGCGTCCCAGTAGCCGCTGAAGACCTGCCCACCGCGCAGCAGCACCTCCCCGTCGTCCGCTATCCGTACGGCGGTGCCGGGCAGCGGCCGGCCGACCGTGCCGATCCGGGGCTTGAGCGGCGGGGTGAGGGTGGCGGCCGCGGTGGTCTCGGTGAGCCCGTACCCCTCGAAGATCTCGATGCCCGCGCCCGCGTAGAAGGCTGCGAGCCGCCGCCCGAGCGGGGAGCCGCCACAGATCACGTAGCGGACCTTGCCGCCGAGCGCGGCACGGATACGGCGGTAGACCAGCGGGTCGTACATCCGCCGGGCCGCCTTCAGCGCCACGCCGGGCCCGCCGCCCGTGCCGTGCTCCTTCGCCTCGACGGCTTCCCCGTAGCGCCGCGCGACCGTGGCGGCACGGTCGAAGGACGCGGCCCGGCCCATCTTCTCGGCCGTGGCGCGGCCGGTGTTGTAGACCTTCTCCAGGACGTAGGGGATCGCGAGCAGGAACGTCGGCCGGAAGGCGGCCAGGTCGGCCAGGAGGTCCTCGGTACGGATGCTGGGCGCGTGGCCGAGCCGTACCCGGGCACGCAGGCAGCCGACCGCGACCATCCGGCCGAAGACGTGCGACAAGGGCAGGAAGAGCAGCGTCGAGGCGGGTTCGCTGCTGACCGACCGGAAGACCGGGTGCAGCAGTTCGATCGCGTTGTCCACCTCGGCGAAGAAGTTGCCGTGGGTCAGGACGCAGCCCTTGGGACGGCCGGTGGTGCCGGAGGTGTACACGAGGGTGGCGATGCCCGACGGGCCGGTGGTAGCCCGCCGCTCGGTCACCAGCGCGTCCGGCACCGGCCGCCCGGCCGCCACGATCTGCGGCACGGCGCCGGTGTCCAGCTGCCAGAGGTGGCGCAGTCCGGGCAGCCCGGTCCGGACGCCGCTCACCAGCCGGGCCTCCGCGACGCTCTCCACGACACAGGCCGCCGCACCCGAGTCCTGGAGGATCCAGTGCGCCTGATGGGCCGAGGAGGTCGGGTAGACGGGCACGGTGACCAGCCCGGCGGCCCACGCGGCGAAGTCGATCAGCGTCCACTCGTACGTCGTACGGGCCATGATGGCCAGCCGGTCGCCCGCCCGCAGCCCGTGCGCGATCAGGCCCTTGGCCACGGCGAGCACCTCGGCGGCGAACTCGGCGGCGCTCACGTCCCGCCACGCGCCCCCGGCGTCACCGCCCGCCTTCTTGCGCGCCAGTACGGCCTCGCCGGGCGCTTGCGCCGCGTTGTCGAAGGGGATGTCTCCCAGTGAACCGGTGCGCACCGGCGCCACCAGCGGCGGTACGGACACCTCCCGCACGGCCCCGTCCCGCACCCAAGTGCGCGGCTCCGCCGGAGCGGGCGCCGGTGGCCCGCCTTGCCGTTGCTGACTGGACACGAGCGGCTCCTCGTCTCACGGTGGTCGCAGGGTGTGCGCGGCGCGGCGGCCGGCGCGGCACAGCGACCGGCGGCTGTCAACGGGCCGAAGGAGCAGGCCCGTTGGGCGGCCGGGGGCGGCGCGCGGCCCGCAGGTTCGCGCTCTCGACCAACACCTGACCCGACAGTAACCTTACTTCGAAGTAAATTTACGCGAGGACCAGGAGTTGGCCAATGCCCGAACACCGTCTTCCTCCCGCCACTGCCGCTCCGGGCCCCCTCCGCACCCCTCGCACGGACCGCCGCCCGAGCACACCGCTCCGCCGGCCGGGCGCCTGATGGCGGCCGACGTACCGGGCGGCGCGACCACCGGCCTGACCCGCGCGCCGCGGCTGATGTCCGTACTGGCCAAAGGCGTGCTGACCGGCTTCGGCAAGCACCCGCGGCCGGACGCCGCGCTGCCGCGCACCCGCCTCGTCCTGCCCGCCGTCCGCATCGGGCTGGGCCGGGCCGCCACGTACGCCCGGGTCTGCGGGTACGACGCCACGGAGCCGCTGCCCGTGACCTATCCGCACATCCTCGGCTTTCCGCTGGCCGCCCGGCTGATGAGCGCGCGGGACTTCCCGCTGCCGATGCTCGGCCTGGTGCACACCGGCATCGAGATCACCCAGTACGCGCCGCTGCATCCGACCGACACGCTCGAACTGACGGTGTTCGCGGGCGCGTTGCGGCCGCACCACCGGGGCACCGAGGTGGTGATGACCACCGAGGCGCGCCGTGGTGGCGCGCTGATGTGGCACGACCGGAGCACGTACCTGGCACGGCACCGGCCGCCCGGGGGCAGCGGGCCGCGCGGGGACGGCGCCTCCGCCTCCCCCGGCTCCTCCGCCTCCCCTGCTTCTCCCAACCCCTCCGCCCCGCCCGGCCCTTCAGGCGGCGCCCGGGAACTGCCCGTACGCGCCCGATGGCGCCTGCCAGCCGACCTCGGCCGCCGCCACGCCGCCGTCTCCGGCGACTACAACCCGATCCATCTGCACGCCCTGACGGCCCGCCCGCTCGGCTTCCCGCGCGCCATCGCGCACGGCATGTGGACCTTCGCGCGCTGCGCCGCCGAGGCGGTGCTGCCGGGTACGGCGACGCTGCGCATCTCGGCGGAATTCCGCTCCCCGGTCCTGCTGCCCGCCACCGTCGCGTACGCCTACGAGACCACGCGCAACGGCGGCACGTTCCAGTTGCGCGGCGTGCCCGAGGGGCGGCGGCCCCGCGTCCACCTGGAGGGGCGGGTGGAGACGGACGTGTGACGCCTACCGGCCCGACTCGGCCCAACCCGACTCGGTCCGACCCGGCTCGGCCCAACCCGGCTCGACTCCGCCTGGCCCGCCCCTGCTCCGCCCCACCCAGCCCGGGAGCACCCGACTCACCCCGGGTCGGCGACCCGGCGCGCGCCCAGGAAGAGGCGGATCACCCCGGCCCTGCGGCCCGGCGCACCCCTGGGAAGAGACGGCCCACCCCGGCCCCGCACCCCGGCGCGGCCATCCGTCACCCGCCCGGCGACCAACGCTCCCCGTCCATCAGCCGGCCCAGCCCGGCCCAGGCGAAGTTCATCAGCGTCGCCGCCGTCTCCTTGGCCGACGGGCGCTCCCCCGGCACCGCCCCGCCGTCCCGTCCGTTGGCCCAGTCGGCCAGTGATTCGGCGGCTCCCACCAGCGCGTGCGCCAGGCCGGAGACTTCGCGCGCGGCCGGTTCCCGTCCGCAGCCCGCCTCCTGGGCCGCCGCACCGATCATCGCCGTGACGAACTCGACGATCTCCGCCCGCATCGCGGCGACTTCGACCGCGAACGGCTCTCCCTGCGTACGGGCCTGCTGGTGCAGCACCGCCCAGCCGTCCGGATGCTCGGCCGTATGCGCGAAGAATCCTTTCAGCCCGCTCCAGAGCTGCCGGTCGGCGGGCGCGTCCGGCTCCACCGCGGCCCGTACGGCCTCCGCGAGCGCCGCCGACTCCCGCCGGATCACGGCGCTGAACAGCTCCTCCTTGGAGTTCAGGTACAGATAGACCAGCGGCTTCGACACCCCCGCCACCTCGGCGATCTCGTCCATCGAGGCCGCCCGGTAACCGCGCCGCGCGAAGGTCAGCACGGCCGCGTCGAGCATCTGCTGCTCCCGTACGGCCCGCGGCATCCGCTTGCTCTTCACAGCTCCCACGCCCATTGCCCTTCCGTCCCACCCCTTTACCGCCAAGTAAGTTTACGTTTTCCCGCCTTGTCCGCCGCCTCTTGACGCGATCGCTCCGTTAGCGAGACGATACGACTCGTCTCGCTGATTCGGCCGGAAGGAACTCCCCCATGCACCAGGCACACCAGCAGTTCGTCGAGGCGGCTCCCGGCGTACGCCTGTGGACCGACCGGCGCGGACCGGCCGACGCGCCCCCGCTGCTGCTGGTCATGGGTGCGCAGGCGTCCGGCCTGGGCTGGCCGGAGCCGTTCGTGGACGCGCTCGCCGTCCAGCACCGGGTCATCCGTTACGACCACCGCGACACGGGCCGCTCCACCTGGTCCTTCGACGAGCGGCCGTACCGCATCACGGACCTGGCGCAGGACATCGTCCGCGTCCTCGACGGCCTCGGCGTCGAGCGGGCGCATCTGGTGGGACTGTCGCTCGGCGGGATGCTGACGCAGATCGCCCTCGCCGACCACCCCGACCGGGTCCTGAGCGCCACCCTGATGGGCACCAACGCGATGAGCACCACCCCGTACACCCGCCCGGACGGTGTCCAGGTCCCCGTCGACGACCTGCCCGGCATCGCCCCGGAAGTACTGGAGATGTGGGCCCGCCCCGTGGAGGACCACGGCCTGGAGGCCGAACTCGACCGGCGCGTGGAGCACTGGCGGGTCCTCAGCGGCGGACAGCTTCCCTTCGACCCCGCCCACTACCGCGCCCTGGAACGCCGGATCATCGAGCACACCGGCCGCTACGACGTCTCCGACGCCCCCGCTCGCGCCGACCACTCGGGGATGCTGCGCACCGAAGCCCTGGCCGCCAACCAGGTGCCCACCCTGGTCATCAGCGCCCCGGCCGAACCGGTCTTCCCGCCCCCGCACCCGCACCACCTCACCCAGGCCGTCGGGCACGCGCACCTGGTGGAGATCCCCGGCATGGGCCACGCCCTGCCGCCGGAGGTCCAGGGCCCGCTGGCGGAGGCGATTCTGGCGCATACGGCGAAGGCCGGCTGAGCCGGGCAGGACCGGGCCGCCGCACGCTGAACGCCGGACGGGCCGGGGTCGCCCCCGGTCCGTCCGGCGTTCAGGTCACTGTTCAGGTCGATACGGCCCCGCGGCCGGTGTCCGCGTTCAGGCTCCGGCAGGCGCCGGTACCGATACCTTCTGCTCCGCGTCCGCCTCCGTGACCGCGCTGTCCTCCAGCTCCACGCCGGCCGCACGGGCGTACGCGTCGCGGTCCAGGATCTTCTCCTTGGCCGAGACCAAGATCGGTACGACGACCTGGCCGGCCACGTTCGTAGCCGTCCTCATCATGTCCAGGATCGGGTCGATGGCCATCAGCAGGCCGACGCCCTCCAGGGGGAGGCCGAGGGTGGACAGGGTCAGGGTCAGCATGACGGTGGCGCCCGTCAGGCCGGCGGTGGCCGCCGAGCCGATGACCGAGACGAAGGCGATCAGGATGTAGTCGCCGACGCCCAGGTCGACGTCGAAGATCTGCGCGATGAAGATCGCGGCGAGCGCCGGGTAGATCGAGGCGCAGCCGTCCATCTTGGTCGTCGAGCCGAACGGCACCGCGAAGGACGCGTACTCCTTCGGGACGCCCAGGCGCTCGGTGACCTTCTGGGTCAGCGGCATGGTGCCGACCGAGGAGCGGGAGACGAACGCCAGCTGGATGGCGGGCCAGGCGCCCTTGAAGAACTGCAGCGGGCTCACCTTGGCGAAGGCCGACAGCAGCAGCGGGTAGACGCCGAACAGGACGATCGCGCAGCCGACGTAGATGTCGACGGTGAAGGTCGCGTACTTGCTGATCAGGTCCCAGCCGTAGTCCGCGATGGCGTAGCCGATCAGGCCGAGCGAGCCGATCGGGGCGAGGCGGATGACCCACCACAGGGCCTTCTGCAGCAGCTCCAGCACGGAACGGCTCACGCGCAGCACCGGCTCGGCGCGGTCGCCCAGCTTCAGGGCCGCGATGCCGGCCACCGTTGCCATGAAGACGATCTGCATGACCTTCAGGTCGGTGAAGGGCGTGACGACGTCCTTGGGGATGATCCCGGTCAGGAAGTCGATCCAGGAGCCGGCGTGCTCGGGGAGCTTGCCGTCCTTGGGGGTCAGGCCGGTGCCCGCGCCGGGGTTGCTGATCAGGCCGATCGCCATGCCGATGGCGACCGCGATCAGCGAGGTGACCATGAACCACAGCAGGGTGCGGGTGGCCAGCCGGGCCGCGTTGTTGACCTGCCGCAGGTTGGTGATCGAGACCAGGATGGCGAAGAAGACCAGCGGCGCCACGGCCAGCTTGAGCAGCTGGACGAAGAGGCTGCCGATGGTGTCGAGGGTGGTCTTCAGCCAGGAGACGTCACCGCTCTTGGCGATCCAGCCGAGCAGCACGCCGAGGACGAGGCCGAGCAGGATCTGGGCCCAGAAGGGGACCTTGGGTATGCGGCGGGAGGTTCTGGCGGTCTCGGGCGACCGCTCGGTCTCGGAAGACGTGGTGGACAACGGACACACTCCGGGGACAGACAGGCGTCGAAAGGTGAGGAAACGGCGGACAGCGCCAGGAGAAAGGAGGTCCGTATCGATCCGTACGGGATCTCCGGCCGCTGCGGTGAAGGGAGTCAGCGGCGGCAACAGGCCGCGGACATGCAGCGGCAAAGATCGACGTGCAGGCGCGCCACGAGCGGGACGCCCGTGGTGTGGTGGTGCGCTGCTGCTGTCTTCATGTCGAACACGTTAACACTTGAACTTTGGGGAACCCAAAGAAATTCTTTGGGAGGGGGAGGTCGACGGCGTCCGGAGTGTCCGGTGATACGCGTGATGCCCCGCCGTGGAGGGGTTGCTCCACGACGGGGCATCCGTCGCTGTGAGGCGCCTTACAGCGCCGCCGGGGGTGTCGCCGGACTACAGGAGGCCGTCCTCCTGGCGCGCGTTGGCCGCGATGCGGGCCTTCTGCCGGTCCACCTTCGCCACGATCTGCTCGGACATCGCGTCCCGCTGCTTGCGCAGCAGCACGAAGCTCAGCGGCGCGGAGATCACGATCGCGAGCAGCAGCAGCCACACGGCGTTGGAGCTGCCCACGCCGAGCGGGATGACGTGGAAGTACGCCAGCGCCCAGACCAGCGCGAAGCACACGACGAAGATCCCCAGACGCAGGGCGGTGTAGCGGAGCGTGGCGAACTTCTGGCTACTCACGGGCGGACCTTCTTCACGACGACTACCGAAAGGGTCTGACTCCAGTCAAGCACAGCCCGATTCGTGATCTTTTCGGACCCCTGCCGCGGGCCGGGACGCGGCGCGCCGTCAGGCCAGTTCGCGCCACATCGTGATGTCGTCCCGGTAGTCGTCGTCGGCCAGTTTGATGGCCGACGGCACCCGGCCGACCTCCTTGTAGCCGCAGGAGGTGTAGAAGCCGTCGACGCCGGTGCCGCCGCGGCAGGTGAGGCGGACGCCCTTGATGCCGTCGGTCGCGCGGGCGGCCTCGTCGACGGCCGCCATCAGGGCGCGGCCGGCGCCCTGCCCCTGGAGGGAAGGGTGCACCATCACGGTGTAGACCCACAGCCAGTGCTTCATCAGGCGGTGCTGGTTGAGGTGGAGGAACGCGGTGGCGAGCACCCGGCCGTCGTGCGCGTCGCGGCCCGCGATCAGGCGGGCGCGCCCCTCGGACATGGCCACCAGGTGGGAGAGCAGGTCGGGGCGGACGTCCTCGGCCGTCACCGGCGGGACGAACCCGACGGCACCGCCCGCGTTGGACACCTCGGCCCACAGCGTGCGGATGCCGTCGGTCAGTTCGGGGGTGACGGCGGGGTCGAGGTCGAAGCGGAGATCCATGGTGCGGACCCTAATCGCTTCGGGTGACACCCGTCCCTGCCGTTTCGCCTGCCCCTGCCGTCTCGTACGGATCTGCTGTCGCGTACGGCCTGACCGTCCCGCCCGGCCCTGCCGTCGCGTACGGCCTGACCGTCCCGCCCGGCCCTGCCGTCCCGTACGGCCTGACCGTCCCGCCCGGCCCTGGCGTCCCGTCTGCCCCTGGTGTCACACCCGCATCGGCTGCGGTGCCTCGCGACGCTCCGCGTCCGGGCCCGGGTACTCCCGGATGATCTCGTAGCGGGTGTTGCGCTCGACCGGCCGGAAGCCCGCGTCGCGGATCAGTTCCAGCAGGTCGTCGCGGGTGAGCTTGTTCGGCGTGCCGTAGTTGTCCGCGTCGTGCGTGATCTTGTACTCGACGACCGAGCCGTCCATGTCGTCGGCGCCGTGCTGCAGCGCGAGCTGCGCGGTCTGCACGCCGTGCATGACCCAGAAGACCTTCACGTGCGGGACGTTGTCGAACAGCAGCCGGGAGACCGCGAAGGTCTTCAGCGCCTCGGCGCCGGTCGCCATCGTCGTACGCGCCTGGAGCTTGTTGCGGACCTTGCCGTCCTTCATGTCCACGAAGTCGTGCTGGTAGCGCAGCGGGATGAAGACCTGGAAGCCGCCCGTCTCGTCCTGCAGCTCGCGCAGCCGCAGCACGTGGTCGACGCGGTGCCGGGGCTCCTCGATGTGCCCGTACAGCATCGTCGCCGGCGTCTTCAGGCCCTTCTCGTGCGCCAGGCGGTGGATGCGCGACCAGTCCTCCCAGTGGGTGTCGTGGTCGACGATGTGCTGGCGCACCTCCCAGTCGAAGATCTCCGCGCCGCCGCCGGTCAGCGACTCCAGACCGGAGGCGATCAGCTCGTCGAGGATCTCGGAGGCGGGCAGCCCGGAGATCTTCTCGAAGTGGTGGATCTCGGTGGCGGTGAACGCCTTGAGGGAGACCGTGTCGGGCAGCGCCTCCTTGAGGGCGCTGAGCGAGCGCGGGTAGTAGCGCCACGGCAGGGTCGGGTGCAGGCCGTTGACGATGTGCAGCTCGGTGAGCTTGTCGCCCTCCATCGCCTTGGCGAGGCGGACGGCCTCCTCGATGCGCATCGTGTACGCGTCCTTCTCGCCCGGCTTGCGCTGGAAGGAGCAGTACGCGCACGAGGCGGTGCACACGTTGGTCATGTTGAGGTGACGGTTGACGTTGAAGTGCACCACGTCGCCGTTCTTGCGGGTGCGCACCTCGTGGGCGAGTCCGCCCAGCCACGCCAGGTCGTCGCATGCGTAGAGGGCGATGCCGTCCTCACGGGTCAGCCGCTCCCCGGACCGGACCTTGTCCTCCAGCTCGCGCTTGAGACCCACATCCATGGATGCAGTCATCCGGCCGCCTCCCATATCTCTGCCAAAATCGGGCTTCACCGAGCGTACTCCCCCGTTTTCCGGCCCGGCCGGGCCCCCATGCCTGTACGGCCGGGAGCCCGCCGTACAGGCCCGGGAGCGGGGTCGCGCGTGTCGCGCGGCGGCCGCCTACGCGTCCTCGGGCAGCTCGCCCACGCGGTTCTCCCACTTGGTGGAGAGCACGATGGTGGTGCGCGTCCGGGAGACGCCCTTGGTGCCCGAGAGCCTGCGGATGGTGCGCTCCAGCCCGTCCACGTCGCCGACCCGGACCTTGAGCATGTACGAGTCGTCGCCCGCGATGAACCAGGCGTCCTCGATCTCCGCGAGGTCGCGCAGCCGCATCGCCACGTCCTCGTGGTCGGCCGCGTCCGACAGCGAGATGCCGACCAGGGCGGTGACGCCCAGGCCGAGCGAGGCCGCGTCGACGGTCGCGCGGTAACCGGTGATCACGCCGGCCGCCTCCAGGCGGTTGATCCGGTCGGTGACGCTGGGCCCGGACAGGCCCACGAGCCGGCCCAGCTCCGCGTACGAGGCCCTGCCGTTCTCCCGCAGTGCCTGGATGAGCTGCCTATCTACGGCATCCATACGCCCCTGACCTTCCATTCACTCTGCAATCCCGGCTTTTACATGTAGAATCTAAGGCATACAGGGGCTGCGACCCTGTAGAACCGTCAATCCCAGTTGATCAAAGACGATCTTTCCCAGGAGATGTCACCGTGTACTCGATCGAGATGGCCTACGCCCGCATGCGCGAGCTGCAGGAGCTGGCCAATCGTTCTCGTGCTCACCGTCCCGCCGCCACCCAGGGCAAGCGCCGCTTCGGCCGCAACGGCTCCACCGCCGAGAAGCGCTAGTTCCCCTCCTTGGAGCCCGAACCGAGCTCCCCTTCCCACCGCCGGTAGAGCCGGTGCGGCACATCCGCCGCGTCCAGCACCCGGCCCGCGACGAAGTCCACCAGATCCTGGATGTGCGTCGCTCCCGCGTAGAACGCCGGCGAGGCGGGCACCACGACGGCGCCCGCCTCGTCCAGCGTCACCAGATGCCTGAGGGTCTGCCCGTTCAGCGGGGTCTCCCGCACCGCGACCACCAGCCTCCTGCGTTCCTTGAGCGTCACGCTCGCCACCCGCTGGAGCAGGTCCTTCGACAGCCCCAGCGCCACGCCCGCCACACACGCCGTGCTGGCCGGCACGATCAGCATCCCCTTGACCGGGTACGAGCCCGAGGACGGCCCCGCGGCCAGATCACCGGCCGGCCAGTACCGCACCAGGTCCAGGTCGGCGTCCGTGATGCCGAACGTCCCCGGCTTGCCGTCCGCGCCCCGCGCCAGCCACTCCCGCAGGTCCGCGCGCCAGTGCGCGTCCCGGAAGGAGATGCCCGTCTCGTCCAGCAGCGTCAGCCGCGAGGCCCGGCTGACGATCAGGTCCACCGCCTCGCCGGCCGCCAGCAGGCCGCGCACCACGGACGCCGCGTACGGCGTGCCGGACGCGCCGGAGACACCCACCACCCAAGGGCGGCGGGGCACGTCGGCGGACCCGGCGGCGGGGCGGGCGGGGGGCCCGCCGGGCCTTGCGACGCCGGGCTGGCTGGGGTTGTCGTCCTGCGGTTCCACGGTTCGAGCCTATCCGGCGGAACCATCGGACCCCGCACGGCCGTTTGTTCCAGTGAACGGGGAAGGGGAGGTGCCGCGGATGATGACGCGAGCGCTGGAGCGGGCCAGGCCCGCCGCCGTACTGATGCTCGGCTGGGTCGCCCTGCTGTGGGTCCTGGAGATCGCCGACGCCGCGTCCGGCAACGCGCTGGACACCTTCGGCGTACGGCCGCGTGAGATGAGCGAGCTGGCCGACGTGCTGCCCGCCGCCTTCATCCACTTCGGCTTCGACCACCTGACGGCCAACACCCTGCCGCTGCTGCTCCTCGGCTTCCTCGCCGCGTTCCGCGTCGGCCTGCGCCGCTTCGTCGGGGTGGCCCTGCTGATAGCCCTGACCAGCGGCCTGGGCGTCTGGCTGACCGCCCCCGCCGGGAGCAACACGGCCGGCGCCTCCGGCGTCGTCTTCGGCCTCTTCGGCTATCTCCTGATACGCGGCTTCATCGACCGCAAGCCGCTGGACATCGGCCTCGGAGCGCTGGTCGCCGTGGTGTACGGCTCGATCCTGTGGGGCGCGCTGCCCACCGACAGCGGCATCAGCTGGCAGGGCCACCTCTTCGGGCTGGTGGGCGGCGTCCTGGCGGCGTTCGCCTTCCGGCAGCGCCCGGCCGAGCGGATACCCGGGGTGGACACCCGGGCGGTCCCGTAACCCGGGCGGGCCCGTGGGCGGCCCGTAGGCGGCTCGGCGCCCGGACTGTGCGGTGGTGGTGGCGACGGCCGCCAGAACGTACGACGCTCCGGAGGCAGCCGCCCCCGGAGCGCCACGGCCCGGACCGCCAGACCGGTCAGCCCGGCCGGTTCCGTCAGACCGTCCAACCGGCCGGTTCCGTCAGACCGTCAGACCGCGAACGAACAGGTCGAGCAGTGCGCAGACGAACAGCGCTATCCCGATGAATCCGTTGACCTGGAAGAAGGCCCGGTTGAGCCGGGAGAGGTCGTGCGGCCGCACGATCGTGTGCTCGTAGAGGAAGGCAGCCACGACGATCACCAGACCGATCCAGAAGAACACTCCGGCGTGGGTGGCGAGCGCGTACCAGACCAGCAGGGCCGTGGTGACGGCGTGACAGGCGCGGGCGCCGTGCAGCGCTGCCGGGATGCCGAAGCGGGCCGGGACGGACTTCACGCCGTGCGCCCGGTCGGCCTGCACGTCCTGGCAGGCGAAGATCAGGTCGAAGCCGCCGATCCAGACGCCGACGGCGCCCCCGAGGATCACCGCGTCCCAGGACCAGGACCCCGTGACGGCTATCCACGCGCCGATCGGGCCGATCGCCTGGGCGAGGCCCAGGATCGCGTGCGGGAAGTTCGTGAACCGCTTCCCGTACGGGTAGACCACCATCGGGATCACGGCGACCGGCGCCAGCGCCAGGCACAGCGGGTTCAGCAGCGCCGCGGCGCCCAGGAAGAACACCACGGCGATCAGGGCGCCGGTCCACGCGGAGCGCACGCTCACCGCGCCGGTGACCAGCTCGCGGCCCGCGGTGCGCGGGTTACGGGCGTCGATCTCCCGGTCGATGATGCGGTTGGCGGCCATCGCGAACGTCCGCAGGCCCACCATCGCGACGGTGACCAGCAGCAGCTCGACCCAGTGGACGCTCTTGTCGGAGCCGTGCATCGCGGTCAGCGAGGCGATGTAGGCGAAGGGCAGCGCGAAGACCGAGTGCTCGATCATCACCAGGCGCAGGAAGGCCTTGATCTTGCCGGGCGGTGCGGGTTCGGGGGCGAAGAGATCCGGTGTCGCTGAATCGGCGCTCATGTCTAGAACCCGTACTCCTTCCAGCGGCGGTCGACCTTCGCCGCCGTCTCGCGGTCCGACTCGACCATCTCCGGCCAGCCGCCGTCCCTCGTGTAGCCCTCCTCGGGCAGCTTGCGCGTCGCGTCGATACCCGCCTTGCCGCCCCAGAACTGCTGGTACGAGGCGTGGTCCAGGTGGTCGACCGGGCCCTCGACGACGGTCAGGTCGCGCGCGTAGTCCGTGTTGCCGAGGGCCCGCCAGGACACCTCGTGCAGGTTGTGCACGTCGCAGTCGGCGTCGACCACGATGATCAGCTTGGTCAGCGACATCATGTGCGCGCCCCAGATGGCGTGCATCACCTTCTGGGCGTGCTTGGGGTACTTCTTGTCGATCGAGACGATCGCGCAGTTGTGGAAACCGCCCGACTCGGGCAGGTGGTAGTCCACGATGTCCGGCACGATGATCTTCAGCAGCGGCAGGAAGAACCGTTCCGTTGCCCGGCCCAGCGGCCCGTCCTCCGTCGGCGGCCGGCCGACGACGATCGACTGGAGCAGCGGCCGCTTCCGCATCGTGACGCAGTCGATGGTCAGCGCGGGGAACGGCTCCTGCGGTGTGTAGAAGCCGGTGTGGTCGCCGAAGGGGCCCTCCGGCAGCATCTCGCCCGGCTCCAGCCAGCCCTCCAGCACGACCTCGGCGTTGGCCGGGACCTGCAGCGGCACGGTCTTGCAGTCCACCATCTCGATCCGCTTGCCCTGCACGAACCCGGCGAACAGGTACTCGTCGATGTCGCCGGGCAGCGGCGCGGTGGAGGCGTACGTCACGGCCGGCGGACAGCCGAAGGCGATGGCGACCGGCAGCTTCTCACCGCGCTTGGCGGCCACCTGGTAGTGGTTGCGGCTGTCCTTGTGGATCTGCCAGTGCATGCCGATGGTGCGCTTGTCGTGGCGCTGGAGGCGGTAGAGGCCCAGGTTGCGTACGCCGCTCTCCGGGTCCTTGGTGTGGGTCAGGCCCAGGTTGAAGAACGACCCGCCGTCCTGCGGCCAGGTGAACAGCGCGGGGAGCTTGTCCAGGTCGACGTCGTCGCCCTGGAGCACGACCTCCTGGACCGGAGCGCTGTCGCCCTTGACCTTCTTCGGCGGTACGTGCGTCATGTTCGCGAGCTTGCCGAACGCCTCTCGCACCCCGACGAAACCCTGCGGCAGCTCGGGCCGGAGCAGTCCGCCGATCTTGTCGCTGATGTCGTCGTACGACGTCAGGCCGAGCGCCTTGAGCAGCCGGCGGTCGGTGCCGTACACGTTCATCGCCAGCGGCATCGACGAGCCCTTGACGTTCTCGAAGAGCAGCGCGGGACCGCCGGACTTCTGCACCCGGTCGACGATCTCGCCGACTTCCAGGTACGGGTCGACCTCGGCCTTGATCCGCTTGAGGTCGCCCTCCCGGTCGAGCGCGCGCAGGAACGAGCGAAGGTCGTCATAAGCCATGCGTTCCAGTATCCGGTACGCACTACCCTGGACGGGTCACCGGGCCCCGCCGAGGCCCGCCCGTCAGCTCTGGGGGGCTGCTTCCGCAATGCTCAGGTATCTGCCGTTCCTCGTGATCCTGGCGCTGTGGATCTATGCGTTCATCGACTGCCTGAACACGCCGGAGAACCAGGTCCGCGGCCTGCCGAAGATCGCCTGGGTCTTCATCATCCTGCTCTTCGGCGAGGTGCTGATCGGGCCGGTCGCGTGGCTGGTGGCCGGCCGGCCCCGCCGTGAGCACGCCGGGGGCGGCGCCGCGTCGCCGTGGCCCCGCGGCGGGCGCGGCGCGGCCCGGAAGTGGGTCGCGCCGGACGACAACCCCGACTTCCTGCGCTCGCTCAAGGACGAGGGCAAGAAGGAGGAGGGCGAGAAGAAGGGCGGCCCGAAGGACGAGGGCGAGGGCCGGCGGGACGAGGCGCTCCTGAAGGACTGGGAGGCCGACCTGCGGCGCCGCGAGGAGGAACTGCGGCGCAAGGAAAACGGTTCGGCGGACGGCGAGGGCGGCAACCCGCCGCCGAAGGGCTGACGCTGCGCGCCGCGTAACGGGGGCGCCCTGCCCCGCCGTGCCGACATGCCCCGCCCGCCGTACCGACGCGCCCCGCTGCCGTACCCGGACACCACCACCCACCGCACCGGCACGCCCGCCGCCGTACCGGCACACCACCACCCACCGCACCGGCACGCCCGCCGCCGTACCGGCGCCCCGGCCCCGTCCACGACCCCGGCGCGGGCTTCCGTACCCGCGCGCCCTCCCCGCGCCCCCGCCACCGCACACTCCGGCCTGATCACGTCCCACGCGTTGCCCGGCCGTCCCGAGGCGAGGAGAGTGGCCGTCGTGAGGGACCGGGAGCGGGAGATGCTGGCGACGGCGGTCGCCGAGGCACGGGCCGGACTGGCGGAGGGCGGCATCCCCATCGGCGCCGCGCTGTACGACTTGGACGGCACCGTCCTCGGACGCGGCCGCAACCGGCGCGTCCAGGACGGCGACCCGTCCGCGCACGCGGAGACCACCGCCTTCCGCGCCGCGGGCCGCCGCCGCGGCTACCGCGGTACGACGATGGTCACCACCCTCGCCCCGTGCTGGTTCTGCTGCGGCCTGATCCGCCAGTTCGGCATCTCGCACGTCCTGATCGGCGAGGCGCGCACCTTCCACGGCGGCCACGCCTGGCTGGCGCAGAGCGGTATACGGATCGTGCTGCTGGACGACGCGGAATGCAGAACTCTGCTCCGCGAGTTCATCGCCGCCCGGCCCGCGCTGTGGAACGAGGACATCGGCCATGAGTGACCGCCCGGCCCCCGACCCCGCCTCCCCCACCTCCCCCGTCCCCACCGTCGACCTCACCCACTGGCGGGACGGCGACACGGACACCCGCCGCCGTATCGCCGAGGCCGTCGACACCGGACTGCGCGCCGCCGGCTTCCTCCTCGTCACCGGCCACGGCATCGACCAGGAGCTGCGCGACCGTATCCGCCGCACCGCCCGTACGTTCTTCACCCTGCCCGCCGCGGAGAAGCAGCCGTACGCCACCGAGGTCGGCGGCCGCGGCTGGCTCGGCCCCGGCGCCGAGGCCAACGGCGCCGCCGAAGGCACCACCACCCCACCGGACCTGAAGGAGTCCCTCTCCTTCGCCTCCGAGGAGCCGACCGGCGTCCCGTCCGTCGACGCCGAGTGGTTCCTGCCCAACATCTGGCCCCACCAGGTCCCCGCCCTCCGCACCGACGTCCAGGACCTCCTGACCGCCCTGCGCACCCTCTCCGACCAGCTCCTGGAACTCCTCGCCACCGCGCTCGGCGCCGCCCCCGACCGCTTCACCCGGCACACCGCCCACCCCACCTGGGGCTTCAACATCAACTGGTATCCGGGCACGGAGACGGTGGGCGAGGCCCTGCCCGGCCAGTTCCGCATCGGCCCGCACACCGACTTCGGCACGGTCACGGTCCTGGACCGGCAGTACGGCAAAGGCGGCCTCCAAATCTGGGCCGACCCCGCGCACGGCGGCACCGGCTGGCAGGACGCCCCGTACGTACCCGGCTCCCTCACCGTCAACATCGGCGACCTGATGGCCCACTGGACCGACGGCCGCTGGCGCTCCGGCCGCCACCGCGTCCTGCCGCCCCCGCCGGACGTCCCCAGCGAAGAGCTGATGTCCCTGGTCTACTTCTACGAGTGCGACCCCGGCACCCGCGTCGGCGACCTGCCGGATTCCCACACGTACCTGCGCGGCCAGCTGGACGCCATCAACGCGCAGGGCACCTCCTGACGCCCCGGGCCGCCGCCCTAATTCAGTGGCCGTCCGAGCCACCGCGCACGCAGACTGACCGCCCATGAACAGCGAGAGCGACCACCTGAACCACACCCCCGAGCCCGCGGCCCACCCCGAACCGCTCCGCCGCATCCGCGCTCTCCACACGCCCACGACCATCACCGTCTACCAGGCATACAGCCCGGCCCTCGGCCTCCCCGCCGCCCGCGACGGCCGCTTCCCGCCCGCGTGGAAGCGGGAGCGGATGACGTGGATCAAGCCGTCGTTCCTGTGGATGATGTACCGCTGCGGCTGGGCCACCAAGCCCGACCAGGAACGTGTCCTCGCCATCGAGCTCGACCGCACGGGCTTCGACTGGGCGCTGCGCCACGCCTGCCTGTCCCACTACGACCCCGCCGTCCACCCCGACCGGGACACCTGGAAGCAGCAGCTGCGCGACTCCCCCGTCCGCATCCAGTGGGACCCCGAACGCGACCTCCATCTCTCTCCCCTGCCCCACCGCTCGCTCCAGCTCGGCCTGTCCGGCGAGGCGTCCCGCCGCTACGCCGACGAGTGGACCGTCGCCATCCGGGACGTCACCCCGCTCGCCCACGAGATCCACGCCCTGGTCCAGCGCGGCGACCTGGCCACCGCCGCCGCCCTGCTCCCCGAAGAGCGCCCCTACGCGGCCCCCGCGGAAACCCCGGCAGCCTCGTAGTCCGCGCGCAGCTCCCGCCACCGTTCCAGGTTCCACGTGGACCAGTCCTTGGGGCGGCCGTCGAGGGCATCGACGAGAAACTCGAAGTGCTGGTGCCAGCCGGCGAGGCAGTCCAGGCGGAAGGCGGGCGGCCCGGTGCACTCGTTGGTGAAGCGCAGACGGGTTCCGTCCGCGCCGGAACCGCCACGCGACTGAAGATCGAAGCGGATCCGGCCGTGGACGTCGACGGTGTACTCGGCCAGCCGGGTCGGCCCCCAGCCCGTGACCTGCCCGGGCGCCACCGTCGCGACCCCCTGCTCGTCGGTGTTCTGCCACCGCAGCGTGATCGAGCCCCCCTCACGCCGTACGAACGGCTCAGCGGCCGCGAGCCACCCCGGCAGCCCCTCCTGGGTGGCCACCGCCTCCCAGACCCGCTCCACAGGCTGGGGAAAGCTCAGCTCGTACCGGAGGGTGTGGGTGTCGTCGGCGGAAACGGCGGTGCCGTACGGAACGGGGCTCTCAAGACGATCCATGAGGCCACCGTCGCGTACGGCACGGGTTTCCGCCGGGGGACTGCTCCGACCGGGTCAGACCCCCGAGTAGGAGTGCAGTCCCGAGAAGAAGTAGTTCACCACGTAGTAGTTGAAGATGTACGTCAGGAAGGCGAACAGGCCCAGATAGGCGGCCTTGCGGCCCTTCCAGCCGGCGGTGGCGCGGGCGTGGAGGTAGGCGGCGTAGGCGACCCAGGTGACGAAGGACCAGATCTCCTTGGAGTCCCAGCCCCAGTAGCGGCCCCAGGCCTCGCCGGCCCAGACCGCGCCCGCGATGATCGTGAAGGTCCACAGGGGGAAGATCGTGGCGTTCACGCGGTAGGAGAACTTGTCCAGGCTGGCGGCCGCGGGGAGGCGCTCCATCACGGAGGTGGCGAAGGCGCCGGGCTGCTTGCCGGACGGGTCGGCCAGCTTGCTCTCGTAGCGGTCGCGGAAGAGGTAGAGCAGCGTGGAGACGGCGCCGAGGTAGAGGAAGGCGCCGGAGATGATCGCGCAGCTGACGTGGATCCACAGCCAGTACGAGTGCAGGGCCGGGACCAGCTGGGAGCTGTCGGTGTAGAGCCAGGTGACGGCCACGCCCAGGTTCAGCAGGACGGTGGCGGTCAGCAGGAGGCCGATCCAGCGGACGTTCTTCTTCAGGGCGAGCAGGACGAGGTACGCGGCGACCGCGACCATGCCGAAGGTCGTGGAGAACTCGTACATGTTGCCCCAGGGGGCACGCTGCACGGACAGGCCGCGGGTGAGGACGCCACCGAAGTGGATCAGGAAGGCGAGGGTGGTCAGCGAGATGGCGATCCGGCCGTACAGGTCGCCCTTCTCGGTGCCGCCCGCGGCGCCCGGGCCGTCCGGGACGTCCCGGCTGCCGTTCGTCGCACGGGTGACGACCTTGGGGCGCTCCAGTACGGCGGTGCCGCCGCCCTGCTCCGCCGTGCGGGCCGACGCCTTGGCGGGGGCGGGCACCGTGGCGGTCAGGGCCGCGGCCGTACGGCCGACCTTGCTGCGGCTGCCGAAGGCCCACTCGGCGAGGTGCGCGAGGAAGGCGAGGGTGTACACGGCCATGGCCGAGTAGATCAGCACGTTGCTGATACTGGCCAGGTTCTCGTTGGTGGCTGCGGCAGCGAGGTTCACGCGCGCGCTCCTTCGGAGGGATCGGCAGGATCATCGGCGGAGCCGGTGGGCTTCGCCGCGTTCTCGGGGCCGGTGGGGGTGGGTTTCTTCGGGGCGGCCGGGGCCGGGGCGGGGTCCGCCGCTGCCCCGGCGGCCTGCGGCGCGTCCGGATCGGGGTCCGCCGCTGTCCCGGCGGCCTGCGGCGCGTCCGGCCCGAGGGCCTCCGCCAGGTCCGCCAGTTCCTCCGGCAGGCGGGCGGACTCGCTGCGGCCGAGGCCCGCCATCTCGACGACGGTCACGCCGTCGGCACCCGGGACGGCCCGTACCCACACCCGGCGGCGCTGGATGAACAGCGAGCCGGCCAGGCCGAGCAGCACGGCGATGGCGCCGATCAGCGCGAGGCCGTTGCCGGGCTGGTGGGAGACCTGGAAGGTGGCCCACTGCTTGACGCCGACGAACTTGATGCTGCCGTCGCCGCCGGGCAGCTTCATCGTCTCGCCGGGCTGCATCATCTGGGCGACGGCGCGGCCGTCCTGCTTGTACTGCTTGAGGTTCTTCTTCTCCAGCTGGTACACGCTCTGCGGCAGTCCGGAGTCCACGCCGAGGTCGCCGTGGTACGCGGTCAGCGTGAGCCGCGGGTTGTCCAGCGCGGGGAACGTGGAGAACATCGAGCCCGAGCCCTTGCCGCCGTACGTCGGCACGAAGAAGCCCGAGAAGCCGAGCTGGTTGCGCTTGCCGTCCGGGGTGAGCGCGTTGGGCACCTTGACCACACCGGTGGAGGTGTAGTTCTGCATGTCCTGCGGCAGGAACGGCACCGCGCCGCTGTAGACCTTCTTGCCGCGGCCGTCGGTGACCTCGACGACCGGCGCGTAGCCGTGCGAGAGCAGGAAGATCTTGGAGTCGGCGATCTCCAGCGGGTGGTTGACCTCGATCTTGCCCTGGTGCTCCTGGCCGTCGGCGCCCTGGAAGTACGAGATGTTGGCGCGGAACTCGCGCGGGGTGCCCTTCTGGGGGCCGGTGCGCTCGTAGGACGCGTCGAAGCTCTTCAGGGAGAAGCCGAAAGGCTCCAGGTCGTCGGTGTCGTAGAAGGCGCCCGACTTGAAGTTGTCGTACTGGGTGAGGCTGTTGGCGAAGCCGTCGCCCTCGGTGATCAGCTTGCCGCCCTCGGACTTCCACAGGCTGCCGACGGCGACCGCCACCAGGATCACGATCAGCGAGATGTGGAAGACGAGGTTGCCGGCCTCGCGGAGGTACCCCTTCTCGGCGGCGACGGCGTCACCGACGGTGTGGGCGCGGAAGCGGCGCTTCTTCAGCATCCGCTGCGCGGCGCCGAGCACATCCTCGGGTGCCCGGTCCGTACGCCAGGTGGTGTACGCGGGCAGCCGGGTCAGCCGGCGCGGGGCGCCCGGCGGGCGGCTGCGCAGCTGACCGACGAACTGCCACGTACGCGGCACGATGCAGCCGATCAGCGAGATGAACAGCAGCAGGTAGATCGCGGAGAACCACACCGAGCTGTAGACGTGGAACAGTCCCAGCTTGTCGTAGATCGGCGCCAGCGTGGTGTGGTCGGTACGGAACTGCTCGACCTTGGTCGGGTCGATGCTGGTCTGCGGGACCAGCGAGCCGGGAATGGCCCCCAGGGAGAGCAGGAACAGCAGGATCAGCGCGACCCGCATCGAGGTGAGCTGCCGCCAGAACCACCGGGCCCAGCCGATCGGCCCGAGGGACGGGAGGGAGATCCCTTCGGAGGCCTCCTCCTCGGGCTCCTCGGGCGCGGTGGACAGCTGCGAGCCCGCGGCGCCGACATCGGCGTCGTCGGCGTCGCGGGCGGCGTCGGTCTTGGTGGTCATCGATCAGATCCCTGGGGTGAAGCTGCTGGACCAGCTCCGCATGGTGGACATCAGGTCGGCCCACGCACCGGTGAGGAGCAGGACGCCGAGCACGACCATCATGCCGCCGCCCAGCCGCATCACCCACACGTAGTGGCGCTTGACCCAGCCGAAGGCGCCGAGCACCTTGCGGAAGGCCAGCGCGACGGCGATGAAGGGCAGGCCCAGTCCCAGACAGTAGGCCACGGTCAACAGGGCGCCGCGGCCGGCACTGGCCTGGTCGATGGCGAGCGAGCTGACCGCGGTGAGGGTCGGGCCCAGGCACGGCGTCCAGCCGACGCCGAAGAGCACGCCGAGCACCGGCGCGCCGGCCAGGCCCATGGCGGGCTTCTTGTGGAAGCGCAGTTCGCGCTGGCCGAAGTTCTTCAGGATGCCGGCGAAGGCCAGGCCGAGCAGGATCAGCAGGACGCCGAGGATCTTGTTGAGGATGTCCTGGTGTTCCTGGAGGACGCTGCCGAAGAAGCCGAAGAGCGCGCCGGTGGAGACGAAGACGGCGGTGAAGCCGAGGATGAAGAGGGAGGCGCCGGCGAGCATCCGGCCGCGCTTGGCGTCGGCGAGGTCCGTACCGGTCACGCCGGTGACGTAGGACATGTAGCCGGGGACGAGCGGCAGCACGCAGGGCGAGAAGAAGGAGACCAGTCCGCCGAGGAGGGCGACGGGCACGGCGAGGAGCAGCGCACCCGAGGTGATGGTGTCGGCGGCACCGGAGGCGGCGGCGAGCGTGATCATGTGATCACTTCTCGTCGATCAGCGGCTGCAGCATCTTGCGCAGCTCGTCCTCGCCGAGCGGGCCGATGGACCGCGCGGCGATCTTCCCCTGCCGGTCGACGGCGATGGTGGAGGGGATCGCCTGCGGGTTGAGGCTGCCCTTGGGGAAGCGCAGCATCAGCTTGCCGGTCGGGTCGAACAGGCTCGGGTACGGCACCTTGTGCTGTTCCTCGAAGCTGACCGCCTGGGACTTCTGCGAGTCGCGGGTGTTGATGCCGACGAACTGGACGCCCTTGGCCTTGGTCTCGTTGGCGACCTTGGCGAAGTTGGGGGCCTCGGCGATGCAGGGGGCGCACCACGATCCCCAGACGTTGAGGACGACGACCTTGCCCTTGTAGTCCTTGATGTCCAGCTTCGCACTCTGGGTGGTTTCGCCGGAGATGTCGGGTACGGGCTTACGGTCCGCCTTGGCGACCCGCTCGACGCCGTCCTTGCCCTCGACGAACTGGGTCTGTTCGGAACCGCCCGAGGTGCCCTCGCCGCAGGCGCTCAGCGTCAGCGCGGCGAGCGCGGCTCCCGCGGCGAACAGCGCGGTGCGGCGATGACTGGCGAGTCGTCGGGGGACGCGGCAGGCACTCATGTGAAAAGTTTCGCATGGGGCCGTGGCGGATCTTCCGCACCCCCCTCGCCGGGGCGGTACCGGTCATGTCGGGGCACGTCAGGCGGGTTGCGGGGACCGTCGCGAGCCGCGTCGGCCCGCTCGTGCCTGTCGGCAGGTACGGACCCAGGAGGCGCGTGGGCGGGTACGGGCCGGGCGCACGGCCCCGGCCCGTACCTCCGCCTCTCAGGCGCCCGAGAGGAACGTCTTCCAGCCGCCCGTGGGCTTCCGGCCGACCGGCAGGCCCTGGAGCTTGGCCACGACCTTCGGGTCCTGCGCGTCGAGCCAGTCGGTGAACTGCCGGAAGGAGACCAGGCGCACGTCCTTGCGCTTCTCGTCGGCGATGTGCTTGAGCGCTTCCTCGACGGCGTCCATGTAGAGGCCGCCGTTCCACTGCTCGAAGTGGTTGCCGACGAACAGGGGCGCGCGGTTGGTCTCGTAGGCCCGCTCGAAGCCCTTGATGTAGGCGCCGGTGGCTTCCTTGCGCCAGTGCGGGTAGTTGGCGGGCGGGCCCTTGGTGGAGTTCTTGGACTGGTTCGCGAGGATGTTGTAGTCCATGGAAAGGACCTCGAACCGGTGTCCGGGGAAAGGTATCTGCTGGAGCGGGAAGTCCCAGATGCCCATCTTCTTCTTGGGCCACATCTGCAGGCCGCCCGGCGAGCTGGCGTCGTAGCGCCAGCCCAGCTTCTTGGCGGTGGGCAGCAGGTTCTCCTGGCCGAGCAGGCAGGGCGTACGGCCGCCGATCAGTTCCTTCCGGTAGTCGAAGGGCAGCGGTTCGAGATCGGTGAAACCGGTGTTCGTCCGCCATTTGGTGACGAAGTCCATGGCCTGGTCGATCTCGGACTGCCACTGGGCGGGGGTCCAGTGCTTGACCGAGGTACGGGCCTCGCCGCAGAAGTGCCCGTTGAAGTGGGTGCCGATCTCGTGGCCCTCCAGCCACGCCTCCCGCACGTTCTTCAGGGTCGCCTTGATGTGCTCGTCGGAGAGGTAGCCGATGTCCGAGGCGCCGACCTTGTTGTTCGGCGGGCGGTAGAGGTGCTTCTTCGACTCCGGGAGACAGTAGAGCCCGGAGAGGAAGAAGGTCATGGCCGCGTTGTGGTCCTTGGCCAGCTTGCGGAAGCGCGGGAAGAGGCCGTTGCCGACCTCGCCCGCGCCGTCCCACGAGAAGATCACGAACTGCGGCGGGGTCTCGCCGGGCTCCAGCCGGCGCGGCTTCTCCGGCTGGTGCGGCTGCGGGCCCGAGTCGGCCGTCGAGCCGTCGCCGATCGGCTTGGCCTTGGCCTGCACGGCGTTCTTGTCCTCGCCGGAGGCGGACCCGGAACCGGAGCCGGTCGAGCAGCCCGCGACGCCGAGCGCCGCGGCCGCCCCCACTCCCATGCCCAGCACGTTCCGCCGACTGATCGCGCGCATACCGTCGTCCCCATCCGTACTCGTCACACTCAATATCCGTATAAACGGACATTGAGTAAGAGGGTTTGGCGAACACGGAGGTTCCGGACTAATGGCGCAATTTTAATTTTTTACTTGTTATTGGCCTTGCGTCACACCGGCCTCTCGCGTCCCTCACACCACAAGATGCGAAAAGCCGGTCCGGCGTCACGCTCCGAAGGCCTTGGATTTACCGGCCTGCGGCTTGGCACCCGCCCGCAGGTGCGCCGGCACCAGATCGATGGCCGGCTCGCTGTAACCCACCGAAATGATCTTGTCGCCGCGGAAGGTGAACGAGGTCAGCGAGGCGAGGGTGCACTGCCGCTTGCGCGGGTCGTGCCACAGCCGCCGCCGCTCGGCGAAGCTGCGCACGATCCAGATCGGCAGCTGGTGGCTGACCGCCACCGCCTCGTGCCCGCGGGCCGCGTCGCGCGCCGCGCCGAGCGCCCCCATCATCCGTACGACCTGCTCCAGGTACGGCTCGCCCCACGAGGGGCGGAACGGGTTGGTCAGGTACTTCCAGTTGCCGGGCTTCTTCAGCGCGCCGTCACCGACCCCGAAGGTCTTGCCCTCGAAGACGTTGGCCGCCTCTATCAGCCGCTCGTCGGTGGCCAGGTCCAGGCCGTGCGCCTTGGCGACCGGCGCCGCGGTCTCCTGCGCCCGCTCCAGCGGGGACGCCACGACATGCGTGACGTCCCGTCCCGCCAGGTGCTCGGCCACCCGGTCGGCCATGGTCCGGCCCAGCTCGGAGAGGTGGTAGCCGGGCCGCCGCCCGTACAGCACGCCCTCCGGGTTGTGCACCTCGCCGTGCCGCATCAGATGTACGACGGTGATGTCTTCGCTGTTCATGTCACCCATCTTCCGGTCCGCTCCGCCGTCCGCCGCGCTCACGCGCTCGCTTCGGCGGCGGCCCGCGCGGCCGCCGGCAGGGCGGCGGCGATCCGCTCGACCGCCCGCTCGTCGTGGGCGGTCGAGACGAACCAGGACTCGAACGCGGACGGCGGCAGGTACACGCCCTGGGACAGCATCGAGTGGAAGAAGGCGGTGAAGCGGAACGCCTCCTGCGCCTTGGCCGAGGCGTAGTCGGTCACGTCCTGGTCGGTGAAGGCGAACGAGAACATGTTGCCCGCGACCTGGAGGCGGTGCGCGACGCCCGCCTTCGTGAGGGCGTCGGCGACCAGCGAGCGCACCTGCTCGGAGACCGCGTCGACCGTCGCGTACGCCGCCTCGTCCAGCAGCTTGAGCTGGGCGATGCCCGCGGCCGTGGCGACCGGGTTACCGGACAGGGTGCCCGCCTGGTAGACCGGGCCGACCGGGGCGAGGTGCGCCATCACGTCGGCGCGCCCGCCGAACGCCGCGGCCGGGAAGCCGCCGCCCATGACCTTGCCGAAGGTCATCAGGTCGGGCCGGACGCCGTCGATGCCGTACCAGCCGGTGCGGCTGACCCGGAAGCCGGTCATGACCTCGTCGGAGATGTAGAGCGCGCCACTCTCGGCGCAGAGGTCCTTCAGGCCCTGGTTGAAGCCGGGCAGCGGCGGGACGACGCCCATGTTGCCGGCCGCCGCCTCGGTGATCACGCAGGCGATCTCGCCGGGGTGCGCGGCGAAGGCGGCCCGTACGGCCTCGATGTCGTTGTACGGCAGCACGATCGTGTCACCGGCCTGGGCGCCCGTGACGCCGGGCGTGTCCGGCAGCCCGAAGGTGGCGACGCCGGAGCCGGCCGCGGCCAGCAGCGCGTCCACGTGCCCGTGGTAGCAGCCGGCGAACTTCACGACCTTGGTGCGACCGGTGAAGCCGCGCGCCAGCCGGATGGCGGACATCGTCGCCTCGGTGCCGGAGGAGACCAGCCGGACCTGCTCGACCGGGTCGATCCGGTCCACGATCCGCTCGGCCAGCTCCACCTCGCCCTCGCCGGGCGTGCCGAAGGAGGTGCCGCGGGCGACGGCCTCCTGGACGGCGGCGAGCACCTCGGGGTGGGAGTGCCCGAGGATCATCGGGCCCCACGAGCACACGAGGTCGACGTACTCGCGTCCGTCCGCGTCGGTGAGGTACGGACCGGTACCGGACACCATGAACCGGGGCGAACCGCCCACGGCGCCGAACGCGCGCACGGGAGAGTTCACCCCGCCCGGCGTCACAACGGCCGCACGGTCGAAGAGCGTCTGCGAAACTGGGGCTTCATAGGGAAAAGGCACTGTGATCCTGACCTGCGCAAATGTAGGAAGGGGCGGCGGCCGGCGGCGGCACCCGGGCGGAGCGCGGAGCGGAAATCCCCTCGCTACCGACCAGGTGTCAGACCCCGCGGGTCTGCAAAACTGGGGCAACGTACGAGTAAGTCACGCAAGCAATGGTCTCAGAGGCGCACGGGGGCGCGCGGCCGGGCGTTTCGCGCGCCGGTGACGGGGGAGGTCTCTGAGACGATGATCGGGTTGCGCGGCTGGGGCTGCGAGTGGTCGGGTGGAGATATGCATCGCGGTGGCGGACTGGGCGAGGGCACCGATGACCGGGGTCCTGAGCGCGACCAGCGGGGCCGCCACCGGCGCGAGGAGATCAAAGGCGGGGGAAACAGAGGCGGCCGCATGGGGGTGACGTACAAATACTTCGGCGCGCCGAACGGTGCCACGGCGGCGCGCGTGCCGATCTCGATGCGGCCCGAAGAGCTCGGCGGCGACGAACTCGGCATGGGCGGCATGTTCACGAAGATCAAGCCGGAGACGATGGCCGCGATGGTCCTCACCGGTATAGAAGGCATACCGCTGCACAAGGTCCCGCCGCTCGAACTGGTCGTCCTCCATCCCGACTACGCCGTCGTCAAGCTCCCCATGACGGTCGTCGACCCGCTGCGCGGCGTCGGCGAGGAGTCGGTGGGCGCCGCGGCCTTCATCTGGTCCACGGTCCCCGACCGCGGCGGCCCCCGGGACGCCTTCACCGTCTACCAGCTGCTCCACGAGTGGCAGGACTTCTCCCACCGGCTGCATGACGCCGGGCACCAGGCGTACTGCCTGGTGTGGCCGTGACCTGCTGAAAGCTGTCAGGCGACGGGCCGTTGCCGGGCCCCGGCGGGGCTCGGCGGCGGGTGACCGGGGCCTCGGCCGCAGGGTCACGGACGGCGGCTCCGGGCGGCGCGCGCCGTACGGGTGACGCGCCGTCAGGGCGCCCCCGCCTCCGACCGGTCGGTCACGCACGCTGTTCGCGCCACCCGCCCCGCACTATCCTGGACGGTGCAGCCCGAGTCCCCGGCAGCGCGGAAGCCCGTCCGCCCCGAGGAGGCGCGTGCTGATGGCAGATCCCGGAACGTCCCTCGACTTCCCGCGCGCCGGCGCGGTGGGCACGCGGGTGCCGACCCGCCACCACACCCGGCACGCACCGGCGCGGACCTCCGCGCCGGCCGTGCCGCCGGAGCCCGCGACGGGCGAGGCGCCGTCGGTCCCCGTGACCGACACCGACTTCGCGGTCCTCATCGTCCGCGGCCGGGTGGACCTGGCGACGCTGCCCACCCTGCGCGAACGCCTGCGGCGCCTGCCCCGCGCTCCCGGGAGCCTGCTGATCGTCGACCTGTCCGAGGTCACCGACTGCTGCGCGCTCGCCCTCGGCCCGCTCGTCGCGGCGGCCAGGCGGGCCCGTGCGCAGGGCGGTGACCTGCGTCTCGTCCAGCCGAGCCCGGTCGTCCTCGCGGCGTTGCAGGCCAGTGGCCTGAACCGGCTGCTGCCGGTCTTCTCCGGCCTGGACACCGCGACCGGCACCCCGGCCGCCGAACCGCCCGGCCCACCGGCCGGGGCCGTGGCCTAGAAGCGCCCCGGCGGGGCGCTTCCGATCACCGCACACTGTGGGAGGTACGCAGTGTTCCCACTTCTGCTCGTCTCGTTCCTGCTGACGGTCGCCGCCGGGTTCGCCAATCCGGTGTGGTGGCTGGCCTCCGCCGTCCTGCTCTATCTGGCCGTGCGCTTCCGCCAGGGCTACCTGAGCTACGACGCGGAGTACCGCGCCTACCGGGAGCGCCGCATCCGCCAGGACCGCTACGACAAGCGGTACCGCGCGGAGCGTGGCGGCGCGGCCAAGGGCAAGTAGCCCGCCGGGGCCGGGCGGGCGGTGCGGGACGGGCGGACATCAAGTGCGCGGTCACCAGGTGGGCCTGGCCGACACCCCGCCGTCCACCACCAGGTCGTGCCCGGTCACCCATGCGGCCATCGGCGAGGCGAGGAAGACACACGCGTCGCCGATGTCCTCGGGGCGGCCGAGCCGGCCGGCCGGTACCGCCTGCCGGTAGCGGTTCACACCGTCCGGCCAGGACTCCGCCAGGCCGTCGCGGTCGATCAGGCCCGGCGAGACGCTGTTGACGCGGATGCCGTCGGGCCCGTACTCCAGCGCGGCCGTGCGCGCGTGCATCACGACGGCCGCCTTGGACGCGCAGTAGTGGGCGTGGGCGGCGGTGGGCTGGTGCGCCTCGATGGAGGCGATGTGGGTGACCGAGCCGCCTCCGCCGTCCCGCATCACCGCGGCGGCGGCCTGGGTGCAGGCGAAGACGCTCAGGACGTTGGTGTCGTTGACCGCGCGCCAGTCGTCGACGGTCATGGAGGCAAGGTCCTGGACGGGCTGCACGCCCGCGTTGTTCACCAGGGCGGTGAGCCGGCCGCGCCACTCCGCCGCCGTACGCACCAGTTGGTGGCACTCCTCCTCGGCGGACAGGTCGGCTCGTACGGCAAGCGCGCTGCCGCCCTGCTCCTCGATGCGCGAGACGAGTGCTTCGGCGGCGGTGGCGTTCGTCCGGTAGTGGGCGACGACCGCGGCGCCCGCCGCGGCGAAGCGCAGCGCGATGCCGCTGCCGAGGCCGCCGCCCGCGCCGGTGACCAGGGCCACCTGGCCCGCGAGGGAGGGCAGCCGCGGGCTGCCGACGGGCGCGCTCACGGGCGGGACAGCGCGGTGATGCGCGCCGCCTCCTGGGGGTAGCGCGCGGCCAGTTCGGCGGCGTCCCCGTGCTCGTACATGTCGAAGGTGAAGCCCGGCGCCATGGTGCAGCCGAACAGCGACCAGGCGCCGCCGTCGGCGACCTCGGCCGCCATCCAGGTGCCGGCCGGCACCGTGAACTGGACGTGCTGGCCGCCCAGCACGTCCGGCCCGAGGATGACCATCCGGGTGCCGCCGGACGGGTCCAGCAGCAGCATCGTGAGCGGGTCGCCGAGGTAGAAGTGCCAGACCTCGTCGGTGGGCAGGCGGTGGAGAGCGCTGTGCCCGTCGGGTTCCGCGGTGAGCAGGACGACGATCGCGGTGCCTTCCGGCCGTCCGTCGGGGCGTTCGGGCCCCGCCCAGGTCTGCCGGTAGCGGCCGCCCTCTCTGGGCAGCGGCTCCAGTCCGTAGAGTTCGACGATTTCCTGGGGCGACGGTGACACGGACGGTTGCCGGGCCATGCGTCTCCTTCCCGGTCCTCTGCGGGTACGGCGGCACGTACGGCTGGTGCGGCCACCACCGTAGAACGGCGGTGCCGCCGCGTCCGCAGATCACCGAAGCCTGGCGCGTCATGGGCAGGTCGGGGCAGGTTCCCGGCCGGATCACGCCACCGGCTCTACGGGTGCTCGGCCGTCAGATAGTGCTGGATGGTGGGCCCCAGCCAGCTGACGACCTCCTCGCGGCCGAGGGCGGCGGCGGGCGGCAGCACCAGGACGTACCGCAGCATGCCCATGCCCACGAGCTGGGAGCCGACCAGCGCCGCGCGGGACTCGGCCTTCTCCGGGACGGCGCACACCGCCGCGAGCGCCGGTCTGATCTGTTCGGCGAAGACGCCGCGCAGCCGTTCGGCACCCGCTTCGTTGGTGACGGCGACGCGCACCATCGCGGTCAGCGTCTCGTCGCGCTCCCAGCGGTCGAGGAAGTGCCGTACGAGCATGGCGCCGAGCTGATCGCGCGGGACGGACGTCAGGTCGGGCAGCTTCAGGTCGATCTCGGAGGCCGCCGCGAACAGGCCCGCCTTGTTGCCGTAGTAGCGCATGACCATCGACGGGTCGATGCCCGCGTCCCGGGCGACGGCCCGGATGGTGGCGCGTTCGTAGCCGTCGGCGGCGAAGCGCTCGCGGGCGGCTTCGAGGATCGCGGCACGGGTGGCGTCGGAGCGGCGGGGGCGGTCCGGCGCGGCGTCCGGTGCGGACGGGGAGGATTGGGTCTCAGCCATGCCAACGACTGTAGGCCAACAGCTGTTGACCGGCCAGCGGCCCGGCTCTATCGTTGCCAACAAGCGTTGACCAACAACCGTTGGCAAACAAGTGTTGGCATTGGAGGCGGCCATGTCCCGCGATCCCGGCACCACCGACGACCCGAATTCCACGCACCCCGCGACCACCGCGCACACCGGCGAGCCCGCCGACGTCCTCGTGGTCGGCGCCGGCCCCACCGGCCTGCTGCTCGCCGGGGACCTCGCCGTCGCCGGCCTGCGCGTCACCCTGCTGGAGCGCCGCGCCCCCGGCCTCAGCAACCTGACCCGCGCGATGGCCGTGCACGCCCGCAGCCTCGAACAGCTCGACGCGCGCGGCCTCGCCGACGAACTGGTGGCGAGCGGCCACGCGCTGCGGAGCATGCGGCTCTTCGGCGGCGTCGTCCTGAAGCCGACCCGGCTGCCCTCCCGTTTCCCGTTCGTGCTGATCACTCCGCAGTACGAGGTCGAGCGGCTGCTGGAGCGGCGCGCGCAGAAGGCCGGCGTCACCTTCCGGTACGGGGCCCGGGTGACCGGCCTGGACCAGGACGCCCACGGCGTCCAGGCCCGCGTACAGGAGGACGACGGGACGACCACGACGTACCGCGCGTCCTACCTGGTCGGCACGGACGGCGTGCGCAGCACCGTCCGCAAGGCGCTCGGCCTGCCCTTCCCCGGCCGCGCCGTGGTCAGCTCCGTCGTCCTCGCGGACGTACGGCTCGACGAGCAGCCCGACCTCCCGATGGTCGGCAACGCCGACGGCGACGCCATCGCGGTCGTGGCCAACTTCGGCGACGGCTGGTACCGCGTCGTCGGCTGGGACCGCCGCCGGCAGATCCCCGAGGACTCCCCCGTCGACCCCGAAGAGGTCCGCAGCTACCTGCGCCTCGCCCTCGGCACCGACTACGGGATGAGCGAGGTGCGCTGGACCTCCCGCTTCCACAGCGACGAGCGCCAGGTGCCGCGCTACCGCGTCGGCCGCGCCTTCCTCGCGGGCGACGCCGCGCACGTCCACTCCCCGGCCGGCGGCCAGGGCATGAACACCGGACTCCAGGACGCCGCCAACCTCAGCTGGAAACTGGCCGCCGTACTGCGCGGCGACGCGGCCGACAGCCTGCTGGACAGCTACGAAGCCGAGCGCCACCCGGTGGGGAAGATGGTGCTGCGCAGCAGCGGCACGCTCATCCGGGCAGCCCAGCTGCGCAGCGCGCCGGCGCGGGCGCTGCGCGCGTCGGTCGCCGGGCTGCTGAACGTGGCGCCGCCCTTGGCGGACCGGGCGCTGGGGAACATCAGCGGGGTGGGCATCTCCTACCGGGCCGAGCGCGGCGCCCACCCGCTCACCGGCAAGCGCGCCCCCGACCTGCGACTGGCGGGCGGCACCCGGCTGTACGAGGCGCTGCGCGGCGGCGCGTTCGTCCTCGTCGTACCGCGGGACGAGGAGCTGCCGGGGACCGAAGGGCTGCCGAGGGCCGAAGCGCTGCCGGACGCCGGGGCGCCGCACGACGGACCGTCGCACCACGGGACCGCTGCGGAGGGCGGTTCCGCCGCCCCCCGCCTCGTCCGGGCCGCCTGGGCCGGCGACCGGCGTACCGCGCTCCTCGTACGTCCCGACGGCTACATCGCCTGGGCCACCGACGCCGCCGATCCGGACGTACGCGCCGCGTCCCTGCGCGGCGCCCTCGGCCGCTGGACCGGCTCGGACCGGGCCGCGGCCCGCGCCCTGGCCCGGTCCTGACCGGCACGCCGTGCCGCATCCGGTGCGGCCCCGCGCGGACCCGTCCCCCGGCCATGAACGGGGAACGGGCCCGCGCCGCCCGGTACGCCCGGCCGTCCCCGGGCCGGGCGGACGGACGCTCGCCGGGCCTGACGGCCGGACCGGATCCCGCAGCTGCCCGGTACCCGCCGCCCGCCACCGAAGTCCGTGCGGTCGCGCGCGATGGAAGATGAGACCGGTCCCCGAAGACGCGGGGCGGGCCGGGCGCGTCGGCGCGCACCCGGACACACCGCACGGAATGCGAGGCGGTCATCCGTTGTCGTCAGCGTCGTACCCCCCGGTAGAAGGGGAATCTAGGGACGCCTCTGCCGCCTGACAAGGGGCCCGGCCAGGGCATGTGACGCCCCGTACGGTTTTTGGCCAGTGGTTCGCCCTTCACGCAGCGGCGACCGCCGGCCCGGCCCTCTCTCCCGTCAATCCCCGCTTCCGGACAACACTCGCGACACCACTCCAGGGCATCGCTCCCCGGCATCGTTTCCGACTCAGTCGATGATGTGCCGCAGATACGCCCGAGGGTCGGTGAGATAGCGCCGCCAGTGGTCGACGAGGGCCAGCTCGTCGTCCCACTCCACCGACCGCATGCCGTGCTCACCGACCTCGACTATCTCCGCGCCGGGCAGGGCCGTGAGCAGCGGAGAGTGGGTGGCGCAGACGACCTGGGCGCCGCCGCGGCGCAACTCGTGCAGCACCCCGAGCAGTTCCAGGCAGGAGGAGAACGACAGCGCGGCCTCCGGCTCGTCCAGCACATACAGTCCCGGCTGCCGGAACTTCTCCCGGAACGCCATCAGGAACCCTTCGCCGTGACTCATCTCCTCCGGCGCCCCCGACAACCGCGCCCGGCCGAGCACGTCGAAGGCCGTCTCGGCCCGCAGGAAGAAGCCGCGCCGGCGCGTACGCGGCCCGCGGACCATCCGGCGGCCCACCGCCGTCGCGTCGAAGCGGATGGCCTGGCCCAGCACGGACGGCTCGCGCGAACTGGCGTACTTGTAACCGGCCGAGCCGCCGTACGAGTCGAGCCCGAAGCCTTCCGCCAGGGCCTCGGCCAGCGTCGACTTGCCCGAGCCGTTCTCTCCCACCAGAAAGGTGACCGGCGCGCGGAACTTCAGCCCGTCCGTGGCCAACCGGCGCACGCACGGCACCGTCCAGGGCCAGCTGTCCCCGGACTCCGCCCTCGCTTCCTCGGAGAGATCCACGTACGCGCGTTCGATGAGCATGTCCCGAAACTCTCACACACCACTGACAACCGCCCCCGTCCTTACGCTGGCCCCATGCTCATCGCCCGCTCCGCCGCCCTCTTCGTCCTCGCCGCCCTCTTCGAGATCGGCGGCGCCTGGCTCGTCTGGCAGGGTGTGCGCGAACACCGCGGCTGGGTCTGGATCGGCGCGGGCGTGCTAGCCCTCGGCGTGTACGGCTTCGTCGCCACGCTCCAGCCGGACGCCGACTTCGGCCGCATCCTCGCCGCGTACGGCGGTGTCTTCGTCGCGGGCTCGCTGGCCTGGGGCATGGTCGCCGACGGCTACCGCCCGGACCGCTGGGACGTGGCCGGCGCACTGATCTGCCTGGCCGGCATGGCCGTGATCATGTACGCGCCCAGGGGCCGCTGACCCGCGCCTATCCTGCGTAGGCACCACGACCGACGCCCGCAGCGCCCGAGGAGCCCGCCGCATGACCGCCGTACCCGACGCGCCCGCCGACCGCCCCCGTACCCGTACCGCCGTCGTCACCGGAGCCAGCAGCGGCATCGGCGCCGCGACCGCCCGCCGGCTGGCCGCCGAGGGCTACCGCGTCGTCCTCGCCGCCCGCCGCACCGAGCGCATCGAGGCGCTGGCCGCCGAGCTGCCGGACGCCGAGGCGCACCGGCTCGACGTCACCGACCGCGCCGCGGTGGACGCCTTCGCCGCGCACCTCCGGGAGCACCACGACTCGGTGGACGTGCTGGTCAACAACGCCGGCGGGGCGCTGGGCGCCGACCCCGTCGCCACCGGCGACCCGGCCGACTGGCGCACCATGTACGAGGTCAACGTCCTCGGCGTCCTCCACGTCACCCAGGCCCTGCTGCCCGCCCTGACCGCCTCCGGGGACGGCACGGTCGTGGTCGTCTCCTCCACCGCCGGACACGGCACCTACGAGGGCGGCGGCGGTTATGTCGCCGCCAAGCACGGCGCGCACGTCATCGCCGAGACGCTCCGGCTGGAGCTGTGCGGCGAGCCCGTGCGCGTCATCGAGATCGCCCCCGGCATGGTCAAGACCGACGAGTTCGCCACCACCCGCTTCCGCGGCGACACCGCCAAGGCCGCCAAGGTCTACGCGGGCGTGGCCGACCCCCTGACCGCCGACGACGTCGCCGACACCATCGGCTGGGCCGTCACCCGCCCGCCCCACGTCAACATCGACCTCCTGGTCGTCCGCCCCCGCGCCCAGGCGTCCAACACCAAGGTGCACCGCACGGCGTGAGGACCGACGCGCGCCCTGGGCCCCGCCCGGGAGGCCGGGGACCAGGGCGCCGCCAGGCAAGCCGGGCCCCAGGGCGCCGCCCCCGGAAAAACCGCTGGCGCCGCCCCCGCCCCCGCCCGTACCGTTTTTTGAGCCGGCGCACCTGCGCGTCGGCGCGCGTGCGCCTGCCCGCACGCGTCCCCTCTCTCGGGCCTCGCCCTGGAAAGCAGTGTCTATGCCCCGGCCGGCGCTGAGCGCGCCTCACCACCGCGCGGACGAACCCCGCCGCTGACCTTCACCGTCTGACGGCCGCCGTCCGCCATGCCGGGCCGGCCGCACCCGCCTTCGCGCGGTGCCGTCCACTGCCCGTACGACCGAGGCCGCTCGGCCTGCTCCCGCTGCCATGACCCACGTTTTCCGGCAAGGAGTCCCCGAGTGCTGTCCAACAGCTCCAAGAACACCCACAGTCCGAAGCCGCTGCCGCGCACCGACACCTTCACCTGCGTCCGCTGCGGGCTGACCGTCACCACCCTCGCCCCGGACGGCAACCGCCGCAACCACTGCCCCAGTTGTCTGCACTCCCGGCACGTACGGGACGCGGCCGAGGGCGGCCCGTCCGCCTGCCGGGGCCGGATGTCGCCCATCGCCATCGCGGTGCTGCGCACCGACGACTGGATGGTGATCCACCGGTGCACCCGCTGCGACGAGCTGACGTCCAACCCGGTCTCCCCGGACGACAACCAGCTGATCCTGATGCGGATGGCGGTCCGGCCACTGGCCCATCCGTCGTTCCCGCTGGAAGCGTTCGGCGACCTGTAGGGCGGGGGACGACGACATGCCACGACGCAGCAACTCCGGTCAGCGGCGCCGCGCCCAGCGGCCCAAGGGCGTCCTCCACGGGCCGGGCGGCGCGTCCGGCGACACCTTCCGCTGTGCCGGATGCCGCCTGGAGGTTCCGCTGGCCGCACCGGGCACCGCCCACCGCAACCACTGCCCGCACTGCCTGGCCAGCCGCCACGTGGACCGCAAGATACCGGGCGACCGGGCCGCGGACTGCGGCGGCCGGATGCGGGCCCTGTGCCTGACCACCCGGCCGGACGGCGAATGGCTGCTGGTCCACCAGTGTCTGGCCTGCGGTGAGCTGAGCACCAACCGCACCGCGGGCGACGACAACGCCAGGGCACTGGTGCGGCTGGCGGTCCGCCCGCTGGCCGACACCCGGATGCCCGTACGGGCGCTGATCGGCCTGTGACACCCCGAGGATACGAATCGGCCGCCTCATGACACGCCGGTGCCGGGCCCTGACGCCGCGGGGCCCGGCACCGGCCGGTCCCGGCGGTTTTCCTTCCTGGCGCCTCTGTTGTCCTCGGTGTCACCAAGTTAGCAATGGTGTTCAGTAATCACCGCTTATCTCTGCGGGAAGGAAAGAGAAGCCACAAAGACGGGCAGAGTCGCTGCCCAATGCCAGGCCGATTTTCCGTGTCCGTATGACACCGCACGGTGCGGGCGTAGCCTGGGAAGGTGGCCGAAGGACGAGCTCGCAGAGACGCGGAAGCCGCGTGGCGACGAGCCGCAGCAGCACGTCAACGTGCCGCTGTCGCGGCTGATGCGGCCGAACTTCACGAGCGCCTGAGCCGGACAAGCGCTGAGCCCGGCAGACACCGGCATCTCGCGGAAATGAACCGCAGGGCCGTTGCCTACCACCTCGCCGCCGTGGAGATGCAGGAGGCGTACGCCCGGCGGCTGGGCAACTGGTCGAGCAAGGACCGGCATACCCGCCCGCTCTTCATGGACACCGTCGTCACGCTGTGCGGGGCCGACGGCGCGTCGATCGTCCTGCTCGACGCGGACCTGAGACAACTGGCGGTCGCCTTCTCCGACCGACGCGCCCGGAAGGCGCAGGACCTGGAGTACGTGCTGGGGGAAGGGCCCGCGCACGACGCGGTCCGAAGCCGCTTCCCGGTGATCGCCGCCGGCACCGGCCTGTTGACCCGCTGGCCCGGTTACGGCCGCGAGATCTCGGGGCTCGGACTGCGAGTCGCCGCCGCCGTACCGCTCACCGTCGCGGGGACGTGCTTCGGGGCGTTGGCCGTCTACGACCGCCGGCGCCCCCCCCAACAAGCCGACCTCGACCGGGCCGCGTCGGCCCTCATCGAGGAGGTCATGCTCGGCCCGGACGGAGACCCCTTGCTGTACGGGGACATCGATCAACAGATCGTGGTCCACCAGGCCACCGGCATGGTGTCAGCGCGGGAAGGCTGCAGCCTCTCGGACGCCTTGGCCCTCATCAAGGCCCGGGCCTTCGTGAAAGAGAGAACCGCGGACGAGATCGCGCACCAGGTGGTCCACTCCCGCCTGCGGCTGTCGAGCGACCCGGACTGACCGGCACCGACAGCCATCCGGCACCGGCACGTGCCCGGGGGCGGGCGGCGGCCTGTCCATCTCACCGCCTCCTGTCCACCGTTCGCTCAGCGGACGGCGCCGCGACTCGCCCGAGGCGCTTCCATGCCACGTCGAGCGCTTTCCAGGATGTCCTGGTTCCGGACGCACATCTGCTGGGCTCGCGTGCGCATCTCCTTCGCCCGCTTCCTCATCAGCCAGGACCGCGCGACAGTAGCCCGACTGTCCTGGAGGATCCATTTCGGCTTCATGAAGTACGGCCGTTCGAACGAATCGAATGAAGAACTCATCAAGGCACTCCAGAGCCCCCGACGGAAGTACTTGTTGTGTGCAGATTATATGAACCATTATGAAGTGTGCCGGAAGGCCGAGTTCGAGCCACGTCAGCAGGCGCGTGCTGGATGGTCGCAAACACCCGCAGTGGTTGCAACACCCCTCCGGCCCTGTCTCTCCGTGCACAGGTCCGGGTACCCCGCCACGCCATCGGCAGTCCCACCACCAGACAGGAGCCGGGCCGCACCAGCCCGGAGTACGTGCGGCGCCGGACCTCACCCCTTCACACACACCACCTGCTTGAGCTTGGCCACGACCTCCACCAGGTCCCGCTGCTGGTCGATGACCTTCTCGATCGGCTTGTACGCGCCAGGGATCTCGTCCACGACGCCGGAGTCCTTGCGGCACTCCACGCCCCGCGTCTGCTCCTCCAGGTCCTGCGTAGAGAAACGCTTCTTCGCGGCGTTGCGGCTCATCTTCCGGCCCGCGCCGTGCGAGGCGGAGTTGAAGGACGCCGGGTTGCCGAGGCCCTTGACGATGTACGAACCGGTGCCCATCGAACCGGGGATGATGCCGTAGTCACCGCTCCCCGCGCGGATCGCCCCCTTGCGCGTCACCAGCAGGTCCATACCGTCGTACCGCTCCTCCGCCACGTAGTTGTGATGGCAGGAGATCACCGGCTCGAACACCGGCTTGGCCTTCTTGAACTCCTTGCGGACGACGTCCTGGAAGAGCGCCATCATGATCGCGCGGTTGTGCCGGGCGTACTCCTGCGCCCAGAAGAGGTCGTTACGGTACGCCGCCATCTGCGGGGTGTCCGCGACGAAGACGGCGAGGTCGCGGTCGACCAGCCCCTGGTTGTGCGGCAGCTTCTGCGCCTGGCCGATGTGGAAGTCGGCCAGCTCCTTGCCGATGTTGCGGGAGCCGGAGTGCAGCATCAGCCACACCGCGCCGGTCTCGTCGAGGCAGAACTCGATGAAGTGGTTGCCGCCGCCGAGCGACCCCATCTGCTTGACGGCCCGCTCCGCACGGAACCTGACGGCTTCCGCCACCCCGCCGAAGCGGCTCCAGAAGTCGTCCCAGCCACTGGTCGCCAAGCCGTGCAGGCGGCCCGGGTCCACCGGCTCGTCGTGCATGGCGCGCCCGACCGGGATGGCCTCCTCGATCTTGGAGCGGAGGCGGGAGAGGTCGCCGGGGAGGTCGTCGGCGGTGAGCGAGGTCTTGACGGCGCTCATGCCGCAGCCGATGTCGACACCGACGGCCGCCGGGCAGACCGCCCCGTGCATGGCGATCACCGAACCGACCGTCGCACCCTTGCCGTAATGCACGTCCGGCATCACGGCCAGGCCCTTGATCCATGGCAGGGTGGCCACGTTGCGCAGTTGCTGCATGGCCGCGCCCTCGACCGTGGACGGGTCCGTCCACATCCGGATCGGAACCTTCGCCCCGGGCACCTCGGTGTACGACATAACTTCCTCATTCCCCCGAAAAGTAATAAATAGCAAAAGCCGGACAAGAAGCCTGATCAAGGACAGGGAACCGGCGTGTGCGGCAGAACGTGCGGTAGACATTGTGTCCATCCGCCGTCTGGCCGCGGCAACCAGATTTCCTACGGAAGGAGCCGGGAACGGTGCAGCGAAGGTCGTTCGTACCGGGGACCGCGCTGGCGACCGTGGCGGCGCTGGCCGCCACGCTCACCGCCTGCACCGGCGGCTCCGGATCCGGCAGCGGCTCCGCCGACACCAAGGGCGGCGGCGCGGCCGCCACGTCGGCGTCCGCCGAGCCCGGCAAGTACAAGACCCTCCCCGAACCCTGCGGCCTGCCCTCCAAGGGCATCCTGCGCCGGCTGCTGCCGCCCGGCGGCACGGAGAGCCCGCAGGACGCCGACAAGGTCTACGCGGGCACCGCCGACATCACGTACGACACGGACCGCCGGGTCGGCTGCCGCTGGAAGCGTGAGGCGCCCGACGGCACCCGCCACCTCACCCTGGACTTCGAGCGGGTCGTCTCCTACGACCCCGCCGTCAGCGACGACGACAAGGCGCAGAACGTCTACGGGAAGAAGGAGCTGGCCGCCCAGCTCCCGTCCGGCGGCACCAGCACATCACCCACGCCCTCCTCCGACAAGGGCGACCAGAGCGGCAAGCCCGACGGCGACCGGACCGACAATCCCGGCGGCGACCAGGAATCCGGCAAGACCGCCGCAGGCGGCAAGGCCTCCCCCGCCCCCTCCTCGCCACCCCCCTCCCCCAGCGGCAGCCCGAGCGACACACCCGGCTCCGACATCGCCCCGCGCATCCTGGACGGTCTCGCCGACGCCGCCTTCCTCAACGACAAGCTGGTCACCGCGGACAGCGGTGTGCACCGGGACGTCACGATCGTCTTCCGCTCCTCGAACGTCATCGTGACCCTCTCCTACGACCAGTGGTCGGCCGACAAGACGAGGCTGCCCGACAGCAGGGATCTCCAGGAGAAGGCCCAGGCGCTGGCCCAGGAGCTGGCCGACCGCTTCAACGAATAGTCCGGTTTGTCCGGCGAGTAACGTCACGAATCGCCCTCCGGCCGCCTTCCTCCGCGTACCGTGTGCCCCCGAGCCCCGCGCGCGGCAGCGTCGCCGCGCGCTCCGAAGGACGTATCGCGTACGGACCGCACCCGGCCCGCCCGCGGCACCCGACGGCGTCCAGTGCGACGCGCCGAACGACGACGAACAGCGAAGGAACCATGCACCGTTCAGCCAAGCGACTCGCCAGCCTCCTCGCCTGCGCAGCCGTACCGGTGATGCTCGTCGCCGGCTGCTCCTCCGACGACGACTCCGGCAAGAAGGAGTCGGGCGGCGGCGCATCGAAGTCCGCCACCCCCAGCAAGAGCGGCAGCTCCTCCCCCAGCGTCGCGCCCGCGAAGCTGAAGAAGCTGCCCAACCCCTGCCAGGCCGTGTCCCAGGACACCGTCAAGAAGCTGGTCCCCAAGACCAAGAACGCCGACGGCGAGCAGGGCAAGTCCTCCGACGCCATGGCCCGCGGCTACTGCGCCTGGAACAGCTCCGACTCCCAGGGCGTGGACGGCACCCAGTACCGCTGGCTGGACGTCGGCTTCCAGCGCTACGACTCCGACCCGACCCTGGGCACCGGCGAGAAGCGCGCCACCGACTTCTACAAGAAGCAGGTGGACGCCGCCAAGGCCACCCAGGACGCCAAGAACACCAAGACCGGCGCGGTCGAGGGCAACGGCGACGAGTCGGCCTGGATCACCTACGACCTGAAGAAGGACGGCTCCGACTTCAAGAACCAGACGGTGGTCGCCCGCACCGCGAACGTCGTGGTCACCGTCAACTACAACGGCGCGGGCATGGCCGGCGCCGACGCACCCGACCCGAGCGACCTCCTCAAGGCCGCCGAAACCGCCGCCAAGGAAGCGGTCGCGGCGGTCGGCAAGGCCAACCAGTAACTCGTTTCGTGGTCCCTCCCCGGCCCCGGGACCGGTCCGGCAGCGGACCGAGGGGACGGGGAGGGCCTCAGCGGCCCGGCTCATGTCCGAGCCGAGCCGCCCCGCGTGCTCAGTGCCTCCGCAACGGCCGCCTCCCCGGCGGCTGAGTCGGCTCCGGGCGGGCGGGGAACTCCGGGATCTCCCGTTCCTGGGGGCTCTTGTCGGAGACGGTGAGCGGTTCGCCGTAGTGCTGTATCTCCAGCGGCGCCCCCTCGACCATGCTGTACGTCACCGCCTTGGCGGTGATCTCGACGCGGAGCCGCCGTCCCAGCACCTGGACCGAGAACGCCAGGCGGCTGAGCTTTTCGGGGAGACGCGGTGCGAACGTCAGGCCCTGCCCCGAGTGGCGCATCCCGCCGAAGCCGGCGACCAGGGCGATCCAGGTGCCGGCCAGTGAGGCGGTGTGCAGGCCGTCGCGGGTGTTGTTCTCCAGGTCCTGGAGGTCCATCAGGGCCGCTTCGCCCAAGTAGTCGTAGGCCAGGCGCAGATGGCCGACCTCGGCGGCCACGACGGCCTGGACGCAGGCGGAGAGGGAGGAGTCGCGTACGGTCAGCGGCTCGTAATAGGCGAAGTTGCGCGCCTTGTGCTCGTCGTCGAAGCAGTCGCCGCGCTTGTACAGGGCGAGGACCAGGTCGGCCTGTTTGACGACCTGTTTGCGGTAGAGGTCGAAGTACGGGAAGTGCAGCATCAGCGGGTACTGGTCGGTGCGCGTGCCGGAGAAGTCCCAGGTCTGGTGGGTGGTGAAGCCCGCCGACTGTTCGTGCACCCGCAGGCTGCGGTTGTACGGCACGGCCACCGCCTCGGCGGCGTCCCGCCAGGACGCGCTCTCCTCGTCGTCGACGCCGAGCGCCTCGGCCTCGCGCGGGTGGCGTTCGCACACGTCGGCGGCGGCCCGCAGGTTCGCCTGGGCCATGAGGTTGGTGTAGACGTTGTCGTCGGCGACGGCGCTGTACTCGTCGGGGCCGGTGACGCCGTCGATGTGGAACGTGCCGTGGTGGTCGTGCTGGCCCAGTGAGTGCCACAGCCGGGCGGTCTCCACCAGGATCGGTACGGCCGTCTCCCGCTCGAACTCCTCGTCGCCGGTGGCGCAGACATAGCGGACGACCGCGTCGGCGATGTCGGCGTTGACGTGGAAGGCCGCGGTGCCGGCCGGCCAGTACGCCGAGCACTCCGAGCCCTCGATGGTCCGCCACGGGAACGCGGCGCCGCGGAAGCCGAGTTGTTTCGCGCGGGCGCAGGCGGCGCCCATCGTGTTCTGCCGCCAGCGCAGCGCTTCGGCGACGGCGCCGGGCGAGGTGTACGTCAGCATCGGCAGGACGAACGTCTCACTGTCCCAGAACGTGTGGCCGTCGTACCCGGAGCCGGTCAGGCCCTTGGCGGGAATGGCGCGCTGTTCGGCCCGCGCGCCCGCCTGGAGGACGTGGAAGAGGGCGAAGCGGACGGCCTGCTGGATCTCCGCGTCACCGTCGACCTCGACGTCCGCGCGGTCCCAGAAGTCGTCCAGGTAGGCGCGCTGCTGGTCGGCCAGGCCCTGCCAGCCGGTGCTGCGGGCCCCGGCGAGCGCCGCGTCCACCTGGTCGCGCAGGGCGGGCAGCGAACGCGCACTGGACCAGCCGTACGCCACCGTCTTCTCCAGACGCAGCCGCTGGCCCTGCTTGAGGAGCGCGGTGACGGTGAAGCGGGCGACGTCGTCGCCGCTCTCGCCGTCGGTACGGGTGGCGCCCTCGGGGGCGTCGACGATGTGGTCGGCGGCGGCCGCCACCCGCAGCCCGCTGCGGCGCGTGCGGTGGATCAGCCGCAGCCGCGCGTCGGAGGCGAAGTGCTCCTCCGCCTCCAGCGGGTTGTGCAGCGCCGAGGAGACCCGGGGGTCGCCGCCGGACTCGGGCAGCTGCTCATTGGTGACGAGTTCGGACTGCAGGACGACCCGCACCTCGGAGTCCAGCGGCTCGACCTCGTAGGCGACGGCGGCGACGGCCCGCTGGGTGAAGGAGACCAGCCGGGTGGAGGTCACCCGCACGGTGCAGCCGGCCGGCGAGGTCCATTCGCAGGTACGGCGCAGCACGCCGGCGCGCAGGTCCAGTACGCGTTCGTGGCTGCGCAGCCGCCCGTAGCGCAGATCGAACGGTTCGTCGTTGACCAGCAGCCGGATCAGCTTGCCGTTGGTGACGTTGATGACGGTCTGCCCGGACTCGGGGTAGCCGTAGCCGGCCTCGGCGTACGGGAGCGGGCGCAGTTCGTGGACGCCGTTGAGGTAGCTGCCGGGCAGCCCGTGCGGTTCGCCCTCGTCCAGGTTGCCGCGCCAGCCGATGTGCCCGTTGGAGAGCGCGAAGACCGACTCGCTCTGCGGCAGCACGTCCAGGTTGAGGTCGGTCTCGCGCAGGAGCCAGGGGTCGCAGGCGTAGGAGGAGTGGGTGATCATGCCTGGCGGCCCTCCTTCGGGGACGAGGACTCCGACTGGCCGGACGCGGGCTGCTCGGGCTTCAGCAGCTCGGGCTTCAGCAACTCGGGCTTCAGCAGCTCGGGCTTCAGCAGCTCGGCGAGATCCTTGACGACGACATCGGCGCCGTGCCGCCGCAGCGCGTCGGCCTGGCCGACCCGGTCGACGCCGACGACGTACCCGAAGTGGCCGGCCCGTCCGGCGTCCATCCCGGCCAGGGCGTCCTCGTAGACCACCGCCTGTGAGGCGGGTACGCCCAGCTCCTTGGCGGCCTCCAGGAAGGTGTCGGGGTGCGGTTTGCCCGGCAGCTTCCGCTCGGCGGCCACGTTCCCGTCGATCCGTACGTCGAAGAGGCCCGCCATGTCCACGGACTCCAGCACCTCGCGGCAGTTAGCGCTGGAGGAGACGACGGCGGTGGCCAGCCCCTGCTCCCGTACGGCGTGCACATAGCGGCGGGAGCCTTCGTACGCCTCGGCGCCCTGCTCGCGGAGTTTGTTCAGCAGCAGATTGTTCTTGCGGTTGCCCAGCCCGTGCACGGTCTCGCGGTCGGGCGGGTCGTCGGGACCGCCCTCCGGCAGCTCGATGCCGCGCGAGGCGAGGAAGGTACGGACGCCGTCGGCGCGCGGGCGGCCGTCCACGTACTCGTCATAGTCGGAAACCGGGTCGAAAGGGGTGTATCCGGGGCCGTCCCGGTGGCGCAGGAAGTCGTCGAACGTCTCCTTCCAGGCGGCCGTGTGCACGACGGCCGTCTTGGTCAGAACGCCGTCGAGATCGAACAGGCAGGCCCGGACACGGTCCGGCAGTCCGAGCGGTGTCAGCGAATCCGTCATGGGACACGAGTCCCCGCCCGGTGTTCGACGTATGTCTGTTCCGGGCATTTCCCGCCCGGAACGCCGGTGGGCAGGCTGACACGGCGGACCGCTGCGGCGGGTGCGGCGCCCGGCTACGCGCCCGAGCCCGCCCGCTTCCTGCGCTTCTTGCCCGCCTCCCCCCACACGAAGAGGGCCAGGCCGGCCGCGGCCATACCGACGTACGCGAGCGTCGGCAGGTCGTACCAGTGCGGCAGGATGCCCCAGCCCGTGGTGTCCGTGAAGGTCCGGCCGAGGGCGCCCAGGGCTCCCTGGATCGCGACGATGACGCCGAGGACTCCGATGATTTCTCGCATGGCTCCAGCCTCACGCGAGCGGCCCCGGGGATCGTCGTCCCCGGGGCCGAATCGGCACTCCGTCGAAAGGCGCAGTGGCGCGCTCAGGGCCTCATACCCGTACGCGCCGTCCGTACGGACGGCCCGCCGCGCCCGGCCTCACGCCCCCAGCAGCTTGCGCACCCGGTCCGCGCCGACCGCGAGCAGCAGGGTGGGCAGCCGCGGGCCGGTGTCGCGGCCGACGAGCAGGTTGTAGAGCAGCGCGAAGAACGAGCGCTGCGCGACCTTCAGCTCGGGCGTCGGCTTGGCCTCCGGCGTCAGTCCGGCCTGGATCTTCGGTACGCCGTAGACGAGCGTGGTCAGCCCGTCCAGCGACCAGTGCTCGTCCAGCCCGTCCAGCAGCAGCCGCAGCGACTCGCGGGCCTGGTCGTCGAGCGAGCCGAGCAGCTCGGTGTCCGGCTCGTCACGCACGATGGTGCGCTGCTCGGCCGGGACCTGGGTGTTGATCCAGTACTCGGCCTTGTCCAGCCGGGGCCGGGTCTCGTCCAGGGAGGTGACCGGGTCGGCCGGATCCAGCTCGCCGAGGATGCGCAGCGTCTGCTCGTCGTGCCCGCCGGTGATGTCCGCGACCGAGGCCAGCGTGCGGTACGGCAGCGGGCGCGGGGTACGGGGCAGCTCACCGGCGGCGGTGCGGACCGCGCGGGAGTGCGCGGCGGCGTCGGCGGGCAGCACCGAGCCGTCGGCGACCTTGGCCTCCAGCTTGTCCCACTCGTCGTAGAGCCGCTGGATCTCCTGGTCGAAGGCGATCTTGAAGGACTGGTTGGGCTTGCGGCGCGCGTACAGCCAGCGCAGCAGCGGCGCCTCCATGATCTTCAGTGCGTCGCCCGGGGTCGGCACGCCGCCCTTGGAGGACGACATCTTGGCCATGCCGCTGATGCCGACGAAGGCGTACATCGGGCCGATGGGCTGCGCGCCGTCGAAGATCTCGCGCACGATCTGCCCGCCGACGACGAACGACGAGCCCGGCGAGGAGTGGTCCACACCCGACGGCTCGAAGATCACGCCCTCGTAGGCCCAGCGCATCGGCCAGTCGACCTTCCAGACCAGCTTGCCGCGGTCGAACTCGCTGAGCCGGACCGTCTCGCCGAACCCGCAGGCCGTGCAGGTGTACGTCAGCTCGGTCGTCTCCTCCACGTAGGAGGTGACCGTGGTCAGGTCCTTGTCGCACTGGCCGCAGTACGGCTTGTACGGGAAATAGCCCGCCGAGCCGCTGCTGCCGTCGTCCTCGGCGGCCGCGCCGGAACCCTCGGCGGCCTCCAGCTCGGCCTCGTCGACCGGCTTCTGCGACTTCTTCGCCGGGGCCTTCTTGGTGCGGTACTGGGCGAGGATCGCGTCGATGTCCGCGCGGTGCTTCATCGCGTGCAGGATCTGCTCGCGGTAGGCACCGGAGGTGTACTGCTCGGTCTGGCTGATGCCGTCGTACTCCACGCCCAGCTCGGCGAGCGCCTCGACCATGGCGGCCTTGAAGTGCTCGGCCCAGTTGGCGTACGCGGAACCGGCCGGGGCCGGCACCGAGGTCAGCGGCTTGCCGATGTGCTCGGCCCAGGACTCGTCGACGCCCGCGACGCCGGCCGGGACCTTGCGGTAGCGGTCGTAGTCGTCCCAGGAGATCAGGTGGCGGACCTCGAAGCCCCGGCGGCGGATCTCGTCCGCGACCAGGTGCGGCGTCATGACCTCACGCAGATTGCCCAGGTGGATCGGGCCGGAAGGGCTCAGGCCCGAGGCGCAGACGATCGGTTTGCCGGGGGCGCGGCGCTCCGCCTCGGCAACGACCTCGTCCGCGAACCTGGAGACCCAGTCGGTCTCGGTGCTCTGCTGAGCCACGATCGGCCCTTCCTCTTCTCACCACTCGACAAGCCTGACGGCGACCATTCTCCCAGACGGCGCCGCCGCCGGTTTTTCCCTGTGGAAAACCGATGGAACCGCCGTGGGATACTCGGTGGCAAACCCTTTCCACACCAACGGAACGGCCTTCATTCCATGACATCGGTCCCTTCCCTCGCAGCCACGGTCAACCAGCGCGTCGCGGACGCCCTCTCGGCAGCCCTGCCGGAGGCCGGCGCCGCGGACCCGCTGCTGCGACGAAGCGACCGGGCCGACTTCCAGGCCAACGGCATGCTGGCGCTGGCCAAGAAGCTCAAGGGCAACCCCCGGGAGCTGGCCTCCCAGGTCGTCGGGCAGCTCGCCGCCGGTGACGTGATCAAGGAGATCGAGGTCTCCGGGCCCGGCTTCCTGAACATCACCGTCTCCGACGAGGCGATCGTCCGGACGCTGGCCGCGCGCGCCGCCGACGACCGCCTCGGCGTCCCGTACGCCGACAACCCGGGCACCACGGTCATCGACTACGCGCAGCCGAATGTCGCCAAGGAGATGCACGTCGGCCACCTGCGCTCCGCCGTGATCGGTGCCGCGATGGTCGAGATCCTGGAGTTCACCGGCGAGAAGGTGGTCCGCCGCCACCACATCGGCGACTGGGGCACCCAGTTCGGCATGCTCATCCAGTACCTGATCGAGCACCCGCACGAGCTCGACCACAAGAGCGACGCCTCCTCCGCCGAGACCTCCGGCGAAGAGGCCATGTCGAACCTCAACCGCCTCTACAAGGCGTCCCGCGCGCTCTTCGACTCCGACGAGGAGTTCAAGGACCGCGCCCGCCGCCGCGTCGTCGACCTCCAGGCCGGCGACGAGGAGACGCTCGCCCTGTGGCAGCGCTTCGTCGACGAGTCGAAGGTCTACTTCTACTCGGTCTTCAACAAGCTCGACATGGAGATCCGGGACGCGGACGTGGTCGGCGAATCCGGCTACAACGCGATGCTGGAGGAGACCTGCCGCCTCCTGGAGGAGTCCGGCGTGGCGGTCCGCTCCGACGGCGCGCTCTGTGTCTTCTTCGACGACGTCAAGGGCCCGGACGGCAACCCGACCCCGCTGATCGTCAAGAAGTCCAACGGCGGCTACGGCTACGCGGCCACCGACCTGTCGGCCATCCGCGACCGCGTGCAGGGCCTCGGCGCCACGACCCTGCTGTACGTGGTCGACGCCCGCCAGTCGCTGCACTTCAAGATGGTCTTCGAGACCGCCCGCCGGGCCGGCTGGCTGGGCGACGACGTCGAGCCCGTACAGCTCGCCTTCGGCACCGTCCTCGGCAAGGACGGCAAGCCGTTCAAGACCCGTGAGGGCGAGACGGTGCGGCTGGTGGACCTGCTCGACGAGGCGGTGGAGCGGGCGACCGCCGTCGTACGGGAGAAGGGCGAGAACATCGGCCTGACCGAGCAGGAGATCACCGAGAACGGCTTCCAGGTCGGCATCGGCGCCGTGAAGTACGCGGACCTGTCCACCTCGGCCTCCCGCGACTACAAGTTCGACCTGGACCAGATGGTCTCGCTCAACGGCGACACCAGCGTGTACATCCAGTACGCGTACGCCCGTGTGCAGTCCATCTTCCGCCGCGCCGGGGACGCCGCGCCCAAGGCCCACCCGGAACTGGAGCTGGCCCCCGCGGAGCGCGCGCTGGGCCTGCACCTGGACCAGTTCGGTGAGGTCGTGGCGGAGGCGGCGGCCGGTTACGAGCCCCACAAGCTGGCCGCGTACCTCTACCAGCTCGCCTCTCTCTACACGACCTTCTACGACCAGTGCCCGGTCCTGAAGGCCGAGGGCGGCAACGAGCAGGTGGAGAACCGTCTGTTCCTGTGCGAGCTGACGGCCCGCACACTGCACCGCGGCATGGCGCTGCTGGGCATCCGGACGCCCGAGCGGCTCTGACGCCCCCGGGCATGTACGAGGGAGGCCCCGCCGGAACGGATGTTCCGGCGGGGCCTTCCGCAGTGCGCGAGCCCGATTCCCGTAGGGGCCGGTTCCCGTAGGGGCCGGTTCCCGTAGGGACCGGTTCTTCGGTCGGCCTCGGTCAGCTCCCGTAGGGGGCCCAGGCGTTCTGGTCCCACCGGTAGATGTACTGCGGATGTCCCTGTATCGCGCTCGTACGGAACGGCTTGCCGTGGTCGTCCAGGCGCAGCGTGCCGCGCCGCCCACCACTGCTCCACTCCAGCTCCAGGTACCAGCTGACGTCGTTCGCCTCCGCGTGCGCGTCCACGTACAGCATCTGCGGGTCGGACGCCGAGACCTTGAACGGGAAGTCGGTCGCCGGGATTTTCCGGTCCCCCTGCTCGCCGCCCACCGGCCGTGTCACCGGCTGCGCCGCGTCCAGGCCGACGTCGAACGAGGCCGGGGTGAGCCCGCCGCCGCAGCCGTCGCCCATGGAGTACGCCGACCCCGCTGCCGACGCCGTACGCGTGGTGGTCCGTACGGTGAGCGAGTGCAGGACGACGGCCTGGTCGCTGGTGCCCTGCACGGCCAGCGCCACCCTGAGGTGGCCACCGGGCACCCCGCCGAGCGCGTTCGCCCAGCCGCGCGCGCTCACCCCGGTGGGCGGCGGCGGGACCTCGGTGGGCGGCTTGTCGAGCAGGTACCAGCGGTCGCAGGGGTCGTCCCAGTTGTTCGTACGGACATCGACGGTGAGCGGTGTCCCGCTGCTTTCGCCACTGCTGCCGCCCGCCTCGCCCTTGCCCTCCCCCTCCTCGGACGGGCCGCCGGACGCGCCTTCGGACGGGCTCGCGGTGTCCGCCGCCCTGCCCCGCACCGGCGCGTCGGCCGCCCCGGAAGCGGACGCCGACGCGGACGGGGACGGCGTGCCGGAGGCCCCGCCGTCCGGCACCGGCCCGCGCCCGCCGTGGGCCGACCGGTCGGCCACCTCCGTCCCGGCCGGGGCCGACCGGTCCGGTCCCGAGGAGGAGGCGCTGACGACGATGACGGGCACGGCCAGCGCGACGACGGCGGCGGCTGCCAGGGCCAGGCGGAGTTTGGGGCGGGTGGGGCGGGTGGGGCGAGTGGAGCGGGTGGAGCGGGTGGTGGGAGTTGTGGAAGTGGGGGCTGGTGTGGGTGTGGGGGTGGGGGTGGGGGTGGGGGGTGCCGTGGGGGCAAGGGTTTGCGCGGAGGCGGGAGTGGAAGTCGGCTCGGGGGCTGGCCCGGTAGCCGGTACGGGGTCGGGGCCCGGCTCGGGGGCTGGCCCGGTAGCCGGTACGGGGTCGGGGCCCGGCTCGGACTCGGGCTCCGGTACCGACTCGGGTACAGCAGCCTCCGGCCCCGCCTCCGCCGCCTTCTCGTCCTCCGCCGCCGTCCGCCGCCCCCGCGCAGCGTCCGCCAGGATCCACCGGCGGTGCAGCTCGACCAGTTCCTCCGGCCGCGCGCCGCACACCCGGGCCAGCCGCTCCACGGGCGCGTAATCCGTCGGCACCGCGTCGCCGTTGCAGTAGCGGTGCAGCGTGGACGTACTCATGTGCAGGCGTTTGGCCAGGGCGCCGTAACTCAGCCCTGACCTCGTCTTCAACGTGCGCAGCAGTGCCGCGAAACCGTCCGTGCCGGAAGCCGTGCTCACCGTTTCCCCTCCTGCCCGTCCCGGAACCCCGTTCCAGGGAGCCCCCATTCCCCCAGGTCAGAGTACGCGCAATCGTTCCAGCGTCCCGGATCCGCGGACAGCCGTTGCGGCCGGGACGGACCGTCGCCCAGGCTGTGATCACCGACGACGCCCTGACCAGGGCCTTACCGGGGAGCAGCCGTGCGGATCCGTTTCCGCTGTCCTCTCGAACCGGCCGACTTCGCGGCACTGGGCGTACTGACCGCCTGTGTCGTCGTCATCGCGGCCGTCCTCCACAGCTTCTGACCGCGCCCGATCAAACGTTCCGTCCCATTCCAGTCCCATGACCTCACGGGGAGCACCACCCATGCGTTCGCGTCTCTTCTCCACCCGTACCGCCCGGGTCGCCGCCTCCGCCGCGGCCGTCGCCGCCGCCCTCTCCCTGACCGCCTGCGGCGGCGCCGAGGACGGCAAGAAGGCCGCCGGGGCCGCACAGCCCGTGGCCTCGGCCGGCCCGGTCCCCGCCGGCCAGGACTCCTCGGCCGGTTCCGGCGCCGGTGCCGGTTCCGCGGACGCCTCGGGCGGTACGGGCCCGGCGGCCAAGGCCCCCTCCGGCGCGGGTTCGCAGGGCGGTCACGGCTCGCAGGCGACTCCCGCCAGGACCGGTTCCGGCGGCAAGCACGGCACCTCCACGGGCGGGAAGCCGTCCGCCTGCACCGCGGCCAACACCAAGGTGACCGTCTCCAAGCTCAGCCGCCCCATCAATCACCTCCTCCTCACCCTCACCAACACCGGCTCGACCCGCTGCGACGCGTACCACTACCCGGCCCTCCGCTTCGACGACGCCCAGGCACCTACCGACGTCCTCCAGAGCAGCAAGCCGCAGTCCGTGGTGTCCGTCGAGCCGGGCCGGTCCGCGTACGCGGCGGTGCGCACGTCGGACGCCACCGGGGAGGCCGAGGGCGGCAGGACGGTGCACAGCCTGGACATGTTCTTCGCGAACCGGGACGGCAGCTACGCCGAGCGCCCGGCCCACCCCAAGCTGCCGAAGGGCACGTACATCGACGACTCCGCCCAGGTCACGTACTGGCAGAGCGAGCTGGACAACGCCCTCTGACAGGCCTGCCGACGACCTACCGGCCTACCGGGCCACCGAACCAGCGGACCACCGGACCACCGGGCTTACGCAACCAACCCCTCCACCCCCAACGTCCCCACCAGCAACAACCAACCGGGGGACTGGGGAAAGGACACACCATGCGCAAACCCACGCCGTCTCTCACCCGGCGTTCCGTACTCGGCACCGGCCTCGGCCTCGGCCTGGGCGGCGCGCTCGCCCTGGGCACCACCACGGCGAGCGCCACCCCGTCCGGCCCCGCCGGCCCCACCGCCACGCCCGCCACCCGCCGCCTGCGCGAACTGGAACGGGAACACCAGGCCCGGATCGGCGTCTTCGCCCTGAACCTCGCCACCGGCGCCACCCTGCTCCACCGCGCCCACGAACGTTTCCCCATGTGCTCCGTCTTCAAGGGGCTCGCCGTCGCGGCCGTGCTGCGCGACCTCGACCACGACGGCACCCAGCTGTCCCGCGTCATCCACTACACCGAGGCCGACGTACGCAAGGCCGGCCATGTGCCCATCACGTCCCAGCACGTCGCCGACGGCATGTCCGTACGGGACCTGTGCGACGCGGCGGTCCGGTACAGCGACAACTGCGCCGCCAACCTCCTCCTGCGCGAGCTGGGCGGCCCGACCGCCGTCACCCGCTTCTGCCGGTCCCTCGGCGACCCGGTGACCCGCCTCGACCGCTGGGAGCCCGAGCTGAACTCCGGCGAACCGGACCGCCGTACGGACACCACCTCCCCGTACGCCGTCGCCCGCACCTACCGCCGGCTCGTCCTCGGCAACGCCCTGAACAGCCCGGACCGCGCCCTCCTGACCGACTGGCTGCTGCGCAGCACCACCAGCGTGGAACGTTTCCGCGCGGGGCTGCCGAAGGACTGGAAGGTGGCGGACAAGTCCGGCGGCGGCAGCACGTACGGGACGAGCAACGACGCGGGTGTGGCCTGGATGCCCGACGGCACCCCGATCGTCCTCGCCGTCTTCACCCACAAGCCGACGCAACCCACCGCCTCAGGCGATACCCCGCTCGTCATCAAGACGGCCACCGTGATGGCCGAGGCGGTCGCCCCGGCCTGACCCCGCCCCGCTGCCCAACCGCTCTTCGTGACCTCTCGCTGCCCCGGCCATGGCTTCCGGCCGGGGCAGCCGCAATCCCGAACCCATTTGCCGAGCCACCCCCCATCCCGTAAATTCCTCTCCCTCCCGCCCCAAGGCGGGCATTTTCATGTTCAGGGGAGTTACTCAGCCATGTCTCACATACCCGTCGGTCCTCCGCCCCCCGGTTTCCCGCCGCCCGACGGTTTCCCGCCCACCGGCGGCCCGGCCCTCCGGCCGACCTGGGGCCTCGCCAAGGCCCTCACCGTACTGTTCTGCCTGGTCATCGCCACAGGCCTGTTCGCGCTCTTCAAGGACGTCCACGCCTTCGCGCTGTTGGACGACCTGACCGTCCTCACCGAACAGGATGCCGAACACGCCGACGCGTTGGAGGCGTTGAGCAGTGGCTTGCAATCCACCGCACTGCTCGCCACCGGCATCGTCTTCCTCATCTGGTTCTACCGCTCCCGCGTGAACGCCGAGCACTGCACCCGGGATGTGTGCACCCTCGGCCGCGGCTGGGCCATCGGGGCCTGGTTCATACCTGTCGCCAACCTGTGGCTGCCGTTCCGCGTCGCCAGGGAAACCTGGCAGGCGAGCACCCAGCCGGCGCCCGACGGCGCCTGGCGTACGGTCTCCACGGCACCGGTACGGACCTGGTGGGCGCTGTGGGTCCTGACAGAGGTCATCGACTACATCGGTATCGCCCTCTTCGGCATCGACGTAACGGCGTTCCCGGACACCAGCCGCCAGGTCGTGGTGTTCACGGCCCTGACCGACCTCCTGAACGTCGTCTCCGCCGTTCCCGCTGCCCTCTTCGTCCGCAAGCTGACCCGTATGCAGCAGGTTCCCGCGGCGCCGTACGCGGTCGCGGCCACCGGCCCCGTTCCGTACGGTTCCGCCTGACCGGCCCCGCACGGCCGGCGCCGAGCCCGTAGCCCGCAGGCCGAGGCGCCACAACCCTGGCGCCTTGACCTTCACACCGGTGTCAACACCTACGGTCCCGCGCATGCCTCCCAGCCGACGCCCGACCACCTGCTCGGAGGCAACCAGGCCCGCATAAGCAACATCGAGACCGGCCGCGCGCCCATCAGCGCGGAACGCGTGCGCACGCTCGCGTGCAACTACGACTGCGCGGACGAAGCCCTCATCGACGCCTTGGCCGCGATGACCGGTGGCCGCACCCGCCACTGGTGGGAGGAGTACCGCGGCATCCTGCCGCCCGGGATGCTCGACCTGGCCGGACTGGAGCACCATGCGGTCGTGTTGCGCACGGCGCAGACCTCAAGCCTGCCGGGCCTGCTCCAGACCGTGGACCACGCCCGCGTCGTCTTCCAGCAGGTCGTCCCCGCGCTGCCGCCTCCGGAGATCGAGCACCGCCTCTCGCTACGCATCAAACGCCAAGCGGTCCTGTATCGGGACACTCCGGTGCCGTACACCGCCATCATTCACGAAGCGGCACTCCGCATGCAGTTCGGCGGACCTGCTGTCACCAAGGCGCAGCTCAATCACCTGCTCGACGCAGGTGGGCGGGACAGTATCACGATCGCCGTCATCCCCTTCACCGCAGGCGCCCACCCGGGCTCGGGCCAAACTGTGCTGTACGCCCACGGCCCCGTACCGCGACTCGACACCGTGCAACTCGACCAGTCGCACGGCCCCGCCCTTCTAGACACCGAAGCGCAACTCGCCAAGTACCGCACGGTCCTCGGCCGTCTCCACGCACTGGCGCTCGGCCCGGCCGCATCGCGGAACTTCATCCACGCCATCGCCCGAGAACTCTGAAAGGCCTGCCCGTGCCGTCCACCCACTGGCAAAAGTCCTCCTACTGCGCAGACTCCAGCAACTGTCTGAGCGTCGCCGCGTTTCCCGATGCCGCCATACGCATCCGAGAAATCGAAACCCCGAACCCGGTGGTCACAACCGCCCGGCCCCAGTTCGGCCTCCTCATGGACGCCATCAAGTCAGGTTCATTGAACAGCCCTTGAACATTCACTGGGTCCGTCAACCGACAGCGCGCTGGACCACTCTCGTGGGTGATGGCAGCCTCGTGACTTTCAAAGTACTTTCGAAGTCATGAGCACCGATGACGCGGCGGCCGTGAACTTCTCCGAGCTGGTGAACAAGAACAAGCAGACACTCGACCGACTACGAGACTCTCCGCACCTGTTACTGCACCGCAGAGACGGTGAGGACCTGGTCCTCACCACCGCGGCGCGGGCCGAGCAGGACCGGACGGTCGTGTCGGCGGCCACGCGCATGCTGGCCGCCATCGCACGGCACGAACCGGGCCGCACGGGCTTGCTGCTCGACATACTGCCGGATGCCTTTCCCTGGGTCCGTTTTCTGCCCGACCCGGATGCTCACGCCTTCGCCGTCAACCTGGTCGACACCATGCGTGCCGCCGATTCCGTGGGCAATACCGCTTCCGTTGCCCAAGCGCTGACCGCCTGGCGGCACACAGCCGAAGCCCATTCCGATCCTCACCTTCTGGCCGCATCATCCCGGAATCACGAGGCTGATTACGGTGCAGCGCCTGACCCCGAGCACGTCGCATGACGCCGAGCCGGCGCGGCCCCCTCCCCCACCTCCTTGTAAAAGAACGTGCAGTCCCGCAGCTCGCCCTCCGGGTCCGACGCATAGGACGGGACCGTGCCGTACGGGGTCCAGCCGGCGCGGCGGTACAGGTGGTCGGCCGGGCTGGCGGTTTCCGTGTCGAGGAGCAGGAGGCGGAAGCCGGAGCGGGCGGCGGACTGTTCGGCGGTGGTGAGGAGGGTGCGGCCGAGGCCCTGGCCGCGGGCGGTCCGGTGGACCAGGAGTTTGACGATCTCGGCGCGGTGGCGGCCGTTCGGTTTGAGCGGGTGGGCGAGGCTGACTGTGCCGGTGATTCCGGCAGGGCTCTCGGCCACCCAGATGTCGAGGGTGCCGTCGGACACGGCGGGGCGTTGGGTCCGCCACCAGGCCGTTGCTTCCGCTCGGTTGAAGGGGGCGACGAAGCCCAGGGAGGAGCCGTCGGCGACGGTGTCGGTGAGGAGGTCGGCGAGGCCGGGGAGGCTGCTGTCGAAGGTCTCCGGGGAGAGGTGGGTGATGGTGGTGGAGTGGGTCATGGGAGGACCACCACCAGTGCGTAGCGCGTGGTGTCGGGGCCCGTGTTGCGGAAGCGGGTGGGGCCCCAGAGGCGGAAGCGGAGGCAGTCGCCCGGGGTGAGGGTGTGTGCCGTACCGGATGTGGTGATCTCCAACTGGCCGTCGAGCAGCCAGATGTGTTGTTCCAGGCCGGGGACGGGCGGTGGGCTGTCGTAGGTGATGTCGGCGCCGGGGCTCAGCGTGGCTTCGACGATCTCGCCGCGGAGGTTGGGGTGGGGCGGCGAGACAGAGCGCCGCGTGAAGCCGGAGGGAGCGTCGTGCCAGACGGACTGCGCGTCGGCCCGTACGAGTTGGGGCGGCTCCGACTCGACCTCGGCCAGCAGCCGGGACATCGGCCGTTCGTACGCCGCGCACAACCGGGACAGCAGGGCCGCCGTGGGGCTGATCTCGGCCCGTTCCAGGCGGGAGAGAGTGGACCGGCTCACGTCCGTACGCCGAGCCAGGTCGTCGAGCGACCAGCCGCGCTCCGTACGCAACTCGGCCAGGCGGGCGGCGAGTCGGGACTCCATGGGGGCGGGTTGAGTGCCGTCGGAGGCACCACTGGCCGGTTCTCCGGTTCTCATATGCGGGACGGTATCCCGGATATGAGACACACGGGAAGGGGTTGCAGAGATCTGGGTGGCGGAGGCGTCCCGGGCCGGCGAGCGGCCCGGGACGCGTCCGGTCAGCCCGCCAGCTTGGTGGCGGCCTTCTCGATCTGTGCGGAGAAGGCGCTCACCTTCGTGTAGACGCCGGGCTTGCCGGGCCGCGCGCAGCCCTCACCCCAGCTGGTGATGCCGACCTGGACCCAGTCGCCGTCCCCGTCGCGGCGGAACAGCGGGCCGCCGGAGTCGCCCTGGCAGGTGTCGACGCCGCCCTCCGCCAGGAAGCCGGCGCAGAGCTCCTCACCGGGGGTGAGCAGGTCGCCGTACGCCTGCTTGCAGGCGGTCATGTTCACGAACGGGACCTTCGCCTTGCGCAGGTAGCGCTGCTGGGGGCCGCTCTCCCGGCTGGCGCCCCAGCCGGCGATGGTGAACGTGCCGCGGTCGAAGTTGTCGTCCTCCGCGATGTGCAGCGTCTCCTGGTTCTTGATCGGCGTCGCGAGCTTGATCAGCGCCCAGTCCTTGCCCTTGCCGTCATAGCCAGGTGCCTGCGCGACCTCGGTGGACTTCACCTTGATCGCCTTGGGGTTCTGGAGGTCCACGACGCCCGCGGTGACGGTGATGCCGGTGTTGGGGCCGCTGCCGTCCACGCAGTGCGCGGCGGTCAGGACGACGTCCTCCCGTATGAGGGAGCCGCCGCAGCCCATCGAGAGCCGCACCATGAACGGGAACTCGCCCTGCTTGGCGGGCGGTCCGCCGATGATCTGCTGGCCGGGGGCCGGCGCCGGGGCCGGTGCGGCGGTGGCGCCGCCTGCCGACTGGAGGGCGACCGCCGCCGCCACGGCGGCACCAACGGCTATGGATCTCTTGATACATCTCGCGGAGCGCTTCAAGGACTTTCCTCTCGCGTCGGGGAGGCACACCAATGTCCAGCTCGTGCTGCGCAGCACGGGGCAGCACCACCGGGGCGAACTGCTGCGGCGGAAGTGCCACGACGTGACTGGAGCGTTGTGATTATGTGGACGCACCCCAAAGACGCACAAGGTTCTGAAACCGGCCACTTGTCGGGCCACGTGTCGGGATCGGCGACGTATGCGGATCTGGATGGTTCGGTACCGGTTCCGGCAGGGGGCAGACGGAAGTTCCGGCAGGGGCAGACAGAAGGGCGGGGCGGCGATGTCGCCGCCCCGCCCGTACGGGTCCGAAGGGCCCGGAGCGCCCCGAAGGACTCAGCGCCGCAGCTGGTCCGCCGCGGTCGCGATGGCCTTCGCGAAGGTGCTCACCCGCGTGTAGACGCCGGGCTTGCCGGGCCGGGCGCAGCCGTCGCCCCAGCTGGTGATGCCGACCTGGATCCAGGCGCCGTTGTTGTCCTTGCGGAACATCGGGCCGCCGGAGTCGCCCTGGCAGGTGTCGACGCCGCCGGTCGACATGATCCCGGCGCAGATCTCCTCACCGGGGATGTACGCGCTCCCGTACGCCCGCTGGCAGGTGGGGGTGTCGACGAACGGCACCGTCGCCTTGCGCAGGTAGCGCTGCTGGCCGCCGCCCTCGCGGGTGGCACCCCAGCCCGCGACGGTGAAGTCGCCCGAGTCGTAGCGGCCGTCCGTGGTGACGGGGAGGGTGGGCAGGTTGGTGACCGGGCGGGCGAGTTTGATCAGCGCCCAGTCCTTGCCGGAGCCGTTGTAGCCGGGGGCCTGGAGGACTTTGGTGGACTTGACCTTGATCGCGCTGGAGCTCTGGAGGTCCACGACACCGGCCGTGGCGGTGATGGAGGTGTTGTTGCCGCTGCCGTCCACGCAGTGCGCGGCGGTGAGCACGATGTCCGGACGGTAGAGCGCGCCGCCGCAGCCCATGGACAGCCGCACCATGAACGGGAATTCGCCTTGCGCGGCGGGCACCCCGCCGACGACCTTCGTGCCGGGTGTGCTGCTCGACGGCGTCGGCTCACCGGCGGCGCCGGCGGTGCCGGTCTGGAGCGACAGGGCCGCCAAGGCGACCGCGCCGAGGGCGACGGATCTCTTCAGGAACTTCGCGTGACGGGTCAACGGACGTCCTCTCCGAGGGGGTGGTGCCGCTTCGGTCAGCGCCGGCCAGCGGTGACCGGGTCATGCCAAGTGCACATCGAGGGCGCCCACCGGAACAGGACGTGCGTGGGGGAGGGGGCACCACGACGCGGCAGAGCGTTGTGATTATGGGGACGCCACGAACGGGTCACAAGTCACAGAACCGGCCAATCGTCATGGGTGGGGCGGATGCGGGGGATGCGACGAGCCGTCTCCCGCTTGCCGAGACCGGACGGCGACGACCACCGTGACCGTGCCCGGTAACCGGACGCCGTCGACAGTGACCGGTTCTCGGCCTGCCGCACCTGCCGCCCGGCCTGCTTCGCTATGTCCCGCATGTACGACAGGTCGGACACAAGCGTGAGGACTGCTGGTTCGCACTCGTACATCGCCACCCCGGCCGGGCGCCGCCACCACCACATCCGCGCCCGAGCCCACACCCACCCACTCCCACGCCGCGCCCGTGCCCAGCACGGCACGGCACACCAAGGAGCCCCATGAAGCCCGTCATCAGACCCGCGCTGGCCATCGCCGCCCTCGCGCTCACCGCGTCCGCCACGGCCGCCGCTCCCGCCTCCGCGGCCCCGCAGACCTCCCCCGCCGCCCAGGGCAAGTACTGCACCTACATCGTCGACACCGGCCAGGGCGGCTGCTTCGCCACCCGCGCGCAGGCCGACCGGTTCGGCAACGCCAGGGCCGACTACAAGATCCTCGGCAAGATGTGGACCGACGCCAACTCCGGCGGCTCCGAGCTGGCGCTGCGCGGCAGCGTCGGCTGCAACTGGCGCTACCCGGAGTTCAACAGCCTCGCCAAGTGGGGCTACAACGACAACATCAGCTCCGTGGAGGGCGTGGCCTGTCCGATCACGCTCTGGGAGCACGGCGACTTCCGCGGCGCCAAGCAGACGTACTACGGGTACGTCCCTTACGTCGGTGACGGCATGAACGACAAGGCCAGTTCGGTCAGCTTCGACCTGCGCTGACGGCCGCTCCGCACGGCGGGCCGCGCCCCTCGGGAGGACGCGGCCCGCACCACACGCGTACGGCGGCCGGTCAGGCCGCGTAGGCCGGTCAGGCCGGTCAGGCCCGTCAGGCCCGTCAGGCCCGTCAGGCCCGTCAGGCCCGTCAGGCCCGTCAGGCCCGTCAGGCCGCGTAATGCACGGTGCCCGACATCCCGGCCGTCCCGCCACCGCACACCTGCCGATAGCGGACGGAGAGACCGGTCACCTTGCCTTCCTCGGTGAAGTACAGGCGGTCCACGCTGAATTCACCGGTGGCATTCCCGCAGGCACGCCCGTTCCCGTAGACCTCCAGGGTGGCGCCGCCTTCCGCGCCGGTGACCTGGTACGTACGCCCGGCGGTCAGCCGCTCGCCCGTCGGCGGCCGGAACTCCGCCGTCCAATACTCCCGCTTGCCCTCGACGCCGAACGAGACGCCGCCGCCGTAGCTGTCCGACAGCCGGAAGGTGCTGGTGGCGCCGGTGTGCGTCACCGACTTGCCCTGCCCGACCCAGTCGCCCGCGTCGCTCTTGTACGTGTACGACAGCGGCAGCGCACGGTACTTGACCGTCCCCTTCAGCGGCTGGGCCGTCGCCGACTCGCACTTCTGCGTGTACGAGGCGTCGAGGAGCGTGACCGCGCCCGACGCGTCCGTGGCGATCTGGGCGATGCTGAACTGCCCGTACACCTCGTTGCAGCCGCGACCGTTGCCGCCGACGTCGAGGCCGGGCGAGCGACCGGTGCGGAACGCGGCCCGCTCGGCGTTCCGGTAGACGCCGGGCCGCAGTTGCTCGCCCTTGGGGGCGGCGATGTCGATGTCCCACAGGTCTTCAGCACCCTGGACCCGGACGCGGACCGCCCCGGCGTCCCCGGTCAGGGTGATCTTCGCGGTCGGCTCCCGGTACGTACCGGCCTTCCCCTGCCCGATGTAGTCCCCCGCCACGCTCGTGTACGTGTACGAGGTGACCGGCGACGGCCCGGCCGCCGCCGCGGCCGGAGTGGCCAGCGCCCCGCCGAGGCCGGCCGCCGCACACAGCGAGACGGCGGCGCTCCCGACGGAGCGCCGCCATCTCTTCAGTCGTGTCCTCATGTCCGTACCCCTCCCTGTCGTCACGTCGCTTCTTCCCTCCCCCGAACGGGAGTTGGGTACACGGGTGCGACGCCGCAACAGCAGAGGTACGGATGGGGAACTAGAGCTTGCGCGCGACCTCCGTGGCCCAGTAGGTCAGGATCATGTCCGCGCCCGCGCGCTTGAAGCCGGTCAGGGCCTCCAGGATCGCCGCGTCGCGGTCGATCCAGCCCTTCTCGGCGGCGGCCTCGACCATCGCGTACTCACCGGAGATCTGGTACGCGGCGACCGGCACGTCCACCGCTTCCGCGATCTTCGCCAGCACGTCCAGGTACGGCATGCCCGGCTTGACCATCACCATGTCGGCGCCCTCCTGGAGGTCGAGCGCCAGCTCGCGCAGCGACTCGCGGGAGTTGCCGTAGTCCTGCTGGTAGGTCTTGCGGTCGCCCTTGAGCGACGAGCCGACCGCCTCGCGGAACGGGCCGAAGAACGCCGAGGCGTACTTCGCGGTGTAGGCCAGGATCGAGACGTCCTCGTGGCCGGTCTGGTCCAGCGCGTCACGGATGACGCCGACCTGGCCGTCCATCATGCCGCTCGGACCCACCACGTGGACGCCCGCGTCCGCCTGGACCTGCGCCATCTCGGCGTAGCGCTCCAGCGTCGCGTCGTTGTCCACCCGGCCCTCGGCGTCCAGGACGCCGCAGTGGCCGTGGTCGGTGTACTCGTCCAGGCACAGGTCCGACATGATCACCAGGTCGTCGCCGACCTCGGCACGCACATCGCGGATGCCCTGCTGGAGGATGCCGTCCGGGTCCGTGCCGGCCGTACCGGCCGCGTCCTTCTTCGCTTCCTCCGGCACGCCGAACAGCATGATCCCGGCGACGCCCGCCTCGACCGCCTCGACGGCGGCCTTCCGCAGCGTGTCCCGGGTGTGCTGCAGCACGCCCGGCATCGCGCCGATCGGCACCGGCTCCGAGATCCCCTCCCGCACGAACGCGGGCAGGATCAGGTCCGCCGGGTGCAGGCGGTGTTCGGCGACCATCCGGCGCATGGCCGGCGTGGTGCGCAGCCGGCGCGGCCGGGCGCCGGGGAAGTTGCCGTACGTACTGCTGCTCAACTGCGAGCCCTCCTACGCGATCCGGGCCGGCGCTCGCTGGGACGCGTGACCGGGTCACCGGCCTCCAGCGCGGCATCGCGCCGCGCCGCGCCGAACTCCGCGAGCGCTTCGGCCAACTTGTGCACCGACGGCTCGGGCGACATGACGTCCACGCGCAGCCCGTGCTCCTCGGCGGTCTTTGCGGTGGCCGGGCCGATACAGGCGATCACGGTCACGTTGTGCGGCTTGCCGGCGATGCCGACCAGGTTGCGCACCGTGGAGGACGAGGTGAACAGCACGGCGTCGAACCCGCCGCCCTTGATCGCCTCGCGGGTCTCCTGCGGCGGCGGCGAGGCCCGTACGGTCCGGTAGGCCGTGACGTCGTCGACCTCCCAGCCCAGCTCGATCAGGCCCGCCACCAGCGTCTCGGTGGCGATGTCGGCACGCGGCAGGAAGACGCGGTCGATCGGGTCGAAGACCGGGTCGTACGGCGGCCAGTCCTCCAGCAGCCCGGCCGCGGACTGCTCGCCGGACGGTACGAGGTCGGGCTTCACACCGAAGGCGACCAGCGCCTTGGCGGTCTGCTCGCCCACCGCCGCGACCTTGATCCCGGCGAACGCGCGGGCGTCAAGACCGTACTCCTCGAACTTCTCCCGGACCGCCTTGACGGCGTTGACCGAGGTGAAGGCGATCCACTCGTAACGGCCGGTGACCAGGCCCTTGACCGCGCGCTCCATCTGCTGCGGGGTGCGCGGCGGCTCCACGGCGATGGTCGGCACCTCGTGCGGCACCGCGCCGTACTCGACGAGCTGGTCGGAGAGCGACGCGGCCTGCTCCTTGGTCCGCGGCACGAGAACCCGCCAGCCGAACAGCGGCTTGTTCTCGAACCACGAGAGCTGGTCGCGCCGGGCCGCGGCCCCGCGCTCACCGACCACGGCTATGACCGGCTGCCCGCCGTCCGCCGACGGCAGCACCTTCGCGGCCTTCAGCACCTGGGCGACCGACCCGAGGGTGGCGTTCCAGGTCCGCTGGCGTGTCGTCGTACCGGCGACGGTGACCGTCATCGGCGTGTCGGGCTTACGGCCCGCCGAGACCAGCTCGCCGGCCGCCGCGGCCACCGAGTCCAGCGAGGTGGACACGACGGCGGTCGCGTCGCTGGCGCCCACCTCCGTCCAGCAGCGCTCGCCGGCCGTCCGCGCGTCGATGAACCGCACGTCCGTGCCGTCCGCGTCGCGCAGCGGCACACCGGCGTACGCGGGCACGCCGACCGCGGCGGCGATGCCCGGCACGACCTCGAAGACGACGCCCTCGGCGGCGCACGCCAGCATCTCCTCGGCGACGTGCGCGTCCAGTCCGGGGTCGCCGGACACCGCACGCACCACCCGCTTGCCGGTGCGCACAGCCGACATGACAAGATTGGTGGTGTCCCTAAGCGCGGGTACTCCAGCGGTGGTTGACGCTTCGTCAGCCGTGGGCTGCTGCGGCGTGTCCACATGCGGACGCGCATGCGCGCGGACGACGTCGAGCACCTGCGGGTCGGCGACCAGCACGTCGGCGCGGGCCAGTGCCTCGACGGCACGCAACGTCAGCAGGCCCGGGTCTCCGGGTCCGGCGCCGATGAAGGTGACCTGGCCGGCGGCAGGGTGGTTCGGGGCGGTGGGGCTCAAAGTGCTCGCTCCCCCATAAGACCGGCCGCACCCTTCGCGAGCATCTCGGCGGCGAGTTCGCGCCCCATGTTCACGGGGGTCGCCGCGTCGCCGAGAGAGGCGGGTACGTGTCCGGTGGTGGACAGCTGCACCAGCGTCGAGCCGTCGGTCGTGCCGACGACGCCACGCAGGCGCATTTCGGTGACAGCCTGCCCGTCGGCCTGCAGGTCGGCCAGCGCACCCACAGGTGCGGAGCAGCCGGCCTCCAGGGCGGCGAGCAGGGAACGCTCGGCGGTCACGGCGGCCCGGGTGAACGGGTCGTCGAGCTCCGCGAGCTGGGCGGCGAGCTGCGCGTTGTGCGCGGCGCACTCCACCGCCAGGGCCCCCTGGCCGGGGGCGGGCAAAATCATGTCGGACGACAGGTGCTCCGTCGCCTCCTCGATCCGGCCGAGCCGGGACAGCCCGGCCGCGGCCAGCACGACCGCGTCCAGCTCGCCCTTCTCGACGTAACCGATACGGGTGTCGATGTTCCCGCGGATCGGCACGGTCTCCACCTGCCGGCCCAGCGAACGCGCCCAGGCGTTCAGCTGCGCCATGCGACGCGGCGACCCCGTACCCACCCGGGCACCGTCCGGCAGCTCCTCGAAGGTCAGACCGTCGCGCGCCACCAGCACGTCACGCGGGTCCTCGCGCAGCGGTACGGCGGCCAGCGCCAGCTCGGCGGGCTGCGCGGTCGGCAGGTCCTTCAGCGAGTGCACGGCGAAGTCGATCGTCCCGTCGAGCAGCGCGTCGCGCAGCGCGGAGACGAACACGCCGGTGCCGCCTATCTGCGCCAGGTGCTCCCGCGAGGTGTCGCCGTAGGTGGTGATCTCCACCAGCTCTACCGGGCGGCCGGTGACCTCGCGCACCGCGTCCGCCACCATCCCGGACTGGGCCATGGCGAGCTTGCTGCGCCGCGTCCCCAGCCTCAGGGCCCGTGGATTGCTGTCAGTCATGCCCGCTCCCGTGCTGTGTGCGGGCCGTCGGCCCGCGTGTCGGCCCGGCTGACGGCGGCTACCGTCTGCGGGTCGAGGTCGAAGAGTTCGCGCAGTGCGTCCGCGTAACCGGCGCCGCCGGGTTCGCTGGCCAGCTGCTTGACCCGCACGGTGGGCGCGTGCAGGAGTTTGTCGACGACCCGGCGCACGGTCTGGGTGATCTCCGCGCGCTCCTTGTCGTCGAGGTCGGGGAGGCGGCCGTCCAGCCGGGCGATCTCGCTCGCCACGACGTCCGCCGCCATGGTGCGCAGCGCGACCACCGTCGGGGTGATGTGCGCCGCCCGCTGCGCCGCGCCGAACGCGGCCACCTCGTCGGAGACGATGCCGCGCACCCGGTCCACGTCGGCCGCCATCGGAGCGTCCGCCGACGCGTCCGCGAGGGACTCGATGTCGACGAGGCGCACGCCCTCGGTCCGGTGGGCGGCGGCGTCGATGTCGCGCGGCATGGCCAGATCGAGCAGCGCCAGCTCGGGCGCCGGCGCGACCGCGCTGCCGGAGCCGCCCGCGGTCCCGGCGTAGCCGTCACCGGCCGCGATCCGGGCGGCGCGGGTCTCCGCGGCCGTCTCGATCGCCTCGCCGGTCAGGACCAGGCCGGTGGCGCCCGTACAGGACACCACGACGTCCGCCAGGGCCAGCTCGGACTGTACGGCGGTCATCGCCACCGCGCGGGCGGTCAGCCCGTTCAGCGCGCCCGCCGAGCCCGGCTCGGTAAGGATCCGCGTCAGCCGCTCGGCGCGCTCCACCGTCCGGTTGGCCACCGCCAGTTCGCTCACCCCGGCCCGTACGAGCGTGGTGGCGGCCAGCGACGACATCGACCCGGCACCGATGACCAGGGCACGCTTGCCCCGGGCCCACTCGGCGACATCGGTGTCGCCCGCCAGCTGCTCCAGACCGAAGGTGACCAGCGACTGGCCCGCCTTGTCGATCCCGGTCTCGCTGTGGGCGCGCTTGCCGACCCGCAGCGCCTGCTGGAACAGGTCGTTCAGCAGCCGGCCCGCGGTGTGCTGCTCCTGCGCGACCGCGAGCGCGTCCTTGATCTGGCCGAGGATCTGGCCCTCGCCCACGACCATCGAGTCCAGGCCGCAGGCCACCGAGAAGAGGTGGTGGACGGCCCGGTCCTCGTAGTGCACGTACAGGTACGGGGTCAGCTCGTCCAGGCCCGCGCCGCTGTGCCGCGCCAGCAGGGTGGACAGCTCGGCGACACCGGCGTGGAACTTGTCCACGTCGGCGTACAGCTCGATGCGGTTGCAGGTGGAGAGCACCGCGGCCTCGGCGGCCGGCTCGGCCGACACCGTGTCCTGGAGCAGCTTGCCGCGCGCCTCGGGGGCGATGGCCGCGTGCTCCAGCACGCTCACGGGGGCACTGCGGTGACTGAGCCCAACTACTAGGAGGCTCATGCTTTCACCTCGCTACGCGAGGCACAGCCTTCGCCTGTGGCGCACCTTTTGTCGATTCCCTCGCTGCGCTCGCTCATGCCGGCATCACGGCGGGTACGTCCCCGTCGGGTCCCTTGCGGTCGGACGCACCGGTGGACGTGTCCGTGTCCTGGCCGGTCTTGCCCGCGGCCTCGCGCACCTCGCGCACGGCCCGTCGGGCCTCGCGCGCGGCGACGGCGCGGGCGTCGTCGGACCCGTCGTCCTGGCCCGCGTCCTCGCCCGCCTTGCGCTGCTCGTGGAAGGCCAGGATCTGCAGTTCTATCGACAGGTCGACCTTGCGCACGTCCACACCGTCCGGGACGGTCAGCACGGTCGGCGCGAAGTTCAGGATGGAGGTGACACCGGCCGCGACGAGCCGGTCGCAGACCTGCTGCGCGGCGCCCGCCGGGGTCGCGATCACACCGATCGAGACGCCGTTGTCCTTGATGATCTTTTCCAGCTCGTCGGTGTGCTGGACGGCGATGCCCGCCACCGGCTTGCCCGCCATCGCCGGGTCGGCGTCTATGAGCGCGGCGACGCGGAACCCGCGGGAGGCGAAGCCGCCGTAGTTGGCCAGGGCGGCACCGAGGTTACCGATACCGACGATCACGACCGGCCAGTCCTGCGTCAGGCCCAGCTCGCGGGAGATCTGGTAGACGAGGTACTCCACGTCGTAGCCGACCCCGCGGGTGCCGTACGAACCGAGGTAGGAGAAGTCCTTGCGCAGCTTGGCGGAGTTGACCCCCGCGGCAGCGGCGAGTTCCTCGGAGGAGACCGTGGGGACCGAGCGCTCGGAGAGCGCGGTCAACGCGCGCAGATACAGCGGAAGCCGGGCGACGGTGGCCTCGGGAATCCCTCGGCTTCGGGTCGCCGGTCGGTGAGTTCGGCCAGTTGCCACGGTGCTCCTGCGGGTAGAGCGGGGCTGTGGACGGCCGTAGATTTCCCGACCGCCCCGTCGACAGCAGGCTATGTCTTTGTGAACGCGTGCACAAAGATGGTGTCCGCTTTGTCCGGCCAAAGTGACCGGGGTCACGCGGCTTTTACACCGCTTCGCGGAACCAACTCCCCCGGCGCACCGTTCACACGTTTCGCACCGGTAACACGGGAGCGCCGACGGCCGCACGCGCCCTCACTCCTCACCGCTATCACCCCGGAAACCTACAAATCGCCCACCGATGGTAGTCGACTCAGGCGACTATCTGCCCCGTCCGGCGGAGCGGTGACGGGGACACGTCACCGACGCGGCGGCGCCCCGGACGGAGGCACAATGACGGTCATGGCCTCCCTCTTCAGCCGCAGCGCCCGCAAGAACCCCGCCGACAGCACGGTCACGCTCATCGGCAAGCCCGGCTGCCACCTGTGTGATGTCGCACAGGAAGTCATCGAGCGCGTCTGCGCCGAGACCGGCGCCTCCTGGGAGAAGAAGGACATCACCCAGGACCAGGAGCTGTACCGCAAGTACTGGGAACAGATTCCGGTCGTCCTCGTGGACGGCGCGCAGCACGATTTCTGGCGGGTCGACCCCCAGCGGCTGCGCAAGGCACTCGGCGCCTGACGGTACGAGCCACCGCCACCGCAGCGGTACGAGCCCGTCTACACCCGGCAGGCCAGGCCGCGTACGGCACCGCAACCGCCCGGCGTACGCCCCCACGGCAGCGCACGCCCCGGCGGCCGGCGCCGTCCCCGGGATGGCCGTAACGCAACGGTCGGCCGCACCGCGGCCGCCCGACATCCGGCCGTAACCGGCCGCACCGAACAACCTGGCTACGCTAGCTACATGGCCCACCCGTCGTCCGCCCGCCGTCCCCGTAGGAACGCCTACGGTGCGCTCCTCCCCACGGGGTGGTTCAGCCGCCGTAGGCGCCCCGCCACCGCGCGCAGCGTGCTCGCAGGCGAGGCCGCCGCCGAGGCCGCGCGCAAGTCCTCCCTGGAGGCCGAGGCCGCCGAGGCCCAGGAAGCGGCCGCCCAGGGCGAGGACCCCGAAGAGCCGGAGTTCCCGGTCGTCGGCGACACCCACGCCGCGGCCTTCTTCGACCTCGACAACACCGTCATGCAGGGCGCGTCCCTCTTCCACTTCGGACGCGGCCTGTACAAGCGGCGCTTCTTCCACAAGCGCGACCTGGCCCGCTTCGTCTGGCAGCAGATCTACTTCCGTTTCATCGGCTCGGAGAACCCCGAGCACATGGCGGACGCCCGCAACAGCGCGCTCTCCATCGTCCAGGGCCACCGCGTCTCCGAGCTGATGACCATCGGCGAGGAGATCTACGACGAGTACATGGCCGAACGGATCTGGCCCGGCACCCGCGCCCTCGCCCAGGCCCACTTGGACGCGGGCCAGAAGGTCTGGCTGGTCACCGCCGCTCCCGTCGAGACCGCGACGATCATCGCCCGGCGGCTCGGCCTGACTGGTGCGCTCGGCACCGTCGCCGAGTCCGTCGGCGGCGTCTACACCGGCAAGCTGGTCGGCGAACCGCTGCACGGCCCCGCCAAGGCCGAGGCCGTACGGGCCCTGGCCGCCGCCGAAGGCCTGGACCTGGGACGCTGCGCCGCCTACAGCGACTCCGCCAACGACATCCCGATGTTGTCGCTGGTCGGCCACCCGTACGCGGTCAACCCCGACGGCCGCCTGCGCAAGCACGCCCGCGAACAGGGCTGGCGCCTGCGCGACTACCGGACCGGCCGCAAGGCGGTGAAGATCGGCATCCCGGCGGCGGCCGGCGTGGGGGCGCTCGCGGGTGGGGCGGCTGCGGCGGTGGCACTCCAGCGGCGCCGCCGCTGAACCGGTTCTTCGGGCTTCGGCCCGGGGGTGCGCGTGGTGCGCGGTGGGGCCGGTGGGTGGGGGCTCGGGGCCACTCCGGGGTCACTCCTCGGCATCCTTTAGCTGCAGTGAATCGGATACCTGGGCCAGCGTGCGGACTGCCTGCGGGGAGACCCCTGCGCGACCCCGAGCCCTGGCCGGATGGCGGCTTTCCGAGCGATCGGGCTGGGGACTTTCACAAGCCGGGCGCGTCCCGGTGCGCCCCGGCACCCCGGTGCGCACCGGCACCCCGGTGGCCTCGGCGCCCGAGTGCCCGGGCGCGCGAGTGCCCGAGTGGCCGCGCGTCGTCCGGCGCGTCAGCGTCCGAGTGCGCGAGCGTCCGGGTGCCCGAGTGGCCGGGTGTGGTCCGGCGCGTCAGCGCCCGGTGGCGCGGCGGAGCCGCGTCGGCGTGTGCCGATCCGGGGCGCGCATCCCATCACCGGGGAGCAGGGCGCGCCCTTCCGCCTCCCCCTGTGAGCCTCACCACCAGGAGAGGCGGACCCGGGCGTCATCGAAAACTCCCCCCCACCGACCTCGGCTCGCCGAACCGGCCGGAGGGGGCGTGTAGGGGGCCATCCCCGCAGGCAGTCCGCACGCCGGCCCACGTATCAATTCACTTCAACTAAAGGATGCCGAGGAGTTGGCCCCCTGCGCGCCCCCGCCCCCACAACGAAAGCAACGCGAACCGAACGTCAGCGCAACCCACGCGCGAAGCGCACCCCCGCGCGGACGCGCACCCCGACCAATCCCCGCTACCTACCCCCACCCCACCCCCCACAGTCCCGCCACCGACGCTCCGCCACAAGGCGCCCCGCAACCAGGCAGATCACGTTCCTTTCTGATCAATATCTGCTCAGGAATCGATACTTGATCGGGCATGAATTCGTAACGGACCAGAAGTAATCGATGATTTGAGCAACTGGGTGTAGCGCTGCCTGTACGAAGCGTTATTCTCCTCAGACGCAAACCGGTACCCACGCGTCCCTACGACGGGTGAACGGTCCCGCACTGCACGTGATGGAAGCTCTGCCTCTGGGAGTCCCGTGTACCCACACGTCGGGGTTGACGCCTCGGGCCTGGCTACGCTGCGTACGACACTCGTCGACCACCTGCGCAGTTTTGTCCCCACCGCGATCGCCGTCCCCGCATTCGCCACAGCCACCCCCGCCGGTCCCTGCTACGCCCTGGCCGACGGAAGCACCACCACCGTCACCAAGACCGGCGGCAGAACCCGCCGCGGCGCGGGCACGCCCGCCGCCCGGCGCCCCGCCGACAGCGACAGCCGCCGCATGATGGACCTCGTCGAGCGCGCGCAGGCCGGCGAGGCAGAGGCGTTCGGCCGGCTCTACGACCAGTACGCCGACACGGTCTACCGCTACATCTACTACCGGGTGGGCGGCCGGGCCACGGCCGAGGACCTGACCAGCGAGACGTTCCTGCGCGCCCTGCGCCGCATCGGCACGTTCACCTGGCAGGGCCGCGACTTCGGGGCCTGGCTGGTCACGATCGCCCGCAACCTGGTCGCCGACCACTTCAAGTCGTCGCGCTTCCGCCTGGAGGTCACCACCGGTGAGATGCTCGACGCCAACGAGGTCGAACGCAGTCCCGAGGACTCGGTGCTGGAGTCGCTGTCCAACGCCGCGCTGCTGGAGGCGGTCCGCAAGCTCAATCCGCAGCAGCAGGAGTGCGTGACGCTGCGCTTCCTCCAGGGCCTGTCGGTCGCGGAGACCGCGCGCGTCATGGGGAAGAACGAGGGCGCCATCAAGACGCTGCAGTACCGCGCCGTACGGACCCTGGCGCGGCTGCTCCCGGACGACGCCCGCTGACCGCCGCCGTGACGCACGGACCACCGTCCGTGCCGTCTGCCGTCCCCCCGCCCCCACCCGCGTCCCCGTGCCCACTGCGCTTCCGCCTGCCTCACCGCCCCGGGCCGTCCACTCCGGCCCGCCGCCAGGACTAACGCTTGGACCACCGCCCCGATCGCCTGAATCTCCCGGACCGATGTTGACGGCCACGCCTTTCGTACGCCTCCGCGTGCACCACCCGCGCCCGCTGACACGCCCGGCGGCGGTCACCGCGGCGACCGACCGCGAGTGTCCGTTCGCGACCGTTCGGTCAGATCATCGTGAGTGCGTAACCCAAGTGCCGCGGCGCTCGTTGTGCAGAACGCAGGCTCCCCGCGGTCACGCCATGCCCGCACCCTCTCACTCGATCGAGTGGATGCGAACAGGGCGTGCAACCTTCCGGCCCGTCTGGATAGTCAAGCCAGTCCGGGGAGTCGAGCGGGATGACGAGAGGAGGTGCCGCCCGTGATCGCGAACGTATCGGTGCACCGGCGGGCTAACGCCTTCGCCCAGGCCCTGGAGGATCAGGTCCTTCCGGGCGCGGCGGCCGAGGACGAGGTCGGCACACCGGCGGAAGCGTGCGGAGAAACAAGGCTGTTGGCGGTCGCCGGCACCCTCGGAGAACTCCCCAAGCCGGAGTTGGACCCCGAGGTCAAGACCGTCCACCGGGCCCAGCTCATCGCGGCGATGGAGGCGGCCTTCGCCGAGGGCGCCGCGTCCGACGCCTCACGGGTGCCGCAGCAGCGCGGGGCGCGCGGCACGCACCGCGCGGCGAAGTCCCTGGGACGGCTGCGCCCCCGGTCGCGGCTGTCGAAGGGGCTCGCGGCGGGCGGCCTGACGGTGGGCGTCGCGGCCGGCGCCTTCAGCGGCGTCGCCGCCGCCAGCTCCGACGCGCTCCCCGGCGACTCGCTGTACCCGCTCAAGCGGGGCATGGAGGACCTGAAGCTGAACCTGACGGGCGACGTGGCCGACCGCGGCCGCCTCTTCCTCGACCAGGCGTCCACCCGCATGTCCGAGGCCCACCGCCTCATGGAGCGCCTCCGCTCCGGCCCCCTCGACCACGAGTCGCTCGGCGAGATCCGCAAGGCGCTGTCCGGCGTCAAGCAGGACGCCGGCGAGGGCCACCGCCTCCTCCACGAGGAGTACGAGCGCGACGGCTCCCTCGGCCCGATCCAGACGCTCAACTCCTTCACCAAGTCGCACCGCGACAGCTGGTCCCGGCTGCGCGACCGCCTGCCGGCCCAGCTGACGGACGTGCGCGACGAGGTCAGCTCGGTCTTCGACGCCATAGACGAAGAGGTCGGCCCGCTGCGTTCCCTGCTGCCCAAGCACCCGGGCGGCGAGAGCCACCGCGAGAAGGCCCCCGCGGCACCCGCGCCGGGCAGCACCCAGGGCCGTACGGATCACCCGTCACCGTCCGGGAAGAGCGCCTCCTCGTCCGGCGAGGCGGACGGCTCGCACAGGCCGCAGCGCCCGTCGGCCTCGTCCCCGTCCCATGAGGACGAGGGCCTGCTCGGCGGCAGCACGGGCGGCCTGCTCGACCCGCCCGCCGACTCCGGCACCCCGGAGCCGGACGGCAAGGGCACCGGCAAGAGCAAGGAGACGCCGGACGAGCCCGACGTCACGATCCCGCCGCTGCTCCCCGGGCTGCTGCCGGACATCGGCCTCGACGGCAAGAACCCGCTGGGCTGACCCACCCGCGTCGGGCCGCCACCCGACGCCGCGACGCCCCGGTGCCACCACACGGCGCCGGGGCGTCGCGGGCGTTCACGGAGCAGGCCCGTACCGCGCGGCCCCGCGGCCCGCCGTACGGCAGCGTCAGAAGAACACCGACCGCCGCTGCACCAGCAGCTTGTACAGGGTGTGCTGGATCGTCTCCCGTACCTGGTCCGTCAGATTGAACATCAGCATCGGGTCGTCCGCCGCCTCCGCCGGATAGCCGTCCGTCGGGATCGGCTCCCCGAACTGGATCGTCCACTTCGTCGGCAGCGGCAGCAGCCCCAGCGGCCCGAACCACGGGAAGGTCGGCGTCAGCGGGAAGTACGGGAAGCCCAGCACCCGCGCCAGTGTCTTGGCGTCCCCGATCTTCGGGTAGATCTCCTCGGCGCCCACGATCGAGCAGGGCACGATCGGCACCCCGGCCCGCAGCGCGGTGGAGACGAACCCCCCGCGCCCGAACCGCTGGAGCTTGTAGCGGTCGGCGAAGGGCTTGCCGATGCCCTTGAAGCCCTCCGGCATCACCCCGACGACCTCGCCGCGCTCCAGCAGCCGCTGGGCGTCCTCGGCGCAGGCGAGCGTGTGGCCGGCCTTGCGCGCCAGCTCGTTGATCACCGGCAGGACGAAGACCAGGTCGGCCGCGAGCAGCCGCAGGTGCCGGCCGGCGGGGTGGTGGTCGTGCACCGCGACCTGGAGCATCAGCCCGTCCAGGGGCAGCGTCCCGGAGTGGTTGGCGACGATCAGCGCGCCGCCGTCCGCCGGAATGTTCTCGATGCCTTTGACCTCGACCCGGAAGTACTTCTCGTACAGGGGCCGCAGCACCGACATCAGGACCTGGTCGGTCAGCTCCTCGTCGTACCCGAAGTCGTCGACCTCGTACTCGCCGGTGAGCCGCCGGCGCAGGAAGCGCAGACCGCCGGCGATCCGCTGCTCCAGGGACTCCCCCGGCGCCCCCTGCGGCCCTCCCGCCGCCTGTCCCCGCCCGTCCTGCCGCCGCGGCTCCGGTACGGGCGCCAGCGCCGTACGGCGGCCTCCGCGGCCCGGCCGCTTGGTCTTTCTGCGCGACCGGGGCTCCTCGCCGAAGGGAATGACCTTGGCGTCCGCCATCGTGGGTGAACTCCTCACTGGGTCGGGCCGCTGCGTGCGGACAGCACGGCGGCGAGCCGGTCGACGGTACGGGCGAGGACCTCGGGCGGCAGCAGCCCGGGCCCACGGCTGCGGGCGAACTCCGCGAAGGACTCCGCCGTCGTGTATTTCGGGTGAAACCCCAGTGTCTCGCGCATCTGGGTCGTCCGGACGACCCTGCCGTGCGTGAGCATTCGGATCTGCTCCGGCGAGAAGTCGGTGATGCCGACCGAGCGCAGCGCGGTGCCGGCCCAGGTGACGGTCGGCAGGAACAGCGGCAGCGTGGGCCGGCCGAGCCGCCGGGAGCACTGGGAGAGCAGCAGCGCGCCGTCCCCCGCGATGTTGAACGTGCCGCTGTTGAGCGTGCCGCGGCGCGGCTTGCCGGAGGCCAGGCACAGCGCCTCGATCGCGTCGTCCTCGTGGACGAACTGCAGCCGCGGGTCGTAGCCCAGGACCGTGGGCAGGACGGGCAGCGAGAAGTACTCGGCGAGCGGTGAGTCGGCGCAGGGCCCGAGGATGTTGGCGAAGCGCAGGACGCACACCGCCACGTCGGGCCGGCGCCGGGCGAAGCCGCGTACGTACCCCTCGACCTCGACCGCGTCCTTCGCGAAGCCGCCGCTGGGCAGCGACTTCGGGGGCGTGGTCTCGGTGAAGACCGCGGGGTCGCGGGGCGCGGAGCCGTACACGCTGGTGCTGGACTTCACCACCAGCCGTTTGACGTTGGGCGCTTTCTGGCAGGCACCGAGCAGCTGCATGGTGCCGATGACATTGGTCTCCTTGACCGTCGCCCGGCTGCCGCGGCCGCCCAGCGGCGTGCCGTTGATGTCCATGTGGACCACGGTGTCCACATTGGTCTCGGCCAGCACTCTGGCTATGGCCGGATGCCGGATGTCGGCCTTGAGGAAATCGGCACCGCCCAAGGGGTGCTCGGGCTCCACCGCATCGACTCCGATCACCCGGCCGACGTCGGGGTCGCGCTGAATGCGTCGTACGAACCGGCCCCCCAGTTGCCGTGCGACTCCAGTGACGAGCACGACCTTTCCCAAGATCAGCCCTTCCTTCCCGCCCTTTGTCCCTCGCGTGAGCCGAGCTGTGCGGCCACGCTATCGGGTCGTTGTTGCGCTGTGATGACCGCGGGATGCGCTGAGCTACATTTCAAGCCTTGGCCCGAGCTTTGCCCGACCCGTCGGCCGACTTTTCCGCGGGGGCCGGAGCCGCGCTCTCCCGCGGGTCGCGCTTTCGGGAAACTCCGCCGGGTACGGAACACCTCGCCCGGCCGGTGACGCCGTCCAGGTATCGGCCGCCCGGTCCGCACCTCACCGGGTGCACCGCAAAACGGCCCCCAAAACGCACCGCAGCCCCCCACCGCGTACTGCGGTGAGAGGCTGTGGAATCGCGATCAGCGTTGCTTACTTCTTGTTGCGACGCTGAACACGGGTGCGCTTGAGCAGCTTGCGGTGCTTCTTCTTGGCCATCCGCTTGCGCCGCTTCTTGATAACAGAGCCCACGACTACCCTCGCTCACTTCGTATCACTCGGTGCGGGGCGTCCGAGCCCACACTACCTACATCGGGCCAGCCTACCCGCCGTCGAGCCTACGGCGTAATCCGAGGGTCACCTTGAGCCCCTCAGGCCGATTCCACCCCCACATAGGACTCACGGAGGTAGTCGTGAACTGCTTGCTCCGGGACCCGGAACGACCTCCCCACTCGGATCGCGGGCAGATGACCGCTGTGCACCAAGCGGTACACGGTCATCTTCGACACTCGCATCACCGTGGCGACTTCCGCCACGGTCAGGAACACGACCTCGTTGAGAGGCCTTTGCTCTGCAGCCATGACACACCTGAACCTTCCGCACATGACGGGCACCGGCTTCCCCTCCGGTGACTCCCCGTCGCTGTGCGCTCACTCCCCAGGTTAGGGGCGGGTGATGCGAGTGGGGAAGAGGAGCAGCGATCGGCCGCCTACTGTGACAGACACGCTCGATTGAGTACATAGCGAGTAAGCGGTCGGTAGTAATCAGACCGCACAGCGTCATCAAGCGGAACTACGGCGGACACCCGCCCCTCGGCCTGTCCGACGAACAGCGCGGGATCGTCCGTATCCGCCAGTCCGATGGCCTCAAAGCCCAGCTGACCTGCTCCGCAGACCCATCCGTGGTCACCGATCACCAGCTCGGGAAGGGGTCCGCCGGCGTCTGCCGCGGCGTCGAGGGCGGTACGAACCGGGAGGGGGGAGTGCGTGTGCACACCCGGCTCACCGGCGGTGCGCCGCACGCCCGGTTCGCGCATCAGCGCGACTCCCCGTACGTAGTCAAGGTTGTACGTGCGTACCCCGAATCGGGTCGCTATGTCGACACAGCGGCCATACGCCGGGGTGAGAAGGGGGCATCCCGCCGCCGACAGGGCGTCTGCCAGGCCGCCGTAGAAGCCCAGCAGCCGGTGCGGATGGCCGGTCCCGATCAGTACCGGAGCGTGCCGGGCGGCCGCCGCGCCGAGCCGGTCGGCGAAGGCGTCGAGCCCCACCAGCGTACGGTGCGGATCGATCACATCTGGGCCGGAAGTATGTCCAGGGTCGGCCGAAACTCCACACTGCTCAGCCATCACCTGAAGAACTTCTGCCACAGACCAGTCGTTCTCGGGCTCCAGACCGATCAGTACGCGCGGATCGCCGGCCGCGAAGAGACGGTAGCGGGTCAGGCTCTTCTCCCTGGAGGTCGCGATCGTCCCCGCGAGCCGCGCCCTGACCACATGCGACTTCAGCGCTTCGGCCGCCGCCCCGTCCGTGCCCGCACCGGTGCCCCACACGGGACCCATGCTGACGCCCCGAACCCCGGTCCATGCCCGAACCGCCCAGTAGTCACACATCCGGGCGTATTGGCCACGAAGTGCGACTTGGCTCCGAAGTACGTCCCCTTCGGACGAACCCGGTCTTACGGCAGCAGCCCGTGCGCGGGGAACACCGCCCGGCGCGTCGCCAGGATCGCCTGGTCCAGACGGTCGGCCGGGTCGTAACCGTCGCCCACGAAGTCGCGCCAGCCCGTCCCGCGTCCGTCCGTCATCCGGTGCGGCCCGCCCTGGCGCGTGCGCCGGTAGACCTCGTGCCGCCAATCCTCCGGCACCGCCGACGTGGGCTCGATCGGGCGCCCCGCCGCGATCGCCACCAGATGGGTCCAGGTACGGGGGACGACATCCACCACCGCGTAGCCGCCGCCTCCCAGCGCGATCCACCGGCCGTCGGCCGTCTCGTGCGCCAGGTCGTGACAGGCCGCCGCCACCGCCCGCTGCGCGTCCAGGCTCACCGCCAGGTGCGCGAGCGGGTCCTCGAAGTGGGTGTCGGCCCCGTGCTGGGTGACGAGGACATCGGGCCGGAACGCGTCCAGCAGCTCGGGCACCACCGCGTGGAAGGCCCGCAGCCATCCCTCGTCGCCGGTGCCGGCCGGCAGCGCCACGTTCACCGCGCTGCCCACGGCTCCGGGCCCGCCGGTCTCCTCCGGCCAGCCGGTCTGTGGAAAGAGCGTCCGGGGGTGTTCGTGCAGGGAGACCGTCATGACCCGCGGGTCGTCCCAGAAGGCGGCCTGCACGCCGTCCCCGTGGTGCACGTCCACATCCACGTACGCGACGCGCTCGGCGCCCAGCTCCAGCAGTCGCGCGACGGCCAGCGCCGCGTCGTTGTAGATGCAGAACCCCGCCGCGCCGCCCGGCATCGCGTGGTGGAGACCACCCGCGAAGTTCACCGCGTGCAGGGCCTCGCCGCGCCACACCGCCTCCGCGGCCCCCACTGACTGCCCCGCGATCAGTGCCGACGCCTCGTGCATCCCGGCGAACGCCGGGTTGTCCTCGGTGCCGAGCCCGTACAGGGGGTCGGCCGCCTTCGGGTCGGCCGATGCCGTCCTTACGGCGTCGATGTAGTCCTCGCGGTGCACCAGCCGTAGCGTGGAGATCCCGGCGGCCTTCGCGGCCACGACCTCCACCGCGTCCGGCCCCCGGTCGAGCCCGTACGCCTCCACCAACCGCATGGTCAGCGCGAGCCGGACCGGGTCCATCGGATGGCCGGGCCCGAAGTCGTAGCCCGTTACTGCCTCGTCCCACATCAGCTGTGCACGGCCGCTCATGCCCGTCACCGTATCGGTCCGGCCGCACGGCGGAAGCGGGGCGGGGGACGGTGGGTGGGCGGGCGGTGGACAGGGCGGTACGGCCGGGGCCTGGGGCTATGCGAGCAGCGCCGACAGCTCTTCCATGCGTGCGAAGAGGCCGGTGACCGGACCGGCCGCGGTCAGCTTCTCCGCGGGGGTCATGGCGGTGAAGCCGTACACGTCCATACCGGCGGCGACGGCGGCCTGGACGCCGAGCGGGCTGTCCTCGATCACCGCGCAGCGCTCGGGTGCCACACCCATCTCACGGGCCGCGTGGAGGAAGAGGTCGGGGGCCGGCTTGCCCTTGCCGACGTCCTGCGAGCTGAAGATCCACTCCTCTTCGAACCATTCGTCGAGGCCGGTCTTGCGGTGTGCGACGCGGATCCGCTCGTGGCTGCCGGAGGAGGCCACGCAGTACGGCGTCCCGTCGGCCGTCAGCTTGCCCAGCACCTCGTGCACGCCGGCGACCGGCTCCAGCTCCCGCTCGAAAGCTTCGAAGACGCGCGCGTGCAGCGTGGTCTCGAAGTCCTCGGGGAGGAGCTGCCCGGTCCGCTCCTTGACGAGGTCGTGGACTCGGTGCACCGCGGCGCCCATGTAGTCGCGGATCGATTCCTCGTACGAGGTGGGGTGGCCGAGTTCGGTGAGGTAAGCGGAAAGGACGGTGTTGGAAAGCGGCTCGCTGTCGACGAGCACACCGTCGTTGTCGAAGATGATGAGGTCATAACGCATCCTTCGAGCCTAAACGCCAGGCCCGGACGGGCCGAAAAATGCGCGGAGCCGGTGCCTCGAACTCTGCGGGAACGCAAAAAAGCTCCGGTCCCTGAACCAGAGGTTCAGGGACCGGAGCTGAAAAATTGTTCGGCGGCGTCCTACTCTCCCACAGGGTCCCCCCTGCAGTACCATCGGCGCTGAAAGGCTTAGCTTCCGGGTTCGAAATGTAACCGGGCGTTTCCCTAACGCTATGACCACCGAAACACTATGAAGATAACAACTCCAGCCAGCAAGGCGAGTTCGTTACTTCAGAACTAACACAGTGGACGCGAGCAACTGAGGACAAGCCCTCGGCCTATTAGTACCAGTCAACTCCACCCGTTACCGGGCTTCCATATCTGGCCTATCAACCCAGTCGTCTACTGGGAGCCTTACCCTCTCAAGGAGGAGGGAGCCCTCATCTCGAAGCAGGCTTCCCGCTTAGATGCTTTCAGCGGTTATCCTTTCCGAACGTAGCCAACCAGCCATGCCCTTGGCAGGACAACTGGCACACCAGAGGTTCGTCCGTCCCGGTCCTCTCGTACTAGGGACAGCCCTTCTCAAGACTCCTACGCGCACAGCGGATAGGGACCGAACTGTCTCACGACGTTCTAAACCCAGCTCGCGTACCGCTTTAATGGGCGAACAGCCCAACCCTTGGGACCGACTCCAGCCCCAGGATGCGACGAGCCGACATCGAGGTGCCAAACCATCCCGTCGATATGGACTCTTGGGGAAGATCAGCCTGTTATCCCCGGGGTACCTTTTATCCGTTGAGCGACGGCGCTTCCACAAGCCACCGCCGGATCACTAGTCCCTACTTTCGTACCTGCTCGACCCGTCAGTCTCACAGTCAAGCTCCCTTGTGCACTTACACTCAACACCTGATTGCCAACCAGGCTGAGGGAACCTTTGGGCGCCTCCGTTACTCTTTAGGAGGCAACCGCCCCAGTTAAACTACCCACCAGACACTGTCCCTGATCCGGATCACGGACCCAGGTTAGACATCCAGCACGACCAGAGTGGTATTTCAACAACGACTCCCCCGCCACTGGCGTGACGAGTTCACAGTCTCCCACCTATCCTACACAAGCCGAACCGAACACCAATATCAAGCTATAGTAAAGGTCCCGGGGTCTTTCCGTCCTGCTGCGCGAAACGAGCATCTTTACTCGTAGTGCAATTTCACCGGGCCTATGGTTGAGACAGTCGAGAAGTCGTTACGCCATTCGTGCAGGTCGGAACTTACCCGACAAGGAATTTCGCTACCTTAGGATGGTTATAGTTACCACCGCCGTTTACTGGCGCTTAAGTTCTCAGCTTCGCCCTGTCGAAACAGAGCTAACCGGTCCCCTTAACGTTCCAGCACCGGGCAGGCGTCAGTCCGTATACATCGCCTTACGGCTTCGCACGGACCTGTGTTTTTAGTAAACAGTCGCTTCTCGCTGGTCTCTGCGGCCACCACCAGCTCAGAGTGCAAGACTCATCACCAGCAATGGCCCCCCTTCTCCCGAAGTTACGGGGGCATTTTGCCGAGTTCCTTAACCATAGTTCACCCGAACGCCTCGGTATTCTCTACCTGACCACCTGAGTCGGTTTAGGGTACGGGCCGCCATGAAACTCGCTAGAGGCTTTTCTCGACAGCATAGGATCATCCACTTCACCACAATCGGCTCGGCATCAGGTCTCAGACTTCATGCACGACGGATTTGCCTACCGTGCGTCCTACACCCTTACCCCGGGACAACCACCGCCCGGGCTGGACTACCTTCCTGCGTCACCCCATCACTCACCTACTACCACCTTGGGTCAGCGGCTCCACCACTCCCCTTTGTCCGAAGACTCCAGGGCGGCTTCACGGCCTTAGCATTAATGGATTCGATGTTTGGCGCTTCAAAGCGGGTACCGGAATATCAACCGGTTGTCCATCGACTACGCCTGTCGGCCTCGCCTTAGGTCCCGACTTACCCTGGGCAGATCAGCTTGACCCAGGAACCCTTAGTCAATCGGCGCACACGTTTCCCACGTGTGTATCGCTACTCATGCCTGCATTCTCACTCGTGAACCGTCCACAACTACCTTCCGGTGCTGCTTCACCCGGCACACGACGCTCCCCTACCCATCACAGTCCCCGTTAGGAGTACATACTGCAATGACACGACTTCGGCGGTGTGCTTGAGCCCCGCTACATTGTCGGCGCGGAATCACTTGACCAGTGAGCTATTACGCACTCTTTCAAGGATGGCTGCTTCTAAGCCAACCTCCTGGTTGTCTCTGCGACTCCACATCCTTTCCCACTTAGCACACGCTTAGGGGCCTTAGTCGATGCTCTGGGCTGTTTCCCTCTCGACCATGGAGCTTATCCCCCACAGTCTCACTGCCGCGCTCTCACTTACCGGCATTCGGAGTTTGGCTAAGGTCAGTAACCCGGTAGGGCCCATCGCCTATCCAGTGCTCTACCTCCGGCAAGAAACACACGACGCTGCACCTAAATGCATTTCGGGGAGAACCAGCTATCACGGAGTTTGATTGGCCTTTCACCCCTAACCACAGGTCATCCCCCAGGTTTTCAACCCTGGTGGGTTCGGTCCTCCACGAAGTCTTACCTCCGCTTCAACCTGCCCATGGCTAGATCACTCCGCTTCGGGTCTTGGGCACGCTACTCAACGCCCTCTTCGGACTCGCTTTCGCTACGGCTTCCCCACACGGGTTAACCTCGCAACATACCGCAAACTCGCAGGCTCATTCTTCAAAAGGCACGCAGTCACGACGCAAGAACAAGTTCTTGCGCGACGCTCCCACGGCTTGTAGGCACACGGTTTCAGGTACTATTTCACTCCGCTCCCGCGGTACTTTTCACCATTCCCTCACGGTACTATCCGCTATCGGTCACCAGGGAATATTTAGGCTTAGCGGGTGGTCCCGCCAGATTCACACGGGATTTCACGGGCCCCGTGCTACTTGGGTGTCTCTTAAACGAGCCGCTGACGTTTCAGCTACGGGGGTCTTACCCTCTACGCCGGACCTTTCGCATGTCCTTCGCCTACATCAACGGTTTCTGACTCGTCCCACAGCCGGCAGACTGCAGAAAAGAGATCCCACAACCCCGCACTGGCAACCCCTGCCGGGTATCACACCAATACGGTTTGGCCTCATCCAGTTTCGCTCGCCACTACTCCCGGAATCACGGTTGTTTTCTCTTCCTGCGGGTACTGAGATGTTTCACTTCCCCGCGTTCCCTCCACATACCCTATGTGTTCAGGTATGGGTGACAGCCCATGACGACTGCCGGGTTTCCCCATTCGGACACCCCCGGATCAAAGCTCGGTTGACAGCTCCCCGGGGCCTATCGTGGCCTCCCACGTCCTTCATCGGTTCCTGGTGCCAAGGCATCCACCGTGCGCCCTTAAAAACTTGGCCACAGATGCTCGCGTCCACTGTGCAGTTCTCAAGCAACGACCAGCCACCCATCACCCAGACCGTTACAGCCTGGTGCACTGGGGCCGGCGTTTGAAGGGCGAGCAACGCTCGCACCCTCAGACACCCAACAGCGTGCCCGACACCCTCACCCCACCGACACGTTCCACGCCGAAGCAGTACTAGTGACAGTTGAGTCAAGTGTGCCGAGTAGTCAACGTTCCACCCATGAGCAACCAGCACCGGACATTCGCCGATGTTCTGGCCTCTGACCAACCGAAGTCGGTGAGAAGTGCTCCTTAGAAAGGAGGTGATCCAGCCGCACCTTCCGGTACGGCTACCTTGTTACGACTTCGTCCCAATCGCCAGTCCCACCTTCGACGATTCCCTCCCACAAGGGGTTGGGCCACCGGCTTCGGGTGTTACCGACTTTCGTGACGTGACGGGCGGTGTGTACAAGGCCCGGGAACGTATTCACCGCAGCAATGCTGATCTGCGATTACTAGCGACTCCGACTTCATGGGGTCGAGTTGCAGACCCCAATCCGAACTGAGACCGGCTTTTTGAGATTCGCTCCACCTCGCGGTATCGCAGCTCATTGTACCGGCCATTGTAGCACGTGTGCAGCCCAAGACATAAGGGGCATGATGACTTGACGTCGTCCCCACCTTCCTCCGAGTTGACCCCGGCAGTCTCCTGTGAGTCCCCATCACCCCGAAGGGCATGCTGGCAACACAGAACAAGGGTTGCGCTCGTTGCGGGACTTAACCCAACATCTCACGACACGAGCTGACGACAGCCATGCACCACCTGTACACCGACCACAAGGGGGACCCTGTCTCCAGGGTTTTCCGGTGTATGTCAAGCCTTGGTAAGGTTCTTCGCGTTGCGTCGAATTAAGCCACATGCTCCGCCGCTTGTGCGGGCCCCCGTCAATTCCTTTGAGTTTTAGCCTTGCGGCCGTACTCCCCAGGCGGGGAACTTAATGCGTTAGCTGCGGCACGGACGACGTGGAATGTCGCCCACACCTAGTTCCCAACGTTTACGGCGTGGACTACCAGGGTATCTAATCCTGTTCGCTCCCCACGCTTTCGCTCCTCAGCGTCAGTATCGGCCCAGAGATCCGCCTTCGCCACCGGTGTTCCTCCTGATATCTGCGCATTTCACCGCTACACCAGGAATTCCGATCTCCCCTACCGAACTCTAGCCTGCCCGTATCGAATGCAGACCCGGGGTTAAGCCCCGGGCTTTCACATCCGACGTGACAAGCCGCCTACGAGCTCTTTACGCCCAATAATTCCGGACAACGCTTGCGCCCTACGTATTACCGCGGCTGCTGGCACGTAGTTAGCCGGCGCTTCTTCTGCAGGTACCGTCACTTGCGCTTCTTCCCTGCTGAAAGAGGTTTACAACCCGAAGGCCGTCATCCCTCACGCGGCGTCGCTGCATCAGGCTTTCGCCCATTGTGCAATATTCCCCACTGCTGCCTCCCGTAGGAGTCTGGGCCGTGTCTCAGTCCCAGTGTGGCCGGTCGCCCTCTCAGGCCGGCTACCCGTCGTCGCCTTGGTAGGCCATTACCCCACCAACAAGCTGATAGGCCGCGGGCTCATCCTGCACCGCCGGAGCTTTCCACACGGAGATCATGCGATCCCGTGTCGTATCCGGTATTAGACCCCGTTTCCAGGGCTTGTCCCAGAGTGCAGGGCAGATTGCCCACGTGTTACTCACCCGTTCGCCACTAATCCCCTCCCGAAGGAGGTTCATCGTTCGACTTGCATGTGTTAAGCACGCCGCCAGCGTTCGTCCTGAGCCAGGATCAAACTCTCCGTGAATGTTTCCGGGATCTCCCGGTAACACACACGAGAGCGGAACAGGAAGCGGAATAGGCTTCCTGTTCACAGCGTCCTCGCTGTGTGTGCCACCCGCACCGCGTGGATGCTGGTGGGCTTTTCAAAGGAACCTCATCCTCCGGCGTGTGCCGGTGGACGGGGTATCAACATATCTGGCGTTGACTTTTGGCACGCTGTTGAGTTCTCAAGGAACGGACGCTTCCTTTGTGCCTGTTTCACCAGGCTCTCCGGGCGCTTCCCTTCAGTCTTGCGTTTCCGACTCTATCAGATCCTCGCGGTCCTGATTTCCGCCGGTGCGTTTCGGCCTTTCGGCTTCTTCGCGGTTCCAACCTTACCAGATCCGTTCGGCGTTTCCGCTTTCCGTTTCCGGCTCCCTGCTGGAGCGGGGCGGCCGTCCGGCTTTCGCTTTTCGGCCTTTCCGACTCTATCAGATCCGCTTTTCGTTCCGGGCTTCCGGTGAAGGAAGCTGGTCGGTTCGAAAGTGAATCCGATTCCCCGTCGGAGGGGGTTGTTCGCGCCTTCCGGCGTGATCACTACTTTAGTGCCTTTTCCCGGTGACGCATAATCGAGTCAGTGGTCGGAATTTCGGCATACGAAATTCTTCCCGTTCGGGAGTCGTGCAGTAGTGGTGGTGCCGCCGGTGCGGCGCGAGGGGCTACCGCAGAACCGTTACAGCTCCATGGCAACTCGAAGAACTTTACGTACGGCGGCGGGCCATGTCAACCACCTCCGGTCAACCGGTTTTGCGCCCGAGGCCGGCCGTGGTCAGTCAGTCGCGCTCGGCCGGTCGAGGCCGGTCAGCCGCAGCCGGTCAGTCGAGATCGTTCAGCCGGCCGTCGGCGTCCGGCTGGGCATCCTCGACGCGGCACAGCAGGCGCGTCAGCATCTCGCCGAGCTGGCCGCGCTCCTCGGTGGAGAGGTCCTGGAGCAGGTCCTCCTCGAAGACCGAGGCCATCCGCATCGCCTCGACCCACTTCTCGCGGCCTTCCTGAGTGAGCTCGACGATCACCCGTACGCGGTTGGCTTCGTCGCGCTCCCGCGTCACCAGGCCCTCGCTCGCCATCCGGTCGATGCGATGGGTCATGGCGGCCGGCGTGAGGCCGAGGCGCTTGGCCAGCTCGCCGGGGCCCATTTGATAGGGCGACCCCGCGACGACGAGGGCCTTCAGCACCTCCCACTCCGCGTTGCTCATGTTGAGGGTCGCGGTCTGCCGGCCGTAGGCGACGTTCATCCGGCGATTGAGGCGCTGCAGTGCGGAGACGACCTGCTCCACCTGGGGATCGAGGCCTTGGAACTCGCGCTGGTAAGCGGCGATCTGTTCCTCGAGGCTCGGCTCCGCAGGACTGTGGGCCGCATCTGAGGGCTCTGACATGCCGGGAAGTATGGCACGTACCTCATTGGCGTTGAAGTCCTTCGGCATGTACTCTTTATCTTCGAACTTTAGTGTTGAAGTCTTCAGGGTGTGACTGTCCAGCCTGCTGCGGCCCGACCGGTCCCCCTCGATCTGACCTAGGTAGGTGAGTGTGACCACCGCGATGGGCGCCGCGCTGCGCCGGATCCAGCTGGGCAACGCGCTGAGCGCGTTCGGCAACGGCTTCACGGTTCCGTATCTCTACGTCTATGTGGCGAAGGTGCGGGACCTGGGCGCAGGCACGGCCGGTCTCGTACTGATGACACTGGCCTTCGCCGCGCTCCTCGTGCTGCCGTTCACCGGCTGGGCGATCGACCGGCGGGGTCCGCTGCCGGTCGCCGTCGTGGGTGCCGTCACCTCCGCCGTCGGATCGCTCGGGCTCGGCCTGTCCACCACCGAGCCGCTGGTCATCCTGTCCGCCGTGGCGCTCGGCGCCGGTATCGCGGTGATCCAGCCGGCCCTGGCCACGATGATCGTGTGGTGCTCGACGGCGGTCACCCGCTCGCGGGCGTTCGCCACCCAGTTCTTCCTGAACAACCTCGGTCTGGGCATCGGCGGCCTCATCGGCGGCCTGCTGGTCGACGAGACGGCGGCCGGCAGCTTCGTGCGGCTCTTCGCGATCGAGGCCGTGATGTTCCTGGTGCTGGGCGCGGCCATCGCGACCGTACGGCTGCCGCGTACGGCGCGGGTCGAGGACCCGGTGCCGGGCGAGGCCCGCGGCAAGGGTGCCTTGCTCTCGCTGTTCACCGACCGCCGCATGATGTGGCTGTGCCTGCTGGGCTTCGTGCTGTTCTTTGCCTGCTACGGCCAGTTCGAGTCGGGGCTCGCGGCGTACGCCACCGAGGTCACCCACATCGCGCCGTCCACACTCGGTATCGCGCTGGCCGCCAACACAGCCGCGATCGTGGCGGCCCAGTTCGTGGTCCTGAAGCTGGTCGAGCGGCGGCGGCGCAGCCGGGTGATGGCCGTGGTCGGGCTGATCTGGACCGTGGCGTGGCTGGCCGCCGGTCTGTCGGGCCTGGTGCACGGTGCGCACGCGGTGGCCACCACTCTGCTGATCTCGACGTACGCCCTCTTCGGTATAGGGGAGTCGCTGCTCTCTCCGACGGTGGCCCCGCTGGTGGCCGACCTGGCGCCGACGTCCCTGGTCGGCCTGTACAACTCGGTCTTCGCCCTGGTGAAGCAGCTGGCCCTGGCGATCGGCCCGGGGATGGGCGCCCTCATGGTGGGCCACGGGCTGGCAGCCCCGTACATCGTGACGCTGGTGCTCTGCACCGTAGGCATCAGCCTGCTGGCGCTGCGGCTGGGGCGGATGCTGAGCCCCGCGCAGGACAACCCGCACATCCGGGCCTTCACTCCGGACGCGCCGGCCGGCACGGTCACCGACACGGGCGTCGAGACGGCGGCCGGCGCCGGTGCGCCGCGACGGGAGTCCGTCACGGCGGTGGCGTGAGCCGCACGGCACACCGGCTGCCTACGGGCCGGACCCTGCACCGAGCAGGGTCCGGCCCGTAGTGCCACCGGTACGCGCATCCGCGTGCGTGCCGCTCCGCCGCTACTCCCGCGGCAGGGCGAACTCGCACCACACGGCCTTGCCGCCGCCCGGTGTCCGGCGCGAGCCCCACGCCGAGGCGATCGTCGCGACGATCGAGATCCCGCGGCCCGCCTCGTCGGCCGGCTCGGCCCGGCGCCGCCGCGGCAGGTGGTCGTCGCCGTCGGTGACCTCGATGATCAGGCGGCGGTCCGTACGGCGCAGCCGCAGCCGCATCGGCGGGGTGCCGTGCTGGAGCGAGTTGGCGACCAGTTCGCTGGCGGCCAGAACGCCGAGGTCGTGCAGTTCCGGGGAGAAGCGCCAGGAGGCGAGCACCCCGGAGGCGAAGGCGCGGGCGCGGGGTGCCGCTTCCGTACCGCCGTGGAGTTCGAGGGCGGCGTTGTGGAACAGCTCGGCGTCGTGCCCCGTGCGGGCGGGGTGCTGCAGGACCAGGACCGCCACGTCGTCGTCGTGGTCGGTGGAGATCCCGAGGGCGCGCAGCAGCCGGTCGCAGACGATGTCCGGCGCTCCGGTCGCCCCCGCGAAGGCGCGTTCCAGGGCCTCGACCCCGTGGTCGATGTCCTTGTCACGGCGCTCGACCAGACCGTCCGTATAGAGGACAGCGCTCGAACCCGGGCCCAGCGGGACGCTGCCGGAGGTGTGCAGCCAGCCGCCGGTGCCCAGCGGCGGGCCGGTCGGCTCGGCGGCGCGCAGGACCGTGCCGTCGGCGTCGCGCACCAGGATGGGCAGGTGGCCGGCGGAGGCGTAGACCAGGCGGCCCTCGTTCGGGTCGTGGACCGCGTAGACGCAGGTCGCGATCTGGCTGGCGTCGATCTCGGCGGCCAGTCCGTCCAGCAGCTGGAGGACTTCGTGGGGCGGCAGGTCGAGCCGGGCGTAGGCGCGGACCGCCGTACGCAGCTGCCCCATGACGGCCGCGGCGCGCACGCCCCGGCCCATGACGTCCCCGATGACCAGGGCCGTACGGCCGGCGCCGAGGGTGATGACGTCGTACCAGTCGCCGCCGACCGCGGCGTCCGTGCCGCCCGGCTGGTACGTCGCGGCGACCCGCAGGTCGTCGGGCTGCTCCAGCTCCTGCGGCAGCAGGGAACGCTGGAGGGTCACGGCCGCGGCGCGCTGGCGTGCCTCACTGACGCGCAGCCGTTCGGTGGACTCCACCTGGTCGGTGACGTCGGCGCCGAAGACGAGCACGCCCTTGTGCGGCGCCACGCAGGCGACCTCGGGGTCGGGCGCCGGGCCACTGGCGGCGACCTCGATGGGGGTGCAGGTGAACGTGTAGTAGCCGTCCCTGGACTGGTCGGCGCCGGCGCCGCCGGGCACCCGGCGGGCCTTGACCGTACGGGGGCGGCCGCTGCGCAGCACCTGGTCCATCAGCGGCAGCAGGCCGAGCGCGTCCAGCTCGGGCAGTGCCTCGCGCGCGGTGGCGCCGGGCGGGCGGGGGCCGAAGACGGTGGCGTACGCGCCGTTGACGTACGCGATGCGGTGCTCGGGTCCGTACACGACCGCCACCAGGGCTGGGACCTTGCCCAGGATGTCGTGCACGGACAGCGCGTCGACGCTGGGCGCGCGGCAGGGGCCGGCGGGCGGGCCGTCACCGGACGGGTCGGAGTCGGGGTGTTCGGCGCGGGCCGCGGGGACCGCGCCGGGGACCGTGGCCGGCGGGCCGCTCGGGGCCGGGGCGGCGGGCCCGGTCGGCACGACGGCGGACGCCGGCGCGGCGCGGTCGGGCCGGGCGGCGCTCCGCCGCTGAGTGCCGGGGAGACGGGCGCTCCAGCGCGTGAAGTTCACGGAGGGGTACCTCTTACTTCGCGTCGTCGCGCGGGATCGGGCCGTCGGCTCGGTGGGACTCCCCGCGCGCACGCCGGAGGGACGCCCGCCCGGCGGAAGCGGGGAGCGGTGTCGGCTGGGGGCACCCTCGGTGCCCTCTGGCGGATTGCAGCAATCGTCCAGAATCCTCGTGATTGTCACTCTTCGCAGATACGAGCCCACCCATGGTCACACGTCCAGTGTGGCCGACCGGACTGACATCCGTCAGACGCCGGGGGCACGAGGTGGAGTTCCTGGCTCCGGCTACGGGGGTCACGGGGGCCGGGTGTGCGGGTGGTACGGCGGGGCGGGAGGGTGATGCGCGGGGTGGGGTGGGGCGGGCGGTACGACGGTCCGGGTGTGCGGGCGGGGGTCGTGCCGTCAGGGCGGAGCGGTACGACTGGGGATTCGGCACGGGGGGGCGGTCCCGGGGGTTTCGGCCCCGGCGGCCCGTACGGCTGACGATGGGCGACGGGTCGTCAGCTCGGCTCGTCGTGGCGCCCGGTGCCCGCCGCCAGTTCGAACTCGGCGCGCGGGTGTTCCAGCGAGCCGAGAGAAACGATTTCCCGCTTGAACAGCCCGGCGAGCGTCCACTCGGCCAGCACCCGCGCCTTCCGGTTGAACGTGGGCACCCGGCTCAAGTGGTACACGCGGTGCATGAACCACGCCGGATAGCCCTTCAGGCGGCGCCCGTAGACATGTGCGACTCCCTTGTGCAGACCGAGCGAGGCGACCGACCCGGCGTACTTGTGCGCGTAGTCCGCGACGGGCCCGCCGCGCACCACCGCGGCGATGTTCTCCGCCAGCACCCGCGCCTGCCGGACGGCGTGCTGGGCGTTGGGCGCGCACTCCCGGCGCGGCTCGTCCGGCTTGGCCGGGCGCTCCGCCGTCAGGTCCGGTACGGCCGCGGCGTCCCCCGCCGACCAGGCGTGTTCGGCACCCTCCACCCGGAGGGCGGCGGTGCATTTGAGACGGCCGCGCCCGGTGCGCGGCAGGCCGGAAGCGGCGATGAGCGGGTGGGGTCTGACGCCCGCGGTCCACACGAGAGTGCGAGCCGGGAAGCGTGCGCCGTCACTCAGGACGGCGACCCGCCCCTCGTACGACTCCAGGCGCGTGTCCAGCCGTACGTCGATGTTGCGCGCCCGCAGCTCCCGTACCGCGTACTGCCCCATCGCGGTACCCACCTCCGGCAGGATGCGGCCGGTCGCCTCGACCAGGATCCACTTCATGTCACCGGGCTCGACGTTGTGGTAGTAGCGCGCCGCGTAGCGTGCCATGTCCTCCAGCTCCGCGAGCGCCTCCACCCCCGCGTACCCGCCGCCGACGAAGACGAAGGTCAGCGCGGCGTCGCGGATCGCCGGGTCGCGGGTCGAGGAGGCGATGTCCAACTGCTCCAGGACGTGGTTGCGCAGGCCGATGGCCTCCTCGACGGTCTTGAAACCGATGCCGCCCTCGGCGAGGCCCGGAACCGGCAGGGCGCGGGAGACCGACCCGGGCGCCAGCACCAGCTCGTCGTAGGCCAGTTGCAGGCCGCCGGTGCCGTCCTCCTCGGAGGCCGGCGTCGTGACCGTGGCGGTCCGCGCGGCGTGGTCGAGCGCGGTGACCTCCCCGACGACGACCTTGCAGAGCGGCAGCACCCGGCGCAGCGGTACGACGACGTGCCGCGGCGAGATGGAGCCGGCCGCGGCCTCGGGGAGAAATGGCTGATACGTCATGTACGGATCGGGGTCCACCACGACCACCTCGACGGCGCCCCGCCGCAGTTCCTGTTTCAGTTTCCGCTGCAGGCGCAGCGCGGTGTACATCCCCACGTAGCCGCCGCCGACAACGAGAATGCGCGCCGGTTCCTTCACAGAGGTTCTCCTCGCGACATCGAAAGGCCGGCCCGAGCGGGTTGCCACCGTCGTCCGGCCGGCCTGCCACCACCAGGCACTGCGTCCCCGGAAGGACACAGCACTGTTCCATGACGCACCGGCGACACGCCTTTGTCCACAGGCCTGACGAAATGTATGACCGGTCCGGCACTTCGGCCCGGAGGGCCGGATTCCGCGCTGCCGGGCACAGGAGCGCAGGTCAGGTGGTGGGTCTACGGCGAGCGGAGGGTACGGAATAGGGGCGGAAGGGAACCGTACTCCGATCGGTGCACGGACTGTGCGGAACTGCCCCCTTCATTCTTGACCTGGGCTCAACTATGTTCGTACCTCGTTGGGGTGCAGCCTCTCGTCGTCACGTCGTTACACCCCAGCAGTCAGGGCGGGGAGTCTCCGGGGGGAGACGTCATTACCGGGGGATCATCTATGCACATTCAGGGCTCTCAATGGCCGACTGCCGTAACTGCCACCGCGCACGCTTCGGAGGGCAGGGGAAACGGCACCACGCACACGCACCCGCACACCGCGCACTCCGGTGCCGGCGGCCGGAGCACACCGCTGCGTGTGGACGCGCAGCGCAATCTTGAGCACGTCCTGCGGGCGGCTCGCGAGGTCTTCGGCGAGCTGGGGTACGGCGCGCCCATGGAAGACGTGGCGCGGCGTGCCCGCGTCGGGGTGGGGACGGTCTACCGCCGCTTCCCGAGCAAGGACGTGCTGGTCAGGCGAATAGCCGAGGAGGAGACCTCTCGGCTCACCGACCAGGCGCGTACGGCGCTCGGCCAGGAGGACGACCCGTGGTCGGCGCTCTCGCGCTTCCTGCGGACGTCGGTCGCCTCCGGCGCCGGGCGGCTGCTGCCGCCGAGCATATTGCGGGTGAGCGCCAGCGCTCCGGTACCGGAGGGCGCGCCTGGTGCCGGTTCCGGTGCCGGTGTCGGTGCTGCTTCCGGTCCCGGTGCCGGTGCGGCTTCCGGTGCTGCTGAGGCCCGGGTTCCGCAGCAGCGTCAGGCGTACGGGCCGGACGGCGTGCCGACCGGCCCGGCGGACGTGTCGGGAGGGTCGGCGCACCGTTCCGCGGACGGGTCCGGCGCGCTGACGTCCGACGTGCCCGCGGAGTTCCGCGTGGTCGCACAGCGCGGCGTACCCGGGGCCGAGGTCTCGGACGTACCGGCCACGGTCCCGAACGGGGTTTCCACCGGCGTTCCGAACGGCGTGTCCGCACGCGGCACGGCCGTCACCGGCACGCTGGAGGCACCGTCCGGGCCGGGTGAAGCCACGGCGGACGGCGGTGCCCAGGCGCTGCTGGAGGTCGTCGGGCAGCTCGTCGAGCGGGCACGCGAGGCGGGCGAACTGCGCGCGGACGTGACGGTGGCCGACGTGCTGCTGGTCATCGCCACGGGCGCACCGTCCCTGCCGGACCCGGCCCAGCAGCAGGCCGCCTCGGCCCGGCTGCTGGAGATCCTGCTGGAGGGGCTGCGGTCACGGCCTGCCGAGTAAGGCTGCGTGGCATCGGCCTGAGAGATCGGGCGGGGCGGGGCGTGGGGTCGGCTGTGGGCCGGCGCCGCGTCCCGTTCTGCGTGTTCTGTGTGCCGGGCGTGGGGCTGGCCGGGGGTCGTCTGTGTGTCCTGGGCGCGGGGCCGACCGGGGGATGGTGGCGTGTCCTGGGCGCGGGGCCGACCGGGGGGCGGTGGCGTGTCCTGGGCGCGGGGGCGACCGGGGGGGGCGGTGGCGTGTCCTGGGCGCGGGGGCCGAAGGCCCCGGTCGCGTGTCCTGGGCGCGGGCGGACGAGTATTCCCCGTACGAGTGACCTCTAGTGCTGCCGTCCGTGAACTCGCCCCGGACGAGTGGTTGGTGTGCTTGCCGGACCGGCCGAGGGGGCCGCCTGTGACACGCTTGCGCGGTGTTACCGCAGCGACGGCGTGTTCGGGGGCCTCGGCGATGGGTGTGGACGGGCGGAACGAGCGGCGGGACGAGCGGCTTGGCGGGGAGCGTGGTCCTCAAGTCCCCGGGCAGAAGCGTCCGTACGGGGTAGGTGGCCTGGAGGCATCGGGCGCGGCGTCCGCGGGGCGTGCCGCGGAACGGCACGACCGGGCCGAGGACGATTACCGGCCCGGACCGGCCGAACGAAACGTTCCTCAGCAGCGGGAACGGCGGAAGAGCCCGGAGTCGGCGGACGCGCGGGAGCGGAGTGACGCCCGGGAGCTGAGGGACGCGCGGGGGCTGAGGGGAGCGCGGGGCCCGAAGGGCCGGGGCGCCCACCGGAAGCCGAGCCGCCCGGAGGCAGCCGAAACCGGCGGTTCCGCGAGGCGGGACGGTCCTGCGAGGCGGGACGGTTCTGCGAGGCGGGACGGTTCTGCGGAAGCGGAGGGCTCGGGGGCGTCGGGGGCTCCAGGAACGTCGGGGGCTCCGGGGACGCACCCGCAGCCCGGCCCCCCGCCCGGGGACCGCGAGTTGATCGACCGTACGCGGAGCGGTGACGACAGCGCGTACGAGGAGCTGTACCGTCGCCACGCCGACGCCGTACGGCGCTACGCGCGCGGTTGCTGCCGGGACGCGCACACCGCCGACGACCTCACCGGCGAAGTGTTCGCCCGTACCCTCCAGGCCGTACGCGGAGGCTCCGGCCCCGACTCCTCCGTACGCGCCTATCTGCTCACCACCGTCCGCCGGGTGGCCGCGGCCTGGGGAAAGACCGCGAAGCGCGAGCAACTGGTCGAGGACTTCGCCGTGTTCGCGATCACGGCGGCCGGAACCACGCTGGACGACGACACGCTCGACCTCGGCGCGGACGTCCGCGCCATGCACGAAGCCGAGCAGTCCATGGCCGTACGGGCGTTCCGCAGTCTGCCGGAGCGCTACCAGACCGTGCTGTGGCACACCACGATCGAGGAGGAGTCGCCGAGCGAGGTCGCGCCGCTACTCGGGCTGTCGGCCAACGCCACCGCCGTACTGGCCCACCGTGCACGCGAGGGCCTCAAGCAGGCGTACCTGCAGGCGCACGTGAACCGTTCGCTCACCGCCGAGGGCGACTGCGCCCGGTACGCGGACCGGCTGGGCGCGTATGCCCGGGGCGGCCTGCGGATGCGGGCGGAGCGCGGGCTGCGCAAGCACCTGGAGGACTGCGCCCGGTGCCGTACGGCGGCCTCGGAGGTCGCGGACGTCAACGAGCACATCCGCGTCATCCTTCCGGTGGCGGTCATCGGCTGGTTCGCGGCCGGATACGCGGTCAAGGGAGCCGCGGCCGTGGTGGGGCTCGGCAGCGCGGGCGCCGCGGCGGGAGCGGGTGCGGCTGCGGCGGCCGGGGGGACAGGGGCGGGGGCCGGGGCCGGGGCCGGGGCGTCCGCGGGAGCGGGGGCTGCTGCGGGGGCTGGTGGGACCGTGGGGGCAGGTGGGGCCGCAGGAGCGGGTGCTGCTGGTGGATCCGGTGGTGCGGGCGGCGCGGGCGCCGTGGTGGGCGAGGGGCTCGGCGCGCCCGCGAAGGTGGCGATCGGCGCGGGCCTGGTGATCGTGGTGGGTGCCGCGCTCGCCCTGGCGCTGATCGGCGACCCGCAGCCGGCGCCCCGTGCGCAGGCCAAGCAGCCCGGCGCTGCCTCGGTCGCACCGCCGCCGCCCGAGTCGGAACCGCCGGAACGCGCTCCGGAGCAGCCGCCCCCGACGCCCGCCCCCGTGTCCCCGAAGCCGACGCCCGGCCCCACCACCTCCTCCCGGCCGCAACCGACGCCGACGCCGTCCCCGACTCCCACGCCGACGAAAACCTCGCCCACCCCCGCACCCGAGCCACCACGCTCGCCCGCACCGGCCGACCCGCCCGCACACTCCCCGAGGCCGACGCCGAGGCCGACCCCGCCGGCGCCCGCTCCGTCCCCCTACCAGATCAACAAGTTGACGTGGGACTTCATGGGAGACGGCACGAAGCCCGAGGTGCGCATGGCGGACAGCAGCTGGCTGTGGCAGCGGCAGGGGCTGCGCATCGGCGGCAGGACGTTCCGGCACGGGGTGACCGTGCACGCGCCGTCCTTCGTGACCATCGACCTGAACCGGCAGTGCACGGCGTACGACGCGTTCGCCGGCGTGGACGACATGGGGCTCGGCCTCGGGGCGCTGCGCTTCTCCGTGTACGCGGACGGGCAACGGCTCTGGCGCTCGGGAGTCGTACGCGGCGGACAGCCCGCCGTCCCGGTCCATGTGCCGCTGCGGGGGCACAGGACGCTGCGGCTGGTGGTCGAGCCCGGTTCGTCCAACACCGTCATGTTCCTGGGCGACTGGGCGCAGTCACAGATCACTTGCCGCTGAGGGCGCTGGGGGTGCTGGGGGTGCTGGGAGTGCTGGGGGACGGTCGCGGTGCGACGGGGATGCGGTGACGGGCGGCCACTGGGGCGGCGATGGGTCGAGGCGTCGCTGCCGTACCGACGCATCGCAGCCGTACGACGCAACGTACCCGTATCGGCGAACCGTCACCGTAACGACGCGACGTACCCGTATCGACGGGCCGCCGACGAACCGACGCACCGCCCACGTCTCGACGAGCCGCGACCGTAGCGTCGCGACGAACCCGTATCAGCGATCCGCTGCCGTGACGACGCACCGCACCCGTATCGACGAGTCGGCACCGAACCGACGCACCGCCCCCGTCTCGACGAGTCGCCACCGAACCGACGCACCGCCCCGACCCATCGTCCCGACGTACCGACGTACCGACCGGCCCGTCCCCCCTCAGAGGCTCGGCCGCGGCGACACTCCGCCCGCCACGGCCCGCTGGCGGGGCGCGGCCGTGCCGGTCCAGCAGGTGCCGCGGCGGGCGAGCAGGCGGCGCAGCCAGAGTTCGGTGGAGACGAGTTCGGCGAGCCCGTCCAGGGGGAGCGGGGCGCCCTCGGCCGCCGCCCGCAGGGCCTTCCGTACGACCCGTGCCTCGACCAGCCCCGCGTCGGCGAGCAACGGTGTGTCGAAGAGGCCGACCACGTCCCCGATGGAGGTGCGCAGCCCGGCCCGTACGGCCGCCGCGTGCGTGAGGTGGGACGTCGCGCCCCAGCCGGACGGCAGGTCGCGGACGCCGGCGCCGGACAGGACTGCACGCAGCACGGCCGCCCGCGCCCCCGGCTGGACACGCAGCGTGTCCGGCAGGGCCCGGCAGGCCAGCACCACCTGGTTGTCGAGGAAGGGGGCGTGCAGGCGTTGGTTGCGTACCTCCACGGCCTGTTCGAAGATCCGGTGGTCGGCCGCGTGCCGGGCCAGCGCGGCGCGGGCCCGGCGTTCTCCCGGCCGTCCCACGGTGGGGGTCCGGACGGCCGCGGCAGTCAGCCGAACCGATACTTCAGCCAGCGCCTCCCCTGTGAGCCACCGCGCCGCGGGCCCGGGCCGGCACCAGGAGAGCGCCGCCAAGGACGCGTCCACCGCGCCACCGCCCGCCACCGGCTCGTCGGTGAACCGCCGCTCCTTCAGGCGGGTCGCCGTGTCGGCGATGCCCGACCCGTACGTCGTACGGGCCAGCTTGCGCGCGGCCCGGTAGACGGTGAACGGCACCAGCGCCGACTGCGACAGCGGCCCGTCGGCCTTGGCGAGTGCCGTGACGGGCCGCAGCAGATGACGTCTGCGGCGGTCCAGGAGCAGGTCGGCCAGGCGGGCCGGGTGCGCGTCCAGGACCTGGCGCGCACCGGCGCCCACGAGGTGGTCCGCGCTGCCCGCCAGCAGCCGCCGGCGGTGGCGTCCGGCCGTGATGAGCGACGGCCCCGGTTCGTCCGTGAGCGGCCCGCCCTCCAGGTCCGCATACGGGAGGGCTTCCTCGCCCGCCGCGACGACGACGTGGTGCAGGCGCGGGTTGGCGGCGATGCTGCGGGCCCGCTCCAGTTCGGCCTCGCGGTACGGGCGGCCCCCATGGGTGGCACGGTCGTTGAAGGTGACGGCCAGGAGGCGCTCGCCCCGCCCGTTGACCGTGCCGGGCACTCCGGGCAGTCCGGCCGCGAGCAGGGCCAGGGTGGCGGAGGCGCTGCCTCCCGAGAGGTCGGCGCCGACGCCGGGGACCGGCGCGCCCCGCGCGGCCCGCCGTTCGGCCGGGCCCATGCCCGGGACGGGCCCCGGGTCCAGGCCGTTCAGACCGTCCGGGTCCGGTGCGTGCCGGGGCCCGGACAGCCGCGCCCGTACGGCTTCGACCAGCGCGTCGCGCACGCCGTCGACGGCCTGCTCCGGCGGCAGTTGGGGCGCGGAGACGGCGAGCGACGCCGTCGGCTCGTAGGAAGTGATGTCGCAGCTGCCGCCGCGGAGGACGAGCGCATGGCCGGGCGGTACCCGCCGCACTCCCTCGTACGGGGTACCGGCGCCGAGCGCCTCGGGCGCGTCCGGGCAGGCCAGCAGCGCGGCCAGATGCCCGACGTCCAGGTTCGCCTCGATCAGGTCGGCGAGCGGGAGGGCGGCGGTCGCGTACGCCGTACCGCCCGCCCACGGGGTGTGGAAGACCGGCCGCGCGCCCGCCAGGTCACCGGTGACCGTCACGCGCCTGCCGACCTGGACGACGGCCGTGTAACTGCCGGGCCAGGCGGTGAGGTGGCGCAGCGCGCCCCCGCGGGCCGCGAAGAGGCCGACCCGCAGCTGGTCGTCGGTGGCGCCGCAGACGCCGAAGACGGCGAGCCGGGTCTCGGCGTCGGCCTGGACGACGCGCACCTCGTCGGCACGCCAGTCGCCGACCGCCCACAGCGGGTCGGGGTCGCCCCACAGGAGCTGGGCGCCTACGGGGAGGACCGTACGGGCCTCCTCGGTGGGGTCCGGTCCCGTACCGGTACTGCTCCACCCCACCAACCAGCGCATCGCCGCCTCCACCCTGTTCGCCGCCGCCGGGCGGCCCCCGTCCGTCCGCCCGGGCGGACACCCGCCCACCTCAGGATCGCCCTGATGGTCGGCAGGGTGGACCGGACCGCCGCCCCGTACAGCGGATTGCCAAGCCGTTGCCAAGCTGTTGTGCGGACCATGCTGCCACGACAGCGGCCTTCTGGAGGCGCCGAGGAGGGCCCGGGTACGGGGGTGTTCGGAAGACGTTATCGAGCGCGGGCGGGCCGGGCGGGCCGGAGGCGGCGAGATCGAGAGGGAGTTCGGGGCCGGGGCGAGTTCGAGGCCGGGACCGGGGGCGAGTTCGAGGGCCGGGGCCGGGGCCGGGGACGAGTTCGGGCCTGGAGGCGCGCGGCAGGGGCGACGGCGGTGTATGAAGGGCCGTCCCCCGCCCGGAAGGCCGCGGCGAGACGGCGCGGCGCCACGACGACGAGAGAGGGAAGGTCACCAAGGCCGGTCCACGAAGCCGGTCAGCGGTACCGGTCCGTGAAGCCGACCCGCAGCGCCGACCCGCAAGGCCGGTCCGCGAAGCCGGTCCAGGACGTCCCGCCAAGGCCGGCAGATCCGTACGCCCCCTCCTCCCCGCTCCCCGCTCCCCGCTCCCCGCTCCCCGCTCCCGAAAGCAAACCCGCCTACGTCGATTTCCAGCCAAAATCTGTGCGGCCGCGCCCGGTTGGGCCGATACCGGCCAGGGCGCCCGGAGCGCGGCCGATCACCCGCCGGGCGACCGCCGGACCGCCCTGCCGGGCACCCGGACGCGCCCTCGGGACGCCCGCACCGAACGGCCGGGCACCCTCCCGGACGCCACCGCGGCCGAGCCGGCACCTCCCGGGCCGTCCCGGTGGGCCCTTTCCGCGAAATGCGACAGTCCGGGAGGCGGGACTCGCCCCCCGGACCGGACCGCCACCCGCGGGGAATGAGGCGGCGGTGTCCCCCAGCCCACTGGATCCAGTGCAGCGGGCCGACCCACGCAGGTCCCATGGAAGCGCTCCCGTACCAACCCGGCCAGCGCGCACACACGGGCGCACGGCAACACGTACCCGGAGCACATGCCAAACCCCCTGCGGCGGCTTGGACTTGAAACCCGCCATCCGGGACATCGGGCCTTAACGGTAGGGATTCGGCGAACTACTCTGGGTGGACGCGTGCCCCGGGGTACCGGGGCTGCCGTCGCTGTGTCGAGGGGTGCGCATGTCAAGGGATATACGCGGGCCGAACGAGAAGCTCGGCACCGTTCTCGCCCTCGCGGGGATCAGCAATGCCGGACTCGCCCGCCGGGTCAACGACCTGGGGGCGCAGCGCGGGTTGACGCTTCGCTACGACAAGACGTCGGTGGCCCGGTGGGTCTCCAAGGGCATGGTTCCGCAGGGCGCCGCGCCCCACCTGATCGCGGCCGCGATAGCGGGCAAGCTCGGCCGCCCGGTGCCGCTCCACGAGATCGGCCTGGCGGACGCCGACCCGGCCCCCGAGGTGGGCCTGGCCTTCCCGCGCGACGTGGGCGCCGCGGTCCGGTCCGCGACCGAGCTGTACCGCCTCGACCTGGCCGGACGCCGCGGTGGCGGGGGCATCTGGCAGAGCCTGGCCGGATCCTTCTCGGTGAGCGCGTACGCGACCCCCGCCTCGCGGTGGCTGATATCCCCGGCCGACAGTTCCGTCGCGCGCGAAGCGCCTGACCTGCGGGAAGTACGGGACGGCAACGGCGCGACGGGCAAGGACGGCGCCCCCAACGCCGACACCGCGCCCCAGCACGTCGGCCACAGCGACGTCACCAAGCTGCGGGAGGCCGCCGAGGACGCCCGCCGCTGGGACTCCAAGTACGGGGGCGGCGACTGGCGCTCCTCGATGGTGCCCGAGTGCCTCCGGGTGGACGCGGCGCCGCTGCTCCTCGCCTCGTACAGCGACGAGGTGGGCCGCGCGCTGTTCGGGGCGACCTCCGAACTCACCAGACTCGCGGGCTGGATGGCCTTCGACACCGGGCAGCAGGAGGCGGCCCAGCGCTACTACATCCAGGCGCTGCGTCTGGCGCGGGCCGCCGCCGACGTCCCGCTGGGGGGATATGTCCTGGCCTCGATGTCACTCCAGGCGACCTACCGCGGCTTCGCCGACGAGGGCGTCGACCTGGCGCAGGCCGCCCTCGAACGCAACCGCGGCCTGGCCACCGCCCGCACGATGAGCTTCTTCCGCCTGGTGGAGGCACGCGCGCAGGCCAAGGCCAACGAGGCGCGCGCCTGCGAGGTGGCCCTGAAGGCCGCCGAGGGCTGGCTGGAGCGCTCCCGGGAGGGCGACCCCGACCCGTCCTGGCTGGACTTCTACTCGTACGAACGATTCGCCGCCGACGCCGCCGAGTGCTACCGGGACCTGCGGCTGCCCCGCCAGGTGCGCCGCTTCACGGAGCAGGCGCTGTCCCGCCCCACGGAGGAGTACGTCCGCTCGCACGGGCTGCGGCTCGTCGTCTCCGCGGTGGCCGAGCTGGAGTCCGGCAACCTGGACGCGGCCTGCGCGGCCGGCACCCGGGCGGTCGAGGTGGCCGGCCGTATCTCGTCGGCCCGTACGACCGAGTACGTACGCGATCTCCTGCACCGCCTCGAACCGTACGGCGACGAGCCCCGCGTCGTGGAGCTGCGCGAACGGGCCCGGCCGCTGCTCGTGGCCCCGGCGTAGCGCGGGCACGGGGGCGGTACGGAGGCGGCAGGGAGACCGTACGGAGTCGGGTACGGACTCGGGTACGGAGTCGGGTACGGACTCAAGTACGGACTCGGGTACGGAGGCAGGCTCCGGGGCAGTTACGAAAACGTACGAGTGTGAGTACGGATACGGGCGTGATCCTGGGTATGCATGCGGGCCAGAGCCAAGGGGCGGGGGGCAGGCAGGGAACCGGACCTGGCGGCGGACGCGTCCCCGCCGCTCTCCCGGCCCGTTGTCAGACCCCCGCGTCATGATGGGATACGTCTGATTCCAAGGGTTTCAGGGGAGGTGCTGTGACGGCGTACGACTGCGACGTGCTGGTGATCGGTGCCGGCATCGTCGGACTCTCGACGGCCTACGCGATCACGCGCGCCGCTCCCGGCACCCGTGTGGTGGTCCTGGAGAAGGAGCCGGGCCCCGCCCGCCACCAGACCGGCCGGAACAGCGGCGTGGTCCACAGCGGCATCTACTACCCGCCCGGCTCCCTGAAGGCCCGCTTCGCGCTCCAGGGCTCGGCGGAGATGATCAAGTTCTGTCTGGACCACGGCATCCCGCACGAGGTCACCGGCAAGCTGATCGTCGCCACCGACCGCAGCGAGCTGCCCCGCCTGCACAGCCTCATCCAGCGCGGCCGGGAACACGGCATTCCGGTCCGCGAGCTGGGCCCGGCGCAGCTCGCGACGTACGAGCCGGAGGTCAGCGGCCTGGCCGCCATCCATGTCGGCACGACCGGCATCGCCGACTTCGGCGCGGTCGCCCGGCGCTTCGCCGCCCTGGCCACGGACGCGGGCGCCCGCATCGCGTACGGCAGCGAGGTCACCACCATCGGCCGCCGCCCCGGCCGCGTCGCGGTGCGCACCTCCGCCGGCACCGTCTTCCGCGCCCGCACCCTGGTCAACTGCGCCGGCCTGCACTGCGACCGCATCGCGCGCCTGGCGGGCGACGCGCCGGCCATGCGCATCGTCCCCTTCCGCGGCGAGTACTACACCCTCGCCCCGGCCCGTGCCTCCCTGGTGCGCGGCCTGGTCTACCCGGTCCCCGACCCCGCCTTCCCGTTCCTCGGCGTCCACCTCACCCGAGGGGTCGACGGCTCCGTCCACATCGGCCCCAACGCCGTCCCCGCACTCGCCCGCGAGGGGTACGACTGGCGCACCGTCCGCCCCGCGGAACTGGCCGGCACCCTGACGTACCGCGGCTCCTGGCACATAGCCCGCCGCCACTGGCGCTACGGCACCGGCGAACTGCACCGCTCCCTCTCCCGCCGCGCCTTCACCGAAGCGGTCCGCCGCCTGCTCCCGGCGGTCCGCGAAGAGGATCTGCGCCCCGCCCCCGCCGGCGTCCGCGCCCAGGCCGTCCTGCCCGACGGCACCCTCGCCGACGACTTCCTCATCACCGAGTCCCCGTCCGCCGTCCACGTCCTCAACGCCCCGTCCCCCGCGGCCACGGCTTCCCTGCCGATCGGGAGGGAGATAGCCGGGCGGGCGCTGGCGATGCTGGAGACGACGGGCTGAGGCCGACAGCGTGCGGCCGAACCCGTCGCGGCCGCCCCACCCCTGCCTGCCTGCCGCCTACCTACCTGCCATGGCAGCCCGGCCCCCGCCGCCCCGCTCCCGCACTCCCCCGCCCGTAGAATCGACCCACTGTGTCCGAGAACTCCGCCACCCCCGAATCCGGCCCTGCCGCCCAGCCCGGCCCAGCCGCTGAGCCCGGCCCAGCCGCTGAGCCCCCTCCTGTCTCCGCACCTGCCTCCGCCCCCGGCCTCGGTACCGACGCCGACACCGCGCACCCGGGCGAGCGTCCCGGACAGGACGCCACGGCAGCGGTGTCGGCCCCGGTCTCGGCTTCGGCCCCGGCGCACCAGCAGGTTTCCCGCCCCACTCCCAAAGCGATGTTCCCCGACGGCACCGGCCCGGCGGCCGACCCGGCCGGTTCGCACCACGAGCGGCGCATCCGTTCCTTCCAGCCGCGCCGCAGCCGGGTCTCCCCCGGCCAGGCGGACGCCCTGCGACGCCTGTGGCCCCAGTGGGGCCTGGACATCGACGGTCTCTCCCGGATCGACCTGGACCAGCTCTTCGAAGGCCGCCCGGTCGTCCTCGAAATCGGCTTCGGCATGGGCGAGGCCACGGCACAGATGGCCGCCGCCGACCCGGACACCGGCATCCTCGCCTGCGACGTCCACACCCCGGGCCAGGGCAACCTGCTCGGCCTCGCGGAACGCAACGGCCTGTCCAACATCCGGGTGGCCAACGGCGACGCGATCATCCTGCTCCGCGAGATGCTCGCCCCCGCCTCCCTCGCCGGTCTGCGCGTCTACTTCCCCGACCCGTGGCCCAAGAAGCGGCACCACAAGCGCCGCCTGATCCAGCCCGAGTTCCTCTCCCTGGTCACGACGCGTCTCGCGCCGGGCGCGCTGGTCCACTGCGCGACCGACTGGGAGCCGTACGCCGAGCAGATGCTGGAAGTCCTCTCCGCCGAGCCCACCCTCGCGAACGAGTATTCCGGCTACGCCCCGCGCCCGGACTTCCGTCCCTTCACCAAGTTCGAGGGCCAGGGCCTGGACAAGGGGCACGTCGTCCACGACCTCCTCTTCCGGCGGCTCCCGGCATAGTCCGTCCCGCGGTGGTTAGGGTCGATGGGTGAATCCGCCGCAGCCGCCTCCGCTTCCGCCGAAACCGGCGTACGCGCCCGACCCGCGCCACGCCGGCCCCGCCGCGTCGCCCGCGGCGGCGCAGTGGCACTACACACCGCGCCGCCGCCCGGCGCCCTGGCACAGCAAGACGGCCCGCGCCGTCGCTCTCTTCTCGCTCCTGGCCCTCTCCGGCGTGATCATCCTGGCGATGGTCCGCCAGCAGACCGGCACGCAGGGATTCCTCGTCGGCCTCGGCCTGGCCGTCTTCCCCGTACCCGTCCTCATCGCCGGCTTCTGCTGGCTGGACCGCATAGACCCCGAACCACGCCGCAACCTGCTCTTCGCCTTCGCCTGGGGCGCCTGCGCGGCGACTCTCGTAGCCCTCCTGGCCAACGGCTTCGCCACGAACTGGCTGGAGAACAACCTCTCCACCCTCTCCCCCGACGACGCCAAGACCTGGGGCGCGACCGTCTTCGCCCCCGTCATCGAGGAGACCGTCAAGGCCGCTGCCGTCCTCCTCCTCTTCCTCTTCCGCCGCCAGAACTTCGACGGCATCACGGACGGCCTCGTCCTGGCCGGCATCACGGCCACCGGTTTCGCCTTCACCGAGAACGTTCTCTACCTGGGCAACGCCTTCGGCCAGGACCAGTCCCTCGGCCACACCGGCCTCGACTCCCTGACCGCCGCGACCTTCTTCGTACGGATCATCCTCTCGCCGTTCGCCCACCCCCTCTTCACCATGCTCACCGGCCTGGCCTTCGGCATAGCCGCGACCAGCTACCCCCACCGCCGGCCGCTGCGCCTGGCGCTGCCCTTCGTCGGCCTGGCCACCGCCGTCCTGCTGCACTCCATCTGGAACGCCGCCACCACCCTCGGCGACCTCGGCTTCATCACCGTCTACGGCCTCTTCATGCTGCCGGTCTTCGCCGCCCTGACCTGGCTCGCCGTCTGGGCCCGCCACCGCGAGCTCCTCGCCCTGCGCACCTACCTCCCCCCGTACGTCACCACCGGCTGGCTCTCCCCCACCGACCCCGTCTCCCTCTCCTCCCTCAAAACCCGCTCGGTGGCCCGCGACATAGCCCGCCGCACCCACGGCCCCGCCGCCGCCCGCGCCGTAACGGAATACGCCGCCACAGCCACCACCCTCGCCTTCCTCCGCCGCCGAGCCCACCGCACCGGCCCCACCCCGGACTTCCCCACCCAGGAACGGGCCCTCCTCCACCACCTGTGGCACCACAAGCCGGTGGCCCATCCGGCGTTGCTCCAGGCACTGCATACGACGCACCGGCCGACCCCCTCTCCTCCCCACCCCCGCTAGCTCCGTTGCAATCCGGCCGCTAACCGATCAGTCCAACTGCTAGGGCAGAGGGCGATCCGGCCCACCCGGTTGGGGTCCGCCACACGGAAGCGATGCCGCGCTGTTCCAGGTATTCGACGTACGCCCCAATCTCTTCCGTAAAGAGCGCAAGCAGGCTCGGCTGCGTACCGTCTACCTGTTCATGGAGGAAATAGCTGTACTCATAGAGTTGCCCGACTGCCTCACGTACTGCTTTCGTGGGGTTTCCTAGCGCGACCGTCTTCGCCTCAACCAGCCACACTCTTCCGTCCTTTCGAAGCACCAGGTCCCTGGGATGCACTCCTTCGTTGGCTGGGACAAACCCATGCCTCTGAACTTCGCCTCCGAAGGCTTCAATCAGCTGCTCATGGCGCCGAGTCTTCCGTAGGGTCCGCGCCGGGAGGTGCGCTACGTAATCGCTGGCGTCTCTCGGGCGAAATCGCTCCAGCCCCTGTGGCTGCATCCTCTTCTTCGGGACGAACTCGACATGGCGACCATCGGGGCTCCGCTGCTCGCTGAGCCCCCGCTCCACCAACGCTGCGTCCTGGAGAACGTTCGCCAGATGCCAGAGGTCCTCGCGCAATGCGTCCTCGGGTGGCATGGCCTCGATGTCGTAGACACGCGCGGCGACGCTGCCAGCCTCGTATGCCAATGCTCTGTCCACGGAGCTCTTGAGCGATGGCCGCACATCCCACCCCGCGATGGCGTTCTGCGGGAGCAGACTCTGGAGTTTCCGCGCTCGATCAGCGAGATACTCTCGACGCCTCTTGCCTCGCCCCAGTTGATAAGCCAGGGCTGTCACGCCCTGCTGGAGGGTGAGGGTCACCGTCTTCAGGTCTGCCGCAAAGATGTATGCAAGGTAGAGGCCAACCTTGGGATCACGAGTGATCGATGGATCGAAGAATCCAATCCACGGCGTACTACTAGGCCCGCCACTGCCGCCGTACCCCTCCGCCTCAAGTTCGCCTGGCAAGAGGGGGCCTAGGCGATCGCGAACCGCACGCAGCAGGTCTTGAGCAGGTACCCCGATCGATGTCTTGCCCGGGTGGTTGGCGTCGTAGGTGCTGGCTACCTCAACCAGCAAGCTTCGTATCTCCATGCGCAGACACTAGACACGTTCGATCACAAACGGCCAGAACTCGACTACTTCAAGCCACCCACATGTCAGAGGCGGCACCACCCTTGATCGTCCCGTCCTCTCGTGTCAGTCGGCGCTGATACAACCAAGGTGTCGGCAGGCGAGAAGGGGATGTCACTGTGAGCAGTCAGCCCGTGCACGAGGCAGTACCGGTACCCGGCTTGTATGAGCGGCTGATCACCACACGACTTGAGCAGCGCATTCAGGAACTGCAAGAGATCGGGTGGCACGCGGCTGAGCAGCAGGTGGGTGACCAGTCCTCCCCCCACGTGCTCGCTCGCCATATCGCTGAAACCGTGCGGGCCGTCTTGGCATCCCTACCGCCCGAGCAGCGCGTCGAGGAGGCCAACCTCATCTTGGCGTCGCTCCGCTCGCGCGACAGCGCAAAGGACTGGATCGAACTCATCGCCGAGGGACCCCGCCAGCTCACTGCCATCGCTGAACTGGACGAGGCGGGGGCCTATGCGGTGCGCCCCGCTACCCCACTTTCCGAGAGCGCGTTGATCACCAACTCTCCAGAGGACCCGAATCTGGGGTACGAACTGCGCGCTGAACTGGCTACAGCGGACCGCATCGATCTTCTTTGTGCGTTCGTCAAGTGGCACGGCTTGCGTGTCCTAGAAGAGTCACTCAAAGCAGCGAGTAGGCGCGGAGTTCCCATACGCGTCATCACCACGACCTATATCGGCGCCACCGAACGGCGAGCGCTCGACCGACTGGTTAACGATTTCCATGCCGAAGTCAAGGTCAACTACGAGATCCGGTCAACGCGCTTGCATGCCAAGGCATGGCTCTTTCGCCGCAATAGCAGCTACGACACCGCGTACGTCGGAAGCTCAAACCTGTCCCGGGCCGCCTTGCTGGATGGGCTGGAGTGGAACGTCAGGTTGTCGTCCGTAGCAACGCCTGCGGTCTTGAAAAAGTTCGAAGCTACGTTTGATTCATACTGGGCCGAGCCGGCATTCGAGTCATACGACCCAGAAACTGACGGTGAACGCCTCCAGGAGGCTTTGGCGCTAGCTAGCGGTAAGCAGCGTGCGGGTAACCTACCCATCAGCCTTTCCGGTTTGGAACTTCGCCCCTACCCACATCAGCAGGATATGCTAGAACGTCTCCGCATTGAGCGAGAGATTCACGGCCGGCATCGCAACTTGCTGGTAGCAGCGACCGGCACCGGAAAGACCGTTATGGCGGCAATCGACTACCGCAACCTCAAGCGTCAACACGGAAACCGCGACCTCAAGCTCCTCTTCGTTGCCCACCGCCAGGAGATTCTTAAGCAATCGCTTCGCACTTACCAAGAGGCGCTCGACGACGCCAACTTCGGGGAGCTACACGTAGGCGGTGCGGTGCCTCAGGAATGGACACACGTCTTTGCTAGCGTGCAGTCGCTTAATGGCGCAGCACTTGATCGCCTCAGCCAGAACCATTTTGACATCATCGTGATCGATGAATTCCATCATGCGGTATCCAAAACTTATCGACGCATCATAGAACATTTCCAGCCCAGTGAACTTCTTGGCCTCACCGCAACACCTGAACGACTGGACGGCCGGAACGTCCAAGACGAGTTTTTCGACGGTCGCATCGCAGCCGAGATGCGACTGTGGGAGGCGCTGGAGAATGACCTGCTCAGCCCGTTCCACTACTTCGGCGTCGCAGACAATACCGATTTGGAAGCGATCACGTGGAAACGTGGCACCTACGACAGTACCGAATTGAACAACCTGTTCACTGGAAACGACGCGCGCGCACGCCTCATCATTAAAGCCGTTCGAGACAAAGTGGCTGATCCCAGATCCATGAAGGCGCTAGGGTTCTGTGTATCAGTGGACCACGCCCACTTCATGGCCAACTTCTTCCGCCAGGCAGGTTTCGCTGCCGTAGCACTCGATGGCCAGACTCCGCCCACCGAGAGAGCGAACGCACTCACTTCTCTACGCAACGGGACCCTCCAGGTAATTTTCTCTGTAGACCTTTTTAACGAGGGGTTGGACGTCCCGGACGTCGACACACTCCTCCTTCTGCGACCGACAGCCAGCGCCACCATTTTCTTGCAGCAGCTAGGCCGCGGGCTACGTCGTGCACCCGATAAGGCCGTACTCACGGTGCTCGACTTCATCGGGCAACACCGGAAAGAGTTCCGCTTCGAGGAACAGTTTCGCGCACTCACCAACCTCACTCGAAACCGACTGGTACAGCACATTGAGCGCGACTTCCCCCAACTCCCGTCCGGCTGTCAGATTATTCTGGACCGCAAGTCCAAGGAGAGAATTCTCAACAACGTAAAAAGTCAGATTGGCGTCAACGCGTCCCAACTGACGAAGGAAGTTGCGGCATACAGCGAGCGAGATCTGGTCGCCTACCTGCACGAAAGTCAGCGCGAGCTCAAAGAAATCTATAAGGCCGGCAATTCTTGGACTCGGCTTCTCCGGCGAGCTCGCCTACTGGTCGATGACGCGCCGGAAGGTGAGGAAACTCTCCTCAAGCGGATGTCCGCGTTTCTGCATGTCGATGACCCGCAGCGCGTAACCGCCTACACGCGCATGCTAGGAGATGACGCCCCACATTATGATGCGCTCGATTCTACAGGTCAGGCTTACGCTCGCATGTTGTTCTTTTGCTTGTGGCCGCTAGGCGGAGGTTTTTCTAGCTACACTCAGGGATTCGAGGCGCTCCGCCACCAGACCGCCTTCCGGGCTGAGCTCCGGCAGGTACTGGCATATAACCTGGAGCGGACCGAGCACTACCCCATTCCTCTGATCGACGCCCACAGCGCCATTCCTCTATCCGTACACGCTTACTACAGTCGAGAAGAAATCTTGCCTGCGCTAGGACAAGCAGCGGTGGACGGATTCAAACCTGGGCACTTCCGTGAAGGCGTGAAATGGTGTGCCGGTATCAGCACTGACGCTCTCTTGATCACGCTAGAAAAAGATGACAAAGACTTCTCGCCACAGATTCGCTACAAGGACTATGCGATGAGTCCCGAGCAGTTCCACTGGGAGTCCCAAAATCAGACTTCAGAGTCTTCCCCAACAGGCCAGCGCTACCAGAATCACAAGGGTCTGGGCTCTCACGTCCTGTTGTTCGTCCGCCGGTATAAATCAACCGATATCGGCGGTCCGCAGCCTTGGATGCTGCTTGGCCCAGCCGAGTATGTCTCTCACGAGGGCAGTAACCCTATGGGCATCGTCTGGAAGCTACAGCACCCATTGCCCGCGGACGTTTGGACCTACTCGGCCATCACGGGTGGCTAAGGTCCCTAGGTAGCTACCACCCCTTCGACGCCTGATGGCAAAACACCCGCAATTACATCTGCGAGCGATGTCAGGCATCAGGCGGAAAGGGGCTGGGACCCCTCAGACCGAGGGAAGTTTCAGCTCACCTCTTTGGGTACGACCACTCCACCGAGCATGTTCCACCACTACCTGATCTGCGATCCGCCCGACCCTTCCGAGGGTGTACCGAATAGCACTTGGGACGCCTGTGCGGTGGGGCGGGCTCACCTCCCTCACGTGCGCTGGAAATGACACGGCCGCCACACTCGGGCTCACACATACCGCGACCACAAAGCTGTCATCCCGAGCGTCGGCCGGCACCAGCCGGTGCACCACGACGCCTGCCAACAGCCCAGCTGATCGCCCCGCCATGACGAGGAGTTCAACGTCTAGAGCGTCACAAGTCCCCTCGGTGTCCAACCCGTACTCCGCGGCGACCTTCGCGACCACCGCATCCGTCAGTTCCACTGAGCAACGCCTCCCAACTGAGCTTCGAAGTGCATCTGCGCCCGGTCGAGGACGTTCTCTGGGTCACTGCCTTGGGCACGGAGCCACCAGAGGAGATCTGCGATCAGTGCGGTCGCTGCTTCTTCACGTGTCGTGACGCGAAGACGATCACTCAACTCGGTACCACTTGTCGGCACGCAGTCGTAGAGAGTCAGTAGCGCCTCGGCCTTGTGGAGATGCGGTCGGCACGCGCATCGCCGTGGGGTAGCAGCGAGTACGGACAGCTCACACCACGTGCTCTTGCCCGTGGATGTGGGTACGACCCCCCATCGATCAGCCATGGCATCGACGAGGCTGAGCCCACGCCCCGTTTCAGAGTGGGCCGTGAAGGGGCGGAGAGCGGGGAGTTCGGCGCTCAGGGTGTCTCGGACCTCGATGCGCAGCTGCGCAGCGCTCAGCGAGACGGTAAGGGTGATCGGGGTTCCTGAACCGACGTGATCGATCACGTTAGTGATCAGCTCACTGACACAGAGCTCAGCTCGATCTTCGAGGTCAGTGAGCCCCCACGCTTCCAGACGGGCACGGGTGAGTCGTCTCAAGCGAGGAACCACTTCCGGCTCGGCGATGAAGTCGCTCGACCAGTCAGGCTGCGGCAGGCGGTGGTTGGAGTTCATGGGATGTAGCTCCCTCGCATTAGCGCACGTCCAGACGATCACCACTGGTGATGGTCGAGCGTGGTTGGTAGCTCTGCGTGAGAGCGTGGCAGGCGCACATCTCGCCATGCAACGTGCACGGCGGGATTCGCTCCAACGAGTGATTGGCCAGCCTCGGTGCGGCGGGAAGACTGAACCTCCGGTGTCACAAGGAGGTTTGCTATGGCTGGTTCACCCACCGCGCGCCGGCGCCGACTCGCGATCGAGCTCAAACGACTGCGTGAAGACAACAAGCTGACCTGCAACGACGTAGGGAAGGCCCTGGATTGGAGTGGCTCCAAAGTCAATCGCTTGGAGACCGGTCAGGGCAGAGTGCAACCGTCGGACATCGACGCGCTGTGCCGCTTCTACGAGACCAGCGACGACCTTCGGGAACTGCTGAAGGAGCTTGCGAAACAGTCCAAGACCCGAGGCTGGTGGCACGCGTACGGGTCAGCCGTTCCCTCGTGGTTCTCGGTGTACGTCGGGCTCGAAGCAGCCGCTTCCAGCCTGCGCACTTACGAATGCGAGTTCGTTCCCGGATTGCTGCAGACCGAGGGCTACGCGCGCGAGTTGCACCTGGCGACGTCGCAGTCCCACCCGGATGACGTCGAGCGCATGATCGCCGTGCGGATGAAACGCCAAGCCCTGCTGACCTGTCCGCACGCCCCTACCCTGTGGGCGATCATGCATGAGAGCACACTGCGGCACACGGTGGGTGACAAGGACGTGATGTGCGCCCAGTACGAACGCCTCCTGGACGTGGCTCAACTGAAGAACGTCACCGTGCAGGTTCTGCCGTTCGACGCGGGAAGCTACCCCGCCACCGGCGCATACACGATCTTGGGCTTCCCCGAGCAGGAAGACCCTGACATTGTGTATCGCGACGGCTTGACGGACGCGGTCTACCTAGAACAGGTGGAAGATATCGCGTGTTACGCGCGGTCATTCGACGACCTGCGCGCACTGGCGTTGAGCCCACGGAGATCGAGCAATGTGATCAGACAGCTCATGACATAAGGACTGGCCTGATGAATATGGCTTCACCCCCTACCTGGCTCAAGAGCAGTTACAGCAATGGTTCAGGTGGCAACTGCATCGAGACGTTCTCCATACCGGAAGATGACATAACGCTGGTACGTGACTCGAAGCGTTTGGAGGGGCCGATACTCACCTTCCGGACGGAAGCGTGGTGCCTGTTCTTGGACGAGGTTCGAGGATCAGGCTGGGCCTGATTCACACCGGCACAGCATCTCCACGACCGGAGCAAGCCGCGATACCTGCCAAAAGCGTGATCGCAGCTCAAGCGTAAGGTCGAAGGGTCAGTCAAATTGTCCCTGATGTGGAGGTAGTGCTCATGGCTCGGGTGCCGAGTGCGTTGGTTGCTGCTACTGGGCTCGTAGGCGGTTACGGCGTAGCCCGTTGGACCAAGAAGCGGCCGCTTGGTGGGGTGGCGCTGGCTGCTGCGGGGGCTGTGGCGGCTCGGGAGTGGGAGCGGAAGGCTGGGGGGAAGGTTGCTGTGGTGTTGAGTGGGGCTTATGTGGCGGCGTTTGCGGGGTCGCATCCGTTGGCGAAGAAGGTGGGGGCCTGGCCGTCGGTGTTTGCGGTGGCGGGGGTTGTGGGGGCGGTTTCTTGGGTGGTGGCTGATCGGCGCGGTAAGTAGGTTTGTGCCGGTAGACGGTGTGGAGGGCGGTTGCGTACCAGGGGTACGCAACCGCCCTTCGCGTTGCGGGGTGGGGTCAGGCCGAGGCCTCGCCGAGAAGGGTCAGGTCGTCCTGGGTGAGGTGGAGGTCGGCGGCGGACATGAGGGCGGGGAGTTGGCCGACCGTGCGGGCGCTGGCGATGGGGGCCGCGACCGTGGGCTGGGCGGCGAGCCAGGCCAGGGCCACCGTCGCGTGTTCGGCCTGGTGGGTGGCGGCGACCGTGTCCAGGGCGGCGAGGACCTTGCGGCCGCGGTCGGTGGACAGGTATTCGGCGGCCTTCTGGGAGCGGGCGCTGTTCACGTCGCTGTCCGGGCGGTACTTGCCGGTGAGGAAGCCCGAGGCGAGGGCGTAGTACGGGACGGCGGCGACACCGTGGCGGGCGGCGGTGTCGGCGAGGTCGCCTTCGTAGGTGTCTCGGGAGACCAGGTTGTAGTGGGGCTGGACGGCGACGTAGCGGGCCAGGTTCTCGTCGGCTGAGAAGGTCAGGGCGGCTTCGAGGCGCTGGGCCGAGATGTTGGAGGCGGCGATCTCGCGGACCTTGCCGGCCTTGACCAGTTCGTCGAGGGCCGGGAGGAAGTCGGAGACGGCGAGGGACTCGTCGTCGTAGTGGGTGTAGTAGAGGTCGATGTAGTCGGTGCGCAGGCGGGTGAGGGACGCGTCGACGGCGGCCTTGACGGTGGTGGGGGCGAGGCCCTTGAGGTCGGGGTGGGCGCCGACCTTGGTGGCGATGACGACCTGGTCGCGGTTGCCGCGGGAGGCGAGCCAGTTGCCGAGGACGGTTTCGGATTCGCCGCCCTTGTTGCCCGGCGCCCAGGCCGAGTAGACGTCGGCGGTGTCGATGAAGTTGCCGCCGCCGGCGACGTACGCGTCCAGGACGGCGAAGGACTGGGGCTCGTCCGCGGTCCAGCCGAAGACGTTGCCGCCGAGGGAGAGGGGGGAGACGGACAGGGAGCCGAGGGTCTGCTGATGAGTAGGCATGTACTTCCAAACTAGGAGACAACTAGGTGGTGGGGGTCGTCGAGAGCGGGCTGGCGATGCTTTCCAGGGAGCGGCGTTCGGCGCGTACGGCCAGGAAGGCGGCGGTCAGGCCGGCCAGGCACATGAGAGTGGCGCCGATGCAGAAGGCCAGTGCGGTGTCGGCGGCCACGCCGGATTCCGTCAGTTCGGCGAAGACCAGCGGGCCGCTGATGCCGCCCGCGGCCGTGCCGACCGCGTAGAAGAAGGCGATGGCCATCGCCCGGGTCTCCATCGGGAAGATCTCCGAGACGGTCAGGTACGCGCTGCTGGCCCCGGCCGAGGCGAAGAAGAGGACCACGCACCAGCAGGCGGTGAGCGTGGTGGCCGTCAGGTGGCCGGCGGCGAAGAGCCAGGCGGTGGCGAAGAGGAGGACGCCGGAGAGCAGGTACGTGCCGGAGATCATGATGCGGCGGCCGACGGTGTCGAAGAGCTTGCCGAGAAGGAGGGGGCCGAGGAAGTTGCCGGCCGCCATCACGGCGAAGAAGTAGCCGGTGTGCGAGGTCGACACGTCGAAGAACGAGGTGAGGATGGCCCCGAAGCCGAAGGTGATCGCGTTGTAGAGGAACGCCTGGCCGATGAAGAGGGCGAGGCCGAGGACGGCGCGCCGGCGGTAGCGCGAGAAGACGGTGCGGCCGATTTCGAGGAAACCGATGCTTTTGCGGGGGTGGATGGTGATCTCGCCGTCGGGCTCCGGGAGGTGCTCTCCCTTCTCTTCGGTGATCTGTTGCTCGATGGAGGTGACGAGCCGGTCCGCCTCGTCACCCCGTCCGTGGATGAACAGCCAGCGTGGGCTCTCGGGCACATTGCGGCGTACGAGGAGGATGACCAGGCCGAGGACGACGCCGAGCGCGAAGGTCAGCCGCCAGCCCACGTTCATGGGGAAGATGCTGGTGTCCAGCATCACGATGGACAGCAGGGAGCCGCCGATCGCGCCGAGCCAGAAGCTGCCGTTGATGACGAGGTCGACACGGCCCCGGTAGGCGGAGGGGATCAGTTCGTCGATGGCGGAGTTGATCGCCGCGTACTCACCGCCGATTCCGAAACCGGTCAGGAAGCGGAAGAGGAAGAACCACCAGGAGGAGAAGGAGACCGCGGTCAGGGCGGTGGCGGCCAGGTAGACGGCCAGGGTGATCAGGAAGAGCTTCTTACGGCCGAAGAGGTCGGTGAGCCGGCCGAAGAACAGCGCGCCGAGGCAGGCACCGGCCACGTACAGCGCCGCGGCCACTCCGGTGACCTGGGCGGACGAGATGGGCAGCCCGCTGCCCTCTTCGGAGAGGCGGCCGGCGATGTTGCCGACGACGGTGACTTCCAGGCCGTCGAGAATCCATACCGTACCGAGGCCGATGACGACCATCCAGTGCCAGCGCGACCAAGGGAGACGGTCGAGGCGGGCGGGGACGTCGGTGGTGACGGCGGGGGTGGAGGTGCGAGCGCGGGTGGGGGTGTGAGTGGGGGTGTGAGTGGGGGTGCGAGGGCTGCTGTCGCCGGACGTTGCGGCTTCACCGCCGTACTCCGTTTCCGACGTGTCCCCTGCCTTGTCGTTCGGACTCATCGCACCCTCCTGAACCGGGCCGGGGCCGGTCACCCCGGCGGCGCATCCATCCGAGTGCCCGGCGGACAGCACGCGAAGCAGGGGTAATGCCCAGGTTGGGAGGGATTCTTCATGAGGTGGGGGGGTATTGGGGGCAGGTCGGGTCCGCGGCGCGGCGTGGCGCGGTACGCGTGTCGTGAGGGTGGGGAGGAGGGTGAGGAGGGGGAGGGTGAGGGTGAGGAGGAGTGCGTCCTGAGGGTCAGACGGCGAGGCCGTGATCGCGTAGCCAGGGCTTCGGGTCCACCGGAGTGCCGCCCGGGCGTACTTCGAGGTGGAGGTGGGGGCCGGTGACGTTGCCGGTGGCGCCGACCCGGCCGATGATGTCGCCGGCCGTGACCCGGCCGGAGATCCGTACCAGGGAGGACAGGTGACAGAACCACAGTTCCGTACCGTCGTCCAGGGTCAGGACGGCCCGGTAGCCGTACGCGCCGGCCCAGCCCGCCTGTGTGATCGTGCCGCCGTGGATCGCCTTGACCGGGGTGCCGGCGGGGGCGGCGAAGTCCAGGCCCGTGTGGTTGGCGGCCCAGCGGTCGCCGGCCTGGCCGAATCCGGCGGAGAGGGTGTAGGTGGAGAGCGGGGTGACGTAGCTGCGGGCGAGTTCGGCGCGGCGCTCGGCCTCCGCCTTCTCGCGCGCTGCCTCCGCCGCTCGACGGGTCTCGCGCGCTGCCTCCGCCGCCGCTCGACGGATCTCGCGCTCCGCCGCCTCCTGGGCGGCCGCGGCCTTCACGGCCTGCTGCTGTTGCGCGGTCGCGTGCCGTGCGGCGTGCTGGGCGGCGGTGCGCTCCGCGGCGAGACGTTCCTCTTCCTCGGCGGCGCTGTGCTGCCGGTCGGCCTGCAGGCGGACTCGGTCGCCCAGCGACTGGCTCACGCCTGCGCTGGCGTCCACGCCCGCGCCGCCCGTCTCCTGCCCAGCCCCTGCTGAACCTACGTGCGAAGAGGCGGCCTCCGAGTCGGGCACGAGGTCGCCGATCCCCGGCAGGGACTCGGCGGCCGGCAGCACCGCCGCGAGGTCGTCCGCCAGCTCGTCCGCCAGCCCGCCGACGTCCGGCAGGGATATCGCGAGCTGCGGCTTCTCCTCGGCGGTGGCCATGCCACCGGCGCCGACCGCCGCGATCACGCCGACGCCGAGGACCGTACCGCCGCGGGCGAGGCCGCCGCGCTGTTTGCCGGCCACCCGGTGCTTGCCGCGTACGGGCCGTACGGAGTCCTCGGTGGGGTTCCACTCCTCCCAGGTGCCGGTGTCGAACGCGGCGGGCTCGGCGGCGAACGGCCCGGAGCCGGCGGCCGGCACGGTGGCGGCGGGAGTGGAAGCAGCGGTGGGAGCGGTGGTGGGAGCACCGGCCGCGACGGCAGCATCGGCCGCAGCCGCGGAGACGGCAGCACCGCCCGTACCCGCGCCGAACGCCTGGAACGGGCCGGAGGCGCCGGAGGGGGCGCCGAAAGGAACCTCGGAGCCGGAGCCGGCAGGGCTGTTGGACGCCACGGGGGCGTACTCCTTTCCTTCCTCTCGCCTACCGGGTCAGCGGTGGAGCCGCCTCCCAGGCCGGTCCGGCGCCGGAGGGGGACGGGCCTCCGGAGCCGTGCAGGCGCTGGGACGTGCCTTCCGAGGACGTGCAGGGCTGGGACGTGCGGAGCAGGAAGGTCTGCCACGGACGGCGGACGGCGGGCGGCTTCCGACGGATCGGTGGCCGTCCGGCCCGGCGCACCCCGACGTGGTGGTTCCCCGGTTGCCAGGACACGCGCCGGTACGGCACCGGCCCGCAGGCCGGTCCGGTCCAGTGGTGCCCCAACGGTGATTCAGTTGTGAACCTGCTGACGGGATTAGGCGTCGGCGCACGGTGCCGCCTCTTGCGACGGCTGGGACGACCGCGCTGCGTTATCGGACTGTAATAGAAAGCGTGGGCCGATACCAAGCGTTCCGCCGAATCCATGGGCGCTTTGGGATAGCTTTGGCCTTAGCTTAAACGCCCATCAAGGAGCAAAACTGGGCGAGTTGCCGGGAGCTCTTCAAACCTGTGATGCGCGATCGTGCGGGAGTCGTTATGCGCAGGGGTGCCCGGCGCTCACCCCCGGTGAGCGCAGTAACGTCTGATCATGGTCGTCAACAGCGCGCAGGCACTGGCGGATCGGTACGTGGACTTCGCCTGGTACCAGGCACGGGGGCAGTCCGACGCCCATGAGGAACTGGCCGCGCGGATCGGCCACGACCCCGAGTTCTGCGACCACCTCGCGCGCTCCCTGCCCGCCGGGAACAAGCAGCAGCCCAAGCTCCTGTTCGCCGCGGTCCGCTACCTCGACGGCCCGTACGCCGAGCACGGGCCGCGCGGCGACGCGGCGTACCGCGGCTGGCGGGAATGGACCCTGCGCCACTGGGAGCAGGTCAGGGCCGTCGTCATGCGGCGCCTGACGCAGACCAACGAGCCGGCCCGCTGCGCGGCCCTGCTGCCCCTGCTCGCCCGGCTCCCGCAGCCGCTGGCCCTCCTGGAGGTCGGCGCGTCGGCGGGGCTGTGCCTGTACCCGGACCGCTACCGCTACCGCTACGACGACCGGCCGGAGTTCGGGGCCCCGGACAGCGCGGCCGTCCTCCCCTGCCGTACGGGACCGGGCACTCCCGTACCCGATCGCGTCCCGGACATCGCCTGGCGTGCGGGCATCGACCTCAACCCCCTCGACCCGGCCGACCCCGACGACGTGCGCTGGCTGGAGGCCCTCGTCTGGCCGGGCGCCACCGACGAGCGCGTACGGCGGCAGCGGGCCGCCATCGAGGCCGTACGGTCCGCGCCGCGCCCCCGGATCGTCCGCGGCGACCTGATCGACGCGCTGCCCGCGCTGGCCGCCGAGGCCCCTCCCGGGGCGACGCTCGTCGTCTTCCACACCTCCGTGCTGACGTACCTTCCCCCGGCGCGCCGCGCGGAGTTCGCCCGGCTCGTACGGACCGTCCTCCGGGAGCGCGACCGCCCCGGGCACTGGGTCTCCAACGAGCACCGCTCCGTACTCCCGTGGATCACCACCCCCCGCCCGGCGCGGCCCCTGGAGGTGACGGAGCTGCTGCTGACCCTGGCCCTCGACGAACGGGCGGTCGCCCTGACCGGCCAGCACGGGCAGAGCGTGCAGTGGCTGTGAGGGCCACGAGGTCGCGCGCCGGCTGATGCGCTGCCCGGGCCGGGCCCACAGCCCCTCACCCCTTCAGCGGCCGCTGCACCGCCAGCAACGCCATGTCGTCCGCCGTCTCCCCGCCCGTGTGCGCCGCCACGTCCGCCACCAGCGCGTCCAGCAGCGCCTCCGGCCCCTCGCAGGCCCAGACCCGCCCGCGCAGCCGCCTCGCCGGCTCGTAGAAGACGTTGGCGGCGTCCCGGGCCTCGGTCACGCCGTCGGTGAAGAGCAGCAGAATCGACCCCGCGGGGCAGGCCGTCTCGTCCGCCCGGTCCGGCCAGCCGGCCACCTCGCTCATGCCGAGCGGCAGCGCGGGCGACCTGGGTGTCAGCTCGCGCAGTTCGCCGTCGGGGGCGAGGAGCAGCGGGGCCGGATGGCCGCGGTTGAGGACGCGGAGCGCGGCGTGTTCGTCCGAGGGCAGCTCCGCCAGTACGGCCGTCGTGAACCCTTCGAACTGGTCGAGGCCCTCCCGCCGGCTGCCCTCCCGTTGCAGCGCGCGCTCCAGCCGCCCCGCCACCGCCTCCAGGCTGGCCTCCTGCTCGGCCGCCTCCCGGAAGGCCCCGATGACGATCACCGCGGCCTCCACCGCCTCCAGGCCTTTGCCCCGTACGTCGCCGACGATCAGCCGTACGCCGTACGGAGTGTCCTGGACGGCGTACAGGTCGCCGCCGATCCGGGCGTCCGCCTGCGCCGCCACGTAGCGCGCCGCGACCGCCAGTCCGCCGATGCGTTCGGCGGGTGTCGGCAGCACGGCCCGCTGGGCGGCCTCCGCGACGTCCCGTACGGAGGCGAGCCGGGCGTCGCTCATCCGTACGACCCGGTTGATGCCCAGCGCCAGGACGGCGACGACCAGGACGGTCAGGCCCTCGGTGAAGGACTGGTTGGCGTCGCGGCCCCCGTGGTACGTCACGACCCAGGTCTCGGCGATGACGGCGGCCGCCGCGACGACGGCCGTACTGCTCAGCGAGTACAGCGGTGCCGCCACCAGCGGAGCGGCGGAGAAGAAGGGCGCGGCCGTGTACCGGTCGGGGGTGCCGCTGTCGAAGATCAGCCCCGCCACCAGCAGGATCAGCGGCAGCCAGCAGACCAGCCGCCGGCCGAACGGCGACATGCCGGAGCGGCGCCGCCGCCGCTCCCGCTCGCCCGTACGGCCCCTGCCGCCTCGACGCACCCGCACCGGCCTGCCTCCCACTCCCGTCGCAGCCGGGCCGCGGCCCGCGCCCGTCCGTACGACCACCGCCGCCGTCCCAAGGTTTTCCGCTGCCGGGCCGGGGGGCGAATCAGATGGGGCCGTACGGGTCATACGGAGCCGGCGGGGCGGCGGACCGGACGGCGGGCAGGGCTGCGGGAGGACGGGCGGGCAGGGCTGCGGAGGGACGGGGAATCGCGGCACGCGCCGCGCCCGGAGGTGCCGGTCACGACGGTGCTGGTCACGACGGTGCCGTCACGACAGTGCCGGTCACGACAGTGCCGGTCGGCGCCGTTACGGCTGATGCGGCCTCAAGCGTCGGGATGGAGGTCGAGGCGTTCGTCGATGACGTCGCGGGCGACGTCGACCAGGCGGCGGTTGTCGCTGAAGGCGTGGGCACGCAGCCGGAGCAAGGCGTCCTCCAGGGGAATGCCGAGCCGACTGCTGAGAAACCCTGTGGCCTGGTGGACCTTGGCGTGATGCAGGGACAGGTACGGTCGCGGTCCCGTACCGGTGCCGGCGGCCACGGCCTGGGGCGGGGTGTTGAGCAGCAGGTGCAGGGCGATGCGGGCGAAGAGGTCGAGGTCGCATCGCTGGTCGAAGGGAAACAGGCCCGTGGTGATGCGATAGCCGGTCAGGACACCGGCGGTGGCCACGCCCAGAAGCAGGGGGGTGGCGATGACGGCGCGGGCCGATGTGCCGTGGGTGGCGGCGGTGAAGACAGGCCAGCGCTCGGCGGCGGCCCGGGTGGTCAGGTCGGTCTCGGTGACGGTCTCTCCGGTGCGGGCGGCGTCCAGGGTAGGACCTTCCCCCAGTGTGTACTGCAGCTCTTCCAGGGCGGAGCCGAGACTGTCACCGGCCAGGGTGCCCCACAGGAGTTCCAACGCGCCCGAGTGACCCCGCAGGTTCAAGGTCAGGGCATGTAAGTGCAGCAGGCGGGCGGCGGAAACGGCGGAGACGGCGGACAGGTCGCGTCCATCGGCGGCGGCCTGCCGCAGGCGTGTGAGGAAACGGGTGAACTCATCGCGGGACATCACGCCCCCCGGCGGACAGCCGTAAGCGCTTCCTTGCCCGCGGCAGGAACCGGACGCGCGTTCGCCTCCGGCGGGTGGCGGGCGAAGGAAGGCCCGAGGGAGCCCGGCGAAGGATGGGCCTCACCGGGCCGGGCGGAACGCGTCGGGCACGTCACCGCGGGCGACCTGGGCCGCCACGTCGGACAGTTTCCGCTGCTGGTAGCGGGCGTGGTTGCGCAGTCGGGCGAACGCCTCGTCCATGTCGATGCCGAAGCGGCCGGCGAGCATGCCCTTGGCTTGTTCGATGGTCAGGCGGCTGTCCAGCGCGGTCTGCAGCTGAGCCAGGACGGTGTTCTTGTCGGCCAGTTCATGCCGGTGGGCCAGAGTGAGGCCGGTGGTGTCAGCCAGGGTCTGGGCCAGTTGCAGGTCCGGGCCGCCCATGCAGGGCAGGTGGGTCATGAACAGGTTGAGCGCGCCCAGCAGCGTCTGCGGCAGGCGCAGGCTCACCGCGGCCATCGCCGAGATGCCGGCCTCATGGGCGTACGGAGCGAAGCGCGGCCACCGCTCGTCGAGCGCGGCCGGCTCCAGCGGCTTCCGGGTGCGCGCACTGTCTATACAGGGCCCTTCGTACAGATCGACCTGGTTCTCGGTCAGCTCACGGCACACCTCGTCGGACGCGGTGATGTAGCTGACCCGGCCGTCGTCCAGGACGGTGATGCTGGCGCCGCGTACCGGCAGCAGCTCGACCGCCCGCGCGGTCAGGTCGTGCAGCAGTTCCAGCGGATCGAAGTCCGCCGGCCGGTGGACGAGGTCGATGACGACCTGTGCGATACGAGCCTCACGCTCGGTGGTGAACATTACGGGCCGCCCGTCATTGGCGTCCGTCTCCATGACGGCGACGTGTTCTGTGCACGTGCGTCAGGAACGGACCAGATAATTGTCGTCCGGCCCGCACCGTGGCCGGGGGGCTGCTCCGAGCCCTGGCGCAGTCACCGGTCACCTGCGCCCCGGGGAAACTCCGGCCGGGGCCTGGGCCGGCCCACCCACGAGGCCGGCCGCTCTCGTACTTCCCGTGACTCTCCTCCGGTGGATCCCGAATCGGCAGCACACCGAGCGAAGCCGTGAACGCGCAGCTCCGGGCGGGAACCATCCACAGGACGAAGCCTTCCTGGGACGACAGGCCGCTCGGCCGGGCCCGCCGGCCGGGCCGTCGCCCGTGCCCGGCCGAGGATTTGCCGCCTGTTCGAGCACCTCGTTCAGCCCGCGCAGTACGGTGAGAACGAGAAGCGGTCGGCGGCAGTGGGACCGGCCACCGCGAGGGGGCGGTCATGAAAGCCTTCGCCGGGCGGACCGGGCACCGGAGCCGCCGATTCCGTGAACACCGGCCCCGGACGTGGGGCGCCCGGGTCGTCGTCCGGAACGGGACGCGCCCCCCGCTGCGGCACCGGTACCCGCCTGCGCACCAGAACACCGCCCCGGCCCCCGCCCCGAAGAAGCTGCTGGCCACCGCCGTCGTAGGAGCGAGGACAGCATGGGCACACTGAAGTTCGACAGCGAAGACATGGGTCTCACCGAGGAGTTCCTCAGCAGGGCCTACACCAGGATGAAGATCGGCGGCGCCGCGGAACACACCAGGGCGCAGGTCTCGCGGAACAGCGTGGGGTCCACCAGCGTGGACCGGCTCGCGTTCGACTACGACATGAGCCACGACGCGCAGCCGATCGGCAAGGTCTGTCTGTGCACGGTGCAGTCCGGCACCATCGTGCGTCAGTACGGGGGAGGAACGGAGAGCCTGTTCGGCCCCGGGGACGCGTTCCTGTACACCCCCCACGACCGGCCGTACGCCGGCGTCATCCAGCGTGCCCGCTACCACCTCATCATGTTCGATCCCGTACTCCTGGACCAGGTGGCCACCGCGCTGCCCGGCCGGCGGCCCGACACCGTCCGGCTGACCGGCGACCGCCCCGTCTCCCCGGCCGCCGCCCAGAACCTGCAACGCACCATCGAACACCTGCGCGACGACGTGCTGGCGCAACCGGCGGTCCGCGACGCGCCGCTGATCACCTCCGCCGCCTCCCAGCTCCTGGCGGCGAGCGTGCTGAACACCTTCCCGAACAACGTGGTCACCGACCCCGGAATCCAGGACCGCCGCGACGCCCACCCGGCCACCTTGCGGCGCGCCGTCACGTTCATCGAGGACCACGCCGACGCGGACATCAGCGCCGCCGACATCGCCGCCGCCGCCCGCGTGAGCATCCGTGCCCTCCAGCTCACCTTCCGCCGCCACCTGGGCACCACGCCCGTCAGCTACCTGCGCCGGGTCCGCCTCGCCCACGCCCACCGGGATCTGCTGGCCGCCGGTCCCGGGACCGATGCCACCGTGACCGTCATCGCGGCCCGTTGGGGCTTCCTTCATCCCGGTCGCTTCGCCGCCGACTACCGCCGCGCCTACGGCCGTTCCCCGCGGGAGACGCTCAGTCAGCTCCCGCCCTGATCAGCGGAGGGGCGCAACGCCCGCGCCGCTCGCCCCGCAGCCACCCGAACCGGCCTGCGGGAGCTGTCGCAGGCTTTCCACCGCTGTTTGACGGCGGCGAGGCGGACGTCCCCGCGCCTGGTCAGCCCGCGGACAGCGGCTCCCCCACCTTCGCGCCCACGCCTGACCGAGGAGAAGGGCCATGGAATCGTTCCATTTCGACAGCACCGACCTGGAGCTCACCGAGGAGTTCCTCAGCAGGGCCTACACCAGGATGCAGCTCGGCAGTGACGCCGAGAGCTCCCGAGCACGCGTCACGCGCGATGTGGTGGGGCCGGTCGCCGTGGACCAGCTGGAGATCACCTGCGACCTCAGTCACCAGGCAGACGTCATCGGCCGGGTCCTCGTATGCAGCGTGCGGTCCGGCAGCATGGTCCGCCAGTACTTTCCCGACGGGGACGAAGGCACCTTCGGCCCCGGGGACCTGTTCCTGTACACCCCGCACGACCGGTCCTACGCGGGCGTCATCCAGCGTGCCCGCTACGACCTCCTCGCACTCGAACCGGGCCTGCTGGCCAAGGTGGCCGCCACCGCTCCCGGCCGCCGGGCCCGGACGGTGCGGTTGACCGGTGACCGGCCGTGCTCGCCCGCCGCCGGGCGGCACCTACGGCACGCCATGGCCCACCTGCTCGACACCGTCCGCCGTGACCCGGCCATGCCCGGACAGGAGCTGCTCGTCTCCGTCACCTCCCAGTACATGGCGGCCGGCGTGCTCAGCACGTTCCCCAACACCGCGCTGACCGATCCCACCATCGAGGACCGCCACGACGCCCACCCGGTCACGGTGCGCCGCGCCGTCGCCTTCATCGACGAGCACGCCCACACCGACCTCAGCGTGGCCGACATCGCGGCGGCCGTCCACGTCAGCATCCGGGCCCTGCAACTCGCCTTCCGCCGTCACCTGGGCACCACACCGATGCATTACCTGCGCCGGGTCCGCCTCGCCCACGCCCACGCCGACCTGCTGGCCGCCGACCCCACCACCGGGTCCACCGTCACCGCCGTCGCCACCCGCTGGGGCTTCGCCCGGCCCGGCCGGTTCGCCGCCGCCTACCATGCCGCCTACGGCTGTCCGCCGCGCCAGACCCTCCTCGAACGCGGCCCGTGAACTTCGTCCGGTGGGCTTCGGCCTCTTGCCCCGCCCGTACCGGAAAACGCCGTAGCGCCCCGGTCGGAGGAGTCCGACCGGGGCGCTACGTGGCAGGTCGACGGGGTTTTCCCGGACCTTCCGCGGTGGGCCATCAGGGGCTCGAACCCTGAACCAATGGATTAAAAGTCCTGGTGGGGCCGTGCTAAGCGGTCCCACCGGCTCCTTTACGGTCCATTTACGCCCGATTAGCCCCCTTCGTATCGATGGACGATCCAGCACAGAACGACCTGTGCCGGATCGTCCGCTCACGCATCGCTCACGCATGGCGTGCATCGATTCAGCCTGCACCGCGCACCGGAAGAAAGCCGTGCCGTCTCGGAGCACCAGGCGCCCAAGGCAGAACCTCCGAGAAGGCAATGTGAGGGAGGTCGGTGCGGGCCGTGAGTATGATCACACGCCGAATCGGTGTGGTTGTCAGCGTCTCCACCAGTCGCGGTTTTGCCGGTACCAGGACACGGTGCTCGCCAGTCCCTCGTCGAAAGTGTGGCGCGGCTCGTAGCCGAGCTCGTCGCGGATCTTGGACCAGTCCACCGAATACCGCTGGTCGTGCCCCTTGCGGTCCGCTACGTGCTCGACGCTGTCCCAGTCCGCGCCGCAGGCGTCCAGGAGGCGATCGGTGAGGTGCTTGTTGGTCAGCTCGGTGCCGCCGCCCACGTTGTAGATCTCGCCGGCCCGGCCGCCTTCCAGCACGAGCCGGATGGCGCGGCAGTGGTCCACCACGTGCAGCCAGTCACGTATCTGGCTGCCGTCGCCGTACAGCGGCACCTTGCGCCCTTGCAGGAGGCGGGTGATGAACAACGGGATGATCTTCTCGGGGAACTGGTAGGGACCGTAGTTGTTGGAGCAGCGGGTGATCCGTACATCGAGGCCATGGGTGCGGTGGTAGGCGAGGGCCAGAAGGTCGGAGCCCGCCTTGGCCGCCGCGTAGGGGGAGTTGGGCGCGAGCGGCTCCTCCTCGGTCCATGAGCCTATGGGTATGGACCCGTACACCTCGTCGGTGGAGACATGGACGACGGTGACTCCACCGGCTTGGACGGCAGCTTCCAACAGCGTCTGAGTACCGAGCACATTGGTGGAGGAGAACTTGGCGCCGTTGGCGATGGAGCGGTCCACGTGCGATTCAGCGGCGAGGTTTACCACGGCGTCGTGTCCGGCCACCAACTCGGCGACACGCGCGCTGTCGAGGATGTCACCCTGTACGAAGCGCAGCCGCGGATCGCCCTGCACGGACCGGAGATTGGCGAGGTTGCCCGCGTAGGTCAGGGCGTCCAGGACGGTGACCGCCTCCTGCCCCGTGCCGTCGGCCAGCAGGGAACGGACGAAGTGGGAGCCGATGAAGCCGGCTCCTCCGGTGACGAGGGTCTTCATGATGGGGAAGGCGGTCTTTCTCTCGGAAACTCAGGATGCGAGCTGGATGCGGCTGTGGTCACCCAGGACGAGCCGGTGTGCTTGCGGTGTCCTGGCTGCGCCGGTGACCTGCACGGCGCGGCCGATGAGGGAGCCCTCGATGCGGCCGGCGCCGGTGATCCGCGCATCTCGTAGGACGATGGAGAACTCCACGTCGCTTTCGATGACGGCGCAGCCCTCGGCGACCGATGTGGCGGGACCGATGCGGGAGTCGCGCACGGTGGTGTGCGCTCCGATGACGGCCGGGCCCACGATGCGCGAGCGCACGATCTCGGCCCCTGGTTCGATCCGCACCGGTCCGAGCAGCACGCTGGCGCTGTCCACGGCTCCCCGGACGGCGGGTTCGAGGTCTGCCAGCACACGCTGGTTGACCTCCAGCATGTCGGCGACATCGCCGGTGTCCTTCCAGTAGCCGTCGATGGTCTCGGCGACCACGTCGTGTCCCGAGTCGATCAGCCACTGGATGGCGTCGGTGATCTCCAGCTCGCCACGCGCCGAGGGCTCGATGGCGGCGACGGCACGGTGCACCGCGCTGGTGAAGAGGTAGACCCCGACGACCGCCAGGTCGCTGCGGGGCCGCGCCGGCTTCTCTTCCAGCCGGACCACCCGCCCCTCGGGCGTGACCTCGGCGACGCCGAACGCCGAGGGGTCCGGCACCTTGGTGACCAACAGCCGGGTGCCGCACCGGGTGGTGCGGAACCTCTGGACGACGCCGGCGATACCGCCGACGACGAAGTTGTCCCCGAGGTACATCACGAAGTCCTCGTCGCCCAGCCAGTCCCGGGCCACGCGGACGGCGTGTGCCAGCCCCAGAGGCCGGTCCTGCCGCAGATAGGTGACCCGGGCGCCGAACCGGGCACCGTCGCCGAGGGCCGCCTGGATCTCCTGCGCCGTGTCCCCGACCACCACCCCGATCTCGGTGATACCGGCCATGACCAGCGCTTCGATGCCGTAGAAGAGCACCGGTTTGTTGGCGACCGGAATGAGTTGCTTGGCAGCGGTGTGGGTGATCGGCCACAGTCGGCTGCCGGTGCCGCCGGCCAGGACGAGTGCCTTCATACCGGCCCGCTCCCCGCGGGGGCGTACGCATAGGCCCCCGGCGCCCCGCACGCGGCGATGATCTCGTCGATCAGCGCCCACTGTGCCGGCTGGAGGCGCCGGACCATGGCCGTGATGCGCTCGGCGTGCTCGACGGTGGCGCAGGCCAGCGGCAGCGCCAGCTCGAATCGGCCCGCGCGCTGCACGAGGACCAGTTCCGACCATGATCCGTCGGCTTCACCCCAGCCCTCCGCCAGCTCCGCCTCCACATCGCCGTTCCAGCCCAGGGGCCTGACGAAGTCCCGCGACGCGGCCATGCGCCGCAGCCAGGCCCGGGTGTCCTGGGCGCAAGCTGCCCGGAGCGTGCTCGTGTGGCGCCCGGAGCGCAGCTCACTCAGGGCGGCGTGTGCGTGTCGTACGTTGTCGAAGGCGGCGACGCGCAGGTGGTGCCGGCCGGCGATGTGGTGCCGACGTGTGCCGGCGGAGTCCAGCAGGCTGGCCGTACGGTCCAGGACCGTGACGAAGCGCGCCCCCGCGTCGGCCAGGCGTAGCCACAGGTCCCAGTCCTCCATACCGTCCCCGGTGCGCCACCCGCCGACGCGCTCCGCACAGCCGCGCCGGTGCGCCACCCGCGAAGGTTCGAAGACTGCGCCAAGCGCCTGGATCTCCGGGTGCCAGCACATCTCCAGCGGGCGGGACGAGGAGGTGACCCGGCCCTCCTCGTCCCGTAGCTCGAATCCGGTCGCCACCACGTCGCCGCCGCTCTCGAAGGCCGTGAGGAGCGCGCTCAAGTGGGCCTCATGCCACACGTCGTCGTGGTCCAGATAGGCGATGAATTCACCCCGGGCCTCCGCCAGTCCGCGATTGCGCGGCCCGCTGGGGTGACCGTGCCGCTCAGTACGGATCAGCCGGATGCGCGGGTCCCGGCCGACCGCCGCACGGACCCAGTCCTCCGTGTCGTCAGTGCTGCCGTCCGAAACGACCAGGAGTTCCCAGTCGGTGACGGACTGGGAACGGACCGAGTCCAAGGTCTGCGCGATCAGCCGGGACCGGTTGTAGGTCGGGCAGACCACCGAGAAACGTGTGCTGGCCGGTCGCAACGCTCAGCCCTCCGTCCGGTACCCGAAGAAGGGAAGCCGGGCCCCGCCTGTCCCCAGCACGGCTTCCAGAGCCAGCAGCACGCCCGCCGTGCCCGTGGCCAGGTCCGTGGAGAGGCGCAGGTTGTGGTCCCCGAGAAACAGCAGCCGGCCCTCGTGCGGGACGGCGTGCAGACCCATATGGGTCAGGTGCTCACGCACTACGTGCTCGCCCGCCGCGTCGTCGCGCAGGTGGTGCAGCGCCAGAAGCACGCCCGCCCGGCCGTGGAACAGGCCGGCTTGCATCAGGAAGTGCTGTCCGGCAGCCTGCCGGAACGCGTCGCGCGCGGAGGCCAGCTCGGGATCCTCGCAATACTGGAGCACGTCATGGAGGACCATGCCAAGACCACCGCTGCCAAAGGCAATCGACGGTGTCCGCAAGGGCTTGCCTTCGGTCGCGTCGGCCTTCGGGAGCCAGCCGATGCTGCTCAGATCAGTACGGAGCGCCTCCACCGTGTGGTGCAGGAACTTGGGCTCCCCAGTCTCCTCGTACAGCCGCAGCAGGAACAGTGCGCCGCCCGCCGCTCCGCGCAGCAGGCCGGGAGCCCGTCGGCTCGCTATACCCGCGGGCCCCTGGGAGACCCGGCTCGTCAGCTCCTCGGCCAGGCGGACGGCCTGTTCCATGAGCGCCGTCTCGCCCGTCCGCCGAGCGAAGTGCAGGAGGGTGAGCCCGGTACCCGCGAGGCCCCCGAGCAGATCCTGCTGCCGGTCCGGCCAGGGCGCCGCCGCAGCCCGGTCGAGCAGCTCACGCGCCTCATCGGCGTGGCCGAGACGGTCCAGCGCGAAGGCGACCCCGGCGAGTCCGTCGTAGAAGCCCGGACGGGCATCGACCAGTCGGCTGCCGGCACCGGCCAGCCAGTCGACATGCTCCTCGGGAACGGTCGCGCCCACCTCGGCGAGCGTCCACAGCACGCCGGCGGCACCGTACGCGAAGCTCAAACCGCCCGCGGGCGTACAGAACTGCTCGATGTCGCCCGGGTAGAGGCGGTCGCCGCGGTCCGGGGTGGCGGTGGACAGGATGCTGTCGGCGAGCTTCGTGCGCAGGCCGGGCCAGTCCGCCGGTTCCGGCTGTGACCAAAGGGGCTCGGGCTGAGGAGTACTCCCGGTGGCCGACCGGGAGACGGTGCGGCCGACGCCGGAGGACGTGGGGACCGATGCCCCGGTGTCCCGGGCGGGCAGCGGGCCCAGATCGCGCCAGACCTGCCCGGCGAAGTCCGCCGGCACTGGGAAGCGCTCTTCGACCAGGTCGATCAACTGGCGGACCTTCTCCGGGGCCCAGGACATCACGACCGTCATGGGGACGAAGACCGCGAGCCGCAGGCAGCCCAGCGCGTACCGGTCGATCGAGACGCCTGTGTAGCCGTCCGGCGCCAGGAACCCCGGGGCGGCGAACGCTTGCTTGGCGGTATCACCGGGTTCGCTGCTCGCCTCGAAGTCGATGAAGGAAACCGTGCCGTCCGAACGGATGAGGACATTGTTCGGGTGCAGGTCGCCGAAAACCACGCCCCGCTCGTGCATGGCGTCGAGCCCGCTCTCGACCTGGTCCAGGACCGCCAGTGCCCATGCGGCATACGCGCTGGGCCGGTCCGCGGACAGGTCGGAGTTCATCAGCGGGTTCCGCCGGTACAGCTCCTTGCTGAGGGAGGTTCCGTCGATGAACTCCCTGGCGAGAAAATAGTGCTCGTGGCCACCGCGGAACTCGATCAGCCCGGGTATGCAGGCCAGGCCGGAGAGTTGGCGCAGGGCCCACGCCTCCCGCCGCAGCCGGGCGACTGCATCGGCGCCGGTGTCGTCGATGCCGGCCAGCGGACGGGCCTCCTTGAGAAGGACATCGGTGCCGCTGCGGATGTCCGTCGCCTGGTAGACACCCCCGCCGTTGGAGAAGTGCAGCGCCTTGGTGGCACGGAAGGGGAAGTCTTTCAGCGTGCCTGCGTTGCGTGCCGCCAGCGCCGGGACCAGGCACTCCGGCAGTTCGACCCACTGCGGCGGCCGGAATCCGGGGCCGCGTACATCGGGCACCAGTCGGCCGTCCGGGTCCTCGATGCAGTAGACCTCTTCGCCCGCCTCATTACGGCCCATGCGGGCGGTGAACCCGCCGTAACGCACATACAGCGGACCCTGCCGCCAGCGCAGGTCACTGAGGATGTACGGGCCGGGCTCGCCGTCCAGCTCATCGCCCAGTTCCTGCAGGACCGTCGACAACAGCGCCTCGTCACGAGGGTAAACGGTGACGAACTTGCCGCTGGAGCCACGGTCCCCGTACTTGCCATTACGCCGACGCAGCACATCGAGACCACGAAGGAACTTGTAGGGGATGGCGTGCTGTGTGCAGTACCCCTGGACGGCATCGAGGACTTTCCCGGCGTTGTCCGGCGTGGCCGAGACATGGATCTTCCAGCCCTGGTCCGGGAGGTCGGCGGCCCGGGGGCAGAGGGACACCCATTCGGGCCCGGCGGTACGGGTCCACCCCGCAGGAAGGGGCGCGTCCACGGCCGCGAAGTCCGCAGCCTTCGGACGGTCCGTGGGGAGGTCGTAAAAAGGGCTGCCGGTGGGGCAGAAATCCAGGTACCGCAGATCCATGAGTTGTCCCTCGTTGTTCATTGAGTCGTCGGCCGGGGCCGCGCTCGCCCGTGCGCGGCTCTACCAGCGGAAGGCGGGAGCGACGTGCTTGCCGTATAGCCACTCGCCCAGCGACCGGTCGCCGGCGTCCAGCCGCGCCACTCCCCGGGCGTCCTCGGGCGTCGCCCGCAGGGCCAACGGATAGCTGATGACGGGCATCGGGAACGAGTCGCTGCGTACAGGCAGGAGCATGGACAGGGGCGCGAGCGTCTCCGTGGCCCGCGGAGCCTGGACGGCCGCGGAACCGGTCCGCTTACTCATCGTGACGCCGGCCCGGAACAGCTCGACGGGGGCGCCTTCTCGGACGAGGGAGCGGTCGGCCGAAGGGGGCAGCACCAGTTCGGCGCGCCCGCCACCGAGCAGCGCGTAGCTGCCGTTGATGGTGTAGGGAACCTTGACGAAGCCGAGCACAGCGGCCGCGGCCGAGGCGACAAGCAGGGCCGCGGCACCGATCCGCCACGGGCGAGCCCCGGCCCTCCGCGCCTCGCGAGCCAGCCTCACGCCGCCGCGCCCGAGGTGGAAGACGAGGCAACTGATGCCGCACAACACGAGGGACGCACCGAACGCGCCCATGCCCTGGAGCGCATCTCCCCATAGGCTGAGCGCCGTCCCGACCAGGTAGAGCGGGAAAACCAGACAGACCAGTCCGTAAGGAACCGCCCAGGAATGCTGCGGCAGCTCACGTTCGAACCGTCCGCCGAAGAGAGCCTTCGCCAGGAAACGGCGGGCGTCGGTCATCGAGCGGTCCCGCAGGTGCGGGATGTCCAGGTGACTCATCAGCGCGAGGTAGCCGTCGAGCTTGACGAAGGGAAGCAGGTTCAGGAGCCCGGATACGTAGGTGACGACCGCGAAAATGAGCAGCCCGGTGGTGAGCGGCGCGTCCAGGAACAGGGCGCATACCGCTGCGGAGCCGGCGATGACCCACTGGGTCACCACACCGGCCAACGCGACCTTCACCCGCTGTCCACGATGCGGCAGCCGCCAGCCGTCGGAGACGTCACAGAAGAACGCAGGCGTCAGGTAGAAGAGCATCACACCCATGCGGCTGGGCCGCCCGCCGTAGTAGGTGAGCACCGCGCCGTGCCCCATCTCGTGCACCACTGTGGTGGCCAGCACCCCGGCCAGGACGGCGAGATAGACCATGGGGGGCAGCGGCCTGCCCAGGGCGTCCACCACAGCGGACGACTGGAATGCCAGGGCCAGCAGCCCGCCCAGCCCGAACACCGCCGCGATCACGGCGCCGACCCGGTTGGCCACCGCCTTGATGACGGGGATCAGCCGAGCCAAGGGCCGTTCCGGCTTCATGAGGGTGAACTGCAAGGTCAGCGGAGGTACGAAGCGGAACCAGGTGTTGCGCCGCCGGAGCTTTGACCCGTCGTCCAACAGGCCACCGGCCGCCAGCCGGCGGACCGCGGTGTGCACATCCCGCTCGGTCCACGGCGAACCCAGCGTCGCGGCCAGCCCGGCGTGGTCGCGGGAGCCGTCGACGGCCTGGACGAGCCGGGCCAGGTCGGCCTGGACGCGGAAGTACCGGTTGCTGCCCCGCTGGATCACCCAGGGGGCGCCTGGTTCGGCCGGCTCGTGCACCGCCACATCGGCGGCGATGCGCGGGCGTGCCAGGAGGCCCGGGTCCAACTCGGCTGATGCCGTCTTACTGGCCATGTCTGGTCGCGCCTTATGCAACGTCTCTAGAGGTGAACAGCTTGCGGGCGATGAGCCAGGCAACGGCCAACCAGCCGGCTATGACCACCAGGGCGATCGGCTCGGACAGCAACTCGGGCTTCCCGTCGCGGTAGACCGAACTCATGGCGATCGTCAGCAGGTACTTGGCACCTGCCGGGAACAGTCGCTGTAGAGCGGGTTCGAGGAGAAGAGTGAGCGCCATCAGGGTCCCCACCGCGCCGATCTGGTTGCGGATGATCCAACCGAGGAAGGTGCCCCACGGCGCGGAGAGCGCGGTGCACAGGAAGACTCCGAGAACGATCAGCCAGGTTTCCTGGGTCCACTCCGGTTCGCGGCCGAACCTCGCCATCATTCCCCAACTGGAGGCGACGGCCAGCCCCACGGCGAGCAGTCCGTACAGCACGCCCATGACCGTGGCCACGACGAGCTTGGCGGAGAAGAGCCGCTTGCGGCTGCCGCTCAGCAGCACCGACCGCGTGATGGTCCCGGTGGCGTACTCCCGGGAGGTGAGGACCGCGCCGAGGAGCGAGGAGAACAGCAGCATCATCATCCATTGCCGGACGATGTCGCCGGTCACCGCGGTGGCGGTGGTCTTCCCTTCGGTGAGGAGTTGGTCACCCTGTGTGGCGAATCCGAGGCTCGCCAGCAATGACATGAAGATGCCGATCGCAGCCGGTACCCACCAGGCGCGGCCGGTCCACGCCTTCCGCCACTCGCCGGCTATGACACTAGACATGGGCCTTCCCTTCCGTTCCGTCGCCCACCAGTGCGAAGAAGCGGTCTTCCAGGCGCTCCGCGCCGTCTGATGTGAGGTCGGAGAGCGGACCGGCGTAGCGCAGAGTCCGCTGCATGATGACCACGTCGTCCACGGTCTGTTCGACCTCGGCGAGGAGGTGGCTGGAGAGCAGCACGGTGCGCCCCTCGTCAGCGAGGGAGCGCAGCGTGTCGCGCAGCCAGCGGATGCCATCCGGGTCAAGCCCGTTGGCCGGTTCGTCGAGCACGAGCAGTTCGGGATCGGCGAGAAGGGCCACAGCCAGGGACAGCCGCTGCCGCATGCCGGTCGAGTAAGCCTTGACTTTGCGGTCCGCCCGGTCGGCAAGGCCCACACGGTCCAGGACCGCGTCCCCGCGCCCCTTCGGCAGGCCCAGCATCCTCGCCCAAGTGGTCAGGGCTCCTCGGCCGGTCGCGCCCGGCAGCTCACCGATCCCGTCCATGCTGACGCCGACCCGACGAGCGGCGTCGGGCAGGTACTGGTAAGAACGACCGAATACAGTGGCGTACCCAGCGGTGGGCCGGGCCAGACCGAGCAGCATGCGCAAAGACGTTGTCTTGCCGGCCCCATTGCTGCCGAGCAACCCGACCACACGCCCCGGTTCGGCGTCGAAGGACAGGTTGTCGACGGCCGTAGTGGTACCGAATTTCTTCGTAACGCCGCGAAAGCTGACGACTGCTCCGTCACTCATGGCGGCTCCGTGCGATACCCGCGGCGATGAACCCGACGCAGACCATCAAAGCCGCTATCAGAACTACCATGAGGCTGATCTTTGCAACCCCGGTCGCGGTCAGATTGACAATGACGAGCAGCGCTATGAGGGGCGCGAGGATAAAGACGGGGATCAGTATCAGCTTCCGCTGTTGATCGTTGGGCATAATGGCCTCTTTATTGGGGAAGTGGGGATATGAAGTGTGAGAGTGCCGTGGCGGCGGCACGTCTGCTGCCACCACGGCACCTCATGCTCAGGGGTCGCTCACGCATCGGCCGAAGCACGCGAGGACTGAGCGGGCCTGGGGCCAGGTCAGGTAACGATGCTGGCCGCGACGGTCAGGCCGCTGTACGCGACGGACGACGCGAGGCTGGCGGCGCTGATCGTGACGCCGGTTTGGAAGCCCGACCAGAAGCCCGGGGCCTCCATCGCCTCCAGCTCCTGCATACCGAGCTCCAGCGTCGACTCGTGGCTCTTCTTATCGTGCATGTGACACCTCTTGTTTTCAGTAACCATTCGAGTGAGGGTTTGTCTGCCCACCTGGCTGCGCCGGCGCTACGGGCGCGGTGTGGAATTCGGTCGCGCGCCGTATCACGTGGCGACGGAAACTGAGATACCCCACGCGATGCTGTAGCCCACGGCACCGGTGACGGATATACCCGCCCCGACGCCTGCGGCAGTCGACCAGAAGCCCGGGGCCTCCATGGCTTCCAGCTCCTGCATACCGAGCTCCAGCTCGTGATTGGCGCTCTCCTGCATATCTTTCCCCTTAGCATTTTCCGCAGGTGTTTCTCTTGGCATCCGCACCCACTGAGAGAATGGGAGCGGAAGTCTTATTCATTGCCGGTCATGCGCGGGCCGGGGGCGGTGCGCGGATGCCTTCGCCAACAGGCCGCGTACCTCGTCCACCGTCAGGCGACCGAGCATGGGCAGCCCGGCACCCCAGGCGTGCACCGTGTGTCGGGCCAGGGCGTCCAAGCGCTCCGCGTCGAGGTTGATGCGCCGCTCGATACGCCAGGAGTCCAGGAGCGCGGTCATGCCGAGTGCCGGGTCGGCCGGCAGCGGCCGCGAGCCGATGCCACGCAGCCGCCCCCATAGGCGGTGCAGGCGCGGTGCGGAACCCCACCGTGCGTCCCCTTCAGCGATGGACCGCCACAGGTGCGGCAGGAGCGCCGCCACAGCGGTCATCTTGCGCACGCCCACCGCCGTCGACAGTTCGTTGGCGATGAGCCAGCCTTTGACGGCGTAGGCGTCCCGGCCGAGGTGCAGCCACTCCGCATGGGTGTGACCGCTCAGCTTCGCTGCTTCCAGGCGCACTTCGTCCCCGATGGCGCGTCCCGCCAACCGGTCGTCGCGTACGGTGTTGCCCAGGCGTACCAGTTGCTCCGCGACGGTTTCCGTCAGGGCGTCCTCGGTCGGCAGGTCGTGGTCGTCGCCGATGTAAGGGCTGGCGACCCGGAACAGCGCTTCCAGGACCCCCTCGGCGACCAGCTCGCTCGGCAGGGACCGGGTCGCCACCGGGTCCAGCAGAGCGCATTCGGGCCGCAAGCCCGCACCCATCACCAGCCGTTTGCCGGATGCTGATGTCAGACAGGCCACCGCGCTTACCTCTGCCCCCGTGCCCACTGTGGTGGGCACGGTGATGAGTGGCACCGTGCGGGCCCGGCCGGGTGGCAGCACGACTAGTCCGCTGCGCTGCGGCACCGCGATGCGCTGCGCCACGTCCGAAGCCGAACACACGAGCGTGGCCAGCTTCACGCGATCGAGCAGTGAGCCGCCGCCGACGCCCACCACGATCTCGGAGCCACCCAGTTGATGTGCCGACTCCATGACGGCGCCCAGGTCTCCCGGCCCGGCGAGAACGGTGAGCTCGATGCGGGATCGGGCCCGTTCGAACCGGTCCCGCACGCGCCTCACGGTTTCGGACTCGGCTACGCCCTCGTCCACCAGCAATCCGACGCGCCGGCCGGGTCGGCCTGTCAAGAGGTCCGAGAGCCGGCCGAGACCGTGCAGCACCCGCGTGGGACCTCCGGGGCCGGCGATCATCCGCGTGCCTCGGTGTGAGGCCGACGTCCCTGGCCAGATCTACCGCTCGCCACGTACGCGTCCAGCCCGGCCCGTACGCACTCCAGCAGCTCCTTAAGTTCGGCGGGGGCGTACGTGAGCGCGGGAAAGAGCTGAACGCCGTTCAGTCCGGGGTGCACGATGGCACCCGCCGTTCGGACCGCGCCGACCAGCGCGGGGACTTCGGTCTGAGGGAACGGCGCGCCGTCGGTCGTGACCATGCGGATGGACCGGAAGAGTCCCATGCCCTCGGTGTGTGACACCAGGGGGTGCCCGGCGACCATCTCGTCAAGCTCCTCGTCCAGTCGCACAGCCAGCCTCCGGCCCTGGGCCACCGCGTCCAGCCGTTGCATCTCCGAAAGGGTCGCCAGGATCGCCGCGCAGGTGACGGGGGTGCCTGCCTGCGTCTCGCCATGGCTGAGCACCCCACCGGCCTCGTCGAAGGCCGCGGCCACCTCTCGCGAGGCGACCACGACGGCCGCCGCGCTGGTGCCGTTGGTCAGCCCTTTGGAGGAGATCAGAAGGTCGGGCGGAGCCGGCCACCGTTCCGAGGCGAAGAGCGTGCCGGTGCGGCCGAAGCCGGTCGCCACCTCGTCCGCCACCAGCAAGAACCCGTGGACATCACGGAGCCGCAGAAGCTCGGCGACGTACTCCTCGGTGAGCGGCACCGCTCCGGTGCCCAGTACGGGTTCGACCACGACGGCAGCGGTCTGCGCGCCCTGCCTGACTAGCAGCGTCGCCAGCTCGGCCGGCTCGTTGGGGGTGACGTGGCGGACCAGCCGCTGATCGACGCCGTACACCTGCTGCCCGAGGTCCTCGCCAGTCAGCGCGAACCCACCGAAGGTCAGCCCGTGGTAGCTGCCCCGCAGCCCTACGATGACTTTGCGCCGGGGCTCGCCGCGCAGCGCGTGGTAGTGCCGGGCTACCTTCATGACCAGGTCGTTGGCCGCTCCGCCGGATGTCGAGAACAGGACGCGTGCGTAGTGTTCGGGGCCGCACGCCTCGATCAGCGCTGCCGCGGCCAGGCGCGCGTAGGTGTTCTCGTAGCGGAAGACGCTGAGGTACGAGGCGTTCAGCAGGGCCTCGGCCGCCGCCCGGGCGACGGCCGGATTGCCGTAGCCGAGGTTGGTGTTCCACAGCCCGCTGGAGCCGTCGAGTAGTTCGCGCCCGTCGGCGAAGCGGACCCGCACACCCTGGGCGGACACCGCGCACAGCGCATCATCACCGTGGTGCTCGGCAGGGAGCAACGCGGGCCACAACGGCCTGAGCTCGGATGTCATGCGCAGCTCTCCGTCTCCAGAAGTACGTCGGTCAAGCGCGGGCTAACGGCGGGCAACTGCTGTTGGCTGCGGACCGTGAAGCCCGCCTGGGCAAGTTCGTCCCGCAACTGGCCGACGGGCAGTACCCCGACGTTGCTGGTGCACACGGCCGTCGGTCCGTCGGCAGGGTGGGCAGGGTGGGCAGGGAAGATGGTGACGGTCCGTACGGCGTCCCCCGGCACCCAGTGATCGAAGATGCGGTATTCCGTGCCGCCGCTGGTCGTGTACGTCTGCTCGATCTCGAGTGGGCCCGTGTAGCCCGGGTCCGCGTCCACAGTGGTCAGCAGGAAGCGTCCGCCGGGCTCCAGGTGCGCGCGAACCGACTCGTAGAGCCGGGCCCGTCCGGCCTGGTCCAAAAGTGAGACCGACGTGGTGCCCAACACGACCACGGGGAATCGCCGGCGCAGCGAGAAGTCGCTCATGTCGCCCCGGACGACGGTGCAGCGCTCTGCCAGGGGCGCAGGAGCCTGGGCCAGCCGCTCCCGCAGCAGGGCGAGCATGCTCGGCGAGAGATCGAGCGCGGTGACCTCGCGGCCCAAGGCCAACAGCGGCAGGGTCAGCCGACCCGAGCCCGCGGCGAGATCCAGCACCGGGCCCGGAGTGCGGCGCACGAGGGCCAAAAGTTCACGTACCTCGTGTCGATCACGCCCGGCCATGTCGTGGTAGACGGCAGAGCCGACCTCGTCGTACAGGTCGTGCAGTACCGCACGCTCCCCGAGTTCGGCCAGCAGTTCGCCTGCCCGGCCCGGAATCCTCTGCTCACTCATCGGACTGAGGCACCAGCCGCAAGCGGCTCGGCCGTGGTCAGCCGCACGCCTGCTTCCCCGAAGCACGCGGTGACCTGTCGCAGCGCGTCCCGGTCGGCGAAGGAGGCAGCCGCCTCGACCGATCCGCACACCATCAGCGTCTCGACGAGTTCGGCGGCGGGGAGCGCCAACCGGAATGTCCGGTGCGTGACCGCGCTGTAGAGGTACGCCTCCTCGTCGGTCCAGAGCAAGAGGGGGAGATCGGTGCCGGTGGCGTCCGAGGACTGCATGGTGTCGGACGGATCCGGCAACCCAGCCATCAGACGGCCCCCGAACCCGGACACCCGAGGGACGGGCAGGCCCATGACGCGGATTCGGCGTATGCCGTCGAGCGCCGCGAAGTACCGACTGAGCCAGGGCCGCGAGGCCAGCACCGGTACGCGCACCTGTTCGGGAAGCACATCCCCCAGGCAGGCTGAGCCGGGGTGTGCGTCGGCCCCCGCAACGCGGGACCACTCCGCTTGCAGCGTGGCCCAGTCATCACCCACGGACCCCAGCCGGCACCCACCGGGCGAGAGGGAGAGTCGCCCGTCCGCTCCCACGTACAGCCGTCGCCGAGGACCGTCACCCGTGACGGCCGCGCCCAACCCCGCAAGGTCCGCGAGCTGGATGACGGGGTGGCCCAAGAAGTCGACGAAGTCACCATCCAGCCGTGCCCGGTCGGCGTCGGCGAGGAAGACGGCGAAGTCCGCCACATCGGCGATGCGGATCAGCGTCGGACCGATCACAGACATGTACTCGCTGATTCCGTAACTTTGCACCTGAAGGTAGAAAGTGTCGGTGCCGGAAGACATCGAGAACTCTGTGCCGGGCGCGCTCAGAGATCCCTCGTATCCGACGATGAGCGGGCCGTCGGCGCTACCCCCTTGGCCGGGCACGAACAACGTCGTGCCCGGGGTGACGAGGTCCGAATCGAGGACCTGCGTGAGGTGGTCGGGGCTTTCCAGCACCATCAGCGCGGTCCCGATGGGGGAGTCGAGCTCCCCGGCGGCGGTGTCGCCTACCGGGCCCCGGCCCGTGGCCCAGGCCGCCAGCCGCCCTTTGATCCCGTCAACCATGATCTCTTTTCCTCTTCACCACGTATGGGCCGCCAAGGTGATCGCGCCCGCTGCGTGGTCGGTCCTGTCAGTGCCTGATCCGTACGGCTCAGGCAAGTTCGGCCAGTAGCGTCTTTAGCTCTTCCATGGCCGCTTGCGGGCCGCTCACGTTGCACACACCGGTTACGTTCAGCACGACTTCGTCCACTCCCGCGACCCGGTAGTCCGCCAGCTGCGCAGCGATGTCGAGAAGATCCCCGCTGAGGAACGCGCCGCCCTTGATCAGTGCGGCGGCATGGGTGAGCGGGTCGTCGCCGGCGACATCTACTCCCGACCTGCGCAGCATGTCGATGTAGTGCGGCGCCCGGATGTGGGCGGCGTTGCTGGCCAGCGCCACCTCCGCGGCCGTGTGGCCAGGACGGTTCAGTGCCAGCGGCACGATCGCGGTCAGCCGCGGTACGGGGCGACCTGCCGCCTCCGCCCCTTCTCGCAGCGCGGGCACCACGGTCTCCCGCAGGTAGGACGCCGGTGTCAGCCACGTGATGGCCACATCGGCGATCTCACCGGCGAGGCGGGCCATGCCCGGGCGGAGCACCCCAAGGCCGATGTCCACTCGCGGCGCAGGGAACGCGGCCAATTCTGCGCCGCAGCCGAAGTACTCGCCTTCCCGCGCGCTTTGGATGTCACCGTCCAGCAGTCTGCGGATCACCGTCAGATACTCCCGCGCGGCGGTGAGCGGACTCGTATACGAGGCGCCGAGCAACCCGCGCTGGAACTGCTTCGCGCCCGGGCCGAAACCGGCGATTACCGGCTGCCCGGTCGCCATGGCCAACGACCTGGCCTGTAGGGCCGCCTCATAAGGATGCCGCAACGGCATCAACGTCACGCCTAGCCCGACAGGGACACGGAAACCTGCACCGGCCGCATATGCAAACCCCTGGTGCGGCTCGACGTACAGGGCCTGGCCTTGCCACAACCGCTGTGCCCGGGTCCATTGAACCAAGGCAGCGTACGGCAGCACCTGTTCTGGCCGTCGAGGCAGAAACGGCAGGAGAACTGAGTACGCGGTCACGACTTTTTCCGTTTCACTGAGTTGCATGCGGCTGAGTAGCGCGATCCTCAATCTATGAGGCTTATGGATTCATGCACACCCCTGATATTGGGGAAAAGTGCAGACTCCCGACCCACCAGGGGGAGGCCACCCGGCCCATCAGGGGGGGTGAGCAGTGACGGCTACCCCTCAACAGGGGGCGCTGAGGTGGTCAGCTCCTATGTGCAGTTTCTGTACTATGAATCGAGTGAGGCTCATACGTAGGGGTACCTGCACGTGATAGAAGTCGCCGTAATAGATGACGAGGGGCTCGCCCGTGCTTCTCTGCGCATCTTGCTGGAGATGGAAGACGGCCTTAGGGTGGTGGCGGACGGCGGCACTCTCCAGGCTCTCCAGTTGGTCCGCTCAATGCGGCCCGACGTAGTCCTGTTCAGCACACGAGCGATGCGAGGGAGCTTCAACCCCGTCCGGCAGCTGCGCGGACTCTCCAAATCGCCGGGGGTATTGGTGCTCGCCGGGGACGACGAGGGTGATCAGGTGCAGCGTGCGCTGATCGCCGGAGCTAATGGCTACCTGCTCCGGGACTGCAATCCAAGGCAGCTTGTGCAGGCGGTCCACGAAGTGGCGCGAAAGGGATGGGCCTTTTCCCCTTCGGTGGCCAGTACCATCATCGACGGATTCCTGCGGTCCGCTCGGGCCCCGAAGGAATCGCGGCTGGCAGCCACCCTTCCCCCGGAGATACTGGATCGGCTCGACTCTCTCTCCGAGCGCGAGCGCGAGGTGCTCACCCTGATCAGTGAAGGGCTGAACAACCGCGAGATCGCCGTACGCCTGACGATCAGTGTGGAGACCGTCAAAGACCATGTGCGGGGCGTCCTCCTCAAGCTCGGTGTGGACAACCGGATACGGGCAGCCGCCATCGCCTGGCGGTCCAGCCTGATGATGGATGCCGCAGCCTGAGAACGACCCGCTGAGCAGCCGGGCACGATGAGAAACTCGAGCATCAAGGGCCTTCAGTCATCTGATGCCGTCCTGAACTGTGAAGGTGCGTTTTGATCGGTGGCGGCGAGTCCCATCTGTCATCCGTATTGAACGTCCGTCGGATCCATTTCCCAGACAGGCGCCTTGTTCTCAATGACGAACGGTTGATATCCCATACCCCCCTTCCTCAACCCGTTTACCTATCGAAGTCCGCTTTGATTTCTCATCGCCGTCTGCGGCTAGACCCAAGAACAGGGTCATTGCTGGAGGTTTTGTGCTGTTTTGGACTCAGGGTCGGAATGCTGGACGAGGGTTCTGGAGGGGGAACCACACGTGCACATAGCAAGCCGATCAACTCGGTCTCCGGCGACGGCAACCCGGACATTGTCGGGTTCGGTGTCGAGGGTGCCTGGATGTCGCACAGCCTCGGTGGTGGACAGTTCGAGCGGACCCGACTGGTGTGCCGCGGCTTCGGGACGCAGACGAGGCGGCGGCGCCGTCACGATGCGTACGTGCCTCCGCGGGTCGGACGATGACCGTCGCGAGCACAAGTCAGTGACGAACTGGACGATTTCTCTCCATACCCCTGTGCGGCCCTGGCACCCTGAGCGTGTGACTTACGCCGTGACGGTGGATACCAGCATCCCGGTCGGATCTCCGGAGATGGACGCGCTGCAACGTGCCGGCGCTGTGGCGCTCCTCGAAAAGGGCATCAGCTCCGTGGAAACCATCGAGGGGCCGGACGGCATGGAGGTCGACATCTTCGAGTCGATCGTCGCCGTTCATCCGGGCGGGGCGTTGCTGAAGATCTTCGTCGACGCTCCGGCGCTGGAGTTCGCCGAGGAGGCGGTGCAGACGGTGGTGGGCGAGTTGCTGGAGCGTAGTGAGCTCCTGGCCGAGTGGACGGTCGACCGGTGCGAGGTTCAGCTGCACCCGAAGTTGGCCCAGGAGAGCCTCGACGCTGCGGACGGCCCCGACACCTCGCCGGCCGACGCAGCCGCTCGTAAGGCTCACCACGCCGAAAGGACGAGCGCCGGTGGCGGCCAGGAAAAGTACGACGCGGAAGCAGAGACACAGGCCGCCCGGAGTCGGATGCTGACCATGTCGGCTGAGCTGCGCTCCTTCCCACCGGTCATGTTCGGCGTGCTCGACCCTGAGGACGATGACGGCGAAGGGGAGGAGGACGTCGACGCCGGACTACTAGCGGAAGATGCCAAACTGGCCGCCGGCGCTCTGGTGTACGGCACCCATCTGCTGGTGGATGAGCTCTTTCAGGACGTGCAGACCCTCACCCAGACACGAAGCAATGTCGCTGAGTGCGAGAAGCCGCTGTGGCTCCTGGAGGAGCTTCCCGGCCGCTATGCCCTTGAATACGACGCGCACTTCGCACGCCGTTTCCTGGTGACGGCGATCGCCATGACCTCCCGCTTCACGAGCGGGACCTTCCAGCAACTGAGCTGTCTCGCCGAGGAACTCGCCCTGAGGCTCCTGTTGCGTGAGGCGAGCGTGTGCCTGGAGACATTCGGCCTGATGGACGAAAGCGTGGCAGCGGCCCTCGAAGCATTCACCGAAAATGTCTACGAGGACATGGACCACGAGTGGCTGTACGACGACTCGGTGGACGAAATCGACGAAGGCGCTGCGGGAGAGGCCCTCGGAGTCACACCGATGGCGATCGGTTCGTGGTTCACTCCCTTCAACAAGGGCCGGTACGTCCACCCGTACGCAGGGGCGGCGCCGGAGGACGTGGGGCAGTGAAATAGCTGGTGCCGGGGCCCGCTACCGGATAACTGATCGTGCACACGATCGGTGCTCAGGCTGGGTGGACGACTCCGAAGAGGAGGCGGCCGCAGGCGAGCGTGACGTTGAGGTAGGCGTCTACATCGGTGAGGCCGGCGCTTCGTGACAGTGGGGCGAGGCCGATGGTGATCAGCGCCTGGCCGTTGCGGCGTACGTGCTCGGACCAGCTGGGCCGGACCGGTAGCCGTACGCCGTAGCGGGTGCCGTCGAAGCGCAGCAGGACGGTAGTGGGGCGCACGATGAGGAGCCGGGCACCGAGGTCCGGGAGGCGTTCTTGTGCAGTGGCCGGACCGCCCAGGGAAGTGGCGATGCATCGCATGCGCGTTTCGATGGCTGTAGATGTATCGCGATCGGTGCGGCCTGGGGGATGGGCGAGGAGGAGGTGGGCGAGAGGGATTTCGGTCGGGTCGAGACCGAGCCACGTCCAGGCGCCCAGTGCGGCCATCAGACCCGGGTCGGGGCCGTTGACGACGGCCGGTGGCGTGCAGGTGATCAGCATGGTGCCTTCTTCGGCGTCGGGGTGGTCTTGAATCGGGTCCAGACGGCCTTGCTGGCCGAGTCGTACTCGGACACGCCCCATTCATCGCTGAGAGCTCCGACCAGGTGCAGGCCACGGCCGGTGGTGTCAACGCTGGTGGGGTGACGTAGCTGTATGTGGCGTGGGCTGGCGTCACGGACTTCAACGCAGACGGCGTCGTCCTCGGCGGTCACCGTCAGGGTGAAGTCGTGGCCGGGCACCGAGCCGTGGGTGACGGCATTGGTAGCCAGTTCGGAGACGCACAGGCGGACGTCGTCGGCCCGTCCTTGCAGGCCCCAGGAGGTCAGGGTGCGATCGGCAAAGCTTCGGGCCCGGCCGACGGACTCGGGCACGGCGGGGAAGGACCTGCGTGCGGGGTCGGGCATGAGGAGCCTCATGTTTCGGTGTCCGATACCGGTTCGGGGTGTGGACCACATCCGCTGGACGGCAGTGCTCGGCATCGGGCCGACTTGCCGCCGCGGACCAGCAGCAACCGCACTCCCGCCGAACCGGTGATCTGCCGCTTGCGTTCGGCCGCTATCGGCCTGGGGCCCAAGTGGGAGGCAGCGGGAAGAACGACGGCATAGGCATCGGGCAGGGCCAGCGCATCCAGGAGCCCGGTGAAGGCTGCGGTGCGGGCGCACGTGCTCGTCCCCAGCTCGATGAAGAGCCCACCCAGAATGAGTTCGTGGCTGCGGCAGTATTCCGCGAGGGCGCCCGTCAAAGCGGCTCGGCGGGCATCGGCGTCGGGGGTGAGCCTCAGAAAGCCGTAAACGAGCGGGTCGTTCACCGGGCGGTGCTCCGTGAGGGGTTCCATGCGGGTGACCGTCCAAGGTCTCGGGAAGCGGGAGGGCACCGGGGCGGACTTCATGATTCCGGCCGGTACTTCGAGAGTGGCCCGGCCTCCGTCAGCGGGAAATGACCGGCTGTCGTACTTCCGTTGCACTTACGTGTCCCCGCGCAGCTGCCTCGTGCTTCCATACTGTCCGGAAGGGAGCGACGCGTGGCGACCGTGCACCACTGGACCGGGCTGGAGGCCCACGCCCTGCGCCTCGCCCTGCGGATGAGTGTGCGGGCTTTCGCTGAACATCTCGGTGTCGCGGCACGGACCGTCGCCAAGTGGGACAAACTCCTGACCACCACCGAGCCTCGCCCGGACACCCAGGCGATCTTGGACACCGCCCTGGCCCGCGCGGACGCAGCGGTCCATCTACGCTTCGAGACGCATCTGTCGGAGACCGGCCGACCTGGTCAAGGGGCGGGGCGCCGTGTCACCGCTTCAGGTTCGCGTACCTGGGAGTATGAGTCCTGGGCCGACGACCTGGACAGGGTGGTGGTCGCCCTCTCCCGTCAGAGCTTCGCCTTCGCCGACAATCTGCTGAACCGCTGGCTGGAGCGCTTCGGGCCAGCGGAACTCGACGACAAGGGGCTGTACCTCTTCGCCCGCTCCACCGCCCTGCTCGGCGACCTGCACCGAGACCAGGGCGCAGTGTTGGGAACGCTGTCGGCCCAGCACTCCTACACCGGTGCCCGCGCGCTGTTCACCCAGCTCGACATTCCCCGTCGCATCGCGCAGCTCGACCTGTCGCTGGCGGTGGTCACCGAAATGTCAGGGCGCCTGGTACTGGCCGCACGCCACTATGAGTCCCTAGCTGTCGACGACCGTCTCTCCCGTCGTGACAGGGCCCGTGCCCGGCTGTGGGTGGGGACCGCGCTGAGCAAGGAGGGCAACCACGACTACGCCTCCCGCGTCATGATGGCCGCCATCCGTGACTTCGAAGACCTGGCCGAACCCGACGACTGGTCGGTGGCTCACCAAAAGCTCGCCCTCGCCCACCGCGGCGCCGGCGACCTCACCCAGGCCCTGCACTTCATCGACATCGCCCGCCGCACCGGCTCGACCGACTCACCGATGCAACGCGTGCGTCTGGACACCGCCCACGGTCACATTCTGCTCTCCGACCCGGCCACCCGGAATGATGGACTGCAAGTCCTCGACCGCGCCGCCAAGGTCGCCGCCCAGTACGGCATGAGCCACCAGCTGGGCAGCATCGAGGGCATCCGGACCACAAGCGAGGGGGCAGACCGCCCCCGGCGACGGTGACCAGGGAGAGAACGAGTGACGGACAAGCAGCAGACCATCACCGAAGGCCAGTGGCACAACGCGAAACTGATCTGGGACTACCACCAGATGAATCACCAGCTCAGGCCCTGCGACGTCGCCATCGGCCTGGGCAGCCACGACCTGCGCGTCGCCGCCTTCACCGCCGAGCTCTACCACGCCGGCCTCTTCCCCACCCTGATCTTCACCGGCGGCAACAGCCCCAACACCGCCGCCCGCTTCCCGCGCGGCGAGGCCGTCCATTTCCGCGAGCACGCCCTGGGCCTCGGCGTCCCCGACGCCTCGGTCCTGATCGAGCCGAACGCCGCCAACACCGGCCAGAACATCGCCTTCTCCCGCGAGGTGCTGGCCGCCGCATGCATCACCCCGAAATCGGTGCTGCTGACCGCCATGCCGTACATGGAACGACGCGCCTACGCCACCTGCCGCAAGGTCTGGCCCGAGGTGGAGGTGGTGTGCGCGTCCGAACCGCTGGAGTTCGACGACTACCTCAAGGCGATCGGTGACGAGGCATTCGTCACCGACATGCTCGTCGGCGACATGCAGCGGGTGATCGAGTACCCCAAGCTCGGTTTCGCCATCGAGCAAGACGTCCCGGAGGACGTACATGCCGCCTATCAATCCCTCATCAAGGACGGCTTCGACAGCCGTCTCCTCACCTCCTGACCTGCCGCCGCCAGGCGGGCGGTGCGCGATCCATCAGCCCAACTTCTTCCCCCGGCTGACCACCCTCGCCAAGCTGTTCGCCGCCGACTACTGGATCGTCCTCGACGACGTACAGTTCGCCCGCCGCGACTACCAGCACCGAGCCCGCCTGGCAGCCCTGAACGACCCGGCACGGCGGCAGTGGCTCTCCCTGCCCACCCACCTTCCCAACGGCCGATCGACCCCCGTTCGTGAAGCGGAGATCGTCGACCCGGCCCGCGTACGCCGCCGTGTCCAGCACACCCTCCGGCACTGCTACGCAGCCAGCCCGCACTGGTCAGCCTTGCGGTCAGCTTTCGTGCCGGTCCTCGACTTGATCACCACCAGCGGCAGAACCGCTGCCGTGGCCGAAGCCTCCACCCGGGCCCTCCTGAAGACCCTCGGCTGGCCCGGCCACATTCTGCGCAGCAGCTCCCTGCCCTCCCGACCAGGCCGGACACAGCGCCTTGTCGACCTCGCTGCCGCCACCGGAGCGTCGGCCTACCTATGTGGCATGGGCGGTATGCAATATCTGAAGGCCAGCCTGTTCGATGCTTGCGGCATCACCGTCATCCCATTCCGTCCTCCCCGGACCGGAGTGTGGGCTGCCGGCCACGAAGTCAGCGCACTCTCATCCGTGATGCAGCTGGGACCTCAGCCTCTGGTCGCCGCATTCCGCGCTCTGGAGGCTGATCAACCTGTTCCGGTCACAAGAGCGGTGGCCACGTCGTAGCGATCAACGATGCCGCCTTTGTACTTCTACCGTGGGGGGCTGGTGCGGAGTACGAGGTTCTGTGCCAGCACGGCCGGACGGCCTGGTGCCGGTGGTTGCACGGGTTCGGGTAGCGGCGGCCGGGTACTGGGTGAGGCGGTGGATGCGCCAGGTGAGGGTGCGGGCTGGTGAGCGGGCATCGCTGAGAGTGTGCTGGTCGGCGGCCTGTTGGAGGAGTGAGGCGGGCTGGTGTCCGGTTGTTTCGGCGTCGGCGAGAGTGGTGGCCAGGGCATCCCAGGCATGGTCGTCGAGGACCTGCTGAGCGTGCGCGGGAACCGTCTCACGGACCAACGCAACGAACCGTTCAATCGTGGGGGCGGCGGGTTTGCGGTGGGCAATGGCTGCCAGTGGGGCTGGGGCGGCCTTGTCGTAGGCGGCCTGGAGGTGGAGGTGGGTTTGCTGGGCTGCGGTGGCCTGCTGGTCGTGGTGGCGCAGGTGGTGCCAGCGGGTGGCAGCGAGGGCGACGAGGAGTGCGGCGTCGAGGAGCATGGCCAGGGCGGCGCCGTCCTTGGGGGCGGGTTCGCGGAGCATGGCGCGGAGGACGCTGCGCAGGGTGCGGGCGTGGTGGTGTTCGGCCTGGATGCGGGAGCGGGTGGCGCGCTCGAATACGGCGGCGGCTTGGCGGAGCTGGGGTCGCAGGTTCTGGGGTGCGAGGAGGGGGAGGGCGTCGAGGGCTTCGCCGAAGGCGGCCAGGTGGGCTTGGGCGGCTTCGTCGTCGGCTTGGTCGAGGAACTCGGGGATGCCCTCGGTAGCGGTGATGGCCTGGTGCCACGGGCTGGGCCTGCCCCGGCCAGGCTTGGGTTGGGGTGTGGTGGCTTCGAGGCGCTGTTGGATCTTGGGGAGAGACAGGTCGGGGGCGAGTTTGGAGCCGGAGTACCAGATCGGTTCGCCGGCGGCGTTGGTGTCGCCCTTGAGGGCGAGCTTGTATCCGCGGAGGTCGCCGGAGGGGAAGCGCTGGGTCTCGACGAGCACGTTGTCGGTGGCCATGAGGATGCCGAGGAACTCTTCGGTGCTGGTGGCGACCGATACCGCGGTGCGGGCGGTAGTGCGCAGGTGCTCGCGGGCGGTCGTCGCATGGCCGCCGCGGCGGGCCTTTTCCCGTTCGGCGCGGGTGGGGCGCTTGGCGGCGGTGCGGTCGCCACGGCGGACCTGTTGGAGCCCGTATTCCTGCTCGATGGCGGCGAGTTCCTTGTCCGCGGTGAGGTAGTCGTTCCAGTGGCGGGCGGGCCGGAGGTCGCCGCGGACGGTGGTGGCGGCGATGTGGATGTGGTCATCGGCGTGACGTACGGCGACCCAGCGGCAGCCGTCCGGGTCTCCGTCGGGGGCGATGCCGGTGGCCGCCACGACGCGGCGGGCGATGGTGGCCCATTCGGCGTCGCTGAGGGTGCGGTCGTCGGGGGCGGCCCGAACCGAGCAGTGCCACACGTGCTGCTTCGGTGCGCGGCCGAGGCGGCGGGCTTGCTTGACGTGCAGGTCGAGATCCGCCGCGAGCAGCTTCCTTGTGGCGACGACGGTGGCGTTCTCGGTGCGGCCGGGGTCGGGGGCGAAGCCGTCCCAGGAGGCGACCAGGTGCGGGTCGGTGTGCTCGTTGGCCCGGCCGGGATCGTAGAGATAACGGATGAGACCGGCGGTGTCCTTACCGCTGCCGATCTTGGCGATCATCAGTCCGCCTTCCGGGCCACAGCCTCGTTCGCCGCTGCCGCGATGTGGCGAACTGCGGTGGCGGCTGCGGTCAGGGTGCACTCGGCCTGGGCCAGGCCGGCGGTGTCCCCAGAGTGTGGATCGCCGCCGGAGTTGAGCTTCTTGGCGATCTGGTTGACGTTGTGGCCGGTCTTGGCGACCTGCTGGCGCAGAGCGGTGAGCTCGTCGATGTAGTCATCGAGCGGGGTGCGCTGTCCCGGCAGGCCGAGTTCGCCATGGATGTGAGCCATGACGATGGCGCCGACGTAGTGGGCGGCGGCGATGTTCAGCGCCCTGGCCTCGGCGAGGATCTCGCCCTTCTCATCGGCGCTGTAGCGCACGTCGACGCGCTCTGTGCGCTGCACTTTTTCGCGCTTGCGTCGGCGGGCGACGCGGTGCACGGCGGCAGCGTCGGCGGCACGCGGCAGCGACTCAGCGCTGGTGTCGGCGGGCTGTTCCTCCTCGGGCACCCCCTGGTGCCCGAGCCCCTCCGTCACCCCCGGGGCGGAGGCTTCCCCGTTGGGCCGGCCTTTGGACGGTCCAACGGGATACCTTGCTGCGCTGGTTGCGGTGGTGGTCATCTCCTGCTGGTCGCTGGTGGGTACATGGTGCGAGTCGTGCATGGGACGGTTCTCCAAGGCGGCATTGCTGGATCGGCGTTGATTCGTCCCATCCGTTGCGTGCCTGGTCAGAGCAGGTACGGGTGGGTGCGTGTTGTCGTGTCGACTCGTTGCGGACTGGGCCCCCGCCCCCACGCTCTCCTGCGCGGGGACGGGTGGTACGGGTCAGTCGCAGGTGGGACGGGTGTGGCTGCGAGGCTTACGTCGCCCCGACCGGGGCCTCGTCGAGTTCGGCCTGAAGGGTACGGGTGGCTTCGTCCACGCGGTCTTTGCCCACGGAGAAGCCCTCGGCCCGGATGGCCGCTTCAACGTTGCGGCGTGAGATGCGTCCACCGCGTCCTCGGGGAGCGCCGCGCCCGATGGTGAGGAGCTGGTCCATGGTGGCGCTGGGTTGCCGGCCCCTGGGCTTGGCGGCCCGTGCCGGGGCATCCGGCACATCCTGCTGACTTTCCGCCACCTCATCGGCGCCAGTCCTCAGCGCAGGGTCCTGCCAGTCGGGGTCGCCTTCGGCGGGGAGGGATTGTCGACAACCGGCCATACCGTCGTTGTGGCGGGTGTCGTCGGCGTGGCGATATGCGGTGGCGTTCTTCTGAGGGCCGCCGTCCTTGGCGGGGTGGCGGCGGATGACGAGGTAGAGATGGACGGCACCGGCGAGGGCCAGCGGGGCGATAGCCGAAAGCGCACCGACGGTCACATCGTCCAGGTGCAGCCCGGTGTGGCGGGTCTGCTGGTTGAGACGGATGGCGTGCAGCGCGTTGGCCCAGATGCTCGTGCCGGTGGCGATGCCGACAAGCGTCCAGACGTACAGCCGGGAGTGCGGTGGCGCGGTGCGCAGGATGAGCAGGGCGCCGACGCCGATGGCGATGAACCCATCGATCACGAGAGGGAAGGCGTACGTCAGCAGTCCACGGATGTGGATGGCGACGGCCATCTGGCGCAGGGCGTCGTAGGAGAGGGCGAAGCCGGTCGCGCCGAGCAGGATGATGCCGAGACGGATCGCCGCGGTGCCCCGTAGGGACGCCGGGGCGGTGAGGTGGGGCGAAAGCAAGTGGAGCTCCAGCTTGGGCGGCGGCCACGGGCTCATGGAGCGGTGGGCCGCCGTGCGGTGCGGTGACTCGTACCACTCGTTGCGTGCCTGGTCAGGGCAGGTACGAGTGGCGCGGTGATGTCGGGTCGACTCGTTGCGGGCCGGGCACTCGTCCCCGCGCTGACCTGGGCGGGGACGAGTGCGACGGGTCGAGTCGGGTTAGGTGGTGGTGCCGGGCAACGGCTCAGCCACTGGATGGGCGGCCCCGGCCGCTGGCGCGGGCTCGGGGCAGTAGCGGGACCACGCGTCGACGAACTGGTTCCGCGCGAAGCCCTTGGCCTGGGCACCGTCGGGGAAGCGGCGGTTGGCCGAGCTGATGCCGTAGTCCTTCAGCAGCAGCTGAAGGCCGCGCGGGGTGAGGCCGTTGGCGCCGTGCTCGGCCCACGGCGCTTCCTTGTCCGCGTTGAGGTAGTCGAGCAGACGGCTCGTCCGCAGGACCGCGGGGTCGCCCTCGGCGGCGAAGGCCCGGCGGACGTCGACCAGGATGCGGGTCCGCAGGCCCCCCTCCTCGTCCTGCCCGGCCTCGTAACCGACCATGGAACGGCAGGCGGTGCGGGCAAGTCCTGGCCACTCACCTCCGGCGAGATCGGCGACGATCACCAGCGGTTCCCAGGTGTCCGCCGCGCGGTCCTCGACCGGCATGTCCGGTTCGAGGTCCATCGCCTGCCGGTACAGCGGCTTCAGCCATGCGGCGAGTCGACCGCGGGTTCTGTGGAGGGCAGGCGTGTCGCGTCCGGTGCGGAAGGATTCGTACTTCTCCCCCGGTCCCCGGCGGCGCATCCGGATGACCACGGACCGGTCCATGATCGTGTCCGGCAGGTCACCGATACCGGCGAGCGCCGCCATGGCGAAGGTGGGGAACTTCTGCGGCTTGTGATCGTTGCCGCCGACCCGCAGGGTGGGCCGGTTGCGCTGGTGACCGGCGTTCAGCAGGCCCCGCAGTTCCTCGTTCTTCTCCGCCACCTTGGCCGTGCCGAAGAGGGTGTCGGCCTCGTCGACGAGCAGGGTCGGCGGGTCTTCGTCGGTGATCGATCGGAAGATCGCCGACGCGCTGGCGTTGACCGTGATCAGGTGGTTGTGCACCGTCTCGGTCACCACGTCCAGCAGCCGCGACTTCCCGCACCGCTTGGCTGGACCCACCACCGCCAGACGGGGAGCGTGCTGCCACGCGCGCTGCAGATGGGTGGCCGCCACCCACAACGTCACGGCCGTGAGGGCCTCATCGCTCGGCAGGATCACGTAGCGCCGTACCTGTGCCCGCAGGTCAGCCAGTACCTGCTCGCCTTGCGTCAGGGGACCGACGAGGCCCCTGACGCTCGCCTTGGAGGACTCCTCGGCCGACGCCTGGTCCGACGCGCTGCCCGCCGTGGGCTCGTCCACATCTCCGGCCCGGTCGTCGGCCGGGCGAGCACCCGTCTCCCCCGGGATTGCCACGGTCGGCCAGGCTGCTTGGCCACCCACGGAATTCGGACCGGGTGTCGTAGGTTGCACAGGGCAGTTCCTCATCTGGCGGTTCCGGGCTTGCCCGCCCTTGCCGCCGGGTCGGTTCATACGAGGCCATGGAGGGGTTTTGCACGGGCCTCCGGCGTTGCCCCGCCGGGGGCCCACCCACATCTCGCGGCCGTTCGACCGCGGTGAGGGACCACAGACCGTACGGCCACACCCCGGCACAGTCCAGCGTCTTTGTGTCAGCCCAGCGCAGAACGCATTGCTACGCTTCGCCGCCCTCACGCCGCCAGGCCCAGCAGCTCCAGCAGGTCGGCGGTCACCACGCGGTAGGCATGCCCCAGCCGCAGGACCTTGCACGGGTACTGGCCGCGCTTGGCCAGCTCGTAGCCCTTGCTCCGCCCCAGCCCCAGCGCTCGATTGCCGGTGTCCAGGTCAATGGCGGCGGGGAGGGCGAGAATCTCCTCCCGGCTCATCCCGTTCGACCGTTCGGCCGTCGAGTCTTCGCGCATAGGTGTGCACCTCTTCCGGTACAGCCGTCGGCGAACGTGGGTGTCACGTCCGTCTCCAGGCGCTCACCTACTACGATGACGAAGCTAATGTGTCTGCATGACACAAATCGATTTCGATGATGAAGAGGACGACGTTCCCGAGTGGGCGGACCGGGTCAAGGCCAACGTGGCCGGCGAAGTCCGGCGCAGGAGGAAGGAGATGGGGTGGAGCGCGCAGGACTTGGCGGACCGGTGCGAGCAGCTCGGGCATCCCATCCCGCGCAACGTGATCGCCAACATGGAGTCCGGCCGCCGGGCCAACCTCCCGCTGGTGGACGTCATGGTCCTGGCCACCGCCCTGCGGACGTACCCGATCTGCCTGATCTTCCCAGTCGGCTACGTGGACCGGACGCAGGAACTCCCCTTCCAGGACCTCGTCCCCACCTGGGATGCCCTACGCCGCTTCACCGGCGAACAGGAGCTCTCCGGGTACGACGCTGGACTGGTCCCCAGCTTCGAGTTGCACGCCAGCCTCGTACGCACCGCTCTTGCCGCGCTCGAAGAAGAGGAGCGGGCCCGGTTCACGACCAGGACAGCGACCGGCCGCGCCCAGCAAGAAGAAGCCGAGCGCAAACGGAGCGCTTACGCCGACCAGGTCATCTCCGCCAAGTACCGCCTCCGCTACCTCCGTCGGGATATCCGCGACGCAGGAGCCACCCCACCCGACCTGCCCACCGCACTGGGCGACGTCGACCCACCCGACCCGGAAACCGAAAACATCACAGAGGACTGCCTTTGAAGGGCTCCACCCATCGCCGCTGCTACTGCCGCGACCCCAAGACCGGCAAGCCGCTCGGCAAGAGCTGCCCAAAGCTCTCCAGCCGCAAGCACGGCTCGTACTCCATGCGCCAGGAGCTGCCGCCCCGCGAGGACGGCACCCGCCGTTCCTTCAGCCGCGCCGGCTACGAGTCGCTGAAGGCCGCTCAGGCTGACCTGGATCACATTCGCGCCTTGATCGGCCTGGCCGATGCCGACTGCCCGGAGGATCTCGCGCGCATCGCCGACTTGCTGGAGGAGGTGGCTGACGCGAAGGCCCCGCTGCCGGACATCGAGGCGACCCGGCGGCGGCTGCGGCACGGCCTGGACCTGACCAGCCGCCTCACCGTGGGCGAGTGGCTGGACGAATGGTTCGCGGCCAAGAAGGTGCGGAAGACGACGGCCAACGGCTACGCCTCCCACCTCCGCGTCCACCTCAAGCCGCGCATAGGGCATATACGCCTCGACCGGCTCAACGTCGGCCACCTGGTGGAGATGTTCGACGGCATCGCCGACGACAACGAGGTGATCATCGCGGAGAACGCGGCCCGACGCGAGCAGATCGCCCGCTGCAAGCCGAGCAGCCCCGGACGGCCCACAGCGGCGGAGCGGGCACGGTTGGCCGAGGAGCAAGCCGTACTGGCCCGTATGAAGCCGTTCCGGAAAGTCGCGGGGCCCGCCACCCGGCAGAGCATCCGCCGCACCCTCCGCGCGGCCCTGAACGGCGCCATCGCCCAGCAGCTCATCACCTTCAACCCGGCGGCCCATGTCCAGCTGGAGTCGGGCAAACGGCCCAAGCCCCTGCTCTGGACCGACCAGCGCGTCCAGCGGTGGCTGGCGACCGGCGAGAAGCCTTCGCCGGTCATGGTCTGGACCCCGGCCCAGTTCGGCATCTTCCTCGACGCAGCCGAGGGCGACCGGCTCTACGCGCTCTTCCACCTCATCGGAACCCGCGGTCTGCGGCGAGGCGAAGCGGTCGGCCAGGACTGGACGGAGACCGACCTGGACGCCGGGCTGATCACCCCGGCGAAGGAGATCGTGGTCGACGGCTGGGATCCGTACGAATCCGCCCCGAAGACCGACGGCAGCGCGAGCACGATCGCGCTCGACAGCCTGAACGTGGCCGTGCTGCGAGCGCACCGCGAGCGCCAAGAGCAGGAGCGGCAGCAGTGGGGGCCGGCCTGGCAGGACACCGGAAAGGTGTTCACTCAAGAGGACGGTTCGTGGCTGCACCCGGAGACGGTCTCCGAAACCTTCCGCCGCATCCTGGCGGTCACCGGCCTTCCCCCGATCACACTTCGTGATCTACGCCATGTCGCCGCGACCCTCACCCACGGCGGGGGCGGCGACCTCCACACGATCAAGGAGACGCTGCGGCACTCCACGATCACCCTGACCTCGGACACGTACACGAGCCTGCTGCCCGAGGTCGACCAGGCCGCGGCCGAGGCCGCCGCGCGGCTCATCCCCCGCGCCCGTCCGGTATCCGGCACCGCGGGTGCCGGGCCGTCCGCTCACGCATCGCGCACGCATGGGACGGAGAACGCCGTAGCGCCCCGGTCGGATAAAACCGACGAGGGCGCTACGTAGCAGGTCAACGGGGGTTTCCCCCGACCTTCTGTGGTGGGCCATCAGGGGCTCGAACCCTGAACCAATGGATTAAAAGTCCACTGCTCTGCCAATTGAGCTAATGGCCCGCACCGAGCAGCATAGCCCGCGTTCCCGCCGCATCCCGAAGGCATAGGCCGTCGGACCGGCGGAGGCGCCGCGTCCGCTTCCGGGCGGGCGCGGCGCGCGAGGCTGCCGTACGGCGGGGAGCGCGGTCAAGGGGCCGCGCGGAAAACGGAGTTGAGACGCGGGGCCCGCGCCCACCCCGTACCGGAGTACGGAAGTGCGGCGCGGGCCCCGCGGTCACAGAGGACGACATCGCCGGATGTCGCGGACTCTGTCACTTGTCACAGACTCCGTCAGCCGTTGCGCTTCCAGCGCGGCTTGTCCTCACGGCGGCCGAAGGAGCCGGTGCCGTGGCCGCGGTGGTCGTCACGGCGGCCGTACGGACGGTCGCCGCCGCCCGAGCGGTAGCCGCCCGAGGAGGGGCGGTCGTCGCGGCGGTCGCGGTTGTACGGACGGTCGCCGCCACCGGAGCGGTAGCCGCCGCCCGAGCGGCCGCCGGAGCGGTCGTCACGGTTGAAGGAACGGTTCGGGCGGTCGCTGCGGTCGCGGTTGAAGCCGCCGCCCGAGCGGTCGTCGCGGCGGTCACGGCTGAACCCGCCACCGGAACGGTCGTCACGACGGAAGCCGCCACGGTCACCGCGCTCGCCACGGTCGTCCCGGCGGTCGCGGTTGAAGCCGCCACCGGAACGGTCGTCACGGCGGAAGCCGCCGCCCGAGCGGTCGTCACGGCGGTCGCGGTTGAAGCCACCGCCGGAGCGGTCGTCGCGGCGGTCACGGCTGAACCCGCCACCGGAACGGTCGTCACGACGGAAGCCGCCACGGTCACCACGGTCACCACGGTCGTTGTCCCGGCGGTCCCGGCGCTCGTAGTTGCCCCGCTCGTCGCGGTACGAGGAGCGGCGCGGCGCCTCGTCGGCCTCGGGAGCGGCCTGGGCCGGTACGACAGCCTCGGCGGCCTCCTCCACGGCGGCCTCGGCAGCGGCGACCGCCTCCTCCGGGTCCTCGCCCCGCTCGCGCGCGGCGCGGGCGGTCAGGCGGTTGGCCTCCTCGCGCAGCTCGGTCGCCCGGCGCTGCGCACGCTCCAGCTCGCGGGAGAGCTCCTGGGCCTCGCGCTCGGCCTGCTTGGCGGAGTTGGTCGCCGAGTCGGCCTGCACCTCGGTGAGCGAGCGGGCGCCGGTGATCCGGGCCACGTCCTCGTCGAAGGCGCCGGCGCCGCCGACGATGTGGCGCGAGGCGTCCACGCCCGCGTCCTCCATGAGGCGGAAGATCTGGCGGCGCTGGTGCGGCAGGGCCAGCGAGACGACCGTGCCGGACTGGCCCGCGCGGGCGGTACGGCCGGAACGGTGCAGGTAGTCCTTGTGGTCGCCGGCCGGGTCCACGTTCAGGACCAGGTCGATGCCGTCGACGTGGATGCCGCGGGCGGCGACGTCGGTGGCGACGAGGACGTTGACGTAACCGTCCTTGAAGTCGGCCAGCGTGCGGGTCCGCGCGCCCTGCGTCATACCGCCGTGCAGCGCGTCGGCGCGCACACCGGAGTCGCACAGCTGCTCGGCGACGCGGTCGGCGCCGAGCTGGGTGCGGACGAAGATGATGGTGCGGCCCTTGCGGGCGGCGATGGCGGCGGTGACCGGCGCCTTGTCCTTCGGCTTCACGACCAGCACGTGGTGGGTCATGGTGGTGACCGCGCCCTGGGCCGCGTCGACCTCGTGGCTGACCGGGTTGGTCAGGTAGCGCTTGACCAGGGTGCCGATCTCGTTCTCCATCGTGGCGGAGAACAGCATCCGCTGGCCGCCGGACGGCACCAGGTCGAGCAGCTCGGTGACCTCGGGCAGGAAGCCCAGGTCGGCCATCTGGTCGGCCTCGTCCAGGACGGCGACCTCGACGTCGTCCAGCGAGCAGGCGCCGCGGTTGATGATGTCGCGCAGCCGGCCGGGGGTGGCGACGAGGACGTCGACGCCGCGCTCCAGCGCGTAGATCTGGTTGCCCATGGACGTACCGCCGCAGACGACCTTGAGCTTGAGGCCCAGGACATCGCCGTACGGCTGCAGCGCGTCGCTGACCTGCATGGCCAGCTCACGGGTCGGGGTGAGGATGACGCCGCGCGGGCGCTTCTTCGCGGTGTGGCCGCCGGCCAGGCGGCTGAGCAGCGGCAGACCGAAGGAGAGGGTCTTGCCGGAGCCGGTACGGCCGCGGCCGAGGATGTCGCGGCCGGCGAGCGCGTCGGGGATGGTCGCGGCCTGGATGGGGAACGGGGTGGTGACACCGTTCGCGGCCAGCTTGCGGACGATCTTCTCGTCGAGGCCGAGGTCACCGAAGGTGATCTGCGGGGCAGCGGCCTCGGCGGCGTCGGTGTCGATGTCGGCGTCGGTGTCGGCGGCCGGCTCGGCCGCTTCGGTCACCTCGGCAGGCGTCTCGGTGACGGCCTGGTCCTGCGGCTGGTCCTGGGGGGCCACCTGCTCGTCGGCAGCGGGCAGGACGGACTGGTCAGTGGAAACAGACATGCGAAATGCGAAACCTTCCGGAGTCTCGGCACAGGCACGCGCCCAAACTCCGTGAGACTTCACAAACGACCGCCTCAATGCGGTCAGCCACGGCAAGGGAGAGAACGCGCCACACGGCGCTGCATCATGCGCCGGGCAAATGGGATCAAACGATCTACCACCATACTCACTCGGGCCCCCGGAAGGCAAATGCCCTCCCGAACCCCCGTTCCCCACCGCGGCCACCTGGCCTTTTGCCGCACACCACGCACCCCGTGCACACCGCACACCCCGGCCCTCACCCGCACCACACCCGTTCCGACGCCCCCGCCCTCCCGTACGCCACCCCCGCTCCCCGCCCCCGCCGCTACCCCCCGCTTTCCGGGTTCGAGGGCGCGGGCGGCGCGGACGACGGGGTCGGCGCGGGAGAACTCGGCTGCGGGTCCGGGCTGGCGCTCGGCGTCGGCTTGACGGTCGGGGTCGTACGGGGCGGCTGGGCGGTCGACGAGGGACGGCCGCTGCCGGGCCGCGGCGGGCCCGGCGCGGCAGGGCCGGAGCCGGGCGGACCGGGCTGCTCGGGACCGGGCGCGGCGCCCGAAGCGGGCTCCGGTTCCGGTTCCGGCCGCGCCTCGTGCGCCGAGGGCGTGTGATCGCTCGCGGGCGCCCCGGCGTGCCCCTCCACACCGTGGCCACCGCCTGTACGCCCCCGGCGGTCCGGGCTCCCGCCGCGGGTGTCCACCGTGCCGCCGTCCGGCGCGGGCCCGCCGTCGGGCCGCGCGGAGGAGCCCGACGGCTTGGGCGGCTCCGCGTCGCTCACGCTCATGCAGCCGCTCAGCGACGCGGCCAGGGCGGAGGCGGCGGCCACGGCGGCGGCGAGCCGGTTCAGGGCCGGGCCGGGAAGGGGGGAAGCGATCGGGCGCACGGGCGGGACCTCCGGATCCGGAGCGCGGAGACTGCGGAGATGAACGCCCTGCCCAACTCCCGCCGGGCACCGGAGGACACGCGCCGCGGGCACGAGATCGCGTCCGTACGGGCCCGATCTCCGCCCCGGCCACCAGCGGCATCACCCCGAACGCCACGAATGCCGCGAACCGGCCGCGCCGTCATGAGCGCGGACCGGCCGCCCCGCCCGCCGCGAGCACTCCGGCCGCCCGTCAGCCGTACCCCAGCGCGTGCAGCCGCTCGTCGTCGATGCCGAAGTGGTGCGCGATCTCGTGCACGACGGTCACCTCGGTCTCCGCCACCACGTCCTCCCGGGTCCCGCACATCCGCAGGGTCGGATTGCGGTAGATCGTGATCCGGTCGGGCAGCACGCCCGCGTACCACTCGCCGCGGTCGGTCAGCGGCGTCCCCTCGTACAGCCCCAGGAGATCGGGGTCCTCGGCCGGTGGTTCGTCCTCGACGAACACCGCCACGTTGTCCATCAGCCGTGTCAGCTCCGGCGGGATCCGGTCCAGCGCCTCGGCCACCAGTTCCTCGAACTCCTCGCGCGTCATCTCCAGCACACCACCCATTGTCCGCCACGCCACCGCGCGGCGGCGGTACCGCGCGGCGCCGCCGGCGGCCCGGCGGGCACAGGCCGTTCTCCGGGCATGACGGGCGCGGCGCCCGGGAATACGCGCCCAATGGCCCGTGTCGCGCCGTCCGGGGACTCCTCCCCCGGCTCCTCCGACTCCACCGGCTCCTCCGGCTCCACCGGTTCGGCCGGTCCCGCCGTGTTCCGGCTGCTCCGTGCCGCGCTCGCCCGGGTACGGGGCCTTCCCGCCGCCGTGCTCCGCGACTACCGCTCCCACCACACCACCCCCACCAGCGCCCTCACCCACACACCGCACCCGTACGCCCGTGCCCTCGGCCTGCTGGCCGTCACCCTGCTCGGCGCCTGGCTGGGGCTGCTGATCGTCGGCAGCATCCACGCACCCGTGGGGCCGGTGGACACGAACATGACACTGCGTCCGTCGCTCTCCGGCGGCACGAAGATCAACGTCTCGCCGCTGGGCGCCCTGGAGCTGCGCAGCCACCACGCGCCGATACGGCTGGACGTCGACGTCGACCGGCTGGATCCCGTACGGGCCCAGGCCCTGGTCGACCACCCGGAACGGTTCGCCGGCCTCCAGGAGCAGGTCACCCGCGACGTCGTCAGCGGCACCGGCACCCTCGCCTTCCGCTCCTGCGTCGCGGTCGTCTCCGGCGCCACCGCGCTGGGGCTGGCCGTCTACCGGCGGCCGCGCCGCGCGCTGGCCGCGGGCGGGCTGGCGCTCGTCCTGCTGGCCTCGTCGGGCGCCGCCGCGTACGCCACCTGGAACCCGAAGTCGGTCCTGGAGCCGAAGTTCTCCGGGCTGTTGTCCTCGGCGCCCTCGGTGGTCGGCAACGCCCGCAACATCGTCAGCGAGTTCGACGTGTACCAGCGGGAGCTGGCGCGCCTGGTGACGAACGTGACCAAGCTGTACGAAGCCACCTCGACGCTGCCCGCATACGCGCCCGACCCCACCACGATCCGGGTGCTGCACGTCTCCGACATCCACCTCAACCCGGCGGCCTGGCAGATCGTCAAGTCGCTGGTGAAGCAGTACAAGATCGACGTGATCATCGACACCGGCGACACCATGGACCACGGCTCGGCCGCCGAGAACGCCTTCCTGGACCCGGTCGCCACGCTCGGCGCGCCGTACGTCTGGGTGCGCGGCAACCACGACTCCACGACCACGCAGAAGTACCTGGCGACGCGCAAGAACGCCACCGTCCTGGACGACGGGCGGGCGGTGAGCGTCGGCGGGCTGCGGATCGCGGGCGTCGGCGACCCGCAGTTCACCCCGGACCGCTCGGTCGTCGCGGAGGGGGACTTCTCGGAGCGCACGGCCGGCGGCAAGCTGGCCGACTCGCTCCGTACGCAGCGGCTCGCGGGGACGCCCGTGGACATCGCGCTGGCGCACAACCCGGTCGCGGTTTCGGAGGCGGACGGCCTGGTCCCGCTGGCGCTGGCCGGGCACGTCCACCACCGCGAGAACAGCGTGCTCCCCCGGGGCACCCGGCTGATGATCGAGGGCTCCACGGGCGGCGGCGGGCTGCGCGCGGTGCAGGGCAAGAAGCCCGCTCCGGTACAGGCGTCCGTCCTCTACCTGGACCGGGAGACGCGGCACCTCCAGGCGTGGGACGAGATCACGCTCGGCGGGCTGGGGCTGTCGAAGGCGGAGGTCAGCCGCCACCTGCCGAAGGAGAACCGGCCGGGGGCCACGCCGTCCCCGGTCACGACACCCCCTGGCACGGCCTCCCCCGGCCCCCCGTAGGCCCGCGAGGCGAGCGGGGAGCCCGGCGCGCCCCCTTCCCGTCCGCCCGCCAGGCCCCTTCCCGAACACCCCCTCGGAGGGGCTCGAACAATCCGTTTTGGCGAACGGTCCCCGCATCCCATATGCTTCTCACGTCCCCGACGGCGCCCCACAAGGCGCGGAGGCGGGCCATCAGCCCTCATCGTCTAGTGGCCCAGGACGCCGCCCTTTCAAGGCGGTAGCACGGGTTCGAATCCCGTTGGGGGCACGCATTACCGTGTGCGAGACCAGGTACGCTTGATCTCGCACAGTGCAAGGTCCTGTGGAGCAGTTTGGAGTGCTCGCCACCCTGTCAAGGTGGAGGCCGCGGGTTCAAATCCCGTCAGGACCGCTGTGGCTGGGTAGCTCAGTTGGTACGAGCGATCGCCTGAAAAGCGATAGGTCGCCGGTTCGACCCCGGCCCCAGCCACCAGCAGTGGGAAGAGGCCCCGATCTTCGGATCGGGGCCTCTTTCTTTTCCGCCCGCCGGGCCCGCCCCCTCCCCCGTACAGCCGAAACCGGGCCGCGCAGCCGGGGCCGGTCCCCGAGGGTCCGGCCCCGCGTACCTCAGGCGCCCGACGCGTCCGGTGCGCCCGCCCGGTGCGCCCCGGACGTGAGCGCCCCCACCTCGCGCCCGCCCGGGTGCCGGTGCCGCCAGGTCCAGAAGACCGCGCACGAGACCAGCGCCCAGCCGGCCAGCACCAGGAACGGGAAGACGTGCTGCGAGGCGCCGAAGTAGACGGCCGTGTGCTGCGCGTTCACCGAGGCGCCCGGCGGGAGCCAGCGGCCGATGTGTCCGAGGACGGACGGCAGCAGCGGCCAGGAGACCGCGCCGCCCGAGGACGGGTTGCCCAGCAGCACCATCAGGCCCCACGTCGGGATCATCGCCCAGCGCCCGATCAAGGTGTTGAACATCGTGAAGACCATGCCGGACGTGAACATCGTCAGCGCCAGGATCAGCCAGGACTCCACGAACGGCAGGTCCAGCGCCCCCAGCAGCCAGTCCACGACCGCGGCGATCGCGAAGGCACCCAGCAGCGCGTACAGCACGGTGAAGGCGATCCGTTCCAGCGGATTGAGGCCGCGCGCGTGCACGCTCAGCTGGATCGCGCCGACGAAACCGATGATCACGGCGGCGAGCGAGATGTAGAAGAGAGCGAGCCCGCGCGGGTCGCCCTCCTGGAGCGGCTTGAGGTCCTTGACCTCGACCGGTACGCCGACCGCCTGGCCCACCTCGGGCCCCGCCTGTTCCAGCACCTGCGCCACCTGGGCGCCGGCCGCCCCGGCCACGTCCAGCTCCATGCTCTTGTCCCGCACCCGCAGGATCGCGAAGACCTCCTGCTCCTCGATGCCCTTCGCGGCCGCGGCGTACGAGTCGTACTCATGCAGCTGGAGGGAGGCGTTCAGGGCCTTCTCCATGCCGCCGACGAAGGCCTTGCCGTGCGGGGAGTCCGGCGGGCCGACCACGGCGGTCGGGATGTGCCGCGGGGTCGGGTTGGCCATCGTGTACGTGTACGAGCCCGCGAAGAGTCCGGCGGCGACGGCGAGGATGAAGACCAGCACGGTCGCGGGCAGGAAGGGCGACTTCTTGAACGCGGTCCATCTCTCGGCCGCGGTGGGAGGCCGTCCGTGGGCGCCGTGCGGCTGGGGGAGGTCACCGTGCTGATCAGACATAAGGCCACGCTAAAGCACCTATCCCGGACATTCCCCTGGTGGTCGGCCCACCGTGCGCCAGGGCCGCCGGGTACGGCCGGGAGGGCCCGTCGGAAACGGCCGGGAGGGTCCGTCCGGTACGGCCGCGCGGAGACCCCACCCGCGCCCCGGGAGCCCTCCCGGCCCCGTACCGGCGGCAATTCGTTCGCCACCGTATTCACGGAGGTGAGATCCTGGGGGACGTATGTCCAGTCAGCCTGCCTCCGCCCGGCCCGACGGTGCCGCCCCCTCCCTGCCCGCTCTCCTGGAGCGGCTGCCCGAGCTGATGCTGCGCGACCAGCAGCGGCTGGGGCGCCGGCTCGACGGCGCGCGCCGGATCCGTAAGCCCGAGGCCCGCGCGGCCGTGCTCGCCGAGATCGCCGACGGGATCGAGGAGGCGGAGCTGCGGGTCGAGCAGCGCCGCGCCGCGGTGCCCGCGATCACGTATCCGGAGCAGTTGCCGGTCAGCCAGAAGAAGGACGAGATCCTCGAAGCGATCCGCGACCACCAGGTCGTGATCGTCGCGGGCGAGACCGGGTCCGGCAAGACGACCCAGATCCCCAAGATCTGCCTGGAGCTGGGCCGCGGCGTGCGCGGTCTGATCGGGCACACCCAGCCGCGCCGGATCGCCGCCCGTACGGTCGCCGAGCGGGTCGCCGAGGAGCTGAGGACGCCGCTGGGCGAGGCGGTCGGCTGGAAGGTCCGCTTCACCGACCAGGTCGGCCCGGACACCCTGGTGAAGCTGATGACGGACGGCATCCTCCTCGCGGAGATCCAGACCGACCGTGAGCTGCGCCAGTACGACACGATCATCATCGACGAGGCCCACGAGCGCAGCCTCAACATCGACTTCATCCTCGGGTACCTGGCCCAGCTGCTGCCCCGGCGGCCGGACCTGAAGGTCGTGATCACCTCCGCGACCATCGACCCGGAGCGGTTCGCCCGGCACTTCGGCTCCTTCGCCTCCGTACCGGCGGCAGCGGACGGGGACGAGGCCCCGAGCGCGCCGATCGTCGAGGTCTCCGGCCGTACGTTCCCGGTGGAGGTCCGCTACCGCCCGCTCCTGGAGGAGGGCGGCACCGACAGCGACCGCGACCAGATCACCGCGATCTGCGACGCCGTGGACGAGCTGCGGGGCGAGGGCCCCGGCGACATCCTGGTCTTCCTCTCCGGTGAGCGGGAGATCCGCGACACGGCGGACGCGCTCAACAAGAAGAACCTGCCGCAGACCGAGGTGCTGCCGCTGTACGCGCGCCTGTCGCACGCCGAGCAGCACCGGGTCTTCCAGCGCCACACCGGCCGCCGGATCGTGCTCGCGACCAACGTCGCGGAGACCTCGCTGACCGTGCCGGGCATCCGGTACGTGATCGATCCCGGCATGGCCCGGATCTCGCGCTACAGCTACCGCACCAAGGTCCAGCGGCTGCCGATCGAGCCGGTCTCGCAGGCCAGCGCCAACCAGCGCAAGGGCCGCTGCGGCCGGACCAGCGACGGCATCTGCATCCGGCTGTACTCGGAGGACGACTTCCTCACCCGGCCGGAGTTCACCGACGCCGAGATCCTGCGCACGAACCTGGCCTCCGTCATCCTGCAGATGACCGCGGCCGGCCTCGGCGACATCGAGAAGTTCCCGTTCATCGACCCGCCGGACCGCCGCAACATCAAGGACGGCGTGGACCTGCTGCACGAGCTGGGCGCGCTCGACCCGAAGCAGAAGGACCCGAAGAAACGGCTCACCCAGCTGGGGCGCAAGCTCTCCCAGCTGCCGGTGGACCCGCGGCTGGCCCGGATGGTGCTGGAGGCCGACCGCAACGGGTGCGTACGCGAAGTCATGGTGATCGCGGCGGCGCTCTCCATCCAGGACCCGCGCGAGCGGCCCGCCGAGAAGCAGCAGCAGGCCGACCAGCAGCACGCCCGTTTCAAGGACGAGACCAGCGACTTCCTGGCGTACCTGAACCTGTGGCGGTACGTCCGCGAGCAGCAGAAGGCGCTGTCGTCCTCGGCGTTCCGCCGGATGTGCCGCAACGAGTTCCTGAACTATCTGCGGATACGCGAGTGGCAGGACATCTACTCGCAGCTGCGGACGGTCGCCAAGACGATGGGGGTCCATCTCAGCGAGCAGGACGCGGCCCCCGACCCCATCCACACCTCCCTGCTGTCCGGTTTGCTTTCGCACATCGGGCTGAAGGACACGGACGCCAAGAACGAGTACCTGGGCGCCCGCAGCGCCAAGTTCGCGGTCTTCCCCGGCTCGGCGCTCTTCAAGAAGCCGCCGCGCTGGGTCATGTCGGCGGAGCTGGTGGAGACGTCCCGCCTGTGGGCGCGGGTGAACGCCAAGGTCGAGCCCGAGTGGATCGAGCCGCTGGCCCAGCACCTGGTGAAGCGGACGTACAGCGAGCCGCACTGGGAACAGAAGATGGCCGCGGTGATGGCGTACGAGCGGGTGACGCTGTACGGCGTGCCGATCGTCGCCCAGCGGAAGGTGAACTACGGGCGGATCGACCCGGAGACCTCCCGTGACCTGTTCATCCGCAACGCCCTGGTCGAGGGCGACTGGCGCACCCACCACCAGTTCTTCCACGACAACCGCAAACTGCTCGGCGAGGTCGAGGAGCTGGAGCACCGCGCCCGGCGGCGCGACATCCTCGTGGACGACGAGACGCTCTTCGACTTCTACGACCAGCGGCTGCCCGAAGACGTCGTATCGGGCGCGCATTTCGACTCGTGGTGGAAGAAGAAGCGCCATGACGAGCCGGAGCTGCTCAACTTCGAGCACTCCATGCTCATCAACGAGTCCGCCGAGGCCGTCACCAAGGACGACTACCCGGACTCCTGGCGGCAGGGCAAGCTGAAGTTCCGCGTCACGTACCAGTTCGAGCCGGGCGCCGACGCGGACGGCGTGACCGTCCACATTCCCCTCCAGGTGCTCAACCAGGTCGCTTCCGAAGGGTTCGACTGGCAGATCCCGGGCCTGCGCGAACAACTGGTGACCGAACTGATCCGTTCGCTGCCCAAACCGATCCGCCGCAACTATGTGCCGGCACCGAACTTCGCCGCCCGCTTCCTGGACTCGACCGTGCCCCTCCAGGGGGGCCTGACCACGGCCCTGGCGGCCGGGCTCCAGCGGATGGTCGGCGTCCCGGTCGACCCGGCCGACTTCGACCTGGCCAAGGTCCCGGACCATCTGAAGATCACGTTCCGGGTGGTCGACGAACGCCGGCGCAAGCTGGCCGAGGCCAAGGACCTGGAAGCACTGCGTCTGAAGCTCAAGCCGAAGACGCAGGCGGCCCTCACCAAGGCGTTCGCGCAGGCCGCCGAGCGGCCCGCCAAGGGCGGCGGGGACCGCGCCGCCGCGGGCACCGGAGCACCGGCCGGCCTGGAACAGCGCACCGGCCTGACGTCCTGGACACTCGGCACGCTGCCCCGCACCTTCGAGACCCGGCGCGGCGGCCAGCCGCTGAAGGCGTACCCGGCGCTGGTCGACGAGGGCACGAGCGTCGCCGTACGCCTCTTCGACACCGAGGCGGAGCAGCGGACGGCGATGTGGACCGGCACCCGCCGTTTGATCTTGTTGAATATCCAGAGCAACCCAGCCAAGTTCGCGCAGGGCAAGCTCACCAATCAACAGAAGCTGGCACTGTCCGCCAACCCCCACGGCTCCATACAGGCCCTCTTCGACGACTGTGTGACCGCCGCCGCCGACCGGCTGATCGCCGCGCACGGCGGCCCGGCCTGGGACGAGGAGTCCTTCCGCAAGCTCTTCGACGCGGTCCGCGCCGACCTGGTGGACGCCACGATGAAGACCGTCCAGCAGGTACGGGAGGTGCTGGCGGCCTGGCAGGCGTGCGAGCGCCGTCTGAAGGCCACCACCTTCGCCTCGCTGCTGCCGTCCCTCACGGACGTCAAGGAACAGCTGGCCGCCCTGATCAAACCCGGCTTCGTGACCGCGCACGGCGCCAAACGCCTGCCGGACCTCATGCGCTACCTGGTCGCCGTGGACCGCCGCCTCCAGCAGCTCCCCAACAACGCCGAGCGGGACCGCTCCCGGATGGCGAAGGTCAAGGAGATGCAGGACGAGTACGCCTGGCTGCTGGAGCAGTACCCCCAGGGGCGGCCGGTGCCGCCCGAGGCGCGGGAGATCCGCTGGATGATCGAGGAGCTGCGGGTGAGCTACTTCGCGCATGCGCTCGGCACCGCGTACCCGGTCTCCGACAAGCGGATCGTCAAGGCCGTGGATGCGGCGGTGCCCAAGGTGTGACCGGCCGCGGGGCCGCTCCGGACGGCCCCGCGGGACCGGGTTCGACCGCACCCCCTGACCTGCTGTAGAGTCTTGCTTCGCAGCACCGCGCAAGCGGAAGCCGCACCAAGGTCCTGTGGAGCAGTTTGGAGTGCTCGCCACCCTGTCAAGGTGGAGGCCGCGGGTTCAAATCCCGTCAGGACCGCAGCAGATCGGCCCGCATCCTTCCGAGGATGCGGGCCGATCGCGTTGTGTCAGGCGTACGCCGGGGAGCGCGCGGCGGCGCCGCGACCGGTCGCCGTCCGGCCCGCGCCCCTCCCGGGTACGGGCCGTTTGCGTCGGCCCGCGGCTGGGGAGTGTGGACGGGAGCGGCGCTCCGCCCCGTGGCCGGAAGGTCCGGGTCGTACGGCCCCAGCCGATGCGCGTATTGACCGGGGTACGTACCACCGGTAGTCACGAGGGAAGGCGCGGGGCCGGGAGGAGGGTGCGATGTCGACAGCCGCCAGGCACGAGACCAGGGCGCTGCTGCGGGCCCACCTGTCGGCCGCCACGGGCTATCGCCACCTGACCCGCCACTGCCCCGTCTGCGCCCGTCTCCTGCGGCTCGCCATGGAGCCCCGCAGCCGCGCCGCCGGCGCACCGGCCACCGACTCCGACGCCCGGACGTCCGCGCGGCCCTTCAGGGGGCCGTCCACGGCCCCTGACGCCGCACCGGGCACGGACCCGGCACCCCGCGAAGAGCCGTCGGCAGGGACCGCCGCGCCCGAGGAGGGGAGGGGGGACCAAAGTCCCCCGGCCCGGTGACCAACGGCGCGTTCCCCACCGGCCCTGCGGTGGAAGGCTGTTGAGGGAGGGAAGGGACTCCGGCCCTCTATCGCAGCGGCGTCGGCACCACAACCTTCCCGGGCTGTGACGGGTGTCACCGTCCGGGTTTCCGGAACCGGGAATCTTACGGCCGCCCTACACCCGGTCAATTTAATATGTGCAATTGCACCGCCCGCCCGGCAGTCCTTGGACTGGACCGGAGAACAGCGGGGCCTGCCACGGCGGCCCCCGCGGGCGGTGTCCAGCCGGCCGGGCCGGCCGCCCGCACGGGTCCTCGCGCGCACAAAAAAGATCGCGCTGGACCCGGCGGAGTCCAGCGCGATCGATGACGTACCCAGATGGTGCGGGTGTGGGGCCTGTTGGGGCAGGCTCCGCGTCGTGTGAAGCTGAGTGGTGCTGTGTGGTACTAGGTGGTGCGGTGCGGAGCCGGGTGGGGCTCCACGGGCCGGAATCGGGTTGGGGGGCCCGAAAACAGCCCGGTCATGCGGTTGTTCAGCTTTCGCTGCGCTGCTGCGGAATGCCCGCGAGCAGAGCGCGAACCTCGGCTTCGCGGTAGCGCCGGTGTCCTCCGAGCGTGCGGATGGACGTGAGCTTGCCTGCCTTGGCCCAGCGGGTCACCGTCTTCGGGTCCACGCGGAACATCGTGGCGACCTCGGCGGGGGTAAGCAGCGGCTCGGCGTCAGGGGTGCGAGCGGTCATGAGCGGCCTCCTCGGGAGAACCGAACCATCACGGTTCTTTCCTCTAAATTCTGCACCTTGACCCGCGTTGCCCGAAATGGCGGACGCGGGCCGAGTCGGTTATAGGACGAACGGCTTGTCCTCGGCACTACAACTACACCATCTGTCCAGCCACGTCGGCCAAACCGATGGAATTGCCCTCTCAGGTGTTCAACCTCGGCGGAAGCCGATGGACCATGCCATAGCGGACAGTCACACCACCGTGACGATCAGTCACACGGTGATCAGCCGCCATCAGACCCACCAAGGAGCGCAATACCGAACTATCCGCCCTTAGTAGGGCGGAAGGGGCCCTTGTCAGGCTCCTTGTCCTATTTTGGCACGAGGGTATGGCTTGGCCGCAAGGCCCGAAGTCAGTGCTTTAGGTCACCCTTGAGGCAATCGCCCGGATCGGGACCTACGTCCCACGCCCCCGTGTCAGTAGTGTGCACGAGCCTCGACAGTCGCAGATCATTTTGTCGTGCCGCAGGCCGTCCCGCGGCACGTCCCGTGGTGCGGGGAGCGCCCGTCTCAGCTGGCGAACTGACGCTCGCGCACCTCGCGCCAGCGGTCCGACAGCTTCTCGTACGCCTCGCCGGCCCGGTCGCTGTCCCCCTCGCGCAGCGCCGCCAGCCCCTCCGCCACCTCGGCGGCCGACCGGTCCTCGGCGAGCTGCCCCTCGGGCACCGCGTGCACCAGCCCGCCGTAGTCCAGCTCCACCAGCGCCCGCGGATGGAACTCCTCCAGCCAGCGGCCCACGTCCACCAGGCCGTCGATCAGCGGCCCCTCCTCCAGGGAGTCGCGCAGCGTGCGCAGGCCCCGCGCCACCCGGCGCCGCGCCTGCACCATGGGCGTCCGGTACCGCAGCACCGGCCCGTGCTCGCTCTTGGTGTACTCCCGCTCGCCGTCCCCGAAGAGCGCGAACCAGCGCACCGGTACGTGCCAGGTGGCGGTACGGATCCAGGGCCGGGCGTCCGGATTGCGCTCCAGCCACTCCTCGTAGTCCGCGGCCGCCTGACGCCGCACCACCGGGGGCAGCGCCGCGTCCAGCACGGGCGCCGGGAGAAGTTCGGACAGCTCCTCCAGGGCCTGCCAGCCCCGCAGCCGCGTCCGCCAGGGGCAGACGCACGTCACACCGTCCACGACCGTGACGAAGGCGTCGCTGCTCTCGTGGACCGGGACCGGCACCGGCGGGGTCGGCAGCAAATCGGCCAGAGACCGCCGAAGTTCGTCCTGAACCGTAGGGGTCTCCGCGCGCCGGGCATAGCGCGCCCAGTAGGAGCGCTCCGGTTCGGGGAACGCTGCCAGCGGCTCGTAGACCCGCAGATATGCCGCGTACGGGACCATCACCGACGACGCCAAGGCCACGCCCGCTCCTTTGTCTCCTGCGACGTGCCGTCCGCAGAACTACCGCAAAGATTGGCAAAGTGGTGCAAAGTGCCGGGAGTTGACTCACGCCACCCGGCTCGGGATACGGCAAATCGTCCCACGCCTGTCCCTCAGGAGAGGGTGATCCTCCGCACTGCACCGATCAGCGCGCCCCTCAGGTCTTACTCTCTTCCCGACCGGCCCTCCGGCCCTCCTCCTGCCACAAGCTCCAGGGAGCCGCCGGCGGGCGTCCTCCGCGACTTATGGGAGTCACCACCGTGACCGACGTACGTCCCCCCGCAGTCAGCGCCGACGGCGGAGTCCTGCACACCCTGTTCCGTTCCGAGCAGGGTGGCCACGAGCAAGTCGTCCTCTGCCAGGACCGCGCCAGTGGCCTGCGGGCCGTCATCGCCATCCACGACACCGCCCTGGGCCCGGCCCTCGGCGGCACCCGCTTCCACGCGTACGCCTCCGAGGAGGAGGCGGTGCTGGACGCCCTGAACCTCTCCCGTGGCATGTCGTACAAGAACGCCCTCGCCGGTCTCGACCACGGTGGCGGCAAGGCCGTGATCATCGGTGACCCCGAACTGATCAAGACCGAAGAACTCCTGCTCGCATACGGCCGGTTCGTGGCTTCCCTCGGCGGCCGCTACGTGACCGCGTGCGACGTCGGCACGTACGTCGCGGACATGGACGTCGTCGCCCGCACCAACAAGTGGACCACCGGCCGCTCGCCCGAGAACGGCGGCGCCGGCGACTCCTCCGTCCTGACCGCCTTCGGTGTCTTCCAGGGGATGCGCGCCTCGGCACAGCACCTGTGGGGCGACCCGACGCTGCGCGGCCGCAAGGTCGGCGTCGCGGGCGTCGGCAAGGTGGGCCACCACCTCGTCGAACACCTCCTCCAGGACGGCGCGGAGGTCGTGATCACGGATGTGCGTGCCGAATCGATCGAGCGGATCCGCAGCCGGCACCCGCAGGTGCAGGTGGCGCCGGACACCGGGTCGCTGATCCGTACGCCGGGCCTGGACGTGTACGCGCCGTGCGCCCTCGGCGGCGCGCTGAACGACGAGTCCGTACCGGCGCTGACCGCGAAGGTGGTCTGCGGCGCGGCCAACAACCAGCTGGCCCACCCCGGTGTCGAGAAGGACCTCTCCGACCGCGGCGTCCTCTACGCACCGGACTACGTGGTGAACGCCGGCGGCGTCATCCAGGTGGCCGACGAGCTGCACGGCTTCGACTTCGACCGCTGCAAGACCAAGGCGGCGAAGATCTTCGACACCACGCTGGCGATATTCGCTCGTGCGAAGGAGGACGGCATTCCGCCCGCCGCGGCGGCGGACCGGCTGGCCGAACAGCGGATGGCGGACGCCCGGCGGGGCTGAGCCACCGGTGCCGCCGCCCGGCGGCGGTGCCGACCGGACCGGGGCCGATCGGTTCAGGCCATTTTTCCAGCCGGTCGCGAAGCGAAAATGCGACCGATCCTGCTCCTCAATGTCCAAGAATGCTCGGGTCCGACCGAAGCCGATCGCGATCCGATCATGCGCACGGAAGGCCCCGAGCAGGCCCGCACACCCCTGCGGACGCCGAACCGGTCACGGACCGTACCGGACGTCGTCACGGTGGGTACGGAAATGGCCTGCGGAGCGCTCGCGTAACGATCTCTGAGCGCTGCGTAAGGGATCACGGGTGGTGAAGGAGACATCCCTCACCACCCGTCGGCGGGTCGCCGCACGGGACAGGTTAAAATCGCAGCTGACCAGCGGGGACGGGGCGTCCTGCCGGTCGTGCCGAGCGGTCGGTGATGCGGGCGACGTACCGTATGGCCGCGGAAGCAGGTACCGTTAAAGCCCTACGGGCCGGTCTCTCCGTCGAGAGTCCGCTCTGAATCATGAACGCGTGTCAAGACTCTGGGGCCGTCGAGCCCCGTCGTTGAGGGGGTCGAGCCATGGGGCGCGGCCGGGCCAAGGCCAAGCAGACGAAGGTCGCCCGCCAGCTGAAGTACAACAGCGGTGGGACTGATCTCTCACGCCTGGCCGAAGAGCTGGGTGCATCGCCGCAACAGCCGGCATCGCAGCAGCCGCCGAACGGCGAGCCGTTCGAGGATGACGAGGACGACGACCCGTACGCGCGGTACGCCGACCTTTACAACCGAGACGACGATGACGAGGACGAGGGCAACTCGTCCCAGCAGCGTCGTCGCGCCTGACGTACGACGTCTCTTCAGTCGTGCGTGCACGGTGTGCACAGCATTTCCACGGACCCGGTCCGGGGTAGTCACCTCGGACCGGGTTCTGTGCTGCCCTGCGGGCGGCCGGGTCAGGCAGCGTAGTCACCGGTCAGGGTCACTGCCTCGGTGTGGTCACCACGCTCGACGATCTCGCCGCTGACCCAGGCGTCCACGCCGCGGTCCGCGAGGGTGGCCAGCGCCACGTCCACCGACTCCTGCGGTACGACGGCCATCATGCCGACGCCCATGTTCAGGGTCTTCTCCAGTTCCAGCCGCTCCACGTCACCGGCCGTGCCGACCAGGTCGAAGATCGGGTCCGGGGTCCAGGTGGACCGGTCGACCGTGGCGTGCAGGCCGTCCGGGATCACCCGGGCCAGGTTGTTGGCCAGACCGCCGCCGGTGATGTGCGAGAAGGCGTGCACCTCGGCCGTACGGGTCAGCGCCAGACAGTCCAGCGAGTAGATCTTCGTGGGCTCCAGCAGCTCCTCGCCGAGCGTCCGGCCGAGCTCCTCGACCCGCCGGTCCAGCGACATCCCCGCCCGGTCGAACAGCACGTGGCGAACGAGTGAGTACCCGTTCGAGTGAAGACCCGAGGACTCCATCGCGATGACGATGTCACCCGTACGGATACGATCCGCGCCCAGCACCCGGTCCGCCTCGACGACACCCGTACCGGCGCCCGCGACGTCGAAGTCATCGGCCCCCAGCAGCCCCGGGTGCTCCGCGGTCTCGCCGCCGACCAGCGCGCAGCCGGCCAGCACACAGCCCTCGGCGATGCCCTTGACGATCGCCGCGACCCGCTCCGGGTAGACCTTGCCGACGCAGATGTAGTCGGTCATGAACAGCGGCTCGGCGCCGCAGACGACCAGGTCGTCGACGACCATGCCGACCAGGTCGTGGCCGATCGTGTCGTAGACGCCCATCCGGCGGGCGATGTCGACCTTGGTGCCGACGCCGTCGGTGGCCGAGGCGAGCAGCGGCCGCTCGTACCGCTTGAGGGCCGAGGCGTCGAAGAGGCCGGCGAACCCGCCGAGGCCGCCGACGACCTCGGGGCGGGTGGCCTTCTTGACCCACTGCTTCATCAGGTCGACGGCGCGGTCGCCCGCTTCGATGTCCACGCCCGCTGCTGCGTAGCTGGCGCTGGTGCCCGCGTGCTGGGCACGCTCAAAAGACTCGGCAGACACGGTGAGATCTTTCCTGTCGGTGTGTACGAGCTCTACGGGCGGCGCAGCGCGTCGGCGCCGCCGACCCCGGCCGTCAGCGTCCCGACGCCGTCCAGGTCCGGCTTGGCCTGGCCCGCGGCCTCCGCCTCCAGGAGGTGCTTGCCCAGCAGCTCCGGGTCGGGGAGGTCGACCGGGTACTGGCCGTCGAAGCACGCGCGGCACAGGTCCGGCTTGGCGATCGTCGTCGACTCGATCATGCCGTCGATCGAGATGTACGCCAGCGAGTCGGCGCCCAGCGACGTACCGATCTCGTCCACGGTCAGACCGTTGGCGATCAGCTCGGCGCGGGTGGCGAAGTCGATGCCGTAGAAACACGGCCACTTGATCGGCGGCGAGGAGATCCGGATGTGGACCTCGGCGGCACCGGCCTCCCGGAGCATCCGGACCAGGGCGCGCTGGGTGTTGCCGCGGACGATCGAGTCGTCGACGACCACCAGCCGCTTGCCGCGGATGACTTCCTTGAGCGGGTTGAGCTTGAGGCGGATACCGAGCTGCCGGATGGTCTGCGAGGGCTGGATGAAGGTCCGGCCGACGTAGGAGTTCTTGACCAGGCCGACGCCGTACGGGATGCCGCTGGCCTCGGCGTAGCCGACCGCGGCCGGCGTACCGGACTCCGGGGTCGCTATGACGAGGTCGGCCTCGGCGGGCGCCTCGGCGGCCAGCTTGCGGCCCATCTCCACCCGGGAGAGGTACACGTTGCGGCCGGCGATGTCGGTGTCGGGGCGGGCCAGGTAGACGTACTCGAAGACGCAGCCCTTGGGCTTGGTCTCGGCGAAGCGGGAGCTGCGCAGACCGTTCTCGTCGACGGCGATCAGTTCGCCCGGCTCGATCTCGCGGATGAAGCTGGCGCCGCAGATGTCCAGGGCGGCGGTCTCGGAGGCCACCACCCAGCCGCGCTCCAGACGGCCGAGGACCAGCGGGCGGATGCCCTGCGGGTCACGGGCCGCGTACAGGGTGTGCTCGTCCATGAAGCACAGCGAGAAGGCACCCGAGACCTTGGGCAGGACGCGCGGCGCGGCCTCCTCGACGGTCAGCGGCTTGCCGTCCTCGTCGACCTGGCCGGCCAGCAGGGCCGTCACGAGGTCGGTGTCGTTGGTCGCCGCGACCTGGGTCGCGCGGCCGCCCTCGCGGGGCAGTGCGGCGACCATCTCGGCGAGTTCGGCGGTGTTGACCAGGTTGCCGTTGTGACCCAGGGCGATCGAGCCGTGCGCGGTGGCACGGAACGTCGGCTGGGCGTTCTCCCACACCGAGGCACCGGTGGTGGAGTAGCGGGCGTGGCCCACGGCGATGTGGCCCTGGAGGGAACCGAGGGATGTCTCGTCGAAGACCTGGGAAACCAGGCCCATGTCCTTGAATACGAGGATTTGGGAGCCGTTGCTCACTGCGATGCCCGCGGACTCCTGACCGCGGTGCTGCAGGGCATACAGCCCGAAATAGGTGAGTTTGGCGACCTCTTCACCCGGAGCCCAGACACCGAAGACGCCACATGCGTCCTGGGGGCCCTTCTCGCCGGGGAGCAGGTCGTGGCTGAGTCGTCCGTCACCACGTGGCACAGCACTGAGTCTAGGGCAGGTCCGCGATTCATCCGAACCGGGGATCGAACCGGGGCCGGGTCCTGGGGGCCTGCTCCAGGTGGGCGAGTGCTTGACGTGAGCACGTACTCACGGACAGGATCACGCTCCATGCAGAGCCCGCAGCCCTTGGTGCAGCGCCGCCACGTCGACCTCGGTCGCGTCGCCAGCGCCATCTGTCGCTGCGCGCGGCGCGGCTGAACGCCACTCTCCCCCGCGTTCACCTTCACCTTCTCTTCACGCGAGATCCGGCCGGTTCCGGCACGGTTCCGGCGTGCGCCGTTCCGCTTCCCCCGCACCCCCGTCCGCGGCGTGGGGTGAGATGCGCCACTCCGGCGTCCGGGTGGTGCGGGGCGGCGAACGTTCCGGTGAATTCCGGGCTTTTCAGCCCTGGCCGACCCTGACTCCTCGCGTCGCCACCCCGCGCCCGTCCGGGGCGCACCTCGCCTGCACACCCCTCCGGAAGGTCCTGTTCCGTGACGCGTTCCGCCTCTGCCCCCACGTCTCCCTCCCGCCCCGATTCATCCACGAACGACCGGATTTCCCCTACCGGTGGCATCTCCCGCCGCACCTTCGGCGGCCTGGTCGGCGCGGCCGCCGCGACCGGCACCCTGGCCATGGGTGCCGCGGGCCCGGCCACCGCCGCCGGCACCGCCCACCAGGAGCAGCCGTTCCGCGCGGCGACCGGCCGCCGGTCCGCCCGCCGCCCGAACATCCTGTTCATCCTCGGTGACGACCTCGGCTGGGCCGACCTGTCCTCGTACGGATCACCGCACATCCGTACGCCGCACCTGGACCGCCTGGCCCGCCAGGGCGTGCGCTTCACCCAGGCGTACGCCGGCTCGTCGACCTGCTCCCCCACCCGGTTCTCCCTGTACACCGGGCGGTTTCCCGGCCGTACCGAGGGCGGGCTGGCGGAGCCCGTCGCGGACCGGTCCGTCGGCCTCGAACCGGACCACCCCACGCTCGCCTCCCTGCTGCGCGACGCGGGGTACGCCACCGGCCTGATCGGCAAATGGCACTGCGGCTACCTGCCCGACTTCAGCCCCACCAAGTCCGGCTGGGAGACCTTCTTCGGGAACTTCGGCGGCGCGCTGGAGTACTACTCCAAACTCGGGCTGGCCGGTGAGTACGACCTTTACGAAGGCAACGTCACCGAGGGTGACGCCGAATATCACGACCTGCGCTACTACACGCGGATCATCACCGAGCGTGCCGTCGGCTTCGTGGGCGGGCGGCAGGCCCGGCCCTGGCTGCTCAACCTGAACTTCACCACCCCGCACTGGCCGTGGATCGCGGACGGCGACGAGGCCGCGAGCGCGGACATCGTCCGCCGTATCAAGGCGGGCGACCGGGGCGCGCTGCAACACCGGGACGGCGGCTCGCTGGCGAAGTACAAGGAGATGGTCGAGGACCTGGACCGGTCCGTGGGCACCGTGCTGGCCGCCCTGAAGCGCTCCGGGCAGGAACAGGACACCCTGGTCTTCTTCGGCAGCGACAACGGTGGCGAGCGCTGGTCCTGCAACTGGCCGCTGAGCGGCAACAAGTTCACCCTCCAGGAGGGCGGCATCCGCGTCCCCTCGATCGTGCGCTGGCCGGCCCGTATCGACGGCGGCCAGGTCAGCCACGAGCCGCACTTCAGCCCCGACTGGACGGCGACCCTCCTGGAGATCGCCGGCGCCCGGCCGCACCGCGCCTACCCGCTGGACGGTACGAGCCTGGCGGGCTACCTGCTGCGCGGCGAACGGCTCCCTGAGCGGGACCTGTTCTGGCGCACCCGGGGCGAGCGGGCGCTGCGGCGCGGCGACTGGAAGTACTACCGGGGCACGAAGAAGAAGGATCAGCTCTTCCACGTGACCGAGGACCCCCGAGAGCAGGCGGACCGGGCCGGGGCCGAGGGGCGGCGGCTGGCGGAGCTGCGGGCGGCGTGGGAGGCGGTGGATGCCACGTTGTTGCCGTACCCGGAGGGGTGAGGGCCTGCCCGCTGTCCGGGGGTGTCCCGGAGCTCAGCCCATGAGGGGCAGGTACGGCGTGAGATCGGCCCGTTCGCCGCTGGCACTCACGGCGGCCGCTTCGAGCGCCGCGGGCCAGTCCGTGCGCCCGGTGGCCAGGCGGAGCCAGGTCAGCGGGTCGGTCTCGACGACGTTCGGCGGCGTGCCCCTGGTGTGCCGGGGGCCCTCGACGCACTGGACGACGGCGAACGGCGGCACCCGGACCTCGACCGAGCCGCCGGGCGCCTTCACGGCCAGCGCGTCTGCGAGCACCCGGGTGGCGGTGGCCAGGGCCTGGCGGTCGAACGGGATGTCCAGGCCGGTGGCGGCGGCCAGGTCGTCGGTGTGCACGACCAGTTCGACGCAGCGCACCACCAGGAAGTCGGCCAGGCGCATCGCGCCGATACGGACCGCCAGCAGCCGGTCGTCGGGGGCCATCGGGACCGCTTCGGCATACCGGGCGGCGGCGTGGTCCAGGAGGGCCGCGGGCTCGCCGCCGGCCGCCGTGTCGCGGGCGTTCTCGTCGACCTTGGCGGCCAGTGCGCGGGTCACGGACGGCCAGGTGGCCAGGGTGACTTCCTGCGCGGGCGGCGCGGGCTGCGCGAGCGCCGCCGGGACCTGCTCCACCGCCATGGCCAGGTGGGCGACCAGTTCGCGGACCGTCCAGTCGCCCAGCCGGGTGGGCAGCGCGAACTGCTCGGGCGTCAGGCGCTCCACGGCGGACCGTACGTGGCCGAACTGCGCGACGACGGCGGCGCGGGTCTTGGCGGAGTTGTAACTGCGGGCGCGGGCTCGGCCGGACGGCTTGCGGGCACTGGGCATGGCGTCGAGGCTACTCGGCGGCGCGCGGGCAGGCCGGAGACGGGGAGCCCCGGGGCGCGGGCAGGCCGAAGGCGGGGAGCCCCGGAGCACGAGCAAGCCGGGGTCCCCAGGGCGAGGAAGGGGGAGAGGGGCGGGGCGGGAGGAGGGGGAAGGGGAAAGGGGAAAGGGGCAGACGTTCTGCCCTGGGGAGGCCGACACCGGGAGGGCGTACGACGGCGGCGCTCCGGGGCGGGGCCGCCCCGGCAGGGCTCACGGGAGTGGCCTGCCCCCGAAGGGACGGGCCACCGTACGGGCGGACGGCACCAGGTGCGGCACCGTCGGGCCGGGCCAGACCAGGCCGAGCCGGGCCAGACCAGGCCAAGCCGAGCCGGGGCAGGCCGAGCCGGATCAGGCCGCCCCAGGCCGGGCCGCGCCGACCCAAGCCGCGCCGACCCGAGCCGGGCCGAGCCAGGCCGACCCGGCCCAAACCACCCGTATCAGCCGAACAGCGACGGAATAGTCGCCTCATGCTCCGCGCGGAGGTCGCTCAGCGGCAGGGTGAACTGGCCCTGTACGTCGATCGCGTCGCCGTCGACCACACCGATGCGGGTGGCCGGGAGGCCGCGCGCGCCGCACATGTCGGTGAAGCGCAGTTCCTCGCTGCGCGGGACGGCGACGATCGCGCGGCCCGCCGACTCCGAGAAGAGGAGGACGAAGGGGTCCACCCCGTCGGGGACGACGATCCGGGCGCCCTTGCCGCCGCGCAGACACGACTCGACGAGGGCCTGGATCAGACCGCCGTCGGAGAGGTCGTGCGCCGCGTCGACCATGCCGTCGCGGGAGGCCGAGATCAGGATCTCGGCCAGCAGCTTCTCGCGGGCCAGGTCCACCCGCGGCGGCAGACCGCCCAGGTGGTCGTGGACGACCTGGGACCAGGCCGAGCCGCTCAGTTCGTCCTCGGTGTCACCGAGGAGGTAGACGAGGTGGCCCTCGTCGGCGAAGGCGACCGGCGTGCGACGGCTGACGTCGTCGATGACGCCGAGCACCGCGACCACGGGGGTCGGGTGGATGGCGGCCTCGCCGGTCTGGTTGTAGAGCGAGACGTTGCCGCCGGTGACGGGCGTACCGAGCTCCAGGCAGCCGTCGGCGAGACCGCGGACGGCCTCGGAGAACTGCCACATGACGGCCGGGTCCTCGGGCGAGCCGAAGTTCAGGCAGTCGGAGATCGCCAGCGGCTTGGCGCCGGTCGCCGCGACGTTGCGGTACGACTCGGCCAGCGCCAGCTGCGCGCCGTGGTACGGGTCGAGCTTGGCGTAGCGGCCGTTGCCGTCGGTGGCGATGGCCACGCCCAGCCCGGTCGTCTCGTCGATCCGGATCATGCCGGCGTCCTCCGGCTGGGCCAGCACGGTGCCGCCCTGCACGAAGTGGTCGTACTGGCTGGTGATCCAGGACTTGGACGCCTGGTTGGGCGAGGCGACCAGCTTCAGGACCTGCTCACGCAGTTCCTCGCCGGTCCGCGGCCGTGCCAGCTTGCCCGCGTCGTCGGCCTGGAGGGCGTCCTGCCACGCGGGGCGCGCGTACGGGCGCTCGTAGACCGGGCCCTCGTGGGCGACGGTCTTCGGGTCGACGTCGACGATCTTCTCGCCGTGCCAGAAGATCTCCAGCCGGTCGCCGTCGGTGACCTCACCGATGACGGTGGCGGTGACGTCCCACTTCTCGCAGATCGCCAGGAACCGTTCGACCTTCTCGGGCTCCACGACGGCGCACATGCGCTCCTGCGACTCGCTCATGAGGATTTCCTCGGGCGAGAGCGTGGAGTCGCGCAGCGGTACGTCGTCCAGCTCCACGCGCATGCCGCCGGAGCCGTTCGAGGCCAGCTCGCTGGTGGCGCAGGACAGCCCGGCCGCGCCGAGGTCCTGGATGCCGACGACGAGCTTCTCGGCGAACGCCTCCAGGGTGCACTCGATGAGCAGCTTCTCCTGGAAGGGGTCGCCGACCTGGACGGCGGGGCGCTTGGAAGGCTTCGCATCGTCGAAGGTCTCGGAGGCGAGGATGGAGGCGCCGCCGATGCCGTCGCCGCCGGTCCGGGCGCCGTAGAGGATGACCTTGTTGCCGGCGCCGGACGCCTTGGCGAGGTGGATGTCCTCGTGCCGCATCACGCCGATGGCACCGGCGTTGACCAGCGGGTTGCCCTGGTAGCAGGAGTCGAAGACGACCTCGCCGCCGATGTTGGGCAGGCCCAGGCAGTTGCCGTAGCCGCCGATGCCCGCGACGACGCCCGGCAGGACGCGCTTGGTGTCGGGGTGGTCGGCGGCGCCGAAGCGCAGCGGGTCCACGACGGCGACCGGGCGGGCACCCATGGCGATGATGTCGCGGACGATGCCGCCGACGCCGGTGGCCGCGCCCTGGTAGGGCTCCACGTAGGACGGGTGGTTGTGCGACTCGACCTTGAAGGTGACGGCGTAGCCCTGGCCGACGTCGACGACGCCCGCGTTCTCGCCGATGCCGACGAGCATCGCGTCGTTCTCGGGGACCTTCTGGCCGAACTGCTTCAGGTGGACCTTGCTGCTCTTGTAGGAGCAGTGCTCGGACCACATGACGGAGTACATGGCGAGTTCGGCGCCGGTGGGACGGCGGCCGAGGATCTCGCGGACGCGCTCGTACTCGTCCTGCTTCAGGCCGAGTTCGGCCCACGGCTGGTCGGTGTCCGGCGTCTCGGCTGCGTGCTTGACCGTGTCGAGCGTCATGCGGTGACCAATTTCTTCAGGATCGAGGTGAAGAATCCGAGGCCGTCCGTACGGCCGGTGCCGATCAGCGGCTCGACGGCGTGCTCGGGATGCGGCATGAGGCCGACGACGTTGCCCGCCTCGTTGGTGACGCCGGCGATGTCGCGCAGCGAGCCGTTGGGGTTGCCGTAACCGTCGGCGGTGTCGCCCTCGGTCAGGTAGCGGAAGGCGACCCGGCCCTCGGCCTCCAGCATGTCGAGCGTGCGCTCGTCGGCGACGTACCGGCCGTCGATGTTCTTCAGCGGTACGGAGATCTCCTGGCCGGCGGTGTAGTCGGCGGTCCAGGCGGTGTCCGCGTTCTCCACCCGCAGCCGCTGGTCGCGGCAGATGAAGTGCAGACTGTCGTTGCGCAGCATCGCGCCGGGCAGCAGGTGGGTCTCGGTCAGGACCTGGAAGCCGTTGCAGATGCCCAGGACCGGCAGGCCGCCCCGGGCCTGTTCGATCACGGTCTCCATGACCGGCGAGAAGCGGGAGATGGCGCCGGCCCGCAGGTAGTCGCCGTAGGAGAAGCCGCCGGGCAGCACCACGGCGTCGACCTGCTTGAGGTCCTTGTCGCGGTGCCACAGCGGCACCGCCTCGGCCCCGGCGAGCCGGACGGCGCGCTGGGTGTCACGGTCGTCGAGCGTGCCCGGAAAGGTGATGACTCCGATGCGCGCCGTCATGACCCGGCCCGGTCTTCGACGTGGACGGTGAAGTCCTCGATGACGGTGTTGGCCAGGAAGGTCTCGGCCATCTCGTGGATACGGGCGAGGGCGGCGTCGTCGACCGGGCCCTCCACCTCAAGTTCGAATCGCTTGCCCTGACGGACGTCGCCGATCCCCTCGAATCCCAGGCGTGGCAGTGCGCGCTGCACCGCCTGCCCCTGCGGGTCGAGGATCTCCGGCTTGAGCATGACGTCGACTACGACGCGTGCCACTGGCACTCCCGATGGTGTGGTGCGTAAGGCGGTGCCATCACAGTACCGTGTTCGAAAATCTACGCGCATAGATATCGTGACGGTGCGGTCACGGTACGGCGTCGGCCGCGGTAAGCGGTGGGGAAAATCTCAGAAAAGACCTAGGGTCCGCATTGCGGAAGGACACGCTGAGGAAATTAACTGGGCTTCACCATGCAATGCCCGCCGCTGTACAAATGAAAATGCATTGATCCCAATCAGCCGGATCTGCAGCATCCCCCCATGTCAAGGCGGGGTTGCTGCTCGAAAGGACCGATATCCGTGGCGCAGCGCGTAGTAGTCACGCTCTCCGATGACATCGAAGGCGGAGAAGCCGCAGAGACGGTCACCTTCGGTTTGGACGGGAAGTGGTACGAGATCGACCTCAATCCCGCCAATGCGAAGAAACTGCGCGGCGCCCTCGCCCCGTTCGTGGAGGCCGGCCGCAAGCGGTCGAAGTCCGGCAAGGCGTACCACCACACCTCGGTGACCGCGGACCCCGCCGCCGTGCGCGCCTGGGCCCGCTCCCACCACCTGGATGTGCCCCCGCGCGGCCGGATCCCGAAGAAGGTCTACGAGGCTTTCGACGCGGCCAACGGCTGATCCGGAGGGGCGGCCGGCAGCGGAGGGGAGGGTCCACCCCTCCTCTCGCGCCACCCGCCCCCCACCCGCCTCCCCCGCTCTGTCCGGCCGCCGGCCCGCGGCCGGACAGAGCGGGGCCCGGGGCGCGGACGGAACGGGAAGACGGGGCGGCCGCGCCCGGTTCCGGCTGTCCCGCAGCGGAGTTGCGCAGCACCCCCGTTGATCAGCTAGAGTCTGGAGCACGCCGAGGGGCGAGGCCGAAAGGCCGGATCCCGAGGAGTCACGCGGGTGTAGCTCAGTAGTAGAGCGCCCTCTTTCCAAGAGGGAGGCGCAGTGTGCGATCCCTGTCACCCGCTCTGACAGCATCAAGAAGTCCGTACGGACCGATTGATGGTGGTCATGCGGGTGTAGCTCAGTAGTAGAGCGCCCCCTTTCCAAGGGGGAGGCGCAGTGTGCAATCCCTGTCACCCGCTCCGACAGTACCGACCACTCCGGTGGATCAGGTAGAGTAGCTGTCGCGCCGCCCGGTGAAAGCCGGTCGGATGCCTGCGGACGTAGCTCAGTTGGTAGAGCGCAACCTTGCCAAGGTTGAGGTCGCGAGTTCGAGCCTCGTCGTCCGCTCAGGAAAAGGACCCCGGTCATCGCGACCGGGGTCTTTTGTCTTTCCGCATCCAGGCCTCCCTCCGGTTCCCGTCCCGGATTCCCCCCGGAACCGGCTCCTCCCCCTCCTCCGGTTCCTCCGCCCCCGTCCCTCCTGACATTTGTCATCTGCGGTGATGACAAGCCGCACTGCCCGGAGCCGGGTTCCGGCGGGAGCCTTGAAGCATGAACATCGGGGACACGAGCGGACGCGTGATAGACGTCACGGGCCTGCGCAGGCGGTACGGGCCGTCCGGGGGCGGCCGGAAGAACAAGAAGGACACCACGGCCTTCGAAGCGGTACGGGGCATCGACTTCTCCGTCGACCGCGGCGAGCTGTTCGCCCTGCTGGGGACGAACGGGGCGGGCAAGACCTCCACCCTCGAAATCCTGGAGGGACTGGCCGCGCCGACCGGCGGCACGGTGCGGGTGCTGGGCCACAACCCGTACACGGAGCGCGCGAAGGTCCGGCCGCGGGTCGGCGCGATGCTCCAGGAGGGCGGTTTCCCCGCGGAGTTGACCGTGGAGGAGACCGTACGGATGTGGGCCGGGGCCACCACCGGCGCCCGGCCGGTCGACGAGGCGCTGGCCACGGTCGGCATGACCAGGCGCAAGGACGTACGGGTCAAGCAGCTCTCCGGCGGTGAGCGGCGGCGGCTGGACCTGGCCACGGCGACGCTGGGACGGCCCGAGGTGCTCTTCCTGGACGAGCCGACCACCGGCCTGGACACCGAAGCCCGGCACACGACCTGGGAGTTGATCCGCGAGCTGCGGGCGGGCGGCACCACGGTCGTACTGACCACGCACTACCTGGAAGAGGCCGAGGAGCTGGCCGACCGCCTCGCGATCATGCACCGGGGCCGGATCGCGACAGCCGGCACCGTCGCGGACGTGGTGGCCACCCACCCCGCGCAGATCTCCTTCGAACTCCCCCCGGGCTACACGCCGGGCGACCTGCCGCCGCTGGCGGCACTGGGCGTCGACGGGCACGAGACGGCGGGCCGGACCCTGCGGCTGCGGACGTCCGACCTGCAGCGGGCCGCGACCGGTCTGCTGCTCTGGGCGCGGGACGAGGGCGTCGAGCTGCGGGGGCTGGACGCCCGCTCGGCATCGCTGGAAGAGGCGTTCCTGCGGATCGCCAAGGGTTTGGAGGACAAGTGAGCGTCGCCGACGTCAAGGCCGTCGAGCAGGAGCCCGGTACGGGTGCCGGAACGGGCGCCCGTACGGGAACGCGGGAGCGGCTGGCCGCCCTGTTCCGCGCCGAACTGATCCTTCTGGGCCGTAACCGGACCGCGCTGTTCATGACGCTGCTGATGCCGCTGATCATGGCCTTCGCCATGCGGCAGGCGGTCTCCTCGATGCCGCTGCAGGCCAACGGCCTGTCCGTCGGCACGGTACTGCTGCCGGGCACCATCGGCTTCGTGCTGCTCTTCGCGGTGTACTCGTCCGTCACCGGATCGCTGGTGACCCGGCGCGAGGAACTGGTGCTCAAGCGGCTGCGCTGCGGTGAGCTGTCGGACCGGGAGATCCTGGCCGGCTCGGCACTGCCGGCGGTGCTCCTCGGGGTGGCACAGATCGTGCTGCTGGCGGTCCTCGGCGGGTTCTTCCTGGAGGCGGGCCCGCCCCGGGCCCCGCACCTGGTCGTGCTGGGCGTGCTCCTGGGCATGCTGATCGCGGTGGCGATGGCCGCCGCCTCCACGGGCATCACCAAGAGCGCCGAGGCGGCGCAGCTGACGACGATGCCGTTCGTCTTCGTCTCGATGGCCGGCTCCGGCATGATCGTGCCGCTGGACATCCTGCCCGACAAGATCGCCGACATCCTGGAGCTGCTGCCGCTCTCCCCGGTGATGGGTCTGGTCCGGGACGGCTGGATCGGCCAGGGCGACCTCACCGAAACGCTGAAGCGGCTGGTCATCGCGTTGGTCTGGGCCGGTCTGGCGGTGTTTGCTGTACGTCGGTGGTTCCGTTGGGAGCCACGGCACTGACGATGTACGGCGATGGGGACGACGGGGGTGCGGGGCCGGTGATCCACGGGCAGCTGCGCAAGTTGCGGGGGCGCGGCAGGGTCGCGCAGGTGTACTTGTGGGCGCGGTGGACGCTGTATGTCTCACCGTGGCTGCTGTTCCTCGCCTGGGTCCCGGCGCCGCTCTCCGGTGTGGTGGCCCAGGCCCACCAGGTTCCGGCGCTGTCTCTGCCGATCGTGGTGCTGGGGCTGGTCCAGTGCGGGGTCTACGTACCCGGCGTACGGCGCGGCCTCTCGCACTACGTCTACGGCACCCCCGCGCCATGGCGGCTGATCGCCGTCTCAGGGGCGCTGACGGCCGTGTCGATGACCCTCGTCGTGGTGCTGGCCGTCAGCCTGCCGATGGAGCTCAACACCTACTACACGGTGATGATGTTCCCGGGCCTGCCCACCGCGTCGCTCCTCTGCCTGGTGATCAGCAAGCGCCGGCAGGCGTTGCTGAGCGTCGTGGTCTCGGCGGTCGCCGTCGGGGTGCTGGCCCTCGTCGGCGTACCGCTCGACTTCGCCGGAGGGCTGCCGCCCGTCTTCCTCTTCACCGCCGCCTTCGCCGCGTTGATATGCCGCAGCTGGGCCTGGATCCTCGCCGCGATGCGCGAGCTGGACGAGGCCAAGGGCGACCAGGCCCGGCTGGCCGTCGCCGAGGAGCGGCTGCGGTTCGCGCGGGACATGCACGACGTCGTCGGCCGCAACCTGTCCGTCATCGCCCTCAAGAGCGAGCTGGGGGTACGGCTGGCGCGCAAGGGCCGGCCGGAGGCCGCCGATCAGATGGCGGAGGTTCAGCAGCTGGCACAGGATTCCCAGCGGGAGGTGCGGGACGTGGTCCGCGCCTACCGGGAGGCCGACCTCCAGGTGGAGCTGGCGGGCGCCCGGGCGGTGCTCCAAGCGGCCGGGGTGGAGTGCCTGATGGACCAGGAGGGCAGCGCCGGGGTGCCGCAGCAGGTCCAGTCGGTGCTGGCCTGGGTCGTACGGGAAGGCACCACCAACGTGCTGCGGCACGCGAACGCGGCCTCCTGCTGGCTGACCCTGCGGGTGACGCCCGACGGCGCGGCCGGTTCCGGGCGGACGGCCACGGCGGCGCGGTCCGGACCGGCGGTGGTGTTCACGATGGAGAACGACGGTGTGCTGGAGGACGCCGCGCAGCGCGGTGACGGAAGCGGCATCGCCGGGCTGCGGGAACGGCTCGCCGCGTTCGGCGGCGCCCTGACCGTCGGTCCCCGGCCGGGCGGGCGCTTCTGGCTGCGGGCCCACGTGCCGCTGGAGAAGGACGAGCTGCTGGGGTACGGGCCGACGGCGTCCGTGGACGGGCAGCCGGGCGGGATGCCGGGCATCGGGTAAGGACAAGGCCTGCGGCGGGTGCCGCGGCACGGAGCGCCGGGAGAGAAGCGAAGATCATGGCGGAGGAGCCGGGGCGGATGGGCGAAAGGGTGCCGGGAGTGCCGGGAGGCGAGGGCGGTCGCGGGCCGGGCACGGACGCGGGCGCGCATGGGGACCCGGCCGCCGGCCCGGCGAAGGCTCCGGAAGCGGCCGGGGCCCCCGCGCCGCTGCGGGTGCTGCTCGCCGACGACGAGCATCTGATCCGGGGCGCGCTGGCGGCGCTGCTGGCCCTGGAGGACGATCTCCAGGTGGTGGCGGAGGCCGCTTCCGGACCGGAGGCCCTGGCGATGGCGCTGGCCCAGCGTCCCGACATCGCCGTACTGGATCTTCAGATGCCGGGGCTGGACGGTGTGGCGGTGGCCACATCCCTGCGCACCCGGCTGCCCGGCTGCCGGACCATGATCGTGACCAGTCACGGGCGACCCGGTCATCTGAAGCGGGCCCTGGAGGCAGGGGTCAGGGGGTTCGTCCCCAAGACCGTCTCGGCCCAGCGGCTGGCCGAGATCATCCGCTCGGTGCACGCCGGAAACCGTTATGTCGACCCCGAATTGGCGGCCGACGCGATCAGCGCCGGGGACTCGCCGCTGACCGTACGGGAGGCGGAGGTGCTGGAGTACGCGGAGAACGGCGCGCCCATCGCGGAGATCGCGGAGCGGGCCGCGCTGTCGCCGGGAACGGTGCGCAACTACCTCTCCTCGGCCGCCGCGAAACTGTGCGCGGAGAACCGGCACGCGGCAGCGCGCATCGCCCGCGCCCGAGGTTGGCTATAGTGGAGCCCGCACCGCGCCGCTGAGCGCGGGGCAGGCGGACGTAGCTCAGTTGGTAGAGCGCAACCTTGCCAAGGTTGAGGTCGCGAGTTCGAGCCTCGTCGTCCGCTCAGAGGGAAGGCCCCGGTCATCGCGACCGGGGCCTTTCGCGTATACGTACCGGGCCCGCTGTCCACGGGCGGGCGGGGGTGACGCCGGTCCCCGGACCGGCGGCCGGCGTCACCCCGTCCCCGGCGTCACGACCAGGGCAGCCCGGTGAGCCGCTCGTACGCCTCGATGTACTTGGCGCGGGTGCGCTCGACCGTCTCCTGCGGCAGCGGCGGAGGCGGCTGCTCGCTCCCGCGGTCCCAGCCGGAGGCCGGCGAGGTGAGCCAGTCGCGGACGAACTGCTTGTCGAAGGAGGGCTGGGCCCGGCCCGGCTGCCACACGTCCGCGGGCCAGAAGCGCGAGGAGTCCGGGGTGAGGACCTCGTCCGCCAGCGTCAGCCGCTGTTCCGCGTCGAAGCCGAACTCGAACTTGGTGTCCGCCAGGACGATGCCGCGCTCGCGGGCGATGTCGCGGGCGCGCCCGTACACGGCGAGGGTGGTCTGCCGGAGCTGGGCGGCGACCTCGGCGCCGACCTGGCGGGCGACCTCCTCGTACGGGACGTTCTCGTCGTGCTCGCCGACGGCGGCCTTGGTGGCGGGGGTGAAGATCGGGCCGGGCAGTTCCGAGCCGTCGGCCAGCCCCTCCGGCAGCGCCAGCCCGCACACCGTACGGGTCTGCTGGTACTCGGCGAGACCGGAGCCGGTGAGGTAGCCGCGGGCGACGCACTCCACCGGGACCATGGCCAGTGACCTGCAGACCGTCGTGCGGCCCGCCCAGTCCGCGGGGGCGCCCGGAGGCAGGTCCGTGGAGAGCACGTGGTGGGGGACGAGGTCCGCGAGCTGGTCGAACCACCACAGCGACAGCTGGGTCAGCACCCGGCCCTTGTCGGGGATCTCGGTGGGCAGTACCCAGTCGAAGGCGGAGATGCGGTCACTGGCGACCATGATCAGCTCGCCGTCGGCGTTCTGGTAGAGGTCGCGCACCTTGCCCGTGTGGAGGTGGGTGAGCCCCGGTACCTCCACTGCCTCGGGCTTTTCTACAAAACCGGACACGCTGCCTCCGCGTAGGTTGATCCAGGCCCCTCGGTCCGATTCTCCCGTATGCGGGGTGGAAGCGGCGGCGCAGGGTCCGGTCGGGTGCGGGTCGGGTGCAGGTCAGGTCCCGGTTAGGTGCGAGCCGGGGACGGGCCGGGTGCGGGCCGGATACGGACCGTTGCGGCTCACACTCCGTCCCGGCGTGCGGCGCGGCCGACCGCGGCCAGCGTCAGCAGGGCCAGCACCGCGGCGACCGTGAGGACGACCGGCGGCGGCACCGACGCGCTGACCAGGGTGATCACGTAGGGGGCGAAGAAGCCCAGGTAGGCGAGGGTCCAGAAGCGGGCGGTCAGGCGGGCCAGCCGGTGCGGCGGCGCCAGGGCGGCGACCTCGGTCAGCCCGTATGCCACGCACAGCCCGTAACCGCCGCCGAGCACGGCCGCGGCGATCAGCGCCACGACGGGCTGCCCGGCCGCGACGGCCCCGGCGGCGACGAGGAGGCCGAGTGCGACGGCCGCCAGTCCGGCGGCGGCGGTGGCGAGGCGGTGCCGGGCGGCGAGCCGGCGGGCGAGGGGCGCCACGAGGAGCCCGGCGCCCGGGGTCACGGCGGTGGCGACGCCCGCGTACACGGTCTGCCAGCCGTCCAGACGGTCACCGACGAGTCCGGGGAGGGTCACGAAGGCGATGGTGGGGGCGGCGAACACCCAGGGCGCCACGGGAGCCACCAGCCGCCGGAAGGGGGCGCCGGACGTCCCGTGGGCGGCGGGCCGGGCCCCGTCGGCGGCGGAGGCGGCGGAGGCGGCGGAGTGCGGTACGGGCCCGGCCCGGCCCGTTTCCGGCGCCCGGGCGGCCGCCAGCGCGGCCACCGCCGAGAGCACCAGGTGCGGGACGTACGCCGTGACCATCGGGTGCGGTGCCCACTGGGCGATCAGCGCGGCGGCCAGCCCGCCGGAGGCGAAGCCCGCGGAGAGGAAGAGCCCGGAGCGGCGGGCCGCCGTGCCGGGTGCGGTGGCCGGGTCGTACGGGGCGGACGAGAGTTCCTTGATCCACACGCTGCCCGCGGTGAGCAGGGCGCCCGCGCCGAGGCCGGTCAGGAAGCGGCCCGGCCACAGCAGCCAGGCGGCGGCCGGGCCCGCCATCAGCAGACAGGTCGCCACGGCGGCGGTGGCGAGCGCGGTGAAGACCACGGGGCGGCGGCCGTGCCGGTCGGCGAGCGGACCGCCCAGCAGCAGCCCGGGGATCAGGCCGAGGACGTACACCGCGAAGAGGGCGGTGGTGGTGGCCGTGGTCAGGCCCAGGTCGTCGCGGTAGGCGCCGAGGAGGGCGGAGAACTGGTTGGCGCTCCAGCCGGAGGCCGTCATCATCCAGCCGGCCCGGAGCCAGTGGCGGTGACGGGAGTCGGTACGGGAGTCGGTAGGGGAGGCGGTAGGGGAGTCGGTACGGGCATCCGCACGGAGATCCGTACGGGAATCACTACGGGAGCCGGTACGTGGATCGGTACGCGGATCGGTGCGCGGATCGGCGGCGGGCGTGCTCATGAGAGCCGTTGTACGAGGCCGGAGGCCCTGAACGCGGCCTCCGTTCAGGAATCGTGAACGGCCCCCGTGACCGGACGGCGGATCGTTTTATCGTGGCACTCATGGACCTGCGACGCCTGTCTTCCTTCTTGGCGGTGGTCGAGGAAGGCCACTTCGGGCGGGCCGCGTCGCGGCTCTTCCTCTCCCCTGCCGCGGTCACCCAGCACGTGCAGCAGCTGGAGCGCGAGCTCGGCACCCGGCTGCTGGACCGCGGCAACGGCCCGGCTGCGCCGACCGCCGCCGGCCGGCGGCTGGCCTCCCACGCCCGTACGCTGCTGGCCGCCGCGAACGCCGCCGTGGAGGACGTGACCGAGGCGGCGCAGCGCGCTTCGGCGGCCTCGTCCCTGGCGGCGCGCGGGCTGCGGGTGGGGGTGATGGGCCACGGTTCGGCCGAGGTCACGCCGGCGGCCGTCAACGCCTTCCGCCGGGCCCGCCCGGAGGTCCCGCTCAAGCTGGTCCAGCTGACCTTCACGGAGCACTGCAGCGCGCTGCGCGAGGACCGGGTGGACGTCGCGTTCGTACGGCCCGCGATCCAGAGTGAGGGCATCGAGGTAGACATCCTGACCACCGAGCAGCGGATCGTCGCCGTCCCGGCGGCCTCGCAGCTCGCGGACGCGGCGGCGACGGGCGTCCGGGTCGCGGACATCATCGACCTGCCGTACCTGCGGCTGCCCCGGCACACCCCGCGTCCGTTCACCGACTACCTGTACTTCGACGAGGGCGAGCGCCGCGCCCCGGACTGCGCGCTGACCCCGCACGACGTGCTGACGAGTGTCGCGGCGGGCCGCGGCGCGGGCTCCGGACTGAAGTCCTTCGCCCGCTACTACCCGTGGCCCGGGACGGTGTACGTACCGGTGCTGGACGCGCCGTGCGCACACAGCGTGCTGGCGACGCGGGCGGGCGACCCCAACCCCGAGGTACGGATCTTCCGGGCGCTGACGGTGGCGCTGGCCCGGGAGCTGGGGACGTTCGCGGCGCGGTAGCGGCGACATCCCTGAGGCCGCCGCCCCACTCCCCCGGCTGCTCAGTCCCGCTTGCAGATGCGGTCGAGCAGATTGGCCGTGGCCCGCTGCACCCGTTCGTCCACGTGCCCGGGGCGGTCCAGCGCCGGTGACCAGGCGAAAGTGCCGGACGCGAAGACCAGGGCGCCGCTGAGGGCCCGGTACAGCGACGTCTCCTGATGGCGGCGGTTGCCCTCGCTGTCCTCGTACGGGGAGTGCGCCAGCAGGATGCGGTGGCTGTGCTCGGGCAGCGGCGTACGCGGGAAGTATCGGTCCGCCTCGCCGGCGACGAGGCCCGGCAGTTCGTCGCCCTCGTGGGCGCCGGTCGCCTCCCACATCCAGTGGTCGGCGTTGCGCACGACCAGCGGCGCGGGCTCCGGCACCCGGCCCGCGTACTGGATGCCCATCAGCTGCTGTTCCGGGTCGCCGGCCTCGCGCCAGAGGGCGGGCTTGCCGGGGCCCTGCCGTTTGCGGCAGCTGAGGAGGGAGTCCGGTCCGGCGGGCGAGGGGGCCAGTTCGACCTGCCAGTACATGGTGTTGGCGGACAGGAAGACCAGCGAGGTGCCGCTGTCGCGGGCCAGTTCGGCGGTCCGCCGCATCGGCTGGGACCAGTACTCGTCGTGGCCGGGGAAGACCAGGCCGCGGTAGCGGGACGGGTCGACCAGCCCGGCGTGCAGGTCGCGGGCGTCGGCGTAGGCGAGGTCGTAGCCGTAGCGCTCGGCCCAGCGGATGAAGTCGTAGGCGTGGCCGACGTGCAGGGGCAGGCCGGCGCCCGCGTACGGGCGGTCGAAGGAGACGGTGGTGGCGGCGTCCGGCTCGCCGAGCAGCGAGCCGTCGGCGTCCCAGGCGTGGTACAGGCTGGCGCCGGTGCGGCCGTCCTCCGGGTAGAGGTTGTACGCCTGCCAGGTGATGTCGGGCAGGAGCAGCAGGAGGTCGGCGGGGTGGGCGTCACGGACCGTGAAGGGGACGTGGCTGCGGTGGCCGTCGGCGGTGGTCAGCACGGCGACGTAGGCGCCCAGCTTCCAGTACGTGGGGACCTGGAGGCGCCAGGACAGCCACCAGTGGTGGCAGGAGACCGTGCGGTCGGCGGTGAGCGGTGCGGGCTGCACGATGCCGGCCAGCCGGGGGCTGGTCGTGATCTTGGCGGCGCCGGTGCCCGCGTAGTGGCCGATGCGGTAGATGTCGATGCTGAAGGGCTGCGGCGGATCGACCGAGACGCGGAAGTCGATGGCCTCGCCGGGGGCCACCGCGCCGGTGCTCACGAAGCCCTTGATCTGCTGCCGTACGTCGTCGGCCGTCCGGGGTCCTGCACTGGAGCGGGGCGAGGGCAGGCGCTTCTCTCCGGGGGCCACCGCCGGGTCGACGTACCAGGGGACCACCTGACCGGAGTCGAAGTAGTTCTCGCTGCCGCGCAGCCAGGGCAGCGGGCCCTGTCCGAACGGATCCGTGACCGCGTGCGCGAGTGCTCCCGACTCCCAGCGCCGGATCTGCTCCGTCCCCATTCGTACTCCCCTCCCTGCGTCCCCCCGCCGACTGAGCAGGCCGCCGCGGCACTCAGATGTCGTGCTCGATTGAACGACTGGGGCCACCCCCAGCACATCACATTACGCACTTGCTCCGTCACCCTTCGTCGTGAATTCGCAAGGGTTCCGGCCATGAACGGCGAACTGGAGGGGAACATTCAGCCCGGTCGTGCGGGTGATGCCCGGTGGGTGCCGACAACAGGCGCACTCGGCTCCTTCATGCCCCCGAATGCGCCCCCGTACGCTCCCTGCGCGCCCTTGGCGCCCCTCACACGAGCCGGACCGGCTTCTCGGGCCGCACGCCGACCTCACCGAGCCAGTCGCCCAGCGGGCCCGCGTCCCCGTCGTCGACGAGCCGGAGCACCGGGTGACCCAGGTCCGAACGGCGCGCGCCGTCCACGAGCAGCACCGGGCCGTCGAGCCAGTCCAGACCGGGGGCGGCGCCGGCGGTGTCCACGGCGGCGCAGCACACCATCGCGGTCACATGGTCGGCGAGCAGCTCACGGCCCGTGCGCGGGGGCTGCATCGGGAACAGCGGGAGCCCGTCGGCGAGGCCGTCGCCCCAGGTGACGCCGGGGAGGCCCGGCACACCCGGTACGCCCGTGTCCGGGCCGTCGGCCACCGGCTCGCGGGCGGCCTGGCGCTCCGCCTCCGCGCGCTCCTCCCGCGCCAGCTCGGCGCCGAGCCGGGCGGCCACCAGGTCGCCCGCGCGCTCGTCCGCCGTCAGGCGCTCGATGACCCGTACCAGCGTCGGACCGGAACTCTCCGGTCCGGGATCGGCGGACCGCTCCCCCGGCGCCGGGGGCTGCGGCCCGGAGGGCCGGGCCCCTGCGGACCGGGACCCGACGGCTGCGGCCCGGACGCCTTCGGCCCTGTCGGCTGCGGACCCGGGGACTGCTCCTCCGGGGACTGCGGCGCCGGGTGGGGGATGCGGCACTCGGGCCGGGCGGGGCGCTCCGGCGCCGCCGGGGGGCGCGAAGGCTGCGCGCCCTCGGCCGGTTCCGGCGGGAGGGCGTCCAGGACACGGTGGAGCCGGGCGGCCTCCTGGCGCCACTTGCGGTCCACGACCTCCTCCGGATACTGCTGCCAGCCGACCGGCGACCAGTCGGGTCCCGGCTCGGCCGGGCCGCCGTGGAAGAGGCGGGCGGCGAGGAGGGAGGCGGCGCGGTCGACGGCGCCGGGCTCCTCCAGGAGGTCGCACGCCGGGCGCTCGCCCAGGCGGGAGGCGAAACCTTCGGCCAGACGGTCGCGGCGGGAGAGTTCGGTGAGCGCGGAGACCACCCCGGCGTCCAGCCGGGAGGGCCAGCGGCCCATCCGCCAGGCGGGCAGCGCGACCCGGGTCAGCAGCCGGTCCCAGCCCGCGTACGCCAGCCCGACCTGCTCCTGGGCGACGATCCGCAGGCCGTAGTCGACGCTCTGGGCCCGCTCGGACGCGGCGGCGGCCACGCACCGCTCCATCTCCAGGGCGTGCTCGCGGCAGGCCCGCAGCAGCAGCCGCGCGACCCAGCCGACGAACGCGGGCGCCGGTGCGGTCAGCGGGCTCTTGGCCCGCGCGGAGACCGCCACCGCGGCGTCCAGGCCCCGTACGAAGCGGCGGGCCGCGGCTATGTCCGGGTTGGCGGACGGTCCGGTGCCGGCCACCACGGGCGCCAGCAGGGCCCGCAGCTCGGCGACCCGCATCCACCACATGAACGGCGAACCGATCACCAGGACCGGCGCCTGCTCGGCCCGCGCGCCGTCGCGCGCTCCCGCGCCCCCGCCACCACGCGCCGCCCGGCCGCGCGGCGGGGTGTGCGCCCGGTGCGTACGGTCCTCCAGCCAGCTGTCGCAGTCGGGTGTCAGGGCTATCGCGGACGGCGCCGGCACCTCCAGGCGGTCGGCCAGGTCCCTTACCAGGCGGTACAGGTCGGGGGCCGAGGACTCGGCTATCGGTACCGACGGGCTCAGCGCGGGCCGCGCCCGGACGACGACGGCCGTGACCAGCGCCGCCAGCAGCAGCACGACCAGCGCGATGCCGGTCACCGCCCAGCGCGCCGTGTCCCAGCCGCCGGAACTCGTGACCGGGTCGGCGCGGCCGATGCGGCCGGTGAGGCCGCCGACGAGCAGCACCACGGCCACCGCCGCGGGCACCAGGGCCACGCCCAGCGCCGCGCCGCGGATCCGCAGCACCGCGAGCGCGCGGGCGCGCGCCGCCTCTGCTCCTGCTTCCGGACCTGCCACCAGCCTGTACACCCCCTGCTGCCCTGATCAACGGGACGAAGAGAACACGGGACGAGACGAGAGCGGGGCAACGGCGCCGGGACCGCGGACGGCTTCCGGCGGCGTCGCTCACTCTCCACCACTGTGGCACCGGCCACCGACACCGCAATGCCGGTGAGCCACTTGCCGGACGCCGCCGTGACAGCCGTACCGCGGGGCGGCACGGGCGCCACACGACGCTTGCGGGGAACCCTAGTTGGGGCGTCCCTCCCCGTCAGCCGGATGGCGGTGCGGTCACTCGATGGAATGGCTTTGGGTAAAGCCGGGAGCCATATCCCGGCCAAAATCGTCCGGTACGCCCGGAACGGCGCGTAGCGGGCACTCCGCGGGCCGGGTCGGACACGGCCCGGACCCGGCCCGGACCCAGCCGGACGCCGACCGGCCGGAAAGGGGCCCGAAAGCGGCCCGAAAGCGATCCGGACCGGCCCGGAAAGCGGACCGGTCCGGGCCGGAAAAGCACCGGTACGGGCTCAGCTCTCCCCGGCCGCCCGCGCCGCGATGTCCGTACGGTGGTGCGACCCGTCCAGCGTGATCCGGCCGAGCGCCCGGTAGGCGCGCTCCCGGGCCGCGGCCAGGTCGGTGCCGGTGGCCGTCACGGACAGCACCCGGCCGCCCGCGCTGACGACCTCGCCGGTGGCGGCGTCCTTCTTCGTGCCCGCGTGCAGGACGTACGCGCCGGGCGCGTCCTGCTCCGCGACCTCGGTCAGGCCGCCGATCGGGTCGCCCGTGCGCGGCGTACCGGGGTAGTTGTGCGAGGCCACCACGACCGTCACCGCGGCGTCGTCGCTCCAGCGCAGCGGCGGCAGCGCGGCCAGCGTGCTGGTGGCGGCCGCGTGCAGCAGCGCGGACAGCGGGGTACGGAGGCGGGCCAGCACGACCTGGGTCTCCGGGTCGCCGAAGCGCGCGTTGAACTCGATCACGCGCACGCCGCGCGAGGTGATCGCCAGGCCCGCGTACAGCAGCCCGGAGAAGGGGGTGCCGCGGCGGCGCAGTTCGTCGACGGTGGGCTGGAGGACGGTCTGGAGCACCTCGTCGACCAGCTTGGGGTCGGCCCAGGGCAGCGGGCTGTAGGCGCCCATGCCGCCGGTGTTCGGGCCCTCGTCGGCGTCGTGGGCGCGCTTGAAGTCCTGGGCGGGCTGGAGCGGCACGACGGTCTCGCCGTCGGTGACCGCGAACAGGGAGACCTCGGGGCCGTCCAGGAACTCCTCGATGACGACCTGGTCGCACGCGAGCGCATGGGCGCGGGCGGTCTCGACGTCCTCGGTGACCACGACGCCCTTGCCGGCCGCCAGGCCGTCGTCCTTGACCACGTACGGGGCGCCGAACGCGTCCAGCGCCGCGTCGATCTCGGCGGGGGTGGTGCACAGGTAGCTGCGGGCGGTGGGCACCCCGGCAGCGGCCATCACGTCCTTGGCGAACGCCTTGGAGCCCTCCAGCACGGCCGCCTGCGCGGACGGCCCGAAGACCGGGACGCCGCGCTCACGGACGGCGTCGGCGACCCCGGCGACCAGCGGCGCTTCGGGGCCGACCACCACCAGGTCCGCTTCCAGGCGCTGCGCCAGGTCTGCCACCGCCGCGCCGTCGACGGCGTCGACGGTGTGCAGCTCGGCCACTTCCGCGATGCCGGCGTTGCCGGGGGCGCAGTGCAGCGCGGTGACGTCGGGGTCGAGGGACAGTGAGCGGCACAGGGCGTGTTCGCGGGCGCCGCCGCCGATGACGAGGACCTTCACGTGAGCAGCCTAGTCGGCGCGGGCGCGGGCGCGGGGCGGTGCCCCCGCGGGCCCTGGGCGGCCGGGCAGGGAGTGGGGACGGGACCGGGGACCAAAGGGCCGGAAGCCGTGGAAACCGTACGCCACCGGGCAGTGGCCACTCTTTCGAGTGAGAGCGGTCATGGCCCTATACCTGATTCCGCACCACTTCCGGGCGGAAATAAAGCGATCTTGGGGGCGAGGCCCACCGTTCGGCGGTAGGAAGGAGGATGCGCACCGGCCGTCTCGTACGTACCGCGCGCATCGCACGTATCTGCATGAGGGAGTGCACGGGTGAGTCAGCCGGAGATGCAGCCCGAGGGGCTCCCTCGGGAGGAGCGCGGGCCCGGGGGCGGCCGCGGCGATCTGGGGAGCCGCACCTTCCCGCTCGGGGACTGGGGCGAGCCGGCTGAGCGCCTCGACGAGCTGTACCACTGGGTCGAGGAGGGCGCCCTGCGGGCCGCTTCCTGGTACCTGCACGACCGGGTGGCCAAACGGCGCGGCGCGCGGGCCCTGCGCCTGGGGGCGGCGGCCGGGGTGGCCGTGGGCGGCCTGCTGCCGCTGCTCGACCTGACCGGGGTGGCGCCCGGGGGCGCGAAGTGGGGGTATCTGGCGCTGCTGGTCGCGGCGGTGTGTGTGGCCGGGGACCGGTTCTTCGGCGTGACCGCGGGCTGGATGCGGGACGTGGCGACCGCGCAGGCGGTGCAACGGCGGCTGGAGGTCCTGCAGTTCGACTGGGCCTCGGAGAACGTCCGCGAGGTCCTCGGCCCGACGGAGGGCACCGCCGGCGAGGCGGCGGAGCGCTGCCTGGGCGTACTGCGCCGGTTCAACGAGGACATCGCGGAGCTGGTGCGGGCCGAGACCGCCGACTGGATGGCCCAGTTCCGTCCGGGTCCGCTGCCGCCGGCCGCGCGGGCGACGGCGCAATGGGGACAGCGCCCGGAGCCCGGCAGTCCGCAACCGGGCCGGATCACGCTCCCGCCGGGCACCCGCCCGAACATGCCGCGGCAGCGGCCGCCCGAGTCGCCGCGCTGAGGGCGTACGCCCGCTCGCGCGGTCCGGCGGCCGCGCCCGCACCGGCCGATGCCGGCCGCCGTCAGCTGAAGACGATCATCGACCCTTGGCCCAGGCTGCGCGTGGCCGCCGCGTGCAGCCCCAGCCAGACGTGCCGCTCCCGCGCGAACGGGCTGTCGTCCGGCGGCAGCCCCTCCACCCGTTCCTCCAGCGTGGTGGGCCGCGACGGGGCCTGCGGCGCGGCCGGCGGATTGGCCGGATCGATGCCGATGGCCGGCGCGACCAGTTCGAGGTCGCGCAGCAGGCCGTGCGCGGAGCCCAGCGGCCCGCCGCCCTCCAGGAGTTCGTCGGTGGCCAGCGGGTGCGGGAAGTCGACCGGGACGTACGCCCCGGCGTGGTCGTAGTGCCAGACCAGGTGCGACTGCTGGGCCGTGGTCTCGAACATCTCCAGCAACTGCTCGTAGTCGCCGCCCAGTTCGTCCACCGGTGTCACTTCGAGGCCGCAGATCTTCAGCAGGTACGCGCGCCGCAGGAAGTGCAGGGCGTCGTAGTCGAAGCCCGCCACCGGGGCGACGTCCCCGGAGAGGCCGGGCATGTAGCTGAAGACGGGGACCGGCGGCAGCCCCGCTTCCGTGAGGGCCTGGTCGTAGGCGGCGATCTCTTCGGAGAAGGGGTTGTCGGGGCTGTGGCACAGCACATCGACAAGGGGGACCAGCCACAGGTCACATGCCACGAGACGAGACTCGCTTCCAGTCGGGTGGGGGGCGGTCGGGACAGCGTAGTGCTACCCGGGTCCACCGACGAGGGCGAGGGAGTGCTCGTTGTACTCGCGTACCAGCCGTTGTGCCTCGGACAGGTCGTGCCGGACGACGGCGCTGACCAGATCGCGGTGACCGTGCCACAGCCGCCCGCGCAGATCCGGCTCGCGCCGCAGCAGCGGCACGGCGAAGACCCAGCTCTGGACCCGCACCCGGTCCAGGAAGTCACTGATGTACGGGTTTCCCACCAGACTGCCCAGTTCGCGCCAGAAGCGCAGGTCGTACCCGATCAGTACGTCCATGTCACCGGCCCGCGCGGCCCGTTCGGCCTCCTCGGCACGGCGCCGGATGGACATCATCACCGAGGGCGGCACGGTGCTCAGCGCCCGCTCCGCGCGGGTGCGGAAGATGCCCTCGACGATCAGGGTGCGGGCCTCGATCATGGCCCGGTAGTCGGCGGCGGTGAAGGCGTGCACCCGGAAACCGCGGTGCTGCTCGACGTCGAGGAGGCCCTGGGCGCACAGGTCGAGCAGGGCCTCACGCACGGGCGTCGCGGACACCCCGTACTGTTCGGCGATCTCCTTGACCGTGAACTGGTCTCCGCAGGGCAGCCGTCCGGCCAGCACCTCGTCGCGCAGCGCGTCGGCGATCTGCTGGCGCAGGGTGTTGCGCCGTATGACTCCGCTGCCTGGGCCGGCGGGCATCGTGTCCGTCTCCTTCGGCGGCCGCGGGGCCCGGGGGCCCGTGCGACCGCATGGTCCGTAGACCGCGCAAGGAGAGCGGCCCTCGCCCTCACGATAGGCGAGGGGGACGGGCGGGGCGACGGTGGCGCGGGGAGTGGCCCGGGGCAGCCGGGGCGGCCGGGCCCCGGCCCGCGCCCGTTCTCAGCGTGCGTGCGTGTGCCCGTCCGCCACCGACAGGGCCGCGTCCAGGGCCGCCAGGCCCTCCTTCGCCTCGGCCTCCGTGACGGTGCAGGGCGGCACGACGTGCGTACGGTTCATGTTCACGAAGGGCCACAGGCCGCCGCGCTTGCAGGCCGCCGCGAACTCGGCCATCGGCCCGTTGGCCGCGCCCGACGCGTTGTACGGCACCAGCGGCTCGCGCGTCTCCTTGTCCTTGACCAGCTCCAGCGCCCAGAAGACGCCCAGGCCGCGCACCTCGCCCACCGAGGGGTGGCGCTCCGCGATGGCGCGCAGCTCCGGCCCGATGACCTTCTCGCCGATCTCGGCGGCGTTCTCCACGATCTTCTCCTCGGCCATCGCGTTGATCGTGGCGACGGCGGAGGCGCAGGCCAGCGGGTGCCCGGAGTAGGTCAGCCCGCCCGGGTAGGGGCGCTGGTCGAAGGTGGCGGCGATCTCGGCGGAGATGGCGACGCCGCCCAGCGGTACGTAACCGGAGTTCACGCCCTTGGCGAAGGTCAGCAGGTCCGGCGTGACGCCGAAGTGGTCGGCGGCGAACCAGTGGCCCGTACGGCCGAAGCCCGCCATGACCTCGTCCAGGACGAAGACGATGCCGTACCGGTCGCAGATCTCGCGGACACCGGCCAGGTAGCCGGGCGGCGGGACCATGATCCCGGCGGTGCCGGGGACGGTCTCCAGGATGACCGCGGCGACGGTCTGCGGGCCCTCGAAGGCGATCGTGTCCGCCAGGTGCGCGAGGGCGCGCTCGCACTCCTGGGCCTCGTTCTCCGCGTGGAAGGGCGAGCGGTACAGGAACGGCGCCCAGAAGTGCACGACACCGGCCGACGCGGTGTCGGACGGCCAGCGGCGCGGGTCGCCGGTCAGGTTGATCGCGGCGGCGGTGGCGCCGTGGTACGAGCGGTAGGCGGACAGCACCTTGGTCCGGCCGGTGTGCAGCCGGGCCATGCGGACCGCGTTCTCCACGGCCTCGGCGCCGCCGTTGGTGAAGAAGATCTTGTCGAGGTCGCCGGGGGTGCGCTCGGCGACCAGCCGGGCGGCCTCGGAGCGGACGTCCACGGCGAAGCCCGGTGCGAGGGTGCACAGCTTGCCGGCCTGCTCCTGGATCGCGGCGACGACCTTCGGGTGCTGGTGGCCGATGTTGGTGTTGACCAGCTGGGAGGAGAAGTCGAGGTAGCGGTTGCCGTCGTAGTCCCAGAAGTACGAGCCCTCGGCGCCGGCCACCGGCAGCGGGTCGATCAGGCCCTGCGCGGACCAGGAGTGGAAGACGTGCGCGCGGTCGGCGGCCTTGACCGCCGCGCCTGCTGCCGGGTCGGGTTGCGTCGTGGTCACGGGCACTACCTCGGATCGCTCGGGCCCGCCAAGGGGCACGGTACGGCGGACGCCTTCAGCCTAGGGACGCGCGCGGGGCGTGAGGTACCGACACTGTGTATGGCGCTCACCACGGGTGCGGACAGATTGTCGGTGGGGCTGTAGGAAACTCCAGGGCGCACGAGACGGCTCAGGGAGACGGGTCCGGGGAGACGGGTCCAGGGAGACGGCTCAGGGAGACGGCTCCTTCGTCGTCATCGTCAAGCCTCTCGGGGCTGCTCAGTTGGACGCCCCCATCAAGGCGGCACCCCGGCACCCCGGCACCCCGGCACCCCGGCACCCCGGCACCGGAACCCGCACCGCGCGACGGCGGACGGCCCGGCCCCCGCACACCGCCGCGCCCGAGGCGCACGGCCCCAGCCTCTAGGCCGCGGCCCGCGGAAACGCCTCCCGCACCGCCCGCCGCCACTGATTGGACGTCAGGCCGGGCCGCAGTGCCGCCATCGCCCCGCAGTACTTGGTGAATTCGGCGGCCCGCAGCCCGTAGGTGTGCAGCAGCCGGTCCGCCTCCGTCAGGTGGCCGGTGACCGCGGACTTCGTCTCGACCAGGACCAGTCCGCCGTCGGCCCGTACGCTGCGGCCGGTGCCCGCGTCCCGGCACACCAGATCCGCGTCGCAGGTGATGCGCTGCTCGTCCGCGACGAAAGTGGCGCGCCGGTAGTCGGTCACCAGCGACGGCACCAGTTCGCCGGGGGCGGCGATGCCGTACGTACCGTGCAGGACGGAGGCCAGGAAGCCGCGCGGGCCGCGCCCTAGCGTCGCTTCCCCGGGCAGCAGCGGCTGCCGCCGCTTGAGCGTCTCGCCGCGCCGTCCCTTGAGCTTGATCTCGAACTGCCGCTCCCCGGAGTCCTCGTACAGCCGCTCGCGGATCTTGTAGCGGTAGCGGCGGCCCTGCCGGTGGTCGTGGAAGGTCTGCAGGCCGGGGGTGTCGTAGTAGACGGAGTGGTAGCCGAACCAGCGGCGGCCGTTGATGCACAGCGCCTGGAACGGGCCGCCGGGGCGCCGCGGGTCGGTCAGCCGGGCCGCGAAGTCCGCGAAGATCCCGACCGGTACGAGGTAGCTGCGGTCGATGCGGGCCATCAGCTCCGCGCGGGCCTGGAGCTCGGAGAGGGGTATCGGGCGCGCCGCCATGGCGGCGCGGGCGATCGCCCGTACGGCGGGAATCACACGGTCTCCTCGGAAAGGGGACGGGGCTTCGGGTGCGCGGGGGAGCGGGTGATCGTGCGGGGCCGGTTGCGGTCGGTGCGCTGTGAGGTCGTACGAGCGGGCCTGCCGAAAGGTTCCGGCAGACGGAAGCGGACGTCCACCACCATCAGGTCCCGGACAAAGTCGATTTCCTTGACCGTCCAGGCGCACGGCTCGCCGCCGAGCCGCCGCGCCAGGTCGGCGCAGAGCGCCCGCTGGTCGGTGTGGACGGCGTCGAGGGTGACGACGGTCCGGCAGGTCCGGGCCATCAGCCGCGGGTGGTCGGCGCCGTACATGACCAGGAGCAGCAGGGCGGCGAGCGTCGCCGCGACGGCGAAGCCGAGGTGCGGCAGGCCGCACAGCAGGCCCAGGACCAGGGTGGTGAAGTAGTACGCGACCTCCTCGTGCTGGATCGAGTCGGACCGCAGCCGGATGATCGACAGCACTCCGAACAGGCCGAAACCGAGGGCCGCGCCGCCCTCGCCGACCTGGGCCAGCGCCGAGACGACGGCGAACAGCGCGACGTTCAGCGCGAGGTAGGCGGGCACCAGGTCGCGGCGCCGGTGGCGCGGGTAGTAGATGGCGAACGTCAGCACGCTCACCGCGGTGAGGTCGAGCACGAGGTGGGCGGTGAGCCGGCCCAGCGTCTCCATGGCGCGTCTCTCCTGTCGGTCGCTGATCGGTACGCGTCAGACGCTAGGAACGGACGGGGCGACTCCACCCCTCTCCACGGGTTGACGCGCCCGGCCCACCCGGACGGCCGACACCCGGGCGCTCCGTTGGCAGATCCCTGTCGTAGCGGCAGGGCGCTGTCACGCGGGCGCGCCGGCGGGCCGAATCGCCCGCACCCACCGGTGCTGCGCGCGCTCACCGATGACGGTCTGTCTCCTTTGCACCGGATCAGCCCGTATCGCGCCGCGTTCGCCGCCGACCTGGCCGAACAGCTCGGCGGCACGCCGGACTTCCGCGCGGCCGTGGAGGCGGTGGAGACGCTGTCGCGCGCGCTAGATAACCTCGGCTACTGAGTGCGCCGAAGTGTGCGCTCACGCCCGCGTCCTGACGACCGTTCCGAAGTCCGCGCCCGGCCCGGCCGGCCCGGCCACACCGCACACCGGCCGCACCGCACACCGGCCGCACACGACCCGGCCCGACCACGGCCCGTACGGACACCGGGGGAACCGAAACCGGACCGTCGGCGTCGTCCGATACGTTCGCGCCTGCGGCACCGTCCCCGCAGGGCACGTCCGGGAGCACAGGGCGAACAAGCTGAAAGGGCAAGCGGAACGTGAATGAGCGCGCAGAGCGCGGCCGCCTCGGGCAGCTCGGCCCCCAGGACCCGCCGCGGATCGGGGCGTACCGGCTGCTGGGGCGGCTGGGCGAGGGCGGCATGGGCCGCGTCTACCTCGCCCGTTCCGACCGCGGCCGCACGGTCGCCGTCAAGCTGGTCAAGACCGAACTGTCGGGCCAGGACGACTTCCGGGCCCGGTTCCGGCAGGAGGTGCAGGCCGCGCGGCGCGTCGGCGGCGAGTGGACCGCGCCCGTCCTGGACGCCGACACCGAGGCCGCGACACCGTGGGTCGCCACCGGTTACATCGCGGGCCCCTCGCTCCGGCAGGTGATCACCGAGGGCCGTACGCCGCTGCCCGAACGTTCCGTACGCATCCTCGCCGGCGGGCTGGCGGGCGCGCTGCGCAGCATCCACGCCGCCGGCATCGTGCACCGCGACCTCAAGCCGTCCAACATCCTGCTCACCATCGACGGCCCCAAGGTCATCGACTTCGGCATCGCCCGGGCGCTGGAGGCGGTGACCGTCGGCGGCGGCCTCACCCGTACCAACCAGGCGGTCGGCTCGCCCGGCTTCATGTCGCCCGAGCAGGTGCGCGGCCGGCCCGTCACGCCCGCCAGCGACGTCTTCTGCCTCGGCTCGGTGCTGATGTTCGCCGCCACCGGGCGGCTGCCCTTCGGTACGTCCGACAGCGGTGTGCACGCGCTGATGTACCGCATCGCCCAGGAGGACCCGGACCTGACCGGGCTGCCGTACGGGCTGCACAGCCTGGTCGCGGCCTGCCTCGCCAAGGACCCGGCGCAGCGCCCGACGCCGGAGCAGCTCATCGCGTACACCGGGTCCGAGGACGACGGCCAGGAGCCGTGGCTGCCGGGCGCGCTCATCGCCGAGCTGGGGCGGCACGCCGTCGAGCTGCTCGACGCGGAGAACCCGAACGGCGCGTGGGACGAGTCCGGGGAGGCGTCCTGGGACAGCTCCGGAGACCTGTCCTGGGACAAGGCCGGCAACCGGTCCTGGGACGGGTCCGGTGGCCGCCCGTCCTGGGAGAGCGCCGACGGCTCCTGGGGCCGCTCCGGCGCGGCCCAGGACCGGGAGCAGACCCCCGCGCCGGCGCCGGGGCCCGTTTCGGCGCCCCTGCCGCCCCAGGCGCCCGGCACCGCGACCCCGCCGCCGTACGCCTCGGCGGGCGCTCCGACGCCCGCGCCGGCCGTCTCGGACGCCACCGCGGCACCGTCCGCCGGGGCCACCACCCACGGCCGGCGCCGCAAGAGCGCCACAGGCCGCACCGGACTCAGCGGAAGTCCGAGCCACAGCAGCCACAGTGGCAACAGCGGGCACGGCGGGCACGGCGGCCAGGGACACAACAGTCACAGCAGCCGCTCCGGCCACACCAACCGCGGTCGCACCACCGGCTCCACCGGAACCCCCCGCTCCACCGGCCGCCCCCGGACCCGCACCCTCGGCCTGGCCGCCGCCGTCGGCCTCGGCCTCGCCACCGCCGGCATCGGCATCGCCTACGTCTGGTTCAGCCCCGACGGGGACGACGGGAGCGCCGCGAAGGCCGACGGCGGCACCGTGACCGCTGCGGACGGCAAGGTCGGCAAGGCGGCGGGCAAGGAGCCCGGCGTCATCCCGCAGAAGTTCCTCGGCGAGTGGGAGACCAAGCGCGGCAAGGGCGGCAGCGACACCTACCGCTTCACCCTCACCCAGGGCGCGGTCGGCGACACCGTCCTCGCCATGGAAGCGCGCGGCGCCAAGTTCCGCTGCGAGTTCAAGGCCATCCTCATGAACGGCGGACCACCGGTACGCCTCGGCCCGACCACCGTCGTGGCGGGCCCGGCCACCAGCTGCAGCCCGGGCGCCCCCAGCACCCTGCGCCTGCAGCCCGACGGCAAGCTCCGCCGGGTCTTCGACGACGGCAAGCCGACGTTCACGTACACGAAGAAGGGCTGATGCCGGCCCGCGCGGGACATGGCGATGCCGGAACCGGGCATCCGTATGACGTGACAGTGGACCCCTGGCACGAAGCTTTGGCCCGGCAACTGGGGGACACCCGTGCCTCGTCCCGCGAACTGGTGCTCAGAAGCCGGGCACTGATCGAGGAGAACCACCGGCTGCTGGACGAGAACTACCGGCTCAGGCAGCAGCGGGCCGCCATAGTGGGCGGCTCCGAAGCCCGGCGGTAGCGGACCTGCCCCCCGCCCAAGGCTCACCACCTGCGGAAACACGAAAGCCGCGGCCCCGCTCCGGAAGGGAGCGGAACCGCGGCCCCGCACGGCTGCCGCCGACAGTATTCCGCTCCCTTAGCGCGCCAGTGAGCACGCTCCGGGTGCTTATTTCTCAACGTGCCCACACGGAGGATCGCCGCACTCTGCCGATCGCATCGAGCGACCCGATCTGAGCGCACCGTCCAGGCAGAACGTATTCACCTTCCGTTTATCAGTACCGACCGGTCCTCCGAGGCTTACGATTCATAGTCCATATCTCCCATCCACACCCTTCGACCGAGTTCGTCGAGCTCCTCCTTCAGCTGACGGCACTCCGGCAGCGCCCTGCCCAGCAGTCGCCAGTAGGCCGGTCCATGCCCGGACACCCGCACATGTGCCAACTCGTGCGCCACGACGTAGTCGACAAGATGGATCGGCAATTGGAAGGTTGCCCAGTGCAGGGAGATCACTCCGCCACCGGCCGGTCCCGAGCGATAGCTTCCCCACCGGTGCCCCAGGTCACGGACGTGTACTGCCGGTTCGGATACGTCCATCCTGGCAGCCCACGGCTGAAGCCGCCCCCGCATCCAACGCTGACCCGCCTGGCTGTACCAGTCAGCGATAGCCTTCCGCGCTCGCTTCGGGTCGGCAGCGACCGTACCGTCCAATCGAAACCGCCCCGCCACCAGCCGGACGGCAGCTCCTGACCCCTCATCCGCCGTCGCTGCCAACTGATCGTCGACGATGAGGAGCCGGTAGTCCCGCCCCAGGTAGCGATGGATCTCACCATTGCGGAGGGTGCGCACAGGGTGCAGTTGTCGGCGCTCGCCACTGAGACGTGTCTTGTCGTCGATCCAGGCGCCACTGGCGCGCACGAATTCTTCGGCTCGTCGGACCCCGCACCCATCGGGTACGTGCAGGGTAAGGGCCCTGTCACGCTCGACCGTCAGGCCCAGGCGCCGGCGGCGAAGGCTGATCCGCACCCTCAGCTCCCGCCCGTCCACGACCAGAATCCCGTTCTCGGTGAGCACGGGTTCTCCGGGGCAGGTCGATGGACGAGCGGGCTGGGAAGACATGTACCTATTCTCTCCGTGCCTCCGCCCGGAACGTGCCCAAGTGTTGTGCGGCGTATCCGGCGAGCGTCGATGCCAGCCTCTTCACTTCCTCGCGTCCATCACCCCTGCACCGGTATCCGGACGCGCGCAGTCGCTCGTAAAGGCGTGCCTCAAGAACCGTGATGTGCCTGTCCTCACCACCGAACGATGCCAGCCGGGCCTGACTGGTGATCTCGTCATACATCTCGGCGACAAGGTGAAGCAGTTCTTCCGGCTCCGGAGTGTGAAGGAGTTCGCTCTCCGCCAGCTTCTCACCAAGCAGCGCGTGCAGCCGTTGTTCCATCGGAGACAGGTGTGCGACGGCCGGGTCACTCTGCTCGGCACGCCGGGCCCTCTCCACAAGAGGGCCGAGCTTCTGGCCGATGGCATCCCAGCGCCCGGCGAACTCTTCCAGCACCCTTTCCAATTCCTGCGAGAGCTGCCGGTACACGCTCCGCTCCTCCACCGCCAGGCGTTCCTCCAAGTGGTAGCGGAGAGCCTGTACCTGTTCGGCAGCGGCCTCACGGGCCGGCAGCGTGGCGACCACCTCATCGAAGTCGGGGGCGAGGATCGACACAGGCGGAATCGCCTGCGAAACCTCCACCGCTGCGAGGTGGTCGGCGATCAGTGCCCGTACCTTGCGCCCATATCCGCGCATCGTGAAACCGCCTCCGGTGTCGTCCCGGTAGTGGCGGCGCACGCGCATCTGGAGCACGCTCCATGTCCGTACGTCGGGCAGGTGCTCCAAGGCGCCCTCGTGCGGCAGGACGCGGTCCACGGCACTCAGGAAAGCGCCGAGTGCCTTGTCGAACGCGGCCCGCTGTCCGGGGTCGGACAAGGCGAGAACAGCACTCGCCAGGCCGGCACGCGTCGTGAGGCTCTCGGCATCAATATCCGCTTCGGCAAGGAAGTCGCGGAATACGTCCGCTGTCCGGCTCAACTCAGGGATCTCGTCGGCCATGCTGCGCAGCGAGTCCAGAGCGGGCGGGTTTCCCTGGTAGGCGGCCAGGGTCACCGCGAGGTTGGACAAAACTCCGTAGTAGTCGACGACCAGGCCCTCGGTCTTGCGGCGGGCGGGACGGTTGACCCTGGCGATCGCCTGAAGCAGTTCCGCGTCACGGATGGGACGGTCCAAGTAGAGCGCCTGCTCGATGGGAGCGTCGAAGCCGGTGAGCAACATGGATTTCACGATGAGGAAGGCGACGGGTGGCGGGTCGCTCTCCTCTTTGGTGTCCCAGATCAGGTCACTCCACGGGTTCATCCCGCCGACGGAACCAGCCGGCACCGGGTCCGGCTCCCTTGGGGGCATGATGGCCCACGGGTTCTCCGGTGGTAGCTGCGGAAACGGCGCGAGGAAACGCGCGATGTGCTCGCGCTGCTTCTTCTCATCGGTCCACTCGCGCCACAGCCCGTCCTTCTGCTCCGAACCAGCAGAAATCACCGGCACGAATTCAATACGCCGCAACAGCTCCTGAAACTGCCAGGCACGCAACAAGAGCGCTTCTTCGGCGGTATACGCCTCCGGGGCCCGGCCCCGCAGGCCCTCTCGTCGCCCGCTGCGGTCAAACTCCGCAACGCGCCGCAGCAGATCCGCCCGGGCATCCAGGAAGGCGTTGCGATACAGGACGGCGGCCCGTCTGCTGACCACGGCGACCTGAGCCTTGAACCCTCCCGTGAGCGGGCCGGTGACGTAGTGCTCCAACATGTCGACCGCCTTGCGCCGGATCAGCGGCACCGACTCGGCCACGGTCCGGGAACTCGGAGTGCCGTACTTCTTCCTCACCCGCGCCCGCTCGGCATCCTCCAGCGGCTCGATGAGGTCTTCGAAGCACTGGTCCATCCGCTCCTTGTCACGCACCTCAGCCTTGGTGGTACGGCCCTCGTACCGGACAGGCACGACGACCTTGTCCTCTTCGGCTTCCGCCATGCGGTAAGTGTCGAGAAACTCCGGGTCACCGCCTGGTCCAGTGCTCGGTTCCAGGCCGAAGATGCGCCCGGTGTCGGTGAGCCTGCCCTCCATTAGTGGGGTCCCGGTGAAGCCGATCCGGGCGGCATTGGGCAGAGCCTTGCGCAGGCAGGCGTGAAGGACCGAGGTGTGGGAACGGTGGGCCTCATCGACCAGGACCAGGACGCGGTCCGAGTCGCTGCACTCGGGAAAGATCCGCTCGGCCTTGGCCAGGGTCTTGTCGTCCGGTGTGGGATCCGCGACCTCCTGGGCGTTCTCCCCCGCCGCGAGCCGCCGCCGCGCTTCGTCGAAGTCCTCGTCCAGCGCCCGGTCTTCTTTGTCAACGGTATCGCTCGCCCCATCCGTGCCACCGGGCACCAGGTCCCCGAGGAACTTCTGGATCGTCGCGAAGATCACCGCTCGACCGCCGTAGCGCCCCGCCCTACGCAACAGCTTCTCCAGGTCCGTCCTGGACGTGGCCTCACGAACGGTCGAATCGCTGAGCTCCACGGCCTTGCGAAGCTGCCGCTGGAGGTCGTTGCGGTCCGTGACAGCGACCAGAGTGATGGCGTTCAGCTGGGGGTCCGGATTCATGTGCAGGCGCCGGGCCAGGAACTGCATGGTGAAGCTCTTGCCAGCGCCCTGCGTGTGCCAGATGACTCCGCCGCGCTCGTCCCGCTCCCCGCCGGTGACGGCGCGGCTGGGACGGGAGCGCAACCGCTCGACGATCTTCTCTGTGGCCCGGTACTGCTGATGGCGACAGACCACCTTGGCCGTCTTGGCCTCGGTGACCTTTCCCTGCTTCTTCCCCGCGCCAAGGTCTTCACCAAGCGGCTTTTCGAAGACGTAATGCCGGACGATGTTGAGCAGGTTGCCGGGCTTGAGGACGATCGCAGTCAGTTTCTGTTGTAGGGTAGGCTGCTCTTCTGCTCTCAGCAGGCCCCAGCCGCGCAGCTCCCGGCGCAGTGCCGGCATGCCGTCACCACCCGGCGTATCCGGATCGCTGTAGTCCGGGGTGACGCTGCGCCACAACGCATAGTGCTCCTCCGCCGAGGAGTACGTGCCGAGCGCGGCTTCCCTTCCGTCGGCGGCGACCAGCAACTGCACCGGGGCGAACAGATGCGGTATGCCACGGGGCGCGCCCTCTCCCTGCCTGGTGTCGTCGTCCAGGGGGCGCCCGCTGTAGGCACGCAGATCGCGAACGGCCTTGCCGAGGGGGTCCTGTATGTCCGGCGACTTGCATTCGATGACGACGAGCGGGATGCCGTTCACGAACAGCACGAGGTCCAGTACGGCCGGCTTGCCATCGGCGTCACACACACGCAACTGATCCACGACGAGGTAGTCGTTACGTGCCAGGACCTCCTCCCGGCTCCCCTCCAGCGCCTCGCGCGACCAGTCGAAGAACTGCGTCTTCACATCGTGCTCGTCGGGGCCCGGGTGCAGAACACCGTGCAGCAGGAGTTCGGTGGCGTCCCGGTTTGCCTGCACCAGCGACTGCGCCGACACCTGGCGCGCGGCGCCACGCAGCCGGAGAACGGCGGCCTCGGTATGCGCGACGTCCGTCATCCAGGGCGAGGTCCGACGTACGGCGGCCCGCAACCGCCGGTCCAGCAGCACATCCCTGAAGTCGTCGCGTTCTCCCCATTGTTTGAGCCGCGCCCCCTCGATGTGCTGCCACCCCATCGCTTTGAGGTGGTCCAACAGCGGTCTCTCCGCCTCGACCTGCTCGGTCTTCCCCCCGACCGCTCCCGCAGCCATGCCCGCGCCTCCCCTGCGTACCGACGTACTGTGAACCGTGCGAGGGTCCATTGTGCGTCAGGGGCGAACGGGCGACATGGCCAAGAGGCCCGCGACCGGATCGCGGGCCCCAAGACGTACCGTCTGTGTTTTTGCGGTTAGCGGCGTCGCGCCGTGCGGACTCCCTTCCGGCAATCGGGAAGCAGGTCCGCAGGAGTGATCAGAGTCGCGGTCTCGTCGTCCAGCGCGTAACAGAGCTGAGCGTGCAGGGTTTCCGCCTCGGCAGCTGACAGATACAGCGCCACATCGGAGTCGAATGCGCCGTCACGGCGCACCCACAGATCGATGGCGAAGGTCCCGTCTTCATCATGCCGTAGGGGTTTTCTGGGGACACGGCTGACAACACGCACGGCGCCCGGTCCGTTCTTCGCCGCACTCATCAGGCCGCCACCTCCGCCCGGACCGCAACCGGCCTGCCGACGCGATGCCCGTGGATGGCCCGAGGACCGACGTCAACGCCGTCGAGGGCGAGGACGAGCGCGGTGCGGCGGGAGCGTTGTTCATGGCTGAGGCGGTAGCCGTGGGCATGGGGAGGGCGGACGATTGTTCCGCCCACCACCGGCCGGGACACAACGCTGCGCGCAGCCGGGGCGGAGGCCGCGCGGAGAACCCACGCGACGATACGGAAGACCAGGCGCACGAGTGTTCGCGCGCGCCCAGGCCGGATACGGTTACACATGCTGACGCTCCTTAACGGCGTTGGCCATGCCCCGGGTTGGTCGCACACCGCCGGGGCGCTTCCCCACGTGACTCAACGGGGCCTCGATAACCGGCGTTGAGCCAGCGCAACGCACAGCATGTCCTGCGAGTGACGTCAAACGACATGTTGTGCGAGTTGGCCACGGATTGGCATATGCCGATGCGCTGTGAGCCAACTACGCGAAGCCGTCGAACTTTCCCGTCTTGGTATCCGCCAGGAACGATCGCAACTGTTGCCGACCGGTCCGGATGGCTATCTCGGGATCACCGCCCTCGCGCAGGAACACGTCGCCCCCCACCCAGCGACTTCCACACAGCTACCGGTATCTGCCGAGTAAGACGATTTACGCCAGTGAAGTTGCACCGATACCTAATCTCAGGGCTCCTTCGCCACCTGCCGAATGAATCCAGTGGATGCTTCCGGGTCGATGGCGCGTTCACTCATACGATCGAGGACGCCACGGTAGTTCGCGAGGTAGGTCTCTGCATGGAGAAAGGTGACCCCGGTAGGGACATCGACCTGCACGGTGTCCAACTGGGGCACGGGGCCGTACGCGTACAGCGTCGATCTCCCCGCATTCGCGAATCCACCCGCTTCGAAAGGTACGACACGGACGGTAACCCCCGGCCGTTCGGACTGGCTCAAGAGGTGGTCGAGCTGCTTGCGGAGAACGCCACGGCCACCGAAGCGCATGCGCAGCGCAGACTCGTGGATCAGAAATTCACACGCTGGCGGCTCGGACCGGTCGAGCAGCCTGGCACGCGTCACCCGAAACTCGACATGACGCTCCAGCTCTGCGGGACTCATGGCCGGCACCGCTTCCCTGAAGATCGCTCGCACATAGTCGGGTTGCTGAAGCAACCCCGGCATGTGCATGATTTGAGCCGACCGCAGCGCCGACGCGTGGTGCTCCATCTCGGCGATATCCAGCAGGCTTGCGGAGAGCGAACCCCGGTAGTCGTCCCACCAGTTCGAGCCACGCTCTCTGGCCATTTCGGTGAGCGCGTCGACATACCGGGCATCCGGGCAACGGTAATTACCTGCCCAGACCCGTACTCGGTCGGTGCTGACACCAGAACGCGCCGACTCCGTGTTACTGATGGTCGTGCGGTCGGTACGGTGCAAGGTAGCGGCTTCGTTGCTTGTCATCCCGATGCACTCGCGCATCCGACGTAACTCGATACCAAGGCGGCGCTGCCGCTCTGTCAACGGCTTCCTGACGGGCACGAGAAGCCCCTTCCCAGAACGAACACGCTGACTCAGCACTACCCGCTATGCCTATTAACGCACCAACCTCTTTCCGTCGAGCAGAGCGTCAGCGAGCCCCCTTTTCATAACCTGTAGCTTACCCAAGCTTTCCCTTTCCGTGGCGATTCGCCGATCACACACTTCCAGGCTGGCTACCAGCTTTTTTTGTTCCCCTAGGTCAGTAGGTAGGTCGATGTACAGCTCACGCAGCCGCGTCGGGTTCACGTTGACCTGCTGAACCGCAACTGTTGCAATCGCGCGGACCCTCTGCCGAATCGCCGGATGCAACAACCACTCTACAAGGTATTGAGGAATGATACGGTTAACATCAGGGTTCAGGCGCACCAGATAAGACGCGAATGTCGCCTCTTCGAGCTCGCCTCGCCAGATTCCTGACCGCCCGACGTGATCGATACTGTTGGTCCTGTTGAAGAGCACGTCTCCCATTCGCAGGAGATGCTTGGAGTGCACCTTCTGCGGACAGTAACGAAGTTCGTTAAGGTGAGGCCGCCCATCCCGCAGGTTATTCATCCGAAGCGTGGCTACACCGCGGCTGTCCTCATCCAAGGCTACGGAAATTCCGTAATCGACTGACGGAACGACCTCCTTCAGAGGCAAGCGCTCCCACCCGTCTGGTGCCTCGCTCGCGGTGATCGCCGCCATGCTGCCTAGCAGGATCCCACGTCGCGACGCTTGCAGCTTGGAGATCGCCGCCTCAGCAGCCCGCTCCGATTCGGCGACCGCATCCAGAATCTCGACGATGCGCCGCTGCTCCTCCAGCGGAATGACGGGGAAAAGCATTTTTGCGAAGCGACTCCCCCCCAGATGAGAGATGCTAGTCTTTTCCGCTACGCGCGCGAACGCACCCATCCGTCGCCACTGCACAAACACAGCCTGCGCATAATCGGACAACACGGCGCTTCCTGGCCTAAATCTAATTAGCGTGTTTTGGAAGCAGAGTGAGGCAGCGCCACCGTCGTAAACGGCGCTTCTGCCGACATTCGCCAGGCTTTCCTGTCCCTCATTGAGGAGAATATCCCCGGGGCGTAGCTCATAGACGCGTTTCTCGGCATCCGTGAACCCCATGGATTTAACGTCACCGTAGTCAATGCGTCCTTCGAAGACATTGGCAACCCGCAGGTAGGGCAACTGACCGCCTGCATCCCGGCTGGCCGGCGAAAGCTGCTTCCCCATCCTCACCTCGCCGGCCTCCCCCACGGGGACCCAGCGGATGCCATCCGCTGCCTCAGCCGACATAACCCAGCTCCTCCAGAAACCCGTTCAACCGCTCCGCCGCAGCCTCGCGCCGTGCTTCGATGTCGCGTAGCGACACGAGGTACTTGCGCTCCCAACCCAAGTACGCGTCGACCAACTCACGGCGTCTACGGATAACGTGGCTCTCCAGCTTTGATGCCAAGTCGTCCCGGAGGATGCCGAGTACGACCTCGCGCGCGCCCGCATCGTCCAGCGCGTCCCGGGCCTCATGCAGCCCAGGCGTCACGGGCATGGCTGCCTGCTTGGCAGAGCCCGATGTCTTCTCCTGCTTCGCGGCCGGAGTAGCAGCAATCACCTCGGATTCCATCCCATCCAGCGGATAAAACGCCTCCTCCAGCGCCTTCACCGCCTTGCCCGCCGCCGTGCGGTCACGCTTCAGCTTTTTCAGGTCGGCCTCGCTGAGCAGCGCGTCCGCCACGGCCGGGTCGAGGGCAGTGTTATCGGAGGGCTCGGTGGACTCGCCGTCGTCCGTCACCCCCTCCGCCGCTGCGGCCCGTGCTGCCTCCGCTTCCTCGGCCGCCTTCACCTTCGTGTCCAGTTCCGCCTTGCGCGCGTCCGCTTCGGCCAAGTCGCTCAGGAACTGGGGGGCAATACGGGCCACGACCTTGTGCGCGTACGCCTCACGGCGTTCCGCGCCCGAACGCTTGCGGGCGCCGCCCGTCCACGGGTTGGGCTCCGGGTTCAGCATGGTCTCGACCGTGTCGACCCACCCATCGACGACGCCCTTGAAGCCGTTGCCGGCCAACGCCTTCAGTTCGTTCCTGGCGTCCTGCCACCATCCCGCGACCGCACCAGCGAGCGCGTACCGGTCCAGCAGGCCCACGCCGAGAAGCAGCTCGCGGAAAGAATTGATCAGATCGGCCCGTAGGCGGGCGAGCTGGGCACGTTTCTCGAACTCCGTGCGGTCGTCCTCGTCGTAGGGTGCCAACGAGGCGATCTGATCCGTTTCCGTCGTCCACCACTTGTCAAACGCCGTCCACAGTTCCTGTTCCCGGCTCTTGGCCAGCTCGGTAAGCCGTTCGGCGTCCGGGCGGCGTTCCTCCGGCAGGAAGTCCACGTAGGCCGGCTCGCTTCCGTTGCCGTCCGACGGGCGTTCCTGGAACAGGTCCGTGACCTGGACGTCGTACGCCTTCAGCAGTTTCTTCTTCTCGTCCGCCTCGATCTCCGCCTTCGGGACGCCGCCCGTCAGGTGTGCCCGTACGTCCTGCGGCTCCGGGGGCGGAGTGTTGTCCACGTAGCGGCGGATGTTGAGGTTGTACTTGTTCTCCCTCAGTTCCGTGCGTTCCACCCATCGGGCGAAACGGGGCACGTCCCCGTTCGCAGTAGGCGCGTGGAAGGTGGATACGATCTTTTCCACGTGCTCCGGCAGCAGTACGTTCTGCGCACGCTCGGCATGGAATTCGCGGTCCGCATTGATGAAGAGCACCTGGTCGCGCCGGTCCGTGTGCTTGCGCCCATGCGCCCGCAAAACCAGGACACAGGCCGGAATCCCCGTGCCGTAGAAGAGGTTGGGCGGCAGGCCGATCACCGCCTCCAGCAAGTCATTCTCGATCAGCTCGGCCCGGATGTCACCCTCCGCGCCGCCACGGAACAGCACACCGTGCGGCATCACGGTGAAAACCGACCCGCCACGGCCCTTGACCATGTGCAGCATGTGCTGGAGGAACATCAGGTCGGCCTTGCCCTTCTCGGACGTCTGGCCGTACGGCATCCGCTCTTCGAGGTCGGACACCTCCGCGGCCTTGTAGTCCATGGAGAAGGGAGGATTACTGAGCACCACGTTGTACGACTTGTCGAGGTGCAGCGGGTTGGTGAGCGTATCGCCGGTGCGCAGGTCGAAGTCGCTGGCGCCGTGGAAAAGCATGTTCATCGTGGCCATGACCCAGGAGCCGTTGTTGGCGTCCTGCCCGGCCAGGGCCAGGTCCTCGGTGTCGCCACCATGTTCCTCGATGTACTCCTTGGCATGGATGAGCATGCCGCCGGAGCCGACGCAGGGGTCGTACACGCTCTGGCCTGCCTGGGGACGCGCCAGCTCAACCATCATCCGTACCACCGCGCGCGGAGTGTAGAACTCCCCGCCCTTGGCGCCCGCCGAGTCGGCGAAGTCCTTCAGCAGGTACTCGTAAGCTGCCCCGATCACATCGGGGAACTCGAAGTCCTCACCGCGTAGGCGAAGGCTGCCGAAGTGACCGATAAGCGCGGAGAGCCGCTTGTCGGCGAGCCGGGCCGCCGATGTGCCAGTACCACCGCCCCCGCCGATCCGGTTGAAGTTCACATGACCGAACAGGCCGCGCAGCCGCTCGTTACCCTTCTGGCCCTCCAGCGCTTCCAGCGCCGGCTGGAGGTACTTCGTCGCCACGTCGTCGACCGCGCCGGCCAGCCGCTCCCAGCGGGCCTCCTGGGGCACATACATGATCCGGCGGGCCGTGTACTTGGCGGGCTCGTCCGCCTCCTCCTCGGCCTCCTCGCGCGTGGCGCCCGACGCCATTTCGGCGGCGATGACCCGGTCGCGGGCGGCCTCGAACTCGTCGTTCGCCCGCTTGAGGAAGAGCAGCACCAGCAGGAAGTCACGGTACTCGGCGGCATCCATGGTGCCGCGCAGGATGTCCGCCGCCGCGAAGAGGTGGCGCTCCAGTTGATCGAGCGTGAGCTTGGCCACGTACGGGCTCCTTGATGATCTTGTGCTTTTGGGCCGAAAGGCGGGTTGCCCGGCCGTGAGGAGTACGTCGGTTCAGCCTAGTAGCCGCTGAGGAGGAGGCCGTCCTCCACGAATCGCCAGACGTCCGTGTATGGGTCCCAGTCGTTGGGGTTGGTCGAGGAGTGACGGCTGTTGATCTGCTGTGCGTACTTCTTGGCATCCAGGTAACGCTGCTTGTCCTTGCTCAGTACCTGGTCGTTCCGTACGTGCTTCGCCTGCTGTCCGGATACGGTCCGTGCCCCACGCCCGTACGTCTCATCGAAACCGGCACGCGACCGCAGGCGGGCGGCGGCATCATCACAGACGCCGCCGAAGGTGCTGGTGTAATTGGTGTAGTGCAGCAGCCGCCACAGCTCGAAGCAGGGGTGCGAGTAGGCAGTCCGGATACCCTCCTTCTCCGCCACTCGCATGGCCTCCGGGATGCTCTTGTGGTCATCGCGGTCGAAGAGCACCCACACCTGCGGCCAATTCCAGGCCTTGTCCCGCTTCAGCCCGGCGGCCTCGGCCTCTCGCTCGGCCTGCCGCAAGGTGCGAACGGCGTCCTTGACCATGCGATACGGCTTGCGTCCATCCCCTTTGGCGCTTGAGTTCATCATGTGGTGATCCACCGTGCGGCCAGCCTCGGCCGGGGTGCCGTTCTTGAGGATGATGTCGATGTACTCGGGCTCCGTCACTTCGCCCTCGGTGAAGATGTACACCTGACGGGCTCTGCTCGCGCGGCCCTTCGCGCCCCTTGTACGGGCGACGTCGTCCCCTCCCTTTGGCCTCGCCATCAGACCCCTTCCGCCTCCATCCGCACCATGTCGTTCGTCCGCAGCAACCGTCGCCCGATCTGCCCCTCCGACACTCTCGGTACCGCCCCAAAGGTGCCCGCGAGATACGAGGCCATCAGGTCCTCTTCGTCCGTGGGCTCCCAGTCCGCGACCGAGAAGAGTTCCGTCACGCCCCGCTCATCCTTCTCGGTGAGCCAAAGCTGCCCCGGTTCCAGCAGCCGCCCGCCGCCCGGTGTGCGCAGGAGGGAGGGATCGTGACCGGTGAAGACCAGCTGGGCGCCCTTCGGGTTCACCCAAGGGGCTTGAAAGAGGCGTACGACCTCGGCCGCGAAGCGCGAGTGCAGACTGGCGTCGAGTTCGTCTATGAGCAGTACCGCGCCGGTGTCGAGAGCAAGGAGCAGCGGGCCGATCAGGGCGAACCAGGAGCGGGTCCCCCAGGACTCAGCGCCCCATTCCATAGCCATTTGCTCACCACCGCTCGAGTGAATCAGCCGTACCAGCGGCCGGCCGGACGACGACTGCTCGACCTCGACTCCACAAATGCCGAGGTCAGCCACCTGAAGCAGTTCCTCCGCCCGCCGCCGGAAGTCCTCGCTCTTCAGCAACTGGATGGCGGTATAGGCCTCGCGCTGGGTGCGCTCGGTCTCGGGTGTGACGTCCCAAAGATTATTCTTGAACCAGTCGAAGATCGGCGTGAGCTGCTCGTGACCATCGTTGGCGGCTCGCGTCAGGAGCAGCGCGTCCGACCGAGTCGTGCGGGCCAGACGGGTGCGGTCGCGAAGGCGGTCGCCGGGAAAGTCGTATTCCTTGTCACGGGTGGCGTCCCGGTCGAACCACACCTGGCGTCGGCCCTTGGGGTAGGCGAAGAGCCATTCCGCCTCGACCCGCCGCTCCCCGAGTTCGAACCCGTACGTCCATCGAACGCCGTCGCCGAGGACGAAGTCCGCTTCGTACAGCGAAGACTCCGAGGCGGCCTTGGGGTCCAGCGCGAACTCATCACGCGGGATGCCGTCGTACGACGTCCAGTCAGCGTAGGAACGCAGGACTGCGTGGCGCATGTTCTTCAGCGCGGCGATGACATTGGACTTGCCGGACGCGTTGGCTCCGAAGACACCGAGGACCGTGTGGACGGGAAGCCGACGGCCGTCGGAGAGCAGCGTCTTGCGGGCCGCAGCCTGCTCCTCTTTGCTCCCCTCGGGTACGACGAACGACAGTTCCTGCACATCACGCAAGGACCGGACGTTCGCCACCCGGAATCTCAGCAGCATCCTGTCTCCTTCATGACGGACAGATTAGTCACACCGTCTTGTCCCCGTCTTCGGATGCGCGAAGGCGGCCAACCCGCTGTTCAGCAGGTTGGCCGCCACGCATCCGTGTCAGTCCAGGAACGAGTTGATCTGAATCGTCTCGTCCCGGCCCGGGCCGACGCCGATCGCGGAGATCGGCGCGCCGGACATCTCCTCCAGCGCCTTGACGTACGCCTGCGCGTTCTTCGGCAGCTCGGCGAAGGTCTTGGCCTTGGTGATGTCCTCCGACCAGCCCGGCAGGGTCTCGTAGATCGGCTTCGCGTGGTGGAAGTCGGTCTGCGAGTAGGGCAGCTCCTCGACGCGCTTGCCGTCGATCTCGTACGCGACGCAGACCGGGATCTGCTCCCAGCCGGTGAGCACGTCCAGCTTGGTGAGGAAGAAGTCGGTCAGGCCGTTGACGCGGGTCGCGTACCGGGCGATGACCGCGTCGAACCAGCCGCAGCGCCGGTCGCGGCCGGTGGTCACACCGCGCTCGCCGCCGATGGTGCGCAGCGCCTCGCCGTCCGCGTCGAACAGCTCGGTCGGGAACGGGCCCGCGCCGACCCGGGTCGTGTAGGCCTTGAGGATGCCGATGACCCGGTTGATCTTCGTGGGGCCGACCCCCGCGCCGGTGCAGGCGCCGCCCGCGGTCGGGTTGGAGGAGGTCACGAACGGGTAGGTCCCGTGGTCCACGTCGAGCAGCGTGCCCTGGCCGCCCTCGAAGAGGACGACCTTGCCGTCGTCGATCGCGTTGTTCAGCAGGAGGGTGGTGTCGGCCACGTAACCCTTGATCTGGTCCGCGTAGCTGAGCATCTCCTCGACGACCTGCTCGGCGACCACCGCGCGGTGGTTGTAGAGCTTGGCCAGCACCTGGTTCTTGAAGTCGAGGGCCGCCTCGACCTTCTGGTGCAGGATCGACTCGTCGAAGAGGTCCTGGACGCGGATACCGGTGCGGTTGATCTTGTCGGCGTAGGTCGGGCCGATGCCGCGGCCCGTCGTACCGATCTTCCGCTTGCCGAGGAAACGTTCCGTGACCTTGTCGACCGTGATGTTGTACGGCGTGATCAGGTGCGCGTTACCGCTGATCAGCAGCTTGGACGTGTCGACACCGCGCTCGTTGAGTCCGCTCAGCTCGGAGAGCAGGACCGCAGGGTCGACGACGACACCGTTGCCGATGACCGGGGTGCACCCCGGCGAGAGGATTCCGGAAGGGAGAAGGTGCAGCGCGTATTTCTGGTCGCCTACGACAACCGTGTGACCGGCGTTGTTGCCGCCCTGGTAACGCACCACATAGTCGACGGACCCACCGAGCAGATCGGTGGCCTTTCCCTTGCCCTCATCACCCCACTGAGCACCGAGCAGCACAAGTGCGGGCACAGGCGTACACCCCTTCCGGGCGGGGCATGTCCAACGTGCGCGAGGCCGTATGCGTGCAGGTGTACGCGTACGACATCGCTGAAGCCGTCGAACCGGTGCCCCGGAATAGACGAAGCCCCTGGCGCAATAGCGCAAGGGGCTCTTGCACCGAGATGCTACCTGAGGAAGGACCGAGGTGTCGGCGCAGCCTTCTGGGCACTCTCTCCCGGACGGGGTCCGGGGGCACCCCCTGCTCGTGGTCATCGACCCGGCCGCCCGCAGTACGGACGGGGAATCCGTACGGATCGCCAAGGACGTCCTGTGCGCGGGCGCGGCCGCGAAAATCTGCTTTCCCGACGGCCCCGAGGAGTACGCGCGGGCGCTCGCCCGCCGTGGCCATCGCCGTCCCGTGGTGATCGGCGACGACCGTGCGCTGCTGCGCGCCGTGGCGCTGCTGCACAAGGAACGCGATCTGGCGGGAGTGGCGCTGGCGGTGGTGCCGGTGGGCGCGCCGGGCGCGGTGGCGCTGTCCCGCGCGCTGGGCGTGCCGACGGACACCGTCGCCGCCGCCCGCGCGGTCCTGGACGGTACGGAACACAGCCTGCACCTGCTCACGGACGACAGCGACGGCATCGTGCTGGGCGGCCTGGACATCCCGTCCGGTACGGAGCCGGAGCCGTCCGGCAGGCACAGCCGCCGGCACCGCTGGAAGGGACTCTGCGGGCGGCCGGGGCAGCGCCTGCCGGGCCGGCGCGACGGTACGGAAACGGTCCCGCTGCCGGGCCCCCGCGCGGCGGCGTGGTGGGAGCGGCTCGTCCGCACGGCCCGTACGGCCGCCCGTACGGCGCTGTCGCGGCCGTCCGCGCCGCCCGGTCCGCCGGAACCGCCCGGCACCTCGGTGCCGCCCGGTCTCCCGGGCCTGCCGGAGCCCTCGGCCCCGGCAGGCAGCCGGCGTTCCGGTACGGCGGGCCACCGGCTGCGGGTCGAGGCGGACGGCGTGGTGCTGGCCGACCTGGACCGGCCGGTGCGGTGGGTCTCGGTGACGCCGGGCGACGGTGACGACGGCACCGGGCTGGCCGAGGTGGTGGTGCACTGGCAGGAGGCCGGGCCGCCGGTACGGGCCCGCGCGCGGGCGGTGACCGTGTCGGGCGCGGACTTCCGCTACCGGGCGGACGTGGTCGTCGGCGGCCCGGTCCGGACCCGTACGTGGACGGTGCATCCGGACGCGTGGCGGCTGACGCTGCCGCACGAATGACGTTGCCGGACGGCTGACGTTGCCGGACGGCTGACGCGGCGCCGTCGCGCGAGCGGCCCCGGGCTACCGCTTCAGCTTCCGCTTCCGCCGCGCAGTTCCTTGTCCCGGTACTCGCGCCAGCGCTCCAGCATCCTGGTCAGCTCGCTCTGCATGAACTCGAAGAAGGCCACGGTCTCGGCGACCCTGGCACCGGCCGGGGTGTCCGGTCCGAGCGACTTCGTGCCCTCCCGCAGGACGTCTTCCCAGCGCGTCAGCACGTTGTCGCGGTTGCCGAGCGTCTCGTACCAGAGTTCGTTCAGGAGCCGGTAGCGGTCCCGCCGGGTGCCCGGCTCGCGCTCCCGGCGGACCATGCTGACCTGCACCAGGTAGCGGATCGCGCCGGAGACGGCGGCGGGGCTGATCTGCAGCCGCTCGGACAGTTCGGCGGAGGTGAGGGCGCCGGAGTCGGAGGCGAGCAGCGCCGCGAAGACCCGGGAGGCCATCCGCTGCATGCCCGCCTCGGTCAGTTCCGAGGCGAAGCGCTCCACGAACCGGGCGACCGCCTCCTCGTCGCGCCCGGTGTCCCCGCCCTGCTGCTGCGCTGCCTGCTCACTCACCCTCTGATCCTCTCGTGTGCTCCCCCGGGCCGATGCTCCGCCGACTCCAACTTTATATACTTTTCTAACTTCACAAATTTGTGAACGAAGCGTACGTTCAAAAGCATGACGAAGGCAATCTCGGTGTCCGGCCTCCGCAAGGCCTTCGGCCGGACCCACGCGTTGGACGGCCTCGACCTCGGCGTCGAGACCGGTGAGGTGCACGGCTTCCTCGGCCCGAACGGGGCGGGCAAGTCCACCACCATCCGCGTCCTGCTCGGACTGCTGCGCGCCGACGGGGGTGGCGCGCAGCTGCTGGGCAAGGACCCGTGGCGCGACGCCGTCGCCCTGCACCGCCGCATCGCGTACGTCCCCGGCGACGTCACGCTCTGGCGCAACCTCTCCGGCGGCGAGGTCATCGACCTCTACGGGCGGCTGCGCGGCGGCCTCGATCCGGCCCGCCGGAACAGCCTCCTGGAGCGCTTCGAGCTGGATCCCACCAAGAAGGGCCGCACGTACTCCAAGGGCAACCGCCAGAAGGTCGCCCTGGTCGCCGCGTTCGCCTCCGACGTGGACCTGCTCATCCTGGACGAGCCGACCTCCGGGCTGGACCCGCTGATGGAGGAGGTCTTCCAGGCCTGCGTCGAGGAGGAACGCGACCGCGGCCGTACGGTGCTGCTCTCCAGCCACGTCCTGTCCGAGGTCGAGGCGCTGTGCGACCGCGTCAGCATCATCCGCAAGGGCCGTACCGTCGAGTCCGGCTCCCTCGCCGACCTGCGCCACCTGACCCGGACGAGCGTCACCGCCGAACTGGCCGGCGCCCCGGACGGGCTCTCCGGCCTCCCCGGTGTGCACGACCTCGACATCCAGGGCCACCGGGTCCGGCTCCAGGTGGACACCGACAAGCTGGACGCGGTGCTGCGCGCGCTCAGCGCGTCCGGTGTGCGCAGCCTGACCAGCACGCCGCCCACGCTGGAGGAGCTGTTCCTGCGCCACTACCAGGACGGCACGGACACCGCTGCCCAGGGCACGGCCACCGCCCTCGCTTCCGCTTCCGCTTCCGAGAAGGCGACGCTGCGATGACCGCCGTGACGCTCCCCGCCGCCGCCCGTACCGGCGGCTCCCGCGACCTGACCGGCACCGGCACCCTGCTGCGCCTGGCACTGCGCCGCGACCGGCTGATGATCCCGGCCTGGGTGGTGCTCCTCGGACTGACCGTCGTCAGCATGGGCAGCACCCTCGGCACGCTCTACGACACACCCGCCAAGCGCGCGGAAGTGGCGGCTTCGATGACCGGCAACGGCTCGCTGCGTGCCGTCTACGGGCCGGTGTTCAGCGACTCCCTGGGCGGCCTGACCGCCTGGCGCATCGGCGGGATCGCCGCCCTGCTGGCCGGCGTGATGAGCCTGCTGATCGTCGTACGACACACCCGCGAGGAGGAGGAGACCGGCCGCCAGGAACTCCTCTCCGCCGCCATGGTCGGCCGGCGCGCCCCGCTCACCGCGGCCCTGCTCGCCGCGCTCGTCGCCGACGCCGCGCTGGCTCTGCTCATCACCGCCGGGCTGGCCGCCTCCGGACGGCCGGCGGGCGGTGCGCTGGCCCTCGGCCTCGCCGTCGGCGGCACCGGGCTGGTCTTCGCCGGGCTGGCGGCGGTCACCGCGCAGCTAACCGAGAGCGCGCGGGCCGCCAAAGGCCTGGCCGGGGCCGTACTGGGGGCGGCGTTCGTGCTGCGGGCCGCGGGCGACGCCGCGTCCGAGGACGCCTCCTCCCCGCTCACCTGGGCCTCCCCCGTCGGCTGGGCCGAGAACCTGCGCGCGTTCGCCGACGAGCGCTGGTGGGTGCTGCTGTTCTTCCTCGCCGGTACGGCCGTCACGGTCGGCGCCGCGTACTCCCTCACCGCCCGCCGCGACCTCGGCATGAGCTTCTTGCCTGCCCGCCCCGGACCGGCCCGCGCGCCCGCCTCCCTGAGCGGCCCCACCGGTCTGGCCTGGCGCCTGCAACGGACCACCCTGTTCGGCTGGTCGGCCGGGTTCCTCCTCGCCGGTGCCGTCTTCGGCGGCATCACCGACGGCGCCTCCGACCTGGTCGGTGACAACGAGCGGACCCGCGAGATCTTCGAGCGGATGGGCGGGCACCAGGGCCTGACGGACGCGTTCGTCTCCGCGCTGACCGGGATGCTCGGCATGGTCGCGGCCCTGTACGCGGCGGGCGCGGTGCTCCGGCTGCGCGGCGAGGAGACCGGCGACCGCGCCGAACCGGTCCTGGCCGGCGCCGTGGGGCGCCTGCGCTGGGCGGCCGGACACCTGGCCGTCGCCTTCCTCGGTACGGCCCTCGTCCTCCTCCTGGGCGGCCTGGGCCTCGGCTTCACGTACGGCCTGACCGTCGGCGACGTCGGCGGGCAGCTCGGCCCCGCGGTGGGCGCCGCGCTGGCCCAGACACCCGCGGTCTGGGTCCTCACCGGCCTCGCGGTGCTGCTCGTCGGCGCTCTGCCCAAGGCGGCCGCCGCCACCTGGGCCGTGGTCGGCGGCTGCCTCGGCATCGGCTGGGTGGGCCCGGCGGTCCAGCTTCCCCAGTGGGCGATGAACCTGTCGCCCTTCAGCCACCTCCCGAAGCTGCCGGGCGGCGAGGCCACCGCGGCGCCCTTCCTGTGGCTGCTCGCCCTGACAGCGGTGTTCGTGGCGGCGGGCCTGACCGCGCTGCGCCGCCGCGACATCGGCTGAGGGCCTGCCCACGGGTGCCGTCCCACAGCGTGCGGCGCCGGAGCCGTAGCGGACTCCGGCGCCGTACTTCCCCGTACGCCGCCGGTGCGTCGTACGGCGGGAGCGATACCCGCCCGGGGGCGTACGCCGGTCCGGCGCCCGCGCTCCCCACCCGCTCCAACTGGTAGAGACCTCCTGCCGCCACCGCTGCTCCACAAGCGTCCCGGAACGACCAGTGGAGCGGGAGTGGGGCATTCCGCGCCGGTGTGCCGCGAACCACGCGGCGGGGCGCGGTTGTCCGCGTTTCCGGGTGGGCACAACTCCCGCGGGCGGCGATGACGGCGCGAATAGGGCCGGCACGCCGCACTGTTACGCCTAGGGGCGGGCGGAGGTGTCCGTGAATCGAATGGGACCACGCAGGGCGCTTTGGGTGATGCGGAATCTGGGGGTCGTCCTGACGGCCGGAGCAGCCTGTGTGCTGTTCAGCCTGATCATGACGATGGTGCCCGGACTGCGCACTCCGGGCAGCGGAAATGCAGGCCAGGCCTATGGCGCCGCGGCTTCTTCCACTGCCGTACTGGTGCTGTTCTACATGGCGAGGACGCTGCGTCTGCAGCGGGACGAGACCTCGCTGCAACGTGAGGAACTGGAACTCCAGCGCGCAGAAATGCGCCTGCAACGGGCCGAACTGGAACTGCAGCGGGACGAGATGCGCCGCTCGGCGGGTGAGCTGCACCGCAGCGCCGAGGCCGACCTGCGGCACCTGCACATGGATCTGCTCAAGATGAGCATCGGCGACCCGGAACTGGCCGAAGTCTGGCCCGCGTTCGCGCCGGAACTGTCGCCGAAGGAGAACCGGCAGTATCTGTACGCCAATTTGATCTACTGTCACAGCATGCTCGTCCACAAGCTGGGGATGGCGAACGACCGCGAGATGCTCGGCCATCTGCGTTACATCACCGATACCCCGGCCTTCCGGGGGTACTGGGAATCCGCGCGCTCCATGCGCGACGAGATGGACCCCGCTTCGCACGAACACCACTTCGCCGTACTCGTCGACGAGGCACTGACCCAGACGAACGCCCAGCCACCCCATGGGCCGAATCTGCGTTTGATCGACGGCCGACACACCGAGCCGTGAAACACCCACAGGTGTAGTAATTCCACCAAAAGCAAAGATCTCCCCGCCGCGGCTCGCGCTGCCGCGCACCACCGGAATACCATTCCGGCCCCATGACCTCCCTCGGAATTTCTCGACGGCTGGGCGCCACCCCTCAGGAGCGCGGCAGCGTCGGCAACGGAAGCTGTCCCGATCTGTTCGAACTGAGCGACGGCCGCTTCGCCGTCATCGGGACCGACATGACGGCCGACCTGGACGGAAAACTGCCCGCCGACGCGAGCCGCGCCGACTACGAGAAAATCGTGGTGATCACCCGCGACACCCTGCTGCGGGCCAAATCCGACATCGCACGGCTGTGATCCGCCGGCCCGGCCCGCCGCTCCTCACCCGCCCGGCGTGACCAGCCGGGCCTCGTACGCGAAGACCGCCGCCTGGGTGCGGTCACGCAGTCCCAGCTTCACCAGAATCCGGCTGACGTGCGTCTTCACCGTCGACTCGGCCACGACCAGATGCTCGGCGATCTCACCGTTGGACAGGCCCTGGGCCACCAGCACCAGGACCTCGGTCTCCCGCTCGGTGAGGTCGCCGACGCGTTCCTGGGTGGGCGCCCGCGGCGTGTCGAGCTTGGAGAACTCCGAGATCAGCCGCTTGGTGACGGCCGGTGCGAGCAGCGCCTCGCCGTTCGCCACGATCCGTACGCCCTCCGCGAGCTGGCCCGCCGAGGCGTCCTTGAGCAGGAAGCCGCTCGCCCCGGCCCGCAGCGCCTGGTAGACGTACTCGTCGAGGTCGAAGGTGGTCAGCACCAGCACCTTGGCGTCCGCGTCGGCGGCGACGATCTCGCGGGTCGCCTCCAGCCCGTTCATCTCCGGCATCCGGATGTCCATCAGCACCACGTCGGGCCGCAGCTCGGCGACCTTGGCCACCGCCTGCCGGCCGTCCACGGCCTCGCCGACGACCTCGATGTCCGGCATCGCGCCCAGCAGCACCGAGAAGCCCTCACGGACCATGACCTGGTCGTCGACGATCATTACCCGGATCACGCCGTCTTCCCCTCCGCCGCGCTCTGCGCCGCCGACACCGGGATGAAGGCCGCGACCTCGAACCCGCCCTCTTCGGTGTGGTCCGCCGTCATCTCCCCGCCCAGCATCTGCACCCGCTCCCGCATTCCCAGTACGCCGTGCCCGGCCCCCGGTGACGGTTTGGCCAGGCGGCTCGCCCTGCCGTTGACGATACGCAGTCCGATCCCGCCGAGCACGTACGAGATCTCCACCCGCGCCTCGGCGCCCGGCGCGTGCCGCAGGGTGTTGCTCAGCGCCTCCTGGACGATGCGGTACGCGGACAGCTCGACGCCCTGCGGCAGCGGCCGCGGCGAGCCGGTGATCACCGTTTCGACCTCCAGCCCCGCGCTGCGCACGCTCGCCAGCAGCGAGTCCAGGCTGGCCAGGGTCGGCTGCGGCGCCTCCGGGTCGGCGTCGGCGAAGGCGTCCGGGTCCTCGGACCGGACGACCCCGAGGATGCGGCGCAGCTCGGTCAGCGCCGCCACCGCGTTCTCCCGGATGGTCGAGAAGGAGGTGGCCAGCTCGGGCGGGGTGTCCTTGACGCGGTACGGGGCGGCCTCGGCCTGGATGGCGATGACCGACATGTGGTGCGCGACCACGTCGTGCAGCTCGCGGGCGATCAGGGCGCGCTCCTCCAGCAGCGTGCGCCGCGAACGCTCCTCGGCGGTGGCGGTCTGCGTCTCGACCACGTGCTGCCGCTCCTCGCGCCAGGCGCGGATCGCGGCGGCGGGTACCAGCACCATCACCGACAGCACCGCGAACGGCGCCACGTCCGAGATCGTCCGGGGCACCAGCAGCACCAGTACGGCCGACGCGGCCATGGTGACCAGCCACATCTCGGCGGCCAGCCGGGGCCGGGTACGGAGCACGACCAGGACCATCACCGCGGTGTGCGTCATGAAGCCGATCTCGTACCCGGAGGACCCGGCCCCGGTGACGATGTAGGCCAGCATCGCGAAGCCGAACGCCCCGCCGGACAGCCAGAACGCGCCGACCGGGCGGAAGAGGGTCAGCGCGATCGGCGCGGCGAGCAGGAAGCTGAAGACCGTCGCCAAGAGGAAGCTCAGCGCGCTGGCGCGGGCCATCACGCTGGTGGTTCCGAGGAACACCATGGCCGCGACGGCCGCGAGCACCACGTGCGGGGCCCAGCGCACATGCCGGCGCAGCCGCTGCGGGACCCACGACCACCCGGACACGCGCGCGTCGTCCAGGGGCAGCATCGGGCGGAAGGTGAAGGCGTCCACGATCAGGTCCTGGCGCAGCCGGTTCAGCGCGCCGCGGACGAGTCGGGCTTCCGAGCGCAGGTCGTCGCGCTGCGAGTGGGTCGTCTGGTTCACGCACACCACGGTAAGCAGAGGGCGGCCTCCGGTCGTCCCCTCCTGAGCGGATCTGGGGCCGTCCTCCTCAAGTACTACGCAGGGTGTCGAGCAGGACGCGGAAGGCGGGGGTGCCGGGAGTGACGGGCGCGTAGTGGCCGGTTCCGGCCAGCTCCCGCAGCCGCGGCGCGGTGCCGCCGGCGGCCTCGGCGGCCCGTACGTAACGGCGGGAGAGCCCGGCGGGCACGTCGGTGTCGGCGGTGCCGTGCAGGATCGTCACGGGAACCGTACCCGGCAGCCTGCGGACCGGGTCCGCCGCGGCCAGCCGGGCCGCCCAGCCGGGCCCGGTGCCCAGGAACTCCGCCACGGCGCCGTCGCTCAGCCCCAGCTCATGGGCGTGCGCGAGGTCGGCGACGGGGGCCACGGCGACGATCCGGCGCGGCGCGTCCGGTCCCGGACGGCGCGGTCGGTCCGGTCGGCCCGGTCGGCCCGGTCGATCCGGTCGCGACGCCGCGAGGAGCAGCGCGAGGTGCCCGCCCGCCGAGTGCCCCACGGCCACTACCGGCCGCTCCAGCGCGGCCGTCGCGGCCACCACGTCCTCGTATGTGTGCGGCCAGCCGCCGCCCGCGCCCGAGCGGCGGTATTCGGCCAGCGCGACCGGCAGCCCGTGCCGGGCCAGCTCCGCGGCGAGCGGCGACAGATGCGTACGGTCGTACGCCGCGCGCCAGAAACCGCCGTGCAACAGCAGCACCACCGGCCCCGTGTTGTGCTGCCCGTACAGGTCGATCACCTGGTCCGGGTGCGGCCCGTACGCCAGCGTCGCGTCGGGCGCCACGGGCGCGAGGCCGAGCAGGGCCGCCTCCTCGGCCGCGGCGCCCGGACCGCTCACCCCACGACCTCGCCCAGCACCCGCGCGGCCCGCGCCACGTCCGCGAAGGACGTGTAGAGCGGCGTGAAGCCGAAGCGCAGCACGTCGGGGTGGCGGAAGTCGCCGACCACCCCGCGCCGGATCAGCTCCGTCATCACCGTGCCCGCGTCCGCGCAGGCCAGCGCGATCTGGCTGCCCCGCTGCGGGTGCTCGCGCGGGGTGACACAGCGCACCCGCCCCTCGGGGACGTACGCGTCCACGCACTCCAGGAAGAAGTCGCCGAGCGCGAGGCTCTTGGCCCGTACGGCCTCGACGGACACGCCGTCCCAGACGTCCAGGGCCGCCTCCAGGGCGAGCATGGACAGGATGTCCGGCGTGCCGACGCGGCCGCGGATGATGCCGTCGGCCGGGGCGTACGCGGGGTCCATGCCGAAGGGCACGGCGTGCGAGTTCCAGCCGGGCAGCGGCGAGTCGAAGCGTGCCTGGAGCTCCTCGCGCACATACAGGTACGCGGGCGCGCCCGGGCCGCCGTTGAGGTACTTGTACGTGCAGCCCACCGCGAGGTCGACGCCGTGGGCGTCCAGCCGGACCGGCAGCGCGCCCGCGCTGTGGCACAGGTCCCAGACCGCCAGGGCCCCGGCGTCGTGCAGGGCGGCGGTGACGGCGGGCAGGTCGTTGAGCCGTCCGGTGCGGTAGTCGACGTGGTTGACCAGCGCGAGCGCGGTCCGGGGCCCGGCCTCGACGGGAATCCGCGCGGCCGGCAGGGCCCGCAGGGTGCAGCCCGTCATGCGCGCCGCGGACTCCGCGATGTAGCCGTCGGTCGGGAAGGACGCCTCGTCGGCGAGGATCTCGTCCCGGCCCGCGCCCGCCATCCGTACGGCGCCGACCACCGCCTTGAACACGTTGACGCTGGTCGAGTCGCCCGCCACGACCTGTCCCGGCGCGGCGCCGAGCAGCGGGGCGATCCGGTCGCCGACGCGTTCCGGCGCGGTCCACCAGCCCGACTCCTCCCAGGAGCGGATGCGCAGCTCGCCCCACTCCCGGGTGATCACGTCGGCGACGCGGGCGGGTACGTGGCCGGGCAGCGCGCCCAGCGAGTTCCCGTCCAGGTACACGGTGTCGTCCAGGACGAACTTCTCGCGTACGGGGCGGAGTTCGTCCTTCTCGTCCAGCGCCGCGGCGCGCTCCGCCGGGTCAGACATGGCTGCGCGCCGTCCACAGCTCCGGAAAAACGTTCTTGCTGGCCCGCTTCTCCAGCCACGCCACGCCCGCCGAACCGCCGGTCCCCATCTTGGCTCCCATCGCCCGCCGCGTCGCCACCAAATGATCGTTCCGCCAGCGCCACACCAGCTCCGCGACGTCCGTCAGCGCCTCACCCAGCCGCACCAGCTCACCGTCGCGCGGCCCCGCGTACACCTCGGCCCACACCGCCTCGACGCGGGCGTCCGGCTCGTACCGCGCCGTCACCTCACGGTCCAGCACCTCACGGGGTATCCCGTACCCCCGGCGCGCCAGCAGCCGCAGCACCTCGTCCCACAGGCTCGGCTCCTGCAACGCCTTCTCCAGCTCGGCGTACTCGCGCGGCGCGCCCCGGTGCGGCACCAGCATCGACGCCGACTTCTCCCCCAGCAGGAACTCCATCCGCCGGTACATCGCGGACTGGAACCCCGAGCCCTCCCCCAGCGCCCCCCGGAACGCGTTGAACTGTGCGGGCGTCAGCCGCGCCAACGGCTTCCACGCGGCGTTCAGCGCCTCCAACTGGTGCGTCGAACGCTCCAGCGCCTCCATCGCCACCGGCAGGTCGTCCCGGCGCAACGCCTGGGCCGCGGTGTGCCACTCGTGCACCACGACCGTGAACCACAGCTCCATCACCTGGGTCGTCACCAGGAAGGCCATCTCGCCCGGATCGTCGGACAGCGGATGCTGGAGGTGGGTGAGCACGTCCGCGTGGACGTAATCCTCGTACGGCGTCGTCCCCGTACTGCCGATGCTCAGATCGGGCCGCCGGACCTCGTCGGTCTCCGGCTGACGCTGCGGGGCGGACTGCTGCGACATGAGGAACTCCTCGATGCTGCTGGCTTCCGGGTAGCGGTCCGCTCCTTCCCGTCGGCAAACGGAGCCCCGGTCCCCTCAGGCACGGAATCTTCCGGCCCACTGGCATCATCCGTGCTCCACGGAGGGCGCGCAAGAGGCCGCCCACGGCGTACGAAAGGCCGGCCGCGCGTGCGCGGCCGGCCCCGGTTCCGCCCCGGCGGTCAGCCGGAAGCGCAGCTCAGCGCTCTACGAAAGGGTGTCGGCCGCCGTCGGCGACGAATCCCGCAGGAAGGTGGAGCACCGCTCGTACTCCTCCTGCTCGCCGATGGCCTGCGCGGCACGGGCGAGCGCGTGCAGGGCACGCAGGAAGCCCCGGTTGGGCTCGTGCTCGAACGGCACCGGACCGTGCCCCTTCCAGCCGGCCCGGCGCAACGCGTCCAGGCCGCGGTGGTAACCCGTACGGGCGTACGCGTACGACTCGACCGTACGGCCCGCCTGGAACGCGTCATCGGCAAGCTGCGCCCAGGCCAGCGAGGAGGTCGGATACTTCGCCGCGACGTCCGTCGGCGCGGCACCCGAGGCGAGGAGCTCGCGGGGCTCGGGGTCGTCGGGGAGTTCGGTGGGGGGCGGGCCCCCGAGGAGGTTCTGATGAATGGCCATGCTCCCATCTTCCCGGAGGGGCCAGTCGATTACGTACCTCAGGGGGCTGGGCCTTGTGTGGCGGTTCACCCCGGTGTCGGGGGGACGTTTCGCGCTGCGCGCGGGGGTTTGTGCCGACGTTCGGCTCGCGTTGCTTTCGTGGTGGGGCGGGGGCGCGCAGGGGGCCAACTCCTCGGCATCCTTTAGTTGAAGTGAATTGATACGTGGGCCGGCGTGCGGACTGCCTGCGGGGATGGCCCCCTACACGCCCCCTCCGGCCGGTTCGGCGAGCCGAGGTCGGTGGGGGGAGTTTTCGATGACGCCCGGGTCCGCCTCTCCTGGTGGTGAGGCTCACGGGGTGGTGGCGGCACGGCAGGCCACTTCCCGGCGGTGGAACGCGCGCCCCGGGCCAGCCCACCCCGACGCGGCTCCGCCGCGCCACCCGGGCGCTGACGCGCCGAACCACACCCGGCCACGCCGGCACCCGGACGCTCGCGCACTCGGACGCTGACGCGCCGGACGACGCGCGGCCACTCGGGCACTCGCGCACCCGGGCACTCGGGCGCCGAGGCCACCGGGGTGCCGGGGCACACCAGGACGCGCCCGGCTTGTGAAAGTCCCCAGCCCGATCGCTCGGAAAGCCGCCATCCGGCCAGGGCTCGGGGTCGCGCAGGGGTCTCCCCGCAGGCAGTCCGCACGCTGACCCACGTATCCAAATCACTTCAACTAAAGGATGCCGAGGAGTGACCCCGGAGTGACCCCGAGCCCCCACCCACCGGCCCCACCGCGCACCACGCGCACCCCACCGGGCCGGGTTTCGCTTGGGCTTGTAAAAAGCTCAGCCCGATCGCACGGAAAGCCGCCCGACGGCCAGGGCTCGGGGTCGCGCAGGGGTCTCCCCGCAGGCAGTCCGCACGCTGACCCACGTATCCGATGCACCGCAGCTAAAGGATGCCGTGGGGGTACCCCCGGCCGAAGGCTGGGGGAGAGTGACCCCGGAGTGACCCCGAGCCCCCCACCCACCGGACCATCGCGCACCACGCACACCCACGCCCAGGCGCACGAAGGCCCCGGCCGCCGTAGGGGCGGGCCGGGGCCGGGGAACCCGGAGGGTTACTTGATCTTGGTGCCGGTGGAGCGGAGGTTGGCGCAGGCCTCGGTGATGCGCTTGGCCATGCCGGCCTCGGCGAGCTTGCCCCAGCTGCGCGGGTCGTAGGTCTTCTTGTTGCCGACGTCGCCGTCGACCTTGAGGACGCCGTCGTAGTTGCGGAACATGTGGTCCGCGATCGGACGCGTGAACGCGTACTGCGTGTCCGTGTCCAGGTTCATCTTCACGACGCCGTTCTCCAGCGCCGTGGCGATCTCCTCGGCCGTGGAGCCGGAGCCGCCGTGGAAGACGAAGTCGAAGGGGGACTGCTTGCCGTACTTGGCGCCCACGCCCTCCTGGAGGTCCTTGAGGAGCTCGGGGCGGAGCACGACGTTGCCCGGCTTGTAGACGCCGTGCACGTTGCCGAACGAGGCGGCGAGCAGGTAGCGGCCCTTCTCGCCCAGGCCCAGCGCCTCAGCGGTCCGCAGCGCGTCGTCGACGGTGGTGTACAGCTCGTCGTTGATCTCGTGGGTGACGCCGTCCTCCTCGCCACCGGTCGGGGTGATCTCGACCTCAAGGATGATCTTCGCGGCGGCGGCCTGGGCCAGCAGCTCCTGGGCCACGGACAGGTTGTCGGCCAGGGTCTCGGCGGAGCCGTCCCACATGTGGGACTGGAACAGCGGGTTCTGGCCCTTGGCCACCCGCTGCTCGGAGACGGCCAGCAGCGGACGGACGTAGCCGTCCAGCTTGTCCTTGGGGCAGTGGTCGGTGTGGAGCGCGACGTTGATGTCGTACTTCTCCGCGACGATGTGCGCGAACTCCGCCAGCGCGACCGCGCCGGTCACCATGTCCTTGTTGTGCTGGCCGCCCAGGAACTCCGCACCACCGGTGGAAATCTGGACGATGCCGTCGCTCTCGGCCTCGGCGAAACCACGCAGCGCTGCGTGCAGAGTCTGCGTCGAGGTCACGTTGATGGCCGGGTAGGCGAACTTGCCTGCCTTCGCCCGGTCCAGCATCTCGTTGTAGACCTCGGGAGTTGCGATGGGCATCTGTCCGCTCCTTGTGATGTGCGGGTGTGCGTTCTTGGCCCTGACCAGGGGGCGACGACATCGCCGTAGCTCATCTTCCCAGACTCGGCGGTTTGCTCCACATCCCGTACACGCCACCGGCACGCAAAGGGGTGGCCGGTTTCACGTGAAACCCACCACCCGTTTGCGATAAGTGCTGGTCAGCGCGGAGACGCCAGGGAGGGCTCAGGCGAGGCCGAGGTCTCCCAGCCGGTAGCCGGTGATGTACGGCAGGCCCGCGTCGGCGATGGCCGACTCCGCCCCGCGGTCCACGATCGTGGCGACCGCGACCACCTCCGCGCCCGCCTCGCGCGCCGCCTCGACGGCGGTCAGCGGCGAGCCGCCGGTGGTGGAGGTGTCCTCGACGACCAGGACCCGGCGGCCCTTGATGTCCGGGCCCTCGATCCGCCGCTGCATCCCGTGCGTCTTCTGCGCCTTGCGGACGACGAACGCGTCCAGCCGGCGGCCGCGCGCCGCGGCCGCGTGCAGCATCGAGGCCGCGACCGGGTCGGCGCCGAGGGTGAGCCCGCCGACCGCGTCGTAGTCCAGGTCGGCGGTGATGTCCAGCATCAGCTGCCCGACGAGGGGCGCGGCCGCTCCGTCGAGGGTGATCCGGCGCAGGTCGATGTAGTAATCGGCCTCCTTGCCGGAGGAGAGCGTCACCTTGCCGTGCACCACGGCCTTGTCCTTGATCTGCTGCAGCAGATCGCCGCGTACGTCGTCAGTCATGCGCACGAGCTTAGAGCGTGTGCCGGGGCCCGGCCGGACGCCGGTCGGCGGGTGGGTCAGGTCAGGGTGCGCCAGGTCCAGGTGGTCGAGATCTCCAGCGGGTCGATGGGGGTGACCAGGCGCGGCAGCGTGTTGAGGCCGTTGGGCGGGCCGGACTGCGGCTCCACGCAGACCGCCGTTTCTTGTTCGTCGTAGACCACGACCCACTCGGCACCGCTGGTGATCTTCAGTTCCAGCCGGTCCGGCCAGGTGAGGGTGACGTGCACGCCGTCCGGCATGCCGAAGCAGTCGTCCCAGGGGCCGGGCCGCGGGTCGATGCGCCGTCCGGTGGGCAGATGGTCGTCGCCCCGCTCCTCCTGCCACGCGGCGGTGAAGTCGATCTGCACGTCCTCGCCGCCCCCGTCCAGGCGGCGCAGGAACCACGGGTGCCAGCCGGCCTGGGCGGGGAAGGAGTCGCCGCTCGCCTCGACGCCCATGGTCAGGGTGAGGGAGCTGCCGTCCTCGGCCAGCTCGACGAGCTGGGTGACCCGGCCCGGGTACGGCCAGGGGGCGGCGTCCGGGGCCAGCAGTTCGTAGGTGAACGCGGCGCTGGTGGCGTTCGCGCGGGCCGTCTTCCAGGCGACGTTGCGGCCGGTGCCGTGGATCGCGTGCGGCGGGGAGTTGACCGGCATCTGGTGCACTTCGCCGCCGTTGCGGAAGCGCCCGTTCTCGATCCGGCCGCACCACGGCACCATCGGGAAGGAGCCGTACTTGGTGCCCTGCCGCAGCAGTTCCGTACCGCCGATGCGCAGGCTCGCGAGCCGGCAGCCGTTGGCCGGGTCCACGGTCAGTTCGGTGTCGCCGGCGGCCAGCCGTACCTGTCCCTGCGCGCTGTTTCGCGTGTCGTTGTCGCTCACGGTCCGACCCTAACGGGGACATCGGGAGCCGACGCGGTGCGGCGGGCGCGCGCCGCTGCTCAGCGGCGGCGGCGCAGTACCCGGCCCACCACGACGGCCGACGCGAGGGCGAGGGCCGCGGCCGGTGCCGCCCAGCGCAGGGTGGCGGAGGTGGTCGCCGACTGGGGGGCGGGGACCGGCGCGTACCGGCCGCGCGGCGGTGCGTGGTCGACCTCCTCGGCGCTGCGCCCGATCATCGTGCGCCGTGCGTGCGCGGCCTCGGCGGGCGGTGTGCCGTCCTGGTCGTCGGCGTCGGTGAGCGGGTCGAGGGACGGCGGCGGGACCTCGGTGTCGAAGAGGGCCGCGGTGGCGGGCGCGCCGCTGTCCTGGGTGTCCGGCGGGGTGTCGGTGAGGTCCGCCGCGAGGTTGGCGGCGAAGCGGTCCAGGACCCGGCGGCCGGCGGACTCGGCCGCCTGCTCGGTGGCTTCGGCGAGGCGGCCCGTGCTGGTGACCGTACCGGCGCAGCTCAGGACCGTGGTGGCGGAGTCGTCGGGCCCGGCGGCGAGCCGCACGGTGAGGGACAGCTCGGCGGAGCCGTCGCCCCGCGACTCCATGCCGCTCGCCTCGACCAGGACGGTGTCGGCGCCGCGCACGGTGACGGTGAGGGTGCCGCGGTAGGTGATGGTGGAACTCCCGATGCGCAGCCGCAGCCGCCCACCGGGGGTGCCGGGGTCCGCGTCGGCGTCGAGTTGGCACCCGGGAATGCAGCGCGCCACGCGCTCCGGCTCGGCCAGCGCCTGCCGCACGGTCTCGACGGGAAACGGAACGTACACCTCGTGCTCCATGGCATGGGAGCCTACCCAGCCCTCCCGGCACACGTGCCCGGTCCGGCTCCAATTTTCTCCCGTGGCCGAACGGGGAGTGGGGGACGGATCGCCGCGCCGGGCGACGGCGTCGGGACGGTGGAGCGCCGGTGGAGCGCCGGTGGGCCGGGCGGGGCCGGTCCCGGCCGGCCGCGGTCAGTCCAGGTGGCGTGGGTGCATCAGCGTTGACGGCGGGAGGCCGGGCACGCGGGTGGCGGCGAGGGAACGGGCGGCGGCCCGGAGGGCGGCGGGCGTCAGGGAGCGCAGGGCGGGAGCGTCCGGGGAGAGGGTCAGGTGGGGTGTGCGGTGGGCCGCGAGGAGGAAGCCCCAGCCGCAGGCACGGCGGTGGCCGGTGGAGTGGCCCGTTCCGCAGGAGCGTTCCGGCGCGCCGGTGCGGTGCGGGGTCCGGGGGACGGTCCGGCCGGGAATGCGGTACGGGGCGGCGCTCAGGCCCGCGGCCCGTACGGTCGCGTCGACCGTCCAGAACGTCCGGGGCCGGGACGCGGGATCTCCGGCGTGCACCGCCAGCCGGCCGCCCCGGGCCAGCGCGCGGGAGGCGAGGCCGTAGAACTCCTGCGAGTAGAGCTTGGTGCTGGCCGTGCTGCCCGGGTCGGGCAGGTCGGCGATCACGACGTCGTACGGGCCGCCGTTCCGGGCCGCCGCGCCGCCCTGCCGCAGCCACTCGAACACGTCGCCCGTGACCACGCGGACCCGCGGGTCGTCCAGCGCGTGCCCGTTGAGCGCGGACAGGCCCGGGTCCGTACGGGCCAGACGGGCCAGGTCCGGGTCGAGTTCGACGACGGTCACGGCCGTGACGCCGGGGTAGCGCAGGACCTCGCGAGCGGCGAGGCCGTCGCCGCCGCCGAGCACCAGGACCCGGCGGTGCGGTCCGCCCGCCATGGCCGGGTGCACCAGCCCTTCGTGGTACGGGTGGTCGTCGTCCGCGGCGGCCCGCAGGCGGCCGTCCAGGTAGAGGCCGAGTGGTCCGCCGGTTCCGGTGCGGTTCTTTCCCGACTCCGGTGCGGGACCGGCCGCCCCGAGGCGGCCGGCCTTGTCGAGGTGCTGGTCCGCGGTCCCGTCCCGGCCCGTGGCGGCCGGGTCCGTGCCGCCCGTGATCACGACTTCCTGGATGCCGGTACGGACCGCGACCCGCGCCGCCGACCCGTACATCGCGTCCCGCGCGGCCCGCTCGAAGGGAGGCACCAGTACCGTTCCGGCGGCGAGCAGCGCCAGCACCAGGACGTTCGCGGCGATCAGGAACCAGCGGGCCCGTACGGACAGGTCGCTGCGGAAGAGCCAGAGCACCAGCCCGCCGCCGGCCACCGCGTTGACCGAACCGGTGAGCAGGGCGCCGGACACCTGGCCCAGCCCCGGCAGCAGCAGGAAGGGAAAGGCGAGTCCACCGACCAGGGCGCCCACGTAGTCGGCCGCGAACAGGTCCGCCACCGCGCCCCCCGCGTCCTGGCGGCGGACCCGCTGTATGAGCGTCATCAGCAGCGGCACCTCGGCGCCGATGAGCATGCCTATGGCCAGCGAGAAGGCGACCAGGACGGAGCGGGACTGGCCGAACCAGGCGTAACAGGCGTAGAGCGCCATCGCGGAGAAGCCGCCGACGAGGGCGAGGACCGCTTCCAGCGCACCGAAGCCGACGGCCGCCCGGCAGCGGAGCCGTTTGGCGAGCAGCGAGCCGATGCCCATGGCGAAGACCATGACGGACAGCACGACGGATGCCTGGGTGACCGAGTCGCCGGTCAGGTAGGAGGCGAGCGCGACCAGTTCGAGTTCGTAGACCAGGCCGCAGGCGGCGCAGACGAAGACGGTGGCCAGCACGAGCAGCCGGCCGAGACCGGCGGGTACGGGCAGCCGCGCCGGACTCCCCGCCTCGGGCGGCTCGGGGGAACCGCGGTGGACTGGATCAGGCGGGTCGATCATGTCGTGCAACGCTACGTGACGTCCGAGTGGCCCTATGTCACCCACACGAGCGTAGTGAGCCTCCCACACGGGCGACTTGGAGCACGACGCACACCCGGCCCGGCCCGCGAGCCGGTAGGAGCGCCCGCGGGGATCGCCGCTCAGATGGCCGCCGCCACCCGGACCCCGACCCGCGTACGCGTCGCGACCAGCCGCCCCTCCTGCGGGTAGGCGTGCCAGGTGCGCCAGCGCACCTGGCCGTCCTCGCGCTGGGCCAGCATCGCGGTGAACGCGTGCGGCGAGCCCGGGAACGTTCCGGCAAGGCCGAGGGGGTGTTCGGCGACCAGGGCGAGCAGTTCCTGGGCGCGCCCGGCGAACGAGCCCCGGGAGAGCGTCTCGACGTGGGCCGCGAATTCGTACTCCCAGTCGCCGATGCGTTTCGCCACGCCCAGCGGCAGCGGGGTGCTGCTGCCGGGTATGCAGGCGACGGTTTCGGAGCAGGTGCCGTGCTCCTCCTCCAGCAGCACTTGGTGCGAGGCTCCGAGCAGCCTCAACTGGACGCGCGCGTCCGCCAGTTGGAGGTCGAGCACGGCAAGGGCCGGCAGCGGCTCCCTGCCGAGTGCCCAAGCGAGGTCGGATGCGCGGGTATCGGTGTAGGCCGTTTTCAGGGTCGTGAGCATGGGTCGGCTCCGCAAGCACGCAGTGGATGGTGGGCCGGCCTGCCCCGGAGACGGGATCAGGGTTACGACTGTCTGCCGGCTCGTGCCCACGTGGGGTCCGAGAACTGGGATTCTCTAGGGAGAGGGAATCATGAAACGAGCGGGGCCCACAGCGTTTTTACCCATCTTCGCCGGGTTTCCATCCCTCAGAGGGCCACTCAGTTCAGTTGTTCAACATCCCACTCCTCAGGGCTCGTTGACCCTGCTGCGCGCATATGCGGACCGGCATGGGCCCCATGCATGTGTACGGGGCAGCAACGCGCCGCCGACCGCCCCGGAAGCCGTCTCCGAGCACGTCGCGGACACTGCCGCCGGCGCGCCTCCAAGAGGTCCGCCGCCCCTCGGGAACTGCCACCGGCGTGCCTCGTAGCCAGTCACCGACCCTCAGGAACTGCCCCCGCCGCAGCCGCCGCCACCCCCGCAGGACGACGAGTGGTGCCCACCGCCCCCACCTCCGCCGCACGACATCGACCCGCCGCAGGAGTGCCCGTGGTGGTGCCCGCCGCCCACGCCCGGGTCACCGGCCACCCACCACCCGGTGCCGTCCCGCCCGCGCTTGCCGAGGTCGCGCCGGCCGCCGCAGTCACGGCTCTGCGCCGCCGTGACCACCAGGGCCGCGACCACCACACAGATCACGAGGAAGACCACAAAACCCATCGTCGCCCCACACTCCTTTCCGTCCCCCGAAGCGAGGCACCCGCTCCGCCCGCCGCCGTGTCCCCGGCCGGACGGAGCGCTGTCGTACGTGTCCTACGGGTCGTCCGTGCCCTTGATCCCTCTCCGGTCCACGCTGATCCACTCCGGATCCGGCGTCCCCTTTCGGGCTGTCCGGTTGCGCGCCGGGACGTCGGTGCGGGGGTCATGCCCGGACCCCGGCGGCCGCAAAGCACAGTTGAGGAAGTCCAGAGGTTCGGCGGAGGATGGCGGGCATGTCACGACCGCTGCTCAACCGCCGCCTCGCCGAGTTCGGTACGACGATCTTCGCCGAGATGTCCGCACTCGCCCTGCGCACCGGATCGATCAACCTGGGACAGGGCTTCCCCGACACCGACGGGCCGGAGGAGGTCAGGGAGGCGGCGGTCCGCGCACTGCGCGACGGGCGCGGCAACCAGTACCCGCCGGGCCCCGGCGTCCCCGAACTGCGCGCCGCCGTCGCCGCGCACCAGCACCGCTTCTACGGCCACCTCGGCGTCGCGTACGACCCGGACACCGAGGTCCTGGTGACCGCCGGGGCCACCGAGGCGATCGCCGCCTCGCTGCTCGCCCTCCTGGAGCCCGGCGACGAAGTCGTCGCGCTGGAGCCGTACTACGACTCCTACGCCGCGTGCATCGCGATGGCGGGCGGCACCCGCGTCCCGGTGACGCTGCGCCCGTCCGCCGAGGACGGTACGTACGCCCTCGACCTGGACGAGCTGCGGGACGCCATCACCGACCGCACCCGCCTCATCCTCCTCAACACCCCCCACAACCCCACCGGAACCGTCCTCGACCGCGCCGAACTGACCGAGATCGCCCGCCTCGCCTGCGAACGCGACCTCCTCGTGATCACCGACGAGGTGTACGAGCACCTCGTCTTCGAGGGCGAACACCTCCCGCTGGCGTCCTTCCCCGGCATGCGCGAGCGCACCGTCACCATCGGCTCGGCCGGCAAGACCTTCTCCTTCACCGGCTGGAAGGTCGGCTGGGTCACCGCGAGCCCGGAGCTGGTCGGCGCCGTCCGCTCCGCCAAGCAGTTCCTCACGTACGTCTCCGCCGGCCCGTTCCAGTACGCGGTCGCCGAGGCACTGGCCCTGCCCGACAGCTACTACACCGGCCTGCGCGACGACCTGCGGGCCAAACGCGACCTGCTGGCCGACGGCCTCGCCGCCGCCGGGTTCCGCGTCTTCCGCCCGTCCGGCACGTACTTCGTCACCACCGACATCCGCCCCCTCGGCGAGACGGACGGCTTCGCCTTCTGCCGCGCCCTCCCGGAACGCGCCGGCGTCGTGGCCATCCCCAACGCCGTCTTCTACGACCACCAGGACCAGGGCGCGCCGTACGTCCGGTTCGCCTTCTGCAAGCAGGAGAAAATCCTCCGGGAAGCGGTCGATCGCCTCCGCGCACTCTGAGCGGACCCCGGCCCGCGCGCTCCGGCCGACCCGCGCTCCCCTGTACACCACCCACCCGGCCTACCCCCAGCCACCAGGGGTCGCGGGACGGACGGACGGCACCGAGAGTCGTGGTGTCGGAGTGTGCCGGGCGTGCGGGGCCCGGTGGGTGACCTCGCGTGCGTACCGGAGGTGTTCCGTGGCCGCCGAGACCGTCGACAGCACAGCCGCCGCGGCGCAACGGCCCGGTTCCGTACGTGTCCACGTCCGGGCCGCGCTGCGGCGCGCGGCGCCCGCCCTCGCGCTGTTCGCGGCCGTCCGCTGCGCGGGGGTCCTGTGCACGGCGCTCTGGGCGTGGCACACCGGCCGCCACCCCCGGAACCTGCTGGGCGCCACCTGGGACTCCAACTGGTACCTGGGCGTGGCCCGGTACGGCTACGGCTCCCCCGCGCCCCACCACATGTGGCCACCGGACCACCTCGCCGACCTGGCCTTCTTCCCCCTGTACCCGGGGCTGGTCCGCGGTGTGTCCGCCGTCCTGCCGGTGGGCGCGCTCGACGCCGGGCTGCTGCTCGCGTGGACGGCCTCGGCCGTGGCGGCCTGGGGGATCTTCGCGGTCGGCGCGCATCTGTACGGGCGGCGGGCCGGGACGTTCCTGGTGGTGCTGTGGGCGCTGCTGCCGCACGCCGTCATCGAGTCGCTGAGCTATACGGAGCCGCTGCTCACCGCGCTGGCCGCGTGGGCGCTGTACGCCCTGCTCACCGACCGGCCGCTGTGGGCCGGCGCGCTGGCGGTCCTGGCCGGGCTGGCGCGGCCGAACGGCCTCGCGGTGGCCGCGGCGGTCATGGTCGCGGCGGCGGTCGAGATGACGGCGGCCGGACGTAGCCGACGGCGCGGGGACGGCCCGTACCGCCCCGTACTGCGCCGCGCACGCCCCCTCTGGCCCTACTGGGCAGCGGCCCTGACCGCCCCCGCCGGCTGGCTCGGCTATGTCCTGTGGGTGGGGGCGCGCACCGGCGCCGGGCCGCTCGGCTACTTCCAGGTGCAGGAGATCTGGGGCTCGCGGTTCGACTTCGGACGGGACACCCTGCGGTCCGTGAAGCGGCTGTTCCTGCACAACGAGCCGCTGGTGCAGCACTTGGCCGCCGCGGTCGTCGCCGTAGCGATCCTGCTGCTCGTCCTGCTGGTGCTGGACCGGCCGCCCCTGCCGCTGCTCGCCTACACCGCGGTCCTGGTGGTCATGGCGCTGGGCGGCACCGGCTACTTCCCCTCCAAGCCGCGGTTCCTGCTGCCGGCCTTCCCGCTGCTCGTACCGGCGGCGGTCGCGCTGGCCCGCGCCCGGCCGCGCTCCGTCGTCCTGGCGACCGGCTCGCTGGCCGTACTCTCCCTCGGCTACGGCGTGTACCTGCTGACCCTGGCGCCGCTGCCGCTGTGACCGGGACCGGTCGCACACGGCGGCGGGCCCCGGAGCGGATCGCTCCGGGGCCCGCCGGTCACCTGGCCACGGGAAGGCTCACGCCTCCGCGTCACCCGGCTTCTCGTCGCCTTCACCCTCGATGTCGGCCTCCAGGCCGAGCTGCTCGACGATCCACTTGTCGAACTCGATCGACGCGCGGACCCAGCTGACCGTGCTCGACACGAAGTGTTCGAGGGCCACGCCGGTGCCGATCAGCATCGACGCCTCGCCGATCAGACGGACCGTGCCGTCGTCGTGGGTGTGGGTGTACGCCTTGGGCCACAGCGTCCGGCGGTTCCAGTCGTCGAGCGCCTCCAGCAGCTTCGGCTTGTCGTCGATGCCGTGCGGGCGGTCGTAGAACGTGCGGACGGAGAAGATCTGCTGCTCCTCCTCGCCGCGGAACATGAAGTACGTGCGGAACTGCTCCCACGGGGCGGCGAGGTCACCCTCGTCGTCGACTACGTACTTCAGCTCCATCTGGTCGAGGAGCTGCTTGACCAGGTCCTGGTCGGGCAGGACGGGACCATCAGGCCCCGACGGCTGCGGTTCGGGCTGGCCCCCGAAATTCGGGATCGAGGACGGGTCGATGCTCACCGTGGAATTCCCTTCGTATGGTCCCCGCCATCCTCTCCCATCCCGGCCCTGTCATGGCAAGCCCGCCGCCCACTCTCCGCTGCGGGCTAAAAACCCGGGGAGAGGGGCGGCGGGACGCCGGGTGCGACGGCCGGAGGTCAGCGGTCCGGATGTGGCGGTCCGGTGCGGCTCACCGTACGGGAGCCACCGCCAGCGACCTGCCGTCCGCGGCGACATCCACCCGTACGGTGTCGCCGTCCAGCACCTCGCCCGACAGGATCGCCTTGGCGAGCTGGTCGCCGATGGCCGTCTGGACCAGGCGGCGCAGCGGGCGGGCGCCGTAGGAGAGGTCCGGGGCGGCCTGCGGCTGGTCCACGACCGGCTCCTGGCCGAGGAAGGCGAGCCAGGTCAGGGCGCGCTCGGTGACGTCCAGCGTCAGCCTGCGGTCGGCGAGCCGGCGCTGCAGGTGACCGAGCTGGATGCCCGCGATCCGCTGGAGCTGGTCGGTGCCGAGCGGGTGGAAGACCACCAGGTCGTCCAGCCGGTTGAGGAACTCGGGCCGGAACGAGGTCCGTACCGTCTCCAGGACCTTCTCCTTCTTCTGGTCCTCCTTGAGGAGCGGGTCCATCAGGAAGTTCGAGCCCAGGTTGGAGGTCAGGATCAGGATCGTGTTGCGGAAGTCGACCGTGCGGCCCTGGCCGTCGGTGAGCCGGCCGTCGTCCAGGACCTGGAGCAGTACGTCGAAGACCTCGTGGTGCGCCTTCTCCACCTCGTCCAGCAGGACGACGCTGTACGGGCGGCGGCGGACCGCCTCGGTGAGCTGGCCGCCCTCCTCGTAGCCGACGTAGCCGGGCGGGGCGCCGACGAGCCGGGCCACGCTGTGCTTCTCGCCGTATTCGCTCATGTCGATACGGACCATCGCCCGCTCGTCGTCGAAGAGGAAGTCGGCGAGCGCCTTGGCCAGCTCGGTCTTGCCGACACCGGTCGGGCCGAGGAAGAGGAACGAGCCGGTGGGACGGTCCGGGTCGGCGATGCCGGCACGGGTACGGCGCACCGCGTCGGACACCGCTTGTACGGCCTCGGTCTGGCCGATCAGGCGCTTGCCCAGCTCCTCCTCCATGCGCAGCAGCTTCTGCGTCTCGCCCTCCAGCAGGCGCCCGGCCGGGATGCCGGTCCAGGAGCCGACCACGTCCGCGATGTCGTCCGGGCCGACCTCCTCCTTGACCATGGAGGACTTGGCGTCCTGGGACGCCTCCTGCTCGGCCTCGGCCGCGGCGGCCTCCTCCAGCTCCCGCTCCAGGCCCGGGATCTCCCCGTACAGCAGCTTGGAGGCGGTGTCGAAGTCGCCGTCGCGCTGGGCGCGCTCGGCCTGGCCGCGCAGCTCGTCCAGGCGCTCCTTCAGCTCGCCGAGGCGGTTGAGGCCCTGCTTCTCCTTCTCCCAGCGGGCGGTCAGGCCGCGCAGCTCCTCCTCCTTGTCGGCGAGGTCCTTGCGCAGCTTCTCCAGCCGCTGCACGGAGCCGGCGTCGGTCTCGTTCTTGAGCGCCAGTTCCTCCATGCGCAGCCGGTCGACGGAGCGCTGGAGCTCGTCGATCTCCACGGGCGAGGAGTCGATCTCCATGCGGAGGCGGGAGGCCGCCTCGTCGACGAGGTCGATGGCCTTGTCCGGCAGGAAGCGCGAGGTGATGTAGCGGTCGGAGAGGGTGGCGGCGGCGACCAGCGCGGAGTCCGCGATCTGCACCTTGTGGTGGGCCTCGTAGCGGCCCTTGAGGCCGCGCAGGATGGCGACCGTGTCCTCGACGGTCGGCTCGGCGACCAGCACCTGCTGAAAGCGGCGCTCCAGCGCCGGGTCCTTCTCGATGCGCTCGCGGTACTCGTCCAGGGTCGTCGCGCCGACCATCCGCAGCTCGCCGCGGGCCAGCATCGGCTTGAGCATGTTGCCCGCGTCCATGGCGGAGTCGCCGCCGGCCCCGGCGCCGACGACCGTGTGCAGTTCGTCGATGAACGTGATGATCTGCCCGTCGCTGGACTTGATCTCCGCCAGCACGGTCTTGAGGCGCTCCTCGAACTCGCCGCGGTACTTCGCGCCCGCGACCATCGCGCCCAGATCCAGGGCCACCAGCCGCTTGTCGCGCAGCGACTCGGGCACGTCGCCCTTCACTATCCGCTGCGCCAGGCCCTCGACGACGGCGGTCTTGCCGACGCCGGGCTCGCCGATGAGCACCGGGTTGTTCTTCGTACGCCGCGAGAGCACCTGCACCACGCGGCGGATCTCCTGGTCACGGCCGATGACCGGGTCCAGCTTCCCGTCGCGCGCGGCCGCCGTGAAGTCCGTACCGAACTTCTCCAGCGCCTTGTACGTGCCTTCCGGGTCCGGGTTGGTGACCCGCCGGCCGCCCCGGCTGTCCTCGAAGGCGCTCAGCAGCTTCTTGGCCGAGGCGCCCTGCTGCGCCAGCAGCTCGCCGGTGCGGCCGCCCTTGGCGGCGATGCCGATGAGCAGGTGCTCGGTGGAGATGAAGTCGTCGCCGAGCTCCTTCGCGCGCTGCGCGGCGTCGGCGATGACGGCCAGGGTGTCGCGGTCGGGCTGCGGCGGGGCGACCGTGGAGCCCTGCACGCTGGGCAGGGCGGCCAGCTGGCGCTCGGCGCCGGAGCGCAGCGCGACGGCGTCCGCGCCGACGGCGGCCAGCAGGTCGGTGATGTTCTCGTTGTCCGCGCCGGCGAGGAGGGCGAGCAGCAGGTGCACGGGGGGCATGTCCGCGTGTCCCGCCGTCACCGCCCGCTCGTTGGCGGCGCTCAGCGCCTCACGGCTCTTGTTGGTCAGCTCGGCGTCCACTCGCGCGCTCCTCCTTGGGCTCGGTGCGTGATCGGTGCCGTGGTCCGGCAGGGAAACCTGCTCAGCTCAACGTCCGATAAGTTGAGTCTATTCCACTCAACGCGGTTCCGGGCACCGCACCGGCATCTTCCCGGCTTCTTTCGGCATCTTTCGGTCTTCCGGCCCTTCTCCGGGTGCACCGGACGGCCCGGACCATGCCCCCGGCGCGGCAGAACCTGCCGAAGTCAGGCGCTCTTCCCCGGGCCCGTACGACGGCACCCCGGCCTCTTCACCCCTCCTCCACGTTCCCTGCGCTGTCCCTTTGCAGACCCTCCGCACGGCGGCCCCACAGGATCCCCAATTACTCTTCCGGTCATGGCCCACGACCTGGACGACCTCAGCCCCGAGTACCTCGCCTTCTGGAGCGAGCACCTCCTGTGCACGCTGACCACCCTGCGCCCCGACGGCACGCCGCACGTCGTCCCGGTCGGTGTCACCTTCGACGCGAACCAGCGCATCGCCCGCGTGATCACCCGTAAGGACAGCAGCAAGGTCGGCCATGTCCTCGCCGGCGGCCCGGACGGCGCCCGGGTCGCGGTGTGCCAGATGAGCGGCAGGCGGTGGGCCACCCTGGAGGGCGTCGCCCGGATCCGTACGGACGCGGACGTGGTGGCGGACGCGGTACGGCGCTATGCCGAGCGGTACGGGCGCACCCCCACCCCCAAGCCGGACCGGGTGATGATCGAGATCACCGTCAACAAGGCGCTGGGCCGGGCGTAGCGAACCGGCGCACGGCCGCGGAGGACCGCCGGGCGCAGCGCACCGGAGACCGCCCGGGCGGCGGCCGGAACGTCCGCCATGCGTGCGGACCTGCCCAGCCGCCCGGCACCGCCCCTGCACCGCACCCGGCCCACGGCGGTATCGTCGCCCCCACACTCGCCACGTCCCCGGGGGGCGCGATGAACTCGGTCCGAGTGACGGCGATCGCCTGCCTGATGCCGCTGGCAGGCCTGGACGACGACCCCTTCCTGGTGGACGACCACGGCCAGCACGCCATGTGCGCGCAGTGGGCCCAGGCCCGCGACTACGAGCTGACCTGCCGGCTGAGCGTGCACCGGCTCCGCGCCGACCACACCACGCTGTGGCAGGACGTGGCGGCCGGGCTGGTCGACGTGTTCATCGCCCCCAACCGCCGCACGCTGGAGAACGCGATCGCCTCGGCCGACGAATTCTCCGCGCGGTGCGCCGCCGCCGGCGTACGGCTGGAGACCGCCGACTACGACGAGCCGGTCTACACCACCGCGATGCGGTCCCACGTGCACCGCCGGCTGTCCATGCCGACGGCCGGTTACCACGGCTGCTGAACCGGCTGCCGGAACGGCGGCGGGGCCGGGGTGCGCTGTGCACCCCGGCCCCGCATCGCAGACCTCGACGGCCCGCTGCCTACTCGGACCGCTTCTTCGGACGCCACACGACCAGCGCGCCGGCCTGCTGCACGTCCTGATACGGCACCAGGTCCCGGCGGTACGAGGCGTGCACCGCCGCCTCCCGCTGCTGGATGGTGGCGGCCGCGCCCTCGACCGCGTGCTGGAGCTCGGCGACCCGCTGCCGCAGGGCCGTGACCTGGTTCTCCAGCTCGATGATGCGCTTGATGCCGGCGAGGTTGATGCCCTCGTCCTGCGACAAGCGCTGCACTTCCCGGAGCAGTTCGATGTCCCGGGAGGAGTAGCGCCGGCCGCGCCCCGCCGTACGGTCGGGCGAGACCAGCCCCAGGCGGTCGTACTGACGCAGGGTCTGCGGGTGCAGACCCGAGAGCTGAGCCGCGACGGAGATGACGTACACCGGCGACTCTTCGGTCAGTTCGTACGGGTTCCGACGCCCGCCCCGGCCATCCATCCGACTCAAGCTCCCTTCGCGGCCTGGAACAGCTCCGCCCGCGGGTCCTCACCCGCGGTCGCCTCGCGGTAGGACTCCAACGACTCCCGTGCGGTGTCGCCGAGGTCCGTGGGGACGCTCACCTCGACGGTGACCAGCAGGTCGCCGCGGGTGCCGTCCTTGCGCGACGCTCCCTTGCCGCGCACGCGCATCGTACGTCCGTTGGGAGTCCCGGCCGGGAGCTTGAGCGTCACCGGCGGGCCGCCGAGTGTCGGCACCCGCACCTCGCCGCCCAGCGCCGCCTCCGGGAAGGTGACCGGGACGGTGACGGTCAGGTTGTCGCCCTTGCGGCCGAAGACCGGGTGCGCCTCGACGTGCACGACGACGTACAGATCGCCGTTCGGACCGCCGCGCTCGCCCGGGGTGCCCTTGCCGCGCAGCCGGATGCGCTGCCCGTCGGAGACGCCCGCCGGGATCCGCACCTGCATCGTGCGCGAACTGGTCGCCCGGCCGCTGCCCTTGCAGACGTCGCAGGGGTTCTCCGCGATCAGGCCGCGGCCCTTGCAGTCCACACACGGGTCGGTGAGCGAGAAGCCGCCACCGCCGCCGCGGCTGACCTGCCCGGTACCGACGCAGGTCGGGCACACGCGCGGCGTGCCGTTCTTGTCGCCGGTGCCGGAGCACGTCTTGCAGGGCGCCTGGCTGGACATCCGCAGCGGGACCGTGGCCCCGTCCGCCGCCTCGGTGAAGCTCAGCGTCACCTCGGACTCGACGTCCTGCCCGCGGCGCGGCTGCGTACGCGTGCCGCCACCGCGGTTGAACAGGCCGCCGAAGACGTCGCCGAGCCCGCCGCCGAAGCCGCCGCCCGCCGTGCCGCCCTGGGCACCGCCACCGCCGCCGAAGAGGTCGCCGAGGTCGAAGTTGAACGATCCGCCACCGGCGCCGCCGGGGCCGGCGCGGAAGCCGCCGTTGCCGAACAGCGCCCGCGCCTCGTCGTACTCCTTGCGGCGCTTGGGGTCACCGAGGATGTCGTTGGCCTCGGAGATCTCCTTGAAGCGCTCCTCGGCCTTGGCGTCCCCCTTGTTGGCGTCCGGGTGGAACTCCCGGGCCAGCTTGCGGTACGCCTTCTTGATCTCCGCCTCGGTGGCGTCCTTCGGGACGCCGAGGACCTTGTAGTAGTCCTTCTCCACGAAGTCCTTGGTGTTCATCCCCGACGTCCCTCCTCCCGAACTGCTTCTTCCGCCGCCGCGTCAGCCCTCTTCCGGGCCACCGCTCTCCTCGTCCGAAGCCTTCACGTCTTCCTCACCGGCGGCCTTGCCGGGCTGCGCGCCCGGCTGCGGCTCGGCGACCGCGACCCGCGCGGGGCGGATCGTTCGTTCACCGATGCGATACCCCGGCTGGAGGATGGCGACGCACGTGGTCTCCGTGACATCCGGAGCGTAGGAGTGCATCAGCGCCTCGTGGATCGTCGGGTCGAAGGGCTCGCCCTCCTTGCCGAACTGCTGGAGGCCCAGCTTCGCGACCACGGTCTCCAGCGACTCGGCCACCGACTTGAAGCCGCCGACCAGCTCGCCGTGCTCCCGGGCCCGGCCGATGTCGTCGAGCACCGGCAGCAGCTCGGTGAGGAGGTTCGCCGAGGCGATCTCCTTCACCGACACCCGGTCCCGCTCCACCCGGCGACGGTAGTTCTGGTACTCCGCCTGGAGCCGCTGGAGGTCCGCGGTGCGCTCGTTGAGCGCGGTGCGCACCTGGTCCAGCTGCGCCGTGACGGCTACGTCCTGGTTCGTCTCCCCGGCCGGGGCCGAGCCCGCCGTGTCGGCGGACTCGGCCTGCGCCGCGTCATCAGGGGTCTGTGCGGCTTCGGCGGGGACGTCGGGCTTCTTGTCGTCGAAGCCCGGAGTCTCCTCCGTCACGCGGCACCGTCCTTCTTGGGCTTCTCGTCGTCGACGATCTCGGCGTCGACCACGTCGTCCTCGGCCTTGGCCTGCTGACCGCCCGCGGCACCCGCGGCACCGGCGGCGCCCTCGGCACCACCCGCGGCCTGCGCGTCGGCGTACATGGCCTGGCCCAGCTTCTGGCTGACCGCGGCGACCTTCTCGGTCGCGGTGCGGATCTCGGCCGTGTCCTCGCCCTTGAGCTTCTCCTTCAGCTCGGCGACGGCGGTCTCGACCTCGGTCTTCACCTCGGCGGGGACCTTCTCCTCGTTGTCCTTGAGGAACTTCTCCGTCTGGTAGACGAGCTGCTCGCCCTGGTTACGGGACTCGGCGGCCTCGCGGCGGCGGTGGTCCTCGTCGGCGTACTGCTCGGCCTCCTGGCGCATCCGGTCGACCTCGTCCTTCGGCAGCGAGGAGCCGCCGGTGACGGTCATCTTCTGCTCCTTGCCGGTGCCGAGGTCCTTCGCCGCGACGTGCATGATGCCGTTCGCGTCGATGTCGAAGGCGACCTCGATCTGCGGCACGCCGCGCGGGGCCGGGGGCAGACCGGTCAGCTCGAACATGCCGAGCTTCTTGTTGTACGCCGCGATCTCGCGCTCGCCCTGGTAGACCTGGATCTGCACGGAGGGCTGGTTGTCCTCGGCGGTGGTGAAGATCTCCGAGCGCTTGGTCGGGATCGTCGTGTTCCGCTCGATGAGCTTGGTCATGATGCCGCCCTTGGTCTCGATACCGAGGGACAGCGGGGTGACGTCCAGCAGGAGGACGTCCTTGACCTCACCCTTGAGGACACCGGCCTGCAGCGACGCGCCGATGGCGACGACCTCGTCCGGGTTGACGCCCTTGTTGGCGTCCTTGCCGCCGGTCAGCTCCTTGACGAGCTCGGCGACGGCGGGCATCCGGGTCGAGCCGCCGACCAGGACCACGTGGTCGATCTCGGACAGCTCGATGCCGGCGTCCTTGATGACGTTGTGGAACGGGGTCTTGCAGCGCTCCAGGAGGTCCGAGGTGAGCTGCTGGAACTGCGCCCGGGTGAGCTTCTCGTCCAGGTGCAGCGGGCCCTCGGCGGAGGCGGTGATGTAGGGCAGGTTGATCGTCGTCTCGGTGGACGAGGACAGCTCGATCTTCGCCTTCTCCGCGGCCTCGCGCAGGCGCTGGAGCGCCATCTTGTCCTTGGAGAGGTCGACGCCGTGGCCGTTGTTGAACTGCTTGACCAGGTAGTCGACGACGCGCTGGTCCCAGTCGTCACCACCGAGGTGGTTGTCACCGTTGGTCGCCTTGACCTCGACGACACCGTCGCCGATCTCCAGCAGCGAGACGTCGAAGGTACCGCCACCGAGGTCGAAGACCAGGATGGTCTGGTCGTCCTTCTCCAGGCCGTAGGCCAGGGCCGCGGCGGTGGGCTCGTTGACGATGCGCAGGACGTTCAGACCCGCGATCTCGCCGGCCTCCTTGGTGGCCTGGCGCTCGGAGTCGTTGAAGTAGGCCGGAACGGTGATGACCGCGTCCGCGACCTTCTCGCCGAGGTAGGCCTCCGCGTCCCGCTTGAGCTTCTGCAGGATGAAGGCGCTCATCTGCTGCGGGTTGAAGTCCTTGCCGTCCAGGTTGACCTTCCAGTCAGTGCCCATGTGGCGCTTGACCGAACGGATCGTCCTGTCGACGTTGGTGACCGCCTGGCGCTTCGCGACCTCGCCGACCAGCACCTCGCCGTTCTTGGCGAAGGCGACGACGGACGGCGTGGTCCTGGCGCCCTCGGCGTTGGTGATGACGGTGGGCTCACCGCCTTCGAGAACACTGACGACGGAGTTCGTCGTGCCCAGGTCGATGCCGACCGCACGTGCCATTTCGATTCCTCCAGTGACTTGAGTGGAACAGGCTCAAGCGTGCAGCACCATCGCCAGCCTGTCAATTGACCTGAGCCGAACCCGCTCAACTTTTATGTCGGGCTTACCGTCACTCCCTCTTCGGGGGACGCCGGACGGGATGGGAAGGGTTGCCTGCGCGACACAGATCACCGGCCGGGCGGCTTCATGGCGCTCGGGATACTGGGTAACCTCAGCGCAGACCCGAAAAGTTACTGCTTAGTAATCGCTGTAGTCCTTGAACCGCGGTCTCCGCGTACCCCTCGTACGTACGCGCAGCCCCTCAAGTATTCCCCGTAACCCCCGCACTCGCAGGCCCGAGGAGCCACCCATGCAACTCGCCGCGATCATCGTGTCGCTGGTCCTAATCGCGGTCGGCGTCGCACTGTTCGGCCGTGCCGTCCTGCAGATCGTCCGCCAGCTGCGGCTCGGCCAGCCCGTACCCGCCGGCACCCGGACCGATGCCCCGACGCAACGCACGGTCACGGTGGTCAAGGAGTTCCTCGGCCACACCCGGATGAACCGCTGGGGCGTCGTGGGCGCGGCGCACTGGTTCGTGGCGGTGGGCTTCTTCTCGCTGCTGCTGACGATCGTCAACGCGATCGGCCAGCTCTTCAAGGCCGACTGGCTGCTGCCCGTCGTCGGCGAATGGATGCCGTACAACGTCTTCGTCGAGTTCATCGGCACCATGACGGTGCTCGGCATCCTGGCCCTGATCGTCATCCGCCAGCTGAGCAAGCCGGGCAAGCCGGGCCGCAAGTCCCGCTTCGCGGGCTCCAACTTCGGCCAGGCGTACTTCGTCGAGGCCGTCATCCTCGTCGTCGGCGTCTGCATCTTCATGCTGCACGCGCTGGAGGGCGCCCAGCACCACGTGGACGGCTACGAGGCGTCGTTCTTCATCTCGTACCCCGTGGTCTCGTGGCTGGAGGGCATGGACGTCGCGACGCTCCAGAACCTCACCTACTTCTTCGCCGGCCTGAAGATCGCGACGTCGTTCATCTGGATGATCACGGTCGCGCTGAAGACCGACATGGGCGTCGCCTGGCACCGCTTCCTCGCCTTCCCGAACATCTGGTTCAAGCGCGAGGCCGACGGCGACGTCGCGCTCGGCGCGCTCCAGCCCATGACCAGCGCGGGCAAGCCGATCGACTTCGAGGACCCGGGCGAGGACGACCAGTTCGGCGTCTCCCAGGTCGAGCACTTCTCCTGGAAGGGCCTGCTCGACTTCTCCACCTGCACCGAGTGCGGCCGCTGCCAGTCGCAGTGCCCCGCCTGGAACACCGGCAAGCCGCTGTCGCCGAAGCTGATGATCATGGCGCTGCGGGATCATGCGCACGCCAAGGCTCCGTACCTGCTCGCCGGTGGCGGCAAGGACGAGGAGGGCGCCGAGAAGGCGACCGCCGCCCAGCTCAAGGACGTTCCGGCGGCGGCGCTGGCCGAGGCCGAGCGCCCGCTGATCGGCACCCTCGAAGAGGGCGGCGTCATCGACCCCGACGTCCTGTGGTCCTGCACCACCTGCGGCGCCTGCGTCGAGCAGTGCCCGGTCGACATCGAGCACATCGACCACATCGTCGACATGCGCCGCTACCAGGTCATGATCGAGTCGAGCTTCCCCAGCGAGGCCGGCACGATGCTGAAGAACCTGGAGAAGAAGGGCAACCCCTGGGGTCTGGCCAAGAAGCAGCGCCTGGCCTGGACCAAGGAGGTCGACTTCGAGGTCCCGGTCGTCGGCAAGGACGTCGAGGACCTCACCGAGGTCGAGTACCTGTACTGGGTCGGCTGCGCGGGCGCCCTGGAGGACCGCGCCAAGAAGACCACCAAGGCGTTCGCCGAGCTGCTGCACATCGCGGGCGTGAAGTTCGCGATCATGGGCGGCGACGAGAAGTGCACCGGTGACTCGCCGCGCCGCCTGGGCAACGAGTTCCTGTTCCAGCAGCTGGGCGCGGAGAACGTCGCCTCGCTCAACGCGGCCTTCGGCGAGGACGACGAGGACCCGGCGACGAAGAAGCCGAAGTCCGCGAAGAAGATCGTCGCGACCTGCCCGCACTGCTTCAACACGATCGCGAACGAGTACCCCCAGCTGGGCGGCGAATTCGAGGTCATCCACCACACCCAGCTGCTCCAGCACCTGATCGACGAGGGCAAGCTGGTCCCCGTCACTCCGGTCGAGGGCCTGATCACGTACCACGACCCGTGCTACCTGGGCCGCCACAACAAGGTCTACACGCCGCCGCGCGAGATCATCGCCAAGGTGCCGGGCCTGCGGAACGAGGAGATGCACCGCCACAAGGAGCGCGGCTTCTGCTGTGGCGCGGGCGGTGCGCGCATGTGGATGGAGGAGCGGATCGGCAAGCGCATCAACAACGAGCGTGTCGACGAGGCCCTGTCCCTCAACCCGGACATCGTCTCCACCGCCTGCCCGTTCTGCCTGGTCATGCTGACCGACTCCGTGAACGGCAAGAAGAACGACGGCAAGGCGAAGGAGTCCGTGCAGGTCGTCGACGTGGCCCAGTTGCTGCTGGACTCCGTCAAGACTCCGGTTGATCCGGCGGTGTCGGCTGTGCCTGAGTCGGAGCCGGTGACGTAGCGACCGTTTTTCGCTCGGCCTGCGGCCGGTTCTGCTTCGGCGGGGCCGGCCGTGGGTGGTTTCGCGCTTCGCGCGGGGGTTTGTGCCGACGTTCGGTTCGCATTGCTTTCGTGGTGGGGCGGGGGCGCGCAGGGGGCCAACTCCTCGGCATCCTTTAGTTGAAGTGAATTGATACGTGGGCCGGCGTGCGGACTGCCTGCGGGGATGGCCCCCTACACGCCCCCTCCGGCCGGTTCGGCGAGCCGAGGTCGGTGGGGGGAGTTTTCGATGGCACCCGGGTCCGCCTCTCCTGGTGGTGAGGCTCACGGGGTGGTGGCGGCACGGCAGGCCACTTCCCGGCGGTGGAACGCGCGCCCCGGGCCAGCCCACCCCGACGCGGCTCCGCCGCGCCACCGGGCGCTGACGCGCCAGACGCCCCCCGGGCCCTCGGAAGCTGACGCGCCGGACGCCACTCGCGCACCCGGGCACTGGCGTGCCGGACCACACCCGGCCACTCGGGCACCCGGCCACTCGGGCACCCGGACGCTCGGGCACTCGGACGCTGACGCGCCGGACGACGCGCGGCCACTCGGGCACGCGGGCCCTCGGACGCTGGTGCGCCGGACGCCACTCGGGCACTCGCGCACCCGGGCACTCGGGCGCCGAGGCCACCGGGGCGCCGGGGCGCACCAGGACGCGCCCGGCTTGTGAAAGTCCCCAGCCCGATCGCTCGGAAAGCCGCCATTCCGGCCAGGGCTCGGGGTCGCGCAGGGGTCTCCCCGCAGGCAGTCCGCACGCTGACCCACGTATCCAAATCACTTCAACTAAAGGATGCCGAGGAGTGACCCCGGAGTGACCCCGAGCCCCCACCCACCGGCCCCACCGCGCACCACGCGCACCCCACCGGGCCGGGTTTCGCTTGGGCTTGTAAAAAGCTCAGCCCGATCGCACGGAAAGCCGCCGGACGGCCGGGGCTCGGGGTCGCGCAGGGGTCTCCCCGCAGGCAGTCCGCACGCTGGCCCGCTCTGAGATGCACTGCAGCTAAAGGATGCCGAGGAGTGACCCCGGAGTGGCCCCGAGCCCCCCACCCACCGGCCCCTCCGCGCACCACGCGCACCCCCACCCAGCGCACCCGATGCTCGACCACACGTACCGAAGTCGTCGCGACGTGCGCCCCCGTCACGACGTACCGTCCCGTATATGAGACCCGCTTCCGTCGCTCTGGTCACAGCCACCGCGCTCACCGCACTCGTCACGCTGTCCGGGTGCGGCGGCACGTCGCAGGCGGCGGATCCCGCGCAGCCGTCCGCGCGGCCGTTCGAGGGGCTGCCCTTCACCGGGGTCCTGATCGCCGACGGCGAGCACTACTGCACCGCGAGCGTCATCGACAGCCCGAAGGGCAACATGCTCGCCACCGCGGCGCACTGTGTGCACTTCCAGGGCGAGGACGCCTCCGAGGGGTACGAGCCCGGACCGATCACCGGCGACATAGAGTTCGCGCCACGCTTCTCCGGGGCCGGTGAGGGCACGTTCCCGTACGGCAAGTGGAAGGTCAGCGGTGTCCACGTGCCCACGGCGTGGACCGAGGACGACGACGACCGCGGCGACTACGCCTTCCTGACCGTCGAGCCGGACGCCCAGGGCCGCTCCGTGCAGGAGGTCGTCGGCGCCGCGACCCCCGACTGGTCCTCGGGCCCCCGCCGCCACGTCACCGTCGTCGGCTACCCCAACGAGTCCTACAACCCCGGCAACCGCCCGATCACCTGCACCACGGACACCCGGCAGGACGACGACGAGCCGTACATGCTCCAGATGCGGTGCGGCGGCTTCTACGACGGCACCAGCGGCGGCCCCTGGCTGGCCGACCACCACGACGCCCGCCGCCCCGGTCGCCTGATCGGCGTACTGAGCGGCGGCGACACCGACGCCGAGTCGACGGCCGTGCTCTTCGACAAGGGGGCGCGGGAGCTGTACGAGCGGGTGGCGCGGGGCACGGCGAAATCGGCCTGATTCGTACTGTCGCGTTCCGTCCCCGCCATTGCGCCGTCCAAGGCGCCCCTGCACCATCACCAGCGACCGACGGTGCCAGACGGTTCTACTGGGCCTCTTGAGGCTGGACAGGACACGGTGGACGCATGTCCGGACGAGGACGGGGACACGGGCGGGAGCACGGACGGGGACACGGACGAAAACGAGGCCGGGGACGAAGACGGGGGCGACGTACACCCGCGAGCGGCCAACGGTGCGGCCGCAGACATGTCCGGAGCGCCCTCGTCCTCGCCGCGGCCCTGCTCACCGGCTGCGGCCCCCTCGGGTCCGCCTCGCCCGACGGCCCCGACCGCCCCGCGGCCCACGCCGAGCACCCCGTCGGCCCCGCCCAGCGCCCCGTCCCCCACGGCGCCGGCAGCAAGGTCCCGTACGACTTCAACGGGGACGGCCACCCCGACCTGGTCGTGAACGACCTGCTCAACCGGGGCGGCCGGGCCGCGCACGACGACGACCCCGGTATCGGCATCGTCTACGGGTCGGCCCGCGGCCTGGTGCCCCGTACCCGGCAGCTGCTCACATCGTCCCGTAACGCCGCCCCCACCAAGGGCGTCGTCCCCGCCGCCTTCGAGGCGGGTGCCGCGTGCGACCTCGACCGGGACGGCTTCACGGACCTCGTCGTCACCACCGACCCGCCGTACGACGGTGTCGGCCGGCCACCCGTACCCGTCCAGCTCCTGTTCGGCTCGCCCCGGGGGCTGGCAGCCGGGCGTGCCGTACCGCTGCACATCCCCGAGCGGGCACGGGACGGCGACGAGTGGCCCGACCAGCCGGTGTGCGGCGACTTCGACGGCGACGGCGCGACGGATCTCGCGGTGACCGCGTCCGGGGCGCGGATCAGTTACCTGCGGGGACCGTTCACCCGCCAGGGCGCTCCACGGGCCGCCGCTCCCCTCGGCGTACCCGGTACGGCGCTCGCGGCCCTTCCCGGACCGCTCGACGCCGACCGCGACGGCGCCGATGGCCTCCTCGTCCGGACCGCCGACCCGGGCACCGCCGCCACCAGCCGACTGGCCCTCGGCGGCCCCCAGGGCCCAGCCCGCGCGGGCACCGCCTTTCCCGCCGGCCACGCACTCGCCTTCGGCCACTTCCGACACGGCACCGGCACGGACGCGGTGGTCGCCACCGGTTCCCGCCTGCTCCCCCGTTACGGCCTGACCGGCGACGCACCGCCCCTCCGGGTACCCGGCCGGGCCCTGCACGCCGCCGACGTCACGGCGGACGGCTACACCGACCTGGTCGTCAGCGACACGGACCCGGTCAGCGGCACGGACCGGACGGCCCGCGGCACGGACCCGGCGGCGAGCGACGCCGCTTCCGCCGGGTCGGCACCGCCCGCACCGGCCTTCCTGCCGGGCTCCGCCACCGGCCTGTCGGGCCGGGAGGCCCGCCCGCTCCGCCAGCCGGCGCTTCCGGGTACCGGCCCACTGCACACCACCGTCCTGGCCCTCGCCGACTACGACGGTGACGGCCACGCCGACCTCGTCCTCCTCACCCACCGCGCCCCGGCCCAGGACACGTCCGCCCACCGCACCCCCACCGCCGCCCAGGACCGCATCACCATCCACCCCGGCACTCCCACCGGCCCCAGCGCCACGCCCCAAGTCACCTTCTCCACCACCGCCTTCACCGTCTTCTTCACCGACGGCTGACCCGGCCGTTCCCCAGGGCGGAGCACACCGTGCCCGGAGGCCCCGTATGCGGATATTCCGCCCCGGCACCTGAAGGTGCACCTATTCTTTCCCCGTGCGCAGGTGAGGCAGCCAGGACCGGACGGACGGTTCTGTCTGCCCGGGGGAAGGGTCGTACTGAACATGTCTGCGGAGCCGGGGGCCGCCGCCCCGCCGGTGCCTTCGGTGCTGTCCCTGCGGACGGCGGACCTGGACGAGGCACGGTGGGCGATCGGCGAGACCTTCTACGCCAGCCGCATCGACCAGCTGTCCCGGGACGACGACCTGGGCGCGCGCTTCGACGTGGTGCGGCTCGGGGCGGTCACCGTCGGCGAGGTGGGGTTCGCCGCCGAGCTGCGCCTGCGGTTCGGTGAGTTGGGCGCGTACCACGTGGACGTACCGCTGAGCGGCTCCATCCAGTGGCGGCAGGGGACCCGGGAGCCGCAGACCACCACCCCGGACCGGGCCGGCGTGTTCCAGCCGGACGGCGTCACCACCATCGACCGGTGGAGCGGCGGCTGCCGGCTGCTGGCGGTGAAGATCCGTACGGCGGACCTCGAACAGCATCTGGAGCACCTGCTGGGCCGGCCCGTCCGTACCCCGCTGCGCTTCGCCCCCGTCCTCGACGTGTCCAGCGGCCCGGGGCGCGGCTGGGCACGGCTGGTCCGTACCGCCGTACGGGACATTCAGGACGCGGGCGAGCTGATACACCAGCCGCTGGTCGCGGCGCCACTGCAAGAAGCCCTGTTGAGTGGCCTGTTACTGGCCGCCGACCACCCGCACCGCGAGGAACTGGCCCACCCGTCGGCCCCGGCGGCGCCGTCCTACCGCCCGGCGCCCGTGAAGCGCGCGGTGGACGCCATCCAGGGGCGGCCCGAGCACCCCTTCGACACCGCCGAGCTGGCCGCCGTCGCGCGGGTCAGCGTGCGGTGGCTCCAGGAGGGGTTCCGCCGGCACGTCGGCCTGTCGCCGATGGCCTACCTGCGTGACGTACGGCTGAGCCGCGTACGGGACGAGCTGCGGCGGGCGGGGCCGGGGGAGGTGAGTGTGGGCGAGGTGGCGTACCGGTGGGGGTTCGTGCATCTCGGGCGGTTCGCGCGCAGTTACCGGGAGCGGTTCGGGGAGACGCCCTCGCAGACGCTGCACGCGCCGTGAGCGAGCAGCGCGCTGCGGGCGGACCGGCACGATCGTGCACGTCACACCATGGTCTGGCCCGATCGAGGGCGACCGGGTACGACCGAAGCGCGCCCTGGCCACGGACACGCAGCGTGATCTGGATACCGGCTGCGCAGAATGGATCATGCCCGTGCCCCCGTACCGCTACGGTCTGGGGTGCCAGGGCCGAGTCGGCGACGCCGATGCGTACGTCCGTCAGCGCATGCCGACGAGACATCCACGGGTGGCCGACCCCTGGGTACCGGCCGGTATCCCCCCGTAACCGCAGCCGGACCCCCACCCATGAGGTGTCGGACCACGACGGTCCGGCACCTCATGGGCCGGTGGAACAGCCGTTCCGGGCCGACCGCCGGGCGGCCCCGGGGGTCCCTTCAGGCCGTCCCCGGGCCGCCCACCTGCGCCCCGGCAGCCTCCTTGACCTCCCCGGTACCCCTCCACCTCCGCCACCCCGTCCGTATCCCCTCGGGGATCCGTCCCCGCCCCCTAGGGGATGTCACAGGTCGGCAGCAAAGCCGCCCCGGGCCCCCGGGCCCGGCCACGCGGCCTCCGAGAACAGGTACGTTCGACGCGTGGCTGGATTCAGGATGGGTCGCGGACGGGACGCCCGCTCCGCGCAACAGGGGCAGCAGCAGGGGCAGCAGGTGCCGTACGGGCAGCAGGGACAGCCGTACGGGCAGCAGCCCCCGTCTCCGCACGGGCAGTGGCAGCAGCAACCGCACCGGCCGCCGCAGCCCCCGCAGCCGTACGGCGGACCGCGTCCCGCAGGCCCGCACGGCGGTGACCGGCACGGCGAGCCCGAGTACTTCGGCGACGGCGGCTACCAGCCGCAGCAGCAGTCCTACGCCCCCTATGCCAACGACAACAGCCCGGGCCACACCCAGCAGTTCAGCGTCGGCGAGGCCCCGGACGCCTACGGCCCGCCCGGCGGACCGTCGAACGGCGGGTACGACAACGGCGGGTACGGACCCGGCGGCCACGGCGGCCCGGGCGGCTCCGGTCCCGGCGGCCCCGGCGGCCCGTACGGCGACGACGGGTACGCCGACGGCGGCACCTACCGCGCGGGCCAGGCATCGGCCCCGCCGGCCGGCCCGCGCCTGCACTGGAAGCAGCTGCTGACCGGCCTGGTCACCCGCCCGAACCCGACGTTCTGGCAGATGCGCGACCACCCGGTGTGGGGCCCGGCCCTGATCGTCACCTTCGTCTACGGCCTGCTCGCGGTCTTCGGCTTCGACAAGGCCCGCGAGGACGTGCTGAACGCCACGCTCTCCAACAGCATCCCGTGGGTGCTGATCACCGCCGTGATGTTCGTCATCGGCGGACTGATCCTCGGCGCGGTCACCCACACCCTCGCCCGCCAGCTCGGCGGCGACGGCGCCTGGCAGCCGACCGTCGGCCTGTCCATGCTGATCATGTCGATCACGGACGCGCCGCGGCTGCTCTTCGCGATGTTCCTGGGCGGCGACAGCACCCTGGTGCAGGTCGTGGGCTGGGCCACCTGGCTGGCCGCGGGCGCGCTCTTCACCTCGATGGTGAGCAAGTCGCACGACCTGCCGTGGCCCAAGGCGCTGGGCGCCTCCGCGATCCAGCTGGTCGCGCTGCTGGCCCTGGTCAAGCTCGGAACGCTCTGACCGTACGCCCCGCTGGTACGCGGAAGGCCCCGCTCCTCACCTTGGGTTCTAACGGTCCTCGCAACACCCGCGATCTGTGGGAGTTGCGAGGACCGTGGTCGTTGGAGGCGATGATCTTTCGGGGCTGCGGGAGCGTTTCCTTGCACGGCTGGATGTCGTGGGGAACGTGACCGTGGTGGCGCGTGAGCTGGGGGTGAACCGGAACACCGCTTTCGGCTGGGCCCGGAAGGCCGGACGGCGTTCGGAACGCCTGCCGCGCCGGCATGCCGGGCGGGACGAGTACGAGCGGCTTCGGGCCGAGGGCGTCGCGCGTCGGGCAGCTGCCCGGCAGGTCGGTGTGAACGAGCGCACGGCCAAGGACTGGGACTGGGGCGTCAAGAAGACCCGCACCACCCGCACTTACGCCGACGGCCGCCGTGCCGACTACACCACCGGGACCGTCACGATGGGCGGCGTGACCACAGCACCGGTGGGCCTGACGGCTCTGGAGAAGCAACTTCACCCGCGGTTTCTGACGCTCGCCGAGCGCGAGAAGATTCGTGATCTCCATGCGCTGGGCCGTTCGCTGCGGGCGATCGGACGTGCCCTGGGACGGCCGGCGAGCACGGTCAAGCGGGAGATCGAGGCGAACTCGGGCAGCGGGGGCTACCAGCCCTATGCGGCCCACCGGGCAGCCGCCGCACGCAGGCCCCGGCCCAAGGATCGCAAGCTGCTGCGCGAGGGACGGCTGCGCCGCTTTGTCCGGGACGGACTGCGCAGGCGGTGGTCACCGGAGCAGATCTGCCACGCTCTGCTGAAAGAACATCCCGACGACGAGAGCATGCGGGTGAGCGTGGAGACGATCTACCAGGCGCTGTATTTCCAGGCCCGCGGCGGCCTGAAGAGGCAAGTGCAGGCCGCCATCCGTTCCGGCCGGACCCGCCGCAAGCCACGCCGGGACCCCCAGCGGCGCACCCCACGGTTCATCGACCCGATGGTGATGATCAGCGACCGCCCCGCCGATGTCGGGGACCGGGCGGTGCCCGGTCACTGGGAAGGCGACCTGATCATCGGCGCGGGCGGGCGCTCCGCGATCGCCACCCTGGTCGAGCGCAGTACTCGCTACACCATGCTGGTCCATCTGCCGGACGGAGCCCACGACGCCGAGACCGTCCGCGACGGCCTCATCGCCACGGTCCAGACCCTGCCCGCCCACCTGCGCGGCTCCCTGACCTGGGACCAGGGCAGCGAGATGGCACGCCACCAGCAGTTCAGCATGGCCACCGGCATGCCCGTCTACTTCTGCGACCCGGCCTCGCCCTGGCAGCGCGGCTCGAACGAGAACACGAACGGGCTGTTGCGGCAGTACTTCCCGAAGGGCACCGACCTAAGCCTGCACCGCCCCGAAGACCTCGAACACGTCGCCCAGGAACTCAACGGCCGTCCACGCAAGACGCTCGGCTGGGATACCCCAGCCGAGCGTCTACGTGATCTACTCACCATCTAAAACCAAGTGGTGTTGCGACGACCCCTAGAACCCAAGCACTCGGAGCGGGGCCTTCCGCGTATCAGCGGGTCACGGGGTCACACGAACCGCTGCGCCGCCGAACCGTCGCACTTCTGCAGCCGTACCGCGTCCTTCGCCGAGCCCAGCGTCAGGCACAGCCCCGGCGCGGCCGCCGGCCGGACCGACCCGCTCGCGGCGTCCTTGGTGAACTGCTGGTTGGCCGCGCCCGAGCAGTTCCACAGCACCAGGCCGGCCCCGGCCTCGTACTTGGCGCCCGGCACGTCCAGGCACCGGTCCTGCGTCAGTCCCACGTGCACCGAGCGGCGCTCCGCGTCCTGCCACCAGTCCTGGTTCCGCTGGCCGTTGCAGTCCCAGCCGACGACCGCCGTACCGTTACTGCTGCTCGCGCCCTTGGCGTCCACACAGCTGCCGGTACCGGCGTTCTTCAGCGGCTTGTACACGTCGTCCCAGGCCAGCGGGTATAGCCGCGGCTGTCCGGTGCTCGCGGGGTCGGCGCAGGACGCCTCGCGCCGGTCCGACGCGTACAGCTGAGTGAGGCAGGAGGCGAAGGCGGCGTGGCCGCGCGCGTTCGGGTGGAAGGACTGCCGTACGGAGTTGGCGTTCGGCGGGAAGGGGTTCGCCAGGTCCACGTACAGGCCGCGGGCCCAGGTGTCCTCCATGCAGACCTCGTGGCCGTGGAAGAGCCGCGAGTTGTCCAGGTAGGTGGCGCCGGTGTCCGCCGCGACCTTCCGCATGCCCTTCTCGAAGACCGGTACGGCCGTGTTGCGGCCCCACGCCGAGTCGGAGGTGTAGCCCGTGCAGCCGCCCGGCAGTTTGCCCGGGAAGTTCGGGTTGTCCTCGACATCCGGGCCGATGGGGCTCGGGTAACCCATCACGACCAGCTTGTAGTCGCCGTCCGCGTACCCCGCGTCGCGCATCACGGTCCGCAGGTCGCGCACGCTCTTCTCGACCTTGGGCACCAGCGCGTCGACGCGCCCCTGCCACCCCGGCTGGTACTTGGGCTCGCAGGGCCCCTGCAAGGTGAACCAGCGGGTGACGCAGTCCGTCATCACCGGCCCGAACTGGAGGTCGTCGTTGGCCCCGGCGACCAGCAGCACCATCTTCAGCCGGGTGTTCCTGGCCTTGATCGCCAGGCTGTCGCTCTGCACCAGCTCGTCGGCGTACTGCTTGGTACCGCCGATGTTGATATTCCCGGTGTACGCACCGGAGCAGGCGACGTTGTACGTCACGTCCGCCGCTATCCCGGTCCGGTGGACGGCCGCGTCCGGCGAACGGTGACACCAGTTGTCCGGCCCGTTCGTCCCCTGCTCGTACGTCCCCACCCCCTCCCCCGATATCTCGCTGTCCCCCAGCGAGATCAGGGACGACTTCCGCTGCGCGGCCGGCCGCTCGGCGGCGTCCCCGTACAGCTCGACGGCCTCGGCCGCCCTGATCTTCTCCAGTTCGGGCGGCAGCGGCTTGGCCGCCGCGGGGCCGGCCGGGGCGGCCACCGCCGTGCCGGCGCCCACCCCCGCGACCCCGCCCGCTCCGCCGAACCCCACCGCCAACGCCGCTGCGACGGCCGTCAGCCGCCCCGCTCTCACACGCACCCTTGGGCCTCCCCGGCTTCCGGTCTGCTGTCTCCGCCGGTTTCTACTCGTAGGTAGGCACCGGTGGAACACCCGGAACGGGATTGGCCCGAATTCACAGCCCGCGCTCTAAACAACAAGAAGCGCACCGGGCCGTCACCGCCCGAACAACAAGAAGCGCACCGGGCCGTCACCGCCCGATGCGCTTCCCAGCGTCCCCTATGCCTGTCCGACAGCCCTCAGGCGTCGAGAACCTGCCCCTCACGCCGCACCACCGGCGGCTCGACGCTCCACGGGAAGTTGATCCACTCGTCCGTGCGCTTCCACACGTACTCGCACTTCACCAGCGAGTGCGACTTCTCGTAGATCACCGCGCTGCGGACCTCGGCCACCGTCCCCAGGCAGAAGTCGTGCACCAGCTTCAGCGTCTTGCCGGTGTCGGCCACGTCGTCCGCGATCAGCACCTTCTTGTCCGAGAAGTCGATCGCGTTCGGTACGGGCGCCAGCATGACCGGCATCTCCAGGGTCGTACCGACGCCGGTGTAGAACTCCACGTTCACCAGGTGGATGTTCTTGCAGTCCAGCGCGTACGCCAGCCCGCCGGCCACGAAGACGCCGCCGCGCGCGATCGACAGCACGATGTCGGGCTCGTACCCGTCGTCGGCGATCGTCTGCGCCAGCTCACGGATCGCGCCGCCGAAGCGCTCGTACGTCAGGTTCTCCCGCACACCACTCACTGGTTCTCTCGCACTCTCAGACCTGGGTCCGATGAAAATTCTGGAACGACCGCGAGGGCGTCGGCCCCCGCTGGCCCTGGTACCGCGAGCCGTACTTGGCGGAGCCGTACGGGTGCTCGGCGGCCGACGTCAGCCGGAACATGCACAGCTGCCCGATCTTCATGCCGGGCCACAGCTTTATCGGCAGCGTCGCGACATTGCTCAGCTCCAGCGTGACATGTCCGCTGAAACCCGGGTCGATGAAGCCGGCCGTCGAGTGCGTCAGCAGCCCCAGCCGCCCCAGCGAGCTCTTGCCCTCCAGCCGCGAGGCAAGATCGTCGGGCAGCGTGATGACCTCGTACGTCGACGCGAGCACGAACTCGCCGGGGTGCAGGATGAACGCCTCGTCCCCCTCCGGCACCACCTCGCGCGTCAGGTCCTGCTGCTCCACGGCGGGGTCGATGTGCGGGTACCGGTGGTTCTCGAACACCCGGAAGTACCGGTCGAGGCGCACATCGATACTCGACGGCTGCACCATCGACTCGTCATAGGGATCGATGCGGACCCGGCCCGCGTCGATCTCGGTCCGGATGTCCTTGTCTGAGAGAAGCACGCATCGAGGATACGCGCCCGCCCCCACCCGCCCCGCACACCACCGCCCCGGCCCGCCCCCGGGCCCGCCCCTCCGTACGACGAGGGCCCGGCCCCCACCGCAGGGAACCGGGCCCTCGCCCACACATCTCACAGCCGCTCCACCGGCTGCCGTCCGTTTCGCCTCCGCCCCACCGGGGGACCGCCGCCCGACGGCGTACGGTCACCGCCCGGCGGCCTCGACCTCAGCGCTTCTCGCACCCCACCGGCACCGAATGCCGCAGCCGCGCGCAGCGCGGACACCGCAGCAGCCGGGCGGGGCCGAGCCGGTCCGTGGTCTGCATGGGAAACGAAGCGGTGCTGAACACGTGCCCCTCGGCACAACGTACGACGGTGCGCTCCATCAAGTTCTCTCCCAAGTGCGTGGACAACAAAAGCCACATTAGGGGATGAACTGGGCGCCATCACACGCGGCACTCCGCGCCCCCACCGTACGCCCCAACTCCCGCACCCCAGACCACAACCCACCCCCCGAACGCGACCGGACCCCACGGCCAACTGCACCGGGGGTCCGCGATGGGGTAGAGTGTGCGACGCTGCACCGTCCTCACCACAGGCGGCGCTCAAGCGGGTGTAGTTTAATGGTAGAACATGAGCTTCCCAAGCTCAGAGCGCGGGTTCGATTCCCGTCACCCGCTCCATGACGAAGTCCCAGGTCAGTGACCTGGGACTTGTTTGTTGTCCAGACCAATTCCGGGTCGCGTGCCAGTGCGTGCCACAAGGTGGGAATCACGTGCCGAGTTGACGGCCGGGCCCGCAGTGTCCAGGTCGAGCGGTGGCGGGCGCGTTTCGCGCGTAGGGCGCGGCCGCCTGCGCGGTCGCGCCCCGTCGTGCCGGAACCGGGGGACGGTCAGTCGCGCTGGGTGTCAGCCGGAAGGGCGCGCAGTTTCAGTGTCTTGGCCTTGGTGGTGCCGAAGCCGTGGTCGAGCAGCTTGGCGGCGTCGGCGTAGCGGTCCTTGCTGTTGAGGACGGTGCCGTAGAGGGTCTTGTCGCCGCGGGTGGCGGCGAAGACCAGGCAGTCGCCGGCCGGGGTGGTGGTGCCGGTCTTGATGCCGATGACGCCGTCGTAGGAGCCGAGCAGCTGGTTGGTGTTGTTCCAGGTGTAGTAGCGGGTGCGGCCGTTGGCCGCGGGTGCCTCGCCCTTGTACTGCTTGGTCTTGACGACCGTACGGAAGGTGTCGTTCTGCATGGCGTGGCGGGCGAGCTTGACCAGCTCGTCGGGGGTGCTGGCGTCGGCGCCCGCGCCGTCGAAGGAGTCGAACTTGGTGTGGGCGAGGCCCAGTTCGCCGGCCTTGTGGTTCATCTGGGCGATGAAGGAGGCGGTGCGCTCGTCGTTGGTGCTGCCGGTCCCGAAGGTGTCGGCGAGGGCGTAGGCGGCGTCGGCGCCGGAGGGCAGCAGGGCGGCGTAGAGCAGCTGGCGGACGGTGAGCTTGTCACCGGTCTGGAGGTCCGCGGTGCTGGAGCCGTGCTGGGTGACGAAGTCCCGGTACTCCTGCTTGACGGGGACCCGGCGCTCCAGGTCGACGCCCTTGGTGTCGAGCACCACGGAGGCGGCCATGATCTTCGCCGTGCTGGCGATGGGGCGGGCGGTGTCCGCCTCCTTGGCGAAGAGGGAGGTGCCGGTCGCGCCGTCGACCAGGGTCGCGCCCTTGGCCGCGATGACGGGTGCGGTCTGGGTGGGCCGCGGGGTCTGCGGGGTCTGGAGGGCGTGGGTGGAGGGGGCGTTCTGCGTGGGGGGTGTGACCTGAGCGGCCTGCGCGGTCAGGGGGGAGAGGGCGAGCAGGGCGCCGCCTGCGACGGCCGCTACTCGCGTGGTCAGGACTCTGGCAGTCAAGTGGGAACGCTCCGTAACTGTCGTGCTTCTGGTCGAGCGGTGTTCTCGTGCGGGACGAGCGAGCAGGCAGAGGGTGCCTGCCTTGTACATCCAACTCCATGGAGGAGGTGCGTGGACAGTGAGGGCCGTTTCGTAACTCCGTGCTGAGCAGGCGACTTGCGGAAGTAAGGCGGTGGTTTGCCGGATACCGCCGGACTTAGCCGGATTGCCCTTGAGGTGCCGGAGGCTCGGGGTAGGGTCCGGAACCGGAGGGGGGAGACTCAGGATGCGGGTTGTTCTCGGGGAAGATCTGGTTCTCCTGCGGGAGGGCATGGAGCACTTGCTGACGGCCCACGGCTGCACGGTCGTCGCCTCCGTCGGCAGCGCGCCGGAGCTGCTGCGCGCGCTGCTCGACGAGCGGCCCGACGTGGCCGTCGTGGACGTACGGTTACCGCCGTCCTTCTCCGACGAGGGCATCCAGGTCGCGCTGGAGGCCCGTCGCCGCGTCCCCGGCCTGCCCGTCCTGGTCCTCTCGCAGTACGTGGAGCCGCTGTACGCCCGTGAACTGCTCGCGGACGGCGCGGGGGCGGTCGGCTACCTGCTCAAGGACCGGGTGCTCGACAGCCGCCAGTTCATCGCGGCGGTGCGCCGCGTCGCGGACGGCGGTACGGCCATGGACCCCGCGGTCGTCGAGCGGCTGCTGCGCAACGGCCCGCGCCGCGAGCCCTTGGACCTCCTCACCCGGCGCGAGTCGGAGGTGCTGGGGCTGATGGCCGAGGGCCGGTCGAACGCCGCCATCGCCGAGGCGCTGTTCGTCACGGACAAGGCGATCGGCAAACACATCAACAGCATCTTCACGAAGCTCCAGTTGCTGCCGTCCAAGGACGACAACCGCCGGGTGCAGGCGGTCCTGGCGTATCTGACCTATGTGCAGCACGACCAGGACGACCACCACACCCCCCTCCGGCCGGCGACGGCCGCCTCCGCGGTCACCGCGCGGAAGTAGGGCTAGCACCACTGATTACCGGCGCCGCGCGTCGGACGATGGATGCGTGGTGGACGCGTCATGGATGCGTATGCGGACCCGTGTGCGCGCATCGGAATGGAGACGAGTGAGATGGCCGAAGGTCCGGGACCGGGCGCTGATGTTCAGGGCGTGCGTCAGGGACGCAACTGGTTCGCCGCCGGCTGGTCGGCCATGGGGCGCGGGCTGAGCATGTTCTTCGTCGGCTTGCTCGCCGTCGTCGTCGCCTGGGCCGCCCTCGCCGGGATGCCCCTGGTGCTGCTCGGGTTCGGCCTGTTCCTCGTGCCGGGCCTGGTCGCAGCCCTGCGTTGGGCAGCGGACGTGCAGCGGCGCCTGACCGGGAAGACGGGGGTGCCGATCGGCGAGCCGTACCGTCCCGTGCCCCGCGCGGGAGACGGCTGGAAGGGTGCCTGGCGCCGCTGTGAGGCGGTCTTCACCGACAGCGCCACCTGGCGCGATGTGCTGTGGGCGCAGTGCGCCGTCACCGTGACCGGTCTCCTCGCGATCGTCCCGTTCGGGATGCTCGTGCACGGCCTGTTCGGGATGGCGCTGCCGTTCATCTGGGAGCCGGTGACCGGGGTCTGGGACGGCACCTGGTACCTGTTCGTTCCCGTACGCAGCCAGGAGACCGCCTGGATCGCCGCCGGCCTCGGACTGGCCGAGATTCCCGTCGGCCTGCTGATCGGGCCGTACGTGCTGCGCCTGCACGCCCGCATCACGCGCTCCCTGCTGGCGCCCACCGCCAAGGCCGAGATGGGCCTGCGGGTGGAGCACCTGGCCCGCACCCGTACCGATGCCGTCGACTCGTCCGCGGCCGAGATCCGCCGCATCGAGCGCGACCTGCACGACGGGGCGCAGGCCCGGCTGCTGGCCATGGGCATGAAGCTGGGCGCCGCCGAATCGCTCCTGGACGAGAACCCCGAGGCCGTCCGTACGCTGCTGGCCGAGACCCGCGACGCCTCCATGCGCGCGCTGGAGGAGCTGCGCGACCTCGTCCGCGGCATCCACCCGCCGGTGCTCGCCGACCGCGGCCTTGTCGACGCCGTCCGCTCGCTCGCCCTGGAGAGCCGCCTCCAGGCCCAGGTGACCGCGGACCTGCCGTCCCGCCCGGAGCCCGCCGTGGAGTCCGCCGCCTACTTCGCCGTCTGCGAGCTGCTCACCAACGCCACCAAGCACTCCGGCGCGCAGCGGGTGCTGATCGACATCCGGTACCGCTCCGGCGCGCTCGCCGTCAGCGTCACCGACGACGGCAACGGCGGCGCGGGCCTGGAGCTGGAGAACGGCAGCGGCCTGCGGGGCATCCAGCGGCGGCTGGCCGCCTTCGACGGCACCCTCGGCATCAGCAGTCCGGTGGGCGGCCCGACGGTCGTCAGCTTCCAGGTGCCTTGCACGTTGACGGTCATGTCCTGAGTCTGTACTCCGTGGCCGCGTGCCGGGCCGTCCGTTCCGTGCCGTGCCGTGCCATTCCGCGCCGTGCCGTGCCGCGCCGCGCACTGTACGTCCCGCCGCCCACCGCACCGTACGTCCCGCCACACCGTCGCGGCCGACGACCACGCCGCCCGTCTGCACCGCTTCAACGAACTGTTCGTCACCCGGATCAGGCTGGAGCACGGCCGGGTGTGGGTGGCCGACGACGGTGCCGCGGTGGCCGTGTGGACCACCCCGGAGACCGCGGCGGCGGGCGATGTCTTCGCCGAACCCGGGCCCCTGTTCGCGGAGACAGCCGGGGGCCGCGCCGAGGCGTCCGCGCAGGCCGAGGCCGCCATGGGCGTGCACCGCCCCGGGGAGACCGTGTGGTTCCTCGGCTCGGTGGGGGTCGATCCCGGGTGCCAGGGCCGCGGCCTGGGCCGGGCGGTGGTCCTTCCCGGGCTGGAGGCCGCCGAGGCGGCGGGGCTGCCCGCCTTCCTGGAGGCCTCCGACGCACGCAATGTGCGCTTCTACGAGCGCCTCGGGTTCAAGGTGACCGCCGACTACCCGATTCCGGGCGGCGGGCCGCACACCTGGGCGATGACGCGCAAACCGGGTGCCTGAGACGGGACTTATCGGGGGGCTCCGGTCGCGACGCGACTTTTCGACGGGGGTTGGAATGCCCACCACGACAAAAACGTTCAGGGGGCATCCACTTGTCCCCACCGGAGGCCGCACCTATGCCGCAGACGACGGAACAGCGCGCCGGGGAGCCGGCGCCCACCGCCGCCCATCCCCTGCCCGACCCCACCGCAGCAGCCCTTGGAGCTCCCGAAGGGGCCCGGCGGACCGGGAGCGGCGCCGTCGTCCCCGTACTCGCCTTCGCCGGCATCGTCGTCGCCGTCATGCAGACGATGCTCGTACCGGTCATCAAGGACCTGCCGACGCTCCTGGCCACCGCCCCGAGCAACGCCACCTGGGTGATGACGGCGACGCTGCTCACCGGCGCCGTCGCCACCCCCATCATGGGCCGGCTCGGCGATCTGTACGGCAAGCGCCGGATGCTGCTGACGAGCCTGGCGTTCATGGTCCTCGGCTCGCTGATCTGCGGCTTTACGGTTGACATGATCACGATGCTGGTCGGCAGGGCGCTACAGGGCTTCGCCATGGGCGCCATCCCGCTCGGCATCGGCATCATGCGCGACGAACTGCCCAGGGAACGCCTCGGCTCGGCCATGGCGCTGATGAGTTCGTCCATCGGCGTCGGCGGCGGCCTCGCGCTGCCCGCCGCGTCCCTGGTCGCCCAGCAGGCCGACTGGCACGCGCTGTTCTTCGGCGCCGCGGGTCTGGGCGTACTGGCCATGCTGCTCAGCGTGGCCTTCGTCCCCGAGACCTCCGTACGGGCTTCCGGGCGCTTCGACGTCCTCGGCGCCATCGGACTGACCGGCGGCCTGGTCTGCCTGCTGCTGCCGGTCACCAAGGGCAGTGACTGGGGCTGGGGTTCGCCCACCACCCTCGGGCTCTTCGGCGGCGCGGTCGTCCTCCTGGTCCTGTGGGGCGTGTTCGAACTGCGCGTCGCCGCCCCGCTGGTGGACCTGCGCACCACCGCCCGCCGCGAGGTCCTGCTCACCAACCTCACGTCCATCATGGTCGGCGTCGCCTTCTACGCGATCTCCCTCGTCCTGCCGCAGCTCCTCCAGCTCCCGGCGTCCACCGGGTACGGGCTGGGCCAGTCGATGGTGGTGGCGGGCCTGTGCGTGGCCCCGCTCGGCCTGACGATGATGCTCACCGCCCCGGTGTACGCGCGGATGTCCGCCCGGCGCGGGCCCAAGGCCACCCTCATGCTCGGCATGCTGGTCATCGCCGTCGGGTACGGCGCCGGGCTCGGCCTGATGAGCGCCGCCTGGCAGACCGTGATCATCTCGGTGATCGTCGGCGCGGGCATCGGCCTGGCGTACTCCTCGCTGCCCGCCCTGATCGTCGGCGCCGTCGACCCGTCGGAGACCAGCGCCGCCAACGGCCTCAACACCTTGATGCGCTCCATCGGCACGTCCGTGTCGAGCGCCGTCATCGGCATGGTGCTGGCCCACATGTCCGCTCCTGCGGGTGCGGTCTCGGTGCCGACCATGGCCGGGTTCCGCACCTCGTTCGCCATCGCCACCGGCGCGGTCGCCGTCGGACTCGTCCTGGCGGCGTTCCTCCCGTCCCAGCGCGCGGCGTCCCGCCCGCAACTGCTCGCGCGCGGCGGGGAGAAGAGCGGGGGCTTCGAGCTGGTCGCTCCGGGCGGCGACGGGGAGGGGAGCGCCTCGGGCGGCGAGAAGGGCCGCCCCTCGGACGGCGCGAAGGGGCAGGTCTCGGACGGCGGGAAGGGCCACACTCCGGACCCCGGGAAGGGCCACGCCTCGGACGGCGGGAAGGTGACTGCTTCGGGCGGCGAGAAGGCGGGTGCGTCGGACAGCAGTCGGCGACCGGATCCCGCGGGCGCCACCACGCCCGCGTCGACCCTCGTCACCACACCCCGGCCCGGCTCCCACCGCATCCACGGCACCCTGCTCGGCGGCACCGACGGCACCCCGCTCGACGGCGGACGCGTCGTCCTCACCGACGCGCACGGCGCGGTCGTGGCCACCACGACGGCCGACGCGCAGGGCAGTTGGGAACTGACCGGGCTCACGCCCGGGGACTTCACCCTGGTACTGAGCGCCACGGGCCACCGCCCGCTCGCGCGCTCACTCATGTCTCCCGGCACACCCGCACGTCAGGATGCCCGGCTCGATCCGGCGGCCGCGGTCCGCGGCACCGTACGGGACCCGCACGGACGCCCGCTGCCGGACGCCGCCGTCACTCTTCAGCATCAGGGCGGTTCACCCGCCGTCCACACCGTCCACACCACGACCGGTCCGGACGGCACCTTCGCCTTCACCGGACTCGCTGGCGGCGCCTACACGCTGACGGCCGCCGGCTACCCGCCGCACGCCGACCGGGTCACGCTCGCCGCCGGTGACCGGGAACGCCGCCTCGACCTGGACCTCACTCACGAGGCCGCCAGGAGGCCGCTTCCGTAAGACGGTCGGGGCCGGGGAGTTGCTGCCGGTATCCGGTACGTCTGCCGTCACCTGCGCCGTACGGCCCACAAGCTCACGGGCTCACGCGGTTGCGACTCGGTCCCGTACCCGGTACGGATCAGGCCCGCACTCGATACGGATCAGGCCCGCCACTCAGTGCGGATCGGTCACGCCACTCAGTACGGATCTCACGCACTCGGCACGGATCGGAGCGCCCGGCTCGGCCCGGGCACGCACTCCGTCCAGCTCAGGCCGGACAGAGGACGCGCTCGGGGCGCCGGGCGGCGGGCACCGCGCCGCGGGGCGACGGCACCGCGGCGGCGCGGGCCGGCGGCGCGCCCACGGGGGCGCTGTACGGGGCCGGGTACGGAGCCGCGTACGGGGCGTCGAAGGCGTCGGACTGCACGCAGCGGGAACTGGGAGCCGCGCCGTGCGCCTCGGCGCGGATGCGCTGCTTCATCGTCGGCGGCAGGGTCCGCCCGTACATCGTCCGGGGTGCGGCGAACAGCGGCGCGGTGCCCGGGTACCCGAAGTCGCGTCCTGTGTCCGGGCTTTCGGGAGCGTCCGAGGCCGCGGGCTTCCTGCTGCCGGGCGGCGCGGTCACCTCCCTCGCCCCGGTCGCGCGCTCGGCTCCGGCGGCGGCGAGCGCGGCGGCCGTGCCGTGCGTCTCCCCCTCGGCCGGGGCGGGGATCGTGGCGAAGGCCACGGAGGAGGCCGCGGCGGGGGCGCGGAACCCCAGGGCGGCCAGGAACTTGACGATGACGACGAGGAAGGCGGTCCAGAGTTTCGTGACCTTGGTGGCGGCCATGATCCCTCTCTTCTCTGCTCGGTCCTGCGGTGGTTCCGGGGTCTCGGGGCGGCACCGCGGTGAAGCGGTGGGTCAGCGCCGCTGAGGCGCTTGTCCCGATGACCGATTTGCGTACTTTCCTCATGATGTGTAGGCGCCGCCGGAACACGAGCACCGGCCACCGCGATTCGCCGTTCTTCGGATGAACACCACCCGGTCGGCCGATCCCGGCTCGCGCCGGCCGCCCGGTCCGTGCCCGTCGCCCCGCCCACCCCCTCGCACCCGCCCGCACTCCGGTGCCCTCCGTTGGGGTGGCGGCGGCCGAGGCGCCGCGTGCTGGTCACCCGGCATTCACCGTGGGCTGGTGGGCTTCGCTGCGTCGGCACCCGGCCGGCGTACGAAGAGGAGAACTCATGCGAAGACTGCGCCTGTCCCGCCGCGGCGTCATCACCGGTGCCGCCGTGGTGCTCGCCACCGCCGCCGCCGTGCCCGCGGGAGCCGCCGCGTTCGGTCCGGCGGACCAGGCGGAGCGGGCGGTACGGGGCGGGGCGGCGAAGAACGTCATCCTGCTGATCGGCGACGGGATGGGCGACAGCGAGATCACCCTCGCCCGGGACTACACCGTGGGGGCCGCCGGGCGGCTGAACATGGACAAGTTCCCGATGACCGGCACGTACACGACGTACGCCGTCGACCGGCACAAGAAGCCGGACTACGTCACCGACTCCGCGGCCAGCGGCAGCGGCTGGGCCACCGGCCACAAGACGGTCAACGGCCGGATCTCCAAGACGCCGGACACCGACAAGGCGCTGCCGACGATCCTGGAACTGGCGCAGAAGAACGGTTACGCCACCGGCTCCGTCACCACCGCCGAGCTGACCGACGCCACCCCGGCCGTGCTCGCCTCGCACGCCACCGACCGCAGCTGCCAGGGCCCGGCCGACATGGCCAAGTGCCCCACCGACAAGATCAGCAAGGGCGGCCCGGGCTCGATCGCCGAGCAGAGCGTCAACCACAAGGTGGACGTGCTCCTCGGCGGCGGCAAGCAGCGCTTCGACCAGAAGATCACCGAAGGCCCGTACAAGGGTCTGACGGTGGCCGAGCAGGCCCGCAAGCTGGGTTACCAGATCGTCACCGACCGCGACGCGCTCAAGCGGGTCAAGAGCGTCGCGGGCGGCAAGCCGGTGCTCGGCCTCTTCGCGCCGGGCAACGTGCCCGTGGAGTGGACCGGCAAGCCCGCCGCCGTCGGCGGCACCGACCCGCAGCGCTGCACGACCTCCAACCCGCAGCGGTCCAAGGGCACGCCCGCCCTGGACGAGCAGGCCGCCAAGGCCATCCAGCTGCTGGAGAAGAAGCAGAAGGCGCAGCGCGGCCACGGCCGGGACAAGGGCTTCTTCCTCCAGGTCGAGGGCGCCTCGATCGACAAGCAGGACCACGCGGCCGACCCCTGCGGGCAGATCGGCGAGACCGCGGCGTTCGACCGCGCGGTGAAGGTGGCCCGGGACTACGCCGCCAAGCACCCCGACACGCTCGTGGTCACCACCGCCGACCACGGCCACTCCAGCCAGATCGTGCCGCTGGACGCCCAGCCGCCCGGCCTCTCCTCGACGCTCGTCACCGACGAGGGCGGCAAGCTGAAGGTCAACTACTCGACCAACACGCCGGGCAAGTCGCAGGAGCACACCGGTACGCAGGTCCGGATCGCCGCACAGGGCCCGCAGGCGTACCGCGTCCTCGGTGTCACCGACCAGACGCAGCTGTTCGGCACCCTGCGCACCGCGCTGCGGCTGCGCTGACCGGCCGGGTGACGGCCTGACCGGCTGAATCCGCCCGAGGGGGGCGTTTCGGGGGAAGCGGGGGGACGCGGGAACGGGGGAAGCGGGGGAAGCGGGGGAAGCGGGGGAAGCGGGGGAAGCGGGGGAAGCGGGGGAAGCGGGGGAAGCGGGGGAAGCGGGGGAAGCGGGGGAAGCGGGGGAAGCGGGGGAAGCGGGGGAAGCGGAGGGCCGGGGCTGACGCTCCGGCCCTCCGCACGTTCCGGGCCGCCCCCTGGCCGATGCCTCCGTACGTCCACCCCGGCAACCGGTGTCCCGCGAAGATCTACAAGCCTGTAGATTTTGCTTGCGCATTACTCGACCGCGCAAGGCTCGACCAGCAGCGGTGCGCGGCACCCCGCGGGAACGACAAGGAGATCCACATGGCTCTGTGGGACCGGATCAAGGATTCCGCCCAGACGATGCAGACCCAGCTCGTCGCGAAGAAGAACGACCTGAAGAGCGGCGCCTTCCGGGACGCGAGCATGGCGATGTGCGCGCTCGTCGCCGCCGCCGACGGACACGTCGACCCCTCCGAGCGGCAGCGGGTGGCCCAGCTCATCGCCACCAACGAGGTGCTGCAGAACTTCGCCGCCGACGATCTGCGCCGTCGCTTCGACACCTACCTGGACAAGCTGACCGCCGACTTCGACTTCGGCAAGGTCGGCCTGATGCAGGAGATCGGCAAGGTGAAGAAGAAGCCGGTCGAGGCGCGTGCCGTCATCCAGATCGGCATCGTCATCGGCGGCGCCGACGGCGACTTCGACAAGACCGAGCAGGCCGTCGTGCGCGAGGTCTGCTACGCGCTGGACATCCCGCCGGCCGAGTTCGACCTCTGACCGGACCACGTCGTACGGCGGGCGGGCCCGCGGCAGCTCTGCCGCGGGCCCGCCGTCGTACCGTGCTGTCGTCCGGCTCGGGTCAGACGTTGACGCCGAAGTCCGCCGCGATGCCGGCCAGGCCGGACGCGTAGCCCTGGCCGACGGCGCGGAACTTCCACTCCGCGCCGTGCCGGTACAGCTCGCCGAAGACCATGGCGGTCTCGGTGGAGGCGTCCTCGGTCAGGTCGTAGCGGGCCAGCTCGTTGCCGTCCGCCTGGTTGACGACGCGGATGAAGGCGTTGCGGACCTGGCCGAAGCTCTGGCCGCGGGACTGCGCGTCGTGGATGGAGACCGGGAAGACGATCTTGGAGACCTCGGCGGGCACGCCCGCCAGGTTCACGTTGACCGACTCGTCGTCGCCCTCGCCCTCACCGGTCAGGTTGTCGCCGGTGTGCTGGACCGAGCCGTCCGGGCTGGTGAGGTTGTTGTAGAAGACGAAGTGCCGGTCCGAGACGACCTTGCCCGACTCGTTGCACAGCAGGGCGCTCGCGTCGAGGTCGTAGTCGGCGCCGGTGGTCGTCCGGACGTCCCAGCCGAGGCCCACCGTCACGGCGGTCAGGCCGGGCGCCTCCTTCGACAGCGAGACGTTGCCGCCCTTGGCCAGCGAGACTCCCATGGATGTTCCTCCCGGGTCGGGGTGTGGCCTCCCGTGTGCGGCGGGCCACAAAATCTACAGTGCTGTAGAGGATGACGAACGAGGGGCGGGACGCGTTCCCGGACCCCTCAGTAGGATGCGGCGACGCCCCCGCCGCGCGGGGCGTGCGGTACGGACGGGAGGCGACGGCGATGAACGGGGACCCCTCCGACGGCCGTACGGGCAGGTTCGGCGGCCATACGGGCGGGCCCGGTGGCCGTACGGGCGGACCCGACGGCCATACGGGCGAGCCCGGTGACCACACAGGCGAACCCGGAGACCACACGGGCGGAACCAGCGACCACACGGGCGAGCTCGACGGCCATCCGGGCGGACGCGACCGGGCGCGCCGCCGCGGTCAGGGCGAGCTGGAGGCGCAGGTGCTGGCCGCGCTGCACCAGGCGCCCGGCCCGGCCACCGCCGCCTGGGTGCAGGACCACCTCGGCGGCGACCTCGCGTACACGACGGTGATGACGATCCTCTCCCGCCTGCACGCCAAGAAGGCCGTCACCCGCGAACGCGTCGGCCGCTCCTACGTGTGGCTCCCGGCCGCCGACGAGGCCGGGCTCGCCGCGCTGCGGATGCGCCGCGTCCTGGACAGCGAGTCCGACCGGGACGCGGTGCTGGCCAGCTTCGTCTCGGCGCTCTCCGCCCAGGACGAGAAGCTGCTGCGCGCCCTGCTGGAGCGCGCCACCGGCGAGGACCCCGGCCCCGACGCCACCGGCCCCGGCCCGGACCTCCCCCCGCACGGAGACTGAACTGACCCATGGGCGTCTTCGTCTTCCTCCCGCTCGTCCTGCCGCTGACCGCGCTGCCGATCGCCCGCCTCGCCGGGCAGCATCTGCATCCGCGCAGCACCACCCGCCTGCTGACCGCCCTGTCCGTGGTCCTCGGCGTGTGCAGCACGTTGTGCCTGGGGCTGCTGCTGGTGGTCGGCACCGCCCAGCTCCCCGGCAACCCGCTGCCCGACGGCTGGTCCGATCCGGAGGTGCGCGCCGCGGTGCCGTTCGCCGAGGTGGCCGGTACGGCGGCGATCGCCGCGCTCGCCACCGTCCTGACTGCCGGTGGTACCGAACTGCGCCGCCACTACCGCGTCCGCTCCCGTACGCACCGCGCACTGGACGGCCTGCCGTCCGCCACGGAACTGGCGGTGCTGCCCGACGACTCCCCGTACGCCTACGCCGTCCCCGCTCTGCCCGCGCGCCCCGGCAGGCCCGCGCGGCCCGGCCGGATCGCGGTCTCCCGCGGCATGCTGCGCAGCCTGGACAGCGACGAGCGCCGCGCCCTCCTCGCGCACGAGCGTGCCCACCTGACGGAGCGCCACCACCGCTTCCAGCTCGCCGTACGGCTGGCAGGCTGCGCGAACCCGCTGCTGCGGCCACTGCGTACGGCGGTCGCCTTCAGCGCAGAGCGCTGGGCCGACGAGGAGGCGGCACGGACCGTCGGCGACCGGCGGCTGACCGCGCGCGCCGTGGGCAAGGCCGCGCTGGTCTCCCGCCCCACGCCCGGCCCGCTGCTGGCAGGCTTCGCCGCCCCCGGCCCTGGCCCCGTACCGCGCCGGGTGGCCGCGCTCCTGGGCCCCGTACCCCCGGCCCGGAGCTGGCCGCCGGCCCTCACTCCGGCCGGCCTGGCCGCCCTGATCGCCGCCGCGGGCACCGCCGCCTCGGCCCTCTCCGCGCTGAACGCGGCGGTGGCCTTGTTCCTCGTCCTCAAGGCGGCCACGCCGCTCTGAACGGGCGCGTGGCAGTGCGCCTGGGCGCTCCCGGGTGTGGGGCGAGGGGGCACTCCGTACGATGCGGCGATGACGACCGTGCAGCACGACAGCACCGCCGCCGGCCGGGGTGGGACACCCGCGGCCCCCAAGGCGTCTCCCCTCCGCCGCGCCATTGCGGCAGCCGTCCCGGTCCTCGTGGTGCTGGGGGCAGCGGCCTGCGGCACCGCGGCTCCGGCGCCCGAGAAGCCCGTCGAGGCGGACCCCGAGAAGGCGGTCCCCGAGAAGGCGGTCCCCGAGGCGGCCCCTGAGGAGGTGGCCGAACGGGTCGTCAGCACGTCCGAGGACACCTACAGGGCCCTGGGGCTGCGGCGCACCATACCGAAGAGCGAACACTCCCGCCCGCCCGGTACGCGCACGGTGAACACGCTCTACTCCGACCCCTGCTACCGGCCCGGCGAGGGCAGTCTCCACGACCGGCCCGTGGACGGGGCCTACCAGATCAGGCACATCTGGGCACTGGACCGGGTGCCGCCGGGTACGGTCCGGCCCGCGCTGGACCGGCTGCGGGACCACCTGAAGAACACCGGCTGGCGCATCACCTCGGACGCGAAGCCCTACGACGACACGTGGGAGATGAATGCGGTGCGCGACGATGCCACCTCGGACGGGGGCGCCGGACACCACCACATCTTCTGGTACGGCGACCGTCAGCGCCTGGAGGGCGAGACGTCCGCTCCGTGCGCCCGCGCCCCTCGATGGAAGGAAGGTGACGGCCGGCCGGGCGAGCACCTGACCGCACCGGCCACCTTCCCCCGCGCCTGACCCGCCCCGCTCCCCTGTGTGACCTGCCCCACACCTACTAACTTCTACAGCCCTGTAGAGCTTGGCTGTAGAGTGCGCCGAAACGTTCGCAACGGGCGCGGCGGGAGGGGGAGATGACGACGAGGTCCGGGCCCCCGCCGGAAGGCGGCCCGCCCCCGGAGGCGGAGGTGCAGTGGGTCTACCAACCGGTTGAACTGCAACACCCCGACGGTGGCTGGGAGTTGGGCCGTATCACCGCCTGGTGGCGGGACGGGGCAGGCGAACTGTGGTGCAGGTTGCGTACGATGCGCGGCAGCGGCGGCAGTTGCCCGCAGTGGTTTCCGTACGACCCCGACCGGATTCTCGTTCTGCCGAGCGCGGGCATCTGACGCACCAGAAGGACCTTAGAGCGTGCAAGACAGGCACCGGCCCCGGCGGGGCGCACCCTCCGGCCAGACCGGCTCTTCCGTCACCTCCGGCCCCGCGGGCCGGGGCGGCCCCTCGGGCCACAGCGGTCCCTCGGACCGCCCCGGCCCCGCCGGGGGCTCCCGCCGGGCAGGCCGCGCGGGCCCCGGCGGCTCCCGCCGCGCCACCGGTTCCGGCCGTGCCGCGGGCTCCGGCCGTGCCACCGGTTCCGGCCGTGCCGCGAGCTCCGGCCGCGGGCGCAGGCCCGGCAAGGCCCGGATGACCCGGCGCGGCCGCGTCCTCGCCTGGACCGGCGGCATCATCGGCATCCTGCTGCTGATCACGGCCGGGGTCGGCGGCTGGATCTACTTCAAGCTGGACGGCAACATCCACGGCGCGGACGTCGGCAGCCGGCTCGGCGGCGACCGCCCCGCCAACCTCAGTCCCGGCTCCAAGAACATCCTCGTCGTCGGGTCGGACAGCCGTGCGGGCGCCAACGCCAAGTACGGCAAGAACCTGGAGACGATGCAGTCGGACACCCTGATGGTGCTGCACATCGCCGCCAACCGGGAGTGGGCCACCGCCGTCTCCTTCCCGCGGGACTCCTGGGTCTCCATCCCGTCCTGCGACAGCGGCAACGGCCGCAAGTCCAAGCCGCACCACTTCAAGATCAACGAAGCGTTCACCATCGGCGGCGAGGGCGGTGACGTCGCCAACGCGGCGGCCTGCACCATCAAGACCGTCGAGAAGAACACCGGGCTGCGCATCGACCACTTCGTCTCGGTCGACTTCCAGGGCTTCAAGGGCATGGTCAACGCCCTGGGGGGCATAGAGGTCTGCCCGAAGACCGCGATCCACGACAAGAAGGCGCACCTGGACATGGAGGCGGGCTGCCAGAACGTCCAGGACGAGAAGGCGCTCGGTTACGTCCGGACCCGCTACAGCGTCGGCGACGGCTCCGACCTCGGCCGGATCGGCCGCCAGCAGGAGTTCATGAAGGCGCTCGGCGAGAAGGCGCAGTCCAAGCTGACCAGCCCCGGCGCGCTGTACGACTTCCTCGACTCGGCCACCAAGTCGATCACCACGGACGAGGAGCTGGCGGGCGTCAAGCCGCTGTCCGAGCTCGCCTCCACGGTCAAGGACGTACCCAGCGACCGGCTCACCTTCCTGACGGTGCCGAACTACCCGCGCGAGGCGGACGTGCCCACCGACAAGGCGAACGTGATCTGGCAGTACCCGCAGGCCGGCGGCCTCTTCAGCGACCTGGCGCACGACAAGGAGGTCAGCAAGGACAAGCTGGCCGCCGAGGCCAAGAAGCTCGTCACGGCGCGTTCGGTGAAGGTACGGGTCCTCAACGGCACGGGGAAGACGGGGTACGCGGCCGAGGTGGCGGCAACGCTGCGCAAGATGGGCTTCACGGTCGTCGCCACCGACAACGCGCCCCCCGGCACCAGCGAGACGGTCATCACCCACCCCGCGTCGCTGGACGCACAGGCCCAGGTGCTCTCCGCCCGGCTCGCGGGCGTCAAGACGGAGAAGTCGGCGGACGCGACGGCCGCCGGGCCGGGCGTGGTGACGCTGACGGTCGGTCAAGGGTTCAGCACGACGGGCTGACGCCTCCTGCGGCGTACGGCAGCGTCGCGCAGACACCGGAGCGCCGGCCGGGCTGACCACTCAGCCCGGCCGGCGCTCCGCCGTCCGTCTCCGCCTAAGCGCCCGTCAGCTCTTCTCCTCCAGGTCGCCCTCGGTCTCCAGGAACGCCTCCCGGAGCGCCGTCAGCGTCTCCTTGTCCGGCTCGGCCCACATGCCGCGCGACTCCGCCTCCAGGAGGCGCTCGGCGATGCCGTGCAGGGCCCAGGGGTTGGCCTCCTGGAGGAAGGCGCGGTTCTCCGGGTCCAGGACGTACGTCTGGGCGAGCTTGTCGTACATCCAGTCGGCGACGACGCCGGTCGTGGCGTCGTACCCGAACAGGTAGTCGACGGTCGCGGCGAGTTCGAAGGCGCCCTTGTAACCGTGGCGGCGCATCGCCTCGATCCAGCGCGGGTTGACCACGCGGGCACGGAAGACCCGGGAGGTCTCCTCGACCAGCGTGCGGGTGCGGACCGTTTCCGGGCGCGTGGAGTCGCCGATGTACGCCTCGGGCGCGGTGCCCTTGAGCGCGCGCACGGTCGCGACCATGCCGCCGTGGTACTGGAAGTAGTCGTCCGAGTCGGCGATGTCGTGCTCGCGGGTGTCGGTGTTCTTCGCCGCCACCGCGATCCGCTTGTAAGCGGTCTCCATCTCCTCGCGCGCGGGGCAGCCTTCCAGGCCGCGCCCGTACGCGTAACCGCCCCACACCGTGTAGACCTCGGCGAGGTCCGCGTCGGTGCGCCAGTCGCGGGAGTCGATGAGCTGGAGCAGGCCCGCGCCGTACGTGCCGGGGCGGGAGCCGAAGATGCGGGTGGTGGCGCGGCGCTCGTCGCCGTGCGCGGCCAGGTCGGCCTGGGCGTGCGCGCGGACGTAGTTGACGTCGGCGGGCTCGTCCAGGGACGCGGCGAGCCGTACGGCGTCGTCCAGCAGGCCGATGACGTGCGGGAACGCGTCACGGAAGAAGCCGGAGATGCGCAGCGTCACATCGACGCGCGGACGGCCCAGTTCGTCGGCCGGAATCGGCTCCAGGCCGGTCACCCGGCGCGAGGCGTCGTCCCACACGGGCCGGATGCCGAGCAGGGCCATCGCCTCGGCGACGTCGTCACCGGAGGTACGCATCGCACTCGTACCCCACAGGGACAGGCCCACCGAGGTCGGCCAGTCGCCGTGGTCGGTGCGGTAGCGCTCCAGGAGGCTGTCGGCGAGGGCCTGGCCGGTCTCCCAGGCCAGCTTGCTGGGAACGGCCTTGGGGTCGACGGAGTAGAAGTTGCGGCCGGTCGGCAGGACGTTGACCAGGCCGCGCAGCGGCGATCCGGACGGGCCCGCCGGGACGAAACCGCCGGCCAGCGCGTGCACGGCGTGGTCGATCTCGTCGGTGGTGGCGGCCAGGCGCGGCACGACCTCGCGGGCGGCGAAGGCGAGGATCGCGGCCACCGGCTCGCGCTGTGCCTCGGGCAGCTCGGCGGTGACCCGCTCGACGGCCGCCAGGTCCCACCCGGCGTCGTCCATGGCCTGCACCAGGCCGCGGGCCCGCTCCTCGACCGCGTCGGCGGTCGTGCGGGTCGCGGCCGACTCGTCCAGGCCCAGCGCCTCGCGCAGGCCGGGCAGCGAGGACGTACCGCCCCAGATCTGCCGGGCCCGCAGGATGGCGAGGACGAGGTTGACGCGTGCCTCGCCCTCCGGCGCGCCGCCGAGGACGTGCAGGCCGTCACGGATCTGCGCGTCCTTGACCTCGCAGAGCCAGCCGTCGACGTGCAGCAGGAAGTCGTCGAAGCCCTCGTCGTCCGGGCGCTCCTCCAGACCGAGGTCGTGGTGGAGCTTGGCGGCCTGGATCAGCGTCCAGATCTGGGCGCGGATGGCGGGCAGCTTGGCCGGGTCCATGGCGGAGATCGCCGCGTACTCGTCCAGCAGTTGCTCCAGGCGCGCGATGTCGCCGTACGACTCGGCGCGGGCCATCGGCGGCACGAGGTGGTCGACCAGCGTGGCGTGGACGCGGCGCTTGGCCTGGGTGCCCTCGCCCGGGTCGTTGACCAGGAACGGGTAGATCAGCGGCAGGTCGCCGAGGGCCGCGTCCGGACCGCAGGCGGCGGACAGGCCGGCGTTCTTGCCGGGCAGCCACTCCAGGTTGCCGTGCTTGCCGAGGTGGACCATGGCGTCGGCGCCGAAGCCGCCGTCCTCCTGGGAGGCGGCGATCCAGCGGTAGGCGGCCAGGTAGTGGTGCGACGGCGGCAGATCGGGGTCGTGGTAGATCGCGATCGGATTCTCGCCGAAACCGCGCGGCGGCTGAATGAGGATGAGCAGATTGCCGCGGCGCAGGGCCGCCAGCACGATGTCGCCGTCCGGGTTCTGGCTCCGGTCGACGAACATCTCGCCGGGCGGCGGGCCCCAGTGCTCCTCGACCTGCTCGCGCAGTTCCTTCGGGAGCGTGCCGTACCAGCGCTTGTAGTCGGCGGCCGGGATACGGACGGGGTTACGGGCGAGCTGCTCCTCGGTGAGCCACTCCTGGTCGTGGCCGCCGGCCTCGATCAGCGCGTAGATCAGCTCGTCGCCGTCGCCGGACTCCAGGCCGGGCACGGCCTCGTCGCCGTAGTCGTAACCCTCCTCGCGGAGGCGGCGCAGCAGCGCCACCGCGCTCGCCGGGGTGTCCAGACCGACCGCGTTGCCGATGCGGGAGTGCTTGGTCGGATACGCGGACAGCACCAGCGCCAGGCGCTTGTCGGCGGGGGCGATGTGCCGCAGCCGGGCGTGCCGTACGGCGATGCCGGCCACCCGGGCGGCGCGCTCGGGGTCGGCGACGTACACCGGCAGGCCGTCCTCGTCGGTCTCCTTGAAGGAGAACGGGACGGTGATCAGCCGGCCGTCGAACTCGGGCACCGCGATCTGGCTGGCCGCGTCCAGCGGCGACAGGCCCTCGTCGTTCTCCTCCCAGGCGCTGCGCGGCCCGGTCAGGCACAGGGCCTGGAGGATCGGCACGTCCAGCGCGGCCAGCGCGCCCGCGTCCCAGGACTCGTCGTCACCGCCGGCCGACGCCTCGGCGGGCTTGGTGCCGCCCGCCGCCAGCACGGTCGTCACGATCGCGTCGGCGGCCCGCAACTCCTCGATCAGCTCCGGCTCGGGCGCCCGCAGCGAGGCGACGAACAGCGGCATCGGGCGGCCGCCGGCCTCCTCGATCCGCTCGCACAGCGACTCGACGAAGCCGGTGTTGCCGCTCATGTGGTGGGCGCGGTAGTAGAGCACGGCGACCAGCGGGCCGGTCGCGGCGCCCGTGTCGTCCGTACGGGCCACGACCTCCGCGCCCGTACGCGCCTCGGCCGCCAGGTGCGCGGAGCGCTCCAGGTGGCCCCAGGAGGGCGCGGCGGCGGGCGGCTCGAAGCCGTGGCCGGTCAGCAGCACGGTGTCGGACAGGAAGCGGGCGAGCTGCTCCAGGTTGGCGGGGCCGCCGTGCGCCAGGTAGGCGTGCGCCTCGGCCGCGATGCCGATGGGGACGGTGGACGCCTCCATGAGCTGCGCGTCCGGCGCCTGTTCGCCGGTGAGCACCACGACGGGCCGGGTCTGGCCGGCCGCGAGGAGCTGGTCCAGGCCCTCCTGCCAGGCGCGCAGGCCGCCGAGGAGACGGACGACGACCAGGTCGGCGCCGTCCAGCAGGGCGGGCAGCTCGGCGAGGTCGAGACGGGCGGGGTTGGCGAGCCGGTACGGCACGGGACCGGCGGCCGCGCGGGCGCTCAGCAGGTCGGTGTCGGACGTCGACAGCAGCAGGATCATGGCGGCGTCTGGCCTTCCTCGGGGTCCGCGCCCCGGGCGGTTCACGGACGGCGGGAGTTCCTGGCTCGCCCGGCGGTGGCCGGGCTCACAGTGGCGGGACCGCGCCGGGTTTCCACCGGGCTTCCTCCCTTGGCGCCGTCGCTGGCGTCCGGTGGGCCAGCTGACCCACCGACCTGCATAGTAGAGGCTGCGATCGAACGGCGGGCGGGAGACCGTACAGACCATCGTCGGTATGCTCGCCGCCATGCCGCCCACCCCCGCGATACCCCCGCACCGGGACGAATCCCTCGTACGGGACAGCGGTGCCGCCTGCGCACCGGACCGTGGAGACGCCGGACGGGACGGCGGGGACGCCGTACGAGGCCCTGAGGGCACCCAGGTACAGGACCGAGCGGACGCCCATGCACAGAGCCCCGGAGACGCCCTCGTACGGGACCGCGGGGACGCCTGCCCCGGAGCGCTGCGGCTGCACTCCGCCGCCGACGGCTCCCTGGCCCGGCTCCGGCTCCCGGCCGGGCTCCTGACGCCGCCTCAGGCCCGTGCCCTCGCCGACGCCGCGGACCGCCTCGGCGACGGCCACCTCTCCCTCACCTCCCGCGGCAACGTGGAGCTGCGCGGCCTGGGCGACGCCTGCGCCGCACCGCTCGCCGGCCTGCTCCGCGACGCCGGTCTTCTCCCCTCCGACCAGCACGAACGCATCCGCAACATCGTCGCCTCACCGCTCGCGGGCCTGGACGGGCAGGGCGCCGACGGCGGCGCCCCCGTCCAGGAGTGGGCCCGTGAGCTGGACCGCCTGCTGTGCGCGAGCGACGTGACCCCCGCCCTCTCCGGCCGCTTCCTCTTCGCGCTGGACGACGGCCGCGGTGACGTGGCCGCGCTCGGCGGCGATGTGACGTTGGTCGCAGAACCCGGCGGCACGGCGCTGCTGCGCGTCGGCGACGAGCCCGAGGCCCTGCGTCTCCCCGCCAGCGCGGCCCCCCGCGCGGCCCGCATCGCCGCAGAAGCGTTTCTCTCCGTCGCCCGCGAGGCCGGCAACGGCTCCTGGCGCGTCCGGGAACTCCCGCCCGGACACGACGCCGCCGCCGTACGCGCCCTCCTCCGTACCCAGCTCCCGCAGCCGTACGGGACGACCGCCGCGGCCCCGGCGCCCGCCGCGCCCCGCCCGCCCCGCCCCGGCGCCCTCACCACCCCCGACGGCACCCGGGCCGCCCTCTCCGTCCTCGCCCCCCTCGGCCGCCTCACCACCGCCCAGCTACGGCGGCTGGCCGACGTGGCGGCCCAGGACGGCCACGGCGAACTCCGTATGACACCCTGGCGCGGCGTGGTCCTGCCCGGCCTCTCCCCCGAGGCGGCCGGACCCCGGCTGCGCGAACTGGCCACGGCCGGCCTGGTCACCGACCCGGCCTCCCCCTGGTACGGGCTCGGCGCCTGCACCGGCCGCCCCGGCTGCGCCAAGTCCCTGTCCGACGTACGGACGGACGCCGTGACCGGCCTGCGTACGGACGGCACGGACGCACGCGGGGAAACCACCGGCCCGCGTGCGGACGGCACCGGCCCCCGCCGGCCGGACCCCGGCCTCCTCCCCGTCCACTGGTCGGGCTGCGCCCGCCGCTGCGGCCACCCGCACGGCGCATGGGTCGATGTCGTCGCCACCGGCGACGCCTACGAGGTGTCCGTACGGGGCACCCGGCACCCGGCACCCGCCACGGCGACCGTCCCCCTGACCGAACCCGGCCGCCTCGCCGACGCCGTCGCGTCGGCCCGCGCGGCCGGCCGCACCACGCCATGACGGCCACCCGCACACCTGACCTGACCGATGACATGACCGAGGGCAACGAAACACAGTGAGCGAGTTCGACTACGAGAAGGACGGCGCGGAGATCTACCGCCAGTCCTTCGCCACCATCCGCGCCGAGGCGGACCTCGCGGACCTGCCCGACGACGTCAGCCGGGTCGCCGTCCGCATGATCCACGCATGCGGCATGACCGACCTCGTACGCGACCTGGCGTACTCCCCGAAGGTCGTCGCCCGCGCGAGCCAGGCCCTGCGGGACGGCGCCCCCATCCTGTGCGACGCCAACATGGTCGCCAGCGGCGTCACCCGCAAGCGGCTGCCCGCGGACAACGAGGTGCTCTGCACCCTCGCCGACCCGTCCGTACCGGGCCTGGCCAAGCGGATGGGCACCACCCGCAGCGCCGCCGCCCTCGAACTGTGGCGCGACCGCATGGACGGCGCGGTGGTCGCCGTCGGCAACGCCCCCACCGCCCTCTTCCGCCTCCTGGAGATGATCGAGGAGGGCGCGCCCCGCCCGGCCGCCGTCATCGGCATCCCGGTCGGCTTCATCGGCGCGGCCGAGTCCAAGGACGCGCTGGCCCAGCACCCCGCGGGCCTGGAACACCTGGTGGTACGGGGCCGGCGCGGCGGCAGCGCCATGGCCGCGGCAGCGATCAACGCGATAGCGAGCGTGGAAGAGTGACCGAGCAGCACACCGCAGGCCGCCCGGCCGAGCAGTCCTCCGCCCCTGCCCCGGGCCGCCTCTACGGGGTCGGCCTCGGCCCCGGCGACCCGAACCTGATGACCCTGCGCGCCGTCGAGGTCATCTCCTCCGCCGACGTGATCGCGTACCACAGCGCCCGGCACGGCCGCTCGATCGCCCGCTCCATCGCCGAGCGCCACATCCGCCCGGACCACCACGAAGAACCCCTGGTCTACCCGATCACCACCGAGACGACCGACCACCCCGACGGCTACCGGGGCGCCCTCAACGACTTCTACACCGAAGCCGCCGCCCGGCTCGCCGCCCACCTCGACGCGGGCCGCACGGTCGCCGTACTCGCCGAGGGCGACCCCCTCTTCTACGGCTCGTACCAGCACATGCACCAGCGCCTGGCCGACCGTTACGAGACCGAGGTCATCCCCGGCGTCACCTCCGTGAGCGCCGCCGCGGCCCGCCTCGGCAAACCTCTCTGCGAAGCGGACGAGGTCCTCACCATCCTCCCCGGCACCCTCCCCACCGAGGAACTGACCGCCCGTCTGGCCGCCACCGACGCCGCCGTCGTCATGAAGCTGGGCCGCACCTTCCCCTCCGTGCACCAGGCCATGACCGACTCCGGCCGTCTCCCGGAGGCCGACTACGTCGAACGCGCCACGATGCCCGGCGAACGGACAGCGCGGTTGGCGGACGTGGGCCCGGCTTCCGTCCCCTACTTCTCCGTCGCCGTCGTCCCCAGCCGCATCGCCACCCCGCCCCCGGCGCCCGTCACGGGCTCGGTCGTGGTCGTCGGCACCGGCCCGGCAGGCCCCCTGTGGCTCACCCCGGAATCCCGCGGCGCCCTCGCCTCCGCCACCGACCTCGTCGGCTACACCACCTACCTGGACCGCGTCCCCGTACGCCCCGGCCAGGAGCGCCACGCCTCCGACAACAAGGTCGAGTCCGAGCGCGCCGAACTCGCCCTGGACCTGGCCCGCCGCGGCCGCCGGGTCGCGGTCGTCTCCGGCGGCGACCCCGGCGTCTTCGCGATGGCCACGGCCGTCCTCGAAGTAGCCGCTCAACCCGCCTACCGATCCGTCCCCGTCCAGGTCCTCCCCGGCGTCACCGCGGCGAACGCGGCCGCCGCCCGCGCCGGTGCCCCCCTCGGCCACGACTACGCGGTCATTTCCCTCTCCGACCGTCTCAAGCCCTGGGAAGTCATCGCCGACCGCCTCCACGCGGCCGCCTCCGCCGACCTGGCAATGGCCCTCTACAACCCCGGCTCCCGCACCCGCACCTGGCAGGTCGCCAAGGCCCGCGAACTCCTCCTGGAGCACCGCGCCCCCGACACCCCGGTGGTCATGGCCCGCGACGTCGGCGGCCCGACGGAGTCCGTACGCGTCGTCCCCCTGGCCGACCTGGCCCCCGAGGAGGTCGACATGCGCACCATCCTCCTCATCGGTTCCTCCCAGACGGAGTCGGTACGACGCGGGGACGCCGACCGGGACACGGTGTGGACGCCACGGCGGTACCCGGAAAAGTAGGAGCCCGCGCGACGGGCGGGCCCGGCAAACACCCCGGCCCGCCCGTCCCGGCCGCCCCGTTCTCCCCGCTCCCTCCGGTCGACCACCCGCCAAACAATCCCCATCCAGCAGCCGAATCCAGCCACCCCCGGACCACCCAGCCCGCCGATCACCTAACCTCGGCGCGGCCCCGCCAACCCGGCGGACCGCTCAACGGGGCACACAAACGGGGACAGCACCACATGACCGGCAGATCCACCAGCAAGCACCCACACTTACGCACCGCCGTCGCCACGACCACGGCACTCCTGCTAGCAGCCACGGCCACCGGCTGCGCCACCGAGAACGAACGCTGCGGCCCGGCCCCCTCGTCGCGCTACCGCGCCACGGACCTCCACGGCTCCTGGTCCTCCCTGAAGGGCGACCTCAAGCTCAGCGACCTCGGCGGCAGACTGGGCCAGACCTTCAACACCCTCGGCTGGCCGAAGAACACCACCCTCGACCAGACCGTCAACGACGCCCCCCTCGAAGGCGGCCTCTCCGGCAAGGGCAACTGGTCCCTCGCCACCGACCACACCACCCTCACCCTCACCTTCGACCGCCTGGACGCTGACCTGGAACGCACCACCATCCACACCCTGCGGATCGGCGAGGAGAAGAACCAACCGGTCCTCTACACCAGGGTCGGAGACCCGGAGGAGTGCCATGTATTCACGTTGACGCGGCAAGGGGACTAAGCCGGGCCAGGACCACAAGTCGCGATGGCCGGGCCCGCTCCCGGGCCCTGCCACCCGCTCCTTCAGTCCTCGTCACCGCTCTCCCGCAGGGGGACGACGAACCCCCTCAGTGGCCGGGGCACCCGGCCTTCTTCCGCCTCGGCACGCTGCCGGGCCCGCAGGTCCGCGACGACCTGTTCATAGCGCGGGTCGATCCACTCCACGCGTCACCTCCTGACGATCGGTCCCGCGCAGCGACTGTCCCGGTTTCCTGGGCATGGGGCCGGGCCGCGGAGACGGCCCGATCGGCCCGCAGCCGCCGGGCGGCGTGTGCCCGCAGTCGGCGGCCACCGCCACGAGTTCTTGGGCAGGCGTACGCCACAATTCCCCGTCGACCACAAATCCGGCCTCTCCCATAAGGGCTGTTGTGCGGTCGATGACCGTTTGCGGCTGGCGCCGCGGGTCCGGCGGCTGCGGGTAGTGGTGGACGAATCCGCCGAGCCGGTCACACAGCGCGGCATAGGATTTCGTGTGCAGGATCAGCGCGTGCCAGCCCTCGTCGACGACGCGGGACGGCGCAATGTCCGCGCCCCGGTAGCGAGCAGCCGTGGCAACGAATGCCAATGCCTGTACGAGGATGCGCTCCGCCGTGAGCCGGGGCATCCCGCGATTCCCAGTGGCGATGGTGTCGCGCACGGCCAGGAATTCCGCTGTGGGCAGCAGCGCGCGAGCAGGGTTCTCCATGTACGTCCTTTCCATGTGTCTCCGCCCCTACCAGCAGCCCACGCCGGACAGGACTGCACGCCGCCGTTCGTCCGACTCGTCAAAAGTCGTCGCCGTGCAGCCACCCGACTGCGCGACCAACTGCTGCTGATGCAGACGCACCTCGTCGTCCTGGGCCAGCCGCCCCCAGTTGTGGACCAGGCAGATCACCTTCCGCCGTTCCGCCTGCGGCCGCATGGCGTCGAGCAGGTCGTGGAAGCGCGGTCGCTGGACGCCGATGGCGTGGTCGCCGAAGTCGACCCACGTACCGGCCACCTCCCAGCCCCACCGGGCGGCGTAGTTCTGACATCCGTCGAGGCGCAGGTCCAGGAGGCTGTGCGACCTTGTCGCGCTGCGGTCGTAGACGAAGGCGAGCGGCGGGCCCGTTCGCGCCGTACCGATCCGGGTGTTCTCGTTGCAGTCGGCCGTGCCGCACGCCGACGATGCTTTTGTGTCCATGCACCGATTCCAGCTCCGCTTCGGCGGGCGCGGCAGACGACAACCTGTGACACGGAGTTGATCATGCCTGAGTCCATTGCCCTCACCGGTACGCGCTCCACCGGCCACCATCCGGTCCAGTGGTACGAGACGGCATTCGGCTCCTACCTCGCGCCGTTTGCCGGCCCCCGGGCACACTTTTTCCTCGGCGGTGCCGAAGGCATCGATTCCCTGGCACTGATGTGGTTGGCGGCCAACAGTCGATCCGCCATCACTGTGGTGGTGCCGACAACCGTCGCGCACCAACCGGACGCGGCCCGCACGGCCGTTGAGCAATGCCGGAGCCGTATCACCGACATCATGGAATTGCGGTCTCCCAGGCTTCACCGCACCGCGTATCACGCACGTAACCGCTGGATGGTGGACCGAAGCGAACTCACCATCGGATTCCCCCTGGCAGCCTCGGACGAGGCAACCAGCCCGACCGGCACCTGGCAAACTCTCAACTATACGGCTTCGCTGGGCAGACCCCGTCTCATCGTGCCGATTTGAGGCACCGTACGGACATCATGGGCCCATGAACGCGCCTGACACCGCCCTTGGCGCCCGGACGCTGAAGCGCTTGCGCACGTCCCGTGGGTGGTCCCTGGCCGGCCTCGCCCGGGCTCTCGACCACATCGCCTCAGCGCTGGGCGTCCCCCTGGCTGCTTCCACGGCCGGCGTACAGCGCAGCGTGGCCCGCTGGGAGAGCGCCACCTCGCCCATTCGCCCCAGCCACCACTATCAACTCCTCCTGGCACACGTCTATGCGCGCCATGGCGGTACCCCGCACCTCGGGCCCGGAAGCGATTTCGCCGAACTCCTCGTCGCACTGGCGCACTACGGCGAGAGCGAACACCAACTGGACGAACTGCGCTTGCTGATCACCCGTACGGTGACCGTCGGCAACGGCGGACTGCTCGCTCTTCTCGGCCCGCACTCCCAAGCCACCATCGCCGAAGCCCTCGAAGACCCTGCCGGCATCGACGCTTCCCTGCCCGACGACCTGAACGCCGCGGTCGACCACGTGGACCGACACGTGGGCGCCCTCCCCTTCGTACGTCTCCAACTGCTGCTCTCCCCCGTCGTCGAGACGTGCCACCGCCTACTCACCAGCGACCTGCCGCCCCCGCTGCTCCCCGCCGTTCGTACCGTCGCAGCCCGGGCCTTCACCCTCGCCGGCCGCATCGCCTTCGAGACCCACGACGACGCCACATCACACGCCCTCTACACCGCGGCCACCGAAGCCACTGAATGTCTTCCCACCTGGCACCGCGCGATCGCGCACATGAGCCACGCCCTTGTCACGCTCTACTCCACGCCCGGCACCGACGCCGCCCGCCTACTCGTCGAAGCCGCCATCCGCGACGCGCGCACGGGAGACGCCCCCGCCGTACGCGGCCGCGCCCACGCCCTGCACTCGGAGATCGCCGCCCGCTCCGGTGACCGGCGCGTGGCACTGACCGCGCTCTCCCTGGCCCAGCACGACATCAACGGTGGACCCGAGGGCGGCCTGTCGGGCCTGCCGTTCTCCCCCGAACACCTCCGTGGTTTCGAGGGCCTCTGCGCGCTCTACACCGGGGGCGCCGCAACAGCCGAGACCCTCTTCGCCACCGCGGCAGCGTCCCTGTCTCATCCCCGCGACCGCCTGCAGCGCACCATCATCACCAGCGACCAGGCACTCGCACGTATTCAGTGCGGCGACCCGGTTGCAGGCACCGCTCTCCTGCACACCTGCGCCGACGAAGTGACCGCCACCGGCGGCCGAGTCCCCACCCTCCGGCTGCGCAACGCCCGCCACGCACTCCGCCCCTGGCACGGCGAACACTTCGTGGCGGAACTGGACGACCATCTCCTCACCCTGCGCTAGCTCCGCGCCCTCGCACCCCGCCCGCACCCACTGGCCGCCCCGGCACACCGGAGCCCCACCATGACCGCAGCCCCCACCGCGCACCGCATCGGCGAGCACTACGTGTGGGACGCCACCGGCCGCATCAACGTTGCACCGCGCCGACGCCGCCCTGACCGAACACCTGCGCCGCCGGTGCGCGACAGTGCACACCACCACCGAGCCCTCCCACAGCGCACTCGGCCGGTTCACCCGCGCCCACGCCGACCGCATCCGCGGCCGCGCCCTGGCCTGCCTGGTCGCCGCCGACCGGTACCACCACCTGCACACCGAGATACAGCCCCACCTGGCCGCCGGTGACATCGTCGTGTGCGACCGCTACCTGGCCTCCACCCTCGTCCTCCAGCGACTCGACGACGTCCCCGAACCTTTTCTGCTCGCCCTCAACACCGACATCCGGCTGCCCGACCTCGCCGTCCTCCTGACCGCACCACCCGAGGTCATCGCTACCCGCCTGGCCCGCCGCGGCGCCCACCACCGCTTCGAAGAAGATTCGGACACGCCCGGACGGGAGATCGCGCTCTACCGCGACGCCGCCCGCACCCTCGAACGCCTGAGCGTTCAAGTCCTCATCCTCGACACCAGCACCCTCACTCCCACGGAGACCGCTGCCCGAATCGCTGCCACCATGGCATCGCGGGACACTAGCGTCGGACGCCACAACGGCCCCGACGAGCACACGGTGACTCCATGTCCACAGCAGCCCCCATCGTCGACACCCACGTGATCTTGCGCGACGGCGACAAGATCCTCCTGTCCCAACGCGGCAGTTCCTACGGCTACGGCCGCTGGCACCTGCCCTCGGGAAAGCTCGACGCCGGCGAACCCCTCACCGCCGGGGCAGCCCGCGAACTCTTCGAAGAGACCGGCATCACCGCCCACCCGGACGACCTGCGCCAGGTCCACGTTGTCCACCACCAGCAAGTCCCCGGCACGGAACGTATCGGCTTCTTCTTCCTGGCCACCCGTTGGGAGGGTGAACCCACCAACCGCGAGCCCGACAAGTGTCTCGATCTGCGGTTCTTCGACGTGCAGGACCTGCCCGAGAACATCATCGAGTACCCGGCCGCCGGCCTGTACGGCTATCTCACCAACGCGGGACCGCTCACCCTGCACGGCTGGGCACCGCCATGGCCGCCCGCCGACGCTGGACACTGACGTACCACCCCGTGGGGCTGGCCTTCGCAGGTCAGCCGAGCAGGTCGCGCAGCCACGTGGCGGCCTCTTCCGGCGTGAGCGCCACCGGTACGCCGGCCGGGACGTCCGGCCTCTGTACGACGAACTCCGTACCGCCCTCACCACCGTCGGCGTCAAACCGCCCAACCTGAGCCTGGACGCCGCCTCCCTCGCCGGCGACATCGCCCGCCCGCTCGTCACCCTTGGCCGCGCGCGTCAGGAAGGTCAACCGGTGGAGCGCGTCCCGGCCCCGGTGAGACGGCACTTGCCCTGTCGAACCGCCGGTACGGCCCGGCGGTTCGACAGGCGGACGACTCCCCGGCGAGCCCTTGACGCTCACCATCCCGGCGATTAACGTTCCGAGTCGAAACGGAACGTTATTCATCTCCATGAGGGAGCCTCAAGTGAAAGCCGTGATCGCCACGTCGTCCGGAGAACCCGCCATGGCCGACGCCCCGGAGCCGTCCCCCACCCCCACCCAGGTCCTCATCGACATCGAAGCCGCAGGCGTCGGCTATGTGGACGTCATGGCGCTGCGAGGCCAGTACGCGAAGTTCTCCGGGGTGGGGCCTGCGGGGCTGGAGGTCGTCGGGCGTGTGGTCGCGGTCGGGCGGGATGTGGAGGGAGGGCTGGTCGGACGGCGGGTGCTGGCCGTGTTGCCGGGGTTCGGGGGGTTTGCCGAGCGGGTTGTGGCCGAGGCGGAGCTGGTGTTCACGAGCCCTCAGGGGGTTGACGCGGCCGATGTGGTCGCGCTGGGTGTCAACGCGCTGGTCGCCGAGCTCGCGCTCCGGCGGGTGGGGGCGGCAGCCGGGGAGCGGGTGCTCGTCCGTGGTGCCGGAGGCGGGATCGGGGTGCTCGCCACGCAGTTCGCGCGGGCCCGGGGAGCCGAGGTCACCGCCGTCACCTCGTCCTCGGCACGTGGCGAGCGCCTGAGGGGCCTGGGCGCCGCGCACGTCGTCGACCGGACCCGGTCCGCCGTTCCCGACGCGGAATTCGACGTCGTGGTGGACACGGTCGCCGGCCCGGATGTGGGAAAGCATCTCGAACTCCTGCGGCCCAACGGGCGTTACGTCCTCTGCGGCGCCGTCGGTGGTTTTCCCCCGGTGGAGGCTTTCGCGCCGCTGCTGCATGACTTCCACAAGTCGCCGTCGCTGCACGCGTTCAGCCTCGATTCGGTGGCTCCGGAGGAGCTTCGAGGCTCTTGGGAGAGGGTGGTGACGCTGCTGGGGGAAGGCCGTGTCTCGGCTGTGGTGGACCAGGTCTTCCCGCTCGCCGAGGCCGCCGCCGCGCTTCGGCGGGTGGCGGACGGTAAGGCGTTCGGCAAGGTCGTACTGCGTCCCCGGTAGGGTTCGCGTCCCCGGTAGGGTTGCCGGTCGACAGGATGGGCGTGCGGTTCCCGGGAGAGTTCGATGGCGCGCAGGCGGGACGAGCGGATCGACCACGCCGTACTGGCCGCGGTGACCGAGCTCGTACGGGAAGTCGGCTATCCGGCCCTGACGATGGAAGCCATCGCGCAGCGGGCGGGAACCACCAAACCCGCCATCCGCCGGCGCTGGGCGAGTCAGAAGCACTTGGTCGTCGAGGCCATGGCGCGGGATCGGATCGGGGTCGTGGAGATCGACACCGGATGCACCCACTGCGACCTCGTCGGGCATCTCGAAGCGCTCCGGGTCGCGATGGACGATCCGGCCTTCGGCCATGTTCTTCCTGGGCTGGTGGCCGATCTCGCGGACGATCCGGAGCTGCGGGAACGCTTCCTCACCGAGTTCTGGCAGCCGCGCCGGGAAGCGTGCGTCCTGTCCCTGCGCAAGGGACAGGAACGCGGCGACCTCCGGCCCGGCCTCGACGTCGACCTCGTGCTGGACCTGTTCGCCGCGCCCATCGTGTTCCGGGCACTCTTCGGCCACTCCGGCCTCGGGCCGGAGTTTCCGGAGGACGTCGTGTGTGCTCTGCTCATCGGAACGGGGGCGGGGGCCGGCGGACGGCCCGGCTGCGAGCGGCACCGGGCGCTACGCGGTCACAGCGCCAGCAGCCAGTCGACCGCCTGATCCGGAGTCTCGGCGACCGGTACGCCGCCCGGGACCCCCGGCCTCTGTACGACCACCACCGGCACCCCCGCCTCCCGGGCCGCCGCCAGCTTCGGGGCGGTGGCCGTCGCGCCGCTGTCCTTCGTCACCAGGACGTCGATGCGGTGGTCGCGGAGGAGGGCGCGTTCGCCTTCGAGGGTGAAGGGGCCCCGGTCCAGGAGCACCTCCGTACGAGGGGGGAAAGGGGGCTCGGGGGCGTCCACGGAGCGGACGAGGAACCAGAGGTCGGTGAGGTGGGCGAAGGTGGCGAGGCCCATGCGGCCGGTGGTGAGGAAGACGCGGTGGCCGAGGGCGGGGAGGGTGGCGGCGGCCTCTTCCAGGGAGGCGACCGGGTGCCAGTCGTCGTCCGGGCCGGGGACCCAGCCGGGCCTGCGGAGGGCGAGCAGGGGAACATGGGCGGTGGCGGCCGCCTGCGCCGCGTTGAAACTGATCGTGCCGGCGAAGGGATGGGTGGCGTCGATGAGCGCGTCCACCGCGTGCTCGCGCAGCCAGTGTGCGAGGCCGTCCGGGCCTCCGAATCCGCCGATGCGGACTTCTCCGGCCGGGAGCCGGGGCGCGGCCACCCGGCCGGCCAGGGACGAGGTGACGCGCCAGTCGGGGTGCCGGTCCACCAGGTCTGCGGCCAGCCGGCGGGCCTCGGTCGTGCCGCCGAGGATCAGGACGTGGGGAACGCGTACGGCTCCGGCGGGGACGCTCATGGCGGGCGGTCTTCTCCATGGGTGAGGCAGGTACGGACACGAACGGTACGGCAGGCGCCACCGGCGGCCGTACGGACGGGAGCGCGGCCGGCACCGGTACCGGCACGGGCACGGCCACCGGCGGCCGTACGGCGCAGCTCGCGCACACCGGGCTGCGGCACGGCTGGACGACCGGGGCCTGTGCGACGGCGGCGACGACCGCCGCGTACACGGCGCTGCTGACCGGGGACTTCCCGGACCCGGTGACGATCACCCTGCCGAAGGGGCAGACGCCCGCGTTCGCGCTCGCCGCCGAGGAGATGCCCGAGGACCGCGCCACGGCCATGGCAGCCGTCGTGAAAGACGCGGGGGACGATCCCGACGTCACGCACGGTGCGCTGGTCCGGGCGACGGTGCGCAGGCTCCCGGCGGGCAGCGGCGTGGTGTTCAAGGCCGGTCCCGGGGTGGGTACGGTCACCCGCCCCGGGCTGCCGCTGGACGTGGGCGAGCCGGCGGTCAATCCCGTACCGCGGCAGATGATGCGGGAGCACGTCGCGGAGGTCGCACGGCGGTACGGGGACGGCGGGGACGTCGAGGTCGAGCTGTCGGTCGATCACGGTGCGGAGATCGCGCGGAGTACGTGGAATCCGCGGCTGGGGATCTTGGGAGGGCTGTCGATCCTGGGAACGACCGGGATCGTGGTGCCGTACTCGTGCTCGGCGTGGATCGACTCGATCCGGCGGGGGGTGGATGTGGCGCGTGCGGCGGGACGTACGCATGTGGCCGGGTGCACCGGTTCGACCTCGGAGAAGGTCGTCGTCGCCGAACACGGCCTGCCCGAGGACGCGCTGCTGGACATGGGCGACTTCGCGGGCGCGGTGCTGAAGTACGTACGGCGGCATCCCGTGCCCAGGCTGACCGTTTGCGGCGGGTTCGCGAAGCTGTCGAAGCTGGCGGCGGGGCATCTGGACCTGCACTCGGCGCGGTCGCAGGTGGACAAGGGGTTCTTGGCGGAACTGGCGCGGCAGGGCGGGGCGGACGCGGAGCTGGCGGGTGAGGTCGCGGTGGCCAATACGGGGCTGGCCGCGCTCCAGTTGTGCGCGGCGCGCGGCGTGCCGCTCGGTGATCTGGTCGCCAGGACGGCCCGCGACGAGGCGCTGGCGGTCCTGCGGGGCGCGCCGGTCGCGGTGGATGTGATCTGCATCGACCGGGCGGGGAACGTGGTGGGGCGGGCGGCGCCCAGAGGGCCGCGCGGAGAGGCGTGACAGGGGCGGCCGTGCGCCCCTGAGTGACGCGTTCCGTCACTCCGCCTCCGGCCCCGGCGGCGCCTGGAACGGTACGTCCTTCGCGTACGCGACGATTTCGACCTCGTCGCCGAGAGCCCACTCCGCGACCCGCGAGGCCATCGCCGCCGGGACGCCCTCCGTCTCACCCGGCGCGGGCGGCACGTCGTAGGTGCCGTGCGCGTCGTGCGGCAGGACGACGCGGTACTCGCGCTCCAGGGCCGACCGCGCGGTCGCCAGTACGCACATCTCGGACATCACGCCGCAGACGACGAGGGACCGTACGCCGGACTCGGTGAGCAGCTCGCCCAGCGAGGTTTCGTGGAAGCCGTCGTCCTGGGTCTTGCGGATCACGACCTCGCGCGGGCCGGGCTCGACGGACAGGTGCAGCTCCCAGCCCGGGGTGCCCGTCTCGTCGGACATACCGGGCGCGCCGTCGTTCTGGATGTGGACGATCAGCGCCCCGGCGGCCCGCGCCCGGGCGACCAGATCCTCGGCGCGCGCCTGGACGGCCGCCGCGTGCGGTGCCGCGTCCTCGCCCGCGAAGAAGGCCGACTGCACGTCGACGACGAGCAAGGCTTCGACGGGACCGGGCAGGGGCTGAGCGGACCCGGACAGGGCTTCGGCGGACCCGGACAGGGCTTCGGCGGACCCGGGCTGCGGCATCGCGTTCATCCGGCCGATCCTGCTGGGTCCGCCGTGGCCGAGCAACCGGATATCGCTTATTCGGCCTGCGCGGCGCGGAGTTGGCCGGTCTCCGCCGCGCAGCCCCGCTCCCGCTCCGTCGAGTACAGGTGGCTGTCGCGGAACTGCGAGGCGCCCAGCGTGCGGCCGACCATGATGACCGCCGTACGGACCACGCCCGCCGCCTTCACCTGGTCCGCGATGTCGGCGAGGGTGCCGCGCAGCACCAGCTCGTCGGGACGGGAGGCCATCGCGACGACCGCGGCGGGGCAGTCGGCGCCGTAGTGCGGCAGGAGTTCGCCGACGACCCGGTCCACGTAACGGGCCGCGAGGTGCAGGACCAGGAGGGCGCCGCTGCGGCCCAGGGTGGCCAGGTCCTCGCCCTCGGGCATGGGGGTGGCCTGCTGGGCGATGCGGGTGAGGATGACGGTCTGGCCGACGGTGGGGACGGTCAGCTCGCGCTTGAGGGCGGCCGCGGCGGCCGCGAACGCCGGGACGCCGGGGACGACCTCGTACGGCACGCCCGCCGCGTCCAGGCGGCGCATCTGCTCGGCCACGGCGCTGAAGACGGACGGGTCGCCGGAGTGCAGCCGGGCGACGTCCTGGCCGGCCTCGTGGGCGCGGACCAGCTCGGCGGTGATCTGGTCGAGGTCCAGGTTCGCGGTGTCGACCAGGCGGGCGTCGGGCGGGCACTCGTCCAGCAGTTCGCGCGGCACCAGGCTGCCCGCGTACAGGCAGACCTCGCAGCGGGCCAGGAGGCGGGCGCCGCGCAGCGTGATCAGGTCGGCCGCGCCCGGTCCGGCGCCGATGAAGTGGACGGTCACTGTGCGTCTCCTGGGGCAGAGGGGGCGGTGGAAGGGGTGGCGGGAGCGTCGGGGGCCGGAGGCTCGGAGGCCGCGGGCTTCGTCACCGACCACTGCGTGACCGGCATCGCCTGCCGCCAGCCGGTGAAGCCGCCCACCGGTACGGCGTGCGCGACCGCGAGCCGTACGAGGTCGCCGCCGTACCGCCGGTACCAGTCGGCGAGCAGCGCCTCGGACTCCAGCGTGACGGTGTTGGCGACCAGCCGGCCGCCCGGCGGCAGCGCCGCCCAGCACGCCTCCAGGAGGCCGGGCGCAGTGAGGCCGCCGCCGATGAACACGGCGTGCGGGGCGGGGAGATCGGCGAGCGCTTCGGGCGCGGGGCCGGTGACCACGCGCAGGGCCGGTACGCCGAGCGTGTCCGCGTTGCGGGTGATGCGTCCGGCCCGTACGGCGTTCCGCTCGACGGCGACGGCGCGGCAGGTGCGGTGCGTACGCATCCACTCGATGCCGATGGAGCCGGAGCCGCCGCCGATGTCCCACAGCAGTTCGCCGGGGGCGGGGGCCAGCGCGGCGAGGGTGGCGGCGCGTACGTGGCGCTTGGTCAGCTGGCCGTCGTGCTCGTACGCGTCGTCCGGCAGGCCGGGGGCGGCGGAGAGCCGGAGGGCTTCCGGGGCGCGGGCACAGTCCAGGGCGATGACGTTGAGGGGGTCGGTGCCGTCCGCGGCGGGCGGGGCCGGCCAGTCCGCGGCCGTGCCCTCGGCCTGCCGTTCGCGCGGGCCGCCGAGCTGTTCCAGTACGCGCATCCGGGTCGGGCCGAAACCGCGCTCCCGCAGCAACCCGGCGACCTGGGCGGGGGTCTCGGCGCCCGCGGAGAGGACGAGCAGCCGGCGGCCGTCGTGCAGGGCGGCCGCCAGGCCCGCGAGGGGACGGCCGACGACGGTGACGACCTCGGTGTCCTCGACGGGCCAGCCGAGCCGGGCGCACGCGTACGAGACGGAGGACGGGTGCGGCAGCACGCGCGGCGGCGCGGCGCCCGCCTCGGCGAGCACCTCGGTGAGCGTCCGCCCGATGCCGTAGAACATCGGGTCGCCACTGGCCAGGACGCACACCTCGCGTCCGGCGTGCGCGGCGAGCAGCCCCGGTACGGCGGGCCGCAGCGGCGACGGCCACGCAATCCGCGCGCCCGCGCACTCCGCGGGCAACAGGGCGAGCTGCCGTACGCCCCCGACGAGCGCCCCCGCGCCCCGCAGCACCTCCCGCGAGGCGGCCGGCAGCCCGTCCCAGCCGTCCGCGCCGATCCCGACGACGGTGACACGGGCGGGGCCGGGGACGCGTGGCGCGGGGGCCGCGGGCGACGGTTCGGGAGTGTCCGGCGCGGGCACTGCGGGCGGCGGGGCGGGGCTCACTGCCGGTTACCTCATGGCTTCGGGTCGGCCGCCGTACGGGGCGGCACGACGGGGTCCGGTGGACGCGGAAAGTCAACCGGGAGCAGACAACCCGGTCGGTGCGTTTCCAGAGTAAGAGGCAGTGTGCACGGCCCTCACCGGCGGGCTGCGGGCACCGTGGCGGGCGGGGCCGGCGGAACCCCCGCCGAATTCGTTTCACGGGCGCATAATTGGCTACTCCTAGTAATCGTGACTTCACCGGGCGATGCTGTTCGGTGACGCACGAACCGGGCACCGAGGGAAGGCGCTGCGATCATGGACACAGTGGAACGTGCAACGGCGGGCGAGAAGATCACGGACGCGGAGGCAGCGCGGGACGAACTCCAGGCCGCGCTGGCCGGAGTGGGCATCACCCTGCCGTCACTGGGCCTGGACGGCCCGTCGCTGGCGGCCGACGCACCACGGCCGCTGGTGGAACTGGGCCGCTGCGCACCCGACGTGGCACGGCGGCTGGCGGCCGCGTTGCGGTGTACGGGGCGGGAACGGTGAGGGCGGCCGAGGGGTGAGGGGGTAGCGAGCGGCGCAAGGGCGGCTGGTGGCGAGCGGCGGACGGCCCGGAGGAGACGGGTGCGAGGAGCTGCGGGCCCGCGCCCGTAGAACGCGCTGAGCCCGGCACTAACCGAGGAATCGGCCGGGGCCAAGACCGCTCGACCCGTACTGCGGCGGCGTACCACGCAGGCGTGGGCCGTTCCGTCGGCGGACGCCTGCGCCCGCCCCTCGGTAGGACAGGCCCCTCAGCACCACTGCGCAGGCCCCTCACCACGGTTTGAGGCGCCTGCGCAGCGGTGGTGCAGGTGTGGCGACGCCCCCGTACGGACATGAAGGAGTACACCTGCCGCAGCACCCCATCAGCCCCGTGCGCCCCTCGCGCGGACCCGTCGCCTCCACCGGCCACCGGGGCAAGGTTTTCTCAAGGACCGGTCAAGGCTTCCGTCCCGCCCCGTGGGCATCCCCTCCTCAACCGGCCGCCGTGTCCGGCCCGGGACACGCCGGCTTGATCCGACAGGGGGATGTCATGGGGGCATTGAGCGCTTTCGACAAGAATTCACCACACCAGTTACGTGAGTGGCTGACCCTCACCGGCCGCAAACGCGTCCTCGTCGTCGCCCACACGGTGACGTACATCAAACGCCTCCAGGAAGTGTTCTCGCTCCTGGAGTCCGACCTGCGGGTCCAGGTCCTGTTCACCGCCCCTCCGCACCCGTTCGGCGACGGGGTGGCCGCGTTCCTCCACCGGCTCGGCAGCGCGGTGCTGCCCTGGGAGAAGGCCGCCCGGCTCGACTACGACCTCGCGCTCGCCGCGGGGCCGCGGGGGCTGGGCGAGATCAGCGCGCCGCTGATCACGCTGCCGCACGGGGCCAACTACCTCAAGCGCATCATCGAGGGCACGGACGCCCGGGTGGCCGGCCTCGGGCGCCCGGACATCGTCCCGGACGGCCGGTGCCTGCCCGCCGCCGTGGTCCTGCCCCACCGGGACGACCTGCACGGCCTGGCGCAACTGTGCCCGGAGGCCCTGCCCGTGGCCTCCGTGGTCGGGGACCCGGTGCACGACCGCATCGTGGCCAGCCTGCCCCGCCGTCCCGCCTACCGGCGGGCGCTCGGGCTGCGGAAGGGACAGAAGCTCGTCGCCGTGGTGTCCACCTGGGGCGCGCTGTCGTCCTTCGGGTCGATCGAAGCGCTGCTCCCCCGCCTCATCAACGAGCTGTCCGGCAAGGGCCGGCGGGTGGCGCTGCTGATCCACCCCAACGTCTGGTCGGGGCACGGCGCCTGGCAGGTACGGGCCTGGCTGGCGCAGTGCCGGCGGTACGGCATCGCCGTCGTACCGCCCGAGGCGGACTGGCGGGCCGTCCTGGTGGCGGCCGACTGGATCATCGGGGATCACGGGTCGGTGACGCTGTACGGAACACTGACCCGCGCCCCGATCCTCCTCGCCGCCTCGCCGGAGCGGGAGATCAACCCGTTGTCGCCCGCCGCGGCCCTGGCCCGGACCGCGCCCGCCCTGTCCCCGGGCCATTCGCTCACCAGCCAGTTGGCGTACGCCGCCGCCGAGTACGCGGAGCACCAGGGCGAGGAGTACGCGGCCATCGCGTCCCGGATCACCTCGGAACCGGGGCGGTTCACCAGAAACATGCGGCGGCTGATGTACCGGGTCCTGGGCCTGGGGCAGCCCGCGCACCCGGCGGTCACGCGCCGGCTGCCGCTGCCGCCGCGGCTGGACAACTGGTGCGCGTCGGACACCGGTGCCGATACGGGTACGGATACGGACACGGAGGCAACAGCATGATCAGTACGTGGAGCACGGTCGGCACCACCGGGACTCCTGGAACCGCTGGAACCACCGGAACCACCGGAACCATTGGCACCACCGCGTTGCCGGCATCCGCTGGCCGGTGGCACCGTTCCGTACAGGTGGTCTCCGGGCTGCCGCCCGTCGGGGCCTTCGGTACGGGCCCCACCCCCGTGGCCGGCATCACCGTCGCCACACGTACCGGAGTACGCACCGTACTCGTCCGCACCGGACCGCCGGACGGATCGCCCAGGCCGGCCCCGCCGACCGGGCCGACCACACTGGCCGGACCAGCCGGACCAGCCGGACCAGCCGGGCCCGCCGGACCAGCCGGACCAGCCGGGCCCGCCGGACCGACCGCCCAACCGCCCCTCCTCGGCACCGACGACCACTTCGCCGTCGACGCCGACACCTGCGCCGAAGGGCCCTGGCTCGACTGCGCGGACGTCCTGGTCCACAGCCGACCACGGCAGCGGCGCGGAGCGTGGCTCCGGCTCAACCGCGTGCTCGCCCGCCATGTCGGCTGCCGGCTCGCGGCCTTGCCCCTTCTGGACGGCAGCTGCGCCGTGGCGGACCGCGACGGCACCCAATGCCTGCTGCGTCTCACCGAGGGCTCGGGCACGGCGGGACCGGAGGGTTGGTCGCAGGCCGCGTCGTGCCTCCACGGCCTGCTTTCCACGGGGCACACCCTGGACGGGCTGCGTCACGTCAGTTTTCTGACGGGTCCGTAGGGCGTTCCTCCCGGGGGTCTGCTGGGTCCACCGGTCTGCGCGCACCACTCAGGCCGGCCAGCAGATCCCCTACGCGCCGGGCGTCCGAAGGGCTCTGCAACGCGTACAGGCTCCGGGCGCGCTCCCAGTGTTCACGTGCCGTGTCCGGGAGGGAGTGCTCGTGCGCGCACGTTCCCAGCATCTCCGACACCCGCGCCTGCCAGTGGGCGGACCCGGCGGATGCGAAGAACCGCAGCGCCTCGCCGAGACGCTCCGCCGCCGTGTCGTACGGACCGGTCAGCGCACTCACCCGTCCGGAGAAGGCGAGTGCCCGCGCGGCGTCGTACGGGTCGTTCAGCGCGACCAGCGCTTCGTGCGCCTGCGCGAAGAGTTCCGCCGCCCGCTCGGCCGGACCGCCTGCACCGCCTGCGCTGCCTGCACCGCCTGCACCGCCTGCACCGCCGGAACGTTCTCCCTGCACGTCCTCCAGCGCGATTTCTCCCAGTATGATCCGCGCCAGTGCCACGCCGCGCCCGTAACCGGCGGTCTGCCAGGTCGAGATGGCCCGGTGAAGGTGGACCTCCGCTTCCTGGAAGCGCCCTGCCTCCCGGTGCGCGGCGCCGATCCCGAGCAGCGCCTGGCCCTCGTCGCGGGTGTCGCCGGCCTCGCGGGCGGCCCGCAACGACTGGGTGAACCAGTCGATGGCGTCGTCGGTGCGCCCGGCCGCGTTGAGGCCTATGGCACCGGAATTGAGCATCTGGCGTTCCGCCGTACGGTCTCCGTCCCGGCGCGCCGCCCGGCGGCCGATCTCGTGAGCTTCGATCCAGAGGTCGTAGTGGCGCAGCCGGTGGAACAAGGGCCATAACGCGTCCACGAGCTGCCAGGCCAGCGTGTCCCACCGCTTCTCGTCAGCGGTGCGTACGGTCGCCATCAGGTCCGCGCGCCGGGTCTCCAACCAGGTGAGCGCACCGCTCTCGTCCGCGAAGGGACAGGAAACGGTCGGTTCGTGAACATAGGTACGGTTGAGGGTGAACTGTATGGGGGAGAGCAGCTTCTGAGCCGCCGACGCGGTGTGCAGGTGCCAGTCACCCACACGACGAGACGTTTCTTCCTGAGCCGCCGGCGACTCTTCCGCCCGGCCGCGTTCCTCGGCGTGCAGGCGGACCAGGTCGTGGAAGCGATAGGCGTCCGGGCCGGTGTCCTCCAGCAGGTTGGCCTCGACCAGCACGTCCAGCAGCCGCTCCGCCTCCCCGAGAGGCACACGAAGGGCCACCGCCGCGAGGCGCGAGTCCAGTTGCCGGGCCGGCAGCAGCGCGAGGCGCCGGTACAGCCGGGCCGCCTCGGGCGTCAGTACCGCATACGACTCGTCGAGCGCCGCGTACACCGATAACTCCCCCTCCACGGCCAGCGCCGCCAGCCGTCCTCGGTCCTGTGCCAACGCTTCCGCCATGGTGCGCACCGGCTGCCGGGGGCGCGAAGCGAGCCGGGCGGACGCCAGGCACACCGCCAAGGGCAGACCGGCGCACAGGGACACGACCTGGTGCACCGCGCCGCCCTCACGCCGTACGCGCTCGGCGCCGATGCCCAGAGTGAGGATCTCGACGGCGGCGTCCTGCTCCAGCAGGCCCAGTTCGTGGTGGAGCGCTCCGTCGGCGCGCAGTCCGGTCAGCCGGTACCTGCTGGTCACGACGACGAGGCAGTGCCGGCCGCCGGGCAGCAGCGGCCGCGCCTGGGCGGCGGACAGGACGTTGTCGAGCATGATCGATACGTGCAGGCCGTCGGTGACCGAGCGCCACAGCGCGGCTCGCTCGTCCAGACCGTGCGGCACCTGCACGACGCCCAGCGCACGCAGGAATTGCCCCATGACGTCGCCCGGATCGGCCGGTCCGGTCTCCGAGTGTCCGCGGAGATCGGCGTACAACTGGCCGTCCGGAAATCTCCCGGTCATCCCGCGCAGCCATCGGGACACCAGCGCGGTCTTGCCGATTCCGGCGGGCCCGCTGACGACGATCAACGGGGTGGACAGCTCGGGAAAACGGCCGTGGAGATCCGCCAGCGCCGACAGATCGTTTTCCCGGTCGGTGAAATGCGGCGGCACGGAGAGAAGCTGACGCGGAACGGGAAGCGGCGAGGCGGGGACCGCGTGCACGTGTATGCCGCCGCTGACATCTCCCGCCTGGATACTCGTCCCGTGAATCCTGGCCGAACCGCCAATGGCGTTCGTATCCCGGCGCATCCCCCACCCCCGTCCGGTACGTACGTCATCGATCACCTCAGCTCTACCCAGGTAAGGGCGGCGGGAGACCTCCGGAAGGACGGCGGGTGCCGCGAAGCCCGGCACAGGGCCCGAACCGGCCACCGCCCGTGCCCACCGTCAACCGCCCGTGCCCACTTGCCACCTCCGGTGCCCACTGGTCACTTCAACCATTGAGTGCCATGCTCGCGGAACCGGTATGGGGCGCCGATGACGGGAGGCGCTGATGGAGATTTTCATCCTCGGCCCCATTTGCCTCGGCTCGGACACGCACCGGGTCGGCCTCGGCTCCGACAAAGAGCGTGGCGTTCTCGCGTCGCTGGCCCTGTCCGCGGGCCGGCCCGTCGCTCTGGACGCATTGATCGACCGTCTTTGGGACGGCACACCGCCGGGCAAAGCCCGCGAATCGGTCCACACGTATGTGTCGCGCATTCGCAAATCCATACGTATGGCCGCCGCCGGTTCCGCCGCGCCGAAAGCTGCGGCGATCACCCACCATGCGCACACCTATACCCTCGAAATTCTGCCCGAACGCATTGACTGGCACCGCTTTCAGGAGCTCGTCTCCAGGGCCCGGCGCCTGTCGGACGACGGGGCCGACGACCGGGCGGTCGCACTGCTCCACCAGGCGGACGACCTGTGGCGCGGCGATCCCCTCGCGGGCCTGCCGGGGTCGTGGGCCGAGCGGATGCGGACGAGCCTGACCGAGCAGCGCCTCAGCGCCACCACCTCGCGTATCGCCATGCAGTTGCACCTGGGGCGCTTCAGCGAGGTGATCGGTGTTCTCAGCTCCCTGGTCGGCCAGTTCCCCGACGACGAAACCCTCCTCGGCTATTGGATGCTGGCCTGCTACGGCTGCGGCCGGCACGCGGACGCCTTACGGATCTACCAGGAAGCCCGCCGTAAACTCCGTACGGAACTGGGCTCCGACCCGAGCGAAGAACTCGCCCGCATCCACCGGAGAATTCTGCGGCGCGTGCCGGCCCGCGAGGTCCTTTTTGACGGCCCGCAACATGCCCCTGACACATTCCGCACCGCTTACGCCCCGCGCAACCTGCCACGTCAGGCCGCTCTCGTCGGCCGCCGTACGGAAATGCGGCGGTTCCACGCGGTGCTCGCCGCCGCGAGCGGGACGGAGGGGGACGGTTACGCCTCCATCGTGGCCTTGGAAGCGATTTCCGGTATGGCCGGCGTGGGCAAGACGGCCCTGGCCGTGAATGCCGCCAACGCGCTGGGACGCCACTTCCCCGACGGGCAGCTCTACATCGACCTGCGCACCCACGCCAGCGTCCAGGAACCGTTGAGCGCCTCCACCGCGCTGGCAACTCTGCTGCGGCTGCTCGGAGTTCCGGCGAACTCCATTCCCGCCGCGCTCGAAGAACGCACGGACCTGTGGCGGACGCTGCTCTCGCACAAAAGAGCCGTCATCATTCTCGACGACGCCGCGGACACCGACCAGGTACGCCCGCTCCTTCCCGGCCTGTCGCCCTCGCTCATCATCATCACCAGCCGACGCCATCTGGCGGGGTTACCCGGTGCCCACTCTCTCGCCCTCGACGTGCTCCCCCCGCAGGACGCCGTAGCCCTCTTCCGTGCGTTCTCCGGTCAGGAACGCACCCAGGACACCACCGGAATATCCCGGATCGTGAGCCTCTGCGGAAATCTGCCGCTCGCCATCGAGATCGCCGCCAACCGTTTCAACGCCCGCCCGTCCTGGTCCCTGGCCGACCTCCGCGAACGCCTCACCCGGGGCCCCGGCCGGCTCGCGGAACTGTACGACGGATACTCGGGGGTGGCCCGCGCCTTCGAGATGTCCTACCTGACGCTGACTCCCGCCCAGCAGTCCGCGTTCCGCCGCCTCGCCCTCCATTTGGGCGCCGAGTTCGGCCCGCACGCGGCGTCCGCGCTGATGGGCCTTCCCGGGCAGCAGACGGAACGGCTTCTCGAAAGCCTGCTGTACTGCCATTTGCTCCAGGAGCCCCGCCCCGACCGGTACCGGTTCCACGACCTGCTCGGAGAGTACGCACGGGCGTTGGCGCATTCGGAGGACGACGAGGCGACCCGTAACCAGGCCGTGCAGCGTCTGATCGACTATTACTTGACCGCCACCGAGGCCGCTGACGCCCTTGTCTATCCGCAACGGCCCCGGTTGGCTCGTCAGCGCTCCGACAACACCGCCGGTAGCGCCGGCAGTCGTCTGCCCTGGCGCAATGCCGAGGCAGCGAAGGAATGGCTCGCCACTGAGCGCTCCAACCTCCTCACCGTGGAACGGTATGCACGCACCCACGGCGTCCCCCGCCAGGCCGCACTTCTGAGTCACGCCCTGTCGGAGTTCCTGGACGCCGAATGCCATTGGGTGGACACCGACCGGATGCAACGGCATGCCGTCGATCACTGGAAGCAGGCGGGTGACCAGCGCGCACTGTGTCTGGCCCTGCTCGACCTCAGCGCCACCCGCACGAACACCGGCCACTATCCGGAGGCCATGGCGGCCGCCCGTCACGCGCTCGAACTGGCACGGACGACGAATGCCCCGGACGCGGAAGCCGACGCGCTGCGAAAACTGGGCATCCTGCACTGGAATCACGGCCAGAATCACGAGGCGCTCGCCGCGCACCGGGAAGCCATCGCCGTGCATGAGCGCTCGGGCAATACCTGGGGCCAGGCTCGCTGCGAGAACAACTACGCCATCAGCCTGCTGTACCTGGGAAAGCACCAGGAGGCCCTGGAGTACTTCACCCGGGCAATCGACACATTCCAGCAGGCCGGTGACCGGCGGAATTCCGCCAGGTGCATCAACAATCTGGGCGATCTGCACCTGCAAGCGGGGAATGTGAAGCTGGCTCGCCAGACGTACGAAACCTCTCTTGCCCTCTCCATGGACGTCGGGAGCCTATCCGACGTGGCCACGGTGCAGGCCAACCTTGCCGGGCTGCTCTCCACCTCGGCGGACCGGCACGACGTCGCCTCTGGCATGGACATGTTTAGGGAGTGCCTGTTCACCTTCCGACGGCTCGGCGACCGTAAGAATGAGGGCAATGCCCTGATCGGACTGGGTACGGCCCACTTCGGCCTCGGACAGTTCACCGAGGCGGCCACCCACCATCAGCAGGCCCTGTCCCTGGCCCGGAGCATCGGCGCCGCCCAGGAAGAAGCCCGCGCTCTGCGGTGCCTGGGAAGCGCGGAGGCGGCACTCGGCAGCCTCGCCGCCGCGGCGGAGCACCTTTGCGCGGCGATTTCACTCGCCCACCGAATTCACTTCCCGGAGGAAGAGGCGCGGGCGACGGATGTACTGGCGGAGGTGCGGCTCCGAGAGGGGAGCCGGGATGCCGCCCAGGCGCTGTGGCGACAGGCGTTCGAATTGTTCAGTGGTCTGGATGAGAGTGAGGCCGCCCGGGTGGCCCAGCATCTCGATGCGGAATCTGCCACTGATTGATGGCATCGTTCGCCGCATCAGAATTTCTCAGTTTTTACGATCATAGGCATTGCCCCTAGGCGATCACCATGGCAGGGTCCGGTGCTGCAAACGATCTATCAGGTTCTCGCATCGGATACATACAATTGCTCAATAACGTAACTCGACGGCGTGCGGCCGTGACCCTTGCCAGCATCGCCGCAGTCCTGGCGGTGTCCACAACAGTCGCCTCACCCGCAGCGGCAACACCTCAATCGTCTGCCCACAGCATGGAGGCCGCCACAGCGTCATCCCCCATGCAGTCGTCCGCAGGGATATGCATTCCCACGTACGCCGACGCCCTCTAGGCATCGCCGAGGGGCCGCCGCAAGACCTGCGCCGGCCCCTCGGCCGCCCTCCCCACCCACTCCTCTGACCTGCACCGATGCGCCATCCGACGGTAATGACAACGGTCACCGGTGCAGCCTTTGGATCTAGCGGAGAAGTGCGGTTTGCTTCGTGGCGCACGTCCTTTTGGACGCCCCAGGGAGGAGCGCGCCCCATGACCGAGCACGCCCACAGCCACGACCACAACCACGCCCACGGGCACTCGCATTCGCACTCGCACTCGCACTCACACACCCTCTCCCCCGACGCCGACCGCCGTTGGCTGCGGGCCGCGCTGGTGCTGATCACCGCGTTCATGGCCGTGGAGGTGGTGATCGGTTTCCTGGCGCGCTCCCTGGCGCTGATCTCCGACGCGGCCCACATGCTCACCGACGCCGCCTCGATCGTGCTCGCCCTGGTCGCCATGCGGCTGGCCGCGCGGCCCGCGCGCGGGGGCTACACGTACGGACTCAAGCGCGCCGAGATCCTGTCCGCGCAGGCCAACGGCATCACCTTGCTCGTACTGTCGCTCTGGCTCGGATACGAGGCGATCACCCGCCTGGTGTCACCGCCCGAAGTGACCGGCGGCCTGGTGCTGGTCACCGCGCTGGCCGGGGTCGTCGTCAACATCGCGGCGGCCTGGTGCATCTCCCGGGCCAACCGCAGCAGCCTGAACGTCGAGGGTGCCTACCAGCACATCCTCACCGACCTGTTCGGCTTCATCGCCACCGCCGTCGCCGGCGCGGTCGTCCTGACCACCGGCTTCGCGCGGGCCGACGCCATCGCCTCGCTCGTCGTGGTCGTCCTGATGCTGCGGGCGGGCACCGGCCTGGTCCGCGAGTCCGGGCGGATCTTCATGGAGGCCGCGCCGAGCGGTGTGGACCCGGACGCGCTGGGGGACCACCTGGTCGAGGTGGACCAGGTCGTGGAGGTCCACGACCTGCACATCTGGGAGATCACGTCCGGGGAACCGGCCCTGTCGGCGCACATCCTGGTCGCGCCGGGCGGCGACTGCCACGCCGTACGGCGCGGCCTGCACGAACTGCTGAGCCTGAAGTACGGGATCACCCACGCCACCCTCCAGGTCGACCACGTGGGCGAGCTGCCCCGCTCCGGCGAGGTGCTGCACATAGCGGCGGGGCCGGACGACGCGGCGCTGGTGCCCCCGCACTGCGAGGGCACGCACGGGCCGGTGCACCGGCCGGGCCCGCACGACCACTGAAGCGGCCCGAGGCGGCCCGAGGCGGCCCGAGTCGGCCCGGCGTGGTCAGAAGGTGATGACCGTCTTGCCCTGCGCGTGCCCCGTACGGCTCGTCTCCAGCGCTTCCGGCGCATCCTCCAGCGCGATCTCGTCGGCGAGGATCACGGTCAGCCGCCCCGCGTCGAGCTGACCGGCGAGGATCTCCAGCAGCTGCGGCGACGGCCGGTTCTGGAAGTTGAAGCCGCGCAGGTTGTGGTCGGTCAGCGCGTCCGCGTCGGCGGACCCGACGGTGGAGACGGCCGTACCGCCGTCCCGTACGGTCCGGGTCATCTCGCCGAACGCGACCGGGCCGCTGACCAGGTCGAGCAGCACGTCCACACCCTCCGGATGGGCGGCCAGCACCTGGTCGGCCACCGGGCCCAGCGTGTGGTCCACCGTCGCCGCGGCGCCCAGGCCGGCCATCAGGTCCGTCAGGCCCGGCCGCGCGGTGACGAGCACCTCGGCGCCCCGGCCGGCCGCCAGCTGGGTGGCGAAGGTGCCGACGCCGCCGGTGCCGCCGACGATCAGGACCCGTTTGCCCTCGCTGATCCGGGTCTCCTCCACCAGGTTGTAGGCCGACGTCCCGGCCGTGGGGACGGCCGCCGAGGTCGCGTAGGTGACGCTGCGGGCCGCGCCGGCCAGCGCCTTCTCCTCGACCGCCGCGAACTCGCCGTACGAGCCGCCGCCCCGCCCCGGCCGCTGGAACTGGCCGAACACCGAGTCGCCCACCGTGAAGCGGCGCACACCGGTGCCGATCGCGACCACCTCGCCCGCGCCGTCCGACCCCAGGACGAGCGGGAAGGTGTGCGGCGTCGCGTCCTTGAGGAGGCCGTCGGCGATCTTCCAGTCGAGGGGGTTGACCCCGGCGGCGGACATCCGCACCAGGACCTCACCCGGTCCGGGATCGGGCTCCGACAGTTCCATGAGCTGGGGCTGTTCGCCGAATGCGGTGACTGCTACGGCCTTCATCGTCGCGTTCCCTTCCGCCCGAACGTTCCTCGATCCACCCTCCCGACCGGTGGCAGGGCACGGGCCGCCGTCAACATGGCGCCCGTCGAGGCCCGCCTTCGGGTGAAACGACGCCAGGTGACGACAGCCCACAGGATCGTAAGCACGCGAACCGGACGTATCCGGCAGGACGAGGGGCGGTGCCCCGGAAGCAACTCGTACGGCCCCCCGCCGAACCGGTGCCGCCCGGCCCCGGGCCACGCCGCGTTTGCCCCGCGGCCCGGCCGGTTACCCGTCCTCGGTATGAGCGGCAGCAGCGGCGGCACGGACGACGCACACACCATCAAGGCGGGGCGGCGCACGGTCAGGATCAGCCGGCCCGGCAAGGTTCTCTTCCCGGACGACGGCATCACCAAGGCCGACTTGGCCGACCACTACAAGGCGGTCGCCCGGCGCGCGGTACCGCAGCTGCGCGACCGGCCGCTGATGATGGAGCGGCATCCCGACGGCATCGGCGGCAAGCCCCTGATGCAGAAGAACGCCCCCGACCACTTCCCCGAATGGGTACGGCGCTCCGAGCAGTCCAAGGAGGGCGGCACCGTCACCCACGTCGTGTGCGACGACCCCGCGACCCTCGTCTACCTCGCGGACCAGGCCACCGTCACCGTCCACCGCTGGCTCTCCCGCGAGCACCGCCCCGACCACCCCGACCTGATCATTTTCGATCTCGACCCGGCCGAGGGCGCGGACTTCGAGGACGTACGGTGGGCCGCCCACCGGGTCTGCGAACTCTGGGACGAACTGAAGCTGCCCGCCCGCCTGATGACCACCGGCTCGCGCGGCCTGCACGTCATCGCGCCGCTGGACGGCGGCTCCGGCTTCGACGCGGTACGCGACTTCGCCCACCTGGCCGCCGAACGCCTCGCCAGGCAGCACCCGGACCGCCTCACCACCGAGCAGCGCAAGGCCGACCGCAAGGGCCGCATCTACCTGGACGTGCAGCGCAACGCGTACGCGCAGACCGCGGTCGCGCCCTATTCCGTACGCGCGAAGCCGGGCGCCCCGGTGGCCACCCCGATCTCCCGCGACGAGCTGGACGACCCCGGCCTCACGGCCCAGCGGTGGACCATCGCCACCCTCCCCGACCGGCTCGCCGAGGACGACCCGTGGGCCGGGCTGTCCTGGCGCGGCCGGTCGGTCCGGGCGGCACGGGAGCGGCTGGAGGCGTTGGAGGAGTCGGAGGGTTAGAAGGCCCGACGGGGACGGGGCATCCGCCCTCCCGTTTGCCCTTCCGCGGTCCCGCCCGTTTGCCCGCATAAGGCGACCGCCTGCGGACCGCGGGCTTCAATGGACCAATGATCCGGTTCGAGTCCGTCACCAAGCGCTACCCGGACGGCACCACCGCCGTGGACGACCTGTCCTTCGAGGTCGCCGAGGGCGAGCTGGTGACGCTGGTCGGACCGTCCGGCTGCGGCAAGACCACGACGATGAAGATGGTCAACCGGCTCATCGACCCGACCGGCGGCCGCATCCTCGTCGAGGACGAGGACATCGCGACGGCCGACCCCGTACGCCTGCGCCGCCGGATCGGCTACGTCATCCAGCAGACCGGTCTCTTCCCGCACCGCACCGTCCTCGACAACACGGCCACCGTGCCGCACCTGCTCGGCTGGCCGCGCAAGAAGGCCCGCGCCCGCGCCGCCGAACTCCTGGACCTGGTCGGCCTGGACCCCGATGTCCACGGGTCGCGCTACCCGGACCAGCTCTCCGGCGGCGAGCGGCAGCGTGTCGGCGTGGCGCGCGCGCTGGCCGCCGACCCGCCCGTCCTGCTGATGGACGAACCGTTCGGCGCGGTCGACCCGGTCGTCCGTGACCGGCTCCAGAAAGAGTTCCTGCGGCTCCAGGCGTCGCTGCACAAGACGGTGCTGCTGGTCACGCACGACATCGAGGAGGCCATCCGGCTGGGCGACCGGATCGCGGTCTACGGGCAGGGCCGGATCGAGCAGTACGACACTCCGGCGAGCGTGCTGGGCGCGCCGGCCTCCCCGTACGTCGCCGAGTTCGTCGGCAGCGACCGGGCCCTGAAACAGCTCGCGGTCACCGGCATCGACCCCGGCGACCTGGAGCACCCGCCCTTCGCCCGCCTCGGCGAACCGGCCGGCCGGGCGGCGGAGCGGCTGCGCGCGGAGGGCGCGCGCTGGGCCGTCGTCCTGGACGAGGAGGGCGGGCTGCACGGGTGGGTGGGGACGGAAGAGGTGTCCGAAGCGCGGGGGAACGTTTCGGCGCACGCGCGCCGGATGGAGGCGTGGGTGCCGGTCAGCGGCTCGCTCAAGGACGCCTTCAGCGAGATGCTCAAGTACGACGCGGGCTGGATCGCCGTCGTGGACGGCACCCGCTTCCTGGGCGTCCTGACCCCGGCCCGGCTGCACGAGGCGCTACGGCGCACGATCGGGTCCGACGAGCAGGGGGTGCCGCGGGAGGAGACGGAGGTGGACTCGGTGCCCACGGAGTGAGAAGACGGGCCGCGCGGGCCCCGTGGCACCGGAACTACAGCAGCCCCTTCTTCCGCAGATAGTCCCGCGCCACGTCCTCCGGGAGCCGCCGCCAGCTGTCCACCCGCTGGTTGAGGTCGGCCAGGTCCTCCGTCGTCAGTACGGAGTTGAGCTTGCCGAGGGCCGCGGCGACCCGCCGGCTCCCCGCGCGGGCCCGGTTGACCACCGGAACGACGTAGTCCGCGTTCTGCAGTTTCTTGTCGTCCTCAAGGAAGACCAGCCCGAACTGCCCGACCGTCGCGTCCGTACTGGTCGTCAGCACCATCTGGTCCTGTCCGTTCTGCACGGCCTGCTTGGCGGGCGTGGTGCCCACCCCCTTCGGGTCGACGGCCGTGATGTCGATCCCGTACGTACGCTTCAGACCGGGCGCGCAGAACGGCCGCTGCACGCACTCGTCGCCCGCCGCCAGCCGTACCGGCAGCTTGGCGCGCCCCAGGTCGCTGAGGGTCTTCAGACGGTGCTGCCGCGCGTACGAGGCAGCCACGGCGAACGCGTTCTGGTCGACGGCCCGGCCCGGCGGCAGCACGGTCAGGCCGCGGGGCGTGGCCAGGTCGCGCAGCGCCTTCATCGTCGTGCCGAGGTCCGGGGAGGCGACCGGGTCGGCGTCGGCGCCCTTGGTCTTGGCGTTCAGCCAGTCGGCGAAGGTCGCCGCGTACTCGGGTACGACGTCGATCTGGCCGCTCTCCAGGGACGGCTCGTACAACTCCCGATTGCCGACGGTGAGGATGCCGGTCTCGTACCCGGCCTGGCCGAGCAGCACCGCGTACATCTGGGCCAGCAGCTCGCTCTCGGTGAAGCCGGCCGAGCCGATCGAGAGGCGGCGGCTGTCGCCGGGCGCGGCCGTGATCTGGCCGCGGTTCTCCAGGGAGGGGCCGGTGGCGCAGCCGGAGAGCACGGCCAGGGCCGTCAGCCCCGCCAGTCCCGAGAGGCGGGCCTTCCAGCCCGTACGCCGGAGTACGGCCCGGACCGGCCCGCCGGCGCGCCCGCTCACCTCGTCCGCCCGCGCGCCCAGGCCGGCCCCAGCCGCTGCACCACCTCGAACAGCACCTCCATCAGCAGCGCGAACACCGCCACGATCACCGCCCCCGCCACCACCTGCGGCGTACTCGCCAGGTTGAACCCCGCCGTGATGATCCGCCCGAGCCCGCCCCCGCCCACCAGCGCGGCCAGCGTCGCCGTGGCGACCAGCTGCACCGCCGCGATCCGCACCCCGGTCAGCATCAGCGGCAGCGCCAGCGGCACCTCCACCCGCCGCACCAGCTGCCCGCCGGACATCCCCATCCCGCGCGCCGCCTCCACCACGTCCCGGTCCACCTCCCGCATTCCGACGTACGCGTTGGTCAGCAGCGGCGGCAGCGCGAACAGCACCAGCGCGATGAACGTCGGCCAGTCCCCGTGCCGGCCGAGCGGGGTCAGCAGGAGCAGCACCAGCACCGCGAAGGTGGGCACGGCGCGCCCGACGTTGGCGAGGTTGACGGCCAGCGCGCCGCCCCGGCCGAGGTGCCCGAGGGTGACGGCGACGGGCAGCGCGATCAGGCAGGCGGCGAGCAGGCAGCCGACGGTCAGCAGCAAATGTTCCGTGAGGCGGTGCCAGATGCCGCTCTCGCCGCCCCAGTTCGCGCCCGTGGCGAGCCAGGTCCTCACGTCTCCGAGCGTGCTCATCCGCTCCCCCGTGCGTAGCGCCACACCGCGCTCATGGTGCTCATGCGCGCCGCCACGGCGTCAGCAGCCGTTCCAGGCCGAGCAGCAGCAGGTCGAAGGCGACGGCGATGACGACGCACAGCACGGACGCCGTCAGCACCTGTGCCTTGAAGAACGAGTTCATCCCCGCGTAGATCAGGTTGCCCAGTCCGCCGTGGCCGACGATCGCCCCGATCGTCGTCAGCGCGACGGCGGAGACGGTCGCGATGCGCAGCCCCGCCATCGCGGCGGGCACCGCCAGCGGCAGTTCGACGGCCAGCAGCTGCCGCAGCGGCCCGTACCCCATGCCGCGGGCCGCCTCCTTCGCCTCCTCCGGTACGCCGGCCAGGCCCGCCAGGATGTTCCGTACGAGCAGGGTCAGGGAGTACAGGGCCAGCCCCACGATGACCAGGGTGGACGACAGCCCGTACAGCGGCAGCAGCAGCGAGAACATCGCCAGCGACGGAATGGTGTAGAGCACGGTGGTGACGCCCAGCACCGGCCCCACCGTCCAGCGCCACCGGCGCGCGATCAGCGCCAGCGGCAGCGCGATCACCAGGCCGAGCAGCACGGACACCACGGTCAGGTGGAGGTGCTGGAGCGCCGCGTCGAGCAGGATGTGGCGGCGGGTGGCGAGGTAATCGCCGCAGATCCAGTCGTTGCGGGCCAGGCAGTCGTCCGGAGGGGCGGTCACGACAGCAGTCCACCGCGGCGCGGGGCGGGTGTCCTGCGGGGTGGGCCGGACGGGTGAGGACCGGTACGGGGCCGGTACCGGTACCGGCCCCGTACCTGCTCCTGTACGTGCTCCTGTACGTGCTCCTGTACGTGCTCCTGTACGTGCTCCTGTACGTGCTCCTACGGCAACGTCGACGGCGAGGGGGACGAGGCCCGAGGCTGGGGCTGGGACGGCGACGGGGACGGCGTCGCCCCCACCCCCGGCCGCTTCGGTGGCGCGTGCGCGGCCTCCACGTCCTGCGGGAACGTCAGCTGACGTCCCTGCCACTCCAGGGCCGGCGCCACCTCCCGCCGCCACGTCGAGAACTGATGGCTGCCCCGCGGCAGGATGATCGAGTCGACGGTCATCGGGGGCTTCGCCGCCTCGACGAACCGCAGGGTGTCCCGGTAGTTCGGCTCACCCAGGCGGCTGCTGGCCACCAGTACCGAGACCTGCGGCACGGGCCGGTGCGCCAGCCGCCACAGCAGGTCGTGCTCACGCTCCCGGCGCGCGGCGGCCGCACCGCTGCCGAACAGGCTCCCGGTCGTCAGGTCGTCCTTGACGGCGTAGTCACCGGAGAGCGAGACCGCGGAGGTGTAAGTGCCGGGGCTGCGCAGGGCGAGCAGCATCGAACACGTACCGCCGGACGAGTAGCCGAACGCGCCCCACGCGCTCGGATCATGTCCCACCCGGTAGGCCGCCTTGACGGCCTCCGGAAGGTCCTGGGTGAAGAACGTCTCGGCCTGCGGCCCGCCCGGCACGTCCACGCACTCGGTGTCCCGCGGCGGCGCGATCGTCGGCCGGACCATCACCAGCACGGTCGGCTGCATCCGGCCCTCCTCGATCAGCCTGCCCGCGGTCTGCGGGATACGGAGGTGCTGCGCGAGGTTCATGATGCCGCCGGGATAGCCGCTGATCACGACGGAGACGGGGAAGCGCTGACGGCGGTACTGGTGCTGGAAGTACTGCGGCGGCAGGTAGACGAAGGCCGGGTTGACGACGCGGGTACGGCGCCCGACGAGCCGTACGGACTCCACCTTGCCGACCTCGTGGGGCGGGCCCTCCGGCAGCCCGGTCACCCGGTCCAGCCCCTGCGGCCCGGCCGGCTGGACCAGTCCGCCCCGGAGGCTGCGGGCATCGGCGTACCGCGGGCCGCCGCCCCCGCTCACCGCCACCGGACCGTCGTCGGTGTTGCCCAGCAGCTCGTCCCAGCTGCTGTAGAACTCGAAGCTGGAGTTCACGGCCAGCGCGAGCGAGCACAGGACCGCCACCTGGGTGACGAGGATGGTGCCGATCCTGCCCAGTACGGGGAGCACACCGTGCGGGGACAGCCGCGGCCACAGCCACACCGTCAGGGCCACACAGGCCACGGCCAGCGTGCTCACCGTGATTTCGAGCGACTGACTGGTCAGCCCCATGCGCCCACATCTCCCGTCACCCGTACGAGGGTTGCCCGGCCCTTCCGGACCGCCGCCAGGGTCAACGGACGTCCGGTCGATGGGTCACCACACGGGCCACGCCCACCACGGCCCCGCCACCCCCGCCGCCGCACGTCCCTCCCGCTCCGAACCACCCGCCCCTCCCGCAGCACCCGCGTGTGACGTGCGCAGACGCCTGCGCCACCGGACCCGCACGCCGTCTCTCCGCAACCTCCACCCCTCCCTCACCACCCCACACCGCACAAACATCCGCCCCCACCGACCGGCCCCCCTGCCGCTTCCCCTCGTTCCCTGCCGCTTCCCCCCGTTCCCCGCCGCTTCGTTCCCTGCCGCCCCCACCCCTTCGCACACCCGCCCGCCGCACATACGCTCTCCACACACACGCCCCACACACACGCCCCACCCGCACACCCCCACCAGCCCCCGCACCCCACACCACCTCGATACACAAAACACCCAAACGGGGCGTGCCGCGAGACGCGCGGGCTCCCACGATGGGACCGGCCCAGGCGGCTACCCTTACGTGTCCGGCCTGGTCAGGGACATGTCCGCGCTTCTCGGACATTCGCCGCACCCCACACACGCTAGAGAGGTTCGCCGATGGGCATTCGGAGTCTGCTGCGCAACGCTTTCGGTCGCTCCAAGGCGGCCCGCGAGGAATCGAACACCGCGGCGAGCGGCACCAAGGCGCCGGAAACGGCGACGATCCCGGAGGCCCGCGAAGAGGCCGCCCCGGAACCCGCCACGCCCCGCGACCCCGCCGTCCCCACGGCCCGCACCGCCCCCACCGACCCCCCGGCCGCCTCCCTCCCCTCCCAGACCACCCGCACCCCGTCTTCCGCCGAGGAGTCGGCCTCCGACCTCGTCTCCCAGGCATTCGACGCACCGAAGCCGACGCGGGAGGCGGAGGTGGTGGCGGAGCCGGAGGCGGCGAAGGCGGAGCCGGAGGCCGCGGCCAAGGCCACGGACGAGACGAAGCCCGAAGCGAAGCCGGAGGCAGAGCCGGAGGCCGTGGCCGAGACGAAGCCCGAAGCCGTGGCCGAGACGAAGCCCGAAGCCGAAGCCGTGGCCGAGGCGAAGCCCGAAGCCGCGGCGGAACCCGAGCCGGTAACCAAGGCCGAGCCGGTAACCAAGGCCGAGCCCGAGCCCGTAACCACGGCAGACCCCGAGGCCACGGCCACCCCCGGCCCCACCCCCGTAACCGAAACCGAGCCCGAGGCCACCCCCGAGCCCGTAGCAAAGACGGCCCCCAAGCCGACCGTCGTCCCCGAGCCCGTAACCGAGACGGCCCCCACCCCCGCCTCCACCACCCCCGCGTCCGCCACCTCCGCCACCTCCACAACCCCCACCTCCCTCACCAAGGTAGAAGCCCAGGCCCCCGCCCTCGTCAGCCTCTACAAGGCCGCCCGGGTCTCCCTGGAGAAGCAAGGGCTGGCCACTCAGCGCGCCGCGGTCTACCTCGTCCTCGACCGCTCGGGCTCGATGCGCAACTACTACAAGGACGGCACGGTCCAGCACCTGGCCGAGCAGGCCCTCGGCCTGTCCGCCAACCTCGACGACGACGGCACCGTCCCGGTGGTCTTCTTCTCCACCGACGTCGACGGCACCGCCGACCTCGACCTGACCAACTACGCCGGTCGCATCGAGGAGTTGCACGCGGGCCTCGGCCACATGGGCCGTACGAACTACCACTGGGCGATCAACGCCGTGACCGAGCACTACGAGAAGTCCGGCGCCACCGACCCCGCCTTCGTCATCTTCCAGACGGACGGCGCCCCCACGTCCAAGCCGGCCGCCGAGAAGGCGCTCTGCGAGGCCGCGAAGCTCCCCATCTTCTGGCAGTTCGTCGGCTTCGGCGACCCGGACGCCAAGGGCTTCGACTTCCTCCGCAAGCTGGACGACCTGGCCGTACCGGAGCGGCGCGTGGTCGACAACGCGGGCTTCTTCCACGCCGGCCGCGACCCGCGCACCCTCGCCGACGCCGACCTCTACCAGCAGCTCATGGTCGAGTTCCCCGCCTGGCTCCAGGAAGCCCGCACCGCCGGCATCCTCCCCGCCTGACGTACCGCCCTCACCCCCCACCACCCACCGGTCGCGGCCGGGCCACCCGGCCCGCCGCGACCGGCGTCTTTTCCCGCCGGTCGTACCGAAGCGCGAAGAGCGGCCGCACGGTACCAAGGAACCGGTGTACTGCGGCGTCTTCGTGAAGCGGCAGATGGGGCAGAAAATTACCGCGCCGTTCTGCACCTGGGCGGATGCGAGTACGACCGGGAATGTGATGGAGACGGACGCGGAACGGGTCGACGCCGACCCGTTCTCGGTGGATCTGGAAGCGCTCGCGGAGAAGGCGGACCGGATTCGTAGCGAGATCAAGGTACCGATCGGGCAGTAGATCGGGAAATAGATCGGGCGATAACCGGAGTCCGGGCGGCCGAGAGGCGAGGGGGCTGGGCAGCGCCTACGCTGGTTCCGGGCTGCGGTGCTCGCCCTACGGGTGACCGCTGTCCGTTGTCCACGGCGGAGGCGGGTATTCATGAGCCAGGGCCAGGGTCAGGATCAGAATCGGGGTCAGAAGCAGGATCAGGTTCGGGATCAGGTTCGGGATCAGGGGCAGAGGCGGACGGTGGGGCGGGCGGGTACGGCGGGGGGCCCTGATCCGCGGCGATGGTGGGGGCTTGTCGTCATTGCCGTGGCCCAGTTGATGGTGGTGCTGGATGCGACGATCGTGAATATCGCCCTGCCGTCGGCGCAGCGGGAGCTGCACATGTCGGATGCCAACCGGCAGTGGGTGATCACGGCGTACACGCTCGCGTTCGGCGGATTGCTGCTGTTGGGTGGGCGGATCGCCGACCTGGTGGGGCGTAAGCGGGCGTTCATCATCGGTCTGGTGGGATTCGCGATCGCCTCCGCGCTGGGTGGTGCGGCGTCGGGGCAGGGGTTGCTGTTCGGGGCCAGGGCCTTGCAGGGCGCGTTCGCCGCTGTGCTGGCGCCGTCCGCGTTGTCACTGCTGACGACGACCTTCACGGACGGGAAAGAGCGGAGCAAGGCGTTCGGCATTTACGGCGCCATTGCGGGCGGTGGCTCGGCCATCGGGCTGATAGCCGGTGGATTGCTGACGGAGTACCTGGACTGGCGCTGGTGCCTTTACGTGAATGTGCCGATCGCGGTGGTGGCGATCGCGGGCGCCTGGGTCTTTCTGCACGACCGGCGGGGGCACGGGGAAGCTCGGCTGGACGTTCCCGGCGTGGTGCTGGGGTGTGGCGGCCTGGTCGCCATTGTTTATGGGTGCAGTGAGGCGCAGCCCAGGGGGTGGGGGGACGCGATGGTTATCGGGCTGCTGGTGGGCGGCGTTGTGTTGTTGGCCGTATTCGGGTGGTGGCAGGGGCGGGCGCGTCATCCCTTGCTGCCGTTGCACATCGTGCGGGACCGGAATCGTGCGGGTGCGTTTCTGACCATGGCGCTGGCGGTCATCGCCATGTTCGGGATGTTCCTGTTCATGACGTACTACTTGCAGGTGGTACTGGGGTATTCGCCGGTGAAGACAGGACTGGCGTTTCTGCCGATCACGGCGGCGATCATCGTGGGGTCGACGCAGATCTCGGCGCGGCTGCTGCACCATCTGCCGCCCCGGGTGCTGATGGTCCCGGGCGCGGTGTTCGCGGCGGCGGGGCTGTTCTGGCTGACGACGCTGACCGCCGAGCCCGCGTACGTCTCACACGTCCTGCCGTCCGAGCTGCTGGTCGGGCTCGGCATGGGCCTGATCTTCATGCCGGTGATGTCCACGGCCACGGCGGGCGTCGCGCCGCAGGACTCCGGGGTGACGTCCGCGACCGTCAACACGGCGCAGCAGGTGGGCGGTTCGATCGGTACGGCGCTGCTGAACACCATCGCCACGTCGACGAGCGCGACGTACATCGGGACTCATCTGGCCACGGCCGCGCGGGAGGCGGGCGGCCGTCTCACGCCCGCGATGCGGGAGGGGGTCGTCAAGGACGGTGTCGTGCACGGGTTCACGGTGGCCATCGGGTGGGGCGCGGGGATCATGCTGCTGGCGGGGGTGGTCGCGGGTGTGCTGGTGAACGGGAAGGCGCCGAAGCACGGGGGCGGGGCAGGGGTAGGGGTAGGGGCGGGGGCCGAGTGACGGGTTCGGTTCGTCGGGGTGGCCTCGGGCACTGAGAGGGGCGCGTTGTGGGACCCACGCCGGGGACCCGGAAAAAATCTCGGCCGGCCATGTCGAGAACTCCCGATCGGCTCCGTCCCCGTAGTGCACGCGACCACAATGGGCCGCACCACTCCCGAGGAGACCCACGATGGCCAAGTACCTGCTGCTGAAGCACTACCGAGGCGCCCCGGCCGCGGTGAACGACGTCCCCATGGAGCGGTGGACGCCCGCGGAGATCTCGGCGCACATGCAGTACATGCAGGACTTCGCGGACCGGCTCGAAAAGAGCGGCGAGTTCGTGGACGGGCAGGCGCTCGCCGCCGAGGGGGCGTGGGTCCGGTACGACGGTGAGGGGCGCCCGCCGGTGACCGACGGCCCGTTCGCCGAGACCAAGGACCTGATCGCCGGCTGGATGGTGATCGACGTCGACAGCTACGAGCGCGCCGTCGAGCTGGCCGGGGAGCTGTCGGCGGCCCCCGGGGCGGGCGGGAAGCCGATCCACGAGTGGCTGGAGGTGCGCCCGTTCCTGGCCGCGCCGCCCACCGTCACGGACTGACCGCCGACGTGCCGCAGCTGGACGAGGCCCTGCTCCGGGGCCTCGCGCCGAGCGTGCTCGCCGTCCTCGTCCGCCGCGGAGCCGACTTCGCGGCGGCCGAGGACGCCGTACAGGACGCGCTGGTCGAAGCGGTCCGCGCCTGGCCCGCCGAGACGCCGCGCGATCCCAAGGGCTGGCTGGTCACGGTGGCCTGGCGCCGGTTCCTCGACGCGGCCCGGTCGGACGCGTCCCGCCGGCGGCGGGAGGATCTCGTGGACCAGGAGCCGGCGCCCGGGCCCGCGCCCCCGGTGGACGACACGCTCCAGCTCTACTTCCTGTGCGCGCACCCGGCACTGTCGCCGTCGTCCGCGGTCGCGCTCACGCTGCGCGCCGTGGGCGGGCTCACCACCCGCCAGATCGCCCAGGCGTACCTGGTGCCCGAGGCGACCATGGCGCAGCGGATCAGCCGCGCCAAGCGCACCGTCTCCAAGGTCCGCCTCGACCGGCCCGGCGACGTCTGCACCGTGCTCCGCGTCCTCTACCTCGTCTTCAACGAGGGCTACTCCGGCGACGTCGACCTCGCCGCCGAGGCGATCCGGCTCACCCGGCAGCTCGCGGCCTCGATCGACCACCCCGAGGTGGCGGGGCTGCTCGCCCTGATGCTGCTCCACCACGCGCGCCGCGCCGCCCGTACCGCGCCCGACGGCAGCCTGGTGCCGCTCGCCGAGCAGGACCGCGGCCGGTGGGACACCGGCGCGATCGCCGAGGGCATCGCGATCCTTCAGGCCGCCCTCGCCCGCGACCGGCTCGGCGAGTTCCAGGCGCAGGCCGCCGTCGCGGCCCTGCACGCCGACGCGCCCACCGCGGCGGAGACCGACTGGGTGCAGATCGTCGAGTGGTACGACGAACTCGCGCGCCTGACCGGCAGCCCGGTCGTCCGGCTCAACCGCGCGGTGGCCGTCGGGGAGGCCGACGGTCCGCGCGCCGGGCTGGCGGCGCTCGCGGAGCTGGACGCCACGCTGCCCCGCCACACGGCGGTGGCTGCGTACCTCCACGAGCGGGACGGGGACCCGGCCACGGCGGCACGGCTGTATGCCGAGGCGGCCCGGAAGGCGCCCAGTCCGGCCGAGCGCGACCATCTGACGCGCCAGGCCGCCCGCCTCAACGCCCGCCGGGACCCCTGAGGAGCCGCCCCGGAACAGCTCGCGGCAGCGGCTCCGCTCAGTACGCTGGCCCCGTGTTCACCCCCGAGGGACCGACGCTCCGCGAGCTGACCGTGCAGGCGCTCTCCTCCGTCGAGCGCGGCTACGACCTGCTGGCTCCGAAGTTCGACCGGACGCCGTTCCGTACGCCGGACCGGATTCTCGACGCGACGGCGGAGGCCTTGCGGGGCCTCGGCCCGGCCGGGGGACGGTTCGAGGCGGGGCTCGATGTCTGCTGCGGTACGGGGGCGGGCACCGGCGTGTTGCGGTCGCTGTGCCGGGAGCGGGTCGTCGGCGTCGATTTCAGCGCGGGAATGCTCGCGGAGGCGCAGACAGCAGCGAACGGGCGTACGGGCGGGCGTACGGGCGGGCGTACGGGCGGGCGTACGGGCGGGCGTACGGGCGGCCCCGCCGCGACATACGCCCGCGCAGACGCCCGCGCCCTCCCCTTCACCGCCGCCTTCGACCTCGCCGTCACCTTCGGCGCCCTCGGCCACTTCCTGCCCGCCGAGCGCGCGGCCGTCTTCGCCGGGGTCCACCGGTCGCTGCGTCCGGGCGGCATCTTCGCCTTCCCGGTCGCCGCGCCGCCGTCGCCCCGCTCCGCCCTGTACTGGACACTCCTCGGCTTCGACACGGTGATGCGCGTACGGAACGCGCTGTGGCGTCCGCCGTTCGTCATGTACTACCGGACCGGTGCACTGCGTGACATACGGGACGATCTGCTCGCCGCCGGGTTCTCCGTGGAGCTGGTCCCGGTACGGGGAGCCGCCCGCCGCCCCGACGGCAGCCCGAGCTGGGCGCTCGTGGTGGCCCGACGGCCTTGATCGCACAGACTCGACGGCCTCGACCGCACAGGCCCGGCGTCCTTGACCGCACGGACCCGCCGGCCTCGACCGCACAGACCCGCCGGCCTCGACCGCACGGACCCGCCGACCTTGACCGGGCAGCCCCACCGGCCCTGATCGCGCAGAAGGGACGATCAAGGACCGTGCGGGACGCGGAAAACCGGGCGCGGTGGCCCCGTACCCGTCCAGTACGATATTGACGTTCCGTAGAACAAAACCTCACTCACCGTAGCGACTTGGGAGCAGCCGGCAATGGCTCGACACCTCATCACCAGCGCCCTTCCGTACATCAACGGGATCAAGCACCTGGGCAACATGGTGGGGTCCATGCTCCCGGCCGACGTGTACGGGCGGTATATGCGCCAGCGCGGCCACGAGGTGCTCTACATCTGCGCCACGGACGAGCACGGCACGCCCGCCGAGCTGGCGGCCAAGGACGCCGGCCAGTCCGTCGACGCGTACTGCGGCGAGCAGCACGACGCGCAGAAGGCCATCTACGACGGCTTCCACCTGCGGTTCGACCACTTCGGCCGCAGTTCCTCGCAGCAGAACGTGGAGCTGACCCAGCACTTCGCGCGCAAGCTCCACGAGAACGGCTTCATCGAGGAGCGCGCCATCCGGCAGGTCTACTCGATCGCCGACGAGCGCTTCCTTCCGGACCGCTACATCGTCGGCACGTGCCCGCACTGCGGCTACGACAAGGCCCGCGGCGACCAGTGCGAGAACTGCACCCGCGTCCTGGACCCGACCGACCTGATCGACGCCCGGTCGGCGATCAGCGGCAGCAGCGACCTGGAGGTGCGCGAGACCAAGCACCTCTTCCTGCTCCAGTCCGCGCTCCAGGGCGAGGTCGAGCAGTGGATCGACGACAGCAGCGAGGACTGGCCGACGCTGGCGTCCTCCATCGCGCGCAAGTGGCTGACCGAGGGCCTCCAGGACCGGGCGATCACCCGTGACCTGGAGTGGGGCGTGCCGGTCCCGGCGGACGTGTGGCCGGAGCTGGCCGCCGAGGGCAAGGTCTTCTACGTATGGTTCGACGCGCCGATCGAGTACATCGCCTCGACGAAGGAGTGGGCGGACGCCGACCCGGCGAACCGCGACTGGAAGTCGTGGTGGTACGAGGCCGACGACGTGCGCTACACGGAGTTCATGGCCAAGGACAACGTCCCATTCCACTCGGTGATGTTCCCCGCCACCGAGCTGGGCACCCGCGAGCCGTGGAAGAAGGTCGACTTCCTCAAGGCGTTCAACTGGCTGACGTACTACGGCGGCAAGTTCTCCACCTCGCAGCGGCGCGGCATCTTCACCGACGCGGCGCTGGAGCTGCTGCCCGCCGACTACTGGCGCTACTTCCTGATCGCCAACGCGCCGGAATCCGACGACACGTCCTTCACCTGGGAGCTGTTCTCCTCTTCGGTCAACAAGGACCTGGCCGACACCCTCGGCAACTTCGTCAACCGGGTGCTGTCCTTCTCCCGCAAGCGCTTCGGCGACGAGGTGCCGGCGGGCGCGGCGGCCGGAGAGGCCGAGGCGAAGCTGGGCGAGCAGATCGCCGAGCTGCTGGCGGAGTACGAGGGCCACATGGAGGCCCTCCAGTTCCGCAAGGCGGCCGCGGCCCTGCGCGCGCTGTGGAGCGCGGGCAACTCCTACCTGGAGGAGAAGGCTCCCTGGCTGGAGATCAAGACCGACCAGGAGGCGGCGGCGCTGACGCTGCGCACCGCGATGAACCTGATCCACCTGTACGCGATCGTCTCGGAGCCGTTCATCCCGGCGGCGGCGAAGGCGATGCGCGGCGCGTTCGCGCTGGACGGCGACACGGCGGCCTGGGTCACGGCGGACGAGGCCCGCGCCCTGGCCTCGGTCCCGGCCGGTACGGCGTTCACGGTCCCGCCGGTGCTCTTCGCGAAGATCACGGAGGATGACCTGGCGGCGTACCGGGAGCGGTTCGGCGCGGCGGAGTAGGCACGCGGACGACGTACGGCGAGGGGCCCGGAACCGGCGAACGGTTCCGGGTTCCTCGGCCGTCGTACGACCGCCCTAGGCGGACTTACCGCCGTACGGATGCCAGCCCGCCGTCCGCAGCGTGAACCCCATGGGCTCCGGCATCGGGATGTCCTGGCCGAAGATGCCCTTCGCGGTCTCGACGTAATGGCGGCCGTCGAGCTGGAGGATGTGCCAGGTGGCGTCGTTGGGGTCGACGATCAGGTAGACGGGGATTCCGGCCTCGGCGTAGCGCTCGCGCTTGTCCTCCCAGTCGCGCTTGATGGCCGTACGGGTGGTGGAGACCGTTTCGACGACGGCGAGGACGATCTGCGGCGGCAAGTCCGCTTCTGCGAAGTCGGGGGCCGGGCGGTCTTCCGCACGGATGATGACGGCGTCGGCACGGGGGCGGTAATCATCGGCCACCAGTACGCCGCGCCCGCTCCACGCTTCGAACGGCTCCGGAGTGTGGCGCACGAAGGTCCGTCCGGGGAGGTCATGGAAGTGACCAGGGTTGGCTTGCACGACCAGTTCACCGTCGAGCAGCTCGACGGGCAGGCCATCGGGCACGTCCAGTTCCTGCCACATCTTGATGAGTGCGTTGGTGTCCACTCCGGGTCCCTCGCCGATACGTCGCCTCAGCGCACCCAGTCCTTCAGCGGCTCAGTGTCCAGTTCGATGCCCACCGGGTCCGGCAGGGTGACCGTCTTCCCGAACGGCACCGTCAGCAGCATCTCGTAGCGCCCACCGTCGGGCTGCGAGTGCACCTTGACCTCGCAGGTGTCCCGGTCGATCAGCAGATACACCGGGATACCGGTCTCGGCGTACGCCTTCGGCTTCTCCACGCGGTCCCGGCGATGGGTGGCATGGTCACGGGACGTGATCTCGACGGCCATGAGCACTCCCTCGGCATCCGTCCACTCGCCCAGGCCGACGAAGTTTTCGCTCGGCGCCAGGCAGCCGGCAGGGCGAGCATTGCTCTTGCGGTACGTCCCGACCCGCAGCCCCCGTCCCGCGTGAAGCCACCATCCCTCATCGGCCTTGATGCACAGACGCGTCAACCACGCGATGATCTCTGCATGGTCGCCGTCCGGCATGGGCTTCTCCCGGATCCTCCCGTTGACGAACTCCAGGCGCAGCGCCTCGTCCACGCGCTCACCAAAGCGAGCCAGCTCCTCGAACTGCTCCTGGCTCAGAACACTCGCGCGTCCTTCTTCTCGGTCCGCTGCGGTCGAAGCCGCTTCGCGTGTCGTCATGCCCGGAGCGTGGCACGCGAAAAGGCCCGCGATCATACGATCGCGGGCCCATCACACGTACGAATGAACTACTTCACCTGCGGCTTCCGGATCGACAGGTGCAGCTCCTTCAGCCGCGACTCCTCGACCTCCGACGGAGCGCCCATGAGCAGGTCCTGGGCGTTGCCGTTCAGCGGGAAGGCGATGGTCTCGCGGATGTTGGGCTCGTCGGCGAGGAGCATGACGATGCGGTCCACGCCCGGGGCGATGCCGCCGTGCGGCGGGGCGCCGAACTTGAAGGCGCGGAGCATGCCGCCGAACTCGGCCTCGACGGTGTCCTTGTCGTAGCCGGCGATGGCGAACGCCTTGTACATGACGTCCGGCTCGTGGTTGCGGATGGCGCCGGAGGACAGCTCGACGCCGTTGCAGACGATGTCGTACTGCCAGGCCAGGATGTCCAGCGGGTCCTTGGTCTCCAGCGCTTCCAGGCCGCCCTGCGGCATGGAGAACGGGTTGTGGGAGAACTCGATCTTGCCGGTGTCCTCGTCCTTCTCGAACATCGGGAAGTCGACGATCCAGCAGAAGCGGAACTCGCCCTCGACGAAGTGGCCGGTGCGCTTGGCCGCCTCGACGCGGACCGCGCCCATGATCTTGGAGACCTCGTCGAACTCGCCGGCGCCGAAGAAGACGGCCGAGCCGGGCTTCAGGTCCAGGGCCTCGACCAGCGCCTTCACGTCGTCCTCGGTGAGGAACTTGGCGATCGGGCCGGAGAGAGCGTTCGACTCGCCGACGCGGACCCAGGCCAGGCCCTTCGCGCCCTGCTGGACGGCGAAGTCACCCATCTGGTCGAAGAACTTGCGCGGCTGGTCGGCGGTGTCCGGCACGGCCAGGGCGCGGACGTGCTTGTCGGCGAACGCCTTGAAGCCGGAGCCGGCGAAGACCGACGAGACGTCGACGAGCTCCAGCTCGGCACGGAGGTCCGGCTTGTCGGAGCCGTACTTGAGCATCGACTCGCGGAACGGGATGCGCGGGAACGGCGAGGTGACCGTGCGGCCGCCGCCGAACTCGGTGAACAGCTCGGTCATCAGCTGCTCGATCGGGCCGAAGACGTCCTCCTGCTCGACGAAGCTCATCTCGACGTCGAGCTGGTAGAACTCGCCCGGCGAGCGGTCGGCGCGGGCGTCCTCGTCGCGGAAGCAGGGCGCGATCTGGAAGTAGCGGTCGAAGCCCGCGATCATCAGCAGCTGCTTGAACTGCTGCGGGGCCTGCGGCAGCGCGTAGAACTTACCGGCGTGCAGCCGGGACGGGACGAGGAAGTCGCGGGCGCCCTCGGGGGAGGTCGCGGACAGGATCGGCGTCGCCATCTCGTTGAAGCCGAGTGCGGTCATCTTGTGCCGGATGGCGGAGATGACGGCGGTGCGCAGCATCAGGTTGCGGTGCATCCGCTCGCGGCGCAGGTCGAGGAAGCGGTATTCGAGGCGCTTCTCCTCGTTGACCCCGTCCTCGGCGTTGATCGTGAAGGGGATCTGCTCGGCGGCGCCCAGCACCTCGACGGCCGTGACCTCGACCTCGATCTCGCCGGTGGGCAGGTCGGGGTTGACGTTGTCCGCGCCGCGGGCGCTGACCTTGCCGTCGATCCGGACGACGGACTCCTTGGTCAGCGAGCCGAGCGCCTCGTTGGCGGGGGTGCCGGGGCGGGCGACGAGCTGGACCAGACCGTAGTGGTCGCGCAGATCGATGAAGAGGATGCCGCCCAGGTCACGTCGATTGTGCAGCCAGCCGCTGAGGCGGACGTCGGTGTCGACGTCCGCGGCTCGGAGCTCGCCACAGTTATGGGACCGGTACCGATGCATCGCTCATCCAAGTCGTCGCAAGTTGGAGTGTGAGAGTTAACTGCTCCAGGTTACCGGTCGGCCTGGGACGCCGATTGACATATCCGCGTCAAGTTGGCCATGCGAAGATGGGGGTGTCCGCCGCGGTGCCCGCCGCACTGGTCGGCCCCCGTCAAACCCACATAAAGTGATGCAATGCGCACCAAGGACCTCCTGGCCGCCACCGCGACCGGCCTGTGGCGCTGGGACAACGTCTCGGGCGAAGTGACCCTCGACGCCGAGACCGCCCGGCTGCTGGGGCTGCCCGCGGAGCCCACCGAGCTGTCCGAGGCGGCCATGCGCTCCCGCCTCCACCCCGCCGACTTCGCCGAGATCACCGGCATCGTCAACCTCTCCGTCACCGAGAGCAGCGTCGCCGAGGCCCGGCTGCGCGTCATGGACAGCGCCGGCCGGGTACTGCGCACCGTCCGCACCCGCTCCCGCGCCTTCCTGCGCAGCGACACCGACCACACGGACTACGAGCTGGTCGGCACCGTCCAGGAGATCTTCGAGACACAGCCCGGCACCGCCTCCCCGCACGCCCCGGCCACCGGCGACTGGCGCCGCTCCCGCGAGGCGTTCCTGCTGGACGCGGGCCGCGCGCTCGCCGAGGCGCACTCCACCGCCGAGGTGCTGCGCGTCGCCGCCGGCCTGTCCATGCCCGGCTTCAGCCCGGACGGTCTGGCGGTCTTCGGCATCGAGGGCGACCGGATCTCCGTCATCGGCCATCACGGGCACCGGCAGGGCGATCTCGCCCCCTTCGTCGACATGCCGCTGGACACCGACTACCCGGCCGCCGAGGTGGTACGGACCGGCCGCGCCATCTACCTGCCTACCCCCGAGGACTACCGCCGCCGCTACCCCGCCACCTGGCCGCTGGCCGCCGCCTTCCACCGGGCGTCCTGGGCCTTCCTGCCCCTGGTGAGCGCGGGCCGCACGGTCGGCGCCTGGATGGCGGCCTTCGGCACGCCGGTCGCCTTCACCCCCGACGAGCGCTCGGTGCTCACCACCGTCGCCCGGATGCTCGCCCAGGCGCTGGCCCGCGCCGGCGACCAGGAGTCGCGGCGCGAGCTGACCGACGGCCTCCAGCGCAGCATGATGCCGACGGTGCACCCGGACATCCCCGGCATGACGGTGGCGGCGCGGTACGTGCCGACCGGCGGCGGCCTGGAGGTCGGCGGCGACTGGTACGACATGATCACGCTGCCGTCCGGCCGGATCGCGCTGGTCATCGGCGACGTGCAGGGCCACGACGTACGGGCCGCCGGCCTGATGGGGCAGCTGCGGATCGCCCTGCGCGCCTACGCCTCCGAGGGCCACCACCCGGACGCGGTGCTCTCCCGCGCCTCCCGCTTCCTGTCCGGCATCAACGACACCGAGTTCGGCGGCGAGGACCCGCGCTTCGCCACCTGCCTCTACATCGAGGTGGACCCGGCGACCGGCCTGCTGGACATCGCGCGGGCCGGGCACCCCGACCCCACCGTCCGGATGGCCGACGGGACCGTCCTCGTCCGGCCCACCGCGGGCGGGCTGCCGCTGGGCATCGTGCCGGACACCGACTACCCCACCACCCGGCTCGTGCTGGAGCCCGGCGAGACGATGCTGGTCTGCACGGACGGGCTGATCGAGACCGGCGGGCACGACCTGGAGTCGGGCTGGGCGCGGCTGCGCAAGGTGATCGAGACGTACGGGGCCGAGGACCCGTCCGGCAACGCCACGGCCATGGCCGCCCCGACCCTGGAGGACGCGGCGGGCCTGGAGAAGCTCGCCGACGCGCTCGTGCGGGCCGTGCACGGCCCGCCGTCGTACCACACCACCGGTCCGTTCATGGACCGCCGCGAGGACGACATAGCGATGCTGCTGCTGTGCCGCGAGGGCGGCAGCTGCGGAGTCGGTACGGGCGGCACGGCGGCGCACCGGCCCGTCCGCCGTACGGTGCTGACCGTCAAGCAGGCCGAGCCCGAGCGGATAGCGGAGGCCCGCCACCAGGTCCGCGACGTGCTGCACGACTGGTCCGACGAGGACCAGGTCGACTCGGCCGTCCTGATGGTCTCCGAGATGGTCACCAATGTGCTGATGCACACCGACGGTGACGCGCTGCTGGTCGCGGAGATCACCGGGGAGAAGGGCAGCCGCCGGATCCGCGTCGACGTCGCCGACAGCAGCGACGAGCTGCCGCACCGCCGCACCCCGGGGGAACTGGCCTCCTCGGGGCGCGGCCTGGTGCTGATGGAACTGCTGGCGGGCGCGTGGGGCGTGGACCCGCGCGGCGACGGCAAGTCGACGTGGTTCGAGCTCTACGAGGACGCGGCGGGCGGCGCCGAACCGTCACTGGCGGACCTCTCCGCCCCGACGGCCGCCGGGTCGGCCGGGCCACCGGCCGACCCGCTGCCCGAACCCGCGGCGTAGTGCCGGCGCAGCTCCGAGAGCACGCCGAACGCCGCCGCGGTCAGCGGCACGGACAGCAGCATCCCCATCACCCCGGCGACGCTGGCGCCCGCGGTGATCGCCAGCATCACGATGGCCGGGTGCATCTGGACCGTACGGCTCTGCACGATCGGCTGGAGGATGTGCCCCTCCAGGAAGAACACCACCAGGACGATGCCCAGCGTCCACAGCGCGATGGCCGGGCCCCGGTCGTCGGCGAACGCGACCAGCACGGCCACCGAGCCGGACAGGAACGAGCCCAGGTACGGGATGTAGGCGCCCACGAAGACCAGCGCGCCCAGCCCGAACGCGCCGGGCACCTGGAGGATCAGCAGGCCGACGGTGATGCCGACCGCGTCGATCAGCGCGATCAGCGTCGTACCGCGCATGAAGCCCTCGATGGCCTGGTAGCCGCGGCGGGCCATCTGCTCCAGCCCCGGGCCGGAGTCGCCGGGCGCCCAGTCGTGCAGGGCGCGGACGGCCTTGTCCGCGTCGCGCAGGAAGAAGAACGTCAGGAACAGCGCGAGGACGGACGCGGCGAGGGTGGCCGCGACGACGCCGACGCCCTCCAGGACGCCGGTGGCCGCGGTGCCGCCGAACTTCCCTATGAAGGGCTTGGCGTTGGAGACGATGTCGTCCAGTGAGGTGCCGGCGGCGCCGAAGTGCCGGGACACCTCCTTGGCCGCGTCCTTGAGCGAGGCGATGATCTGGTCGCCGGTGTCGATCAGCGCGCTGACGACGATGTACCCGGCGCCGCCGACCACCACGACCAGCAGGGCGCAGGTCAGCGCGGCGGCCAGCGAGCGGTTCAGCTTCATCGCCACCAGCCGCCGGTAGACCGGCCCGAGCAGCGCACTGCCGAGCAGGGCCAGCAGGACGGGGGTGACGGCGGCGCTCAGGGTCACACACAGCCAGACGCCGAGGGCCGCCACGGCGGCGACGAGCAGGCCCACGCCGCACCAGGCCGCGGCGCGGCGGGCGGCGACCGGGAGCAGTGGCTGACGGTCCGGGGGTCTCAGATCGTTTCGCACCCCGCCAGTGGATCACGGGGCCGCTCGAACAGGGCGGCATTCCGCCGCGAGCGGATGCGGTCTTGAAGCGGACGCGGGCGGGTACGGACCGGAGTCGGCCCGTACCCGCTGCCCGCTGTCCCCTGTCGCTGTCCCCGCTCAGTGGCCCTCGGCCGGCACCGTCCCCAGCCGCCCCGCCTGGAAGTCCTCGAAGGCCTGGGCCAGTTCGGCGTGGGTGTTCATGACGAACGGGCCGTAGTGCATCATCGGCTCGCGGATCGGCTGCCCGCCGAGCAGCACGACCTCCAGGTTGGGGCTGCGGGACTCCTGCGTGGCGTCCGCCCGGAGGGTGAGCGCGTCGCCGCCGGGTCCGAACACGACGGTCTGCCCCGTACGGAACGGCCGCCCGAGCGGGCCCGCGGTGCCGCGGCCGGCCAGTCCGTACGCCAGCGCGTTGAAGTCCGACCGCCACGGGATGGTCACCTCGGCGCCGGGGCTGACCGAGACGTGCATCATCGTGATCGGGGTGTGGGTGATCCCAGGCCCTTCATGGCCGGCGATGTCGCCCGCGATCAGCCGCAGCAGCGCGCCGCCGTCCGCCGAGGTCAGCAGCTTCACCTGGCCGCCACCGATGTCCTGGTAGCGCGGCGCCATCATCTTGTCCTTCTTGGGCAGGTTCACCCACAGCTGGAGGCCGTGGAAGAGCCCGCCCGTCATGACCAGCTCCTCCGGCGGCGCCTCGATGTGCAGCAGGCCGGAGCCCGCCGTCATCCACTGGGTGTCGCCGTCGTTGATGACGCCGCCGCCGCCGTGCGAGTCACGGTGGATGAAGCTGCCGTCGATCAGGTACGTGACGGTCTCGAAGCCGCGGTGCGGGTGCCAGGGGGTGCCCTTGGGCTCGCCCGGCGCGTACTCCACCTCGCCCATCTGATCCATCATGATGAACGGGTCCAGGTGCCGGTAGTCGATGCCGGCGAAGGCCCGGCGCACCGGAAAGCCCTCCCCCTCGAACCCGCCGGGCGCGGTGGACACCGCGAGCACGGCCCGCGGCCGGGCGTCGGCGGGCGCCGCCACCCGGGGCAGGGTCAGCGGATTCTCTACGGTCACTGCGGGCATGACGGCCTCCTCGGTCGTTCGCCGTTCAACTTAGTTGAACTCTGAACAACCTGCAAGGTGCCGCCCATTCCCGCGGCACGTGCGCCGACAAAAGCGCTGGTCAGAGCGGCGCCCGAAAGCGGTGGGCGGCGTACCACTTCCGGCACACCCACGCCTCTCGCGCCGGGCGGGCGGCGCGGGCACTCTGGACGCATGGGCACATCCGCTCAGGACCCAGCGGGCCATGGACAAGGGTGGAGGCAGCCGGACCAGGGTCCCCGGCGGCCTCGGATCAAGGACAGCCGGCACCGCCCGGCTCGCCGTACGCGGCACCGCCACCTCGTACGGGCATGACCGAGCGCGAGGTCACCGCGATCACCGGCCCGTGCGAGTCCTCGGCGGAGGACGAGGTGGCGGGGGTCCGCGGCAAGGTGCTGACCTGCCGGGGCGCCGAGGCCTTCAGCGCGGCGACGTTCACGTTCAGCAACGGGCGGCTGGCTGCCAAGGGGCAGGTGGGGCTCGGCGGCGACCAGGCGCGGAAGGGGTCGATGACCAAGGAGAAGTACGACCGGCTGCGGACCGGCATGAGCCTGAAGGAAGCGCTGGCCGTCGCGGGGAGGTGCGAGAAGAACTCGGACACCGACCTCGCGGGCAGCTCGGCGACCGGTTACACCTGCACCGCCGCCGACGGGCTGGGCAGCGCCTCGCTCACCTTCGCCGACGGGAAGCTGGTGGCGAAGGCGCAGGCCGGGCTGGAGTGACGGGCGCGGGACCGGGCCGGGGCTTGTGGAAGTGTGCGGCGGCACCCCCGGGTGCCGCCGTCAGATGCCGCCCTCGGGCGTGTTTCAGCCGTACATCCGGCGCATCGCGAAGTCGACCATCTGCTCCACCGACTTGGCGTCGAAGACCATCCGGTGGTCGCCCTCCATGTCCAGCACGAAGCCGTAGCCGGTGGGGAGCAGGTCCAGGACCTCGGCGCCGGTGATCACGAAGTACTTGGACTCCTTGCCCGCGTACCGGCGCAGCTCCTTGAGCGAGGTGAACATCGGGATGACCGGCTGCTGCGTGTTGTGCAGCGCCAGGAACCCGGGGTTGTCGCCGCGCGGGCAGTAGACCTTGGAGGTGGAGAAGATGCCCTGGAAGTCCTCCGCCGACATCGAGCCGGTGGTGAAGGCCCGCACCGCGTCGGCGAGGGAGGGCGGGGACGGCTCGGGGTAGAGGGGCTGCTCGCCGTAGCCGCCGGGGGCCGGGTGCTGCGGCGGGGGCGCACCGTACTGTTGCTGCCCGGCGCCCGCGTTCTGGTCGTAGCCGTACATGCGGCACAGCGTACTGAGTCGGCGCGGTACGTACGCCGCTACGTTGGAAGAGCTCCGAGTCCGCCGACCGACCGAGGCCCCGCACCGATGACCGATCGCGATCGACCGAAGCCGCGCGTCACCCGCGGCGGCGTGCTGCTCACCGTCAGCGCCCTGACCGCCTGCGGGCTGATGCTGTTCGGTGCCATCCAGCTCAGGGACGCGCAGGCGTCCTGGTCCCTGACGTACGAGGCCACCTCCACGGGCGGGCCGCCGCGGGCCGCCGAGGTGCGCTACCGGCACTCGGACAGCGGCGACGAGCACGAGGAGGAGACCGGCGGGACGCGCCTGCCCTGGCGCGAGACGGTGGTCGTGGACGCCGGCGAGGAGGCGTGGCTGGAGGTGCGGCCGGCCGGGAACGGGACGGCTTCCTGCCGGATCCTGCTCGACGGCGAGCGCCAGGTCGCCTCGGGGAAGTCCCCGGGGCCGGGCGAGCCCGCCGTGTGCCGGGTGACCACCAGTGGCACGTCGCAGCAGTGGCGGTAGGCGTACCGCGACGGGCAACGACCGTACGACAGGGCCGCCCGGCCCCTCCGGACCAGCACAAACAGGGCATCACGGCCCCTGAGGACGCACGGCGGGGGCCCTGGCGCCGCTCATTGACGCTCGTCACAGATGGGCGGTCAGGGGTTGCTTCTTATTACCGACGGGTAGCATCATCGTAGCTACTTGCTGGTATTGCGTTTGAGGTCCCTCGCTTCCAAGCGCTGGGTCTCCTCCCGAACCTTACGGAGCCGTACCCATGGGCCACTACAAGTCGAATCTCCGCGACATCGAGTTCAACCTCTTCGAGGTGCTCGGCCGCGACGCCGTGTACGGCACCGGACCGTTCGCGGAGATGGACGTCGACACCGCCAAGAGCGTGCTGAGCGAGATCGCCCGGCTCTCCGAGAACGAGCTGGCGGACTCCTTCGCGGACACCGACCGCAACCCGCCGGTCTTCGACCCGGACACCAACACCGCGCCGGTGCCCGACACCTTCAAGAAGAGCTACCAGGCGTACATGGACGCCGAGTGGTGGCGGCTGGGCATCCCGGAGGAGATCGGCGGCACCACCGCGCCGCGCTCCCTGCTGTGGGCCTTCGCCGAGACCATCCTGGGCGCCAACCCGGCGATCTGGATGTACGCCTCCGGCCCGGCCTTCGCGGGTGTGCTCCACGAGGAGGGCACCGAGGAGCAGCACCGGATCGCGCAGCTGATGGTGGACAAGCAGTGGGGCTCCACCATGGTGCTGACCGAGCCCGACGCGGGTTCGGACGTCGGCGCCGGCCGCACCAAGGCCACCCAGCAGGCGGACGGCACCTGGCACATCGAGGGCGTCAAGCGCTTCATCACCTCCGGTGAGCACGACATGTCCGAGAACATCGTGCACTTCGTGCTGGCGCGTCCCGAGGGCGCCGGTCCGGGCACCAAGGGCCTGTCGCTCTTCATCGTGCCGAAGTACGACTTCGACTGGGAGACCGGCGAGCTGGGCGAGCGCAACGGCGTCTACGCCACCAACGTCGAGCACAAGATGGGCCTGAAGGCCTCCAACACCTGCGAGATGACCTTCGGCGCCAACCACCCGGCCAAGGGCTGGCTGCTGGGCGAGAAGCACGACGGCATCCGCCAGATGTTCAAGATCATCGAGTTCGCGCGGATGATGGTCGGCACGAAGGCCATCGCCACCCTCTCCACCGGCTACCTCAACGCCCTGGAGTACGCCAAGGAGCGCGTGCAGGGCCCGGACCTCGCCGCCTTCACCGACAAGACCGCGCCGCGCGTCACCATCACCCACCACCCCGACGTGCGCCGCGCCCTGATGACCCAGAAGGCGTACGCCGAGGGCATGCGCGCCCTGGTGCTCTACACCGCGACCGTCCAGGACGAGATCATCGCCAAGGAGGCCGCGGGCGAGGACGCCTCCGCCGCGACCCGCCTGAACGACCTGCTGCTGCCGATCGTCAAGGGCTACGGCTCGGAGAAGTCCTACGAGCAGCTGGCCCAGTCGCTGCAGACCTTCGGCGGCTCCGGGTACCTCCAGGAGTACCCGATCGAGCAGTACATCCGGGACGCCAAGATCGACACCCTCTACGAGGGCACCACCGCCATCCAGGGCCAGGACTTCTTCTTCCGGAAGATCGTCCGGGACCAGGGCCAGGCACTGACCGCGCTCTCCGAGGAGATCAAGAAGTTCCTCGCGGAGGCCGTCGGCGGCGAGGCGCTGGAGGCCGCCCGCGGCGAGCTGGCCACGGCAGCCGCCGACCTGGAGGCGATCGTCGGCGCGATGCTGACCGACCTGGCCGGCACCGAGAAGGACGTGAAGTCCATCTACAAGGTGGGGCTGAACACCACCCGCCTGCTGATGGCCTCCGGCGACGTCGTCATCGGCTACCTGCTCCTGAAGGGCGCCGCGGTCGCGAGCGAGAAGCTGGCGGGCGCCTCCAGCAAGGACAAGCCGTTCTACGAGGGCAAGATCGCGGCGGCGAAGTTCTTCGCGCACAACGTGCTGCCGGGCGTGTCCGTGCAGCGTGGCCTGGCCGAGACCGTCGACCAGTCGCTGATGGAGCTGGACGAGGCCGCGTTCTGAGGTGACCCGAGGGGCACGGCGCGTCCTGCGGGTCTTCTAAGGCCGGCTTAAGCCCCGTCCGGAAAATACCGGTGCACGGGACGCTCTCACAGCGTTCTCAGACAAGCGCGCCAGACTGGCGTTGCCCGCCTCCCATCCCCCGGGGAGGCGGGCATCGTCGTTCGGGAGGCTGCCGTACGGACTCGGCGGAAGGTGCCCGAACGGGCTCCCGGGAGCTTCCCGTACGGGCCGCCCGGGTACCCGTACGGGCCTCCGGGGGACGCGGACACACACCTCCCGCAACCCGCACGCAGGCCTCCATGAGCCGTGGTCACGGGCCTCCGGGAGCCGCGCGAACGCCGGTCGCCGGGCCACCTTCGGGGCGTTCCGGTTCCCATACCGTGATGCATGCGGATTCGTATACCGGGGAAGGGCTCCCGCTAGTCCTTATGCTGAATCCATGAGCCATTCCGCCCGCTTCGACCGCGGCCACACCGACGACCTGATGTCCTTCCTCGCCGCCTCGCCCTCGCCGTACCACGCAGTGGCCAACGCGGCCGAGCGGCTGGAGAAGGCGGGGTTCCGGCAGGTGGCCGAGACCGACGCCTGGGACGGGGAGAGCGGCGGCAAGTACGTCCTGCGCGGCGGGGCGATCATCGCCTGGTACGTCCCGGAGGGCGCCACCGCGGCCACTCCGTACCGCATCGTCGGCGCCCACACCGACTCGCCCAACCTGCGCGTCAAGCCCATCCCGGACACCGGCCACCGCGGCTGGCGGCAGGTCGCCGTCGAGGTCTACGGCGGCACCCTGCTCAACACCTGGCTCGACCGTGACCTGGGCCTGAGCGGGCGGGTCACGCTGCGCGACGGCAGCACCCGGCTGGTGAACGTCGACCGCGCCCTGATGCGGGTGCCGCAGCTCGCCGTGCACCTGGACCGCTCGGTCAACGCCGACGGCCTCAAGCTCGACAAGCAGCGCCACATGACGCCGATCTGGGGCCTGGGCGAGGTGCGCGAGGGCGACCTGGTCGCCTTCGTGGAGGAGGAGATCGGCGTGCCGGCCGGCGACATACGCGGCTGGGACCTGATGCTCCACAGCATCGAGCCGCCCGCCTACCTCGGCCGCGACCGCGAGCTGGTGGCCGGGCCCCGGATGGACAACCTGCTGTCCGTGCACGCCGGTACGGCCGCGCTGGCGGCGGTCACCACGTCCGACGCGGAGCCGCCGTACATCCCGGTGCTGGCCGCCTTCGACCACGAGGAGAACGGCAGCCAGTCCGACACCGGCGCCGACGGCCCGCTGCTCGGTACGGTGCTGGAACGTTCGGTCTTCGCCCGCGGCGGCTCGTACGAGGACCGCGCCCGCGCCTTCGCCGGCACGGTCTGCCTCTCCTCGGACACCGGCCACGCGCTGCACCCCAACTACACCGAGCGGCACGACCCGGGCCACCACCCGATGCCCAACGGCGGGCCGATCCTGAAGGTCAACGTCAACCAGCGGTACGCCACCGACGGCAGCGGCCGCGCGGTCTTCGCGGACGCCTGCGAGCGGGCCGGCGTGCCGTGGCAGTCCTTCGTCTCCAACAACGCGATGCCCTGCGGCACCACCATCGGGCCGATCACCGCGGCCCGGCACGGAATCGCCACGGTCGACATCGGCGTTGCCATCCTGTCGATGCACTCGGCGCGCGAGCTGTGCGGCAGCGAGGACCCGCACCTGCTGGCGAGCGCCCTGACGGCCTTCCTGGAGGGCTGAGTTGGACTTCTCCCTGCTGGGCCCGATATCCGTCACCACCGGTTCCGGTGAGCTGGCACTCGGGCCCGCCAAACGGAGCAGCGTGCTCGCGCTGCTGCTGTTGCAGCCCAACACGACTGTTCCCCTGGAGCAGTTGATCGACTCCCTGTGGGAGGAGGAACCACCCGAACACGCCCGTACCGTCGTCCAGGGCCATGTCTCGCGGCTGCGCGCCACGCTGGCCAGCGGCGGCGCCGAGGCGTACGGCATCGAACTGGCCACCCACGGCTCGGCGTACCTGCTGCGCCTGCCCGAGGAGCTGATCGACGCCCACCGCTTCGCCGAACTCGTCGCGCTGGCCCGTCCCGAGGCGGCGCCCGCCGACGCGGTGCCGCTGCTGCGCGAGGCGCTCGGACTGTGGCGCGGCCCGGCCCTCACCGGCACGGTCACCAGCCCGCCGTTCGCCGCCGCCGCGCACGCGCTGGAGGAACAGCGGCTCGCCGCGACCGAGGCCCTGGCCCGGGCGCACGGGGCGCTCGGTGAGCACGAACAGGCCGCGGCGATCCTCTACACGGCCGCGGTCAACAACCCGCTGCGGGAAGGGATGGTCGCCGAGCTGATGCGCGCGCTGTTCCGTACGGGGCGGCAGTCGGACGCGATGGAGTGGTTCCACCGGACCCGGCGCCTGCTCGACGAGGAACTGGGCGTCGGCCCCGGGGCGCGGCTCAAGGGCGCCTACGAGGAGATTCTGCGCGCGGAGGAAGCGGGGGCCGGACGAGGCGGCGCGGATTCCGGCACCGGCCAGGACGGCGGCGCGACCGGCCCGACGCACGGCACGGGACGGGCAGCGCAGGGCGCGCGGCAGGGGGCGGGCGCCTCCGACGCGCACCCCACCACCGCCGCGGACCCCCGCGTACCCGCCCAAGGCGGCCGCGGCCCCACGGGCGGCGCACCCGGCCGTACCGCGGGCCCGCCCGCCGTACCCCGTCTGCTGCCCCGGCCGCCCGCCCGCTTCCTCGGACGGGAGCAGCAACTCGCCGCGCTCACCACCGTGGTGCAGTCCGCCGTACCCGGTGAGAGCCCGCTCGCCGTCGTCACCGGCCCGGCCGGCGTCGGCAAGACCGCCTGCGCGGTCCAGTGGTCCCACGCGTACGCCGGGGCCTTCCCCGACGGCCAGCTCTTCGCGGACCTGCGCGGCTTCAACGAGGGCGCGGCGGCCGAACCCGTCGAGATCCTGCGCGACTTCCTGCTCGCGCTCGGCACGCCCCCGGAGCGCGTACCGACGTCCGCGCAGTCGGCCTCCGCGCTGTTCAGGTCGCTGGTGGCCGAACGCCGGCTGCTGGTCGTCCTCGACAACGCGCAGAGCTCCGCCCAGGTACGCCCGCTGCTGCCCGGCGGCGCGCACTGCGCGACGGTCGTCACCAGCCGCAGCCGCCTGGACGGCCTGGTCGCCACCGACGTCGCCAGGCCGGTGCCCGTCCAGGCGCTCGGCGCGGCGGAAGGCACCGCCCTGCTCGGGGCGATGCTCGGCGCGGAACGCGTCGCCGACGACCCGGACGCCGCGCAGGAACTGGTCGCCCTGTGCGACGGACTCCCGCTGGCCCTGCGCGCGGCCGCCGCACAGCTCACGGCCAGGCCGCGCTGGCGCCTGGCCCGCCTGGCCGCCGCACTGCGCGACGAACGGCGGCGCCTGGCTCTGCTGTCCGCCGAGGACACGGGGGTCGCGGCGGCCCTGCGGATGTCCGTGGCCCGCCTCTCGGCGGACGACGCGCGCTTGCTCAGCGCGCTCGCCGCGAACGCCGACGGCCATCTGAACGCGTCCGTCGCGGCGGCGCTGGCCGGCGCCGACCCGGAGGTCATCCAGGAGGGCTTGGACCGGCTCACCGAGATGCACCTGGTCGACGAGGAGGCCACCGACGTCTACACGATCAGCACGCTGACGCAGCTCTTCGCGCGGGACGAAGGGCCGGCCGGGGGGCCGGAGGGGAAGCCGGGCGGGGGTTCCGGCACCGGCTGAGAACGTCAGCGGAGAGCAGTGACCGGCGCGAGGCCGGACGCACGGCCGACGGACCGCCGGCAAAGACGCCGGAGCACGGGGGACGGTCCGGCGGGCGGGCATCAGCGGCGGAGGCGGGCCGTCGCAGCAAGCGCCCGGGGCGGGTCGTAGCAGAGCGTGCCGGGAGCTGACCCGGCGTACGCTCCGGCCCGACGCCCTCGAAGGACGGAACGGACAGCTCCCTCCGTATCCATACGTTTGCGCAACCTCCCCGGTCCCACCCCACGTTCGAGCTGTTCCCTTCCGGGCCGGTACCCCCTACCGTCTCCGGATGCGCATGATCAAACTCCGGTACACGGCCGCGGCCGCGGCTCTCGCCTGCACGGCCTCCCTCGTCGCCGCCCAGTCCGCCACGGCACAGTCCGCCACGGCACGGTCCGCACACCGCGCCGCCCCCGCCTGGCAGAAGGTGGGTGACGGCATCACGTCAGGGATAAGCGGCCTCGCCGTCGTACCGGGTTCCCGGCCCGGCCGGACCGACCTCCTCGTCGCCCGCGACAACAAGGAGCCCGGCGAGAACAGGCTGGCCCTCATACGCCTGCGCCCCGGCGACCGCCCCCAGGTGCGCCCGCTCGCCTGGCGGGGCAGCCGGACACCCGCCGACCTCGAAGCGCTCGACGCGGTCCCCGGCCGGCCCGGCGAGTACGTCGCCCTGGCCAGCGACGGCACCGGCTACCACCTGCGCCTGGACACGGACGCGGGCGGGGCGCGCGTCCTGGGCACCTTCACCGTCCCCGGCGCCTCGGAGGACGACAACTACGAGGGCTTCGCGCTCACCTCCCAGGGGCACCGGCTCGTCGCCGTGTGGGCCGACCGCGGCGAGGACCGCCGCCCCGGCACGCTGCGCGCCGCCCGCCTCGACCTCACCCGGCGCGCCTTCTCCGCCCCGGTCACGGCCACGTTCCGAGCGCCGTACCCCGCCGCGCACGTACGGCACGTCAGCGACCTGAAGATCAGCGCGTCCGGCGCGCTCAAGGTCTCCGCCGCCTCGGACGACGGTGACGACGGCCCGTTCGACTCCGCCCTCTACGACGCGGGGACGGTGTCCGTGGACGGCCGGGGCGCGGTACAGCTGTCCGTACGGAAGACCCCGAAGCCTCTCGGCCGCTACACAGGCCACAAAATAGAGGCGCTGGCCTGCCTGCCGCACTCCCGCCACGGTGTGCTCGGCACCGACGACGAGAACGCGGGCGGCGCGCTCCGCACCGTCGTCGGCGGCCCGTGCTGAAGCGGCGCCGGGGAGCAGTAGCCGATCGCGCCGATCCGGGCCGATTCCGTTAGGCAAGCGTTAGCCAGGCGCCAGGGGAGCACGTCAGGGTGGCAGTACAGCATGCAGCAGACGTAGCTACCCCGGGAGCCCCCATGCCGCGCCACACCGTTACGGAGGCCGCCACCGCCCACAGCGCCCGCCGCCGTGCCGACGGCGGGCGCACGCGTACCCGTATCCTGCGGACCGCTGCCGCCGGGCTCACGGCCGTGGCCGTCCTCGGCCTGCTCACCGCCTGCGGCGGGCAGGAGGCGCTCAAGACCAGCGACGCCAAGCCGTTCCACCCCTTCGGGAAGGACTCCGGCGGCTCGGACGAGCCGCTGGGTCCGGGCATGCCCAGCAGTTCCCGTACCGGCCAGGCCGTCGGCAACAGCGGCCGCCCGGCCTGCGACTCCTCGAAGGTGGTGGTCGCGGCCAAGCCCCTCCCCCAGCCGCCCGGCCGCCTCCTCCTCCAGGTCACCAACACCTCCGCCGCTGCCTGCGATCTGTACGGGTACCCGCGTCTGCGGGACGGTGACGTGTCCCCCACCAGCGCCCCGAACACCCGCAGCGCGCCCCGCTCGCCCCTCACGCTCGCCCCCGGCGGCACCGCGTACGCCGCCCTCACGCCGTCCGCCGCCGGTTCCGCCCCCGAACGGCACGCCCTGTCGGTCGGCTTCACGGACCACCGCGGCCACGGCATACCCGGGGCCCGCGCACGCGTCCAGCTGCCCGGCGGTGTCCGCTTCGACGGTGGCGCGCGGGTGACGTACTGGCAGTACGACGTGAACCGCGCCGTACGGCCGTAAGCCCCCGTCCCCGGAACGACGCGGTCCAGCCATGTCTCCCGGCCCCCCGACTCACGCGATTGCCCCCACCGGCCCCGGGTACCCGGTCAACGACCGGCCCGGAACATCCAATTGCGTACGGAGGCAACAACCATGGGCATCGGATGGTGCATCGGTCTGCTCGCGCTGGGAGGCATCCTGACCTTCGCGGTGGACTGGCAGATGGCCGGAGTCAACCTCCACCTCGTCGGTCTGATCCTGATGGCGGTCGGCATCATCGGCATCGCGGCGTACGTCAGCATCTTCAAGCGCCGCCGCATGCAGCCGCCGAGTCCGGCGGCCCCGGTGGTCGAGGAGACCCACCGGATGCACTACGAGGACTGACACGGCGGCTTCGTGCGTCCCCACCCGGCGACGCACGCACAAAACCCTTTGCCGCCGAGCCCCACCGAGAGCACCCTGAACGCCATGCCCTTACGACAGGACGCTCAGGACGCTCACGTCGATCAGGAAGCCCTCTGGGACGCGGAAACCGCTCGCCGCTACGACACGCCCGGCACCGGAATGTTCGCCCCCGAGGTACTGGACCCGACCGTGGACCGCCTCGCGGAACTGGCGGACGGCGGCCGGGCGCTGGAGTTCGCCGTCGGCACCGGCCGCGTAGCCGTACCGCTCGCGCGGCGCGGCGTCCCGGTCACCGGCATCGAGCTGTCCCAGCCCATGATCGACCAACTACGCGCAAAGGCCGACGAGGCGACCATCCCCGTCGTCATCGGCGACATGGCAACCGCCACCGCCCCTGGCCCCTTTCACCTCGTCTACCTCGTCTTCAACACCATCTCCAACCTCCTCACCCAGCCCGAACAGGTCGAGTGCTTCCGCAACGCCGCCCGCCACCTCGCCCCGGGCGGCCGTTTCGTCATCGAACTGGAAGTACCCGCCTTGCGGAAACTCCCGCCGGGCCAGCACGCCGTGGTCTTCACCTCGGACCCCGGCTACCTCGGCGTGGACACCTACGACCCCCTCCACCAGCACCTCACCTCCCACCACTTCCGCTACACCGAAGACGGCAAGGCCCACTTGGCCCGCAGCCCCCACCGCTACATCTGGCCCGCCGAACTCGATCTCATGGCCCAGCTGGCGGGGTTCGAGCTGGAGTGCCGGCATGCGGACTGGGAGGGCGGCGAGTTCACGGCCGAGTCCGGCTCCCATGTGTCGGTCTACCGGCTGCCGGGTGGCGCATAGCGGTCCTCGCCTGCGGGACGGCCAACGGGCTCCGCCCCGCGATCGCGCCGCGGGGCGGAGCCCGGGGTGGGCACCGGTGCTAGTCGAACGGTATCCACCACTTCATGTAGGAGTTGGATTCCGAGAAGTTGCTGGTGTACGCCTGACCCTTCATGTTGGAGTCCAGGGCGCGCTTGTTCTGGTGGTTGACCAGCACGGAGGTACCGTTCGCCTGGTAGTGCTGCTCCCACAGCTGCCGGGGGTTCTCGGAGTCGCAGGCTCTGGCCATCACGCGGTCGCTTCCTGTGCCCCCGCCTGTGAGGCAGAGGCCGGTCTTGCTGTTCTGCAGCATCACGCCCTTGCCGGAAGAGTGGAAGTACCAGCGCTGGTAGGGGTTGTTCACGCCGCAGCCGTTGCTGTTGTCCTTGGTGTAGACGGCTCCGTCGGCGTCGCTGTCGAGGCAGTACGACGTCTGCCAGTTGGTGAGCCCGCTGGCCGAGCCCTGTGCGGCCGCAGGGGTCTGTGTGGCCACGACAGTCATGCAGGCGGCGGCGAACAGGGCGCCGACCACGCCGGTCTTCTTCTTCACCGAGATCTTCATTGGTTACCTCCGTTGTGAATTCTTCGGCCCGCCGGGGCAGGGCCTGAGGCTTCGCCGGTACGGTCCCGCGGGCTGTGCGCGGACCGTGGGGTGGCGGGCAGGGCCGACTCGGCTCTGCCCGGCAGGGGGCGTGGTCAGCGTCCGCTGGCGTAGAGCCCGAGGAAGGGGGCGAGTCGCGGGACGCCCCCGGTCCCCTGGCGTATCTGCGTGACGTTGCGGTACGCGCGTCCGTCGATCGTCACGGGAGCAGCGTTCCCACCGTGCACGGTCTGGTGAGCGACGCGGGACAGGGCCGACCACTGGGTCTGCAGTTCGACACCGAAGTTGCCGAGGTGGGCCGGGTGGTTCGGATCGCTCGGGTCGAAACCCAGGTCGATGGCGGCGGCGATACGGTTCTCGATCCAGCCGAAGCGCGCGGCTTCGGCGGTGGCACCGATGAGGTAGGCCAGGGTGCCCCGGTAGGTGTTGCGCGTCGCGTCGGTGATGTAGCTCAGGTTCGTCATTTGGTGCTGCATGTCGATCGCCCGGTACGCGAGGTGCCGACGGTTGGCGTTGGGGTCCAGGGAGTCGTAGTTGCCCCGGTAACCGAGATCGGTGAAGAGCGGCGGAGTGGCCAGCCTTTCGAAGTTCTGGATCTCACGCGCCAGCGGAAGCGTGGTGTCATGGAACTGATAGTGGTGGCCGCGGGCGGTGAAGCCGAGGAGGTACAGGTTGTCCACGCTGAAGTAGAGCTTCACGTGGCACTCACTGGGGCCGCCGTACTCGTTGGTCCAGACGCGGACTTCGATGACCCGGTTCGTGTTCGTCCGTGTCGGCGTGTCGAGCAGGGCCGGGCTGTCGGCGCCGGTCATCTCGTGGCCCGAGGCGGCGCGGAGTCGCGCGACCATCTGCCGGTACCGGTTCGCACGGTCCGCGCCCGCGTTGCCCCCGGAACTGGTGTCGTCGAAGCCCTCCATGTGCCAGTCGATGACGGTGTACCGCTGGGAGGTTTCCGCCTGGGCCGGCGTGCTGCCGACGGTCATCAGGGTGCAGGTGGCCAGGAGGGCCATGAGCATGGTGCCCAGGCGTCTGCCCGCGCGGCGTAGTGCGGGGATCGGATTCATCGGTGGCTTCCCTGAGGTGGTCGGCGCGGGCCCACGCACACAGGTGCCGGCTCCGCGGAGAGGAAGGGGGCGGCTTCGGGACGCCGGTGGTTCCGGTTCCTTGTCCGCGCCTCAGAGCCAACCCGATGAAAGGCAGGCGGCCCAGGCATTTCCACCGGCAGAAGTAGCGTCGGGCATACTTCTGCCGGACGGTTTCACCGTTCCTGCCGGGACCACGTCGATCAGGGGATGCACACAGATGGGCACCGGGACACCGGCTGGCGGCGCCTTCGGCGCGCACCTGCGCGCGCTGCGCACGGGCGCGGGGCTGAGCCAGGCGGAGCTGGCGCAGAGCGCGGGGGTCAGTGTGCGCGGGCTGTCGGACATGGAGCGCGGCACTTCCCGCGGCCCGCAGCGCCGGACCGTGCAGGCCCTGTCCGCCGCCCTGCGTCTGGACCCCGCGGCCGCCCGAGAACTGGAGCGCCTCGCAAGCCTGGGCCGCCCCCGCCCGGCTCGCGCCGAAGCCTTCCGTCCGGACCGCGCCGAAATCCCCCGTCCGGCCGCCGGGTCCCCCGCCGCCCGCGACGCCGCCACCGCACAGCCACCGGCCACCCGGACAGCCGCGCACCACACGCTGGCACTGCCCCGTGACCTGAGCGACTTCACCGCCCGCGGCCCGGCCCTCGACCGGCTCCGGGCCCTGGTGGAAGACCTCGATCCGGCCCGGCCGCCGGTGGCCGTGATCTGCGGGCAGCCGGGCCTGGGCAAGACCAGCTTCGCCGTGCACGCCGCCCACACCCTCGCCCCGCACTTCCCCGACGGGCAGTTCACCCTCGACCTGCGTGGCATGGACGACTGCCCCGTCGCCCCCCGCGACGCACTCGCCCGTCTGCTGCGCGCCCTGGGCGTGGCGGAGGCCGCCGTGCCCGCCGGCACCGAGGACCGCGCCGGGCTGCTCCGTTCCGTCCTGCGCGAGCGGCGCGCACTGCTTCTGCTCGACAACGCCGCCACCGAGGATCAGGTCCGCCCCCTGCTACCCGGCCACAGCCCCACCCTCACCCTGGTCACCAGCCGCCACACGCTGGCGGGCCTCGAAGCCGTGCACCGCACCGAACTCGCCCTGTTGCGCCGTGAGGAAGCCGTCGAACTGCTCACCCGCATCATCGGCCCCGAACGCGTCCGTCAGGAGAGCCAGGCCGCCCGCGACCTCGCCGAGCTGTGCGGACACCTGCCGCTGGCCGTACGCATCGCCGGACAGCGCCTGGCCTCCTGCCCCGGCGAACGCCTCGCCAAGCTCGTCGACCGGTTCGCCGCCCACGAGAGCCGCCTCGACGCGCTGCGGGCCGGCTCCCTCCAGGTCCGCGCCGCCTTCGAGCTGTCCTATCAGCAACTGGACCCGACCGCCCGCACCGTCTTCCGCCGCGCCGCTCTCGCCGACGGCCCCGACTTCAGCCCCCGGACCGCCGCCCTCCTGGCCGGCCTGCCCCTGCGCCACGCGGCCAGGTACGCACAGGACCTCACCGACGCCGGCCTTCTCCAGCCCCACCCCAGCGCCGACCGTTACCGCTTCCACGACCTCCTCCGCCTGTTCGCCACCGCACAGCTGGACAAGGAGGACACACCCGCCGACATCTCCCTCGCCCACTCCCGGACCGATGCCTGGATGCTGCGCCGGGCCACCGCCGCCGCCCGGCTGTTCACCATCGACCACCGCCCCGACGGCTGCCGCGACGACGAGGGTGGCGACCCTGACCCGGCCACCGCGCCGGCCGACCGCGACCAGGCCCACGCCTGGCTGGAGGCCGAACGGACCCAGTGGCTCGCCGCCCTGCGCCGGACCCAGACGGCCGGCCGCCACCGGGAGGTCGTCGACACCGCCGAGGCGATGCACTGGTTCTCCGACCGCACCTCGCACTGGGAGCTGTGGACGGAGGTCTTCGAGCGGGCCGTCGGCTCCGCCCGCGCCCTGAACAGCAGGCGTGACGAAACCGTCCATCTCAACTACCTCGCCTGGGCCCACAACACCTGCCTCCACGACCACGCCACCGCGCTGAGCACCGCGCAGGCGGCCCTGGCCCTGGCACGTGAGACCGACGACCAGCTCCAGGTCGGCTGGGCCCACAACTACGCGGCTCTGGCTCTCGACAGGCTCGGACGGTCCGACGAAGGCATCGCCCACCTCCACCAAGGCGCCGACTGCCTCAGCCGGCAGACCGGCCCGCAGAGCCGGCTCGCCGAACTCTCCATCCTCAACGCCCTCGGCCGGCTCCTGCGCCAGGCCGGCCGCCCGGACGAGGCACTGACCGTCCACCGGCGCAGCGAGGCCCTGTGCCGCGCCGGCATCCCGGGAAAGCCCCACGAACTGATCGACCTGTACCGGGCATCGGCCCAGCAGCACATCGGCAACGACCTCGCCGCCCTGCACCGCTGGGCTGAGGCCGAAGCACCGCTACGGCACGCGGTCGCCCGCTTCGAGGCGGCCCGTATGCCGGCCTGGAGCGAACCGGCCCGCCTCGACCTCGGCATCGTCCTGCGCCGCTGCCACCGGGACGAAGAGGCCCGCGCCACCCTGACCGCCGCCTACGAGGGCCTCGTCGGGCTGAACCACCCCCGGCAGCTCGAAGCCGCCGACCAGTTGCGCCTGCTCGACGAAGCCGGCGGTTCGCTGACCGGAACCCGGGGAGAACGAGGCCCCGTCGGGTAGTGACTGTGCCCCGGCGCCAGGCTTTCCCCCCGCACAGAATGACGTTTATTGCGACTGATTGCGGCGTTCTGGCACAGAAGGTGACGGCACTGGCGTCCCGTGCCTCACTCGCTATGGTGGCTTTGCCATGACACCGTCACACGCCCCACCGGCGCACTCGTCGTACCGATCACCGTGACACCACTGGGGGACCCCATGTCCGCACGCCGCTCCCGCCGCTCCGCCGCCTACGCGGCGCTCGCCGTCGCGATGGCCGGATCGCTCGCGCTGACCGGTTGCTCCGGGAATTCGAAGGGCAAGAAGAGCGCGAAGAAGTCGTCCTCGAAGTCCTCGAAGTCCTCGAAGTCCTCGAAGTCCTCGAAGTCCTCGAAGTCCTCGTCGAAGAGCAAGAAGAAAAAGATCATCGGCGGTGGCGCGGCAGCGGGCGCGGGGGCCGGGGCGGCGGCCGGTTCGCGGAGTGCGCGGGCTTGCGGCCCGGGGATGTTCCGCTTCGAGGTGTATGCGCACACGCCGAACGACCACGTCGTGATCAAGGCCGTGAACACCAGCAGCACCCGCTCCTGCCTGGTCTACCACCACCCGCTGATCCGCTTCGGCGGCGCCAAGGACCCGTTGCCGCTGCTCAAGGGCAGCAATGTCATGGGCGGGGACGTGGAGACCGTCCGGCCCAAGGGCGCGGTCTGGGCGAGCATTCCCACCGCCACCGCAGCCCAGAAGGGCAGCGGCAAGAAGACGTACGCGACGATCGAGTTCAGCGGCAGCGACCTGAACGGCGCCCCGAAGGGGCCGCCGCAGCGCGTCTCCTTCCCGACCGCGCCGGTGGCGGTCGGTGCCTCTCAGGTCACGTACTGGCAGAGCACGCTGAACCGGGCGGAGAGCTACACGAAGCCGAAGGGGTAGGCGGGCGCCGGCCCGGGGGCGGCCCCGGGCCGGCGCCCCGTGTCACCCGGCGGCCGCCTCGTCCATCCCCGCCAGCACCAGCGCCAGCCGCCCCGTACCGCCCTCGACCACCCGCACCGGCACGCCCCAGTCCTGCTGGTGCACATGGCAGGCCGGGTACTCGATCGCCGGGTCGTCGTCGCAGGACGCCGCCATCGCGGAGACGTGCAGCACGCCCTCCGTCACGCCGTCCGCGAAGACCAGCTCCCGGCTGAGGTCGGTGTCCGCGCCGTCGCCGGAGGCCAGCAGCTCGGGCGGGGTCGAGCTGACGAGCAGGCGCGTGGACGGGCCGTACCGGAGGTCCAGCTTCTGGCCGGCCGGGGCCTGGAAGATGACGTCGAGGCTGAGCTTCCCGGGGCCGACCTCGGTCGCCGCGCGCTGCGTGCGGTGCGCGACGGACTCGACCCGTACGGCCTCCTCGGGCAGCCGCAGCCGGGTCAGCCGGTGCCGCGCCGATTCGACCACCACGATCTCCGGATCGCCGGAGCCTTCGCCGCCGACCAGCACCGCGTCCGACGGCTCGCGCAGGTCGGTGGCGAGCGTGGTGACCTCACCGGTCGCCGGGTCGTAGCGGCGCAGCGCTTGGTTGTACGTGTCGGAGACCGCCACCGAGCCGTCGGGCAGCGCGGTGACGCCCAGCGGGTGCTGGAGCAGTGCCTGGGCCGCGTCGCCGTCGCGGTGCCCGAAGTCGAACAGGCCGGTGCCGACCGCCGTGTGCACGACCAGGTCGGTGTCGAGCCAGCGGACCGCGCTGGTCTCGGAGTCGGCGACCCACAGCCGGTCGCCGCCCGCCGCCAGCCCGGACGGCTGCGCGAACCACGCCTCGGCCACCGGCCCGTCCACCAGGCCCTCGTTCGTCGTACCGGCGACCGCCTCGACGGCCCCCGTGGCCGGGTCGTACGTCCACAGCTGGTGCACGCCGGCCATCGCGATCCACAACCGGTCCTGCCACCAGGCCACGTCCCACGGCGAGGACAGGTCGACGTCGCGGGCGGGGCCGGAGGTCGCCGAGCCCTGCCACCACTGCTTGCCGGTGCCGGCCACGGTCGCGATCTCGCCGGTCTCCGGGTCGAACGTGCGGATCGCGTGGTTGACGGTGTCGGCGACGGCGACCGTGCCGTCCGGCAGCAGCGCCAGGCCCTGCGGCTCGCTGAAGGAGTCCGGGCCGAAGCCGCGCTCGCCGCTGCCGATCCGGCGCAGTACGGTCTCGCCGTCCGCGGCCAGCTCCACGAGCTGGTGCCGGGTGGTGTCGGAGACCAGGAACGTGCCGCCGGGCAGGCGCAGCGCCTTGCCGGGGAAGCGCAGGTCGGTGGCGACCGGCTCCGGCGGCACGTACGGCCCGTCGCCGCGCCGCAGCGTCCCCTTCGCCTCGTGCTCGGCCTCCAGCTCCGCCACCAGCGTCTCGATGGCGTGCGCGTGCCCCTCACCGGCGTGCTGCGCGACGACGTACCCCTCGGGGTCGATGACGACCAGCGTCGGCCAGGCCCGTACCGCGTACTGCTTCCAGGTGGCCAGCTCGGGGTCGTCCAGCACCGGGTGCTCGACCTCGTACCGCTCGACGGCGTCCACGACGGCCTGGTGCTCGGCCTCGTGCACGAACTTCGGCGAGTGCACCCCGATGATCACCACGGTGTCCCGGTGCCGCTCCTCCAGCTCCCGCAGCTCGTCCAGGACGTGCAGGCAGTTCACGCAGCAAAAGGTCCAAAAATCGAGAATGACAATGCGTCCCCGCAGGTCAGTAAGGGTGTACTCCTTACCGCCGGTGTTCAGCCAGCCGCCCTTGCCGATCAGCTCGGGGGCACGGACACGGGCACGGCGGGGCGCGGGGGCGGCATCGTTCATGCTCCAAGCTTGCCACCCGGCCGTGAACGCAGGATCACGCCCGTACACCGCGCCTGATCAGGCCATGCGCTCCGCCGCGGCGGCGACGGCCGGCGCGAAGGGTGGGGTGGGCTGCCCTCACCGCCGCTGTACCGTCGCCTTCGGAAGAAGAGCACCGGCAGGGGGTGGGATGAGTCAGCTTGAGTTCAGCTGGGAACTGAGAGGTACTGGTTGGGCGATCTGCCGGATCGCGGACGGTGCATCGGAGCGGAAAGACTTCGTGAGCTACTGCACGGACGCCCTCGCAGACGTGCTCCACGGTGTCGCAGGGCTCCACGGCCGCACCTCCGTCCAGCGTTTCTCTTTCGATCTTGAGCCGGCCGAAGTCAGGTGGGTCCTGCGCCGCAGCGGCTCGGACGTGCACATCGCGATCTACCGGTTTCCCGACATGTCCACGAGCTTCGACGTGCCGGACCGGGCAGGCACACTCTCGTGGACCTCCACTCAGCCCCTTGGCCTCCTCGGGCACGTCGTCCTGGAGGCTGCTCAATCGGTGGCCCGGCTCCACGGGGAGGACGGCTACAGGGCGAAGTGGATGCGGTACCCATTTCCCGTTGCCGCGCTGCAAGACCTCCGTCGTCTGCACTTGCAGTACGACAGATGCCAACGCCGGCACGGCGGGCTGTCCGTGTAGACCACGGTCGGATGCGAGCGTGCTGGTGCGGCGGCAGTTCAATGTCTGTCCCGGCGGCGCCCCGCCCCTCACGTCCACCCCTCCTCCAGCTCCGTCCCGTGCGCCGTGCGCACGTGTTCCTTGATCAGGACCCGGGCGTCCGTCTCGGCGCTGTGGTCGTGGGCGGCCGCGGCGCGGCGGCGGGTCGTGTTCAGGTGGGTGCAGCGGGTGCAGCCCGGGTCCGGGGTGAAGTGCCGTGTCGTCGCCGCGTCTGCCATGGGGTCATGGTCCGGGTGCGGTGGCCTGCGGGGGCGAAGGACCCGCGCAAGCCCGTTCCAAGGTCACCTGGGTGCGCGGGCGGGCCGGTGGCGGCGTGTCCCGGGGCGTGCGGGCGCGTGGGGGCGAGGCGGCCGGGAACATGTCCGGCATGAAGCTTCTCGTGCACGACCGGATCTTCGGCATCGGTGACGACTACTGGATCGACGACGAGCACGGGCGGCACGTGTATCTCGTCGACGGCAAGGCGCTGCGGCTGCGGGAGACCTTCGAGCTGAAGGACCCCGAGCGGCGGGTGCTGGTGACCATCCGCAAGAAGTGGCTCGCCCTGCGCGACACCATGACGATCGAGCGGGACGACCGGCCGCTGGCCACCGTCCGGCGCAAGCGGCTGTCGCTGCTGCGCAACCACTACCGGGTCGAGCTGGTGGACGGCACCGAGCTGGACGTCAGCGGCAAGATCCTGGACCGCGAGTTCGCCGTCGAGTACGACGGCGAACTGCTGGCGGACATCTCGCGCCGCTGGCTGTCGGTGCGGGACACCTATGCGGTGCACGTGGTGCGGGAGGACGCCGACGCGGCGCTGCTGATCGCCGTGGCGGTGTGTGTGATCCGGCTTGCGGAGCGGGAGAGGGAGGGGTGAGCGGGCTTTACGGGGTGGGCAGGCCCAGTACCCGGTCGCGCAGGGCCGGGAAGTCGGCGCGGGTCTTCGCCACCTTGGCCGGGTCCAGGTCGACGGTCAGCACTTCTTCGTACGGCCCTGCCTCCGCGAGGACCTCGCCCCACGGGTCGACGACGACGCTGTGGCCCGCCTGCTCGACGCCGCCGTTGGTGCCCGCGGTGCCGCAGGCCAGTACGTAGCTCTGGTTCTCGACCGCGCGGGCGCGGGCCAGCAGCGACCAGTGCGCGCGGCGGCGGGCGGGCCAGCCCGCGGGGATGACGAGGGTCTGCGCGCCGGCGTCCACCAACTGCCGGAAGAGTTCGGGGAAGCGCAGGTCGTAGCAGGTGGCGAGGCCCAGGGTGGTGTCGGGGAGCGGCACGGTGACCGGTGTGTCGCCGGCGCCCATCAGCACGGCCTCGCCCTTGTCGAAGCCGAAGCGGTGGATCTTGCGGTAGGAGGCGGCGAGGGCGCCGTCCGGGGAGAAGACCAGGGACGTGTTGTAGAGGGTGCCGTCGGGGGCCCGTTCGACGAAGGAGCCCGCGTGCAGCCAGACGCCGGCGTCGCGCGCGGCCTGCGACATCGCCTGGTGGGTGGGGCCTTCGAAGGGTTCCGCCTGGTCGGCGAAGGTCTCGAACGCGAAGGCGCCGACCGGCCACAGTTCGGGGAGGACGACCAGGTCGCTGGCCGCTCGCTCGCGGACCAGTGAACCGGCCCGTTCATGGCGTGAATTGACTGGTTCCGCCGGATCCACGTGCAGCTGGATCAGTGAAGCGCGCACAGTACCACCGCCTAAGCATTCGAACCGGTCCGCCGTCAAAAATCAGCCTACGATGGTCACCCGAAAGCGCTGCCGGGGTACCCGTGCGCAGCGTAACTTAACTGCACAGACCGCAGCCCGCGTACGAACCGTCCGAGGGGTCCCGTGACCGTCCATCCCAGCCTGCAGCCCTCCATCGATGCCTGGTCGCACTCCATCGAGGCGATATCCGAGCTGGTCAAGCCACTTGTGGAAGGCGAGTGGAACCGGGCGACGGACCTTCCGGGGTGGTCCGTGCGCGACATCGTCTCGCACATCATCGGCCTGGAGAGCGAGATGCTCGGGGACCCCCGGCCCATCCATTCCCTGCCGCGCGACCTCTACCACGTACGCACGGAATTCGCCCGCCGGATGGAGCTCCAGGTGGACGTCCGGCGGCACCACACCGGCCCGGAGATGACCGCCGAGCTGGAGTACATGGTCATCCGCCGCGCGCGGTCGCTGCGCAACGAGACCCGCGACCCCGAGACGGTGCTGCGCACCCCGCTCGGTGAGGACCGCACGCTCGCGTACGCCCTGCGGCAGCGGGCGTTCGACGTGTGGGTGCACGAACAGGACCTGCGCCACGCGCTGAACCTGCCCGGCAACCTCGACTCCCCCGGCGCGCAGCTCACCCGGGACCTGCTGCTGCTCGCGCTGCCGAAGGTGGTCGCCAAGGACGCGGGCGCGCCCGCCGATTCGGCGGTGGTCTTCGACGTGGGCGGCGCGCTGGAGTTCATGCGGACGGTCCGGGTGGACGCGCAGGGCAACGGCACGATCGACGAGAGCGTCTCGCTCGGCCCGGCCGTGACGCTGGCGATGGACTGGGAGACGTTCTTCCGGCTGGCCTGCGGCCGGGTGCGGCCCGCCGCCGTCGCCGGGCAGGTGAAGATCGACGGCGACCGGCCGCTGGCGGACGCGGTGCTGGAGCATTTCGCGATCACGCCGTGACGGGGACGGTGCAGGGACGGTCACGTCGTAGGGCGCGAGCTTTCACGGGCGTACGGCCGGGAACACCCCCGCCCGGCCCCTCGGCCCCTCACGCCGGTACGTGCACCGCCTCCACCCGGCTGGTCACCAGCCGCTCCCGCTCCCGCCGGTGCGCCCGGCCGCGCAGCCGCAGGATCTGTGCGACGCCCAGCGCCTCCAGGACAAAGACGGAGACGAACGCGATCCGGTAGTTGTCGCCGGTCGCGTCCAGCAGGACGCCGATCGCCAGCAGCGTGGTCATCGACGCGGTGAAACCGCCCATGTTGACGATGCCGGAGGCGGTGCCCTGGCGCTCCGGCGGGTTGGCCGGGCGGGCGAAGTCGAAGCCGATCATCGAGGCGGGGCCGCAGGCGCCGAGCACGGTGCACAGGACGATCAGCAGCCATACGGGCGCGTGGTCGGCCGGCCAGGCCAGCGTGACCGCCCACAGCAGCGCGGTGGCGGCGACGGTGCCGAGCGCCAGCGGCGTACGGGCGTTGTGGTGGCGGGCGATGACCTGCCCGTAGACCAGGCCGACGACCATGTTGGACAGCACGACGAGGGTGAGCAGTTCGCCCGCTTCACCGCGCGTCAGGCCCTGGGCCTCGACGAGGAACGGCAGGCCCCACAGCAGCAGGAAGACCATCGCCGGGAACTGGGTGGTGAAGTGCACCCACATGCCCAGCCGGGTGCCCGGCTCGCGCCAGGCGTCGGCTATCTGGCGGCGGACGTACGCGCCGCCGGTGTGTGTGGCGGGAGCCGGGGCGGGCTCGTAACCCTCGGGATGGTCCTTGAGGAAGGCCAGTACCAGGGCGAGGACGACGAAGCCGCCGAGCGCGCTGGCCACGAAGGTCGGGGTCCAGCCGAAGGTGTGCAGGAGGCGGGCCAGGACGAGGGTGGAGACGAGGTTGCCCGCCATGCCGATGAGGGCGGCGATCTGGGCTATCAACGGGCCCCGGCGGGCCGGGAACCAGCGCGCGCCCAGCCGCAGCACACTGATGAACGTCAGCGCGTCACCGCAGCCGAGCAGTGCGCGCGAGCCCAGTGCCATGGCGTACGACTGCGACAGCGCGAAGCCGAACTGGCCGACGGTGTACAGCACGACGCCGAGGATCAGCACCTTCTTGGTGCCGAGCCGGTCGACCATCAGGCCGACGGGTATCTGCATGCCCGCGTAGACGAGGAGCTGGAGGATGGAGAAGGTGGAGAGCGCGGAGGCGTTGATGTGGAAACGTTCCGCCGCGTCCAGGCCCGCCACGCCGAGGCTCGTACGGTAGGTGATCGCCACGAAGTAGACGGCGACGCCGATGCCCCAGACGGCCATGGCCTTGCGGCCGCCGGGCGGGTCGCCGGGCAGCAGGGTGCCGTGGCCCGTGGGGCCGCCGCCCGATATACCGCCGCCCGCCGTACCGCCGCCCGCCGTACCGCCGCTCGTCGTTCCGCCGCTCGTCGTTCCGCCGCTCATCGGACGTCCCCCTGCGCCAGGTTCCGCACCCAGCTGACGTGGCGGTGCACGGCGTCCACGGCCGCGGCCGCGTCCCCGGCGCGCAGCGCCTGGAGGATCTCGCCGTGCTCCGCGATGTTCTTCGCGATCCGATCCGGGTTGGCGTGCATCACGGCGACGCCCATCCGCAGCTGCCGGTCCCGCAGCTGCTCGTACAGCCGGTCCAGGATCTGGTTCCCGGCGTTGCGGACGATAGCGGCGTGGAAGCAGCGGTCGGCCACCGAGACGGCGGCGAGGTCGCCGGAGGCGGCCAGTTCCACCATCTTGGCGAGCTGGTCCTCCAGCTCGGCGATGAGCGCGGGAGAGGCCGGCACGGCCTTGCGCGCGGCGTGCTCCTCGACGAGCAGCCGGGTCTCCACCACGTCCGCGATCTCCTGGGCGGAGACCGGCAGGACCATGGCGCCCTTCTTCGGGTAGAGCTTCAGCAGCCCTTCGACCTCCAGGCGCAGCAGCGCTTCCCGTACGGGCGTGCGCGACACGCCGACGGCCTCGGCCAGCTCCCCTTCGGTGAGCAGCATGCCGCCCTCGTAGTGGCGCTCCAGTACGGCCTGCTTGACGTACGCGTAGACCCGCTCGGCGGCGGGCGGGGCTTTGGCGGGCGCGGCGGCGGGGCCGGGTGCGGAGGCGTTCGTGGCGCGTGGGGTGTCCGGGGCAGCAGTGACCGGAGCGACGGATGAGGGCATGTGCACAGCATAGATACAACACGTATGCGTCCGGGAGGGCGGTCCAGGATGCGGACGGGTGCGGGTGGGGGCGTGGCGGGAGCGGGGCGGGGGCGCACGGCACGGCCTGCCGCCCCGGCGGCTCAGTGCTCGTGCGCCGTCAGCTCCTCGTCGCGGTCCAGGGCGTACGCCCAGATCAGGTGCCGTACGCGGGGAGCGCTGCCGGGGCGGGTCAGGCCGCGTGCCCGGAGCTCCAGCTCCTGGTCCTCCTTGGTCCCGCGTTCCAGGTGCTGGCGCAGATGCTCCCGCTCGGAGACGACGGTGAACGTTTCGAGGAACAGCGTCGGATCGTCCATGTCCTCGTAGAGGCCCCACATCGTGGCGCCGGTCCGCCGCCGGGCCTGGCCGACCGGCCGCATGGCCCGGATGAACGCCTCCGCGTCCGGCCGGTCCACCCGCCACTCCACGATGACCATGACGGGCCCGATGTTGCGGCCCGGCGTCTGCATGCTCTCCGTCTCGGGCCAGTGCTGGACGTGTTCCATGTCGATGTGGCCCGCGGGCATCGGCATCGTCCGCATGCCCACCACCGTGGTCAGCGCCAGCCCGATGCCCGCGATCACGAACGCGCTCTGCACGCCGAACCAGTCGGCCACCAGCCCCCAGCCCACCCCTCCGACCGCCTGGCCGCCCATGAAGACCAGCTGGTAGTAGGCGAGCGCGCGGGTGCGTGCCCAGACGGGGAGCAGGATCTGGGCCGAGGCGGAGAGGGTGGAGAGCACCGCCACCCAGGCCAGGCCCGAGATGATCAGTGCGACGGCGGCGACGAGCGACGACGTGACCAGTCCGATCACGGCCATGGTGGCCGCGTACAGCATCATCGCGACGGTGACCAGGCCGTTCGTCGTCGTACGGGGCCGTACCGCGGGCAGGGCCAGCGCACCGGCCACCGCGCCCACCCCGACGCAGCCGAGCAGCAGCCCGTAGCCGCCCGCGCTCATGCCCAGCGGGCCGCGGGCGATCGCCGGGAGCAGCGCCCACAGGCCGCCCGCGAAGAGCATGAACAGCCCGGAGCGGCCGAGTACGGCACCGAACTCCGGTGCCCTGCGCACGTACCGGGCGCCCGCGCGGATCGCGCCGCGTACGTGCTCCGAGCCCAGCGGGCGGTGGGTGGCGGGTCGCCGCCAGGCGTACAGGACGACCATCACGCCCAGGAAGGACAGCGCGTTGATCCCGAAGGTGGCCGCCGGGCCGGCTGCGGAGATCAGGATGCCGCCGAGGGCCGGTCCGGCGGCTCGCGCGACGTTGCCGTTGGCGCTGTTCAGGAGGGCTGCCTGGGGGATCTCGTCCTTGGTGACCAGTTCGGGCTGGATGGACTGGAAGGAGGAGATGCAGAAGGCCTCGCCGACGCCCATCACGGCGGTGAGCAGGAGCAGCAGCGTCGGGGTGGCCTGGTCACCGGCGGTGACGGCGGCCAGGCCGGCCGCGCCGATGAACATCAGCAGTTGCCCGCCGAGGAGCAGCCGCCGCTGGTCGAGGATGTCGCCGAGTGCTCCGGCGGGCACCACCAGCGCGAAGACCGGCAGGGTGGTGGCCGTCTGGACGAGGGCGACCTCCAGCGGGCCGCCGCCGAGGTCGCCCATCAGCCACTGGGCGCCGACGGTCTGCATCCAGGTGCCCATGTTGGCGGCGAGCTGGGCGATCCACAGCGCCCGGAACATCCGGCGGCGCATCGGGGCCCACGCCGACGGTTCCGGACGGGCCGCCTCCGGGGGTGCTTCGTCCGGGGGCGGCTCGTCCAGCGTGGGTGGCTGATTCACCGGAAACGCTCTCCTCGCCGTGGGCGCCGACCGCTGTGTCCCTGTGTCCGTACCCGCGACGGCCGCGCACGGTTCCTTACGTCCCGATATTCACCGGTCTGGGAGAGGGGGCGGCGGCTCCGGAGGGCGGCTGCGGACCGCGGCTTCCGGCGCCGGCCCCGCGCCACGCGCACCGGCCGCCGGGCCGGACCTGCCGCTTACGGACGGGCCGGACCTGCCGCTGACGGCCGACGCGGGCAGCCGGGTGCCGATGCTGCGGTAGCGGACGGGCAGGGCGGCCATCTGCTCGGGGCTGAGGCAGTTCTTGCCGTCGATGACCAGCCGCGGCTCGTACAGCAGGGCGGACAGGGCCCGCCAGTCCGCCTCGATCGCCTGCGGCCACTCGGTGAGCACCACGACGGCGTGCGCCCCCTCGACCGCCTCCGTCAGGCCGGGCGCGGGGCGGGCGCCGGGGAAGAGCCCCGCGATGGCGTCCGTGTCGGTGCCCGGGTCCCACACCCGTACGCGCGCGCCCTGGCCGAGCAGCGCCGGGACCACCGTCCGGCTGGGCGCCGCGCGCAGGTCGTCGCTCCAGGGCTCGTACCGTACGCCGAGCACCGCGATCTCCGCGTCCGCCAGGCCGTCGGCGGGCCCGTCGCCGAGTTCGGTGCGCAGCAGCTGGACGGCCAGCCCGAACTGGGCGTCGTTGACGGCGATGGTGGCGCGCAGCAGCGGGGTCGGCAGGCCCTCGGTGCTCGCCCAGTGGGCCAGCGCGTTGGTGTCCTTGGGCAGGCAGGAGTCGCCGTAGCCGAGGCCGGGCTGGAGGAAGGCGTGGCCGATCCGTGGGTCGAAGCCGACGCCCTGCATCACGTGGTCGACGTCGATGTCCGGGCCGCAGCACATGCCGGCCACCTCGTTCGCGAAGCTGATCTTCGTGGCGAGGAAGGCGTTGCTGGCGTACTTGATCATTTCGGCGCCGGACGGCGTGGTCTCGACCCACGGCGCGGCGATCCCCTCGTACAGCTCACGCAGCGCCCGCAGCCCGGCCTCGCCCCAGGTTCCGGCCACGATACGGGCGGGCACGGCCCAGTCGTCCAGCGCGCTGCCCTGGTTGAGGAACTCGGGGTTGTACGCGAAGCGTTCCCGCAGTCCGGGATACGTCTCGGCGAGCACGGCGCTCGTACCGGGCGGCACGGTGGACTTCAGTACCACGCAGGGGGCGGGCAGCAGTTGCAGGATCTCGTCCAGTACGGAGGTGACCTGCGTCAGGTCGGCGGACCCGTCGGCGGCTGGCGGCGTGCCGACCGTGACGAGCACGATGTCGAACGGTGTCCGCCGGTGCGTTTCGGTGACGGAGCCGGAGAAACCGAGCCGCCCGGTGGCCTGCGCGGCCGCCAGCTGCTCCGGCAGTCCGGGCTCGAAGACCGGGGCCCGGCCCGCGTCCAGGAGGCGCAGCCGGTCCGGGTCCTGCTCGACCCCGGTGACGTGATGGCCTTGATGGGCGAGGGCGACCGCTCCGGTCAAGCCCACATATCCCTGTCCTACGACCGCTACTCGCATCACAAATCAGCCCCTTCGGTCCTGCTGATTTGATTCGCCGCGCCCCCGGAATCAGGATTCGTGCCGCCGATTACGGCTTCGTGCCGCGCGACGAGGCAATTGTTGCCAGTGTGCGGGGTGCGGTGCGAAGGCGCAGCCGGAGCCGGCCTCCCGTAGCGGAAAAGGCGTCCGGGCTGGTGGTGGAACCGTCCCGGACGCCCTTCGTATCAGCGCTTCAGGTCAGCGCCGCCAGTTTCCGCCGCGCCAGGTCAGCGCTTCCAGTTCGTACCGACCGACACCAGCTTGTCCTTGCCGCAGTCGCCGCCGAACGACCACGAGCCACGGCCGACCCAGGCGCCGTTCTTGGCATAGGTCTTCCGCTTGGAATTCCAGCACTCGGTCTCGGCGCGCGCCTTGCCGCTCCACACGATGCAGCTGGCGGTCCACTTGTGCTTGCCGCTCTTCCAGTTGCCGCACGCGTAGTCGTTCGACTTGGCGCTGGCAGGCGAAGCCGTACCGAGCAGCATGCCGCCGACGAACACCGCGCTGGCCGCGATTCCGGCCACCCGGCCGCGCTTTCCGGAAATCCGCATTTCCCGTAAACCCCGTTTCCGCCCGGGAGAGCCGGGCGTACGTATATGGAATGCCCGCGACATGCGGGCCATGATCATTATCCCACAGCTCCGGAAAACGGTGAGTAGACAGCGTCTACTCGCCACTGGTAGACACTGTCTATGCACACGTCGAGCGAGCCCTCGGGGCCGCAGCCGGAAGACGGCGGGCTCCGGTCCCGCCTGGTGACCACCGGAGCCGAACTGGTCGCGACCGAGGGAGTGCAGGCGCTGACGCTGCGGGAGATCGCCCGCCGCGCCGGCGTCTCGCACGGGGCCCCGCGCCGCTACTTCCCCACGCACCTCTCCCTGCTGTCCGCCATCGCGCGGCAGGGCTTCGGCGAGCTGTCGGAGCACCTAGCGGCGTCGGCGGCCGACAGCCCGCCGGACCCGCGCGCGCAATTGCACACTCTTGCCCGTGCCTACCTGGATTTCGCCCGCACGCGCCCCGGCATGTACGAGCTGATGTTCCGCCACGACTTGTTGGAGAGCGGCCACCTCGGGCTAAGGGATACGAGCCTGCCGCTGTTCAGCACGCTCGTCGACCTGATCGCCCAGGTCGGGACCCGCCCGGCCGCCGACCCCGCCGTCGTAGCGGGCGCCCTCTGGGCCAACCTGCACGGCATCGCCCAACTGTGGGGATGGGGCAGCCTCCAGCTCGCGACCGGCACCGCCGACGTCGAGCCGCTGCTGAGCGCCGCGCTCGACGCACACCTAGGCCCGGCGGCCCGGTGACCCCATGACTCCGACCCGTCTCCGGCATCTCACCCTCGTCAGCAGCATCACCGGGGCCGTGATCGTCGCCCTGGACGGCACCGTGCTGACCGTCGCCCAGCCCACCCTGCAACGGGACTTGGGCGCCACCTTCGTACAGGTCCAATGGGCGAGCACCGGCTATCTGATCGCCGTGGCCGGACTGCTCGTCTTCGCGGGCCGGCTCGGTGACCGCTACGGCCACCGGCGGGTCTTCGCCACCGGGGTGCTCGGCTTCGCCGTCACCTCGGCGGGCATCGGGCTGGCCACCGGCATCGGCTGGGTCATCGGCCTGCGCGTCGCCCAGGGCGTGTTCGGCGCGCTGTTGCAACCGGCCACGCTGGGTATGCTCCGCTCGGCCTACCCGCCCGACCGGCTCGGCAGGCCCATCGCGATCCGTACGAGCGCCATCGGGCTCGCGGCCGCGGCCGGTCCCGTACTCGGCGGCGCGCTCGCCGCCCACCTGGGGTGGCGGGCGGTCTTCTTCCTCAACGTCGTCCCCGCGCTGGGGGCGTGCGCCGTGGCCCTGGCGGTACGGGTGCCAGGGGCGGGCCCCGAGGGCGGCGCCGAGCCCCTGCCCGCCCCCGTACGGCCGTCCCGGCCGGACCGGCTCGATCTGCCCGGCGCCTGCCTGCTCGCGGTGGCCCTGAGCGGCCTGGTGCACACGCTCGTCGGGCTGCCGGAGTCCGGCTGGACGCCCGTCACCGCACTCGGGCTCGCGGCCGCCGTCGTGGCCGCAGCGGCCTTCGTACGGCACGAGTCGCGGACGTCCGCGCCGCTGGTCCCGTCCGGCGTGCTCCGCGCCCCGGGCGTCACCCCGGCCCTCGGCATCCTGGTCAGCGCTTCAGCGGCCATGTTCGGCGCGCTGTTCCTCTGCACGTACTACCTCCAGGACGTCCTCGCGCTGGACCCGTTCCGCAGCGGCCTGGAGACGCTGCCGCTCGCCGTGACGATGGTGCTGGGCGCACCGGCCTCGGCCGTCCTGCTACGGCGGCTGGGCGCGCGCCGCACGACGCTGTACGGGGCAGCCCTGATCGCCGGCGGCGTGTTCCTGATGTCCCGGCTCGGCCAGACGTCGGGCAGCGTGGCTATCGGCAGTTGCTTCCTGCTGCTGGGCGCCGGGTTCGGCACGGTGATGGTGACCGCGACGGCCGTCGTCGTACGCCAGGCGTCCACACACACTGCCGGAGTGGCCGGTGGTCTCCAGCAGACAGCGATGAACATCGGGCCGACGCTGGGAGTGGCCGCGGCGACCATGCTGATGACGGCGTTCGCCGCGCCCGGGGGTGGGGCGGGGCCCGGCGGCGGGCTGCACGGAAGCGACCCCGTCTTCGTCTCCGCCATGGGCCCGACGCTCACGATCCTCGCGGGTGTGGCAGCCGTCGGCATGGCCCTGGCGCTCCGGCTGCCGGGGCGGGCCCGGACCGCAGCGGTCTCGGGCACCGATGAAGCACCGTCTCCCGCCCCGGCCGGGCAACCGGCCCCCTGAAGCGCCGCCCCAGGCTGCCCCTCAGGCCGTACCTTCCCCGGCCCCCACCGCTGCCCCCTGCTCCACCAGCCACTCCCGGTACCACTCCACCGTCGCGCCGATCCCGTCAGCCAGCGGGGTCGGCGTCATGCCGAAGCGCCGCTCGAACGCGTCCGAGACCATCGTCTGCGCCTCGGTGTGCTGGTAGAACAGCTCGGCGTACTCCGCCATGAACGCCTCGTCGAACGGCCCCCAGGGTCGCGGCTCCGCCAGTACCTCCGTCTCGAACGGAACCCCGGCGCGCTCCCGCACCAGAGCCAGCACCTCGCGCACCGTGGGAGCCGGGGCCGTCGGCAGGTGCCAGGCCTTCCCGTACGCGTCCGGCTCCTGGCCGAGCCGGGCCAGCCCGCGGGCGACGTCCCCGATGTAGGTGAAGCTGTGCGGCAGGTCCAGGCTGCCGAGGGCCAGGGCCGTGCCGCCGGTCAGGGCCGCCGGGAAGGTTGTGCCGCCCAGCGTCGAGTTGAGGACGCGCGGCCCGTAGAAGTCGGCGGCGCGGCCCAGGACGACCGGGAGCCGTCCCGCGTCGTGGGCCGCCAGGTACGCCCGGTCCAACTGGGCCCGCATCCGCCCCTTGCGGGAAGTGGCCCGCCACGGGGCGTCCTCGGTCAGCGGCACGCCGCCGGACGGCCCGTACGGGTAGAGGGTGTCCATCACCACCAGCCGGGCGCCGGCCGCCGCCGCGGCGTCCACGATGACCTTCTGGAGGGCGGGCATCACCTCCACCTGGAGCTCGTAGGCCACGTTGACGCAGTGGTAGACCACCTCGGCCCCGGCCACCGCCTCCCGGGCGGCGACCGGTGACCCCAGGTCGGCGGCGACGGCCTCCGCCCCCGGCAGGCCGCCCCGGCCCGAGCGGTCGACGGTCCGTACGCGGAAGCCCTGCCGGAGCAGTTCCTCGGCCAGCGTGGTGCCGGCCGGGCCGGTACCGAGGACGACGTGCAGTGGGGCGGATGGCGTGGCTGCGGACATGAGAGACCCCTGACCTCGAAGAAGCACGAAGGAACGCGGTACGCCGCACCACGGCGTCACGCGCTCGCACCACTCACTATAGCTACAACCTCTAACCAAAACTAGACTCGATACCCTGCCTTCGGACACACCGAAGATCCCGCGCCGCCCTGCCCGACTTCTGGAGCCGCCACATGCCCCCCGCTACGCCCCCCGCTCCCTCCGGGGCCCCCACCCCCCAAACCCCACGCCAGCGCTACCGGGCCCAGCTCCAGCAGGAAATCAAGCAGGCCGCGCTGGCGCAGATCGCGGAGGGCGGCATCGAGGCGCTGAGCATCAACGCCATCGCCAAGACCCTCGGCATGTCGGGCCCCGCCCTCTACAAGTACTTCCGCAACCGGGACGACCTGCTCACCGCGCTCATCAGCGACGGGTACGAGGACGCCGCCGAGGCCATCCGTACCGCCGCACACCGGACCGCCGGCCGGTCACCGCGCGAACGGCTGCTCGCCCTCGCCCACGCGTACCGCGACTGGGCCCTCGTCCAGCCGCACCGCTACCTGCTGCTCGCGGGCACCCCCGCAGCGTCGTACGAGGCCCCCGCCCACACCACGGGCAGCGCCCGCGCGGTCATGGGCCCGTTCCTGACCGTCCTGGCCGAGGGCACGCCGTGGCCGGCCGCCGAGCCGCTGTACGACGAGATGCGCGCCTGGGTGGAGGACACCCCCGCGGTCGCCGAGTGGGCCGCCGCGTACGCCCCCGCCGCCGACGACCCGGTCCCCGCGCTCGCGGCCTCCGTGCTCGCCTGGTCCCGTATGCACGGCATCGTCAGCCTCGAAGTCCAGGGCAGCTTCCAGGGCATGGGCCACGACTCCGCGACACTCCTCGCCCTCGAAATCGGGTCACTGGCCGACGCGGTGGGGCTCTCTTCCGACGCCTGACGTCTGACGCCTGACGTCTCACGGATCACGTATCACGAAAAAGGGCCTTGGCGATGTCCGTCGCCAAGGCCCCGCAGGTTGCGCCCCTACCGCGCGGCCCCCTTCTTGCAAGCCGGCTTCACGTACTTGTCCTTGACGTGCAGCGCCTCCAGCCGCTGGCGGCAGATGTCGAGCGAGTACCGCGACCCCTCACCGTCCTCGGCGATGGAGCACGCCTTGGCGGCTTCGCCACCGACCGGCACGTTGTACCCCTTGTGCCGCAGATACTGCTGGCAGTCCCACGACCACGCCTGCGCCGGCCCCGCCGTCATCAGCGGCAACGCCCCCGCCACGAACACCCCGCTCGCGGCCACGGCCGCCCGCTTGACCCATTTGTTCCGCATCACACGTTCCTCTCGGCGCTCACTGGTGCCGGGGCCGCCTGCCCGTGATCCGGGGAGCCATGCCCGTCGTACGCGACCCACGTCTGCTCGCTTCAGCAGCACGCGCCCCGCCTGCCGCCCTAGGATGCGAGAGCACGGCGCCACCCCGGCCAGCACCCGGTACGAGGGAGAGGGCAGCGGCATGAGTGCCCAACCCGACGCACAGTTCACCAGGGCCACAGAAGCGGAGTCGTCCGAGCGCATCAAGGGTCTCCGGCTCAAGTGGGCGACAGCCGTCGAGCTGAAGCGGCGACGCGACCTCGATCAGCGCATGGAAGCCGCACAGCGCCTCGTTCACACCCTCGACCGTGACGACCCGAAGTGGCGAGCCGCCATGGACGAGGTCCGGGATGTCTACAACGAGGCACGCCAGGCGGTGACCGGCGGCTGAGTGCGCTCAGGCCGCCCGCGGAATGTACGCCAGCCCGTGGGCACCCGCCTCGCCGCGCTTGGCGATGTCCAGCCGGGCGACCATCTCCCAGGTCTCCAGGTCGACCACCTCGACGGTGGACGACGCGATGCAGGCCACGTACCCGAGACGGCCGTCCGGCGACGAGGTGATGGTCAGCGGGGCGCGCCCCACCTCGATCCCGCCCAGGCACTCGCCGGTCCCGGCGGAGAACCCCGTGAGACGCCCCGGCGCGTGTCCTCCGGGCTGGGATTCCGGGTCGGATGCCATTCGCTCTTCGCCCACGAGCAGCTGGCCCGCCGAGGTCAGGTGTACGGGTACGACGACGTGTTCCGTGGGCAGGGTGCCGACGACGGACGCCGTCCGGGCGTCGATGACCTGGATGCCGGCGTCCGGCCGGTCCCCGGAACCGGCGAGCACGGAACCGGCGTACGGAGCGGCGACGAAGACCCGCGTGCCGTCGGCGGCGACGGCCAGCCCCTCGCTGCCCGGCACTTCGACCTTCGTCGTGAGGACGCCCCGTTCGAGGTCCACGACCGACACGAACGGCGCCTCCTTGTTGGTGGCGTAACCCGTCGTGCCCGCGGGGTCGATGGCGAACCAGTGCGGTCCGGGCGCGTCCGTGTCGATCCGGCCTACCGGCCGGCGCGTCTCGGTGTCGATCACCACGACGCCGCCGGGCCGGTCCGCCGAGCCCTCCACGCTGACGTACAGGCGGCGGCGCGCGGTGTCGAGCGCCAGGCCGTGCGGGCCGTGTTCCGGTGCGAGGTCGATGACCTCGACGACGCGCCGGGTGTCGGGGTCGATGACGGTCAGTTCGGTGCTCCGGCCGCTGTTCGCGTGGTAGTAGCCCGAGCGGTACGTGCTGGTGCACCACAGCAACCGCTGCGTCGGGTCGTAGCACAGCTCGTGCGGCTGGGCCGGCACGTCCACCGTACCGACGTGCCGGTCGGTGGCGGCGTCGAAGAACGCGACCGACGGACCGGTCTGACTGACGACGGCCAGGACGTCGCCGTCCCGGCCGGTGCGCGCTGACTGCGGCATGGCGAACTCCTTGAGTGGTGTGGTGTGGACGGGGCGTCACGCGTGTTCGCGGACTTCTCCACTCTCGGCTCGCGGCGACCCGGCGAACAATGCAAGGATCGGCATCCAATAGTTGCCTCAAACGCAAAAGCCCAGCTCAGGAGCGTCATTGGATCTCAACTTGCTCCGCGTCCTGGACGCCCTCCTCCAGGAGAACAGCGTGACCCGCGCCGCCGGACGGCTCGGTACGTCGCCCGCCGCGGTCAGCCGCACCCTCGCCCGGCTGCGCCGCGCGGTCGGCGATCCGCTGCTGGTCCGCGCGGGCCAGGGCCTGGTCCCGACCCCGCGTGCCGTGGAACTCCGCGACGAGGTAGCGGATTTGCTGCGCGGCTGCGACAACGTCCTGCGCCCCGGGGCCGGGTTCGACGCCGTCCACCTCCAGCGCACCTTCGCCGTGCAGGCCACCGACCTGATGCTGTCGGGACTGGCCGGGATCTTGACCGAGCGCATCCACCAGGAAGCCCCGAACGTGGACGTGGTGTTCCTGCCGGAGGCGGCGGAGGGCGGCCCGGCGCTGCGGCAGGGTTCGGTGGACGTGGAACTGGGCGTACTGGGACCCCTCGACCCGGAGATCCGCACCCAGCCGCTGACCCGGATGACGGTGGCGGGCGTCGCCCGCAGCGGTCACCCGCTCTTCGCCGGACGGATCGACGCCCGCCGCTTCGCCGCGGCCGGCCACATCGGCATCTCCCGGCACGGTGAACGCCTCGGCCCCATCGACAGCGCCCTCGCCGAACGCGGGCTGCGCCGCCGGATCGCGGTCGTCGTCCCGAGTCACACCAGCGCGATGATCCTCGCCCGCGACACCGACCTGGTCGCCCTCACCCTCGCCGACTGGCTCCCCGGCACCATCACCGCCCTCGGCCTGCGCACCTTCCCCATCCCCCTCGACCTCCCCGCCATCGACTTCGGCATGGCCTGGCACCCCCGCAACTCGGCGGACCCGGGCCACCGGTGGTTCCGCGAACACCTGGCCGCGGCGGTGCGGGGGCGGCCCCACAGGTGAGCCCTAAAGGCCGAGGGTGACCCGCAGGTCGCGCAGGCACTCCTCGAAGACGGGCTCCATGTCGGAGTACGCCGCGGCCCTGGCCACGCCCTGGCTCAGCATGATCGGCGCCCTCCTGTTCCCCGGCACCGCCACGTACGACCCGGAGTTCGCCGACCGCACCGTTTTCGTCCTCGGCATGCACGGCCAAGTCTTCATGGCCGTCGTCCTGACCCTGGCCCTGCTCGGCGCGGCGGCGGCGACGCTGCGCGGCGGGGAGGACTGACCAGCACCGGTACCGCGATCCCCCCACCCGGGCCACTCGACAGAAGGCCGACACTCCAGCGCGCGAACAATGGCTCATTTTGGTTTAACGTTCAACCTACGTGAAGCGCATGCTGATTGGAGCAGCGGAGACCACCTCCGGTCTCCGGTTCAACGCCCCATCCAATGAACGGAGATGACCCACATGAGCCAGCCCCTGCCGCTCCGCCTTCACCACCACGCATGGATCACCGACGACCAGGAAGCCAACCGGCACTTCTACGAGGACGTCATCGGCCTGCCCCTGGTGGCCACATGGACCGAACGCGAGGTGCTCTCCGGCGCCGAACGCGCCTACAGCCACGCCCTCTACGGCATGGCCGACGGCAGCGCGCTCGCCTTCTTCCAGTTCGCCGACCCCAAGGACCAGGAGGAGTTCAAGACGGACCTCAATTACACCCCCCTGCGCCACATCGCCTTGAAGGTCGAGAAGGAGACTCAGGAAGCGATACTCAAGCGCGTCGACGCGGCGGGCCACGCCGATGCGAACGCCCACGTACTCGACCACGGCTTCTGCGTCTCGCTGTACGTCACGGACCCCAACGGGCTCATCCTGGAATTCGCCGTCGACCACCCCGACGTGAAGCAGATCGACGCCGAGCGACGCGCCACAGCACACGCCGACCTCGCCCGCTGGCTCGCCGGCGACCACACCAGCAACAACCACTGGCGCTGACCCCTGCCGCCGGGCCGTGACCGGCACGCCCGTGCCCGTCTTGTGCGTGTCTCGAACACCGTCAGGGCAACGTGAGCTCGGCAAGCCGATCGTGGATCAGTCGTTGTCCACGGCTGTCGACACGAAGCCGGAAGGTGGCGGGTGCGGGCTTGCCCGCCAGGTCGAAGGCGTCGATGACGGCTTCGATGCGGTCCCAGAGCCGGACGGGCCCTTTCTGCTGCACCTTCCAACCGTGACCGCCAGGAGTGAGGCCGGCGGCTGAGCCGGTGACGGTGTCGATCAGATACGTTCCGCTGTCGAGGGCGGTCAGCTGGGCGGAAGGTGTGGCGCTCTGGGCGAGGAACCGCAGGTGGAAGGCTTCTGTGGTGGCCGCGGTGATGCGCTCGGGTGCGTGTCGGGCTTCGCGTGACGCCTCAGGCATGCCGGCGGCCCAGTGCGCGGGGTTGCCGAAGGCGGGCGCGGCGTGGGTACGGGCGCTCATGAAACTGACCGTGCCGTCGAGGAGGGGCCCCTCGGCCGTACCGTCCTCTCCGACGGTCAGCAGGACGCGGGCATACCCGTAGAGCCAGCCACTGAGGGTGAGCAGAATCTTGCCGCCGGGACGCGTCTGGCCGATGAGGGCGGGCGGGACGGTGCGGAAGGAGCAGGCGGCCACGATGCGGTCGAAGGGCGCCTCGGGCCAGTAGCCGTACAGACCGTCGGCCACGGCGAGGGTGGGCGTGTAATCGGCGCTGTACAGCGCGGCGGCGGCCTGGGCCAGGCGGCGCTCGTCGACCTCGACGGAAGTGACGGCCTCCGGCCCGAGGTACTCGCAGGCGAGGGCGGTGGAGTAGCCGCTGCCCGTGCCGATCTCCAAGACATCGTGGTCAGGGCGTACGTCGGCGTCGGCCCACATGCGCACCACCAGGGACGGCAGGGTGGAGGAGGAGGTGGGGGCGCCGCCGTGTCGGACTGCTGGGTCCTTCCAGTCGGGTTCTTCGCCGTCGAACTGGGTGATCAGGGTGGTGTCGGAGTAGGCGGCGGTCAGCCAGCGGGCCGGGTCACGTTCGGCGGTGACCGGCTCCCACAGGGGAAGCCCGTTGGGGTCGCGTTCGTCGGCAGGCAGGTAGAAGCCGGGCACGAAGAGGTGCCGGGGAACGGTACGGACGGCATCGAGCCAGCCCGAGGTGTCCCTGCCGACGCCCGTCAGCGACTGGGCCAGCTCCCGGCGTCGCTGGGCAGCGTCGTGATCGAGACCGTCGGCCTGCCATGTCATGACGGTGCTCCCTGCTGGAGGAGGTCGGCGAGCGCTTCCACGATCTGATCGGCGTCCGGAAGCCACCCGAACTGGCCGTTCGGGTTGCACTCGTAGACCGTCCAGTGCTCGGGGTGTGCGGCGTCGCCGGTCAGGGCGAAATCGAAGCACCCGAAACTCAGGGTGAACGATCGCAGGTAGGCGCGCAGCGCGGACGCGATGCGATCCGGTACCGGGGTCGGGGCATACGCCAGCGCCTCGGGTGGACAGCGGCGCCAGTCCACCACGTCCTCGGGGGCGGCGATCGTCTGGGCGAAGAGGCGGTCGCCGGCCATGGTGACCCGTACGTTGCCGACGCTGGGAACCCGGGCCTGGAAAAGGTGGGCGGTCACCGCGATCGAGTCGTCGAAGGTGCCGGGGTCGGCGGGCTGGGCCCAGATGGCGCCGGTGTGACCGTCTTCCGTGGGCGGCAGACCCCGGAAGGTCTTGTAGATGATCCGCCCGTGGTCAGCGGCGAACTTCACAGCCTGTGCCCTGTCATTGGTGATCAGGGTCGGGGGGATGGTCAGCCCCAGCTCGGCGAAGCGCTGCAACTGGGCGGGCTTGAAGTCCGCTCGGGCGATCGCGGAGGGGTGGCTGACATACCGGACGCCGCGCAGCCCGTACAGAAGCCCTCCGAGACCGTGCCGGGCCTCCGTGGCTGAGAAGTCACGCTGTTGCGGGGGCAGGTGTGCGAAGCGGTCCTGGTAGGGGGTGGGGCGGCGATAGTAGATCGCCGCCACGTCGTCCAGCTCCACTTCCCGGGATGACGTACGTACCGTGCCCCTCCACACGGGCCCGCCGCCCTCGCCGATGCGCGCCTCGAACGACAGGCCGGCGCCGATGTCCGCCGGGTCGATACGCGCCACCGGTGTACCTCGCGCGTTCAGCGCCGCGATCACCCAGTCGGCGGTGACGTCCTCCAGCGAGGTGATGACCAGCACGGTGGAGGCCACTGGTCAGTCCGATTCGTAGTCGGTGGTGTTGTCGTCCTGGACCTGCGGTGCCGGCTGCTGACCGTCACCACCTCCCGAGAACGACGCCGTGCCCGTGGTCTTGTTGGTGCCGTGCTTCCCCATCTCCACCACGCGACCGTTCGCATCGGTGTAGACGGCAGTCTGGGTGCCCTCGTCCAGGTACACCGATGCGTACGTCGGCGGCCCTGCCGGTAGACGGTCGGTGACCAGACACAAACCCCACGGGGCCGTAGACGCCATACGAACATCCCATCTCGCTACAGAACGAAGCGCTACCACTGCGTTCCGCCGTGGGCGCCCGCCAATCCTGGCGAGCCCCCAGGGGTGAGCACCAGTCCCTCTAACGGATGGAGTTCGGTACGGGGAGGCAGCCGGGGGCGCGGAATCACACGGCGGAATCCTCCGCGCGTATCTGCCCGTCGGCCACGGCGGCACGGAAAGCCAGCCACTCACGGTCGCCGAAGAGCAAGGTGCGCCCTGACGGGTTCTTCGAGTCGCGGACAGCGACGACCGAAGGAACGTTGGTGGCGACCTCGACGCACTCGCCGCCAATCGGACTGCTGTGGCTGGACTTGACGAATCGGAACACGTGCACGTCCTACAACCCCTTACGCAGGCTATCGATCAAGTTCACTGAGTCATCAGGCGTGAGGCTCAACTCCACAGTGCGGTCGAAAAATTCCCGGTACAGAGTGCTCTCACCCTCGTGCTCGACCCAAACTGTGGACGTGATGCCGTCGACGTGAACCACGTCCACAGCCTCGGACTCGGCGAACGAGACGATGTTGAAAGGGCTTGTGGCACAAGGGTGAGATCCGGCGGCATACGGCAGGACCTGCAGCGTCACGTTGGGCAACGTAGCCATGTCCAACAGCCGGGCCAACTGATCGCGCATAACCTCAGGACCGCCCACCATTTGGTGCAGCGCGGCCTCCCAGATCACCGCATGCACCTGCAAAGGCCGATCGTCGGTCAGCCTCGCCTGCCTCCGCATCCGGACTTCGACGATTCGCTCGATCGTGTCCTGGTCCTGCCATGCCTGGTTACCCGCCGCGAGGGCTCGGGCGTACTCAGGCGTTTGACACAACCCCGGAATCAGCGACAACTGCCAGTTACGAACCTGACTCGCCACATCCTCCAACGCGATGTACTCCACCAAGGCACCCGCGTTTGGCGAATGGTGCCACCACCCCTTCGCCTTCCGCCGTTCCCGGTCCAGCTTCGCCAGCCTCAGCAGCGCCCCCACCTCCATGGGGTCGTACCGCTGGTAAAAAGCGCAGAGCGCGGTGATGTCCGGGTCTCTGACCGGGACCCAGCCGCGCTCGATTTTGACGATCTTCGTGGCTGTAGCACTGAGGACCTGGGCAGCTTCTTGTTGCGTCTTGCCCGCCGCGACGCGAAGCAGCAAGAGCTGCCCGCCGAGCCGCCGCCCCAGCACGGTCGAGACCCGGTTTCCCTGCTCTGAACGGTTCACCAGGTCAGTCTGGCGTGTGCCGGACCCTCCCGTCGATGACCTTCACTCGTGCGGGGAATATCTTCCCCGAGATGCGAGTCCTAGGGCAGAAGTGCCCCTACAGTCGCTCATCAAGCGCGCTGCCTGAGCACGCAGTTGGCACTCCGACGGAGGCGATCAGCCATGCCCGTTCCCCAACTCCCCCACCTCACCCACGAAGACAAGCTCGACTACACCCCCACCGCCCGCAGCGTCTCCCTCGCCCGCCGCCGCGCGGCGCGGCTGGTGGCGGAGTGGGGGCAGGTGGAAGCCGCTGGGGATGCGGCGCTGATCGTTTCGGAGTTGGCTACCAACGCGCTGCTGCACGGGACGCTGCGGGGGCGGCTCTTCCGGGTGCGGTTGGTGATGAGCGCGACGACGTTGCGGGTCGAGGTGAGTGATCCGCGTGGGGAGCGCGTGCCGCGCAAGAGGCGTGGGGTGGCCTCCACATCGGGGCACGGGCTCGTGCTCGTCCACGGCCTCGCCGACCGGTGGGGGAGCGAGCCCCGTACGGTCGGCAAGACCGTGTGGGCGGAGGTGGAGCTCCCCGTACGTACCGTTACGCGGCCATGCGTCCCTGGGCGATCAGGCGGTTGACGACGCGCATGTGGGCGGGGGCGCAGCGTTCGCGGGATTCCTGGGCGTCGAACCAGGCGTATTCGGCGATCTCGCGGCCGGGGGCGGGGCTGATGTCCTGCGGGCCGCCGGTGAAGCAGGTCATGTGGAGGGGGCGGCCGGCGTTCACGCCGTGGGCTGTGGCGTGGATGGTGAAGGCTTCACGGAGGCCGCCTGCCGGGACGGACAGGCCCAGTTCCTCGGAGAGTTCACGGGAGAGGGCCTCGGGGGCGGTCTCCCCCGGTTCGTACTTGCCGCCGGGCAGGTAGAACGTGTCGTTGCCGCGCGTACGGACGCTGAGCAGGCGGCCGTCCCGTATGTGCAGCCAGCCTACGGAGCGCAGGGGCGCCGGGCGGCCGAGGGTGATCACCACCTCGCCGGTGGCCTCGTCGGTGCGGCGGTCGCGCTCCGTGAAGCCGAGGTGGGCGTAGAACGCGCGGGCCGCCTCGTTGCGTGCGAAGACGCCGAGGGTGAGGGCGCCGTGGCGGGACGCGGCGTGTTCGAGGAGCTGGGCGCCGATGCCGCGGCCCTGCGCCTCGGGGGCGACGAAGAGGCCGCCGATTTCGGAGCCGAGCAGCCCCAGGAGGGCGACGACCGTGCCGTCTCGCTCCTCCTCGGCGACCCAGTTGTCCGCCTGGGCCAGGTAGACCTCGCGGACCTCGCGCGCCCGTTCACCCGTACCCTCGCCCTCGATGAACGGGTGGGCCCGGCGTACGGCGCGGGACCACAGGTCCATGACGGCGGGCTCGTCCGCCGGGCGGTAGGGGCGGATGATCGTCGGGCTGCTCATCCGGTCGACGGTAGGCGGGGAGGAGGGAGGTGACAACTTCATTTGAGGCGGCGGCGACCGCCGGACGGTGGTTGATCATGAACGGCCCCGCGGGCCACGCTGAAACCTCCGGCTGGGAGCGGGACTTGCCGCTCCGACGAGGCCCCGAGCAAGAAACGAAGGAGACGCACCTTTATGTACAAGTGTGAGCAGATCGTCGGCGCCGCCCTGGACGTCGGGGAGGCCGCGGACCTCTACCGCGCGTCCACCCTCGCCGAGCGCCGCCCGGTGGAAGACGTGGAGCGGTTCTCCCGGATGCTGGCCGGCGCGAACCTCGTCGTCACCGCCCGCACCGAGGACGGCCGCCTCATCGGCATCGCCCGTTCGCTCACCGACGGCGCCTACGCCACGTACCTCTGCGATCTCGCTGTGGACGCGGAGTTCCAGGGGAGGGGAGTCGGACGCGAGCTCGTCCGCGTCACCCGGGAAGCGGCCCCGCGCGCCAAGCTGATCCTGCTCTCGGCGCCGGGCGCGGTCGATTACTACCCGCACATAGGTTTCACCCGCCATGACTCCGCCTGGACGCTCCCCGCCCTCGGCGCCTGAGGCCCGGCACGGCCCTGACGTCGGCTCCGTGCTCTGCCGAAGGATGTACGCGGCGGCAGATCGGTGTCCGACTTAAGGCTGACGTGAGTCTGTACCTGACGCGTACGACATCGGCGGAATCCCGTGAAGTAATGGGAGGGAGGGGTCGCCAGTGCGGCTCCGAACCGTACGCAAGGGGAGACCACCATGCAGTCCAGGACGAACGCCGGCCGCCGTGCTCGGACCACCGTCATGGTCGCGCTGCTCGTGGCCGCGCTGTGGGGCGGTGTCGCGCTGACGAAGGGCGCGGCGCAGGCCGACGGGTCGGCGCCGGGCGGGCCCGTGGGGCACCTCAGCCGCGCCGTCGAGATCATCCGGGGCTGAGGAGAACAGACGTCACCAGCAGGGCGGGCCCGGAGGCGAACCGTTTCGGTTGCCTCCGGGCCCGTCCTTATGTGGTGCTCAGCGGGTCACGCCCAGGTGATCAGCCGCTTGGGCTGTTCCAGGATCGCCGCGGTGTCCGCGAGGACCTTGGAGCCCAGTTCGCCGTCGACCAGGCGGTGGTCGAAGGACAGCGCCAGCGTGGTGACCTGGCGGGGCTTGACCTTGCCCTTGTGGACCCAGGGCTGGAGCTTGACCGCGCCCATGGCGAGGATCGCCGGCTCCCCGGGGTTGAGGATCGGGGTGCCGGTGTCGACGCCGAAGACGCCCACGTTGGTGATGGTGATCGTGCCGCCCGCCATGTCGCCCGGCGCCGTCCTGCCCTCGCGGGCCGTGCTGACCAGCTCGCCGAGCGCGGCGGCCAGCTGCGGCAGGGTCTTGGCGTCCGCGTCCTTGATGTTCGGGACGATCAGACCGCGGGGGGTGGCCGCGGCGATGCCCAGGTTCACGTAGTCCTTGCGGACGATCTCCTGGTTCTCCTCGTCCCAGGCCGCGCTGATCTCGGGGTTGCGCTTGATGGCGACCAGCAGCGCCTTGGCGACCAGCAGCAGCGGGTTGACACGCAGGCCCGCCATGTCGGGGTCCTGCTTCAGCTCCTGCACGAGCTTCATCGTGCGGGTCACGTCGACGGTGATGAACTCCGTGACGTGCGGCGCGGTGAAGGCGCTGTTGACCATCGCCTGGGCGGTGGCCTTGCGTACGCCCTTGATGGGGATGCGGGTCTCCCGGGCGCGGACCGCCTCGGAGCCCGAGGAGGGCACGGTGGCACCGGTGGTGTCCGGCTGCGCGGCCGGGGCCTCGGGGGCGGGCGCGGGGGCCGCCGCCGCGTGCACGTCCTCGCGGGTGATGACACCGTCCGGGCCGGTCGGGGTGACCGTGGCCAGGTCGATGCCGAGGTCCTTGGCCAGCTTGCGGACGGGGGGCTTGGCCAGCGGCCGCCCGGCCACGGGGACGGCGGCCGGGGAGGCGGAAGGAGTGGGAGGGGCGGCGGAAGGGGCCGCCGGGGCCGCCGCGTGGCCGTTCAGTTCCGCCTGGACCGCCGCGGCGGCCGGCTCCTGTACCGGTGCGCCCGGCTGCGGCTTGCGCGCCCGCCGCTTGGTGGACGACGGGGCCGCGCCGTACCCGACGAGGACGGCCTGCCGGCCCTGCGGCTCGGCGTCCTCCTCGTCGGCGGCCGGAGCGGACTCGGCAGCGGCGGCCGGGGCGGGTGCCTCGGCCGGGCCGGCGCCGGGGTCGGTGTCCACGGCGATGATGGAGGTGCCCACGTCGACGGTGGCGCCCTCCTCGAAGTGCACCGCGTGCACCACGCCCTCGTACGGGCAGGGCAGCTCCACGGCGGCCTTGGCGGTCTCCACCTCGCAGATGACCTGCCCGTCGGTGACGGTGTCACCGGGCTGTACGTACCACTTGAGGATCTCGGCCTCGGTGAGTCCCTCGCCCACGTCGGGCATCTTGAACTCGCGGAAGCGCTGCTCGGTTGCAGTCATGGTCACTACTCCTCAAGCCCTTCAGTACGCCAGCGCGCGGTCGACCGCGTCGAGCACCCGGTCGAGTCCCGGCAGGTATTCGTCCTCCAGCCTGGACGGCGGGTACGGCGAGTGGAAACCGCCCACCCGCAGCACCGGCGCCTCCAGGTGGTAGAAGCACCGCTCGGTGATGCGGGCGGCGATCTCCGAGCCCGAACCGAGGAAGACCGGTGCCTCGTGGACGACGACCAGCCGCCGGGTCTTCTCCACCGAGGTCTGGATCGCGTCGAAGTCCATGGGTGAGATGGAGCGCAGGTCCAGGACCTCGACCGACTTGCCCTCCTCGGCGGCGACCTTGGCCGCGTCCAGACAGACCTTGACCATCGGCCCGTAGGCGGCCAGCGTCACGTCCGTACCCGCCTGCGCCACCCGCGCCACGTGCAGCGGGTCGGGGATCGCCTCGGTGTCCACGCGGCCCTTGTCGTGGTAGCGGCGCTTGGGCTCGAAGTAGATGACCGGGTCGTCGCTCTCGATGGCCTGGCGCATCATCCAGTACGCGTCCGAGGCGTTCGAAGGCGACACGCACTTGAGGCCGGCGACGTGCGCGAACAGGGCCTCGGGCGACTCGGAGTGGTGCTCGACCGCGCCGATGCCGCCGCCGTAGGGGATACGGATGACGACCGGCATCTTGATCTTGCCGAGGGCGCGGGCGTGCATCTTGGCGAGCTGGGTGACGATCTGGTCGTACGCGGGGAAGACGAAACCGTCGAACTGGATCTCCACCACGGGCCGGTAGCCGCGCAGCGCCATGCCGATGGCGGTGCCGACGATGCCGGACTCGGCCAGCGGGGTGTCGATCACCCGCTCCTCGCCGAAGTCCTTCTGCAGCCCGTCGGTGACCCGGAAGACGCCGCCGAGCTTGCCGACGTCCTCGCCCATGACCAGGACCTTGGGGTCGGCCTCCATGGAGGCGCGCAGCGACGCGTTGATCGCCTTGGACAGCGTGATCTTCTCGAAGACAGCCATGGTCAGTTCTCCTCCGCGTCCACGAACGACGCCTGGTACGCGGCGAACTGCGCGCGCTCCTCGTCGACGAGCGCGTGTCCGTCGGCGTACACGTTCTCAAAGATGGCCATGGTGTCCGGGTCCGGCATCGTGCGCACCACCTCGCGCACCCGCTTGCCCAGCGCCTCGCTCTCCTCCTCGACCGCGTCCAGGTACGCCTGGTCGGCGATGCCCTCGGTCTCCAGGTAGGTGCGCAGCCGCAGGATCGGGTCCTTGGCCTCCCACGCCTCGCGCTCCTCGTCGGGGCGGTAGCGCGTCGGGTCGTCGGAGGTGGTGTGGGCGCCCATCCGGTACGTGAACGCCTCGACCAGGGTCGGGCCCTCGCCCGCCCGGGCCCGTTCCAGGGCCGCCTTGGTCACGGCCAGGCACGCCAGGACGTCGTTGCCGTCCACCCGCACGCCGGGGAAGCCGTAGCCGCGGGCGCGCTGGTAGAGCGGGACGCGGGTCTGCTTCTCGGTGGGCTCGGAGATCGCCCACTGGTTGTTCTGGCAGAAGAACACCACGGGGGCGTTGTAGACCGCGGAGAAGGTGAAGGACTCGGCCACGTCGCCCTGGCTGGAGGCGCCGTCACCGAAGTACGCGATGACCGCCGAGTCGGCGCCGTCCTTCTGGACGCCCATGGCGTAGCCGGTCGCGTGCAGCGCCTGCGAGCCGATGACGATCGTGTACAGGTGGAAGTTGTTGGTGGTGGGGTCCCAGCCGCCGTTGTTCACGCCGCGGAACATGCCCAGCAGGTTCGTCGGGTCCACGCCACGGCACCAGGCGACCCCGTGCTCCCGGTAGGTCGGGAAGACGTAGTCGTCGTCGCGCAGCGCGCGCCCGGAGCCGATCTGCGCGGCCTCCTGGCCCAGCAGCGAGGCCCACAGGCCCAGCTCGCCCTGGCGCTGGAGGGTGGTCGCCTCGGCGTCGAAGCGCCGCGTGAGGACCATGTCCCGGTACAGGCCGCGCAGTTCCTCGTCCGACAGGTCGATCGCGTAGTCAGGGTGCTCGACGCGCTTGCCTTCGGGGGTCAGCAGCTGTACCAGCTGATCCTGCTCCGCCTCGGCAGCGGCCGGGGCGGCCGCCTTCGCCTTGGCGGGTGACGCCTTTTTTGCGGTGGTGCGCTTGCCGCCACCGCGGGTGTTCTTCCGCGCGGCAGTGCTCTCCACGGTCACGTGCTGCTCCTCCGTCTGTCCGGCCCCCGGGGTCCGCCGGTGGCCGTATTGCGGCTCACCCGGTATCCGTGTGCGGCGCACGGGGTGTGTGCGGCACGGCGCGGCCCGGGTGGAACAAGGTGCCCCGGCCACGGCCTGCCGGAAGGGGCGTTGTGCCCTACTTCCGGAGCCTAGGCGAAAGGGGCCCTGACCTGCGACTTTGCTTGGGGTTCCAAGTATTTTGCTTGGATTTCCGAACAATCGCGCCGACCAGTCGGCAATCCCCTGCTCACAGCGTTGCAGTCCGCCGGGACAACGGCACGTTATATCGGTGACCTGGAGCACGGGAAGACTTCGTGTGTGAGACTGAGCAGGTGCGCGAAGAAGGAAAAATCACGGTATTCCTGCTCGACGACCACGAGGTCGTGCGGCGCGGCGTCCACGAGATGCTCTCGGTGGAGGCGGACATCGAGGTGGTCGGTGAGGCCGGTACCGCCGCAGATGCCCTGGTCAGGATCCCTGCGACCCGTCCCGACGTCGCCGTGCTCGACGTCCGGCTGCCGGACGGCAGCGGCGTGGAGGTCTGCCGGGAGATCCGTTCCCAGGACGAGTCGATCAAATGCCTGATGCTCACCTCTTTCGCGGACGACGAAGCGCTCTTCGACGCCATCATGGCGGGCGCGTCCGGGTACGTGCTCAAGGCGATCCGGGGCAACGAGCTGCTGACCGCCGTACGGGACGTGGCGGCCGGCAAGTCGCTGCTGGACCCGGTGGCCACCGCCCGCGTACTGGAGCGCCTGCGGGACGGCAACAACGCGCGCGGCGACGACCGGCTGGCCAATCTGACCGAGCAGGAGCGCAAGATCCTCGACCTGATCGGCGAGGGGCTGACCAACCGGGCGATCGGCGAGCGGCTGCACCTCGCCGAGAAGACGATCAAGAACTATGTCTCCAGCCTGCTCTCGAAGCTGGGCATGGAGCGCCGGTCGCAGGCGGCCGCTTATGTGGCGCGGATGCAGGCGGAGCGGCACTAGCAGGTGCGGGGGCGGCGTGGCGGCCGCGCGGGACGGCCGCCGGCCTCTTGTGAATATCCCGGGTGGAAACTGTGAACGAATATCTTGGGTGAACGTTCAAGAGTAGGAAAAATTCGGCGCCCGTAACCCCTCTGACCTCCTGAAACGGCACCGAAGCGGAGAATTGCCGCACGATTCAGGACCAACGTCCCGTTTCCACCAGGGCGGGTGCCCCTACTTTCGTGCGCACCGGCACGGCAGGGTGTAGCCATGCCCACCGACGACCTCCACGCCATCGAGCTGCTGAACCGCGTCCCCTACGGACGGGTGTCGGCCAGCCAGCGGGCGCTGCCCTTCACCGCCGTCACACGGCATGTCGTGACCGACGGCCGGCTGCTGCTGCGGCTGCACCGCGGCCACGGCTACCACCGCGCCCTGGACGGCAATGTCGTCGCCTACGAGGCCGACAACGTGAACTCCGGCGCCAACGACACCTGGTCCGTCCAGTTCACCGGCACCGCCCGCGCCATCGCGCCCACGCCGGCCGAGTACGAACTGTTCGGTCCCACCCCGCGGCTGGCCGACGGAGAGCCCTTCGACCCGGTTTTCCTCCGCATAGAACCGGAGTTTGTCAAGGTCCACTACCTCTGTGATGTCCCTGTGTTCCGATACGCCCACTCAGCGTGACGCAGTGATCTAACATCTGGCGCGTGCTGCGCTCATCCGATGTCCGGACGGTGACCACCCCCGGCGGACACATCCTCGGCTCCCTGCTGCGCCGTTACGGCGCCGGGGAGCCGTTGACGTGCGAGCCGGTCGCCGAGGGACTGCTCAACCACGGCTACCGCCTCGCCACCACCCACGGCCGCTACTTCCTCAAACACCACCTCGACGGCGACCAGGCCGCCATCGCCCGCCAGCACCGCGCCACGCGCCGCCTGGGCGCGCTCGGCCTGCCGGTCGCCCCGCCGCTCGCCGACGCGGACGGCCGTACGGTCACGGTCCTCGGCGGCCGGTGCTACGCGCTGCACCCGTGGGTCGAGGGACGCCACCGCGACGGCGCCGCCCTCACCCGGCTCCAGTCGCGCCGCCTGGGCGCCCTGCTGGGCCATGTGCACACCGCGCTGGAACAGGTCATAACGCGCGACCCGGCGGGGCCCCGCAGCCCGTACGAGCACCCGGGCGCCGACCCGGCACGGACCTTCGAGATGATCGACGAACTGCTCGCACTCGCCCGCCGGACCCGCCCGCGCAGCAGCTTCGACGAACTCGCCGAACACCGGCTGCTGGAGCGCCGGACGCTGCTGGAACGGGAGGCGCACCGGCGCCCCGCGGCCGCGCAGGTACCCGCCGCGGGCTGGGTCCACGGCGACTTCCACCCGCTCAACCTGCTCTACCGGGGCGCCGAACCCGCCGCCATCGTCGACTGGGACCGGCTGGGCGTGCAGCCCCGCGCCGAGGAGGCCGTACGGGCCGCGGCCATCTTCTTCGTCCAGCCCGCCGGCACCCTCGACCTGCCGAAGGTACGGGCCTACGCGGGCGCCTACCGCCGCGCCTCGGGCGCCGGCGCGGCGGAACTGGCCGCCGCCGTCCACCGGGTGTGGTGGGAACGCCTCAACGACTTCTGGATGCTCGACTGGCGCTACCGGCTCGGCGACCGGCGGGCCGACCCGCAGTTCCCGGCGGCGGCCGCGCTGGCGGTGTGGTGGACGCGGGAGTACGGGGCCGTTCAGGGGGCTTTCACGGAGTGAGGGGCTTGCGGGGGGGGCTCGGGTGGGCTGGAGCGGCCCGGAACAGCGGAGCGGGCGGCCGGTGGTCCGGCCGCCCGCTGTGTCCGGACGAGGTGCTGAGCGGTGGTCAGGCGGACGCTGAGCGGCGCTCAGGTGGACGCTGACCGGTGCTCAGATGGACGCAGGCTGGTGATCAGGCGGTCGCTGACCGGTGATCAGGCGCTGCGGCCGTCAGTCGCCGTCCAGGTCGCCGACGGCTCCGGTGCCGCCCGGGCCGGTGCCCGCGCTCGTCCCGGTGCTCGTGTTGCCGCTGCTGGTGTTGCCGTTCGACGTGTTGCCGTTGGAGTCGCCGCCGTTGCCGCCGTTGGCACCACTGCTCGTGTTGCCGCTGGAGGTGTTGCCGTTGGTCGGCTTGCCCGACGGCGTCGTCGTCGGGGGCTTGCTCGTCGGCGTCGGCGAGCTGGGCGGCTGGGAGGTGCGCGGCGTGCTCGGGTAGCGCGTCGTCGGCGGGTTGTACGTGTGCGAGTTGCCGCCCGAGCCGCCCGGCTGGGTGTACGTGTTGGTCGGCTCGTCGGACGGTTCTTCGGAGGGCTGCTGCTCCGAACTCTGGGAGGCCGACGGGGTCGGGGTCGGCTTCGTGTCCGGCTTCCCGTCACCGCCCGCGTTCTTCAGCGCGATGGCCACGCCGACCGCGATGGCGATCACCGCGAGCGCCGCGATCAGCCAGATCTTGCCGCGGCCGCCCTTGGCGGGCCGGTGCCCGCCCTCGTAGCCGCCGTCGCCGTCCCGCATGGTGGGGGGCAGGATCGGCTGGGCCGTGGTCTGCCCGTGGTCCGGGTGGGGCAGCGCCGTGGTGGCGGCGACCGAGCCCAGGGCCGGGGTGTGCCCGCCCTCGTGCACGGCGACCGGGCCGGTGTTCCACGTACCGGTGTGGCCACCCTGCTCGTGCAGCATCTGCAGGGCGTACTGGACCAGCCCGCGCATCTCCTCCGCGGTCTGGAAACGGTCGTCCGGGTCCTTGGCCAGCGAGCGCATCACCAGGCCGTCCAGCTCCGGCGGCACCGCCCCGGCGACCTCGGAGGGCGGCACCGGCATGTCCTGGACGTGCTGGTAGACGACCGACAGCGGGGTCTCGCCGGTGAACGGGGGGCGCAGGGCCAGCAGTTCGTACAGCAGGCAGCCGGTCGCGTACAGGTCGGAGCGGGTGTCCACGGTCTTGCCGAGGGCCTGCTCGGGCGACAGGTACTGCGGCGTGCCCATGACCATGCCGGTCTGGGTCATCGTCGACTGCGCGCCGTGCAGCGCGCGGGCGATGCCGAAGTCCATCACCTTGACCGCGCCGCCGTGCGTGATGATGACGTTCGCCGGCTTGATGTCGCGGTGCACGATGCCGTGCTGGTGGCTGTAGGCCAGCGCCTCCAGCACCCCGGAGACGATGATCAGCGCCTGGTCCGGCGGCGGGGCGTCCGCGTTCAGCAGCAGGTCGCGGATGGTGCGGCCCTCGACCAGCTCCATCACGATGTACGGCACGGTGTTGCCGCCGACGTAGTCCTCGCCGGAGTCGTACACCGCCACCACCGCGTGGTGGTTCAGCCCCGCGACGGACTGTGCCTCACGGGTGAAGCGGGCCTTGGAGACCGGGTCCTCCGCGAGGTCGGCCCGCAGCAGCTTGACGGCGACGGTGCGGCCGAGGCGCACGTCCTCGGCGGCGAACACCTCCGCCATGCCGCCACGGCCGAGCCGGCGCGTGAGCCGGTAGCGTCCGTCGCCCACCAAACCGCCATTGCCCCACATCTCCGGTGCATCGGAAGGATTTGCATCAGGAGAGTGGGAGCCGGTGGCATCAGGATCGGACGGGCCCTGGGGGCTCTGCGTCGGTGCCATCGGTCCTCGCCGTCGTATCGATCCGCATCACAGCGGTAAGGTCTCGGTCTTCGCTAGAGCACGCTACAGGCTCCGCGGCACACGCCGGTCCCGTGATGGACCGGTCATCACACCTTCTACGGCCCCATTGTCGCAAGTTAACCCCGGGCGATCACCCGCCGACCGGCGCCCGGACGGGACGCGACCGTAATGGGATCTTGCGCATCCGGTCACGGAACGGGCACACAGCTTGACGTGTCCGCGCCCTGGGAGACACTGGGCTGGGATTCGGCCACGGTCCCGGCACAACCCATACTGATCTCGGCACGTCCGCAGGCGCACGTGCCGCGGGCCCACCACCTGCCGCAGGTGCCGGGGGCCCACCACGTTGAGTACCGTCTGTGCACGTCAACACGGAACACGGCGCCGCACGGACGGGCAAGGTATCGGCCACGAGGCGCGGCGCGCCGCAACACGTGCGCGGGAACAGCGCGCCGAGGGGGAAGCGGAACCATGAGCCAGGACGGCGCTCAGAACGGGTACGAGGGCCGTTCGGTCGGCGGGGGACGCTACCAGCTCCGTGATCTTCTGGGCGCCGGCGGCATGGCGTCCGTGCACCTCGCGTACGACAGCGTCCTGGACCGCGAGGTCGCGATCAAGACGCTGCACACCGAGCTCGGCCGCGAGCAGGCGTTCCGCGAGCGCTTCCGGCGCGAGGCCCAGTCCGTGGCGAAGCTCACGCACACGAACATCGTCTCGGTGTTCGACTCGGGCGAGGACACGCTGGACGGCGGCATGGTGCCGTACATCGTCATGGAGTACGTGGCGGGCCGGCCGCTCCGCTCCGACCTGGACGCCGACATCGCCCGGCACGGCGCGATGCCCACCGAGAAGGCCCTGAAGATCACCGCCGATGTGCTGGCCGCCCTGGAGGTCAGCCACGAGGTGGGCCTGGTCCACCGGGACATCAAGCCCGGCAACGTCATGCTGAACAAGCGCGGCGTCGTCAAGGTCATGGACTTCGGCATCGCCCGCGCCATGCAGTCCGGCGTCACCTCCATGACGCAGACCGGCATGGTCGTCGGCACCCCGCAGTACCTCTCGCCCGAGCAGGCCCTGGGCCGCGGCGTGGACGCCCGCTCCGACCTGTACTCGGTCGGCATCATGCTCTTCGAGCTGCTGACCGGCCGGCTCCCCTTCGACGCGGACTCCCCGCTGGCCATCGCGTACGCGCACGTCCAGGAGGAGCCGCCGGTCCCCTCCGGCATCAACCGCTCGCTGCCGCCCGCCGTGGACGCGCTGATCGCCCGCGCGCTGAAGAAGAACCCCAACGAGCGGTTCCCGACCGCCGAGGCGATGCGCGACGAGTGCCTGCGCGTCGCCGGGTCGGGCCAGTCCGGCGCCACGCCGCTGATCATCAGCGAGGGCCCGCGCGCCCGCACCAGCGGCGCCTCGGTGGCCTCCGCGGTCTTCCCGACCGCGTCCCCGAACGCCGCCGGGCCGCACACCCCGGTGCCGCCGAGCGTCCAGACGCCGTACCAGCCGACGCAGGCCGCGCCGCAGGCCGGACCGCGGATGGGTCCCGGGCCGTCGGCGGGTGGCGGGGCGGGGTTCGGGCCGTCGGCGCCGTCCACGCCGCCGCCGGTGAATGCTTACCCGGGGCCGGGGCCGGGGCCGATGGGAGCGTCGGGGCCTTTGGGGGCCTCGGGGCCGGTCCCGTCGCAGGGGCCGATCGGGGCGTCCGGGCCGATCCCGGCTCAAGGTCCGGCGCCGTTCAACAGCGGCTTCCAGACCCCGCCGCCGTACGCGGGCCCGTCGACCCCCGCCCCGGTCGGCCCGCGGCCGGGCGGCAACCGTCCCGGCGGCCGCGGCAACACCCCGGTGATCGTCGTCTCCGCCATCATCGGCGTGGTCGTGGTCACCGCGATCGCCATCGGCATCGGCCTGAGCGGCGGCAGCGACAACACGAACACGCGCCGCACCAGCCCGTACACCTACTCGCCGTCCCCCTCGGTCAAGCCCGAGGACCCGACGGCGACCATCTCCACCTCACGCTGCACCGACCCGGCCAAGAGCTACAGCCAGAAGGGCAAGATCTTCCTGCCGTCCTTCTACGGCAAGAACCTGACCTCGGTGAAGCAGTGCATGGACGCGGCCGGCTGGTCGTACGACATCTCCGAGCGCAGCAGCTCCATCTACGGCAAGAACACCGTCGTCAGCCAGTCCCCGACCACCCTGTGGGACCCCAAGGGCGGCGAGAAGATTCACCTGACCGTGTCCACGGGGCGCAGTTCGTAGGACCGGGCCGCTCCGGCCGACCGGCCGGCCGGAGCAGGGAAGGTTCGGGAGACTCAGAGATACGGGCCCGAGCGGGCGCCGCCCTGGCCGGGGTTGGGCTGCTCCATGTCGTCGGCCGGCACCGCACCGGGCGGCAGCGCGCGGCGCATCTGCTCCAACTGGGCGCGGGCCGCCATCTGCTGGGCGAACAGCGCGGTCTGGATGCCGTGGAACAGGCCTTCCAGCCAGCCGACCAACTGGGCCTGTGCGATCCGCAGTTCCGCGTCGGTGGGCACCGAGTCGTCGGTGAACGGCAGGGACAGCCGCTCCAGCTCCTCGACCAGCTCGGGCGCCAGGCCGTCCTCCAGCTCCTTGACCGAACTGGAGTGGATCTCCTTGAGGCGCACCCGGCTCGCCTCGTCCAGCGGCGCCGCCTTCACCTCTTCGAGAAGCTGCTTGATCATGCTGCCGATGCGCATGACCTTTGCGGGCTGTTCGACCATGTCCGTCACGGGAACCTCGCGGGACTCGTCGTCGCCGTCCCCGCCACCGGAGCCGGCGCTGCCGAGAGCCATTCCGTCCGGGCCGACCACCAGGACGTGCGGGCTCTCCTGCGACCGTTCGTTCATCGGCATATCCATGCCGCCATTCTCTCGTACAGCTGACTAGGAACGGTTGTGCCCTGGGAGAAAGATGATCCAACCTCTGGGGACGGGTGGGCTTTGGGGAAGGGTTCGGGAAGATCTTGAGGGCGGACTCTGGGGGGCGATTCGGGGCCGGGCTCAGGAGCGTCGCAGGCGCAGGGCGATGAAGCCGAGGCCGAGGCCGGTCAGCGCCATCCCGGCGCCCAGCGGCAGGACCCGGTGGACGCCGCCGCCCGGCCCGGAGTCGGCGTACGGGGCCCGGGACGCGGCGGAGGCGGCGCCGGGCACCGCGCCGGGAGCGTAGCGGGAGGGGCCGTGCGTCCGGGCGGCGGACGCCGTCGGAGCGGGGGCCTGGAGGGGCGGCAGGGGTACGTAGGGGCGATGCGCGAGCCGTCCGGCCAGATCACCCCGTCGGGTGGCCGTGGGGGCGGGAGAGGCCGTTCCAGGGCGTGGTGAGGTGGCAGCGGGGGACGGGGGACGGGACGCGCGGCCGTCCGGGGCGTCCGCACCGGCCGAGGGCGCGGCGTCCAGGGTGGACGGGTGCGGCTCCGAGGGCAGGGCCGGATGGGCGGGGCCGGGACCGGAACCGAACAGGGGGCCGAGGGGGACCGGGAGGAGGGGGCTCAGGGGGTTGGCCTCTTCGAGTTCGGTCAGGGGGTCGGGGGTGGAGTGGGGGTTGGTGTGGTGCGAGTTGGTGTTGGGGCGGTGGTTGGAGTGGGGGTTGGAATGGGAGTGGGGGTGAGGGGGCTGGTGATGGTTGTGGCCGGGGCTGCGGGTGGGAGCGGGGGCGGGGGTGCTCCGGGCCGTATCGGGGGTTCGGTTGTGGCCGGAGGTGTCGCCGCTGTCGGGAACGGCCTCCGCCGCCATGGCCGCTGCCGTCGCCACCGACGCGGCTGACGCGGCTGACGCGGTCGCGTGGGGCAGGGGCAGGGGCAGCAGCGCGGCGGTGCAGAGCAGCAGGCCGGAGGCGAGGAGGCGGCGGAACCGGCGGGGGCGGAAGCCGAACCGGCGGGGGCGGAAGCGGAACCGGTGCGAACGGAATCCGTGCGGGCGGAACCGGCGGGGACGGGGGCGGCACGGGCGCCGCCGCCGTCCCGGCGCCGCGGCCGCAGGTCCCGGGGTCACGCGTTCCGAAGTCACGCCCATGACCTCCCGGGCCTGCGGTTCGTCGCCTGATGTCCTCAGCGTCACACGGAGGGTGGTCAGCGGCATCTCGGACGTGTCGGGCGTACGGCCAGGAGATGACGGCGCGGCCCGGGAGGCGGTGGGCTCAGACCGTCAGGACGACCTTGCCCACGTGACTGCTCGCGTCCACGACCCGGTGGGCCTCGGCGGCCTCCGTGATCGGCAGCGTACGGTCCACGATCGGCTTGACCCGGCCGTTCTCGATCAGCGGCCAGACGTGTTCGCGTACCGCCGCCACGATCGACGCCTTCTCGGCCAGCGGACGCCCGCGCAGCGAGGTGGCGGTGACGGCGGCGCGCTTGGTGAGCAGCGCGCCGAGGTGCAGCTCGCCCTTGGCGCCGCCCTGGAGTCCGATGATCGCGAGCCGTCCGTTGGTGGCCAGCGCCTTGACGTTCGGGCCGAGGTACTTGGCGCCCATGATGTCCAGGATGACGTCCACGCCCTTGCCGTCGGTGGCCTTGCGCACCTCCTGGACGAAGTCCTGGTCCCGGTAGTTGACGAGGATGTCGGCGCCCAGTTCGGCGCAGCGGGCCAGCTTGTCGGCGCTGCCCGCGGTGACCGCGACCCGGGCGCCGACGGCCTTGGCGAGCTGGATCGCCATCGTGCCGATGCCGCTGGAGCCGCCGTGCACGAGCAGCGTCTCGCCCGGCCGCAGGTGGGCGATCATGAAGACGTTGGACCAGACGGTGCACGTCACCTCGGGCAGCGCCGCGGCGGCGGCCATGTCGAGGCCCTTCGGTACGGGCAGCAGCTGGCCCGCCGGGACGACGACCTGCTCCGCGTACCCGCCGCCCGCCAGCAGCGCGCACACCTCGTCGCCGACCGACCAGCCGCTGACCCCCGGGCCGAGGGCCTTGACGCGCCCGGCGCACTCCAGGCCGGGGTACGGGGGCGCGCCGGGCGGCGGGTCGTAGAAGCCCTGGCGCTGGAGGAGGTCGGCGCGGTTGACGGCCGTGGCCGCCACCTCGACCAGGACCTCCCCCTCGGACGGTTGCGGATCGGGCACCTCCGCCCATACGAGGGCGTCGGGACCGCCGGGTTCGGGAATGGTGATCGCACGCATGGCCGCGAGGCTACTCCGCCGCCCGGGACGGTGGCGGGACGCGGTGGGAGGCCGGGGCCCGGAAGCCGGACGGCACCGTCCTATTCGTCGCGGCGTACCGGCGTCATCGGGGACACCCCCGTACCGGGGATCATCGGCTTCACGCCGGGCTTGGTCGGGCCGTCCTGCTGTTCCGCGGACGCCGCCCGGACGATGGTGATCACCCGGTCGGCGGCCTGCAGCGGGCTGGCCGCCGGGTCGTCGTACCCGAGCAGCCGGTGCCCGCGCAGCACGGAGACGATCAGGTCGTCGGTCTCCCGTACGGACTTGCCGACCTCGGCCTTCACCACCGGGCGCTCGATCAGGTCCAGCCCGCTGCCCTGCTGGATCAGGTCCTCCAGGACCGTGCCGGCGCTGGGGCTGTGCACCGACAGGCCCAGCAGACGGCCGGCGGCGCTGGCCGAGGTGATGACCATGTCGGCGCCGGACTGGCGCAGCAGCGGCGCGTTCTCCTCCTCCCGTACGGCCGCGACGATGTTGGCCTTCTTGTTGAGCTGACGGGCGGTGAGCGAGACGAGGACGGCCGTGTCGTCGCGCTGGGTGGCGATGACGACCTGCCGGGCCCGCTGGATCTCGGCCCGTACGAGGACGTCGCTGCGGGTCGCGTCGCCGACCACGCCCGCGAAGCCCTCGGCCACCGCCGAGTCGATGACCTTGGGGCTCGGGTCGACGATGACGATGCGGTCGCGGGTCAGGCCCGTGGCGCGCAGGGTCTGGGCCGCGGACCGGCCCTTGGTGCCGAAGCCGACGATGACGGTGTGGTCGCGCAAGGCGTTTCTCCAGCGGTTCAGTTGCCACTGCTCGCGGGTGCGCTCGGTGAGGACTTCGAGCGTGGTGCCGACCAGGATGATCAGGAAGAGAACCCGGAGGGGCGTGATGAGCAGGATGTTCAGCAGCCGCGCGCCGTCTCCGTACGGGACGATGTCGCCGTAACCGGTGGTGGAGAGCGTGACGGTGGCGTAGTAGACGCAGTCGAGGAAGTCGACGGAGCCGTTGGCGTTGTCGTGGTACTCGTCGCGGTCGATCCAGACGATGGCCACCGTCGCGACGAGCACGAGCAGGGCCATCAGGAGCCGGCGCGCGACCTGGCGCAGCGGCGCCACCGGGGTGCGGCGGGGCAGCACGACGCGGTGACTGGACTCCTCGGGAATCTCACGCGCCGCGGCGTCGTGGGTGGGGAGCTTCACGCGGCGCCTCCGCCGGTCGGGTCGGTGGGGGCGGGAGGCGTCGAGCCGGGTGGGGTGGGGGCGGGAGGCGTCGAGCCGGGTGGGGTGGGGCTGGGGCCGGGTGGGGTGGCTTCCGGGCCGGAGGCCGGGGGCCGGGGTGCGGAAACGTTCGGGCGTGGGTCTGGGGTGGTGCCGGTTCCGGGCCGGTTCCTGGTGTCGGGTGTGTCGGGTGCGGCGAGTGTGGCGGACGAGGTGGTTGCGTCTGGTGCGGCGAACGGGGCGGATGTCTCGGGCGCCCATCCCGTCACCGCGTCCGCCGTCCCGTCGGCCGTCCAGGGCAGGTCGAGGAGTTCGACCTCGGCACCGCGTTCCGCGCCGCCGGGCGGTACGACGGCCATCGCGTCGGCCGCCGCGATGCCGCGCAGCATGGCGGGCCCGCTGAACCGCAGTGGTACGACCGCGCCTCCGTCGCCGTCCCCTTCCTCGGCCGCGCCCTCCCGGAAGGCGACCGGAACCAGCCGCGTGTCGTGCGGGTGGCCGGGCACGCCGGCGGTCAGCGGCGCCCGGTAGGAAGGCAGCCGGCGGCGGGCGGCGAGCGTACGCAGTACCGGTTCCGCCAGGGTGAGCAGGCCCGACACGGCGGCCAGGGGGTTGCCGGGCAGCCCGACGAGGAGACGGCCGGGGGTCGGACGGTGCGGGTGATCCGGGTGATCCGGGTGATCCGGGTGATCCGGGTGGCCCGGGTGGCCCGGTTGCTCCGGGTGGCCCAGGTGCTCCGGGTGGTCCGGGATGCGGGCGAGGAGCATGGGATGGCCGGGGCGTACGGCCACACCGTCGACCAGCACCTCCGCCCCGAGCCTGCGCAGCGTGGGATGCACATGGTCGACCGGCCCGGACGCCGTACCCCCGGTGGTGATCACCAGATCGGCCTCCGAGGACGCGAGGGCTTCGTACAACACCTCGGCGTCGTCCCCGAGATGGCGGGGCGGCCCGGCCTCCGCGCCCAGCGCGCGCAGCCAGGGGGTGATCATCGGGCCGAGCGCGTCCCGGATGCGGCCCTCGGCGGGCAGCCCGGAACTCAGCAACTCGTCACCGAGCACCAGCACTTCCACGCGCGGCCGGGCGTACGCGGCCAGCGCGTCGTACCCCGCGGCGGCGGCCAGACCCAGCACCGCCGGGGTCACCAGGGCACCGGCGGGCAGGAGTTGGTCGCCACGGCGGCACTCCTGTCCGCGCGGCCGGATGTCCTGGCCGTGCGGCACGGGCGCGGGCGCGTACAACTGCGCGTCTCCGGTGGACCGGACCCGTACCTCGCCGTGTTCGCTGCGCAGTACCGCCGTGGCGCCGGGCGGGATGCGCGCGCCCGTGGCGATCGGCACCGCGTCACCGTCGGCCACGCCTTCGGACGGCTCGTGACCTGCCAGGATGCCGTGCTCGCGCTCATCCGGGCGGGTACGGGCGGCGAGGTGCCAGGGGCCGGGCCCGGCCACCGCCCAGCCGTCCATCGCGGATGTGTCGAAGGACGGCAGGTCGGTGAGCGCGACCAGCGGCTCGGCGAGGGTACGGCCGAGCGCCGCACTGCCCAGCGGGCAGACGACTGGCGGCAGCGGGCCGTACGGCGCGCGGGCGGCGATCCTGCGGGCCGCGCGCCACGGGGTGGGCGCGGGGTGGTCGTGCCGGGTGCGTCGGCCGTGGTGGTCGGGGGTGTCGGGGCGGGGGTTGGGGTGTCGGGGGCAGGATTTGGCGTGTCGGGGGTTGGGGTGTCTGGGGTGGTGGGGGAACTGGAGCGCGCGGGGGCGCCAGAGCGACCGGGGGCGCCGGTGTCGGCCGCCGGTGCGGCCGGTGCCGGCGGGGCACGGTGGGCCGGGGGAGGCGTACGGGGTACGGGGGCGGACGGGGGGTCGGGAGCACTGCCGGGGGCGTGCGCGTGCGGCGGCTCGTGCGCTCCCGAGGGCGGGGCGGCGTCCCACGGTGTGTAGGGGCCACGGCGCGTGTCGTCGTCGAGCCCCGTACCGGCCGTCGGCGCTCTGCCGCTCCTGCCGGTCTCCCGGGTCGGCTCCCGCTCCTCGAAGATCCACGCATAGCCGTCGTCGAAGACCGGCGCGTAACGGTCGACGCCGGAGGCGGGCGCGGGAGCGGCACCGGAAGCGGGTGCGGCACCGGGAGCGGGCCCGTACCCGCCCCCGTGCCCGTATCCGTACCCGTTCCTGTTCCCGTACCCGTCACCGTGCTCCGGTGCCCGGCCGGAACCGGCACCGGCACCAGAACCGGCCCCCCGGTACCCCGGGCGCCCGTCGTCGTACCGGCTTCCCTCACGGCGCCCGTCGTCGTACCGGTCCGGCGCACGCTGAGCGTCGGCGTCGTGGCCGGGCGGCCGGTGGGCGTCGCGGCGTGGCATCTCGACCGGGCCGCCGTTGGCCAGCGCCAGCGCGTCGTCGAACTCCCCGTCGGTCATTCCGCCGGCTTCGCTTCCGGCTCACCCTCGGGTGCCGCCTCCGTGGTGACACCGGCCTTCCCGGCGCCCTCAGCGGTCCCAGTGCTCTCGGCCTTCCCGGCGCTCTCAGCGGTCCCAGTGCTCTCGGCCTTCCCGGCGCCCTCAGCGGTCCCGGCGCCCTCAACGGTCCCGGCGCCCTCAGCGGTCCCGGCGGCCTCGGGCGCCTCGGCGGTCCCGGCCCCCTCGGCCGCCCAGCGATTGGCCAGCGCGGCCGCCTTCTCCGCCAGGTCCGTCACGTCCCGGCCCTGCTGGGCGGCGGCGTAACCGACCAGGAACGTCGTCAGTGGCGCCGCCGGCCGGGCCACGCCGTGCGCGGCGTCGCGCGCGAGGTCGAGGAGGGCCGCCGTGTCGACATCGAGTTCGATGCCCAGTTCGGCCTTGGCTGCGGTGATCCATTCGTCCAACACGGTTCCATGCTCCCTGATGCGGGCGCGTGCCGCTTCGATGTCCTCCCAGGTGTCGCAGTCGAAGGACGCCGCGGCCGTCGGACCGGTCACCCGGCGCAGCGCCAGACGCCCCGACAGCACCCGCAAGGGCAGCCCGGCGAGCGCTCCGTGCTCGGCCCGTACGCCGTCCAGCGCACGGCGCAGCGGCTCCGCCCGGTATGCGGCGACCAGCGGCTGGTCCCGGCCTTCCGCGTCCCGGAGCAGCGCGCCGTCGGCACCGTCCGCCGCGGCCGCCGCGAGCAGCGCCCGTACGGTCACGCCGGTCAGGAACGGCAGGTCGGCGGAGAGCACGAGTACCACCGGCGCCGTGCTGTGCCGCAGCCCGGCGTCCAGCGCGGCCAGTGGCCCGCCGCCGGGCGGCTCCTCGCGGGCGTGCACGACCGGACGCGCGGTGGGCCTCTCGGGCCCGACGACGACCGCGGTCGCCGCGTCCGGACAGGCGTCGAGCACCCGGTCCAGCAACGGCCGTCCCCCGACGGACACCGCGGGCTTGTCCACCCCGCCGAGCCGCCGGGCAGCGCCCCCGGCCGGCACGACGACGTCGTACGGATGCTGGTCGTGCGCGGTCTGGTGGTCGGTCACCCTTTGAGTATCGCCGGGAGTGTCCCGATCACCGGACCGGCCCGCTCACAACGTGCGCAGCAAGACCGCCGGCCGCTCCACACAGTCCGCGACGAACCGCAGGAACCCGCCCGCCGTGCCTCCGTCGCACACCCGGTGGTCGAAGGTGAGCGACAGCTGCACGACCTGACGTACGGCCAACTCCCCCTCGTGGACCCACGGCTTCGCCGTTATTCGGCCCACACCCAGCATCGCCGCCTCGGGGTGGTTGATGATCGGCGTGGAGCCGTCGACGCCGAAGACTCCGTAGTTGTTGAGGGTGAAGGTGCCGTGGGTCAGCTCGGCCAGGCCGAGGGCACCGGTCCGCGCCGCCTCGGTCAGCCGGGCCATCTCGGCGGACAGCCCCTCGGCCGTACGGCGGTGCGCGTCCCGTACGACCGGCACCACCAGCCCGCGGTCGGTCTGCGCCGCGAAGCCCAGATGCACGGCGGGCAGCCGCACGATCTCGTTGGCCTCCAGGTCGACGGTGGCGTTGAGCTGCGGATACCGCGCGAGCGCCGCCGTACAGACACGGGCCAGCAGCGCGAGCAGCGACACCTTCGCTCCACCGGCCGCGTTCATGTCCCGCCGGGCGGCGAGCAGTTCCGTTGCGTCGGCGTCCACCCAGCAGGTCGCGTCGGGGATCTCCTGACGGCTGCGCCGGAACTTCTCCGCCGCGGCACCCCGCATGCCCCGCAGCGGTATGCGCTCGGCCTCCAGGGGAAGCCCCACGGACGCCACCCCGCCGCCTTCCGCACCGGCCGCACTCCCCGGCACGGCCGACGGCCGGCCCGCACCACCGCTGGCCCCGAGCCCGACACCGCCCCCGACGCCTCGCCCGACACCGGGCCGGGCCCCGGCCCCGATCCGGGCTCCGGCTCCGGCACCAGCCCCGGCTCCGGCTCCGGCTCCGGCCTCAGTCACGGTCCCGGTTCCGCCCTGGGCCCCGGCCGCCCGTGCCCGTACCGCCAGCTCCACATCCGTACGGAGAATCAGCCCTTCCGGCCCCGACCCGCGTATCTCCCGCAGGTCGAGCCCGTGCTCCCGTGCCAGCCGCCGGACGAGCGGGGAAATCACCGGCACCGGACCGTCCGCCGCACCACCCCGCCGCACGTCACCCGGCCCCGAACCCGCACTCCGCCCCGCACCCGTGACCTCACCCGGTCCCCCGGCCGACCCGGCACCCGCCTTCGGACGGACCCTCCGCCGACGCGCCGCCGCGGCACTCGTCCCGTACCCGACCAGCACATTCCCCGACGCCTCGGCCGCACCCGCACTCTCACCGGACCCGGTACTGCCACCGGCGCCCGCGCCACCACCAGCCTCATCAACCCCTCCCGCTTCCGCCCCCTTCCCACCAGCCGACCCCTGCCCAGCGGCCGGCGCCTGCCCAGGGGCCGGTGCCTCCCCGCCGCCCGCCGCCTGCGTCCCGACCGCCACCGTCAGCAGCGGCGACCCGACGGGCAGTTCCGCGCCCTCGTCCCCGAACCGCGCGGTGACCACACCCCCGTACGGGCACGGCACGTCCACCAGTGCCTTCGCGGTCTCCACCTCGACCACCGGCTGGTCGACGGCGACGACCTCGCCGACCTCGACCAGCCACCGCACCACCGTCGCCTCGGTCAGCCCCTCGCCGAGGTCGGGCAGCGTGAACTCACGGACCTCGGCCATCAGTCACCGCTCCCCTCGGTCCAGTCCGACTCCCACTGGAGCCGGCCGACGGTGTCCAGGATCCGGTCGACGCCCGGCAGGTGGTGGCGCTCCAGCATGGGCGGCGGATACGGGATGTCGAAGCCCGCGACCCGCAGCACCGGCGCCTCCAGGTGGTGGAAACAGCGCTCCGTGACGCGCGCGGCTATCTCCCCGCCGGGGCCGCCGAACCCGCTGGACTCGTGCACGACGACCGCGCGGCCCGTGCGCCGTACCGAGGCGCAGACCGTCTCGTCGTCGAAGGGCACCAGCGAGCGCAGGTCGAGGACCTCCAGGTCCCAGCCCTCCGCCGTGGCTGCTTCGGCCGCCTCCAGACAGACCGGCAGCGACGGTCCGTACGTGATCAGCGTGGCGCTGCGCCCGCGCCGCCGGATCTCCGCGCGGCCCAGTCCGGCCACCTGCTCCGGGGCGTCGGGAGACCAGTCGGCGCGCGACCAGTACAGCCGTTTCGGTTCGAGGAAGACCACCGGGTCGTCGGAGGCGATGGCCGCCCGCAGCAGCCCGTACGCGTCGGCGACCGTCGCCGGTGTGACGACCTGGAGCCCGGGGGTGGCGAGGTAGTACGCCTCGGAGGAGTCGCTGTGGTGCTCCACGCCGCCGATCCCGCCGCCGTACGGGACACGGATGGTCAGCGGCAGCGGCATGGCGCCCCGGGTGCGGTTGCGCATCCGGGCGACATGGCTGATCAGCTGCTCGAACCCGGGATAGGCGAAGGCGTCGAACTGCATCTCCACGACCGGCCGCAGCCCGTACATGGCCATACCGACCGCCGTACCGAGGATGCCCGCCTCGGCGAGCGGGGTGTCGCCGCAGCGCTCCTCGCCGAACTCCTTCGCCAGGCCGTCGGTGATCCGGAAGACCCCGCCCAGCTCCGCCACGTCCTCGCCCATCACATGGACGGACGGGTCGTCGGCCATCGCGTCGCGCAGCGCGCGGTTCAGCGCCTGCGCCATGCTGGCGGGCTTGCGCCCGGCCTCCGCCGCTGTCGCCGTCATGGCCGCTCCTCCCCAGCCGCGCCGCGCGCCGTCCCGCCGGCGGTGTCTCCTTCGACGGCCCCTTCGACGGCCCCTTCGGTGTCCTTCTCGGTGTCCGCGGCCTCGGCCTCCAGCTCGGCCCGCAGCTGCGCCGCCTGATCGCGCAACTGGGCGGTCTGCTCGGCGTAGACGTGCGCAAACAGGTCCATCGGGTCCAGGGCGGGGTCCTGGTTCATGTGGTCCCGGAGCGCGGCGGCCATCTCCTCGGCGCCGTCCCGGGTCCGCTGCACGAAGTCGTCGGTCAGCAGGCCCCGCTCGGTCAGTTCGCGCTCCACCAGGGCTATCGGATCGTGCTCACGCCACTCCTCGACCTCGGCCTCGGTGCGGTAGCGGGTGGCGTCGTCGGCGTTGGTGTGCGCCTCGATGCGGTACGTGAGCGCCTCTACGAGCGTCGGTCCCCCGCCCCGGCGCGCCCGCTCCACCGCCTCGCCGAGCACCTCGTGCAGCGCGGGCGCGTCGTTGCCGTCCACCAGACGGCCCGGCATCCCGTACCCGACGGCCTTGTGGGCGAGGGACGGCGCGGCGGTCTGCTTGGCGAGCGGAACGGAGATCGCGAACCCGTTGTTCTGGACGAGGAAGACCACCGGGGCCTGCCACACCGCGGCGAAGTTCAGCGCCTCGTGGAAGTCGCCCTCACTGGTGCCACCGTCGCCCACCAGGGCGAGCGCCACCACGTCGTCCCCCTTCAGGCGCGCGGCGTGCGCGAGGCCCACCGCGTGCGGGAGCTGGGTGGCGAGCGGGGTGCACAGCGGGGCGATGCGGTGCTCGTGCGGGTCGTACCCCGTGTGCCAGTCGCCCCGGAGGAGGGTGAGGGCCTGTACGGGATCGAGGCCGCGGGCCACGGCGGCGAGGGTGTCGCGGTAGCTGGGGAAGAGCCAGTCCTGCTCCTTGAGCACCCGTGCGGCGGCGACCTGGCACGCCTCCTGGCCGGTGGAGGACGGGTAGACCGCCAGCCTGCCCTGCCGCGTCAGAGCCGTGGCCTGGGCGTTGTACCGGCGGCCGCGCACCAGCTGCTCGTACAGGTCCGTCAGCAGTCCGGCATCGATCCGGCCGGCGGCGTCCGTGCCCAGCAGCCGGTACGGCTCCGCGTCGGGCAGGAGGGGCGCGGGGTCCACGCGGGGACGCCACGCGGGCGGCGGTGCGGGCCAGTAGCTCCCGCTCCTCCTGCTGCCGCGCTGCTCAAGAACCGTCATGACGAGCACCTCCTTGGACTTCGGAAAGAGTGGCGCGGAGCGCCTGGCGGGGGTCGGTGATGGACGACGGGCGGGTAGGGGAACGAAGAGACCGGGCGAGTGGCCCGCACCTACCGATTGTTCGGTCGTCGGCACATTTTGGCTACAGGCGGGCTCAGCCTGTGGACAATCGGTTCTCCACAGCCTGAGATGAGGACAGGGCGTCCATCCAGGGGAGGCGAGGCGGTATGCCGGACGAACAGATGGCCAACGGTGGCGGGCAACGCCCCGCCCGCCCCTTGGACACCATCGACCGCGCGATCCTGAACATGCTGCAGGCGGACGGACGCGCCTCGATACGCTCCGTCGCCGAGCGGGTACACGTTTCGCGCGCCAATGCCTACGCGCGCATCAACCGGCTGATCGACGACGGGGTGATCCGCGGCTTCAGCGCGCGCATCGACCAGGAACGGGCCGGGCAGGGCGCCTCCGCCTACGTCACGCTGAAAATCGTGCAGAACTCCTGGCGGACGGTCCGCGCGCAGCTCACCGAGCTTCCGGGGGCCGCGCACATCGCCCTGGTCAGCGGCGATTTCGACGTCCTGCTGTTAGTGCACACCAAGGACAACCAGGAGCTGCGGGAACTGGTCCTCACCCGTATCCAGTCGATCCCGGAGGTGCTCAGCACCCGCACCCTGCTCGTCTTCGAGGAGACGGATCTGGGGGCCGAGCAGAGCTAGACGGGCTGTTCAGGGACGTCTCAGGGGCGCCTCGGGGACGTCTTGCGGACGCCTTGCGGACGTCTTGCGGCGTTTCGCGGACGTCGCGGCCACGTCGGCGGCCGGCCCCGGGGCCTCCGCCTCAGGTCCGCAGCCCCGCGAACGCCGTCCGCACCACGGCCTCGGCGACCTCCTCGCTGTTCGCCGAGCCGCCCCGGCCCGGCCGGTACCACTCCACGATCGAGTTGATCATGCCGAAGAGCAGGCGGGTCGCCAGCCGGACGTCCACGTCCGCGCGCAGGTCACCGTCGGCGGCGGCCTGCTTGAGCAGCTCGGTGACCTCGCCGTCGAAGTCCCGGCGACGCTCCATGGCCCAGCGCTCCGTGTCCGTGTTGCCGCGCACCCGCAGCAGCAGCGTCACGTAGGGCAGCTCCTCCATCAACACTTCCGCCTCACGCCTGGCCACGTACTCCAGCCGTTCGATGGCCCGCCCCGTACGCGCCCCGGGTTCCTGGAGGACCCCGAAGAGCCCGTCCAGCGCCCGGCTTATGGCGCGGTGCAGCAGCTCTTCCTTGCTGCGTACGTGGTGGTAGATCGAGGACTTGGAGATGCCGGCCGCCCGGGAGAGGTGCTCCATGGAGGTGCCGTCGTACCCGCGCTCGTTGAACACCTCGACGGCGACCGACAGCAGCGAATCGGGCGTGTAGGTGTCGCGCTTGGCCATGGTCATGATTAGAGCATCCGGCCGTTCAGCTTCAAACTGCGGCGCAGGGCCCGGGACGGTCCGTAACGGCCGTCGGCGTACTGGTGGCGCAGCGTCTCCAGCAGGTCGCACAGCCAGTGCCGGCCGACGCGCGCGGCCCACTCCGAGGGCCCGCCGGGGTAGTTCACGCCGAGCCGCATGGCCGTGTCGATGTCCTCGCGGCTCGCGACGCCGCGCGCCTCGGCGTCCGCGGCGAAGTCCACGATCGTCGCGACGGTACGGGCGACGATCATGCCCGGTACGTCGTCGATGACGCTCACCTCCTTGCCGAGCGCCTGGAAGAGGCCGACCGCCTCCCGTACGTCCTGCTCGGACGCCTCCGCACCGGGCGCGAGGGCGATGCGGGTCGCGGCCCGGTAGTCCAGCGCCAGGTCGAAGCGGATCGTGGGACCGGACGGGTCCCCGGTGGCGGTGTGGCCGTCGGTCAGCGCCAGGCGGGCGCCGCCCGGCAACCGGATGCAGCCCTCGTGCTCCTCCGGCACGCGGTCCCGGCTGACCTTGACGCCGGCCTCCTCGACCAGCTCCTGGAGCACGGCGGCCGGCCCGGCGAGGTGCGTGTGCACCGTCACGGTCGCCGGTGCCGGGCAGGGCTCCGCGGTGTGCGGCTGCTGCCCGGGGGCGCCGTCGGCGTAGTCGTACCAGCCCCGGCCCGTCTTGCGGCCCAGCAGACCGGCCTCCACCAGGCGCCGCTGCGCCAGCGAAGGCGTGAACTTCGGGTCACGGAAGAAGCCTTCCCACACCGATCGGGTGACGGCTTCGTTCACGTCCTGTCCGATGAGGTCCATCAGCTCGAACGGCCCCATCCGGAAGCCGCAGGACCCGCGCAGCACGGCATCCACGGTGGCCGGGTCGGCGGCGCGCTCCTCGTAGACGCGCAGGGCCTCCGCGTAGAAGGGGCGGGCGATGCGGTTGACGACGAATCCGGGGGTGTCGGCGCTGCGTACGGGGGACTTTCCCCAGGCCTCGGCCGTCTCGTACGCGGTGGTGGCCGCCGAGGCGTTCGTCGTGAAGCCGCTGACGACCTCGACGAGGGGCAGGAGCGGTGCCGGGTTGAAGAAGTGCAGGCCCACGAAGCGCCCGGGCAGGCGGAGCGCGCCCGCGACGGCCGTCACGGACAGGGACGAGGTGTTGGTGGCCAGCAGGCAGTCCTCGCCGACCACGTCCTCCAGGGCGGCGAACAGTTCCTGTTTTGCGCCCAGTTCTTCCAGGATCGCTTCCACTACGAGGGCGGCGTCGGCGAGTTGGGGGAGCGCGGTGGCGGGGGTGAGGCGTGCGCGGGCCGCCGCGCGCTCCGCGGGCGCCATCCTGCCCTTCTCCACCAGCCGGTCCAGGCGGCGCCCGATCACCTCGGCGGCCTCGGCGGCCCGGCCCGGCAGCGCGTCGTAGAGCCGCACCGGGTGGCCCGCGACCAGCGCGACCTGCGCGATTCCCTGGCCCATGGTGCCTGTGCCGACGACCGCGACGGTACGGCCCGCTTCGATGGCTGTCATGACGGCTGATCCCCCCCGACGGAGTTGTCCACAGGTTCGCCGGACCCTCTTGCCCCGACCGATCGTTCGGTTACTCTAGCCCCGTCGCCGAAATGGTGCCCAGCCCTGTCCTCGGACCTGTCCTCGCAGAGGCGTCGCTCTCCCGGCGTGGCGTCCGCGTCACGCGGTGGGCGCCCTGAGACGGCAGGCCCAGTCCGCCCGACGAGGAGTTGGTCTTCGATGGCCGCCGAACTGACCGCAGCGCAGCTGCTCGAAAAGCACCGCCCGACGCTCGACCAGGCGCTGGAGGCGATCCGTACCCGCGCGTACTGGTCCCCGCACCCCGAGCACCCCAAGGCCTACGGGGAGAACGCCGCGGCGGACGGCCAGGCCGCCTTCGACGCCCTGCGCGGCAAGCGTTTCGAGCTGGACCAGCCCGGCACGGACGACTGGGCGGGCGAGGAAGTCTCCCCGTACGGCATCGGACTGAACATCAGCTACCCGCACCCGGACGCGGACGTGCTGCTGCCGGCGATGCGCGCGGCGATGCCCGCGTGGCGCGATGCCGGTCCGCAGACCAGGGCCCTGGTCTGTCTGGAGATCCTTTCGCGGATCAGCGCGCGCACCCACGAGTTCGCGCAGGCCGTGATGCACACCAGCGGCCAGGCGTTCATGATGGCGTTCCAGGCGGGCGGGCCGCACGCACAGGACCGCGGCATGGAGGCCGTCGCGTACGCCTACGCCGAGCAGGTCCGCACCCCGGACCAGGCCGCCTGGTCCAAGCCGCAGGGCAAGCGCGACCCGCTGGAGCTGACCAAGTCCTTCAAGGCCGTGCCCCGCGGCGTCGCCCTCCTGGTCGGCTGCAACACCTTCCCGACGTGGAACGGCTACCCGGGCCTGTTCGCCTCCCTGGCCACCGGCAACGCGGTCCTGGTCAAGCCGCACCCGCGGGCCGTGCTGCCGCTCGCGCTCACCGTCCGGGTGGCGCGCGAGGTGCTGGCCGAGGCCGGGTTCTCCCCCGACCTGGTCGCCCTGGCCGTCGACCGGCCCGGCGAGGGCCTGGCCAAGACCCTCGCGACGCGCCCCGAGGTCCGCATCATCGACTACACGGGCTCCACCGAGTTCGGAGACTGGCTGGAGGCCAACGCGCCCCAGGCGCGCGTCTACACGGAGAAGGCCGGCGTCAACACGGTCGTCATCGACTCGACGGACGACTACAAGGGCATGCTCGGCAACCTCGCCTTCTCCCTGTCCCTGTACAGCGGCCAGATGTGCACCACCCCGCAGAACCTCCTCATCCCCCGCGACGGCATCACCACGGACGCCGGCCCCAAGTCGTACGACGACGTGGTCGGCGACCTCGCGACCGCCGTGGACAAGCTGCTGGGCGACGACGCGCGGGCCAACGCCCTGCTGGGCGCGATCGTCAATCCGCAGGTCAAGGAGCGGATCGAGGCGGCCTCGGGGCTGGGCGAGGTGGCCCTGGCCTCCCGCGAGGTGGCCAACCCCGACTTCCCCGACGCCACGGTCCGTACGCCGGTGATGGTCAAGATGGACGGCGCGCGCAAGCTCTGGGAGGGCGCGGGGGCCGATGCCGCCTACCTCTCGGAGTGCTTCGGCCCCGTCTCCTTCGCGGTGGCCGTCGACTCCGCCGCCGACGCGGTGGACCTGCTGCGGCACACGACCCGCGTCAAGGGCGCGATGACGGTCGGCGCGTACACCACCTCCGGGGAGGTGGAGAAGCTGGTGGAAGAGGCGTGCCTGGAGGAGTGCGCGCAGCTCTCCCTCAACCTGACCGGCGGGGTGTACGTCAACCAGACCGCCGCCTTCTCCGACTTCCACGGCTCGGGCGGCAACCCGGCGGCCAACGCGGCCCTGTGCGACGGCGCGTTCGTGGCCGACCGCTTCCGGACGGTGGAGGTGCGCAGGCCCGCCCGGGAGAGCTAGAGCCCAGGTGAGCCAGGGCCCAGGTGAGCCAGGGCCTCGGAGAGCTAGAAGAGCGTCGGCCCGGCGGCCGCTCCGGTCACCCCGGCCGGGGCGGCTGGGGCCGCCGTGCCGCGGGACATCCAGTGGAAGAGGCCCATGGCCACGCTCGTGGCCAGGTTGAAGCTGGACACCCGCGCCCGCATCGGCACCGCGACCAGTGCCGATGCCCGCTCCCGCAGCTCGTCCGAGATGCCCTGCCGCTCGGACCCGAAGGCCAGGATCGCGTCGTCCGGGAACGTCACGGAGCGGATGTCCGCGCCTTCGGGGTCGAGGGCATAGACCGGTCCGGGCGGCAGTTCCGGCAGCGTCAGGCGCTCCACCGCGCCGGCGAAGTGCAGACCGGCGCTGCCCCGTACGGCGTTGGGGTGCCAGGGGTCGAGCGAGCCGGTGGTGACCACGCCGGTCGCGCCGAAACCGGCCGCCAGGCGGACGACGGCACCGATGTTGCCCAGGTTGCGCGGATTCTCCAGGAGCACGACGGGGGCGGGCCGCGGAATCTCGCGGAGCCTGGCCAGGTTCGCCGCGGCGTCGGGGCGAACGGCGAGGGCCGCGACACCCGTGGGGTGCACCTTCGGCAGGAGCGTGCGCAGTGCCGCCACGGGAACCTCCTCCGCCAGCACGTCGAGGTCACCGGTCAGGTCGTCCGCGAGTTCCCCGGCGAGTGCCAGCAGAGCGGGCTTGTCGCTGGTCAGGACATGCCGTACGTCCCCGCCGAAGCGCAGGGCGTGCTTCAGCGCGTGGAAGCCGTCCAGGAGGACCGAGGCGGGATCGCCGGCGCTCGCGCGCCAGCGCCGTACCGGATCGTCCGAGGTCCCGTTCTCGATCATTCCTCCACTATCTCAACTGTCCGCCGGGCGGACATCCGCCGCTTCCGTCCACGGCGTCACTCGCGTACCGCCGTACGGCGGGGGAGCACCCGGTCGCGTACGGAGGTGATCCGGGCCCCCAGCCACACCAGGAAGACCGTCGGCAGGAACACCGCGTCCGCCGTGATCATCGCGAGCGAGAAGAACGGCAGGCCGAGCAGGAACGCGATCGACAGGTGCTCGCAGATCATCGCGACCAGCAGCACGTTCTTCAGGCGGCGGTTGAAGAGGGTGAAGGGGAAGGCGACCTGCACGATCACCGTGCCGTACGTGATCAGCATGATCATCAGGCCGTTGTCGGCGAGCACCCGGGACAGCTCGGGCCAGGGCGAGAAGTAGTCCAGGTGCATCGGGTAGTACACCGCGGTGCCGTCCTGCCAGCGCGATCCCTGGATCTTGTACCAGCCGGCCGTGGCGTAGATCAGGCAGACCTCGACCACGATCACCAGCAGGGCACCGTTGTGGATCAGCTTGCCGATCATGTCGAGGACGGTGCGCGGCTCCCCGGGCGCGTACCTCCGCGCCGCCCACCACACCCCGTGGGAGAGCCACAGCACCCAGAACATCAGGCCCCAGCCCACGTTCGGGAAGGGCCCGGGGCCGAACCAGGAGAGGCCCGACAGGCCCAGGACCTGGGCGACGGCGAGGAACAACCCCAGAACCGCCCACAGGACGAGGCCGGTGACGTCGCGCTCCGGCCCCCCACCGGGCGGCCCGGCACGCTTCGCCGCGCGGCGCGCGTCCAGCGACCACACCTGCCCGCACCGGGTCAGCACCAGGTATATCGCCATCAGGTGCAGGACGTTGTCGCCGCCGTCCCCGATGAAGATGCTGCGGTTCTGCAGCGAGAGCACACCCACCATGAACAGCACAGACATGGTGCGGGTCCGCCAGCCGACCAGCAGCAGGGCACCGGCGACGACGGCGAGCCCGTAGACGAGCTCGAACCAGCCCCGGTTGTCGGTCCACGTCAGGACCGAGAACGCCTCGTTGCCGTCGAGGAGCCGGCGCGCCATGTCGCCGCTCCAGGGGCCGTGGGGCCCGTAGAGCTCATGCCGGTACGGCCACTCCCGCAGCAGGAAGAAGAGCCAGGTGGCCGCGAACCCGATGCGGAGGACGGCGGACTGGTACGGGGCGAAGGCGGTGCCCGTGACGCGCCTGAAGGCGTTTCCGAAGGCGCGCTCGATGCGCGTCTCGTCGGTGCGGGGGCGCGTCTGGGTGGCCGGGCCGCCGGTGGCCGGCCCGGGGGGCGGCTCCGCGGGCAGACCGGGGGGCGGGGGGACGGCGGGCCAAGTGGTGCGGGCCTGGGTGGGGGGACCGGTTCGTTCCGTCCGGCTCTGGGCCGGGACGGTCGTCGTGGGAAGGCCGGTGCCCATGTCCTTGTCCGTGCGGCTCTGGGCAGGGACGGCCGCGGCAGGGGTGCCGCTGTCCGTACGGCCGGCCGTCAGCGCGGCGCCGGCTCCGGTACCGGTGGTCGTCGCCGGGGAGCCGGTGCCGGTCTCGTCGGCTGCCGTCGGTGCGCCGCTGTCCGTACGGCCGCTCGCCGCCGCGGGTTCCGTCTCCGTACGGGCCTGCGCGGTCGGTGAGCCGGTGTCCGCCGCGCCCCGCCCCTCTTCCGAAGTCCCTTGCGAAGCCCCTTGCGGAGGCGTCCTGTGCGCTGTCACTGGATTTTCGCTCCTTCGGGCAGGTCGTCTGCGGTGACCGGCCACCAGGGCAGCTCGCGGTACCTGGGCTTTTCGCTGATCTTCTCCGCGCTCCACGACGGCGGGCTGACGGCCGTCGTCATCGAGCGCACCTGGATCTGCTCGACCTTGCCGCGCGCCGCCCACTGCGTGCTCATGCGCTGCATCACGATCCGCCGTACGTACTGCTCGGCCAGCTCACCCCGGGCGCCGGAAGTGCGGTTCTGCGCGTCGTGGGTGTTCAGGTAGTACTCCCAGGCGCGGCGGAGTTCGTTCTGCTGTGTGTGGCTCGGTACGGGGTTGTGCAGCAGGGCCCGGCCGTCGACGGCGGACAGGTCGGTCCAGCCGGTGGTCAGCCGGTCGTCGCCCGCGGTGCGCACCTGGGCGCGCACCTGCACCGCGATGTTCTGCTGGAGCGGATTGGGCGCGAACAGCTTCCAGTTCTGCTCGTACTCCGGGAAGACGTAGTCGTTGATCAACTCGCTGTGCTGCTTGCTCAGCGTGTTGGGCGGTGCCACGTGCAGGAACATCATCGCCAGGTGGACGGCGACGGCCAGCGTCACGGCGCCCGCCACGACGGTCGTCACGACGCGTGACGGTAGCGAGAGCGCGGCCGGTGGCCGCGGTTCGTCCCCGTAATGCTGCATTCCTGCCCCGTTCCCTGAACCCGAGCGGCTTTGCACCGCTCCGGAACCGTACCTAGGCGGCCCCACGCGGCACACCCTCCCCTGAGTTATCCACAGGCTTGACACCCCGCACGCGCGGCCACACCATTGAACCGAACGATCGGTCGGTCGGGAGGCAGGGGGATCACATGACGACGATCGCGCCGGGCGAGGAGTCCCTCGCGGCCCTGGAGGCGGCCTTCGACGCCGCCGTGGCCGCGGACGAACGCATCGAGCCGCGTGACTGGATGCCGGACGCCTACCGCTCCTCGCTGGTACGCCAGATAGCGCAGCACGCGCACTCCGAGATCATCGGGATGCAGCCGGAGGCGAACTGGATCACCCGGGCCCCGTCGTTGCGCCGTAAGGCGATCCTGATGGCGAAGGTGCAGGACGAGGCGGGTCACGGCCTGTACCTCTACAGCGCCGCCGAGACCCTCGGAGCGAGCCGCGACGAGCTGCTCGACAAGCTGCACTCCGGCCGCCAGAAGTATTCGTCCATCTTCAACTACCCCACCCTGACCTGGGCCGACGTCGGTGCCATCGGCTGGCTGGTGGACGGCGCCGCGATCACGAACCAGGTCCCGCTGTGCCGCTGTTCGTACGGCCCGTACGCCCGAGCCATGGTCCGCGTCTGCAAGGAGGAGTCCTTCCACCAGCGCCAGGGCTACGAGCTCCTGCTGGCCCTGAGCCGCGGCACCGAGGCCCAGCACGCCATGGCACAGGACGCCGTGGACCGGTGGTGGTGGCCGTCGCTGATGATGTTCGGCCCGCCCGACGACGAATCGGCGCACTCCACCCAGTCCATGGCCTGGAAGATCAAGCGGCACTCCAACGACGAACTGCGCCAGCGCTTCGTGGACATCTGTGTCCCGCAGGCCGAATCGCTCGGCCTCACCCTCCCGGACCCCGACCTGACGTGGAACGAACAGCGCGGTCACTGGGACTTCGGCCCCATCGACTGGGACGAGTTCCGCGAGGTGCTCAAGGGCAACGGCCCCTGCAACGACCAGCGCATCGGCCAGCGGCGCCGGGCCCACGAAGACGGCGCCTGGGTGCGCGACGCCGCGGCGGCGTACGCGGCCAAGCACGGGGAGGGAAACCGATGACCACGACCGGTACGGAACGCAGCGAGCACCCGGAGAACCGGCCGGCTCCGGGCGGGGCCGCGGGCCAGACCGGGCCGGGAGACCGCACCGAGCCCGGGGCCGCATCAGTGGACCCGGCCACGCCGCAGCCGACACCGGGCGGTGCGCCCACCGCTCCCCGGGGCAGCACACCGGCCGCGCCCACGGCGAAGCCCACCGACTGGCCCCTGTGGGAGGTCTTCGTCCGCAGCCGGCGCGGACTGTCCCACACCCACGCGGGCAGCCTGCACGCTCCGGACGCCGAGATGGCCCTGCGCAACGCCCGCGATCTCTACACCCGCCGCTCGGAAGGCATTTCGATCTGGGTGGTCCCGTCCGCCGCGATCTCCGCCTCCTCCCCGGACGAGAAGGACTCCTTCTTCGAACCGGCCGCCGACAAGCCCTACCGCCACCCGACCTTCTACGAGATCCCGGACGGGGTGCAGCACCTGTGAAGCCCGTACCGACAGCACAGGCTCCGGCCACCGCCGACAGCGCCGCCGCGGCGCCCGCCCCCGCGGGCTCCCTCGCCCGGGACGTCGCCGCCGCTGCCCCGGCCCTGGCCCTCGGTGACGACGCCCTCGTCCTGTCCCACCGCCTGGGTGAATGGGCCGGGCACGCCCCCGTTCTGGAGGAAGAGGTGGCCCTCGCGAACATCGCGCTGGACCTCCTCGGCCAGGCCCGCGTCCTGCTCTCCCTCGCCGGCGACGAGGACGAACTGGCCTACCTCCGCGAGGAACGGGCCTTCCGCAACTGCCAGCTCGTCGAGCAGCCCAACGGCGACTTCGCCCACACCATCGCCCGTCAGCTGTACTTCTCCACCTACCAGGAGCTGCTGTACGGCCAACTGGCCTCCGGGGGCTCCCCGCTGGCCCCACTGGCAGCGAAGGCGGTCAAGGAGGTCGCCTACCACCGCGACCACGCCGAGCAGTGGACCCTGCGCCTGGGTGACGGCACCGAGGAGAGCCACGAGCGGATACAACGCGGCCTGACCGCCCTGTGGCGCTTCACCGGCGAGCTCTTCGAGCCCGTGCCGGGGCTGGACGTCGACCTGCCCGCCCTGCACGACGCCTGGACCACCCGCATCGAATCCGTCCTGACGCGCGCCACCCTCACCGTCCCCGAGGGCCCGAGCCGCGGCGCCTGGACCGCGGGGGCCGGGCGCCAAGGGCTGCACACCGAACCGTTCGGCCGGATGCTCGCCGAGATGCAGCACCTGCACCGGAGCCACCCGGGGGCGACATGGTGACCACCACCCTCGAAGAACGGCTGCGGGCCCTGGCCGGCTCCGTACCCGACCCGGAGCTGCCGGTCGTCACCCTGGCCGAACTGGGCGTCCTCCGCGGGCTGCGGCTGACCGGCCCCGGACAGGTGGAGGTCGAACTCACCCCGACGTACACGGGCTGCCCCGCCGTCGAGACCATGTCCGCCGACATCGAACGCGTCCTCCACGACAACGGCGTCCCCCAGGTCGAGGTGCGTACGGTCCTCGACCCGCCGTGGACGACCGACGCGATCACGGCCGAGGGCCGCCGCAAGCTGACCGAGTACGGCATAGCTCCGCCACGCCCCACCGGCCGGGCCGGCGGACCCGTACCGGTGACGCTGGCCATCCGCTGCCCGCACTGCGGATCGACCGACACCACGCTGCTCAGCCGGTTCTCCTCCACCGCCTGCAAGGCACTGCGCCGCTGCGAGACCTGCCGCGAACCGTTCGACCACTTCAAGGAGTTGTGATGTTCCACCCGCTCCGGGTCGCGGAGATCGAACGGCTCACGGACGACGCCGTCGCCGTCACTTTCCAGGTGCCGCCGGAGCTGCGCACGGCCTTCCGGCACGTCCCGGGCCAGCACATCGCACTGCGCCGCACGGTGGACGGCCGGGAAATCCGCCGTACGTACTCGATCTGCACCCCGGCCACGGACGATCCCGTACTGCGGGTGGGGATACGCCTGGTCGAGGACGGCGAGTTCTCCACCTACGCGCTCAAGGAACTGGCCGTCGGTGACACCGTCGACGTCATGGCGCCGGCCGGGCGCTTCGTCCTGGAACCCCGTCCCGGGCACTTCGTCGGCATCGTCGGCGGCAGCGGCATCACACCGGTGCTGTCCATCGTCGCGACGCTGCTGACCCGTCAGCCGGACGCCCGTTTCTGCCTGGTCCGCAGCGACCGTACGGCAGCGTCGACGATGTTCCTGGAGGAGGTCGCCGACCTCAAGGACCGCTTCCCGGAACGCTTCCAGCTCGTCTCCGTCCTCTCCCGCGAGGACCAGCAGTCGGGCCTGCCCTCCGGCCGGCTGGACGAGGAACGGCTCCGCGCGCTGCTGCCCGCCCTGCTGCCCGTGGCATCCGTCGACGGCTGGTACCTGTGCGGCCCGTACGGCCTCGTCCAGGCCGCGGAACGCGCCCTGCGCGCCCTTCAAGTCCCCCGGAACCGCATCCACGAAGAGATCTTCCACATATCCGAGCCCACGCCGGCGGAAGCCGCCCTCGCGGACACCGTCTCCACGGATCTCGCAGCAGCGGACGCCACGATCGCGGGCACCCCGGTTGCGGGAGGCTCCGCCTCTCTCCCCGGCGGCCCGCCGCTCCGCGCCCCCGCGCACAGCACCGTGACCGCCACCCTGGACGGCCGGGCGGGCAGCTGGCCGGTCCTGGACGGTGAGCCGCTGCTGGAAACCGTGCTGCGCAACCGGGCCGACGCACCGTACGCCTGCAAGGGAGGCGTCTGCGGCACCTGCCGCGCGTTCCTGGTGTCGGGTGAGGTCCGTATGGACCGCAATTACGCTCTGGAGGACGAGGAAGTCGCGTCGGGATACGTACTCGCCTGTCAGTCGCATCCCGTGACGGAGGAGGTCGAGCTGGACTTCGACCGCTGACCCCATTCCCAAATACTGCAACCTGTTCTAACTTGACGACCACTTGACGACCCGTCAGGCAGTCACCGTGCAGGCCCGCGGGAGGACAGGACAGTGGACTTCACCTTCACCGAGGAGCAGCAGGCGGCCGTCGAGGCGGCCGAGGCCGTCTTCGCGGACGTCGTTCCCGACAGCGTGCCGAGCCCCGCCCTCACCGCCGGAGCCGTGGCCGAGGACATCGACCGCCCCCTGTGGCGCAAGCTGGCCGACGCCGACCTGCTGAGCCTGGTACTCGCCCCGGAGTACGGCGGTGCGGGCCTGGATCCCATCGCGCTCTGCCTGGTGCTGCGCGAGTCCGCCAGGGTGCTCGCCCGCGTACCGCTGCTGGAGAACAGCGCCGCGGCCCTCACTGTCCAGACCTACGCCACCGACGCGCTGCGCGCCGACCTGCTGCCCCGGGCCGGACGCGGCGAACTGGTCCTCACGGTCGCCGCTGCCGGACGCACCGGCCACGACCCCGCCGAACTCGCCGTCACCGCGCGCCGCGAAAAAACCGGCTGGGTCCTCGACGGCATGCAGACCGCCGTCCCCTGGGCGCAGAGCGCCGACCGCGTCCTCGTCCCCGCCCACACCGGCGACGGAACCGCCGTACTCACTCTCGTACCCCGCCTCCAGAACGGCGTCCGCCTCGACGACCAGACCTCCACCAACGGCGAACGCCACGCGGAAGTCCACCTGGACTCCGTACAGCTCCGCGACGAAGAGATGATCACCGCTCCCGGCGCCTGGGAATGGCTGCGCAACCTTCTCACCACCGGCACGTGCGCGCTGGCCCTCGGCCTCGGCCAAGCCGTACTGGCCATGACCAGTGCCTACACGTCAAAACGCGAACAGTTCGGCTTCCCCGTCGCCACCTTCCAGGCCGTCGCCGTCCAGGCCGCCGACCGCTACATCGACCTGCGGGCCATGGAGGCCACCCTCTGGCAGGCCGCGTGGCGCATCAGCAGCGGCGCGAACGGTGCGCTGCCGCCGGCAGGGGATGTCGCGGTGGCCAAAATCTGGGCATCGGAAGGCGTACGCCGCGTCGTGCAGACCGCACAGCACCTGCACGGGGGCTTCGGCGCGGACACCGACTACGCACTGCACCGGTACCACGCGTGGGCGAAGCAGCTCGAACTCTCGCTCGGCCCCGCCGCCGCACACGAAGAAGCCCTGGGCGACCTGCTGGCCGCCCACGCCCTCGGCTGAGCGGCCGACTGGACGCGGCAGGTCAGACGACCGCGCCCGGCTCGCCCTTGCTGTCCTTCACCGGGCGGCCGGCAGCCTCCCACGCCTGCATCCCGCCGTCGACGTTCACCGCGTCGATGCCCTGCTGGATCAGGTACTGGGCGACCTGCGCGGAACGGCCACCGACCCGGCACAGCACATAGACCTTGCCGCCGTCGGGCGCCCGCTCCGTCAACTCGCCGTACCGGCCGACGAACTCGCTCATCGGGATGTGCAGTGCGCCTTCGGCATGCCCCGCCTCCCACTCGTCGTCCTCCCGGACGTCCAGAAGGAAGTCGTCGGACGTCAACGCGTCGACCGTGACCGTGGGAAGAGAACCGAAATGCATGGACCCGACGCTACCCGACCAGCTGCGCCAGGTACGCCTCGCGCTCGGCCACATCCGCCAACAGCTTCTCGGCGATCTCCTCCAGCAGCGCGTCCGGGTCCTCGGGCGCCATCTTGATCATCGCGCCGATCGCACTGTCCTCCAGCTCGGCGGCGATCACCGCGAGCATCTCCTTACGCTCCGCCAGCCACTCCAGCCGCGCGTAGAGCTCCTCACTCTCGCCCGTCCGCTGCTCCCGCGGCACCGGGCCGGCCTCCCACTCACGGGCCAGCTCGCGCAGCGCCGCCTCGTCCCCGGCCCCGTACGCGGCGTTGACCCGCATGATGAACGCGTCCCTGCGGCCCCGCTCGGCCTCGTCGCGCGCCAGGTCGGGATGGGCCTTGCGCACCAGGTCACGGTAGACCCGGCGGGCCTCCTCGCTCGGCCGCACCTTCTGCGGCGGCCGGACCGGCTGCTCGTTGAGCATCGCCTCGGCCTCCGGGTACAGGCCCTCGGACCCCATCCACCCGTGGAAGAGCTCCTCGACATCGGGCATCGGCAGCACCGACGCCCGCGCCTCCCGCGCCTTGCGTACGTCCTCGGGATCACCCGTACGAGCAGCGATCGCCTCGGCGATCCGGGCATCCAGCTCGTCCAGCCGCGCGTACATGGGGCCGAGGCGCTGATGGTGCAGCCGGGAGAAGTTCTCCACCTCCACCCGGAAGGTCTCCACCGCGATCTCGAACTCGATCAACGCCTGCTCCGCCGCCTCCACAGCCTGCGCCAACCGCCCCGTCGAGGCCCCGCCCGCGCCACCGCCGTCGTGCGCGTTTCCGGCACCGGAACCGGCACCGGAACCGGCACCGGCATCGAAAGACGAACCCTGACCCTGAGCCGAGGCATGCGAGTCCTGAGCCGGCACGTCCGAGCCACCCTGATGCCCCGTGGCTCCCGTCCCCTCTGCTGTTTCCATCCCCTCAGGCACTCCTTGGCTCTCCGGGTCTCCCTGTCCGACGGGGCCTCCGTGCCCCACGGGGGCAGCCTGGTCTGCGGGGTCAGCCTGACCCGCAGGGAAAGCCTGACCCGCAGGGGCAGTCTGACCCGCAGGGGCTCCTTGACCTACGAAGGCTGTCTGCTCGACGGGGAAACCATGCCCCATCGGCCCCTCGTAACCCATGCAGCCCTCCTGGCCGCCCTGCACCGAATATCCGCTCTCGCCCGCCTGAACTGTGTGACCGACGCCCTCGTATCCGGCTTCGGCATACCCGCCCTGGACCGGGTGGTTGCCTTGGGCGGGGTAGTCACCCTGGGCGGAGTGAGTGATCTGGGCGGGATGGGGACTCTGGGCGGGGTGGGGGACCGGGACTCGGTAGTCGTCCTGGGCGGGGTAGGGGCCCTGGACTCCGTAGTCGTCCTGGGCGGAGTGGGGGCTCTGGGCAGGGAGGGGCTCCTGGACCCGATAGTCGCTCTGGACGGGGTGGGGGACCTGGGCAGGGTGGGGGCCCTGGACCCGATAGTCGCCCTGGGCGGAGTGGGGGACCTGGGCAGGGTGGGGGCCCTGGACCCGATAGTCGCCCTGGGCGGAGTGGGGGACCTGGGCAGGGTGGGGGCCCTGCCCCTCAACGCGAGCCCCAGGCTCACCCGGGGCGCCAAGGCCGGCGTGGCCGCCCTGTGCCACATCGGCCGCCTGACCCGTCAGACCCACTTGGCCTCCCACACCGGCTTGCCCCCCCACACCCGCATGGCCCTCCACACCGGCCTGGCCCTCCTGACCCACCTGGGCCCGCTGTCCCCCCTGCGTCACGTGGGTCGCATGCCCCGCGATCCCGTGGTCAGCGTGTGCGTCCTGGCCGTCCTGCGCGTTCTCCGCCTGCGAGTTCGTCACCCGGCCACCCTACGACCCGGCCCGGCTCCGCTCAGACTCCCGTCTCCGCGGCTATCCGCCCCGCCCTGATCGCCGCGACCAACTCCGCGTGGTCCGCCTCCGTACGGTCCGCGTAGGCCACCGCGAAATCGGCCAGCGCCTCGTCCAACGCCTCGCCCTTGCCGCAGTACCCCGCCACCACCCGCGGATCGGCACTGTGCGCATGCGCCCGGGCCAGCAAGGCGCCCGTCATCCGTGCGTAGTCGTCGATCTGGTCGCCGGCGAGGGCGGCCGGGTCGACGCTGCCCTTACGGTTCCGGAACTGCCGCACCTGGTAGGGCCTCCCCGCCCCCTCCCCCCGCCCCCCGCCCCGCCTTTCGTGTCGTGCCTCCGCCCACCGCTCAGCCCGCCACCGGCCCGACGGCTCACCCTCGCCCCGCGCCCCACCCCACGCCCCACTCCGCCTCTGCCCCCACGCCCCGCTCGGCCCCTCGCTCCCCGCCCCACCCTCGCCCTGCCTCTCGCTGCCCGCCCCACCACGCCCCACACTCTCCGCCCCGCCACGCCCCACGCCCCACGCCCCACCATGCCCCTCACGCCCCGACCCACCACTCTCTACGCCGCACGCCTCGCCGTGGCCCGCATCCCACGCCCCGTCATGGCCATCACCCCAGCCCGTACCCCACCCCACAGCCCGCGCCCCACCACGCTCCTCGACCACCGCGTCGCTACAGCCCTCGGCACACGGCTCAGCCCACGTCTCGCCCACGCCCTCAGCCGATGCCCGGCTCCCCGGCCCGGCCCACGCCCGCCCCACCCCTTCAGCCGACGCCTCAGCTCGCGGCCCAACCCACGTCTCCCCTGCCCCTTCAGCTGTCGCCCCAGCCCTCAGTCCGTCGCCCGGCTTCCCCAGTTCTTCGGCCGATGCCCCCGCCCCAGGCCCTGCCCACGCCTCGCCACGCCTTCCGTCCCCCGCCTCAAACCCCACCTGCCCCCGAGGCTCATCCCGCCCCACACTCCACAGCGCGCTCTCCCTGACGTCCCGCAACCCACCCCGAGTCGCGAGCCCCGTATCGAGCCGCGTCTCCGGCCGCAGCTCACGTCCCCTCTCGTCCTGCGCCTCAGGTCCTACCGACCACGCCTCGGTCCACTGCTCAGTCCGCCCCTCAGCCCCCTCCTCGCCCCTGCCCTCGCCAAGCCCCCGCTCACGTGCCTGAGCCACCTGCTCGCCCGCATCACCACCGCCCCTACCGCTCCCCGCGTGCGGCTCGTACACCGTTGTCCAGCCAAGCAGACTGTCGCTCACCACCTGCATGTGCCGCTGTCCGCGTACGATCCGACGGCCCTCGTGTGCGACCACCGGCGCGGGGAAACCGGCTTTCTCCACGTACGGGGTCAGCGCCGAACTCTTCGCCTCCTTCACCTGGAGCACCAGTGGCTGACCGCGGTGATCGAGCAGCAGCACGACGTAGGAGCGCAGGCCCACACTCCCCGTTCCCACCACCCTGAACGCCACGTCCTGCACCTCGTACCTGGCGAGCAGCGGGAGCCTGTCCTCCGGCAGCGTGTCCAGGTAGTCGGCGAGCGCGGAGACCACCGCGGCGGCCTCCGCGTCGGGTATGCGCCGCAGTACGGGCGGGGCGTCCACGAACCTCCTGCCGCCGCCGGATATCTCCTCCGTCGCCTTCGCCGCGAACCGCGCGCTGGTGTTCTTCCGTGCCTTGGCCACCACCCGCTCCAGCGTGCCCAGCAGGTCGCGGGCGTCCGCGTGGGAGACCAGTTCCTCGTCGGCTATCGCGTTCCAGGCGTCGGCGGCCGGCATGCCCGCCAGCAGCCGCATCGTGCGACGGTACGCACCCACCGCGTCCCGGGCCGCCTCACGGCACTGCTCCTCACTCGCCCCCGCCTCCCGGCCGGCCAGCACCAACGAGGCCACGAGCCGCTTCAGGTCCCACTCCCAGGGCCCGTACAACGTCTCGTCGAAGTCGTTGAGATCCATCACCAGCTTGCCGCGGGCGTCGCCGTAGAGACCGAAGTTGGCCGCGTGTGCGTCACCGCATATCTGCGCGCCGATGCCGGTCACCGGGGTGGTCATCAGGTCGTACGCCATCAGGCCGGCGGTTCCGCGGAGGAAGGCGAAGGGGCTGGTAGCCATGCGGCCGACCCGTATGGGCACCAGTTCCGGAAGACGTCCGGCGTTGGACTCCTCGACGGTCGTCACCGCGTCAGGCCGCCCGGCATCCGGCGTGAACCGGCTGTGCGCGGAACGTGGTGCCCGCTCCCGGAGCGCCTTGCCGACCGCCTTCGGCGCCGGTCCCCGCGCGTCCGGCTTCGCGAACCCCGTTACGTACGGCAATCGCGTCATCGCCGCCACCTCCCCCTCCGTACCCCTGCCCCGGCCCCGGACTCCGTCGTCCGACCGCGTCGGAACGTCCACGGAACCGGTGTTCTGCCGCCGGTCGCCGGGGCGCTGCCTCCGTCGCGTGTTCACGACGGTACAGACAGACCCCGCCTTGCGGCAGGGCCTGTGGATAACTCTGTGTGACGAATATGCGCGGGATGGACCTGTGGGGTGGAGCCGTGGGACGGAGCTGTGGGGCGGGCTCGGGACAGGGGAAGGATCGGGACCGGGGCGGGATGGGGCGGGCGCCTGTTGCGGATGCCTTGTGACTCGCTCGGCCCGGATGCATCGAGCGTTCACTCGGCCCGTTCGGCCCGCTCCGCCCGCTCCGCCCGGTCGGCCCGCTCCGCCCGGTCGGATCGAGCGTTTCACTCAGCCAGTTCGGGCCGCCCGGCCAGCCCCGCCAACTCGGTCAACCGGGACGACTTGTTCATCCCGGCCCCCTCAGCCGCCTAGGACCGCCCGGCCAGCCCCGCCAACGCAGCCGACCGGAACGACTTGTTCATCCCGGTCGACTCGATCGGTTCAGACCCCGACTGCCTCTTCCATCTCCTCCTCGGCCTCCTCAGCCGCCTCGGACCGCCCGGCCCGCTCCGCGTTCTCGCCGTCGCCGGCCCCCGCGGCACGGGCGGGGCGGCGTTCCGGCACCGTTGCGGCCACGGCGGCTGCGGCCACGGCCGTCGCGTTCTGTGCCGCGGCAGCCGCCGCGCGCCGGCGGCGCGCCTCGGCCAGGGATGCCACGCCGATCATCACGAAGCCCACGACCAGCCACAGCACCAGCGTCCAGACGTGCCCGGCCAGCCCGTTGTTGTCGAAGTAGACGTGGCTGCGGGTGCCCTCGACGAAGCCGGCGCCGTTCCAGAACGCGTGGAGGGAGGCGAAGAAACCGTTCTGCAGCTCGGGGCGGAAGACACCGCCCGCCGAGGTGAAGTTGAGCATCACGAACAGCGCCATGACGCCCAGCGTGGTCCAGCGCTTGAGGAACGTGTGCAGGCCGGTACCGATCAGCAGGATGCCCGCCGAGTACAGCCAGGCCATGGACCACAGCCCCCACATCCCGTGGTCCACGAGGTGGAAGACCGGCCCGGCGAAGAGCGTGCCGAGGATGCTGACCACGAAGGAGGTACCGACCGCCAGCGCCGCGCGCAGCCGGATCGGCAGGACGGCACCGGCGCCGCCGATCACCGCGACCGAGGCGTACGAACCGATGCTGATCGCGACCATCAGGAAGAAGAGGCCCTGGCCTGTCGGGTCGTCCTCGGCCGGCGGAGCGACGTCGGTGACCTTGAGCGGCGTGCCCTGCTGGGCCGCGACGGGGGTGAAGATCTTCTGCACCACGGTCGCCGTGGTGTCGGAGCCGGCGGTCGCGACCACCAGTTCCGGTGCCGCCTTCGCACCGGCGGCGGTCGCGCCGTCGTTCTTCACGGCCGCGCCGCCGTCGTTCTTCACGGCAGCCCCGGGGCCATTCTTCGCCGTCGGCGCGCCGTCCTTCGGGGCCGACGCCCCGCCGCTCGTCCCGGCCGGTGCGCCACCGCCGGAGGCGTGCGTGTCCATGACGTACGCGCCGAAGATCTCCTGGTGCTTCAGCTGGTCCACGGCCTCGGCCCGGCTGTCGACGGTGCGGACGTCCAGGCCGCCGTGCGCCTTGTCGCTGATCGACTGGGCGAGCACCTGCGCCTGGGATCCCGAACCGACCACGGCGACGGGCAGGTGGTGCGGCTCGGGGTGCGCGAACGCCCCCAGGTAGGCCAGGCCCATCCCGATGCACATCAGCAACGGGGTGACCAGGTGGGTCAGGACGTGCCGCAGATCGGCTCGGTGATCGGGGCGGTGGTGGTCAGGACGTCGGACCGAACTCATGCGTCGTGCCTTCTCAAGCTAGTCGCTCAGCATCGAGTAGTTGGCTTATACAACTCTCACTTCACGTTGTACTATACAACTACTTCAACGAAAGGCAAGCACCCGTGGCCCGCAGAGACGAATCCGTCGAGACCATCCAGCAGGAGATGACCGCGTTCGCCCGCCGGGCACGCGCCACCGCCGCCCGCATGCACCCCGAGCTCTCGCTCGTCTCCTACACGCTGCTGGCGCACCTCGACGACCAGCAGGGATGCCGCGCGACCGACCTCGCCGCGCACTACCTCCTGGACAAGTCCACGGTCAGCCGGCAGATCTCCGCCCTGGAGAAGCTCGGCTTCGTCGAGCGGCGCGTCGACCCGGACGACCACCGCGTCCAGGTGCTGCACCCCACGACCAAGGGCGCGCAGATGCTGGCCAATGTCACCGCCAGCCGCCGCCAGGCGTTCCACGAGCGGCTCGCCGACTGGGACGAGGAGGACCTGGACCGTTTCGCCTCGTACTTGCTGCGCTACAACGCCGCGCAGGCACGGCTCGGCTGAGGGCCACAGACAGCCCCGGCCCCCGGCCCTGCCGGCCCCGCCGCCGCCCGCCCCTGCTCAGCCCCGGAAGCGTGCCGGGCACTGCCCGCCGTCGGCGAGGTACGTCTCCGCCCACCGGGACAGTTCCTTGAGCGCGGGGTCGAGTGCCCGCCCCGCCTCGGTCAGGCGGTACGAGACGCGCAGCGGCGGGCCGCCATCCACCTCGCGCACGACCAGACCGGCCGCGGACAGTTCCGTGAGCCGGTCCGAGAGCATGCGTTCACTGATTCCGGGGACCGCCCGCCGCAGCTCGGCGAAGTACACGGGGCCGTCGAGCAGGACGGCCACGACCAGGCCGGTCCACCGTTTCCCCAACAGCGCGAAGACCCGCGTCATGCCGGTGTCCACCTGCCTGCATGCCTCTTCGCCGCGCTCCGTCATACGCCCAGGTTACTGCTCCGGCGTTGGGTACTAAAGAAAAGTAAGCTACTGTTCTATCCATAGGTACGAACGGAACTCATCCGCGGGCCGCATGCCGGCCACGACCGAAGGACCGCATCATGGCCACGCTCCTGCACCTCGACTCCTCCCTCTTCCCGGCCGACGGATCCGCCTCCCGCGCGGTGACCGCCGCCTTCCGCAAGGCTTGGGAGGAGCAGCACCCCGACGGCACCGTCGTCTACCGGGACCTCGCCGCCACACCGCTGCCGCACCTGGAGGCCGCTGGATTCACCGCCGCCTTCAGCGCCCCGGAAGACCTCACCCCGGAGCAGCGGGCCGCCTTCGCGCAGCGCCTCGAACTGGTGGAGGAGCTGGAACAGGCGGACGCGGTCGTCCTCGGCGCCCCCATGTACAACTTCACGATCCCCTCCACCGTGAAGGCATGGCTGGACCACGTGATCATCATGAACCGGACCACCGGGGACGAGTCCACGCTCAAGGGCAAGCCGCTGACCGTCGTCACCAGCCGTGGCGGCTCGTACGCCCCGGGCACGCCCCGCGCAGGCTTCGACTACGTGCAGAACTACCTGGAGGCCGTGCTCGGCACCATGTTCGGCATGGAGGTCGACTTCATCGTCCCCGAGCTGACGATGGCGCCCACCAACCCCGCGATGGCGGACCTCATACCGCTGTACGAGGCGTCCCGCGACAAGGCTTTCCAGGAAGCCGCCGACAAGGCCAAGGCCCTCGCCACGCGCCTGGCCGCCTGACCACCTGACCGCCTGGCCGCCTGGCCGCCTGGCCGCCTGGCCGCCTGACCCGACGCTACGGACACGCGCCCGGCCGCCTGAAGCAACTGCTACGGAACGCGCTTCGCCGCCCGTCCCGACGCTACGGACACGCGCCTCACCGCCCGAACCGTCGCTACGGACACGCGCCTCACCATCTGACGCACCGCGGCCCGGCGCGGCCCCGCGCAGGCCCGCGCACGCCCCGCACCTGCCCGGCCCGGACGCCATTCGGGTCGGGCCGCCCTACGCCCCCGACTCCGCGTCGCGCGCGAGCAACGCCGCCTGTACCCGGTTCTCGCAGCCCAGCTTGGACAGGATCCGGCTGACGTACGTCTTCACCGTCGCCTCGCTCATGTGGATCCGCTCACCCGCGTCGGCGTTGGACAGCCCCTCGCCGAGCAGGGACAGCACCTCCTTCTCCCGTTCCGTCAGGACGGACAGCCGCCGCCTGGCCTCCTCCGCACGCCGTGCCGTGCGCGTCGCGCCGGTCTCGCCGTCCGCACCGCTGCCGTGTGCCACCAGCGAATCGGCCACGTGCCGGGTCGCCACCGGCGACATGTAGGCATGGCCCTCGGCCGCGGCGCGCACCGCCCGGATCAGCTCGTCCGGCGCGGAGTCCTTCAACAGGAAGCCCGCGCTTCCCTCGCCCATCGCCCGCAGGACGTTCTCCCGCTCCCCGAACGTCGTCAGGATCAAGGCCCGTACGGCGGGTGCCGCGCGGCGCAGCTCGGCGAGTGCCGTCAGCCCGTCCATGACCGGCATCTGGATGTCCAGGAGCACCACGTCCGCACCGTGGACCCGCGCGGCCTCGACCGCCTCCTTGCCGTTGCCCGCCTCCGCCACGACCGCGATGTCCCGGTCGGAGGTGAGGATCATCCGGATACCGGCTCTGATGAGCGGCTCGTCGTCGGCCACGATCACCCTGATCACTCGGGCTCCCGCACGGGCTCGGTCGGTTGCTTCCACGGACAGCGCCATCTTCCCCCCACTCACGCGCCGGTCCGTCCGGCCGCCTTCAGACCTTCCCCACGAAGGTCTGCTTCTCCACCAGCTTCCCGTCCTTGAAACAGAACCGGAACGCGCGCTCCTGCGCCCAGTCCTCGGACGGTTCGTCGGACGCGAACGTCTCGCAACGCGCGCCCTCCGGCTTCGCGGGCCCCTGGTCGTTCAGCTCGCTGTTCAGGAACGACTCCGCCGGCAGTTGTTCGCGCACCTCGTCCTCCGGGGCCCCGGTCTTCAGCCGCTCGAAGGTGGCCGGTGCCACCGAACTCTCCTCCATCGCCTTGAAGAGCTCGACCGCTCCCCACGCGGTCACCAGGCCCAGGACCACGACCACGCCCGCCGCCAGACCGCACCCGACGGCGAACCCGCTGCGCCTCGGCTCCCCGCGGAACATCGCCGTGTCCGGCGCCGCATACACCCGGGACCAGTCGATGACCGGCTTACCGTCCTTGCCGGTTCGCACCACGGGGCGCCCGCGCCCGGGGTCCGGGAAACCGCCGATCGGAGCATCCGGACCGCACGGGCCGCCTGGCCCACCCGGCCCGGCTGCCGCCCCTGCCGCTTCTCCCGTCGGTACGGGTTCCCTGGCCGTCGCCGGCACCGCCACCGGCCCGTACGGCAGCACCCCTGCGAGCCGGAAGCCGCCGCCCGGCACCGGACCGCTGTGCACCATGCCGCCCACCAGCCGTGCCCGCTCCCGCAGCCCCGTCAGCCCCTGGCCGCCGCTGACCTGGGGACCGCCGGCCGCGCCCGGTGGCACCGGACCGTTGACGACCTCCACCAGCAGCGAGTCCGGCTCGTAGCGCAGCGCCACCGCCACCGGCGCCCCCGACGCGTGCTTGTGCGCGTTGGTCAGCCCTTCCTGCACGATGCGGTAGGCGGCCCGGTCGACGGCCGGCGCCAGCGCGCGCGGCTCCCCCGACCGGGAGACGGATATTCGCGCCCCCGCGCCACGCGACGCCTCGGCCAGCGCGTCCACCTGGTCCACCCCGCGCTGCCCCGCGTCCGGAGCCGTGCCCGCGCCGATCGCCGGATGTGCGCCGGCCGTGTCCTCGTGCTCGTCGCGCAGCAGCCCCACCACCTCACGCAGTTCGCGCATCGCCGCCACCGATGCCCCGCGCAGCACGCCGACGGCCTCCCGCTGCCGCCCGTTCAGCTCGGAGTCCACCTCCAGCGCGCCCGTGTGCACGGCGATCAGCGTGAGCTGGTGACCCAGGCTGTCGTGCATGTCCTGCGCGATGCGCTGCCGCTCGCGCAGCCGCGTCTGGCGGGCGATCATCGCGTTCTCCCGCAGCAGTTGGGTGCGCTGCGCGTGGAGCGTCTCCACCAGGGTGCGGTTCTGCGACCAGTAACGACTTGAGATGCCCGGCATGGCCACTATCGCCAGGAAGCACACCGCCAGGATCATCAGCTTCTCCGGCGACACCAGCGGGAAATCCTGGACCACCGGCACCACCGTGCCCGCCAGCAGCGCCACCGCGAACACCGCCAACGCCCGCGCGCTGCCCGCGATCCGGCGCCCGGCCGACCAGCCCGCCACGATCAGCAGCACCATCATCCCCGCGTACGACCAGCTCAGCGCCGCCGCGATGATCAGCACCGTGCCGGGCAGAGCTCGGCGCAGCGGTGCGAGCACCACCACCGCGCCCGTCACCAGCCACGTACGGACGTCACCGCTGTCGCTGAGCTTCTCCATGCCGAGCGCGATCAGGCCCAGCAGCAGTGCCAGCAGCGACTCACCGACGACGCGGTACGGCGGCCACTGCTCCGGACGGGCCAGGCACCGCCACCCCCGCCCGATCGCCGCCCGGACCTCCGCGAGCCGGACCCCCGCCGCCCGGACCGCCGCCCGGTCCGGGGTCGCACGGTCCGCAGTCACCCGGTCCGCTGCCCCGTCCGCCACCTGTTCCTTCCCCCTGATGTTCACGTACCGAGCGTAGGCACGCCCCGCCCACCGACACAGTCACCATTCGTCGCTCCCTGCCGTAACGAAAGTCGCGGCCGCGAAGCCCCCACCGTCCCCCTTGGCCCCGCACGCCCGCCCCGTCCCCCACAGCTCCCCGAACAGTCCGTCTTTCACCACTCCCTTCACACTCTCCCCACCCCTGGCCCCCGCCCCACCCCCACCGCGACCAACGCCCCCACCGCCAGCGCGCCCCCGCTCCACAGCACCGCGGTGATCCCCCAGCCGTCCACCACCCGGCCCCCGCCGAAGGCACCCAGGGCGATGGCCGCGTTGAACACCGCCACGAAGAGCGCGGACGCCGCCTCCCGCGCCTCCGGGGCCACCACCATCAGCCAAGTCTGCGTACTGACCGACACCCCTCCGTAAGCCAGCCCCCAGACCGCCAGCAACGCCGCCGCCCCCGGCACACCCACCCCGAGCACCGGCACCAGCAGCACGGCCCCGGCCAGCACCGCGCTGATCACCACCAGCGTGCCGCGCGGCGACCGCCCCGCACCCGCACCGCCCACGAAGTTGCCCGCCACCCCCGCTACCCCGTACACCAGCAGCAACGTGCTGATCACCCCGGGACCGACCCCGGACACCTCCTCCAGCACCGGCCGCACATACGTGTACGCGGCGAAGTGCCCGCCCACCAGGAGCGCCACCACGACCAGCCCGGTCCGCACCCGCGCGTCGTGGAACAGCCGCAGCACCCCGCCCAGCCGTACCGCCCCCTCGGCCGGCAGCGGCGGCAGCAGCACGGCGAGCGCCCCCGTGACCAGCGCCGCCAGCACGCCCACCACCACGAGCGCCGCGCGCCACCCGCCCAGTTGCCCGATCAGCGTGCCCATCGGCACCCCGAGCACGGACGCGGCAGCCACCCCACTGAAGATCAACGATGTCGCCGCGGCCACCGACCGCGCCGCCACCAGCCGTACCGCGAGCCCCGCCGCCAGCGCCCACACACCGCCCATACCCAGCCCGACCAGCACCCGCGCCGCCAGCATCACCCCGAAGTCCGGCGCCCACGCGGCCAGCAGGTTCGCCGCCGCGAGCATCGCCATCAGCCCGCACAGCACCACCCGCCGGTCAGCACGCCTCACCGCCAGGGTGAGCACCGGCGCCCCCAACGCCGCCACCACACCGGCCACCGTGAGCGTCAGGCCCGCCGTACCGTCCGTGACCCCCAACGCGCCCCCGATGGGCGTCAGCAGCCCCACCGGCAGCATCTCCGACGTCACCACCGTGAACGTGGCCGCCGCCAGTCCTCCCACCGCGGGCCACCCCGCGCCCCGCCGCAACTCGCCGTCGCGGCCCGCCGTTTCCTCGATCGTCTTCATGCCCCCAGCCAATGCGCAGCCACCCGCGGGAACAACGGCGAACCCCGCACGCTTCCATGAGCGTGGCTCATCGATCCCGGAGTACCCGGAGTACCCCTTCCCCCCGGAGCAACACCGCGCCCGTCACCTCCGGCGGCCTGGAGATGCGCGAACTGGAGTGCTTCCTGGTCCTCGCCGAAGAACTGCACTTCGGGCGCACCGGCGCACGCCTGTACGTCTCCCAGAGCCGCGTCAGCCAGCTCGTCCGCGCCCTGGAACGCCGCGTCGGCGCCCGCCTCGTCGAGCGCACCAGCCGCCGGGTACGGCTCACCCCTCTGGGTACGGACTTCCTGGCCGGCCTGCGCCCCGCCTACGACGCCCTGCGCGGCACAATCGAGTCCACCGTCGCCGCTGCCCGCGGCATCGAGGGCCGGCTGCGCATCGGCTTCCAGGGGACCGCCGACGACCGGATCATGCGGGCCATCGACACCTTCCACACCCGCCACCCCGGATGCGCCACGGAGATCGTCGAGATTCCGCTCCACGACCCCTTCGGCCCGGTGCACCGGGGAGAGGTCGACGCCGCCGTCGTCCTGCTGCCCGTCGAGGAACCCGGCCTCGTACTGGGCCCGGTCTTCTCCGAGCAGCAGCAGACCCTGGCCGTCTCCGTACGGCACCCCTTCGCCTCCCGCGCCTCCATCGACGCCGAGGACCTGGCCGACGGGCCGCTCGTCGGCGTCGAAGGCCCCGCCCCCGAGTACTGGCGCTACGCCCAGGCCCCCACCAGCACCCCCGGCGGCCGCCCCATCCCGCCCGGCCCCGGCGTCCGCACCCTCCAGGAGGGCCTCACCCTGGCCGCCGCCGGACGCGGCGCGATGCTGCTCTGCCGCCCCACGGCGGACTACCACGGGCGCCGCGACATCACGTTCGTACCGGTCACCGGCCTGCCGGACTCCGCACTCGGACTCGTCTGGCACCAGGACCGCGAGACCGCGCGCACCCGCGCCTTCAGTACGGCAGTCACCGATGTGACGTAGCGCTCGCCGACGCGACGCGGGGCCGCCGGTGTGATGTAGAACTCACTGCCCGTCAGTGCGGGCCCGGGGGGAGGCGGCCTGCGCGGGAATCCGGCGGAGCAATCATCGGGAGACCATCTGCGCATCGACGGAACAACGCAAGACCCCCGGTCCGGGAATCCCGGACCGGGGGTCTCATCTGTGCGCGAGGGGGGAGTTGAACCCCCACGCCCTTTCGGGCACTGGAACCTGAATCCAGCGCGTCTGCCTATTCCGCCACCCGCGCATTGGGTGTGTCATCCGATTCTCTCACGCGATCCGGGGTGTTCCGTCCGGGTCTTGTGTGAGCGCCTTCCGACATGCAGAACATTAGCACGCTGTCGGGGGTGCAATCACATCCGTTCTCCGGCACCCGTCCGTGACCTGCCCCGGAACCCGTCGAGGCCCTCCGTCACCCGTCGGCCGTCACCCGTCACCCCGACGTGCCCCGCCATGACGACCAGCGCCCCGGCCCGACCCCGCACCCCGCACCGACTCCCCCCTCTGGACCACCCCCGGTCACCCCTCCGCCACACCCGGCAGCCACCGATCCCCCCGCCCGGTCGCCGCTCGCACCACTCCGGCCGTCGCTCGTCCGCCACACCCGACGACCGGTCTCGTCCGTCCCGGCCGCACCCCGGACCAGCCCGATTCCCGCCACCCCGACCGATTCCCGCCACCCCCGCACACCCCCGCCCGCATCCGCCCCCGCCTCGCCGCCCCACCCGGTCGGCGAACCCGGCGGTTGCGGGACACTGTGAGTGGGGCACATCTACGATCGCAGTGCCATCGCAACGCCGGCGCGGTCCCATCGCGAAGCCATCGCGGTGCCCGGGCCCGTCCCGGCGGCCGGCGGCACTGCGGGTTTCACCATGGCGGCACCGCGGCCCCATCGCGGTTACGCCGGAGTGACGCACCAGCAAGCAGCAGTGAGCAACCTTGTGAGGGGCGACACTCGTCCTCACGACGGGAAAGGGGAACCAGCCGATTTCCCGGCGCGTGGATACGATCAGTAAGCAGTATCAGGACGACCCTGTCGAAGACCGACCTGACGAAGACTGAGGAAGGAGGTGCCCCCGTGGGAGTACTGAAGCGCTTCGAGCAGCGTCTCGAAGGTCTCGTCAACGGCACCTTCGCCAAGGTGTTCAAGTCCGAGGTGCAGCCCGTTGAGATCGCCGGCGCGCTCCAGCGCGAGTGCGACAACAACGCCACCATCTGGAACCGCGACCGCACGGTCGTCCCCAACGACTTCATCGTCGAACTGAGCACCCCCGACTACGAGCGGCTCAGCCCGTACAGCGGCCAGCTCGGAGACGAGCTCTCCGGCATGGTCCGCGACTACGCCAAGCAGCAGCGCTACACCTTCATGGGCCCGATCAAGGTGCACCTGGAGAAGGCCGACGATCTCGACACCGGCCTGTACCGCGTCCGCAGCCGCACCCTCGCGTCCAGCACGTCCCAGGAGCACCCGGGTGCCGCCGCGGCGGCCCAGCGCCCCACCGCGCCCCGGAACAGCCCGTCCGGCCCCGGCGGTCATGTGGGTCCGCCCCCCATGCCCACCTCGCCGCCCGGTATCGCCCAGCCCGCGTCCCGCCCGGGGACGCCCGGCGCCGGACCGCAGCCCGGTGCGGCCTCCGACAGCTGGTACCAGGGCCGGGGCGGCGCGGAGCGCGGCGCACCGACGCGACGCTGGATCGAGATCAACGGCAACCGCCACCAGATCTCCCGGTCGACCCTCGTCCTGGGCCGCAGCACCGACGCCGACGTACGGATCGACGATCCGGGAGTCTCCCGCCGGCACTGCGAGATCCGCGTCGGAACGCCGCCGACCATCCAGGATCTGGGTTCTACCAACGGCATCGTGGTAGACGGGCAGCACACCACCCGCGCTACGCTCCGCGACGGCTCGCGGATCGTCGTGGGCAGTACCACCATCGTTTACCGGCAAGCCGAAGGGTGAAGCGGGGGCAATGTCAGAGCTGACCCTCACGGTCATGCGGTTGGGTTTCCTCGCCGTACTGTGGCTGTTCGTCATCGTGGCCGTCCAGGTCATCCGCAGCGACCTGTTCGGCACACGGGTCACGCAGCGCGGCGCCGCCCGCCGCGGCGGCCAGGAGGCGCGTTCGCAGCAGCGCCAGCAGGCCGCGCCGCCGCAGCAGCGCCGCCAGGAAGGCGGCCGCGGCAACAACCGTCAGCGCCGCGGTGCCCCCACAAAGCTGGTGGTCTCCGAGGGCACGTTGACGGGGACGACCGTCGCCCTCCAGGGCCAGACCATCTCCCTGGGACGCGCGCACGACTCCACGATCGTGCTGGACGACGACTACGCCTCCAGCCGGCATGCCAGGATCTACCCGGACCGTGACGGCCAGTGGATCGTCGAGGATCTCGGGTCCACCAACGGCACGTATCTCGACCGGACCCGACTGACGACCCCGACACCGATTCCGCTGGGCGCCCCGATCCGCATCGGCAAGACCGTCATCGAGCTGCGGAAGTAGTGCTACGTCATGAAAGAGCGCGAGCGGAGCGAGCGAGCCGTGGCGGTCCACTCGACGGACCCGAGCGTGCTCCCGACCGGAGGGTGGGCACCGTGCGGATGTACCCCGAGCCGACGGGCGAGGTGCGTATGAGTCTGTCACTGCGCTTCGCCGCCGGATCGCACAAGGGCATGATCCGGGAGGGCAACGAGGACTCCGGTTACGCCGGCCCGCGCCTGCTCGCCATCGCCGACGGCATGGGCGGCCAGGCCGCGGGCGAGGTCGCCTCCTCCGAGGTGATCTCCACCCTCGTCCAGCTCGACGACGACGTCCCCGGCTCCGACATCCTCACCTCCCTCGGTACGGCCGTCCAGCGCGCCAACGACCAGCTGCGCGTCATGGTCGAGGAGGACCCGCAGCTGGAGGGCATGGGCACGACCCTGACCGCCCTGCTGTGGACCGGGCAGCGGCTCGGCCTGGTGCACGTCGGCGACTCCCGCGCCTACCTGCTGCGCGACGGCGTCCTGACGCAGATCACGCAGGACCACACCTGGGTGCAGCGGCTCGTCGACGAGGGCCGGATCACCGAGGAGGAAGCCACCACCCATCCGCAGCGCTCCCTGCTGATGCGCGCGCTGGGCAGCGGCGACCACGTCGAACCCGACCTGTCGATCCGCGAGGTACGGGCCGGCGACCGCTACCTGATCTGCTCGGACGGCCTGTCCGGCGTGGTCAGCCACCAGACCCTCGAAGAAACCCTCGCCAGCTACCACGGTCCGCACGAGACGGTGCAGGAGCTGATCCAGCTGGCGCTGCGCGGCGGTGGCCCGGACAACATCACCTGCATCGTCGCCGACGTCCTGGACGTCGACGCCGGTGACACCCTCGCGGGTCACCTCAACGACACCCCGGTCGTCGTCGGTGCCGTCGCCGAGAACCAGAACCAGCTCAGCGACCCCAGCACGATGCAGACGCCGGCCGCCCGCGCCGCCGAACTGGGCCGCCACCGGGACGCGCCGCAGAGCGCGCCGGGCGGCTCCTTCGGTCCGCCGGGCAGCGGCGACAACGGCGTCCCGGGCCCGCCGCAGGGCTCGTTCGGCGCGTTCACGGACGAGGAGTTCCTCAAGCCGGAGCGCGGCCGGGGCCGGTGGATCAAACGTTCGCTGATCGTCGTGCTGGCGCTGGCCGTGGTCGGCGGCGGCCTGTACGCGGGCTACCGCTGGACGCAGACGCAGTACTTCGTCGGCGCCAAGGACGACCACGTCGCGCTGTACCAGGGCATCAGCCAGGACCTCGCCTGGATCAAGCTCAACAACGTCGACGAGGACCACCCGGAGATCGAACTCAAGTACCTCCCGGTCTACCAGCGCAACCAGGTCAAGGAGACCATCGCCGTCGACAGCCGCAACCAGGCGATCGACAAGGTCACCGAGCTGGGCAAGCAGGCCACCGCCTGCCGCTCGAAGGAGACGCGGGAAACGGCGGAGCGTGCGGCGGCGGCCCGTAAGAAGGCCGAGGAAGACGCCCGAAAGAACAACAAGCCCGGCAAGCCCGGCGCGCCCCAGGCGACTCCGAAACCCACACCCACCACCAGCCAGACGCCCCCCTCCGAGGAGCAGCAGAAGCTGGAAAAGAATTGCAGCACCCAGCAGTGAGGGCGTAGGGGGCCGTAGAACTGATGAGCAGTACCACCACCACGACCACCGTGGGCACGATCGGCGCCCCGAGTCGCCGCAACACCGAGCTGGCCATGCTCGTCTTCGCGGTGCTCATCGCGGTGTTTGCGTACATCAACGTGGGCCTGGCCAAGGAGGGCTCGGTCCCGGCCGGCGTCCTGGGCTACGCCCTCGGCCTCGGCCTGCTGGCCGGCATCACCCACCTCGTCGTCCGCAAGTGGGCCCCGTACGCCGACCCGCTGATGGTGCCCATCGCGACCCTCCTCAACGGTCTCGGCCTGGTCTTCATCTGGCGTCTGGACCAGGAACCGCAGATCACCACCAAGCAGCTGGGCGGCGCGATGGCGCCCGGACAGCTGATGTGGTCGACGCTCGGCGTCGCCCTCTTCCTCGGCGTGCTGATCTTCCTCAAGGACCACCGTGTCCTGCAGCGCTACACCTACATCTCGATGGTCGTCGCGCTGATCCTGCTGATCGCCCCGATCTTCTTCCCGGCCAAGTTCGGCGCCCGCATCTGGATCACCATCCCCGGTGTCGGTTCGCTGCAGCCCGGTGAGTTCGCCAAGATCGTCATCGCGATCTTCTTCGCGGGCTACCTCATGGTCAAACGGGACGCGCTGGCGCTGGCCAGCCGCCGCTTCATGGGCCTGTACCTGCCGCGCGGCCGCGACCTCGGCCCGATCCTGGTCATCTGGGCGCTGAGCCTGATGATCCTGGTCTTCGAGACCGACCTCGGTACGTCCCTGCTGTTCTTCGGCCTCTTCGTGATCATGCTGTACGTGGCCACCGAGCGGACCAGCTGGATCGTCTTCGGCCTGCTGCTCAGCGCCGGCGGCGCGGTCGCCGTGGCCACCTTCGAGTCGCACGTGCAGGAGCGGGTGCAGAACTGGCTCAACCCCCTGCAGCTGATCAACGGCGGCGTGACCGAGACCGCCCAGGCCATGTACTCCTTCGGCTCCGGCGGCATCCTCGGCTCCGGCCTCGGCCAGGGCTACTCCCGCCTGATCGGCGGCATCGCGCCCAAGAGCGACTACATCCTCGCCACCGTCGGCGAGGAAGCCGGTCTCGCCGGCGTGATGGCGATCCTGCTGCTGTACGGCCTGCTCATCGAGCGCGGCATCCGTACGGCGCTGGCCGCCCGCGACCCGTTCGGCAAGCTCCTCGCCATCGGCCTGTCCGGCGCCTTCGCCCTCCAGGTCTTCGTCGTCGCCGGCGGTGTCACGGGTCTGATCCCGCTGACCGGTATGACGATGCCGTTCCTCGCCCAGGGCGGCTCCTCCGTCATCGCGAACTGGGCCCTGGTCGCGATCCTGCTGCGCATCAGCGACACCGCGCGCCGTCCCGCCCCGGCCCCCGCGCCCTCCACCGACGCCGAGATGACCCAGGTGGTCCGCCCGTGAACAAGCCTCTGCGCCGCGTCGCCATCTTCTGCGGCCTGCTGGTTCTCTCACTGCTGATCCGCGTCAACTGGGTGCAGTTCGTCCAGGCCGACGAGCTGAAGAACGACACGCACAACCGGCGCGTGGCCATCGAGCGCTACAGCCAGCCGCGCGGCAACATCATCGTCGACGGCAAGGCCGTCACCGGCTCGACCACCAACGAGAGCGGCGACTTCAAGTACAAGCGGACCTACAAGGACGGCCCGATGTGGGCGCCGGTCACCGGCTACGCGTCCCAGGCGTTCGGCTCCAACCAGCTCGAAAAGCTCAACGACAGCATCCTGTCCGGCACCGACGACAAGCTCTTCTTCAGCCGTACGGTCGACATGTTCACCGGCGAGAAGCAGAAGGGCGGCGACGTCGTCACCACCCTGAACGCCAAGGCGCAGAAGGCCGCCTACGACGGCCTGAACAAGAGCAAGGGCGCGGTCGCCGCGATCAACCCGGAGACCGGCGCGATCCTGGCGCTGGCCAGCACCCCGTCGTACGACCCCTCCACCTTCGCCGGCATGTCCGACAAGGACGCCAAGGCGTACAACGGGCTGCTGAAGAAGAACAACCCGGACGACCCGATGCTCAACCGGGCGCTGCGCCAGACCTACCCGCCGGGCTCCACGTTCAAAGTCGTCACCGCCGCCGCCGCGCTGGAGAACGGCCTCTACACCGACATCAACGCCAAGACGGACTCGCCGCTGCCCTGGTACCTGCCGGACACCGCACACCAGCCGCTGAACAACGAGGGCAACATCCCCTGCGAGAACGCCAGCCTCAAGGAAGCGCTGCGCTGGTCCTGCAACACCGTCTTCGGCAAGATCAGCGCCGACCTCGGCAACAAGAAGATGAAGGCCGAGGCCGAGAAGTTCGGCTACAACAACCCCGAGGTCGACACCCCGGTACGGGCCGCCGAGAGCGTCTACCCGACCGACAACCGGCCGCAGAACGCGATGGCCGGCATCGGCCAGGCGTCCAACCGCGCCACCCCGCTGCAGATGGCCATGATCACCGCGGCCATCGCCAACGGCGGCAAGCTGATGAAGCCGTACATGGTCGACCAGCTGGTGGCCCCCAATCTCAACGTCGTGCAGCAGCACACGCCCGAGGCGATGAGCCAGCCGCTCAAGCCGGAGAACGCCCAGAAGCTCCAGGAGATGATGGAGGGTGTCGTCAAGAACGGCACCGGCACCAACGGCCAGATCGACGGCGTCACCGTCGGCGGCAAGACCGGCACCGCCCAGCACGGCGAGAACAACAAGGACAACCCGTACGCCTGGTTCATCTCCTACGCCAAGACCTCCAAGGGAACGCCGGTGGCCGTCGCCGTCGTGATCGAGGGCTCGGACACGCTCCGCGGCGACATCGCGGGCGGCAAGCTGGCCGCCCCCATCGCCAAGAAGGTCATGGAGGCGGTACTCGACGGCAAGAAGTGACCCCGGTCACGCCAATACCGGTCGGATATCAGGTGCCGGTCGCGACCGGGCCCCGCACGGCGTGCCGGGTACGGTATGCCCGAACAGCACACCGCCGGACCACACACGGGTGCGGTCGGGACTGACGGAGAGGGCTGGAGAAGCTTATGGAAGAGCCGCGTCGCCTCGGCGGCCGGTACGAGCTGGGCTCGGTGCTCGGCCGCGGTGGCATGGCCGAGGTCTACCTCGCGCACGACACCCGCCTGGGCCGCACCGTCGCTGTGAAGACGCTGCGCGTGGACCTCGCCCGCGACCCGTCCTTCCAGGCCCGGTTCCGCCGTGAGGCCCAGTCGGCCGCCTCGCTGAACCACCCGTCGATCGTCGCGGTGTACGACACCGGCGAGGACTACGTCGACGGCGTCTCCATCCCGTACATCGTCATGGAGTACGTCGACGGCTCCACCCTGCGTGAGCTGCTGCACTCCGGCCGCAAGCTGCTGCCCGAACGGTCGCTGGAGATGACCATCGGCGTGCTCCAGGCACTGGAGTACTCCCACCGGGCCGGCATCGTCCACCGCGACATCAAGCCGGCCAACGTCATGCTGACCCGCACCGGCCAGGTGAAGGTCATGGACTTCGGCATCGCCCGTGCGATGGGCGACGCCGGCATGACGATGACGCAGACCGCCGCGGTCATCGGCACGGCGCAGTACCTCTCGCCCGAGCAGGCCAAGGGCGAACAGGTCGACGCCCGCTCCGACCTGTACTCGACCGGCTGTCTGCTCTACGAACTGCTCACCGTGCGGCCGCCCTTCGTCGGCGACTCGCCCGTCGCCGTGGCCTACCAGCACGTACGGGAAGAGCCGCAGCCGCCGAGCAACTTCGACCCCGAGATCACCCCCGAGATGGACGCCATCGTCCTGAAGGCGCTGGTCAAGGACCCCGACTACCGCTACCAGTCGGCGGACGAGATGCGCGCCGACATCGAGGCGGCCCTCGACGGGCAGCCGGTCGCGGCGACCGCCGCCCTCGGCGCGGCCGGCTACGACCAGGACCAGCCGACGGCGATGCTGCGCCCGCAGGACCCGGCCGGCCAGACGTCGATGCTGCCGCCGATGAACCCGGACGACGGCGGTTACGGCTACGACGAGCGGCCCGACCGGCGCCGCGGCGGTGGCGGCCAGAAGAAGAAGCACACCTCCACGATCCTGCTCGTCGTCGCGGGCATCCTCGTCCTGGCCGGTGCGATCTTCATCGGCAAGGCGATGTTCAGCAACACGAACACCAGCAGTGACGTCAAGGTGCCGGAGCTGACCGGGAAGACCCTGGAGCAGGCCAAGTCGGCCGGCGTCAACGGCGGCTTCAAGGTCTCCAAGAGCGGCAGCACGGCCTGTGAGAACGTCGAGAAGGACCAGATCACCAAGCAGGAACCGGCCGCCGGCGGCACGGTCGCCAAGGACGAGACGGTGACGGTGACGCTCTGCACCGGGCCGGAGAAGGTCACCATCCCCGACGTCACGGGCCTGACCTTCGAGAAGGCGAAGGACGACCTGAAGAACAAGGGCTTCGAGGACGTCCAGAAGACCGAGCGGGTCTCCGAGCGTCCGGAGGGCACGGTCGTCGACCAGGACCCCAAGGGCCAGAGCGAGGGCACCAAGAAGACCAAGATCACGCTGGTGGTCGCCAAGAAGTCGCCCACGACGACGGTGCCGCCGGTGACCGGACAGGACTTCAACACCGCGCAGAAGCAGCTCACCGACCTCGGCTTCCAGGTCAGCAAGAACGAGCAGGAGGTCTCCGACCCGAACCAGGTCGGCAAGGTCACCGCGCAGTCCCCGGACGGCAACGCGCAGGCCCGGAACGGCTCCACGATCACACTGACCGTCGGCAAGGCCGCCGAGCAGAAGCCGGTGCCCACCGTCATCGGCCAGTCCGTCAAGGACGCCAAGAAGGCCCTGCAGGACGCCGGCTTCACGAACATCCAGTTCGCGGGCGGCAGCTCGCAGGACGACAAGGCCCGCGTGATCAGCCAGGACCCGCAGCCCAACACCCCGTCCGCCCCCGGCTCCACCACGGTGACGCTCACCACGATGGGCGCCCCCACCGGGGACGACGACAGCGGTGACGACGGTGGCGGCGTCATAGGAGGCTGGTGGGGCCGGCACGGCAGGCACTGACGGGGAACCGTCGCCGCACGGGAAAGCCCCGGCACCCTTCGCTTGGGTTCTAGTGGTCGTTGCAACACCCCAGTTCAAGGGGTGCGATGGACTTCGAGGTCCGTAAGGTCCGCTCGGCTCAGGGGCGCAGGAAGCTCACCGCTGAGCGGGCGGAATACTTCCGGCTCGTGAATGCGGGATACACCAGCAAGGAAGCGTCCGCGGCGGTCGGTGTGAACGAGCGCACCGGACGTGAATGGCGCAATGGCCGGTGGGATCCTCAGCGGCTCAGACCGCCGGCGGCCCAGGCGACGCGCCGCCCCGACCAGGAGCGCGTCCACACCAGGCGGGCACCCGTTCTCCAGGACCGGGTGCCCGCAGCCGCAGCCGCAGCCGTGGAAGTGCGCTCGCGCTTTCTGTCAGAGCGTGAGCGCATCCACATCGCTGACCGGCTCCGGGAGAAGGCGTCCATCCGGTCGATAGCCGCCGAACTGGGCCGCAGCCCTTCCACCGTCAGCCGGGAGATCCGGCGCAACCGCACCGACGGCACCCGCAAGCAGTGGCACTACCGGCCGTTCGCCGCCCAGGCCCGCGCCGATGGCCGCAGGCCACGGCCGAAACCGCGGAAGATCAGCCAGAATCCCGAACTGCGGGACGCCGTCCAGGCGGGCCTGGACCAGCGGTGGAGCCCGGAACAGATCTGTCACGCTCTGCGCAGACAGTTCCCCCACCGGCCGGAGATGCACGTGGTCCACGAAACGGTCTACCAGGCGCTCTACGTGCAAGGACGCGGCCACCTCCGACGGGAGGTGGCGGGCGCGCTGCGCAGCGGACGTGCCCGCCGCAGGCCGCACCGCCAGGCCAACTGCCGCCAGCCCCGCTTCACCGATCCCATGGTCATGATCAGTGAGCGGCCCGCCGAAGCGGACGACCGGGCCGTGCCCGGCCACTGGGAAGGCGACCTGATCATCGGCAAGGACAGCGGCTCGGCGATCGGCACCCTCGTCGAACGCAGCACCCGCTACGTGATGCTCCTGCACCTGCCCGCCGACCACACCGCAGCCAGCGTCCGCGCTGCCCTGACGGAGACCGCGCAAAGGCTCCCCCAGCACCTGAAGCGGTCCCTGACCTGGGACCAGGGCGCAGAGATGGCCGCCCATCGCAGCTTCACCCTCGCCACGAACGTCCCCGTCTATTTCTGCGACCCGGCCAGCCCCTGGCAGCGCGGCTCGAACGAAAACACCAACGGCCTGCTCCGCCAGTACTTCCCTAAAGGAACCGACCTGTCCGTCCACACCCGCGAGCACCTCGACGCCGTCGCCGCCCAGCTCAACGGCCGCCCACGCAAAACGCTCGACTGGGAAACCCCAGCCGAGCGCCTGCATAAACTACTCGCGGCCTGAACAACACGACTACGTGTTGCGACGATCCCTAGAATCCGCCTCTCGGGAGCCGGGGCTTTGCCGTGGGCCGGGGCGGTACCGCCCTCAGCGCAGTTCCTTCGGCGGGGTGCGCTCGGCGTCGACCTTCTCGGTGCGCTCCAGCTCGCCCCAGACGATGTAGCGGTACGTGGAGGTGTAGACCGGCGTGCAGGTCGTCAGCGTGATGTAGCGGCCCGGCCTGCGCTTGCCGGACTCCTTGGGGACGTCGTCCAGGACGTCGACGTTGTACTTCGAGGTCTCGTCCAGGGACGCGTAGGCCTTGTAGATGTACCAGGTGTCCTTGGACTCGAAGACGATCGGATCGCCTTCCTTGAGCTTGTCGATGTTGTGGAACTTCGCGCCGTGCCCGTCGCGGTGCGCGGCGAGCGAGAAGTTGCCCTTCTTGTCCTGCGGAAGGGCCGACTTGACGGGCTCGGTGTAGTAACCGGCGACGCCCTCGTTCAGGACGTCGGGGTCGATGCCCTTCTTGACCAGCACTTCGCCGTTCTTCATCGCCGGGACGTGCAGGAAGCCGATGCCGTCCTTGGTGTCGAGCGCGCCGGGGCCCTTCGGGGTCTGCGCCCAGTTCTTGCGCACCGTGTCGCCCTGCTTGTGCGCCTCGCGGTCGGCGAGGACGTTCGTCCACCACAGCGAGTAGACGACGAAGAGGGCCAGGATCAGTCCCGCCGTGATCAGCAGCTCTCCGACGACGCTGACGACGGTGGCGATGCGCCCGCGCAGGCGGCGCGGCGGCGTGGACGCCGGCGGCTCCGCCGCCGTGCCGGTGTCCTCGTCGTGTCCGGTGGCAGTCACCGCGTGGTACCCCTCTTACGTTCGCTCAGCTGACGAGCGCATCCGGCTTGCCCTTGCTCCGCGGCCGCTCCTCGACCATCTTGCCCCAGACGATCATCCGGAAGGTACTGGTGAATTCGGGGGTGCAGGTCGTCAGCGTGAGGTAGCGGCCGGGGCGGGTGAATCCGGAGCGCCTCGGCACCGGGTCGAGCACCGCGATGTCCCGCGGCGAGGTCTGCGGCAGGATGCTCTCCATCGTGTACGTGTAGTACGTGCTGCGCGTCTCGACGACGATCTTGTCGCCCTTGACCAGCTTGTTGATGTAGCGGAAGGGCTCACCGTGGGTGTTGCGGTGCCCGGCCACCGCGAAGTTGCCCTGCTTGTCCCAGGGCATCGCGGTCTTCACGCTGTTCTTGTCGTAGTGACCGATCATGCCGCGGTCCAGCACCGCGGGCTTGCTGATGCCCTCGGCGATCGGGACCTTCACGTCCAGCTTGGGGATATACATGATCGCGAAGCCCTGGCCCGGTGAGAAGGCGTCGGGCCTGCGGTCCTCGCCGCCCTCGTCCCACTCGTGCTCCAGGTTGCTGGCGGTGCCGCCCGCCTGCTGGTGCGCCAGCACGTTCGTCCACCACAGCTGATAGGTGACGAAGAGCAGCATCAGCACGCCGAGGGTGATGAACACCTCGCCCACCGCGCGGCTGACGATGATGCCCGGACTCTCCTTGCCGGCCCGCTCGGCGCGGCGGGCCTCCATCCGCGTCATGGGCACGGAAGGCGCCTCTGCGGCCGAGGAGGCGGCGCTCGCACCGCCCGGAGGGGAACCACGCCGTGCGCGCCTGTTACCGCGCTTGGCGGCCTCCTGGGCGGCTTTACGGCGTGCGGCGCGGCCACCGGTCGTCGATGGCGTGGAAGCCGACGAGCCGGAAGCCGGCGCCTCGGGCTCTGTTTCACGTGAAACAACGTCCGTCCCGCCGTGGTCGCCGACCGGCTCTGCGGCCTGACGGAGTGCCATGGTCTCGGCGTCGTACGCGGGATCCGGGCCGACGGTGCCGACAGGGCCCGGTACGTACGGCGGGTCCAGGGCCGGGTTGAGGAACGGGTCCGGCCCGGCAGCGGGAGTGGGTGCCGTGACCGGTCCCGGGGGCGGAGCCGGGCTCGGGGCCGGGGACGGATCCGAGGTCGGGGACGGTGCCGGGTCGGGGGCCAGGTGCGGAACCGGGTTCGGGGCAGCCGTGTGAGCGGGCGCCTGGCTCCGCCCGTACGGGGGCGTCGGGGCCCGGTCCGGGCCGGGTATCGCGCGGTCCCGGTCCTGGCCCTGCTGCTGTGCGGGAGGCGCCACCGGGGCCTGATGCGGCCGGAACCACGGAGAACCGCTCCGCCCGGAGGCGGGCTGCCCGGCCTGCGAGGGCCGCCCAGGCTGCGGGGGCTGCGCGGGCTGCGGGGGCTGCGGGGGCCGCTCCGCCCCGGTCGGCCGCTCCGGCTGCGGACGCTCGTCCCGCCCGGCGCCCGGACGGCCCGGCCCCGGCTCCCGTGCCGGCGGGCGGCCGGGGAGCGGGTCCGTCAGCGGGTCGTCCAGCTGCCCGACGGCCGCCTCGAACGCCTCGCGGTCGTACGAACCGTCGGCGTCACGCGACGGCTCGTAGGACCTCCCCTCGCGCCCGGGGCGGAGGTCAGTCACGCGCCGACCTTGCCGACCACCGGGGCAAGCCCCGCCGAACGCTCCACCGCACCGGAGTCGCCACACTCCACCAGCCAGTTGGCGAGCATCCGGTGACCCCACTCGGTCAGGACCGACTCGGGGTGGAACTGGACGCCTTCGACGGGAAGTTCCCGGTGCCGCAGCCCCATCGCCACGCCGGTCTCGGCGTCGTCGCCCGTCCAGGCGGTGACCACCATCTCGTCGGGGACGGTGCCGGGCCGCACGGCCAGGGAGTGGTAGCGGGTGGCGGTGAAGGGGGTGGGCAGGCCCTTGAAGACGCCCGCGCCCTCGTGGGAGACCAGCGACGTCTTGCCGTGCAGCAGCTCGGGGGCCCGGCCCACGACACCGCCGTAGGCGACCGCCATCGACTGCAGCCCGAGACAGACCCCGAAGACCGGCACGCCCGTGTCGGCGCAGTGCCGGACCATGTCGACGCAGACACCCGCCTGCTCGGGGGCGCCGGGCCCGGGCGAAAGCAGGACACCGTCGAAACCGTCCTGAGCGTGCCGCAGCCCCACCTCGTCGTTGCGCAGCACCTCGCACTCGGCCCCGAGTTGGTAGAGGTACTGGACGAGGTTGAAGACAAAGCTGTCGTAGTTGTCGACCACGAGGATCCTTGCGGTCATCGGACGGCTCCCATCCCTCGGTCGACCGTGACGTCGTTGAAGGGGAGCAGCGGCTCCGCCCACGGGAAGACGTACTGGAAGAGCACGTAGACGATCGCCAGCACCAGCACGAGGGAGATCAGCGCCCTCACCCATGCGTTGCCCGGCAGATGCCGCCAGATCCAGCCGTACATGCTGTCGCTGCCCCTACTTGCCGATGACGATGACCGTGTCGATCGATGTCGATCGCTCCACCAGACTAAAGGGCGAGGGCGGCGGCCGGGGGCTCAGCCGGTCAAAGCCGACGGCCGCCCGCGCTCCACGGGTTGGGTGGAATCCAGGTGCGCCCAGACGATCAGCCGGTGGCTGTGGCCCCACTCCGGCTCACAGGTCGTCAGGGTGAGGTACCGGCCCGGACCGTTGTATCCCGATTTGCGCGGTACGGGGTCGATCACCCCGATGTCGGTGGGCAGCGTCGTCCAGGGGCGCCGGTCGATCCGGTACGTGAACCAGGTCGCGCCGTCCGTGAGCACCACCGCGTCGCCCGGCCGCAGTTCGGGGAAGTCCTTGAACGGGTCGCCGTAGGTACGGCGGTGCCCGGCGACCGCGAAGTTTCCCGTCGCGCCGAGCCGCGCGGTGCGGTCGTAGTGCCCCAGGCCCTTCTTCAGGACGTCCGTCCCGGTGCCTTCCAGTACGGGCTTGCTCCAGTCGGCTCCGAACCGCGGGATGTACATCACGGCGAAGGACTTTCCGTTCTCGTACCGCGGTTGCCTCGTGGTCCGGTCGGGCTGTCCGGCGGCAGCGTCCGGGGACGCGGTGGTGACCGGGCCGGTGGACCACCGGTCCTGGAGAGCGCCGATCTCACCGTCCATCGCGCTGTCGGCCCGCACGCCGGTCCAGAACAGCACGTACACCACGAAGAGCACGATCAGCGTGCCGACGGTGACGCACACCTCGCTGAACGTCCGTACGACCAGCCGCGCCGCCGCGCCGGAGCGCCTCCCACCGCCGGGCCGGCCTCCCGCCCCGGGCCGCGCCGCCGCCCTGGACCGTACCGTCATCGCGGACCGCCCCCTCCCCGGCCGCCGGCGCCGGTGCGGGCGGCCGGCGGGTCACGGCTTCACAGGCTGTGCGTAGTGGAGATCCACTGTGCCGGAGTAGCCGGGCAGAGTCACCGTCTCGTGCTGGTCGACTTTCCAGCCGAGCCCGTAGGCGTTGACGTACTGCATGTAGTTCTGGATGGCCGGCGAGGCGGTCAGCGCCCTGCTCAGCTTCTCCCGGTCACCGACGGCGGTGACCTTGTACGGCGGCGAGTAGACGCGGCCCTGGAGGATCAGGGTGTTGCCCACGCAGCGCACCGCGCTGGTGGAGATCAGCCGCTGGTCCATGACCCGGATGCCCTTGGCACCGCCCTGCCACAGCGCGTTGACCACGGCCTGCAGGTCCTGCTGGTGGATGACCAGGTCGTTGGGCTGCGGCTCCGGCACGCCGGGGATCTTCGCGGTGGCGTTCGGCGGGGCGTCGGTGAGGGTGACGGTCATGCCCTGGCCGTCGACCGGCTTGGTGCCCGCGTTCTTCTCCAGCGCCGCCAGCCTGGCGTTCTCGGCCGCCGAGTTGCCGCTGTCCTGGTGCGCGAGGGTGTCGACCTCGTCGCGCAGCGCGGCGTTGCGCTCGTCGTGCGCGCCGTTCTTGTGGCTGCGCTCCTGGATGAGGTCGGACAGGCGCAGCATCGAGTCGTCGGAGCGCAGGTCCGTGCCGCGCGCGGTGTCGAAGCTCAGCCAGAAGATCAGCCCGGCGAGCGCGAAGACGCCCAGGGTCAGCAGGCGCACCGGCCGCAGGCGGCGGCGCGGCGGGCGGCCGGGGGAGTCAGCGGAAGTGCTCAACGTACCCTTGCTCCTTACGACGCCGCGGAAGCACTACGCTAACGGACGCCCGGGGAGGGAATCCGCTCCCCGTCGCGTCCCCGCCCGGCCCGCGTCATGCATCATCCGCCCTCAGTGCGGTCACGCAGATCATCGACAGGAGAGTTCCTCGTGCCGAAGTCACGGATCCGCAAGAAGGACGACTTCACGCCGCCGCCGGCGAAGCAGACGACCAGTCTGCGCATGAGCTCCGGCCGGGGCTGGGTCGCCCCGGTGATGCTCGCGCTGTTCCTGATCGGTCTGGTGTGGATCGTGCTCTTCTATGTGACCGGGGGCGACATGCCCGTCAAGGCGATGGGCAACTGGAACATCGTGTGCGGGTTCGGCTTCATCGCGGTGGGCTTCGGCGTGTCCACCCAGTGGAAGTAGCCCGGAACGAACTGCGTCTTCGCTGACCGGTGACGCCGGTCAGCGGAGACAGCCGGGCTGCTTCTTGCCCCAGCGCGGGCACCGTCACGCAAGCCCTGCCCAAGGCCATCCACACAGTTATCCACAGCCGGGGAAAACTTCAGAAGATCTGTGGATAACTTCCCGGTCGTTGACGCCGGTGTGACCAGCGGTCCGTCCCCCCGATCCCCGCGACGACCCGTCCTTCCTGGGAAAACGCGTCTCTGTGCAGGTTGGAACACACGTTCCCCACCCGGTGCACAAGATCCGCCACCCGCTGTGGACAACCCGTACCCGGAGCGTGGACAACCCGTACCCGGAACACCTCCCGGCGCCCTATCGGACCGGTACGGGACAACCGCGCACCGCGCACGGCGGACCGCAGAATCCGCGCTCCGCCGCCCCGCTCACCCCACGAGCTGGACGGTCCGCACCCACACCACCGCGACGATCACCAGGAACACCACCGCGAACGTCAGGCCCTGCACCAGCGCCCGCCGCTCCCGCGGCGCGTGCACCATCCCGTACGTCACAGCCGCGCCCACGACCAGCCCGCCGACATGCGCCTGCCACGCGATGTTGGGCCACGCAAAGGTGAAGACCAGGTTGAGCGCCAGCAGGATCAGCACGGGCCGCATGTCGTAGTTCAGGCGGCGCATCAGTATGGCCGTCGCGCCGAGCAGCCCGAAGACCGCGCCGGACGCCCCCAGCGAGGGCTGGTTCTGCGCGGCGAGCAGGTACGACAGGGCGCTGCCGCCGAGCGCGGAGAGCAGGTAGAGCCCGATGAAGCGGAGCCGGCCGAGGGCCGCCTCCAGCGGCGGGCCCAGCCACCACAGCGACAGCATGTTGAAGATGATGTGCATCGGCTCCTGGTGCAGGAACGCCGCCGTCAGCAGGCGGTGGAACTCGCCCTCGGCGACGCCGATGAACCTCAGGTCCTCGGGGACGAACGCGCCGCCGATCATCTCCAGGTCCTGGACCAGGCTGTCGCCCACCGCCAGCACCGCGATGAACACCGCGACGTTGATGCCGAGCAGGATCTTGGTGACCAGGCGGGTGTCCGCGGCGAGCGAGCCGCCCGCGATCGTCCGGGGGGCGGTGGCCTGCGCCGTACGTCCCGTGCCGCTGCCGCCGCGTACGCAGTCCGGGCACTGGAACCCGACCGACGCGCTGACCATGCACTCGGGGCAGACGGGCCGCTCGCAGCGCGTACAGCTGATGCCCGTCGCACGGTCCGGATGGCGGTAGCAGCCGGGCGCGGCGTCGCCCGGCCGTGCGTCCTGCGGCTCCTGCGGGCTGCCCGGCGCCTGGTCCATGGTCCCCTCGGTCCCTCGTCCGAATCCGTGCGGACGTCACCGCACGACGAAGTGCGCGCCCCACCCGATCTACGACCGGGCGGGGCGCAATGGTTCCCGCGGGTCCGCGGTCCGGGGCCGCTGCGGGCCCGCCGGACCGGGCGTCCGCGGTGACGCGGTGCCGCGCGTCAGCGGGTCTCGACGACGACCGACTCGATCACGACGTCGTTGACCGGGCGGTCCGTACGCGGGTTGGTCTGCGTCGCCGCGATGGCGTCCACGACCTTCTTGCCCGCGTCGGTGGTGACCTCGCCGAAGATGGTGTGCTTGCCGGTCAGCCAGGTGGTCGGGGAGACCGTGATGAAGAACTGCGAGCCGTTGGTGCCCGGGCCGGCGTTGGCCATGGCGAGCAGGTACGGCTTGTTGAAGGACAGGTCCGGGTGGAACTCGTCCTTGAACTCGTAGCCCGGGCCGCCGGTGCCGTTGCCCAGCGGGTCGCCGCCCTGGATCATGAAGCCGCTGATCACCCGGTGGAAGACGGTGCCGTCGTACAGCTTGTCCGTGGTCTTCTTACCGGTCTCCGGGTGGGTCCACTCGCGCTCGCCCTTGGCGAGTTCGACGAAGTTCTTCACCGTCGTCGGGGCGTGGTTCGGCAGGAGCCGAATCTCGATGTCGCCCTGATTGGTCTTCAGGGTGGCGTAGAGCTCTTCAGCCACGATCTACCTTCCATAAGTCTGCACTGACGGTTCCCGATCCTCGCATGGACGTGTGCCCCGCACCGGGACACCGCAGCGTTCGGTTCTCCTTTCCGCCACCAGTACCGGCCGAACCGGCGCACGGCCCGGAAAACCGTGGCATTGTCATCGCAAGGCTCCGTATGGCCCCCAATGACCCGGATGCCCGCCCGCACATGCCGTATGTCGTGTGAGCAGGCATGATCTTGAACCGGGTGGACAGGCGACACAGCAGACATCGGGGGACAACCCCCCGAGCCCCCCGGACACGCCACCGAGGAGGAGGATCCCGTGACCCGCAAGGACAGCGTGCGCGCGGCGACCAGTTCGGCCAAGGACAGCGTGCGACACGCGGCGGAGGTGGTGGCTCCGTATGCCGGTACGGCCAAGGACACCGCCACGCACTACGCGCACGAGGCCCGCACGCGACTGGCACCCAAGGTGGCCGAGGCCGCTCACCAGGCCCGCAGCCAGTACGACGCCCACCTGCAGCCGCGCATCGAGCACGCCCGCGGCGCCCTGCCGCCGAAGGTCGACGCGGCCGCGAGCCGGGCCGCCGAGCGCACCCGCAAGGCGGCCCGCCAGGCCGCCGACTACACCGCCCCGCGCGTCGAGCACGCCGTGCACAGCGCACGCGCCGCCGCGGAACCGGTCCGCGAGCAGGCTGTGGCCCGCGGCACCGCCGCCATCGCGGCCCTCCGCGGCCAGGTGTCGGCCAAGGAGATCGAGAAGCTCGTCAAGAAGCACAACCGCCGCCGCCGCGCCGGCAAGGCCGCCAAGCGGATCGCGATCGTGGGCCTCCTCGCCGGCGGCGCCTACGCCGCCTGGAAGTGGTGGGACAAGCAGGCCAACCCGGACTGGCTGGTCGAGCCCCCCGCTCCCACCGAGGTCAGCGAACGCGCCACCCTGACCGCGGTCGACGGCACCGCGGAGGCGGCCGCCCTGGACCCGGAGGTTCAGGCCAAGCAGGCCGAGGCCGAGGCCGAGGAGCGCGGCGGCGGCACCACCTGATGCCTCGGGTCGCCGCCGCCCCGCCGCACGACACCGGCCCGGGCCGCAGCCCCGTCCAAGGGACTGCGGCCCGGGCCGGTGGTCCGGAACAGCGGACTTACGCCTTACGCAGACGGAACCCGAGGCCCAGGGCGTCCTCCTTGAACGTCTCGCCGTAGGACGGGTCCGCGTCACCCGGCGCGAAATCGACGGCCAGGACCTCGTCCGCTATGAGTTCGGCGTGCTCGGTGAGCGCCGTGGTCGTCTCGGGGGAGACAGAGGTCCAGCGCAGCGCGATCCGGTCGGCCACGTCCAGGCCGCTGTTCTTGCGGGCCTCCTGGATGAGCCGGATGGCATCGCGGGCCAGCCCGGCGCGCCGCAGTTCCGGGGTGATCTCCAGGTCCAGGGCGATCGTCGCGCCCGCGTCCGAGGCGACCGACCAGCCCTCGCGCGGCGTCTCCGTGATGACGACCTCCTCGGGGGTCACGGTGATCGTCTCGCCGTTCACCTCCAGCGTCGCCTCGCCGGAGCGCAGGGCCAGGGAGAGGGCCGCCGCGTCCGCCGCCGCCACCGCCTTCGCCACGTCCTGGACGCCCTTGCCGAACCGCTTGCCCAGGGCCCGGAAATTCGCCTTGGCCGTGGTGTCGACGAGCGAGCCGCCGACCTCCGAGAGCGAGGCGAGGAAGGAGACGTTCAGTTCCTCCGTGATCTGGGCCTGGAGGTCGGGGGAGAGCGCCGCGAACCCGGTCGCGCCCACCAGCGCGCGGGAGAGCGGCTGACGGGTCTTGACGCCCGACTCCGCGCGCGTGGCCCGGCCCAGCTCCACCAGACGACGGACCAGCAGCATCTGCCGCGACAGCTCCGGGTCGGCGGCGAAGCGGTCCGCCTCGGGCCAGGTGGAGAGGTGGACGGACTCGGGCGCGTCGGGTGTGACCGGCACCACCAGGTCCTGCCAGACCCGCTCCGTGATGAACGGGGTCAGCGGGGCCATCAGGCGCGTGACCGTCTCGATCACGTCGTGCAGGGTCCGCAGCGCTCCCTTGTCGCCCCGCCAGAACCGGCGCCGCGACCGGCGTACGTACCAGTTCGACAAGTCGTCGATGAAGGCCGAGAGCCGCTTGCCGGCCCGCTGGGTGTCGTACGACTCCATGGCCTCGGTGACGTCGGCCACCAGCGTGTGGAGTTCGGAGAGCAGCCACTTGTCGAGGACCGGGCGGTCGGCCGGGGCCGGGTCGGCCGCCGACGGTGCCCAGTCGGAGGTCCGGGCGTACAGCGCCTGGAAGGCGACCGTGTTCCAGTACGTCAGCAGGGCCTTGCGGACGACTTCCTGGATGGTGCCGTGGCCCACCCGGCGCGCCGCCCACGGCGAACCGCCGGCCGCCATGAACCAGCGCACCGCGTCGGCGCCGTGCTGCTCCATCAGGGGAATCGGTTCCAGGATGTTGCCCAGGTGCTTGGACATCTTGCGGCCGTCCTCGGCGAGGATGTGGCCCAGGCAGACCACGTTCTCGTAGGAGGACTTGTCGAAGACCAGCGTGCCGACGGCCATCAGCGTGTAGAACCAGCCGCGGGTCTGGTCGATCGCCTCGGAGATGAACTGCGCCGGGTAGCGGCTCTCGAACAGCTCCTTGTTCCGGTACGGGTACCCGTACTGCGCGAACGGCATGGAGCCCGAGTCGTACCAGGCGTCGATGACCTCCGGTACGCGCGTCGCCGTCTTCGTGCAGCCCTCGGCGGTGCAGGGGAAGACGACGTCGTCGATGTACGGACGGTGCGGGTCGAGCTGCGACTGGTCGGTGCCGGTCAGCTCGGTGAGCTCGGCGCGGGAGCCGACACAGGTGAGATGGTCGTCCGCGCAGCGCCAGATCGGGAGGGGGGTGCCCCAGTAGCGGTTGCGGGACAGCGCCCAGTCGATGTTGTTGTCGAGCCAGTCGCCGAAGCGGCCGTGTTTGACCGAGTCCGGGAACCAGTTCGTCGTCCCGTTCTCCTCGATCATGCGGTCCTTGACCGCGGTCGTACGGATGTACCAGGACGGCTGGGCGTAGTAGAGGAGCGCGGTGTGGCAGCGCCAGCAGTGCGGGTAGCTGTGCTCGAAGGTCTCGTGGCGGAACAGCAGGCCCCGCTCCTTGAGGTCGGCCAGGACCAGTTCGTCGGCCTTCTTGAAGAAGACGCCGCCGACGAGACCGAGGCCCTCCTCGAAGGTGCCGTCGGGGCGGACGGGGTTGACGACCGGCAGACCGTAGGCCTTGCAGACGCGGTAGTCGTCCTCGCCGAAGGCCGGGTTCGTGTGGACGAGGCCGCTGCCGCTCTCCGTGGTGACGTGGTCGCCGTTCACGACGATATTGGCGCCTTCGAGCGCGACGACGGAGAACGGCGACCGGTAGGACCAGCGCTCCATCTCGGCGCCGGTGAAGGACTCGCCGGTGGTGACCCAGCCCTCGCCCAGCGCCTGCTCGATCAGCGGCTCGGCGACGACCAGGCGCTCCGTGCCGTCGGTGGCGACCACGTAGGTCACCTCGGCGTTGACGGCGACGGCGGTGTTGGAGATCAGGGTCCAGGGAGTGGTCGTCCAGGCCAGGAGGGCCGCCTGGCCGGCCAGCGGGCCCGAGGTCAGCGGGAAGCGGACGTAGACGGAGGGGTCGACGACCGTCTCGTAGCCCTGGGCCAGCTCGTGGTCGGACAGGCCGGTGCCGCAGCGGGGGCACCAGGGGGCGACGCGGTGGTCCTGGACCAGCAGGCCCTTGTCGAAGATCTTCTTCAGGGACCACCAGACCGACTCGATGTACGGGGGATCCATGGTCCGGTACGCGTCGTCCAGGTCGACCCAGTACCCCATCCGGGTCGTGAGCTCGGCGAAGGCGTCGGTGTGCCGGGTCACCGACTCGCGGCACTTGGCGTTGAACTCGGCGATGCCGTACGCCTCGATGTCCTTCTTGCCGTTGAAGCCCAGCTCCTTCTCGACGGCCAGCTCGACCGGCAGGCCGTGGCAGTCCCAGCCGGCCTTGCGGCCGACGTGGTAGCCGCGCATGGTGCGGAAGCGGGGGAAGACGTCCTTGAAGACGCGGGCCTCGATGTGGTGCGCGCCGGGCATGCCGTTGGCGGTGGGCGGGCCCTCGTAGAACACCCACTCGGGGCGTCCTTCGGACTGTTCCAGAGTCTTTTCGAAGACCTTGCTCTCGCGCCAGAAATCGAGCACCTCGTGCTCAAGGGCGGGCAGGTCGACCTGGGCGGGCACCTGGCGGTACTGCGGCGATGTCATCGGCGGCTTAACTCCGGTCGGTCTGCGTGATGGGATCCCTGGAGGCTCACGGCCACACCCCTCATGGCCTGCGAACGGGGCCTGCCCGCACGGCGGTTCGTGGTGGCCCCCGCGGAGTGTGCGCCCCGGCCGGTCACGGCCGCGGGAAACGCTGCTCGTGCGGTCGGCGCCTGTCGGTCGATCCACTATACGGCCAAGCTCTGGCCCCCTGAGGGCTGTTGGGGCCACCCGTCAAGGGGGGGCGGCCGGCGCGCCGCGAGGCGGCTGCGGACCCGGTCAGGTGGCCCGTGCGTACCGTCGGCCCGCGATGATCTCCACCAGCCCGGGGACGTTCTGCTCGACGTAGAAGTGGCCGCCGGGGAAGAGCCGCGTCTCCGTCGACGCCGTGGTGTTGAAGCGCCACTGGTCGAGCTGTTCGGTCGTGAAGATGTCGTCGGTGCCGTAGCACACGACAATGTCCGCCTCGGTGACGGTGCGCCGCTTCCTGGACAGGAACGACTCGGATACCGAGAAGTCGGCGCGGAGAAGATCGGCGGTCCGGCGGCGCAGTTGGGGATGGTCCAGGATCTGCTGCGAGAGGCCGCCCCCGGATTTGGCGGTGATCTCGAAGATCTCCTCGTCGGTCGTGGTGAGGGGAGAACCTTCGAAGGGCAGGACGGCACCCCGCGGGCCCGAGTTCGCCGACGCGAACAGGGTGGCGCACTGGCTGCGGGCCCCCGTCTCCTCCAGCCGGGCCGCCAGGGCGAGGCCGACATAGGCACCGAGGCTGTGCCCGAAGACGGAGAACGGGCCGTCGATGGCGGAAACGGTGTCCAGCAGGGAGTCCACGGCCTCGTCGATGGTGGTGACGGGCGTTTCCCGCCAGCGGCGGCCCCGGCCGGGGAGATCGACGGCCAGCGGCCCGATCTCCGGCGGCAGTGCCTTCACCAGGGGATCGAAGTAAGCGGCGGACCCGCCGGCGTGGTGGAGCAGAACGAGCGGATGAGGCGTCATGGATGTCCGTCTCCCGTAAGGGCGGGCGAAAGGCGCGGGTGGAGGCGGCCCGCAGGCCGCCTCCACCCCGGGGCCCGTCAGCTCTGCTGGTGGGGGGTGAACTGGAACCCCCGCTGGCTCTCCTTCGCGACACGGTTGTGCCCGTACGTGTCCTCACCGGACACCAGGACCGTGCCGTACTTGTCGAGCACGATGCCGCCGCCGTACTCGCTCACCTCGTCGGTGCCCGGGTAGACCTGCACCTGCGTGGGGACGAACCGGGCGGCGTAACCCATCCGGTAGTCCTTCTTGGTCCCGGTGTGCGGCAGGGACGCGTGCATCAGGGTCGACCAGAAGATCACGCACTCGCCCGGCTTCATCACCAACGGGAACGCCTGGGACTCGTCCGGCTTCCAGTTCGGGTCCTTCTGCAGCTGCCGGTAGTCGTAGCCGAAGAAGCCCCGCTTGATGCCGTCCTTCTCCTGGGAGTTCGCCGCCTCCGCGTTGTACTCCATGCCCTTCGACTCGTCGTAGTTCATGACCTTGTGCGTGCCGGGCATCAGCTGGAGGCAGCCGTTCTCCTTCGTGGAGTGCGTGAACGCGGTCCACACGGTGACGGTGCCGCCGAAGGCCGGCCGGCCGTCCTCCGAGGGCCACACGATCTGCGGCGTGCCGCTGGCGTGCGCGAAGGTCGCCGCCTGGTGCCAGTCCGTGCCCTCGTCGCCCTGGTACTTGGGGAAGAACTCGCTGCGCCAGCAGAGCAGGTCGGGGCCCAGGAGCGAGGCGACCCGGTCGACGATCTCCCGCTTCATGATGTGCTCGGAGAGCAGGTCGATGTCCAGGTGCCGGTCGTAGTTGGAGATGCTGCTCGCCTTGCCGGAGCCCACCGGGTAGATGGCGTGCGAGCGGTCGCGCAGCTGCCGCTGGACGGTCTTCCAGCGCTCCTCCATCTCCTCGACCTCGTAGATCTTGATGGGTCCGAGGAAGCCGTCCCGCTCGAACTGCTCGACCTCGGCTTCGGTCAGGGAGAACGTGGTCTGCTGAGTAACGGTCATCGCTGTCATCCGCTCTGTACGGGGGTACCGGTGAGACGAGCTACCTCTGAGGCGACCTCTGCGAGGTTCTTCTCGAAGAGGATCTGAATGTCGACCTCGGCGCCGAAGCGCTCCTTGATGCGATTGCTCAGTTCGAGGGCGAGGACGGAGTGGCCGCCCAGGTCGAGGAAGTTGTCCTCGAGGGTGGCCGGTTCCTCCAGGAGCTCCGTGGCCCAGGCCGGGATCAGGCTCCGGGCCTCGTCGAGAATCGGCTTGTCCTGTGTCATTTCACTCATGTGTGACGACCGTTTCGTTCCATGACCGGGCGACGGCAGCCCGGTCGACCTTCCCGTTGACGGTGCTGGGCAGCTCCGGCAGCCGCTGGTAGCGGGCGGGATGCATGTAGGCGGGCAGCAGATCCTTGACGTGTGCGCGCAGATCGGCCGCCGTCGGTGCCTGCGCTTCGTCCCGTGCGACGAAGTCACAGACCAGCCGGTCATCGCCGGCCTTGAACTGCCGTACGTGGACGACCGCGTCGAGTACGCCTTCGTGCCGGCGGACCGCGGCCTCGATGTCGCTGAGCTCGATCCGGTAGCCACGCAGTTTGACCTGGAGATCGGCCCGCCCGATGTAGGCGAGGCTGCCGTCGGGCAGGCGGTGCACCAGGTCACCGGACCGGTAGTGGAGAACGGGCTCCCCGGTGTCCGGGGAGGCGACCGGCACGAACTTCTGCGCGGTGAGGTCCGGCCGCTTGAGGTACCCGTCGGTCACCTGGGGGCCGGCGAGCCACAGCTCCCCCGTCTCGCCGTCCGCCACCTCGTGGCCGCTCTCGTCGGCCACCCGCAGCCCGAAACCGGGCAGGGCGGTGCCGATCACGGACCTGTCGGAGTCCAGATCGTCCTCGCCGACCTCGTGGAACGTGGTGAAGACGGTGGTCTCGGTGATGCCGTAGCCGTTCACGAGCCGGGGGCTTTCCAGGCCGTACCGCTTGGCCCAGGGACGCAGCGTGGCGGGCACCAGCTTCTCCCCGCCGAAGATGACGTACCGCAGACCGCTCAGGTCCCGGCCGGAGCGCAGTGCCGCTTCGGCGAGGGTGGTGAATGCGGTGGGGGTCTGGTTGAGCACGGTGACGCCCTCGTCGGCGATCACGCCGAGGTATTTGTCGGGCGACCGGGCGGCCCAGTGGGGCAGGACCACCAGTTCGGCCCCCGTGGTGAGGGCCCCCCAGATTTCCCACACCGAGAAATCGAAGGCGATCGAGTGGAAAAGGAGCCACCGGTCGTGTTCGTCGAAATCGAAGACGGCCCGTGAGGCGGTGAAAAGGGCCGCGGCGTGGCCGTGGCGTACGGGTACGCCCTTGGGGGCACCGGTCGTGCCCGAGGTGTAGATGACGTAGGCGTCGGCCTGCGGGCCGGGTACGGGGCCCGGTGCCGTCCGTCCGGCCCGGTCGGCGAGTCCGGCGATCTCCTGGGTGGTGATCACACTGGTCACCGTGGTGGCGGCGAGGTCCTCACCGGGGTCACCGATGATCGCGGTCGCCTCGCTGTCGGCGATGATGAAGCTCTTCCGGGCCGGCGGGTGCCGGACGTCCAGGGGGACGTAGGCGGCCCCCGCCTTCAGGACGCCGATCATGGCGGCGACCGCGTCGGCGCCGGGGAGCATGCGCAGGGCGACACGGTCGCCCGCCCGTACTCCCTTTTCGTGCAGCAGCCACCCGATGGCGTCCGACCACTCGTCGAGTCGGCGGTAGGTGAAACGCCTGCCGTCGGCGGACAGCGCGCAGCGCTCCGGATGCGTGCTTGCGGATTCTTTGAACAGGCCTAATAGGCCTACTTCGGCCCGCATAAAGCAATCCGATTGCACCATGAAGTCCCCCCTCATGCTCAACGAATGCCGTATCAGAATGTGAGATACAACGACCTCGCCATTCACGACGAGCGAAACAATCGCACGGCAAATATGACCGGGACAAGACCATGTGATCCTGATCACTCCGACTGGACGCCCCTCCTGGCCGTGCGGTTGGCTCCTCGCTGCGGCACCCGAATGAACTAGCCACCTTGGGGGAAGAGTTGGCCGGGACCGAACTGGCGGGATCCCGCCGCAGGAAGCTGAGATTCCGCACGCAAGGCGCAGTCGTTCTGACCGTTTTACTGCCTCTTGCTGTGATTACTGTCGTCACCTTGCAGGTAGGCGACACGCAGTCCGGCAAGAAATCTGCCAGCCCGGATTCATCGGTCCTGGACACGGTCGGTCACTTTTTCCTCGGTGCCGCTGTGGTTCTCGTCGCGTCTCACATATTGGGATACGTGGCATCGAAGCTGGGGCAGCCACGCGTTACCGGAGAGATAGTCGCCGGCATTCTCCTCGGCCCGTCCTTACTGGGATCCCTCGCTCCCGGTGTGGCCGGCTGGCTGTTTCCCGCAGCAGTCGTCCCGATGTTCAACGGCCTGGCCCAGCTGGGCCTCGTCCTGTTCATGTTCGGGGTCGGGCAGGAACTGGCGTCGATGCGGCTGCGGGGCGCGGCGCCACGCGCCGTGCTGATCAGCCAGTCGTCGCTGCTCGTCCCGTTCGCGGCCGGCGCCCTGGTCGCACTGCCACTGATGGACGGCTACCTGGCCGAGGACGTGCCGCCCCTCGCCTTCGTCCTGTTCATCGGCTGCGCGCTGAGCATCACCGCCTTCCCCGTGCTCGCGCGCATCCTGAGCGACCTGGGGCTCACCCGCACGCGGCCGGGCCGGCTCAGCCTGTTCGCGGCGGCCGTGGGCGACGGGGGCAGCTGGCTGCTCCTGTCCCTGATCCTGTCGCTCGCCCACGGTGGCGACCCCATGACCGTCGTCGCCAAAGCCCTGGCCGTGGTCGCGGTGATCGCCGTCTTCGTCTGGCCGCTGCGCCGGCTCCTGACGAAACTGCCGGACCGGGCGGACGCCCGCGCGAAGGCGCCGGCCCTCATGGTGTTTCTCGTGGCCGCGGTGGGCGTGGCCGCGACCCTCACGGCGGCCCTCGGTATCCACCAGCTCATCGGAGCCCTGCTGGTCGGCCTGATCTGGCCGCACGGGAACCGGGCGGCGAGCGCCGCGGTGGCCCCGCTGGCGGACACCGCGAAGACCGTACTGCTGCCGTTCTTCTTCCTGGGCTTCGGGCTCGGCGTGGACCTGGGCTCGCTGAGCCTGGACGGCGGGGCCGGCCTGGTCCTGCTCGCCCTGCTGGTCGTCGCGACCGTCGGAAAAGTGGCCGGCCCCAGCCTGTGCGCCCGCTGCACGGGGCTGCCCTGGTCGGAGGCGCTCACCCTGGGCGTACTGCTCAACGCCCGCGGGCTGACCGAGCTGGTGGTGCTCCAGATCGGGTACGAGGCGGGGATCATCGACGAGAAGATGCTCGGGCTGCTGACCATCGTGGCGATCACCACCACCGTGATGACCACACCCCTGCTCAAGGCCACCGGAGCCCTGCGCGAACCGCCGTCCCGGCCACCCGCCTCCCCGGACCAGCCGCCCGCTTCCCCGGACCAGCCTCCCGCCTCTCCGGACCAGCCTCCCGCTTCCCCGGACCAGCCCGCCGGGCCGGCCGCACAGCGCTCCCCCGAGGCCCCGCCCCTCGCGCTGTCGGGTGCCGAAGGGGTCAGTGAGCGGCCCGCTGGTAGGTCGCCGGAGTGATGCCGTACGCCCGCTTGAACCACCGGTTGAAGTGCGCCTGGTCGGAGAAACCGGCGGACGCCGCGGCGTCCGCCGGGGACAGGCCGTGTGCCAGCAGCTGCCGTGCCCGTCGGAGCCGCAGGAGGCGCTGGTAGTCGCTCGGTGCCATGCCGAACTCCGCGCGGAAGGCCCGGTACAGCGCGAAACGGCTGCAGCCGGCCGCCGCTGCCAGCTGCTCCGCCGACACCGGTTCGAGGAAGAGGTCGTTCAGCAGGGCGTGCGCCTGCCGGGCGGCCCGGCGCTGTGCCTCGCCCTCCAGGGTCCGCCTCCGTGGTGCCCGCGTCGCGCCCCGCTCCGCGAGCGCGAGGACGGTGGCCGTCAGGAGCTCCTCCCTCGCCAGGTCGCCGGAACCGTGCACCAGCGCCTCGTGCAGACGTGCCAGCGCCCCGGTGAGCAGGGGGTCCGTCAGTACGGGGCGGACGAACAACGGCATCGACCCCGCGGCCCCGCCACCGGCCGCGTCGCCGAGGGTGTCGCGCACCACGGACGGGCCGATGTGCACGATGCGGTACTGATAGCCGAGCTCCGCGGCGGCCTGGCCGTCGTGCACCTCGTCGGGGTTGAACGCCATCACCATGCCGGCGCCGCTGGTGTGGTGCGCCCCGCGGCAGCGGAAGGTCTGCGCGCCCAGATCGGTGATGCCGAAGGAGTAGGTGTCATGGCTGTGCGGCGCGTACACGTGGTCGAGGAAGTGCGCGTGCATGGCCTCCAGCGGACGGGTCCCGTCCCGCCAGTACCGCACCCAGCCGTTTCCGTTCCTCATGCACTCATTGTGGCCGCGCACGAGCGTTCAAGTCAGGGGGGAGACCCGTCGGGCAGGGTCGGCGCATGGTAACGATGAACAGGATCAGCAACCCGTACACGCTGCTGATGGTGACGATGGTGCTCTGGGGAAGCTCCTTCTCCAGTTCCAAGTCGGTGGTGGAGCACGTACCGCACTCCGTCGGAGCCTTCCTGCGGTTCGGCGGCGGTGCGCTGGCCCTGCTGCTCGCCGTGGCGATGTCCGGCAGCCGTACGACGCGCGTACCTGCCCGCAACGGATGGCTCGCGGCCGCCGCCGGCGTGCTGGGCGTCTTCGCCTACAACGGGTTCTTCTTCTGGGGCCTGTCGCTCGCCCCGTCCCTGGACGCCGGCATTCTCATCCCGGTCATGAGCCCGGTCCTCACGAGCACGTTCCTGCTGGTGACCAAGAAGGAGAAGGCGACCTGGGCCCGCGTCACCGGCCTGGCCCTCGGGCTCACCGGCGCGGCGATCTTCTTCATCGGGGCCGGCGGCAGCGGGGGCGGCGGGTCGTCCCGGCTCCTGGGCGACGCCCTCTTCCTCCTGAGCGCCGTGTGCTGGGCCTCCTACACCCTGGCGGGACCACGCGTCCTCAAGGGCATCGAACCGCTGAAGGCCACCACGTACGCGACCTGCGCGGGCGCCGTGCTCCTCGGCGTCCTCGCGGCACCCGACATGCCCGACGTGGCATGGGGCGAACTGCCGACCAGCGTCTGGCTGAACACCGCCTTCCTGGCGATCGGCGCCGCGGCCGTGGCGAACCTCCTCTACTACCGGGGCGTCGGCACCGTCGGCCCGGCCAAGGCCTCCCTCATGATGTTCAACGTCCCCGTGATCAACACCCTGTGCGCCACCCTCCTCCTGGGCGAGTCCTTCGGCTGGCTCCAGGGCACCGGGGCACTGGTACTGGTGCTGGGCGCCGTACTCGCGGTGACCCAGGGCAAGCTCCCCTGGCGCTCGGCCGGCACCGGCAAGCAGCTCCCCCCGCCCGACGAGCTCGCTCCCCAGAAGGGCACCCCGGCCAGGAGCGCCTGACCGGCAGGACGCACGCAAAAGCCCCCTTGACCGCGTTCCCGCAGGTCAAGGGGGCTTTCTCGGTGGAGCCTAGGGGAGTCGAACCCCTGACATCTGCCATGCAAAGACAGCGCTCTACCAACTGAGCTAAGGCCCCGTCGCGAACCAGGGTACCCGGTGCCCGGGAGGTTTCCCGACCGGGTATCGCCGCGCGCAGGTGGTCTCCGTAGGATGCTTCGCGAGATTCGCGGCAGCGAAGCGCGATCGGGGAGACAGGGGAGACGCCATGGACGCAGCACAGCAAGAAGCCACCGCGCGCGCTCGGGAGCTGCAGCGCAGCTGGTACGGCGAGCCCCTGGGAGCGCTGTTCCGCCGTCTCATCGACGATCTCGGCCTCAACCAGGCCCGTCTGGCCTCCGTACTGGGGCTCTCCGCGCCCATGCTGTCACAGCTCATGAGCGGCCAGCGGGCCAAGATCGGGAACCCGGCCGTCGTCCAGCGGGTGCAGGCCCTCCAGGAGCTGGCCGGGCAGGTGGCGGACGGCAGTGTGAGCGCCGCCGAGGCCACCGACCGGATGGACGAGATCAAGAAGACCGCGGGCGGGTCGGTGCTCAACAACACCGCGCAGACCGCGTCGTCCACCGGGGCGACGACCGTACGGCGCGTGGTGCGCGAGATCCAGTCGCTGTTGCGCTCGGTTTCGGCCGCCGGTGACATCATCGACGCCGCGAACACCCTCGCCCCCACCCACCCCGAACTGGCAGAGTTCCTCAGGGTCTACGGGGCGGGGCGCACCGCGGACGCGGTCTCCCACTACGAGGCCCACCAGAGTTAGACGGCGAGCGGCCGGGGGCGCGCGACGGCCCCCGGAAGTCGGGCAGTTCGGTGGTTCGGTAGGCGGACGGGGCGCAATGGGTGAGGTCTTCGCCGGTCGGTACGAGCTGATCGACCCGATCGGGCGGGGCGGCGTGGGAGCCGTGTGGCGTGCCTGGGACCAGCGGCGGCGCCGTTACGTGGCGGCCAAGGTGCTGCAGCAGAGCGACGCGCACACGCTGCTGCGGTTCGTGCGGGAGCAGGCCGTACGGATCGACCACCCGCATGTGCTGGCCCCCGCGAGCTGGGCCGCGGACGACGACAAGGTCCTGTTCACCATGGACCTGGTGCACGGCGGTTCGCTGGCACACCTCGTGGGGGACTACGGGCCGCTGCCACCGCGCCTGGTGTGCGTCCTGCTCGACCAGCTGCTGTCGGGGCTGACCGCGGTCCACGCGGAAGGCATCGTGCACCGCGACATCAAGCCCGCGAACGTCCTGCTGGAGTCGACCGGGACCGGCCGGCCGCACGTGCGGCTGTCCGACTTCGGCATCGCGATGCGCAAGGGCGAGCCGCGGCTGACCGACGCCAATTACGTGGTGGGTACGCCCGGTTACTTCGCGCCGGAGCAGATGCTGGGTGCCGAGCCCGACTTCCCCGGGGACCTCTTCGCGGTCGGCCTGGTCGCGGTGAACCTGCTCACCGGCGCCAAGCCGGACGCGCAGAGCCTGGTCGACCACTTCACCGAGCACGGCACCCCGGAGGCTCCCGAGGACATCGCGGAGCCCCTGTGGCAGGTGCTGGCGAACCTGCTGCAGCCCGATCCCGAGCTGCGCTTCAAGACGGCCGTCGGCGCGCGCAAGGCGCTGCTCGCGGCGGCCGAGCTGCTGCCGGAAGCGACGGTCGAGGACGAGGTCGTCGAGGTCTTCGATCACATCGGGCCGCTGCCCGCCGGGTTCGGGCCGGACGGTCCGCTCCGGCCGGAGCAGCCGGGAGACGTGCCGTCGACACCGCCGCCCGCGCCCGCCACGCCGCCCACCCCGCCTCCGGCGAGCGTGTCCGACACCGGCAGCTCCCCCTTGGCGCCGCCCTCCAGCGGCATACCCGCGCCGCAGCACCCCGCAGCGGGCATCGCGGGCGTCGAGGGCCCGCCCGACACCGGGCGGGACGGCGCACGGCCTCAGAACGGCACTGAGGACGGCTCCAAGGACGGCGCCAAGGGCGGCGCCCAGGGAGCCGATGGGGAGCAGGTGGGCGGCGCGCACGGGAACGCGTACGGGAGGACGTACGGGCCCCCGTACGCAGCCCCGGACGGAACTCCGCCCCCGGCCCCCTACGCGGCACCACAACCGCCCTCCACGCCACCGCCTTTGCCCCCGGCGCACCCCCACGTCCACCGCCCGCCCGGCCCTCCGGACACCCGCCCGTACACCCCCGACCGCCCGCAGCCGCTGCCGCCCTCCGGACGCGCTGCGGCCCGCCGGCACCGGGCCGTGCCGCAGCGGCGTCCAGGGCCCCCGCTCAAGGTCGCGATTCCGGTCGTCGTGGTGGCGTTGTTGTTCATCGCGTTCGGTGTCTGGGCCTTGTCAGTCAGCTGACGGTTTCCGGCGTCACCGCTGCCCGCGCGCCCCACCAACCCTCCAGCGCGCTGCCACCGCCCACACCCCGAGCGCCAGCAGCAGCACCGTGCCCGTGCTGATGCTGCCGTACCCCAGCACGCGCATCCTGCTGCTCGACGCCACCTGTTGGGTCGTCATGCCGTCGTCTGCCGCCGCTCGTTGTTGCGGCGACACTGAGAAGTCGGTGGTGTGCTCCCGGTAGTCGGGGCCGCGTTGCGGGCGGCCTGCCGGGTCGACGCGTAGCGTGATCGGGGTGCCGTTCTCGAAGTACTTCGCGGCGTCCGGGTGCAGCGACACGGCCAGGTAGTACGAGCCCGCGAAGCGCATCGCGCTGACCGGTGCGGTGGCGTTGTAGCGGTTGCCGTAGTCCACCGGTGCCGTGGCGATCCTGGCGGCGGCCGGCTTGCCGTCGTACGCGATGAAGCGGGTGTCGCTGACCGGCCCGCGCGCCGGGTTGTAGACCCCCAGCCCCAGCGCGCTGGCCACGAGCCGTGAGCCGGCCACCGGGCCCTGCCCGCGCACCGTGGCTTCACCACCCGCCAGCGTCCCGCCCGGCAGCTCGACGCTCACGCTCAGCTGCTGCCCCCAGTCCACCGGCACCCGGTAGAAGCGGGTCTCCCCCGGCCTGATGCGGTCCTGCCACACCCCCTTGCCGATCGGCCCGGCGTCGTTGAAGCCGGTGCCGCCACCGGCGTCCTTCTTCTTGCCGCCGGTCAGCGGTGCGGGGGTCGCCGTGGACCAGGTGCCCGGGGCGGGTTGAGCGGGTGGTGTGCCCGTGAGGCCGGGTTCGCGCTGGAAGCGGAGTTCTACGGGCCAGCGGTCCGCGCCCGGTGCCGATGTCTTGCCGGCCCGCTTGACCACGAAGTAGTAGGCGCCTGCCTTCTGGCAGTTGGTGCGCGGGCCGTCGGCCCGGCGGGTGGCGTAGTCGGCGATCGGGTACGCCATGCCGCGGCCGTGGAAGGCCGTACTCCCGCCGGGGGAACAGGCGTTGCCGTCGGCGTCGCGGAGGCTGACCTTCAGGCTGTCGGTGTGGTCCGCGACTTCACTGCCGGGCCGGGGCGCGGCCACCGCGGAGAAGTAGGCGCTGGACTTCCCGTCCAGCCGTACCGCGTAGTGCTTCTCGTCGCCTCGGGCGAGGGTGTCGGTGTACGTCCCGGGCTCGATCCGCGGCGCGCCGGACGGTCTCTGGGTGCCCTGTACGGGCTGGGCGCCGACCGCCGTCCTGTAGGCGGGCGGACTGTCGCGTAAACCGTCCACGGGCCCCGCCGCCGCAGCACCTGCCGGCCCCGGTACGGATACGAGTACGGGCACCAGGAGGGGCACCAGCCTCCTCGCACGCCCGCCCCTTCGCGTACGCCCCCTTGCCACGAGCCACCCCTCACCACATTTGCTTTTGCAAGCTACTTATGTGCTTTGGCAAACCCGTCGGGACGGCTGCGTCACACGCCGCGGCACGCGCCGCCCCGCCCCCGGACGCACGAGACCCCGGTCACCGTCACACGGTGGCCGGGGTACGTACGTCGACTACGAACTGCTCTGCGTCTCACACACCCGAACCTGCGGGCACGGAGTCGGTCGCCTCCGTCCACAGATCCTGCTCGGCGCGATCCGCCTGGATCTGGCGGTACACGAGGAGCCCGCCGATGGCGGCCAGTGCGACCAGGAGAAGCTTCTTCACCGCGCGACCTCGTCTTTCGTTGACGTAGGGGACCTCTGGGGGCCGATGATACACACCGGCCGATACCGATCGGTGACCTAGGGCCCGACCCATGCGCAATGATGCACGGCCCGTCATCGCCCCGTCCGGCCGGCCCGCCATCGCCAAGCCCCGCCGGCCCGGCCGTGACCACCCCGGACGCGAAAGAGGCCCCACCGTCTCCGGTAGGACCTCTGTCGCGCTGGTGGGGCTAACAGGACTTGAACCTGTGGCCTCTTCCTTATCAGGGAAGCGCTCTAACCGTCTGAGCTATAGCCCCGCGCTGCACCGAAAGATTAGCGCACTTCAGAGGCATTCCCAAAATCGTGCGCCGGGCGCCTCCGGGTCCCCGGACGGAGCCGCCGTACGGCCCCGTCCGGGGATGCCCGCGTCCGTCACTCGTCCTCGGCGAGGGTCAGCTCGACGCCGCCCACGAACCCTGCCGAGATGTTGTAGATGAAGGCCCCGAGCGTGGCCAGAGCCGTGGCGAGCACGACGTCGATCACCGCGATGACCGCGGTGAACAGCAGCACTCGCGGCAGCGACAGGAACGACTGGAGGTCAAAACCGCCGCCGTCGCCCGAACCCGTCGCCTCACTGATCGTGCCGCCGACCGTGGTGAAGACGCCCATCGCGTCCATCACCATCCACAGCACCGCCACCGCCACGATGGTGCAGATCCCCAGCGCGATGGAGAGCAGGAAGCTGACCTTCATCACCGACCACGGATCGGCCCGGGCGACCCGCAGCCGCGCCTTGCGCGTACGCGGCGTCGTGCTGGCGCCCGTACGCGGCCGGCGCACCCCCTGCTGCGCCCCCGCGCCCTGTCCCGCACCCGATCGGTACGCCTGGGGCGGCTGGTACGGCTGCTGGCCGCCCTGGGCGCTCCCGCCCTGGGGCCCGGGTGCCGGTCCCGAACCCTGGGCCGGAGGCTGCGGCTGCGCCGCGGAATGCGGTTGCGGCTGACGCCGGTCGGTCACGGTTCCCCCCTGGTAGGAGCCCTCGGACGAGGTGCCGCCGGACGTGGCGGAGCCACGGGCGCTGTCCTCCGTCACGGTCGCGGGTCCCGAACGGGAGCTCTTCCTGTCTCCCGGTCCACCCGCCGCAGCGCCCGTGGCTCCACTCACGACCTACTCCTCGCGTTACTCCGCCGCGGGCTCGCCGCCCTCGGCCACCGCGGACTCGGTGCCCTCCGCCTCGTCGGCCGCCCCGGGCTCCACACCCGCGTCGACCTCCTCGGCCTCGCGACCGGCCTCGGCGTTACGTGCGATACCGACCACGGCATCGCGCTTGCCCAGGTTGATCAGTTGGACGCCCATGGTGTCACGGCCCGTCTCCCTGACCTCGCTGACCCGCGTACGGATCACGCCACCGGACAGCGTGATGGCGAGAATCTCGTCCGTCTCCTCGACCACCAGGGCGCCGACCAGCTCACCCCGGTCCTCCACGATCTTGGCGGCCTTGATGCCGAGGCCACCGCGGCCCTGCACGCGGTACTCGTCCACCGAGGTGCGCTTGGCGTAACCGCCGTCGGTCGCGGTGAAGACGAACGTACCGGCCCGCACCACATTCATCGAGAGCAGTTCGTCGCCCTCGCGGAAACTCATGCCCTTGACACCCGAGGTGGCGCGTCCCATCGGCCGCAGCGCCTCGTCCGTGGCGGTGAACCGGATCGACTGCGCCTTCTTGCTGATCAGCAGCAGGTCGTCCTCGGCGGAGACCAGCTCGGCGCCGATCAGCTCGTCGTCCGCGCCCTCCTCCGTCTCCCGGAGGTTGATGGCGATGACACCGCCGGAGCGCGGCGAGTCGTAGTCCTTGAGCGGCGTCTTCTTCACCAGGCCGCCCTTGGTGGCGAGCACCAGGTAGGGAGTGGCCTCGTAGTCGCGGATCGCCAGGATCTGCGCGATCTGCTCGTCCGGCTGGAAAGCCAGCAGGTTGGCCACGTGCTGGCCGCGCGCGTCCCGGCCGGCGTCCGGCAGCTCGTACGCCTTGGCCCGGTAGACCCGGCCCTTGTTGGTGAAGAACAGCAGCCAGTGGTGGGTGGTGGAGACGAAGAAGTGGTCGACGATGTCGTCTTCCTTCAGCTTCGTGCCCCGTACGCCCTTGCCGCCGCGCTTCTGCGACCGGTAATCGTCGGTCTTCGTCCGCTTCACATAGCCGCCACGGGAGATCGTGACGACGATGTCCTCCTCGGCGATCAGGTCCTCGACGGACATGTCGCCCTCGAAGGGCACCAGCTTCGAGCGCCGGTCGTCACCGAACTTCTCGACGATCGCCGCCAGCTCCTCGCTGATGATCTGACGCTGGCGCTCCGGCGAGGCGAGGATCGCGTTGTACTCGTTGATCTTCGCCTGCAGCTCGTCGTGCTCGGCGGTGATCTTCTGGCGCTCCAGGGCGGCCAGCCGGCGCAGCTGCATCTCCAGGATCGCGTTGGCCTGGATCTCGTCGATGGTCAGCAGGCCCATCAGGCCCTCGCGCGCCTCCTCGACCGTCTGACTGCGCCGGATGAGCGCGATGACCTCGTCGATCGCGTCCAGCGCCTTGAGCAGACCGCGCAGGATGTGGGCCCGCTCCTCGGCCTTGCGCAGCCGGAACTTGGTGCGCCGGACGATGACCTCGACCTGGTGGCCGACCCAGTTGCGGATGAACGCGTCCAGCGACAGGGTGCGCGGCACGCCGTCCACCAGCGCCAGCATGTTCGCGCCGAAGTTCGTCTGCAGGTCGGTGTGCTTGTAGAGGTTGTTCAGCACGACCTTGGCGACGGCGTCCCGCTTGAGGACGATGACCAGGCGCTGGCCCGTACGCGAGGAGGTCTCGTCACGGACGTCGGCGATGCCGCCGATCTTGCCGTCCTTGACCAGGTCGGCGATCTTCTGCGCGAGGTTGTCCGGGTTGACCTGGTACGGCAGCTCGGTGACCACCAGGCACTGGCGGTTCTGGATCTCCTCGACCTCGACCACCGCACGCATGGTGATCGAGCCGCGGCCGGTGCGGTACGCGTCCTCGATGCCCTTGCGGCCCACCACCAGCGCGCCGGTCGGGAAGTCCGGGCCCTTGATGCGCTCGATGAGCGCGTCCAGCAGCTCCTCGCTGGACGCCTCCGGGTTCTCCAGCGCCCACTGGGCACCGGCGGCGACCTCGCGCAGGTTGTGCGGCGGGATGTTGGTCGCCATGCCGACCGCGATGCCGGCGCTGCCGTTGATCAGCAGGTTCGGGAAGCGGGCCGGCAGGACCGTCGGCTCCTGGTTGCGGCCGTCGTAGTTGTCCTGGAAATCGACGGTCTCCTCGTCGATGTCCCGCAGCATCTCCATGGAGAGCTGCTTCATCTTGCACTCGGTGTACCGCATGGCCGCGGCCGGGTCGTTGCCGGGCGAGCCGAAGTTGCCGTTGGAGTCCACCAGCGGCATCCGCATCGACCACGGCTGGGCCAGCCGGACCAGGGCGTCGTAGATGGAGGAGTCACCGTGCGGGTGGTACGTACCCATCACGTCGCCGACGACGCGGGCGCACTTGTAGAAGCCCTTCTCGGGGCGGTACCCGCCGTCGTACATCGCGTACAGCACGCGGCGGTGCACCGGCTTGAGGCCGTCCCGCACGTCCGGCAGCGCGCGCGAGACGATGACGGACATCGCGTAGTCGAGGTAGGAGCGCTGCATCTCCGTTTCGAGCCCGACGGGCTCGACACGCATGCCCACGCCTTCGATGGCGGGGGCCGCGCCCTCGGCGGTCACGCCGTCCGGGGTCACAGGGGGGTTCTCGTCGGCCATTGCTGTTCAAAATCCTTTCGAGCTGCGGCTGCTGCGGTCCCCGCCGGCGGGCGGGGGAGGGCCGACAGGGCTCAGATGTCGAGGAAGCGGACGTCCTTGGCGTTGCGCTGGATGAAGGAGCGCCGGGCCTCGACGTCCTCACCCATCAGCACCGAGAACAGGTCGTCGGCGCGCGCCGCGTCGTCCAGCGAGACCTGGCCGAGCACGCGGCTGTCGACGTCCATCGTCGTCACGCGCAGCTCCTCGGCGTTCATCTCGCCCAGACCCTTGAAGCGCTGGACCGAGTCGTCCTTGATCCGCTTGCCGTTCTGCTTGCCGAGCTCGATCAGGGCGTTGCGCTCCCGGTCGGAGTAGGCGTACTCGTGGTCGTCCCGGCCCCACTTGATCTTGTAGAGCGGCGGGCGGGAGAGGTAGACGTGCCCGGCCTCCACCAGCGGCCGCATGAAGCGGAAGAGGAAGGTGAGCAGCAGGGTGTTGATGTGCTGGCCGTCGACGTCGGCGTCCGCCATCAGGATGATCTTGTGGTACCGGAGCTTCTCGATGTCGAAGTCCTCGTGGACCCCGGTACCGAAGGCCGAGATCAGCGCCTGCACCTCGTTGTTGTGCAGGATCTTGTCGACCCGCGCCTTCTCCACGTTCAGGATCTTGCCGCGGATCGGCAGGATGGCCTGGTACTGCGGGTCCCGGCCGGACTTGGCCGAGCCGCCGGCCGAGTCACCCTCGACGATGAAGATCTCGCACTTGGTGGGGTCGTTGGACTGGCAGTCCGAGAGCTTGCCGGGCAGCGACGCCGTCTCCAGCAGGCCCTTGCGGCGGGTCAGGTCCCGGGCCTTACGGGCCGCCACCCGCGCGGTCGCGGCCTGGATGCCCTTGCGGATGATGTCCGCGGCCTCGTTCGGGTTGCGGTCGAGCCAGTCCGTCAGGTGCTCGTGGACCACCTTCTGCACGAAGGTCTTGGCCTCGGTGTTGCCCAGCTTCGTCTTGGTCTGGCCCTCGAACTGCGGCTCACCGAGCTTGACCGAGATGATCGCCGTCAGACCCTCGCGGATGTCCTCACCCGTGAGGTTGTCGTCCTTCTCGCGCAGCAGCTTCTTGTCCCGGGCGTAACGGTTGATCAGGCCCGTCATCGCCGAGCGGAAGCCCTCTTCGTGCGTACCGCCCTCGTGGGTGTGGATGGTGTTGGCGAAGCTGTAGACACCCTCGGTGTACTGGGTGTTCCACTGCATCGCCACCTCGACCGAGAGCATCCGCTCCTTGTCCTCGGCGTCGATGTCGATCACCGTGGGGTGCACGACCTCGCCCTTGCGCGAGTTCAGGTACTTCACGAAGTCGACGATGCCGCCCTCGTAGTGGTACTTGACCGTGAGCGGCTTGCCCTCCTCGTCCACATGGGCCTCGCGCTCGTCGGTGAGCGTGATCGTCAGGCCCTTGTTGAGGAACGCCATCTCCTGGAAGCGGCGCGAGAGCGTCTCGAAGCTGTACTCGGTCGTCTCGAAGATGTCGCCGTCGGCCCAGAACGTGACCGTCGTGCCGGTCTCCTCGGTGGCCTCGTTACGGGACAGCGGAGCCGTCGGCACGCCGAGCTTGTAGTCCTGGGTCCAGCGGTAGCCGTCCCGCTTGACCTCGACGGCGACCTTCTGCGACAGCGCGTTCACGACGGAGACACCCACGCCGTGCAGACCACCGGAGACCGCGTAACCGCCGCCGCCGAACTTGCCGCCCGCGTGCAGCACCGTCAGCACGACCTCGACGGCCGGCTTCTTCTCCGAGGGCACGATGTCGACGGGGATGCCGCGGCCGTTGTCTACGACGCGCACGCCGCCGTCCGGCAGGATCGTCACGTCGATGGTGTCCGCGTGCCCGGCCAGCGCCTCGTCGACGGAGTTGTCGACGACCTCGTACACGAGGTGGTGCAGACCGCGCTCGCCGGTCGAGCCGATGTACATACCGGGGCGCTTACGGACCGCGTCCAGGCCCTCGAGGACGGTGATCGCGCTGGCGTCGTACGACTTCTCTTCCGGAGAGTCGCCACTGGCGCCGGCAGGAACCCCCTCTTCAGTAGAAGCCGTGTTGTTCTCGTTGAGGTCGCCGGAGTCGGCCACGAAGCGCCCTTTCTGGCACAGCACGAGCCGCCTCCATCAGAAGCAGGGCGGCTGCGTCGTTCGACATGTTCCGCGAGTGGGCGGGATTGCTACCAGTCTACCGGTAGCGCCGACACTAATGGGGGTTTGCGGGCGCCTGAGTCGTCATGTGCCGCCCTGAAGTGCCGTTGGCCGACTCCCCATATCTGCGACGGGGCCCCAGGACGCTCTAGACGGCCTTCAGCGCTTCGGGCTGTCAACCTCCGGCTACCGTGAGCGGAGTCTCACCCGCATCACGCGTTCACCTCAGCCGTACGTGTCCCCGGGCCCCTTGCTGCCGGGCGCCCGCAGCGGCCCGTACCGCCGCGCCGGACCACCCGGGCCCAGCACCTTGATCAGCTTTACCGTGCCCTGGCCCAGATCCTGGTTCAGCCGCGCGACGAGCTGCGGCGCCAGCAGCCGCAGCTGCGTCGCCCACACCGTCGAGTCGCACTGCACCGTCAGCACGCGCGCTTCCTCGTCGTACTTCTGCGGCTCGCAGTGCTGCGCCACCTCGGGACCCACCAGCTGCGGCCAGCGCCCCATGACGCCGCCCACCGCGGCCGGGGTCTCCCAGCCGCGCTCCGTGATGAGCCGGTTGATCGCCGCACCCAGCGGCAGCGGATCGCGCCCGTCGGCGCGCGCGCCGGAGCGCAGACCGCCGCGGCGCGCCTGCTTCTTCTGCTGCGCGGCGGCACCCCGGGCCTTCGCCTGTTCCTTGGCGGCGACCAGCGCCTGCCGGGCCAGATCGATCCCGGACAGCTCCGGGGGCTTGGGCTGGTCGGCGCCGGGCGGCCGCTCCGAGGGCTCCTCGGAGGGCGGTTCCGGCCGCTCGCCGGTCATCACCGGCTCCGACGCCCGCTCATGGTGCGACCTTCTCCGCGACACCCTCGGACACCGCGAACCGGGCTCCCGACAGCACCCCCGGCACGTCGTCGTCCACCGCCGCGGTCACCAGCACCTGCTCACCGGGCGCCACCAGCTCCGCCAGCCGCTCCCGGCGCCGGCTGTCCAGCTCCGCGAAGACGTCGTCGAGCACCAGCACCGGCTCGTTGCCCTCACCGCGCAGCAGGTCGTACGAGGCCAGCCGCAGCGCGAGCGCGTACGACCAGGACTCGCCGTGGCTCGCGTACCCCTTGGCGGGCAGCTGGCCCAGCTTGAGCAGCAGGTCGTCGCGGTGCGGACCGACCAGCGTCACCCCGCGCTCGATCTCGTTCTTACGGGCCGCGCCGAGCGCCTCGGTCAGCAGCCCGTACAGCTCCTCCCGCGTCGAGGCGCCGTGCAACGCGTCACCGGCCGAGCCGCGGTACTCCATCGCCAGCGGCCCGCCGCCCGGCGCCAGCTGCTCGTACGCCTTGTCGGCCAGCGGCTGGAGCGTGGCGATCAGGTCCAGGCGCTGGGCCAGCAGCTCGGCGCCGACCCGGGCCAGGTGCTGGTCCCACACGTCCAGAGTGGACAGGTCCATCTGACGGCCGCCGTGCCGCCGGGCCAGCGCCGCGCTCTTCAGCAGCGTGTTGCGCTGCTTGAGCACCCGGTCGTAGTCCGAGCGCACACCCGCCATCCGCGGCGAACGCGCCGTGATCAGCTCGTCCAGGAAACGGCGGCGCTCCCCCGGATCGCCCTTGACCAGCGCCAAGTCCTCCGGCGCGAACAGCACCGTCCGTACGATCCCCAGCACGTCACGCGGTCTGACCTGCGACGACCTGTTGATACGGGCCCGGTTGGCCTTGCCCGGGTTCAGCTCCAGCTCGACCAGCTGCTGCCGCTCGCCCTGGACGACGGCGGCCCGCACGATCGCCCGCTCGGCCCCCATCCGCACCAGCGGCGCGTCGGAGGAGACCCGGTGGCTGCCCAGTGTGGCCAGATAGCCGACCGCCTCGACGAGGTTGGTCTTGCCCTGCCCGTTGGGGCCCACGAAAGCGGTGACGCCCGGGTCGAGCGGGACCTCGACCCGGGCGTACGAGCGGAAGTCGGCGAGCGAGAGATGCGATACGTGCATGTGGCGCGCCGACCTCCCCCGGCTACCGGACTACTGCTACCTGGCTACGTGCTTCTTCGTGCTGCTTACTTCTTCGCGTTCTCGACGGCGTGACCGCCGAACTGGTTCCGCAGCGCCGCGATCATCTTCATCTGCGGCGAGTCGTCCTGGCGCGAGGCGAAGCGCGCGAAGAGCGACGCCGTGATCGCGGGCAGCGGCACGGCGTTGTCGATCGCGGCCTCGACGGTCCAGCGGCCCTCGCCGGAGTCGGCGGCGAAGCCCCGGAGCTTGTCCAGGTGCTCGTCGTCGTCCAGCGCGTTGACCGCCAGGTCCAGCAGCCAGGAACGGATGACCGTGCCCTCCTGCCAGGACCGGAAGACCTCGCGTACGTCGGTGACCGAGTCGACCGCCTCCAGCAGCTCCCAGCCCTCGGCGTAGGCCTGCATCATGGCGTACTCGATGCCGTTGTGGACCATCTTCGCGAAGTGGCCCGCGCCGACCTTGCCGGCGTGCACCGAGCCGAAGTCGCCCTCCGGCTTGAGCGCGTCGAAGACCGGCTGCACCTTGGCGACGTCCTCCGTGGAGCCGCCGTACATCAGCGCGTAGCCGTTCTCCAGGCCCCAGACACCGCCCGAGACGCCGCAGTCGACGAAGCCGATGCCCTTGGCGCGCAGCTCCTCGGAGTGCTTCTCGTCGTCGGTCCAGCGGGAGTTCCCGCCGTCCACCACGACGTCGCCGGGGGAGAGCAGCTCGCCCAGTTCGTCGATGGTCGCCTGGGTCGCTTCGCCGGCGGGCACCATGACCCACACCACGCGCGGACCCTTGAGCCCGTCCACCAGTTCCTTGAGGCTGTTCACGTCAGCCAGGTCCGGGTTGCGGTCGTATCCGATGACGGTGTGGCCTGCGCGGCGGATGCGCTCGCGCATGTTGCCGCCCATCTTGCCGAGACCGACGAGACCGAGCTCCATCAGTACCCCTTACGTTGCGTTACGGCACATCCCCGCCCTACGTGTCGAGTTTACGCGCGAAGCCACGACGCGGCGGCCCGCCCCCCACACCTGTGGACAACCGGGGGTGCAGCGGGGTGGCGTTCGGGAGGCTTTCGGTATTCGGGTCTTCGGGAGTACGCCGGTCAAGGCATTCGCCTGACGGCAGGGGTTTCGAGCGGGTCGCGCGCGCTCGACTACGTATTTCGTGAGGGAAACATCGGGGTATGCCGCCAGCGGCCGCGCTGGGCCGGCGCGTCTTGCATCAGGGCGTTCTGCGTCGGCGCTGTTTTGCCGGTCGGGCGGTGGGGTGCGGCGCGGCGGTCGACCGGGTTATCCACAGTCGCACCTTCGTACGTGCGGCTGGCAACGCTGTGACCAGCTACTCCACGGGCACTCGGAGCGGGGCCGCCAAGGCTGTGGATTGTTTTCCGCCCGGGACGGCTACCTGGGCGCCGCAGCGCCGGGAGCCTGGGGACGGTGTGGACACGGGCACGTCCCGACGCACCGGATATCCGCAGCCTGGGGAAAACGTCACGTCCGCCCGAGGCTTTTGCTCGGCACGGAAAGGAGAAAGTGGTCGCCGACGTGAAGCGAGTGGTGGGCCTTTTCCTTCGGCGGCGGCACGCACTCCGAAAGGATTTTTTCGTATTCTCCACCGAAAAACTCCGCCCCTGATACACGAGCGCTGCGTGCGTGTATCAGGGGCGGAGTGAAAACTCCCGGGTGACTTCCGTCGGCGGACGGCCGTACGGCCGGAGCCGGCCGGCAGCCGGAGACCGCAGCTGTCCGGTTGCCGGGGTCGCCCGGCAACCGGCCGGACGGTCAGCCGGAGAGGCGCACCGGCATGATCAGGTACTTGTACGCGTCGTCCGCCTCGGCGTCCTTGGCCGGGCGGCCGCTGAGCAGCGCCGGCTTGGTCGAGGTGGTGAAGGACAGCTGGGCCACCGGGGAGTCGATCGCCGACAGGCCCTCCAGGAGGAAGCCCGGGTTGAAGGCGATGGAGATGTCGTCGCCCTCCAGGTCGGCGTCCACCCGCTCCACAGCCTGTGCGTCCTCGCTGGAGCCCGCCTCCAGGATCAGCACGCCCTGCTCGAAGCTCAGACGCACCGGGGTGTTCCGCTCGGCGACCAGCGCCACACGCTTGACGGCCTCGACGAACGGGGCGGTCTCGATCACGGCGACCGAGTTGAACTCGGTGGGGAAGAGCGTGCGGTACTTCGGGAGGTCGCCCTCCAGGAGCCGGGTGGTCGTCCGGCGGCCCGCGCCCTCGAAACCGATCAGGCCCTCACCGGCGCCCGAGCCGGACAGCGCCAGGGTGACGCTGTCGCCGCTGCTGAGGGACTTGGCGGTGTCCAGCAGCGTCTTGGCGGGCACCAGGGCCACCGCGGAGGCGTCCGGGCTCTCCGGCTTCCACAGGAACTCGCGGACCGCGAAGCGGTAGCGGTCGGTGGAGGCCAGCGTGACGGTGTCGCCCTCGATCTCGATCCGGACACCGGTGAGCACCGGCAGGGTGTCGTCCCGGCCGGCGGCGATGGCGACCTGGGCGGCGGCCGCGGCGAAGACCTCACCGGGCACGGTGCCGGTGGCGGTCGGCATCTGCGGCAGCGCCGGGTACTCCTCCACGGGGAGGGTGTGGAGGGTGAACCGCGAGGAGCCGCAGACGACGGTGACCCGTACACCGTCGGTGGAAATCTCCACCGGGCGGTTGGGGAGGGCACGGCAGATGTCGGCCAGCAGGCGGCCGGAGACCAGGACGGTGCCTTCCTCCTCCACGTCCGCGTCGACGGAGACGCGCGCCGAGACCTCGTAGTCGAAGCCGGAGAGGCTCAGGCTGCCTTCCTCCGCCTTCAGCAGCAGGCCCGCGAGGACGGGCACCGGCGGACGGGCCGGGAGGCTCTTGGCCGCCCAGGCCACTGCCTCCGCGAGTACATCGCGCTCCACCCGGATCTTCACCGGAAACCGCCTCCTGCTGTTGCTGGCTTACGCCCTGCTGGCCTTCTTCGTCGGCTGGGTCGCCGGGGACCAGTCTGACGTACGTCACCGACAGCTGTTGCGGCTCGGGGTCAAGTCGGGTCGAGAGGCGTCGGACGACCGATCCCCAAGTTGTGCACAGCACCCGATTCGAAACGAGTTCCCCGGTAGCTATCTGTGGTCGTAGTAGTAGGGCCTGTGGAAACCGTGGACAACTGCGTCTGCGCAGGTCAGCACCGTTTTTTTGTCCACCGGGCCTGTGGGCGGCAGCCGTGGACAACCGGCCGTGTCTGTGGACCGCCGTTCTTCATGCACACCCGATGCACAGGGGAGCCCTACTTCTCCCCAGTCCTGTCCCCAGCTTTACCCCGGTTCCCCACAGCCCAATCCGGCACCTTGGTGTGACGCCTTTCACTCGGCCCGGTGAGCGCGGGTGTCGCCTTGCCGAACAGTGGACAGGGGTGTGGAGAAGTTGGGGACAAGCGCGGGCCACCTGTGGGCGGGCAGTGGACAACGCGATCGACCCCCTGTGGACGAATCCTCTGTCCACACCCTGTGGATGAGCGTTAGCCACAAATCCACACGCCGCTGACCTCGGCTGATGCCCCTGCGGCCGCTCCTCCTGTGGAAGCCACCGGGATAACTTCCCAGTCCCCAGCATGTGGACGGAAGAATCTTGGTCAATCTGTGGAGTACGACCGTGACCTGACGAGGAATCGAACAGAGCAGTGGCCTTCCACAGGGTCGGGACGAGGTCGGGGCGGTCGCGGGACGGGGCCAAAGGGGCTGCGGGGCGCGGTGAAGACGCCTTCGGACCGCGAAGTCGGGCCTCCGGCACGGGCCGGAGAAACCCGCTGAGCGAGGCGGAGCGCCTTGCGTACGAGCCGGAGGGGCGGCGCCGCACAGGGCCAGGGAGCCCGCCGTACGCCCGCCTGGGCCCGGCCGTACGTTCTCGGAGTCCTGCCGGACGCCCGTGGAGCCCTGCCGGACGTCCGCGAGAACCGCGCCGTACGTCCGGAGAGCCCGCCGAGCGACGAAGGGCGCCCCGGGAGCGGTTACGTCCCCGGGGCGCCCTCGAAGCTCCGGCCGGCCGGTGGCCGATGCCGCGTCAGCCGTTCTTGATGCGGTTCGTCAGCTCGGTGACCTGGTTGTAGATGGACCGCCGTTCGGCCATCAATGCCCGGATCTTGCGGTCGGCGTGCATCACCGTCGTATGGTCACGCCCCCCGAACTGCGCCCCGATCTTCGGCAGCGACAGGTCCGTCAGCTCTCGGCACAGATACATCGCGATCTGCCGCGCCGTCACCAGCACGCGGCTGCGCGACGATCCGCACAGGTCGTCCACGGTCAGCCCGAAGTAGTCCGCGGTCGCCGCCATGATGGCGGTCGCGGTGATCTCGGGGGCCGCGTCCTCGCCGCCCGGGATCAGGTCCTTCAGGACGATCTCCGTCAGGCCCAAGTCCACCGGCTGGCGGTTGAGGGAGGCGAAGGCGGTGACCCGGATCAGCGCCCCCTCCAGCTCGCGGATGTTGCGCGAGATGCGCGAGGCGATGAACTCCAGCACCTCCGGCGGCGCGTTCAGCTGCTCCTGGACCGCCTTCTTGCGCAGGATCGCGATCCGGGTCTCCAGCTCCGGCGGCTGGACATCGGTGATCAGCCCCCACTCGAAGCGGTTGCGCAGCCGGTCCTCCAGGGTGACCAGCTGCTTGGGCGGCCGGTCCGAGGACAGCACGATCTGCTTGTTGGCGTTGTGCAGGGTGTTGAAGGTGTGGAAGAACTCCTCCTGCGTCGACTCCTTGCTCGCCAGGAACTGGATGTCGTCGACGAGCAGGATGTCCATGTCGCGGTAGCGCTTGCGGAACGCGTCCGCCTTGCCGTCGCGGATGGAGTTGATGAACTCGTTGGTGAACTCCTCCGAGCTGACGTACCGCACCCGGGTGCCCGGGTAGAGGCTCCGCGCGTAGTGCCCGATGGCGTGCAGCAGGTGCGTCTTGCCGAGGCCGGACTCCCCGTAGATGAAGAGCGGGTTGTACGCCTTGGCCGGTGCCTCGGCCACGGCGACCGCGGCGGCGTGCGCGAAGCGGTTGGACGCGCCGATGACGAAGGTGTCGAAGAGGTACTTCGGATTCAGCCGGGCGGTCGGCTCGCCGGGGCCGGTCGCCGGCGCGGGCTGCGCGGCGAGCGGGCCGGGGGCGCCGCTGGGCGCGGGCAGGCCGCCGGGGCCGGGGTTCTGGATGTGCGCGGGGGGCTGGTGCTCGGCGAGGTCACGCCGCTGCGGCGGCTGCTGCTCGTACGGGGAGTGGCCTTCGGAGTGCTGGTGCTGCGGCGGGCCGGTGTGCTCGGGAGCCTGCGAACGGTAGTCGCCCTGTGACCGCTGGGGGTGCTGGTGCTGCTGCTGTACGTGTGCGGGAGGCGGCGTCGCGTAAGGATCGCGTTCGGGGAATCCGCCGAGGCGCTGCTGCTGCCATCCGTAGTCCTCGCGCGGGCCGGGGCCGGCCTGGCCGCCCATCCCGGAGTGCTGCGGCCAGGCGCCGGGCTCGTGCCGGGGCTGCTGATGCTGCTGGTACTCCGGGTACGCGGGACGTACGTGGGGCAGGTCGTCGTCCTGGTGGCCGTAACCCTGCCGGTTGTCGTAGCCCTCGCTCTGCCGGCTGTCGTAGCCGCCGTACGCATCGTGCTGCTGCCCCGGCTGTCCCCCTTGCTGCTGGGGCTGCTGGGGCTGATGCCGCTGCTGCATGTGCGGAGACGGCTGGGACTGCTGCATCGGCTGCTGAGGCTGTGGCTCCTCGGCGGAGTCGTCGACGGTGATCGCGATCCGGATCGGGCGCCCGCACTCGTGGCTCAGCGCCTCCCCGATGAGCGGCGCGAGCCGGCCTTCCAGCACGCCCTTGGCGAACTCGTTGGGCACGGCCAGCAGGGCGGTGTCCGCCACCAGAGCCAGCGGCTGGGTCCGCTTCAGCCAGTCCTGGTCCTTCGGCTTGAGGCTGTCGCTCTCCGTCCGTAGGAGGTGATCGAGTACGCGTGGCCACACTGCGGCAAGATCGGCAGGTACGTCGGCCACAAAGCACGCTCTCTCACTGGTCCCACGAATGTGTGATTCTCAGGACGGGCGGGAAGGAATCGGAGTTGACCCACGGTAGTCAGGGCGACCCTGGTGATTCAAGTTGTTGTCCACAGGCTGTGCATAGTGTGTCCCGGCCGAGGGCCGGTTTGACCGGATGACGCCGCCGCGCGTACCGTAACCAGGTCGAGTTGTCGATGGCTGCTGCCGCCTGCCTCCGATGGGCAAAGATCGCGCTCAAGTGATCGAAGTAGCGGTGCACTCGGGCGTTGCGAGCTACTCGTGGGCGCACGGTGACAGCCAGTCGACACCCCACACCTGTCTCCCCGGAGACACCAAGCATCTCTGGAGCCCCCGAGTGAGCAAGCGCACCTTCCAGCCGAACAACCGTCGTCGCGCCAAGACCCACGGCTTCCGCCTGCGGATGCGTACCCGTGCCGGCCGCGCGATCCTCGCGTCCCGCCGTGGCAAGGGTCGCGCCCGCCTGTCGGCCTGAGCCCTGAGCTAGGTCCATGACGTGCTGCCTACCGAGCATCGGCTGAGGCGGCGCGAGGACTTTGCGACCGCGGTACGCCGGGGACGCAGGGCCGGGCGCCCGCTCCTCGTCGTCCATCTACGCAGCGGTGCAACGGACCCGCACGCAGCGGGGGAGAGCCCTCCCCCGGCGCGTGCGGGTTTCGTCGTGAGCAAGGCCATCGGCGGTGCCGTGGTCCGCAACAAGGTCAAACGACGGCTGCGCCACCTCGTGCGCGACCGGCTGGACCGGCTGCCCGCCGGTAGCCTGGTTGTCGTACGGGCGCTGCCCGGCGCGGGCGATGCGGACCACGATCAGCTGGCCCGTGACCTGGACACCGCGCTGCAGCGGCTGCTGGATGGAGTTCCCCCCACCCGAGGTCAGGGGAGGGAGCCGCGGTGAAGTACCCGCTGCTGCTGTTGATCAAGCTGTACCAGTGGACCATCAGCCCCCTGCTGGGGCCGGTCTGCCGGTACTACCCGTCGTGCTCCCACTATGGCTACACGGCCATCGACCGGCACGGCGCGGTGAAAGGGACCGCGCTGACGGCTTGGCGCATCCTGCGTTGCAACCCGTGGTCGCCCGGTGGCGTCGACCGCGTTCCACCCCGGAAGCGTCCGGTCTGGCATCGGCGGCTGAGGAGCCGCCTGGGCGGATCCACCGTCCCTGAGCCTGCCGCACAGCCTGAGACTCAGCCCACCGCCCAAGGAGCCTGATTCGTGGACACGATCCTCAGTCCTCTCTATTACGCAGTTTCCTGGATCATCGTCCAGTTCCACTCGTTCTACAGCCTCATCTTCGACGAGAACAGTGGCGCGGCGTGGGGTCTGTCCATCGTCTCGCTGGTGGTGCTGATCCGTGTCTGCCTGATCCCGCTCTTCGTGAAGCAGATCAAGTCGACGCGGAACATGCAGGCGCTCCAGCCGAAGATGAAGGCGATCCAGGAGCGCTACAAGAGCGACAAGCAGCGTCAGTCCGAAGAGATGATGAAGCTGTACAAGGAGACGGGTACCAACCCGCTCTCCAGCTGCCTGCCGATCCTGGCGCAGTCGCCCTTCTTCATCTCGCTGTACCAGGTCCTCAGCCACATCGCGAACAACCAGACGGTCGGCGTCATCAACCAGTCGCTGCTGGAGAGCGCGCAGAAGGCGCACATCTTCGGCGCGCCGCTGGCCGCGAAGTTCCTGGACACCCCGGAGAAGATCCAGTCTCTGGGTGCGTCGGTCACCGACGTCCGCGTGGTCACCGTCATCATGATCGTCCTGATGTCGGCGTCGCAGTTCTACACGCAGCGCCAGCTGATGACCAAGAACGTCGACCTCACGGTGAAGACGCCGTTCATGCAGCAGCAGAAGATGCTGATGTACGTCTTCCCGATCATGTTCGCCGTCTTCGGTATCGGCTTCCCCGGCTTCCCCGTCGGTGTTCTCCTGTACTGGCTGACCACCAACGTCTGGACCATGGGCCAGCAGATGTTCGTCATCCGCCGGAACCCGACCCCGGGCAGCAAGGCGTTCGAGGAGCGTCAGCAGCGGCTGCGTGCCAAGGGCAAGCTCAAGGAGGACCCGGCCGAGGTCGAGGCCAAGAAGGTCGCCGAGGAGGCGCGCCAGAACCGGCAGCAGCCCAAGCGGCAGAGCAAGTCCCAGCGCCAGACCCAGCCCGCCGCCGGCGGCAAGCAGGCCGGCGGCAGCAAGCCCGCCGGTGGCGCCGGCGCGCAGCGGCGCACCCGCGCGGGGTCCGGCTCCAGCGCTTCCGACGCCTCCGGCTCGGACGCTTCGAAGAAGCAGTCCCTGGAGAAGCAGGCACCTCAGGACAGCAAGCCGAAGGGCGGCTCCTCCGCCTCCGGCTCCCGTAACGCCAAGTCCGGACAACGCAAGGGCCAGCAGCGGCCCAAGCACCCGTCCAAGAAGTAAGAAGGAGTCCTTCCGTGACGGACACGACCCGCCCCTCGTCGTCGACAGGGGGGACCCCGGCCGCCGAGGGGACCGACACCCTCACCCGCCTGGAGCAGGAGGGTGAGATCGCGGCCGACTACCTCGAGGGCCTGCTGGACATCGCCGATCTCGACGGCGACATCGACATGGACGTCGAGGCCGACCGCGCCGCTGTGTCGATCATCAGCGACTCGACCAGCCGTGACCTGCAGAAGCTGGTGGGCCGGGACGGTGAGGTGCTGGAGGCGCTCCAGGAGCTGACCCGGCTCGCGGTGCACCGTGAGACCGGTGACCGCAGCCGTCTGATGCTGGACATCGCCGGGTACCGGGCCCAGAAGCGCGAGGAGCTCGCGGAGCTGGGCGCCAAGGCGGCGGAGGAGGCCAAGGGCACCGGTGAGCCGGTGAAGCTGAAGGCCATGACCCCCTTCGAGCGCAAGGTCGTGCACGACGCGGTGGCGGCCGCGGGGCTGCGCAGCGAGTCCGAGGGCGAAGAGCCCCAGCGTTGTGTGGTGGTCCTCCCGGCCTGACGGCCAGAGCCCCGCACAGCTTGATGTCACCGGCCCCGTCTGTCTCGCAGGCGGGGCCACATCTTGTCAGCCTTATAACAGTCCAGAGGAAGGGCGTTTCCCGTGACGGACGCAGCAGCGGAGCTCCCACCGGCGCCGGATGTGGCGCGTGAGGTGTTCGGTGAGCTTTTTCCGGAGGCCGTGCGCTACGGCGAGCTGCTCGCCGACGCGGGCGTACGCAGAGGTCTGATCGGTCCGCGTGAGGTGCCGCGGCTGTGGGAGCGGCACCTGCTGAACTGCGCGGTGCTCTCCGAGGTGGTGCCCGAGGGCGTCACGGTCTGTGATGTCGGTTCGGGTGCGGGGCTGCCGGGCATTCCGCTGGCCCTGGTGCGGCCGGACCTCAAGATCACGCTGCTGGAACCGCTGCTGCGGCGGACGAACTTCCTGCTGGAGGTGGTCGAGCTGCTCGGGCTGGACCACGTCACGGTGGTGCGCGGCCGTGCGGAAGAGGTCATGGGCAAGCTTCCGCAGGTGCATGTGGTGACGGCGCGTGCGGTGGCGCCGCTCGACCGGCTGGCGGGCTGGGGGGTGCCGCTGCTGCGTCCCTACGGCGAGATGCTGGCGCTCAAGGGGGACACGGCCGAGGAGGAGCTGAAGGGAGCCCGCGCCGCGCTGAGCAAGCTCGGTGTCGTGGAGACCTCGGTCGTCCAGGTCGGTGAAGGGGTCGTGGATCCGCTGTCGACCGTGGTCCGTGTCGAGGTCGGCGAGAGCCCTGGTGGGGTGCGTTTCGCGGCCAAGCGCGCGAAGGCGGCCCGGCCCAGCCGGGCGCAGCGGGGGCGGCGCCGCTGAGCGGGGCGGTAGCCCTGCTGACTACCCCAGTAAAACCAACAAAATGACACAAAGCGGAGTGTCGCGTACAAAACGGACGCAACGCTGTCATCGTGTTTCACGTGAAACGTCGTTCTCTGCTGCATGGAATCATCAGCCGTGGTCGCGCGGCTGCCGCGCCGCGTGACCGGAAGCCCCCAGGGGTGACGGAAGTATCCACAGAGGTGGGTTCATCCACAGGAGAGCGGACCTCACTGGTTCACGACACCGAAAGCATGGCAGGCTCTGAGCACTGCGAGCCTGATGTCGAGGAGAGTGAATCCTTGCGGTCCGACGCCAACATCGCGGGCCCGATGACCGATCCGGTCCCCGGTCCCCGTAGCGAGTCGCTCGGGGATGACGTTTCACGTGAAACGCCGTCCCCCATGGACGACACCCCGATCGGTCGTGCAGCTCAGCTGGCGGTTCAGACGCTCGGCCGCTCCGGAGAAGCCCTGCCCCGGCCCGAGAACACCCGGGTCATGGTGGTCGCCAACCAGAAGGGCGGGGTCGGCAAGACCACCACGACGGTCAACCTTGCCGCCTCGCTGGCTCTGCACGGCGCCCGCGTCCTGGTCATCGACCTCGATCCGCAGGGCAACGCCTCCACGGCCCTGGGCATCGACCATCACGCCGAAGTCCCCTCCATCTACGACGTGCTGGTGGAGAGCAAGCCGCTGGCCGACGTCGTGGTCCCGGTGCCCGACGTGGAGGGGTTGTTCTGTGCGCCGGCCACCATCGACCTGGCCGGCGCCGAGATCGAACTGGTCTCGCTGGTGGCACGGGAAAGCCGGTTGGACCGGGCCATCAAGGCCTATGAACAGCCGCTGGACTACATCCTCATCGACTGCCCGCCGTCGCTCGGCCTGCTGACCGTCAACGCACTGGTCGCGGGTGCCGAGGTGCTGATCCCGATCCAGTGCGAGTACTACGCGCTGGAAGGACTCGGCCAGCTGCTGCGCAACGTGGACCTGGTGCGTGGGCACCTCAACCCCAAGCTCCACGTGTCGACGATCCTGCTCACCATGTACGACGGCCGCACCCGGCTGGCCTCCCAGGTCGCGGAGGAGGTGCGTAACCACTTCGGCAGCGAGGTGCTGCGCACCAGCATCCCCCGTTCGGTGCGTATCTCCGAGGCGCCCAGCTACGGGCAGACAGTCCTCACCTATGACCCGGGTTCCAGCGGCTCGCTGTCCTACCTTGAGGCGGCCCGGGAGATTGCCTTGCGTGGAGTCGCTCAGGCCGGGATCGGCTCCGAGGGGCTCACCGTGAACTATGAACCACAGCACAGCATGTCGGAGGGGAATCAGTGAGCGAACGACGTAGAGGACTGGGCCGTGGGCTCGGTGCGCTGATCCCCGCGGCACCGCAGGCAGCGGACAGCGCCGCGCCCGTGGTGGGCCGGGGAGCGACTTCGCCGTCCGCGGTGCCGGCCATGCCGCCGGACCGTGGGGTGGCGGCGGCCAAGGTCACCTCGATCGCGGCCAGGAGCGTTTCACGTGAAACGGAAGAGCCGCAGAAGACCGAAGCGGCGGCAGCCGTGACGGAAGAGGTGGCGGGGGCGCACTTCGCGGAGCTTCCGCTCGATGTGATCACGCCCAACCCGCGGCAGCCGCGTGAGGTCTTCGAAGAGGAGGCACTCGCGGAGCTGGTCACCTCCATCCAGGAGGTCGGCCTCCTCCAGCCGGTGGTGGTCCGGCAGACCGGTCCCGAGCGGTACGAGCTCATCATGGGCGAGCGGCGCTGGCGGGCCTGCCGCGAGGCCGGCCTGGAGCGGATCCCGGCGATCGTCCGTGCGACCGAGGACGAGAAGCTTCTGCTCGACGCCCTGCTGGAGAACCTCCACCGGGCGCAGCTGAACCCGCTGGAAGAGGCCGCGGCCTACGACCAGCTGCTGCGGGACTTCAGCTGCACCCACGACGAGCTGGCCGACCGCATCGGCCGGTCGCGCTCGCAGGTCTCCAACACCCTGCGGCTGCTGAAGCTCCCGACATCCGTGCAGTTCAGAGTCGCCTCCGGGGTGCTCTCCGCCGGCCACGCGCGCGCCCTGCTGGGTGTGGACGACGCAGACGAGCAGGAGGAGCTGGCGCGCCGCATCGTCCGCGAGGGACTTTCGGTGCGGTCGGTCGAGGAAATCGTGCGGCTGATGGGCTCCGAGCCCGCCGGTACCACCAAGGCGAAGAAGCCGCGGGCCGGCACCCGGGTCTCCCCCGCCCTGACGGGCCTGGCCTCCCGGCTGTCCGACCGCTTCGAAACCCGGGTGAAGGTCGATCTCGGACAGAAGAAGGGCAAGATCGTCGTCGAGTTCGCCTCGATAGAGGATCTGGAGCGCATCCTCGGCACCATGGCCCCCGGCGAGGGCCGGGTGCTCGACAAGAGCCTCACCGAGGACGACGGCGAAGACGACTGAACCGAGTGGCCGAGCCCGGAGGGCGGGCCGTGTTCCCAGCGGATTACGGAACACGGCCCGCCCTTTGCTGTGTGGCGGTACCCGCATACGCGGACCGTGGATACGATGCGATCGGGTATGGCGCACATCCACGTGGAAACCCCCACAACAAGGAGTAAGCCATGCGAACGGTGAGCCGCACCGGACTGCTGGCAGCGGGCTTCGGCCTCGGGGCAGTCGGTGGTTTCGTCGGTGGCCTGCTCAGCGAGCGGGACGTGCGGACGGCATCGCGCGGTGCGGCGGGCGAGGGAAGCGAGGACCTGTCTTCATGGGCCGTCGGCTCGTACCGCTCACGCTGGACAACCTTCCGGACCTCCCCAAGCGCTGCCGCTCCTGCGTCTTCTGGGAACTCGACCCCGTCAGCGGCGAAGCCGCGGTGAGAGCGGGCCGGCCCGAGCTGGAGAAGGAAGCCTGGATCTCGGCCGTCCTGCTGGAGTGGGGCTCCTGCGGCCGGGTGGTCCATGTCGACGACGTCCCGGTCGGCTTCGTGCTGTACGCCCCGCCCGCGTACGTACCGCGTTCCACGGCCTTCCCCACGAGCCCGGTGTCCCCGGACGCCGTACAGCTCCTCACGGCCTGGCTGACGCCCGGGTACCAGGGGCAGGGGCTGGGCCGGGTGATGGTGCAGACGGTGGCCAAGGACCTCATCCGCCGCGGTTTCAAGGCGGTCGAGGCGTTCGGTGACGCCCGCTGGTCGGAGCCGGCGTGCGTGCTACCCGCCGACCACCTGCTGGCCGTCGGCTTCAAGACGGTCCGCCCGCATCCCCGCTTCCCCCGGCTGAGGCTGGAACTGCGCACCACGATCTCGTGGAAGGAAGACGTGGAGATGGCCCTCGACCGCCTCCTGGGCGCGGTGCAGAAGGAACCGGCCCTGCGTCCGCTCTGAAGAGCGGGAGCGCACGAACGCGAACGGGCCCGGACCCCGGAGGGGCGGGCCCGTTCGCGTTCGTGCGGGTCGCGGAGAGCGATCAGGCGAGGAAGTCGCCCAGCTCGCGCTCCAGCATCGCCTTCGGCTTGGCGCCGACGATGGTCTTCACGACCTCGCCACCCTGGTAGACGTTCATCGTCGGGATCGACATGACGCCGTACTTGGCGGTGATGGTCGGGTTCTCGTCGGTGTTCAGCTTCGCGATGACGATCTCCTCGTGCTCGGCGGCGATGGCCTCCAGCGACGGGGCGATCTGGCGGCACGGACCGCACCAGGTGGCCCAGAAGTCCACGAGTACGGGCTTGTCGCTCTTGAGAACGACCTCTTCGAAGTTGGCGTCCGTCACGGTCACCGTGGCACCGGCCATGGCAGTCTCCTTACTGGGTGGGGTGGGGCTGGGGGCGTCAGGGGCGGAGTCAGGCGGAGGCGGTCTTCTCCGGCTCGGGGACGTCCTCGCTGTCCGAGAGCGCGGCGAGGTGCCGCTCGGCGTCCAGGGCCGCGGAGCAGCCGGTACCGGCCGCCGTGATGGCCTGGCGGTAGGTGTGGTCGACGACGTCGCCGGCGGCGAAGACACCCGTGATGTTCGTACGAGTGCTCGGGGCCTCCACCTGGAGGTAGCCCTCGTCGTCCAGCTCCAGCTGGCCCTTGAACAGCTCGGTGCGCGGGTCGTGGCCGATCGCGATGAACAGGCCGGTCACCGGGGACTCCGAGGTCTCACCGGTCTTCAGGTTGCGCAGCGTCAGGCCGGAGAGCTTGTTCTCGCCGTGCAGCTCGGCGACCTCGCTGTCCCAGACGAAGTTGATCTTCGGGTCGGCGAAGGCGCGTTCCTGCATCGCCTTGCTGGCCCGCAGCGTGTCGCGGCGGTGGATGATCGTGACCGACTTGGCGAAGCGGGAGAGGAAGGTGGCCTCCTCCATCGCGGTGTCGCCGCCGCCGACCACGGCGATGTCCTGGTCCTTGAAGAAGAACCCGTCGCAGGTGGCGCACCACGAGACGCCGCGGCCGGAGAGCTCGTCCTCACGGGGCAGGCCCAGCTTGCGGTGCTGGGAGCCGGTGGTGACGATCACGGCCTTGGCGCGGTGGACGGTGCCGGCGGTGTCGGTGACGGTCTTGATCTCACCGGTCAGGTCGACCGCGACCACGTCGTCCGGCACCAGCTCGGCGCCGAAGCGCTCGGCCTGGGCACGCATGTTGTCCATCAGGTCGGGGCCCATGATGCCGTCGCGGAACCCGGGGAAGTTCTCCACCTCGGTGGTGTTCATCAGCGCGCCACCGGCGGTGACGGCGCCCTCGAAAACCAGCGGCTTCAGGGAGGCACGGGCGGTGTAGAGCGCGGCGGTGTAGCCCGCGGGCCCGGAGCCGATGATGATCACGTTACGGACGTCGCTCACGGGTGTCTTCCTTGTCTCTGCCGACTGCTTGCTGGGGCTCTCGGTGAACTCTCACCCCACCCAACGGATCCTAAGGGGCAAGCATTCCCGCGGAGCCCCGGCGCTCTTACCGCCGGTTCAGGCCCGCCGGTACGAGTGGGTCAGCAGCACCTTGCCCGGAGCCGGCGGAGACGCGGAGACGCAGGAGGAGGAGATGACGTAGGCGGAGACGCGGTCGGCGTCGGTCGGGTGCGGCAGCACCAGGAGGTAGGCTTCCTGGCCCTCGTAGGTGCTGTGCGTGGCTGCCAGGGGGGTCTCCGGCCGTCCGGTGCCGCGCTGGACGCAGGACGGCACGGTATCCGTAGCGCCCCGCAGCGGGGTGTCGGGAGAGCTCTGTGTGCCGACGTCCGGCGCCTTCTTGGTGTGGGACGAGGCCAGCAGGTCGTGGACCCGCGATTCCAGGGTGGCGGACGTCAGCGCGGACGCGGCACCGGCGCTCTTCTCCGCGGCTTCGGTGTGCGGCTTCTGTGCTGTCCCCTGGCCACTGCCGGAGGACACGTTCTGGATGACGATCCCGCCGACGCCGATGACCGCCGCGGCAGCGGCGGCACCGAGCAGCGCCCTCGGCCAGCGTCGGTTGCGGGGCCGGCCGCCGGCTGTGCGGCGCCCCGGACCGGAAGCCGCCCGAGGGTGCCCTGCGGGTCGGGTGACGGACGCGGGAGGGACGGCGACGGTAGCGGGGGCGATGTCGGTTTCACGTGAAACAGGGACGGTCGTGGCGGCCGGAATCTCCCGCACCACCGGCTCCTGGTCCGGTGCGGTGGAGTCGAGCAGCGCCTCGGCTGCCAGCGCCGCGTCGATGCGCTCCGCCACGTCGGCCGGCATCCGCGCAGGCCCTGGAAGGGTGCCCAGCAGGCCCCGGATCTCCTCCAGGGAGGCATGGACGTCCTCGCACAGCTCGCAGCACGCGAGGTGATCGCGTAGGTCCGCGGTGCGGGACGGGGAGAGCAGCCCGTCCGTGAGCGCGGAGATCTCGGAGACCTCCGGGTGCTCGTCCGTGTCGGTCGTCGAAGTCACGAGCGCCCACCTCCGCCCTTCACGGCATCTGTGTCCTTCGGCCCTGCCGCCTCTGGGACGGATGTCCCCTGCGCCCGGTTCCTTCCCCCGCCGACGGGTCTGCTATCCCCTTCACCCGGGCGCAGATGGGTGAGCATCGGAAGAAGCCGGGCCCGGCCTCGCGCACAGCGGCTCTTCACCGTCCCCGTGGGGACGTCGAGGATCGCGGCGGCCTCGGCCACCGGATATCCCTGCATGTCAACGAGGACCAGCGCCGCACGTTGTTCCTCGGGCAGGGTGCGCAGCGCACCGAGCAGTTCCCGGTGCAGATCCTGCCGCTCGGCCGGCACGGCGGCGGACTCGTGCGGTTCCAGCAGCTGCTCCAGCCGCTCTGTCTCGGCGACGGGGGACGTACGGCGGGAGGCCGCTTTGCGTGCCCGGTCCAGACAGGCGTTGACGGTGATGCGGTGCAGCCAGGTCGTGACGGCCGACTGACCGCGGAAGGTGTGAGCGGCCCGGTAGGCCGAGACGAGTGCGTCCTGCACGGCGTCCGCTGCTTCTTCCCGGTCACCGAGGGTGCGCAGCGCCACCGCCCAGAGCCGGTCGCGGTGGCGCCGGACTATCTCGCCGAAGGCGTCGGGGTCGCCGGCCACGTGGCGCGCGAGGAGGTCGCCGTCGCTCACCACGTCAGAGCCGCCCGTCTCAGGCCCCACATGTCCCCCTGCTCGCGGCGGGTAGCGGATAGGTGGCTCCATTGAAGCCCGCCGGGCTGCGAAAGTAAACGCCGGTCAGACGCGGGGCCGGTCTCCGGCACGGCGGGCGCCGACTGCTGTTCGGCGCTGCGCGCGCCATCACTTCGCCGCCTTGAAAGTGCGTATTGCGAGAGTTGCCGAGGCGCGGTGACGGCTGAAACGATCAAGACGCCGCACAAAAACGGATCGCCGGGAATCGGCCGCTGTGGAACGGTTCGGCCGACTGCTTCCCACCCGTCGACAAAGATTCAAGGAATTGCTGTATGAAAAACCTCAAGCGTCTTCTGCTGATCGCGGTGGCCTCGGTCATTGCCGTGGGTGCGATGCCGGGTTCGGCGTCCGCGTACTCCAAGGGCAGCTGCAGCTACCGCAAGACGCTGTCGGTGAAGACCTACGGCGGGCACGCCACGGTCAAGCTCCTCGTCTACCGCTGCAAGGACGGTCACGACTGGACGATGGCCAGCATGACGTCGAACGGGAGCGACAGCGAGGGGGCGCTCTGGATGGACGTCTCCCGCAACGGCGGAAAGACCTGGAAGGGATTGGTGCAGAAGCGCCGGGTCACTCTCGACCCGGGTGACACGGCGTCGATCGCGAACAACAAGCTGCAGAACGACGGCCCCGGATACTCGGTGCGGGCCTGTGGGTACTTCGGCAACAATAAGGTGTATTGCACCAAGTGGAACTGAAGCGTAAGTAGGTTCCGATTTTCCGGGGCTCCGGCCGATGCGTCGGCCGGAGCCCCGGTGTGCTGACGGCCCTTCTTCGGTGGCAGTAGCCGGATTCACGGGTAATCGCCGGAATTCGGGTCGAAGTCACCTGTCGGACCACCCGCCGCTTCGCGAAAAAACGAGCACGCGCTGCTGATGCAGCACGTGCTCGGTCCTCGTGAAATTGGCCGGATCCCGCGAGAGCGGGGAGCGGGGAGCAGACCGTGCCCTTCGAGCGCCCCGCGAAGGGCGCTCGAAGGGTCAGCCGCTGACCTTGATCTCCGAGATGCCGCCCCGGAAGCCGTCTTCCTCGTCGTCGCTGGGCAGCTCGGTGATGTGGATCAGGACGTAACGCGTCTTGACGGGCTTGTCCAGCTTCGCGGTCAGCGAGGTGCCGGCCTTCTCCAGCTTCGAGAGGCGCTTGGTGAACGCGTTGAGCGTCGTCGGGTTCGACACTTCGGGATCGGCGGCGAGCACCTCGGCCGTCTGCCCCGGCCGGTACATGCTGGCCTGCACCTCGGAGACGTCCTGGACGCTGCCGAGGTCGACGACCAGACCGCTGCCGTCCGCGCGCTGCGGGAGGTTGCCGAAGTTCGCCCAGCCCTTGAACAGCCCGGTCACCCAGGCGGTGCCCGGGTCCCCGTCCACGGCGTTCGACGCCGGGCTGTAGCGTCCGCCGACGGGCGAACTGGTACGCGGAGAGAACTCCGTAGCGCTGTCGATCTTGATCGGCTTCGGTACGGGCTTCTTCTGCTTGCCGCTTTCGGGCTGCGTGCTCTCCTGGCTGTCCTGGCCCTCGTCCTGCAGGAGGGTGTCCGCCAGCTGCCAGCTGCCGAGCCCCAGCGCCGCGATCAGCAGTCCGGACACGCACCACTTCAGGGCCCGGCCGGTGCGGCTCTGCAGCGGCGGCGGCGGAGCGGGCACCGCCGCCGCCCGGGCCGGCGCCCCGCCGCTGCGCGACGGGGGCTGCCCGTACGAGCCCTGCTGGAAGGCGGTGCGCTGGTAGGGCGGCGGTGAGGTGAAGGACGTCTCCGGCGGGCGGATGCGCGGTATGGCCGTGACGGCCTTCGCCAGTTCTTCCGGAGTGGTGCAGGCCGGTTCCTGGCGGGAGGCGGTGGCACCGTCGTTGACCAGCGCACGCATGGCCAGCTCGGACAGGCCGCGGTGCACTCCGGCCCGTACCTGGTCCGGCGGGATCATGCCGATGTCCTTGGGCAGCCCCGACAGGCCGTACGCGTCGCTCTCGTACGGCCAGCGCTGGGTGAGGGCGGCGTACAGGAGAGCGCCGATCGCCTCGGTGTCCGTGCGCTGCGGGTGCTCGCTGGTGATGCCGCGCAGCGCGGCCATCACGGCCAGGCCGCGGATGCGGTACTGCCCGGACTCGGTCCGCAGCACCGAGCCGGGGTTGATCCTGAGATGGGCCAGGCCTTCCCGGTGGGCGGCGGCCATGGCCTGGGAGACCTGGCTGACGAGCTGGTAGGCGTCGTGGGGTTCGAGCGGGCCGCTCGCGAGCACCGCGGTGAGCTCCGTGGCGTCCGGCAGCCACTCGTGCACGACGTAGACGAGGTCGTTCTCCTCGACGGCGTCGAGGACCTGCACGAAGCGGGGGTCGCCGAGCAGCGCGGCGGAGCGCGCGGCGGACAGCACGGGGCGGGCGCGCGGGTGGTCCGCGGGCAGGATGTGTACGCCGACGGCACGGCGCAGTTTCTCGTCGACCGCACGCCAGCTGCTGAATCCGTCCAGACGGGTGACGCACTCCTCCAGGCGGTAGCGTCTGGCGAGCTTGTGGCCGCTGTGCAGTTCGGGCGGCTTGGTGTCGGCCACCGCGGCAGGCTGTTCGCCGGTGCGTGCGGTGTCCTGGTCCGTGCCGGTTACGCTCTCGGCCTCCGCACCGTCGTCCGTGGCCTGTCCCGCCTGGGCGGTCAGCGGTTCGTCACCGCTCGTGTCGGCCACGTCGACGGCAGCCGTGCTCCGTTCCGCCACCGTCGTTCCTGCCTCCCCATCCGTTGCAGGCTCTACGAGCCAAGACAATTGTGCCCACAGTCCGCCACTATGCACGACACACGGTTGCGGCCGATGGTTGTGCCCGCTCAGCGCCCCAGCTTGGCGCGGACCATGCCGACCATGGCGTTCATCTCCTCGACCCGCATCCGTTTCGCGGCGAGGAAGAAGACGGCGATCAGTGTGACACCGCCACCGGCCAAGGCGGCCAGCGATCCGGTGACCCCGCTGCCGAGCGCCAGGGTGATTCCGTATGCGGCCGCGCCGCCGACCAGAGCGGCGGGCACACAGGCACCGGCGAGACGGGCGTACGTACGAATGACGTGCGGTCCGTCCAGGTCGCCACCCAGCCGTGTGCGCAGGCGCCGCCAGGCCACGCCGACGCCGACGGCGTATCCCAGGCCATAGGAGGCCGCGAGGCCGACCACGACCCAGCGGGCCGGCAGGAGGAGGAAGCACAGCCCGGAAGCCGCCGCGTTGACGACGGCGACGATCACCGTGTTGAAGAACGGCGTGCGGGTGTCCTCGTAGGCGTAGAAACCCCGCAGGATGACGTACTGCGCGGAGTACGGAATCAGGCCCAGTCCGAACGCCATGATCACGTAACCGATGTTGGTGGCGCCGGTGCCGGCGCTGGAGAACATCAGCGTCGCCATCGGCACACCGAGCGCCACGAACGCGAAGGCGCACGGCACGATGGCCACCGCCGAGGTCCGCAGCCCGTAGGAGATGTCGTCGCGCACGGCGGTGACGTCCCCGTCGTGAGCGGCCCGGGAGATGCGGGGCAGGACGGCGGTCATGACCGAGACGGTGATGATGGCCTGCGGCATCTGCCAGAGCTGCAACGCGTAGTTGTAGGCGGTGATACCGGTGCCGGAGTGGCCTTCGCTCTCGGCCACCGAGCCGGCCCAGGTGGCGATCTGGGTCACCACGATCAGGCCGAGCTGGTTGGCGAGAACGAAGAAGAAGGTCCACTTGGCGAGCCGGGCGGCCTTGCCGAGTCCGTGCCCGCGCCAGTCGAAGCGGGGACGGAGCCGGAAACCGGCGTCCCGGAGGTAGGGGAACATGGCGAGCGCCTGCACGGTCAGTCCGAGCAGGGTGCCGATGCCCAGCAGCCGGACCGCGTCGGCGGAGACGTTGCCCGCGCCCACACCGCTGTGCGAGAAGCTGCCGAAGACCCAGATGAACGCGCCGAAGGTGGCGATCACGATGATGTTGTTGAGGACCGGGGTCCACATCATCGCGCCGAACCGGCCGCGGGCGTTGAGGATCTGCCCCAGTACGACGTGCACGCCCATGAAGAACATGGTCGGCAGGCAGTAGCGGGCAAAGGCGACCGCGACGTCCATCTGCTCGGGGTCCGAGGCGATCTTCGGCGACATCATGCCGATGAAGACCGGCGCCGCCAGCACGCAGACCGTGGTGACACCGGCCATCAGCACGGTGACCAGGGTCAGGAGCCGGTTGGCGTACGCCTCGCCGCCGTCCTCGTCGTTCTTCATGGCCCGCACCAGCTGCGGGATGAAGACGGCGTTCAGGGCGCCGCCGCCGACCAGGATGTAGATCATCGTCGGCAGGGTGTTGGCGACCTGGTACGAGTCGTTGAGGGTGCCGACGCCGATCGCCGCGGCGATGACGAGGTTGCGGACGAAACCGAGGATGCGGGAGACCAGCGTGCCCGCGGCCATGACGGCGCTGGACTTCAGCAGGCTGGAGGCGCGCCCGCCGGAACGCTTGGCGGGCTCCGGCGCGGGCACCGGTGCAGGCGGCTGCTCCGGTACGGCGGCGGCCTGCGGAACGGGGTCCGGCTGCGGCGTCATCGCCTGCTGCGGCTCGTCCGGGCGCTGCTGGCCGTAAGGCTGCTGTGTTCCTTGCGGGGGCTGCTGTCCGTACGGCTGCTGGGTTTCCTGGGGGCGCTGCTGTCCGTAAGGCTGCTGTGTTTCCGGGGGACGCTGCTGCCCGTACGGGCGTTGCTGGCCGTACGGCGGCTGCTGCGCTTCTTGGGGCCGCTGCTGCTCGTAGGGACGCTGCGGTTCGTACGGTTGCTGCTGGTCCCGGTACAGGTGCGCGAAGGCGTCCTGCCCGGGGCGCTCGTCGGCGGCCTGCGTGATGAGGTCGTCCACCCCCACGAACTGTGTCGTGGCGGCGTCGTCACCGTACGGCAGGTGCCGGGTCGGGCCCTGGGGCTCGGGAGGCGGGGGCGGGGCCCACACCTGGGGGTCCGGAGTGTGCTGCGGGGCAGGCGGCTGCTGGTAGAGCGGGTGCGGGGCCTGGCCGGGGGGCGGCGGGGGGTGGGCCGACCGGTCGTAGAGGACGTCGTTCACCGGGTCCTGGGCCGTGGGGTCCTGCGACCGGTACGGGTCGTTGGCGTACGCGTCCTGCACGTACGGGTCCTGGGGCGGCTGCCCCTGAGGCGTCGGCGGTCCCTGACCCGCAGGAGTGCCGCGCGCACCCCTGCCGCGGTCACCGTCGTACGGCGCATTCATCGCTGCCCCACCTCATCCGTCGCCGGCCATCCGGCCCCGCCATCTATCAACGGTCCACTTTCTCACCTGAGCCGGACGGGTCCGTGCTTCCCGAACCGGTGTCCGGCCCGGGGTCACCCGGCTGCACCGGCCCGTCACCGTCCGTGCCGCCGTCGTCGGTTCCGCCGCTGTTCCCGCTGCCGCCGTCGGCCCCTTCGCCGCCGGCTCCGCCGGACCCCTCGCCACCGCCGGTCCCGCCGGCGCTCTCGCCGCCGTCGGGCCCTTCCCCGCCGTGCCGGGCGGCACGCTTGCGCTGGAGGTAGATGCGCACCCCGGCGAGGACGAGCAGCAGCACACCGCCGGCGATCACGAGCATGATCGTCGAGGTGATCTCGGTGACGTTGACCTGGAAGGTCATCGGCCGGCCGTACAGCTTGCCCTCGGAGGTGTAGAGCTGCGCCGTCACCTGCACGGGACCGTTGGCGTTCGCCGTCGTGTCGAACTTGAACGACTGGCTGTGGCCGCCGTCCACCGTGATCTCCTGCGGCTCACCTGTGTCGAGACGGTTGGGCTGCGAGGACGTCAGCTCCAGCGTCAGGTTCTTCACGCCCTGCACCAGGTTGTTCTGCACCGTCACCGGAATGGTCGCGCTGCGCCCGGAGAGCGTCGCGTCCGACTTCTGGATCAGCTGCACGTTCTTCGTCAGACCGTCGAGGTAGGTGCGTACGGAGCTGCGGAAGACCGCGGCGCCCGCCTCGTCGCCGCGCCACTCGGTCGACATCTCCCGCATGATGGCGTTGCCGAACGGCGTCACCACGCGGGGCGGCTGGGACAGGACGGGCTCGAAGTCGTCCAGCGTGCTCTGGGTCTCCTGGATTTCTTCGAAGGCCGCGGTCGGCAGTTCCTGCTCGCGCAGCGAGGCCGGATACGCGGAGCTCCGGGGCACGACGCGGTTGGCGTCGGGGTCCGGCGTGGCCTTGGCGGCGCTCGCCAGGTTCATCGGTTCGGTCCAGCGGCCGGGTACCAGGCTCTTCACGCCGGCGGCCATGGCCTGGGCCTGACTGACCGACGGTGTGCGCTGCGGGGCGACGACGATGTTGCGCTGCCGCTCGGGCTCCTGGCCGTTGACCATCAGGCTCTGGGCGAGGAACTCCTGGATCGCGAGGGTGGAGTTCTCGGCCTTGGACAGGTCGCCCTCGAAGGCGGTGGACAGCCGGGCGTCCGAGACGATCGCGGTGTTCCCGCCGCCGATGGGACGGGCCGCCGTCGGGCTGTAGGAGAGGTCGTTCTCCTGGAGGCTGTCGCTGCGGGCGATGATGTTGTGCGCGCCGCCGGAGGTGGCCACGTCGACGATCGAGGAGTCGACGGCGCCCTCCGCGGGCCAGGCGAAGTCGGTACGGGGCTTGACGCCCAGGATCGTCTCCACGGTCGTGGCCGCCAGCGTCGTGGCGGGCCCGAGGTGGCCCAGGGCGCTGGGGACCTCCTTGCCGCGGTGGGCGAGCGAGGCCAGGTCGGGGTCGGCGAAGGGGAGGGCGACGACCTCGTGGGTCTTGACGGCCTCCTCCACCTGGGCCAGCCACTGCTTGGCGACGGCCTGGTTCTTGCCCGCCGTGGGGCCGTTAGGGCCTTCGACCTTGTACGTCTTGGTCATCGCGTCGACAGAGGCGAGCACGTCCGGGTCGATGACGAAGGTGACGGGGAGGTCCTTGCCGAGCGCCACGAGCTGCTGGAGCCGTCCGCCGGGAGCGATCTCCGCGGCCAGGTTGTCGTTGCGGAAGACGGGGGTCTGCTCCGCGTCCGCGTCCGTCTCCGCGGTGAGGTGCGTCGAGGAGATCAGCGGCCACAAGTACGTGAGCTGGGACTTCTTCGCCACGTCGGAGGTCTGCCAGGGCAGGAACGTGCGCTGGGCGCCGAGCACCTGCTCGTACGAGGAGTCGCCGGACCGGCCGGACAAGGAGACGCCGAGCTGGTAGACGCCGTCGTCCCCCAGGCCGAGATCCTTGACCGGCACCTGGAGGGTGAAGGTGCGGCTGACGCCCGGGGCCAGCTTGTCGATCTTCTGCGTGCGGTCCTTGATCTCCTCGCCGTCCGCGCCGGACGAGAAGCCGGTGCGCTTGGCGGCCGTGTCGATGGCGCTGCGGCTGGTGAGGGCCTGGCCCCGCCGCAGACCCACATGAGCGTCGGTGACCGGTGCGTCGCTGCGGTTGGTGAGTGTGCCGGAGACGGTGAGCGTGTCGTCCTTCTTCGGCACGGTGGGCGTGAGCGCGTCGATGGAGACGTCGACGGTGCGCGGCCCGGCGGCACGGGCTTCGGGGGCGACCGGGAACTGCACCATCGCCATCAGCAAAGGCACTCCGGCGACCAGTGCCGCGACCCGGCGCGACCACCGGCCGCGCGGCCGTTCACTCCCTTGCAACCCTGCCGCCTCGGCCACGCGTTCGCCCGTCCCTCGTCGTCGTCAGTGGTCGTCGGAATGTGCGTCCACGCATGGTAACGAGACCTGCTGTGCCGAAGTGCTGGGGACTGCTCCACAAGATCGCCCGGCGGCCGGCCGCCGGAGGGCCTTGTCCCCTTTTCCCGGGGATGCCCGGCAAGGCGGGCGACAGGACGCTTCGCCGGGCGCGGACCCGTACCCTGTTCTGTTGTGCCGAACGCCAACAATGACTTCCTCGCCCCGCAGTCCGAGCGGACCTCGCAGCCGACGAGCGCACTGAGCCAGGTGCAGCGCCGTGCCGTCGGCGAACTGTTGCGGGTCTCCCCTGTCGCGGACGACCTGGCCCGCCGTTTCCAGGAGGCCGGGTTCACGCTTGCCCTGGTCGGCGGTTCGGTGCGGGACGCCCTGCTCGGCCGGCTCGGCAACGACCTGGACTTCACCACCGATGCCCGCCCCGAGGACGTGCTGCGGATCGTGCGGCCGTGGGCGGACGCGGTGTGGGAGGTCGGTATCGCCTTCGGCACGGTCGGCTGCAAGAAGGACTCGTTCGACATCGAGGTCACCACGTACCGCTCCGAGGCGTACGACCGGACCTCGCGCAAGCCCGAGGTGTCCTACGGCGACTCCATCGAGCAGGATCTGGTGCGCCGGGACTTCACGGTGAACGCCATGGCGGTGGCGCTGCCGCAGAAGGAGTTCATCGACCCGCACAACGGTCTGGAGGACTTGGCGGCGCGCGTCCTGCGGACGCCCGGGACGCCGGAGGAGTCGTTCTCCGACGACCCGCTCCGGATGATGCGGGCCGCCCGGTTCGCGGCGCAGCTGGACTTCGAGGTGGCCGAGGACGTCGTCTCCGCCATGAAGGCCATGGCCGAGCGCATCGACATCGTCTCCGCCGAGCGGGTGCGGGACGAACTGAACAAGTTGCTGCTGGGCGCACACCCGCGCAAGGGGCTCAGGCTGCTGGTCGACACGGGGATCGCCGACCGGGTGCTGCCGGAGCTGCCCGCCCTGCGGCTGGAAAGTGACGAACATCACCGTCACAAGGACGTCTACGAGCACTCGCTGACGGTGCTGGAGCAGGCCATCGACCTCGAAGAGGACGGTCCGGACCTGGTGCTGCGGCTGGCGGCGCTGCTGCACGACATCGGCAAGCCGAAGACGCGGCGCTTCGAGAGCGACGGGCGGGTCTCCTTCCACCATCACGAGGTCGTGGGGGCGAAGATGACCAAGAAGCGGATGGCCGCGCTGAAGTACTCCAACGACATGATCAAGGACGTCTCGCTGCTGGTGGAGCTGCATCTGCGCTTCCACGGCTACGGGACGGGCGAGTGGACCGACTCCGCGGTCCGCCGGTACGTGCGGGACGCGGGGCCGCAGCTGGGGCGCCTGCACAAGCTGACGCGTTCGGACTGCACCACCCGCAACAAGCGCAAGGCCAACGCGCTCTCCCGTGCCTACGACGGCCTGGAGGAGCGGATCGCGCGTCTGCAGGAGCAGGAGGAGCTGGACTCGATCCGGCCGGACCTGGACGGCAACGACATCATGCAGATCCTCGGTGTCGCCCCTGGTCCGGCGGTCGGCAAGGCGTACAAGTACCTGCTCGAACTGCGCTTGGAGAACGGGCCGATGGAGCGGGACCAGGCCGTCGCAGCCCTGCAGGAATGGTGGGCCACGCAGAGCTGAGCCTGCTGTTTCACGTGAAACACGGCGCCGGAGCCGGACCGTGTTTCACGTGAAACGCGTCGCGTCCCCTACTCCTTGAGGTTTTCGAGGCAGAGGACGACCTTGTTGCGGTGCCTGCGGCCGGTGGCTTCCGGAGCAGCTGGAGGTCAGAGCCTCAGCTCCGCAGGAAGCGCACCAGCAAGGCGGCGGTCGCGGCGTGCAGCAGGGCGACGCCGATGACGAGCAGACTCGACTTGCCGTCCGGCGGCAGCATCAGCGCCGCCACCGCCGCAGCGCCGACGTAGGCGACGTTGAAGAGCATGTCGTAGACGGCGAAGACGCGACCGCGGAAGGCGTCGTCCACCGAGGACTGCACCACCGTGTCCGTGGAGATCTTGGCTGCCTGAGTACTGAGGCCGAGCACGAAGGCGGCCACCAGCATCGGGCCGTACGCGAAGGCCAGCCCCAGAGTCGGAGCCAGCACGGCAGACAGCCCCGCACAGCACGCCATCCAGGCCAGGGGACCGAACCGGGCTACGGCCGGAGGCGTGACGACCGCTGCGGTGAAGAAGCCGGCCCCCGATACGCCGACGGCGATTCCGAGGAGTGCCAGCCCGTTCGCTTCGCTGTCGGACCAGGCGTACCGGCACAGCATCAGCACCATCACCGTCAGCGCTCCGTAGCAGAAGCGCAGCGCGGTCATCGCTGTCAGCGCGACCGCGGCGGTACGGCGCTCGGCAAGATGGCGCAGGCCCTCGACCAGGCCACGGGCGGTGCTCGACACGGCGGTGCGCAACCGCGGCTGGAGCTCGCCGGGTTCAGGCCCGAGCAGCCCCGGGGCCATCCGCAGGGAGACCCCGGCAGCGCAGAGATAGAGGGCCGCGGCCAGCACCACGACGGCCGAGTTCGACTCGATGCCCGCGAGCCGTGCCGTGAAGGCGAGACCACCGCCCGCGGTGGTCGCGAGAGTGCCGGCGGTCGGGGACAGGGAATTGGCCAGCACCAGGCGCTCCGTACCGTCGACCACGCGGGGCAGGGCGGCCGAGAGCCCGGACAGCACGAAGCGGTTGACGGCCATGACGGAGAGGGCGGACGCGTAGAAGAGCCAGTCCGGGACCTGGGCGGTGATCAGGGCTGCGGTTCCGGCGGTGAGCGCGGTGCGCAGCAGATTGCCGTACAGCAGCACCTGCCGGCGGCGCCAGCGGTCGAGGAGGACGCCGGCGAAGGGGCCGAGGAGCGAGTACGGAAGCAGCAGGACCGCCATGGCCGAGGCGATGGCCGCGGGAGAAGCCTGTTTCTCGGGTGAGAAGACGACGTACGTGGCGAGCGCGACCTGATAGACGCCGTCGGCGGCCTGGGAGAGCAGCCGCACGGCCAGCAAGGAGCGGAAGTCGCGCAGCTGGAGCAGTACGCGAAGGTCACGCACAACGGGCATGAGACCCAGCCTCACACAGCTCACAGGCCCCCGGACGGAATTTCCGGGGGCCTGTGAGCACGGGGGAGGGCGCGGAGGTTAGCGCTCGACCTCACCCTTGATGAACTTCTCGACGTTGGCGTGCGCCTCGTCGTCGAAGTACTGCACCGGCGGCGACTTCATGAAGTACGAGGACGCGGAGAGCACCGGGCCGCCGATGCCGCGGTCCTTGGCGATCTTCGCGGCGCGCAGGGCGTCGATGATGACACCGGCGGAGTTCGGGGAGTCCCAGACCTCCAGCTTGTACTCCAGGTTCAGCGGGACGTCGCCGAAGGCGCGGCCCTCCAGGCGCACATAGGCCCACTTGCGGTCGTCCAGCCAGGCGACGTAGTCCGACGGGCCGATGTGGACGTTGTCCTCGCCCAGCTCGCGGTCGCGGATCTGCGAGGTGACGGCCTGGGTCTTGGAGATCTTCTTGGACTCCAGGCGCTCGCGCTCCAGCATGTTCTTGAAGTCCATGTTGCCGCCGACGTTCAGCTGCATCGTGCGGTCCAGGACGACGCCCCGGTCCTCGAAGAGCTTGGCCATCACGCGGTGCGTGATCGTGGCACCGACCTGGGACTTGATGTCGTCACCGACGATCGGCACACCCGCCTCGGTGAACTTGTCCGCCCACTCCTTGGTGCCGGCGATGAAGACCGGGAGGGCGTTGACGAAGGCGACCTTGGCGTCGATGGCGCACTGCGCGTAGAACTTCGCGGCGTCCTCGGAGCCGACGGGCAGGTAGCACACCAGGACGTCGACCTGCTGGTCCTTGAGGACCTGGACGATGTCGACCGGCGTCTCGTCGGACTCCTCGATGGTCTGGCGGTAGTACTTGCCCAGGCCGTCGAGGGTGTGTCCGCGCTGGACGGTCACGCCGGAGTTCGGCACGTCGCAGATCTTGATGGTGTTGTTCTCGCTGGCGCCGATGGCGTCCGCCAGGTCGAGGCCGACCTTCTTGGCGTCGACGTCGAAGGCGGCCACGAACTCGATGTCACGCACGTGGTAATCACCGAACTGCACGTGCATCAGGCCGGGCACGCGGGTGTCCGGGTCTGCGTCCTTGTAGTACTCGACGCCCTGTACCAGCGAGGCGGCGCAGTTGCCCACGCCGGCGATGGCTACGCGAACCGAACCCATTCCGGTTGCTCCCTGTGATCTCGACAAGGTCCCGCTGACTGCGGGACCTCATGTGGTGGTGTCATCGGACGGATCCGGCCGGGAACCACCCCGACGCCGGGGCAGGCCGCCCGCATCTCCTGACGTGTCCTTCTGGTGCTGCTCGGCAGGGTCGACGGCGCGCTGGTCGCGGCCGGCGCGCTCGCTCTCGATCAGCTCGTTGAGCCACCGGACCTCGCGTTCCACGGACTCCATGCCGTGCCGCTGAAGTTCGAGGGTGTAGTCGTCCAGCCGCTCACGCGAACGGGCCAGGGAGGTGCGCATCTTTTCGAGGCGTTCCTCCAGCCGGCTGCGACGGCCTTCGAGGACCCGCATCCGTACGTCGCGCGAGGTCTGCCCGAAGAAGGCGAAGCGGACGCCGAAGTGCTCGTCCTCCCACGCGTCCGGGCCGGAGTGGGCGAGCAGCTCCTCGAAGTGGCTCTTCCCCTCCGCCGTCAGCCGGTAGACGATCTTCGCCCGGCGGTTGGTGAGGGACGCGGGTTCCGGAGAACCGACCGTCTCTTCGGTCAGCCAGCCGTTGGCGACCAGTGCCTTCAGACAGGGGTAGAGCGTGCCGTAGCTGAACGCACGGAAGACCCCCAGTGAGGTGTTGAGCCGTTTGCGCAGCTCATAGCCGTGCATGGGGGACTCGCGAAGCAGTCCGAGGACGGCGAACTCAAGGATGCCGGACCGCCTGCTCATGTCCGCCTCCTTGGTGTCGTGCGCTCTTTATGCCGAGCTGATGTATCGATCCGATACATCCAGACGATAGATCGGCCCCCGGGGAGGAACAAGAGGGGGGACGGTGAACGCCATCACATCACCGTTTCGTTCTACCCAACCTGACTGATTTGGAGTGAATTTCGACGGTGGGCAGGTTTTGGCCGTGCGTAGTCTGTGCGCCATGCAAACTGCCGGGAACCGCGGGGCGGAACATGACGTCCCCGTCCTCGGTGTAGTGCGACCCCATGCGCCATATGGGTGCCGTACGTCGGGGGGACCTGAAGCCAACTGCCGCCTTCAGGCGACGAGATAGATAGCGCGCCTGCCCGAGGAGTATTCGTTCCATGAGCGAGCACCGTCGCAAACCGCCCCAGCCGCAGGGCGGCGGACGTGCTGCGGCCCGACGAGCCGCACAGCAATCACCGGGGCGCCGCGCCGCGCCCACCCGCGGCTCCGCCCCTGCCCCCGGCCCCGACTCCGGGGCGTACGGGCAGGAACGGCCGGCCGGCGGCAGAGCCGAGGCCCGGCGTGCCGCACAACGCGGCGGCCGACGACGTGCCTCCGACACGGCGGCGATGGCCTCGGGCAGTGGCCATGGCGGCCGCGGCGGCGGACGCCGTGGTGGTGGCGGTGGCGGTGGTGATGAAGGTGGCCGCGGACGTGGCCGGGGCGCAGGCAGGCCCGGCAAGAAGCGGATCATCGACTACCCGAGAGCCGGGAAGATCGGCTGGCGCCGGTTCGTGCCCTCGTGGAAGCAGACCCTCGGCACCTGCATCGGGTTTCTGGCGCTGATCGTCGGAGCGTCCGGTATCGCACTGGCCTACGTGGACATCCCGGACCCGCAGAAGGCGTCGCAGCTGCAGAAGAACGTCTACTACTGGTCCAACGGCAAGCCGATGGTCGTCGCCGGCGGTGGTGAACTCAACCGGCAGATCGTACCGATCTCCTCCATCCCCGCGACCATGCAGGACGCGGTGATCTCGGCCGAGAACGCCTCCTTCTACGAGGACTCGGGCATCGACCCGATGGGCATCGCGCGGGCCGTCTTCAACATGGCCAGGGGTGGTGAGACCCAGAGTGGTTCCACCATCACCCAGCAGTACGTGAAGAACACCTACCTCGACCAGTCGCAGACCATCAAGCGCAAGCTCACCGAGCTGTTCATCTCGGTGAAGGTGGGCATCAAGGAGGACAAGAAGGACATCCTGGCGGGCTACCTCAACACCGCCTACTACGGCCGCGGTGCGTATGGCATCCAGGCCGCGTCCCGGGCGTACTACGGCAAGGACTGCGACAAGCTCACCCCGAGTGAGAGCGCCTTCATGGCCGCCCTGCTCAACGGCCCCAACCTGTACGACCCGTACATCACCACGGAGACCAAGGGCGCGAACCTCAAGCGCGCCGAGTACCGCTGGAAGTGGACGCTGGACCGCGAGGTCGAGGTAGGCCGGATGAAGAAGCCGGACCGGGATCAGATCAAGGATTTCCCGATGCCGCTGAAGCCCAAGAAGGCCATGGACCTCCGCGGCCAGAAGGGCTACCTGGTCGACCTGGCCAACAACTACATCACGGCCAACACCAAGATCACGGACGCCATGCTCAAAAAGGGCGGCTACGAGATTCACACGACCTTCGACGAGAAGCAGGTCAACGAACTCGCGGCGTCCGTCGACAAGGTCACCAAGGAACACATCAAGCCGGACGAGCGCGAAGTGGACAAGTACGTCCAGTTCGGCGGTGCCTCGGTCGAACCGGGCACCGGCAAGATCGTCGCCATCTACGGCGGCAAGGACGCGACCCAGCACTACACGAACAACGCCGACTACACCGGTGTCCAGGTCGGCTCGACCTTCAAGCCGTTCGTGCTGGCGTCGGCGATGAGCGAAGGCGTACGGGACCCGCACAACCCCGAACGGCGCACGCGGGTCTCGCCGAACAGCATCTACAACGGTGACAACAAGCTGAAGCTGCTCAACTACGACGGGACCGTCTGGCACGACAAGGACGGCAAGGAGTGGCACCAGGCGAACGACGGCAACGAGGACAAGGGCAAGGTCACTCTCCGCACCGCCATGCAGTTCTCGGTGAACACCCCGTACATCCAGCTCGGCATGGATGTCGGCCGCGACAAGGTGAAGGAAGCGGCCATCGCCGCGGGGCTCCGCGACGACCAGAGCATGGCGAAGACCACCCCGGCCTTCTCGCTGGGCACCTCGGCGCCGAGCGCGATCCGGCTGGCCGGCGCGTACGCCACCTTCGCGGCCAGCGGGCAGCAGGACGATCCGTACTCGGTCGAGTCCGTCGAGAAGGACGGCCGGACCAAGTACGAGCACACCAAGAAGCCCAAGACGGGCTTCAGCGCCGCGGTCGCGGACAATGTGACGGACGTGCTGAAGACCGTGGTGGAGAAGGGCACCGGTACGGCGGCGAAGCTGCCCGGCGGGCGCGAGGCGGCCGGCAAGACCGGTACCACCGACGACAACAAGTCGGCCTGGTTCGCCGGCTACACGAAGCAGCTGGCCACCACGATCGGCATGTGGCGGGTGGACGACCAGGCCAAGCAGCAGCAGTTCCTCAAGATGTACGGCGTGGGCGGCGAGAAGAAGGTCCACGGCGCGTCGTTCCCGGCGCGTATCTGGGCGGACTACATGGCGCAGGTCATGAAGGGCAAGAAGCTCGAACGCTTCCCGCAGCCCGCGCCGATCGGCCAGACGGTCTACGGGGACGGTATGAGCCCGTCGCCGAAGCCCACCCCGTCCGCTCCCCCGCCCAGCTCCCCGACGCCCACCCCCAGCAAGTCCGCACCGACCAGTCCTACGCCCACCCCCACGCCGACCAAAACGTGCGCGGACTGGGACCTGAACTGCCGGACCAACGGTGGTGCGACCGGCGGGGACACCGGTGGACGTCCGGGCGGCGGAGATTCCGGCGGCACCACTCCGACACCCGACCCGGGCACCGGTGGCCCCGGGGGCGACGAAGGCGGCATCTTCGGCCACCCGGCCGGCGGCTCGGGGGCAGGGGGACGACGCGACTACTGACCGGTGACTGTTTCACGTGAAACGTGAAACGTGACGGAGAAGCCCCCGGACCCGTGCATACGGGCCGGGGGCTTCTCCGCGTTCGGCCCAGGCCCGTACGGCAGGATGGGCGCATGACGAGCGTGCGACAGGACGAGCCCGTACGGCCGACGCGACGGGACGAGGTGGCGGCGGCCGGCAGCGAGCTGGTCGGCGGCCCTGCCGGGCGGCGCGCGGTCTTCGGCACGGGCTGGTGGAGCCCCGTACGCGTCATCGCACTCGTCATGATCGGGATGTTCGCGCTCGGCATGGTGCAGAAACTGCCGTGCTACGAGAGCGGGTGGTTCTTCGGCGCCACCAGCCAGTACACCCACGCCTGCTACTCCGACATCCCCCACCTGTACGCGGGCCGTGGCTTCGCCGACGGTCTGATTCCGTACTTCGACAGACTGCCCGGCGAGATGGAGTACCTCGAATACCCGGTCCTGACCGGCGTGTTCATGGAGGTCGCCTCCTGGCTGACCCCGCACGGCGGCTCCATGCAGGACCGGGAACAGATCTACTGGCTGGTCAATGCCGGCCTGCTGATGGCCTGTGCCGCCGCTCTCGCCGTCTGCGTGGCACGTACCCACCGCCGCCGCCCCTGGGACGGCCTCCTGGTCGCCCTCGCTCCCGCCCTCGCGCTCACGGCCACCATCAACTGGGACCTCCTGGCCGTCGCGCTGACCGCCGTCGGGATGCTGATGTGGTCGCGCAGCCGAGCCCTCGCAGCGGGTGTGTTCATCGGGCTCGCGACCGCCGCGAAGCTGTACCCGGTGCTGCTGCTCGGCCCGCTGCTCGTCCTGTGCTGGCGGGCCGGACAGTGGCGTGCCTACGGCAAGGCCGTCGCCGGAGCCGCGGCCGCGTGGCTGGTCGTCAACGTGCCGGTGATGATCACGCACGACGGGTCCGGATTCCACCTCCGGGAGGGCTGGGCGAAGTTCTACACCTTCAGCCAGGAGCGGCCCATCGACTTCGGATCGATCTGGCTGCTCCTCTCCCAGCGCACCGGCAATCCGCTGGAGGACGCGAACACCTACGCGACGCTGCTGATGATCGTGGGGTGCGGCGCTCTGGCGCTGCTCACCTTCTACGCACCCCGCCGGCCACGGTTCGCGCAGCTCGCCTTCCTGGTCGTCGCGCTGTTCATCCTCACCAACAAGGTCTACTCGCCGCAGTACGTGCTCTGGCTGATCCCGCTCGCCGCGCTGGCACGGCCGCGCTGGCGTGACTTCCTGGTGTGGCAGGCGTGCGAGGTCATGTACTTCCTCGGCATCTGGATGTACCTGGCCTACACCGGCAACGGCGACAAGCACCAGGGTCTGCCGCTGGAGGGCTACCAGCTGGCCATGGCACTGCACCTGCTGGGGACGCTGTACCTGTGTGCCGTGGTGGTACGCGACGTGTTGCTGCCGGAGCGGGACGTCGTACGCAAGGACGGCGAAGACGATCCGTCGGGCGGCGTGCTGGACCACGCACCGGACGTCTTCGTGCTCGGCCGGGCACAGCACCTGCCACGGCATGCTGTGCAGTTCGAGGGAGCACCGCAGGTGCGCTGGGGTGCGGCCCGGAAGTAAGCAGGTCGGCAGCAGCGCGTACGGAACAGGCCCGGGGCCGCAGAGCAGATCTGCGGCCCCGGGCCTGTGCTGTTCCGTACGAGCGACCGCGGCTCAGCGGTCCACGAGGCGGTCGTACTGCGTCGTGGTGTGCCGCAGGTGCGCCACCAGTTCCTCCCCGACGTGGGGCTCGGGGGCGTCACCCGGCACGAAGAGGATGGAGACCTGCATGTGCGGGGGCTCCGCGAACCACCGCTGCTTGCCCCCCCACACGTACGGCGAGAGGTTGCGGTTGACGGTCGCCAGGCCCGCCCGCGCTACGCCCTTGGCGCGGGGCATCACGCCGTGCAGCGCCTTGGGCGACTCCAGGCCCACACCGTGCGACGTGCCGCCGGCCACCACGACCAGGTAGCCGTCGGAGGCGGCCTTCTGCTGGCGGTAACCGAAGCGGTCGCCCTTGCCGACCCGGGTGACGTCCAGGACCGAGCCGCGGTACTGGGTGGCCTCGTGGTCGCCGAGCCACAGCCGGGTGCCGATCCGTGCGCGGAAGCGCGTCTGCGGGAACTGCTGCTGGAGGCGGTGGAGCTCATCGGCCTTGAGGTGACTGACGAACATCGTGTGCAGCGGCAGACGGGCGGCCCGCAGCCGGTCCATCCAGCCGATGACCTCCTCCACCGCGTCGGAGCCGTCGGTGCGGTCCAGCGGCAGGTGAAGGGCGAAGCCCTCCAGCCGTACGTCCTCGATGGCCGCGGCCAGCTTCGGCAGGTCCTCGGGCAGTACGCCGTGGCGCTTCATGCTGCTCATGACCTCGATGACCACCCGGGCGCCCACCAGGCCGCCCACGCCCTCGACCGAGGAGACCGAACGGATGGCGCGGTCCGGCAGCGGAACCGGTTCCTCGCCGTGCCGGAAGGGGGTCAGCACGAGCAGGTCACCGCTGAAGTAGTCCTTCATGCGGGCCGCTTCGTACGTCGTCCCCACGGCGAGGAGGTCGGCGCCGAGCCGGGTCGTCTCCTCGGCGAGGCGCTCGTGGCCGAAGCCGTAACCGTTGCCTTTGCAGACCGGGACGAGACCCGGGAACTGCTGCAGAACGCTCTGCTGGTGTGCCCGCCAGCGCGCGGTGTCGACGTAGAGGGTGAGCGCCATGGCCGGGCCCGGAACCTTTCTCGTGGCTGCGATGCGGTCGAACAGGGGGTGTGACGGTCAGCGGCGCGACATGTAGATGTCGAGCGCCTTGTGCAGGAGCTTGTTGAGCGGGAAGTCCCACTCGCCCAGGTACTCGGCTGCCTGCCCGCCCGTGCCCACCTTGAACTGGATGAGGCCGAAGAGGTGGTCGTTCTCGTCGAGCGAGTCGCTGATGCCACGCAGGTCGTAGACGGTGGCGCCCAGCGCGTAGGCGTCGCGCAGCATCCGCCACTGCATGGCGTTGGACGGCCGGAACTCCCGGCCGATGTTGTCCGAGGCACCGTAGGAGTACCAGACGTGGCCGCCGACGACCAGCATCGTCGCGGCGGAGAGGTTCACACCGTTGTGCCGGGCGAAGTACAGCCGCATGCGGTTGGGGTCCTCGGTGTTGAGGGCTGCCCACATCCGCTGGAAGTAGCTGAGCGGCCGCGGCCGGAACTTGTCGCGCACCGCGGTGATCTCGTACAGGCGCTGCCACTCGGCGAGATCTTCGTAGCGGCCCTGGACGACCTCGACGCCGGCCTTCTCGGCCTTCTTGATGTTGCGGCGCCACAGCTGGTTGAAGCCCTTGTGGACGTCCTCCAGCGAACGGTTCTCCAGCGGCACCTGGAAGACGTACCGGGGCTGGACGTCACCGAAGCCGGCCCCGCCGTCCTCGCCCTGCTGCCAGCCCATCCGGCGCAGCTTGTCGGACACCTCGAAGGCGCGCGGCTCGATGTGGGTGGGCTCGACGTCACGCAGGCGCTTGACGTCGGGGTCCTGGATCCCCGACTTGATCGCGGCGGAGTCCCAGCGCCGAATGATCACCGGCGGGCCCATCTTGACCGAGAAGGCGCCCTGCTGCTTCAGGTGCGCCAGCATCGGCTTGAGCCAGTCCTCCAGATTCGGCGCGTACCAGTTGATGACCGGCCCTTCGGGCAGGTACGCGAGGTACCGCTTGATCTTGGGCAGCTGGCGGTAGAGGACCAGACCCGCGCCGACCAGTTGCCCGGTCTTGTCGAACCAGCCCAGGTTCTCCGAGCGCCATTCGGACTTCACATCGGCCCAGGCCGGCACCTGCATGTGGCTCGCCGAAGGCAGGCTCTGGATGTACGCCAGATGCTGCTCTCGGCTGATGGTCCTCAGGGTCAGGCTCATGCGGGGCGCTCCTCGGCAGGTTTGTCCCCAGGGTCGGGGCTCCGGCTCTCGCGCCGAAGCCTACTGTGACTGGGGAGCGCCCCGTCTGGGCGTAGGGGGGTGGAGCCCCCGCCGCCCGGCTAGCCGAGCAGCCCGCCGAAGAGTCCGCCGTGCGCCATGCCGAGGAAGAAGCCGACCGCCGCGGCGCCGAGGCCGATGATCAGCAGGAAGCGCTCGCCGGTGGTGGCGGAGATGAACTGTCCCCATGCGCCGGTGCCGATGCCGATCAGTCCCGTCCAGGAACTCAGCAGGTGAAGGTGGTGGAAATGGGCGGTGGCGAAGGCGATCGCGCCGAACACCAGCGTCACGGCGACGAGGGTGTTCTCGACGGGATGGGCCTTGCCGTCGCTGTTCAGAAGAGAGAGAAGGCCGTGCTGCGGCCGGACTGCCTGTGCCATGCGGCACCTCCGAAGACAGGGCGGCGAACTGTAACGCCGCTCACACCCGTTGTGTTCCAGATTGGGGGGATCAGCGGCCGGATTTCAACCGGAAGCCCACGGGCGGGTACTCTGTACAGTCTGCGCCCACGTCTGCCCAGGTCTCCTGGCCGGGCCGGGTGCGGAACGCATCATGACCCTCCTGCCACGGAACGACCGTGGCCGCTGAGTCCAAAGGAGGTGGGTTCTACATGCGTCACTACGAGGTGATGGTCATCCTCGACCCCGATCTCGAGGAGCGCGCTGTCTCCCCGCTGATCGAGAACTTCCTCTCCGTCGTCCGTGAGGGCAACGGAAAGGTCGAGAAGGTCGACACCTGGGGCCGTCGTCGTCTCTCGTACGAGATCAACAAGAAGCCCGAGGGCATCTACTCGGTCATCGACCTGCAGGCCGAGCCTGCGGTCGTCAAGGAACTCGACCGTCAGATGAACCTGAACGAGTCGGTCCTCCGGACCAAGGTCCTCCGTCCCGAGACCCACTGACGCACCAGCGTCAGCGGTAACCGGGTTCGAGTAGCAACACCAGCAGCCAGCAGCACACCCGCCGAGAGGTTCCCCTAATGGCAGGCGAGACCGTCATCACGGTCGTCGGCAATCTTGTCGACGACCCCGAGCTGCGCTTCACCCCGTCCGGTGCGGCGGTCGCGAAGTTCCGCGTCGCGTCCACCCCCCGCACCTTCGACCGCCAGACCAATGAGTGGAAGGACGGCGAGAGCCTGTTCCTGACCTGCTCGGTGTGGCGTCAGGCGGCGGAGAACGTCGCCGAGTCCCTCACGCGGGGCACTCGCGTGATCGTGCAGGGCCGCCTGAAGCAGCGGTCGTACGAGGACCGCGAGGGCGTCAAGCGCACGGTCTACGAGCTCGACGTCGACGAGGTCGGCGCCAGCTTGCGCAATGCCACGGCCAAGGTCACCAAGACCTCGGGCCGCGGTGGCCAGGGCGGAGGCTTCGGCGGCGGTCCGCAGGGCGGTGGCCAGGGTGGCGGCGGCTGGGGCGGCGGCCCCGGCGGCGGCCAGCAGGGCGGCGGCGGTGCTCCCGCCGACGACCCGTGGGCGACCGGTGCCCCTGCCGGCGGCGGCCAGCAGGGTGGCGGCGGTGGCGGCTGGGGCGGCGGCTCCGGCGGCGGCTACTCGGACGAGCCGCCCTTCTAGGTCCGGCATCCGGCACGTACACGCGCTGTTTCACGTGAAACAGCGCGAGCCGGCCGGGGCCTGAGGGCGTCAGCACAAACTTCTTGAACTCACTGGAGAGAGACAATGGCGAAGCCGCCTGCTCGCAAGCCTAAGAAGAAGGTTTGCGTGTTCTGCAAGGAGAAGATCTCCTACGTCGACTACAAGGACACGAACCTGCTGCGGAAGTTCATCTCCGACCGCGGCAAGATCCGTGCCCGCCGGGTGACCGGCAACTGCACCCAGCACCAGCGTGACGTCGCCACGGCCGTGAAGAACAGCCGTGAGATGGCGCTGCTGCCCTACACCTCCACTGCGCGATAAGGGAAGGGTGACCGACTCATGAAGATCATCCTCACCCACGAGGTCTCCGGCCTCGGCACCGCCGGCGACGTCGTCGACGTCCGCGACGGTTACGCCCGTAACTACCTGGTCCCGCGCGGTTTCGCGATCCGCTGGACCAAGGGTGGCGAGAAGGACGTCGAGCAGATCCGCCGCGGTCGCAAGATCCGCGAGATCGCCTCGGTCGAGCAGGCCAACGAGGTCAAGGGTCAGCTCGAAGGCGTCAAGGTGAAGCTGGCCGTGCGTGCCGGCGACGCCGGCCGCCTGTTCGGCTCCGTCACGCCGGCCGACGTCGCCTCGGCGATCAAGGCCGCGGGCGGCCCCGACGTGGACAAGCGCCGCGTCGAGCTCGGCTCGCCGATCAAGACCCTGGGCGCGCACCAGGTGTCCGTACGCCTGCACAGCGACGTTGTCGCGAAGCTGGGCGTCGAGGTCGTCGCCGCCTGATAGCAGCGACACCGCAGCACACGAAAGGGCCGCACTCCGGGAACGGGGTGCGGCCCTTTCGCGTGCGCGGACTGCTCAGAGCCGCGGGCTCTCAGCCTTCGTCCGCTTCCTGGGCCCGCTCGTAGAGATCGGCGACAGCCTCACCGAAGTACGCGGCGTAGGAGACATCGTCCTCGTCGCCGCCGCCCTGGTGCCCGCCCAGCACGCCGATCACCGTGCCGGTGTGGCTCTTGGGGTCGTAGTCGGCGAGCCAGGGGCTGCCGCTCGTGCCGCCCGCGAAGTCGGTGCACCTCACGCGCATCTGGGTGTCGCTGAACTTCGTGGCGCGGTTGTGGCAGGAGATCGGCGTCTCACTGCTGGTGGGGTAGCCGGTGATCTTGACGTCATTGTCGAAGCCGGGGTCGATGCCGAGCGTGTTGCCGCCCAGCACGTCCTGGATCTGCTTGCCGTCCTTGCTGCCGAGGACGAGGAAGGCGACGTCCATGTCCTCGTCCTGGGACGTGGCCCAGCGGTCGTCGACGACGACCTTCTCGACCTTCCACAGGCCGGTCGGCTCCTTGCCGTCGCGGTAGTCGGGTGCGAAGACCAGGTCGTTGACGGGCTGGCCGGTCTCGGCGTCGAAAGCGCAGTGCGCCGCGGTGATCAGCATGTTCCGGCCGGGGCTCTGCACGACACTGGCGGTGCAGAAGTGGTCGCCGGAGTCGTCCTTCTCGAAGATGGCCCCGACGCGGGCGTTCTGCTCGGTACTGCGCGGGGTGTACGCGCTGCCGTCGTCGGCGGGCGCGGTGGCGGACGGGTCCTGGTCCTGGGGGTCCTGGCGGGCCTCTCCCGACTTGCCGTGACCACTTCTGAGCGTGCCGTTGCCCCGGCTGCTGGTGTCGGCCTCCTGGGAGGCGTAGCCCACTATGGCGCCTGCCCCGACGACGGTCAGCGTCAGGGGCAGGACGATCTTCCTGGCAAGCGGGCGCACAGGGTCATTATCATCACGGGACCGTTGTTTCGGGTGGCTTCAACGCGAGGCTCCGGTCACAATCCAGCGGCCCGACCGGGTGCGTGCCCACAATGTCAGCATCCGCACGGTCATCATCAGGGCCATGGCCCACCACAGTGCGGTCAGGCCGCCGCCGACGACCGGCACCAGCAGCGCGGCGGGCGCGAAGAGCGCGAGCGTCACCAGCATCGCCCAGGCCAGGTAGGGGCCGTCGCCGGCGCCCATCAGTACGCCGTCGAGGACGAAGACGATGCCGGCGACCGGCTGGGTGAGGGCGACGACCAGCAGCGCGGGCAGCAGGGCGTCCTTGACGGCCTGGTCGTCGGTGAACAGCGGCATGAACAGCGGCCGGGTGAGGACGACGAGCAGCCCGAGCACCACACCGGAGGCGATGCCCCACTGCACCATGCGGCGACAGGCAGCCTTGGCGCCCGCCACGTCGTCGGCTCCCAGGTAGCGGCCGATGATCGCCTGGCCGGCGATGGCGATGGCGTCCAGGGCGAAGGCCAGCAGGGACCACAGGGTGATGACGATCTGGTGGGCGGCCACCTCGGCGTCACCGAGGCGGGCGGCCACGGCAGTCGCGATCATGAGGACGGCGCGCAGCGAGAGCGTACGGACCAGCAGCGGCACCCCGGCCTGGGCGCAGGCGCGGATACCGGCCGCGTCCGGTCGCAGCGAGGCGCCGTGCCGGCGGGCGCCCCGCACCACGACGACCAGGTAGACGGCGGCCATACCGCACTGGGCGACGACCGTTCCCCAGGCGGATCCGGCGATGCCGAGCCCGGCGCCGTAGACCAGCCCGATGTTCAGGGCCGCGTTGACGGAGAAGCCGCCGATGGCGACGTACAGCGGTGTCCGGGTGTCCTGGAGACCGCGCAGTACGCCGGTGGCCGCCAGCACCACGAGCATCGCCGGGATGCCGAGGGCGCTGATGCGCAGGTAGGTGATGGCGTACGGGGCGGCGGTGGACGAGGCGCCGAAGATGTCGACGAGCCAGGGTGCGGTGGGCAGGACGGCGGCCAGTACGGCGGCGCCCAGCAGCAGGGCGAGCCAGATCCCGTCCATGCCCTGCCGGATGGCGGCCGAGCGGTCACCGGCACCGACCCGCCGGGCGACGGCGGCGGTGGTGGCGTACGCGAGGAAGACGAAGACCGAGACCGCGGTCGTCAGCAGCGGGGCGGCGACGCCGAGGCCGGCGAGCTGCCGGGTGCCGAGGTGGCCGATGACGGCGCTGTCGACCATGACGAAGAGCGGTTCCGCGACGAGCGCGCCGAAGGCGGGCAGAGCGAGCGAGATGATCTCGCGGTCGTGGCGGCGGTCGGTGCGCCGCGGCGTCGCGGGGGCCTGTGTCATGCCGTCAATCTAATCTTCCACAGGTAAGTGGCACAACTGCAGAGCAATCATTACTTGGCGGCGCGTGGAGCGTTCTCCTCCACGCCGTTCGGCCCGATCATGAACAGGTTGCCGAAGTTTTTCTCCCCCACAGCCTATGGACGACAAAGCTGCAGGTCAGGTGGGTGGGGGTCGGCTGATTGTGTGTTTGTCCACAGCGGTGTCCCCCGTGCCGTGCACAGGATCGGCGCACTTCTCCACAGGAACGGGTGCTTCGTCCACATGGCCTGTGGATAACCAGATTGGCGGACGGTGCCGACGGGCCTACCGTAGTCCGGCGCCTGGCCCCTGTTCCGGTCTGAGAACCCGTCCGAACTCGACGCGCCGTAACCGGAGTCGGGCGTCTCGTTTGTCAGAGCCGTGCCGTAAGAAAGAAGGGCACAGCAAGGTCCGCGCCGCGGACGGGAGGAGGTGCCGGGGTGAGTATGCCCGAGCCCGTGGAAGACCCCTGGGCGGACGCCGGCCCCAGTGACCGGCTGCCTGCCGCGCGCTCCCGTCGGGGCGAGGGCAAGGGCCGGGGCCGCGACGACCGCCGTGACCGTGGCGGTGACGAGGAGGGCGGCTGGCCCTCCGGCGGTTTCGAGCGGGTGCCGCCCCAGGACCTGGACGCCGAGCAGTCCGTGCTCGGCGGCATGCTGCTGTCCAAGGACGCCATCGCGGACGTCGTCGAGGTGCTCAAGGGCCACGACTTCTACCGGCCGGCCCACGAGCTGATCTATCAGGCGATCCTCGACCTGTACGCCAAGGGTGAGCCGGCCGACCCGATCACCATCGCGGCCGAGCTGACCAAGCGCGGCGAGATCGCCCGGGTGGGCGGCGCGTCGTATCTGCACACCCTGGTCCAGTCCGTACCGACGGCGGCCAACGCCGAGTACTACGCCGAGATCGTCCACGAACGGGCGGTCCTGCGCCGGCTCGTCGAGGCCGGCACCCGCATCACGCAGATGGGATACGCGGCCGACGGCGACGTCGACGAGATCGTCAACAGTGCCCAGGCGGAGATCTACGCCGTCACCGAGCAGCGCACCAGCGAGGACTACCTGCCGCTCGGCGACATCATGGAGGGCGCCCTCGACGAGATCGAGGCGATCGGCTCCCGCCAGGGCCAGATGACCGGTGTGCCCACCGGCTTCACCGACCTGGACTCCCTGACCAACGGCCTGCACCCCGGCCAGATGATCGTCATCGCGGCCCGTCCCGCGATGGGTAAGTCCACCCTCGCGCTGGACTTCGCCCGGGCCTGTTCCATCAAGAGCAACCTGCCGAGCGTGATCTTCTCGCTCGAAATGGGCCGCAACGAGATCGCGATGCGTCTGCTGTCCGCCGAGGCGCGGGTGGCCCTGCACCACATGCGGTCCGGATCGATGACGGACGAGGACTGGACCCGCCTGGCCCGGCGGATGCCGGACGTGTCGGCCGCGCCGCTCTACATCGACGACTCGCCGAACCTGTCGATGATGGAGATCCGCGCGAAGTGCCGCCGCCTCAAGCAGCGCAACGAGCTGAAGCTGGTGGTCATCGACTACCTCCAGCTGATGCAGTCCGGCGGCTCCAAGCGCGCCGAGAGCCGCCAGCAGGAGGTGTCGGACATGTCCCGAAACCTCAAGCTGCTGGCCAAGGAACTGGAGCTGCCGGTCATCGCGCTCTCGCAGCTGAACCGTGGCCCCGAGCAGCGTACGGACAAGAAGCCGATGGTTTCGGACCTGCGTGAATCCGGTTCGATCGAGCAGGACGCGGACATGGTCATCCTGCTGCACCGAGAGGACGCCTACGAGAAGGAATCGCCCCGCGCCGGCGAGGCCGACCTGATCGTGGCCAAGCACCGTAACGGTCCGACGGCGACCATCACGGTGGCCTTCCAGGGCCACTACTCCCGTTTTGTGGACATGGCGCAGACCTGACCTGGAGGCGTGTAGGGCCTCATTTTCCGTGTCGGAATCTCACGATCGATGTCGGATGGATGTCGGATACGACATCGTCGTGAGATTGGCCAGACTCTTGAGGCTGAATTCGCTCAAACGTGTGGACGTTCCAAGCTCTCTTGGTGCACGTACTGCCGTACGGCCCAGGCTGTCACCGACTGCTTGATCGCATCGAACCTGATGCTGCGGGAGTGGGGGGTGCTCGTGCCAGTTGAGTCGGCAGTGGTGTGTTTCCGTACATCGGCCGGGGGTTCGAAGACGAGCCATGGGAAAGCGTCAGCAGCGCGTCGTTAGCGACAGCGTCTCCATGGCGGACATTCCGGTGGTACGACGGCCAGAGGCACTACTCGGGCACCTACTGGTCCTCGACCATGCGTGACCACGTGATCTACGAGTCACGGCTTGAACTTGCTCGACTGCTGTTTGACGACTTCGACCCATCCGTCCGCCGCATCCTTGCCCAGCCCTTCCTGCTGAAAGCCGAGGTGGAAGGAAAGGTTCGCAAACACATTCCGGACTACCTTCTGATCAGCGAGGACGGTCCGGTCGTGGTCGACGTCAAGCCGAGGCACCGGGTGGCCAAGCCAGAGGTGGCGTTCACTTTCGACTGGACGCGGCGGCTGGTGGAGACACGCGGATGGCGATACGTCGTGTGGAGCGAACCTGCGCCGGCGGAACTCGAGAACCTTCGGTTCCTCGCCGGGTACCGACGTGACTGGCTTTTCGATGGTCTCCTGCTCGACGAACTTCGAGCGATGGGTCTGGATTGCCGGACACTTGGCGAACTCGATGACGCACTCGCCGGACGAGAGCCGGAGGAGGTCCGTGCTGGGGTCCTTCACCTTCTCTGGCGTGGTGAGCTGGTCACCGACTTGAGTACCCCGCTCAGCGGTCATCACGTTCTGAGGGCTTAGAAGTGAGCTGGGCCGGAGTCCGCGTGGGGGTTGGTACACGGTTCCGCTATGACGGCGAGACCGTTGAGGTAATCGAGCTGGCGATCACCGCGAACGGCAACGAGGCGGTACTGAAGAACGGCCGCGGGAAGCTGCTGAGACTGGCAGTGAAGGAACTGCTGCTGTCTGATCGAGTTCGTGTGATCCCGGATGCTCCGGGACCGTCCAGTGACGACGACGAAGACGTCGCTGGCGTCGTGCTGAGCCAGCTGTCGAAAGCCGAGCAAGACGGACTACGAGAGCGGGCAGGCCATGTCCGGGAAGTTCTCACCGGTTACCGGTCGGGCGCTCCGGAGCTGGCAGCGGAAGGCGAGCCGAGACTGGAATACTCGCCTGACCTCCCGCTAGGCGAGCGCTACGCGAGCAAGGCCGCTGAACTCGGCGTCACCGTCCGTACCGTCGAGCGCTGGGTTCGGGACTTCCGCCGTGGCGGCGAGGCGGGCTTGGCGGCTGCCGGGCGACCCGCACGTGGGCGGGCCACGAAACTGGATGACCGATGGGTGGAGACAGCCACGGAGGTCATGGTCGAGCATGCCAAGGAGTCCAAGCCGTCCCGCACGCTGGTGATCGAGCGGACCCGAGCACGGGTGGTTGCACGGTTGGGTCCGGATGTCGTCCCGCAACCCAGCCGGGCTACTGCCTTCCGGCTGCTTGAGGAGTTGGAGGACCAGCACCCGCTCTTCCGACTGAGTGCGAAGCGGAACCGGGACATCGCTGGCCGGCCAAATGAGCCTTATGGCAAGTTGCGGCCGACCAGGCCGGGAGAGTACCTCCTGATGGACTCCACCCGGCTGGACGTTTTCGCCTTCGACCCGCTCACCCTTCGATGGGTGCAGGCTGAGCTCAGCATCGGTATGGACTGGTACACCCGCTGCATCACCGGCATCCGCCTCACCCCGGTGTCGACGAAGGCGGTGGACGTCAGCGCGGTGCTCTACCAGTCGTTCCGGCCCAGGCCGGCTGGGAAGGACTGGCCGCGCTACGCGGTCTGGCCCGAGCACGGCATCCCACGGACGGTCCTCGTGGATACGGCTGTCGCCGAAGGAGCTGGTGCAGCTGGCCCCATTCTGGTTCCGGAAACCCTGGTCATCGACCACGGAAAGCAGTACGACTCCGAGCATCTGACCAGCGTCTGCCGACGGATGGGCATCTCGATCCAGCCTGCGAGGCTACGGACGGGCCGCGACAAAGGGCCAGTCGAAAGATTCTTTCGCACCCTGCGCGAGGGCCTGCTTCAAGCACTACCCGGCTATAAGGGGCCGGACGTCCATTCCCGGGGGGAGAACCCCGAGGACGACGCCTTCTTCTTCCTGCATGAGCTGGAAGCGATCATCCGTGAGTGGGTCGCGGCGGTCTACCACCACCGACCGCACACGAGTCTGGTCGACCCGGGCCTGCCAGGGCTGCGGATGTCCCCCGCCGCGATGTTCGAGCACGGCATGGCTCGGGCGGGTTACGTCGAGGCCCCCAGAGACCCCGACCTCGCCTACGAATTCCTGAAGACCGAATGGCGCACGATCCAGCACTACGGAGTCGAGATCGGCCGTAGCCGCTACAGCGGCCCCGGCCTCAAGGGCCTCAGCGATGTCCGGAGTCCCTACAAGGGTCCGGTCGAGAACGGATGGCCCTTCCAGGTCGACCCCGACGACATCACTCGCATCTACGTCCGGGACCTGGACCGTCGCTGGCGCACCCTGACCTGGGAACATGCGCCCACGGCCGGTATGCCGCTGAGCGAGGATGCTCTCGCCTTCGCCCGGAAACTGGCTGCTGCGAAGTATCGCTTTCCTGACGACCGTCTTGCGGTCGCCGACCTATTGGAGCGCTGGAACCTCGGCCTGGGCACAACTCTGGCAGAGCGGCGGATGGCCCTGCGGCTATCGCGAGAGCAAGCGGCCATCGAACTGCCCGAGTCCGACGAGTCAGTCGTCTCGCTGCCCTCAGTCCGCAAAGCCCTGGGGGACAAAGAGAGCTCGTCCCACGAGGAGCTGGAGGAGATGGAGCCGGCCGAGACGGGTGATGACGACGAGGCCGACTTCGAAGTCCTCGTCGATGAGGATGACTTCTACGCCGACGCACTGGAGGACGTGTGACTGACCCGCTCCCGCTGGGCCTGGGGAATCTGGCGTTGTCGCGGAAGGAGGACTTCAAGGAGTTCGCCAACGCTCCGCGTCGCGAACAGCCAAGGTTGCTGACGAGGGCAGAGCTGAAAGCTCAGACCTCTGAGGCGAGAGCCGTCTACGACCGACTGCGGCGGGAGTGACATGCCAACCTCGGGCCGATCAGGACGCAGCAACTGGCCGACCTTCACGAGGACTTGTGGGACATCGTCGACAGCAATCAGCAGGATGGTGACAAGGCCAAGGGCGCCGTGGCTGTCGACGCCTTTCCTGGCCTCGGGAAGACGACGACGGTGCTGGCGTTCCTCCGTGAGTTCCACCACCGGGAGATCGCCGAGAACGGCGAGTTCACAGCGCAGGGACACGAACGGCTTCCGGTCTGCCGGGTTGGACTGACCGGCAATACCGGCATGAAGGACCTCAATCGTGCCATTTTGGAATTCTTTGGCCATGCCGGACGCAACCGCGGAACAGCCGCCCAGATGGGCCAGCGGGCCCTGGACTGCGTGTTGTCCTGCGAAGTGCGCGTCCTCGCCCTCGACGATCTGCACTTCCTGAAGTGGCGCAACACCAGCGGCATCGAGGTCAGTAACCACCTGAAGTGGATCGCCAACGAGTTCCCCGTGACCTTGCTGATGATCGGCGTCGGACTCGCTGAGAAGGGCCTGTTCAGCGAAGGAACCACTTCTGGTGACACAGCCCTGGCCCAGACAGGCCGGCGCACGACTCGACTGGACATGCAGCCCTTCACCATCAAGAACGAGGCGGGCCGCCGAGAATGGAGGAAGATGCTCCTCGCCCTGGAGAAGCGAGTGGTCCTAGCCGATAAGTACCCCGGCATGCTTGCAGACGATCTTTCCGACTACCTCTTTGCCCGCAGCACCGGGCATATCGGCTCGCTGATGACACTGATCAACCGGGGCTGCCAGCGAGCCGTCCGCAGCGGCACCGAACGCCTCGACCGTGACCTGCTCGACCGAGTGAAGAACGACGAGGCATCCGAGAAGGCTCGCAGGGAGCTCGAAACAGCCCTGGACAAGCGACGACTCACCAGCCGGCTCCGATCCAGCAACCGGAAAGCCGCGTGACGTCCGGCCTGCGGACTCTCCCGATCAGAGTCGCGCCGCTGCCAGGAGAAGCCTTGGACTCCTGGCTGGAGACTCTGGCCCACCGCAGCATGGTCAGCTTCCGCGAGATCCTGATCGCCTTGGGACTGCCCGGCCGGCGCGACGGCAGCCTCCCTGACCTCACCCGCTACCTCGAGCCGGAGCAGGCCGAGCAGGCCGCGGCCGTCAGCGGAGTCCCCGCTGACCGGTTGCATGCGATGACGTTGCGCCAGTACGACGGCCATGCGCTCGTACTGCACCCTCACCGCCGGACGGTGAACCGCATGCAGCTATGGGGCCGAAACGGCTCCCGATACTGCCCCCAGTGCCTTCACGAACACGACGGCCGCTGGCAGTTGTGCTGGCGTCTCCCCTGGAGCTTCGCTTGCACTCGGCACCGGATCCTGCTGCCGCATGCCTGTCCCTCTTGCAACCAGCGCACCTGCCACGGCCGAGTCAGCATCTTCCGTGATCTTCCACCCCATCAGTGTCCTACGACGCTGAAACCGTCAGGGGCGCTCTGCCAGACGGACCTCGCCCTGGCCCCCGCGGCCGCCCTTCGCGAAGACAGCCCAGTACTGGCGTCGCAGCGCTGGATCAACGACCTGCTGGACCGAGTCGAACAGGGACAAGCGCAGTCCCTCCCCACACCACAAATGATCTTCAATGACCTGCGTGCGCTGGCCTCCTGGGTCTTGCGCATCGCGGAACCCGGCGACTTCCCGACACTCGATCCGCATGTCGAGCAGGCATGCCAGGATTACGCCGGAGACGGCCAGTTCTCGCCCACCTCGGCGGCAGTGACCGCAGGCGGACTCACCCGCGCCGTCCACATCCTTCAACAGGGCTCCGACAAGACAAACATCGCCACGCTGCGGACCCTCCTCGAACGAGACGGCGAGCGACTGGACCTCATGCCCCTCGGCGATGTCAACAAACGCTGGAGGGCACACTCCACTGCACTGCAACAACTGATCTGGCAGGCCATGGATACACGCATGGCGAACGTGGACCGGCTCCGCTTCCGAAGCTGCACCACTCGCCCGCGCCCACCCCACAAGATGAACGAGACCTTGACCACGGCACGGGCCGACCGAGTCCCACAGTTGCTCTGGCGTGGATGGACTGCCCGCGTCCTGCCCGCCGCCGGCGTCCGGAACATTGGCAACTTCCGCGCGGCCCTGGCCGTCGCACTCCTCCTCCCCGGAGCATCCAAACGTCACTTCGATCCCCTGATCAGCATGCTCGGCCATCAGGCGCAGCTCGACGTCCACTACACGCTCGCCGAGCTTGCCCAGCAGGGCCACGACGGAGTCCTCACCGGGCTCTGCGAGATCGCCGACTACCTGGACACCCAGCCCGTCCCCATCGACTACGAACGTCGACGCGGGCTGACAGGTGACGGCCTCTTGCCCGCTGATGACTGGGTTTCGATCTGCACACAGACCGGTGTCCACCCGGGGCAGGAAGCGCGGCTGCTGTCTGTGCGCCGCTACCTCTATCAGCGCATCACCGGAAATGATCTCCGGCAGGCGCCAGAGTCGCTCCGGATCACGACCGCCGAGGAGGCGGGAGGCGTCGCGGTGGTTCCCTTCCGGATCACCGCCGCCCTACTGGGAGCTCTCGACGAGTACGGCGAGAACTACCTACGGGGTTTGGGCATCGACGAACCGCTGACCTGGGAGCCTCCAGCGGACCTTGCCGCAGGACTCTGCCTGCCCGGCAGACCAGTGGACGTGAGACGAGCACACCGTCTCATCTGCGCTGAGGGCCAAGCGCCCGCCGTCGCGGCGAAGGAGATGGGCGTCGCTCTGGAAAGCATCCGCCATTGCTTCGAGCAGCACCCACCCAGCAGCCCCTGGCCCTCCAAAAGCGGCGGATCTTGGGTCGACCCCAGCAGGCCCATTGCTCGACGATCCCGGCTTGCAGCAGCTCAGGCCCGCCAGCAAGCACACACCATGCTCACCGACGAATTCCTGCGACGCGAGTACCTCGACGCGCGGAAGACGGTCAGAGAGATCGCCTCAGAGACCCATCTCCCCAAGAGGCTCATCAGTGAGGTGCTGAATCAGTCCGGCCTCATCGCCAGCCGAGAGCCATCGAGGAAGCCGATCGTCGATGAGCAGTGGCTCCGAGAGCAGTACATCCGGCAGGCCCGGACCCTGGCCAGCATCGCCACCGAGCTGGACATGAGCCCAACGACCCTGACACGCCACCTCCGGGCCGTGGGCATCGAAATCCGTCCACGCGGCGGACGCCGGTCCGTGAGCCGAACGGAACTCGAATCAGTACCGCCGCTGATCCGGCCGGCCCTCACAGATCGGCGCTGTTGGGGCCGGCTTCAGCGGTTTCGAGAAGCCATGGAGCATCGCACCCTCGCCGAGGCATCACGTCAGCTCGGCACCACTCGCTCGGTCCTTTACGCCCAGTTTGCTGCCCTGGAAGGTGATTTGGGCGTCCAGCTCTACATCCGCCCCCGCCGGGGCGAATCACTCCGCCCCACCAAGGCCGGACAAGCCGTGATGGACGCGCTGACCGACAACGAAGGCGCCCGACCAGGCGGCAACACCATCGAGACCGGCATTCCTCCCGCCTCCAGGCAGAACCCATGACCAGCCGATCGTCGGCGGTCGGCTATCGAACAGGACCGCACTCATCGACCAGAATGGTCGGCTCCGACAGGAAGACGTTCGGGTCGACGGGCCCATAGGCAACGTTGAACGTATCGAGCCAGTACGACCAGTCCCGTATTCCGGCGGCGCTACTGAACCGATAGTTCAACTGCCAACGGACCCAATGCCCCGGGACCAGACGCACCGCCGGCGGCCGCCGCGGGCGCGGCGGCAATCCGAACAACGGCTCCACACGCGCCAGCACGCGGAGCCGATCGCCCTCGTCCCGCAAGCTGAGTCCGACCTGGCGCAAGTCCCTCTCACTCTCGTGCGGCTCGAAACCGTCACGCTCGGACATCTGGATGACCTGGGCGAAGGAAGACGGCACTGGTGACACCAGGAACCCTGTTGGCGCTGAGTTCCTGCGGGCAGCAGCGTCACCGCCCCTGGAGTGCTTCGTCCAGGACGTCCTGATCCACTGAACCGTGATCTCCACTGGAACCGCCTTTCGCCCCGGACACTACGGCGACCACGGCCTGCACGGCACTCGGGTTTCGGCTCGCTGCCCGGCGGCCCGGAAGATTCTGGCTGAGACGGACCTATTGCACAGCGCTAGAGTCCAGCGAAGGAGGCGAAGATGGTGCTGAACAAGAAGGGTTCCCGGCGCATAACCGTTGACGGGATCGAGTACCGCTGGCGGATCCGCAGGAGGCCCTCCTACATGCAGGGACTCTGCTGGACACCGATGACCTATGCGGTTGAAGCGGCCAGCGGCAGCCAGCCGGGCACGCCGTTGATCGTCACGAGCGGTCAGGCCCATCCCAGTAACTGGGTGGGCGTCGAGACGGAGCCCATTCGTCCGGCTCACGTTGCTGCCAGCATTCGAGAGGCGCGGGATCAAGGCTGGGATCCAACCCGGGTCGGTTCTCCTTTCCAGCTCGACCGATCCGCAGGATTCATCGCCCAGCCATGAGACAAGGCGGAGTAGCGCGGTGCATCTGGCCCGGCATCATGGCCTGGTGACCACATGGATGCGCTGTTACTGGGACGAGGAAGACACCTGGTTCTACTTCGAGGTCGACGCCGAAGGCTGGGTGATCCGGCAGGTCGAACTCGAAGGCTCAGAGCTGATCCCGATCGCAGCAGCCTCCCTCACCGAGTGGCAGCGGGCCCGCGACGCAGGCCGCCTCGGTGATTACGACAGCAGATTCGGGATCACTGCCGAGCTGCCCGTCTCGGAATGGGAAGGCCACGACCCCGAACAACTCACCTTTGAGGAGTTCGAGGATGTCTGGGGCTCTGCCCGTCAGCAGATCGCATCCCGGCCCAGCTGACCTCTCGGCGCCGCACTGGTGTGAAGATCGTGGAACTCCAGCGCGACCCGTCGGCAAGATGAACCTCGGCATCGACGTTGCAGACCTCCTCGATCGCCTCGTCCGGTTCCACGAGGAAGAGCACCTGGAAGCCGGCGGCCCGAACCCGGTAATAGGGGGCCTCCCAGCCGGCATCAGAAGCCCGACCCTCAGACGCCGGGCCCGCCTGTTGCGGCATCGACGCCGTCACTGAAGCTCCTCACCCGGCGGTATGAAGGCGTCGGCGCTGTCGGCGTCCTCCACATGCCCCTGAGCATCGACCGTGATGGCAGTCGCCCGGCCCTGCGAAGTGATCAACCAGGCCAGCACCTGCTCCGTGAGAGGTGATCCACCCGGCCCTTCATCCGTCCAGTCTGCCCGCCATCCCCCACCGGGTATCGCGGCAACGACCTGATCGGCCCGCTCCAAGTGGGAGAAGTCCACGTAGTCCGTGACCTGGCGCAATGCCCCTCGCTGCGGGTCGGCCACCAAGGCTGCCCCGGTTGCGGGATCCCATCCCTCCACACGCACCATGCGACCGATCTCGGTCTCAGTGCCATCGAAGATGGCGGTCCATCCGGTCTGATTGAAGTATCGGAGTTGCATGGCGTCATGATCCCGGAGGTCCGGCGACCTGCTCGACCTCCGTGTCGTGGAAGCCGTGGTTATCAAGAAACCGGCAGGCCGGTGATGCTGATGACAAAGACCCGACGGACTGTGGAAGCGGACCCAGACATTCCTGTAGGGCTCACGGAGCTTGTGACCGACCGGCGGGCAGCCGGGCCAGCGTTGCTGCCACAGATCCGTCAGAAGCACCCGCACATCTCCAGTCAGTGGAGCCGCGACTGGCTCCCCAAGCAGGGGAGGCCGCCGAGCAGGTGGGAGAGAGCGCGGTCAGTGGATTTGATGCTTTCTATGCTGGTGCCCACGTTCACTCGTTGGGGGACTCCGTTGCCGGTGGGATACCGCACCGCCAGCAGTCGTTCGCGTGGTCGTCCTGGCAGACGTAGCCGATGGCACCATCCACGCACCATTCGGCGGCCTCCTCGGACAGCAGATCGGGCCCGGCAAGGAGCAGCCGACGAAATTCCGTGGTGTCCGCAATGTCGGCCGGCCGGTTGGTGAACCACTCGTCGAACCAAGGCTTGTCCTGGTGTATGCGCCAGTGCGCATTCTCCCGGTCGTCGACAGCCGTAAGGAACCGATCGACGATGCGCCCCCAACTTGGTGCTCCGAACCAGCCGTTGTCGGACGCACAGAAGGATTCGATCAGGGTTCGCAGGCCGAACTCCTTCTCGCGAAGGCAGTACCTTCGCCCCCATGAGATCGCGACCTGTGCCATCTCTGCGAGTTCTTCTCGCGGATCAACCTCGTGCGCCGGGTCGTCAGGGTTGTGGCAGGCCAGCCCGAGCTCGAGTACGGACTGCCCTGTCGGTAGAACCCGGGACGGGTTGACGATCGCGAGACCGAGGCCGATCCAGTCGACATGGTCGAACGACAGCATCGAGCGCACGAGTCGGGTGGTTGCCGTGTTGATCCGCATCATTGTGCCGTCGTGGAGCGGACTCTTCCCGGCATGCCAGTTCTCGACGGGTGTGTTGCGCCACACGGCGAGCGTGATGCGGGTGGCAGCGAGCCACAGCAGGGCGTCGTCGCCGAGGTGCCCGAACCGCTTGGCGCACTCCTGGGCGCCGTAGGTGATCAACTCTTCCGGTTTCGGCCACCTGTGGCTGTCGGGCCCTTCAGGCCCTTCAGGCGCGTACTCGTAGTCGTCGGCGTACTCGTCGAGGATCGCGCTCAACTCGGCTGCGCTGTAAGCCTCGCTGTACTCGGAGCTGTCCGGCTCCTCGACGGTGTACATGTCGTGGTCCCAGGAGACGTACACGTCGCCCCAGAGCACGACGTCATCGCACTCGCTGGCGTTGTCCGTCACAACCGGCCTGATGGTGATCGGAGCAGTACGTCCGTCGGTTCGCTCGCCGTCCTTCTTGGCGGCCCATGCGGTGATGATCCCGAGCGGCTTCGGAAGGAGAGGGCCGACCTCGGTGATGCTGAACGGCTCGACGTCGTCATCGGTGTCGAACCGGCTGTTGACGAACGCGACCGCCTCGGAGGGCGTGCTGACGATGGACTGGGTACCACTCTGGTTGTCAACCACTCGCCACAACGGGCTGTTCTTCACGATGCTCTCCGATCGCGGTGAATGTACCCGGGGCGGGTGCGATGCACCGGGTCGCTCGATACTGACTCCGATTAGGTACTCAAAGGGGCCGGGCTGACAGGCTGCACTCGTGGCCCTCAACGATGCCTGCACGCTGGTTGGGCCGAACCACCCCCGAGCAGGCCAGGGAGGCTGCCGTTTTCCGGTGCTGGCGGCCTCGGGACCGGCCCCATCTCGCCGCACTCTAAGCGCAGGGTCTGACATCCGGACCGGGCAGCAGGTTCATACGGTCGACAATGAGCGCATGGACGTCCCTGAGTTGCTCGAAGCAGCTTTCCTGTTGGTTCCGGAAGAGACCGCCACCGAGAATGACATCACGGTGGGAGACGTCTGGGACTACCTGGTTCACGACGAGTGGGAGATCGCCCTGGGTCTGCTGGAGGAGTTTGGGGAGGCTCACTCGCCCCCTTTGGCTTTCTGGGAGAAGCTCGCCGAAGCGGCTGATCAGCTCCAGCTGGAGCGGAGTGCGGCTTGGTGCCATTGGCGATGCTCCGAGCTCCGCAACGGCGTGATCAGGGCAGATTTGACGCTCCGCCCTGCCGCCGAGGCGCGACGCACGACGCCAATCTCCGGCGCGGGTGTTCTGCGGCCCATGTGGGACATCGGTCTCCTCTCACCCACCGGCGGACGTGCGGTCAGCATCGCTGGGCTCTGGGTTGAGAACATGCCCATACTGGAGCCCGGCGGGCGAGCCACGGTTCGTCTTGTGCCCCTCACTCCCTCCCACTGGACGCACGTCCAGCCCGGCCAGCAGATCACCATGCACGAGGACCGAGCCGTGGCTGGCACCGCAGTCATCCTGGAGGTTTGTCTCCCTGCCACCGTCATGCCCGCGCGATGACATGAACTGCTTGCCGGTGCACATATCTCCGTACGTGGTGGTGCACTCAGACGGGACGCGGACAAGCGGTGCAGCCGGCTGGGCAGTCTGAGGAAATGACATCGATCTGAGACAGCCGCTTGCCGACACGTCGTGAGACTGGAGGGGAACGTCCAGGTCATAGCGTCGGCGCATGACACCGAAAGCGAGAACCTACAAGGCGGAGGCCGGCTTTCGTACGTGGTGCCGGACGAAGCAGTGACCGGCGCACGAGACGTCGCGGCTGTAGAGGGAGAACCACGGCTCAGGGGTGTCACCCGTTCGGGTGGCACCCCTGAGCTCTCCCCTGCCTACCGGGCGAAGAAGCTGATCAACTCCTGGGGCGTGGGGTTGTGGGTGACTCCGGCGGCTGCGGCGGCTGCGGCGCTGCGGGGGAACATGGCCTGCTCGTACGCGGTGAGGGCGGTCTCGATGTCGTCGGGGTGCGCGGCGAGGGCCGTGCCGAGTTCGGCGGCGTCCTGCATGGCCAGGTTGGCGCCCTCGCCGTCAGGGGGTGAGAGGTGGGCGGCGTCGCCGAGCAGGGTCACTCCCGGCACCCGGTCCCAGCGGTGCCCGACCGGCAGGGCATGGAGGCGGCGCAGGACCGGTGCGGTGTCGATGCCGGTGATCAGGGTGGTGAGTTCCGGTGCCCAGCCGTCGTACTCCTGCGCGATCCGCGTGGCGGCCGCGGCGGTGTCGGTGAAGTCGATGCCGCCGAACCAGTCCTGCGGCTTGGCCAGCGTGACGTAGGAGCGAAGGGCACCGTCCTTCTCCCGGTGGGCCACGAGCCACTTCCCGCGCTCGTCCGGGTCGAACGCCGCGAGCGTCCCGCCGCCGACCGCTTTCGCGGTGGCCGGGTGGCGGGTGTCTGCGTCGTACAGGCAGGTCTCGACGAAGGACCGGCCGATGTACGCGGGGGCGGCGTCGGAGAGCAGCGGGCGGACGCGGGACCAGGCGCCGTCCGCGCCGACCAGGAGGTTCGCGGCGACGGTGGAGCCGTCGGCGAAGGTCACCTCGTGGCGGGCCGCATCGAGGGTGCGGACGCCGGTGGCCTTGTGGCCCCATCGGACGGTGCCGTCGGGGAGCGCGTCGAGCAGGATTCGCCGCAAGTCGCCGCGCTGTACCTCGGGGCTCGTGCCGGTGCCGTCGTCGGCCTTGCTGAAGAGGACGGTCCCGTTCCGGTCGAGGAGCCGTATGGCTTGGCGACCCTCCAGGACGATGCCGCGGAATTCTTCCGTCAAAGCCGCCGCTCCGAGCGCGAATTGGCCGCTTCGGGCGTGGATGTCGAGCATCCCGCCCTGCGGACGCGCCGTCGGCGAAGGGTCCGCCTCGTAGACCACGGACGGGATGCCGTGGACGTGCAGGACGCGGGCCAGCACCAGGCCGCCGAGGCCGGCGCCGATGATCGTGACAGGCGTGTGCATGGGACTCCTTGCGTGTCGTGCACCTGCCGGGCGTGGTCGGGCCCGGCAGGTGCTCTGGGGACGCGGCCCGCCGGGTTGCGCGACCGCGCGGGAAGCGGCTCAGACGACGATGACCCGCCGCCCTCGGGAGTGACCGGCGCGGCTGTCGATGTGCGCCGCCGCGGCGTCGGCGAGCGGGTACGTCTTCTCGACCGGGATGTGGAGCTTGCCCCGCTCGATGAGGGCGGTGGCCTCGGTGAGCGCGTCCGGCACGCTTCCGGCCACGCCGGAGAAGCGGACACCGAACTCCGGCGCGCCGAGGTCGGCGATGGAGATCACCTTCTGCGGATCGCCGGTCAGGTCGACGAGTTCGCGGATCACGCCCGAACCGGCCAGGTCGAGGGCCGCGTCGACGTGGCCGAGCTGCCGTACCCGCTCGGTCCAGCCCTCGCCGTACGTCGTGGCGATGGCGCCCAGGCCGCGCAGATAGTCCTGGTTGGCGGCCCCGGCCGTGCCGATCACCGTGATGCCGCGGTCGCGGGCGATCTGCAGCACCGCTGAACCGACTCCTCCGGACGCGCCGCTGACCAGCAGCGTCTGCCCGGGGCGCACACCGACCTGGTGGATGATGCGCAGCGCGGTCTCCACCACGGAGGGGTAGCCGGCCGCCTCTTCGAACGTCAGGTGCTCGGGCATACGGGCCCAGGCCGACAGCACGGCGAACTCGGCGTAGGTGCTCGCGCCTTCGCCGAACACGCGGTCTCCGGCCTGGACCCCTTCGACGCCCGAACCGACCTCGTCCACCACTCCGGAGGCGTCCTGCCCGACTCCCGCGGGCAGCTCGATCGGGTGGGCCTTCTGGAACTGGCCCTCGCGGATCCGCCAGTCGACGGGATTCACGCCTGCCGCCCGTACGGCGATACGTATCTGCCCGGGGCCCGCGTGGGGCTCCTCGGCGTCGATGAGGTGCAGCACGTCGGGGCCGCCGAACTCGGAGAAGCTCACTTTCTTCATGCCGGGGACCGTAGCACTAACGGTTAGCTTTTCGGAACTGTTACAGGTCCGTACCTGGTAGCATCACTGCATGACGGAGCCGACCGGACGCCGTGAACGCAAGAAAGCCGCGACGCGCCAGAAGATCGCTGACGCCGCCCTGCGGCTCTTCCTGGAACGCGGGTACGACGCGGTGGGCATCCGTGACGTGGCCGCCGAGGCGGACGTGGCCGTCACCACGCTCTTCTCCCACTTCGCCTCGAAAGAGGCCCTGGTGTTCGAGCAGGACGAGGACTTCGAGCAACGCCTCACCCGGGCGGTCACCGGCCGGGCGCCGCACGAGCCGCTCATCCCCGCGCTGCGCCGCGAGGTCCAGGCTCTGGTGCGGCACTGCACCGCGGAGGAAGCCGCTCCGATCTGGCGCATGATCGACGACTCACCCGCCCTGCGGAAGTACGAGGAGTCGATGCGGCTGCGCCATGCGGAGTCGCTGGCGGCGGCCATCGCCGCCGATCCCGGCCTGCCGCAGACCACGACGGCGGGCCGGACGATCGCGCGGTTCGTGATCGACGCCTATTCGCTGGCCCGTGAGGAGGCCGAACCGGACGCCGCGGTGGACGAGATCTTCCGGATGATCGAGGCGGCCTGGGAGGTCGCCCGCTCTGCGTGACGGGCGTACGGAACTGTTCCTCCCGTCACGCGGGTCAGGAGCGGTCGGAGGCACGGCATCGGCAAGGGCGACGGCCCGGGGGCACCGGTCGCCGGAGCCAGGCTGCTCGCCGCCGCACATCTCCCCACCGTGGGGCTCGGTGCACTGGGGGCGGGCCCGTCGGCACGCGCGGGCGGCCTGACTACCGGGCGGTGATGCGGACGTTCGTCGGCGCGGAACTGGCCGAGAAGGCCGAGGCCGACCGGATCGCCCTCGACGCCGGCGCCACGGAGTTTCACGCCCCGGACCTCAAGGACGGGCCCCTGAGCCCCGGACGCCGTCTTGTGCCGCTCGCCGACCTGCCGCGTCCGCTGCTGCCGCCCAGAATCTCGCGTGCCACGGTTGCCGCGCTCATGCTGGACGAGGCTCAGACGTCCGGTCACGGGGGCGAGACAGTCGTCCCACTGAGCTGATCGCCCATGTCGACGACGGCTGTCGGGCTTGCGCTGGTCCCCTGGCAGCACGGCTGCGTTGTCAGTGGCTGCTGTGATGCTGCATCCCATGATTCCTCTGACGCTCACTGACATCACGCAGGCGATCCGCTCGGGCTGGGCCGCCGATACGTGTTCGGCCGACGATCACGAACGTAGCCCCTGGACCGCCGACAACCCGGCCTGGGGCCAATGCGACATCACCGCTCTCGTCGTGCACGACTTCTTTGGTGGTGAGCTCCTGGTCGGTGAGGTGTACCTCGACGGGGAGCAGCACAATTACCACTGGTGGAACCGGCTTCCCAGCGGCATCGAGATCGACCTCACGTACGAGCAGTTCAAGCGCGGTCAGGTGGTGTCCGGCAGCCGGGCCGTTCCGCGGCCTGTGGGCCGGCCGCCGCGCCGCGGTGACGAGTACGAGTTGCTGCGCGGCCGGGTCTGGCAGGCGCTCGGCCGAACACCCGCGTAGCTGACGGGAGCGCGGCGCCACCGGCTCGGCTTTGACCTTCAGGTTGCTCGAAGTCCCACAATCGCGGTCATGGACGAGAGCGATGAGCTGCTGGGCATCGGAGCGTTCGGACGGCGGGTGGGCCTGGCACCGAGCGCGCTGCGCTTCTACGACGACTGTGGCGTCCTGCGTCCCGTCAAGGTCGACCCGGCGAGCGGCTACCGGTTCTACGGAGCCGAACAGGAGGGCCGTGCCGTGTTGCTCCGCAGGTTGCGGGAGGCAGGACTGCCGCTGCTGGATGTCAGGGCCGTACTGGACGGGGGCGAGGCGGAGGCCCGTACGGTCCTGCACACGCACGTGGAGCGGACGCGGCAGACGGCGGACGCCGCGCGGGCATTGATCGAGGAGGTGCTGAGAAGGAACCCGGCGGAGTCTCCGCAGCAGCCGCAGGGGTGGGCCGGTGTCGGTGGTGCGGAGCTGGCCAGCGCGGTACGGCAGGTGGGGCCCGCGGTCGCGGAAGCCGAGACCCGTGCGAAGCACCCGGTGCTCGGTTGTGTGTTGCTCGAACTCGACGACGGCGAGGTGCGGGTGGTGGCCACCGACCGGTACCGGTTGGCGGTCCGGACCTTGCGGGCGGTGGCGACGGGTGGCGCTCCGTCCCGGGTACTGATCGATGTCGGGGAACTGGCCGCCATGGCGGCATGGGCACTGCCCCGGCAGCACATCGACATCGAGGTGCACGGTGATGAAGGACGCCTGATCGGGGAGGACGGGGTGTGCCGCGCGTTCGTGGGGTGGGCGGGAGAGTTTCCCGATTACCGGCTGGTCCTGGACGGAGTTAGGGCCGTCCGGCATCGGATCATCGCGGACCGGACGGCGCTCCGGGAGGCTCTTGCCGAGCGGGAGAAGGGCGCTGTGATCACAGTCCGGGCGGGAGCACAGGAGGTGGTTGTCAGCGGAGGCCAGGGAGGCGGCGGAGGCGGGGACGAGAACGGAGGTGGGAAGCGGCCGGCGGTCGAGGTGAGTGCGGTCTGCTCGGGTCCGCCGTTGCGTATCGCCTTCGATCCGGCGGTGCTCGTTCCTGCTCTGGACGCGGGGGTGGGGCCCGATGTGCTGCTGGAGGTTGCTTCCGAGAGCGAGCCGGTCGTCGTGCGCTCCGCTGACCAAGGCAGTTTCACCACCTTGGTCATGCCGGTCCAGGCGCTTGTTTCACGTGAAACGGACTGAAGGGAGCCGAACGATGGACGCCGACAATGACGTGGTGCGGCTGTGCGTGCGAGGCATGGAGGCCGAGGCGCGGGGTGAGAACGGCGCCGCGCTTCTTCTTTTCCTGGAGGCGTGGGAGGAAGCGAGTGACGATTACGAGGCATGTGTCGCCGCTCATTACGTGGCGCGGCACCAAGCCACGCCGGAGGAAACGCTCCGGTGGAATCAGGAGTGCCTGGACCGGGCGGACCGGGTGAGCGACGAACGTGTCAGCGGGTTCTACGCGTCTCTGTACGCGAATATGGCGCGTGCTCACCGGGAGTTGGGTGAGACCGCTGTGGCGCACGAGTACTTTCAGCGCGCTGCCGAACGGGTGGAGGACGCGCCGGGCGGGGACTACGGGATGTGGAACCGTCTCGTCATCGCGGAAGGGCTGCGGGGGACAGCTGCTGCTGGTCGGGGAGTGGCGGAAGCGGTGGGAGGTCGGAAGCCCGAGGGTGCGGAGAGCGCGGAGGATGCGGAGAGTGCAGAGGGTCCCGTGAGCGTGGCGGGCGTTTCGAGGTCGGTGGGCGCTGTGAATGTATTGCTGGCGGGGCTGCTGGCCAGGTTCTGTGAGCGGCGGGAACTCAGGGCACTGGGGATGATTCTGCCGGCGTACCTGAGCGATCTCGGCTCCGAGCAGGATCGTGACCGGCTTCGGTCGGCGCTGTGCATGGTCCACGCGGCGCGGTGGCTCATGGCGGAGGAACAGCAGGCCCTCGGGGAAACCATTGCGTTGTTGGGCGAAGAGGCCGGGACTTCGGTGGCGGGTGGAATCAGCGGAGTCGGCTGTCGGGTCGGGTGAGTTCGCACAGTGGGTGGGGCTGGGGGTCCCCGGGCTGCGTGACCGGGCCGGCCAGCTCGTCCATGGCCTCTTCGGCGCGGGCCAGTTGCTCGCCCACCTGCTCCCGTACGTCCTGGAGTTGTGCGATGCAGGCGTCCAGTTCGGCCAGCTTGCGCCGGTAGACCTGGACCGAGGCGGGGCAGGCGTCGCCTGCTGGATGGCCGGCGCGCAGGCATTCCACGAAGGGCCGGGTCTCTTCCAGCTCGAAGCCGAAGCGTTGCAGCACCTGGATCTGCCGCAGCAGCCGCAGATCGGCTTCGTCGTAGGTGCGGTGACCGTTGGCCGTGCGCTCGGCGTGGAGCAGTCCGCGCGCTTCGTAGTACCGCAGGGTGCGAGTGGTGGTACCCGCTCGCTCGGCGAGTTCTCCGATCCGCATGTCCACCCCCGTCCGGGCCCGGCACGGTGCTGTTCCGGGCGCCGTGACGACCGTAGCCGTTGACGTCGACGTCATGTCCAGAGGCTCCGACGGATTTGACGGTGCGGGTGGTGGGCCGGGTGCTCCATCCTTGTCCGGACCGTGGTTGTTGAGCTGTCGAGGAGTGCCATGAGTGGGGAACCGGCCGACGTGCGCCAGGAACTGGGATCAGGCGGGGAACTGATCGGCACGGGAGAGCACGAGGCGGGGCCGTTCGGGGCCCTGTTGCCGGAGACGAGGCGGGCGCTGTTGCGACGGCTGGCGGTCGGCCAGGCCGAGGGACGCGCGCCGTCGCTGACGGGCGCGGTGATTCGGGGCGGGAAAGTGGCCTGGGCCGCGTCTCGTAGTGGTAGTGGCAGTGGCAGCGGTAGCGACGACGGTGCTGTCGGCGGTGCAGGTGTTCAGTACCGGATCGGTTCGATCACCAAGACGTTTGTCGCGGTACTGGTGCTGCGGCTGCGTGACGAAGGGCTGCTCAGCCTGGACGATCCGCTCGGCAAGCATGTGCCGGGCAGCGCGGCTCCGGACGTGACGGTCGCCCAGCTCCTCTCGCACAGCTCGGGGCTGGCGGCCGAAGCTCGTGGGCCCTGGTGGGAGCGGACGCCCGGATCCCTGAGGCAGGAGCCCGGCGACCTTTTCGAAGGAGATCCGCGCCGCCTGTCCGCCGGGCGGCGGTTCCACTACTCCAACCCGGGTTACGCCCTGCTGGGCTCCTTGGTCGAGCGCCTGCGGGGCGGGCAGCCCTGGGGTGAGGTGCTGCGCCGGGAGGTGCTGGAACCGCTGGGCATGGGGCGTACGACGCTCCAGCCGCAGGCTCCGTATGCCGACGGGTGGGCGGTGCATCCCTGGGCGGACGTGTTGTTGCCGGAGCCCGCCCAGGACACCGGCCTGATGAGCCCGGCCGGACAGCTCTGGTCCACGGCCGAGGACCTGGGGCGCTGGGCGGCGTTCCTGGTCCGTGGTGACGACCGGGTGCTCAGCGCCGCCACCCTGGCCGAGATGCGTACTCCGTCGGTACCGCCCGAGGGCGCGGCGTGGGACGGCGGCTTCGGGCTCGGGCTTCAGCTCGTACGGTGGAACGGACGCCTGCTGTTCGGCCACACCGGGTCCATGCCCGGCTTCCTGGCGTCCCTGTGGATCGACGTTGCCGAAGACGTCGCCGGTGTCGTGCTCGCGAACTGCACGTCGGGGCCGGCCGTCAGCTCCGTCGCCGCAGACCTGGCCGGGATCGTCGCGGAGCGGGAGCCGCGCATTCCCGAGCCGTGGAGCCCATTGGCCGGACCGCTGGACGAGGACCTGCTGGCCCTCACAGGGCCGTGGTACTGGGGCGCGCACCCGTACGTACTGCGGTTGGGAGCGGCACGGGCGCTGGAGATCTCGCTCCTCTCGGGCCCGGGGGGCCGGGCTTCGCGGTTCCGTGCGGAGTCCGACGGCACCTGGACCGGGCTGGACGGCTACTTCACCGGTGAGCGGCTGCGCGTCGTCCGCGGTGAGGACGGCTCGGTCAGCCACCTGGACGTCGGCACCTTCGTCTTCACCCGGGGCCCGTACGAGCCCGCAGGGCCGGTACCGGGTGGAGTCGATGCGGAGGGCTGGCGCGGCCGCTGACGGTGGTGGGGCGGGACGTGAGCCCGTACGGCAGGGGTGACGGCCCCGGACGTACAGTCGAGCCACATATCAGGAGCCGCCGCACCGCGGCCCGCTACCGCTGGAAGGCCACCGTGACTGACGCGACCGCCGTGAACACGACCTCCGACGCCCCGGATCTCCTTGATCTGCCGCCGCTCACCGCCGGACACTTCGCGCGGATCGAGGACAAGGTCGCGGCGCTGATGCGTACCCAGGCCGACGTCGTGGCCATGCAGGGTGAGGCGCTGCTGCCGCTGGAGGCGTGCATCCGGTCCGCCGTGAGCCCCGGCAGCACGGCGCTCAACATCGTGACCGGGCCGTACGGCGAAACCTTCGGCGGCTGGCTGCGATCCTGCGGTGCCGAGGTCGTCACGATCAGCGCGCCGTTCACGGGAGCCGTGCGCCCGGAGCAGGTGGTGGAGGCGCTGCGTGAGCACCCCGCCATCGACTTCGTGAGCCTGGTGCACGCCGAGGCGGCGACCGGCAACACCAACCCGGTCGCCGAGATCGGTGCCGTCGTGCGAGAGCACGGCGCGCTGTTCATGCTCGACGCCGTGGCCTCGGTGGGAGCGGAACCGCTGCTCACCGACGAGTGGGGTGTCGACCTGTGCGTGATCGGCGGGCAGAAGGCACTCGGCGGCCCGGCCGGTGTTTCGGCCGTCTCGGTGAGCGCCCGGACCTGGGAGCGCATCGCGGCCAACGCGCAGGCTCCCCGTCGCTCCTACCTTTCGCTGCTGGACTGGAAGGAGCGGTGGATCGACGGTGGACGCACCGCCCTGCCACACGCTCCGGCACAGCTGGAGATGCTGGCTCTGGAGCAGGCCGTGGACCGGGTCGGGGCGGAGGGTCTGGCCGCTGTCATCACCCGTCACCGGGCGGCTGCGGCGGCGGTACGGGCAGGTGCACGTGCGCTCGGTGCCCTCTCCCCGTACGTACTGCGGGACGAGGACGCGGCCCCGGCGGCCACGACGTTGCGCGTGCCTGCGGACATGGACGCCCGCGACATCGTCTCTGCCGCGTTGGACGCTGCGGACGGCACGGTCGTGGTGCCCGTCCAGGCTGCGGCAGGGGCGCTGGCCAAGGAGATGATCCGGTTGAACCATTACGGGCAGGCGGCAGAGCGGGGCGTGGTGCTGGCGTCCCTCGCGGCGTTGGCGGCGGGACTGCGGGTGCTCGGCGTCACGGTGGACGGCGACGGAGCGGCCGCGGCGGCGGGCGCGGCATGGGATGAGGTCATCGCGGGCTGAGGCTCCGAGCGCTCACCGCGCAGCGCCTTCGACGCGCGGTCCCCTGGGGTGTCGTTTCACGTGAAACGACACCCCTTTTTTGTCGGCCGGTAGCTGTTTCACGTGAAACCGGGGTTGCTGAGCGGAAGTGGTCCTGTGGCAGTCAACAGGCTTGTGCAGAGCCCTAGTTGAGCGCTGTGGGGCAGAAGGGCTGACGAGTGGCCGTGTGTCGATTGCGTATGTCCCGTCCGTGACGGTGCGGCCGTCGCGGGCTCCTCCGTTCGGTCGTACTCCGGTGGCGGGGTGGGGGAGTCGGAGTGAGGCTGGACACCGAAGCTCGTGCGCTCCCGATCCCGCACCCGCTCTCTCGATGGCGGCACCCACCTGGTGGGGGCCGCCGAGGCGGCCTGCGAGCTCGTCGCTCCGTTCACCGCGGCGGCGCGGCTGTTGGTGATCTTGATTTCAGGCCCCTTTAGAATCGGAACGAACGCCCCGGTTGAGCATGAAGAACGCTCGTCCCGGAAGTCGACGGTTCTGAGGAGAGCGGATGGTGGCGAGTGGGATGCCCGCCCCTGCGCGGGCGGACGCGCGGCGTAACAGGGAGCTGGTGCTGCAAGCGGCCCGAACTGCTTTCGAAGAGCAGGGGTTGGGTGTGCCGCTGGGTGAGATCGCGCGGCGCGCCGGAGTCGGTGCCGGGACCGTCTACCGTCATTTCCCCTCCAAAGACGCGCTGTTCAGAGCATCGGTCGCCGACCGGGTACGGCTTTTCACCGATACGGCACGGGACTTGGCGGACACCGCGGATCCCGTTGCCGTCTTCTTTCGGTTCCTCGCGTCGGTGGTCCGGCTGGCGTCCCGTAACAAGGCGCTGTGCGACGCGCTGGAGGCGGCCGGCGAGGGTGATTACCAGCCCTCACCGCAGGCCGAACGGGACTTCGCCGAGGCCTTGGACGTCTTGCTCGTACGGGCCCAAGAAGCGGGTGGCGTAAGGAAGGACGTGGGTCTCGACGATGTCCTGGCCCTCCTGGTCGGGTGTCTCTCGATGGAGCAGCGGCGGGTCTCGTCGGGGGCGCCGCAGGGGCGGATGACGACGTTGATGTGCGACGGGTTGCGGGTCGGCAGAGGTGTGACGAAACTGCCCCGCCAAGTGCAAAGTCGTAACGAAACTCGGTGCGAGGTGTGTGGGGACCCTGTTTCTTCCGCACGGACGGGGCGGCCGGCTCGGTTCTGCGGTGGAGCCTGCCGACAGAAGGCGCATCGAGCCAGGGCGCGGGCGGCGCGTACTGCGCCTACTCCCGGAGAGGGCGGGCGCCGCGGCTGAGAAGGCGCGGGGGAAGTGGTGGCCTCGGCGCGCCGGACACCCCGGGGCACCCGATACGGCGGTTGCGCGGGCGCCCCGGGACGGGCTGAGCAAGCGGAAATGCGTAGGGACGGTCGGGGGGAGAACGCGTCGGGGCAGGGCGGCGCGAGGTCAGAGGTGGAGCTTGAAGCCCAGGTGGGAGGCCTCGAAGCCGAGGTGCTCGTAGAAGCGGTGGGCGTCGACGCGCGTCGCGTCGGAGGTGAGCTGGACCAGCCGGCAGCCGAGGGTGCGGGATGCGGCGACCGCCCACTCGATCAGCTGGGTGCCCAGGCCGCTGCCCCGCTCGTCCGCGTGGACACGTACCGCCTCGATGATCGAACGGCTGCTGCCGCGTCGTGAAAGCCCCGGTATCACCGAGAGTTGGAGCGTGCCTACCGGCCGGTCGCCGCGTACGGCGACGACCAGGTGCTGGTTGGGGTCGGCGGCCAGCAGCTCGTACGCCGCGCGGTACGGGGTCAGGTCGTCCGGACTCTCGCGGGTGGCGCCCAGCGCGTCGTCGGCCAGCATGGCGACGATGGCGGGAATGTCGTCCTCGGTCGCTGGGCGGATCTCGATGTCGCTCATGAGCGGGACCCTACGCACCCCCGGTCAGGCAGGCGTTGCGAGGGTTTCCACCGCGGTCACCAGCGGGGCCAGCTCGGGGCGTTTTGCGGCGTCCTGCAGTGCTTCGCGCAGCGCCGCGTCGTGCGTCGGACGGGCCTCTTCGAGCAGCTGACGCCCTTCGTCGGTGACGTTGGTGTAGATGCCGCGCCGGTCGTCGGGGCAGAGGTACCGGGAGAGCAGGCGACGCTCTTCGAGGCGGGTGACCAGGCGGGTGGTGGCGCTCTGGCTGAGGACTACCGAGTCCGCGACCTGGTGCATCCGCAGGTGGCCGCCCGGGCCGTCGTGCTGCTCGCTGAGCACGTTCAGTACGGAGAACTCCCGGACGCTCAGGTCGTGCCCAGCCTGCAACGCGCGCTCGATGTGCGACTCGATACGTCCGTGCAGAGCGGAAAGGGCGCACCAGCCCTGGGCGAGGGCCGGGGCGGAACTGGAACCGGCCGGGCAGCCCTGGCCGGACGCCTGGTGGCCGTGCTGCTCGGCCTCGTCCTGTCCGGTCCGCCGCGGGGCCTGCTGCGGCGCCCGCCGGGTCTGCTGCGTCATCGAGGGACCTCCTTACAGGTCGTACGACCCAGGATAGAACACCGGCGAAATAGCCCGCGCTTGCAAATAGCCAGCGTCTGCAATTATTGTCAGCGCTTGTTAAAGCTGCATGCAATCGTTTGAAGGGATCCGTCATGCCGCTCGCTCTCCTGGCGCTGACCATCGGCGCCTTCGGGATCGGGATGACCGAGTTCGCGGTGATGGGGCTGCTGCCCGACGTGGCCGCGGGCTTCGGTGTCTCCATCCCCACGGCCGGATACGCGACCACCCTCTACGCCCTCGGCGTCGTCGTCGGCGCCCCGCTGACGACCGCCCTCGGCACCCGCATGACCCGTAAGCAGATGCTGATGCTGCTGATGGGGCTGTTCGTGGTGGGCAACCTGCTCACCGCCGTGGCGCCGGTGTTCGCGGTCATGCTGGCCGGGCGAATCGTTTCGTCCTTTGCGCACGGCGCGTTCTTCGGCATCGGATCACTGGTGGCCGCCGATCTCGTCGCGCCGCACAAGCGGGCCGGTGCCATCTCGATGATGTTCGCCGGACTGACCGTCGCCAACGTCGTGGGCGTACCGTTCGGCACCCTGCTCGCCCAGCAGATCAACTGGCGCGCCACCTTCGTCGCCATCGCGGTCCTGGGCGTGCTCGGCTTCCTCGGTGTCGCCAGGCTGGTCCCGGCGCAGCCCGTGAAGGCGGCCGCCCCGATGGGCCAGGAGATCGCCGTCTTCCGCAACCCGCAGGTCGGGCTGGCGATGCTGATGACGGTCCTCGGCTTCGGCGGCGTCTTCGCGGCCGTCACCTACCTCGCCTCGATGATGACCGAGGTCGCCGGCTTCGCGCCGTCGTCCGTCGTCTGGCTCACGGCCGTCTTCGGCCTGGGAATGGTCGGCGGCAACCTCGTCTCGGGACGGTTCACCGACCGCCACATGATGCCCATGCTGTACGTGTCACTGGTCGGGCTCGCGCTCTCGCTGGCCGCGTTCAGCTTCACGGCCCACGACAAGGCCGCCGCGACCGTCACCGTCGCCCTCATCGGCGCCTTCGGCTTCGCGACCGTGCCACCGCTGCAGAAGCGGATCATGGATCAGGCGGCAGCCGCCCCCACGCTCGCCTCGGTCGGCAACATCGCGGCCTTCAACTTCGGCAACGCGCTCGCCGCCTGGCTCGGCGGCATCGTCATCGCGGCGGGGCTCGGGCTGACCGCGCCGAACTGGGTCGGCGTGGGGATGACCGTCCTCGCGCTGGGCGTCGCGGTCCTCGCGGGGGCGCTGGAGCGCCGGGGCAGCCGTGGTGACCGGAGTGGCACGGACGGGCGCGGCGGCCGGGTCGTCGCTTCGGGAGCCGGGGCCGGGGCTGGAGCCGGAGCCACCCCCGGACCCGGGGGCGGGAGCGGGGCGGTGGTCGGCAGTGCTGAGGAGGAGGCTGCGGCGGCCGTACGCGGTTAGGGGCCGAAGCGCCTCTGGCTGGCGCCAGGCCCGGTCTGCCCCCTCGTCCCATCACCACCCGTACGCAGGTCACGCGTTTGCCGGCAAGCGCGCCCCGCCCGTCCGTTCAGTCATCCCCAGCGCCGCCTCCATAGCTGAAACCAGCGCATAGCCCATATACCTACACGTACCTACACATACCCGCACACACAGGAGCACCCCTCATGAGCACCACCCCCTCCGTCCGCCCGCTCACCACCCACGACGCGGACACCTTGATAGAGGCCGCTCGCGCTGCCGCCGCTGACCTCGGGGTCCAGGGCAGTGTCACCGTCCTGGACGCGGGCGGGCACCTGCTCGGCTTCCGGCGCGACGACACCGCCGTGCTGATCTCGGGCGAGACCAGCACCCGTAAGGCGTACACCGCGCTCCAGCTGGACGCGCCGACCGCCGATCTCGCCGGCGCCGTACGGCCCGACGGCCTCTTCCACACCCTGCCCACCGCGCTCGACCGCCCGCTGCTGTTCATCGCCGGTGGCGTGCCGGTCCACCGGGACGGCCGCCTGATCGGCGCGGTCGGTGTCGGCGGCGGTGCGCCGGAGCAGGACGACCGGATCGCCCGTACCGCCATCGAGGCGGCGGGCCTCAACTGACGACACGACTCGGGTGCTTACGTGCCCGCCCGCGGACCCCGGCCGACTGTGCAGCGCGCAGTCGGCCGCCGCGTCGGGTGAGGCCCCAGGGCTTGAGTACGGAGATGGCGGTGACGAAGAGGTACGTGGCCGTCGCCACGGAGGGCGCGGACACCATGCTCAGCCCGGTGTCCGGGGTGCCGGCCACGGCATCGGCCGCGAGCCGGTCGATGCCCGGGCGCAAGGAGAAGGCCGTCAGCAGTACGGTTGCCGACGTCAACCAGAACTTGACGACGACCCAGCGGTGGCGGGCCAGCCCCCAGGGCGTACCGAAGGACAGCACCAGTCCGCTGGCCAGCGCCGTCAGTGCCACGGGGAGGACCAGCCAGTCGCTGAAGATCTTCATGGCGCGGTAGGCGGCCACGGTGGTCTCCAGCGACCCCGAGGTGTACCCGGTGACGCTGAGCGTGAGCAGGCCGAGCGTGAGCCCGAGCCAGCCGACGGAGACCGCGACATGGACGACGAGGACGGCGCGGCGCACAGGCCGGCTGAGCTGCTTCATGAGATCCACGGTCGCGCCCGGCGGCCAGCGCGGCATCTGACGGCGGGAGTATCCGGCCCTACGCGCGGTCGAGTAGCGGGGAGGCTATGGGGGGCGGTGCGCGTCTGCGTCGGGGAGCACCGTAGGAGCCGAGTGAGCGGTGCGGGAGCGCCGTAGGAACAGAGTGACTGGTGCGGGGAGCACCGTAGGAACCGAGTGACCGGTGCGGCGCACGGGACGAGGCCCCTCGCCAGCTCTCCCCGTCCGCTCTCCCTGTCAGCGCCCCCGTTTACGCTCCCAGGTATGGGGAGACTGCATCTGTTCGACATGGACGGCACGCTGCTCTACGGCTCGGCGGCCTCCGTCGAGATATCCCGGCAACTCGGGCTGGACCAGGAGATCGCCGCGCTGGAGCGGGCCTTCATCGCCGGCGAGGTGACGCCGGTGCGCTTCGCGGAGCTGGCGTGCGAGCTGTGGGCCGAGCTGACCGAGGAAGTGGTGGCGACGGCCTTCGAGGGCGCTCCGTGGCTGGCCGGCATCCGGGAGGTGTGGGCCGACATCCGGGCGCGGGGGGAGCGGTGTGCGGTGATCTCCCTGTCACCGGCGTTCTTCGTCGAGCGGCTGACGCTCTGGGGCGCGGATGCCGCGCACGGCTCCCGCTGGCCCGCACTGCCTTTTCGCGAACCGGTGGAACCGGACGGGATACTTTCCGCGTCTGCAAAGGTGCGGATTATGGATGAACTGTGCGCCCAGTTCGGTCTGAGCCGGTCCGACTGTGTGGCGTACGGCGATTCCCTGTCCGACACCGCCCTGTTCGCGGCCGTTCCCGCTTCCGTGGCGGTGAATGCGGACCACCATGTCAGCGCTCTGGCCTCATACGCATACGACGGCCGTGACCTGCGCGAGGCGTACGAACTCGTCCGGGCCGACGGGTAATTCCCGGCTGCCCTCACGGCTGTCCGGCACCTTTCGCTTGCCCGATGAATCGTGTTCTATGGGACGGAACACGGAAATCGGCGTGCCCGGAGTAAGTACCCCCAGTACAGGGGTTGTGTATTCAAGTACTGCGGGTATGGTCTAGTCCGGTTGAGCGGTGCGGCTGCTTCCGGCGGCCTGCGACTGTGCGGCGGGGCGGTAGGTGAAGCCCGCCAGCTTAGTGGCAGAGCGGCCCGCCGCGCCCGGATTTCCAGGTGATTGTCCGGTGCGCCGGGCCAGGTGGCACGCTGCGGAGAAGGAGTCCGCACGCGGTGCCGGACGAACGCGAAGTGTGTCCGCTATGGAGGGTGTTGCCGGGACAGCCCTGATCGATCAGGTATTCCGAAGCGGAGCGGGGGAATTGCGGGCACATTCCGAACTGCGGAAGTGCGAAGACGATCGAAAGACGTTCGAGGCGAGGCAGACCATGGACGCTCCGACCACCACGACAGCCGATAACGGCTCTTCTGGCGGCAGCAGTGGCGATTGGGGATGGTTCACTCCGTCGAAGAAGTCCTCCGAAGACCAACCTGGAGATCATCAGGGATCGACGGACGGCCGGAGCGAGCATGAGGGCGAGTACGCGGCAGAGACCCCGGAAGGTCGCGCGCGGGTAGGGCGAACGGCGGAAGGCCGGGGGGAGGAAGGCCGGGTACAGGAAGGCCGCGCATCGGGGCGGCATGCTCAGAACAGCCATGTCAGCCATGTCAGCCATGCCAACCACGACAGCCATGACAACCACGACAGCCATACGCAGGTCGGCCATGCCCAGGCCGATCACGCTCAGAGCAGTCATGCGCAAGGCGGCGACACCCAGGGCAAGCACGTCCGAGGCAGGCACGCGCAAGGCGGTTGCGCTCAGGACGGTCCCGCTCAGGACGGCCACGTACAAGACAGTCGCGCCCAAGGCAGGCGTGGCGTACCGGATGACTCGGCTGGGTATGGGGCTGGGCTCGGGGTTGGGGCCGGTTCTCCCTCCCCTTCCCCCCTTCCCCCTACCCACCCGCCCACCTCCTCCTCCACCACCACCGAGTCCGCCCATACCTCTGGCGCCATGCCCGGGGTCGGCCTGAACTCCGGCGAGGCAGGACCTACTCGTGCCCCTGCCCTTGCCCCTGTCCCTGCCCCTGTCCCTGCCCCTGCCCCTGCCCCTGCGTCCAGCTTCACGCCCGGGGCCGGCGGGCGTGCAGGTGACGTGTTCGTCCCCGCGCGCGGGGGTGACCCGGTGACGGGCTCAGCCGGTGCCGCGGACACCGGCGTCCGTCCGTCCGTCGCCGTCTCCCCCGACGCGATGCTCATCCGTCGGACCCTGGACGAGATCGAGCCCGTGGCGGACAAGGTCACCTCGTACTTCTACGCGCTGCTCTTCGTGCACCACCCCGACCTGCGTGCGCTCTTCCCGGCCGCGATGGACGTCCAACGTGACCGGCTGTTCAAGGCGTTGCTCACCTCCGTCAAGAACGTCGACGACACGGGCTACATCACCGACTACCTTTCACACCTCGGGCGCGGGCACCGTAAGTACGGCACACTGCCCGAGCACTACCCCGCTGTCGGCGAATGCCTGCTGAGCGCGCTCGCCCGGTACGCCTCCGGCACCTGGAACCCGGAGGCCGAAGCCGCGTGGGTGCGGGCGTACACCACCATTTCGCAGATCATGATCGACGCTGCCGCCGAGGACGAGGCGGTGGCCCCCGCCTGGTGGCAGGCCGAGGTCGTCTCGCACGAGCTGCGTACGCCCGACATCGCTGTCGTCACCGTCCGGCCCGACCAGCCCTACCCCTTTCTGGCCGGTCAGTACGCCAGTGTGGAAACCCCTTGGTGGCCGCGTGTGTGGCGGCACTATTCCTTCGCCGCGGCGCCCCGCTCCGACAGCCTGCTCTCCTTCCATGTGAAAGCCGTACCGGCCGGCTGGGTGTCCAGTGCCATGGTCCATCGCGCCCGCCCCGGCGATGTCATCCGGCTCGGTCCCCCATCCGGTTCCATGACCGTAGACCACACCACTGACAACGGGCTGTTGTGCCTGGGCGGCGGTACGGGCATCGCACCGATCAAAGCCCTGGTCGAGGACGTCGCCGAGCGTGGCCACCGGCGCCCGATGGAGGTCTTCTACGGCGCTCGCAGCGGCCATGACCTGTACGACCTCGACACCATGCTGCGGCTGGAACAGAGCCACCCCTGGCTGTCCGTACGCCCGGTCGTCGCCACCGGACGCCCCGACGGCCCGGCCAACAGCCTCAGCGGCCAACTCCCCGACGCGGTGCGTCAGTACGGGCCGTGGCGGGAATATGACGCCTACTTGTCCGGGCCGCCCGGAATGATACGTAACGGCGTGGATGCATTGGTGGGGGTCGGCATTCCCTCCGACCGCATACGGCACGACTCCGTGGATGAGCTGGTCGCGGCGGGAGATTGAGCAGTGACGACACATAGTGATCAGGGCTTGGCAGCACAGGGCGGGAGCGGTTTGACGGCGTACGGCGATCTCGGCGCGACCGGCGCGACCGGCGCTCCTGGCGCGTACGGGCTGGCGGGACCGGGTAGAAGCACTGGCGGCCGGCCCGGGACGGACGTGCGGGGAGCGCGTCCGGGCAGCGACGGCGAGCATCTGGTGCAGCAGCGGCTGGGTACGACCGAACGCGCCGACCGGTTCTACGACGACCAGGTGCTCGACCATCTGAACGACCGGATGCGGGAGTTCGTGGGCCGTCAGGAAATGTTCTTCCTGGCCACGGCCGACCGGCACGGGGAGTGCGACTCCACGTTCCGGGCCGGTCCGCCCGGGTTCCTCCAGGTCCTGGACGAGCGGACGCTCGCCTACCCGGAGTACCGCGGGAACGGCGTCATGGCATCCGTCGGGAACCTGTCCGAGAACCCGCACCTCGGCATCCTGATGATCGACTTCACGCGTGACCGCATCGGGCTGCACGTCAACGGGCGGGTCCGGGTGGTCATGGACGACGAGATGCGGGCGCGGCACCCGTACCTGCCCACCGACCCGGTGCCCGGCCGACGGGCCCAGTTGTGGGTGGAGGTCGCGGTTGAGGAAACGTATATCCACTGCGCCAAGCACATCCCGCACCTGCAGAAGGTGCCCCGGCAGGCCAGCGGATCGCGCGCCTGGGGCACGGACGACGCCAAGCGCAAGGGCGGGGACTTCTTCGGCGCGGCGGCGGAGGCAGCTGCCCGCCGGGAGGAGGGGACGCGTCGGGAGGAGGAGGCGTGTCGGGGTGAGGAGACGTGTCGGGAGGAAGGGACGCGTCAGGATGAGGGGGCGTGCTGCGAGGGTGGGGCAGGTCGCCGCTCGGTGGCTGGTCCGCGGTCGGCGGCGGGCTCTTCACCGGGCGCCGTCGTACGACCGGACGTCGCCTCTCGCCCGGGGGCCGCTGCCCGGTGGGAACTGGAGCCTGCGACTCGACGACCGGTCTCCAAGCCGGAGCGGGAGCCGAAGCCGCAGCGGGAGCCGAAGCCGCAGCGGGGAAGGGAGCCGCAGCCGGAGCCTGGGTTTGGGGCTGGGCCCGCCCCCGTCCCGCTGCCTGCCCCCAGTTCAGAGCCTGTCCCCAGCTTGGGATCCGCCCCCCAACCGGTGCCTGCCCTCAGCGCAGAGCCTGCCCCCACCCCGGAGCCCGCCCCCGCCCCGGAGCCCGCCCCCGTCCCAGAGCCGGCCCGCGAGCCCCGCGAAGTACGCCAAGTCCGGGAACAGGTCGAGCGCGAGGTCGAGCAGGTGCTCGCTCGTGCCCGGCTGCGCGCCCCTGCGGTGGCCGAAGGAGACGGTTTCCGGGGCTGGTTCGGCTAGGGCCCGGGGGGACGCGGGCGAGGGGCGTCAGAGGTCGGCAGCGGCTTCGTGGAGTGGCCGGCTGCCGCCGTATGCCGTCTCATGGAGCGGCCGGGCGCCGCCGTACGCCGCCACGGGCTGCCGCACGTCATCCGAGGTCCGGCGCGTGCATCGCCCGTACGCCCTCGATATTGCCGTCGAGGTAGTGGCGCAGGGACAGCGGCACGACCTCGGCCGAGGCGATGCCCACCCGGGTGAACGGCACCCGCACGACCTCGTACTCGCCGCAGGGCTCCTCCACCTCCGGCCCGTGCCGCAGCGCGAGGTCCATCGACTCCAGCCGGCAGACGAAGAAATGCTGCACCTTCACCCCGTCCACCCCGCCGTCGCTGATGTGCTCGACGGTGTCGACGAAGACCGGGACGACGTCGGTGATCTTGGCGCCCAGCTCCTCGTGGACTTCGCGGTGCAGGGCGTCCACGACCGTGGCGTCCTCCGGCTCGACCCCGCCGCCGGGCGTGATCCAGTACGGGGCCCGGCCGGGCTTGGTGCGCTTGATCAGAACGATGTCGGCACCGTCGAGCAGGATCGCGCGGGCGGTGCGTTTGACGACTGGCCGTACGGTCATACGGGACAGATGCCGCAGCCGGGACGCCGTGAAACCACCGTCCCACCAGTCCGCCGAGACGCGCTCCGAGCCGTGCGGCGGACTCTCCGGAGAGTCACGGACCATCGACCGCCATGACCGCCTCCCTGCGGTCCTTCCCACGGCCCTCCCCGGGTTGATCCACCGCCTCCCTGCGGGGTCCCCCCACAGCCCTCCCCGGGTGACCCGCCGCCTCCCCGCCGCCCCAGGAGCGCCTCACCACTCCGCAGCCGCTCGCAGCAGCCACTCATGAGTACGGGCGATGTGCGGCAGCGCCAGCGTCCCGGCCCGGGTGACCAGGAAGTACGTACGCAGCGGCGGTACCGGAGGGTCGAGCAGGGCGACGGCCTCGCCGCTGTCCAGTGCCTCTGTGCACAGGTAGCGCGGCAGCACCGCCAGGCCGGCGCCTGCCATGACGCAGGCCAGTACGGCCCGTAAGTCGGAGGCGATGACGGCCGCCGAGGCCGCGGGCGGCGTCTCGAAGACCGCTGACCAGTAACGGGAGATGAGCGGGAGGCTTTCGTGGACCTCGACGAGCGGTACGGGAGCGAGCGCGTGCACCCCCTTCGCCCGGACGACCGCGGGGCCGCCGAGCCGGTCCGCCCACCGTGGGGCGGCTATCAGGACGTGCTCCTCGTCGCACAGCGGCGTGGCGGTGAGCAGGGCGCCACGTGGCCGGGTGGTCGTGATGGCGAGGTCGTGGTGGCCGTCGGCCAGGCCGGACAGCAGCTCGTCCGCGGGGCCGAAGGCGGTCCGTACGCAGAGGCCCTGGTCTATGAGCGGCGCCAGGGCCGGTAACGCGCGCTGGGAGGTGAACTCCGGGGGGCCGGCGAGGTGCAGGGTGCGGATGGCGGACTCCTCGTCGAGTCCGGCTTCGGTGATCTCGGTGAGCGCGTCCAGGTGGGGCGCCACCTTGTGGGCGAGCTCGTCGCCGACGGTGGTGGGGGTCACGCCGCGGGCCTTGCGGAGGAAGAGCGGGCGGCCCAACTGCCGCTCCAGGCTGCGTATCTGGCTGGTCACGGCGGGCTGGGAGAGTCCCAGCAGAGCGGCGGCGCGGGTGAAGGAACCCGCTCGGTGCACCGTGACGAACGTGCGTAATAAAGCGAGGTCCATCCGTACCTCCCTCCACTCCCGTCGAGTCGGCGACCGCCCAACTATAAATTTGTCGATAGGGCTGTGCCGTCAGCGTGATTGGACACTGACGCTGAGTCAACTAGCCTTGTCTGCGCGGTTCGAAATGACGCGAACCGGGGCTGGCAGGGTGCCGAGGGGGGATACCCTGCCAGCCCGCTGTGCGTAGCGGCACGGGTACCGGCCGGTGACACCGGCTGCCGCATCGGCTGCCCCGTCGGCCGCCGCCTCCCGTTACGCGTTACGACGGCCGCTCGAACGCCGTGTCCAGCGCCGCCGTCACGTCCGCGATCAGGTCCGCCGGCTCCTCGACCCCGACCGAGAAGCGGATGAAACCTTCCGGCACCGCGTCGCCGCCCCACCGTCCGCGCCGCTCGGCGGTCGACCGCACGCTGCCGAAGCTGGTCGCGTCGTCCACCAGCGTCAGCGCCTCCAGGAAGCGCTCCGCGTGGGCGCGGTCGGGCAGCGTGAAGGAGACCACGTTGCCGAAGCGGCCCTCGCGCATCTGCCGTACGGCGATCCCGTGGGCGGGGTCGGACGGCAGCCCGGGATGCCGCAGGCCCGTCACCTCGGGCCGTTCCCGGAGGGCCGTCGCGAGCGCGAGCGCGCCGGCGGACTGCTGGCGCACGCGCAGGGCGAGCGTGGCGAGCGACCGGTGGGCGAGCCACGCCTCCATCGGGCCGGGGATCGCGCCGACGGTTTTGCGCCACATCCGTACGGAGTCGGCGAGGGCCGCGTCGCGGGTCGCGACGTAACCGAGGAGTACGTCGCCGTGGCCGGTCAGCGCCTTGGTGCCGCTGGCGACGGAGAAGTCGGCGCCGAGGTCCAGGGGGCGCTGGCCGAGCGGTGTGGCCAGGGTGTTGTCGACGGCGACCAGGGTGCCGCGCGCGTGCGCGGCCGCCGCCAGCCGCCGGATGTCGCAGACGTCCAGGCCGGGGTTGGACGGCGTCTCGATCCACAGCAGCCGGGCGCCGTCGAGCGCGTCGAGTTGCGCGTCGCCGGGGGTGGGGGCCGTACGCACCGCGACGCCGTAGCTCTCCAGGCGCTCGCGGACGGCGGGCAGCAACTGGTAGCCGTCGTTCGGGAGGACGACCGTGTCGCCGTTGCGCAGGCAGGAGAAGAGGACGGCCGAAATGGCGGCCATCCCGGAGGCGAAGGTCACGGTCTGCGCGGGCTCGTCCGGGGACTCCAGGTCGCCGATGGCCGATTCCAGCCGGGTCCAGGTGGGGTTGGCATCGCGGCCGTACGTGTACGGGCCGGTGGCGTCACCGGGGAGGTGGTAGTGCGCGGCGAAGACCGGGCCGGGCAGCGACGGTTCGTACGCTTCGGCCGCCGGGAGCCCGGCCCGTACGGCTCGTGTGCTGTCACCTGTCATGCGGGTTCCTCTCGTTGGAGGTGGGGAGGGGAGCGGCTGTGCCTGGGTTCGGGCTCGGGCGTGCGCGCCGCGGGGCGGGGCGTGCACCCGAACGTGCGCCTGGCGGTGAGACCGGACCGGGGACGTCAGGCGACAGACGGTTCCCCAGCGGGCGACCGGCCCTGCTCCGCAGACGACCGATCCTGCCCCGCAGACGACCGAACCTGGGCAGCGGACGACCGGATCTCGTCTGCGGGCTTCCCTCCGGCCGGAGCCCCCTCCCCGTCGAGGGTGGCCCGTACCGCCGCCAGCAGCCCGTCACTGGCGGCCTCGACCATCTCCAGGCACTCCTCGAACCCTGCCATGCCGCCGTAATAGGGGTCGGGAACGTCCAGATCGTGGGAGCACGCCCCCGTAGGAGCCTCACCGGAGGACACCGTTCCGTCCAGGCGTCGGTCCAGACGTCCGTCCAGGCCTCGGCCCAGATGTCCGTCCAGATGTTCATCCAGGCGTACGGCGCCTCCGGGCGACACCGCGGCGTCGTACGAGCGCAGCAGCCGCACCTTGGCCGCGTCCCGCGCGCTGGGCGCCAGCCGCCGCAGCGCGCGCAGGTGACCTTCGTCCAGCGCGATCACCAGGTCGAGCGTCGCGAACCACTCGGCCCGGAACTGCCGGGCCGAGTGGTGCTCCTCGTAGCCGGCGGCACGGAGGACGGCGACGGTGCGGGGGTCGGCCCCGTCGCCCTCGTGCCAGCCGCCCGTACCGGCGCTGTCGACGACGACCAGCCCGTCGAGACCGTCCTCCTCGACGCGGGCCCGGAAGACGGCCTCGGCCATCGGCGAGCGGCATATGTTGCCGGTGCAGACGAAACAGACGCGGTACGGGGCGGCAGCCCGGGGATGTGCCGGACGCGGTGCCGGAGTGCGCACGGTTCAGTCCCGGTCGTCGGGCAGCACCATGTGCAGGGCCCAGGAGACGATCGAGATGATCACGCCGCCCAGGACGGCGGTCCAGAAGCCCTGGACGTGGAAGGCGAGGTCGAGCTCCTTCGCCAGCCACGAGGTGAGCAGCAGCATCAACGCGTTGATCACGAGCGTGATGAGGCCGAGTGTGAGGATGAAGAGTGGCAAGGACAGCAGCTTGACCACGGGTTTGACGACGAAGTTCACCACACCGAAGATCAGCGCGACCAGCAGCAGCGTCAGCGTCTTGCGCCCGGTGCTCTCACCGGTCAGTGTGATGTCCTTCAGCAGCCAGATGGCCACGGCAAGCGCCGCGGCATTGGCGATCGTCTTGACCACGAAATTCTTCATGGTGAGATCGTCGCAGACGATACGGACACTCCGAGGGGTACCAACGGCATGAAGGCTTTCAGGCTCGACGAACTGGAGGCGGAGCGGGCCGCCAACGACGGCGCGTATCTGCAGTTCCTGCGGGAGCGGAACATGTCGGTAGGGCTCTACGCCCTCGACGCGGGCAGCATCGACCCGCAGCTTCCGCACAACCAGGACGAGGTGTACCTGGTCGTCAGCGGGCGGGCGGCGATCACCGTCGGCATGGAGACGACCTCGGTGGCGCGCGGCAGCGTGGTGTACGTCCCCGCCGGAGTGCCGCACAAGTTCCACCACATCAGCGAGGACCTGCGGGTCATGGTGGTCTTCTCTCCGCCGGAAAGCTGAGGCGCGTACCCCTGGACCCGTAGGGGACGGTTCAGGGGAGGGCCGGGGCCGCGCGGCCCCCGTTCCGTCCCGCGCCGCCCTAGCATCGGCGGTGCAGGGGGGAACAGGGCATCGGGCCCCCGGGCCGGGGCACCGGCCGGGCACATGACACGGACGCGGGACGTTGGACAGGACCGCGGACCGGGATCACGGGCCGGGATCACGGGCCGGGGACCGGAGATCGCGGACCGGGACCACGGACCGGCGGATCGCGGGCCGGGGTCCGCATGAGCAAGGCGCACCACAGACAGACGACAGCAAACGCGAAGAAGACGCAGAAAGCAGGGCAGAGCAATGGCCGGCAAGGGGACGTTCGCAGGACTTCCGTGGTGGGTGACGTGGGTCGCGGTGCCCGTCGTCCTCCTGGTGGTGTTCGGCAGCCTGATCGCCAGCGCGGTCGGCTTCCTGATCGGCCTGCTCTTCAAGGTGCTGATAGCCGTGGCGCTGATCGCCGGTGTCGTCTACCTGGCGCGCAGGCTCAAGGGATCCTCGTCCTCCTCGTCGCGGAGTGACTGGTGACCGACCGGTCCGTGGGGAGCCGGGCCCGGTCCTGCTGATCGCGCCCGTTCCTCCCTCCTGATCGCGCCCGTTCCTCTTTCCTGATCGCGCGCCCGGCCCTTCCGGCCCTCCGTTCCGCCCGCCCCGCCCCGAAAGGGAGCGGGGCTTCGGCTTTTGCGCCGGTGGTACGGCAGAGCCGGGTCGGCCGGCGGGCCGACTCGCTCGCCGATCCGTGACCGCCCCCCTGACCGCCCCCTGACCGCCCCCCTGACCGATCTCCTGGCTGACTCCCGGGCTGTCCCCTCGCCGATCTCCACACTGTTCTCCTTGCCGTTCTCCTTGCCGATCTCCGCACCGATCTCCGCACCGATCTCCACGCCAAATCCCCCTGCCGCCCGGAGCGGCCAAGTTAGAGTGCGATTCGCAGGCGTCTTCCGGATGGTGACGTTCCGGAAAATAACGAGTGAGGCAGGACCGGGCCGGGCGTCGACGAGGGCCCCTGGGAGACGCGGGCGGAGCGGGAGCGGCTCCCGCCACCGGGGCCGTGCCGCCCCGGCGACCCGACCAGGGGGGTTGGCCATGGTGAACGGTGAACCCGTTTCGCACCCCACGTTGATCGGCTCGGTGCAGCGGGCGCTGCGCCTGCTGGAGGCGGTGGGCGCGCACTCCGCCGGTGCCCCCGCCAAACAGCTGGCCAGGGAGGCGGGCTTGCCGCTTCCGACGACGTACCACCTGCTGCGGACCCTGACGCACGAGGGCTACCTGCGGCGCGAGAACGGGGTGTTCGTCTACGGAGAGGCCGCCGGCTCCATCGGGAAGGCGGGCGCCGAGCGGTGCCGCCGTGCCGAGCTGGGGGACGCGCTGGCCATCGTGGGCAAACGGGTCGGCGCCGCGGCCTACTTCGCGGTCTACCGGGAGGGCGAGGTGGAGGTGGTGGCCGCCACCGAGGACCCGCAACGGCCGCCGGTGGAGGAGTGGGTGGACTTCCGTACCACCGCGCACGCACATGCGATCGGGCAGTGTCTGCTCGCACAACTCGACGAACAGTCCAGGAAGGATCACCTGGCCCGGTACCCGGTGCAGTCACTCACGCCCTATTCGGTGCGGTGCGAGGACGACCTGCTGCACCGGCTGGACGCGGTGCGCCGCGCCCAAGTCGCCTACGAGCAACAGGAATATGCCTTGGGCACAGTATGCTCGGCGATTCCGATCCAGGTGGGTTCGGCGGCCGCGACCGTGGCGATTTCCCTTCCCGCGAGCGACGCTCAGCGCCTACACTGCGTTACCGAAAGACTACGCAGAATGGTGGAGGCGACGTTAACGACACTCGCTTTCTCTATCAGTATCTGAAAAATCACTCCTTGTGATCCGTTTGCACGTGACAGACGATGGCGTCAATGGGGCCAAGAGGGACGATTCCTGGCCATCTCCGACCAAGTACGGGGCAGAGGTTGATGACCGACACAGTTCAGGCAGAAGTGATCATGAGCTTTCTCGTGTCCGAGGAGCTCGCCTTCCGTATCCCGGTGGAGCTGTACTTCGACCGCGCGGACCCCTATGCGGTCAGCTTCACCTTCGACCTTCCCGGAGATGTGCCCGTGACCTGGGCATTCAGCCGGGAGTTGCTGCTGGACGGGTTGAGCAAGCCGTCCGGTGAGGGCGACGTACGCATCGAGCCGTCCTCTTCCGAACACCTCAGCGATGTCTTCATCAGCCTTCAGGTGGCCGACGAACGGGCGCTGTTCCGTGCCGGCGCTCCGCCGCTGGTGGCCTTCCTCGACCGTACGGACCGACTCGTACCGATCGGGGAGGAAGAGGTGTGCGACACGCTCGACTCGACACTGGACCGGATTCTTTCGGAGGCGCAGAAGGCGGGGTGAGCGGGCGGCCGCTGCCGGCTCGCTGCCGGACCGGCCGGCTCGGCCGTGTGCCCGGCCGCCGGTTCAGTGCTTGCGTCGCTTGCCGCTGCCGACGCCTCGACCCGCGCGCCGTCCTGCGCTGCGCCCCGTGCTCGGCCTCGTACTCCGCCCCGGACCTCGGGGGGAGCCCCGGCCTGCCCTCCGGCCCGCCTCCTGGCCCGGCCCCCGGCCCGTCTCCCGGTCCGCGGAGACGACCAGTGCGGCCAGCAGCGTGGTCAGCGGTACGGACGCGACCAGGCCGATGCTGCCCACCAGTGTGCGTACGACTTCCTCGGCCACCACCTCACTCGTGGCGACCGTGCCGACGCTGCTCTGTGCGATCGAGAACAGCAACAGGAGTGGCAGTGCCGCGCCCGCGTAGGCGAGTACGAGCGTGTTGACCACGGACGCGATGTGGTCGCGGCCGATGCGCATCGCCGACGTGTAGAGCTTGCGCCAGCCTGCCGACGGGTCGGCCTCCTTCAATTCCCAGACCGCGGCGGTCTGGGTGACCGTCACGTCGTCGAGCACACCCAGCGACCCGATGATGATGCCCGCCAGCAGCAGGCCGCGGATTTCGATGTCGGGATAGAGGCCGTGCACCAGCTCCGTATGGTCGTCGGTGTTGCCGGTCAGCAGGGCCCAGCCGATGAAGACGGAACCGAGCAGGCCGATCAGCAGCAGCGAGGCCAGCGTGCCCAGTACGGCGACGGACGTACGTGCCGTCAGGCCGTGGCACAGGTAGAGGGCGACCAGCATGATCGCGCTGCCCCCGACGATGGCGACCACCAGGGGGTTCGAGCCCTGGAGGATGGCGGGGAGGATGAAGAGCGTCAGCACCAGGAAGCTCACGACGAGCGCGACCAGCGCGAGGGCGCCGCGCAGCCGCCCGACCACGACGACCGCCGCGGCGAAGAGGGCGGCGAGTATCCACATCGGGAAGGTTCGGTCCACATCGGTGACCGAATACTGCAAGTCTTTGGGCGCTTTGGGAGCGTACGCGACCACGACACCCTGACCGGCCTGGTAGTGCCGCGTGGCGTCGGGCGTCACGATCGACTCGAACCGCCGGCCCGTGTCCTTCCCGGTGGTCACCTCGATGACCGCCCGCTCGCAGTGCTTGGCCTGTTGGGGGCCGGCGGGGGAGGACGGTTGCTGCTGCGAAGGCTGTTGTGGCTGCTGGGCGTGGACGTCCGCGCACTTCACCTCCTCGACCTTCACCACCTTCGCCTTCTCGGTGGGCTGGTCGAAGCCGACACCGGACGGCTTGTGACCGGGCGCGCCGCCCGGCCACAGCACGACCAGCCCGACCAGGACCGCGGCGGCGAACGGGACGAGCACCGCGGCGATGACCTTGCGGAGGTGGCGCGATACGGGGGCCGCGGGGCCGTGCCCGTGACTGTGGCTGTGGCCATGGCCGTGTCCGTGATCGCGGCGGTGTCCGTGCCCGGAACCGTGCTCCTGTCCGGCTGCGGCTGCGGCTGCGGCTGCGGCTCCGAGGCCGTGCTCGTGCCCGGGACCGGTCCCGGCCCCTGCTGCGGACATGGGCCCGGACCCGTGCGACGGCCCGGAAGCGTGGTCGTGCGCGGAGTGCGAAGGCTCGTTGCTGGTCACCGCCCGATCATCGCAAGAACTGGCAGGGCCCCCTGTTCACCGCGCCACACCGGCCGCTACCGTGGTGTCACCTTTGCAATCGCGGGAGCTCGGAGCACCGGGCTGAGAGGGCGCTGACCCCCGTACGGAACGTCCGGCCGAAGCCGGGAACGCCGTCACGGACATCGCTGCGTCGACCGCCGAACCTGTTACCGGGTAATGCCGGCGTAGGGAGTGGGTCTTCATGACTCTGCAGGATGCACGCACGCCCGAAAACGGCCAGCACTCCGCCGCGGAGATCGGCTGGCACAAGGGCTACCTCACCGGTTCGCGACCCGACCTCAGGGTTCCGGTCCGGCGTGTGCACCTCACCAACGGCCAGGACGTGACGCTCTACGACACGTCAGGGCCGTACACCGACCCCCACATCGAAAACGACGTCCGCCGCGGCCTGGCGCCGCTGCGGGAGAACTGGATCATCAGCCGCGGCGACACCGAGGAGTACGCGGGACGGCCGCCGCGGCCCGAGGACGACGGCCTCAAGCACACCTCGCCGCGCGGCGGCCTGAAGAACCTCGACGCGGTCTTCCCCGGCCGCCCCCGGCAGCCGCGCCGGGGCCGGGGCGGCGCCGCGGTCACCCAGCTCGCGTACGCGCGGCGGGGCGAGATCACGGCGGAGATGGAGTACGTCGCGATCCGCGAGAACGTCTCCCCCGAGTTCGTACGGGACGAGATCGCGGCCGGCCGGGCGGTGCTGCCCGCCAACGTCAACCACCCGGAGATCGAGCCGATGATCATCGGCAAGAACTTCCTGGTGAAGGTCAACGCGAACATCGGCAACTCCGCCGTCACCTCCTCCATCGAGGAGGAGGTGGAGAAGATGACCTGGGCGACCCGCTGGGGCGCCGACACGGTCATGGACCTGTCCACCGGCCGCAACATCCACACCACCCGGGAGTGGGTGCTCCGCAACTCCCCCGTGCCCATCGGCACCGTCCCCCTCTACCAGGCACTGGAGAAGGTGGACGGCAAGGCCGAGGAACTGTCCTGGGAGATCTACAAGGACACGGTCATCGAGCAGGCCGAACAGGGCGTCGACTACATGACCGTGCACGCCGGGGTCCTGCTGCGGTACGTCCCCCTGACGGCCCGCCGCAAGACCGGCATCGTCTCGCGCGGTGGATCGATCATGGCGGCGTGGTGCCTCGCGCACCACAAGGAGTCGTTCCTCTACACCCACTTCGAGGAACTCTGCGAGATCCTCGCCTCCTACGACGTCACGTACTCCCTCGGCGACGGGCTGCGCCCTGGGTCCATCGCGGACGCCAATGACGAGGCGCAGTTCGCGGAGCTGCGGACGCTCGGCGAACTCAACTCGATCGCCAAGCGGCACGGCGTCCAGACGATGATCGAGGGACCGGGCCACGTCCCGATGCACAAGATCAAGGAGAACATCGACCTCCAGCAGGAGATCTGCGAAGAGGCCCCGTTCTACACACTCGGCCCGCTGACCACCGACATCGCGCCGGCGTACGACCACATCACCTCCGGGATCGGCGCGGCGATGATCGCCTGGTGGGGTACGGCGATGCTCTGCTACGTCACGCCCAAGGAGCACCTGGGCCTGCCGGACCGGGACGACGTGAAGACCGGCGTGATCACGTACAAGATCGCGGCCCATGCGGCGGACCTGGCCAAGGGGCACCCGGGGGCCCAGGAGTGGGACGACGCGCTGTCCGACGCGCGCTTCGAGTTCCGGTGGGAGGACCAGTTCAACCTGGCCCTCGACCCGGACACGGCCCGCGCCTTCCACGACGAGACGCTGCCGGCGGAGCCGGCGAAGACGGCGCACTTCTGCTCCATGTGCGGGCCGAAGTTCTGCTCGATGAAGATCTCCCAGGACATCCGCCGCGAGCACGGTGGCGACCTGGCGGCCGCCTCGGAGGCGGAGGCCGGCATGGCCGAGAAGTCGAAGGAGTTCGCGGCGGCGGGGAATCGGGTGTATTTGCCGATCGCGGAGTGAGAGTTTCCTGAGACTGTGACCTCACGTCACAGTCTCACGCAACTCTCGATACGTTACCCGCAGGGGGCGACCTGGGGACTTGTGCGTACCCTCACGAAAAATGAGGGTTCCGTCGATACATCGGGTGGGGCCCCCGGGGTGTCCACAGGCTGGTGCGAGCCCCGAAGCATGGCTATCGTGCAACAGCGACCGGGCCCGAAGCCGCAAGTTCCGATTGCGGCTTCGGGCCCGTTCCGTACGTGCCGGACCGGATCAGCGGGGCAACGTATACCTCGGCGCCCCATCGGCGCCCACCCCGACCTGGCGGATGCACCCCCGTTTGAGCAGCATCCGCAGCGAGTCGTGCACACGGTGCTCGGTGAGCCCGGTCCGCTGGGGTGAAGGCAGGCCGTTCTTCCCGTACCTGTTCTTCCGCTCCCAGCTTGTCCGCGATCCGATCCAGTGAATCAGCGATTCGGCCGAACATCCGCAGTTCCTCGCGCCGCAGCACGGCGTACTCCTCGTCGAGCTGGAGATTGCGCTGCTCCATGCGGATGATGACGTCGGCGACCTGGTCGGGCATGGCGTAGGCCTTGGGTGCTCCCGGGGTGCGGACTTGGGTTTCGGCTTCGTCCAGCGAGTACGAACCGTCCCGCTGTACGGTCACGACCACGTCGGTGATCCAGTTCTTGAACGGCTCGCACTCGGCTTTCACGCACCCGTTCACCAGCCGGACCAGCCCGTTGAGACTAACCAGGACCATGGACTTCCTGAGCCCCTGACCAGCGGGAATGCTCCAACCCTCACGGGAAATTAGGCTTCCGGCGATACATCGCATGTGCTCCGGCACGTGCCTGCGCAGTGCTTCGCTGGTGTTGGTGTGCTTCAACTGCCGGCACAGGTCCGCCGCCGGAAACCAATGCGTCCCATCCGGCATGGTCAGCCTCCGTACCCGCGCCCCTGTCGCCGCGTACACGAAGTCGTTGACGTCGATTGCGTCCTGCCGCCCCACGTGAGGGGGCCGTGTGTCATGTGTGCTCATGATGAGCATCACCTCCACCGCCGAACGTAAGTCCCCGGCCACCCCAACCCCCGGCCGATAAACCGCATTTCACTCCATCGTGGCGGTTCTGCGCACAACCCGAGGGGGGCCCGGACTCGGACCCCCCTCGGATGTGGTGCATGGGCGCTACTCAGGATGGTGATCCGGCCCTCCGTAATCGGGGCTGGTGAAGTCCGGGCTGGTGAAGCGGGGTCGGGGAGCGGCGGGCGGGCCGCCGTCCGGGCTGGTGAAGTCGGGCCGTGAGTAGCCCAGGGACGGGATACGGCCGCCTTCGACGCCGCGCCGCGGCACGTACCGGGCCGTACCGTGGCCGTTGACGCCGGCCGGGTCGGACAGGGCCTCGCGCAGGAACGGCAGGATGCCGCGCTCCAGGAGCGCCTGCCGCCAGGCGTCCCGGGCGAGGTCCACCTCCCGGGCCCGGCCGCTGCGGCCGTCGCCGGTGCGTGGGGCGCGGAGCGAGGTGGAGCCGTTGCGCCAGGCCGCGAGGACCAGGCTCGCCATCGCGACGAGCGCGCCCGCGGCGGTGATCGCCGCGAAGACCCAGCCCACACTGATCATCGGCTGGGCGGCGGACGGGTCGGTGCCGACCGTCCGCAGGACGTACCCGATGACCAGGAACAGGACGGCGGCGATCCCCGCCAGTACCGGTGCCAGGACCGCGAGCATCGCGGCCAGCCCGGCTCCGGCCGGTTCGGCGGCCTCGCCCACGGTCGTGGCGAGGTCGATCCCCGGGCCGCCCGCGGAAGCGCCTTTCTCCTCACGGCCTTCCACGGGGCCGGCGTCCGGTGCGGGTGCCGGAGCGCGCAGCTCCTCGCGGAGCCGTACATAGTGTCGGTATTCGGCCGTCGCGCATGCGGCTATGGCCGATGTGGCGCTGAGCGCCATGGTGCGCAACTGCTCGGTGTTGAGGTGCTTACCCGCCGCGGAGGTCATTTCCGGTCGGTATTCCGCGGTGCGCAGCGCCTCGTCGAGGAGCCGCGCGAATTCCGCGCGGTCCTCGCTCAGCAGGTGCGGAGCGCTGTTCATGTGCATCCCCCGATGCTCCGTAGGGCCGTACAGGCCGGCGTGGGCCGGGCAGTGGGCGGAAACGGAGGAGAGCCTGCTACGGATAGACCGATGGTAGAGCGCCTCCGGCACGGGGTGACAGGGTGTTTGCGGAAATAAGGACCGCTCCTGCCGGGCTCGGACCCCGCTGCGCCACTTCCCTACCTGCCGCTACCCCTGCCCGGATAACGGTCAGGCAGTCAGGGGAAGTTGTACGACCAGTAGTTTTCCGGCCATGGTGATCCCGCCGTCCATGGCGATGGCGAGCCCGTCGGCGTAGACGTGCGGGCCGTCGACGGCGACGCCCTCGCCTTCGTCGTCGTCCTCACCGCCGACCTCGCCGAGGAGGTACGGGATCGGGCTGTGGCCGTGCACGACGCGCCGGCCGCCGTAGGTGTCGAGGAGTTCGCGTACGGCCAGCGGGCCGGCCTCCTCGTCGCGGAAGGCGAACCGCTTGGTGAACTTGCGGAACAGGTCCCAGACCTCGTCCGCGTCGCTGCGCGTGAGGACGTCGTGGACGGTGTCGTTGACGTCCTCGATGGAGTCGCCGTACTCCAGGTAGGCCGTGGTGTCGGAGTGCACGAGCAGGTGCCCGTCCTCCTCCGATACGGCGTCGAGGCGGGCCATCCACTGCAGGTGGTGGTCCTGGAGACGGTCCATGTCGGTCTTCTGGCCGCCGTTGAGGAGCCAGGCGGCCTGGAAGGACGCGGTGCCGGCGCCGGACTGGACCGGGGTGTCACCGAACCGCTTGGCGCCGAGGAGCAGCAGTTCGTGGTTGCCCATCAGGGCCTTGCAGTAGCCGCCGGCGGCCGCGGCCTCGGCGGACAGCTGCATGACGAGGTCGATGACGCCGATGCCGTCCGGGCCGCGGTCGGTGAAGTCACCGAGGAACCACAGGCGGGCGTTGCCGGCGGCCCACTGGCCGTCGGCGTCGATGAGGCCTTCGGCGGCGAGCGCCTCGCGCAGTTCGTCGTAGTAGCCGTGCACGTCGCCGACGACGTACAGCGGGCCGCCGCCCTCCTGCTGGTCAGCGGCGGGTACGGCCGACTCGGGCACCGCCGTCAGGTCGACGGTCGGGCGGTCGATGAGGGTGTCCGTGCGGGTGACGGGCGGGAGGTCCGTACGGCCGTCGGGGTGACCGGGGCCGCCGGCCGTGGCGACGGGGCCGATGACCGGGAGGGAGCGCTCGGTGGGCGTGTACTCGGGCGGCATGCCGTGCGGAGGCACGCCCGCGGAGGCCGGCGGGACTGTCGGCTGCGGGGGGACCGCGGGTGCCGGGGGCACCGGCGGAGCGGGCGGCTGCCCCGGAGCCGGAGGTTGTGCCGGCATGGTCCGCACCATGGGTCCCACACTGGCCCCCTGAGTCATCGACCCCTCCACCGTCGCGCCGCCGTGCACCTCGCGGACCTTGCCTGGTCGACGGCGGTCCGTGGTGTCGTGCGCCCATCATAGGAATGCCGCTCGCGGGTTGTGACGCACCCGGGGGTGCTCAATCGCTCGGCGCCCGGTGTTCGCTGCCGTTTTCTCCGGGATCCACCCGATTTTATCCCGGGCGTCCGGGGGCCGGGCGGGCGGCGCGGCGACGCCGGGAGGACGGTGCGACGTGCCGAAGTCGCCCGGAGGGGTGCTCCGGCCGATTGGTGTACGGGTGGGTGCAGGCGGGGCGCCCGCCCGCCGCCGGACACACCTCCGGCCGTGCGGACGCGGAAGGCGCGTCCACACGGCCGCTCGAACGTGTGACGGTCGGATCCGGAGGGGCCTCCGTGGTGACCGGCGGGATCAGGCTCCGGACGGTCCCCGTGGCGGGCTGACGGTCGTCCGTGTGGACCTGCGCTGGGAGGAGGTCCGCACGATCAGGTCCGTCGGTATCACCTGCTCGACCGGTCGTCCGCTGTCCAGCCCTTCGATGGCGTCGATGAGGAGCTGGACGACGGCGGTGCCGATCCGGCGGGGCTTGAGGGAGAGGGTGGTGATCGGCGGCTCGGTCGTGGCGTAGACCGTGGACTCGCTGCAGCAGACCAGCAGCAGGTCCTCGGGGACGCGCAGGCCGTAGCGTCTGGCCGCCGCCAGCAGGTCGGTGCCGTTCGGGTCGAACAGGCCGTACACCGCGTCCGGGCGGTCCGGACGGGCCAGCAGGCGGTCGGCGGCCACCGCGCCCGCGCACGGGTCGTGCGCGGGGTAGGACTCGTACACCGGGTCCTGTCCGACGCGCTCGCACCAGCGCAGGTACGCGGTGGTGGAGAGCCGGGTGTAGGTGTCGGTGGTGGTGCCGGTGAGCAGGCCGATGCGGCGGGCGCCGGCCTCGGCGAGGTGGTCGAGGAGGCCGAGTACGGCCGCCTCGTGGTCGTTGTCGACCCAGCCCATCACGGGGAGGGTGCCGCCGGGCCGGCCGTCGGAGACGACGGGGATGCCGTGCCGTACGAGCTCGGTGACGACGGGATCGCCGTCGGCCGGATCGATGACGACGGTGCCGTCGAGGGCGACGTTCGACCAGACGTCGTGGCGGGAGGTCGCGGGCAGGATGACGAGGGCGTACCCGCGGGCGAGCGCCGCCGAGGTGGCGGCTCTGGCCATTTCCGCGAAGTACGCGAATTCGGTGAAGGTGAAAGGTTCATCCCCGTACGTGGTGACGGTCAGGCCGATGAGCCCTGACTTGCCGGTACGGAGCGTGCGGGCGGCGGCGGAAGGGCGGTAACCCAACCGGTCGGCCACCTCGCGGACGTGGCGACGGGTGGCATCCGGAAGCCGGCCCTTGCCGTTGAGCGCGTCGGAGACAGTCGTGATGGATACCCCGGCTGCGGCGGCCACGTCCCGGATGCCTGCCCGCCCCAGCCGGCGACCGGTAGACCGGCTCACCTGGTGCTTCCCTGCTGCTGTCATGGCGAGCCGATAGTAGGGCTCGGGCGGTCCTTTCGCGGGGCGCTGCGTGCAGGAGTGGAAAGGCACGTTTCTGCACGGCCGAATGACTCGTATGGCCTGCGAAACAGAGGGAGTTGAGGGGATTCACCAGCGACTTTCCGAGGAACGTCGGGAGTCGCCGGCCGATTGGTCCAGGTCTCGAAGCGGTCTCAAGTCACCTTCACGAGGGATGCGCGCCACGGCGCGAGCCACCGGCGCGTAACGGAGGGCGTAGCGCTCCCCAAGGCCTGTGCGCGGTGGCGGCGGGGTGCGGGGGGATCTTGCGGCGGTGCGGACCTCCGCCCGGACGATCTTTCCGTACGGGGCGGTCGCCGATGCGCATGATCTTTCCGGGAGCATGATCCTCCGGCAAGGCGGACTCCGGGGGTGGGCCCCGGGGGTGGGCCCCGGGACGGGCCGGGCCTCGGGACCGGTGGCCTTCCGGGGGCGGGCTCACGCCGCTGACGGGAAGCCGGACAGCGCGCCCGAGGAAGCCGGACAAGGCCCCGGTGCGGCATCCGTTCCGGCCGAGGCCTACGCCTGGCGGAGCAATCCTCATAAGGTGTGCAGTATTGGCGACGGACGGTACGGTCGAGGAGGAACCTGCGGTGAGCGAGAAGAGCCCGAAGCTGCGCGCTGCGCTGGACGGCATCCCCACCTACAAGCCCGGCAAGCCGGCTGCGACGGGTGGTCCCGTCACGTACAAGCTGTCCTCCAACGAGAACCCGTACCCGCCGCTGCCGGGCGTCCTGGAGAGCGCCGTGGCCGCGGCCGGGGCCTTCAACCGTTACCCGGACATGGCCTGCACGGGCCTGATGGCCGAGCTGTCGGAGCACTTCGCGGTGCCGGTCGAGCACCTGGCGACGGGTACCGGTTCGGTGGGGGTGGCCCAGCAGCTCGTGCAGTCGACGGCCGGGCCGGGCGACGAAGTGATCTACGCGTGGCGCTCCTTCGAGGCGTACCCGATCGTCACCCAGGTCGCCGGGGCCACGCCCGTACAGGTGCCGCTGACCTCCGGTGAGGTGCACGACCTGGACGCGATGTACGAGGCGATAACCGACCGGACCCGGCTGATCTTCGTCTGCAACCCCAACAACCCCACCGGCACCGTCGTCCGCCGGGCGGAGCTGGAGGCGTTCCTGGACCGGGTGCCGAGCGACATCCTGATCGTGCTGGACGAGGCGTACCAGGAGTTCAACCGCGACGCGGACGTGCCGAACGGCCTGGACCTGTACCGGGACCGCCCCAACGTCTGTGTTCTGCGGACCTTTTCCAAGGCGTACGGGCTCGCCGGCCTGCGGATCGGCTTCGCGGTGGCCCACGAGCCGGTGGCGGCCGCGCTGCGCAAGACGGCCGTGCCGTTCGGCGTGAGCCAGCTCGCGCAGGAGGCGGCGGTGGTGTCGCTGCGCAGCGAGGGCGCGCTGATGGAGCGGGTGGACGCGCTGGTCACGGAGCGGGCGCGGGTCTGCGAGGCGCTGGTCGCGCAGGGCTGGACGGTTCCCGAGACGCACGCGAACTTCGTCTGGCTGCGGCTGGGCGACCGCACGCTCGACTTCGCGGCGGCGTGCGAGAAGGCGGGCGTGGTGGTCCGCCCGTTCCCCGGCGAGGGGGTGCGGGTGACGATCGGCGAGACGGCGGCGATGGACCTGTTCCTGCAGGCGGCCGAGCAGTTCCGCAAGGAGCTGTGAGCGGCGGGCAGCTGTTACCACCGAGCGGGGGCGTGTGCCTAGGGGCGCACGCCCCCGCTCTGCTGTTTCTCGAAGTGCGGGGAAGGGCCACGCGGCGCGTTTGCCGGGCGTGACGGTAGTCACGCACCCCCCGTCAGGGTCAGAAACCGGCCATGGGTGATAATTGCTTGTGAATGTGAACGCGTTCACAAGCGCGCCCCTTATGTACCGCTTCCATCGGGACAAACCGGGGCGAAGCAAGCCGTAGACAGCACACGGCGACGTAAGGAGAGACCCGACGTGGACCTGGCGTTGGCGCCAGAGACCCTGGCGCGATGGCAATTCGGCATCACGACCGTCTACCACTTCCTCTTCGTCCCCCTCACGATCTCCCTCGCCGCCCTGGTGGCCGGGCTGGAGACGGCATGGGTGCGGACGGGCAAGCAGCAGTACCTCAAGGCCACCAAGTTCTGGGGCAAGCTCTTCCTGATCAACATCGCGATGGGTGTCGTCACCGGCATCGTCCAGGAGTTCCAGTTCGGGATGAACTGGTCCGACTACTCGCGGTTCGTCGGTGACGTCTTCGGCGCCCCGCTCGCCTTCGAGGCCCTCATCGCCTTCTTCTTCGAGTCCACCTTCATCGGCCTGTGGATCTTCGGCTGGGACAAGCTGCCCAAGAAGATCCACTGCTTCTGCATGTGGATGGTCTCGATCGGCACCATCCTGTCGGCGTACTTCATCCTCGCCGCCAACTCCTGGATGCAGCACCCGGTCGGCTACAAGTACAACGCCGCCAACGGCCGCGCCGAGCTGACCGACTTCTGGAAGGTGCTGACCCAGGACACCACGCTCGTCGTCGTCTTCCACACGCTGACCGCCGCCTTCCTGACCGGCGCCGCGTTCATGGTCGGCATCGCCGCGTACCACCTGATGCGCAAGAAGCACGTCAAGGTGATGCGTACGTCGCTGCGGCTCGGCCTGGTCACCCTGGTCATCGCCGGCGCGCTCACCGCGATCAGCGGCGACCAGCTCGGCAAGGTCATGTTCCGGCAGCAGCCGATGAAGATGGCCGCCGCCGAGGCGCTGTGGGACAAGGAGGGCCCCGCGCCGTTCTCCGTCTTCGCCTACGGCGACGTCGACAAGGGCCACAACAAGGTCGCCGTCGAGATACCCGGGCTGCTCTCCTTCCTCGCCCACAACGACTTCTCCACGCCGGTCCCCGGCATCAACGACGTCAACAAGGCCGAACAGGAGAAGTACGGGCCCGGCGACTACCGGCCCAACATCCCGGTCGCCTACTGGGGCTTCCGCTGGATGATCGGCTTCGGCATGGCCTCGTTCGCCATCGGCCTGGCCGGGCTCTGGCTCACCCGTAAGAAGTTCTGGCTCGCGCCGGGCCTGCGGACGGGGGACGAGGAGCCACCCCACCTGGCGCTCACCAGGAACAAGGTGCTCGGCGTCCGGCTGAGCAAGCTCTACTGGTCGCTGGCGTTCGTCACCCTCGGCT